>NZ_JAAOBZ010000007.1:0-1013441 GCF_014872755.1 Bacillus sp. Bvel1 | reverse complement strand
GGCGGTTGTGGCGAAGTGGTTAACGCACCAGATTGTGGCTCTGGCACTCGTGGGTTCGATTCCCATCAATCGCCCCAAACAACATGCGGGTGTAGTTTAGTGGTAAAACCTCAGCCTTCCAAGCTGATGTCGTGGGTTCGATTCCCATCACCCGCTCCATTTTTATATTGTCATGGGCCTGTAGCTCAGCTGGTTAGAGCGCACGCCTGATAAGCGTGAGGTCGGTGGTTCGAGTCCACTCAGGCCCACCATGATGATTTTTCCACAGTAGCTCAGTGGTAGAGCTATCGGCTGTTAACCGATCGGTCGCAGGTTCGAATCCTGCCTGTGGAGCCATACGGAGAAGTACTCAAGTGGCTGAAGAGGCGCCCCTGCTAAGGGTGTAGGTCGTGTAAGCGGCGCGAGGGTTCAAATCCCTCCTTCTCCGCCATAAGGCCCGTTGGTCAAGCGGTTAAGACACCGCCCTTTCACGGCGGTAACACGGGTTCGAATCCCGTACGGGTCATTAAAAAAACCTTGCATAGTATGCAAGGTTTTTTATTATGCGTTCATAGCGTAAATGGTAAAAGACAGGTATGTGGCAAAAGCGCTCCATAATAAATAAGGAACCAGAAGCCAGGCTGAAGCTTTACTGTATTTACCGGCAATGAGCAACAGAATGAGTGTTGTCACAGCCACAAGCAGGCAATCGATAGATGCAGCAAGCAAATTTTTCTGTGTGAATTGAAAATAGCTGAATCCTTGATTCACGATATAATTGATGAGGAGCATCACCCAAAAAGCTTTGGATTCTTTACATGAAAACCTTGCGTATATCAAGGCTGCTGAGAGCGAAATAAGCGCAAACAAAACCGCCCATATGATGCCTATCACTGATCCGCCCGGCGTCCAGTCAGGTTTTTGCAGCGCGTCGTACCATTCCCGGTCGATGGGAAAGAGAAACCCTGCTAAAGAAAACAAGACATATGTAATGATAAATACAATAATCGCACCGATATACTTCTTTTTCATTTGTTCCCTTCGTCATTCAATGTCAATACGTTAGTTCCCTTTCTTGGAAAGATTAAACCGTTCAAAAGGTTCATGCACCATTAAGTGTATGAGTTTTCGGTGTGAAAATGCAGCAAACCAATTATTTGTATTCAAAAACCCCGGCCTGCCGGGGTTTTAATCAGCATGAAGGTCGCCAAAGGTCGTCATAATTCCTTCTTCGTCCAGTTCCTGCTCATATTTTTCATGTGCTTTGCTTGGATACACGGAAATGTTTTTTCCGGTAATATCTGTTGCGATAAAGTTTTCATAATCCTCGGCATAGCCGATGTTTTCTTCTGAGTTCATTGTCATATCCCCATAGCTGAGCGGCGGATCTTCTAAATCCTGAGGCGTTTCTGAGTTTCCGTATTCCTCAACATCCTGATAAGCATCTTCACTATCGTAAGCCGCCCGGATTGATTCATCATCATCAAATTCAAACTGTCCGAACGGTGTTTCCTCTTCAATCGGCCTGTCTTTGGAAACGGCATCCTGCGAGGAATATTCCGCCAATGTCGTAGCCGTCGGCAGAGCTTCGAGTCTGTCATAAGGAATGTCCTTGCCGCTGACTTCACAAGTGCCGTATGTGCCGTTTTCAATTTGTTTCAGAGAGTAATCAATATCGCGAAGGTGCTCCCTTTCATGGTCGAGCAGAGCCAGGTCTTTTTCCCGCTCGTATAATTCGGTCGCCTGATCGCCGGGATGATTGTCATAGGAAGACAATTCGCCGGATGATTGATACGGGAATTCATCAGTTAACTGAAATTGATCATTTTCTTTAAAGCGGCTTAAAATATCATCTCTGGCTTCTTCCAATTCTTTTTTTAAGTGTGTGATCTGTTCGTTTGTAAGCACATCAATCCCTCGTTTCTATGTGATGCTTACTGTTAGTATGAACGTTTTTACGCAGAAAAATGGTGGATAAAAATAGTCATTTTCCCACGAGGAAGTAAAAGGATACAGTGATTGCCGAGAGTGGGGAAAGAAAATTCAAGTTTGTTTCTTTATTCATTTGCGCAAAAAGGTTTATAATAAGAAATGCAGGCATTTTGTCGTGCTCAAATCTGTGTGTTTGACACAAATTCATCACAGGTGTATTGTATTAAAAGCATTTAACGGATTATGGAGGAATGTCTCATGGTGACAACGGTGCAGCATACGTTCCGAGAGGAAGCAGATCATGCATTACATAAAGCCAAACAAGTCAACCATGCTGTCTTATTGAGCTATTCAAGACGTATTGCGTCTTTAGACCCTCTATCATTTTTCAAAGACGGAGCAAAAAAATATAAAGGCAAACGATTTTTTTGGTCAGAACCCGGTAGTGAATTAACAATAGTCGGTCTTGGCACAGAAGCGCTGTTTCAATCGAATGAAAAAAATGGAAAACGTTATCACGACGTTTTTGAACAATGGGAGCGCTTTAAAAAGACGGCTTTTCATATTCATGAAGAAGAAGAGGCGGCGCATACCGCGGTCGGCCCTGTCTTATTCGGCGGTTTTTCATTTAATCCCGCTGAAGAGAGAGGAGACGAATGGAACGGGTTTGAAGAAGGAATGTTCTTTATCCCCTCACTCATGCTGACAAAGACGGCAGACGGCGATTATTTAACCGTCAATCAATGGGCGGCAGACGGTAATCAGGCAGAAGATACGCTGAAACGTCTGAAATCTTTTTCAGAAGCTTTTGCAGTTTCTTCAATTGAGTATGAAGAATATCCTGTTTTAACAAAAGCGGAAGAACTTGATGTGGAAAACTGGCTTGAAGCCATTAAAACAGCAACAAATGATATGAAGGCAAATCAATATGATAAAGTCGTGCTGGCAAGGGAAGTCGTTTTGTCATATGATGGGCCTATTCCGGCGGAGAGCGTTGTCCGCAAGCTTTTGACGGACCAAACGACAAGCTATGTTTTTGCGATTGAGCAGGGAGATAAATGCTTTGTCGGCGCTTCACCGGAACGGCTGATCAAAAAATCAGGCAAAGACGTTATGTCCACCTGTCTGGCAGGTTCAATTAAGCGCGGAGAAAATCAACAAGAAGATGACCGTCTCGGCAAAGAGCTGCTGCATGACGAAAAAAATCTCGCGGAACATGATTTTGTGGTTAAGATGATACACGATTCTTTCTTGTCGAGCTGCAGTGATGTGAAAAAGCCTGCAGGCCCGCAATTATATAAAACAAAAAGTGTTCAGCATCTATATACGCCGATCACAGGCCATCTGAAAACGTCCGCTTCGCTGTTTGATTTAATTAAAAAGCTGCATCCCACTCCGGCATTGGGCGGAGCTCCCCAGCAGAAAGCTGTTGAAGTTATCGCTGATATTGAACCGATGACACGCGGATGGTACGCGGCTCCGATCGGCTGGATGGACGGCAGGGAAAACGGAGAATTTGTCGTGGCTATCCGATCAGGGCTGATTGAAGGCAAAAGTGCGCGGCTTTTCGCAGGCTGCGGCATTGTTGAAGATTCAGATCCGCAATCAGAATATGAAGAAACACAAATTAAACTAAAGCCGATGATCTCTGCTTTAGGAGGTGAAAGGCTTTGACAAACCCGATTACACATTATATCGGAAGCTTTATTGATGAATTCGCGCTATCGGGTGTCACCGACGCGGTTGTTTGCCCGGGATCGAGGTCAACTCCCCTGGCGGTTTTGGCGGCGGCCCACCCGGATATTCAAGTCCATATACAGATTGATGAACGATCCGCAGGTTTTTTCGCACTCGGTCTTGCAAAAGCCCGCCAGCGTCCGGTCATGCTGATTTGTACGTCAGGAACGGCAGCGGCTAACTTCTATCCGGCCGTGATTGAAGCTCATTATTCAAGAGTGCCTCTTATTGTCCTGACTGCTGATCGGCCTCATGAATTAAGGGAAGTGGGGGCGCCTCAGGCGATTAACCAGCATTTTCTGTTCGGTAACTTTGTTAAGTTTTTCACAGACTCAGCTTTGCCTGAGGAAAATCCTCAAATGCTGAGCTATGTCAGAACATTGGCCGGCAGAGCCGTAAGTGAAGCCGGGAAGCGCCCGATGGGGCCAGTCCATATCAATGTGCCGCTCAGAGAGCCTTTGATGCCGGATTTATCAGCCGGACCTTTTGAAAGAATGAGAAAGGGGAAGCACGTCTCAGTCACAACAGGGATTCAGTCAGCTGATCAAGACTCTCTCTGTCATATTACAGAGCGTCTCGCGGGTACCGAAAGAGGTATGATCGTCTGCGGCGAAATTCACGGTGAAGCAGAAAAGCAGCAAATCATCGCGCTTGCCGAGGTGCTTCAGTTCCCGATTTTGGCTGATCCGCTTTCAAACCTCCGAAACGGGGAGCATGATAAGACGCTGATTATTGATGCTTATGACTCGTTCTTAAAAGATGAAGAAATAAAAGAGGCGCTGCGCCCTGATGCTGTGATCCGCTTCGGTCCGATGCCGGTTTCCAAACCGCTCTTTTTATGGCTCAGAGACGATCCTGCCATTGAGCAGTTTATCGTCGATGAAGACGGAGGATGGAGAGATCCCACCCAGGCCGGCGCGCATATGATTCATTGCCATCCGTCTGTGTTTTTGGAAGCGGTCCGTTCAGCTGAAACCGGAAAACGGCCGTCCGGATGGCTTGAGAAATGGCAATTTGTCAATGACCGGTTCCGGAGTCATTTACAGGCCGCGAGCATGGATGATTTATCATTTGAAGGAAATGTATATCGTCAGCTTCAGCACCTTGTCCCTGAAGGCAGTTCGATTTTTGTCGGCAACAGCATGCCGATCCGCGACGTGGATACTTTCTTTGAAAAACAAGATCGTTCCTTCCGTGTTTATGCCAACCGCGGCGCTAACGGCATTGACGGAGTTGTCTCCTCGGCTATGGGACTGTGTGAAGGTACAAAAGCTCCTGTCACGCTTGTCATTGGAGATTTATCGTTTTATCATGATTTAAACGGGCTGTTAGCGGCTAAAAAACTTGGAATTCCGCTTACGGTTATTTTAATAAACAATGATGGCGGCGGGATTTTCTCGTTTTTGCCGCAGGCATCTGATAAGACTCATTTTGAAGAACTGTTCGGTACGCCGACGGGTCTTGATTTCCGGCATGCCGCCGCACTGTATGGCGGGACGTATACTTGTCCTGAGACATGGGAAGCATTTAAGGATGCGTATCAGCCGCAGGCGGACAAGCCCGGACTTCATATAATCGAGCTGAAAACAGATCGGACATCAAGAGTTCAATTCCATCGCGATCTGCTGCAGGCCGCAGTGCGGGAAGTGAAAAAAGAATGGAAACTGTAACAGTTAAAACGGCCGACGGCGTATGCTATCGTGCTGCTGATAGCGGACACGAATCGTGTGAAGCTATTGTTTGTCTGCATGGATTTACGGGCAGCAAAGAATCATGGATGTTTTTACGCGGCATGTTTCCCGGCGAGCGAATGGTGATGATTGACTGCCTGGGTCACGGGGAGACAGACGCGCCTGTGCAAGCGGCAAGGTATAGTGCGAGCCGGCAGGTTGCGGACCTTGCCGCCGTTTTTGATCAATTAAAACTTCACAAAGTGAAACTTATTGGTTATTCTATGGGGGGAAGACTTGCGTATTCCTTTGCACAGGCATTTCCGCAACGGGTGTCAGCGCTTGTTTTGGAAAGTACAACCCCGGGCCTCAGCACGCTTCAGGAACGCAAAAAACGGATTCAGTCAGACCGGAAGCTTGCTGACTTTATATTGCGGGAAGGTGTAACATCGTTTGTTGATTATTGGGAGAGCATTCCGTTGTTTGCCACGCAGCTTTCTCTGCCGGACAGCGTAAAGGCGTCCATCCGTGCCGGCAGGCTGAAGAATAATCCGTTCGGACTTGCAGGAAGCCTGCTCGGAATGGGAACGGGCTCACAGCCTTCCTGGTGGGAGGCATTACACCGCATCAAGGCGCCCGTCCTGCTCATATGCGGTGAATGGGATGAAAAGTTTTGCGCTATTAATCAAAAGGTGCATAACCTGCTCCCATCAAGTAAAATAGAGGTTGTCAAACAGGCGGGGCACACGGTACATGTGGAACAGCCGCGAATTTTTGGTAAGATAGTAAGTGAGTTTTTATACGGCTTGTAAAGCATAAAGAAAATAGCTTTTCGGCCGGACTCAGGCAAAAATGAAGGAGGTCATATCAATGGCTGCAGAATGGAAAAGTGAACGTCAGTACGATGAAATCCTGTACGAGACGTATAACGGTATTGCAAAAATAACAATTAACCGCCCGGAGGTACATAACGCATTTACTCCTAAGACGGTATCAGAAATGATTGACGCGTTTGCTTGTGCGCGTGATGACTCCAATATTGGTGTCATCGTTCTTGCGGGAGCGGGAGATAAAGCATTCTGTTCAGGCGGAGACCAAAAAGTCCGCGGTCACGGCGGATATGTCGGAGACGATCAGATCCCGCGTCTGAATGTGCTTGATCTTCAGCGTTTGATCCGTGTGATTCCTAAACCGGTCGTAGCGATGGTATCAGGCTATGCCATCGGCGGAGGCCATGTGCTTCATATCGTCTGTGATTTAACGATTGCGGCCGATAACGCGATTTTCGGTCAAACCGGCCCGAAAGTGGGAAGCTTTGATGCCGGTTACGGCTCAGGTTACCTGGCGCGTATCGTCGGACATAAGAAAGCCCGTGAAATCTGGTACCTGTGCCGTCAATACAACGCGCAGGAAGCGCTCGACATGGGGCTTGTCAATACGGTTGTCCCATTAGAGAAACTTGAAGAGGAAACAATTAAATGGTGTGAAGAAATGCTTGAGAAAAGCCCTACAGCCCTTCGTTTCCTTAAAGCGGCATTTAACGCTGATACAGACGGCCTCGCCGGAATTCAGCAATTTGCAGGAGATGCAACGCTTCTTTATTACACGACTGACGAAGCGAAAGAAGGCCGTGATTCCTTTAAAGAGAAACGCAGTCCCGATTTCGGTCAATTCCCTCGTTTTCCGTGATCAGATGACACTACGAAACAGCTTGAGCCGCTCTGGTCCAAGCTGTTTTCTTTTCAAAAACAGTACTTTTACCTCGGAGATGATAACATGCTGACAGAACAGCCGAATTGGCTCATTCAAAGGGCTCAGCTGACACCGGAGAGAATCGCTCTCATATTTGAAAACAAACAGATGACATTCAGAGAATTATATCATGCTTCTAAACAAATGGCCGCGCGGCTGTCCAAATACTGCTCGCTTAAAAAAGGAGACAGGGCCGCGATTTTGCTTTCTAACAGACCGGAAATGGTTCATGCCGTTCACGCCTGCTTCTTATTAGGGGCGGAAGCTGTGCTGTTGAATACGAAGCTCTCAAAACAGGAACGGTTGTTTCAGCTCGAAGATTCACAGGCAAAGCTTTTATTAACGGAGGACGGTTTTTGCCGCGAAGAATATGAATCTGCGGTCGCCACCGCAGATGTGGACGAGCTGCAGGCTGAAGAGGCGGGTGACATGGAGCCGGAAGCTTATGTAACGCTTGATGATACGGCGACTCTTATGTATACGTCAGGAACAACAGGAAGGCCGAAAGGGGTGCAGCAGACTTTCGGTAATCATTATTCCAGCGCTGTATCGTCTGCGCTGAATCTGGGGGTCACGGAGCGGGACCGCTGGCTTATTGCGCTGCCGCTGTTTCATATCAGCGGTCTGTCTGCGCTGTTTAAGTCGGTCATTTACGGCATGCCCGTCGTGCTTCATCAAAAATTCTCTGTCACTGATGTGCTGGACAGCATCAGCTCCCATCAGGTCACGATCATTTCAGCGGTGCAGACCATGCTCTCGGGCCTGCTTGCGGAAACTGAACAATGTCCTGAATCACTGCGCTGCATTCTGCTTGGCGGGGGTCCGGCACCGCTGCCGCTCCTTGAAGAATGCCGCAGGAAACAATTTCCGGTATTCCAATCTTACGGCTTGACTGAAACCTGCTCACAGATTGTCACACTTTCTCCGGAATTCAGCATGGACAAGCTCGGCTCGGCCGGTAAACCGCTGTTTTCATGCGAAATTAGAATTGAAAAAGACGGAAACCCTTGTGCGCCGTTTGAACATGGTGAAATTACGGTGAAAGGCCCGAATGTAATGAAAGGGTATTATCATCGTGACGACGCGAACCAGGCCGCTTTTCATAATGGATGGTTTAAAACGGGCGATCTTGGCTATTTGGATGATGAAGGGTTTTTATACGTGCTGGACAGGCGGTCGGACCTCATCATTTCAGGCGGAGAGAACATCTACCCCGCAGAAGTGGAAGCGGCGCTGCTTGCCCATCCGGCTGTAGCGGAGGCCGGTGTTTCGGGAGCCGAAGATCCGAAATGGGGGAAAGTGCCGCATGCTTTTCTCGTGCTGACTTCTTCTGTCAGTTCTGAGGAGCTGACCGCCTTTTGCCGTGAGCGGCTTGCAAAATATAAAATACCAGCTGCTTTTTTCAAGGTTGACGGGCTCCCGCGGAACGCGTCCAATAAACTGATGAGGCATCGGCTGAATGAGCTTCGTAAAGGAGAATTGTCATGATTAAGATTGAAAAAATCACCCTTTATCATGTAAGTATGAGGCTGAAAAAACCGTTTAAAACAAGTATTGAAACGCTGCAGGATCGTAAATTTTTGATCGTGGAAGCGATCGATGAAACCGGGAGAACCGGCTGGGGGGAGGTATCGGCGTTTTCTTCTCCGTGGTATACAGAAGAAACGATTCAGACATGCGCGCATATGCTGAGAGATTTTTTCATCCCAAATGTCGTAGGCCGCGCGTTTTTCCATCCGTCAGAAGTGCCTGACAGTCTCGCGCGTTTCAAAGGAAACCGCATGGCAAAAGCGGGGCTTGAATCAGCCGTGTGGGATCTATATGCCAAGAAAAAGGGGATATCTCTCGCAGAAGCCTTAGGGGGCAAAAGAGATAAAGTGCCCGCCGGCGTGGCGGTGGGTCTGGCTTCGGCTGATGAGATGCTTCGGGAAATTGAGCAATACGTAAAAGAAGGTTATCAACGTATAAAAATAAAAATTCAGCCCGGCCATGACGTTGATCTGGTCAGAGCCATCCGCAGCCGTTTTCCGAACGTGCCGCTGATGGCGGATGCCAACTCGGCTTATGAACTGAAAGACATCAGCAGGCTGAAAGAGTTGGATGAATTCCAGCTCATGATGATAGAACAGCCGCTTCAGGCAGATGATATTGTCGATCACCGCCACCTGCAGAAACACTTAAGAACCGCGGTATGCCTTGATGAAAGCATATGCTCTTATGATGACGCAAGGCGGGCGATTGAGCTTGGGAGCTGTAAAATCATTAACATAAAACCAGCGCGTGTAGGAGGCCTGACAGAGGCATTAAAAATACATGACTTATGCAGAGAGCATCACATGCCGGTTTGGTGCGGCGGAATGTTTGAAACCGGCATTTCGAGAGCGCAGACAGTCGCGCTTGCTTCGCTGCCGCAATTTACGATACCGGGTGATATTTCCTCATCAGACCGATACTGGGAGGAGGATATTGTCACTCCCGACATCCGTATCGAAGAGGGATTCATCTCTGTCCCGGACGGTCCCGGACTAGGTGTTGAAGTCAATCAGGAAATAATGAGAAAATACGTCACCCAAATGGACGTTTTTACGACAAACAACTGATAAAAAGACATTTCAGCGAGTTGAGCTGCCTGTATGCTGCTGTTATATTGAAGCTGTTCATTATCACCCCTTCCCCCGTTTGAACCGGCTGTATCAGCCGGTTTTTTTAATAGGCGGATGCGATGATTTTTTTATTCTTCAAACAGTGCCGGCTTTACAACGCAGGTGCTGCTTTCCGGCTGGGGCAAACATGTACATCTTGATAAAAAATTCTGAGCTTGTCATGAATGCGATACTGATTGTACCGTCTGCCGCCTATATTTGCCGCCGAACCGCCTTTTTGCCATGCTTCTCATCCGCGCGGTTTTCTCCGGCTCAGGGAGGCTTGCGGCGGAAATGAAAAAGAGCTGTATAAAACCAGCTCTTTTCTTTTATAAATCTTGCGGTTTAAAGGTTTTGCAATCCGTTTCTTCACTTTTTTCAGCGGTTTCGCCTGTATGGCTGACCACATAAATAGCGTCGGCCGTGCATTTGTTTCCTCTGCCCCAATATGAACAGTTATTGACTTCACACAGAATTTTTTGGTCCATGCTGGCTCCCCTCCAAGATAAAAGGTACGCCATTAGTATGAGCCGCCCTGATTTTTGTTATTCCTCCTGGCGGATATAACGTCTGTCTTTCATAAAGAGCTTCCAGAAGAAATAAAACCCGGGGAACAAAATGATGAAAGCGACGATATACGTCATAAACAGCGCCCTGAAGGTTGCCGGCTCCGTAAATCCTGACATGACCGTAATATCCGGATAAATCATATAAGGAAGATGAGCCCGTCCGTATGCATAGCTTGCCAAAAAGTATTGAAGCGCAATGGCGATCATGGCGATTCTCGGTTTGCCGAGGTTGCGGCCGAAGCGCTTATTCGGCAAAAACAGAGCCACGCCGGCAATGATAAATGTAATGACAGACAGAATGAGCCATGTCTTGTCTTTCATCATCCCCGTATACAGCCAGCCGGCTTCAGAGCGTAATGTCAGCATAATGAAGAAGGCAAACAGAAGCGACAGCGGCCCTGTTATTAAAGAGCTCCGTCTGTAGATGCGGTACGCATGCTCCTCTTCCGCAACATTTGAAAAATCGGCCAGAAGCAGTGAAGATAAAAATAAAGTGCTTAAAATGGCAAAGCCGATAAACGCATACGCATTAAGACTTGTAAAGACATTTGCCAAATTCAGGTGATACACTCCGCCCGTCTTCTCAATAAACCCTCCGTGTGTGACCGGAAGGACCAAAATCAGCACAGCGGGAATAATGAAGCCTGAAATTCCGGAGATATATCTCATGATTTTTCTTTCCTTCGCCGTATTGGAGAAGACGAGAAAGCCGCTGCGGATGGCTAAGAGCAGCAAAATAATACTTCCCGGGATCAATAAAACGGTTCCCAGCACGAAGGTTGCCCCTGGAAAGAAGCTGAATAGGGCGACAACGATCGCGACGATAAAGACGTTGGTCACTTCCCATGTCGGGGACAAATAACGGTTGGCGATGTTTGTCGCCTTTGTTTGTTCTTTATTTAAATATATCATCGACCAAAAGCCGGCTCCGAAGTCCATCGTTGCCATGACCGCGTAGATAAACACGAAGCCCCATACGATTGATATCGCAATGAGAGCATCCATGGTAATGTCCATTTCAATTCAGCCCTTTCTATTGTTAGGATTCCGCCGCTTTTACATCCTCCTCAACAGGATGTTTGCGGAAATAATAAAGCAGCACATAAATGACTGCGGCTGCCAAAATGGCGTAAACCACTGTGAACAGGATGAACAGCAAACCGATTGAACCGGTTGTCGTGACGACATCAGACGTTTTCAGGAGATGGTAAATCACCCATGGCTGCCGCCCCGTACAAGCGAATATCCACCCGAATTCAATTCCGATCAGACTGAGCGGTCCTGCGGTTAAAAATAAAATCAAAAGCCAAGTCGGAAAGCTGTCTTTCTTTAAAATTTTTCTCCACACGATGCCGATGATGGAGTACAAAATGAGCAGCATCCCGATGCCGACCATTCCGTTAAACAGTGTATGGATGAATAAAGGCGGCCACTCGTCTTTCGGAAACGCGTTCAATCCTTTGACGACGGTATCAAAGCTGTTTGCGGCCAAAAAGCTTAAAGCCCACGGCACTTCTATCGCCCATTTTACTTTTTCTTCTTTTGCATCAGTAAAACCCCCGATCGCAAGCGGAGCGTGTGATCTAGTTTCAAACAGCCCTTCTGCGCCCGCAAGCTTCTCAGGCTGGTATTCGTAAAGAAGCTGGGCTGACTCGTGACCGTTTAAAGAAGCAATAATAGAGAATATCCCGCCGATCGTTAAAGCGAGCAGCAGCGCTTTTCGGTGAAAGCGGTATACCTGCTCCTGTTTTCTCGTTCTCAGCATTTTATAAGCCGCAACTGACGCGACGATAAATGCACCGGTCATGAAAGCCGTCAGTACGACATGGCCCGCGGTGGTGAAAAAGCTTGGATTAAAAAACGCTGCCCACGGTTCGACGTCAGTGATTTTGCCGTTTAAAATTTTAAAGCCGGCCGGCGTTCCTTCAAATGCGTGAACATTTGTGATTAAGACGGCGGATGCCGCGGCGCCGATCAAAACGAAAATAACGGCAATGATGCGCATCGCCGGAGTCAGCCGGTCAGCGGCGTAGACATAAATGGACATAAACAGCGCTTCAATAAAGAAAGCATAAATTTCAATCTGAAACGGAAGTGACATCACCCTGCCGATGACCTCCATGAATCCGGGCCACAAAAGGGCAAGCTGTGTACCCGCGATCGTTCCGGTCGGTATCGCCACGCCGAGCAGAACAGCCTGCGCCTTCGTCCACCTTTTCGCCATAATGGCATAATGCGGATCTTTTGTTTTTTGATAAATCAATTCGGCCATTAAAATCATCAGAGGCAAGCCGACACCAAGCGTCGCAAAAATAATATGAAAGCCCATGGTTGTCCCGAACAGACTTCTGGCTAATACTAAATCATCCACGATCATAAACCGCCTTTCTAAATTACCGTTTTATGTAATGTGGTTATATTATTTGCTGAAGCGATTAGATTATTCTTCCGATTCCATATATGTGCAGGGTTTAGAAATCAAGGGATCAGGGCATATATGATTGACAAGCGCCTATTTAAGGTTTAGAATAAAACGTAATTATTACGATTTAAGAAAGGGAGATCACCATGAAAAAAGATATTCATCCGGATAACCACCAAGTGATTTTTCAAGATGTGAACAGCGGCTACCGCTTTTTAAGCCATTCTACGAAAACGTCAGAGGAAACGGCAGAGTGGGAAGACGGAAAAACATACCCGCTGATTAAAGTGGAAGTCAGCTCAGATACGCATCCGTTTTATACGGGCCGCCAAAAATTCAACGAAAAAGGCGGGAGAGTCGAACAGTTCAACAAAAAATACAATATGGGGAAATAAGACAAGCCCAATAGGGTTTGTCTTATTTATTGAGCACTTTATCATCTCGTGCGGGGAGTGACGAAATGACCCGCCTTATGTTATATTGTGAATAAAAAAGCAGAAAGGAAACACCAAGATGAGTCTTCTAAACGATATCATGCAATTTAATGAGCAGTTCACTAAAAACAAAGATTATGAAAAATACCAAACATCTAAATTCCCGGATAAAAAGATGGCAATTTTGTCCTGTATGGACACACGTCTTGTAGAATTGCTTCCGCATGCGATGAACATGCGAAACGGCGATGTGAAAATTATTAAAAGTGCCGGCGCGCTTGTCGCCCACCCGTTCGGAAGCATCATGCGCAGCCTTTTAGTGGCCGTATACGAATTAAACGCTGATGAAGTCTGCGTTATCGGCCACCATGATTGCGGCATGAGCAAAATCAACAGCGAGGATATGCTTGATAAAATTATCGACCGCGGTATTCCGAAAGAGCGGATTGACATGCTGAAGCACTCAGGTGTTGATCTTGATCAATGGCTGAAAAGCTTTGATTCAGTAGAAGCGAGTGTTACAGACAGCGTAAACGTCATTAAACACCATCCGCTATTCCCTGACAATGTCCCGGTGCACGGTCTGGTGATTGATCCTGAAACCGGTAAACTTGATCTGGTGATCGACGGCTACCAGCATATGGACTAATGTTTTCGTTTTTTGTCCGGTACGGGATCAACACCGCCCGGATGAAAAGGGTGGCACTTTAAAATCCGCTTCAGTGTCAGCCATCCGCCTTTTAATGCGCCGTGAGTCTTGACGGCTTCGATTCCGTACTGCGAACACGTCGGATAAAAGCGGCATGACGGCGGCGTCAGCGGAGAGATGAACTTCTGGTATCCGCGGATGAGCGCAATCATTATGGTTTTCATTAAAAAACCACCTTTCTGATGCTAGTATAGAAAAAAAATTTCAGATTGAAAAGCTTCCGCCACAATTCTTATCGGAAAACTGTGTTATAATGGATGCATATTCTGAAAAAAAGGGAGTGCCATTATGCCTTCAGTAGAAAGTTTTGAGCTAGACCATAATGCGGTTGTGGCTCCGTATGTAAGACATTGCGGAGTGCATAAAGTCGGAACAGACGGCGTCGTGAATAAGTTTGACATTCGCTTCTGCCAGCCGAACAAACAGGCGATGAAGCCGGATACGATTCATACGCTTGAGCACTTGCTTGCGTTTACGATTCGCACACATTCTGAGAAATACGATCACTTCGACATCATAGATATCTCACCGATGGGCTGCCAGACAGGCTATTATCTTGTTGTCAGCGGCGAGCCGACAGCGGAAGAAATTGTAGACCTGCTTGACGCTACGCTGAAAGAAGCCATCGATATTACGGAGATTCCGGCGGCCAACGAAAAACAGTGCGGCCAGGCGAAACTTCATGATTTAGAAGGCGCGAAACGGCTGATGCGTTTCTGGCTGTCACAAGATAAAGAAGATTTGCTGAAAGTGTTCGGATAAAAAACAGGCCTTTTTGCTGACATGCAAAAAGGCTTTTTTACATATTTCTAAAAAATGTCACACCTTATGTGTAAGCGTTTGCTAAAATAGAAGCAAACATGAAGGAGTGATGGGATGAAACGGGCTGTATTGGCAGGTATGTGCGGTATGGTATTTCTATTATCTTCCTGCGGGGGCAATTCGGACAAAACCGCCGCGGATGAGGAGCCTAAAGCGCTTGAGGTCAAGCTTACAGGACCGGAAAAGGCAGCATTGCATGAAAAAACGGAATACAAGGCGGAGGTTTTTTACGGCGGCAAGCGTGTCACGGATGCGGATGAAGTCATGTTTGAAGTATGGAAAGAAGGAAAAAAAGGCAGCAGCAAAACAAGCAAGGCCAAGGAGGAAAAAGGGGCGTATCACCTGCGGACTGAATTTGATGAAGAGGGTGTGTATACCGTTCAATCCCACGTAACGGCAAAACAGCAGCATAATATGCCGACTGTAAAAGTGCGTGTCGGGGATGCTGAAGCTGCCGATGATTCCTCCGGCCATGAGGAACAGACGCATCATCATTAAGGATTGTTTTTATCCGTCAAGCCTTTTGATGCGTCCTCCGGCGGGTCAATCGTATGTTTTACGTTATAAGCTCTTACAGTCGACCAGATGGATAAAAGCAGCACGGCGAGCACGATAAGAAAGCCGAAGCTCAGAAGAAGCAGCATGAAATCCCTCCTTTTTAACAAATCATAACATATTTTCCATCCGTAAAATCAAGGGCTAAAAATTTATGTTTTAACACACGATATATAGGGTATATCAATAGTAAATCAAAGGAGGAAGATAGGCATGTCAGAAAAACTATTGGAAGCGGTCAATAAACAAGTTGCAAACTGGACGGTCATGTATGTGAAATTACATAACTATCATTGGTACGTCAAAGGGAAGGACTTTTTCACATTGCACGAAAAGTTCGAGGAGCTGTATAACGAAACGGCTACATATATTGACGATCTGGCAGAACGTCTGCTGGCATTGAACGGCAAGCCGATCGGCACAATGACGGAATCATTGAAGACTGCTTCTATAAAAGAAGCGGAAGGCAATGAGAGCGCAGAACAAATGGTACAGAACATTTATGATGATTTCACTGTCATTGCGGAAGAGCTGAAAAGCGGCATGGATCTCGCAGATGAGGTCGGAGACGAAACGACCGGAGATATGCTGCTTGCCATTCACCAGAATATCGAAAAACATAATTGGATGCTGAAAGCGTATTTAGGATAATCAACAAGGGAAGACCGGGGCTATAAAGCACTCGGTCTTTTATTTGGCTGCCGAAGAGAGGTGTTGTCCATTTTTCTGAAAAATCCAGTCCGTTCCATTCACTTTTCATAGAATAATGTAAGGCCGTTTCTGTGAAAGGATGTTGGATCAAGTGGGCAAAGACTTTGGCATCTTTTCGTTTTTTGCAGTGATCGTGTCGGCAGCGGGGTTTTTCTTTGGCGGTTTTCAGTATTCGTTTCTGATTTTGCTATCGGTCATGGCGATTGAGTTTATCAGTACAAGCTTAAAAGAATCTCTTTTGCAGCAGCTGAGCGCAAGAAAGCTTTTTGCGCGGCTGGTCAAAAAAATCGTGACCCTGGCATTAGTCTCAGTTTGCCATTTTTTTGATCAGCTGCTTCATTCAGAAGGCGCTATCCGTAATTTGGCTATTATGTTTTATATCTTATACGAATCGGTTCAGATCGTGATAACGGCAAGCTCGCTGGGCATCCCGGTTCCGCAGGTGCTCGTCGACCTATTGGATACCCTGAAAAATAAATTCAAGCGCAAACCGTAACATTTGCTTCAAAGGAGGCTATACTAGCGGGTATGATGGTTTTCCTCTGAATTTTTGATAAAGGGCTTCCGAACAAACGCAACTGTGGTATGATGTATGGAAGATATGAAGGAACGGATTAGAGGGATAAACATGTACGAGTTTAAAGACTATTATCAGAATACTGTTCAGCTCTCCTTTGAACACCAGCCTTTTTCAGACAGCCCGAAGCATGTATGGGTCATATGCCGATATGGAGATAAGTGGCTTTTGACTGAGCACGAAGACCGGGGGTTTGAATTTCCGGGCGGAAAAGTGGAGCCGATGGAATGTGCGGAGGAAGCGGCCCTGCGCGAGGTGAAAGAAGAAACCGGCGCCGCGGTAAGACATCTGAAGTACGTCGGACAGTATAAAGTTCTCGGCAGGGAAAAGGTAATCGTGAAGAATATTTATTTTGCCGATATTGAAAAGCTTGAAAAACAGGCTGACTATTTTGAAACAAAGGGGCCGGTGCTGTTCAGCGAACTGCCGGAGAATCTCCCCCGAAATAAAAAATTCAGTTTCATTATGAAAGATTCGGTGCTTCCGATCAGTCTGAAAAAGCTGAAAGAGGACGGCGTATTTCAATCATAAAAAACGGAGACCCGGCGCTTACGCACGGGTCTTTTTTATATTTTTCCTTTCGTCCATTTTCTTTCTAACAGTTCGACTCCCTGATACATCAATGTCGCAAAAATCGCGATGATCAGAAGGCTTAAGAACACAAGAGTGAAATTGAAAACCTGGAATCCGTAAATGATCATGTAGCCCAGACCTTTTTCGGAAACGAGAAACTCGCCGACGATGACACCGACCCAGGATAAACCGACGTTCACTTTAAGCGCGGAAATAATCGCGGGGGCGCATGCCGGCAGAATGACTTCTTTAAACATGATGCTTCTTTTCGCTCCGAATGTTTTCATCACCTTAATATAGTTTTCATCCACTTCCTGAAAAGCCGTAAAGACGACGATTGTCGTGATAATGACACTGATGACTGCTCCCATGGCGACAATGCTTGTGAAATTCGGTCCGAGTGCCACGATGAGAATCGGTCCGAGTGCGACCTTCGGCATCGCGTTTAAAATGACGAGGTACGGGTCTAAAACCCGGGCGAGCCGGTTTGACCACCATAACAGAGCGGCGAGGCATGTGCCGAGAAGTGTGCCGAGCAAAAAGCCGAGAACGGTTTCTCCTAAGGTTACGCCGATGTGCGCCGCAAGGGATCCGTCCGCAATCTTTTCAACTAAAAGCCTGCAAACGGCGGAGGGTGAGCTGAAGATTAACGGATCGATCCAGCCCGCCCTGCTCGATATTTCCCACCCGGCAAAAAATACGATGAAAATGGCGGCCTGATACGCACGGATCCGGAGCTTTTCTTTTTGGTGTCTTTTCTTAAACTGCTGATGAAGCTGTTCAATCGTGCCGCTGCTGTTTTTCAAGGGAATTCAGCTCCTTCCATATGGTTTGAAACAGCGGCTGAAAGGCCGGATCCTGACGCGCGTCAAACGGATCTAAAGCCGCGAGCTCCTTAGGCACGGTGAATATTTGGTGGATGGTGCCCGGCTGATTCGAAAATAAATAGATCGTATCGCTCATGGCGATGGCTTCACCGATATCGTGGGTGACGAGCACGGCGGTTTTTTGAAAATCCTTTAATGTTCTGAAGACAAGGTTTTCCAAAGAAAGCTTCGTTTGAAAGTCCAGCGCGGAAAACGGTTCATCAAGGAGCAGCAGTCCAGGGTCCGGCGCAAGAGTTCTGGCAAGTGCCGCCCGCTGCCGCATTCCGCCTGAGAGCTCTTTCGGATATTTCTTTTCAACGCCGATTAATCCGAGCTTAGGCAGAAGGCTGAGAACTTCAGCTCTTTTTTCTTCTGTTAATGTTTTTGAAATGTGTAAACCGAGCAGCACGTTTTCCTCAATTGATTTCCAAGGAAATAAATAATCCTGCTGAAGCATATAACCGATTTGGTGTTCTTTATGGTTCGGCACGCTTCCTTCGATCAGCACCCGGCCTTGCGCAGGGGTGATAAGGCCGGCCAGAATGGACAGGAGTGTTGTTTTTCCGCATCCGCTCGGCCCGAGAAAGGAGATGAAATCCCCTTTTTCAATCTGAAAATGTATATCTTTCACGGCGGTTGTCTTTTCTTTCAGCGAGAAATAAGTATGTGTTACATGATCCACATGTAAAAAAGACATTCATGTTCCTCCTATTGTTCTGAGGTGACTTTTTTGGCGATTTTTGTGTTGACGAGTTTGCTGTACGGAATGTGTTTCGGGAGCTCTCCGGCTTCATCCATAATAGATTGAAGCAGTTCCCATTCATCCTTTTGCAGAACTGGGTCTGCAGAGAATGACTTTTGTTTTTTATAGCGCTCTATCGATGTTTCGATAATGGCCGGGTCTGTATCGGCAAATTCCTTCTGAATCGTTTTTGCGATGTCTTTAGCCGGATGGCTTTCCACCCATTGCTGGGCGCGATAGATGGCGCGGGTGAATTTTTCCGCCGTCTTTTCATTGTTTTTCAAATAACTTTCTTTTGCCATAAAGGTTGTGTATGGCACTTGGCCGGAAGCTTCTCCGAAGGATGCGACGATATGACCGATGCCCTCTTTTTCAAATTGGGATGCCGTCGGTTCAAACAGCTGCACATAATCACCCGTTCCGGATGCGAATGCGTTGGAAATATTGGCGAAATCAATGTTTTGAACGAGGTTAATGTCTTTTTTCGGCTCTATGTGATTCTTTTTCAGGACGTACTCACCGGCCATTTGGGGCATGCCGCCTTTTCGCTGGCCGAGAAATGTTTTTCCTTTTAAATCGTTCCATTTGAATGATTTCTCATCCTTCCGCGACACGAGAAATGTGCCGTCCGTCTGCGTCAGCTGCGCGAAATTGATGACCGGATCTTTTGCTCCCTGCGCCTCCACGTAAATGGATGTTTCAGAACCGACCAGCGCGATGTCTGACCCGTTTGACAAAAGCGATGTCATCGTTTTGTCTCCGCCCCATGTTGTTTGAAGTGACACTTGGAGCCCTTCCTTTTTAAAGAAACCTTTTGCTTCAGCGACATACAGAGGCGTATAGAAGATGGAGTGTGTGACTTCCGCCACCTTTACCTTCGTCAGACTTTCTTCCTGTCTGCAAGCCGGAAGAATGAGCAGGAAAAAGGCGCATATGACAAAAACGCAGCCCGCTTTGAGCCATTTGTTCACGGTGTAACCTCCTTGTTTTAAGCGTTAAAATAACCTTTTCTGCTTTACATATCGTATGATGGGTATAAAAAATGTGTGAGTGCCCATATTCACGTTGGGAAAGAATAAAAAAACTGATGATATAAGGAGGCGCATTGTTTTGCTGGTAGAAAAGAAAAGGTTCCCGTCTCCGAGTCCGCATGTCCGCCTCTTTGCGGTATGCTATGAGTCAGAAGGGCTGAAGGTAAAGGGGCTCCTTGCCGAGCCTGCGGCGCCGGGAACATATGACGGTTTTTTATATTTGCGCGGCGGCATAAAAAATGTCGGCATGGTACGCCCCGGGAGAATCGTTCAATTCGCTTCCCAAGGCTTTGTCGTGTTTGCGCCTTATTACAGAGGCAACCAGGGCGGCGAGGGAAATGAAGATTTTGCGGGAGAGGACAGAGAGGACGCGTTTTCCGCTTTCCGCCTGCTTCGGGAGCATCCGAACGTCAGGGAAGGGCGGGTGCATATTTTCGGTTTTTCCCGGGGCGGAATCATGGGGCTTTTGACCGCGATTGAAATGGGGCATCAAGCGGCTTCACTCGTTTCATGGGGCGGTGTGAGCGATATGGTGCTGACTTATGAAGAGCGGAAGGATATGCGGCGGATGATGAAGCGGGTGATCGGCGGCACGCCGAAAAAGGTGCCGGATGAATACAGATGGCGTTCGCCGTTTGAAAAAGCAGACCGCATTCAGGCCCCTGTGCTGCTCATCCATGGAGAGAATGATGAAAATGTTTCGATCGAACACGCCCGGATGATCGAGGACAAGCTGAAAGAGGCGGGAAAACCGGTGGAAACTTGGTATTACAGCGGTTTTACGCATTATTTTCCGCCGCAGGAAAACAGACGCATTGTCCGGCGGCTGGCGGAATGGATGAAGACACGGTAAGATGCCTGATTTATGATATGATAATAAAGAATAAGAGAATGAAAGGGGATTTTCATTTTGGGAATGCCTGTTGAATTTAATACCATGATTGTGACAAAAGGCAATGAAAAACGGATAGAGGAAAATATCTTTTTATTGGAGAAAGAGGGCTACCGCGTCTATCCTCTTGATATTCCGATGGACGTGCGCAAAACGAAAACCGGAGAGAAATCCGGCACCGGCGAGGTCCAAAAGCTCGAATGGGCGAACGGCCGGACAAGCATTACATACAGACTCACTTCGCTTCATTCGACAAACTGAAAAAACAAAAGCCGAGGGCATAAACGCCCTTGGCTTTTTTGATTACACGAGAGGTCCGCCGGTTTTGGCAATCGAGTCTGCATGGGAAAACTTTTTAAAGTTTTCTTTAAACTCATTGGCTAAAAACAGCGCTTTTTCGTTGTATGCTTGTTTATCGCTCCATGTGTTTTCAGGCTGAAGAACTTCATCCGGCACGCCCGGAACATGAACGGGACTGTGCAGGCCGAAAATGCTGTCTGCCGTCATGTCAGTCTGGTTCAGTCTGCCGTCAATAGCGGCTTTGACCATCGCTCTTGTATACGAAAGTTTCATCCGTTCTCCGACTCCGTACCCTCCGCCGGTCCAGCCTGTGTTGACCAGGAAGACTTGAACGCCGTGTTCGTCGATTTTATGCCCGAGCATTTCGGCATATACATGCGCCGGAAGCGGAAGGAACGGTGAACCGAAGCACGTCGAGAAAGTCGTTTGCGGAGATGTCACGCCGCGTTCGGTTCCCGCGAGTTTACTGGTGTATCCGCTTAAGAAGTGATACATCGCCTGTTCCTTCGTCAGTTTGCTGATCGGAGGAAGCACGCCGAATGCGTCCGCCGTTAGAAAGACGATCGCCTGCGGATGGCCGGCAATGCTCGGCTGCACGATATTGCCGATCATCTCAATCGGATATGCGGCTCTTGTGTTTTCCGTGTAGAAGGAATTGTCGTAATCCGCTTCACCCGTTTTTTCATCAAGCACGACATTCTCAAGAACAGACCCGAAGCGGATCGCACGAAAAATCTGCGGTTCTTTTTCCTCGCTCAGATTGATACATTTAGCGTAACATCCGCCTTCAATGTTGAAAACGCCGGAATCTGACCAGCCGTGCTCGTCATCTCCGATCAGTTTGCGGTCCGCATCGGCTGAAAGCGTCGTTTTCCCTGTGCCGGAAAGGCCGAAAAACAGGGCGACATCGCCTTTTTCACCGACGTTGGCTGAGCAGTGCATCGGCAGTATATCCTGCTGCGGAAGCAGGAAGTTCATAATGGAGAATATTGATTTTTTCATTTCTCCGGCGTATTCGGTGCCGCCGATTAAAATGACGCGCTTTTCGAAAGAGACAATGATAAATGTTTCCGAATGCGTGCCGTCCGTCTCCGGGTCTGCTTTAAAATGCGGAGCTGAGAGAATGGTGAAAGGCTGCGCTTGCGGGTCTCTTTCATCCGTTTCCGGTCTGATAAACAGCTGGCGCGCGAATAAATTGTGCCACGCAAATTCATTTACGACCGTAATCGGCAGTCTGTATTTTTCATCCGCTCCCGCGAATCCTTCAAACACAAACAGTTCATCCCGCTGTTTTAAGTAGCTGACGACTTTGGCGTACAGCTTTTCAAACGCCTCTTCAGAAATGGGCTGATTCACCGCGCCCCAATCAATTTGATTTTCTGTGCTTTGTTCACGGACGATAAATTTATCTTTAGGTGACCGGCCTGTATATGCGCCGGTAGTGGCGCGTACGGCGCCCGTTGATGTCAGCGTTCCTTCATTTCGGCTGATCACTTTTTCGGTAAGTTTTGGAGCCGATAAATTATGATGCACATTCGGACTTGCAAGTAATGCTTGAAGATCTGCGGTTAAATCAACTAATTTCATAAAAACCTTCCTTTGCCGGTTTATTTGTATTTCGCTGAATGTGGAATTAGTATAACATATATCTGAAAATAGTCTATACTATTTACGGTTTTTTGTTTGTGTTTTTCCATTGCTTCCCGAAATAAAGGCGCGCAATCGCTTTAATTCATATTGACACTTTCCGCCCTTTTACGATAAGATATTTCATTGAGCGGATACTCTTATCCCGAGCTGGCGGAGGGACAGGCCCGATGAAGCCCAGCAACCGGTTTCTCTGTAAAAAAGCAGGTGAAAACACTGTGGGAAACCAAGGTGCTAACCTGATGCAAGGTTTAATATTTTCCTTGAGCGATAAGAGTGAAAGGCACACAGACCAAACCCTTTCCTCGAGTGGAAAAGGTTTTTTTATTTCATAAAATATGCCAATTAACATTCTCTGATATAGTATGACATTGTATTAAGAGGGAGCGAGTTCCGTATCATATGAGAAGGTCTTGCAAAAGATCTTTTTTCAGGAGGAAAAGTGAATGAGTAAAAACCGTCGACTATTTACATCTGAATCTGTTACTGAGGGTCATCCGGACAAAATCTGTGACCAAATTTCTGACAGTATCTTAGATGAGATTTTAAAAAATGACCCGAACGCGCGCGTGGCCTGCGAAACATCTGTAACGACAGGACTTGTGCTGGTAAGCGGAGAGATTACTACGTCAACCTACGTTGACATTCCGAAAACAGTCCGTGAAACGATTAAAGAAATCGGCTACACACGCGCCAAATACGGATTTGATGCGGAGACTTGCGCTGTTTTAACATCAATTGATGAACAGTCTGCGGATATCGCAATGGGTGTCGATCAGGCACTTGAAGCGCGTGAAGGCACAATGAGCGATGCTGAAATCGAAGCAATCGGAGCGGGAGACCAAGGCCTGATGTTCGGTTATGCGTGTAACGAAACGAAAGAGCTTATGCCGCTTCCGATCTCTTTGGCGCATAAACTAGCCCGCCGTTTGAGCGAAGTCCGCAAAGAAGACATTCTTCCGTACCTTCGCCCTGACGGCAAAACGCAAGTTACCGTTGAATATGATGAAAACAACAAGCCGGTCCGCATCGACGCGATCGTTATTTCAACTCAGCACCACCCGGAAATTACGCTTGAGCAGATTCAGCGCAATCTGAAAGAGCATGTCATTAACCCTGTCGTGCCTGAGGAACTGATCGATGAAGAAACAAAATACTTCATCAACCCTACGGGACGTTTCGTAATCGGCGGGCCTCAAGGTGATGCGGGTCTTACGGGCCGTAAAATCATCGTCGACACATACGGCGGATATGCACGCCACGGCGGCGGCGCATTCTCCGGTAAGGATGCGACGAAGGTAGACCGTTCAGCGGCATACGCTGCGAGATACGTAGCGAAAAACATCGTGGCAGCAGGTCTTGCTGATTCTTGTGAAGTGCAGCTTGCATACGCAATCGGCGTGGCACAGCCTGTTTCTATTTCCATCAATACATTTGATACTGGAAAAGCTTCTGAAGAAAAACTGATCGAAGTCGTACGGAATAACTTCGACCTGAGACCTGCCGGCATTATTAAAATGCTTGACCTGCGCCGCCCGATCTATAAGCAGACAGCTGCTTACGGCCACTTCGGACGTCATGATGTGGATCTTCCTTGGGAGCGTACTGACAAGGCGGATGCGCTTCGCAAAGAAGCACTAGGAGAATAATTTTATAGCCGCTTACTTAAGCGGCTTTCCCTTTTTGTAGATGCTGCCATGCTTATTTTTTACATAGCGTGAAACCAATGGCGTAACAAAGCGTCTATAAAAAGGGGGTCCAATTAGAAAATTACACTTATGGAGGCTATACTATGTGTGGATTTGTCGGTGTTTTTAATAAGCATCCATTAACTCAAACCGCAGATCAAGAAGAGCTAATCAAACAAATGAACCAAATGATCGTTCACCGCGGTCCTGACAGCGATGGGTATTATCATGACGAGCACGTCGGATTCGGCTTCAGACGGCTCAGTATTATTGACGTAGAAAACGGCGGACAGCCTTTATCATATGAAGACGAAAAATATTGGATCATTTTTAACGGCGAAATCTATAACTACATTGAATTGAGAGAAGAGCTTGAAGCGAAAGGCTACACTTTCAATACAGATTCCGATACCGAAGTGCTCCTTGCGACATACCGTCATTATAAAGAAGAAGCCGCTTCAAAGCTTCGCGGAATGTTTGCGTTTTTAATCTGGAACAAAGCTGACCGCGTCATGTACGGCGCGAGAGATCCGTTCGGAATTAAACCGCTGTATTACACAACCATCGGGGACAAAGTATATTTTGCATCTGAAAGAAAGAGTTTAATGGCCGCTCAAAACGGTATTGATCTTGATACAGCTTCTTTACAGCAATATATGTCTTTCCAATTCGTTCCTGAACCGAGCACGCTTGACGCTGAAGTGAAAAAAGTCGAACCGGGCAGCCAGTTTACGATCCGCCCGGAAGGCGACATCGCGTTTAAAACATATTTCAAAGCGAACTTCAAGCCTGTTCAGTCTGATGAAGATAAATTGGTGAAAGAAGTCAGAGACGCAATCTTTGACTCTGTCAAAGTTCACATGAGAAGTGACGTTCCTGTCGGTTCGTTTCTATCCGGCGGTATCGACTCTTCTTTTATCGTTTCAGTTGCGAAAGAATTTCACCCGAGCCTTAAAACATTTTCCGTCGGTTTTGAGCAGCAGGGCTTCAGTGAGGTTGACGTAGCGAAGGAAACGGCTGCCGCGCTCGGTATTGAAAATATCAGCAAAGTCATTTCTCCTGAGGAGTATATGAACGAGCTTCCGAAAATCGTCTGGCACTTTGATGACCCGCTTGCAGATCCGGCGGCGATTCCTTTGTACTTTGTCGCGAAAGAAGCGAAAAAGCATGTAACGGTCGCGTTATCCGGAGAAGGCGCGGACGAGCTGTTCGGCGGGTACAATATTTACCGCGAACCGCTTTCGCTTAAACCGTTTGAACGCATTCCGTCCGGTCTGAAAAAAATGCTTCTTCATGTGGCGTCCGTCATGCCTGAAGGAATGAGAGGGAAAAGCCTCTTAGTCCGCGGCTGCACACCGCTTGAGGAGCGCTATATCGGTAATGCGAAGATTTTTGAAGAGCCTGTGAAAAAACAGCTGCTCAAACATTACAATCCAGAGCTTTCATACCGTGATGTCACGAAGCCGTACTTTACGGAAAGCCGTTCATACAGCGACATTAATAAAATGCAGTATGTTGACATCCATACGTGGATGCGCGGCGACATCCTGTTAAAGGCTGACAAAATGACGATGGCCAACTCATTGGAACTGCGCGTGCCGTTCCTTGATAAAGTCGTGTTTGACGTAGCTTCAAAAATTCCGGATGAATTGAAAACGAAAAACGGCACGACGAAATACCTTCTGCGCAAAGCTGCTGAAGGGGTAGTGCCTGATCATGTGCTTAACCGCAAAAAACTCGGCTTCCCTGTGCCGATCCGCCACTGGCTGAAAAATGAAATGAACGAATGGGTTCGCAACATCATTCGCGAAAGTGAAACAGATGCTTATATTGAAAAGGATTATGTCCTTCAGCTTCTGGAAGATCATTGTGCCGACAGAGCGGACAACAGCCGCAAAATCTGGACCGTGCTGATCTTCATGATCTGGCACAGCATCAATGTCGAAAAAAGACTGGTGCCGGAAGAGCTGAATCATCAGCCGAAAGAAGTCATTTTCGTTTAATCCAAAAGGCTTTCGAGTTATCGAAAGCCTTTTTTCTATTGTTTTTTGTAAACCGTCTATTCCGCTCTGTTTTCGACAAAGTATTACGCAATATTCAGAAAAAGGTTATAATAGGACTAATCGGGTAGATTCCTGAAAAAGTTTTCTGGCTATTTCGTCTCGGTTTGTTGTTTCTTTGTCAAAATCAGGGGGAGGGAGAGTTATGCAAAACAAAGAAAAAACGCTTCACCGCGGCTTGGAAGAGCGGCATATCTCGCTTATGTCGTTGGGCGCCGCGATTGGAGTCGGGCTGTTTCTCGGGTCTGCTTCTGCCATAAAGCTTGCCGGGCCGGGGATTTTAGCCGCTTACGCCTGCAGCGGACTGATTATGTTTTTTATTATGCGGGCATTGGGGGAAATGGCGATTCAAAAGCCTGTAGCCGGTTCATTCAGCCGGTATGCCAGAGATTATATCGGCCCGCTTGCCGGGTTTTTAACAGGCTGGAATTATTGGTTTTTATGGGTCGTTACCTGCATGGCGGAAATCACCGCGGTCGGCATTTATATGGGCTACTGGTTCCCTGACGTGCCGTCATGGATCTGGGCGCTTTGTGCACTCGTCATTATGACGGCTGTCAACTTTCTGGCGGTCAAAGCGTACGGTGAGCTTGAATTCTGGTTTGCGCTCATTAAAGTCTTGGCGATTCTGTCAATGATCGCGATCGGTCTGGTGATGATCGTATTCGGTCTCGGAAACGGAGGCGTTGCGCTCGGAATCAGCAATTTATGGAGCCACGGCGGCTTTTTCCCGAATGGGATTAAAGGGGTGCTGCTGTCGCTTCAGATGGTCATGTTTGCTTATCTCGGGATTGAGCTGATCGGTGTCACAGCCGGTGAGGTCAAAAATCCGGAAAAATCACTGGCGCGGGCCATAGATACTGTTTTTTGGCGCATTCTCATTTTTTACGTCGGAGCTTTGTTTGTCATTATGTCAATTTATCCGTGGCAGGAAATCGGTTCAGGCGGAAGCCCGTTTGTTTTGACATTTGAAAAAATCGGAATACCCGCTGCAGCCGGAATCATTAATTTTGTCGTATTGACAGCGGCTCTTTCTTCCTGCAACAGCGGGATCTTCAGCACGGGGCGTATGCTGTTCAATCTGGCGGAGCAAAATGAAGCACCTAAAGCATACGGTACGGTCACAAAAGGCGGTGTGCCGGGAAAAGCGGTATTGGTTTCAGCGGGTGCGTTATGCATCGGCGTTTTGCTGAACTACGTGGTGCCGGCGAAAGTGTTTACGTGGGTGACGAGCATTGCGACGTTCGGAGCAATTTGGACATGGTCGATTATTTTGCTTTCCCAAATGAAATACCGTAAAAGCTTACAGCCGGAACAACGGAAAAAACTCAAATATAAAATGCCTTTATACCCCTTTTCCTCATATATCTCGCTGGCATTTCTGGCTTTTGTCGTTGTGCTGATGGCTTTTGATGCAGAGACCAGGGTGGCCGTCATCATCGGTCCTGTCTGGTTCGGCATATTATTAGCCGCCTATTACGGCAAAGGTTTCCATAAAAGAAAAGACATAGATCTGGAAAACGGACAGACATTCGCCGAAAAAGCGTAAAAAAAGAGCCCGCTGAAATGGGCTCTTTTTTCATAGGATCGGGTAAAAGGGGGAAGAATAAAACAAATTCCTGAACATTTTGCTTCTGTTTCCTGACAATCGGGAGAATGCAAATGGTTTTTACTTAAATAATATTTTGAAAAATGGTACAGTAGTAAAACAAAGCTGATCTTTTTTATTTCTCTTGCATTGTTTTATAGTATCGGCCTTTTTCAACATATTCCGTTCTGATTCTTTCCATGTCCCGTATGTCTTCTTCTGTCAGCCGGCGGATAACCTTTGCGGGCCGGCCGAACGCAAGACAGCCGTGAGGAATGGTTTTACCCGGAGGAACGAGACTTCCGGCGCCGATAAACGCGCCTTCTCCGATTTCCGCCCCGTCAAGAATGACGGAGCCCATACCGATTAAAGCATTCTTTCTGATGATTGCGCTGTGCAGTGTAACCTGATGGCCGATCGTGACGTCATCTTCAATAAGAAGCGGGCGGTTCGGGCTTTGATGCAGACAGCTCAAGTCTTGTATGCTGACTCTTTTTCCGATCCTTGTCGGCGCAACATCCCCCCGGATGACTGCCGAGAACCAAATGCTCGATTGTTCTCCGATCACGACGTCGCCCGTTATGACGGCGTTATCCGCAATGAACGCTTCAGGATGTATGTCAGGCGTAAATTGTTTATAAGGGTAGATTATCATGTCTCATCCTTCTTTCTCTAAATTTATGTAAGAGGTGAACTGCATGTGGACTTGGAAAGCAGACAGGCCCGTCGGTACCATTGTCATTATCCACGGGGCGAGCGAATACCACGGGCGTTATAAATGGCTCGTTGAAATGTGGAGATCTTCCGGATATAACGTGGTGATGGGCGATTTGCCCGGTCAGGGAACGTCGACCCGCGCCAGAGGGCATATTCGCTCTTTCCAAGAATACATTGATGAAGTAGATATATGGATTGATAAAGCGAGAACGCTTGAAGCGCCCGTTTTCCTTTTGGGCCACAGCATGGGCGGACTGATTGCGATAGAATGGTTTAAGCAGCAGAGAAATCCCCGCATTACGGCACTCATTTTATCATCACCTTGTCTGGGTCTGCAAATAAAAGTCAATAAAGTCCTTGATTTTGCGTCTAAAGGACTGAACGTCCTCGCTCCGTCCCTCAGAGTGGATTCCGGCTTATCACCTGATATGGCAACGAGGAATGCGGATATGATTGAAGCGGATCAAAACGATTCTTTATATGTCACGAAGGTATCCGTAAGATGGTACAGAGAGCTTTTAAAAACCATTGATGCCGCTATGGTGCCGACTGATGCGTTTTTAAAGGTGCCGCTTTTGCTTATGCAGGGCGGTGATGACAAAATCGTCGATAAAATGAAGGTCCGCAAATGGTTTTCCGGTGTGGCTTCCCATAATAAATCGTACCGGGAATGGGAAGGGCTTTATCATGAAATTTTTAATGAACCGGAAAGAGAAACTGTGTTTAAGGCGGCAAAAGCCTTTACAGATCAGTATATTTGAATTCGCTGGGGGTGCATATGTTGACAGTACCGGAACATCCTTTTAACCTTATGGCAAAAGTGTATCGGGAAATTTTTCCGCTCGTTCATCAGGAATTGAACATGTGGCGGGAAAAATCAGATTCCATTAAAAATACCGAACTGCGGCAGCAGGCGGCCGCAAGTATCCGCGATAAGTCGTTTCATTGTGAAGGAGGCGGCATTTTAGCCCTGCTTTCGGGAGAGCAGAAACAGAAATGCGTGCAATTTATCATCGCGTATCAGACAATCAGTGATTATCTGGACAATCTGTGCGACCGCAGCACCTCGCTTGATCCGGAGGACTTCCGCATGCTTCATCTTTCCATGCGTGACGCGCTGACGGTCGGTGCCGAGGTGCGGCCGTACTATCAGTACAGAGAGGAGCGGGATGACGGCGGTTATCTTCATGAGCTGGTCAAAACATGCCAGCGGGTGCTCGGGTCAATAGAACATTACGGTATCATTAAACCTTATTTGCTTGAGCTGTGTGATTATTATTGCGATCTTCAGGTTCATAAGCATGTCGTTGAGCATGAACGCGTTCCGAGGCTTAAAGCCTGGTTTGAGCAGTACCGGTCACAGCTTCCGGAAATGGAGTGGTTTGAATTCTCGGCCTGCGCCGGATCGACGCTAGGCATTTTCTGTCTCGTTGCTTACTCATTCCAGCCTGATTTTAACGAACATACCGCTGAGAAAATCCGCAGCAGTTATTTTCCGTACATACAAGGGCTGCACATACTGCTCGATTATTTAATTGACCAGGAAGAAGATCTGCTTGAAGGCGATCTGAATTTCTGTACGTATTATCAGTCTCATGAAGAAATGATGCAGAGACTGCAGCATTTTATTGAAAAAGCGGATGAACATTTGCAAGGCATTCCGCATGAAAATTTTCACCGGCTGATCAACAGGGGGCTGCTCGGCGTCTATTTATCCGATGACAAAGTCGCCGGCCAAAAAGAAATGGGCCGCCTCGCCCGAAAGCTGATCAGGGCAAGCGGAAAAACGTCATTTTTCTTTTATATCAACGGAAGAGCCTACCGCAAATTTCAGAAGATGGCTTGGACGAAAAGTTCGTAATGGGTGAACTGCGCCTCTCGTGTACATCATGACGGCGCAGTTTTTTATTTATGATGTGAAGAATGAAACATTGTGTGCGCCTGCAGAATATGATACTTTAATTTTATGAAAAAATTAAAGTATTTAGCGGTCATAGCATTACTTTCCATTTCCGGAGGCTGCTCCGTCACCCATGCTTCCGCCGGCTATCATCCTGTCTTGATAGCGCACAGGGGCTCTTCTGCGATTGAGCCGGAACATACCGCTTTGTCTTATGCACGTGCGATTAAAGACAAAGCAGATTATATTGAGATAGACTTACGGGAGACGAAGGACGGCCGTCTGATTGCAATTCACGATAAAACGGTAGATCGGACAACAGATGGTAAAGGGATGACAGATGATCTGTCTTTGGCTCAGATTAAGAAACTGAATGCGGGAAAAGGAGAAAAGATTTTAACATTAGAAGAAATCATACAGAAATTCGGACAAACTGCCAATTACTATATTGAGACAAGAGAAAGCAACGGCAGCCTGGTGATGGAAAAGAAACTGATTGACATATTACAAAAACATAAGCTGATTTCCAGCCATAAAGCAGTCATTGAGTCTTTTAGCGGGAAGAGCTTAAAGAAAGTTCGTTCTATGAATAAAAAAGTTCCTCTTGTTCGATTATTAAAAGATAACGAGGCTGAGGAGATAAATGATAAGCAGCTGCAAACCATCAGAACGTATGCTGATACAGTCGGAATCAACGCCAAATTGGCAAATGAAGCAGTCGTGAAGCGCATTCATCACAATAAGATGAAAGTGCACGTGTTTTTTGATAAGGAAGACGAGCATACGCTGACGCCTATTATGCTGAAACAAAAAGCAGATGGTGTCTTTACGAACAATCCCGCTTATACACGCAGCGTGCTGCAAAACAGTAAATAAAAAGAGACATGCGCATTTTACGCTGTCTCTTTTTTTAACGGTTTCTTTTTTGCCGCAAGGTGCATTGCGAATTTGCCGATCAGCCCGATGACAAAAAATGCAGCAAACCACCAGTAATAGGTTTTCGCGAACTCAAATCCTAAATGTCTTGATAAAATGATGACAAACATCACATAGGGAACACTTGAAAATATGATGCGAAGAATATTCAAATTGCCGCTCCTCCCAGATGTTACACTTAAAAGATGAACTTTTTTCCATTATTTCATAGTAATTGATTTTTCTTGAAAAGTAAATACAAAAAGAATCGGCCCGCTTATGACAGGCCGATTCTTTATTTGCCGGCAGATTTCTTTTCAATCGCTATAATAAACGGCGGGTCGTTTTGCTGGTTGAGAAAGCCGTAGCTCAGCACGCGGGCTTTTTCCTGATCAAGATTGCTGCAGTATTCCAGTAATGCACTTTTTTCCGTCTTGCCTTCAGGATGCCCGTGGTACACAACGAGAACGATCAGCCCGTTCTCCTTCAGCAGTTCAAGGAGCTGTTCGATCGCGGAAATGGTTGAGCGGCCGTTTGTCGTAATGCTTTTATCGCCGCCTGGCAGATAGCCGAGATTAAAGACGGCGCAAGCCACACGACCGTGCGCATCTTCAGGCAGCGATGCCTTTATTTGATCATGGCTTTTATGGTGAAGCGTGACGCGCGGGCCGAAGTCGGCACCGAGCCGCTCCTTCGTTTTAGCGAGTGCGTCCGCTTGAATATCAAAGGCATGGACATGTCCTGTCTCACCGACAAGGCCGGCCAGAAAATATGTATCATGTCCGTTGCCCATCGTCGCGTCAACCGTGATATCACCTTCCTGTGCGGCGGACTTCAGCAATTCTTTACTGAAAGGGAGGATGTGCATCAAGGTCATAGGGCGGTCTCCTCCCCGGTCTTTCTGAAGAGCTTTCCTTGATAGCTTCCCCGTGTTTCCAGCTCTTTTTGAATGGCGCCCAGTACTTCCCACTTATTGACGCTCCACATCGGCCCGACCATTAATTCGATCGGCCCGTCTCCCGTAATGCGGTGAACGATCATTTCCGGGGGAATGATTTCGAGCTGATCACATACAAGACTTACATATTCTTCTTGAGAAAGGAACTCCAGCTTTCCTTTTTCATATTGCTTCACCATCGGTGTGCCTTTTAATAAGTGAAGCAGGTGAATTTTAATGCCTTGCACATCCAAATCAGCGACGGCTTTGGCCGTCTCCATCATCATGTCCCTGTTTTCAAGCGGAAGCCCGTTAATGATATGGGAACAAACGCGGATGCCGTGTTTTCTCAGTTTATTGACACCCTCAACATAGCAGTCAAAATCATGGGCGCGGTTGATCAGGAGTGCGGTCCGTTCATGCACGGTCTGCAGCCCGAGTTCAACCCACAAATAGGTCCGCTCATTCAGTTCTGCCAAATATTCCACGACATCGTCCGGCAGGCAGTCCGGACGGGTCGCGATAGACATGCCGACAACGCCGTCAAGCTTGAGGACGGATTCAAATTTTTCACGCAGCTCCTCTACCGGGGCATGCGTATTCGTGAACGCCTGGAAATATGCGATATATTTGCCGTCTTTCCACTTTTCGTGCATACGGTTTTTGATATCGTGAAATTGCGTGAGTAAGTCATCGGCCCGGTTGCCGGCAAAATCGCCGGAGCCCGCCGCGCTGCAGAATGTGCAGCCGCCGTGTGCAACCGTGCCGTCCCGATTCGGGCAGTCAAAACCGCCGTCAAGCGCGACTTTAAACACTTTATGCCCGAAATGCTCCCGCAGATGATAATTTAATGTATGGTACCGTTTTTCCGTATTTGAATAAGGAAAAGGGTTATTCTCGTTCAATGTTCAAAAAGCCTCCCTCACATCAGATGCATCCTAAAATTGTAGCATGAATGATGGAGCGGAACAATGAAACAATTATGGAACGGTCAAGGCGTAATATCTACCTGGTTTTTCTGTTGTTGTTTTAATCGTTTTGGAGAAATATCACTGAACAATGCAAAAATAATTCCTAAAATAAGAATTACACTGCCTACTTTGAATGTATTATTAAAACTGTCACTTATTTTTTCATTATATAAATTTGAAATTTTTTTCTGGATAGCGATAACTTCCTTCTTTTGAGTATTGAAACTTTTTTGTACCTTTTCTTTATATGGATCCGGGGTTATAGAAAGAATTTCTTCCTCTTTTTTGTTTAATTCAGCAATACTTTTTCTTCGATCGAAACCTTTACTGTCTGAATGCTTTAAGTGAGTTATTATCTCGTTTTTTGCATTTTTATTAAAAACCTGATTGTTTTCCACAATTGTTATGGCTTCTTTTTTTGCAGAAGCTGTGTGATCATTTATATTCATTGTAAGCACAGATGTAAGTATGGCAATGCCTAGCGCTTGTCCAACTGTCCGCATCATATTAAGAATACCTGAGGCAATACCTACTTTCTCAGGAGGAATAAGCCGTATCCCTGAACTCATTGCCGGTCCTATCACAAGCCCTAAAGCTAAGCCGGTCAAACATAACAGAATAACTACCGTTGTTACAGAACTGTCGTATCGTATGTATCCATATAAATATGTTGTGATTGTTAAACCGAGCATACCTAGACCCGAAAGCCAAATGCCCCCGAGTTTATCAGATAGCTTTCCAGAAAGTACAGAGGTAAACATAGATGATAGAGCTAATGTAGAAACAATTAACCCCGCTTCTAATTCAGTTTTTCCCATTAAATTCGTGAGGAGTAAAGTAATAATAAGGGTACCGCTTGTTAATCCAAGGCCCTGCATAAAGAGGGTGAAAGAACTGAAACTAAACGTACGTATCTTCAGCATGGATAAGGGAATCATCGGGTTTTTAATTTTAGATTCAATAAAGAAAAACAAACAGAATAATAATACAGAGATTACAAAAAGAGAGATAATTAATGGTGATGACCAGCCTAAATCAGATACTTTTGCAAAGCCAAAGGTTAAACAGAAGAGAGCTCCGGATAAAATAAGAATCCCCATGTAATCAATTTTTTTACTCACTGTTTCATCATAACTCTCAGTAATAAAAAATGCTGCTAAAAAAAGAGAAATCAGGCCTAAAGGAATATTTATGAAGAAGATAGCTTGCCAATTAAAGTTTTCAGTTAATAATCCTCCAAGTACAGGTCCTAAAGTAGCTGCTAATCCTGAGAAAGCCCCCCAGATTCCAATGATCAATCCTTTTTTATTTTGAGGAACGATGGCCAAAGCAATAGGCATTGTAACTGGCACAATGAAAGCAGCAGATAATCCCTGAATCACTCTAATTGTGATAAGCATTTCAATTGAAGTGCTCAAACAGGCAATAACTGATGTCAAAATAAAAAGTGCTAATCCAAACATAAAAGCTTTTTTTCTTCCAAAATGGTCTGCCAGCTTTGATGCACCTACTAATAAAACTGCAAAAGCTAAAGTATAACCTGTAGCCACCCAAGCTACTTGAGAAAGGTTGCTCGAAAAGTAATCCAGCATCTTAGGTAATGCAATATTTACTATAGTGGTGTCCATTACCGAAATGAATGTACCTAATAATAATGCAGATAACATAATTAATTTTTTGAAATTCAAAACTACAACCTCCATCAGATATTAATCTAAATTAAAATTCGATATATATCTAAAAACATGATAAATGCAATCTTAAGAGGTGTCAATATTATTCATAAATTGTTTTTTCATCCACTTATCTCGAAATCATATTTTTATAATTCAACAATTTTGTAACTTGAAATAACTCAATAAGAGCTTAAATGGACCTGTAAACTAGCTGAGATGATTAAGGATTTCTGAAGAGTATGACATGAGGAGAATACTTAGCATGAGGTGAAGCAAGTCTAATAAATCTAGGACTGCTCATGATAATGCTCAGTCAGGTAAGTGCTAATTAGAAATGAATATTCTTTGAAAGTTTCCTTTTGATTGATAATATTAAAAATGTAAAATGTCTGGCATGAAGATAGTACAACGTTTTCCTTTGTGGAAAAAGACTTTATGGGGTGTGAAAAAGTGCGGTTAATAATAAATGACAGTGTTTCAGAATTCTTTGACAAGATATCCTCTATTCTATTCTTAAAACACGAGGAATTCTTCAAAGATTATACAACCAAATTGGGTTTGAATTTAGATAATGAATATTTTGTATTATTAGATGATCTTAAAAGAATAAAAGAGTTAGATAGTGAGTTTTTAAATTTTTATTTTGGTAGCTTTTGCGACTACAAAGATGTTAGGAATGCAAATATTTTTTGTTTAGCCACAACATTTTTTAAAATACCACAAATTTACACGAAAGATTTTTTTGAAATTATTGATTATTTGTCTGCAGTTACAGAAGAAGAGATAAGAAAAAATATTTTAGAGTCTCTAATTTATTTACAAGGAGATCTTAAAACCGAAACATCTACCCAACAGTATTTAAATGATAGGGAAAGTTTATTTGAGCTACTTAATAATCTAAATATAAAGCCCGAATACAAGTGGATCATATTTAAGGTAATGAAATCTCCTAAAACTTATGTAGATCAATTTTGCAATAAATTAATGTTGGTGAATGGTTATCTTAACGAGGCGATTTATAATTTAATTAAATTCAGAGATGAGTGGATGAATCAATTAAAAAACATAAATATAGATTTTCCAAAAAAGATAATCAGTACGTTAAAAGGTAAGGAATACTTATCTTGTAATTATATTAATATATATCCAACACTTTTACCTTGCACTGCAACTATTACGAAAAGTGAAGATAACATTTATGTTGGACTGGGTTATAAAGTTGATAAAATATTTGAAAATACATTAGAGAAAGCAGAGATTAATCATATCATTGATTTTTTGAAGCTTTTATCGGATAAAAGTAAGTTCAAGATATTAATCTTACTTAGTCATAAAAAAATGTATGCTAATGAGATTGCTGAACAGCTAAATTTAACCAACGCAACGATTTCACATCATATGAGAATTTTGACATTGCAAGGTTTAGTTGAGAGTACGAGAAATCAAAATAAAACATACTATTATCTTAATTCTTCAAAATTCGATTCACTTTTGAACGGTTTGTTGAAAAAATTTAAAGCTGTTCCAGTCTTAGATGGGGATGAGTAAGTTTTATAGTTGGTGTTAGTTTCGGGATGATAATTAAAGCTAATAAAAACAGATCTAAAAAATTTGATGAATCCCGGGTGTTTTACACAAAAAAGATAATTTAATGGTGAACAATTTAAAGCGAACCGAAGATCTTGTGGGTGATGTGGAAAAATTATGATGTTTTTAATAAAAGAAGAATTAAGTTATCGTTCTAAAATGAAGGATTTTTATAAAGACTTCATTCTGTCTTGATTAAGTTTTACATTTAATCGTATTTTATGCCATCTCTGTCTTGTGAATGAATTACCTGATATTTCTTGTGAGAATTAATTTGGAATAAGAAATACTATTGATATGACATTATCAATAGGAGGACTGTTTAATGGCAACAAGACAATCAGTAGATGAACATCTCCAAAGAAGCGAACAGGCGTATGAATTTGCGAATGAGCAATTTATGACCGCTTCAAAACAAGAGCATTATAATGATAATGAGTACAGTGAAGCGCAAATGATGCTTGAAAACGCGGTGAATGAATTAAACAAGCTGTCATTATCTGCGAATGATCAGCAAAGAGAGCAGCTTTACCGAATGAGATTGCAGCTGCAAACCTTGCAAAACAACATGATTTTGCAGCGTAATTTTGATTACTGATCGCGCCGTTTCAAATGGTTCAGCAAACCTGCCGGAATCCCGGCGGGTTTTTTTTATTTCTTTTAAAAAAAGAATTGACAATAGGCCTGAGTGTGTTTATTGTATTACGTGTACTACTTGATGTAATACACATAAAACACTCAAAAAATGAAATCGACATATAAATGTTAAGCATAGGGAAGGGGAACTTTCATGAAAAACAAAAGATCCGTAAAACAAGATGTGCCTCTTATTATCGCCGCTTCGGTTTTGGCCAGCAGTCTGTTTGTCGTTCTTGTCGTCATCGGTTTTCAATGGCAGAACATTTAAAGAAAGAGAGCAGCTCGTAAAAGAAAGAAGGGAAGTAAATGATTCAAATCGATCCGAGAAGCTCAACTCCGATTTATGAGCAGATCATACAGCAATTGAAAGAGCTTTGTTTAAAAGGGATCATGAAGCCGGGGGATAAACTTCCTTCTGTCAGGGAATTGGCAACGATCATTATCGCCAATCCGAACACAGTCAGCAAAGCGTACAAGGAGCTCGAACGCGATGGTGTCATTGAAACGCTGAGGGGAAGAGGAACGTATATATCGGAGAATGCAAAAACGACATTGGTTGAAGGGAAGATGACGATGATAAAAGAGCAATTGAAACAGCTCATCATCGATGCCCATTACGCGGGAGTTGAGCTGGAGAAGCTGCAGGAATGGATAAAGGAAATCAGCGCTGATGTGAAAGGAGGAAAGGATCATGATTGAATTGCGGAATCTCTCAAAAACGATAGACGGTAAAGAAGTGCTCAAGGATATTTCGCTCACCATCGGAAAAGGGGAAATTTTCGGGCTGCTCGGGCGGAACGGATCAGGGAAAACAACACTGCTCCGGCTCATTCAGCAGATTCTGCTGCCGGATCAAGGGACGGTTTTATTTAATCAGGTGGAAATAAAGCGTCATCCGAAAGTCAAACAGAACATTATTTATATGCCTGTTGAAAATCCTTTTTATGACAAGTATACATATAAACAGCTTGTTGCGATTGTAAGCAGAATCTATCCGAATTTTGATGTGACTTACGCCAATGAGCTGATGAACAGGTACGGCATTCCGGAAACGAAGAAATACCGTGAATTATCCACAGGCCTGAAAAAACAGCTTGCGCTCGTCCTTGCCTTTGCTTCACGCCCGGCTCTTATCCTTTTGGATGAACCGACGGACGGAATTGACGCCGTAACGCGTCATGACGTGCTGCAGCTTATGGTGGATGAAGTAGCTGAACGGGAAACGAGCATTCTGATTACCTCACACCGTTTAGAAGATATTGAGCGAATGTGCAACCGGATCGGGTTTTTGGAAGGAAATCAGCTGACGAATGTGATGGACTTGGATGATATGAAGGAAGAGTACATGAAAATCCAAATGGCATTTGAAGAGGACGTCGCCTTGAAGATCAGAGAACAAAATATACCGATTCTCGACCATGCCGGTGTGTTTTATACGGTGCTGATTCAAAAGAACGATGAGAAGAAAAAGAACTTTCTGCAAGAGCTGCAGCCGAAAGTATGGAACGAACTTCCTGTGAACTTAGAAGAAGTCTTCATCGCGAAGTTTGGAGGGAACCGGAGATGGTAGACAGGGGATTGCTGTACAGGGAATGGGTGCAGAATCGAACTGTTCTTGTGATGGTCGGCATTTTTTTAGCGGCGGTCAATCCATTTGAAGTGTTAAATACCTATCTGGTTTATCAAGGCTGTCTGGACACCCACGGAGCATATTGTAAGTTTTATGTGAATTCTTTGGATAGCGGAATGCTGAACTTAAACTGGGCGCCCGCTGTGATTTTGGCGGTTTGCTTATTCGGACTGGAACGTACGAAAGGTACGATTGATGCGCTTTTCAGTCTGCCTTACTCCCGCGCTCAGGTGTTCCACACTAAATTTTGGCTCGGAGCGGCGGTCATTACCGGCGCTCAGGTGATCGGCTACGGGCTGGCTGAGCTGCTCATTCTTCTGTTAAAGCCTGAGCGCGTATATTTCTTCCACCATTACAGCGTCGGAGAGATTATTGTGAGTGTTTTGGCTTTTACATTGGTTGCGAGCGCGGGCTGCTTAACGGGGAATACGTTCGCCCAGCTGTTAACGGCGTTTGCCGTGTCGATAGCGCCTTACCTGATTATTACGTTGCCGCTGACAAATGCGGAAGTTATCTTCAGGGTCGGCATGCATGAGCTGATGCCATCAGTCAATGCTTACCTAAACGATTCGTTTCAATATCTGATTCCGATCATGTATGTTAATACGGACTGGGTATCTGCCAGCAAGTATATATTAATCATTCCGGCAGTGATGAGCATTGTATTTTATGCCATCGGGTACTTTTGCTATGTCAGGCAGCCGGTGGAACGGAACGGCCATTTTTTTCTCTGGAGACAGCTTGACCGGCCCATTCAGATTGTGGTGATCATCATCGCCGTTCTCGGTTTTGGCCTGGCGGGGTACTCGACGGGACATACGATGACAGGGTATGTGGCCGGGATGCTGGTCGGAGGAGCGATCGGATTTTTGGTCAGTTATTTTGTGATTTATAAAAAAACGAAGCATGTGTAAGAGAGGAGGACCGGAATGATACCGCGGGGATTGTTGTACACAGAATGGAAAAAAAATCAGTGGTTGTTTTTATGCAGCGGCATTCTTTTAATGGCGGCAAACCCTTTTATGGTTTATAACAACTACTCAACATATCAAGAATGTTTGAATAACCCAGCTCTTCAAGATTGTGAATTTGTTGTCAATTATACGAATGGGTCGCCTCTTTCCTTCAGCTGGGTTGTGAGTGTCATCATTGCTGTCTTCTTATTAGGCTTGGAACGGACAAAGGGAACGATGGATGCTTTGTTAAGCATGCCTTACAGCAGAGGCCAAATCTTTCAGACGAAATTCTGGCTCGGCGTGGCAGTCATTGTTGCTCCTCAGGCGATAGGCTATGAAGCGGCGTCATTGCTGATATCTTTGTTGAAACCGAGCCATACGTACGATTTTGATCATTTTTCAATCGGAATGATTGTCATCAGCTTTATGGCTTACGCCTTGTTAATGGCATCCGGCGCATTAACGGGACAGATATTCGCCCAGCTGTTAACGGCGTTTACAGTAACGGTTCTGCCCTTTTTACTCATCGGTCTGCCGGCCGCGAATTTGGAGGTCGTTTTCGATTTTAGTGTCGGAGATCAATTTTCTTTTATCAGCAGTTATATCGAATCCCGTCTTTTTATATTTATAACCCCTATTGGATATGTGTTTAACGACTGGATCAGAGAAAGAGATTTGATTTTAATCATTCCGATTGTGATGAGCCTTGTCTTTTATCTGATCGGTTACGTCAGCTTTCTGAAACATCCGAATGAACGGAACGGCAGATTCTTTCTTTGGAGAAAATTGGACCGGCCGGTGCAGATCTTGGTGATTGCGTTTGCCGTTATGGGTTTCGGCGTTTTCGGATATGGGGTCACAGACACGATGTTCGGCTATTTAGCCGGCATTATCTTCGGCGCGGTTATCGGGTTTTTCATCAGTTATTTTACGGTTTACAGGAAGTCAAAGCATATGTAGATCTGTTTGAGAATGAACAGTTTGGAGGAAAGCAAGGTGCCGATTAGCGGTTTGCTTTATAAAGAATGGAAGCAGCGGCAGACGCTGCTGCTGCTTACAGCGGGGTTCTTATCTATCTTAGGCCCTTTGGCAATTATAAATGAGTATTTTCACTATAAGGATTGTTTACGTGCACTTCAGCTGTACCCGGGGTCAGTTTGTACATTCAGCATCGATTACATCAATTATCGGAATTTGATTGGGCTTCATTTCATTCCGCCGGTTGTTATGGGGCTTTTTCTGATAAGAGCAGGCCGGGCTGAAAGGATGTTTACACTGAGTCTTCCGTATTCGAGAAGCCGGATATTTCATACGAAGTTTTTCTTGGGAGCAGCCGTGTTAGCCGGCTCACAGTTTGTTTCTTACGGAGTATCCGACATATTGTTCCTAGCGCTTAAACCTGACGCTGTCCATCATTTTCAATCATTCAGCGCAGGGATGCTGGTCATCAGCTTGATGATTTACGCATTAGTGACAGCTGCCGGCACGATAACGGGCAATTTAGCGGCGCAGCTGATCACAGCGTTCACGGTTTCCGTCTTTCCGATCGTGGTTATGACGATTTACCTGTTAAACGCCGAGTTCCTTTTTGGCAGGCAGGCTGTGCCGGATATTGATTTCCCTTGGAGCGGATTTCTGATCTATTTCATGCCTGCCGCTTACATCCATACATCATGGATGTATTACATGAAACACGCATTGTTCATCTCCGCATTAATGGGATTTTGTTTCTATCTATTCGGCTATGTGAATTTCCTGAAAATGCCGAATGAACGAAGCGGACATTTTATCCTGAGCAAACACATTGAACGCATCATTCAAGTGCTCGTCATGTCGCTCAGTATGCTGGGAAGTGCGGGGGTATGCGGATATGCTTATAACCGTTCGTATACCGGCTACATATTCGGCATGCTCATCGGTGCGGTTATCGGGTTTTTCATTAATTATTACTTCATCTATAAAAAAACGAAACAGATATAAGGGGGAGTGGTGTACGTGATAGAGGTACAGCATATCGATCATTCATTTAAAATCGGCAGGAAAGGCAGAGAGAGTGAGGTTCCGGTACTGAAGGATGTCTCTTTGACCGTTGAAAAAGGGGAAATTGCCTGTATCGTCGGGCGGAGCGGTTCCGGAAAATCAACGCTTCTGAATTTAATTTCGGGATACATAGCGCCGACAAAGGGCCGTATCGTCATTAACGGCACTGATGTGACGGGTTTCAATGAAAAAGAGTGGGCGCAGTTCCGCCTCGGGCATTTCGGCTTTATTTTTCAAAGCTTTCAGCTCATTCCGAGTCTGACAACCTATGAAAATGTTGAAATGCCGCTTGCCTTAAAAGGCGTCAAACCGTCTGAACGCAAGCAGAAAGTCGCAGATATGCTGAAACGGGTCGGACTTGAGAATCATGCGAATCATTATCCGAATGAGCTGTCAGGCGGCCAGCAGCAGCGTGTCAGTATCGCAAGAGCCCTCATTTTAAATCCGTCAATTATTTTAGCCGATGAGCCGACGGGAAGCCTCGATTCAGAAACGGAACTTGAGGTGCTTGCATTAATTCAGCAGCTGAACCGGGAGCGCGGGATTACATTTGTCATCATTACGCATGACGATGAAGTCGCTTCGATCGCGCATTCAAAATTCCAGCTGCATGACGGTGTATTAAAAGGGGGCGTTACTGTTGAGATTTAAGGATCAGATTCACTTTATCAGAAGAAATATGAAGAAAAACCGGCTGCGTGTTTTCATGACGGTGCTGGCGACGACAATGGCGTGCGCGTTTTTAGTGGTGCTGGCTTCCGTCGGATTCGGCATCCAAAAAACGATTACAGACATTACGATGAGCCAGCAGATTGTTACGGAAATCAATGTGCTCGGCCAAGAAAACGGAAAAGCCGTGAAGAAATCAGACTTGGAAAAGTATAAAAATGTCAAGTCTGTCGTTGAGAGAACACAAGTGTATGAACCGAACAAAGCGTCATTGGGAAACCGAACAAATGAAGATTCAGCCATTGTGCTGACAAACATGAAAGATGAAGTCAAAGCCAATATGGAGCTTGATCAGGGAAGAGTCGCCCGTACAGAGAATGAAATCGTGGTCGGCTATGATTTTGCGAAGAACCTATTGACGAAAAAAGAGGCTGACGCTTACGACAAAGAGTTAAAGGATCACCAAGGCGACATGTCGGAGGTGAAAAAACCAAAAGGCTATACGAAAGACCTGCTTAATAAAACGATACAGCTGAGCATCTCCAAAACAAACAAAGACGGAGACGTTGAAAAAACGAAAACGTACGACTTCAAAGTAGTCGGAATTACAAAAAAACCGTCCCAAGATTGGATGGAGGATACAAATATTTTTGTGAGTGATCAATTCAAGAAAGACTTCTCGACATTCTTGGATCTGAAGAATGGAAATGCGGAAAAAAGCATCAATGTGTATGCGGACAAATTCGATCATGTCGATCAGCTTACCCATGACCTCACGGATGACGGCTTTTATGTCAGATCTGTCACAACCGAGCTGAAGGGCGTCAACACCTTTTTCCTCGTCTTTAAAATCGGTCTGATCTTTGTCGGCTTTATCGCCGTCGTGATTTCAGCCATCGGTATTTTCAATACGATGACGATGGCGGTGACGGAACGAACGCAGGAAATCGGGATTATGAAAGCGATCGGCGCAAGCCCGTCCATCATCCGCAGAATGTTCCTGATGGAAAGCGCCTATATCGGGATATTAGGTTCTGTCATCGGGATTATCATTTCTTACGGAGTGAGTTTTGCCGTCAATCTGGCTGTGCCGGTTATCTTGAAAGCGGTAGGGGGAAATACCGGAGCTGAAGATCTTCATTATACCTTCTCCTACATCCCGCTCAGCCTCGTTGTGATCGCAGTTGTCATTTGTGCGGGGGTCGCGGTGATTTCCGGTATGAATCCGGCCCGCAAAGCGACAAAAACCAACGTTCTGACCGCATTAAGAAGAGAACTGTAAAGGAAAAAAGCCGGCTGGACATCAGCCGGTTTTTCCTCTATCTATCAGAAAAGGGCGGATACCATGTTTCACATTTTGTTAATAGAAGATGATAACACTTTGTTTCACGAGATGAAGGAGAGATTAACAGGCTGGTCATTTGCGGTGCACGGAATAAAGGATTTCAGCCGGGTCATCCGGGAGTTTACTGAAATTAAGCCTGATTTGGTGATCATTGATGTACAGCTGCCGAAATTTGACGGCTTTCATTGGTGCAGAATGATACGCTCCCAATCAAACGTGCCGATTCTCTTTTTGTCCTCGCGCGATCATCCCGCGGATATGGTCATGTCGATGCAGCTCGGGGCAGATGATTTTATTCAGAAGCCTTTTCACTTTGATGTGTTAATCGCGAAAATACAGGCGGTGTTCCGCCGTGTGCACCAATACGGCACAGAACCGGCGCTGATGAAAAGATGGTGCGGGGCGGTCATTGACACAGAAACCAACACGGTCAGCCGTAAAAACGGTTCGGTCGAACTGACCAAAAACGAAATGCTGATCTTAAAACTGCTGGCTGAGCAGAAAAATAAAATCGTCAGCCGGGAAGAACTCATCAGAAGCCTATGGAATGATGAGCGTTTCGTCAGTGATAATACGCTGACGGTGAATGTCAACCGGCTGCGGAAAAAACTCGATCAATTAGGCATCGGGAAAATGATTGAAACCAAGGTGGGGCAGGGATACATCGCAAAGGAGGAAGACGGTCTTTATGATTAAATCATTTCTGCTCGAAAGAAAAAGCTGGATCGCGATGTTTCTTTTGCAGCAGGCTGTGCTCCTTTTTGCGGCATATATTGATCCGTCTATTCCGTTTTTTTCGGTGCTGTATTTTGTTTACCTGTCGCTTCTTGTGTTTCTTGTATTTCTCTTGTTCCGCTATCGTAAAGAGACCGCCTATTATAAAAGCTTAAGAGAGTGGGACGCCAATTTAGACATGTCTTATCTTAAAGCGCCTGACAGTCCGTTTGAGTCTATCGTTGAAGAAAGCATTGAAGGGCAGACAGAGCAATTACGAAAAAGCTCACTTGATCTTCAGGCGGCGTCAGAGCATGAAAAGGATGATCTGATGTCATGGATTCACGAGGTCAAAACACCGCTGACAGCGATGCATCTCATGATCGAGCGCCTTGATGAACAGCCGCTGAAACCCCCTTTGCTGTATGAATGGCTGCGGATTCACCATCTCCTGGACCAGCAGCTTCATCAGAAACGATTGTCCTTTATTGAAAATGATTTATCATTCCAGCGCATTCAGCTCAGACCGCTCGTTTTCAAAGAAATTAAAAACCTGCAATCATGGTGCATACAAAAAGGGATCGGGTTTGACATTCAGCTTGATTCGCCGGACGTTCACAGTGACGGAAAATGGCTTTCCTTCATCATCAGGCAGCTGTTAAGCAATGCCGTCAAATACAGTGAAGCGGATGACATTACCGTAAAAAGCTATGAACAAAACGGCCGGGTGCATGTCGATATCGAAGACCGCGGCATCGGCATCGAGCCCAAAGATCTTCCGCGCATTTTTGAAAAAGGATTTACCTCGACGCGAATGAGGCGAGATCACGCGTCAACGGGGATGGGCCTGTATTTGGCTCAAAAAGCCGCGGCTCCGCTTCTCATCCAGATCAGCGTGCGCTCTGAGCCGGAAAGCGGCACGGTTTTTACCTTGGTGTTTCCAAAACAGAACGATGCCGTCAGCATGTTCAGCGTGTGACAAAAGTGTCACATGCTTTTCTCTTTTGTTCGCTTAATCAAACGAAAAAAACGGCTTCTGTTTTTAAAATAAAGATAACCAATGTAAAAGGAGAATCATAACGTGATGATTTTAGAAGCAGGCAATATCCAAAAAAGCTACGGAAACAAGCTGAATAAACAAGAGGTGCTGAAAGGAATTGATCTTCAGATTCACAAAGGGGAATTCGTCAGCATTATGGGCCCGTCAGGATCAGGGAAAACGACCCTTTTGAATGTGCTTTCCTCCATTGATAAAGTGAGCGCGGGCACCATTAAACTGAACGAGACGGAGATTACATCCATGAAAGAAAAACAGCTTGCCGAATTCAGAAAACGGCATCTCGGCTTTATTTTTCAGGATTATAATTTATTGGACACGCTGACCGTGAAGGAAAACATACTCCTGCCGTTATCCATTACGAAAATGTCTAAGAAAGAGGCGGACCTGCGATTTGCCGAGACGGCAGAGGAGCTTGGGATCTATGATTTGAGACATAAGTATCCGAGTGAAATTTCCGGCGGACAAAAACAGCGGACGTCTGCCGCAAGAGCTGTTATTCACGAGCCGGGCATTATTTTTGCTGATGAGCCGACCGGAGCGCTCGATTCAAAGGCTGCCACGGATTTATTGAATAAACTCAGCCGCCTGAATCAAAAACGCCGCGCCACCATTGTGATGGTGACGCATGATCCGGTTGCCGCCAGCTATTCCGGACGTGTGGTTTTCATTAAAGACGGCCGTGTGTATACGCAGCTGAATAAAGGCGGTCAGGATAGACCGGACTTTTTTCAGGATATTATGAAAACGCAAAGTGTATTGGGCGGGGTTCAGGCATGAGTATTCATCATTTGATCTTCCAGAACCTGAAAAAGAATATGAAAAACTATTATCTTTACGTTTTTGCGCTGGTGTTCAGCGCCGCCCTTTATTTCGCGTTTGTCACGATGCAATACGATCCTGCGCTTGATGAAATGAAAAGCTCCATAAAAGGAGCGGCGGCAATCCGGGCCGCCTCTGTACTGCTTGTGGCGATCGTGTCGGTATTTCTTTTATATGCCAACACCATTTTTATTAAACGGCGCGGCCGGGAAATCGGCTTATTCCGATTAATCGGGATGACGAAAATGCACATTTTCCGCATACTCAGCGCAGAAAATTTCATTTTGTATTTCGGATCGATTTGGATCGGTATTTTCGCCGGCTTTTCCCTCTCGAAATTATGTATGATGATGCTGTTTCATACAGTCGGTGTGAAAGCCTCTGTCTCACTGTTTTTTTCAAGCAAGGCGCTCGTTCAGACGTTAATTGTGTTCGGGGCAATTTACGTGCTGATTATGATGATGAATTACTTATTTATTAAACGGCAAAGCATTTTGTCTTTATTTAAAACCGCGTCATCGTCAGAAAGCGGCATAAGACGGCTTTCTTGGGTGCAGATGTTGATCGGCGTTGTCGGTATTGCGGCCATTATCGCCGGCTATGCCGTGTCCGCGGATTTATTCGGAGGCAGTTTTACGAGCATGAATGAACTGTTTTCGGCCATGGTGTTTATTCTCGGCTCGGTCATTATCGGAACCTATCTGTTTTATAAAGGTTCGGTCAGCTTTCTGGCAAATCTCATCCGGAAATCAAAAGGCGGGTATCTGAATGTCAGTGAAGTGCTGTCTTTGTCATCCATCATGTTCCGGATGAAGTCAAACGCCGTATTGCTGACGATTATTACGACTCTTTCGGCGCTGGCAATCGGTTTGCTGTCTTTAAGCTATATCTCGTACTACTCCGCGGAAAAATCGGCTGAGCAAAATACAGCCGCGGACTTTGCGTTTGATAACCAAAAGGAGACTGACTCTTTTACCGCTTTATTGAAGAAAAACGGAATTGAACACAAAGTAAAAACAATCAAGACCATTCAAGCCGGTGTCAATATGAAGAACATTATAAACGGCGACATGAAAAGCTTTCAACAAGACCCGTCCAGCCTGGCGCTGCCGATTATAAGCGAGAAAGATGCAGAAGGGACGGAGCTTTCTGACGGAGAAGCCGTGTTTACCGGATATAATGATATGATGAAAAGATTCCTCGACCTGAAAACGTCGGGTTCCATTGATATAAACGGCAAAACGGATAAAATACCGCTGGCGTATAAGGGCTTGAAGAACGACTTCCTCCTGTCATATACATTTACAAGCGGAGGGTTGCCGACCGTTATCGTCACGCAGCAGGTATTCGACCGGATCGAGAAAGATATCGACCCGTCCATCCAGGGAAAATCAAATCGGTTTTTCGGCATTACACTCAAACGAGAAGAGGACATCCAAAAAGCTGATGGTCTGTTTCAGGCGCAGCACTATTCAGACGGTGCGCTTTCACAATTTGAAACGGCTGACACGCAAAAGAAAAACATGGGGCTGATCATGTTTATTGTCGGCTTTTTGGGATTAACCTTTTTGATCACCTCAGGCTGTATCCTTTATTTTAAACAAATGGGCGAGTGTGAGGATGAGAAGGCTGATTATACGATATTGCGGAAGCTCGGCTTCACAACGGGAGATCTGCTGAAAGGCATCCGCCGGAAGCAGGCGTATCATTTCGGGATTCCGCTCGTTCTCGGGCTGTTCCACAGCTATTTTGCCGTTCAGTCAGGATGGTTTTTATTCGGAACGGAAGTGTGGACGCCGATGATCATCGTCATGGCGCTGTATACGCTGCTGTACTCCATCTTCGGCATGCTGTCGGTGCTGTATTATAAAAAGGTCATTCAATCCGCCTTGTAAAACAATTGAGGAGCCTCCGCATAAGCGGAGGCTTTTTTTGTATGAATAGAAGAAAGCGATTTTTAAAAGAATAGACATACGTCATTTTTTCGCGCGGGGGAGCCTTATGCAGAAGTATTTTCAATTGAAATCTGAAACAGGGGCCTTTCATCTTTTTTCCAAGGAACACATTTTCACATTGTTGATCATCGGATTGCTGGGGGCGGGCGTGATCGTATTCCGGAAAAAGCTCAACCAGAGCCGTATGATCCGCTATGTACTATTCATTCTCCTTGCCGTGTCGCAGATCAGCTATCATATATGGCTGCTTTGTCATCATGCCTGGTCGCTGAAAACAGCTCTGCCGCTGCAGCTGAGCGACCTTTCCGTCTATTTGGCGATGCTGATGGTCATGACAAAAAGCAAAAAGCTATTCGCCTTCCTCTATTTTGCCGGTTTGGGCAGCGCCGTACAGGCGATGGCAACACCTGATTTAGGGGCGTATTCTTTCCCGCATTTTCGGTACATCGTGTTTTTCGTCTCCCACGGCTGTGTTTTTCTTACCTGTCTATTCATGGCCGCTTCAGAAAGGTACAGGCCGTCGGCGCGCGGGCTGTGGGTGTCGGTGCTGATCGTAAATCTGTACGGGGCGTGTGTCTTTTTTATTGATCGTGTGCTGAATGCAAATTATCTATATTTAATGAAAAAACCGAAGACCGCTTCGCTTCTGAATGTTTTCGGACCTTGGCCGTGGTATCTTCTATCAATGGAAGCGGCGGTGATATTGAGCTTCTTCATTCTGTATATTCCGTTTTGGCTGCTGAGGAAAAGAGCATGAAGCCGGCCTGTTTTTGCGAATCCAATCATTTGTAATTTTTTCAACATTCCGGCATTATTTTTTTCAGATTCTGATGTTGAAAAAAGACGTCCGCGGCGATAGAATGAATGTGCTATGATAACGTGATCGATACGGAGCCGCGGCTTGCGGTTTCCGTTTTTTCATGGGGTTTTTTATAGAGAGAGGGGGATCGGTATGCCGCGCGCTTTGAAGATATTAATCATCGGAATGTTTATCAATGTGACGGGCGCATCTTTTTTGTGGCCGCTGAATACGATCTATATTCATAATCATTTAGGGAAATCGCTGACTGTTGCGGGGATTGTTCTGATGCTGAATTCCGGGGCCAGTGTGGCGGGGAATTTATGCGGCGGATTTTTGTTTGATAAAATCGGCGGATTCAAATCCATTATGCTGGGCATTATGATCACATTGGCAAGTCTTCTCGGACTCGTTCTGTTTCACCAATGGCCCGTTTATATTTGGCTGCTCATCATTGTCGGCTTCGGTTCCGGTATCGTGTTTCCGGCCAGTTACGCCATGGCGGGAGCGGTATGGAAAGAAGGCGGGCGGAGAGCTTTTAATGCGATTTATGTAGCTCAGAACGCAGGTGTCGCCGTGGGCTCGGCACTCGGCGGGATGGTTGCGGCGTACTCGTTTACGTACGTGTTTTTAGCCAATGCTTTGCTGTATGTGCTGTTTTTCCTTATCGTATTTTTCGGGTTTCGAAATATCAAAACCGGAAATGCGAGCCAGGTTTCTGTTCTGGACTACGAGCCTGTCAGCAGCAGAACGAAATTTACGGCGCTTCTCATATTGAGCGGCGGGTATGTTCTCGGGTGGATTGCCTATTCGCAGTGGTCCACAACCGTTGCGTCACATACTCAAAGCATCGGTATGCCGCTTTCATTATACAGTGTGCTCTGGACCGTAAACGGAATATTAATTGTCGCCGGACAGCCTCTCATAGGAGCTGTTCTGAAAAAATGGTCAGGCGCGTTAAAAACGCAGATGGTCATCGGCTTTTGTATTTTTATCGTTTCGTTCGGCGTGCTTCTTAGCGCCAAGCAATTTCCGATGTACCTCACCGCAATGGTGATTTTAACCGTCGGAGAAATGCTTGTCTGGCCTGCCGTTCCTACCATTGCCAATCAGCTTGCGCCTAAGGGGAAAGAAGGGTTTTACCAAGGATTCGTCAACAGTGCGGCGACGGGCGGCAGAATGATCGGGCCGCTCCTTGGCGGCGTGCTGGTTGATCAGTACGGCATGAGCGTGCTGCTGTTGATCCTGATGGTGCTTCTTGTTGTCAGCATCGCAGCGACGGTGCTGTACGACAAACGCCTGAAAACCGTTAATAAACAAAACGTCCAAGTGCGATGACGACATAAAAAATCCCGCTGTTTCGGCGGGATTTTTTTGTTTATACGACCGGAAGCACGTTGACGGCGTCCTTAACGTTTAAATACGTCTTTAATGAAGAAAAGCTGGCATCAAGCTGATTCATTCTCATGGCGAGGGAAGGCTTGATCCCGGTGATAATCAGTTCTGTGCCGATTAATTTAAGCAGGTGGTGCAATTTGAAAATCTGGTCTGCCGTCTGTTCGTTTACCTCGGCCAAACCTGATAAGTCTATAATTAAGTAATCATCTTTAGATGCGGTTAATATGTCCGTCAAAGTTGTCACAATTGAATCAAATCGTTCTTCCGTTAAGTTTCCCACTAACGGCAAGGCGGAGATGCCGTTTCGGATCGGAACAATCGGTGTTGACAGCGTCGTGATTTCTGTGAGGGAATCCTCCAGGAGCTTTTCGTATTCTTTCTGCTCTGTAATGTCTTTTTGAAAACCGACAAAATAGAGCTTGTCTTCAACATACAGAGGATCAATGTTGAGTTCATTCCAAAACGGGGTGCCGTCTTTTTTGACATTTTTCAGCCGCACCGTGATCTTTTCTTTCTGGTTTAAGCTCTTTCTTATTTTCGCGACTTGTTGACGGTCGGTTTCTTTGCTTTGCAGAAATCTGCAGTTCTTTCCTAATATCTCTTCGGAAGCGTAGCCTGTCATATCCATAAATCCCTGATTTGTATATATGATGGGATTGTCCTCAAGAGAGGGGTCTGTAATCACCACGCCGATGCGTGCGTGATCAAGCGCCTTTTTGATAAGCTCCAGCTGCTCCAGTTTTCCGGATACATTTGAGTCAGCCATGTAAAACCCCCTTTTGGCCGTAAAGCTGCACGCTTTTTTCAGCCGTTGTTTCTCCCCTTTTTAAATGAATCTACAGTAACCGTAGCATAACATATGTTCTGATTCAAGCAGCCGAAGTTTGCAATTTGTCATTCGGGCTTGTCCTCATATACACTGAATATATAAGGGGAAGGCACATCATCGCTAAGTAAGTGACTAGGTCATTGTCACTGGGTGAAAAATGAATCTAATGCATCAAGCTTACCGATCATGTGTTCACATATAATGGAAGAAACAAGCTTTTTACTTTCCTGCTCAATCGCCGGTATGTAGATATCGAAAATCATCGTATTCGTAAGGGGGCTGGATGGCCTGAAGTCGCTTTACTAAATAAGGGCTTTAGGAAGGTGATGAAGATGCTGCATCAGGTAATAATTGCTTGTGTAATTGGAGGCATCATGGGGGTTCTCGGTCATGTGAAAAAGAGAGGCAGGCTGGAGAAACCCAGAATGACAAAGCGGTTTATCTATCTCGGTTTTTTGGAAGATGGTTTTATCGGAATGGCTGCTTCCATCTTACTTGTCTTATCCGCTGACCCCGATTCAGGAATTCAACTCGTCATCTTATCCATAATCGCAGGCTACGGCGGAGAAGCTGTTCTCAGGAGCTTTGATTTTGTCAGAGAACAAAACAGTGATTCGGCCGAAGCAAAACCACACCAGCAAAAAAATCCTCCATCAAAATAATATCCCCGCTCACGACCCGTTCCGGGTACATTCCCATTGTATACAAACCTGCTTGCACTTATGAACAGAATTCTATAAAATACAGGTAAGATTACGGTAGCGATAAGAACAGTGAAGAGGAGCAGTAAGAAGCAGATTTCGCACTCAGAGAATTGACGGCCGGTGCAAGTCAATCAAGTCTGTTTCCGAACTCGCCTCAGAGTTGCAGCGGCAAAACCGCTGACGCATAACTGCGTTAAAAGTATCAAGTGAGTGCGGCTTAAAACCGCGCTAACGAGGGTGGTACCGCGGGAAACAAAAATCTCTCGTCCCTTTTAGGGATGAGGGAGTTTTTTTTAGTTTTAGAATAATCTGAATATAATCTTCCTCATCCCGTCAATACTTGGACTACATACGCCGTATTCAATCAGAAGGAGGTTTTTACGTTGAGTTTTCAGCACGAAAAAATAGAAAAGAAATGGCAGAATTACTGGTTGGATCATAAAACGTTCGCCGTCAGTGAAGAGAATGACAAGCCGAAGTTTTACGCGCTTGACATGTTTCCGTATCCTTCAGGAGCCGGCCTTCATGTCGGACATCCGGAAGGCTATACGGCAACCGATATCCTTTCTCGCATGAGACGCATGCAAGGGTACAATGTGCTTCATCCGATGGGATGGGACGCGTTCGGGCTTCCTGCCGAGCAATACGCGCTTGACACGGGGAATGATCCGGCTGAGTTCACAAAACAAAATATAGATAATTTCCGCCGCCAGATCCAATCACTCGGATTTTCTTATGATTGGGATCGTGAAATCAATACGACTGATCCGGACTATTACAAGTGGACGCAGTGGATCTTCACCAAGCTGTACGAAAAAGGGCTCGCATACGTAGACGAAGTGCCGGTCAACTGGTGCCCGGCGCTCGGAACGGTGCTTGCGAACGAAGAAGTCATTGACGGCAAAAGCGAGCGGGGCGGCCATCCGGTTGAACGCCGCCCGATGAGACAATGGATGCTGAAAATCACCGCTTATGCAGACAGGCTTCTTGAAGATTTAGAAGAACTTGACTGGCCGGAAAGCATTAAAGACATGCAGCGCAACTGGATCGGACGCTCAGAAGGCGCAAACGTGCATTTCGCGATCGACGGCACTGATGACACGTTTACGGTGTTTACGACAAGACCGGACACGCTGTTCGGCGCGGCTTATGCCGTACTGGCTCCTGAGCATGAGCTTGTGGAGGCCATCACGACGCCTGAACAAAAAGAAGCGGTAGACGCTTATGTTAAAGAAGTTCAGGCGAAAAGTGACCTGGAACGGACGGATCTTGCGAAAACAAAAACGGGCGTCTTCACAGGTGCATATGCCGTAAACCCTGCAAACGGGGAAAAGCTGCCGATCTGGATAGCGGATTATGTCCTCGCCTCTTACGGAACGGGCGCTGTAATGGCCGTGCCGGCGCATGACGAACGTGATTTTGAATTCGCCAAAGTGTTCAGCCTGCCTGTCAAAGAAGTCGTAAAAGGCGGAAACACGGAAGAAGAAGCGTACACGGGAGACGGAGAACATGTCAATTCCGGCTTTCTGAACGGACTGAATAAAGCGGAAGCGATTGAAAAAATGATCGCCTGGCTTGAAGAAACGAAAAACGGTGAGAAAAAAGTGACATACCGTCTGCGTGATTGGCTGTTCAGCCGCCAGCGCTATTGGGGCGAGCCGATTCCGGTCATTCATTGGGAAGACGGCACGTCAACAGCCGTTCCGGCGGAAGAGCTGCCGCTGATTCTGCCGAAAACCGATGAGATCAAACCGAGCGGAACAGGTGAATCACCGCTTGCCAACATTAAAGAGTGGGTGGAAGTCACTGATCCTGAAACGGGCAGAAAAGGCAGAAGAGAAACGAACACGATGCCGCAATGGGCGGGAAGCTGCTGGTATTTCCTCCGCTTTATCGACCCGAAAAATCCGGATCAGCTCGCTTCACCTGAGAAACTGGATAAATGGCTGCCCGTTGATATTTACATCGGAGGAGCGGAGCATGCCGTGCTTCACCTTCTGTACGCTCGTTTCTGGCATAAATTCCTCTATGATATCGGTGTCGTGCCGACGAAAGAACCGTTCCAAAAGCTGTATAACCAAGGGATGATTCTCGGGGAAAACAATGAAAAAATGAGTAAATCCCGCGGAAACGTCGTCAATCCGGATGAAATTGTGGCGTCTCACGGAGCAGATACGCTTCGCCTGTACGAAATGTTTATGGGGCCGCTTGACGCATCTATCGCCTGGTCTGAATCAGGCCTTGACGGAGCGCGCCGCTTCCTTGACCGCGTATGGCGTTTGTTTATCGAGGAAAACGGCGAACTGACGGGTAAAGTGACAGAAGGCGCGGGCGAAACTCTTGAGCGCGTCTATCATGAAACGGTCATGAAAGTGACAGAAAACTTCGAAGCCCTTCGTTTTAACACGGGCATTTCTCAGCTGATGGTGTTCATTAATGAAGCTTACAAAGCGAATGAACTGCCGAGAGAATATATCGAAGGTTTTGTGAAGCTGCTTTCTCCTGTTGCGCCGCATTTGGCGGAAGAACTGTGGGAAAAACTCGGCCACGAAGGTTCGATTGCATACGAGGCTTGGCCTGCTTATGACGAATCAAAACTGGTGGACGATGAAGTGGAAATCGTCGTCCAGCTGAACGGAAAAGTAAAAGCGAAATTAATGGTTCCGGCTGATGCTGATAAAGCAGCGTTAGAACAGCTCGCACAAGCTGACGAAAAAGTAAAAGAGCAGCTTGAAGGAAAAACGATCCGAAAAATTATTGCCGTACCGGGCAAGCTTGTCAATATCGTGGCAAACTGACCGGACGAAGCCCCTCTCCTACAGAGAGGGGCTTTTTTATCAGGCCTCTATCATAGAAATTGCACCGCGGGCTTTGGTATACTTAACACCATAAAGATGAATGGGAGTGTCACACATTGAAAATAAATGAAATCAGCACAGCCGCACTGGAAGAAAAATTAAAAGCGGGAGAAGAGCTGTATCTGATTGATGTCAGAGAAGACGAAGAAGTTGCCGAAGGAATGATTCCGGAGGCCGTTCATATCCGCATGGGGGACATCCCTGAGAAGATGGATGCGTTAGACAAGGACAAGGAATATGTATTTATCTGCCGTTCCGGAAAAAGAAGCATGAACGTTTGTATGTATTTACATGAGCAGGGCTTCCGTACAGTTAATGTTGAAGGCGGCATGCTGGAGTGGGAAGGCGAAACAAAGCCGAAGAAATAACGCTTTGAAGTGAAAGAAGAAAAGGGACGTGCGTCTTTTTCTTCTTTTTTTATAAAAAAACGGGAGGCGAATCAGGTGAAACCGATGATCCGCGCGATGAAAACAAACGATATCAAACAGGTCCGGCAAGTCGCAGAACGCAGCTGGCATCATACGTATGAAGGGATTATTCCCAGACACATTCAGGATCAGTTTCTCGAATCCGCCTATCAGGATGAGATGATGGAACGCCGGCTCTTGCATTCTTTATTCTTTGTGGCGGAAGAAGAGGGGCGAGTGCTCGGTTTTGCAAATGCCACCCCGGTTCAAAAAGACGGAAATGCGGAGCTGACCGCCATCTATATTGATCCGGATTGCCAGGGAAGCGGGATAGGCACGGCACTTCTTAAAGAATGCATCAGGCAGTCCGGCGGGGTAAAAAAGCTTTATGTCCATGCAGAAAAAGAGAACCGCATCGCCTTATCCTTTTATCAAGCGAAAGGGTTTCAAAGGGTATGTGAATTTGAAGAGGATTTTAAAGGACACACCTTACAGACGGTCAAACTGGTGCTGAACATATAAAAGCGTCCGGCCCGCCCGGGACCGGATCGCGAATGATCAGTGATAAGCCGGAAGCCGGTCTTTGTGCGCTTCAAATAAGTCATCGCACAAAGAGATGATGTCATTCATGGAAAGCTCGGCGCTCGTATGCGGATCAAGCATGGCCGCTTGATATACGGCTTCCTTTTTTAGTGTAACGGCCGCTTCGATGGTTAAAAGCTGTGTGTTGATGTTTGTTCTGTTGAGCGCCGCGAGCTGCTCCGGAAGTTCGCCGGAATAGCACGGCATAATTTGGTTTTTAACGGCGGCGCACGGCACTTCAACGACCGCTTTCGCCGGCAGATTCGGTATCAGCCCGGTATTCAGCACATTGCCGCCGAATGTGAACGGACGGCCCGTCTCCATCGCTTCTATAATTCTCGAACCGTATTCTTTCGAGCGTTCATGCGTCAGGTTTTGGTTGTTGATGATCCCGTCTCTCATCGTTTCCCAGTTTTTGATTTGTTCCGCGCATCTCCTCGGATATTCATCAAGCGGAATTTGGAGTTCATCTATCAGCTCCGGATACCGGCTTTTTATAAAATACGGGTGATATTCGGCATTATGCTCAGATGATTCCGTCACGTAGCAGCCGAATTTATCCATCAGCTCAAACCGCACCATGTCCTTATGTTTCGTCTTTTGTTTTTCCCGTGCCCGTCTTTTAATTTCCGGATATAAATCAATTCCGTCTTTTTTAATCTCCAAAAGCCAAGCCATATGGTTGATGCCGGCAATGCGTTCTTCCGTACCTTCGTGATCCATGCCGAGTGAGTCGAACAGATCTTTGGTACAGACCTGGACGCTGTGGCACAGGCCGACCGTTTTGACATTTGTATGTCTGAGCATCGCTCCGGTCAGAGAGGCCATCGGATTTGTATAGTTTAACAGCCACGCATCCGGGCAGACCTCTTCCATGTCTTTTGCGATGTCAAATAAAACGGGGATGGTGCGGAGGGAACGGAAAATGCCGCCTATTCCGACGGTATCGGCAATCGTCTGGCGGAGACCGTACCGTTTCGGGATGTCAAAGTCAATGACCGTCGCGGGTTTATAGCCTCCGACCTGAATGGCGTTTATCACATAGCCGGCGTGTGTAAGCGCCTGTTTTCGGTCATCGTAGGAGATGATGGATATACTCGGATTGTAGCGGTCTCTCATGTTTTCCAGCATGAGCTGAGATTCTTTCAGCCGTACAGCGTCAATATCATAAAGCGCGAATTCAAATCCGTTTAATGCTTCAGTCAGTAAACAGTCCCCCAGTACATTTTTTGCGAAAATCGTGCTCCCCGCTCCGATAAACGTAATTTTCTTCAACAGAAATTCCTCCCTTTTCTTCTCAGCCTTTGACCGCCCCGGAGGACAGCCCTGAGATAAAATATTTTTGAAGCGCCAAAAACAATACGACCATTGGCAGCATCGCCATAATTGCGGCTGCGGCGACTAAGTGAAGATTGTTCGCGTTTTCGCCGAAGAACCCCGCCATGGCCACGGTCAATGTCTGCACCTTTTGATCTTGTAAAAAGAAAATCGCAAATTGGTAATCGTTCCAGATAAACACGCAGGAAATAATGCAGACCGTTGCGGTAATCGGTTTCAACAAAGGAAACACGATTGTATAAAAAGTCCTGATCAATCCCGCGCCGTCCATCCTGGCGGCTTCCTCAAGTTCTTTCGGAATGGAAGAGCGGATAAACCCTGAATATAAGAAAACGGTCAGCGGCATATATGCAGCCGTATTAATGAGAATGGCTGCGGCATGCGTATTGACCAGCCCCGCATCAGCGACCATTTTGTATAAAGGAACCATGGAAGTCAAAGGCGGGATAATCATGATGGAAATCAAAAGGCCGAAGACGATTTTGTTCAGCTTTGTATTTCTTCTAGCGAGCGGGTATGCGGCAAGCGAACCCATGAAAATTAGCAAGGCGGCGGAAACGGCTGTAATAATGATCGTGTTCAGAAAGGATTGCCCGAGAGAGGCACGCTCCCATGCTTCACGAAAATTCTGAAATGAAAAGGCGGAGGGCAGCGACCATTTTGAACTGTAGTCTCCTTTTGCTTTTAATGACGTGGTCAGCAAAATATAAAAGGGGACAATATGAACGCACGAGATAACGGCGGCCAACAGCGTAAAAATCCGCATTCGGGCTGTTTTCATGACATTTCCGTCTCCTTTCGCTTGAAATACACGAGAGCCGAAAAGCTGATGACAAGAATAATGACGGACATAAATACGCCTTGGGCGGCGGCATATCCCGCATCCTGCCGTTTAAAATATAAATCATACATAAACGTCGACATCGATTGAGAGGAATTGCCCGGCCCGCCTGCGGTCAGAGCGAAAATGACATCAAACAGCTTCAGCCCGCCGATGATATTGATGACCATGTTGATGGTGACAGCCGGCATCAATAATGGCAGGGTGATGGTGAAAAACGGCTGAAGACCTCCCGCGCCATCCATTTTTGCGGCTTCATAATAATCTTTCGGAATGCTTTGCAGCCCCGCCAAATATACAATCATCGCAATGCCTGCGTATTGATACGTGTTAATCATGACGATAATCCACGGGTTTGCCGCAGGGCTTGCCAAGGCGTTGACAGGACCGATTCCCAGTGCGCCCAGTACATCATTCAGCGCACCCCCGTCATATGAGAAAATAAAATACCAAATGTATCCCATAATCAGAGGACTGATAATGACGGGCAGGTAGACGATCGTTCTTGTGAGCGCCTTCATTTTTAAGCTCTGATTCAAAAGCAGCGCATATAAAAGTCCGAGCATATTCTGAAAAAAAGTGCTTCCGATGCCGTAAAGCAAAGTGTTTTTCACAATAAGCCACGTGTCCGGATCTGTAAAAAGCCTTTTATATTGAGTGACCCCCACCCATTGATACGTCTGTGAGAAGCCGTTCCAGTTTGTGAATGTGATAAAAGCGCCTTTGACAAAGGGAAAAATCATGAAAATAAAAACCGTGGCAAGAGCGGGAACGTACATCCACCACAGTGACGCGGGTTTTACCGGCTTTTGATGCTGAAATCCTTGGGTTTCTCTTGCAAGATCACTCATTCTTTTTCAGCTCCTTGTGAATCAGATTGAAGACGGAGCCGCTTATATTCCCTGCCGAGTTTCGCCGAAACTTCCGCGGGGGTTAAGATATCGGCCGTCAGCTCCTGCCCGGCTGTCCCCATCACATCCCACATTCCGTTCGGCAAATAAAGGCGGTCAAAATAAGGCTGCACCTTAATATGCTGATAGCGCTTATAGTCATTTGCGTAGAAAATGTCCGTTTGCACATTCACTAATCCGGCCGGAAGCGAGGTCGCTTCGGCAATTGATTTCGCATGCTCGGGACGGGCCATAAATGCGATGAACTGTTTCGCTTCTTCAAGCCGCGGGGAATCCTTGAATGCCGCCAGCGTGTAACGTTCGCCTCCGATCCAAACCGGCGCGTCTCCCTTGTGGACGGCCGGGGTCGGTATGATGCCGACTTTTACCTTCGGATTGATTTGGGCGACGTCTTGGCCGAGGGTGCCGCCCTGCAGCGTAAAGGCGATTTTGTTTTGCGCCATCAGTTCAATGAGCTGGGACCGTTTTGCCGTCACGGCATCTATATTGAGCAGGTTTTCCTTTTGCATCTCTTTCAGTTTGTCAGATAAATAGGTGAAGTGTGTCCAGCGGAAGGTTCCGTTTAACAGCTGTTTTTTGTAACGGTGTGCGGGATCTGTGATGAGAAGCGGTGCGGCGAATTGATCGTAATATTGGGCAAATGAGCTTTTCTCATAGCCGGCAAACCAGAAGGGGGTGACTGTTCCGCCGCTTTTTTCTTTAATCTGTCTCAGTGCCTTCATAAAATCATCCATTGTTTCCGGCGGTTTGATTCTGTATTTTTCCAACATTGTGCGGTTGTAGGCCAGTCCGTCCTTTGCCTGATTCAGAGGGAAGGCGTATATTCTGCCTTTGGCGTCTTTGAGCATGCTGTTTAAATTCGGATCGAGCCGCTTCGTCCAAGACATGCCGCTGAGGTCGGCGGTATATTCTCCGTAGCGGATTTTGGCCCAGCCGTGTGTGTCGAAAAGATCGGGCATGTCACCGGCTGCCATTCTGACCCTCATCATATTTTCGTAGTCATTGCCTGGGAAATGAACGTTTACTTGAATGTCCGGGTGTTCTTTTTGGAATGAATCAGCCAACTTTCTGAATACGGCGCGTTCGCTGTCTGAGGATATTGTGGAATAGACTGTCAATGTTTTCTGCTTTTCTCCGGCGCCGCTCTGTTCTGCCGAGCAGCCGGGTAGTATCATGCAAGTAAAAGAAAGAAACAAAGCCAGTAAGCGTTTCATCTTTTCCTCCTTTAAATATGATATAAACGCTGGGGGACATGTCACCTCCTTTCTTGTGAGCCGCAGCTTTGTCTGACAATCAATGAAGTGGGGAGCGTCACGGCCAGCGGGACGGTTCTGCCGTTTAAACGGTCGAGAAGCAATTTGACACCCGTCCGGCCCATCTCTTCCGTGTATACTTTTACCGTTGATAACGGCGTGCTGGCGTATTCTGCCTCATCAATTCCGTTGAAGCTGACAATTGCCGTATCGCGCGGGACTTGAAGGCCGGCTTCCTGCAAGGCTTTTAAAGCGCCGACAGCCATCGAATCACTTGCGATAAAAAAGGCATCGGGGAGACTTCCGCCTTTGATGGCTTCATTCATCAGCCGGAACCCTTCGTGCATGCTGTATTCGCCGATCAGTACATGCTCCGGCCCGGCGCCGGCCATTTGTAAGAAAGCGGTCAAACGCTTATCCTCAATCGTTTTATTGCTGTTTACACCGTCTATGACGGTATGCTCCCGCTCCCGGCCGCCGATATAACCGAGCCGCTGATAACCGAGCGACAGAAGATGTTCGATCGCCTTTTGCGCTGCGGCATAAAAATCCACGCTGACGGAATCGTAGCGGGCGGGATCGGGGGTGCCGTTAACAAATACCGCGTGCCTGAAAGCGGCGCTGATATTCGTAAGCGCCTCGTCTTGCAGGCTGCCGATTACGATCACGCCGTCCAGATCGTGAAACATATGCTCTTGAAAAGACCCGAGATGGATAGAAGATGTGATAAAAACTTTTTGCCGAAAGCATTCTTCCTCAATGCCTTTTCGGATCGCTGAAAAATAAGGATCCTGCCGTTCTTCTTCCGGTGACAGGCAGCTGACAATGCCGATCAGGGGGGCTGAATCGCTGCGGCTGCGGTTCTTCCGTTTTTTTGCCGACGGCTGATAGCCCAGCTCATCGGCGATCCTCAGAACTTTTTCTCTTGTTTCATCAGTCACGGCCAAAGAGTCATCCTTATTCAAAATTCTCGATACTGTCGCGCTGGATACAGATGCCTGTAAGGCAATATCTTTGAGACGGACCATTTCGCATCTCCTTTTTACTAAATATTTACTAAACAGAAATGACCTGGTTATTGTTAAAATGATATTATCATATGTTAGTAAGCGTTTTCAACACCTATTTTTGGTTACTTTTAGTAAAAATCAGTAAAAAAGAAAATCTGTTTTTCTCTATCATATTTCAATTGAACCGGAATAAATTGATAGAGAAAGGAGAGGGTGATGTGCTGAAGATAGCTGTTTTTGATGAGGAGCATGAAAAGGATCTGCAGACTGAAGTCAATACATTTTTAAAGGGGATTTCTGATGAACAGCTCGTTGATATTAAATATACGGTAGCGGCGGCCTGTGATCCTGAAGGTGAGCAGCTTTATTGTTTTTCCGCTCTCATTTTATACCGAAAATAAAAAAGCCCGGATGAAATACCGGGCTTTTTTATGCATTATGCTTTTTTGACGCGGGGACTTCTCGGTTTTTGGTATTTCTCCGCTTGTTTGATTCCTTTTCTTTCGCTCGCTAATGACTTGTACAGAGACACGATCATCAGAAGGATCACGACTGAAAACGGAACCGCGGCGAGAATGGCCGTGTTTTGCAGTGCGGCCAGACCGCCGGAATATAATAATACAGCTGCCACGGCGGACTGGATGACGCCCCAGATGATTTTCACCCGGTTTGACGGGTCCAAAGAGCCGTAAGACGTTTGCATTCCAAGCACAAATGTCGCTGAATCCGCTGATGTAATAAAAAATACAGCAATCAGAATAAGCGTTAATACGGATGTCACCATTGTCAGCGGATAGTGGCTGAGTGCGCCGAACAGCATCGTATCCGTTGACATTCCCGCGACATTGAATACGCCTTTCTGCTGAAGATCCATCGCGGATACACCGAAAATCGCAAACCATAAGAAAGCCAATATACAAGGTGTCACCAACACCCCGATTAAAAATTCCCGGATCGTCCGGCCCCTTGATACACGGGCGATAAAAATGCCGACAAACGGCGACCAGGATATCCACCAGGCCCAATAGAAAATGGTCCAGCTGTTAATCCATTCGCGTTTTTGGGGATCATTCGGAGACAAGCGAAAGCTCATCTGCACGATATTTTGGATGTATTGGCCGATAGAATCGGTAAATGAGTTCATAATCAGCACTGTCGGGCCTGCAATGAGCATAAAGATCATTAAAATACCCGCGAGCGCCATGTTGGTATTGCTTAAGTATTTAATCCCTTTGCCGATTCCGCTCCACGCAGAAATCAAAAATAACACGGTCACGACAGCGATCAGGATCAGCTGAATGGAAAATGTTTTCGGAATGCCGAATAAATAATGCAGACCGCCGTTGATCTGAGTCGCTCCGAGCCCTAAGCTTGTCGCCACACCGACAACGGTCGCAAACACCGCGATACAGTCAATTGCTTTGCCGATCGGGCCGTTTACTTTATCGCCCAAAAGCGGTGTCAGTGTGCTGCTGATCAAACCGGGCGCGTCTTTTCTGAATTGAAAATAAGCGATACATAAAGCGACGACCGCATAGATGGCCCAAGCGTGCAGCCCCCAGTGGAAAAACGTGTACCGGAGCGCATCACGAAATGCTTGGGGTGTTTCTGTTTCACCTGAGGGAGAGCTGATGGCGTAATGACTGATCGGTTCCGCAGCCCCGTAAAATACCAAACCGATTCCCATGCCCGCGCTGAAAAGCATGGCAAACCATGATAATAAGCCGAATTCCGGTTTTTCCCCGGGTTTTCCGAGTTTTATTGTGCCGATCGGACTCACAATGAGAAAGAGACAGAAACCGACAAATATAGAAACGACCAGCAGATAATACCAGCCGAAAGAATCCGTAATAAATTTTTGTGCCGTATCAGTGACTTGCTGCAGGCTGTCAGGAGAAATGGCCCCCCATAAAACCGCAGCTGCTGTGATGACAATCACAATCCAAAAAACACTGGAGATGTTCTTCTTCAAACGTTCTCACCCTCTGACTATTTTTTTCAATACGCCATTTTTTTAGTATGGTCGCACGATTGCAGATCATTCCTTTCTTCCTGTTCCCTCAATCAGGTGAAACAAAACGCAGAAAACTGTATCATGTTTTTGGTCAATTATCAACGGGGACGCTCAGGTAAATGCGCTTTAAACCATTTACAGCGAGCGTGAGAAACGTCCTGCATTCAAACCGGCGAGACGCCCCGTGACAAAGGCTGAAGTGATATTGTAGCCCCCGGTATAACCGTGAATGTCGAGTATTTCTCCGCAAAAATATAAGCCTTCCATTTTTTTAGACGCCATTTGTTTCGGCTCAATCTCTTTTACGGAAACACCTCCGCCTGTGACAAACGCTTTGTCCAAAGAAAGCGTTCCGTCAGCGGCAACCGTAAATTGTTTGCAGTCTTTGACAAAAGCCCTGAATTGATCCTTCGGCAGTTCCGTAAAGCTTGTCTGCGGATCAAGACCGTTCCGTTCCAGAAGAAAAAGCAGATACCGTTCCTGCATCCACGGCTTCAGTGCGTTTTTGAGCGCTTTTTTCGGTGCGTCTTTCAGTTCCTTGTGCATCTTTTGAAATAACTCTTCCTCGTTGATGCCGGGAAACAGATCGATGCGTAATTTGACATCGGGCTGCTTTTTCAGTTCTTTGACGACAAACTGGCTGCAGCGGAGAATGGCGGGGCCTGACAAGCCGAAATGGGTAAACAGCATGTCCATCACGTGTGTGACAATAGGTTTGCCTTTTTTATTCAGGACGCTGACGGCCGCGTTTCTAAGGGACAGCCCCTGAAGTGTTTTTTGTTTAATAAACGGTTCTGACGACGTAACCGGCACTTCCGTCGGAAAGAGTTCGGTCACGGTATGACCGGCCGCTTCCGCCCATGCATAGCCGTCTCCGGTGCTGCCGGTATGCGGGACTGATTTTCCGCCGACCGCGATAATGACGGCGTCTGCGTTAATGTGTTCGTCATTGTTTGTCGTAATGCCCGCTGTCCTGCCGTTCTCGTACCGCACCTCTTTGATTTTTTCATTTGTGCGGATGGTGACATTCAGTTGTTTTAATCGGTTCAAAAGCGCATCGACAACGCTTTGCGCTTTGTCCGTCACCGGGAACATGCGCCCGTGGTCTTCTTCTTTCAGCTGAATGCCGAGTTTTTCAAAAAAGGCGATGATATCTTCATTATTAAATTCGGAAAACGCGCTGTATAAAAAGCGGCCGTTGCCGGGGATGTGTTTAATGATTTCTTCAACGGGGAGGCGGTTGGTCACGTTGCAGCGCCCGCCGCCGGAAATCGCCAGCTTCCGTCCCAGCTTGTTTCCTTTATCGATTAATAATACGTCCGCCCCTTCTTCGCCTGCCGCAATCGCAGCCATTAAACCGGACGGGCCGCCGCCGATTACAATTACGTCATAATGTTTCATATTTCATCAACAACTTTCTTTTTCACGTATAATAGGCGGAAATGTCCGCTTCCTGCTATTATAGCGAAAGAAGGGGATTCCTTAAACGTATTTTGTTTTTAAGAGCTTTCCCAAAAAGTTTCCCGCTGTAATTATTACCGTCTAATTGCCCAGTTGTGTTAAAATAGAAAAGTTGAATCTTCGTAGAAAATGGTGATGAGGAAACATGTCAAGCAAATTGTTAAGGGGCACGTTCGTGCTGACGCTCGGCACCTATATATCGCGGATTTTAGGGATGATTTATCTGATCCCGTTCGGAGCGATGGTCGGAGCGACGGGCGGAGCTTTGTTTCAATACGGATATAATCAATATACACTGTTTTTAAACATTGCCACGATGGGATTTCCCGCCGCGGTTTCAAAATTTGTCTCGAAATATAACTCCAAAGGAGACTATGAGACGAGCAGGCGGATGCTGAGAGCGGGAATGTCGGTTATGCTCGTAACCGGGATGATCGCTTTTTCAATTCTTTATATTTCGGCGCCGTTTTTTGCGGAAACATCTCTCGGCGGCACGAGTAACAACGGACTTACGATTGACCACGTCGTTTATGTCATCCGGATGGTCAGTCTGGCACTTTTGGTCGTGCCGATTATGAGCCTTGTGCGCGGTTTTTTCCAAGGTCATCAGATGATGGGGCCCACAGCCGTTTCACAGGTTGTGGAGCAGCTTGCCCGGATCATCTTTTTATTGGGCGCAACGTATTTGATTTTAAGAGTGATCAACGGCGGCCTTGTCATCGCAGTCGGATACGCGACTTTCGCGGCGCTGATCGGATCATTCGGAGGGCTTGTCGTCCTTTATATTTACTGGAATAAGCGGAAGGGCGATCTTCTGGCGATGAAGCCGAATCTCGTCCCGTCTGCGAACTTAAGTTATAAAAAAATGTTCATTGAGCTTTTCAGTTATGCCGCTCCTTACGTATTTGTCGGACTGGCGATTCCTTTGTATTCATATATCGATACGAATACGTTTAATAAAGCGATGATTGCGGCGGGCCATAAGGATATCAGCCAGGACATGCTTGCGATTGTCACCCTTTATGTGCCGAAGCTTGTGATGATCCCGGTTTCTCTGGCGACCGCTTTCGGTCTGACGCTGATTCCGACGATTACTGAATCGTTTACGAGCAGGAATTATAAGCTTTTGAATCAGCAGATTAACCAGACGATGCAAATTATTCTGTTTTTGGTTATTCCCGCCGTTGTCGGGATGTCCGTGTTATCGGGTCCGGCCTATACGTTCTTCTACGGCTCTGAAAGTCTTCGCCCGGATATCGGACAGGATATATTGTTCTGGTACGCGCCTGTCGCGATTCTGTTTTCTCTGTTTACCGTAAACGCCGCGATCCTGCAAGGGATTAATAAGCAGAAATTTGCTGTCGTGAGCCTTTTCATCGGCGTCATTATAAAAGTGGTGCTGAACGTGCCGCTGATCAAGCTGTTTCAGGGAGACGGGGCCATCTTGGCAACGGCGCTCGGTTATATCGCTTCTCTTCTGTACGGTTTTATCATGATTAAGCGCCATGCGGGCTATTCGTATACGGTACTTATAAAACGGGTCATTTTAATCGCAGTCCTGTCCGTCGTGATGGGAGTCGCGGTCAAGCTGACTCAATGGCTGCTCAGTTTCTTTGTAACATACCAAAGCGGCCAGGTGCATGCGGCGATTGTCGTCTTTGTCTGCGCCGCTGTCGGCGGTGCGGTGTACATGTTTGCCGCGTACCGAATCGGATTTTTACAGAAAATGTTTGGAAACCGTCTGCCCCGCGTTTTGAGGAGAGGCAGGCATTCCGCCCATTGAGAAATAATGAATAGTCCGCTTATCGCGGGCTTTTCTTTTTAAAGGAGAGGATCAGGATGAGACTTGATAAGCTGCTTGCCAACAGCGGATTCGGCTCAAGAAAAGATGTGAAAAAAATCGTCAAGGCCGGGGCTGTCATGATTGACGGAGAGCCGGCGAAAGATGTGAAAACCCATGTCGATCCGGAAAAACAGGACATCACGGTATACGGAGAGCCGGCAGACTATCGTGAATTTATTTATGTCATGATGAATAAGCCGCAAGGAGTGCTGTCCGCTACAGAAGACAGCCGCCAGCAAACGGTGGTTGATCTGCTGACGCCTGAAGAACAGCGATTTGAACCGTTTCCGGCGGGACGTCTTGATAAGGATACGGAAGGCTTTTTGCTTCTCACCAATGACGGGCAGCTCGCTCATCGCCTGCTTTCTCCGAAAAAGCATGTGCCTAAAACATATGAGGTCCGGTTAAATTCACCTCTGTCACCGGAAGACATCGTTCATCTGGAAAGAGGCGTCGTCATTGAAGGAGGCTATAAGACGAAGCCGGCAGCCGTTGAAATCATTACAGAAAGCCCGGATGAAACGGTGATTCACTTGACCATTACAGAAGGCAAATATCACCAGGTGAAGCTGATGGCAAAGGCTGTCGGAAATGAAGTGGCTTATTTGAAGCGGCTTTCGATGGGGGCTGTTTCTCTTGACCCGGATCTTAAACCGGGAGAATTCCGCGAGCTGACTGAAGAGGAGCTCGAAACGCTGAGAGGCGCTGAAGTGTAATCGATATCAGAAAAGCCCAAAACAGATTTGTTTTGGGCTTTTTATATAGAGGAACAAAAAACAAGGCAAAGACGCTGCTTTGCCTTGCAGCATGTCAGGCCGAAAAGGACCTTATGTAATTGTTCGCTTAAGATGTAATTTTCACTTTTTTTCGTGTTGTCTCCCACTTGCCTCGGCTAGGACTATGAACAAGATCATTGTATGCTAACACATTTAAGTCTCGCTGAATGGTTCTAGGTGTAATGCCGAATTCATCAACCAGTTCCTGTGTTGTCACAAGGCCTTTTTCCTGGATGAACATGTAAACTGATTTAATCCGAGTCAGCATACGATTTGTTGAAGGTTTCAAAAAACCACTCCCTATCATAAGATCGGATGGACTTGATATACCACAACTTTCGACTCTAAAACTTCGTACGAATAAGCAACAAAGGATGACATTCTGTTTTTTTTCTCTTTTAACTGCCTCCATTATACACGATATGGACGACATGAATCTAGGAATAAGCGCAGATAATTTTTTCCAAATGGGTGCAGCCTTGGTGCATTACTATGTCCGGCCCGCTTTTAATATTATGGAAACTGAAACTTTTTTTATACATGTCCGTATGAAAGCGGGGGAGTGAGAAGTTTGGGAGAATTATTGAATGCAAACATTGTCTGCGCCGGTTATGCTGACAGGCCGAAGGTGATTTCTGATGTATCTCTGTCAGTCAACGCTGGTGAAATTGCCGGTTTAATCGGAGCGAACGGCGCGGGGAAAAGTACAGTGATAAAGGCGGTTCTCGGGCTGTCCCGGGATATTGAAGGCGGTATTGAGTGGCATGATTCGTCTTATGCTTACATACCGGAGCGTCCGAGTTTTTACGATGAACTGACGCTTTGGGAGCACCTCGAGCTGACCGGATCATTGCGGGGTATAGAAGGGGAAGAGTGCCGTGAGCGGGCAGGGCGGCTGCTTGAAGAGTTTTCGCTGACGTCTGTAAAACATGATTTGCCTTCCGGTTTTTCAAAAGGGATGCAGCAAAAGCTGATGCTCATACAGGCATTTTTGGCGAAGCCGGATATTTACATCATTGATGAGCCTTTTATCGGACTTGATCCGATCTCAACGAAGCTGTTTACCGACATGCTGATTGCTGAGAAAGAAAGGGGCGCGGGAATTTTGATGTGCACGCATGTTCTGGATACGGCGGAAAAAATCTGCGACCGGTTTTATTTGCTGGATCAGGGCGCTCTGCTTCTTCAAGGCACGTTAGAGGAGCTTCAGGAAAAAACGGGGAGCCGTTCACTGCTGGATTGCTTTTATTCAGCGGTTCGGAGCAGTCAGCGATGACCGGGCGGGCTTTGTTTTTTCAAAGGCTGTTTCATTATTGGCGGTATCAATGGAAGGTGTTTCAGACGGTCATTGATTGGACGGTCGCGCTGTATATCGTTCTTCCCGCTGCCGCATTTGCCGTTTATCAATATGCTGAATGGCTGAACGGCAGGGGGCTTCTTAATGGAGCGGCAGGAGTATTAGGATGGGGCTGGCTGTATGTATTCAGTGCCTTGCTGTTGTGCACGGGTTTTATTCATACCTTTTTGCTGGAAGCGGATCACGTGTTTTTGGTGCATGCAAAACATCTGATGCAAAAGCTGAAACGGTACGCGCTTTTGTATTCGATGTTCCTTTCCCTTATCAAATGGGGTGCGCTTGCCGTATTGTTATTTCCCTTATGGCGCCAGTACGGTGACTGTACCTTACCGGCATATTCAGGTATGTTTTGCTGTCTGTTCGGCTTCCATACCGCGATATTAGCGGTGCACCGGCACAGAAAAAACAGCAGGCGGACATTCGGGAATCAGGCGGCGGGATGGCTGAAAGTGATGGTTCTGACGGCGGGTGCGTTTTTTATGATCACCTTTGCCGCCGAATGGTATTGGCTTTGGCCGGCGGGATGTATATTGTTCATCTGTTCCGCTTTTTTGACTTGGAAAGGGACGGAGACATTATCAGCCTTTGAGGAAGAAGTGCTTGAGGAGAACAGGCGGAAGCTTTCACTCGCCGCCTCAGTTTTGATGCTCAGCCATGATGTGCAGCTCCCGAATGGTAAAAATAAAGGGCGGAGCAAGCCGTTTTTATATCCCGGCTCAAAGCACATCTTTACAAAACGGTCGGCGTATACGGCGTGGAAAGAATTGTTTTTTAAAGTGCTGATCCGAAACGGCGGGTATCTCCGGCAGCTTTACCTTTTAACCGCGGCTTTTACGGCTCTTATTCTCGTTCTTCCGCTCTTAGTGAAGCCGGCAGTCCTTATTTTATTTGCGATCGTCAGCCGCTATGCCGCGTCACTTTTATTTGACCGGATCACGGATAAACCGGTTTTAAGCGGTATCAAGAGAGACAGTGATGACTATTTCCGGGCGCGAAACAGTGCATTAACCGTCATTCAAATCATCTGTTCCGCCTGGTGTCTCATTGCCGCGATTCTTTCCGTTCTTTATATGTAAAAATCCCTTTCCGAAAAGGAAAGGGATTTTTCTTAATGTCCGTTCAAAATAAAAAGCTGAATAAAAAACAGCACGGCGAAGATGAGGACTAGAGGATGGATTTCGCGCCATTTTTTCTTAGCTGCTTTAACAAGCGGATATGAAATGAAGCCGAGTGCGATTCCGGTTGAAATACTGGACGTTAAAGGCATCGCCAAAATGACGAGAAAGGCCGGGAACGCTTCGTCAAGCTCATTCCAGCGGATATTCGACACAGCACCCATCATCAGGCTGCCGACAATAATCAGAGCCGGTGACGTAATCGCGGACACTTCCGATAAGACGCTGACAAGCGGGCTGAAAAACATGGAAACGGCAAACATAACGGCAATCGTCAGCGCCGTCAGACCTGTTCTTCCGCCGGCGGCCACACCTGCTGAAGATTCAACGAACGCGGTCGTCGGGCTGGTGCCGAAGATGCTTCCCACCGTCGTAGCCGTTGAATCAGCCAACAGCGCTCTTCTGGCATTCGGCAGCTGATTGTTTTTGATCAATCCCGCCTGTTCGGCGACACCGATCATGGTGCCGGTCGTGTCAAAAATCGTAACGAGAAGAAAAGAAAACACAACGGCGTACAGACCGTGATGCACGACATCCCCGAGGGCACCGAACGGATTTGTGATCAAAAGACCCTCCGGCAGGCGCGGGAATGAAATGAACCCTTTCGCAAAATGGATCTGTCCGGTCAAAAAGGCAATGACGGCGGTCAGCGCCATTCCGATGAACAGAGCGCCGTTTACATTCAGCACCATCAGCACGATACTGATGATAAGTCCGATAAGCGTTAAAATGACGGCGGGCGAATGAAGATCGCCGAGTGCGACCAGATTGGATTTATCAGCCGTGATGATTCCGGATTGGCGTAAGCCGATAAAAGCGATAAATAAGCCGATGCCGGTCGTAATTCCGTATTTTAAATTGTCCGGAATCGCTTCTATAAGTTGTTTTCTTAAAGGCGTTAACGATAAAATAATAAAGATGACTCCCGCGATAAAAACGGCGCTGAAAGCCGTCTGATACGTAATGCCGCTGCCTGTGCCGACAACGTGAAAGGCGAGATACGCGTTTAAGCCCATGCCGGGGGCAATGGCGATCGGAAAATTCGCAGCGAGAGCCATCCATAAAGTTCCGACAATGGAAGCGATAATCGTCGCGGTGAACACCTGGTCAAACGGAATTCCCGCATTGGAAAGGATCACCGGATTGACGACAATGATATACACCATTGTGAAAAAGGTGGTCAATCCCGCGGTAATTTCTCTTTTTATTGTCGTTTGATGCTTGTCGAGATGAAACATAAGTACCTCCAATGACGAACATTTTTTCAAAACATCATCTATATTATTCGTTTTATCGACATTTTGCAAGTCTTTATCAAGAAAGGGGATTTGTGATGAATTGGGAAGTTGAAGTCATCAGAAACAAAGAAGATCTGATCCGTGACACGCAGAAGTTTTTGCAGATCAACAGCGTAATGGACGAATCAACAGCCGGTCCCGGCCGGCCGTTTGGAGAAGGCGTCAATGCCAGCCTGACGTCACTGCTGGAATTCGGTAAAAAAGAAGGCTTCACCGTAAAGAATCTTGACGGCTATGCGGGCCATATTGAATGGGGAACGGGTGACGAAATCGTCGGCGTTTTGTGCCACGTCGATGTCGTTCCGCCCGGAGACGGCTGGACGAGTGATCCGTTTTCAGCCGATATCAGGGACGGCCGGATATATGCCAGAGGCGCCATTGATGATAAAGGGCCGACAATGGCCGCGTTTTATGCGCTGAAAATCGTCAAAGACATGCAGCTCCCTTTATCCAAACGCGTGAGAATCATCATCGGAACGGATGAAGAAAGTGATTGGAGATGCGTGGATCACTACTTCAAACACGAAAAAATGCCTGACATCGGCTTTGCTCCTGACGCAGATTTTCCGATCATTAACGCGGAAAAAGGAATTATAGATGCGTCACTGCGCATTGTAAAAAACGCTTCTGACAAAGACGCAAAAAACGTGCTTCTGTCATTCCGTTCAGGACTGCGCTTGAACATGGTGCCGGATGCGGCTGAAGCGGTTATTGAAGGGAACGGTATTGATGCCGTGCACGCATATTTCAGCAAATGGCTTGAGCAGTCAAAAACACAAGGTGAAGCAGTTTCGGAAAATGGAAAACTGACGCTTCGGGTATACGGGAAATCATGCCACGGGATGGAACCGGATAATGGTATCAATGCCGGCTTAAAGCTTGCTGAATGCCTTAACGGAACAGAGCTGGATGGAGCCGGAAAGCACTTTGTCAAAACCGTCAGTGACTATTTTTTAAATGATACACGAGGCAAAAAGCTGAAAATTGATTGCAGGGATGACATCAGCGGAGAGCTTACATTGAATGTCGGCACCTTTACATACAGAAAGGGTGAGGATGGAGAACTCGGCATCAACATCCGTTATCCCGTCACTTCAGACAGCAAAGTTATCCGTGATGCTTTTACGTCTGCTGAAGAATTCCGGCTTGAAGAATTTAAAGACAGCAAACCGCACCACGTTTCTGCCGATCATCCGCTCGTAAAGACGCTTCAAAAGGTTTACGAAGGACAGACGGGAAAGAAAGCGGATCTGATTTCAATCGGCGGAGGAACGTATGCGAGATCCCTTTCGGCGGGCGTCGCGTTCGGGCCGCTGTTCCCCGGCCGGCCTGACAGCGCGCATCAAAAGGATGAGTACATTGAAATCGATGACCTTCTCAGGTCAACGGCTTTATATGCCGAAGCCATTTATGAACTTGCCAAGTGATAATAAAAAGGGACGCCGAAAGCGGCATCCCTTTTTATCATTCAAATGACCATAAATCCGTTGATAAATAACGTTCTCCCGTATCGGCCGTCATACAGATGACGATCTGTTCGGAAGGGAGGCGTTTGGCGGTTTCAATGGCGGCGAAGCAGGCGGCGCCTGAAGACGGGCCGACGAGTATGCCTTCTTCCCGGGCCAGACGACGTGTTGTCGTATACGCATCTTCATCAGATATTTTCATGATTTCATCGTAAACGTCCTGATTCAGTATGCCGGGAATAAATCCGGGGCTTGTCCCGACAAGCTTATGAGCGCCGGGTTTTCCGCCAGACAGGACGGGAGATCCGGCAGGCTCGGCGACATGAACAATCATATCCGGGAAAAGCTCTTTCAGCGTTTCTCCGGTTCCGGTAATGGTTCCGCCCGTTCCCGCCGTTGCCACAAAAGCACCGAGCGGTCTGTTGAGCTGCTGAACGGCCTGATAGATTTCAATGGCGGTCGTTTTTCGGTGGGCATCTGGATTTGCGCCGTTATCGAATTGCATCGGGATAAAACTTCCCGGAATCTGTTCGGCGAGTTCTTTCGCTTTTTTGATGCTGCCGGGCATTCTTTCCGCCCCCGGTGTTAACACAACCTCCGCGCCATACGCTTTCAGGAGGTTGATGCGTTCTTTCGTCATCGTGTCAGGCATGACGAGGATTGCCTTGTAGCCGCGCGCCGCCGCGTTCATCGCCAGGCCGATGCCTGTGTTGCCGCTTGTCGGTTCGATGATGACAGAGCCGGGTTTTAAATGCCCGCTGTTTTCCGCTTCAATGATCATATTGTAAGCCGCTCTGTCTTTGACACTGCCGCTCGGGTTAAACGATTCTAATTTTAAATAGACCTGTGCTGCATGTTCTGGCTGAAGGCGATTGAGCTTTACGATCGGTGTGCCGCCGATCAGCTCCGCCGTGCTGTTTACGATTTTCAAGGCCGGCTCATTCCTTTCTGTATAAAACGTTCGGTACATAATATCCTATCATAATGAGCGGACAGGGTTCTCCTCTCCGCTTATCCGTTTTATAATAACACCATAACCAAAGAGGGGGAGATCCTCGTATGAAAGCTTCATTGCCGCATTATTTTATCGGCATTCCGATTCCGGCTGACATTGCTGAACCGATTTGGGAAGCAGCCAAAAAGGAGCCGGCGTTATCATTCAAAAAATGGGTGCACCCGCATGACTATCATATTACGCTCATTTTTCTCGGAGCCGCGGATGAAGAACGGCTTGCGAAATTATCGTCTCTGCTCGCAGATGCTGCGTCGGCAGCGCAGCCGTTTACCGTACAGTTTCAGCATCTGGATATTTTCGGCGACCGCAGACAGCCGAGAGTGCTTCACCTTGAGCCCGAACGGAATGAACTGCTCTTTGATTTGCGGGAAAAAACAAAACAGGCTGTTTTGAAAGCCGGTTTTCAAGTGGAAAAACGGCCGTATCACCCTCATATGACGATGGCGCGGAAGTGGGCGGGAGACCGGCCGTTTTCTGACGATGTGCCGTTTGAAAGCGGCAGGGTGCAAAGTGCCGTCAGCAGGTTTTCCCTGTTTCAGACCCATCTTGACCGGTCGCCTAAATACGAAGAAATCGCACAGTTTCAATTGACATAAACAAATATTCGGAGTGGAGAAATCACATGGCACAGATCATCAAAATTCACGACTGCATATCCAGATATGAACTTGATCCATACCATTATATGAACCAGTTTATCCGGCTGAAGAAAGAACGCTGGGAGGCGCTTCTTGAAGCGTTTGACCGGATAACGGAAGAAACGGAAACGGCTGCCGGCGGGGAAACCGATCAAGCGCCGGCCAGGAAAAAATTTTCCTTAAAAAAGAGAAAAGAAGAAAATACGGCCGATATAAATGAAAAGAGGCACCAATGGTTTGATGAACCGGAGGGAGAAGAGGCGCTGTTCGGGAATCTTCCGTCTCAAAAGTCTGAGCTCGCGCCTTTTTTCAAAGATCAGCTGTATGACTTTCAATTAAAATGGGCGAGCTCCACGCTTTCTCAAAAGTCTGAGCTTTCGCAGGCGGTCAAAAGGGACAGGATGTTAAAAATGCTGGCTCAAAAACTGCCCGATTCCTATTTTGTGATGTATCATCCGGTTCTGCAAATTCAGCAGGCGTCCGTCGAACTGAGCATTATCATCATCTCGCCGCTGGAGATTTTCTGCGCCGCTTTTATGGAAGCGGAAGAGGACAGTGTATATATCGGATCAAAACACCGTTTTTGGGAAGAAAGAGGCTCCGGCAGCACGCGCCAAGTATTGAATCCGTCTCTCAGCCTGCACCGGACGGGCTCGGTCGTTTCGCAAATCGTAAAAGAAAAGCAGGCCGACATTCCCGTGCGGAAGCTTTTGCTCAGCAGAACGTCTTATATTGATTACCCGGAGCCGCCGTACGGGCTGGAAATAGCTGATAAACGGACTGCCGCAGGGTGGCTGGAAAAGCAGCAGAAAAATACGGCGCCGATCAAGCACCATCAGCTGAAGGCGGCGAAGGCTCTTTTGTCTTACGGCTTGAGCGATTCAAGCCGGAGACAGGAATGGCTTGATTAAAGCGGACGTTTGCCGGCTGTCTCTTCATCTATGAAGCAGGTGAAAACAAACGATGAGTCAATGGTTTTTTATTATTAATCCGGTCTCAGGAGGCGGGCGGGGCCGGCGTGTCTGGAAATCAGTTCAAAAAGAGCTGACCAGGCGCGGGGTCAGCCACCGCTCTTTTTTGACCGGGCATCCCGGACATGCGGAGGTGCTGGCAAGACAGATTTCAATGATGCAGGATCATAAGCTTAAGCGGCTGTTCGTCATCGGCGGTGACGGGACGATGCATGAAGTCATTAACGGACTGAAAGGAACGGATCAGATTGAGCTGACCTTTGTGCCCGCAGGTTCGTACAATGACTTTTCCAAAGGGCTCGGTATTAAGAAGTCGGCGCTCCTCCAAGAAATCAAAAGTCTGCACCGCCCGCTTACACGGAAATTTTTTGCGGGAAACATCAACTTTTTTCATGACAAAGCGCAATCACTCTATTTTATTAACCACCTGTCTGTCGGCTTCGATGCCTCAGTTTTGAAGGCAGCCGCGAATTTTCCGTTTTCGCGCGTTCTTCGGTTTTTGCGTCTCGGCTTTGTGATTTACCCGCTCGCGCATTTACATACGGCCTCGGGGTTTCAGCCGTTCAGATTTGTTTGCACGGCAGACGGCCAGAAGCGTGAATTCCGCAATGTCTGGTTTGTCATTGCGGCTAATCACCCTTATTACGGAGGCGGCATGAAAGCGGCGCCTTCAGCAAATCCCCGTCAAAACTATTTTGATATTGTCATTGCAGAAAACCTGTCCTTTTTTTCGCTGTATCGTTTTTTATGGGCGATGAGCTTCGGCCGGCATATCAAAATGGACGGAGTGACGATGATAAAGGGGAAGGAATTCGTTTTTGAAACAGATGGGAAAATTCCGTTTCACGCTGACGGCGAGCTGATCGGAACGACGCCGTTTCGGCTTATGCCGGGCGGTGCGCCATTGAAAATAAAAACATAATAAACAAATGAAACCCGTCAATTGTTTCACGGCAACAGAGCGGTTCGCGGCATAAATCTTCAGAATTCACAGGTGTTCTTGCTAGTTTTGCTTGACGAAGTTTGTGCTGTAGCGCTAAAATTTATAGGACGGCTATTGATTAGCATATGAGACTCTCAATAGCTGTCTTTTTTATTCTCATGAAATTGTTTATGACAGGCCGCTCCGCCAATAGAGAAAGGCTGGAGGCCTATTCTAAAATATTTTAAGAAATGATGGGTTGAACATTGATATGAACTGGTTGGGACAATTACTAGGTAGCGATTGGGAGATCTTCCCCGCCGGAGGAGCTACAGGAGATGCATATTATGCGAAACATAACGGCCAACAGCTTTTTTTAAAACGTAATAGCTCGCCCTTTTTAGCCGTGTTATCCGCCGAAGGCATTGTTCCGAAGCTGGTTTGGACAAAACGGATGGAAAACGGAGACGTCATTACGGCTCAGCATTGGATGGCGGGCAGGGAGCTGAAGGCAAAGGATATGAGCGGACGCCCGGTGGCTGAGCTGCTCCGCAAAATCCACACATCAAAAGCTTTGCTCGACATGCTGAAAAGATTGGGAAAAGAACCGCTTGATCCGGGCGCCCTTTTGTCGCAGCTGAAGCAGGCCGTCTTTGCCGTGCGGCAATTTTCGCCTCTTATTCAGGAAGGCCTTGCTTATTTGGAAGCTCATGTGGATCAGGTGCAATTCGGTGAAAAAGTCGTTTGCCATTGTGATGTGAATCATAATAACTGGCTTCTGTCTGAAGACAACCAGCTGTATTTAATAGATTGGGACGGCGCCATGATAGCCGATCCGGCCATGGATCTCGGCCCTTTATTGTATCATTACGTCGAAGAGCCAGCGTGGGACAGCTGGCTTGGGATGTACGGCATGAAGCTCACGGAAGGGCTTCGGCTGCGGATGGCGTGGTACATGTTATCGGAGACCATCACCTTCATCGCCTGGCACAAATCAAAAGGAAACGACAAAGCGTATCATGATGCCATGGAAGAGCTTCATGCCCTGATGAAGCGGATTGTCAAGTAGTCAGGAGTACGAATCCATCTGCTCCACCCATTGGGACAAATGGTTTTGGTGCTCCTGAATATGCGTGTCGATGGAATCGGCCGTGATGCCGGACTGGCTGTAGCGGTAGACATCCTCGAGCACGTTTTTTATATTTGAATCAAGCCCGGTGTTGGCCATCAGTGATTTGATGACGCGCTCCAGCTGTTCATACTCGGCAACCGTGCCGCAGCAATCCAATTGATGGTCGGCCAATATGTCCTTTAATAACCGGACCTGATGTTCGCTTGTTAAGCCCATGATTCATATACACATCCTTTCTGTGTCATACATTGTGCAAAGCGGTGCGGTTTTATGCATCACATGAGTGTTCCGGACCGGGGAGCCTCTTTTTTTATGCGGCCGGCGCCTTTAAAAGGCGCTTGCGGCTCTTTATGTTTCATGGTATGTTGTTACTCGAAATTATAGATAGAGGTGTCAATCATATGAGAATGCGCCATAAACCTTGGGCGAATGATTTTCTGGCAGAAAACGCTGACATCGCCATCAGTGATCCGGCCCAGTATAAAGGGCGGTGGAATACGGTCTTTGGCAATGACAACCCGATCCATATTGAAGTCGGTACGGGAAAAGGGCAGTTCATTTCAGGAATGGCCAAGCAGAATCCGGATATCAACTATATCGGAATTGAGCTGTTTAAAAGCGTCATCGTCACTGCCGTCCAAAAAGTAAAGGACAGCGGGGCTCATAATGTCCGTTTGTTAAATATAGACGCGGAAACACTGAATGACGTATTTGAACGGGGAGAAATCAAGCGCGTTTATTTAAACTTTTCTGACCCGTGGCCGAAAAACCGTCACGAAAAGCGCCGTTTAACATTTAAAACGTTCTTGAAAAAATACGAAGAAGTGATGGGCGAAACAGGTGAGATTCATTTCAAAACCGATAACCGCGGTTTATTCGAATACTCTCTGAAAAGCTTTTCCGAATACGGCCTGCTTCTGACAGAAGTCAGCCTAGATCTGCACAACAGCGATCCGAAGGGCAATATTATGACAGAATACGAAGAAAAATTCTCCGCACTCGGCCAGCCGATTTACCGGGCCGAAGTTGAATGGAGAACAAAAGACAGACTCTGATGCGGGAGTCTGTTTTTTTATGCCGCCATTTGCTACCATTATATCAGGAGGGATCAAGATGGAGACATTGAATATTGGGAATATTTCATTAACATGGCTGGACGGCGGTGTAACACATATGGACGGCGGAGCGATGTTCGGCGTTGTCCCGAAGCCTTTATGGTCGAGAAAATACCCCGTAAATGACAAAAACCAGATTGAATTAAGAACAGACCCGATTCTGATCAGAACAAACGGCCTGAATATATTGGTTGACGCGGGTATCGGCAGAGGGAAATTTTCTGATAAACAAAAAAGGAATTACGGTGTAACACAGGAATCCAATTTAAAACACTCTCTTCGTGAACTCGGGCTTTCCTGTGAGGACATTCATATTGCGGCGATGACCCATCTTCATTTTGACCATGCATGCGGCTTGACGGAATACAGCGGAGAGGAGCTTGTCTCTGTTTTCCCGAATGCCCGCATTATCACTTCTGCAACAGAGTGGCGCGAAATGAGAAACCCTAATATCAGATCGAAAAATACATATTGGAGAGAAAATTGGGAGGCGGTACAAGATCAGGTCGAAACCTTTGAGAACGAGTATCAGCTGACAGAAGGCATTACGATGCACCACACCGGAGGCCACAGCGACGGCCACAGTGTCATCGTCTTAGAAGACGGCGGGGAGACGGCTGTGCATTTTGCCGACCTGATGCCGACGAATGCGCATAAAAATCCGTTATGGGTGCTGGCCTATGATGATTATCCGATGACCTCCATTCCGCAAAAGCAGAAATGGCAGACGTTCGCGGCAGAAAAAGGCGCCTGGCTGATTTTCTATCACGACGCGATTTACAGAGCGGTAAAATGGGGAGAAGACGGCGAAGTGGCTGCATCTGTCAAACGGGAGAGAAAATAAGCGGATCGATGATTTACCTGTATGAATTTCGGGAATAAAAGCAAACCTAAGACAAATTGCTTTGAAAGGAAGAGACAGGTGAATCAATTTCAAGTGACGAAAGATGGAGAAATCAAAACAACTCTGCGCGGATTAGAAGTGCTTTCTACGCCTTTTTTAAATAAAGGGGTGGCCTTTACACAGGAGGAAAGAAAGGAACTCGGGCTCGAGGGATTTCTGCCGCCGAAAGTATTGACAATCGAAGAGCAGGCGAGGCGGGCCTACGAACAATTCAGTTCGCAGCCTGATGAGCTGAGCAAAAATGTGTACTTGACCGCTCTCCATGATCGGAATGAAACATTATTTTACAGGCTGTTAAATGATCATTTAGGCGAAATGCTGCCGATCGTATATACGCCGACCGTCGGCACCGCGATCCAGCGTTACAGCCACGAGTACAGAAAACCCCGCGGTCTGTATTTGTCAATAGATGACCCTGAAGGAATGCGCGCCGCATTTCAGCAGTTCGGAAAAAATGAAAACATTGACTTGATCGTTGCGACAGATGCGGAGGGCATTCTGGGAATCGGTGACTGGGGCGTCGGCGGCATCGCCATTTCTGTCGGAAAACTCGCGGTGTATACGGCGGCCGCCGGAATTGATCCGTCACGAGTGCTTGCGGTCGTTTTGGACGCGGGGACAAATCAAGAAAGCCTCTTAAATGACCCGCTGTATGTCGGAAACCAGCATTCAAGAGTGCGCGGCGAGAAATATGACCGCTTTATTGATGAGTATGTCTCGCTTGCCCGGGAAACATTCCCGAATGCGCTGCTTCATTGGGAGGATTTCGGCACGGCTAACGCCCGCGGCATATTAAAACGGTATAAAGATAAAGTCTGTACGTTTAACGATGACATTCAAGGAACGGGCGCGGTGTCGCTTGCAGCTGTTTTAGCGTGTGCGAAAGCATCAAAAGTGCCTTTAAAAGAGCATAAAGTCGTCGTCTTCGGCGCGGGAACGGCCGGTATCGGAATTGCTGAGCAGCTGCGTGAAGCTATGGTGCATGACGGATTAAGCGAAGAAGAATCGTACAGCCGCTTTTGGTGTATCGACAGAAACGGATTGTTGACGGATGATATGAAGGACTTGCGTGATTTTCAGGTTCCGTACGCCCGCCCTGCTGATGAAGTGAAAGAGTACGGCCGCAGCGGTGAAGGCGGATCAATTGATCTGGCGGAGACGGTGCGTCAGGCCAAGCCGACGATCCTGATCGGCACATCCACCGTCTCAGGCGCATTTACGGAAGAAATCGTCAAAGAAATGGCTTCACATGTCAAACGGCCGGCTATTTTGCCTATGTCAAATCCGACGACATTATCAGAAGCAAAACCTGAAGATTTAATTAAATGGACGGAAGGCCGCGCGCTTGTCACAACGGGAAGTCCGTTCCCGCCTGTTGCGTATAACGGCGTTACCTACCATATCGGACAGGCGAACAACGCGCTCGTATTCCCGGGACTCGGGCTCGGAACGATTGTGACAAAAGCAAGGCTCATTACGGACAATATGTTCGTTGCCTGCGCGAATGCCATCGCCGGTATGGTGGACGTCGGCAAGCCGGGCGCGCCGATGCTTCCGAAAGTGGAGGATCTCAGGACGGTATCGGCAACCGTGGCGGTAGCTGTAGCTAAAGCTGCGATTCAGGACGGTGTAGCTGAAACGGAACCTGAGGATCTGATCCAAGCGGTTCAGGACGCGATGTGGAACCCCGTATATAAACGAATTCGGCCGATGTAACCGAATAAAGCCCAAAACGCTGATGGTTTTGGGCTTTATTTTTTGCTTGTCCGAATTATGAGGCGACAGAATCAATGACATCGACAATCTGGCCTGTTTTTGCATTGACCATAACTTCATATTGCTCCAGTTCGCCGAATGCCGAACGTGTCACGCCGGTTTTGTATACCTGGATGGTTTCTCCGTTTACCTGGTAGGGCTCCGGCTCTGTGTAAATCCATGATCCGTCTATCGGCCCGCGCTGTTTAAAAGCCGCTTTCACGATACGGAGCGCTTTTTCTGAAGAGATATAAGGTTTCATCGCATACTTTTTCACTGCGATGGCAGCGCATAATCCGACTCCTGCACCTAAGAGAAAATGACGTAATTTCAATATGAAGCACCTCCAATTATGTCGTAGTTTTTATTATACAGAAGATGCCAGACGGTGTTAAGTAAAGCGGCGGTTTTACAGCCCATTCAATCTGAGCGCTTGGAAAACGGTTGTTTTTCTAATAAAATAAAAGCATTACATAGAAATGAGGGGAAAATATGAATGAGGAAACGAAAACGCTTTTCCGGACGCTGACGCAGCTTCCCGGCGCACCGGGAAATGAACATCAGGTCCGCTCCTTTATGAAACGGGAGCTTGCGAAATATGCGGATGACATCGTGCAGGACAGACTCGGAAGTGTTTTCGGAGTAAGGCGCGGCGCTGAAGATGCGCCGACCGTTATGGTAGCCGGGCATATGGATGAAGTCGGGTTTATGGTGACACAGATTACGGATAACGGCATGCTGAGATTTCAGACGCTCGGCGGCTGGTGGAGCCAGGTGCTGCTTGCCCAGCGCGTCGAGGTGCAGACGGATAACGGACCGATTATCGGCGTCATCTCAAGCATCCCGCCCCACATTTTAACGGATGCCCAGCGCGCAAAGCCGATGGAGATCAAAAATATGATGATTGATATCGGTGCCGATGACAGAGAGGACGCGGTCAAAATGGGGATCAGACCGGGACAGCAGGTCGTGCCGGTCTGCCCGTTCACCCCGATGGCCAACGAGAAGAAAATATTGTCCAAAGCGTGGGATAACCGCTACGGCTGCGGGTTAAGCATTGAACTATTAAAAGAGCTGCACGGAAAAGACCTGCCGAACAATCTGTACGCCGGGGCCACCGTTCAGGAGGAAGTCGGCTTAAGAGGGGCGCAGACAGCCGCCAACATGATTCAGCCTGATCTTTTCTTCGCGCTTGATGCCAGCCCGGCAAATGATATGAGCGGCGATAAGGAGCTGTTCGGCCGTCTCGGCGAGGGGGTGCTGCTCCGCATTCTCGACAGAACGACGGTCATGCACCGCGGGATGAGAGAGTTCGTCCTTGATATGGCGGAAACGCACAATATCCCTTATCAATATTTCGCTTCAGGCGGAGGAACGGATGCCGGACGCGTCCACATATCAAACAGCGGGGTTCCGTCTGCCGTCATCGGCATTTGTTCAAGATACATTCATACAAATGCCGCTATCATCCATGTCGATGATTATGCCGCGGCGAAAGAAATGCTCATTAAGCTGGTCATGGCGAGTGACAAACAGACGGTCGAAACGATCAGAGAAAATGTGTAAAAAAATAAGCAGTCAATAAGTCCCTTTGAATACTTATTGACTGCTGTTTTTACATTCTGTTTTAAGCCGCATGATCGAGACAGTTCTTTGTTGTGAATATAAGTGTAAAGCGTATTGTAAATAGAATTAGGTAACATATATTATTTTTCAATATTATTATCAAAATGGTTCCGATCCAGATAAACAACCTTCGAACCTTTATTGCAATGATAAACGTTTTTAAATCAAAAACATGCTGCAAGCATTGAGATGAGCAGCGATTTCACAAAGTCGAGTCATTTGCATTTTTATTTGTTCTGCAAGAAGGTATGATTATGACAAAAAAGACAAATATAAACTTTCCTCTTGAACTGATTAATACTGAAGTGGTGAGTGTAGGTAAGCAGGACCGCATAAAGGCGGCCTGCTTATTCTGTTTCAAATAAATAAGAGAGTGCTTTCATCGCTTGATTTACGGTTTCGACCGTGATATTCGCTTTTCCGGAAAGCTCTTTCAGCGGATGATGAAGTTCTTTCGGACGGATGAGAATGAGCGGCTTTCCTTTTGCGATGGCATAAGAAGCATCCATCGCGGTATTCCACTGTTTATATTTCTCGCCAAACAGGGCGATCACAAAATCGGCTTTTTCCATCAGCACCTCTGTACGGAAATTGTTGATATCAGAAGCTCTGGCGTCTTTTAAAACAGAATCGGGCTGCACGCCCATAATCTCTTCTCCGATATTGTCTGAGCGTTCATGGTTTTCCATCGGACCGACAAACGTAATCGGCAGGTTCAGCGCTTTTGCTTTTTGTTTGATTTCATCCCGCCAATCACTGTGGATTTCACCCGCTAAATACACGACAAACTGCATCTTTAGCCCCTCCTTATGTACATATTCAGATTTTCGTACGGCTACAAGCAAAATGGTAAACGAAACTTGCTTGATAATGCAAATGAAATATGATAATGATATTGCATATAGTTGGTCTTGCCGTAAACAGTCTGGTATGATCCAATTGGACAAACATCAGCATATAAAAACTCATAATCCAGATGGAGGAATGACAATGAAAAAGATTGAAAGCACGGAAGAATTGCAAAAAGCGGTACAAGACGATTGGGCGGTATTTATGTTTTCAGCGGATTGGTGCCCGGACTGCCGCTTTGTGGAGCCGTTTCTCCCTGAGCTGGAAGCGGACTTTCCTGAATTCACTTATTACTACGTAGACCGCGATCAATTTATTGATACATGCGCGGAATGGGAAATTTACGGCATTCCGAGCTTTGTTGTGTTTAACGGAGGAAAAGAAGTGAACCGCTTCGTCAGCAAAGACCGTAAAACAAAAGAAGAAATTGAGCAATTTTTAACCGATTCCCTTGCTAAAGCATAAAGGAGGCCACGGGCTTTGAAAATGACGTCAAGGAAGCTGGCGGATTTATTAAAACAGCGCCTGCAGCACGAGAACCGATCCTTCTTTTTTGACAGAGAAAAAGACAACCTCCGTGTTGAGGATCAAACGACCAAAAAAGGCATCACATTGGAGCTCCCGCCGATCATTGCGAAGTGGGAGACGAAAAAAGAAGAAGCGATCGACGAAATCGTCTACTATGTGTCAGAAGCGATGGAGGCGATGGAAGGAAGCGGACAGGAGATGTCCGGAAAGGAAGCCGGAATCTATCCGGTCATCCGCTCCACGTCATTTCCCGATCAAACGAGCGACGGCATTCCGCTCGTGTATGATGACCATACGGCCGAAACGAGAATTTACTACGCGCTTGACCTCGGCAAGACGTACCGCTTAATTGACAGCCGTATGCTCGAGAAAGAAAACTGGACAAAAGAACGGATCAGGGAGACGGCGTCATTCAATCTCCGCTCTCTTCCTTCGGTCGTGAAACAGGATACGGTTGCGGATAATTATTTTTATTTTTTCAGGGCGAATGACGGCTATGACGCCAGCCGGATTCTCAATGATTCGATTCTTCATGAATATAAGCAGGCCGCTGAAGGCGAATTGGCGATTTCCGTCCCGCATCAGGATGTATTAATACTTGCTGACATTCGAAATGAATCGGGTTATGATATTTTAGGGCAAATGTCCATGAGCTTCTTTGCAAGCGGCACGGTGCCGATTACGGCCCTTTCATTTCTGTATAATGAAGGCAGACTGGAACCTGTGTTTATCATGGCGAAAAGCCGGCCGAAAAAGGATTAGAAAGGATTTTTCTTATGAACGCTTTTTACAATAAAGAAGGTGTGGGAGATACGCTTCTGATCTCTCTTAAAGATGCAGCACGCGAAGAAATCGGCTATGAAAGAGAAGGCGATGTCGTCAGAATCTTTAACAAAGAAACAAAAGAAACGACGGGCTTTAACATTTTTAACGTGTCTTCTTACTTACAGATTGAAGACAACGGCCCCGTCGCTTTGTCTGAGACTTTCGTACAGGATGTGAATGAAATACTGAACAGAAACGGCGTTTCAGAAACGCTGACGGTTGACCTTTCTCCGAAATTTGTTGTCGGTCACGTTGAATCGAAAGAAAAACATCCGAATGCGGATAAACTGAATATCTGCCAAGTGAATGTCGGAGAGGAAACCCTTCAAATCGTTTGCGGCGCGCCGAACGTGGACAAAGGGCAAAAAGTCGTCGTCGCTAAAGTCGGTTCGGTAATGCCGAGCGGACTTGTGATTAAAGACGCTGAATTAAGAGGCGTTCCGTCAAGCGGCATGATCTGCTCCGCGAAAGAACTCGCTTTGCCGGATGCGCCGGCGGAAAAAGGGATTCTTGTTCTTGAAGACAGCCGCGAGGCCGGCGAAGCATTTCAATTCTAACTCCCATAAATAAGCGCACAGAATCGAATGATGTGAGAGAAAGCCGTTAAGCAGGCCTGCTTAACGGCTTTCTTCAGTTGGGAGCTTAATCTTTTCTGAGCCGCCCGGCAATGGTATACTAAATATCGTCCCAGACTACTAAAAAGGGAGTTAGAGAGTGATTAAACATGAGTTGGCTGAATAAATTTTTTGACTTATTTTTAGGTGAAAAAGAAGAAGAGCATGAACGTGAACCGAACACGCATGCCCAAATCCAGAAACAGCAAATACCGGATCAGCCAGAAGGCAAATTAACGCGCATGGAAGATCCTAAAATATATTACGAATATCCGAAAGGGAATTTCCGCTTCCCGGTCGTTCCGGACGGCTATAAGCGAACGGAGCAAAACCAAAGACAGCGGGAAAGGCACGAACGCCGCCAGCCGTCCCGGGGTTATGCCGCCGGGAAGGAGCAAACGGAGCGGAAACAGCATACACATAAAGAGCCTGATACGGTGAAAAAGCCCTTTAAACCGTCATCCATTCCTTCACCGGTTTACGGCTTTCAATCTCAGCACAGCATCAAAAAAGCGCCTATTTCCGAAAAGCGGCGTGAAGAGAACGTAACATTGCTGTCAGAGGAGCAATTTGTTCCGCCAAAATCCGGTCAGGAAACGGAAAAAGAGCCCGTCTTCACAACATCCGGTATAACAAAACAGACGAATGACCGGCCAGAACCGTTTGCGAAACAAGAAACGGAAGAAATTCCGGCCGTTAAAAAAGAGGAGCTTCACACGGAGGCTGAGAATGCAAAAGAGCAAGTGTTTGCAGCACCAGAACCGCAGCAGGCTGAAGAGCTGGAGCACACCGAAAGCGCGGAGTCTGCCGGCTTTACAGAAGAACAAGAGCATGAACAAACCCGCCCGCAGCCTATAAGAGAGCCTGAGTCTGAAGCATCCCGAACGGCTGAAAACACAGAGGAACAAGCGGCGCCGGAGGGGGAACATCAGGAGCCTGAGCCGGAAAAAGCACCGCCTTTTGAAACCGCAGAAGAACCGGTGTATACATACACAGAACCCGGATACGAGGAAATTCAGCCGCAGTCTGAAGACAAGCCCGAATCAGCTGAACCCGACGCGAAACAGGAAGCAGACTCTCAGCCTGAGTACAATGAAGCAGAGCGGCATTCAGACCCCGAGCCTGAACCTGTAAGCATTGAGACGGCCGATGCCCCATCCCGGCCTGCCGAAGAAAAAACGGAGCATCACGGACAGCCTCAGACTGTGAGAAAAGCGGAGCAGCCGAAAGAGCGCAATGTTCCGTTTAACGTCATGATGCTTAAAAGCGATAAACACAAGCAGACGAAGACGCCAGAGGGCGGAGCGAGCTATGTCTTTCCGAATCTGTCGCTTCTGGACGTACCGCCGGCGCAAAGACATGACGACCAATCGTGGATTGAAGAACAGCGCGAGCTTTTAAACGTTACACTGAAAAACTTTAATGTGCGCGCCCAAGTCGTTCATGTCACACAAGGCCCGTCCGTCACACGTTTTGAAGTGCATCCTGAGCCCGGAGTGAAAGTAAACAAAATTACAAACTTAGCAGATGATATTAAACTGAGCCTGTCTGCCAAGGATATTCGGATTGAGGCGCCGATCCCCGGTAAAAACACGATCGGCATTGAAGTTCCGAACCGCGTAAGCAAAGTCGTCGATTTAAGGCAGATGATCAGAAGCGCCGCTTTCAGGACGAATCCGTCTCCGCTTACAGCCGCGCTCGGTGTCGATATTTCCGGAAACCCGGTCGTCATTGATTTGAAAAAGATGCCGCACGGGTTGATAGCGGGTGCGACAGGATCGGGAAAAAGCGTCTGCATCAATACCATTTTGGTCAGTCTGCTTTATAAGGCGGATCCGAGTGATGTCAAAATGCTTCTGATTGATCCGAAAATGGTCGAGCTTGCGCCTTATAACCAAATTCCGCATTTGGTCAGCCCCGTCATCACGGACGCCAAAGCCGCGACCGCCGCGTTAAAATGGGTTGTGGAAGAGATGGAACGGCGGTATGAACTGTTTGCCCATTCGGGTGTGAGAGATATCGGACGCTTTAATGAATTAACGGCCGATCATAAGACAGGCGAAAAGCTCCCTTACCTCGTAGTGGTCATTGATGAGCTTGCCGATTTAATGATGGTCGCGCCGAACGATGTGGAAGAAAGCATCGCCAGAATCGCGCAGAAAGCGAGAGCCTGCGGCATTCATCTGCTTGTCGCGACACAGCGTCCGTCTGTCGATGTCATTACCGGAATGATCAAGGCGAACATACCGACGAGGATTGCATTCTCCGTCTCAAGCCAGGTAGATTCCAGAACGATCATCGACATGGCGGGAGCGGAAAAGCTGCTCGGAAAAGGCGACATGCTGTACTGGGAAAACGGTACCGGAAAACCGGTGCGCCTGCAGGGCAACTTTGTATCCGACAGAGAGATTGACCGCGTCGTCTCTCATGTCAGAAAGCAGCTGCCGCCTTCTTATTTGTTTGAACAGGAAGAACTGATCAGGCAGGGAACCGCCCTTAAGGAAGAAGACGAACTGTTTCCTGAGGCGTGCCAATTCGTCGTGGAGCAAAACAGCGCCAGCACCTCAAGCCTTCAAAGAAGGTTCAGAATCGGTTATAACCGCGCCGCGAGGCTGATTGACATGATGGAAGCCGAAGGCATGATCTCAGAAGCGAAGGGCAGCAAACCGCGTGAAGTGCTGATTACGGCCGCTGACATTTCTCAAGAATAAGAATATCGTTCATTTTTCTCACAAACATGGTATGATAGTGGATGGACCATCAAAACTGCATCACTGTCACGCGCTGAAATATCATGCGGCAGGTTTAATCAAAAAGAAAGTTACAGATACTGACGATAACGTAAAAATAAATGGAAGCGCCGCTGTGCGGGCTTTTCGCCCGCTGCGGTCGCAAAATGAAATGAGCGTCATATACTGGGGAACAGATAGACGTTTGTTGGAGGTACGATTATGACTGTTTATCATTTTGTTGGAATAAAAGGGACAGGTATGAGCCCGCTTGCTCAAATCCTGCATGATACGGGGTATCAGGTGCAGGGATCGGATATCGAGAAGCAGATTTTCACTCAGGCTGCCCTTGAAAAAAGAAATATCCCGATCTATCCGTTCAGCGCCGATAACATCAAACCCGGCTTAACGGTAATCGCCGGAAACGCATTCCCTGATTCTCATCCGGAAATTGCAAAGGCGCTCGATGAAGGGATTCCTGTCATCAGATATCATAAATTTTTAGCTGAATATATGAAAAAATACACAAGTGTCGCGGTAACGGGCGCACACGGCAAGACGTCCACAACGGGCCTCTTGGCACACGTGATGCAGCAGGCGAAGCCGACTTCGTTTCTTATCGGGGACGGAACGGGCAGAGGAAATGAAAGCAGCGAATACTTTGTATTTGAAGCTTGCGAGTACCGCCGTCATTTCTTAAGCTATCAGCCTGATTATGCGATTATGACGAATATTGATTTTGACCACCCTGATTATTTCGCCAACATTGACGATGTGTTTGATGCTTTCCAAAACATGGCGCTTCAAGTCAACAAAGGCATCATTGCCTGCGGTGATGACGAGTACCTGCCGAAAATTCACGCCAATGTGCCTGTCGTTTATTACGGCACGGGAGAAGAAAACGATTTTCAAGCGAGAAACATCGTAAAAAATACGGAAGGCACGACATTTGACGTCTTTGTCCGCAATACGTTTTACGATACGTTCTACATCCCGGCATACGGCCATCATAATGTCCTCAATTCCTTAGCGGTCATTGCGCTCTGCCACTATGAAGAGATAGACGTGAACATGATTAAGCTCGGACTTGAATCATTCGGCGGCGTCAAACGCAGATTCAATGAAAAAGTGATCGGCAGCCAGGTACTGATCGACGACTACGCCCACCATCCGACTGAAATCAAAGTCACGATTGAGGCGGCGCGCCAAAAATATCCCGAACGTGAAATCATCGCGGTATTTCAGCCGCATACGTTTACACGGACGCAATCATTCCTGGATGAATTCGCAGAAAGCTTAAGCGCGGCCGACCGCGTGTATCTGTGCGACATTTTCGGCTCTGCCCGTGAGAACGTCGGCAAGCTCACGATCACGGATCTTCAGGAAAAAATCGATAACGCAGAACTCATTGAAGAAAATGACACTTCCGTGTTAAAAGCGCATGAAGGCGCAGTACTGATCTTCATGGGCGCCGGAGACATTCAAAAATATATGAGGGCCTATGAAAACGTCATAGCGTAACGAAAAAGCAGTGGGGCTCTCACTGCTTTTTTGCGCGTGCTGCAAAGGGATTTACCGATAAACGGAGAAATAGTATACATACAGACCTTTCATATATGTTTATCATTTTAAGAATTGGGTATATACCACTATATCCTGCATTAAGGAGGTATTAGATGATCATCATTCTTTACTTAAGCGTCGCACTCATTGCCGTTGCATTTCTCATCCTCGTCATCTATCTGTCCAAAACATTAAAGTCCGTGCAGATGACTTTAACAAACGTAGCCTCGACTTTAGACGGCCTTGAAGGGCAGATGAAAGGCATTACCGCAGAGACAGCCGAGCTGTTACATAAGACAAACCGTCTCGCGGAAGACATTCAGGAAAAATCAGAGAAATTAAATACGGTTGTCCATGCTGTCCAGGAAGTGGGAACTTCCGTCCAGCAGTTTAATACATCCATAAAGCAGGCAGCAGGTTCCGTTACGGCCTCTGTAAGAGAGAATCAGGACAAGATCAGTCAGGTTGTCACCTGGAGCCAGGCCGCTATGGAAATATGGGACAAGTGGAAGCAAAAGAAAAAAACATCGCTTTAATCATAAGAAAAATCCACTAAGGAGGAATCATAATGAGCAAAGATGGAATCAATAGTAAGGATTTTTTAATCGGAACGCTGATCGGGGGAATTATCGGCGCGACAACGGCGCTGTTTCTGGCGCCTAAATCAGGTAAGGAGCTGCGCGACGATCTCGGCAGTCAGGCTTCTGCGTTAAAGGATAAGACGGACAGAATGACGGCCGACGCGAAAGAAAAAGGCTCTCAATATGTCAGCATCGCCAAGGACAAAACATCTAATATCACCCAGCTGGTAGCTGATCAGTCAGGTCAGATTATGAATAAAGTGAAGGATTTAAAAGACCGTTCTAAGAGCACACTAACCGAGAAAGCCGAAGAGACGAGAAGCGAAATGCAGGACACGGCCCAAAGCATCAAGGCCGAAGCGGAAGACGCCGGGGAAAAAGCCGGTCAGGCAAATCGCTGATCTTCAATAAGGAGAGATAACCGACATGACAAAACAGCTGATATCGTCTGAAGAAGAGTTCAAAAATGCCGCTGAGAAAGAAAACACGCTCGTGTTTTTAAAACACAGCACAACCTGCCCGATCAGCCAAGCCGCGTTTCAGGAGTTTGACGCCTTTGCATCGGAGCATTCAGAAGTACCTTCTTATTACCTGCATGTGCAGGACAGCCGGCCGCTTTCAAACTATATCGCCGAGGCATACGGCGTGAAACATGAAAGCCCGCAAGTATTCGTTATTACAAACGGCGAAGTGAAATGGCACGCGTCTCATTCACAAATCACAAAAAACGCAATAGAGCAGCACCTTTCATAATTGCTGGCCGCCGGTTGATACCGGCGGTTTTTTTTTGAAAAAAACTATTGATCATTTCAGCCGGATCATGTAGGATATCAATATATACTGCTTCAACGCATAAAAGCTTAAAAGCGTTTTTGTGATAAAGTCGAATGTGAAAAAATTTATTATTTCATATTCCTATTTTCGCATAACTGTAGTAAGATGCATGTTAACCATTAAAATAAAACATAGCATAGAAGGGATGAAAAAGATGAGCAACAAGGAATTAGAGAGTCTAAGACAGCAGGCAGACGCACTAAACTTAGAAATCCTTAAATTAATCAATGAACGCGGAGCCGTTGTAAAAGAAATCGGTAAAGCAAAGGAAGCACAGGGTGTCAACCGATTTGACCCTGTCAGAGAGCGTACAATGCTTAACCGCATTATTGAAAGCAATGACGGCCCATTTGAAAACTCAACGATCCAGCATATTTTCAAAGAAATTTTCAAAGCCGGACTTGAACTTCAAGAAGAGGATCACAGCAAAGCGTTGCTCGTCTCCCGGAAGAAAAAAGCAGAAGATACGATCGTTGACATTAAAGGTGAAAAAATCGGTGACGGCGATCAGAGATTCATCGTCGGACCTTGTGCCGTAGAAAGCTATGAGCAGGTTGCCGAAGTCGCGGCCGCAGCGAAAAAACAAGGCATTAAAATCCTGCGCGGGGGCGCGTTTAAACCCCGCACAAGTCCGTATGATTTCCAAGGTCTCGGCGTAGAAGGCCTGCAAATTCTTAAACGCGTCGCTGATGAATATGACCTCGCGGTGATCAGTGAAATCGTAACGCCCGCCCACATTGAGCAAGCGATTGATTACATTGACGTCATTCAGATCGGCGCGCGGAACATGCAAAACTTTGAATTGCTGAAAGCCGCCGGTTCCGTTAAAAAGCCGGTATTGTTAAAACGCGGTCTTGCCGCAACAATTTCAGAGTTCATCAATGCAGCTGAATACATCATGTCACAAGGAAACGACCAAATCATTCTTTGTGAGCGCGGAATCAGAACGTACGAAACGGCAACGAGAAACACACTCGACATTTCTGCCGTGCCGATTTTGAAACAGGAAACTCACTTGCCGGTGTTTGTTGACGTCACACACTCAACAGGCCGCCGCGATCTCCTGCTTCCGACAGCAAAAGCGGCGCTTGCGATCGGCGCTGACGGCGTGATGGCCGAAGTACACCCTGATCCTTCCGTTGCCCTTTCAGACTCTGCGCAGCAGATGGATATCCCTGAATTCGAGAAATGGCTGAACGAATTAAAGCCGATGCTGAAAGTAAAAGCATAATACAACGTTCCGCTCTTTAAAGGCCGCCTCGCGCGGCTTTTTTTTCGTATCTTCATTTTATTTAATTATAAAATGAAAGTGAACGTTTTCATCATTGGGAAAAACGTGTATAATTTCATGAGAGATATTTAAATTTGATGAATAATGAAAAATAATGTACACTACTGACTTACGCTTACAATCATAAACGACAGAATGCGAAATCGTACGACATTTCTTTACATAAAGTGTTTATGCTATAGATAAGGATAAGTGTATCCAGTAAAAGGAGTGGTTTCAGTGAGCAACATTACGATATACGATGTGGCCAGAGAAGCAAATGTCAGTATGGCGACTGTTTCCCGCGTCGTGAACGGCAACCCGAATGTAAAACCGACGACCAGAAAAAAAGTATTGGAAGCCATTGACCGGCTCGGCTACCGCCCGAACGCGGTGGCAAGAGGGCTTGCAAGCAAAAAAACGACAACGGTCGGCGTCATCATCCCTGATATCTCAAGCATTTTCTACTCGGAACTTGCGCGTGGAATTGAAGATATCGCGACGATGTACAAATATAATATTATCTTAAGCAACTCGGATCAAAATCTTGAGAAAGAACTGCATCTGTTAAATACGATGCTCGGCAAACAAGTGGACGGTATCGTATTTATGGGCGGCAACATTACGGACGAGCATGTCGAAGAATTTAAGCGCTCTCCTGTGCCGATCGTCTTGGCTGCATCAGTGGAAGAACAGGGCGAGACGCCTTCTGTCGCCATTGATTATGAACAGGCGATTTATGATGCCGTTAAGCTTTTCATTGATAAAGGGCATCGCGATATTGCATTCGTCTCCGGACCGATGCAAGAGCCGATCAACCGTTCGAAAAAACTGCAAGGGTACAAACGGGCGCTTGAAGAAGCGGCGATTCCGTTTAACGAGCAATTCGTAGCGGAAGGCGATTACACTTATGATTCCGGTATGGAGGCGCTTCAAAGCTTGATGGGCCTTGACCGGAAACCGACGGCGATTCTTTCTGCGACGGATGAAATGGCCCTCGGCATTATCCATGCGGCCCAAGATCAAGGTCTTTCGATACCTGATGATCTTGATATTATCGGTTTTGACAATACGAGATTGAGCCTGATGGTCCGCCCTCAGCTTTCAACAGTCGTGCAGCCTACGTACGATATCGGCGCCGTGGCGATGAGACTTTTGACAAAACTGATGAACAAAGAGCCGGTTGAAGAGCATATCGTCGAATTGCCTCACCGCATCGAATTAAGACAATCAACCAAGTCATAAAAAAACGGAAAAGCAAGCTTCACTCTGAGGGGTGGAATCTTGCTTTTTTACTTGAGTAAGGAGAAGATATGAAACGTTTTGATTATCTGACGCCCGTTGGCTTTATGTTAGGCTGTATTATTGTCGCAATCGGTATTCTGTCAGGGACGGGACTGGCGGGAATCAGTTCATTTTTGGATCTGACTTCTTTTTTAATCGTCACAGGCGGCCTTGCCGCGGCGGTCTTTATCAGCTTTCCGCCGAGGGATTTAAAGAAAACCCCTTCTGTTCTGAAACAGGTATTCTCCCGTCAGGATGACAATGTGAAAGAGCTTGTCAGAGTATTTGTCAGCCTTTCGGAGCAGGCGCGCAGGCAGGGGCTGCTGTCTCTGGATGACCAGGCGCGGGAGATCAAGGATCCGTTTTTAAAAAAAGGGCTTTTGCTTGCGATTGACGGCTGGGACGAGGAAACGATCCGGCTGGTGATGGATTCTGAGATCGCCGCAATGGAAGAAAGACACAGAAAAGGAAGACGCGTTTTTGAAAAAGCCGGTGATTTCGCACCCGCCTGGGGAATGATCGGGACGCTCGTCGGACTCGTTCTCATGCTCAAAAACTTAAATGACCCGCATACCCTCGGACCGAACATGGCCGTTGCGCTATTGACGACGCTGTACGGAGCGCTGCTTGCCAATTTGGTGTTTATCCCAATCGCGGCAAAGCTTGAAGAAAAAACGGAAAGTGAAATTTTCATCAAACAGGTCATGATCGAAGGGGTTGTCGGCATCCAATCGGGCAAAAATCCCCGCAACCTCGAAAGTCAGCTCGTCGTCTTCAGCTCAAGAGAAGACTGGCGTAAAGGACAGCCTGCGAACAAGAAAAAGGGCGCTGTCCATGAAGCTTAGAAAAGAGCGTTTTGAAAGAAGAAACAAACCGGAACATTCCGGCGGTTCACCGAGATGGATGGTGACGTTCGCTGACTTGATCACGCTCATTCTCGTGTTCTTTATCTTGCTTTTTTCGATGTCGCAAATAGACGCGGAAAAATTTCAATCTGCCGTTTCATCGATTCATACAAACGGCAGCGGAGGTGAACCGGCGTCATCAGACAAAGCAAACGAAAATAAAGAACAGGATTTGCTGTTACAAAACGTGAAGACATACATAAAAGCGCATCATTTGAGTTCCAAATTGACGGCGAAGCGCGATGAGCGCGGAGTGGTTCTTGTGCTGCAGGAGGCCGTTCTGTTTCAGACGGGAAAAGCGGATGTGCTGAAAAACGCCGAGCCGGTTCTGCATCAGATCGCGGTGCTTTTAAAAACAATTCCGAATGACATACAGGTAGAAGGCCATACGGACAGCCGCCGGATTTCCACCTATCAATTCCCGTCGAACTGGGAGCTGTCGTCTGCAAGAGCGGCGAGTGTGATCCGGTATTTTACCGCGAATGAAGACTTTTCCGCCAAACGGTTTATCTCTGCCGGGTATGCGGATACGAAACCTGTGAAGGACAACAAAAGTCCCGGACATATGAAAGAAAACCGCCGTGTAGAAATCGTGATCAAAAAAACGACCTCCTCATAAGGTCGTTTTTTATTTTGTTTTATACCGCTGCTCAGACCGGATGGCAAAAAGTGCTTTTTCCACGGTTTGGGCATTTTTTTCTGAAATTTCTTCTTTGCGTGGAATCGGAGGATATAATTGTTCAGGATCACTCCAAAAAGCGGGCAGCGTGCAGGGGGAATGCTTCTGCCATTTATCAATCCATTTCTGCGGTATGCGCTCCCCGGGATCAATCCCTTTCATCTCAAGCCAAATGCGGCTCCATGCTCTCGGGACGACTCTCCAAATATCGTATCCGCCGCCGCCGACCGCGATCCATCTGCCGCTGCAATATTGATGGGCTAATGAATGAGCGAGCCGCGGGATCTCCTGATAAATGGAGATTGTATTGGACAGGTGTGTCAATGGGTCGTAATAATGGGCGTCCGCACCGTTTTGGGTAAGAATCACATCCGGCTTAAAAAAAGCCGCAATTTCAGAGGCGGCCGTTTTGTAAGCGTGGAGAAAGGAATCGTCCTCTGTGAAAGCGTCCAGCGGAATGTTAAAAGAATAGCCGTAGCCTTGCCCGCTTCCTTTTTCCAGTACTTGTCCCGTCCCGGGAAATAAATAACGCCCGGTCTCGTGAAAAGAAACAGTGCAGACATCAGACCTGTCGTAAAACGTAAATTGAACGCCGTCGCCGTGGTGGGCGTCTGTATCAATGTATAACACTTTTGCCCCGTAGTTCTTCTGGATGTATTGGATGGCCACGGCGCTGTCATTATAGATACAAAAGCCTGACGCCCTGCCGCGGAAGCCGTGGTGAAGGCCTCCTCCTAAATTGCAGGCATGCCTGGCTTGTCCCGTCATGACATAATCTGCCGCCGTTAAGGTGCCGCCCACCAGAAGCGACGCAGCTTCATGCATGCCGGCAAAAACGGGGGTGTCTTCCGTTCCGAGACCGTAGCTTTCTCCTTCTGCGGCAGGGAGCCGGCCCGCACCCGCAAGTTCCACCGCCTGTATATAATCCTCCGTATGAACGAGAGCCAGCTCTTCTTTAGTGGCCGTGCGCGGTGTGACGATGTCTCCATCGTCAAACGCGTCCGCCGCCTGAAGCAGATCGTATGTTAAAAGCACGCGCTGCTGATTGAACGGATGATCCTGATGAAATTGATACGTCTGATAAGAAGGCGAGTAAACAAAAACGCTGTCTCTCATGGCTGATCCCTCAAATGTTTCGGCCATAAGACATTGTATCCGGCTTCATGAACGGCACGGATAAAAGGGAGCGGATTCATCGTCTTCACCCGGAAGACGAGAATGTTCGACCCGGCGGAATCATGGGGATAGACGAGCACACTCAGGATTTGCAGCTGAAGATCACGGCACATGCAGCTGAGATCAGCAAGGCTTTTTGTCATATCCGTCACCAGGATTTCCACCTGTGATCCCGGCTGGGCCGCGCCTGTCAGGCTGACGAAAGTCCGGAGCACGTCGGTTTTCGTTAAAATGCCCGTCAGCTTATGATTTACCGTAATCGGCAGACAGCCGATGCCGTGCTCATAAAAGGAAGCGGATATTTCTTCCACAAAGTCAAGCGGATGGGCGCAGATGACATTCCGCTTCATAATGGTCTCCACTTTGTTTGTCAGAAATGCGCCGCGTTCCTTTTGTTCGAAGCTGCCGGGGCCGGCCTGTTTAATGTCTCTGTCTGTGACAATACCGGTGACGTGCAGCTCGTCGTCGATGACAGGGAGATGGCGGATATGATATACCTTCATTTTACGGACGGCTGTTTCAATGGAGTCGTGTTTTGAGACGGTGATGACGTCCCGTTTCATGATTTGTTCTGCAATCATCTTTTTATCCCCTTTGTATGTCAGTCAATACATAAACCGCTGATAAAAACGAAGCCTGTCGAACTGTTCAATTGACTCCTGACTGACGTGCCTGCCGATGCGGGCCATCAGACAATTGGCCGGATGAGAGCTGATTTCCGGTTCATCCGTTGCAAACCAGACAAGACCTCCGGCATTCATCATCTTTTCCATGATCTTTCTGTATTCCCACACATCTTTTTTCATTCCTTTTAAATCCCAATGCCAGTAATATTCCGTCGTCATGATGATGTAGCGTTCCATCTGTTCATCCATCATGCTGACTGTCAGCAACGTTTTTCCGACAGAACAGCCCCTGTAGCCGGGAGCGACCTCGATCGCCCCGAGCTCAAGGAGATCTTCCATATTGCCGTCAGACCACCGTTCAAGCGGATCTGGATATAAATACGTCACATAGCCGATAATCGTCTGTCCGTCCCTGGCGATAATGATCCGACCTTCAGGAAGCCCGGCGATCTCGATTAACGCTTTGTGCTGTTCATGAGGAAGGCGAAAGGCTGTCAGGCCTTCATGAAACTCATACTGTGCTAGGTCCTTTGGAGGAACGGGCCCTTCTACCAATAGAGGGCCGGCTGCTGTCTGAATTGATGAAGAATGGTACGTTTTATGATGTTTCACTGATTCACCGCCTGTCGGTTCTTAATAAAAACACATCTCTCTTAAGCATAACAAAATATAAAGCGTTTTCAATAGTGTTGTAATTTATATTTTAAAAATTGAGAAAACTGTGAACATCTACTATAATTAGTCTATAGATAAGCAAAGGGGGATGTTGCATGAATTTGAAAGCGTTGCCGGCGGAAAAGGGGAATTATCATCTGCGAAATTATGAGGAAACGTACCGCAGCTTCGATTGGAAAGAGGTCGAAGCGGAGTTTTCCTGGCATCAGACGGGGAAGCTGAATGCGGCGTACGAAGCAATTGACCGTCATGCCGAATCATTTCGAAAAAACAAAGTAGCGCTGTATTACAAGGACGCAAATCGGAATGAAAAATACACATTTAAAGAAATGATGGAGGAATCGAACCGGGCGGGAAATGTACTGAGACGGTATGGAAACGTGGAAAAAGGGGACCGCGTTTTTATTTTCATGCCGCGTTCGCCGGAGCTGTACTTTATCATGCTCGGCGCAATTAAAATCGGTGCGATCGCCGGCCCTTTATTTGAAGCGTTTATGGAAGGCGCCGTCAAAGACCGCCTGTTGAACAGCCAGGCAAAGGTTGTCGTGACGACACCTGAACTGGCCGAACGGATTCCGGCGGACAGCCTGCCCGACCTCGAGCATATTTTCATTGTCGGCGGCAGCAAAGAAGCGGGAGATAAAATCATTCATTATGATAAAGCGGCTGAGGGAGAAAGCACGAGACTTGATATTGAATGGATGGACAGAAGAGACGGCTACCTGCTTCACTACACATCAGGATCTACCGGAACGCCAAAAGGTGTGCTCCACGTTCATGAAGCCATGATTCAGCAATACCAGACCGGCAAGTGGGTGCTTGATCTTAAAGAAGACGATATTTATTGGTGCACTGCGGACCCGGGCTGGGTGACCGGGACGGTGTACGGGATATTTGCGCCGTGGCTGAACGGAGCGGCGAATGTGATCGTCGGCGGCAGATTCAGTCCGGAAAACTGGTACGGCACGATTGAGAAGCTTGGTGTCAGCGTCTGGTACAGCGCTCCGACGGCTTTCAGAATGCTTATGGGCGCCGGAGATGAAATGGCATCCAAATTTGACCTTACTTCACTTCGTCACGTCCTGAGTGTCGGAGAACCTTTGAACCCCGAGGTCATCAAGTGGGGACATAAAGTATTCGGCAAGCGCATCCACGACACGTGGTGGATGACAGAAACGGGCGGACAGCTCATCTGCAATTATCCTTGCATGGAGATCAAGCCGGGCTCAATGGGGAAACCGATTCCGGGAGTGGAAGCGGCGATCGTTGACAATCAGGGAAATGAGCTTCCGCCGTACCGAATGGGAAATCTCGCCATTAAAAAGGGCTGGCCGTCGATGATGGATTCCATTTGGAACAACAAAGAGAAATATGATTCTTATTTTATGCCGGGCGGCTGGTATGTTTCCGGAGATTCTGCTTATATGGATGAAGACGGTTATTTTTGGTTCCAAGGCAGAGTCGATGATGTCATCATGACATCCGGCGAGCGCGTCGGCCCGTTTGAAGTCGAAAGCAAACTTGTTGAACATCCGGCGATTGCCGAAGCCGGCGTCATCGGAAAGCCGGACCCTGTCCGGGGAGAAATTATTAAAGCGTTTATCGCGCTCAGAGAAGGGCATGAGCCATCTGATCAGCTGAAGGAGGACATTCGCCTCTTTGTAAAACAGGGGCTTGCCGCGCATGCCGCACCGCGGGAAATTGAATTCAAAGATAAACTTCCGAAAACACGGAGCGGAAAAATCATGAGACGTGTGCTGAAGGCATGGGAGCTGAACCTGCCGGCAGGCGACCTGTCAACAATGGAAGATTAAAGACGGCGTTGACATCGTATTTTATTTATGTTAAAAATGAGTAAGCTTCATAAGAAAAGGTTTTGATTGAGACAAGTAGGATATCTGATTGTTCCAGAGAGCTGATGGCCGGTGAAAATCAGCACATAAGATATGCCGAATACACTCATGAACCGCTTTTGCGAACAAAGCTATTCCAAGGCTTTCAGTAGTGAAAGAACGGACACGGTCCGTTATCAAAAAGAGTGATAAAAGCTTTTTTATGTTTTTATTAGTAGGGTGGTACCGCGATTATATCGTCCCTTCGTTTTAAACGAAGGGGCGTTTTTTATTTTCATAAACAAAGGAGCAGACAAAATGACTAACTTATTAGAGGATTTATCATTCCGCGGCTTAATCCAGCAAATGACGGATGAAGAAGGACTGAATAAACAGCTGAGCGAAGAAAAAATCCGTTTATACTCAGGGTTTGACCCGACGGCGGACAGCCTGCACATCGGACACCTTCTGCCGATATTGACACTGCGCCGTTTCCAGCTTGCAGGCCACCATCCGATTGCGCTTGTAGGCGGCGCGACGGGACTGATCGGCGATCCGAGCGGCAAAAAAGCGGAGCGTACGTTAAATACTCAGGATATCGTTGTCGAATGGTCGCAAAAAATTAAAAATCAGCTTTCCCGATTTTTAGATTTCGAGGCGGGAGAAAACCCCGCTGTCATAGCAAACAACTTTGATTGGATCGGAAAGCTGAGCATCATTGAATTTCTCCGCGACGTCGGAAAGAACTTCGGAATTAACTACATGCTTGCGAAAGATACTGTAAGCTCAAGAATTGAAACCGGAATTTCTTACACGGAATTCAGCTACATGATCCTGCAATCCTACGATTTTCTGAATCTGTACAGAGAAAAGAACTGCAAACTCCAAATCGGAGGCAGTGACCAGTGGGGCAACATCACGGCCGGTCTTGAACTGATCAGAAAATCAGAAGAAGAAGGGGCGAAAGCTTTCGGTCTTACCATTCCGCTCGTCACAAAAGCTGACGGCACGAAATTCGGCAAAACGGAAGGCGGCGCCATTTGGCTTGATAAAGAAAAAACATCGCCGTACGAATTCTACCAGTTCTGGATCAATACTGATGACCGCGACGTCGTCAAATACTTAAAATACTTTACTTTCTTGTCAAAAGAGGAAATTGAAGCTTATGCTGAAAAAACGGAGACAGCTCCTGAGAAAAGAGAAGCGCAGAAACGTCTCGCTGAAGAGGTGACGGTTCTTGTACACGGCCGTGAAGCGCTTGAGCAGGCCGTTCATATCTCCCAGGCGCTGTTCAGCGGCAATATTAAAGAGCTTTCCGCTCAAGACGTCAAGGTAGGATTTAAAGATGTACCTTCGTTTGAAAAAGACCGCTCTGAAGAACTGTCTTTAGTAGACGTGCTAGTGGAATCTAAATTGTCGCCTTCAAAACGGCAGGCCCGCGAAGACATTCAAAACGGAGCTGTTTACATTAACGGCGAGCGCCGGACGGACATCGGGCATCTTCTGACTGCGGAAGACCGCATTGAAGATCAATTTACCGTATTGCGCCGCGGAAAGAAAAAATACTTCCTGATCACGTACTGAAAATAAAAAGCAGTCCGGCCGCTCAATGCGGCAGGCTGCTTTTTTATGTTTTGTGAATACTGCACGGGGAAATGAGTACAGTACATAGTATAAGCAAAACAGGGAAGGGGTGCTGCGCCGTGAATTTCATGTTTACCATCGCCAAAGAAAGATTGCAGCGGGATCATTGGGAACAGCAGCAAAGCATAAACGCCGAAGCCGAGGAATCAGAGACGGAAGAAGAAAATCCGACATCATAAAGGTAAAGCCTCCATTCTATGGAATGGAGGCTTTTGATTGTCACCATATCAGCCTGACGGCGGCCATCAGCACGACTCCCGTGATGACCGTGATGGATAAGCTTTTTGTCAGCATCGCGCAAAGCAATGTCGGAATGAGAACGATCATTGCTTTCCAATCAAAGGTCAAAGCGCTGTTTGTTTTCACAATCATGCTTTCCGTTACCAGAGCCGTCAAAATGCAAAGCGGAATAAAGGAGAGCCATTTTAAAGCCAATTCAGGCATCTGAATGTTCCGGACAAATATAAACGGAACAATGCGCGGCACAAGTGTAACAATCATGCAGCCGAGTATAATCCAGATCATTTGTGTGCTGATGCTCATTTGTCCGTCACCACCCCGATCGTTGCCACAATCACGGTTGAGACGATGACCGCGATGTGTGACGGGACGAAATACGATAACAAGACCATAAAAATGATCATATAGAGAATTAAGGAGAGGCTGTGCTTCAGCTTTTCCGAAGCGGACGACTGCAATTGCAGCACAAGCAGCGCCGCAAACATAGCAGGCAAAGCAAAGTCCAGGCCGAGAGCGTAAGGATCAGATATCCATTGTCCGAGAAGCCCGCCCATCACGCAGGAAATAACCCAGCACATGTAAGCGGTTATATTGAGGCCGTTCATCCACTTATCGTATAACCTGCCGTTCTGAGCCGCTTTGTTCACCGCTACTCCGAAAGATTCGTCAGTAAGCAGAGCCCCGAAGCCGATATTTTTCGCCAGAGAGTATTTCGTGAAATACGGCGCGATGGTCAGGCTCAGCAGAAGGTGACGCAGATTGACGATAAACGTCGTTAAAATAATGGCGGAAATCGGACTCCCGGAAACAAGGAGCGAGCAAATAATAAATTGGGCGGCGCCGGCATAGACACACAAGGATAACAAACAGATTTCAAGAATGCTTAGATGAGAGGCAACCCCGACGATGCCGAAAGCAAAACCGATGCTCATATAGCCCAGCAGCGTAGGCACACAATCCCGCACCCCCTGTAAAAACGTATCGTTCATTTCCCGGGAAACGGCGGTTTTTTGCACTTCTGTGTTAATCATTTTTTATACTCCTTTCATAGAGATTATAATGATAACGACTAATGAAAAAATCAAAGAAAATACGGTTCACATTTATATGAACCGATTTCCGGTGACGACATGAAATAACGAATGGTTTTGTGTCATCAGGCCTTCAACTTTTTCAGCCCCGACTTCTTTCACAAGCTCCGCGAACATCAGATCGTGCCTCATATATTCCATGGCCACGAGAACGAGAGCGGGATCTTCTGATTTAATGGCCCAGGCATTCGTCTGCGGAGAAAAATTGGCGATTAAGACTTCTTTATTATCTCGGGCAGCTATCGTTAATCTTCCGCCCATCCGTTTCTCCGCCACTTCAGGAGACATATTATGATTTGTCGTATTTCCGAGCTTCACTTCCGGAGGGCCGAACACAATCGAAAAGACGGGCAATTGTTCGGCGGCGCGTTTATTAGCGGCTTCTTGAATAAAGGGAATCTGCTGTTCCCAGACAGACAGCCACAACTCTTCCTCGGCTTTTTCAATCATTTCCTTCATCTCATTGATGACATGATCATTCGTGCTGATGCGGCGGATGACATTCATCTCCTGCTCGCTTTCCAGCGCCAATAACTTTTCCTCAAGATAGCCGAATGAGCTCTCGAAATCGTGCCGGAGCCGATCGATTAATTCCTTTCCGGCCAGCGGGGCATATGTAACCGGATCAGACGGCACAATATGGACAGCGCCTTTATCAACTAATTTCCCCAATACCTCATAGATCATTGAGCGGGGGACGCCTGACCTTTTGCTGATTTCATATCCGGTAACAGGCGAGTGTTTCAACAAGCCGATATATGCTTTACATTCATATTGAGAAAATCCAAACTTCTGTAATTCTTTCAGAACATCGTCCATAAACATCCTCCGTAGTGGTTATTCATGAAACTACTATAATGTAAGCGGTTATATCTTGTCAATGGGACTTGAGTGCTGAAAGAAAGGTTCGCCTGTTTTGTCGCTTTCCAACTTAGTTTATGATGAGTTACATGTATGGCTTTTGTGAAAAACGTTGCCGTAGACCCACACGAATGCCGTTTGATACGATAAATACAAGAAGTCAAAAAGAGGAGGATCACGGTGGAAAACACCTCTAAAATCGCTTTTTTATCGGTTATAAGCAATTCCCTGGTCGTCATGCTCAAAATAGTGGTGGGGATAATAACCGGATCTGTCGCGATACTTTCAGAAGCCATTCATTCTTTTTTAGATTTGATCGCCGCCTTCATCGCCTTTATCTCCGTCAGGATTTCAAAAAAGCCGGCTGATACAGGGCATCCGTACGGTCATGGAAAAGTCGAGAATCTGTCGGGGACCATCGAGACGATGCTGATTTTTGCGGCAGGGATTTGGATGATATATGAATGCGTTCAAAAACTGGTCAACCCGGCTCCGGTTCATCTGCCCGTATTGGGAATCGCTGTGATGCTTGCGGGGGCTCTCATTAATTTGATCGTTTCGAAGTTCGTAAAAAGAGAAGCCGAAAAGGTTAATTCCGTGGCAATGAAATCGAATGCCCTGCATTTACTGACTGACGTGTACACATCATTAGGCGTAGCGGCAAGCCTTTTGGTCGTTACCTTAACGGAGTGGTACATACTTGATCCCATTATAGGTATGGTGCTGGCGGTCTATATCATATATGAAGCGTTTAAGTTAATGAAAGAAGCATTCCCGCCGCTGATTGATACCCGTTTGTCGGAAGAGGAAGAAAAAACAATTTTAAAGATTATCGAAACATTTCAACAGGAATTTATTGAAATTCACGATTTTCGTACAAGACGCTCCGGCCCCCAGGAGTATATTGATTTTCACCTGGTCGTAGCCTCTCACGTGACGATTAAAGACGTGCATGACCTGTGTGACCGCATTGAAAGAGCTATTACGAATGAATTCAAACAAGCACAGGTAATGATTCACCCCGAGCCGGAGAGCGAGAGGAAGAAATAATCGATCTTATGTTTGCGTTTGTTCCCTGCAAAATGCCTGCAAAAGGCCCGTTTCCACGGGTCTTTTTGTTGTATAAATGACTATTTCTCGCTCATATGAGAGAGAAGCTTATACACGTGAGGGGTACATTTCATACGTTATGTTGTAAAGAAAAAGGGAGGTGAACAGAATTGAACGCTATTTCTGTTAAAGAAATTGAACATGGAGTTGCCGTTGCGGAAAGAGAAGGTTTAGGGGAGTATTTATACCAAGAACCGGTTTCCAAAAAATGTTCGCGCCGTTCCCGCAGCAGAAAACGGACACACCGTTCCCGCAGCAGAAAACGGACGCATCATCGGACACACCGTTCCCGCAGCAGAAGACGGACGCATCACCGGACACACCGTTCCCGCAGCAGAAGACGGACGCATCACCGGACACACCGTTCCCGCAGCAGAAGACGGACGCATCGCCGGACACACCGTTCCCGCAGCAGACGGTCACATCAAAAACGTACCCGCAAGCGCTGTTTTAAATGCTGAAGCAGACTCTATTACAAGTAATGGAGATCTGCTATAATGGCAAGAGAACTGCATAAAAGATCCGGTATCATCATCTGCGGACACTGAACTGACAACATGGCGCTGTTTGTTCGTGTCCGTTTTTTATGTCAAAAAAGATGCCGGAGGATAAAAAGGAAGGGATGACGCCGAATGAAGCTGAATGAGGAATTTTATGACTCTGAAGGAAAGACAGTCTCTTCGCAAAACATAAGCAGCAAGCTTTTGCATATCACGGACAGCGGGCATATCAGCATTGACTTCATCAGCATAAGCAGGCTGCGGAAGGCTTCAAAAATCGCGATCTTAGGTGACAGCGTCGCCCGGGGGCTGCGCGCGGAATACGGCTTTGGTGACATTCTGAAAGACCGGACAGACGCTGAAATAACCAATCTGTCTGTCAGCGGCGTTAATATGAGCAACCACGGAAGCGATAACATTTATCAGCAAGCGCTTAAAACAAAGGGACATGATGTCATCATTGTCCAGGGAACAGATGATGATTGGTGCAACCACATTCCCATCGGCACAGATGAAAAGGATATCACCACATTTTACGGAGGCTTCTGTCAAGTGATTCAGCAGCTGCGAAGCGGAAATAAAGGCGCGAGCATCATTGTGGTGACCCCAACGAGACAAGCAAAAATATCAAAAGGAAAAATCGTCCGCCGTGATACTGATAAAAATAAACTGGGCCTGAAGCTGGCTGACTATGTGAAAGCCCAAAAAGAAGCCTGCACACTCCTCTCTGTACCGTATGCCGACCTGTTTGATACAGATCTCATCGACCCGTATAATCCCGCTTTCCGCAGCATGTGCATGTCAGAAGGTCTTCATCCGAACGAGAAAGGGCATCAAATCATTTTTCAGGAAATCTGCCGGAATTATTATTACTATTACGGGTAACACAGCGCTAACAGATTATTTTCGGCCTTGCTTTTCTAAAAGCTCAATTATTCTTTGAGATGCGTGTTTTTGCGCTCTCAAAAGCGAAATGATATTACCGGTAAAACCGATTAAAATGATCAGCAGCAAAATGATCATCCACATAAGTGAACCTCCCGTCGAGTGTTGAAAAACCCACTCTTTATTTTACTTATTATGGATGGGGAAGAGAATAGGTCTAACTATTGGTGTTTCTTTATCAATCCATAAAAAAATGCACAGACTGAACGGGTCTGTGCATTTTTATTCGCTTATTTCAGCAGGTTCAATGATTCACGATTAAAGGCTTCCAAATCGTCAGGCGTTCTGCTCGTTACGATGTTATGGCTCACGACGACTTCTTCATCTTTATAATGTGCGCCGGCATTGATTAAGTCTTTGCGGATGCTGCGGAATCCCGTGATATCTTTTCCTTTAAGAAGGTCGGTATCAATCAGCAGCTGCGGGCCGTGGCAGATCGCGAAAACGGGTTTCTGATTTTCCACGAATGATTTAGTGAATTCACCCGGGCGGTCATCTCCCCGCAGAAGATCTGGTGAAAAGCCTCCGGGAATCAATAACGCATCGAATTCCTTGGGGTCTGCGTCTGAGATCGCTTGATCGATCTTTACTTTCTCACCGTGCTTGCCCGTCACTTCTTTCCCTGCTTCTAAATCTATTGTCACCACACTGTGGCCCGCTTCTTTAAATGCTTCCGCCGGGCTTGTATATTCAATATCCTCAAATTGATCTGTCATCAGAACTGCGATTTTTTTGCTCATCATCATGCCTCCTGTGAATTTGTATATGACAAGAATATCAGGCGGATTGCCGCCTCACAACGTATTTGCTTGAAGATACGGCATGAAAAAAGACCCCTCTGAAAAAGAGGAGCCAAAAGGTACGGAGGTCTGCTGAGGCAAGAAATCGAACCAATTACTTTTTGCGTCTTTTTTTATCCTTTTTACACCCGCATTTCCCCGGATCGCCCGGATCAATGACTTCGTGAATTGTTTCTTCCTGATAAACGTGGCGGGGAACATAACGGATATGTTCTCTGTTAATGTGTTTGATGGGATGGACGTAAACCACTTCTTTGTCAGTATACTTGTCAGTCACAATATACTTAGGGTCACAGTAATACACTTTCGATTTTTTACCCATTCATCTCACCTCCCGTACTTTATTAAATGCTGAAAAGGAGGATTTTGCATCGGACAAGTACACTATGGCAAGTCCACAATTTTCCATATGCAATTTCGTTTATCTGGTTTTTCCTGAATCCGTCTCAAATTGGAATGGCTAACCCTTTTTGAACGGGGAAATCTATAAAAAAGAATTCAAAAACGATTCTTTTCTCAGGTCAATCGAGATGCATACATCTTTAGGGGGATTTCAGAATGCTCGATGAAAAAACGATTGAAATCATTAAAAGCACAGTGCCGGTCTTAGAAGAGCATGGTGAAGAAATCACAGGCCGATTTTATGACCTGCTTTTTCAGCATCACCCTGAGCTGCTGAATATCTTTAATCAGACGAATCAAAAGAAAAAAACACAGCGTACGGCCTTGTCGAATGCTGTGATTGCGGCCGCATCCAATATTGACCGGCTGGAAAACATAGTCCCCGTCGTCAAACAAATCAGCCATAAGCACCGGAGTATCGGTGTTAAGCCCGAGCATTATCCAATCGTTGGAAAGTACTTGTTAATCGCGATAAAGGATGTGCTAAAAGACGGGGCTGCTCCTGAGGTCATTCAGGCATGGGAAAAAGCATACGGCGTCATTGCAGACGCTTTTATCGGAATTGAGAAGGACATGTATGAACAAGCGGAAACGCAAAAAGGCGGCTGGAAAGACGATAAGGCGTTTAAAATTGATAAAAAGGTAAAAGAAAGCAAAGAGATAACGTCGTTTTATTTAAAACCGGAAGACGGACAAGTTCTCCCCGAATTCAAAGCGGGACAGTATATCAGTGTAAAAGTATACATTCCGGACACGGGTTATACGCATATCCGCCAGTACAGTTTGTCGGATGTATCCGGTAAGGATTATTACCGGATTTCCGTGAAAAAAGACGGAATTGTTTCTTCATATCTGCATGACCAATTACACGAAAAGGATTCAATTGAGATCAGCGCTCCGGCCGGGGATTTCGTATTAGACCCTGATTCCAAAAAGAATCTGGTTCTCATCAGTGCCGGTGTCGGAATTACCCCGATGATCAGCATGTTAAAGACGGTTGCCAAAACCCAGCCGCAGCGAAACGTTCTCTTTATCCATGCGGCAAGGAGCGGAGAGTATCATGCGCTGCGGCATGAAGCTGAAGAAGCCGCGGAACACTCATCCGCTGACACCGTCTTTATTTACAGTGAACCGTCCGAACAAGACCGTTCAGAAAATATTCGTTTTCGGGAAGGCCGGATTGACAAACAGCTGTTAGAAGAAGTGATGACAGATAAAGATGCTGATTTTTACCTGTGCGGATCCCCGTCGTTCATTAAAGAAATGAAAAAGCTGATTTCTGAATTCAATACACCGCCGGAATCCATTCACTATGAATTATTCGAACCGCAGCTGAGTATGGTGTGATGTAACAACATCTTAGACAGTCTGTTTAACAGACTGTCTTTATATGTTTAATACGAAAGGTTTCCCCATAACATAGAATTTTCAAGCAGGTAAATCATATTCAAAGTCGTATTATCCTAAAAAGACAAAGTTTTTTATGTCCCAACATACTTCAGTAGCCGGATGGAAAGGTTCTCTTCCTGATACTTCAACTGGAACATTGGCTCCTGCTCTTGTGAATAAAATAGCAATGCTCTAATAATAAGAGGTGGCTCAATGGCAGTTTTTGTTGAAAAAACGCTCCAAGGTCTAAAAGAATTAATTGATGAAAAAGGCCGCTTGAACATTTTAGGGAATGAAGGAACGCTTTTAGAAACAGAATGTACTTTCTTTAAAGGTGCAACAGATCTGGAGATTGAGAGTTTTGAGAAGAAAATAAAAGTCTCACTTCCTGAAGATTATAAAACCTTTTTAAAATTGCATAACGGAGCCAGAATATTTGATTTGTTGATTTACGGTGAGAATGTAGGTGGGGGTTTGCATATTCTTGATTTAGAAGAGATTGAAAAGTATATGCAAAATGGTTTTTTAGAGCCTCAGTTTATTCCTGTGGCACATCTGTTAGACGGATGTTATTTGTTAATTGACAAAACCAAAATTTCTACAGATCCAAACTATTTATGGTTCCGCGGATTTATTGAGTATGAACCAATGAAACTTAATTTTGAGATATTTTTAGATCGGTATATTTTGTCTCAAGGAGCAAATTTTTGGGAGTGGAATATCTATACCGCTGAAAATTATTATAGGACTCACCAGGGTGATGAGAATTAACCTTTCCTACAGTTGGGTTGGTTCATTTTTACTGTTAGACTTCGATTTGAACTTTTAAAAAAAGGTTTAATTTGGGAGACGAACCGATTAATTGGTGTATAGAGGATTTATAAAAAGCGCAGATACTCTGCGCTTTTTTATTTAAGTATTTTCCGGATCATTCGCAGCCCGTTTTTGGAAGAAGGATAACGGAAAGCGAAGTCGAAGCGGTTCGTTTGTTTGACGACGCTTTTTTTGTGCGTAAATGCGTTAAAGCTGTCAAATCCGTGATAGCTGCCGATGCCGCTTTCTCCGACGCCGCCGAATGGCAAATACGGTGTCGCGACGTGCATTAACGTATCATTGACACAGCCGCCGCCAAATGACAGATTCTCTAAAACAGTTCGCTCGATTCCTTTGTTTGTTGTGAAGACATAAAGAGCGAGCGGCTTTGGGCGTGATTGGACTTTCTCGATGACTTCATCGATATCGCCGTATGTAAACAGCGGAAGAATCGGCCCGAAAATCTCCTCCTGCATTACTGGAGAGTCATCCTTCACTTGATCTAGAATCGTCGGCGCTATTTTGTGGTGTTCAGGATTAAATTGTCCGCCTGTAAGCGGGACGCCATCATTCAGAAAGCTGAGCAGCCGCTGATAGTGGCGTTCACTGACGATTTTGCCGTACTGCGGATTTTGTTCAGGCTGAGGGCCGTAAAATTCACTGATCGCATGCTTCATTTCTTCTATGAGCTTCGTTTTGATATCTTGGTGGACAAATAAATAATCCGGTGCGATGCAGGTTTGCCCTGCATTTGTAAATTTCCCGAAGACGATGCGTTTGGCGGCAAGCTGTATATCAGCATCCTTATGGACAATGCAGGGACTTTTGCCGCCGAGCTCCAAGGTAACGGGAATTAATTGTTTGGAGGCGGCCTCCATAACGATTTTTCCCACGGCAACGCTTCCTGTGAAGAAAATATAGTCAAAGGGCTGCTGTAATAAAACAGTGCTGACGTCGGGCCCGCCCTCCGCCATAGCGACATAATCACTCGGAAAAACGCTGCTGATAAGTTTAGAAAGAACAGCGGAAACCGCAGGCGTATATTCTGACGGTTTGAGAACGACTGTGTTTCCGGCCGCAATGGCTCCAATCAAGGGTGAAAGCGCCAGCTGCAAGGGATAATTCCAAGGCGCAATCACCAAAACGGTTCCATATGGCTCAGGGATAATCATGCTTTTCGAGCCCAGGTGAGTCAGAGGCGTTTTGACTCGCTTCGGTTTGACCCATTTTCTCAGCCGCTTCATCACAAAACTGATTTCTTCCAGAACAATTCCGATTTCTGTCGTGTACGCCTCCTGTTCGGATTTGTGGAGATCCTGATAGAGAGCGGCTGCTATATCGGCTTCTTGTGTTTTGATGGCTTGTTTCAGCTTTTGCAATATGTTCAGCCTTGATTCTAGCGGTCTCGTATGCCCCGCCGCAAAATAGGCTTTGTGCTTGCTGACGATAGAGGGGATGCTGTTCATTCCGTCTCTCCTTTTTGTAAGGTATGATGATTCATTATGTAAAAAATCGCTTCTGCCTGTCAAATGATTAAGGTGAGTCAGAAAAAATAACAAACTCATTTCTGCGTTTCGGCAGGAATTTGATGAAAAAGAGAATTCTTTTTGCGGCATTATCTGTTGCAGGCATTATGGGGTTTTCTAATGTACATGTAGCTGAAAAGCCGGTTGGCACATAAAAAAAAGCCCCGGACAGGGGCTTTTTTAATAAAGAGAGGGAACAGCCCAAAAGAAAAACCCCGGAAACATTGTCATCACAACATGTCCGGGGTTTAATCCAATGCTCTTTAAAGAGCGTTTTACTTAACGGGAGTAGAACTCAACGATAAGCGCTTCGTTAATTTCCGGAGCAAGCTCAGAGCGCTCTGGAAGACGAGTGAATGTACCTTCAAGCTTTTCAGCGTCGAAAGTAAGGTACTCAGGAACGAAGTTGTTTACTTCTACAGATTCTTTGATGATAGAAAGGTTTCTTGATTTTTCGCGAACACCGATTGTTTGACCAGGTTTTACTTGGTAAGACGGAATGTCAACGCGGCTTCCGTCAACAAGGATGTGACCGTGGTTAACTAATTGGCGAGCTTGACGGCGAGTGCGTGCAAGACCGAGCTTGTACACAACGTTATCAAGACGTGCATCTAAAAGAATCATGAAGTTTTCGCCGTGTTTACCAGTCATTTTTGCAGCTTTGTCAAACAATGTGCGGAATTGACGTTCGTTTACACCGTACATGTGACGAAGTTTTTGCTTTTCTTGCAATTGCAAACCGTATTCTGATAGTTTTTTACGCTGTCCCGGACCGTGGGGACCTGGTGCGTAAGGGCGTTTTTCTAATTCTTTACCTGTACCGCTAAGAGAGATTCCTAAACGGCGGGACAGTTTCCAAGATGGACCTGTATAGCGAGCCATAATGTGACTCCTCCTTTGGTTTTATTTTGTGGAAAATAAAAACCGTCTGTTCGATCCGACCGTGCACATTTTGTTTTCATGTATCCTCGCTCCAGCAGCAGAGAGTTACACGATACACCTTACAGCTAAGGAACAAAATGCAAACACAGAAGCTGAACAAAAAGGCTGCAATATTTCACACAAAGAACATTATATGATTTTTCCCCGCCGCCGTCAACCATTTCTCCATGAAGAGTGCCGGTTTATGATATAATGTACAAAAATGAGTAGTACATGTTTAGGTGATAAAAATGAAAAAACAAACAATTGATGAAGTGACGGCCTTTCATCAGAAAATGCTTTCTTTTTTCTTAACGAAATCTGAATCCGTCTCATTATCCGACTCGCTGTTATGGCTGGCCTCAGCTCTAGAATCCTGCTTTACATCTCTTTCATTGACCCTTTCACCGGCAGAATCAACACGTTTCACCATAAAAACAGAAGATGAACCGCATTATGCTCCGCTGAAAGAGAGTGACGGCCGTTTTATGATCAGGAATCAGACGTCCGGCAGATCCTTTTATCTGCGCTCGGAAGGCGGGCTGCCGATCCCGGAATCATTGCCTGAGATCGTTACTCAGTTTATCAATCAATCTGTGAGACAAAGCGGGCTGTTTGACAAAACGAAGCATCAGCGGAAAATTCACAGAATGACAGAAATGTTCCATTCGCTTTTGGATCAAAATGAGGTTTTGGAAAAACTGCAGGCAAGTTTGAGTACGGCTTTCCGGTCTTTCCGCTTTTCACTGTTTATCACGCAGGATCAGGATACGGACAGACAGCTTCCCGCAAAAGAATTACATATGGATGGAAAAGATGCCGATCCGTCTGCCCTGAAGGTTTATTTATCGGGGAGACTGCTCAGAAAAGGCAGGTCATCTGCTTACCTGCCGATCAAAGGCCAGCAGGGGACTTACGGGGTTCTGAAGACGGAGGGGCTGCAGGATGCCGTTCTTTCGTGCAGTACTCTCAGTGAAATGCTGCTGCTTGCGGGCGCGGCGGGAAAAGCATTTGAAAATGCGCAGCTCTATGAGCAATCGAAAAAAAGCATTGCGAATCTGGAGCTCATTAATGAAACATCGCGCCAGCTGAATCAGCGCCTCAGACTCACTGACACGATGCGGGAACTCGCCGCCATTATGACCCAATCATTTCATGCGGAAGAAGTGGCTTTTTTTCATATTGATCATTTTGAGACGCAAAATCTGCTTCCGGGACATACCGCTTTTTTTAAGACAGAACGTGCGAACCCCTATATCAGCATTGTGAAAGAAAAGCTGTTCGAGGGAGAAAAGGGCGTGTTTATCGGCAGCGGAAAGACTGTATTCGGCGAAAACGGCTTCGGCTCGCTGATGGCGGTGCCGATGATCGAAAATGACACCGTCTTCGGGTTCGCGATTTTATTGAAAAAGGATTTGTATGCTTTTACGTTTGAAATGTATAAGCTTTTTCAAGCGCTCATTCACCATGCGACATTGGCGGTCACGAACTCCATGCTGCGCGACAGGCTTGAGCATCTTGTTCAGACAGACCAGCTGACGGAGCTGTATTCAAGAACCTATTTGGATGAGAAAATTCAATACAGCATGAAAATTCATAAACGGGGTGTATTCATCCTCGTTGATATCGATAATTTCAAAACCATTAATGATACATACGGTCATCAAACGGGAGATTCGATCCTGATTCAGGTGGCCTCCGTTATGAAAAACCATATTCGTGAGCATGATGTCGCTGCAAGGTGGGGGGGCGAGGAGCTGGCTGTCTATCTGCCGAATATCAACGTGTCATCCGGAGAACGCATCGCTAAAAGGCTGGTTCGCGCCATCCGGGAAAACACCGAGCCGCGCGTGACGATTTCCTGCGGCGTTTCCTGCTGGTCAAAGACAGGCCCGATGCCGTTGAAAATGCTCGTTCAGCAAGCGGACGAGGCGCTTTATATCGCCAAACGGAACGGCAAAAACCGGCTGATCATCCACCAAAACAGCACGACGACATAAAAAAGGAGCCGGCCTGCCGGCCGGGCTCCTTTTTTTATCCTAATCGTTTTTCAAGCGTTTCAACAAACTTTGCTAAATAGGTTTCGTCCGTTTCATCAAAACGGTTTTTCACAGGGCTGTCAATGTCCAGCACACCGATCACTTCACCGTTTACGCGGATCGGGAGGACGATTTCTGACTGGGAAGCCGCGTCACAGGCGATATGTCCCGGGAACGCATTCACATCGGCAATCCGCTGCACGGCGCCGTTAGAGTAGGCAGTGCCGCATACGCCTCTGCCGAACGGGATGCGCACACAGGCAGGAAGTCCTTGAAACGGTCCGAGCACGAGCTCGCCCTCTTTAGCGAAGTAAAACCCCGCCCAGTTGACTTCATGTAATGAATGGTATAAAAGCGCTGATGCATTCGCGTAATTTGCGATCGCATCCGTTTCATCTTCTGTCATGGCTTCGAGCTGTTTAAGCAGAAGCTGATAACTTTTTTCTTTATCTCCGGATTGTTTTTCGACATGAAACATGGAAAACCCTCACTTTTTCTATAATATCAAACAAAGTTCCGGCCGTTCTGCCGGCATTTGTCGAGAAGTTCTTACAGGAACGGCGCCTTTCAGCTTGAATTGTTACACATAAAGGGGTGAGCCGTATGAAAGTAAGCACCAAAGACAAAATTATTAACGCCGCTGTCCAGCTGTTTAACCAAAAAGGTTATTCCGGCACGTCCGTCCGTGAAATCGCAAAGTCAGCTGATGTAAATGTTGCGCACATCTCCTACTATTTTAAAGGGAAAGGCGGATTAATGGAACATTTAGTTTCCGAGTTTTACGAAGGCTATACTGAAGCGCTGGAAAAAGCCGCTGTCAGTATGAGCGGTGAAGACGCGCAGGAACGCATCCTGCGGGTGATTTTCGATATTTTATCCTATCAGCACGATAACCGTCAATTAACGCGGTTTGTGTACCGGGAAGTGACGATTGATTCCGTGCTTATCAGGGAAATTATGTCTACTTACTTAATGAAAGAAAAATATATTTTCCAGCTGGTGATAGAAGAAGGGCAGTCACGCCACAGACGGCTGACGCTGCCCGTGCCGCATTTTATTCTGCAGTTGAAATCCCTCTTGATGATGCCGTATCTTCAGCCTCAATACATTACAGAGGTGCTCTATATGCAGCCTCATGAGCCGTACTTTTATAAAAGGTATTTTGAAGAGGTGAAGATCTGGATCGAAAGCGTGTTCCGACGGCCTGATGCGGCGCTTATGAAGTAATGATGCTTTTGTACGTTTCATAGGAACTGCCGACATCTTCCGCTTGATGGGCGTCCGACCCGAATATGAGCGGGATTTTTTTTTGCTTCGCCGTCTCAGCCATCCAATCCTCCATGTATACTTCCCCGGCAAACTTCTTTCTGAGCCCGGATGTATTCACATCCAGCTCCATTCCGTGTTCTTTCACGGCGTCAAGACAGCGGGCCGCAAGCTCTCTTATTTGAGGTGACATGCTGTAAGGGAAAAGGCGTGCGAATTTTTTGACGAGCGTGATATGGCCGACCCGTTTTGGCTTAAAGGGGCCGAGCGGTGTTACAATGGAAGAATACACAGTTTCATAGTATTGTTCATATACGGCTTCAACGCTTCCGAAGTGCGCGGCGAGCTGCTGAAAGGCGTGCTCGTCAAAATCGAGGCAGATATAAGACGGACCGGTCTTCAAAAAATGAACGGATAAAATGCCGTCATCCAGTGAGGGGCCGTACGTGTTCAGAAACGCCGCGGTTTCCTCTTCATACCCTGTGATAAAATCAGTTTCTAGCCCGGTCAGAATGCTGATTTGTCCATCGTATTCCTTTTTCAGCTGTGACAGCCGCTCCAAATAAACCTCCATCTGTCTGAGATCCATCGCGCTGTCCTGAAGCGGTACGGGATCTTGAAATGACGGAGGAAGGGGGGCGTGCTCTGTAAATGTGATCGAGTCAAAGCCTCTTTCCAGGGCCTTTTCGACATATTCTTTCAGCGCATCCTTCGAGCCGTGAGGGCAAAAAGGCGTGTGGATATGAGCGTCTCGTTTTTCCATTTGTGTCACTCCATTAAAAAATTGCAGAATCCTGCCGAAATTATGCAAAAAGTTTTTGATTTCTGGTCAAAAAATGTTGGTTACATGGTATCATAATAACAATGAAAACGACAGATTTTCTCAATACATATATTGAAATCTTTCTGAATACATAAAACACCCTGACAGATTAAGAGAACAACAAGGGGGCTCATTATGGAGTTAGTCATCGGATTATTGGTTATACTGCTCGCGCTCTTTGCGGCGGGCTACTTTTTCAGGAAAAAAATTTATACGGAAATTGACCGGCTGGAGTCATGGAAGATTGAAATTTTAAACCGTTCGATAGTGGAAGAAATGTCCAAGATCAAACATCTGAAAATGACCGGAGAGACGGAAGAGTTCTTTGAAAGATGGCGCGAAGAGTGGGATGAAATTGTCACAGCCCATCTGCCGAAAGTAGAAGAGCTCCTTTATGATGCCGAAGAGAACGCCGACAAATACCGGTTTAAAAAAGCGAATCAGGTGCTTGTCCACATCGACGACCTCCTCACTGCAGCCGAATCAAATATAGAAGGCATACTGCGTGAGATCAGCGATCTTGTGACGAGCGAGGAAAAAAGCCGCGGAGAGATTGAACAGGTGCGTGAGCGGTATTCAAAAGCGCGAAAAAACCTTCTGGCGTACAGCCATCTCTACGGAGAGCTATATAACAGCCTGGAGACGGATCTCGACGAAATCTGGAGCGGCATAAAAAAGTTCGAAGAAGAGACGGAAAGCGGCAATTACATCAAAGCGAGAAAAGTGCTGCTTGAACAGGACCGCAGACTGGATCAGCTTCAAACATACATAGATGACGTTCCGAAACTGCTCGCTGATTGTAAACAGACCGTGCCTAACCAAATTGCCAAGCTGAAAGACGGCTACCGGGAAATGACGGAAAAAGGCTACAAATTGGAGCATATTCAAATCGAAAAAGAGCTGGAGACACTCACCAATCAATTGAAACGGGCCGAAAGCGCGCTTTTGGAAGAATTAGATGTCGACGAAGCGTCCGCCATTCTTCAGCTGATTGATGAAACCATTCAATCGATGTATGAACAGCTGGAAGGCGAAGTGGAAGCCGGACAGTCCGTATTAAGCAAAATGCCTGAGCTGATCATCGCGTATGAGAAGCTTGAGGAAGAAAAAGACCGCACAAAAACCGAAACGGAGCTCGTCAAGGAAAGCTATCAGCTGACGGCGGGAGAAATCGGCAGACAGCATGCTTTCGAAAAACAGCTGGAAACGATCGGCCGGCTCCTTGAGCAGGCGAGAGAAAAGCTTGACGGTGAGCATGTCGCTTACTCTCTGCTGATTGAAGAAGTCGAGGCCATCGAAAAGCAGATGGAAGAGGCTCAGAAAGAACATGCCGAATACCGTGAAAATCTGCAGGCGCTCAGAAAAGAAGAACTGCAGGCGCGGGAAACGCTGATGAATCTTCGGAAAACCATTTCTGACACGGCCCGAATGCTGCAAAAAAGCAACGTGCCGGGAATTCCTGAACAAGTCAAGGACAAGCTCGAGACGGCAAATCATCATATAGAAGAGACCGTCAGCCAATTGGAAGAGCTGCCGTTAAACATGGAGGAAGCCGCCAAACATCTGACCGAAGCTGAAAAGGTGGTTGCGGAAGTCAGCGAAGAGGCGGAAGAACTTGTGATTCAGGTGAAGCTGATTGAGCGGATCATCCAGTACGGCAACCGCTTCCGAAGCCAGAATCATATTTTATCCGAACAGCTGAAAGAAGCGGAACGGCTGTTTTACGCTTACAGCTATAATGAAGCTTATGAGATGGCGGCAGATGCTGTTGAAAAAGCAGCTCCCGGCGCCGTGAAAAAAATTAAAGCTGATCAATCTGCTTCATAGACGCACAAGCCAAAACTGCACCCTGATGGAAATCAGAGGTGCAGTTTTTTTGTTTCTCACGGAATATAAAAAGCGCCTATGGCTGATATACATCAAACCGCAGGCGCTGAATGTTACGATTTTGCTTTATTTAATTCGATGGGCGGGCTGATAAAAAACGTGATGATGCAGCCGATGATCGCTCCGGCAATGCCCGGAAGCACCCAGCCGATTCCCATGCTGTAAAGCGGAAGATTTGCGTTTAAGAATGAATCTAATGATCCGAGCGGAATGCCGGCTGCCTTCAAACCGTCCAGGATACTGAACAGCCCCGTTCCGATCAGGCAGGCGATATAGACTTCGCGTCTTTCCTTAAAGATTTTATCAATAAAGGAAAGGACGATAATGACAATCGCCAGCGGGTAAATGGCTGATAAAATAGGAACTGAAAATGCAATAATCTCAGCAAGTCCGACATTTGAAATCGCCAGACTGAACAGCGTGACAATCGTAACCACCATTTTGTATGATAAAGCGGGAATCAATTTTGAAAAATATTCGCCGCAAGATGTGACAAGCCCGATGCTTGTCGTTAAACACGCAACGGTGATGGCGGCACCGAGAACAATGTTTCCCAGTGAACCGAACAGGTAATCAGATGAAGCTGATAAAATCTTTGCGCCTTCGCCGAGCGGCCCGACAGCGTCCGTGCTTGTCGCTCCCAAATAGGCCAAAGATAAATAAATGAATGTCAAACCCGCCGCTGCAATCAGACCCGCTTTAATACAAGCGGCGGCGAGCGCTTTACGCTGGGTGACGCCCCTGCTTTTAACAGCGTTGACGACAACGACGCCGAAGACGATTGAGGCGAGCGCATCCATTGTTTTATAGCCTTCCAAAAATCCTTTGAACACCGGCGTTCCGGAATATGCCTGATGTACGGCGCCCAGCCCGCCCATCGGAGTGACGATGGCTTTTACGACAATGATTAAAATGATACCGAATTTAATGGGGGTCAAAATTTTTCCGACTCTGTCCACGATTTTGGACGGGTTAAGAGCTAAATAATACGTAATAGAAAAAAAGATCAACGTGAAAACAAATAAAGATAATCTTTCCGGAATGCCGCTTAAAAACGGAACTGCACCGATTTCATATGAAACGGTTCCGGTTCTCGGAATCGCGAAAAGCGGCCCGATTGATAAATAAAGCACAACGGTGAAAATAGTGCCGAATACCGGGTGAGCCTTATCGGCAAGTCCTTTCGCGTCTTTACCCGTTAATGCGATGGCGATAATACCTAAAAGCGGCAGTCCTACGCCGGTCAGTAAGAAACCGCCCATCGCTTTCCAGACATAATGCCCCGCCGCTTGCCCAAGCTCCGGCGGATATATCATATTTCCTGCCCCGAAAAAAAGTGCGAAGAGCATGAAACCGATAATAACGGTATCTTTGACAGGTAGTGAGTGTTTCATAAAAGTCCTCCTAAATACTATGTTGAAATATTCTGTCAATTAATTGTCAGATAATATAACAAAACGAACATTACTTATTATATGGCAATGTACAGAGAAGTCAATACTCGATTTATTGCGAATTTCTATTTACTTTTGTTATGGTAGCATAAATATCATACGATGTACCGTTTTCATAAAAGGAGTAAAAAAAAATGATATATTTAGACAACAGCTCAACGACCGAGCCGTATGAAGAGGTTTTGGAAGTGTATAAACAGACGAGCAGCCGTTATTTCGGCAATCCTTCGTCTCTGCACCAGTTAGGAACTGAGACGGAGCAGCTCCTTGAAGCGGCCGCTCAGCAAATAAAAAGAACCTTACGTTTAAAAAATTATGATATTGTATTTACATCAGGCGCGACTGAAGCGAATAACGCTGCGTTAAAGGGAGCGGCCTGGGCAAACATGAGTAAAGGAAGACATATCATTGCTTCGGCGATTGAGCATCCTTCTGTGACGGAGACGCTTGATCAGCTGACAGAGCTGTTCGGCTTTGAAGTCACATATCTTCCGGCCGATCAAAACGGCTTCGTTTCTTTGAAAGACGTCAAATCGGCTATCAGGCCGGATACGATAATCGTCAGCGTCATGCATGTCAATAACGAAGTCGGCTCCATTCAGCCCGTAAAGGAAATCGGCGGGTTTTTGAAGCAGCACCGGAATATTCTGTTTCATGTTGATCATGTGCAGGGCATTCATAAAGTTCCTCTGTCTATAGAAGAAGCGGGCATTGACCTTTGCACTGTTTCAGGGCATAAGTTTCACGGCTTAAAAGGGACCGGAGCGCTTATCGTCAAAAAAGGAACGCGGCTCATTCCGCTTATAACGGGCGGCTCGCAGCAAAAAGGCGTCCGGGCCGGAACAGAACATACGGCAGGCGCCGTTTCCCTTGCGAAAGCGATCAATCTTTCCGCGCGTGACATGAATGAGCGGCTTTCTTCCTTGGAAGCTGCCAAGAATGCGCTCATGGAAAGGCTGAGCGGGGCGGACGGGGTCGTCATCAACACTCCCGCCGAAAACAGCGCTCCGCATATCATTAATTTTTCCGTTCCGGGCGTGAAGGCCGAAGTGCTGCTGCACATGCTTGAGGAAAAAGGAATATATGTCTCCACAACCGCGGCATGTTCGGCAAGAGAGCATAAACCGAGCCGTGTTCTTCTGCAAATGAATAAAGGCGAACAGATTGCATCAAGCAGCATCAGAGTCAGCCTGAACTTCATGCATACGGCTGACATCACGGAGCCGTTTATGGCCGCGCTGGTGCCGGCTGTTCAAAAACTAAAAAAAATGATGAGGTAGCATATGAATTACGATCATATTTTAATCCGTTTTGGTGAAATATCCACAAAAGGAAAAAACAGACGCAGTTTTATTGAAAGATTAAAACAAAATATCCGCCTGGTATTAAAGGATTATAAAAAAGTAAAATACTTTTCAAACCGGGACCGGATGTCAATTACACTTAATGGAGAAAATCCGGAGGAAATTTGTTCCTTATTAAAGAATATATTCGGCATTCAAAGTTTCAGTCTCGCAATTAAATGCGAAAGCAAGCTGGAAGACATTAAAAAAACGGCTTTAGCCGCGATAGAAGACGAATATAAACCGGGGAATACGTTTAAGGTCGAGACCAAACGGGCTTACAAGCAGTTTGAATTAGATACGAATGCGATGAACGCTGAAATCGGCGGCCATATTTTGAAAAACACGGATGGATTAACCGTCGATGTGAAAAATCCCGATATTCCGCTTCGGATTGAAATCAGGGAGGAAGCGACATTCCTGACCATTCGTAACGAAAAAGGCGCCGGAGGCCTTCCTGTCGGTTCCGCGGGTAAAGCGATGCTGATGCTTTCCGGCGGTTTTGACAGTCCGGTCGCCGGTTTTTACGCGATGAAACGGGGATTATCAGTTGAAGCCGTACATTTCTTCAGTCCGCCGTATACGAGCGAACGGGCAAAGCAGAAAGTCATGGATCTCGCGGGATGCCTCGCGAAGTTCGGCGGCAGTATGACGCTTCATATCGTGCCGTTTACAAAGACGCAGGAACTCATCCAAAAACAAATCCCGGAAAACTATACGATGACGGCGACGCGGCGTCTTATGCTGCAAATCGCGGACAGAATCAGAGAAGAACGAAAAGCGCTCGCGATCATTACGGGAGAAAGCCTCGGGCAGGTAGCGAGCCAGACGCTTGAAAGCATGTATGCGATCAATGCCGTGACGGCAACGCCGGTTTTGCGCCCTTTAATCGGAATGGACAAAACAGAAATCATCGAGAAATCAAAAGAAATCGGCACTTATGAAACAAGCATTCAGCCGTTTGAGGATTGCTGCACCATCTTTACGCCGCCAAGTCCGAAAACACGTCCGAAAAAAGAAAAAATCGAGCACTTCGAAAGCTTCGTTGATTTTGAACCGCTGATTGCAGAGGCCGCTGCCGGCATCGAAACCATCACTGTTTACTCAGAGCAGGAAGCTCACGATAAGTTTGCCGGCCTGTTTTAAAACTGTATACAATTACCAAAGTTTTTTTGAATGAAGACATGTGTTTTATCACATTCTATACTCACAAGGAGGTGATACACATGTCACAACAATCAAACAGCGGAAACAGCAACCAGCTTTTAGTGCCAGGCGCTGCTCAAGCTATCGACCAAATGAAGTATGAAATCGCTTCTGAATTCGGTGTAAACCTTGGACCGGAAACAACTTCTCGCGCCAACGGTTCTGTCGGTGGAGAAATCACAAAACGTCTTGTCTCTTTTGCTCAGCAAAGCATGGGCGGAAGCAGCCAGCAGCAGTTTTAATCACAACTTCACATAATGGCTAAGAGAGCGGGGAATTCCCCGCTCTTTTTTCATGAGTATAGATAGAAGGCTGGAAGCAATTTATGCATATTTTTATTGTAATGGCCTATGTTTATGTATAATGGGGAAAGAAAGTGAGGAGTTGTTCGTGTTAAAACGAGAAGATTTAATCGCCCCAAAGAACTATAACCTTGTAAATGAAATCGAAAAGTTCAGCCGTTCCAAAGAGAAGAACGCGCTTATTTGGGAAGATCAAACAGGCGGCAAGAAAGTCTGGACGTATGAAAAATTGATGGAAGAAACGAATAAAATCGGAGCCCGCCTGAAAGGTCTCGGATTTGAAAAAGGCGATAAGCTGATTGTCATGGTTCCGAGAGTGCTTGAAGCGTATGCCGTTTATTTAGCGATCTTAAAAGCGGGGATGGTCGTCATTCCTTGCTCGGAAATGCTGCGCGCCAAAGACCTTGAATACCGGATCAAACACGCCGAAGTGAAAGGCGCTATCGTTTATCCTTCATTTATAAACGCATTTGACGAGGTGAATACCGAGCAGCTGGTGACATTGTCAATCGGTGAAAATGATGCCGGCTGGAAAAACCTCTTAACGATTGAAGCGGACGGAAACAGTTTTCAAACAGCTGATACAACAAGAGAGGACATGGCGTTTTTGTCCTATACTTCAGGGACGACCGGCCAGCCTAAAGGCGTTGTACATACACACGGCTGGGCCTTTGCCCATTTAAAAACATCAGCCGGTGCATGGCTGGATATTTCCGAAGACGATACAGTGTGGGCCACCGCGGCGCCCGGCTGGCAGAAATGGGTGTGGAGCCCGCTGCTCGCCGTTCTGGGAAGCGGCGCGACAGGATTCATTTATCACGGCAGATTCAACGCCAAGACGTATTTAGAGCTGCTGGAGCGCCATCAAGTAAATGTCTTCTGCTGTACCCCGACGGAATACCGCCTGATGGCAAAAGTGGAGGAGTTGGACAAATATGATCTTTCTGCCCTTCACAGCGCAGTTTCTGCGGGTGAGCCATTAAACCGGGAAGTCATTGACGTATTCCGGAAGCATTTCGGTATTAAAGTGAGAGACGGATACGGCCAAACGGAGAGCACCCTGTTAGTCGGCGTCCTGAAGGATATGGATATTAAGCCGGGAAGCATGGGCAAACCGACCCCCGGAAATCAAGTAGAGATTATAAACGATAAGGGCGAAATATGCGAAACAGGCGAAACGGGCGATATCGCCGTGCATTTGAGCACACCGGCCTTATTCAAGGAATATTATAAAGATCCCGAAAGAACGAAAAAGCAGATTCGCGGAGATTATTTTCTTACAGGAGACCGCGCGAAAAAAGACGAGGACGGCTACTTTTGGTTTGAGAGCCGCAATGATGACATTATCGTCAGCTCCGGATATACAATCGGGCCTTTTGAAGTAGAGGACGCGCTCGTGAAGCATCCGGAAGTGAAAGAATGTGCAGTCGTGGCAAGCCCGGATGAAATCAGAGGTTCAATCGTAAAAGCTTATGTCGTTTTACAAGACGATGAAAAGCGCAGTGACGAACTTGTCAAAGAACTGCAAAACCACGTAAAAACGATTACGGCGCCTTACAAATATCCGAGAGAAATTGAATTTGTCGAAAGCCTGCCGAAAACGGCGTCCGCAAAAATCAGACGTGTGGAACTGAGACAGCGTGAAGAACGGCTGAAGGCTGATAAAAAAGCATAATACAGGATAAAGGGTGAGCGGGGATGAAAGCGATTTGGCACGGCGGCACCATCTATACAATGCTTGACAAGAATCATGTCACTGAATCCGTTTATACCGAAGAAGGCGTCGTCAGGCAGACGGGCAGCTATCGGGAGCTCCAAGGAACATACGGTTCGCCTGATACGGAGGAAATCGATTTACATGGAGCTGTCATGTTCCCGGGGTTTACGGACAGTCATATGCATTTAATCGGACATGGGGAAAAACAGCTTCGCCTCGATTTGTCGCAGCTGACGTCAAAAGAAGCGATCCTGCGGGCCGCAAAAGAAGCAGAGCGTGAATTGGAAGATGGCGAATGGCTGATCGGCGAAGGCTGGGATGAAAACCTGTTTGAACGGCCGGATTACGTCACGAAGCATGACCTTGACCCGCTCTTTCCCGACCGCCCCGTCCTGCTGAAGCGGGTATGCCGGCACGCCATTGCGGTTAATTCAGCCGCATTGCGCGCGGCGGGGATTACAAACGAAACACCTGATCCAAACGGCGGGATTATCGTCCGGGACGGCACCGGTCCGACAGGCCTTCTGCTGGATAAAGCCCAAGAGCTTGTGACACAGGCCCTGCCGCCCGTCTCACTTCACTATGTCAAACGCGCGCTTCAAACGGCGATTACGGACTGCTGGTCAAAAGGCCTGACAGGCGGGCATTCAGAAGATCTGGCATACTACGGAGACCCGTCCGTTCCCGTTGCCGCGTACGAGTCTTTAACCGGCAGCGGCCTTTATCCTTTTCGCGCCCATCTGCTCGTTCATCACGAAGCCGTCGACAGCTGGAGCGCTCTGGATAAATCGACCGGACCTTACCTGGAATACGGAGCGATGAAAATTTTTGCTGACGGCGCGCTCGGAGGCAGAACCGCTCTGTTGAAAAAGCCTTATCATGATGATCCGTCAGTTTCCGGCGTTCAGGTGCACGATGACGAGACCCTTGCCGCTCTTGTTTATAAAGCGAGAGAGAAAGGGATGGAGATCGCCGTGCACGCGATTGGCGACCTTGCATTTGAAAAGGTGCTCGATGTTATCGAAAGATACCCGGCAAAGCCCGGACAGCTAGACAGGCTCATTCATGCGCAAGTATTAGATGCCGGATTGATTGAAAGAGCCGCCCGGCTGCCGATCGGACTTGATCTTCAGCCGCATTTTGTGGCCAGTGACTTTCCGTGGGTGATTGACCGGCTCGGAGAAGAGCGGATGAAAACGGCTTTCGCCTGGAAAACACTGCTGTCAAAAGGGCTGCTGTGCGCCGGAGGCTCAGACGCCCCGATTGAGCCGGCCGATCCGCTTCTGGGCATTCAATCGGCTGTGCTCCGTACAAGCAAGCAGCATCCGGAAGGTCCGGCCTATTATGAAAAAGAGTGCCTGACCGTGTACGAAGCCATTCAGCTTTACACGGAGGGAAGCGCGGCCATCATCCATAAAGAACATAGCCGCGGACGGATCGCCCCCGGCTATGATGCCGACTTTACCGTACTCAGCGGTGATCCGTTCGGGACGGATCCGAAAAAGCTTCATGAATTGGAAGCTGTCAAAACCGTCGTCGGCGGCCGTATCGTATATGAAAAAGAGGACAGGCAGTGATGCCCGTCCTCTTTTTTTATGATAAAAATGATCGCTTTACTTTTTCCCAGAAAGAGTTGTCTTTCAGTTTCACCGTTTTGATTTTTTTATCGGATAGTGTAATCTCAACCTTTTTGACATTCCGCGTGCTGAGCGCTTCATTATCAAGCCCGATAATCGGATGCTCATTGCCGTCCTGGACCACCTGCAGTGTCAGCTTCCGGTCTGAGCTTAAAATAAACGGAGATCCGAGTGTACGGTATGTGTTGTTGTTCAACGACGCCAGTTCGGATACCTGCATGCAGGAAATCAAAGGATCAACAACGGCGCCTGAGACAGACTTATTGTAGGCGGTGCTGCCCGTCGGGGTGGAAATGATCATCCCGTCTCCTCTGAACGTCTCAAAATGAAGATCATCAATTAACACATCCATCACAAACGTTTTAATAATGCTTGAACGGATGGAAACCTCGTTTAAACAGTGAAAATGATTGCTGCCGTCCACCGTTACGTGAATGAGCGGGTATTTTCTGACCTCAAGCTGTTCCGCGGTCATGCTGGCCGCCATTTTTTCAGGCTCATCGCTGTGAAAATCACAGTACAAATGGGCTTTCCCTTTTTTAGCGATGCCGACATACAGGCAGTCATCACGGAATCCGGTTTTTCTGACGGCTTGCAGAAATGAGCCGTCGCTGCCGATGCTGGCGATAATACCGGCATCCTCCGGGTGAGCCGCAACTGTAAAACCGTGCGATTCAGCAAGCTGCTTCAAAGAGCTGACTTGTTCTTTTGTTTCGTTGTTTTGTTTGTGAAAAAAATAAACATTGCGGCGAAGATCGGTCATATCCCCATTCCCCTTTGCTGTCATATTTACGTTTTTCTCCCAGCAGGTATTGTGTTAAAATACCTGTGGCAATAGTGTAACATGTTTCCTGTTTATCCGTTAAGAGAAAGCGCTTCATGAAAAAAATGAATCTTTTTTTACGGGGGAACGTACGAATATTGACAGAAAAGGAGGAGAACAAATGAATGCAAAAAGATGGATTGCGCTCGTCATCGCGCTCGGCATTTTCGGCGTATCGGTCATTGCAAGTGTGACCGTCGGGGTGCTGAAGAATATCGGAGATACAGGGTCTGACTTTGCATCACTGACAGATGACACAGAGGAAGTGACGCTGGATAAGGGCAGCCCCGGCAGTAAAATCGCCGTGCTTGAAGTGGACGGCACGATTGAGGATAACGGCGGGTCCGCTGGCCTGCTCAGCTCAGGCGGGTATGATCACAGATCATTTTTAAAACAGGTTGAGCGTGCGAAAGAAGATAAAAGCGTCAAAGGAATTGTACTGAAAATCAATTCCCCGGGCGGAGGCGTGTACGAAAGCGCGGAAATACATAAAAAACTGGAAGAACTAAAGAAAGAAACGAAGAAACCGATTTATGTATCCATGGGCTCCATGGCGGCATCGGGAGGCTACTATATTTCAACGGCCGCCGATAAAATCTATGCTTCACCGGAAACGCTCACGGGTTCACTGGGCGTCATCATGGAAAGCGTCAATTATTCCAAGCTCGCCGATGAACTCGGCATCAAGTTTGAAACCATTAAAAGCGGCGCGCATAAAGACATCATGTCCCCGACCCGCGACATGACGAAGGAAGAAAGAAAGATCATGCAGACAATGGTCAACGATTCTTATGAAGGATTTGTCAATGTCATTTCAAAAGGCCGGCACATGTCAAAAGCGGATGTAAAAAAAATTGCCGACGGCCGTGTTTACGACGGCAGACAAGCGAAAAAAATCGGCCTCGTTGATGAGCTCGGTTTTTACGATGATACGATCAGCGCGATGAAAAAGGACCATAAAAATATGAAAAACGCTTCAGTCATCACATACGAGGAAGGATTCGGATTAGGCTCGCTCTTTTCCATGAGCGCAGCGAAAATGTTTAAAAGCGAAATTGATTTTCTGAATATGAAAGAACTCATTTCGCAATCCGGTTCGCCGCGGATGATGTATCTCTATGCAAAGTAGGGGGGAAGAAAGAATGGACGCGACTTACGAAGGCTTTCACGGCAAAGAAGAGGAAGCCGAACAACAGAGGGCGCCCGAGCAGGCATATGCGGGCTTTTGGATCAGGTTTTGGGCGTTTCTTCTTGATTGGCTGGTGGTCTGGGGACTTAACCATCTCATCGTTTCACCGATTTTCACGCTGATGAAGCTCCCGGCAACAAGCGGAATGTTTACAATCTCAGCTTATTCCGTCACAACCCTGATCGTCTACCTCGCCTATTTTGTGTTCATGACGAAATGGTTTCATCAGACACTCGGCAAGATGGTCTTCGGGTTAAAGGTCACTTCTTTGACGCCCGGAAAGCCGCTGACTTGGAGCACCGTCATTTTCAGAGAAGCGGTGGGGCGTTATATCGATAAAATCTGGATTCTCTATATCGTCATTGCGTTTACGCCCAAAAAGCAGGGCATTCACGATCTGATCGCCGACACAACGGTGATTCACGAAGCGCTGTACCGCAAATAAAAGCAGTAAACCCGGAATAAACGTCCGGGTTTATTTTTTTTGGTTTTGGCGATAATGCTGCTAAGGAAGTGAAGCCTATGGGATATGCCGCAGCAGCTGTTATTCTCATTCTCATTTTGGTCTGGCTGCTCATGAGGATGAAAATCCATCTGACTTTCGAATATCTTCACGATAAAGATAACGACAAACTGACGTTTAAACTCTCGGCCTTATACGGGTTGGTCCGTTTTAAAAAAACGCTGCCCGTCATTAAAGTAAACAGCGAAGACGCGTCTATTGATGTCAAACAGGACACGAAATCAGAAATGAAAGGTCAGAAAAAAGAGAAGAAAAAAATCACATATGAAGATGTCAAACAGAGCATTCACAGAATAGAAATGATTCTGCACCAAGTCTTGCAGATGCGCCAAATCGCCGCCTCATTTCTTGCGGGAGTCCGTGTTACGAAGTTTGAATGGGTGACGGTTATCGGAATAAAGGACGCCGCCGTTACGGGAATCGCCGCCGGCGGATTGTGGGCCGTAAAGGGAGGCCTTACGGCGATGCTGTATGATCATCTGCGTTTCATACATAAACCGGTGTGCGAAGTCATTCCGTCTTTTCAAGTGCCTGCATCCAAGACGCATTTGCAGTGTATATTCTTTTTTCGTTTTGGACATCTTATAGGTGCAGCTTTCAAATTGCTCAAATACGGGCGGAACGGACTTTCTATCATACGAAAGAAACAGCCGGTTCCGGTTGCTTCAAAGAATGATTCATCAGTTTAAGGAGGAGCGCATATGGCAGACCACCCCATTCAAGGTTTAATGAAAACCGCTATGGAAAATTTAAAAGAAATGATTGACGTGAATACAATCATCGGCGACCCTGTTGAAACGCCTGACGGCAGCGTAATCTTAACGGTTTCAAAGGTCGGATTCGGATTTGCGGCGGGCGGAAGCGAGTTTGGAGGAAAGCCGGCTGAAAAAAGAACCGATGATGATGAAAGAAAAGAGCAGAAACTCCCGTTCGGCGGCGGAAGCGGCGGCGGAGTATCCATTACGCCGATTGCGTTTCTGATTGTCGGAACAAACGGCGTGCGTATGCTTCATTTAGACGAAAACACCCATCTGATTGATAAACTGTTAGACTCCGCGCCTCAAACGATTGAACGCATCCAGCATATGTTTAAAAAGAATGAAAAAGGCCGGAACCAAAAAAGAACGGATATCGATTTATAACAGAAAAGTTAACTGCCGCCCGCAGTTAGCTTTTTTTACGATGCGGCATAACCTTTGCAGTTTGCATAAAACTCGACTATGATAGAGCTATACATAGATAAAGGGAGGAATCAGAATGGCTGAAATTACATTTAAAGGCGGAGCCGTGACGCTGATCGGACAAGAAGTGAAACCGGGTGACCAAGCTCCTGACTTCACGGTTTTGACAAACGGATTAGAAGAGAAGACATTAGCAGATATGAAAGGGAAAGTAACGATCATATCCGTTATTCCTTCCATTGACACAGGCGTATGTGATGCGCAGACACGCCGCTTCAACGAAGAAGCCGCAAAACTCGGTGATGTGAACGTTTATACAATCAGCGCCGACCTTCCGTTTGCACAAGCGCGCTGGTGCGGAGCGAACGGAATTGATAAAGTGGAAACATTATCGGATCATAAAGAGATGTCATTTGGTGAAGCATTCGGTGTTTACATCAAAGAACTTCGTCTTTTGGCGCGTTCCGTATTCGTCCTTGATCAGGACGGAAAAGTCGTTTACGCGGAATACGTAAGCGAAGCGACAAACCACCCGAATTATGAAAAGCCTATCGAAGCTGCAAAAGCGTTAATCAAGTAAAGAGGGAAAAAGAGCTCCGGGTGCTGCCGCGGAGCTCTTTTCATGGCAAGGAGGAAACAGCATGCAACACGATCATGTCGGTCAGATTTATGAACTTTTAGATGAAGCCGCCCAAGTGATAGCAGAAGGCCTTGAGATTTCTTATATTGAGGGGCTTGCGGAGGCGGGAGAGATGTATTTTCTTGAAACAACGGACCAGCTTTCGCTTCAGGAAAAACAAACCGGCGAGCTTAAAAGCCTGCTTGCGAAAGCAGACTTCAGAAAATGGGAGCATGAATGGATCCGCAAGGCGTTCCAGCTCGCCATTTTAAAAGGACTGAAAGATAAGTCCCATCCGAACAGACAGATGACGCCTGATACGATCGGCCTTTTCATCAGTTACCTCGTGAATAAATTTACGGGCGGCCGAAAAGGCCTGACGTTGCTGGACCCCGCCTGCGGCACCGGAAATCTTCTGCTGACCGCGGCAAACCAGCTTTCTGACAAAGCGGGAAAAAGCTTCGGCATTGAAATCGACGATGTCCTTCTGAAGATCGCATATGCGCAGGCGAATCTGCAGGAAAAAGAAATGGAGCTGTTCTGCCAGGACAGTCTTCAGCCGTTATTTATCGAACCGGCCGATGCGGTTATCTGCGATTTGCCGGTCGGCTACTATCCCAATGACGAAGGCGCTGAAGCGTTTGAGCTGAAAGCGGATGAAGGCCACTCATTTGCCCACCACTTATTTATTGAGCAGAGCGTCAAACATACAAAACCGGGCGGATACTTATTTTTTATGATTCCGAACCATCTGTTTGACAGCGCGCAAAGCGATAAACTGAAGCGGTTTTTTGCGGAAAAAGTATATATCAACGCCCTGCTTCAGCTGCCGGCTACTATGTTTAAAGATGAAGCGCAGGCAAAGAGCATTTTAATCCTGCAGAAAAAAGGCGAAGACGCAAAGCCGCCGAAACAAGCGCTTTTGGCGAATCTTCCTTCTTTTGCGAACCAGCAGGCGATGCGGGAGATGATGGCAAAATTGGATCAGTGGATTTAAAAAGAAAAATAATGGCGAAAAAGCAGTGTGAGACGCAAAATTCCGCGCTGCTTTTCGCTTTTTAAAATGAATGGAAATCAGGGCGAAAACACAAATTAAGGAAAGAAAATAACATTCCGTAAGGCCGTGCCGTCCATTTGGCACAAATGAGATTTATCAGAAAATATCGACTTCGTATTGTAAGCGGTACCAATGTGGATGTTGACTTGAAATGCTGAGTTGACAATGTTTAAATGGAAAAGTCAGATATTTTTTGGACCGCAGTTATGGTCTGGGAAAAAAGAACGAACAAACGAAGAAGAATTTTGATAGGAGCGTCATTTATGTCTAAAATTATTGCAATTAACGCAGGAAGCTCATCTTTAAAATTTCAGTTATTCGAAATGCCTTCAGAAAAGGTGCTAACAAAAGGTTTAGTAGAACGGATCGGTATCGCCGACAGCGTTTTCACTATCTCTGTTAACGGCGAAAAAAATACAGAAGTGACAGATATTCCGGATCATGCGGTTGCGGTGAAGATGCTGCTTCACAAGCTGACTGAATTCGGTATTATAAAGGATTTAAACGAAATTGACGGAATCGGCCACCGTGTGGTTCACGGCGGAGAAAAATTCAGCGATTCTGTTTTGCTTACGGATGAAACAATCCGTGAGATTGAAGAGATTTCAGAACTTGCGCCGCTTCATAACCCGGCTAACATCGTCGGCATTAAAGCCTTTAAAGAAGTGCTTCCGGATGTGCCTGCGGTTGCAGTGTTTGATACGGCGTTCCACCAAACGATGCCTGAGCAATCTTACCTGTACAGCCTTCCGTACGAATACTACGAGAAATACGGCATCCGCAAATACGGTTTCCACGGCACTTCTCATAAATACGTGACACAGCGCGCAGCTGAGCTTCTCGGCCGCCCGCTTGAAGATTTGCGTCTGATTTCCTGCCACCTCGGTAACGGCGCAAGTATCGCGGCCGTAGAAGGCGGAAAATCCATTGATACGTCAATGGGCTTCACACCGCTTGCGGGTGTTGCGATGGGAACACGTTCAGGAAACATCGACCCTGCATTGATCCCGTACATTATGGAAAAAACGGATCAGACGGCAGATGAAGTATTAAATACATTAAATAAAAAGAGCGGACTGCTTGGCATATCCGGTTTCTCAAGCGACCTCCGCGATATCGTAGAAGCTTCAAAAGAAGGAAACGAAAGAGCGGAAACGGCTCTTGAAGTGTTTGCGAGCAGAATCCATAAATACATCGGTTCTTACGCTGCGAGAATGAGCGGCGTTGACGCGATTATTTTCACTGCGGGTATCGGTGAAAACAGCGTTGAAGTCAGAGAACGCGTGCTTCGCGGCTTAGAATTCATGGGTGTATATTGGGATCCTGCGCTGAACAACGTGCGCGGCGAGGAAGCGTTTATCAGCTACCCTCACTCTCCTGTCAAAGTCATCATCATTCCGACTGACGAAGAGGTCATGATCGCACGTGACGTTGTCCGTCTTGCACAGTAATGATCGAAAAAAGCACATCCTTTAGGGTGTGCTTTTTTATTGAATGCCCCAGAATCAAACGTTACGATATGTTTAATACATAAACGATGAGGTGAAGCAATGAGTGTGCATGAACATAAACAAGAAGCCCCGTCAGCCGTGCGCTGCAAGGTGATAACAGTCAGCGACACGAGAACGAAAGAAACCGACAAAAGCGGGCGCGTCATGATGGATTTCATCAGAGAAGCGGGATTTGAAACGGTCGCTTATGACATTGTAAAAGATGAAAAAGATGAATTGCAGAAAGCCGTTTTATCCGGCTGTATGGATGAATATACAGATGCGGTGCTGTTAAACGGAGGGACGGGCATTGCCGAAAGGGATGTCACAATTGAAGCGGTCACGCCGCTGTTTTCAAAAGAACTCCCGGGGTTCGGCGAGCTGTTCCGCATGCTGAGCTATACGGAGGACATCGGCTCCGCCGCCATTTTGTCCAGAGCGGCAGCGGGTGTGATCCGAAATACCGCAGTCTTCTGCACGCCCGGCTCCTCAGGCGCCGTAAAGCTTGCAATGAGTAAACTGATTATTCCTGAACTGCCTCATGTGCTCCGGGAAATCCGAAAAGATTTATAAATGTATAAAAAGGCTCTGCTCCGCTCAAAAAATTGGGTGGGGTTTTTTTTATAAAAGGCTTGAAAAAACAGAATTTACTTGTTACAGTGTATACATACAAAATGCATTTTTATTAATTAAAACTAATTTTTATACAAAGGGAGCTTTTAACATGGCAGAACAAAAAAAGGTTGTATTGGCATACTCAGGAGGTCTTGATACTTCTGTAGCGATAAAATGGCTGCAAGAACAGGGATACGATGTTGTTGCCTGCTGCTTAGATGTTGGGGAAGGAAAGGATTTGGCATTCGTTCAGCAAAAAGCGCTGGAAGTTGGCGCCGTAAATTCCTATGTGATTGATGCGAAAGAAGAATTCGCCCGGGAGTACGCGCTCATTTCTATGCAGGCCCATACAATGTATGAAGGCAAGTATCCGCTCGTATCTGCACTATCCCGTCCGTTAATCGCGAAAAAACTCGTGGAAGTGGCGGAAAAGGAAAACGCGGTGGCCGTAGCGCACGGCTGCACGGGAAAAGGAAACGATCAGGTTCGTTTCGAAGTATCCATTAAATCATTAAATCCTGATCTGGAGGTCATTGCTCCGGTCCGTGAGTGGCAATGGTCGCGTGAAGAAGAAATTGAATACGCCGCAAGCCGCGGCATACCGATTCCGATCAATCTTGACAGCCCGTATTCCATCGACCAGAACCTATGGGGACGCGCCAATGAATGCGGTATATTAGAAGATCCGTGGGCGGCGCCGCCTGAAGGGGCATATGACCTGACAGCATCTCTTGAAAACACGCCGGACGTTCCGGAAATCATCGAAATCGCATTTGAAGCCGGTGTTCCGGTTTCAATCGACGGCGTAACCTACCCGCTCGCTGATTTAATTCTCAAGCTGAACGAGACTGCCGGAAAACACGGCATCGGCCGGATTGACCATGTGGAAAACCGCCTGGTCGGCATTAAGTCCCGTGAAGTTTATGAGTGCCCGGGCGCCATGACTTTGATTACGGCTCACAAAGAGCTTGAGGATCTGACTTTAGTGAAAGAAGTGGCCCATTTCAAACCGGCAATTGAACAAAAACTGTCTGAAATCATCTATAACGGTTTATGGTTCTCGCCGTTAAAAGACGCGCTGCTTGCATTCCTGAAAGAAACCCAAAAGCATGTCACCGGCGTCGTGCGCGTCAAGCTGTTTAAAGGCCATGCCATTGTAGAAGGACGTAAGTCGGAATATTCACTCTACGATGAAAAACTTGCGACATATACAAAAGACGATGCGTTTGACCATCACGCGGCAATCGGTTTCATTGAGCTTTGGGGGCTGCCGACAAAAGTAAACAGCATTGTGAAAAAGAAGGAGCAGATTGAAGCATGAAGAAGCTTTGGGGAGGCCGTTTTCAAAAAACACCGGAAAAGTGGGTCGATGAGTTCGGCGCATCCATCACATTCGACCAAAACTTAGTCAAAGAGGATATTACAGGGTCTCTCGCTCATGCGGCAATGCTGAAAAAATGCGGCATTCTGACGGAAGAAGAAGAAGGTGCCATCCGTCAAGGGCTGCAGACTCTCCTGCAAAAAGCTGAGGAAGGAACGCTTGAATTCTCTGTTGATTATGAAGATATTCATTTGAACATTGAAAAAATGCTGATTGAAGAAATCGGACCGCTAGGCGGAAAGCTCCATACAGGCAGAAGCCGGAATGACCAGGTGGCGACCGACATGCATCTATATTTGAAAGATCATGTCTCGCATATCATCGTGCTGATTGAACAGTTCCAAAAAGCGCTGATCGAAAAAGCGGAGGCCAATGTCGAGACCATTCTGCCGGGGTACACCCATTTGCAGCGGGCCCAGCCGATTTCTTTCGCCCACCATCTGCTTGCTTATTTTTGGATGCTTGAACGGGATAAAGAGCGTTTTCGGGATGCTATGAAGCGGATTAACATATCGCCGCTCGGATGCGGGGCGCTTGCCGGAACTACGTTTCCGATAGACCGTAACTATTCGGCGGAGCTGCTCGGTTTTGACTCCATTTACGAGAACAGTCTTGACGGAGTCAGTGACAGAGATTTTATTCTCGAGTTTTTAAGCGGCAGCAGCATGCTGATGATGCACCTTTCACGTTTGTCAGAAGAAATCATTCTATGGTGCTCGCAGGAATTCAGATTCATTGAACTGGATGATACGTACGCGACGGGAAGCAGCATGATGCCGCAGAAGAAAAACCCCGACATGGCGGAGCTGATCCGCGGTAAAACCGGACGCGTATACGGTGATATGATGGGTCTTTTCACAATTATGAAAGGACTCCCGCTCGCTTACAACAAAGACCTGCAGGAAGATAAAGAAGGCATGTTTGACACAGTAAAAACCGTTGAAGGAAGCCTTCAGATTTTCACGGGCATGATTGAAACGATGAAAGTAAACAAAGACATCATGAAACAAGCGACAAAACAAGATTTTTCAAACGCGACGGAACTTGCCGATTATTTAGCTAAAAAAGGCATGCCGTTCAGAGAAGCGCATGAAGTGGTCGGCAAGCTTGTGTACAGCTGTATTGAAAAAGGAATCTATTTAAGTGACATGGCATTTGAAGAATTCCTTCAAGCCAGCAGTCTCTTTGAAGAAGATATCTATACCGTGCTCGATCCGCATCATGCGGTTGAAAAAAGAATGAGCGCCGGCGGAACGGGTTTTCAGCAGGTAGAACAGGCGCTCGTAAAAGCAAAAGCCTGCGCCGGCATTTAATTTGCTGAAATTTCCTTCATATTTTCCCGTCATATCAGACACCCTACATCTATAAAAGATGGGAGGTAGAAGGAATGCGCAAAGAACAAGACCGTTACATCTATGATGAAAAAGAAAGTGAAGAAACGGCCAGGCTTATCTCAGAGGCATACCAAAGCGGTTATGTCGGCATGGAGGAAGCCTCTGCTCCTTCAGAAAATTAAGCTGTCTGTAAAGACGGCTTTTTTTTCGTGCGGACGAAGTGCAAAAAAGTGATATTGCCGTTTGTTTATAGTAAAGTAGAGGGAGAAACGTCTTGATTTTATTGAAGCGGCTACGTTGCCTGGGGAGGGTATTCAATGTGCGACATGCTCTAATCACTGCCGGTACAAAGGGATTGGGCCGAAAAGTGACTGAAATGCTTCTGGAAAAAGGCTTTTCTGTCACAGTGAATTACAGACAGGACGAAGAAGCGGTCGCTTGTCTGAAGGCGGATTATCCCGGGTGCCATGACAGATTGCAATTCGTTAAGGGCGATGTAACCCGGAAAGAAGATCTCATGCGGATCGCCGATGCAGCCCTTCAGCGGTTTGGAAGGATTGACATACTGATTAACAATGCCGGGCCGTACATATTTGAGCGCAAAAAGCTTGCCGATTACTCCGATGACGAATGGTATGGCATGCTTGAAGGGAATTTAAGCGCCGTTTTCCATCTGTTTAAAGCGGTTATCCCGGTCATGAGACAGCAGCGCTTCGGCCGGATTATTACATACGGTTTTCAAGGAGCGGACCATGCCCCCGGCTGGCTTCACCGTTCCGCTTTCGGAGCGGCTAAAGTCGGATTGGCTTCGTTAACGAAAACCATTGCGATTGAAGAAGCCGAATCAGGCATTACAGCCAATATGGTCTGCCCGGGTGATATTGTAGGAGATATGAAAGAAGCGTCTATAGAGGAAGCAAGACGGAAAATCGGCAAAGAAAAGACGCCGATCGGCAGGTCCGGAACCGGAGAGGATATTGCGAGAATCATCGCGTTTTTATGTGAAGAAGATTCCGATCTTGTAACCGGAACGGTCATTGAAGCAACAGGCGGGCTGAATGTGATTAACAGGCATCAATCCCTGTAAGTTTTTTCGTTTGTCAAAAAGGGAACTTGATAAATATTAATTTTTTATGAGGTGAAAACGATGAAAGTGACTTATCACGGACATTCTGTCATTCAAGTGGAAACGAAAACCCATAACATTATTTTTGATCCGTTTCTGACCGGAAACAGTCTGACAAATTTGAAACCGGAAGAAGTGAAAGCGGATGTCATCCTGCTTACTCACGGACACAATGACCATGTCGGAGATACAGAGCAGATCGCCAAACAAAACGATGCGCTCGTCATTGCGCCGAACGAGCTGGCCGTTTATCTCGGCTTTAAAGGTTTAAAGGTCCACCCGATGCATATCGGCGGGGCGCACCAATTTGATTTCGGCAAAGTAAAACTGACACAGGCGTTCCACGGATCGGCGGTCACTGATGAAGAAAACAAAACCATCACATACACCGGGATGCCGGCCGGGATTTTATTAACGATTGACGGCAAAACGATTTTCCACGCCGGCGATACGGCGCTGTTCTCAGATATGAAACTGATCGGGGAACTGAATCACATTGACCTGGCGTTTCTGCCGATCGGTGATAACTTCACCATGGGGCCTGAAGATGCGAAACTCGCGGCTGAATGGCTGAGAGCGAAACAGGTCGTTCCCGTTCATTACAATACATTCCCCGTCATTGAACAGGACCCTGACGCTTTCGCTGAAAGTCTGCCCGGAGGCGTCGGCAAAGTCATGGCGGTCGGCGAGACCATTGAGCTTGCCTGACATATGTGTCAAAGACCTTCTGAATCAAGCATTCAGAAGGTCTTTTTTGTGATGCCGCCTTTTTTCGGGCGTCTCATTGCGAATGAATCCCCCGTACCCTTATAATAAAAGCAGAAGACTGTCCTTAGAGGTGAAACGCTTGGCAACAAAGCATGAACAAATCCTATCATACATAGATTCGCTTCCTGTCGGTGAAAAAATTTCGGTCAGAAGAATTGCGAAAGAAATGAAAGTCAGTGAAGGAACGGCTTACAGAGCCATTAAGGAAGCCGAAAACAAAGGATTCGTTTCCACTATTGAACGTGTGGGGACCATCCGGATTGAACAGAAGAAAAAAGAAAATATTGAAAAGCTGACATACGCTGAGGTCGTCAATGTGATCGACGGCCAGGTGCTCGGCGGAAAAGCAGGTCTGCATAAAACGTTGAATAAGTTTGTGATCGGGGCGATGGAGCTTGACGCGATGATGCGTTATACGGCGGCGGGGAACCTGTTAATCGTCGGGAACCGAATCAACGCCCACCGCCAGGCGCTTGAAGCGGGCGCGGCCGTTTTGGTAACAGGAGGGTTTAATACCGACGACAGCATTATCGAGCTGGCCGATATGCTTGAGCTTCCGATTCTCTCCACGAGCTACGATACCTTTACGGTAGCCGCGATGATCAACCGGGCGATCTATGATCAGCTCATAAAAAAAGAGATTGTGCTCGTGGAAGATATTTTGACGCCCGCAGATCGGACAGTGACGCTGTTCCCTAAGGATAAACTGGAGAAATGGTACGAAAAGAACTATGAAACCGGACACGGCCGCTTTCCGGTTATCGATCAGCAGATGAAAATCCACGGAATCCTCACACCGAAAGATATCGCGGGGCATGACCGGTCAGTTCCCATTGAAAAAGTAATGACCAAAAACCCTGTCACGGTGATCGGAAAAACATCTGTCGCCTCAGCGGCTCAAATGATGGTTTGGGAAGGAATTGAAGTGCTTCCGGTGACAGACGGGCATCACAAACTGATCGGAATGATCAGCCGCCAGGATGTCTTAAAAGCGCTTCAAATGGTTCAAAAGCAGCCTCAGGTCGGGGAAAAGCTGGATGATATTGTTTCAAGGGGATTTAAAGAAGAGGAAGATAACAAAACGCCGGCCGTTTATCAATATGAAGTCACGCCGCAAATGACCAATCAGCTCGGCACGATTTCTTACGGGGTGTTTACAACGATTTTAACCCAGGCCGCCAGCCGATTTTTACGCTCCCGCAAACGCGGCGAGCTGGTCATTGAAAGCATTACGATTTTCTTCCTGAAGCCCGTACAGATGGAGTCAGTCATAGAAGTGAAACCGCGCATTTTAGAGGCGGGCCGGAAATTCGGGAAAATGGAAGTGGAAGTGTCAAGCCAAAGCGGCATCGTTTCAAAAGCGATGCTCATGGTGCAGCTGATGGAGAGAAGTTAAGGGACACACCCGGGTCCCTTGGCATTCATTATGCGTGGTCCCTCTCCGCTTCCTTTGCATGGATGGGCTCATAATGCTTATAGGCTTTATACCCGGCCCATGCGCTGCCTGCTCCGATTAAAATGAAGACGCCGCCGATGACCAGGGTCAGGACGGAGTGGAACAGAATCATTTGGTTTACTCCGTACAAAAGCACCAGCGCGCCTAATGCCATACTTGATTTAGCCGAAAAACATTCCTTCTCCAGCGCCCGTTTCGTCTGGATTCCTTTTACTTTGTAATACACGTAAAAGCAGGCAGAAAGCCCGATGAGAAAAACAAAAACCAGCATAAATGAAATCCTCCATTATATGAGTTTGCAAAACCGTTTATACCGTTGCTGAAAGATTTTCCTTTTCCATGGATAAAGAGTATGATTAAATGAATAAAAACGAAAAGGAGAAAACGATGAAATCCGAACTGATCAGAACCATATCATTATATGACACCATTATCTTACATAGACATGTGAGGCCTGACCCGGACGCCTACGGTTCACAGTGCGGCCTTACGGAAATCCTGCGGGAAACGTATCCCGAAAAAAATATTTTTGCCGTCGGACAGCCTGAACCGTCCTTGTCTTTTTTATATTCCCTCGATGAGGTGGATGACGAAACCTATAAAGATGCTCTTGTCATCGTGTGCGACACCGCAAACCAAGGCAGGGTCGACGATCAGCGCTACCATTCCGGCGCAAAGCTCATGAAAATAGACCACCATCCAAATGAAGATCCGTATGGCGATCTGTTATGGGTCGATACGAATGCAAGCTCCGTAAGCGAAATGATCTATGAGCTGTACCTGGAAGGAAAGCAGCACGGCTGGAAACTGAATACGAAAGCAGCTGAGCTGATCTACGCTGGTATCGTCGGTGATACGGGGCGCTTCTTATTCCCGAACACCACAAAAAAGACATTAAAATACGCGGGAGAGCTCATTGAGTTCCCATTTTCATCGTCAGAGCTGTTCAATCAATTGTATGAAACAAAATTAAATGTGGTGAAGCTTAACGGCTTTATTTATCAAAATGTGTCACTGTCTGAAAACGGCGTCGCTTCCGTTTTCATTAAAAAAGACATTTTGGAGACATATGGAACCACTGCTTCTGAAGCGTCGCAGCTTGTCGGAACACTCGGAAATATTTCGGGTATCCGCGCTTGGGTGTTTTTCGTAGAAGAAGACGATCAAATCAGAGTCCGGTTCCGTTCAAAAGGTCCGGTCATCAACGGAATTGCCCGGAAATACAATGGCGGCGGACATCCGCTTGCGGCCGGCGCATCCATCTTCAGCTGGGATGAAACCGATCAGATTCTTGCTGATCTGGAAGAGGTATGTAACGAACACAAGTAGAGGGGAGACCCTCTTTCTTAGTGTTCATCTGTCACGGGGATGAACCAGCAGCCGAATTCAGTCAGGTCTTCGTAGACGCGGAGATTACAGATTTGGAGTTCTTTTTTTATGAGGGAAGCGAGTGTGTCTGTTTCTGCATATGCGGAATAGCCTTGTCTGATTCGGGCTGCATGATCTTTTGCCAAGCGGCGTTCACTAAAAACCTCCATTTTCCCTTCCTCCCTTCAGAATCGTTGAAAATGTCTCATCTACAGTTTATAAAAAAGCGGAGAAAAAAGCGACAGATCTATGGAAAATTTTTAAAAATGACATAATTACGTCGCAAAAGAAATATGAATTTCGACAGACAATCTCGTATAAATCGTCAGTTCCTTTACTTCAGCTTTAAATTCCTTCTCATTTATGGTGTATATTTTGTTTTCAATCGTCCGTTTTAAAAGCTCCTTTGTTTTATACACGCTTTCAATATCCTTTGTGATGACTTCAGAAATATTATCTTTCACCTGTTCCTCAAATTTCATCTTGTCAGGCTGGGCGATTCTGTATTTTTCCCAATTAATCAGCTTCACATCAACACTTTGGATGAGAAGTCTTTGCTTATTATCCTCATTTAATTTATGAAGATCTTTCTGATAGATGGAGATTTGGTTTTTTAAATCCCGCGCGTGCTCCCGCTGCTTTTCAATTAACGTCACCTGTTCTTCCTGAAACGTTCCGTATGTAAACAGAAAGAACAGCCAGCTGATGATGGCTCCGCACATCATTCCCGCAAAAAAACGCTGCCATCCCGGTTTTTTATAATACTCGGGAATTCTCATGATGACATATTCTCCTGGGTCAGCCATGAAATAATCAGCCAGCCGGTCTGCGCGCCGCCCATTGCTGAAATAATTAAAAGAAGCTGTTTGAAGATGTCGCGCGTGTTGCCTTCAAACAGCCCCCGCTCGAAACTGTATACCGCGTCAAATGTTCCCCCGATGGCCGCGACAAGCGCCCAGATCTTCAGCCTGTTCGCCAATTTTGTGATCGCCGTCAGCGGAGGCTCGCCTGATAAATAAGCTCCGAGGCCGCCGATCAGCGCGCCGCCGAGCAACACACCGAGGGCGATAAAATAACTGCTGATGAAATTCGCCATAAAGCCGGCTTCCTGATCCATATATACACCACCTCACTTTTCTATCATATTGAGCGAAACGGACAAGTATGATGATGAGTCAAAAAAGAACATTTGTTTCTTAAGAAAACCCGTCTTATAATGTAGAAAGGCAAAATGAACGTATGGGAAAGGAGTGGCGGCATTGTCTTTTGTTCACCTGCAAGTACATAGCGGCTACAGCCTGTTAAACAGCGCCGCTTCTGTAAAAGAGCTTGTTACACAAGCGAAGGAACTCGGATATTCATCATTGGCGCTGACCGACGAAAATGTGATGTACGGCGCCATTGAGTTTTATAAAGCATGCAAATCAAACGGAATTAAGCCGATTATCGGTCTGACGGCTTCTATATACACGGACGATACGGAGCTTGAAGCACACCCGCTCATTCTTTTAGCGGAGACAAACACCGGTTATCAGAACCTGGTGAAAATCTCAAGTGCGCTGCAATCCATGGCAAAGGGCGGCATGAAGCGAAAATGGATGAAGAGCTATCATGAGGGGCTGATCGCCATTACGCCCGGTGAAAACGGGTACATTGAAAGCCTGCTTCAAGCCGGGAAGTTTGAAGAAGCGGTCCGGGCTGCCGAAGGATTCCGGGAGCTGTTCGGAGACGGCCGTTTTTATTTAGGGTACCAGCCGTTTAAAGGACATGAGACGTTATCAGAAGAGATTCTCCGCCTGTCAGCCGAGACGGAAATCGCTGTCTGCGCTGCGGGGGATGTCCGCTATATCAAGAAAGAAGATCAAGATGCGTACCGCTGTCTGTGCGCTATTAAAGCCGGAGAGAAATGGGAGGATCAGAGCGGGAATCTGCCGGACTTATACTTGAGGACGCCTGAAGAAATGGCAGAGCTTTACACGCGGCATCCGGAAGCGGTTGAAGCAGCCGCCCGTATCGCCCGGCAATGCCGGGTCGATGTCAGCCTCGGACAGACACAGCTTCCGTCTTTTCCGGCGCCGGACGGCAAATCAGCCGATGACTATTTGGCGGAGATCTGTCATGAGGGGCTGCGTCTCCGTTTCGGCACTCCTGATGAGCGGGCTGTCCGCCGGCTTGAATATGAGCTGGACGTCATCAGGCGCATGAAATTCAGTGATTATTTTCTCATCGTATGGGACTTTATGAAGTACGCGCATGAAAAGGGCATTGTGACAGGCCCGGGAAGGGGGTCCGCGGCAGGCTCGCTTGTCGCTTACTCGCTTTTCATTACCGACGTGGATCCGCTTAAACATTCTCTGCTGTTTGAGAGATTTCTTAATCCCGAGCGGATCAGCATGCCGGATATTGATATCGATTTCCCTGATACGAGAAGGGATGAGGTCATTCAGTATGTGCAAAATAAGTACGGGGCCATGCACGTCGCCCAGATTATCACCTTCGGGACATTGGCCGCAAAGGCGGCGTTAAGGGATACCGGGAGAGTGTTCGGAATCAGCCCGAAAGAAGCCGACCAGCTTGCCCGCCTGATCCCGTCGAAACCGGGAATGACGCTTGAGGAGGCAAGGCGGCAGTCCGCTCAGCTGAACAGGCGGCTGTCCGAATCCGCCGTTCTTCATAAAGTGTTTCAGATCGCAAGGAAAATCGAAGGTCTTCCGAGACACACGTCAACACACGCGGCCGGGGTCGTTCTCAGTAAAGAGCCGCTTTCGGAAGTTGTCCCTCTTCAAGAAGGGCATGACGGCGTGTATTTAACGCAGTATGCGATGGATCACCTGGAAGATCTCGGTCTTTTGAAAATGGACTTTTTAGGTTTGCGCAACCTGACGCTTATTGAATCCATTAAAACGATGATTGAAAAAGAGACGAATACGAAAATTGATTTTTCCGAGATTTCTTATCAGGATGAAAAAACGTTCTCGCTATTGTCAAACGGTGATACGACGGGTATTTTCCAGCTGGAATCATCAGGGATGAGAAACGTGCTGAAGCGCCTGAAGCCGTCAAGACTGGAAGACATTGTCGCGGTTAACGCGCTTTACAGGCCGGGACCGATGGAAAATATTCCGTTATTTATCGATCGGAAGCACGGACGGGCGCGTGTGGAAGTGCCGCACGAGGACGTAAGAAATATTCTCAGTGACACTTACGGCGTCATCGTCTATCAAGAACAGATAATGATGATCGCCTCGCGCATGGCAGGGTTTTCATTAGGTGAAGCGGATCTGCTCAGACGGGCTGTCAGCAAAAAGCAAAAGGACATTCTGGACAGAGAGCGAAGCCATTTTGTTGAAGGGTGCTTAAAAAAGGAGTATTCTGTAGTCACTGCAAACGAGGTCTACGATCTGATTGTAAAATTCGCTAACTACGGATTCAACAGAAGCCATGCTGTCGCATACAGCATGATCGGCTATCAGCTCGCCTATTTAAAGGCGCATTATCCGCTATATTTTATGTGCGGGCTGTTGACGAGCGTCATCGGCAATGAGGACAAAATATCGCAATATCTGCATGAAGCGAAGGGGAGCGGGATTCAAGTCCTTCCGCCGTCAATAAACAAAAGCGGTTTTCCGTTTGCGCCGGAAAACGGAGCCGTCAGATACAGTTTGCGGGCCGTTAAAAACGTAGGCGTCTCGGCAGTGAAAGATATTTATAAAGCAAGAACACATAAACCGTTCGAGGATCTTTTCGATTTCTGCTTTCGCGTACCTGCAAAAAGCGTGAATCGGAAAACCATCGAAGCCCTTATATTTTCTGGCGCCATGGACGAATTCAATCAAAATCGCGCCGCCTTGCTGGCCTCCGTTGATGTGGCTTTAGAGCACGCTGAACTTTTTCGTGCAGACGATGACCAAATGGGATTGTTTTTGGAAGAATCGTTTTCCATTAAGCCAAAATATGTAGAGGCTGAGGAATTTCCGCTCGTGGACAAGCTTCGGTTCGAAAAAGAAGCTCTCGGTGTTTATTTCTCAAGCCATCCTTTGTCTGCTTTCAGGGATCTCCTGAAAAAACGGGGGGCGCAAACGATCACAGCAGCGCGGCAGATGCCGAAGGGACAGCTGTCAATCGGCGCTTTGCTCGCGGGCATTAAAACGATTCGGACAAAGACAGGTCAGCATATGGCGTTTCTCACATTAAGCGATGAAACGGGAGAAATGGAAGCCGTCGTGTTTCCTGACCAATATAGAAGGCTGTCTCCGCTGTTAAAAGAAGGCGCGCTTTTATTCGCCGCCGGAAAAATGGAAGAGCGTCAGGAGAAGACACAATTCATCATGTCATCCGCCTCTCTTCTTGAACAGACGGAGGCAGACAGAGCGCCGTCTGTTTACATCAAAATCGAAGGCAGCCGGCACAATCAGGAGTTTTTGGAAAAGATGAAGCGTATTTTACTGGAGCATAAAGGGGAAACCGGCGTTTATCTATATTATGAAAAAGACAAGCAGACGATCAGGCTGCCGGATACTTTTCATATTCAGGCGGACCATCAGGCGTTATACCGTTTAAAAGAGCTGCTGGGCCGCGAAAACGTCGTGTTAAAATAGTGGTAACAATAATCGTTTTGTTATACAATTGAAACAATTGTGCTATCTTATTTAAAGATTCTGAAATTTTTCACCTCCAGCGATTGTACCAGTCTATGCGGCAGAATATGTAACAAAGTACTTAAAGGAGTGTTTAGAATGTCATTAAGAGAAGAAGCGTTACATTTACACAAAGTAAATCAAGGAAAGCTGGAATCAAAAGCAAAGGTAGAAGTCAGAAACGCGGACGACTTAAGCCTTGCCTACTCTCCCGGAGTAGCTGAGCCTTGTAAAGAGATTTATGACGATAAAAATAAAGTATATGATTATACAATGAAGGGGAACATGGTAGCAGTCGTAACAGACGGATCAGCCGTTCTCGGTCTCGGTAATATCGGGCCTGAAGCTTCACTTCCGGTCATGGAAGGGAAAGCGGTGCTGTTTAAAAGTTTCGCGGGCGTGGATGCATTCCCGATCGCGCTTGACACAAACGATGTGGACAAAATCATTGACACTGTGAAGCTGCTTGAACCGACATTCGGAGGTGTCAACCTTGAAGATATTGCGGCGCCGAACTGCTTCATTATCGAAGAGCGCCTGAAAAAAGAAACAAACATTCCGGTTTTCCACGATGATCAGCACGGCACTGCCATCGTAACCGTTGCCGGACTTGTAAACGCCCTGAAATTATCAGGAAAATCCATGTCATCCATTAAAGTTGTGGCAAACGGAGCGGGAGCGGCAGGCATCGCGATCATTAAGCTTCTTTACCATTTCGGCGTACGCGACATCGTGATGTGCGACTCTAAAGGAGCGATTTACGAAGGGCGTCCGGCCGGCATGAACGCGGTGAAAAACGAAGTGGCCAAGTTTACAAACCAAGACCGCAACGACGGTTCGCTGCAGGATGTCATTAAAGATGCAGACGTCTTTATCGGCGTATCAGTCGAAGGCGCGCTGACGAAAGAAATGGTGGAGAGCATGGCGAAAGATCCGATTATCTTCGCAATGGCCAACCCGAATCCGGAAATCATGCCTGAAGACGCGCGCGCAGCCGGCGCTAGCGTAATCGGAACAGGCCGTTCTGATTTCCCGAACCAGGTTAACAACGTGCTGGCATTCCCTGGAATTTTCCGCGGGGCGCTTGACGTTCGCGCGACTCACATCAACGAAGAAATGAAAATTGCTGCGGTTGAAGCGATTGCTTCCCTTGTTTCAGAGGAAGAATTAAGCGCTGATTATGTCATCCCGGCTCCGTTTGACAAACGCGTGGCTCCTGCCGTTGCGAAAGCTGTTGCGAAAGCAGCGATGGAAACGGGCGTCGCCAGAATTACGGTCGATCCTGAAGAAGTGGCTGAAAAAACAAGACAGCTCACAGTCATCGGCGAATAATAACACAAAAATTGAAATGGCAGCGCGTTGGAAAAAACAACGCGCTGCTGTTCAATATACGGACTGCTGGCATTTTTTTAAGGGCAGGTCTTAAAAAAATTTCAGCAGAATCCTTATTTCTTTTGAAAACGCTGACAGATAAGGCTGAACAACGCTTTTTACGGTATGAAATCCGTCCGTTTCCGTCTGTTTTGCAGCAAAAAATGTCGAATGGAGGATGACACCGTTTGACAAAAAAAGTACAATAGTTTCGGTAAAGTTATTATTAAGTCTATCTAATCGGAAGACATGCAGTGAAGAGAACCCTTCACAAAAGGGAGGTAATCATTTGTTAAAGGATATATTCACAAAAAAGAAAAAATATGCTTCCGTGCCGTCTGAGCAGGCAAAACATGATGTTCCGGAAGGCATTATGACAAAGTGCCCCAAATGTAAAAAAATCATGCTCACAAAAGAGTTAGATAAAAACCTGCGCGTCTGCATGAACTGCGGGCACCATTTCCCGATGAATGCAAAGCAGCGCATTGAAAGCCTCCTGGATGAAGATTCATTCGAAGAATTCAACCAGGGAATGATATCTGAAAACCCGCTCGGTTTCCCGGAATACTTAGAAAAAATCGAAAAAGACCGTGAGAAAACATCGCTGAATGAAGCGGTGGTTACCGGCAAAGGAACCATCAGCGGATTCCCTGCCGTGATCGCGATCATGGATTCAACATTCCGAATGGGCAGCATGGGTTCGGTTGTCGGCGAAAAAATCACGCTTGCAATTGAAAAAGCAAAAGAGGAAAAAGTCCCGTTTATCATCTTTACCGCTTCCGGCGGCGCACGTATGCAGGAAGGGGTCTTAAGTCTTATGCAAATGGCAAAGACAAGCTCTGCATTAAAACTGTTCAGTGAGGAGCAGGGACTGATTATTTCTGTCATGACCCACCCGACGACAGGCGGCGTATCGGCCAGTTTCGCGTCTCTCGGTGATTATAATTTCGCTGAACCGGGCGCCTTGATCGGATTTGCAGGAAGACGTATTATTGAACAGACGATCGGGGAAAAACTGCCGGAAGATTTCCAGACGGCGGAATTTTTATTAAAGCACGGCCAGCTTGATGCGGTGATTCACCGAAACGACATGAAAGACAAACTCGCATTTCTGCTGGACATGCACCAAACAGGAGGTGAGCATGAGTGGCTGCAAGATTAGAATTTGAAAAACCGGTGATTGAACTGCAGACGAAAATTGCCGAACTGAAAAAATTCACCCAAGATTCGGAGATGGATTTAAGCGCTGAAATCGCAAGGCTTGAAGACCGGCTCAGCAAGCTCCAGGATGAGATTTATAAAAACCTGAAGCCGTGGGACAGAGTGCAGATCGCACGCCTTCCCGACCGGCCGACGACGCTTGATTACATTCAATACCTGTTTACCGACTTTTTTGAGTGCCACGGAGACAGAACATACGGAGATGATGCTGCGATTGTCGGCGGAGTCGCCAAATATCACGGCATGCCGGTCACCGTCATCGGACATCAGCGCGGAAAAGACACGAAAGAAAACCTTGTCCGCAATTTCGGGATGCCTCACCCTGAGGGCTACCGCAAAGCGCTTCGTCTCATGAAGCAGGCGGATAAGTTCAACCGCCCGATTATCTGCTTCATCGACACGAAAGGAGCGTACCCGGGTAAAGCGGCGGAGGAACGGGGACAAAGTGAAGCCATCGCCAAGAACCTGTTCGAGATGGCCGGCCTGACAGTGCCTGTCGTTTGTATCGTCATCGGGGAAGGCGGCAGCGGAGGCGCGCTTGCGTTAGGTGTGGGCAACCGCATGCTGATGCTTGAGAACTCGACGTATTCCGTTATTTCTCCTGAAGGAGCCGCGTCCATTTTGTGGAAAGACTCCAGCCTTGCGAAAAAAGCGGCCGAAACCATGAAGATTACTGCGCCCGATTTATTAGAATTAGGAATTATTGATGATATGATTAAAGAAGTGAAGGGCGGAGCTCACCATGATATCAAGCAGCAGGCGGGCTACATTGACGGTATTCTTAAAGAAACGTTAAAATCTCTTCTTCGATTGAACGCCGAAGAGTTGATCTCACAGCGCTATGAAAAATATAAAGCAATCGGGAAAGTTTCGGTTGAGGATCAATATATCGGGGTAAACTGAATAGACGTGAAGCCTATGGCTCACGTTTATTTTTTGTGATTTTTGTGATATTCCTTAAATTTTATTTAAAAACAATTTATTTAATTGTATAATAGGTAAGGTTTCATGGGAGCTCAGGCGTCCCTTTTCATTGTTTTAGGGCAATGATCATGATATGTTTAACATATATAGTTGCTGAGGTGAATAGGAAATGAAGCGTATAGGAGTTTTAACGAGCGGCGGGGATTCCCCGGGTATGAACGCTGCGGTGCGCGCGGTTGTGCGGAAAGCTATCTACCACGACGTCGAAGTGTACGGAATTTATAACGGTTATTCAGGATTAATCAGCGGGAAAATAGAAAAACTGGAGCTGGGTTCGGTCGGTGACATCATCCACCGCGGCGGAACAAAGCTGTATACGGCCAGATGTCCTGAATTCAAAACAGTTGAAGGCCGTGAAAAAGGAATCGAAAATTTAAAGAAACTCGGCATTGAAGGTCTTGTCGTCATCGGCGGAGACGGTTCATACATGGGTGCGAAAAAATTAACGGAACACGGGTTTCCGTGTGTAGGTGTACCGGGTACGATAGATAATGACATCCCGGGAACTGATTTTACGATCGGATTTGATACGGCGTTAAACACCGTAATTGATGCGATTGATAAAATCCGTGACACCGCTACGTCTCATGAGCGTACATACGTTATTGAAGTGATGGGGCGCCATGCGGGCGACATTGCTTTATGGGCAGGTCTTGCAGGCGGAGCGGAATCAATTTTAATTCCTGAAGCGGACTACGATATGGAGGAAATTATCGGCCGTTTGAAGAGAGGGCACGACCGCGGCAAAAAACACAGTATCATCATCGTTGCAGAAGGGGTAGGCAGCGGGGTTGAATTCGGAAAACGCATCGAAGAAGAAACGAACCTTGAAACACGGGTATCCGTTTTAGGGCACATCCAGCGCGGCGGATCTCCAAGCGCTTCTGACCGGGTTCTTGCAAGCCGCCTCGGCGCTTACGCGGTTGAGCTTCTGCTTAAAGGAAAAGGCGGACGCTGCGTAGGTATACAAAACAACAAGCTTGTAGACCATGATATTATAGAAATTTTAGAATCAAAACATACTGTTGAACCAAACATGTATCAGCTTTCAAAAGAACTGTCTATTTAAGGCGGAAGAAGCTGAAGATTTCAGAAGGAAGTGAACGAGTTGAAAAAAACAAAAATCGTTTGTACAATCGGTCCGGCCAGTGAAAGTGTAGAAATGCTGACAAAATTGATGGAAGCGGGTATGAACGTTGCTCGTCTGAATTTTTCACACGGTGATTTCGAAGAGCACGGCGCAAGAATCAAAAACATCAGAGAAGCCAGCAAAAAGCTCGGCAAAAACGTGGGGATTCTCCTCGATACGAAAGGTCCGGAAATCCGCACGCACGATATGGAAAACGGCGCGCTTGAGCTTCAGGCGGGAAATGAAATTATCGTTTCTACGAAACAGGTGCTGGGAACGCTTGAAAAATTCTCAGTTTCTTATGAAGGCCTGGCAGACGACGTGTCAGCAGGGTCTATCATCCTGCTGGATGACGGTTTAATCGGATTGGAAGTGCTGGAATCAAATCCGGAAAAACACGAAATCAAAACAAAAATCTTAAACAGCGGCACGCTGAAAAATAAAAAAGGCGTAAACGTTCCCGGCGTCAGCGTCAACCTTCCCGGAATTACTGAAAAAGACGCCAAAGACATCATATTCGGTATCGAGCAAGGCGTTGATTTCATCGCTGCGTCATTTGTACGCCGTTCTACGGATGTCCTGGAAATCCGCGAACTGCTTGAAGAGCATAACGCGTCTGACATTCAAATCATTCCTAAGATCGAGAACCAGGAAGGCGTGGACAACCTGGATGCGATCCTGGAAGTATCTGACGGCCTAATGGTAGCGCGCGGAGACCTCGGCGTAGAGATTCCGGCCGAAGAAGTGCCGCTCGTGCAAAAAGAAATGATCAAAAAATGCAACGCGCTGGGCAAACCGGTTATTACTGCGACACAAATGCTAGACAGCATGCAGCGCAACCCTCGTCCGACACGTGCTGAAGCAAGTGACGTTGCCAACGCCATTTTCGACGGCACAGATGCGATCATGCTTTCCGGTGAGACGGCTGCGGGACAATATCCTGTTGAGGCGGTTCAAACAATGTTTAACATCGCCACACGCACGGAAGAATCTCTGAACTATAAAGAAATTCTGTCTAAACGCAGAGATCAGGTCGGCATGACGATTACCGATGCGATCGGCCAATCAGTTGCGCACACGGCGATCAATCTGAGTGCGGCAGCTATCGTGACGCCTACAGAAAGCGGCCATACGGCGCGTATGATCGCGAAATACCGTCCGCAGGCTCCGATTGTAGCCGTTACGGTTAATGAGTCTGTATCACGCAAACTCGGCCTTGTATTCGGTGTATTCCCGTCAAGCGGCCAAAACGCGAATTCTACAGATGAAATGCTTGAAGACGCGGTTCAAAAATCACTTGACAGCGGCATCGTGAAACGCGGTGATCTGATTGTCATTACAGCAGGTTCTGTCGGTGAATCAGGCACGACGAATCTGATGAAAGTCCACACTGTCGGCAGCATTATCGCGAAAGGGCAAGGCATCGGACGCAAATCTGCATTCGGTCCGGTCGTTGTTGCAAAAAATGCGAAAGAAGCTGAACAAAAAATGACAGACGGCGCAGTATTGGTTGCTTCAAGCACTGACCGCGACATGATCGCTTCACTTGAAAAAGCATCAGCGCTCATCACTGAAGAAGGCGGTCTGACAAGCCATGCAGCCGTTGTCGGTTTAAGCTTGGGCATTCCGGTTATCGTCGGCCTTGAGAACGCAACTTCAGTTTTAACAGAAGGACAGGTTATCACAGTTGACGCTGCCCGCGGCGCTGTGTATGAAGGCCGCGCAAGCGTTCTTTAAACAGCTTTAAAAAAGAGAGGGGGGTTCTCCCTTCTCTTTTGTCTTTAGGTTGATTTTCCTATTCCCATGCGGGCGGTGACGCGCTTTTAGAAGGGCAGGAGGGCAGAAAAATGAGAGTGTTATTCTTACTGTTTATCGTATGTCCGGCAATTGAAATCGGTTTGTTTCTGCTGGCGGGAAAATGGCTCGGTATTTTTCCGACCTTCCTTCTCATCATTTTGACAGGCGTGTTAGGCGCTTTGGTGGCAAAAAGACAGGGAACCGATGTGTATCATCGGGTGATGCGCGACCTGCAGCACGGCAAAATGCCGGGGGAAGCGCTTCTTGACGGAATATGCGTCTTTTTCGGAGGCCTGCTTTTGATGCTTCCGGGTTTTCTGTCCGATATTGCAGGGGCCTGTCTTCTGATTCCGTTCACTCGGAACCGCATGAAGCCGCTTTTGTTCAAATGGCTGAGAGGGATGTCAAAAAACAAGCGGATCATTATCAAATAAAAAACGGCAGCCTTCTTACAGGGCTGCTGTTTTTATTTGGATTGAACAGTAATATAGGCCCATATTTCTTTTAGAGCGCCCGTTGTGATAAAGGCCTGAATGAAAACGAGCAGCGCGGGCCCGGCAGCCAGTCCTAAAAATCCGAACAATTTAAAGCCGGCAAACAGGGCGATTAAGGTCGCAAGCGGATCAAGTCCGATTGACTTGCTTAAAATTTTCGGCTCCGTCAGCTGGCGCTGAATGAGAACCACAATATATAAAACACCGAGACCGATCGCTTGAGGAAGCTGACCGGCAATGGCCAAATACATAATCCAGGGAACAAAGACCGACCCGGCGCCGAGATACGGGAGCAGATCAACCAGGCCGATAAAAAAGGCGATGGTTGCCGCATGCTCAATCCCTAAAAGAAAAAGTCCGATAAAGACAATGATCATCGTGAAAAGTATGAGCACGGCCTGCGCCTTAATGAAACCTGCCATCGCTTTTTTCAGCTCTCCCGATACGGCCTTGGCGTTTGCCGAAACCCGTTCCGGAAAAATGGAATAAAGCAGCGCCTTCAGCTTATGCCAGTCCTTTGTCATAAAAAAAGTCGCCAGCATTGCGAAAATGAAGACGGCAGCTGTATTGGGAAGGAAGGCAATCCATTTCGGCACCAGCTCCAAAAGATGTGAAAGCATGAGCCCCGCATTTTTAGCGGCTGTATCACCGAGGGTCTGAATATGCGTCACGATGGAAGCCTGCTGATTGGTTTCCAGCCCGTTAAATAGGACGGTCAGCTCGTGGTACAATGGCTGAATGCGGGAAGTGAACAGCTCTTCGCAATACGTCATAAAGGCGCTGATATGGGGAGGGAGCGTTTTGGCCAGATAGGCGGTTCCCGAAATGATTTCCGCAACGAGAAATGTTGCCGCGCCGAGAAGAATAAGCAAAAAGAAGACCAGGACAATGACTGTATTGACTGACCGGGGCAGCCCCGTCAGTTTGTCCAGCCAGTCAACAACGGGAATGATCGCTGATGACAGAATAAGGGCGATCAGAAACGGATAAGTTAACGGAAATGAGGCGTAACCGGCCGCTAAAGCGCCGCCGGCCGCAGCGAGTACAAACAGCGCGCGGAAAAAAACAGTTGCATAGTGCGGATTCACATCGATCCTCCTCTCGGTCGGCACGTCCTATTACATTAGTTTATTCGTCAAAAAAAAGGATATGATTACAGATATGATGAAAGAGGGTGCTTTCAGGATGTTTACACAGGCGAATTTATTTTTACTATTATTGCTGGCCATCGCATTGGTAGCCAAAAATCAGTCATTGCTTTTTGCCGTCGGCTTTCTCATTGTGATAAAAGCTGTCGGTCTTGATCAGAAACTATTTCCGGTTATTCAGTCAAAAGGCATCAACTGGGGGGTCACCGTCATTACAATCGCCGTTTTAGTGCCGATTGCCACAGGTGATATCGGTTTTAAACAGCTCGGAGAAGCGATGAAATCATATTATGCGTGGATCGCTCTCGGTGCCGGGATCGCGGTTGCCTTAATCGCCAAAAACGGTCTCACTTTATTGGAAAACGACCCTCATATTACAACGGCGCTGGTCATCGGCACGATACTTGCCGTCGCGCTTTTCGGAGGCGTCGCCGTCGGCCCGTTAATCGGCGCCGGAATCGCCTACTTGGCCATGCAAATCGTTAAAATATTCACTTCATAAAGTAAAAAAGCGGCGTAAAGCTGCTTTTTTTTGCGGGTGAAAATAAGAGTTTGCAGGGCATTTTGTAGTTCAGACAAATGCCATTTGCATTATTCCGAGGAATGAAGTGGCTTACCATGTAACAAAGAACTTCGGAATCGCCGGCGCATATTGTGCGATGACAGCGGATGCAGTAAGGCGGTTCCAATTGATGAATGGATTAAAAGCTGATGGAATTTATGCACTTGAACCAAATTAAAACTTGAAGTGTTGTTAAAATAAGCGGAGACCCTTTCCTTCAATTTGAAAGTTTGTTAAATTTATAATGAGAATGAAAAAACACAATTCGGTTGGTAGTCCGGATGCATTATTTAAAATGTCAGTAACCTTCCCCTCCTCGGGATGTCCATCATTCTTCAGTAAATTTAGGAGGAGGGAATCGTTATGAAATTAACGGTTTACTACGATGGTCAGTTTTGGGTAGGAGTCATTGAAGTTGTGAATGATGGGAAATTAAGAGCAGTTCGTCATTTGTTTGGAAAAGAGCCCAAGGATTCAGAAATCATGCATTTTGTTCATAATCAACTTTTACAGACTCTCTCCCGCACTGAACAAACAGGGGTTTGTGTTAAAGCAAAATCTAAGAAGTTAAACCCAAAAAGATTACAACGGCAAGCTTCTAAAGAGATGAAAAATATCGGGATATCAACTAAGGCGCAAAAAGCGATAAAACAGGAGCTTGAAGCAAGAAAAGAAAAGAAAAAACAACTGAACAGAAAACAAAGAGAAAAAATAAAGGAACAAAAATATTTAATCAGAAAACAAAAAGCAAAAGAAAAGCATAGGGGCAAATAGTTGGAGAACCCGAAGCCCTTCGATTAAAAAGTTGAGCGGCATCAGTTTTTTCTTCGGACTGATTTAGAAAAAAGAAGCAGAAATCGAGCCCTTCTCGAGATGAGGAGGGTTTTTCTGCATTTATTTAACTTCACCTACATCAGTAAATGAGTCAGTTTCAATTGATGAACGGTTTGATGAGGATATTTACGGGCCGACAACAGCGCAAATGCAGTCAAACGATTCCATTCCATGTACGGGGAGCCAACTAAAACCAAGACATGGATTTCCGAAGCTGATCCGAACATTGATTCAGTCGAGTAAACAAAATCCCTCCTTCTCCGGTAAAGAAGGAGGGATTTGCGGTGAAGTTGTTGCGCCTGTCCTTTTAAAGTTTCCCCAAAGCTCCCCCCAAATGAAAACATGAGAATACATGGTTTTACAAAGCATCTGAAAGCAAGCGATTAAATTTATCAACGCCAAGCCTTGATATATAGGGCTTTTAAAACATTTTTAGTTAAAAGTCTACAAATTAATCAGATTATTGTTTATAATAAGAATAGGCTTAAACTTAAATAAGCTTATAAGAATTTGTTATGTTCCTCTATAAGCATACCGGTTATGTAACCGCAACCAGTGAAATGTAAGCATTTTCTTAAAGGGGAAAGGGATTGTTTGCATGACTCATTTTAAGTAAGCCGTATGTTTTATATACTCTTTAAAGGGGAATTTTGATTGAAAAGGAGAGGTTGAATATGACAGCAACACGCGGTCTTGAAGGGGTTGTAGCAACAACATCATCTGTAAGCTCTATTATCGACGATACCCTTACATATGTAGGGTACGATATTGACGACTTGACAGAGAATGCAAGTTTTGAAGAAATCATTTATTTGCTGTGGCATCTGCGCCTGCCGAATAAAACGGAACTTGCTGAACTGAAAAAACAGCTTGCGAAAGAAGCTGCCGTTCCACAAGAAATCATTGAGCACTTCAAATCCTATCCCCTCAATAACGTACATCCAATGGCTGCGCTCCGGACGGCGATTTCATTACTCGGTCTGACTGACAGTGAAGCCGATGTCATGAATCCGGAAGCGAACTACAGAAAAGCCATCCGTCTGCAGGCGAAAGTGCCGGGCATTGTCGCCGCTTTCTCAAGAATCCGCAAAGGACTTGATCCTGTTGAACCGAAGGAAGAGTACGGAATCGCGGAGAACTTCCTTTACACCTTAAACGGTGAAGAGCCTTCTCCGATCGAAGTGGAAGCGTTTAACAAAGCGCTCATTCTTCATGCGGATCATGAGCTGAATGCATCAACATTTACGGCGAGAGTATGTGTCGCCACCTTATCTGATATTTACTCAGGCATCACTGCCGCAATCGGCGCTTTAAAAGGACCGCTTCACGGCGGAGCCAATGAAGCCGTCATGAAAATGCTGACAGAAATCGGCGAAGTGGAAAACGCCGAGCCTTATATCCGCAGCAAAATGGAGAAAAAGGAAAAAGTAATGGGCTTCGGACACCGTGTGTATAAGCATGGAGACCCGCGCGCCAAACACTTAAAAGAAATGAGCAAACGCCTGACGAATCTGACGGGTGAAAGCAAATGGTACGAGATGTCAATCCGTGTCGAAGAAATCGTGACGTCGGAGAAAAAACTTCCGCCTAACGTTGATTTCTATTCCGCATCTGTCTACCACAGTCTCGGCATTGATCACGATCTGTTCACGCCGATCTTTGCGGTCAGCAGAATGTCAGGATGGATCGCCCATATTCTTGAACAATACGATAACAACCGCCTCATCCGCCCGCGCGCTGATTACACGGGTCCGGATAAGCAGACTTTTGTTCCGATTGATGAAAGAGCCTGATCAAACGGGAGGCTGGTGATTTTCATGTCGTTAGCCTCTTGTTAATCAAGCCCGGATTGGTTTACAATTTTGATAGAATCTTGAGAAAAGTCATTTTATTTTTTATACAAGAAAAATAAAATGTTTTCTAAATATGAATTACATACTGGGAGGTAATATTGTGTCACAAGGTGAAAAAATTACAGTCTCTAATGGAGTATTAAACGTACCAAATAATCCGATTATCCCGTTTATTGAAGGCGACGGCACAGGCCCTGATATTTGGAATGCCGCTTCTAAAGTATTGGAAGCCGCTGTTGAAAAAGCATATAAAGGCGAGAAAAAAATCACGTGGAAAGAAGTTTATGCCGGTGAAAAGGCTTATAATAAAACAGGTGAGTGGCTTCCTGCCGAAACACTGGAAGACATCAGAGAGTACTTCATCGCCATCAAAGGTCCTCTGACGACGCCGGTCGGCGGCGGTATCCGTTCTCTGAACGTGGCGCTGAGACAGGAGCTTGATTTGTTTACGTGCCTGCGCCCTGTCAGATATTTCACGGGAGTGCCTTCTCCGGTCAAACGTCCTGAAGATACGGATATGGTCATTTTCCGCGAGAATACGGAAGATATTTACGCCGGAATTGAGTATGCGAAAGGTTCTGAAGAAGTTGAAAAGCTGATCAGCTTCCTGCAAAATGAAATGGGTGTTAACAAAATCCGTTTCCCTGAAACGTCAGGAATCGGGATCAAGCCTGTTTCTGAAGAAGGCACAAGCCGCTTAGTCAGAGCTGCCATTGAGTATGCGATCGAAAACGGCCGTAAGTCTGTCACGCTTGTCCACAAAGGAAACATCATGAAGTTCACTGAAGGGGCATTTAAAAACTGGGGCTACGAGCTTGCCGAAAGAGAATACGGAGATAAAGTATTCACTTGGGCTGAATATGACCGCATTGTCGAAAAAGACGGAAAAGAAGCGGCTGATAAAGCGCAGAGCGAAGCGGAAGCGGCAGGAAAAATCATCGTCAAAGACAGCATCGCTGATATTTTCCTTCAGCAGATCTTGACCCGTCCGAGCGAATTCGACGTCGTGGCGACAATGAACTTAAACGGAGACTATATCTCTGATGCGCTTGCCGCTCAGGTAGGCGGAATCGGAATCGCGCCGGGAGCGAACATCAACTATGAAACAGGGCATGCGATTTTCGAAGCGACTCACGGAACGGCTCCTAAATATGCCGGCCTTGACAAGGTCAACCCGTCATCCGTCATTCTTTCAGGAGTGCTTCTTCTTGAACACCTGAACTGGAATGAGGCTGCTGACTTGATCATTAAATCTATGGAAAAAACGATTGCTTCAAAAGTAGTAACGTACGATTTTGCTAGATTAATGGACGGTGCAACTGAAGTGAAATGTTCAGAGTTCGGTGAAGAGCTCATCAAAAACATGGACTGAACCTAAAGCAGACTTCTAATGAAGCCAAAAAAGGAGAAGAGAATCATGGGAAAAACACGCAGTAAAGTTTCTGTTATCGGAGCAGGATTTACGGGAGCGACAACAGCCTTTCTTACAGCTCAAAAAGAGCTTGCGGACGTTGTGCTCGTTGATATTCCGCAATTAGAAAACCCGACAAAAGGAAAAGCGCTAGACATGCTCGAAGCAAGTCCGGTTCAAGGATTTGACGCGAAAATCACAGGCACGTCCAACTACGAGGACACAGCCGGTTCTGATATCGTCGTCATCACAGCCGGAATTGCGAGAAAACCAGGCATGAGCCGTGATGATCTCGTATCTACAAACGAAAAAATCATGAGAAGCGTCACACGTGAGATCGTGAAATATTCTCCTGACTGCATTATCGTTGTATTGACAAACCCTGTTGATGCGATGACATATGCGGTGTACAAAGAATCAGGCTTCCCGAAAGAACGCGTCATCGGACAATCCGGAGTGCTTGACACTGCGCGATTCAGAACATTCGTCGCTGAAGAATTAAACCTGTCTGTAAAAGATGTGACCGGTTTTGTTCTTGGCGGACACGGTGACGACATGGTTCCTCTCGTCCGTTATTCCTATGCGGGCGGCATTCCGCTTGAAACGCTTATCCCGAAAGACCGTCTTGATGCGATTGTAGAACGCACAAGAAAAGGCGGCGGGGAAATCGTCAACCTTCTCGGAAACGGAAGCGCCTACTACGCGCCTGCTGCATCACTGACTGAAATGGTAGAAGCCATTTTGAAAGATCAGCGCCGCGTGCTTCCGACCATCGCTTACTTAGAAGGCGAATACGGTCATGAAGGCATTTACTTAGGCGTACCGACGATTATCGGAGGAAACGGCCTGGAGCAAATCATCGAGCTTGAACTGACAGACTATGAAAAAGCGCAGCTGAGTAAATCAGTTGAATCTGTCAAAAACGTGATGAAAGTATTGTCATAAGAAAAAAGGGAAGGCTTCCGAATCAGAAGCCTTCCTCTTTTTACAATTAATGAAAGCGTTTTCTTTTTCCCTGAGCGATCCTTTCTCTGAAAATGATCAAAAAGGCGAATTGTCTGAACGGGCAGTATTGGATAAAATGAAATCATAAAGTGATATGCAGCACATAAAATAGAGAAAATTGGATGTCGGGGAAAATAGACAGCGGAGGGCGCAGCATGAACAAAAAAATTTTAGTTGTAGATGATGAACAATCTATCGTTACTCTTTTACAGTATAATCTGGAACGGTCCGGCTATGATGTCATAACCGCATCAGACGGCGAAGAGGCTCTGGAGCTGGCAGAGAATGAAAATCCGGATTTAATCGTACTGGATGTCATGCTGCCGAAAGTGGACGGAATCGACGTCTGTAAACAGCTCAGACAGCAGAAAATGATGGTTCCGATCTTGATGCTGACAGCAAAAGATGAGGAATTTGATAAGGTGCTGGGACTGGAGCTCGGAGCGGATGATTACATGACAAAGCCGTTCAGTCCGCGGGAAGTCACTGCGCGGGTGAAAGCCATTTTAAGAAGGGCTGACATTTCTTCGCTGTCACAAGGCAGAGAAGAGGAAAAGGACGGACAGATCCTCATCGGCGAGCTGAAAATTCTTCCGGAGCATTACGAAGCGTACTTCAAGTCAGAACAGCTGGAATTGACGCCTAAAGAATTTGAACTGCTTCTGTATTTGGGAAAACACAAGGGAAGAGTGCTGACGAGAGATCTTCTGCTGAGCGCGGTCTGGAACTATGATTTTGCCGGGGATACCCGGATTGTTGACGTTCATATCAGCCATCTGCGCGACAAAATCGAATCAAATACCAAAAAACCCATCTATATTAAAACAATCAGAGGTTTGGGGTATAAACTGGAGGAGCCAAAAATGAATGAATAAAGTCCGTGTGCGTCTGTTCGCTTTACTCGTTGTATGTATCATATTGGTTTTCAGTGTTCTCGGCCTTTTTTTACAGCAGCTTATTTCTTCATCCGCTGAAGAAAGAACGGCGGATCAGCTGAAAAAGGAATCGGTATACATAGCGGGCCTTCTTGACACCGGCCGAATCGGCAATAAAAGCAATGAAACGGTAATCCGTGACGCCGGCCGCACCCTCGGTATAAACGTCTCCTTGCTCAACGAGAAGGGTGACGCCGTATATCATTCCGGCAGTCGTGGTGATGATTCAGCCGTAAAGGAGTTCATTTCTCACAATAAAAGCGAGGAAGCCGTACAGTCGAAAAGCAGAGTCATCCGCGGCACTGCCGTAAAAAATGACGCCGGGAAAATTGCGGGGTATGTACTCGTTTCCTCGGATATCAACGGCGGTTCAAGCGTTACCGGAGAAATGTGGGGCATGCTGGCAGCAAGTCTTTGTACCGCTTTTATCATTATCGTTTTCTTTTATACAAACATGACGTCGCGTTACAAAAAATCAATCGACGCCGCGACAAAGGTGGCGACGGAGCTGTCCAAAGGGAATTACGACGCCCGCTCCTACAGCGGTTACGCAAGGCGGTCGGACCGTCTCGGGCGTGCGATGAACAGCCTGGCGGTCGATTTAATGGAAATGACAAGAACGCAGGATATGCAGCGCGATCGTCTGTTAACCGTCATTGAAAATATCGGATCCGGTTTGATTTTAATAGACGGGAGAGGTTTTATCAATCTCGTGAACCGGTCATACACGAAGCAGTTTCATACAAAGCCTGAACGTCTGCTTCGGCGCCTTTACCACGATGCGTTTGAACATGAGGAGATCATTCGGCTTGTCGAAGACATTTTTATGACGGAGACGAAAAAATGCCAGCTGCTCAGACTTCCCATCAACATTGAGCGGCGCTACTTTGAAGTTGACGGCGTTCCGATCATGGGCCCTGATGATGAATGGAAGGGCATCGTCCTCGTTTTTCACGATATGACGGAAATTAAAAAATTGGAGCAGATGAGAAAGGACTTCGTCGCCAATGTCTCCCATGAACTGAAAACACCGATCACCTCGATTAAAGGATTTACGGAAACACTGTTAGACGGAGCGATGAAAGACGAAAAGGCGCTTTCAGACTTTCTGTCTATCATTCTGAAAGAAAGTGAGCGGCTCCAATCTCTCGTGCAGGATTTATTGGATTTATCCAAGATGGAGCAGCAAAACTTTACGATGCGCGTAGAGTCCTTTGATGCTGCAAAAATTCTGCATGAAATTGAGGCGCTTTTGCAGCATAAGGCTGAGGAAAAAGGCATCAGCTTTCAGCTCGATCTCCCGGAAGAGCCGATTTTTGTGACGGGTGATGCGCACAGGCTGAAGCAGGTATTTTTGAATCTGGCGAACAATGCCCTGACCTACACGCCTGAAAAAGGGACGGTGGGGATTTCGGTACATGTGAAAGAAACCGTTGTCGATATCAAAGTGTCCGATACGGGAATCGGCATTCAGAAAGAAGAGATCCCGCGGATATTTGAGAGATTCTACCGCGTGGATAAAGACAGAAGCCGCAACTCGGGAGGAACCGGCCTCGGCCTCGCCATCGTGAAGCACTTAATAGAAGCCCATGAAGGTAAAATCGAAGTCACAAGCGAGCCTGGACAGGGAACTGTGTTCACTGTGACGCTGAAGCGGCCGCCGGCAGCGTGATCAGCTTTACAAAGGATTAACAATTTCTTCATGACCTGTTAAACCTATCTTGTTAGGATATAACAGAACCCCTTCATCCAAGGAGCCAATTTTGACGGCGGGAACGCGTTTTCTTGTTCCCGTCCTTTTTTGCGTTTTCACGGGGTCCGCTCATTTTCCTTTCAAATTGAACTTTGTTAAAATAAGAGAAGCTGTGAGATTAAAAAACAGAGGAATGACGAGCTTTTGCTCTTAGGAGGATATTGAATGACGGAACGAAAAAAATTAGTGCTTGTCGACGGAAACAGTCTGGCGTACCGGGCGTTTTTTGCATTGCCGCTTTTAAGCAATGAAAAAGGCATTCATACAAATGCCGTATACGGGTTTGCGATGATTTTAATGAAAATGCTGGAGGATGAAAAACCGACCCATATGCTGGTGGCTTTTGATGCGGGAAAAACCACTTTCCGCCACAGCACGTTTAAAGAATATAAAGGCGGAAGACAAAAAACGCCGCCGGAGCTTTCAGAACAGATGCCGTTCATCCGTGAGCTCCTCGATGCCTACAACATCAGCCGCTACGAGCTTCCTGAATATGAAGCGGACGATATTATCGGCACGCTTGCCGTATCTGCTGAAAAAGACGGCTTCGAAGTGAAGGTCGTTTCGGGGGACAAGGACTTAACCCAGCTTGCAACCGGGAAAACGACCGTTGCCATTACGAGAAAAGGCATTACCGACGTAGAAGATTACACGCCGGAGCACGTGCGGGAAAAGTACGGTCTGACTCCTTTGCAAATCATTGATATGAAGGGATTAATGGGAGATTCATCCGATAACATACCGGGCGTCCCCGGCGTCGGAGAAAAAACCGCGATTAAGCTCTTAAAGCAGTTCCATTCGGTTGAGAAACTGCTTGATTCCATTGATGAAGTCAGCGGAAAAAAATTAAAAGAAAAGCTTGAAGAATATAAGGAACAAGCCCTGATGAGCAAAGAGCTGGCGACGATTATGACAAATGCGCCGATTGAAGTCAAGCCCGAAGATTTAGATTACCAAGGGTTTGACCGTGAACAAGTTGTTGCCATTTTTAAAGACCTCGGTTTTAATACGCTTCTTGAGCGGCTCGGTGAAGAAAGCGGGGAAACGGCGGAAGAAAATTTTGAAGACATCAATGTCGAAACGGCAGAAGAAATCACCGAAGATATGCTTGTTTCGCCGTCCGCTTTGGTCGTCGAACAAATCGGTGATAACTATCACGAAGAACCGATCCTCGGCTTTTCCATCGTGAATGAAACAGGTCTTTATTATATTCCGAAAGAAATCGCCATTCAGTCTGAAGCTTTTAAATCTTGGGCTGAAGATGAATCGATGAAAAAGTGGGTGTTCGACAGCAAACGTTCCGTCGTCGCTTTGCGCTGGCAGGGAATTGAGCTGAAGGGAACGGAATTTGACGCGCTTCTTGCTGCCTACATTATAAACCCGGGCAATTCGTACGACGATGTCGCGAGCGTAGCGAAAGAATACGGGCTGAATATCGTTTCAAAAGATGAAGCAGTATACGGAAAAGGCGCAAAACGCGCCGTTCCCGCTGAAAAAGAGCTTGCCGATCATCTCGCGCGGAAAGCGTCTGCCGTTAACAGCCTCCGTGACAAACTGCTTGACGCTTTGGAAGAAAATAATCAGCTTGAGCTTTATGAAGATCTTGAACTCCCGCTTGCGCTAATTCTCGGAGAAATGGAATCAATGGGCGTCAAAGTGGATGTGGAAAGACTGAAGCGAATGGGAGAAGAGCTCAAGGCAAAACTGAAAGAATATGAAGAAAAAATCCATGACATCGCCGGTGAGCCGTTTAACATCAATTCACCAAAACAGCTCGGCGTCATTCTGTTTGAAAAACTCGGTCTGCCGCCAGTAAAGAAAACAAAAACAGGCTATTCCACTTCAGCTGATGTGCTTGAGAAGCTCGCAGACAAACATGATATCGTCGCATACATTCTGCAATACAGACAAATCGGCAAACTCCAATCGACTTATATTGAAGGGCTGCTGAAAGTCACGCGCAAGGATTCTCATAAGGTGCATACACGATTCAATCAGGCATTGACTCAAACCGGACGCCTCAGCTCAACGGATCCGAACCTGCAAAATATTCCGATCCGGCTGGAGGAAGGGCGGAAAATCCGTCAGGCTTTCGTACCGTCCGAACCGGACTGGCTTATTTTCGCCGCCGATTATTCACAAATAGAATTAAGGGTGCTTGCGCATATTTCAAAAGATGAAAATCTGATCGAAGCGTTTACGAATGACATGGACATTCACACAAAAACCGCCATGGACGTGTTTCATGTCAGTGAAGATGAAGTGACACAAGCGATGCGCCGCCAGGCAAAGGCCGTCAATTTCGGGATCGTTTACGGCATCAGTGATTACGGGCTGTCGCAAAACCTCGGCATCACCCGGAAAGAAGCGGGCGCTTTTATTGACCGCTATTTGGAGAGCTTCCCGGGCGTCAAGGCGTATATGGAAGAATCGGTGCAGGAAGCGAAACAAAAAGGATATGTGACGACACTTATGCAGCGCCGCCGCTATATCCCTGAGCTGACCAGCCGCAACTTCAACCTGCGGAGCTTTGCGGAACGGACGGCCATGAATACGCCGATTCAGGGAAGCGCCGCCGATATTATTAAAAAAGCCATGATTGACATGGCAGCTGAGCTGAAAGAAAAAAACCTGAAGGCGCGACTGTTGCTTCAGGTGCACGATGAATTGATTTTTGAAGCGCCTAAGGAAGAAATTGAAATATTAGAGAAGCTGGTTCCTGAAGTGATGGAGCATGCTTTGGCATTAGACGTGCCGCTGAAGGCGGATTATGCTTCAGGGCCGTCTTGGTACGATGCAAAATAAACAGAAAAAAAGGAAGTGATGATTGTGCCGGAATTACCAGAAGTTGAAACGGTCCGGCGCACTCTGACCGGTCTTGTGAAGGGGAAAACGATTGAATCGGCGGATATCAGATGGCCGAATATCATCAAAAAACCCGCCGAGCCGGAGGAATTCGCGCGGCAGATTGCAGGAGAAACGATCCGATCCATCGGAAGAAGGGGAAAGTTTTTGCTTTTCCATTTGGATCATTATGTCATGGTGTCCCACCTGCGGATGGAGGGGAAATACGGTCTTCATCAGGCCGATGAGCCTGACGATAAACATGTGCACGTCGTGTTTCACATGACGGACGGAACACAGCTCCGCTACCGGGATGTCCGGAAATTCGGAACGATGCATTTGTTTGCGCCGGGAGAGGAACGGAATGCATTACCGCTTTCACAGCTCGGGCCCGAACCCGATGATGAAGCATTTACCGCCGCTTATTTAAAAGAGCGGCTTGCAAAAACGAACCGCGCGGTGAAAACCGCCCTGCTCGACCAAAAAGCGGTCGTCGGCCTCGGCAATATTTATGTCGATGAAGCTTTATTCCGGGCGCGTATTCATCCTGAGACAAAAGCGAACAGTCTGTCGGACGGGCAGATAAAAACGCTTCATACAGAAATTAAAGACACCCTTCAGGAAGCGATTGACGCGGGCGGGAGCACCGTCCGGTCTTATATCAATTCTCAAGGGGAGATCGGAATGTTTCAGCTCAAACATTACGTCTACGGCAAAAAGGATGAACCGTGCAAAACGTGCGGCACGATGATTTCTAAAATCGTGGTCGGCGGAAGGGGCACTCATTTTTGCGCCCGCTGTCAAAAAAAATCATAAACTGAAGCTGTTCAAGCAGGCGGCAGCAGAATGACTTTTTTCTAACACAGTTGATGACCTTTCTCCATATATATATTGTGATTCACCCAATAGGCATATGTCACAATTGCCGATCAAGAAAGGGAGAAACGGATATGGAGATTGTTTCTTTGCTGCTTTTGGCTTTTGCTGTCAGCTTGGACAGTTTTTCAGTCGGGTTTACGTACGGTTTGAGAAAAATGAAAATCCCGTTCAAAGCGATTGCCGTGATCGCCTGCTGTTCAGCCTCTGTGATGTTTATATCCATGCTGATCGGCCATTTTCTGACAAAGATTTTTCCCGTATCCGTCACGGAGAAACTGGGCGGGCTGATCTTAATCGGAATAGGGGCATGGGTCATCTGGCAATTTTTTAAACCGGCTAAAGAGCCGGATTACTTATTGCATGAAAAAACGCTGCTTAATCTTGAAGTGAAATCGCTCGGCATCGTCATTCATATTTTGAAAAAACCGACCAGCGCTGATATTGATCAATCCGGAACCATTAACGGAGTCGAGGCGCTTCTGCTCGGTATCGCCTTATCCATTGACGCGTTTGGCGCCGGGCTGGGAGCGGCCATTCTCGGCTTTTCTCCGGTTATGATGAGCGTGACTGTCGGGGTGATGAGCTCGCTGTTTGTTTCACTCGGCATAAACGCGGGGCATTTGCTTTCAAGGTGGAATTGGATAGATAAAATGACATTTTTGCCGGGAGTCCTGCTGATTATCATCGGGATTTGGAAAATGTAAGAAGGAGTGGGCTTTTTGAGCTTGGTCATCGGTTTAACGGGAGGCATCGCAAGCGGCAAAAGCACGGTAGCGCGTATGCTGATCGACAAAAAAATAACAGTCATTGATGCGGATGTCATCGCGAAACAGGCGGTGGAAAAAGGAATGCCGGCTTACGGACAAATTGTGGAAGCATTCGGAAAAGACATCCTGCTGGAAAATGGCGATATTGACAGAAAAAAACTCGGTTCTATCGTTTTCACTGACGAACAGAAGCGTCTGAAGCTGAATCAGATCGTTCATCCGGCAGTGCGTGCGGAAATGCTGAAACAGCGGGATGAAGCCATTGCGAGAAAAGAGCAGTTCGTCGTTTTGGATATACCGCTTTTGTATGAAAGCGGGCTTGATTATCTTGTCGGCAAAGTGCTCGTCGTCACCGTACCGGCAGACATTCAGCTCAAACGGCTGATGGAGCGGAATTCCCTGACAGAAGAAGAAGCGATGAGCCGGATAACGTCGCAAATGCCTTTAGCGGACAAAACAAAAAAAGCTGACGCCGTCATTGATAACAGCGGCAGTCTTGAACATACAAAGCACCAGCTTGAGGAAGTATTGAGCGGCTGGGCATAAACAAACACCGTTCGGAAAGCCGAACGGTGTTTTTCTGGTTAAAAATCAAAATTGTCAGGGTCCGGACCGACACGGAGATTTTCGTTCAGATCATCAATCCGCTTCATATCGTCAGCTGACAGTTCGAAATCAAAGACATTTGCATTTTCTTCAATACGGTGTTTTTTAGTTGATTTCGGAATGGTGATGACACCGTTTTGCAAATCCCAGCGCAAAATCACTTGAGCGGCTGATTTGCCGTATTTCTCAGCAATCTCCTGTAAGACGGGGTGATCAAGCAGCTGCCCTTGCATCAATGGCGACCACGCTTCAAGCTGAATGCCTTGTTCAGTGCAGAAAGCAAGCAGTTCTTTCTGTGTCAGGCGCGGGTGGTACTCCACCTGGTTGATCATCGGCTTGATTTCCGTTTCTTTCATGAGATGTTTCAGGTGGTGAATTTGGAAATTGCTGACCCCGATCGCCTTAATGCGTCCATCCCGGTAGAGGGTTTCGAGCGCCCGCCACGCATCGATGTACTTTCCTTCGACAGGCCAATGGATCAAATATAAATCTAAATAATCTAAACCGAGTTTTTCTAAGCTTGTGTCAAACGCTTTTAACGTTTCTTCATATCCTAAATCGGCATTCCATACTTTTGACGTGACAAAAATGTCTTCACGTTTTAATCCCGCTTCTTGCAGCCCTTGGCGGATCCCTTCGCCGACACCTTCTTCATTTCCGTAAATCGCGGCGGTATCAACGCTGCGATAGCCGTGCACCAATGCCGTTTTCACCGCGTTGACGAGTTCCGCGCCTTCCTCTACTTTGAAAACTCCGATGCCGAACCAAGGCATCTCTACTCCGTTATGCAATGTTGCTTTTGCTTGTAAATGTGTTGTCATGTATATATTCCTCCTATTATTTGTCTGTCGAAAAAATCAAAATGCGCTGAAGAAAAACTCACCTCCTTTCAAGGGCAGTGCGATCCCGCTTTTCCAGCTTCCTGCTCCATCCGGTTAATACGACCGCGCTGAGCACCATCAGCGCCCCGATCCAAGCGGTATGAATGATTCCGATTGAGTCTGTAATGATTCCGCCGGCAAACGAGCCGATCGCGATTCCGGCATTAAATGCCGCGATATTTAAGGCTGATGCTGTATCAACGGCGCTTGGCGCAAAACGTTCACTCAGCATCACGACATATACCTGAAGCCCCGGCACATTCATAAACGCCAACAGCCCCATGAAAATAATGGTGATCAGCCCGGCTGTTTTAAACGGCGCGGTAAAAGTCAGGACAAACAGCACAGCAGCCTGGACAATGAACATATAAAACAAGGCTTTCAGCGGATTACGGTTTGATAAACGGCCGCCAATCATGTTTCCGATGGCAATCGCAATTCCGTAAATGAGCAGGATGGCCGCGACGGTTTCTTTCTGAAAACCCGTTACCTCCTGAAGAAGCGGAGATAAATACGTAAACACGACAAACGTTCCGCCGTAGCCTAACGCTGTAATAATAAATAAAAGCAATAACCGGCCGTTTGTGACGAGTTTGACCTGCTCGGAAAATGCGGTTTTCGTCCCTTTGCGCAAATGAGACGGAACGAGAAGCGCGTTTGTGAGGAATGCGATGATTCCTACCGCCACAATCACGGCAAATGCGATTCTCCATCCGAATTGCTGGCCGAGATAGGTGCCGAACGGAACGCCGGTCACCGTAGCCACCGTCAGCCCCGTGAACATAATGGAAATCGCGCTTGCTCTTTTATGCTCCGGCACGATATTGGCGGCGATCGTTGCCCCGATTGACATGAAAATGCCGTGGGAAAAAGCCGAAATGACCCGTGCCGCCAGTAAGACGCCGATTGAGGAAGCGCTCGCTGCGAGTGTATTTCCGGCGATAAAAATCAACATCACCCAGAGCAGCAGCGTTTTCCGCGACATGCCGGATGTGAGAGACGTTAAAACCGGCGCGCCGAATGTCACGCCCAGAGCATACATGGAAACGGTAAGTCCCGCCGTTGTCACAGGTATATGCAGATCTTGAGATATAAGCGGCAGCAGTCCGACGCTGATAAATTCGGTTGTGCCGATCGCAAAAGCGCTGACGGCTAATGCCAGCAGCGCTGGTAAATAGCTTTGGCGATGTGAAGACATCTGTTTTCCTCCTTGAACGATAATGTATGGTTGAAATGATGCCGGGTAAACGATATAAGTATAAGAGTACATTCCTTTTCAGCCGGCAAATGTCATTATGATTGATAGAAGTGTCATTGAAAAGAACGTACTTTTAAGTGCCATAGGCACTTTTTAGTTCCTATAGATGAGGAGGAATTACCGTTGCTGAAGAAAAAATACAATATATCCGTAGAGGCGGCGCTTGAAGTGATCGGCGGAAAATGGAAGTGTGTGATCCTCTGCCACCTCATGCGCGGGAAAAAACGGACAAGCGAATTGAAGCGGCTTATGCCGGACATCACCCAGAAGATGCTGACACAGCAATTGCGGGAGCTGGAAGCTGACGGCGTCATCAACCGGATCGTGTACAATCAGGTGCCGCCGAAAGTGGAATACGAGCTGAGTGAATACGGGCACAGTCTGGAAAGAATTTTAAATGCGCTGTGTGACTGGGGCGCGATGCATATTGCTAAACGGTACGGCGAGGTGTCTTCCGTTTTAGAGGACAGTATTTTGAATGACAAATTTAAAGAACCGGGACAAATATAAGAAAAAAGCAGGCAGCCTGAGACGCTGATCCTGCTTTTTTTATGGAAGAAAGATCATTTTATATGCAAAAAAACCGATTGAACAACATATTGATCGGTATAAGGGTGGATTTTTATCAAGTTGTACTGGCGGATTTCTTTTAATGTGTTATACTATATATAAATAAAGGTAAATTAGAGTGGCATATTAAAAAGGGGTGACCTGAGCATGAAGGTAAAAGTAGCAATCAACGGGTTTGGAAGAATCGGAAGAATGGTGTTCAGAAAAGCAATGGAAGATGATCAAATTCAAATAACAGCCATTAATGCAAGCTATCCCCCGGAAACGCTTGCTCATTTGATAAAGTATGACACAATTCACGGCAAATACGATCAAGAAGTTGAGACCGCCGACGACGGCCTGATCGTCAACGGAAAACATATTATGCTGTTCAATCGCCGGGACCCGAGAGAGCTTCCGTGGAAAGAATGCGGAATAGACATCGTCGTAGAGGCAACGGGGAAATTTAATTCAAAAGAAAAAGCGATGAGCCATATTGAAGCAGGGGCGAAAAAAGTCATTTTAACGGCTCCGGGCAAAAATGAAGACGTTACCATTGTCATGGGAGTAAATGAAGAGCAGTTCAATCCCGATGAACATGTCATCATATCAAATGCATCCTGCACGACAAACTGTCTTGCGCCGGTCGTCAAAGTGCTTGATCAGGAATTCGGGATTGAAAGCGGGCTGATGACGACTGTTCACGCTTACACGAATGATCAAAAAAATATCGACAATCCGCATAAAGATCTGCGGAGGGCGAGAGCGTGCGGAGAATCCATCATTCCGACTTCTACAGGCGCCGCTAAAGCGCTGTCGCTCGTGCTGCCTCATTTGAAAGGAAAACTTCACGGTCTCGCTTTGCGTGTTCCCGTTCCGAATGTGTCATTAGTGGACCTTGTCTGCGATCTGAAAACAGATGTGTCGGCCGAGCAAGTGAACGCCGCTTTCCAAAGAGCCGCAAAAACGTCGATGTACGGAATTCTTGATTATTCGGATGAGCCGCTCGTTTCTTCGGATTATAATACGAATTCACACTCTGCGATCATCGACGGACTGACAACGATGGTGATGGAAGACCGAAAAGTAAAGGTGCTCGCCTGGTATGACAATGAATGGGGATATTCCTGCCGGGTCGTTGATCTTATCCGTCACGTCGCCGCGCGAATGAAACACCCGTCAGCTGTGTAGACTAAAGTTCATGGACATTTGTTAGAAAAAAACCCTTAACGGCATATTCGCAAAAAACACACCTTGCAAAATAAACTTAAACACAGTATACTATCTTTCGTGAACTTCTTGCTCGTGACTGCTTCGGAATTACTTAAAGGGTTAGGACCTCTCCGGACTAACTTTCCCCCGTGGTAAATGGCCGGGTCAGTTCTCGGAAATTCACTTTTTTAATTCTTGTTAAGGGGGGTCCATGATTATGGAAACAATGGGGCGTCACGTCATCTCCGAGCTGTGGGGATGCGATTTTGATAAGCTCAATGACATGGATTTTATTGAAAAAACGTTTGTAAATGCTGCTTTGAAATCAGGAGCTGAAGTGCGCGAGGTCGCATTTCACAAATTTGCACCGCAAGGCGTAAGCGGAGTCGTTATTATCTCTGAGTCACATTTAACGATTCACAGTTTTCCTGAACACGGATATGCAAGCATTGATGTTTATACTTGTGGAGACCTGGATCCTAATGTGGCTGCGGATTACATTGCGGACGCATTACATGCAGATACAAGAGAAAACATTGAAATACCGAGAGGAATGGGGCCTGTACAAATTAAACAGGCACAAGCGAAAGTACTGTAATTTTCAAAACGCAAACACAAGGGAGCTAAGCTGAAAAAGCCATTACGCGCTTTGAAGCTGATGCTCCTTTTCTAATGTAAAAAAACAGCATTGCTTTTTCTTTAAGCATTTTTTTTGTAAAATAGAAAAGATAAGGCCGGTCTATCGGCTCTCCCAACAAATAGGCTCATCCTAGAAACGTTGGCGGGCATTTACCGGAAGCTTGCGAACCGCATTACAGCAACGAAACAGATGGGAGCTGATCCAATTTGAAATGTCCTTCATGCCAGCATAACGGTTCCCGCGTACTTGATTCACGGCCTGCGGACGAAGGGAAATCAATCCGCAGAAGGCGGGAATGCGAAGCCTGCCATTACCGCTTCACTACATTTGAGAAGTTTGAAGAGATGCCTCTGATCGTCGTGAAAAAAGAAGGCGTCCGGGAAGAATTCAGCCGTGAAAAAATGCTGCGCGGGTTAATTAAAGCTTGTGAAAAAAGGCCCGTTCCTTTGAAAACATTGGAAGACATGTGCTTTGACATTGAAAAAGAGCTGAGAAACCAAGGCGTATCTGAAGTCAAAAGCGAACTTGTCGGTGAAATGGTAATGGACCGCCTGGCGAAAATCGATGAGGTGTCTTATGTCCGCTTTGCCTCCGTCTACCGGCAGTTTAAGGATATAAACGTGTTTATCGATGAATTGAAAGATTTAATAAAGAAAGAACGCTGAGAGAGCTAAGAGATTGTGTCTGGCTCTTTTCTCATGAGCAAAATTGGCATTTGATAGATCGCAGAAACGGTGTAAAATGAGAGTAGAAACATATCGGAAGGTTTGAGAATCATGGCTGACTATTGGAATGACGTATTGCCTGTAGATCCTTATACGGTCAAAAGCCGTTCGCTTCTTCAGGATGTCGACAGACAGGTTTTGACACATCTGTACCAGCCGCTGATCGGTTCTTTTGCATTCTCCCTTTATATGACCTTGTGGGGGGAGCTTGAGCAGAACCGCTTGTGGGGAGCGGAATCCACGCACAGGCAGCTGATGGGCATGATGCAGTCAAATTTAAAAAAGATTCATCATGAACAGGGAAAGCTTGAAGGAATCGGACTGCTGAAAGTGTATATCCGGGAGTCCGAGCAAAAAGAGCGGATGTTTATTTATGAGCTGCTGCCCCCGCTCAGGCCGAATGATTTTTTTGAAGACGGCATGCTGAATGTCTTTCTTTATAACAGAGTCGGTAAAACGAAATACCAGCAGCTGAGACAATTTTACACGCACCCTTCCGTCGGCGCGGGCGCAAGGGAAATTACCCGTCCGTTTAATCACGCTTTTGCCTCTTTTCAGCCGAGTGAATGGAAAATGACGCCTGATATGGAAGAGGCGATGAAGCTCCCCGAGGACTATGAGACGGCGTCTGTCGGACAAGCGCCTTCCTATAGTGTGACGGAGGAAGTGTTTGATTTTGAGCTGTTTTTGGCGGGGTTATCAGAAACGATGATACCGCGCAAATCAATCACACAGGATGTGCGGGAGAGCATTAAAAAGCTTTCATATTTATACGGAATAGATCCTATCTCCATGCAGCACGTCGTCATGACCGCAATTAATGAGCAGGATACGATAACGGCCGAAGCGCTGAGGAAAGCGGCCAGCGACTGGTACCAAATTGAAAGAAGCGGCAAGCTTCCCGAACTGATTGATAAAACACAGCCTGTCACCTTGAGAGAAAATCGGACGGAAAAGGACGATTCATTGAACGGCGAACTCATCGCACAGCTTGAGACCATATCACCGAGAAAGCTTCTCCAGGACATTGCGGACGGGACCGAGCCGTCAAAAGCCGACCTGCAGATTATCGCCGATATTATGTTCGAACAAAAGCTTGAGCCCGGCGTCACCAATGTGCTGATTTATTATGTCATGCTGAAAACGGATATGAAGCTGTCCAAAAACTATATCCAAAAAATCGCCGCCCACTGGGCCAGAAAGAAAGTCAAAACGGTACGGGAAGCAATGAAGCTCGCAATCGAAGAGCACAGGCAATATCTTGATTGGGCGGACGGCAAAACAAACGGCGCGGCGCGCGGCAAAAAAACCGTCCGGGAAGAAAAGCGCCCTGATTGGATGAAAGAAGAAGAAACCGGGAAGAAACAAGAACAGACGGCTCTTTCCGCACAGGATCTTGAAGAACAGAAGAAAAAAATGATGGAAGAAATGAAAAAACTGAAAAAATACTCTGCCTATTGAGACAGAGAAGCGGGGTGATATTGAATGGAACCGATCAGCCGATCCTTAGAAGGCGTGACGAAAAGACCTGACTTTCAAAAACGCCTGGAACGAATGCAGCAGCAAGTTATGGCCGACGAAGACGTCCAGGCTTTTTTGAAGGAACAGAAAGATGTTATCAATCAAAGCATGATTGACAGAGGGTTAAATAAACTGTACGAATTCGTTCAGCAAAGCAAACAGTGCGCCTTCTGTTCGAAAGACAGCCGGACGAACAGCCTGCTTGAAGGCTACCATCCGAAGCTTGTGATCAACGGGCGTTCCATTGATATTGAATATTACGAATGTCCGGAAAAGAGAAAGCTCGACCGCCAGAAAAGGCAAAAGTCCCTGATGAAGAGCATGTATATCCAGCAGGATCTTCTCGGCGCGACGTTTCAGCAGATCGATATTACCGATCCGAGCAGACTCGGCATTTTCCAGCATGTGACGGATTTTCTGAAGAGCTATAATGAAACGGGAAAAGGCAAAGGGCTGTATCTGTACGGAAAATTCGGAATCGGAAAGACATTTATTTTAGCCGCCATTGCCAACGAACTGGCGGAAAAAGAGTATTCATCAATGATCGTATATGTTCCCGAATTTGTCAGAGAGCTGAAAAACTCGCTTCAGGATCAGTCGCTGGAGGCGAAACTGAATATGGTGAAAACGACGCCCGTACTGATGCTTGATGACATCGGAGCGGAGTCAATGACAAGCTGGGTCAGGGATGAAGTCATCGGCACCGTGCTTCAGCACAGAATGAGCCAGCAGCTTCCCACTTTCTTCTCGTCTAATTTTTCACCAGACGAGCTGAAGCATCATTTTACGTATTCACAGCGGGGAGAAAAGGAAGAAGTAAAAGCGGCAAGACTGATGGAGCGGATTTTATATTTGGCTTCGCCCATCCGTCTTGACGGGGAAAACCGCCGCCGTTCATGATGCCGGCGTCCAATGGGAAGGATTTGAGGGAATGAGGAATAAGAAGGCTGTCACTTGGGCTGCGGCTGCGGCGGGAGCGGGTCTTTTGCTGTGGGCAAACCGCAAATATCTGAATCTGTCGCCTAAGGAGATCCGGCTGTGGGTGTTATCGTTCGGTGTTTTTGCGCCGCTTGTGTTTATCGGAATTTCCATCGTCAGGCCTTTTGTGCTGTTTCCCGTATCAATCGTTTCCGTCGCCGGAGGATTGGCGTTCGGCCCGTTTTTCGGCACCATGTATACGCTGGCGGGCTCAATGGGCGCTGCCGCCGCGTCTTTTTTTGCGGCGGGGCTGTTTGCCTTTAATGAGAAAAGCCGTCATGGAAAAATGGAAGCCATTCAAAAGCAGATGAAAACCAATGGCTTCTTTTATATTTTTATCCTGCGCATTCTGCCTGTTAACTTTGATGTGATCAGCTATGCCGCGGGCCTATCGAAAGTCAGGCCGGTAACGTATTTTTTGGCGACCGCAGCGGGCATCATTCCGGGGACGATCGTCCTGAATGTGCTCGGCGCGAGCTTTATGTCCGGCAATGTGCTGACCGTACTCTGCGTGATCTGTCTTTACATCGTATTTTTATCGCTTCCCGTTATATTTAAAAAGAAGGTGCGTCATTTGTTCGGCGGTGAAAGCTAACCTTTACGTCTATTTTAAAAACATCCCCCATATACTTGTAACAGATGCCGTAAGGGGGGACAAATATGCTTGAAGTGATCTTTGAAGATGACCACGATACCGCCGCTTTTTTACATCTCATTCAGCAATCGGACGACCGGAGACATTTTATTGTCCGTGAAGGCATAAAAAAAGTCGGAATCGCAAGGTCTGAAACGGCTTTTTGCGTTCAGCGCTTTATTGAGCCGATACTTGTCAGGTTTTTTTTGGAATGCAAAGAAGACGAGCATATGCTTTCGCTTATTGAGGACGCATACTGCTTCACCGATCAGGATGAACAGCAGCAAATCCTTCAGCTTGCACACAGCATTATGGAAGGAGAGCTTGAGGATCATCCGTTTGAGCCGAAGAAAGAGCCGCGCACACAGTTTATTTCAGATGCGCTCCGGACGATTTCACTTGATGCGGGTGTTTTTTCCGTGCGTTCGTTTCAGACGTTCCGGCTCGGCAGGTATTATGAGAGGCTCAGAGAATATGCGGAGGCCGCGATAGATGAATACCGGATGGAACAGGAATATCAAAACTTTATCCAGTCTCTGAGAGATTATGTGACATCCAATCCGCCGCGGATGAAGAAAGTCCGCATCGTACATGACCGGGCTTTTACGCTGTGGGAGCTGCGCTATGTGTCAGAACGGGAACAGAAAAAATACATAGACAGACGGTTTGTACGGGAGCACCCGATGTATATAGATTCCCATCTCCTTGCGCCGCTGATCTCCATTGCGCCTGAGACGGTCGAACTGTATACGGACAAACCGGAACATATGATGTCAAGAACCATTCAAAACGTGTTTCAGGAGAGGGTGCGCCTTTTTCCGCTGGGCGCGTTTGCAGCCGAGAAGACGGAAGGATAGCCGCACGGACGGCCTTGTGTAAGCGGCAGGGCTGTCTGTGCGAAATCAGACGGAAAACCGAGTTGCATTTTTCTCACAGACATTTTATAATACATAAAAGATTAATGATTGCTACACGTATTGATAAGGACATGAAGCATTGATACCGGCTTTATAAGAGAGGAGAGCCCAGGCTGAAAGCTTTCCAGCTATGGATCATTGTCTTTACCGCCTTTGAACTTCAGCTGTGAACGCCGGAATAAGCGCCAGTAATAGCTGACGGGAACTCCCGTTACAGAGCTTAGAGCCGCAGTGCCGAAGCAATCGGCCGCGCGGAAAAAAGGGTGGAACCACGATTCCGTTTATTTAACCTCGTCCCTTTCATAGGGGGCGGGGTTTTTGATTTGCATAAAAAAAGGAGTGACGAAGATGTCAGATATGATCAACATCACATTTCCGGACGGAGCGGTAAAGGAATTTCCGAAAGGAACAACAACAGAAGATATCGCGGCATCCATCAGTCCGGGATTAAAGAAAAAGTCTTTAGCCGGAAAACTGAACGGACAGGAAATTGATTTAAGAACGCCGATTCAAGAGGACGGTGCCGTAGAAATCATTACAGAAGGCACAGAAGAAGGTTTGAACATCATGCGGCACAGCACGGCGCATTTATTGGCCCAGGCGATTAAACGCATTTATAAAGATGTGAAATTCGGAGTCGGCCCCGTCATTGAAAACGGGTTCTATTATGACGTTGAAATGGAGCAGGCGCTGACGCCGGATGACCTTCCGAAGATTGAAAAAGAAATGAAACGCATCATCGGTGAAAATCTGCCGATCATCCGAAAAGAAGTGAGCCGTGATGAAGCAAAAGCCATGTTTGCGGAAATCGGCGATAATCTGAAGCTTGAACTGCTGGATGCGATTCCAGAAGACGAAACGGTCTCTATTTATGAGCAGGGCGAATTTTTTGACCTGTGCCGCGGCGTGCACGTGCCGTCTACAGGCAAAATTAAAGAATTTAAGCTGCTGAGCCTTGCGGGCGCATACTGGCGCGGCGACAGCAAAAACCAAATGCTTCAGCGGATTTACGGCACGGCTTTCTTTAAAAAGGATGACTTGAAAGAGCATTTGCGCATGCTTGAAGAAGCGAAAGAGCGTGACCACCGAAAACTGGGCAAAGAATTAAAATTGTTTGCCAACTCTCAAAAAGTCGGACAAGGTCTGCCGCTCTGGCTGCCGAAAGGCGCGACCATCCGCCGCGTGATCGAGCGCTACATTGTGGATAAAGAGCTGAGCCTCGGTTATGAGCACGTGTATACGCCTGTCCTCGGAAGCAAAGACCTGTACGAAACATCAGGGCACTGGGATCATTATCAGGATACAATGTTCCCTCCGATGGAAATGGACAATGAAACACTCGTGCTCCGTCCGATGAACTGTCCTCACCATATGATGATTTACAAACAGGACATTCACAGCTACCGCGAGCTTCCGATCCGCATCGCCGAGCTCGGAACGATGCATCGTTATGAAATGTCCGGGGCGCTTTCAGGTCTTCAGCGCGTACGCGGCATGACGTTAAATGACGCGCACATTTTCGTCCGCCCTGATCAGATTAAAGAAGAATTCATCCGCACCGTCCGTTTGATTCAAGACGTATACGAAGACTTCGGACTGAGTGATTACACATTCCGCCTGTCTTACCGCGATCCTGAAGATACGGAAAAATATTTTGATGATGATGAGATGTGGAACAAAGCGCAATCCATGCTGAAGGCGGCAATGGATGAGATGGGGCACGACTATTATGAAGCGGAAGGCGAAGCGGCGTTTTACGGCCCTAAACTTGACGTGCAGGTGAAAACGGCGATCGGCAAAGAAGAGACATTGTCAACTGTACAGCTTGACTTCCTTCTTCCGGAACGCTTTGATCTCACTTACGTCGGAGAAGACGGCAAACAGCACCGCCCTGTCGTTATTCACCGCGGCGTCGTATCAACGATGGAGCGTTTCGTTGCTTTCTTAATCGAAGAGCACAAAGGCGCCCTTCCGACATGGCTTGCGCCGGTGCAATTCCAAGTCATTCCTGTATCACCGTCCGTGCATCTTGACTACGCGAAAAAAGTGCAGGAGCGCCTGCAGCGCGAAGGCCTGCGTGTCGAGCTTGACAGCCGGGACGAAAAAATCGGCTATAAAATCCGTGAAGCGCAAATGCAAAAAATCCCGTACATGCTTGTGGTCGGTGACCAAGAAGCGGAAAACGGCGCGGTAAACGTCCGGAAATACGGCGAGCAGAAATCAGAAACCGTCTCATTGGACGATTTTGTGAAAAAGGCTGTAGCCGAAGCGAAAAAATAACCGGAAATACAAAAAACCCCGTTCATTCAGAATGGGGTTTTTTAGCGTATAAAATTATCTTTCTTTTTGTTTCTCTATAATCGCAAACAGCTCGTGAAGATCGCTGATCACGTAATCAGGCGCAATATCCGTATCATTTTTCTTTTGCGTCCGGTTTATCCAGACTGTCGTAATGCCTGCCCGTTTCGCTCCCAATATATCAGTATTGAGGTTATCTCCGACCATAATGGCGTCTTCTTTTTTCAGGTTCAGGAGGCCGAGGCAATGTTCGAATATGGAGGCATCGGGTTTCCCTTTTCCGAAAGCGCCTGAGATGACGATTTCATTAAAATAAGGCGCGAGCTCAGGAACGCCGGCTAGTTTTTCTTTCTGCAGGCTGGGATCGCCGTTTGTCAGCAGAAGCAATTCATAAACACCTTTCAGCTTATCAAGCACCGCAAACGTTTCATCATACACATACGGGCGCTGTCTGCGTTCCGCCGCGAAAAACTCCGCCAAATATTCGCCGTAAGCCGCATCGTCTATACCGACGCTTTTTAAGCCGTTCGTCCAGGCGTTTCGTCTGTATTCCGGCGCAATCCGATTCAGCTGTTTAAATCCTTCGCTGACCGGCTCGGAAAAATTCGCCCATAATCCTTCAAACGGATTAATGCCGATCATGACCGTATAAGGATAGGTTTCGTATGACATATACAATTCCCGTGCCGCTTTCCGTACCGCCTCTTCAAATGTTTGCGGGTCAAGGCCATATTTTTTTTCCGCTTGTAAACATGTTTCCCTGAATGTTGTTCTGACGCTTTTTTCATCCCATAACAGTGTATCGTCCAAATCAAAAAATACGGCTTTCATGATCTTCTCCTCTTTGTTATATTCTGAAACTCTCTGCCGCAAGGCTCCCGTTTATTCTACAATAGATACATAGACTGTGAAAGATTTGTTTTCAGATGATTTGAAAAAAACAGGCAGGTTTGTGTCAGATTCTGTCTCAGGCTCTAAAACGTGATAAAATAAAATTTGAAAGAACAGGTGAAAAGTATGCTGCATTTGATCATCATGATGCTGGAAAGAGTCGGAATTATCGTCATATTGGGATTTGTTCTGGCTCATACCAGATTGTTCAGACAGGCGCTCCAGCAGCCTGAGAGCTATAAAGGCAAAGCGGTGCTGATTTCAATTTTCTCGCTGTTCAGTATCATCAGCAACTATACGGGAATAGAAATTCAGCGGAATACAATCATGAATAATGACTGGGTGTTTCAAATTAATCCGTCCGGTTCAATTGCCAATACAAGAATTATGGGCGTTGAAATCGGCGGACTCTTAGGCGGCCCGTATGTGGGGATCGGCGTCGGCATACTGGCCGGCCTGCATCGTTTATCACTCGGCGGCGCGACCGCAGTCAGCTGTGCCGTCTCATCCGTTTTAGCGGGCATTTTGTCCGGCTGGATCGGACGGTATTTCAGAAAACGCTACAGGATGCCGACACCGCGTGTGGCCGCGCTTGTCGGACTCGGAATGGAATCGCTGCAAATGCTGCTCATCCTCTTGATGGCCAAGCCGTTTTCTGATGCTTGGACGCTTGTGAGCATCATCGGCATCCCGATGATATTGGTAAACGGGTCAGGGACTTTTATTTTTCTTTCGATCATTCAGTCGATTATCCGGAAGGAAGAACGGGCGAGAGCCCTTGAAACCCACAGGGTGCTGATGATTGCCGATCAGACGCTTCCGTATTTCCGCCAGGGGCTGAATGAAAGCTCATGCAAAAGCGTCGCTGCCATCATCCACAGGCAAACAGGAACGGACGCGGTATCGCTTACGGATAACGAAAAGATTTTGGCGCACGTCGGCGCGGGTGCCGACCATCATATTCCGTCTGAAAGCCTGATTACCGGATTGTCAAAACGCGTCATTAAAACGGGTCATATTATGAAAGCGACATCAAAGGAAGAAATTGAATGCACGCACGATCCCTGTCCGCTGCATGCGGCGATTGTATTGCCGCTGACGTCAAACGGCAAAACGATCGGGACGCTGAAAATGTACTTTAAAAGCCCGTCAGGTTTAAGCCGGGTTGAAGAAGAGCTTGCAGAAGGACTCGCCATGCTGTTTTCCACACAGCTTGAACTCGGCGAGGCGGAACTGCAGAGCAAATTGCTGAAAGACGCAGAAATAAAAGCGCTTCAAGCACAGGTCAATCCGCATTTTCTGTTTAATGCGATCAATACGATTTCTGCTCTTTGCCGTACGGATGTAGAAAAAACCCGAAAGCTTCTGCTGCAGCTCAGCGTCTATTTCCGTTCCAATCTCCAGGGGGCAAGGCAGCTGCTCATCCCGCTTTCTAAAGAACTGAACCATCTGCAGGCGTATTTATCATTGGAGCAGGCCCGTTTTCCCGGGAAATATAAAATCAGTCTTGAAATCGAACGCGGTTTGGAGGACATCGAAATTCCTCCTTTTGTGCTGCAGATTCTCGTCGAAAATGCGCTTCGCCATGCATTTTCAAGAAAGCAGGACAGCTGTGCCGTCAGTGTGAGCGTGGTATCCGCCGGTCAGTCGGTTTTAATGCGGGTTGGAGATAACGGGCGGGGAATTGATCCGGAATTGCTGTCCGTGCTCGGAAACCGTCCGCTCCCGTCTAAAGAAGGGACGGGAACTGCGCTTTACAATTTAAATCAGCGGCTGATCGGGCTGTTCGGCCCCAAGGCAGCCCTGCGATTGGAAAGTGAGACCGGCAAAGGTACGGACGTATCATTTGAGCTGCCTTTGAAACTGATGACTAAAGGAGAAGAACATGCTGAAGGTGTTAATCGTTGATGATGAAATGCTGGCAAGAGATGAATTAGCTTATTTGCTGAAACGGACGAATGAAGTAAGTGACATAAACGAAGCTGAAAATATTGAATCCGCTTTTGACAGTATGATGGATCAAAAACCGGATCTGCTGTTTTTGGACGTTGATTTGTCAGGAGAAAACGGATTTGATATTGCCAAACGGCTGAAAAACATGAAAAATCCGCCGGCCGTCGTTTTTGCGACGGCGTATGACCAATTTGCTTTAAAAGCTTTTGAAGTCGACGCACTCGATTATTTAACGAAGCCTTTTGATGAAGAAAGAGTGCGCCAGACGATCAGAAAGTTTAAAAGAGTGAAGCAGGACAGGGCAGGAGCCGTCTCGGAGCAGCCGTCCTCAGCCGGAGCGCATAAACTGGCTGTATCAGCCGGTGAATCTATTGTCATTTTAGATACGAAGGACATTATTTACGCCGGCATGGAGGACGGACACGTTTCCGTCAAAACGTTTGCCGCGTCTTATTCCGTTCATGAAACTTTGGCGGTCATTGAGAAAAAACTGCCTGATACGGGTTTCTTGAGAGTGCACCGCGCGTTCATCGTGAATACGGAGCATATTACGGAAATTCATCCGTGGTTTAATTCGACTTACAATCTGATCTTAAAAGACGGCTCTAAAATTCCCGTCAGCCGTACATACGCAAAGGACTTAAAAAAGCTGCTTCATATTATATGAGGCGGCTTTTGCATTTCAGCAGCCGTTTTTTGCATTTCAGAATGAATATTCAGCCGTTTGTTATGAAAGCGCTTTAAAAATCGATTTCTCTTTTATAATGGACCTAACAAAGAGAAAGAGGTGAAGAAAATGAGTGCGAAAAAAGTGTACGGATTTCTGACACAAGCATTTATTTTTGCCGTAATTATGCTCATATCTAATGGGATTGCAGCGATTGTCCCCATTCCTATACCCGCTTCCGTAGTAGGTTTGGTGTTATTATTTGTCCTCTTATGCCTGAAAGTGATTAAGCTTGAACAAGTAGAAACGCTGGGAACATCATTAACGTCACTGATCGGATTTTTATTTGTCCCGTCGGGCATCTCCGTGATGAATTCACTTGGCGTCATGCAGCAGTACGGCGTGCAGATCGCACTCGTCATCTTACTCGCCACCATCATTCTGTTAGGGGCGACGGGCCTTTTTTCTCAGCTGATCTTGTCTGTCAGCCAAAAACGTCAGAAGGCTGCTCCGGCTGATAAACAAACGGTGCGCCGTTCCAATCAGGAAAACGAACTTGTGCAGCATTAGGAGGGAAAACGGATGAGTCCATATTTCGGTATTGTTGTTTCGCTTGCGGCCTTTGGCATCGGCACGTATTTATTTAAAAAAACGAGAGGCTTTTTCCTCTTCACCCCGCTGTTTGTTGCGATGGTGCTTGGAATTCTTTTTCTGAAGCTCGGCGGTTTTTCGTATGAAGATTATAAAAGCGGAGGAGACATTATTAAATTCTTCCTGGAGCCCGCGACGATCGCTTTTGCCATCCCTTTATACAAACAGCGTGCCAAGCTGAAAAAATACTGGTGGCAGATCATGTCTTCCATCATTGTCGGCTCTATCTGCTCAGTCACGATTGTCTATTTGATCGCAAAAGGCATTCATCTCGACGCGGCCGTTATGAAAAGCATGCTTCCGCAGGCGGCGACAACGGCAATTGCCCTTCCGCTGTCAAAAGGGATCGGCGGCATCACCGACATCACCGCTTTCGCCGTTATTTTCAACGCCGTTATCGTCTATGCTCTTGGCGCTTTATTCTTAAAACTGTTTAAAGTAAAGCACCCAATCTCTAAGGGACTGGCTCTCGGCACATCAGGACACGCACTCGGTGTTGCGGTCGGCATTGAGATGGGGGAAGTAGAAGCGGCAATGGCAAGTATCGCGGTTGTCGTCGTAGGAGTGGTGACGGTGCTGGTCATTCCGGTATTCGTTCAGCTCATCGGAGGATAAATCCGGGTCATAGACCCGGGTTTTTTATTGTGTTGGCACGTCCGCGGGCGGCAAAGAACGAAATTTCACATTTTTCCTTGCGCTCACCCCGGCATCGTGTTAAAATGAAAAAGTTGATCCGGAGAAGTCATTCTTGACTAATGATCCGGTATTGTGTAGAATAGTTATTGAATTGAATATAAATCACAAGCAGAGGCACCCGCTTCTCACCTGATTGACACATTCATGTAGTTGGCAGGTTGACCGTACATTTTTATTTATGCAGATGTTCGTAGTGTGGGTGTGTTGTCATGCCCGCACTTTTTGTTTGCCTGCAGAATGCAGTCAAAAAGCGTTGTGAATCAATTCGAAGAAACTATGGAGGTGGCTCATTATTAGCAAAGATCAATTGGTTAATGAGGGTATCCGTGCACGTGAAGTTCGTCTGATCGGACAAAATGGCGATCAGCTCGGCATCAAGTCCCGTCAGGAAGCACTTGAAATCGCCGGCCGCGCAAATCTTGACCTTGTGTTAGTTGCAGCAAATGCAAAACCGCCTGTCTGCCGCATCATGGACTACGGTAAGTTCCGATTCGAGCAGCAGAAAAAGGACAAAGAAGCACGCAAAAATCAAAAAATCATTAACTTAAAAGAAGTTAGATTAAGTCCGACGATCGATGAGCATGACTTTAACACGAAATTGCGCAATGCGATTAAATTCCTTGAAAAAGGCGATAAAGTGAAAGCTTCTATCCGCTTTAAAGGGCGCGCAATCACTCATAAAGAAATCGGCCAGCGCGTATTGGACCGTTTCTCTGAAGCATGTGCGGAAGTTGCGACAGTCGAAACAAAACCAAAAATGGACGGCCGCAGCATGTTCTTAATGCTCGCGCCGAAAAACGAAAAGCAATAAGGAGGAAATCCCATGCCAAAAATGAAAACTCACCGCGGATCTGCTAAACGTTTTAAAAAGACAGGTTCTGGGAAGTTAAAACGTTCTCATGCATACACAAGTCACTTATTCGCCAACAAATCCCAAAAGCAAAAGCGTAAGCTTCGCAAGGGTGCTATTGTGAGCGCAGGAGACTTCAAACGCATCAAACAACAGCTTGCCAACATCAAGTAATCGGACAAGGAACAATTAGGAGGGAAATCTAATGCCAAGAGTAAAAGGCGGAACTGTTACACGTAAGCGTCGTAAAAAGGTTCTTAAATTAGCAAAAGGTTATTTCGGTTCAAAACATACATTATACAAAGTAGCAAACCAGCAGGTCATGAAATCAGGAAACTATGCATTCCGTGACCGCCGTCAGAAAAAACGTGATTTCCGTAAGCTTTGGATCACTCGTATCAACGCTGCTGCACGTATGAACGGTCTTTCTTACAGCCGTTTAATGCACGGTCTTAAGCTTTCAGGCATCGAAGTAAACCGCAAAATGCTTGCTGATCTTGCTGTAAACGATCTTACTGCTTTCAATCAGCTTGCTGATGCTGCTAAAGCTCAGTTAGACAAGTAAGTTGAAAAAGCCGCTCTCTTTCCGGGAGCGGTTTTTTTACGTAAAGGGTGACAATCAATGGCTCTCTTCATTTACGCCGTATTGATAAACGGATACGGCTTTTGGATCATGGGCGCTGATAAAAGAAGAGCAAAGGCGCACAGGTGGAGAATATCAGAGAAACGAATATGGCTCACAGCCGCCATGTTCGGCTCACTCGGCGTATGGATCGGCATGCGCACCTTCAGGCATAAGACGAAACACAAATCCTTTTTATACGGGGTGCCGCTGCTTTTTCTCACTGAAGCCGCCCTTGTGCTCATGTATTTGATGTATAAAAAATAAAAAGCAGGAGAGCTTATCGCTCGCCTGCTTTTTTCGCTTTTTTGATGGGCTGGTCCCAATCAATCTTGCAATTCGGGTACCGCTCCAATACCTTTTTTTCGACTTCTTCAAAATCATCTGCAGAAAAGCGGTTCAGCTTTTCCGGATTTTCGGTCCATACAAATATTGTATGGATAAACAGCGGATGATCTTTGGAAGGGATATGCTTTTCTCCTTCAAAGAGCACTCCTTTATAAGTAAGCTGGAGATTTTTTCGCGTGTTTTTCTGTTCGTCAATAAAATAAAAATTCTCTTTTGATTGCGCCAGTCTGAGCCTTCTTTTCGGGTTTGCGTAAAATTTGACGCACATGTAAATAAAATAAATAAGAAGTGCAAGCAAGACAATCCTCAATACTGTAATGGCCATATGTGTGAAGGCACCTCCTCACCTTTGTCATGATCTGATGTAATACGAAAAACAAAACAAAAAGTTTCATTTTTTTAAAAGAAATAGATAAAAACATTTACCCGTTTTTCAGGCGAATTAATCGTATGCTTCAGCATTGGTTTTGTATAATAAGAAGGGTAGTGAAAAAAAGGAGGTTTATTGATGACAAAATTAGATGAAACGCTCACCATGCTGAAAGCGTTAACGGATGCAAAAGGGATACCGGGAAATGAGAGAGAAGTAAGACAAGTGATGAAATCATACATAGAACCATTTGCCGATGATGTCACAACAGACCGGCTGGGAAGTTTAATCGCCAAAAAAACCGGCAAAGAAAACGGTCCGAAAATCATGATCTCAGGGCATTTAGACGAAGTCGGTTTTATGGTGACGCAAATCACTGATAAAGGCTTTCTCCGCTTTCAAACCGTCGGCGGCTGGTGGTCTCAGGTCATGCTGGCCCAGCGCGTCACCGTCGTGACAAAAAAAGGGGACATCACGGGGATCATCGGTTCGAAACCGCCTCACATTCTGCCTCCTGACGCCAGAAAAAAAGCCGCTGATATTAAAGAGATGTTCATCGATATCGGGGCGTCCAGCCGTGAAGAAGCAATGGAATGGGGCGTTCTTCCGGGTGACCAGATTGTGCCGTATTTTGAATTTACAGTGATGAACAATGAAAAGCATTTATTGGCGAAAGCGTGGGACAACCGTATCGGCTGTGCGATTGCCATCGATGTATTAAAAAATCTGAAAAACAGTGATCACCCGAATGAAGTATACGGGGTCGGAACGGTTCAAGAAGAAGTCGGGCTGCGCGGGGCGAAAACAGCGGCACATACGATCCAGCCTGATATCGCGTTCGGTGTGGATGTCGGAATTGCCGGAGATACACCGGGAATTTCTGAAAAAGAGGCGCAAAGCAAAATCGGCGAAGGGCCGCAAATTATTCTGTATGACGCGTCAATGGTATCTCACAAAGGGCTGCGCGACCTTGTCGTAAACACGGCGGAAGAAGCGGGAATTCCGTATCAATTCGATTCCATTGCCGGAGGGGGCACGGATTCAGGTTCTATTCATTTAACCGCAAACGGAGTGCCGGCGCTGTCCATTACGATCGCGACGCGCTACATTCACACTCATGCCGCTATTTTGCATCGGGATGATTATGAGAATACGGTAAAATTGATCACAGAAGTAATTAAAAAATTAGACCGGGAAACGGTTGACCGTATTACTTATCAATAAAGATACGGAAGAATCTGCTTTTTTAAGCAGATTCTTTTTTTTGTCTGTACAAATATGAGCCTTGCGTCTACAATAAGAAAAGACATAGAAAAATCTGACAACATGTTTTTGAAAGCGCTTTAAAAAAAGGGAGGTTTACAAATGAAAAACAGATTCAGACGCATGATCCGCTTTTCATGCGCAGCCGTTACAGCCGGTCTGCTTCTGATGTCTTCATCTCCGGCATCTGCCGCGTTTTGGGGGGCATCAAATGAATTGCTTCACGATCCGACAATGGCGAAAGAAGGAAACACGTGGTACGCTTTCGGAACCGGTTTGGAAGGGGAGAGGGGGCTTCGCGTCTTAAAGGCGGGCAGCGGCGGCGTATGGACCGTTCAGAAATCAATCTTTACTTCCCCGCTGTCATGGTGGGGCAATTATGTGCCGAATTACGGGCTGAATCAATGGGCCCCCGATGTTCAATATTTTAACGGAAAGTATTGGCTGTATTATGCCGTTTCTTCATTCGGCAAAAATACCTCCGCGATCGGTCTTGCATCATCTACAAGCCTCAGTTCGGGAAACTGGAAGGACGAAGGGCTTGTCATCCGTTCGACAAGCGCCAATAACTACAATGCAATTGATCCGGAGCTGACAATTGATAAAGACGGAAACCCTTGGCTTGCCTTCGGTTCTTTTTGGAGCGGCATTAAGCTGACAAAGCTTGATAAAAATACAATGAAACCGACGGGGTCACTTTATTTCATCGCTGCCAGACCGAATAACGGCGGAGCTTTGGAAGCGCCGGCCATCACCTACCAGAACGGCTACTATTACTTAATGGTGTCGTTTGATAAATGCTGTTCAGGCGTGAATAGTACGTACAAAATCGCTTATGGAAGATCCAAAAGCATCACCGGCCCATATCTCGATAAAAGCGGGAAAAGCATGTCTGAAGGCGGAGGGACGATTCTTGATTCCGGCAATGACCGCTGGAAAGGCCCGGGCGGTCAAGACATTGTGAACGGGAATATTTTAGTGCGTCATGCGTATGATGCCGAAAACAGCGGAATTCCGAAGATGCTCATCAATGATATCGATTGGAGTTCAGGCTGGCCTTCCTATTAATTGATCAGCCGGGCATGTGTGTCCGGCTTTTTTACTTGCAATAAAAGATTGACAGTTTGATTCCTCCTTAACTATAATAAAGTTGTTCGTACAAATAGAAGAATAAAAGTTTTATTATTTATATTCGTACGTATATTTATTTAAAAATGCAAGCGCTTTATTTTGATGGGAAGGGGAAATGAATGTGCTTCAGAACAAAGAATATGAATTTTGGTTTGTAACGGGAAGCCAGCACTTATACGGAGAGGAAACGCTGCAGCTTGTCGATAAACACGCAAAGGGAATATGTGACGGTCTCAGCGGGGTGTCATCAAGATACAAGATCAGGCATAAACCGGTTGTCACGTCATCTGAAACGATCAGAGAGGTTTTGCGGGAAGCGCAGTATCAAGAAAACTGTGCCGGGGTCGTGACATGGATGCATACATTTTCCCCTGCGAAAATGTGGATTGAAGGTCTTTCCGCTTTTCAAAAGCCGATGCTTCATCTGCATACCCAGTATCATCGCGACATCCCGTGGGAAACGATTGATATGGACTTTATGAACAGCAACCAATCCGCTCACGGAGACCGGGAGTACGGATATATCCAGTCAAGAATGGGGCAGACGAGAAAAGTCATCGCAGGCTATTGGGATGATGAGGAAGTCAAACATGACATTTCGCAATGGATGAACACGGCTGCCGCTTGGAATGAAAGCAGGAATATTAAAGTAGCCCGGTTCGGCGACAATATGCGGAATGTGGCGGTTACTGACGGAGACAAAGTCGGCGCCCACATTCAATTCGGCTGGCAGGTTGACGGGTACGGAATCGGCGATCTTACCGAGGTGATGAACAATGTCACCGACGCAGAAATTGAGGCGCTTTATGAGGAATACGACAAATTGTATGTCATCAGCGACGAAACGAAGCGGGATGAAGCAAAAGTTGCTTCCATTAAAGAACAGGCGAAAATTGAACTCGGATTAACGGCCTTTCTCGAACGGGGCGGATATACAGCGTTTTCGACCTCCTTTGAAGTTTTGCACGGAATGAAGCAGCTTCCGGGTCTTGCCGTTCAGCGTCTCATGGAAAAAGGGTACGGATTTGCCGGCGAAGGCGATTGGAAAACGGCTGCCCTTGTGCGAATGATGAAAATAATGGCGGACGGAGAACAAACCTCCTTCATGGAAGATTATACGTACCATTTTGAACCGGGTCGTGCGATGATTCTCGGATCACATATGCTTGAAGTATGTCCGACGATCGCCCTTGATCAGCCGAAAATCGAAGTCCACCCTCTCTCAATCGGAGGGAAGGAAGATCCGGCCCGGCTGGTTTTTAACGGAATCGGCGGTTCAGCCATCATCGCCAGCATCATTGATATCGGCGGGCGGTTCCGTCTCATTCTGAATGAAGCGGAAGGCAGGGAAATTGATCATGATATGCCGAATCTCCCTGTGGCGCGGGTGCTGTGGAAGCCGGAGCCATCGCTGAAAACAGCTGCGGAAGCGTGGATTTTGGCGGGAGGCGCCCACCATACCTGTATGTCCTTCCGGCTTACGGCTGAACAGATGCTCGACTGGGCTGAGATGGCAGGCATTGAAAGCATCTTTATTTCCCGCAATACCGAAATACATGAGCTGAAAAAAGAGCTGAAATGGAATGACGTATTATACCGGCTGGGAGGGAATTGATATGGCGTATACGATTGGTGTTGATTTCGGCACATTGTCCGGCCGGGCGGTGCTTGTCAATGTCCGCACGGGCGAAGAAATCGCGTCTGCGGTAAAAGAATACACTCATGCCGTCATCGACCGCACGCTGCCGAAGACGGGTGAAAAACTCCCTCGGGACTGGGCGCTTCAGCATCCTGCCGATTATATCGAAGTTCTGGAAACGGCGATTCCGAACCTGCTTGAGCAGGCGGGCGCTGATCCAAAAGACGTGATCGGCATAGGAATTGATTTTACCGCCTGCACGATTTTACCGATAGACGGCGCGGGGCAGCCGCTTTGTATGCTGCCGGAATTTGAACGGGAGCCCCACAGTTATGTGAAGCTGTGGAAGCATCATGCGGCTCAAAAACATGCAGACCGTTTGAACACGATTGCCGAAGACACAAAAGAAACATTCCTTAAAAGATACGGCGGTAAAATTTCTTCTGAATGGATGATCCCGAAAATCATGCAAATCGCGGAAGAAGCGCCGCATATATACAAGGCGGCAGATCGGATTGTGGAAGCGGCAGACTGGATCGTCTATCAATTGTGCGGTTCATTGAAGCGAAGCAACTGCACGGCCGGCTACAAAGCAATCTGGAATGAGGAGACGGGGTATCCGCCGGATCATTTTTTCGAAAAGCTCAACCCGTTAATGAAAGCGATTACAAAGGATAAATTAAGCGGTGCGATTTATTCAGTCGGGGAAAAAGCAGGAGGTTTGACCGAAAAAATGGCGGAGCTGACCGGGCTTCTGCCGGGGACGGCCGTTGCCGTCGCCAATGTCGACGCTCATGTGTCAGTGCCCGCGGTCGGTATTACAGAGCCGGGGAAAATGCTGATGATCATGGGAACGTCTACCTGCCATGTGCTGCTCGGCGAGGAAGAACATATCGTCCCCGGTATGTGCGGGGTCGTCAATAACGGCATTTTGCCCGGATATGCGGGATATGAAGCGGGGCAGTCCTGTGTCGGCGACCACTTTGAATGGTTCGTCAAAACGTGCGTTCCGAGAGACTATGAGAAGGAAGCTGAGGATAAACACATAGACATTCACGAGCTGCTCAGCAAAAAAGCAGCAGAACTTGTTCCCGGGGAAAGCGGCATTCTCGCGCTTGACTGGTGGAACGGAAACCGGTCAACCTTGGTGGACGCCGATTTGACGGGCATGATGCTCGGCATGACGCTGCACACGAAGCCCGAAGAAATCTACAGGGCATTGATTGAAGCGACGGCGTTCGGAACAAGGATGATTATCGAAACGTTCCGGGAAAACGGCGTTCCGGTCGAAGAGCTTTACGCAGCCGGAGGAATCGCCGAAAAAAATCCGTTTATCATGCAGATTTACGCAGACGTCACAAATATGGACATTCAATTATCCGGATCTCCGCAGGCACCTGCACTGGGCTCCGCGATTTTCGGAGCGCTCGCCGCGGGACGGGAAAACGGAGGATTCTCCAATATTGCTGAAGCATGCGCGCATATGGGGAAATTAAAAGACGGCTTTTATGCCCCGAACCGGGAAAGAGCTGAGATTTATGACAGCTTATATGCGGAATATAAAGAGCTCGTACACTACTTCGGCAAAGAAAACAATGTCATGAAACGCCTGAAAGCCATTAAAAACCGTGATTTTGCGAAAGGGGGGAGCCGCCATGCTTGAAGCTTTAAAAGAAGAAGTGCTCGCCGCCAATCTGAAGCTTGAGGAACATAACCTTGTCACGTTTACATGGGGGAATGTCAGCGGCATTGACAGAGAGAGCGGGAGAATCGTCATTAAACCGAGCGGTGTCGATTACAGTGAGCTGACCGCTGACAAACTGGTCGTCCTGAATGAGGACGGAGACATTTTGGAAGGCTCGCTGAAACCGTCTTCTGACACGCCGACCCATCTTTATCTGTATAAAGCGTTTCCGGCTATCGGCGGAATCGTTCATACTCACTCCTGCTGGGCGACGAGCTGGGCGCAGTCCGGAAGAGACATACCCGCTCTCGGAACGACTCACGCGGATTACTTTGAAAGCGCTATACCCTGCACGAGGGAAATGTATGAAGAAGAAATTGTGAAAGATTACGAGTATCATACAGGCAAAGTTATAGCCGAAACCTTTCAAAACGAACCGTATGAACAAAATCCGGGTGTCCTCGTCCACAGCCACGGCCCGTTCTGCTGGGGGACGGACGCGCTGAATGCCCTGCATAACGCCGTTGTGCTCGAAACGGTAGCGGAAATGGCCTACCATTCGCTTATGCTGAACAAACAGCTCAGTCCGATCGACAGAGTGCTGCATGATAAGCATTTTTACAGAAAACACGGGGCGAATGCTTATTATGGCCAAACTTGACGCAGCCGGGTTTCTGATTGATTTAGACGGAACCGTATTCAGGGGGCGGGAGCTGATTGACGGCGCAAAAGAAGCCGTTCATACCCTTCAGTCACTGGGCAAAGCCGTTGTCTTTTTAAGCAACCGCGGCAATCTATCAAGAGCAATGTGCCGAAAGAAACTGCTGGGTGCCGGTATCCGCACGGATGAACGGAGCATCGTGCTGTCCTCCAGTGTGACGGCATCATTTTTAAAGAAGCATTATCCTTTGTCAAAGGTCTGGGTGTTAGGAGAGAAAGGGCTGACTGATGAACTCGCTTTAGCGGGTGTCGTCCTGGCGCAAAACCCGCAGGCGGCAGACTGGCTTGTCACCTCCCTGCATGAAACCGTCACCTATAAGGATCTGAATCTCGCTTTTAAGGCGGCTTCCTCCGGCGCGCGCATCATCGCCACGAACAAAGACCGCTCCTTTCCGAATGAAGGCGGTCATGCCATGGATGTCGCGGGAATGATCGGGGCCATTGAAGCATCCGCCGGAGCAAAAACGGAGCTTGTCATCGGCAAACCGTCTTGGCTGATGGCTGAGGCGGCATGTGAAGCGCTCGGACTTCCCCCTGAGGAATGCGCCATAATCGGAGACAGCCTCGAATCTGATATCGCAATGGGCAGGCTGTACGGAATGAAAAGCATATTGGTTCTGACGGGGTCGGCCAAACTTGGGGAGCCCCGTCTATATGAACCTGACATCGTCCTTGATTCTATTAAAGACCTGACAGAATTAGCGAAGGAGGGAATCCTTTTATGAAACGTTCTCTTGAGGACATTCAATCCGAGTTTGACAAGGAAGGGGCCAGCCGCTCACCGATTCAAATAGAAGATATCGTGATCGGGGCGAATGCAAAAGAAGAGCTTCTCAGATTTCTGCAAAAAAAATGCTGGAATCATCCGGTCATCGTCTGTGACCGGAACACGTACGAGGCGGCGGGACGTCTGCTTGCGGACGAATTAAGGGCAGGCGGAATCAAAGCGTCAAAAGTCATCATTCCGGAGCATGAAGCCGGGGCCGCCGCGGCTGATGAGAGGACATTGGTCTATACGCTGATCAATCTCGCGGAAGAGACGGATGTTATCATTGCGGCCGGTTCAGGAACGATTCACGACATTACGCGGTTTGCCGCTTATCAGCGCGGATTGCCGTTTATCTCATTCCCCACCGCTCCGTCAGTCGACGGTTTTACATCGGCGGGAGCGCCGCTCATATTAAACGGAATCAAAACGACGATTCAAACGAAAGCGCCCATCGCCTTATTTGCCGATACGAATGTATTAAAAGAAGCGCCCCGTTCAATGACAGCCGCGGGCTTCGGAGACATGCTCGGGAAAATAACATCGCTGGCTGATTGGGAGATTTCCCGCAGGCTTGCGGGTGAGCCGTACTCAGAAGCCGGGGCGAAGCTTGTGAAAGACGCGCTTTGGCAGTGCATTGATCACCGCGCTGACATTGCCATGGGAACGGAGGCCGGCATTCAGATACTGATGGAAGCGCTGATCGTTTCGGGTCTTGTCATGCTTGCTCTTGACCACTCCCGCCCCGCCTCAGGAGGAGAGCATCACATCTCGCATTGGATTGAGATGGAAATGCTGAAGGCAAAACAGCCTCCGATTCTCCACGGTGCGAAGGTCGGCTGTGCGTGCGCGGTGCTGAGTGATATTTACAAAGAACTGGCTTGTCACGAAAAGCTTGCTGAACTGCCGCCGCACTTTCGCGAGGCGATTCAGTCCGCATATGAAGGGCTTCCCGACGGCAAAACAATTGCCGGGTGGCTCTCATCTGCGGGAGGTCCCGCCTGTTTCGATGAGATCGGTGTAAAAAAGGACCTTGTCAGCGATGCGCTTAAGCATGCGCACACACTGCGAGACCGTTATACCGGTTTAACCATCATAAATGAAAATGCAGCGCTCTTTGCACATCATTTGCATCAATAGCCGCACGGCCTAAAGTGGAAGGGGTAATGACATGAAAAAAACGACCGCTGTATGTTTGGTGCTGATGATGCTCTTCTTGTTTACCGCCGGCTGTTCACAAGAACGGACTGCCGGCCGGCCGGGAGAAACGGAGCTGACGTTTTGGACGTTTAACGGTCTGCACGAACAGTTTTATCAGGAAATGGTCAAAGAATGGAATCAGAAGTATCCGGATCGCAAAATCAAGCTGAATACCGTTGTTTATCCTTATGGACAAATGCATGATAATTTATCGGTTTCGCTGATCGCGGGTGAGGGGCTTCCCGATATAGCCGACGTGGAATTAAGCCGGTTCTCGAACTTTCTGAAGGGGAAGGATATCCCGCTTGCCGATCTGACGCCGCTGATTGAAAAAGACCGCGATAAGTTTGTGGAAGCGCGTCTGGCCTTATACAGCAAAAACGGAAAATTGTACGGCCTTGATACACATGTGGGGACGACCGTCATGTTTTACAACATGGATATCATGAAAAAAGCGGGCGTTGATCCCGCCTCCATTAAGACATGGGAAGATTACCGGCGGGCAGGAAAAAAAGTGCGTGAAGCCGCTGGGAAACCGATGGGAACGGTTGAAACAAACGACTCCGCCACATTCCTATCCATGATTTCGCAGCAAGGGTCAGGCTACTACAGCAAAAACGGAAAATTGATTCTGAACAGCAAGACGAATACAGATACACTGAATGATGTAAAGGACATGGTAAATGATAAAACCCTTCTGCCGGCTCCCGGCGGCGGCCATCACAGCGAAGAATATTACGGTTTTATGAATCAGGGCGGGGCAGCCTCAGTGCTGATGCCCATTTGGTACATGGGACGGTTTATCGATTATATGCCTGATTTAAAAGGGAAAATGGCGATTTACCCTATGCCGGCCTGGAAAGAAGGCGGTGACAGATCAGCGGGTTTAGGCGGAACAGCCACCGTCGTGCCGAAGCAGGCTGAACATCTGGAGCTCGCGAAAGAATTTCTCGGATTTGCGAAAGGTTCAAAGGAAGGGAACATAAAGCTGTGGACGGTGCTCGGCTTTGACCCGCTCCGCTGGGACGTGTGGGATTCAAAAGAATTGAAGGAGAAAAACAAGTACACGGATTTCTTCCGGAACGGTACGTCAATTTTTTCCTCGCTCCTTGAAATAAAAGATGAGATCAATCCGATTTATCTGCATGAAGACTTCTCTAAAGCGGCTGATCTCGTTGTCAGACAGGTGCTGTTCGATGCGCTGAAGACGCAGGAAAAAACACCTGAGGAAGCCTTGGACGAGGCGGCAGAGCAATTAGAAAAATAGGAGAAGCCGCCCTATTTAACAGTGAAAGCGGGGGAGCTTTTATGAGACCTGTAAAGACAGAGACAGCGCAAACCGTTTCTGCAGTCCGGAAGAAGCCGCGCCGGCGCAATGTGCTGTATTCAAAAAAAGCGGCGCCTTATCTTTTTACGGCGCCATTTATCATTTCGTTTCTCGTTTTCTTTTTGTATCCGATCATCAGCGTGTTTATCATGAGCTTTCAGCGGATACTGCCGGGAGAAATTACATTTGTCGGGTTTTCCAATTATACCGCTCTTCTTAATCCAACCTTTTATACGGCATTATTTAACACATTGGAATATACTTTCTGGACGCTGATCGTGCTGATTCCGGTGCCGCTTCTTTTAGCGGTGATTCTGAATTCGAAGCTCGTCAGGTTCAGAAATGTGTTTAAATCGGCTCTGTTTGTACCGGCTTTAACATCGACGATCGTAGCGGGGATTATTTTCCGGCTGATGTTCGGAGAAATGAATACGTCGCTTGCAAACGAGCTGATGATGAAGCTTGGCGCATCACCCCAAAACTGGCTCAACAACAAAGGTACCGGCATGTTTTTAATGGTGCTGCTTGCGTCATGGAGGTGGATGGGGATTAACATTCTTTACTTTCTGGCGGGTTTGCAAAATGTGCCGAAAGAATTGTATGAGGCGGCTGAAATTGACGGGGCGAGTACGTGGAAAAAGTTCCGGCATATCACCCTTCCATTTTTAAAGCCGGTGTCCGTTTATGTGTTAACGATCAGTATGATCGGCGGTTTCAGAATGTTTGAGGAAAGCTATGTGCTTTGGCAGAATAATTCCCCGGGCAATATCGGCCTCACGCTTGTCGGTTATTTATATCAGCAGGGGCTTGCATACAACGAAATGGGGTACGGGGCAGCAATCGGAATTGTCCTTTTGCTTGTCATCTTACTAGTCAGCCTTGTTTCACTGAAACTGTCCGGTTCGTTTAAAGGGGAGGGATAAGCGTTGCGTAACAATCACATGTTTTCCGTGTACAGAGTCGCGTTTACCTTGTTTTTTATCATGCTGAGCCTGTTGTATATCTTTCCGATGATCTGTCTATTGCTCGGTTCATTAAAGCCGTCATCTGAGCTGATGCGCATCGGGCTGAATCTGCGTCTTGATCCGGATGTGATGAGCCTTGATAACTACACCTATTTGTTCAACGGGGGGAGCATTTATTTTAAATGGTTTTTTAACAGCCTGCTGCTCGGCGTCCTCACCACGGTTCTCACGCTGTTTTTTTCCTCTTTGATCGGCTACGGACTCGGTGTCTACGAGTTTAAAGGCAGAAATATTATTTTTGTTCTTGTGCTGATCATTATGATGGTGCCTCTTGAAGTGATGATGCTTCCGTTGTTCAAATTGACGGTGGGTCTTCATTTGATCGATTCTTATACGGGGGTGATTCTGCCGTTTATTGTGTCGCCTGTCGCCGTGTTCTTTTTCCGGCAATATGCGCTCGGACTTCCGAAAGATCTGCTTGATTCAGCGAGAATGGACGGCTGCACCGAATTCGGCATTTTCTTCAGAATTATGGCGCCGCTCATGAAACCGGCATTCGGAGCAATGATCATTCTTCAATCTTTAAACAGCTGGAATAACTTTTTATGGCCGCTGATCGTGCTTCGGTCGAAAGAAATGTTTACGCTTCCAATCGGACTTTCAGGGCTGCTGAGTCCGTACGGCAACAACTATGACATGCTGATTTCCGGGTCCGTTTTTGCGATACTGCCGGTGATCATCATATTCTTGTTTTTTCAAAAATACTTCATTTCCGGCCTCACAGTAGGCGGAGTGAAGGGATAGAGAGAGGGAGGAAATGTAATGAAAAAAGCGGGGATTACAGCAGATAAAGAATATATCATCGGTGAAGTGGACAAACGGATGTACGGATCTTTTATAGAACATATGGGCCGGGCGGTGTATGAAGGCATTTATGAGCCCGGACACCCGAAAGCCGACAAGGACGGTTTCAGAACAGACGTGCAGGAGTTAATCAAGGAATTGCAAGTGCCGTTCATCCGCTATCCGGGAGGGAATTTTCTCTCAGGCTACAATTGGGAGGACGGCGTCGGGCCGGTGAAGAACCGCCCGCGGAGGCTTGATTTGGCATGGCAGACGACAGAAACGAACGAAGTGGGGACGAATGAATTTTTAACGTGGGCGAAAAAAGTGAACGCCGAAGTGAATATGGCGGTCAATCTCGGGACGAGAGGAATCGATGCCGCCCGGAACCTCGTCGAATACTGCAACCATCCTGAAGGGTCATACTGGAGCGACTTACGAAAATCGCACGGATATGAAAAACCTTACGGCATCAAAACATGGTGCTTAGGAAATGAGATGGACGGCCCTTGGCAGATCGGTCATAAAACGGCGCATGAATACGGACGGCTTGCCGCTGAAACAGCAAAGGTGATGAAATGGACGGACCCGACGATCGAATTGGTGGCTTGCGGAAGCTCAAACAGCGGCATGCCGTCCTTCATCGAGTGGGAGGCCGAGGTGCTTGAGCATACGTACGAGCATGTGGATTACATTTCACTGCATACGTATTACGGCAACCATGAAAATGATCTTGAGAACTATTTGGCGAAGTCTATGGATTTAGACCATTTTATTAAATCCGTCACAGCCGTATGTGATTATATGAAAGCGAAAAAACGCAGCAAAAAAACGATTCACCTTTCTTTAGATGAATGGAATGTGTGGTATCACTCAAATGAAGCGGATAAAAAAGTGGAGCCATGGATTACGGCCCGGCCGATTCTCGAAGACATCTACAATTTTGAAGATGCGCTGTTGATCGGTTCACTGCTGATTACGATGCTGCAGCATGCGGACAGACTGAAGATCGCCTGTCTCGCCCAGCTTGTCAACGTGATTGCGCCTATCATGACTGAAAAGGGCGGAGAAGCATGGAGGCAGCCGATCTTTTACCCTTACATGCACGCCTCAGTCTACGGGAGAGGGACTTCGATGAAGCTGCTGATCACCTCCCCGAAATACGACTCGGCGGACTTTACGGATGTGCCGTATGTTGATGCCGCGGCCGTTTACCATGAAGAGGATGAAGCACTGACCATTTTTGCCGTCAACAAAAGCAAGGAACCGATGGAAACGGAGATCAAACTGAGGGGGTTTGAAGATTACCGCATCATTGAGCATATCGTGCTGGAGCATCAGGATATGAAAGCAACCAATCAAAAAAACAGAAAAGAAGTCATTCCTCACTCCAACGGAACGTCTTCGGCAAACGCTGAAGGGATAACGGCACATTTTACTCCGCTGTCCTGGAATGTCATCCGTTTATCAGGAAAATAATGTTCCGAAAAGCCGGGCTGCCGCTGCCGGCTTTTTTTTACGCAAAAATCATCTCCTGTTATCTGATAATTATGATAATATTTAGAAAAAGAGAAAAGGGGCTGGGATTAAATGAATGCGATTACAATCGTCATAGCGTCTATATGTATTTTGGCGATCGCCTATCGGCTTTACGGTACCTTTATGATGGTCAAAGTATTAAAAATCAATGATCAGACACCGACTCCGGCCCATGTGCTTGAGGATGGGAAAGATTATGTGCCCACGAATAAGTGGGTGTCATTCGGCCACCACTTCGCGGCAATCGCCGCTGCCGGCCCGCTTGTCGGACCGATTCTGGCAGCTCAGTTTGGCTATCTGCCCGGGCTTTTATGGCTGTTAATCGGAGCGGTGATCGGGGGAGCCGTGCACGATATTGTCGTATTGTTTGCATCAATGCGGAAAAACGGGAAAACGCTTTCTGAAGTCGCCAAAGAAGAGCTCGGCCCGGTGGCGGGCTTTTGCACCGGTCTTTCCATGCTGTTTATCATTACGATCACGATGGCGGGTCTGTCCATGGTTGTGCTGCACGCGCTTGAGAAAAACCCGTGGGGAACGTTTGCGGTGGGGATTACGATTCCGATCGCGATGGGGGTCGGCCTCTACTATAAAAAAACGGGCAATCTCAAACTCGCATCAACTGTCGGGTTTCTTTTGTTAATGGCCGGTGTTGTAATCGGGCCGCGGCTGCAGACAACGGCTCTCGGGGACATGCTGACACTTGATGCGAAAACGCTTGCAGTGGCGCTTCCCGTCTATGCGTTTTTCGCCGCGGCGCTTCCGGTTTGGCTTTTGCTGGCTCCGCGTGACTATTTAAGCAGTTTTATGAAAATCGGGGTTTTTGCCGCTTTGATCGCAGGCGTCTTTTTCGTCAATCCCGCCATTAAATTCCCGGCCGTAACGGAGTTTATTCACGGCGGAGGGCCGGTGATCGCGGGTCCTGTCTGGCCGTTTATTTCAATAACGATTGCCTGCGGCGCCATTTCGGGCTTTCATGCATTTGTCGGTTCTGGCACAACGCCGAAAATGCTGGATAAATGGAGTGATATAAAACCGGTTGCTTTCGGAGCGATGCTTGTGGAATGTCTCGTCGGAATTATGGCGCTCATTGCAGCTGCCGCTCTTGAGCCCGCCGACTATTTTGCCATTAACAGCACGCCTGAAATATTCCGCGCCCTCGGGATGAATGTCGTCCATCTGCCTGAATTGAGTAAAGAAATCGGGCTCAGTCTGGAAGGAAGAACGGGCGGAGCCGTTACGCTTGCCGTCGGAATGACGTATATCTTTACGGAGATTCCGTTTTTCAGTCATTTGGCTTCGTACTTTTTTCAATTCGTCATTATGTTTGAAGCGGTGTTTATTTTAACGGCGATTGATGCGGGAACCCGTGTCGCCCGGTACTTGATTCAAGAGTTTTTCGGAGAAGTCTATAAGCCGCTGAAAAAAACAGACTGGCTGCCGGGCTCGATTTTCTCAAGCGCGCTCGCCTGCCTGCTGTGGGGCTATCTTCTGTATTCGGGCGACATCAGTTCCATTTGGGCGCTGTTCGGCGTATCCAATCAGCTTATGGCATCTGTCGGCTTAATCATCGGTGCGACCGTCGTATTAAAAATAGCGGATAAGCGGCGCTATATGCTGACATGCCTGATTCCTCTCGCTTATTTGTACGTGACCGTCAACTATGCGGGTTATTGGATGGTGCGGTATGTGTATTTGAACCCCGAAGCGGCGGGATACAGCGTGCTGAATGGCGTTTTATCCATTATCATGCTGATTCTCGGGCTTGTGATTATCATTGCGGCTGTGAAAAAATGGGCGAATGTATGGCGTGATCCGAGTGCCAGACTGGAAGCTTCAATACTCGGATAAATCCGCGGCCGATCCGAACATTGCAGCATCATAAAAGCAGAGAGCCGATCGGTCTCTCTGCTTTCGGCTTATGACAAATCCGCCGCTTCCAAAAGGTAATCCGCCAAATGAACCGCGCGGACACGGCCTGTTAATCCTTCGCGTAAAATGCCGAGCTGCATTTGCAGAAGGCATCCGGGATTGGCTGTTACGATGACGGCCGCCTCCGTTTTTCCGGCGGCTTTCATCTTGCTGTCTAATATTTTCATAGACATCTCTGACTCTGTTATATTATAAATTCCCGCCGACCCGCAGCAGCTGTCGGCCTTTTCCATTTCTCTGTACTCAGCCCCTTTAATGCTTTTCAAAAGCGTGCGCGGTTCCTCTGACGTATGCATCACATTGCGGAGATGGCAGGAGTCCTGATATGTGACGATATGAGGAGACTGCGCCCGCAGGTTTTTTTGATGGAACTTCAGATCAACCAGTACGGATGAAAAGTCTTTGAGCTTCCGGACGAATTGTTCGGCACGTTCCGCCCATCCAGGTTCATCTTTCAGTAAATGCGGATATTCCTGAAGAAAGGCGCCGCATCCGCCGGCGTTTGTAATGATATAATCAGCGTCAAGTGCCTCAAAAGCGGCGATATTCCGCTTGGCCAGTTCTTTTCCCATCTCTTTTTCTCCGCTGTGCCCGTGAAGCGCGCCGCAGCACGCCTGGCCGTCCGGAACCGCGATTTCACACCCGGCCGCCTGTAAAAGCGCCGTTGTCGCATGATTTGTTGCTAAAAACATCGTATCCATTAAGCAGCCCGAGAAAAAAGCGGCCCGTTTTTGGACGGGACCCGCGGCAGGAAGAAAACGCGGCCTTTCCTTCATGTCTTTCCGTTTCGGGGCGGGCGGGAGCACTTGTTCCATTGTGCGCAGATGTTCAGGCAAAACGCGCAGCATACCGGTTTTTCTGATGGCGGTCTGCAGTCCCGATCTTTGGTATATTCCGAGAAGATTCACGGCTGCCTGCATGCGGTTTTGATGAGGGAAAAGCCCGGTGAAGGCGGCTTTCCGCAAGAGGCGCACGCCCGGCTTATGTTTTTTATTTTGATGAATGATATCCCTCGCTTCTTCAAGCAGCTGTCCGTAATTGACCCCTGCCGGACAAACGGGCTCGCATGCCCGGCATCCGAGACACAGCGAAAGTGAGCGCTCGACATCTTCATCCGGTTCGATCAGTCCGTCTGTGACGGCTTTCATCAGGGCGATCCGGCCGCGCGGCGAATGGGATTCTTGAAATCCTGATTCGATATAGGTCGGACAGGAAGGAAGGCAGAAGCCGCAGCGCATACAGTTCAGCAATTCACCTTCATCCATGCGGTTTTTGAATTCTGTTTGAATGTGTTGCTGCTCTTTAGCCGTTGTCATTTCATCATCACCACGCGTTTCCTTGATGAATTGGCGAATATTTTTCCCGGATTCAGCAGATTTTGGGGATCAAGCGCTTGTTTGATCGCTTTCATGGCGGTAATGCCTTCTGTTTTCAGCTTCATTTCTAAATACGGCGCTTTTACGATGCCGACCCCGTGTTCACCCGTTATCGTCCCGCCCAGCTCAATCGCTTTTTCAAAAATGGCGGCAAAAGCTTTTTCGACACGTTCCATCTCCTCTGTATTTCGGATATCGGTGGTGCACGTCGGATGGAGGTTGCCGTCTCCGGCATGGCCGAATGTGCAGATGGACAGGCCGTATGTTTCTGCAATCTCGTTAATGGCTTTGACCATGCCGGCAATTTGTGATCTCGGCACGGTCGCGTCTTCCAGAATCGTCGTCGGTTTCAGCCGGGCAAGGGCTGATAATGCGGACCGTCTGGCCTCTGTAAGCGCGAATGCCTCTTCCTCGGTTTCGGCCGTTTGGACGGATACGGCTGCTCCGTTTTTACAGATGGCTTCGATTTTTTCCATATCTCGTCTGACCGTTTCGATGTCACCGTCCTGTTCGATCAGCAGCACCGCTTTTGCATCGGTCGGAAGCCCGATCTTGGCGTAATCTTCAATGACCTGCAGTGTCGGCTGATCCAGAAATTCGAGTGTCGCCGGAATGATTTTTTCAGCGATGATGGCAGAAACAGATTCCGCAGCCGCTTCAATATGTTCATAGAGTGCAAGCAGCGTTTTTTTCGTTTCCGGCTTCGGAACCAGCTTTAAAGTCGCTTCCGTCACAACGCCGAGCGTACCTTCTGATCCGACGAAAAGCCGGGTCAGATCATAACCGGCGACATCCTTTGTCAGCTTTCCTCCTGTGCGGATGATATCGCCTGAAGCCAGCACCGCTTCAAGACCGAGGACATAATCCCGGGTGACGCCGTACTTCAAACCGCGCAGCCCGCCGGAATTTTCATTAATATTCCCGCCGATCGTCGATATTTTCATGCTGCTCGGATCAGGCGGATAAAATAACCCTTTCCTTTCAACCGCATGAATCATATCTTGCGTGATCACGCCCGGCTGGACGGTTGCCGTCAAATTTTCTTCATCGATTTCAAGAATGCGGTTCATATGTTTGAATAAAAGCACAAGCCCGCCTTCAGACGGACATGTGCCGCCGCATAAGTTTGTGCCTGAACCCCTCGGCACGATCGGAATGTCATGCCTGCTGCAAATCGTTAATATACGGGACACGTCATCCGCGCTGCGGGGAGCGATTACCGCATCCGGCATGGCTTGCAGCTGAGGAGCCGCATCGTAAGAATACACAAGACGGCCCGCCGCCGAATCATCATAATTCTCCTTCCCGACCGTCCGGATGAACGCTTCTTTTGCCTCTCGTGAAATCATGTTCTCCAACCTCCCTGATAAGAAAAGCGTTTTCATTTAATTGTAAAGAAAAACGATTCCGCACACTATGGAGAAAAATATGAAAAATGATGATATGATTACGTGCTTTTTGTATGTTGATCTAAAAAGCGGAGCGCCAAATAAAAAGCCGTTATGTCTTCGGGGCGGTCAAGCTTCATATTTGTCAGTGATTCCAGTTTGGAAAGACGGTAGCGCAATGTATTGATATGAATATGCATGTCGTCGGCGGTGCGCTTTAACGATAATTGCCGGTCGAAAAAGGCGCGCAGCGTATCCAGAAGTTCTTCCCGGCCGAGTACATGCTCGAGAACCCGCCGTGAAAATTCCGACCGCGTGCCGGGTGCGATATCGGCAATACACATATCCAGTTTTAAATCTTCTTCAAAGACGGCCTGCTTGTCACCGATTCCGGCTGAAAGTGCTTTATCCGCCTGTTCGTATGATTCCGCGAGGCGCTCTCCCGGAACGATCCGTCCGATGCCGGCGGTGACAGGCTGCCCAAAAACGGCGCCGATCTTTTTGATGAGCTGTGTTTTGGAAGCCGAATTTGCTTCATGATTAATGAGAATGCGTTCATTTCCCCAGCGGACAAACAGGTCTTCAGGGCATTCGTTCTGCCAGAGCCGCCCGAGCTCCTCCGCTTTATATTGCTCATAACGTCCTTGAATGAGTATGATCCGGCGGTATGCGTGAAGGTCTGCGCCGATGAGCTTTGCTTTTTCTAAAAAGCCCGGAGACCATTCTTTCAGCTGCAGCCAATCAACCATAAAGGATTCAAGCATTCTCGCACGCCACTGCGCTTCTTCCATATGGCGCGTTTCTTTAATAAACAGCTCCGTCATTTTCCTGAGCAATTCTCCGAAAGGCAGGATATCGTCAGGGTCTCCTGTCAGACCGAACACTCCGATCACCTCATGGCCTGAAAAAACGGGGAGGTTCAGTCCTGCTTTTACGCCCTGGAGGCGTTTTTCATCTTCTTTCGTAATGATGACATTCCGTTTTTCGCGGGCGCAGATCAGTGCGCCTTCATGAAACCATCCGGCGCGCGCCTCGTTGGTGCCTGCGATGATCATCCCTTTTGTATCGGCAATAATCACTTCGCGGCTGTACATATGTTTGACTTCGGCAATCAATTTCTTTGCCAGTTCCGGCTGTAACTGCATGGCGATCCCCCTCGCCATTATTATACAAAAAAAACCGGGTGTGCCATCACCCGGTTCATGCTTATTGCGCAGGTTTTAATCCGCCTTCAAGTGTTTTGAGCATTTCATTTTTTTCTGAGTCTGACGCATGCTGCCAAAGAACTTCGAATAAGACGCCGAGGCCCGGAAGCATTTTTTCTTCACCGCTTTGGATGGCGTCAACGATAGTATGCTCCAGCTGATCCTGGTTATTGCCGGTTACATTGGCAATAACGGCGTTGCGTAAATTAAGATCCATTACAACCGCTCCTTTTTCCTGAATGTGATACGCATATTCTTACCGCGCACGCGGTTTATTATGTGCTGTTCTTGAGATATAATAACAACATGCATGAAAAAAGGAGAGCACAGACATAAAGTGAAACGAATCGACTCTGCAAAAAACCAAAAAGTGAAGGACTGGAAAAAACTTCACACAAAAAAAGAGAGACTTAAAACGAATACATTTCTGATAGAAGGAGAGCATCTGGCAGAAGAAGCGCTCAAATCAAAGGGAACGGTAAAAGAAATTCTCGTAAACGATGAGAGCGCCATTCCGGCCGATCTGGATATGAGCATTCCGTGCTACGTGCTGAGCGAAGACGCGTTTTCAGCCGTGACGGAAACGGAAACGCCGCAGCGGATCGCCGCGGTCTGCCATATGCCGGATAAGCGGCCTGATCAGCTGAAGCGGCTGCTTCTGATTGATGCCGTACAGGACCCGGGGAATTTAGGAACAATGATCAGAACGGCAGATGCGGCGGGAATCGACGCCGTTGTCCTTGGTGAGGGAACGGCAGACCCGTACAACGGAAAAACGCTGCGTTCAGCGCAAGGATCTCATTTTCATATTCCCATTTTAAAACGTCCGCTTGATGAGTTTACCGCCGAGCTGAAATCACAAGGCGTCGCGATCTACGGCACGGCGCTTGAAAACGGTGCGGCTTATCAAAGCGTGAAGCCTGAAGAATCGTTCGCGTTAATCGTCGGGAACGAGGGGGCGGGAGTGGACGCCGGCCTTCTGCAAAAAACCGATCTCAATCTGTACGTTCCGCTGTACGGACAGGCGGAATCGCTGAATGTGGCGGTAGCGGCCGCCATCCTCGTTTATCATCTCAGAGGATAGGTTGCGAAAAATCTTGGATTTCACTATAATAGATAGCAATAATGTAAAAACCGTGACAGAGGACGTCAATTTTTGCACACGCTGCCTTCCAGGGAGAAAATGCCGCTGACTGAGAGCATTTTTATCGCAGCACAGAAATTGATTTTCACCTCTCGAGTTGTCACCGGGACCGTGCCAAACGCGCGTAAAGGTGAACCGGAACGATCGTTTCCGTTATGTCAATGAAGCTGTCGGCAGATGAAGTCTGCCTTAAAAAGGGTGGTACCGCGGCCACAACTCGTCCCTTCTCTCAAGGGGCGGGTTTTTTTGTTTTCTGAAAAAGGCATAGAACGGTTTGGTTTACATAAAAGGAGGATGCATGATGGAAGAGAAGCTTAAACAGCTCGAACTGGAAGCTGCAGAAAAAGTAGAAGCGGCGGGTTCATTAAAAGAAGTTAACGACATTCGGGTGCAATATCTCGGAAAAAAAGGGCCGATTACAGAAGTTCTCCGCGGCATGGGCAAACTGTCCGCCGAAGAGCGCCCGAAAATGGGAGCGCTCGCCAATGAAGTGAGAGAGCGCATTGCAGCAGCCATTACGGCGAAAAATGAACAGCTTGAACAAGAAGAGATGAATAAAAAACTCAGCAGCCAGACGATTGACGTCACGTTGCCGGGCAGTCAGGTAAACATCGGGGGACGCCATCCGCTGACGGTCGTTATTGAAGAAATTGAAGATTTATTTATCGGCATGGGATATACCGTCGAAGAAGGCCCTGAAGTGGAAACGGATTATTACAACTTTGAGGCGCTGAACCTGCCGAAGGAACATCCGGCCCGCGACATGCAGGACAGCTTTTACATTACAGAAGAAATGCTGATGAGAACGCAGACGTCACCGGTGCAGACGCGAACGATGGAAAAGCATAAAGGAAAAGGCCCCGTCAAAATCATTTGTCCCGGTAAAGTGTATCGCCGCGACAACGATGACGCGACACATTCCCATCAGTTCATGCAGATCGAGGGTCTCGTCGTGGACCGCAAAATCAGCATGAGCGACCTGAAAGGCACGCTTGAATTGGTCGCCAAAAAAATGTTCGGCCAAGACCGTGAAATCAGGCTCCGTCCGAGCTTTTTCCCGTTCACAGAGCCTTCTGTCGAGGTGGATGTGACCTGCTTTAAGTGCGGCGGACAAGGCTGCTCCGTCTGCAAAAAAACAGGCTGGATCGAAATTCTCGGCGCCGGCATGGTTCACCCGAACGTGCTGAAGATGGCCGGATTCAATCCTGAGGAATACCAGGGTTTTGCTTTCGGAATGGGTGTGGAACGTATCGCGATGCTGAAATACGGCATTGAAGATATCCGCCATTTCTATACCAATGATGTCAGATTCATTTCGCAGTTTAAACAGGCGTAAGAGGAGGATACACATGTTTGTTTCATATAAATGGTTAGAAGATTACGTTGACTTGCAGGGAATCGACCCGGCCGTGCTTGCAGAAAAAATTACGAGAGCCGGTATTGAAGTTGAGGGTATCGAGTATAAAGGGGAGGGCGTAAAAGGCGTTGTCATCGGACACGTGCTTGAGCGTGAACAGCATCCGAATGCCGACAAACTCAACAAATGCCTTGTTGATATCGGTGCGGAGGAACCCGTGCAGATTATCTGCGGCGCCCCGAATGTTGATAAAGGACAGAAGGTTGCCGTTGCAACGGTCGGAGCCGTGCTTCCCGGCAATTTCAAAATTAAAAAAGCCAAGCTGCGCGGCGAAGCGTCTCACGGCATGATCTGTTCCCTTCAGGAGCTTGGCATTGAGAGCAAGCTCGTGGCGAAAGAATATGCGGAAGGCATTTTCGTTTTTCCGAATGATGCTGAAACGGGAGCTGACGCAATGGCGGCCCTTCAGCTTGATGATGCGATTTTAGAATTGGGCTTAACGCCGAACCGCGCCGACGCGATGAACATGCTTGGCGTGGCTTATGAAGTGGCGGCTATCCTCGGCGCAGAGGTAAAGCTTCCGGAGGCTTCATATGAAAAAGCGGCAGAAAAAGCGGCGGATGCTGTTTCCGTCAAGATTGAAGATACGCAGGCCAATCCGCATTATGCCGCAAAAATCATTAAAAACGTCAAAATCGGCCCGTCACCGCTTTGGATGCAGACGAAGCTGATGAATGCAGGCATCCGCCCGCATAATAACGTCGTGGACATTACAAACTTCGTCCTCCTTGAGTACGGACAGCCGCTTCACGCTTTCGATTACGACCGGTTCGGTTCAAAAGAGGTCGTCGTCAGAAAAGCGGCGGAAAACGAAACCATCGTGACGCTGGATGAACAAGAGCGCAAGCTGTCAAGCAGCCATTTGGTCATCACAAACGGAAAAAAAGCGCAAGCCGTTGCGGGAGTCATGGGCGGAGCTGAGTCTGAAGTCCGCGAAGACACCACTGCGATTTTACTGGAAGCCGCTTATTTCGACGGACAGACCGTCCGCAAAGCGTCGAGAGACCTCGGACTGAGAAGCGAAGCGAGCGCCAGATATGAAAAAGGCATTGATCCGGCCCGCGTTTTGCTGGCGGCTGAACGGGCCTGCAGTCTCATTCAGGCATATGCCGGCGGAGAAGTGCTCTCAGGCACGGTTGAAGAAAACCATCTGAAAATCGAAGCAAACAACATTCACGTGTCTGTTGAAAAAGTGAACGCCGTGCTTGGCATGGCAATCGCTAAAGAAGAAATCATCAGCATTTACAAGCGCCTCGGGTTTGCAGTCGGTGAAGCTGAAGACGTTCTCGTCGTAACAGTGCCGTCCCGCCGCGGAGATATTAGAATAGAAGAAGACCTGATTGAAGAAGCGGCGAGATTGTACGGGTATGACAATATTCCGTCCACGCTTCCGGAAACGGCCGGCACGACAGGCGGCTTGACACCGTATCAGGCAAAACGCCGGAAAGTGAGACGTTTCCTTGAAGGAGCGGGTCTTTCACAAGCGACCACTTATTCATTAACGAATGATAAAAAAGCGGCCGCTTTTGCGATCGAAAAATCATTCAACACGATGCTTGCTCTGCCGATGAGCGAAGAAAGAAGCATTCTCAGACACAGTCTCGTACCGAATCTTCTTGAAGCCGTTTCATACAATCTGGCCAGACAGACTGATTCCGTTGCTTTATATGAAACGGGTTCTGTATTTCTGACGAAAGAAGAAAACACAAAACCGGTTGAAAAAGAACGGGTTGCCGGAGCTGTAACCGGATTGTGGCGTAAAAATTTATGGCAGGGTGAGAAAAAGCCGGTTGATTTCTTCGTCGCCAAAGGAATCGTTGAAGGCCTGCTGCATCAATTGAATGTGTCAGACCGGGTTGAATTTGTCCAGTCAGAACGCAAAAACATGCATCCCGGCCGGACGGCAAACATTCTATTGAACGGTTCGCTTGCCGGATTTATCGGCCAGGTGCATCCGGCAATGGAAAAAGAGCTGGATATCAAAGAAACGTATGTGTTCGAGCTAGATCTGCACGCGCTTCTGACCGAGGAAACAGAACCTGTCGTGTATACGCCGATTCCGAAGTACCCGTACGTCACGCGCGACATTGCGCTTGTGGCAGATAAAACCGTTACAAGCGGACAGCTCGAAGCCGTGATCAAAGAAGCCGGCGGCGCGCTGCTGAAAGAAGTCACCGTATTTGATGTGTACGAAGGTGAGCATATGGAAGAGGGCAAAAAATCCGTCGCCTTCTCGCTCCAATATGTTAACCCTGAACAAACATTGACAGAAGAAGAAGTGACAAAAGTACATGAAAACGTGCTGAAAGCGCTGGAAGAAACGTATCAGGCCGTATTAAGAGGATAAAGAAAAAGCTTGCAGATCATTCTGCAAGCTTTTTTTATTATGACCGTTTCCGTTCTACAAGGCGTTTCGCTTTTTGCGTATTGGCAAAATGAAGTTTGGTGAACGTTCTGAGCGCACCTTCTCCCTTATTGATGATCAGCTTGGCGGCAGCTTCATCGACGTGCGGCCCCGCGCCTTTTGGAATCGTCATCCCAGCCTCACGGGAAAGCTTATCCATTTCAATTAAGAAAGAATATCGCGCAATGATAGAGGCTGCGGCGACGGAAAGATGTATGCTTTCCGCTTTCGTGCTGAAAAACGTTTTTTCTTTTACGATATCCCGTCCGGAAAGATGCTTAAAATAAATGCCGGGCTCTGCAAATTGGTCAATCAGAATCGCTTCCGGTTTAACGCCGTTCATTTTTCTCAGCAGATTGGAAATCGCCTGATTATGAAGGAGCGCCTTCATTTTTCCTTGGCTCATGCCTTTTTCCTGCATCTGATTGTATTTTTCGTTTTTCAACACAAGCAGGCTGTAAGGAATGGTTTTAATTAACAGTTTGGCGATTTCAATAATCTGCGGATCTTTTAAATCCTTCGAATCCTTCACACCGAGTTCTTTCATTAAAGAAAGCTTTGTTTTGTCGGCGTAAGCGCAGGCAACCGTTATCGGCCCGAAGTAATCGCCTGTTCCGACTTCATCAGAGCCGATCACTGACATGGAGGCAATGCCCGCCGGGGGAGCGTAAACCGGGTCGGCCGCTTTTTTGACGGTTTTCTTTGCCTTCGGCGCCTCAGCCGTTCCCCAGCGGGCCGCTTCTGTGCCGGCGTTTTTTCCTTGAAAGAGAACCTTGCCCGAGCGGTAGGCTGTAATGGTACAGCCCGGGGGCTTGGCCTGGAAGACGGCGCCCTGCGGAACGGCGGGAGTAAGGGAGCCGGCATAGGATTGTTTCATTTGTTCCATAGCGGAAGCGGATACTTTTATAACAGAATGGGACACGATATAATCTCCTTTTTTGGCACTTTTCACTGTATATACCAGTGTATCATAACAGCCCGAGGCTCGTCTTTCCATTCAAACGATAATCGTGGTATGATAGGAACTAGGATTCTCGCGGAATGGAGGAGAAACGTTGTCTGACGGCAAAAAAACCAAAACGACAGTAAACATTTACGGCCAGCACTTCACCATTATCGGGGAAGAAAGCAAAGCGCACATGCGCCATGTGGCCGGAATGGTTGATGATAAAATGAGAGAAATCAACGAGAAAAATCCATATCTTGATATAAATAAGCTCGCTGTATTGACTGCGGTCAATGTCGTGCATGATTATATGAAACTGCAAGAAAAATATGAAATACTGGAGCGGCAGCTTAAAGAAAAGGAATGAACACCATATGATAGATATCATCATCTTAGTTCTGCTCTTAATGGGCACATTGCTTGGATTAAAAAGAGGATTTATCCTCCAATTTATATACTTGACGAGTTTCATCCTCTCGATTGCGTTTGCGGCGCTTTTTTACAAAAACCTGGCCCCGCATCTGAGCTTTATACCCGCCCCTGATTTTTCCGGCGGGCAGGCGGCTCTGTCTTTTATTAAAGGAAACGTGGAGACGGCTTATTACAACGCGATCGCGTTTGTCATTTTGTTTATCATCGCAAAGATCCTGCTCCGGATTATCGGAGCGGCGCTTAATATCATCGCCGGCATTCCGGTCATTAAACAGATCAACAAACTGCTGGGCGGGGTGCTTGGATTTCTGGAAGTCTATTTATTTGCGTTTATCCTGTTATACGTCGCATCCGTACTGCCGGTAAGCGCGCTTCAGGATATGCTCGCACAATCGACGCTTGCAAATATCATCACACATCATACGCCGTATCTGTCGGGGCTCCTGCAAGAACTGTGGGCCCAGTACGGGGCATAAAAAACTTCTCTTGACCGGAGAAGTTTTTTTCAAGCTCTGCGTCAGTTGTGCCGGAAGAGAAAAATTTGTATGATGAAAAGCAGGAAACGACTGGGGGTTAACAGTATGCATAAAAAAGATATCATCAGGCTGCTTGAAACGATTGCGGTCTATATGGAACTGAAAGGGGACAACCCGTTTAAAATATCAGCCTTCCGAAAAGCGGCGGCGGCGCTTGAGCAGGATGACCGCAGCCTGTCGGAAATCGACGACATGATGTCTTTATCCGGAATCGGAAAAGGCACCTACGGCGTCATTCGTGAATATATGCAGGAAGGTGTGTCCGGCACGCTTCTCCAATTGCAGAAAGAAGTCCCGGAAGGCTTGGTTCCTCTTTTGAAGCTTCCGGGCCTCGGCGGCAAAAAAATCGCCAAGCTGTACCAGGAGCTTGGCGTTCATGACGCGGAATCGCTGAAAGAAGCATGCGAGCAGCAAAAAGTACAGGGGCTCGCCGGTTTCGGCAAAAAAACGGAGGAGAAAATCCTCCAGGCTCTCGGAGAAGCCGGAAAACAGCCGGAACGGTTTCCGATCGGCTATGCGCTCAGCATTGCCTCAGTCATTGAAGAACATTTGGCCCGGCTGACGGATATTCAGAAATATTCTCGGGCCGGCAGTCTCAGAAGAGCGCGGGAAACCGTAAAAGATCTGGATTACATTATCGCTACAGATCATCCGGAGGCTGTCAGAGAACAGCTTCTTTCCCTCCCGAACGTAAAAGACGTGATAGCGGGCGGGGATACAAAAGTATCGGTTATCCTGACCTTTGAATACGAGACGAGTGTGGATTTCCGGCTTGTGACAGAGGAACAGTTTGCCACCACACTGCATCATTTTACCGGTTCTAAAGATCACAACATTAAAATGCGCCAGCTGGCGAAAGAGCGCGGTGAACGGATCAGTGAATACGGAGTAGAAACCATAGAAACGGGAGACGTCAAAACATTCCCGAGCGAAGAAGCGTTTTACGCCCACTTCGGTCTGCCGTTTATTCCTCCTGAGCTCAGAGAAAGCGGGCAGGAGGTCGACACGTACCGGGAAGAAACGGACCTTGTGGAGCATAAAGCGATAAAAGGCGATCTCCACATGCATTCAGCCTGGAGTGACGGCGCTTTTTCCATCAGAGAAATGGCAGAAGCATGTATGGAAAAAGGCTACCAGTACATGGCGATCACCGACCATTCCCAATATTTAAAGGTAGCCAACGGGTTAACGGCCGAACGGCTCAGAAAACAGGCGGAAGAAATTGACGCGTTAAACGCTGAATTTGAAAATTTTCATATTTTTAAAGGCGTAGAAATGGACATTCTCCCCGACGGTTCGCTTGATTATGATGACAGCGTTCTGTCTGAAATGGATCTTGTCATCGCATCTATTCATTCAAGCTTCAGCCAGCCGGAGCATGTCATTATGAAACGGCTTGAACAGGCGCTGACGAATAAGCACGTGGACATTATCGCCCACCCGACGGGACGCCTGATCGGCAGACGGGCCGGCTATGAAGTCGACATCGACATGCTGATTGAGCTCGCAGCCAAAACAAATACGGCGCTTGAACTGAATGCAAACCCCGCGCGCCTCGATTTACGGACTGAGCATCTGATCAAAGCAAATGAAAAAGGTGTGACTTTGGTCATTAATACCGATGCCCATAATATCGAGATGCTCGATGATATGAAAACGGGCGTGACCGCTGCGCGCAAAGGCTGGACAGAGACAAAACATGTGTTAAACGCCCGGCCGTTACATGAGGTCAAAGCATTTCTGACGCGCAATGATTAAGTAAGGAGGACCATAAAACCGTGCAGCAAAAAGTGTTATCATCACTTGAATTTCATAAAGTAAAAGAACAGATTACCGCACATGCCGCCTCATCGCTCGGCAGGGAGAAGCTTCTGCAGCTGAAACCTTTGACGGATCTCGCCGACATCCAAAAACAGCTGGATGAAGTCGAAGAAGCATCCGCGGTCATGCGCTTGCGAGGCCATGCTCCGTTCGGCGGCCTGACCGACATAAGATCCGCTTTACGGCGGGCGGAAATCGGCAGTGTGCTGACGCCGGCGGAATTCACCGAATTGTCCGGGCTGCTGTATGCCGTTAAACAAATGAAGCATTTTATCAGCCAAATGACAGAAGACGGCGTCGGCATACCGCTGATACAGGCCCATGCAGAAGAGCTGATTACATTAGGCGATTTGGAAAGGGAGATTAACTCCTGCATTGATGACCATGGTGAAGTGCTTGATCATGCGTCTCCCGCTTTAAGGGGAATCCGCACGCAGCTCAGGACGCTTGAATCAAGAGTCAGAGACCGGCTTGAATCGATGCTGCGTTCATCTTCCGCTTCTAAAATGCTGTCTGACACCATCGTTACGATTCGGAATGACCGCTTTGTCATCCCGGTCAAACAGGAATACAGATCAAGCTACGGCGGAATTGTCCACGATACATCTTCATCCGGTGCTACACTGTTTATTGAACCGCAGGCGATCGTAGATATGAACAACTCGCTTCAGCAGGCGAAAGTAAAAGAAAAACAGGAAATCGAACGGATTCTCCGGATGCTGACGGAGCATACGGCTGAACACACACAAGAAATCGCTCAAAATGTGGAAGTGCTGCAGACACTGGATTTCATTTTCGCCAAGGCGAGATACGCAAAAGCAATGAAGGCGACAAAACCATTCATGAACGGAGACGGCTTTATCCGTCTGAAAAAAGCGCGCCATCCGCTGCTGCCCCAAGATCAAGTCGTGGCCAACGATATTGAACTGGGCGGAGATTATTCAACGATCGTCATCACGGGACCGAATACGGGCGGTAAAACCGTTACGTTAAAAACACTCGGGCTGCTGACGATAATGGCGCAGGCAGGATTGCACATACCGGCTGACGAGGGCTCGGAAGCAGCCGTATTTGACAATGTGTTTGCCGATATCGGCGATGAACAGTCGATCGAACAAAGTCTGAGTACGTTCTCATCTCACATGGTCAATATCGTCAATATTTTAAAAGACGTGTCTGAAAACAGTCTTGTGCTGTTTGACGAACTCGGTGCCGGAACAGATCCGCAGGAAGGGGCGGCGCTTGCCATGAGCATCCTTGACGAAGTTCACCGGACAAACGCCAGAGTGCTTGCGACAACCCATTATCCGGAACTGAAAGCATACGGATATAACAGACAAGGCGTCATGAATGCCAGCGTTGAATTTGACATTGAAACGCTTTCGCCTACCTATAAACTTCTGATCGGAGTGCCGGGCCGAAGCAACGCATTTGAAATCTCAAGACGCCTTGGGCTTCCGGAGCATATCATCGGCCAGGCGAAGTCAGAAATGACCGCCGAACATAACGAAGTCGATCTGATGATCGCATCGCTTGAAAAAAGCAAAAAAAGAGCGGATGAAGAGCTTTCTGAAACCGAATCACTCAGAAAAGAAGCAGAAAAACTGCACAAAGAGCTTCAGCAGCAAATCATTGAACTGAATGCCCAAAAAGATAAAATGATGGAAGAAGCCGAGCGGAAAGCTGCGGAAAAACTGGAAGCCGCCGCAAATGAAGCCGAACAGATTATCCGCGAGCTCAGGTCCATCAAGCAAGAACACAGATCCTTTAAGGAACACGAGCTGATTGACGCCAAAAAACGTCTCGGAGACGCGATGCCGGCTTTTGAAAAATCAAAGCAGCCGGAAAGAAAAACAGAGAAAAAACGCGAGCTGAAGCCGGGCGACGAAGTAAAGGTGCTCACATTCGGACAAAAAGGGGCGCTGCTTGAAAAAACCGGCGAGAAAGAATGGAACGTCCAAATCGGCATCCTTAAAATGAAGGTGAAGGAAAAAGATCTTGAGTTTCTCAAATCGGCTCCTGAACCGAAAAAAGAAAAAGCAATCACCGCCGTAAAAGGGAAGGATTATCACGTATCCCTTGAACTTGACCTCAGGGGAGAGCGTTACGAAAACGCCCTCAGCCGCGTCGAAAAATATTTAGATGACGCGGTGCTCGCCGGCTATCCGAGAGTGTCCATCATTCACGGAAAAGGCACGGGCGCCCTCCGAAAAGGGGTGCAGGATCTTCTGAAAAACCACCGCAGCGTGAAAAGCTCGCGGTTCGGGGAAGCGGGAGAAGGAGGATCAGGCGTAACGATTGTCGAACTAAAATAAAAAGGGAGAAAACGTCATGAATGCTTTTTGGGAAAATGAGCTTGTTGAAATCGCGGCTTATTACAGTGTTGCCGTCTTGTGTCTCGTCATTTTTCTGACCGTGTTTGAATTGGTAACATCCTATAAAAACTGGGTGGAAATCCAAAAAGGCAATCTTGCGGTGGCAATGGCGACCGGAGGGAAAATTCTCGGTATCGCAAATGTCTTTCAGCACAGCATCGCCCAGCATAATTCGCTTTTGCAAATGATCGGCTGGGGCGTATACGGATTTATTATGCTTTTAATCAGCTATTTTATCTTTGAATTTCTGACGCCCCGGTTTAAAATTGATAAAGAAATTGAAAAAGATAACAGAGCTGTCGGCTTTATTTCATTTGTCATCTCAGTCGGCCTGTCATTTGTGGTGGCCGCCGGGATTTAAGGGGACGGGGAAAAATGGAGAAGCTTGCGAAAGTGCTGCTGTCGGCAGCGGGGATTTTTCTGTTCATCGGACTTATTTATCTGGTCATGACATCTTAATACTGAAAAAAGGCTGCCGAACTCAAATCGGCAGCCTTTTTTATTGAGAATACCAGTTTATGCAGGCCGTATCAGAGCAAATGACGGACTCCCAATTCATGGCGCGGACGACAGACTGAATGTCTTGTTCTTCCATGAGAAAGAGTGTCGTAAAAGAATCATATATGCTCATAAAAGCGGCGCGCCGTTTTTCATCGGCAATGATCATGTCAGCCCGCAGCAGTCCGCATACATCCGAAGCCGCCGTTTGATTGAGTGAAAATAGGCCTTTCTCTTCGACAGGCTCATAATAAGTGCAGCGCTTTATGCCTTTTGAACGGAACACATCCAAAAGTCCCGGAATCAAAAATGGCGAAGTGACATCATCGCTCGGCAAGTACAGATCGGGATGATGGAGCCGATTTAACCGCTCGGCGGATTCAGGATGTGCATATTCCTCCCGCAATGCCGTGACAGCAGTCATAAGCGCAAGCGCCGTTTCTTTTTCAGAACGCGGGCCGCAAATGCTCATGACGGTTTGCCAGGAAACGGGTCTGCCCATCGCGATGATCTCCTCATCACTCGGATACATATGTTCATAAGGCCGTTTGCGCTTTTGCTCTTCCCGACCATCCGGCATCCGGACAAAGGGATGGAGCAAAAAGGCGGCCGACGTAATCGGCTTCGGCAGCTGGCGCAGGATAGGAACTCCCTCTTCAAAATGCAGCGTTTCCAGCAAACTCAACACCTCATGAAACTCGAAATTTCACATGAAACGCTTTCCCATTCCAATCACCCTTCTGCTATAATAATAGCGTATAGGAAAACAGAAGGGAGAGGTATTATGCAGTCTGAAAAGCCATGGCTTTCTCAATATCCCGAAGAGATTCCGCATGAGCTTGAATTTACCGATCAAACCCTGCCATCCAATCTGACAAACTCCGCAGCTCAATTCCCGAACCATACCGCCATTTATTTTCTAGGAAAAAAACTCACATTCCAAGACGTTCTCACAGATTCATTAAAGCTTGCCGCTTTTTTACGCAAAACAGGCCTGAAAAAAGGTGACAGAGCCGCCATTATGCTGCCCAATTGTCCGCAGTCGGTCATCGCTTTTTACGGCGTATTGTTTGCCGGCGGCATTGTCGTTCAGACCAATCCTCTCTACACGGAACACGAGCTTGAGTATCAGCTGAAAGACAGTGCGCCGCGCGTGATCATCACCCTCGATATGCTGTTTCCGAAAGTGATAAAAATGAAAACGTTATCACTCGTCGAACGCATTATTACAACAAGTATAAAAGACTTTTTGCCGTTTCCGAAAAATATGCTTTATACGCTCACGCAAAAACAACAGGTGCATATTGATTATGACGGCTGCGAACAAATTCACAAATTAGCGGATATTTTAAAAAACGAAAAAGCGGAGGAAGCAGAGCCATTTGATATTGACCCTGCGCATGACATCGCCGTGCTTCAATACACGGGCGGAACAACCGGCTATCCGAAAGGCGTCATGCTCACACACCGAAACATTCAGGCCAATACAGAAATGTGCGCCGCCTGGATGTACAAAATGAAAAAGGGAGCCGAAAAGGTGCTCGGCATCGTGCCTTTTTTTCATGTGTACGGATTGACCGCAGTGCTCAATTTTTCCATTATGCAGGGATGTGAAATGATCCTTCTTCCTAAATTCAATCCTCTTGATACCCTGAAAACAATCGACAGGCTGAAGCCGACGGTTTTCCCCGGGGCGCCGACGATTTACATCGGGCTGCTGCATCACCCGGAGCTGAATAAGTATGATCTGTCCTCCATTGAAAGCTGTCCGAGCGGTTCAGCGGCACTGCCGGTTGAGGTCAAACAGAAATTTGAAAAAGTGACCGGAGGAAAGCTTGTGGAAGGCTACGGATTATCCGAAGCATCACCGGTTACCCATTCAAACTTCATCTGGGGAAAAAATAAACCCGGCAGCATCGGCTGTCCCTGGCCCAATACCGATGCGGGAATCTATTCAGAAGAAAAAGGCGGGCTTGCGGAGCCGTATGAACACGGCGAGCTGATCGTAAAAGGCCCTCAGGTCATGAAAGGCTATTGGAATAAGCAGGAGGAGACGGCGCGTGTCATCAGAGACGGCTGGCTGTTTACCGGAGATATGGGATATATGGATGAGGAAGGATTTTTCTACATCGCCGACAGGAAAAAAGACATCATCATTGCCGGCGGATACAACATTTACCCCCGGGAGGTGGAGGAGGCGCTTTATGAGCATGAAGCCGTTCAGGAAATCGTGGTAGCGGGCGTCCCTGATTCCTACAGAGGGGAAACGGTGAAAGCATTTATCGTTTTGAAAAAAGGCGCCGAGGCAGATGCCGATGAGCTTGATGCGTTTGCAAGAGAGCGGCTTGCGCCGTACAAAGTCCCGAAGCTGTACGAATTCAGAAAAGAGCTTCCGAAAACGGCCGTTGGAAAAATATTAAGAAGGCGTTTAGTCGAAGAGGAAGATGCTTCCCATGAAAACAAGGTGCCTTAAAAGAAAAACTTGACAAAATCCGGATTCCTTTTTATCATGAAGTTATGAATGAATAGTCATTCATTTATCGAAGGAAGGAACGATGACATTGAACCAAAAACGGCCAAAGTATATGCAGATTATTGATGCAGCAGTAGAAGTCATAGCGGAAAACGGCTATCACCAATCACAGGTGTCCAAAATCGCCAAGCAGGCCGGCGTTGCGGACGGCACCATCTATTTATATTTCAAAAACAAAGAGGATATACTCATTTCTCTTTTTAAAGAAAAGATGGGCCAGTTCATTGAACGCATGGAAGAAGAAGTGAAAGAAAAAACGACGGCAAAAGAAAAACTCGCTCTCGTTATTAAGCAGCATTTCACACTGCTCGGCAATGACCGCCACCTCGCGATTGTGACCCAGCTTGAGCTCAGACAGTCGAATATCAAGCTGCGCCTGAAAATCAATGATATTTTAAAAGGTTATTTAAACATGCTGGACACCATTTTGACCGAAGGAATCGAGTCGGGCGAATGGAAAGATAATCTCGACGTCCGCCTCGCCCGGCAGATGATATTCGGGACGATAGATGAAACAGTGACAACATGGGTGATGAACGATCAGAAATATGATCTTCCGGATTTGTCAGACAAGGTATTGGAGCTGTTGGTGTCAGGGATTCATCAAAACTAAAGGGGGTTGACGGATGAACAGCCTTTCGATGGCGGTAGAACAATCTGTTGCGGTGATCACCATTAATCATCAGCCGGCAAACGCGCTGTCCGGCGCGGTTTTAGATGAGTTGTCCGGTCTGTTCGACCGCTGTGAAACAGATGACAGTGTCAGAAGCATCATCATTCGCGGAGAGGGGAAATTTTTCTCGGCGGGCGCTGATATAAAGGAATTTACGTCGCTTGAAAATCTTGAGCAATCTTCTGCCATGGCGGATAAAGGCCAGCAGCTGATGGAAAGAATTGAAGGGTTTCCGAAGCCCGTTATCGCAGCGATTCACGGCGCTGCGCTCGGCGGCGGCCTTGAGCTTGCCATGGCCTGCCATATCAGAATCGCTACATTAGATGCAAAGCTCGGCCTGCCCGAGCTGAATCTCGGCATTATTCCGGGCTTTGCCGGGACGCAGCGGCTTCCCCGGTACGTCGGTACGGCGAAAGCGCTTGAAATGATCGGCACTTCAGAACCTGTAACCGGAGAAGAAGCGCTCAGCCTCGGTCTTGTCACGATAGGCGCCGAACATGAGGAAGAGCTGCTGCAAAAAGCGAAAACGCTCGCGGGCAAGTTTGCGGAAAAAAGCCCGCAGTCGATGGCTTTTCTGCTTGAGCTCCTTTATTCAAACAAGGTCTATTCTTATGACGGCGGCTTAAAGCTTGAAGCAAAGCGCTTTGGGGAAGCATTTGCATCAGATGACGCAAAAGAAGGCATTCAGGCATTTCTCGAAAAAAGAAAGCCTCAATTCGGTGGGCGAAGATAAAGGGGATAAGAATATGAATCTATTTGTACTGATGAAACGGACGTTTGACACAGAAGAGAAAATCGTCATTGAAGCAGGAAAGATTCAGGAGGACGGGGCCGAATTTATCATTAATCCGTATGATGAATACGCCATTGAAGAAGCCATTCAGCTGAAGGAAGAGCACGGCGGAACCGTGACCGCCGTAACCGTCGGCGGAGAAGATGCGGAGAAAGAACTGAGAACCGCCCTTGCGATGGGCTGTGACCAGGCGGTGTTAATCAATATTGAAGATGATCTGAGCGATCCTGACCAATACTCCGTTTCAACTATCTTATATCATTATTTCAAGGACCGGGAATATGATCTGATTCTCGGCGGAAATGTCGCGATTGACGGCGGTTCCGGCCAAGTGGCTCCAAGGCTTGCCGAACTGCTGAACATTCCTTGCGTCACAACGATTACAAAACTGACAATCAGCGGCGATGAAGCTGCGGCAGAGAAAGACAACGAAGGGGATACCGAAATCATTAAAACCTCACTTCCTTTAGTCATCACGGCACAGCAAGGCTTAAACGAGCCGCGCTATCCGTCGCTTCCGGGCATTATGAAGGCGAAGAAAAAACCGCTGGAAGAACTTGAGCTCGATGATCTCGGCATTGATGAAGATGATGCCGCACCGAAGCTCAAAACGATCGAACGTTTTCTGCCGCCGCAAAAAGAAGCGGGCAGACTGATCGAAGGAGAAGCCGCTGAGCAGGCGAAGGAGCTTGTATCACTGCTGAGAAAAGAAGCCAAAGTCGTATAAACTGATATTAAAGAAACTGGGGGATGTCAGAATGGGAAAAAAAGTGATCGTACTCGGAGAAATTCGTGACGGCGCCTTACGGAACGTCACCTTTGAAGCCATAGCCGCAGGCAAAACCATTTCCGGCGGAGGAGATGTCATCGGCGTGCTGATGGGAAAGGGCGCGGCTGATGCAGCATCAGAACTCATTCAGTACGGCGCCGACAAAGTATTTACAGCCGATTCGCCGGGGCTTTCTCAGTATACGGCGGACGGATATGCCGCAATTCTCGGGGATTTGATCGAAAATGAAAAGCCTGATGCGGTCATTTTCGGCCACACTTCTATGGGAAAAGATTTGTCACCTAAGCTTGCGGCCCGGTTTGAAACGGGGCTGATTTCAGACAGCACGGATGTAAGCGTTACCGGAGATAACATCGTTTTTACAAGACCGATCTATTCCGGCAAAGCCTTTGAACAGGTGATTTCAACCGATCCTTTCATTCTGGCGACAATTCGTCCGAATAATATTCAGGCATTAGAAAAAGACGCGAACCGGGCGGGTGATATTGAAGAGCTTGCGGCGCCTCCGGCAGATTTGCGGACGGTCATTGAAGAAGTAGTCAAAAAAACGGCGGACGGCGTGGATTTATCAGAAGCGAAAATTATCGTAGCAGGCGGCCGCGGTGTAAAAAGCAAAGATGGATTTGAACCGTTAAAAGAACTTGCCGAGGTGCTCGGAGCAGCGGTGGGCGCTTCGCGCGGCGCATGTGACGCGGACTACTGCGACTATTCTCTTCAAATCGGCCAGACGGGAAAAGTCGTCACGCCGGATTTGTATATCGCCTGCGGAATTTCCGGAGCGATTCAGCATTTGGCGGGCATGTCAAACAGTAAGGTCATCGTTGCCATTAACAAAGACCCGGAAGCGGAAATATTTAAAATAGCGGACTACGGAATTGTCGGCGATTTGTTCGAAGTGGTTCCGCTTCTGACTCAGGAATTTAAAAATGCCAATATTCATTCATAATCAAAACCCTCTGGCTTATTTGTCAGAGGGTTTTGGTTTGTGTTAATTAGTTCGTACAAATTATAGATTAATAAAACAACAGATTGACATGTACGAACCAATGTAATAAGCTTTTGTAAAGCGCTTACAAACTTATCCATACAGCATACATCCCAGATAGATCGGCTGTAGTGCTTTCATTCTTATTAAGGGGAAGGAATGATCAAGTTTGTCTCACAATACGGCAGTCATTCAAACTGATATCACACGGGGAACCATTAATAAAAACATATACGGACATTTCGCGGAACACCTGGGAAGAGGCATATATGAGGGCATCTGGGTCGGAAAAGATTCCGATATTCCGAATACCGGAGGGGTCAGGACGGATGTCGCCGCCGCCCTCAAGCAGCTTCAGATTCCCGTCCTCAGATGGCCGGGCGGCTGTTTTGCTGATGAATACCATTGGGCAAACGGCGTAGGGAAACGCAAAACAATGCTGAATACCCATTGGGGCGGGACGATTGATTCTAATGAATTCGGCACGCACGAGTTTATGATGCTTTGTGAACTGCTCGGATGCGAACCGTACATCGCCGGAAACGTCGGCAGCGGAACGGTTAAAGAAATGGCTGATTGGATTGAATACATGACGTTTGAAGCAGGCACCCCGATGTCCGACTGGAGAAAAGAAAACGGGCGGGAAACACCGTGGAAGCTGAAATATTTCGGAATAGGAAATGAGAACTGGGGCTGCGGAGGAAACATGCATCCTGAGTATTATGCCGACCTTTACAGAAAATTCCAAACCTATGTCCGCAATTACAGCGGTAATGAAATCTATAAAATTGCCGGCGGCGCGAATGTTGATGATTACCGCTGGACTGAAACTTTAATGAAAAAAGCCGCGGATCTCATGGACGGGCTGAGCCTGCATTATTACACAATACCGGGCGACTTCTGGAAGGGGAAAGGATCAGCGACGGAGTTTACGGAAGATGAATGGTTCATCACGATGAAAAAAGCGGCGCATATGGATGAATTGATCACAAGGCACAGCGCCATCATGGATCAGTACGATCCCGAAAAAAGAGTCGGGCTGATCATTGATGAATGGGGCACGTGGCTTGATCCTGAGCCGGGCACAAATCCGGGCTTTCTGTATCAGCAGAATACGATCCGCGACGCCCTTGTCGCCGCCGCGCATTTTCACATTTTTCATCAGCACGCAGACCGCGTACAGATGGCCAATATCGCGCAAACCGTCAACGTGCTTCAGGCAATGATCCTGACAGAAGGGAAAGAAATGCTGTTGACGCCGACGTATCATGTGTTCGATATGTTTAAGGTGCACCAGGACGCATCTCTTTTGGCGGCAGAAACAAATGCAGCCGGGTACGAATGGAATGACGGCCGGCTCCCGCAAGTCAGCATTTCAGCGTCCAAACAGCAGAACGGAGACATACATATCAGCATTTGCAATATCGATCATCTGCACAAAGCTGACGTGAAGATTGAACTGCGGGGCATGAAAAAGACAGGGACGCCTTCGGGAACGATTCTGCACGCGGAAAAAATGAATGCCCACAATACATTCAGCAGTCCGGAAAACGTCAAACCGAAGCCGTTTTCCGGGTTTGCTCAAAAGGGAGGAAAACTTGAGGCGGAGCTTCCTCCGATGGCGATTGTATTAATCACGCTGCCTGCAGGTCCATCTTAAGTTTTGAACGCCCGCCGCCCGGTTATAATACACTGTATAAATAAGATTATTTCCGGCGGGTTCGGGAGAAAATAATATAAGCATTAAATTAGCATGAACGAATGGGAGATGCTATACTAAAAATCATCATTTGACAATTGGAGGAATAACAAATGGCTATCGTAAAAGCAACTGATCAATCGTTCTCAGCTGAAACAAGTGAAGGTGTCGTATTGGCTGATTTCTGGGCTCCTTGGTGCGGACCTTGTAAAATGATCGCGCCCGTTCTTGAAGAGCTTGATCAAGAAATGGGAGACAAACTGAAAATCGTCAAAATCGACGTGGATGAAAACCAAGAAACTGCCGGTAAATACGGCGTCATGAGCATCCCGACACTTCTCGTGCTAAAAGACGGAGAAGTCGTTGAAACATCTGTCGGCTTCAAACCGAAAGAAGCTCTTGAAGAGCTTGTAAACAAACATCTGTAAGCCGAAAGCTTCCGTTACGGCAGGGCGATTCCTTTGAAAGGGAATCGCCTTTTTTGATCTTCCAAAAGCTGAGAATGGAGAAAAACAAATGTTCGTGATACACTGAATGGACACGAGAAATGAATGTAAGGAAGGGTAACGTATGAATAAACAACTGAAAGAAAAGCTGGCCCTCCTTCCCGATCAGCCGGGCTGTTATTTAATGAAAGACCGTCAAAAAACAGTCATCTACGTGGGGAAAGCGAAAGTCTTGAAAAACAGGGTGCGGTCTTATTTCACCGGTTCTCACGACGCGAAAACCCAACGGCTTGTGACGGAGATTGAGGACTTTGAATATATCGTGACTTCCTCCAATCTTGAAGCGCTTATTTTGGAAATGAATCTGATTAAAAAATACGATCCGAAATACAATGTCATGCTGAAAGATGATAAAACCTATCCCTTTATTAAAATCACCCATGAACGTCATCCTCGGCTGATTGTCACCCGGAATGTCAAAAAAGACAAGGGACGCTATTTCGGCCCGTATCCGAATGTGCAGGCGGCGCGGGAAACGAAAAAACTGCTGGACCGCCTTTACCCGCTCAGGAAATGCTCAAAGCTTCCGGACCGCGTCTGTCTTTATTATCATCTCGGCCAATGCCTCGCCCCATGTGTAAAGGATATATCTGAGGAGACAAACCGCGAGATTGTTGAAGACATCACCCGTTTTTTAAAGGGAGGGCATAACGAAATCAAAAAAGAGCTTGAAGCGAAAATGGCAGAAGCGGCCGAAAAGCTTGAATTTGAACGGGCTAAAGAATTCCGCGACCAGCTTGCTCACATCGAATCGACGATGGAGAAGCAGAAAATGACCATGAATGACCTTCTGGACCGCGATGTGTTTGCATATGCCTACGATAAAGGCTGGATGTGCGTCCAAGTCTTTTTTATACGCCAAGGAAAACTGATCGAACGCGATGTCAGCATGTTTCCGATGTATCAGGAAGCGGATGAAGAGTTTCTGACCTTCATCGGCCAGTTCTATTCCAAAAACAATCACTTTCTGCCTAAGGAAATTCTGGTGCCTGACAGCGTTGACAGGGACATGATCGGCGAGCTGTTGGAAACCGCCGTGCATCAGCCGAAAAAAGGTCCGAAAAAAGAGCTGCTTTTGCTTGCGCACAAAAATGCGAAAATCGCCCTGCGGGAAAAATTCTCGTTAATCGAGCGGGATGAGGAACGGTCAATCGGTGCAGCCGAACGGCTCGGCGACGCACTGAATATTTACACCCCGCATCGGATTGAAGCGTTTGACAACTCCAATATTCAAGGCACAAACCCCGTATCGGCCATGATTGTCTTTATAGACGGAAAACCGAATAAAAAGGAATATCGCAAATATAAAATTAAAACCGTAACAGGGCCGGACGATTACGGCTCAATGAGGGAAGTCGTCAGAAGAAGATACACGAGGGTGCTCCGCGAAAATCTTCCGCTGCCGGATTTAATCATCATTGACGGCGGAAAAGGGCAGATTAACGCGGCGCGCGACGTGCTCGAGAATGAGCTCGGCCTTGATGTCCCGGTAGCGGGATTGGCGAAAGATGATAAACACCGGACATCGAACCTTTTGATCGGCGACCCGCTTGAACCGGTGTTTCTGGAGCGGAACAGCCAAGAGTTTTACCTGCTTCAGCGCATTCAGGACGAAGTTCACCGTTTTGCGATCAGCTTTCACAGACAGATCCGGGGAAAAAGCGTCTTTCAATCCGTTCTGGATGATATCCCCGGAATCGGCGAAAAACGAAAAAAAATGCTCTTAAAACATTTCGGATCTGTCAAAAAGATGAAGGAAGCAAGCCTTGACGATATCAAAAAAGCCGGTGTGCCGGCCGCGGCGGCCCAGCTGCTGTTTGAAAAATTAAAAAAATAGTATTGTGCTTTTCTGAAAAATCTGCTAGAATGTGAACTAATTTCATAAGATCGTGTTATATGGTGAAGATAGAGGTGCGAACTTCAATAGTAAGCCTTTGGAGAATGATGGATTCTGCGAAAAAGGCTGAAAGGGGAGCGTCGCCGAAGTGTATCACATCCCATCGGTGTGATTTGCTGGCCTTGCATTAAATAAATGTAAGGCTGTCAAGAATTCATTTTCTTGGAGGGCTATCTCGTTGTTCATAATCAATCGTACTGATATGAAAAAGCAATGAGAGCTATTCCTCTCATTGCTTTTTTTATTGTGGACAAAACGCTCTTTTCTCCTCACCCGCACGAACCAAAATGTAAAGGGTGGTCTAGTATGGGTCTTATCGTACAAAAATTCGGAGGCACTTCCGTCGGCTCTGCCGAAAAAATTCAAAATGCCGCAAATCGCGCCATTGCTGAAAAGCAAAAAGGCCATGATGTCGTAGTCGTCGTTTCGGCAATGGGAAAATCAACCGACGCGCTCGTTAACCTCGCGGCTGAAATCACATCTGAACCAAGCAGACGCGAGATGGATATGCTTTTGTCTACGGGGGAGCAGGTCACGATTTCGCTTTTGGCCATGGCGCTTCAGGAAAAAGGATATGACGCCGTCTCTTATACGGGCTGGCAGGCGGGTGTCCGCACGGAAGCCGTTCACGGCAATGCGAGAATTACGGATATTGATATCACGGCGATTCGTTCGCAGCTTGCAGAAGGCAAAATTACAGTCGTTGCCGGTTTTCAGGGCGTAACGGAAGACGGCGGCATCACGACGCTCGGACGGGGCGGTTCCGATACGACGGCGGTCGCTCTTGCAGCAGCGCTGGAAGCGGATAAATGCGACATTTATACAGATGTTCCGGGCGTATTTACGACAGATCCGCGGTATGTCCGGTCAGCGAGAAAACTGGCGGGGATTTCTTATGATGAAATGCTGGAACTTGCAAATCTCGGAGCGGGTGTTCTTCACCCGCGGGCGGTTGAGTTCGCGAAAAACTACCAAGTGCCTTTAGAAGTGCGGTCAAGCACGGAACATGAAGCCGGAACATTAATTGAGGAGGAATCATCAATGGAGCAGAATTTAATCGTCAGAGGAATTGCATTTGAAGACCAGATCACAAGGGTGTCCGTCACGGGCCTTGCAAGCGGACTGACAACACTTTCAACAATCTTCACCGCGCTGGCAAAACGAAACATCAACGTTGACATCATTATTCAGACACAGTCGGATGATGGGGAAGCGGATATTTCTTTCTCAGTGAAAACGGAAGATGCCGCCCAAACGGTCGCCGTGCTTGAAGAATATAAAAACGCGCTTAACTATGAAAAAATTGAAACCGAAAGAAAACTGGCGAAAGTCTCCATTGTCGGGTCGGGCATGGTTTCAAATCCCGGCGTCGCCGCGGACATGTTTGCCGTACTGGCGGAAAAAAATGTACAAGTCAAAATGGTAAGCACATCCGAAATAAAAGTATCAGCGGTTGTCAGCGAAAATGATATGGTGAAAGCGGTCGAAGCGCTTCATGATGCGTTTGAGCTGTCTAAACAGCCGTCTGCCGTATAAACGGGCAGGCAAAAAGGCGGGACTTTTGAGTCACCGCCTTTTTCAATTATACAGGGTCCTTCATATCCCATTTTACAGTCAGGACGACTTTATCCGCTCTCTTTTTTACCTGTTCATAAGATTCTGCAATCTGATCGTTCATCAATTGAATCTGTTCGGCTATAAAACCGGCTTCAAGCTGGAAACAAGGCTCTTTCTGATGTTTGAGCCTGCTGGATACGAGCGGTCCTTCCAGTTCAAATTCCAGTTCTTGTTTTTTCGATCCTGCGTTTGTCAAAGTTCCCCAGCCGGCTTTTTCAAAAAAGGCGGGGATTTCTTCCCACGATTGAAGAGGAAATTTGCGGGCGAGGCGTTTTCCCGCCCAATACATCATCGATGAATGATCCGGACCGAGGATATCCGGAAGCACGATTTCCCGGATTAATTCGTAGCCGTATGCGCTGACGTCGAGTTCAGTTAAAGGTTCTAAAGCTGCTTCATAATTATTCTTCATATTATGTATTCCCCTCTCTCCTTCGTTTATTATAGCTTAAACAGGGGGGAGGATTACAGGATGATCCTATAAAACACGCGAAAAAATGTGAGAAAGATATCGCAGGAAAATAAAATTTTCCCTCCAGATAATCAATTCCGAAAATTATAATTTATGTACACGTTTTCTTGACGCCCTTTTGAGGGAGGAGTAAAATGAAATTGTCAATAAATTTTAATAAAGTGCTTACAATTGAAACGAAGTGGGGGCAGAGATTTTAGTACATTTCGCACTTAAATCAAACAGGGGGTAAAGTAATGTCTGGGAACAGAGAGTTTTATTTTCGAAGATTGCATTCCTTGCTCGGTGTTATTCCGGTCGGCATCTTTTTGATCCAGCATTTAGTCGTCAACCAATTTGCCGCAAGGGGAGCGGATGCGTTTAACAAGGCGGCCGGCTTTATGGACAGTCTGCCGTTCAGGTATGCGTTAGAAATTTTTATTATTTTCTTACCTTTAATTTATCATGCGGTTTACGGTGTGTACATAGCATTTACTGCGAAAAACAACGCTGGCCACTACAGTTATTTCAGAAACTGGATGTTTGTGCTTCAGCGTGTCACTGGTATTCTCACCCTTATTTTCGTCAGCTGGCATGTGTGGCAGACGCGGATTGCCGCGCAGATGGGCGCTGAAGTCAACTTCGATATGATGGCGAATATTCTGAGCTCGCCGTTTATGCTCGGTTTTTACATTGTAGGCGTTTTATCGGTCATTTTCCACTTTTCAAACGGCTTATGGTCTTTTGCGGTCACATGGGGGATCACGGTCACGCCGCGTTCTCAAAGAATTTCGACTTACGTGACGCTGATTATATTTTTAGCGCTTTCATACGTAGGTTTAAAAGCGATTTTTGCGTTTGTGTAAGAGAACTAGATTACTAGAGGGAGAGGGGCTATCATGAGTCAATCAAGCATTATCGTAGTCGGCGGGGGTCTTGCCGGCCTCATGGCGACAATTAAAGCAGCGGAATCAGGCACGGCCGTTAAATTGTTTTCCATCGTTCCGGTCAAACGCTCTCACTCGGTCTGCGCGCAGGGCGGGATAAACGGAGCTGTCAACACAAAAGGGGAAGGAGACTCTCCGTTTGAGCATTTTGATGACACGGTATACGGAGGCGACTTTTTGGCAAACCAGCCTCCTGTAAAAGCGATGTGTGAAGCGGCGCCGTCCATTATCCACTTATTGGACCGCATGGGGGTTATGTTTAACAGAACGCCGGAAGGGCTCTTGGACTTCCGCCGTTTCGGGGGTACACAGCATCACAGAACCGCTTACGCGGGAGCGACGACGGGTCAGCAGCTTCTTTACGCACTGGACGAGCAGGTGCGCAGATATGAAGTGGCGGGTCTCGTCACAAAATACGAAGGCTGGGAATTCCTCGGCGCCGTTCTTGACGATGAGCGCACGTGCCGCGGTATCGTAGCCCAAAATCTGACCAATATGCAAATCGAGTCATTCCGTTCTGACGCCGTTATTATGGCGACGGGAGGACCCGGAATCGTATTCGGAAAATCAACAAACAGCATGATCAATACGGGATCTGCCGCATCAATCGTCTATCAGCAGGGCGCTTATTATGCAAACGGCGAATTTATCCAAATTCACCCGACAGCAATCCCGGGGGACGATAAACTGCGTCTGATGAGTGAATCGGCGCGCGGCGAGGGCGGAAGAGTCTGGACGTACAAAGACGGAAAACCTTGGTACTTCCTCGAGGAAAAATATCCGGCTTACGGAAACCTCGTGCCGCGGGATATTGCGACACGTGAAATCTTTGACGTGTGCGTGAATCAGAAACTCGGCATCAACGGAGAAAACATGGTGTATCTCGATCTGTCGCACAAAGATCCGAAAGAGCTTGACGTTAAGCTTGGCGGCATTATCGAAATCTATGAAAAATTCATGGGCGATGACCCGCGCAAGCTTCCGATGAAAATTTTCCCTGCCGTTCACTATTCGATGGGCGGACTGTGGGTTGATTATGATCAGATGACAAGCATCCGCGGACTGTTCGCAGCGGGTGAATGTGACTATTCAATGCACGGAGGAAACCGTTTAGGGGCGAACTCTCTGCTTTCCGCCATCTACGGAGGAATGGTGGCCGGACCGAATGCGGTGAAATATGTTTCCGGACTTGAAACATCAGCGGAAGACCTGTCTTCTTCATTATTTGATTCCTATGTGAAAAAAGAAGAAGAAAAATGGGCCGATATCATGAAGATGGACGGCGACGAAAATGCCTACGTGCTTCACCGTGAGCTCGGAGAATGGATGACGGCCAACGTCACGGTGGTCCGCCACAACGACAAGCTTTTGAAAACGGATGACAAAATCCAAGAGCTGATGGAACGCTTTAAGAAAATCAATATCAACGATACGACAAAATGGAGCAACCAAGGGGCGATGTTCACCCGCCAGTTCTCCAATATGCTTCAGCTTGCCAGAGTCATCACGCTCGGCGCATATAACCGAAATGAAAGCCGGGGAGCGCACTATAAACCGGATTTCCCTGAAAGAAATGACGATGAGTGGCTCAAAACGACGATGGCTAAACATGCCGGTCCGTTTGAAGCTCCGGAATTTGAATATCAGGATGTCGATGTATCACTGATTGCGCCCCGTAAACGCGACTACTCGAAGAAGAAGGTGGCGAAATAATCATGAGTGAGAAAAAGATACGGTTTATCATTACACGCCAGGATACGCCCGAAAGCGCGCCATACGATGAAGAATTCGAAATCAATTACCGCCCGAATCTGAACGTGATTTCCGCCCTGATGGAAATCCGCAGAAATCCCGTGAATGCAAAAGGAGAGAAAACCACTCCGGTCGCATGGGACATGAACTGTCTTGAAGAAGTATGCGGCGCCTGCTCCATGGTCATCAACGGAAGACCGCGCCAGTCGTGTACGGCGCTGATTGATAAGCTGGAACAGCCGATCCGTCTGAAGCCGATGAAAACATTCCCGGTTGTCCGTGACCTTCAGGTTGACCGCAGCAGAATGTTTGATTCACTGAAAAAAGTGAAAGCATGGGTGCCGATTGACGGAACTTACGATTTGGGGCCGGGGCCGAGAATGCCGGAAAAACGCCGCCAGTGGGCATATGAATTGTCTAAATGCATGACATGCGGCGTCTGCCTTGAAGCCTGCCCGAACGTCAACAGCAAGTCGAAATTCATGGGGCCTGCCCCGATGTCACAAGTGCGTCTGTTTAATGCCCATCCGACGGGCGCGATGAACAAAGCAGAACGTTTAGAAGCTTTAATGACAGACGGCGGCCTCGGAGATTGCGGGAATTCACAAAACTGTGTTCAATCCTGCCCGAAAGGCATTCCGCTTACGACTTCAATCGCTGCTTTGAACAGAGATACCAATTTACAAGCATTCCGTAATTTCTTCGGAAGCGACAGAGTATAAGAAAGAGAAAAAGAGCCTCTTCCGCACGGGAGAGGTTTTTTTATAAGGAGCTGAAGGTGATGAAACAACCGCAATATATTGATATCCCGTTTGAAGAATGGAGACAGTCGTTTTCTTTCTTTACTGAAGTATCGGTTCGTTTTTCAGAAACGGATATGTTCGGCCATATGAATAATGTAACCCCTTTCATCTATTTTGAAGAAGCACGGATCGCTTATTTTAAACAGCAGGGCATGACGGCGCAAAACTCGGAAACGATGACGGTCGTCGCAAGCCAGCAGTGCGACTATATGCGTCAGGTGATGCCGTATGAAAATCTGCGGATTTATGTGAAAGCAAGCGCTGCCGGAAATGCGTCCGTCACCCTTCATTACCTTGGAGAAAATGAGTCGGGCCTGCCGTGCTTTACAGGTTCCGTCGTTATGGTTCAAGTGTCGAAAAAAAGCGGCAAAGCGGTCAGCTGGACGGAGCGGGAGAAAGGCATTCTGCTCGCCTGAACGGATAACTATTTCTCTAAGAGACGTCACCTCCGAAGCGCCCTTTACATATGATATCTTGACTATATAAACCCATTCGTTTCAGATTCGCTCTCACCTTAGCAAGGAGGGTTACAATACTTGAAGGAGAAAGATTTTCAATCAAAGCCGCTGCTGACCAAAAGAGAAAGAGAAGTATTCGAATTGCTCGTTCAAGACAAGACAACAAAGGAAATTGCAAGCGAGCTATTTATCAGTGAAAAAACTGTACGGAATCACATTTCAAATGCCATGCAGAAGTTAGGTGTGAAAGGGCGTTCGCAAGCTGTTGTCGAGCTTCTTAGAATGGGTGAGCTAGAGCTCTGATTCTTGCCGGTTTTCCTTCTTTACGAGAAGGAGCCGGTTATTTGCGTTGGCGCCCGGGCTGATGGGCATGCGGTGAAAATCCCGGTTTTTCCTTTTTCTCCGTCAGTCTTGCATTTTCTTAAAAAAAGAAGGAAAATAGACACGGAGCGCATAGCCCAGAAAGATCCTTGAGTGAGGGATGGACAAATGACATCAAAATCTGTAGAGCATGTTGCGGATATCGAAAAATCACTCCGCCATATCGCTGCGATCATTAAACAAAAAGGAAGAGAAATCCTTAACCAATATGCAATTACACCGCCGCAATTCGTGGGGCTTCAATGGCTTTATGAATTGGGGGATATGACAATAGGCGAATTATCAGGCAAAATGTATTTGGCTTGCAGCACGACGACGGATCTGATAGACCGCATGGAAAAAAATAAGCTTGTCGAGCGGGTCAAAGACCCGGCTGACAGACGGGTCGTCAGAATTCATCTTCTCGCTGAAGGAGAGCGCATTATCCAAGAAGTGATTTTGAAAAGACAGGCTTATTTGCGGGATATGTTTGCGACATTTTCCGAAGAAGAAACAGCCGCTTTCGAAAAATCATTATTGAAACTGCAGCATGAAATGAAAAGAAAATGAGGCGATTTTGTTGGAACAGCCGATAGGAGTCATTGATTCCGGGGTTGGCGGGTTAACCGTTGCTAAGGAAATCATGAGACAGCTACCGAAGGAAAATATCATCTATGTGGGAGATACAAAACGCTGCCCGTACGGCCCGCGTCCTGAAGAAGAAGTTCTTCAATACACGTGGGAAATGACCGATTACCTGCTGGAAAACCACCATATCAAAATGCTCGTGATCGCCTGTAATACGGCCACGGCCATTGCCTTGGAGGATATTCAGCGCAAAACGGATATTCCGGTTGTCGGCGTCATTCAGCCGGGTGCGAGAACGGCGATAAAGGTCACGAAAAACCAGCATATCGGCGTCATCGGCACGGTCAATACCATTAAAAGCAGAGCGTATGAGCAGGCGCTGCTCGGGTTAAACGCAGAACTTCAAGTTGAGAACACGGCTTGTCCGCTGCTCGTGCCGTTTGTGGAAAGCGGACGGTTTCTTCAGGAATCAGCGGAGGAAGCGGTTGAAGCATCGCTTGAACCTTTAAAAGGTACATCAATTGACACCTTGATTTTAGGATGTACGCATTATCCGATCTTAAAAGACCCGATTCAGAATTATATGGGAGAGCATGTGAAAATCATTTCCTCCGGAGACGAGACGGCGAGAGAAGTGAGCACCATCTTGTCTTATAAAGGTTTGTTAAACCAATCGAAACATGCACCGGAGCATCAATTTCTTACAACGGGAGAGCGGAACGGCTTCGCAAAAATTGCCGAAGACTGGTTCGGTCACGAAATCGGCCATGTCGAGTGCATCTCCCTTCAAGAGCCGGTCAGAAAATAAATCAAAAAAACCCCGCTGTTTACAGCGGGTTTTTTTGCGCTTCCCGGTCTATTTCCCGGACAGGGCTCGTATACATCATAGTACAAACAGCCTTAGGAGGGAAAAGTATGCTGAAAAAAGGACCTGCAGTCATTGCTGCAACATGTCTTACTTCGGCTTTTGTATTATCTGGATGCGGTTTATTTCAATCCGATAAAACAGCCGGGGAAATTGACCCGCCTCAAGACATTTCATATGTAAAGGATGAAGCGGGAATTCAGGCAAAACCAAAGCAGTCAGAGAAAAACGGCATTTCTAAAGCCGACCAGCCGGCCAATACAGTCATGCGAGAACTGTATCTGATTGATAAAAACGGCTATGTCGCAGCACAGACACTGCCTCTTCCAAACAGTGAGGGAACCGCAAAGCAGGCCCTTGAGTACTTGGTTCAGGGAGGGCCTGTATCAGAAATCCTGCCGAACGGCTTCAGAGCGGTGCTCCCTGCGGATACGACGGTAAATGTCGATATTAAAAAAGACGGCACTGCCGTCGCTGATTTTTCGAAGGAATTTAAAAACTATAAAAAAGAAGACGAACAAAAAATCCTGCAATCGATTACATGGACGCTTACCCAATTCAGCTCAATAGATAAAGTCAAAATCAGAATCAACGGGCACGAGCTGAAAGAAATGCCTGTGGGCGGCACGCCGATTACGGGCGACTTAAGCAGAAAAGACGGGATTAATATTGAAACGGCCGGAGTGAATGATCTGACAGACACCCACCCGCTGACTGTATATTATCTGGCGGAAACAGAGACGAGCGAATACTACGTGCCTGTCACAAAGCGGATTGACAATTCGGAAACAAATGACATCACCGCTGCCGTTGAACAGCTCGCCGACGGACCGGGCAAAGCAAGCGGGCTTTTAACGGACTTTAATAACGATGTTAAACTTCTCAGCAAGCCGAAAGTGAAAGACGGCCAGGTTACACTGGACTTTAACAGCTCTATTTACGGAAGCGCCGACGAAAAAACAAAAATGGTGTCATCGGGCGTACTGGACAGCATCGTTCTCACGTTAACCGAACAGCCGTCGATTAAAAGTGTTTCTATAAAAGTAAACGGAAAATCAGAACTGGTGAATGAAAAAGGAGAATCCCTTTCAAAACCTGTTTCGAGGCCGGCACAAGTGAATACGGGTAGTTTTTAATTTGCGATTTTTGATATACTAGTAAAAAAGAGGTTAGCGTTCCGGCTGCCTCTTTCTTTATTCACAATCCGGAACAAAAGGTTTATGTACATATAATCGGAGGTAAAATATGAGACACGACGGAAGACAGCACGATGAGCTGCGCCCTATCACATTTGATTTGGATTTTATCACTCACCCGGAAGGCTCTGTTTTAATTACAGCGGGAAATACAAAGGTCATCTGTAATGCATCTGTGGAAGACCGGGTGCCGCCATTTTTACGCGGCGGAGGAAAAGGCTGGATCACAGCGGAATACAGCATGCTTCCCCGTGCGACGAATCAAAGAACGATAAGAGAATCTTCAAAAGGAAAGGTCTCCGGCAGAACGATGGAAATTCAGCGGCTGATCGGGCGCGCGCTCCGGGCCGTCGTTGATTTGGAGAAGCTCGGCGAACGGACGATCTGGATCGACTGTGACGTCATTCAAGCTGACGGCGGAACAAGAACGGCTTCCATTACGGGCGCCTTCTTGGCAATGGCCATTGCGATCGGCAAACTCGTAAAAAGCGGCGTTATCAAAACCTCTCCTGTGACAGATTATCTCGCGGCCATTTCTGTCGGGATGGATAAAGAAGAAGGCCTTCTTTTGGATCTGAATTATGAAGAGGATTCGGCGGCTGAAGTCGACATGAATATTATCATGACGGGAAGCGGACGTTTTGTAGAGCTTCAAGGGACGGGCGAAGAAGCCACATTCTCCCGTGAAGATTTAAACGGACTGTTAAGTCTTGCCGAAAAAGGAATCCAGACGCTTATTCAAAAGCAAAAAGAAGTGCTGGGAGAAACATTGCCTGAACTGAAATAAGAAAGAGAGGCCTGATCACCGTGAAAGAAGCCATTATTGCGACACATAATCAGGGAAAAGTGAAAGAATTCAAGGAAATACTCGAACCGAAAGGCTACAGCGTCTCTTCTTTGGCGGAAATCGGATTTACGGAAGAAATTGAAGAAACCGGACATACCTTTGAAGAAAACGCCATCTTAAAAGCGGAAGCCGTGGCAAAAGCCGTAAACAAAATGGTCATTGCAGACGACTCCGGTTTATCGGTGGACAACCTTGGAGGCAGACCGGGCGTTTATTCAGCCCGTTATGCCGGAGAAGCAAAAGATGATAAGGCGAATATGGACAAGGTGCTGTCAGAATTAAAAGGCATCGAAAAAGAGCAGCGCACGGCCCGTTTCCGCTGCGCCCTTGCCGTCAGCATGCCGGGGCAGGAAACAAAAACGGTCGAAGGTCATGTTGAAGGGTATATCGCGGAAGAACCCGAGGGGGATAACGGATTCGGCTATGACCCCATTTTTATTGTGAAAGATAAAGATAAAACCATGGCCCAGCTGACAAGCGCTGAGAAAAACAAAATCAGCCACAGGGCTGAGGCGCTCAAGAAACTGTCAAAGCTGCTTGATTCATAAGGGGGAGCGTATGCAATGAAAGTGCTGATAATAAGTGACAGTCACGGCCTTGAAGACGAGCTGGAGACGATTGCAAAGCGGCACGAAGACGAAGCGGATCTGATGATTCATTGCGGTGATTCAGAGCTTGACGCCGCACATCCGGCACTCACGCCGTATCACAAGGTGAAAGGCAATTGCGACTTTGGCGGCGGGTTTCAGGATGAACTCCTTCTGGATGCCGGTTCAAAGAAAATTCTCGCCGTTCACGGGCATCTTCACGGCATTAAACAGTCACTTTTAACTGTTTTTTACCGGGCGGAAGAGCTTGGGGCGGATATCGTCTGCTTCGGCCATTCACATATTGCCGGGAGTGAAGTGCTTCGGGGCAAGCTTTTGATTAATCCGGGCAGCATCCGTCTTCCGAGAGTCCGCAATGTGAAAAGCTATGCCATTCTTACTCTTACAGAAAGAGAAGGCGCCGTGACATTTTACGACGAAACGGGTCGGGAATTGAAGGACTTGGGGAATACAATCAGTTTTTAACAAGTGATGGGGGAGATTTCATTCTTCCCCATCAAAAGTTTTTAAAAAAATGTTGACTTATGATTTGAACCTGTATATAATAAATCTTGTCGCTGATACATAAAGCAAAAGCTGTCCCAGTAGCTCAGCTGGATAGAGCAACGGCCTTCTAAGCCGTCGGTCGGGAGTTCGAATCTCTCCTGGGACGTACAAAAAAAGAGCTGGTGACATCAGAGTGAAAACTGATGCCGCTGGCCTTTTTTATCGGATGACTATATTGTCAATTCACTGATATCATGGTAAAATAATCAGCAGATATTTGTTTTTCATGTCCCAGTAGCTCAGCCGGATAGAGCAACGGCCTTCTAAGCCGTCGGTCGGGAGTTCGAATCTCTCCTGGGACGTATAAAAAACCTCAAGCCCTGACAATGGGTTTGAGGTTTTTTTGTATTTTATTTTTAGTTTTACGAAACAAAAGTTCCGTATTTGATGAAAATTGTAAAGAAATTTTAATGTAAATGAAACTTAATGTAATATTTACCGTAATAAATATATGTATAAAGATACTTAAGGCGCCCTTGAGTGATAAATTATCTGATTTCTATCATACGTTTTGTTGATGATTGATAGAAAGACAGCAGGAGGAATTAGCTTTTGAAGTACGCATTTGCATATAAAAATCACAATATAGAAACGATCTTTTGCGGAAAAGACGAGCTGTTTGAGGAACTGAAACAATTTTTAATCACTCAATGCGGTTTAATCATTGTTGAGGTTTCAAGGGCTGATTACTATACGGAGCAGGAAATGAATCAGTGGAATGAACGTTATACTCTGTGAATAAGAAAAGAAACCGGCCGTGTGAGACCGGTTTTTGTATCATCTGAATCCGCTCGGAGCGCTGAAGCCCCCGGCATGGCCGCTGAAACCGCCACCGAGCGCGCCGGGATGTGCCCCGGCGCCGAGGCTTCCGCCGACGTCACTGAAGGTTTGGCCGTAGTACCCGGATGTATAAGGGTACGGAACGAATTGCTGTCCGGCGAATGACAGTGTGCTTTGCGGGGTCTGCTGTCCGTATCCGGATGGCGGAAATCCCTGCTGAAAAGAAGGGCCGCCTTGATATGGTGCTGTATGCATCGGGGCCGGAGGATAGTAAGACTGCGGCGGTAAGACCGGTAAAGGCGGAAATCCAGGAGGCAGGCCCTGCATGCCTGATAACATCTTATTCATGACATCACTCATTTCTTACGAGATAAGAACAGTGTATGCGTATGTCTGTATAAAGAGCCTGTTCAATCGAACGGAATATCTGACAAGCATGCCGGAAGGACAGAGAAAAATCGCGTAATAAAATGTGACATATTCGTATATGAACGGAAAAATTTCATGTAATCTTGAGAGATTAATAAAAAAAATATAAAAACTTTTAACATTTGCCGATCCTTTTATATCAGTAATGAAAGCGTATACAAAATAGATTGATTAATCTAAATTGTCTAATAATTATAAAAATGCTGTTGACACTGTCTGCAAACGGGCGTAATATGAGTTCAAACAAAAATAAATAAATGATTCACGCTAAAAAGAAAAATCATAAAACACTGAAAAAACAAACAAATGAAGGTTCTTTTTTAATAAAAGAGCTGCCATAATAAAAAGCGCAGAAGAGGATAAGTAGCTTTGCTGAAGTTTTTCACAGAGAGCCGGTAACGCTGAGAGCCGGTAAAACAAATCAAAGTGAACTCCCCTCAGAGTGCCGGTCTGAAATGTAAAGAGTAGGACTCGGCCGAGTGAACGCAATGTTTACTCGTTATCAAAACGGATAATCATTATCCATGAGACGGTCTGCATATGACCGTAAACAAGGGTGGTACCGCGGAGAGCAAAGCCTTTTCGCCCCTTTTGGCTATCGCATGAAATGCTTGGCTGAATGTGGGTGGGAAGGCTTTTTTATTTGCGTCAGCCGGCGCTGCGTTTTATGAATTGGATTTTAGAAGGGAACATTGAAAAGGAGGAACTGAAAATGGGCACAAATGTACAGGCGGATTCTTTGTCTGCCGATTGTACAAAAACAATGAACGGGGCTCTGATGCTGATTGAATCATTAAAGAAAGAAAATGTCGAGATGATCTTCGGCTATCCGGGGGGAGCCGTCCTTCCGATTTACGATAAACTGTATCAATCAGGATTGGTTCACATCCTGCCCCGCCACGAGCAAGGCGCGATTCATGCGGCAGAAGGGTATGCGAGAGTCTCCGGAAAGCCGGGGGTTGTGATTGCTACCTCCGGACCCGGAGCGACAAATTTAGTTACCGGTCTTGCGGATGCGATGATTGATTCACTGCCGCTCGTAGTGTTTACCGGTCAGGTCGCCACTTCGGTCATCGGCAGCGACGCTTTCCAGGAAGCCGACATTTTAGGAATTACGATGCCGATTACGAAACACAGCTACCAAGTCCGCCGTCCGGAAGATCTCCCCCGTGTGATTAAAGAGGCGTTCCATATTGCCACGACGGGAAGACCGGGCCCGGTATTAATTGATATACCGAAGGATGTCGCAGCATTTGAAGGAGAATTCAGATATGATCACGAGATCAATCTTCCGGGTTATCAGCCGGTAAAAGAGCCTAACTATCTGCAGATCCGAAAGCTCGTGGAAGCTGTCAGCAGTGCGAAAAAGCCGATTATTTTAGCCGGAGCGGGTGTTTTGCACGGTAAAGCTTCAGAAGATTTAAAAAATTATGCTGAACAGCAGCAAATTCCGGTAGCGCACACGCTTCTCGGTCTGGGCGGTTTCCCGGCAGACCATCCTCTTTTTCTGGGAATGGCGGGGATGCACGGCACATACACAGCGAATATGGCGCTTTACCACTGTGACTTGTTGATCAGCATCGGAGCGCGGTTCGATGATCGCGTGACCGGAAATCTGAAGCATTTTGCAAAATCGGCCAAAGTAGCGCATATCGATATTGATCCTGCTGAAATCGGAAAAATTATCGAAACGCAGATTCCGGTGGTCGGCGACAGTAAAATCGTCCTTCAGGAATTATTGAAGCAAAACGGAAAACAGGGACAGACAGAGGAATGGAAACAGCAGCTTTCAGAATGGAAAGAAGAATATCCGCTTTGGTATACAGACGACAGAGAAGAGGGCTTGAAACCCCAAAAGCTGATTGAGTATATTCACCAATTCACAAACGGTGAGGCGATTGTGGCGACGGATGTCGGCCAGCACCAGATGTGGGCGGCTCAGTTTTATCCTTTCCGAAAGGCTGATAAGTGGGTGACCTCGGGGGGGCTCGGCACAATGGGCTTCGGCCTTCCGGCGGCCATCGGAGCGCAGCTGGCCGATCGTAACGCCACGGTCGTTGCCATCCTCGGAGACGGCGGTTTTCAGATGACCCTTCAGGAATTAGATGTCATCCGGCAGCTGAATCTTCCTGTCAAAGTGGTTATCTTGAACAACGAATGTCTGGGCATGGTCAGACAGTGGCAGGAAATCTTCTATGAAGAACGCTATTCTGAATCCAAATTCTCGGCGCAGCCTGACTTTGTCAAATTGTCAGAAGCCTACGGCATTAAAGGCGTCCGGATTTCATCGGAAGAAGAGGCGGAAGAAGAGCTTAAAAAGGCGCTTTCATCAAAAGAACCGGCCGTTATTGACGTCCGGGTCGCCAAAAGCGAGAAAGTATTCCCGATGATTGCGCCGGGTAAAGGACTTCATGAAATGGTGGGGGTGAAACCTTGAAACGCATTATCACATTAACGGTGGTCAACCGCTCGGGGGTATTAAACCGGATCACCGGCCTGTTTACAAAAAGACACTATAATATCGAAAGCATCACTGTAGGCCACACGGAAACAAGCGGTGTTTCAAGGATTACATTTGTCGTCCATGTGGAAGGCGAAAATGACGTAGAGCAGCTGACAAAGCAGCTTAACAAACAAATTGACGTCCTGAAAGTGACGGATATTACAAATCAATCGATTGTACAGCGTGAGCTGGCATTAATCAAAGTTGTTTCCGCACCGTCGGCCAGAACGGAAATCAATGGAATCATTGAGCCGTTCAGAGCTTCCGTCGTTGATGTCTCAAGAGACAGCATCGTCGTTCAGGTTACCGGCGAATCTAATAAAATCGAAGCGCTCATAGAGCTTCTCAAACCTTACGGAATTAAAGAAATCGCGAGAACGGGCACAACGGCTTTTGCGAGGGGAACCCAGCAGAAGGCGTCATCCAATAAAACAATTTCAATTGTATAACACAAAAAAGGGAGAGATTAAAATGGTAAAAGTATATTATAACGGTGATATCAAAGAGAACGTATTGGCAGGTAAAAAAGTAGCGATTATCGGTTACGGTTCACAAGGTCATGCACACGCGCTGAACTTAAAAGAAAGCGGAATTGATGTCATTGTCGGCGTCAGACAAGGCAAATCATTTACACAGGCCCAAGAAGACGGTCATAAAGTCTTTTCGGTAAGAGAAGCGGCTGCCCAGGCTGATATCATTATGGTTCTTCTTCCGGATGAGCAGCAGCAAAAAGTATATGAAGCTGAAATCAAAGATGAATTGACGGCGGGCAAGTCATTGGTATTCGCACACGGATTTAACGTCCATTTCCATCAGATCGTGCCTCCTGCTGATGTGGATGTATTCCTTGTCGCCCCTAAAGGACCTGGACACCTTGTCAGAAGAACATATGAACAAGGCGCGGGCGTACCGGCATTGTTTGCCATCTACCAGGATGTATCAGGCGAAGCGAAAGATACGGCTCTTGCTTATGCAAAAGGAATCGGCGGAGCGCGTGCGGGGGTTCTTGAAACAACATTTAAGGAAGAAACGGAAACGGATTTGTTCGGTGAGCAGGCTGTTCTGTGCGGAGGTTTAACGGCGCTTGTCAAAGCGGGTTTTGAAACGCTGACAGAAGCCGGCTACCAGCCTGAACTCGCATACTTCGAGTGTCTGCACGAACTGAAGCTGATCGTAGACTTGATGTATGAAGAAGGATTGGCGGGCATGAGATACTCTATTTCCGATACGGCTCAATGGGGAGACTTTGTATCAGGACCGCGCGTAGTCGATGCGAAGGTAAAAGAATCGATGAAACAAGTATTAACGGATATTCAAAACGGTACATTCGCAAAAGAATGGATCGTGGAAAACCAAGTGAACCGTCCTCGTTTCAATGCGATCAATGCAAGCGAAAACGAGCATCAGATTGAAAAGGTCGGCAGACAGCTTCGTGAAATGATGCCGTTTGTCAAACAAGGCAAAAAGAAGGAAGCGGTGGTCTCCGTTGCGCAAAATTAATGTTTTCGACACGACCCTTCGTGACGGTGAACAATCTCCCGGGGTCAACCTCAATTCCCGGGAGAAACTGGCGATAGCCAAGCAGCTTGAAAGACTCGGGGTGGACATTATTGAAGCGGGATTTCCCGCTTCATCCCGAGGTGATTTTTTAGCCGTGCAGGAAATCGCAAGAACGATTAAAAATTGTTCGGTAACAGGGCTTGCCCGATCTGTCAAAGGTGACATTGACGCAGCCTGGGAAGCGCTGAAAGACGGGGTCAGCCCGCGCATTCACATCTTTATCGCCACCTCTGACATTCATCTGAAGCATAAGCTGAAAATGACGCGGGAAGAGGTTAAGGAAAAAGCGGTTGAAATGGTGAAGTATGCAAAAGAACGCTTTCCGATCGTTCAATGGTCGGCAGAAGACGCATGCCGCACCGAACTTCCGTTTCTGGCTGAAATCGTAGAAGAAGTGATTGATGCCGGCGCGAGCGTCATCAACCTGCCGGACACTGTAGGTTACCTGACGCCTGCTGAATACGGAAACATCTTTAAATATATGAAGGAACACGTTCCGAATATCAGCCGGGTAAAGCTCTCAGCCCATTGCCACGATGATCTCGGAATGGCGGTTGCCAACTCACTTTCGGCAATTGAGAACGGCGCTGATCAAATTGAATGCGCCATTAACGGCATAGGAGAAAGAGCCGGGAACGCCGCGCTAGAGGAAATCGCCGTTGCGCTTCATGTCAGAAATGACGCGCATCAAGCCGATTCATCTCTCAATCTTCATGAATTGAAGCGGACGAGTGATCTTGTCAGCAAACTGACGGGCATGGCCGTTCCCCGCAACAAAGCAATCGTCGGAGATAACGCTTTCGCACATGAATCCGGCATTCACCAAGACGGTTTCCTGAAAGAAAAATCAACATATGAAATCATTTCACCGGAACTTGTCGGCGTGACTGCAGATGCGCTCGTACTCGGAAAGCATTCCGGACGCCATGCGTTCAAAGACCGCCTGAATGCGCTTGGATTCCAGTTTGATAGTGAGGAAATCAATAAATTTTTTACGATGTTTAAAGAACTGACCGAAAAGAAAAAAGAAATCACCGATGATGACTTGATTTCTCTTATTTTAGAAGAAAAAGTGACGGACAAAAAAATCGGCTATGAATTTCTGTCTCTGCAAGTGCATTACGGAACGTCTCAGGTGCCGACTGCAACAGTCTCTTTGAAAAATCAGGAAAACGAACAGCTGATTCAAGAGGCGGCAACGGGGGCGGGCAGCGTAGAAGCCGTTTATAATACGCTCGGGCGCTGCATCGATAAAAATATTGAACTGACAGACTACCGCATCCAATCCAACCGGAAAGGCGAAGACGCGCTGGCTCAAGTTTATGTCAGAGTGACCGTGAACGGAAAAGAAACATCAGGACGGGGAATCGCGCAGGATGTTCTGGAAGCTTCTGCAAAAGCTTATCTGAACGCCGTGAACCGGCAGTTGGTGCTGGATTGCAATATAGACGGATTAAAGAGACGGACTGCGGTCGGCTCGTAATAGAAAGGAGAACGTTTGATTTGAAAAAACGCATTGCTTTGCTTCCAGGTGACGGAATCGGACCGGAAGTGGCGGAATCAGCGGCAGATGTATTGAAAAGAGTTGCCGAACAATTCGGACATGAATTTGAATTTGAAAACGGGCTGATCGGGGGAGCGGCGATTGACGCCCATCAAAACCCCCTTCCTGAGGAGACGGTGGCTCTTTGTGAAAGATCCGACGCCATTCTGCTCGGGGCAGTCGGCGGGCCGAAATGGGACCAAAATCCTCCGGAGCTCAGACCGGAAAAAGGCCTGCTCGGCATCAGAAAAAAGCTCGGTCTGTTTGCCAATCTGCGTCCTGTGACCGTATTTGAAAGCTTGTCTGAGGCGTCTCCGCTGAAAAAAGAATATATCAGCGGCGTCGACTTTGTAATCGTCAGGGAACTGACGGGCGGCCTCTACTTCGGAGAGCCGAGCAGACAGTATGTCAATGAAGCGGGAGAAAAGGAAGCGGTCGATACCCTTTTTTATAAGAAAGAAGAAATCGCACGCGTTGTCAGAGAAGCCTTTAAGATGGCTGCCGGCAGAAAAGGAAAAGTGACGTCCGTTGATAAGGCGAATGTGCTTTCTTCAAGCAGACTGTGGCGTGAAACGGCAGATGAAATCGCAAAAGAATTTCCTGATGTGACGCTTGAACATATGCTTGTCGATAATGCCGCGATGCAGCTCATCTACGCTCCGAGCCAGTTTGACGTCATCGTAACTGAGAATATGTTCGGCGATATTTTAAGCGATGAAGCCTCCATGCTGACAGGCTCGCTCGGCATGCTGCCGTCAGCCAGTTTATCAAGTTCAGGTCTTCACTTGTTTGAACCCGTGCATGGATCTGCGCCTGACATCGCCGGTAAAGGGATGGCCAATCCGTTTGCGGCGATTTTATCAGCGGCGATGCTTTTGAGAACATCTTTCGGACTTGAAAACGAAGCGCAGGCGGTGGAAAAGGCGGTCGCAAAGGTGCTTGCAGACGGCAGCCGTACACGTGATATCGCCCGGGACGGCCAATATGCCGGAACGCATGACATTACTGAAAAAGTAAAAGCCGCATTAGCCGGCTCGAATACAAAATCTATAGTATGACGCTTTAAAGAAAGCGGTCTTAGTTCATAGGTAGAGGGAGGAAACAAAGATGATGCCTCGAACAATCATCGAAAAGATTTGGGATCGGCATGTTGTAAAAAGCGGTGAAGGAAAACCCGACCTTCTCTATATTGATCTGCACCTCATTCATGAGGTGACGTCTCCTCAGGCGTTTGAAGGGTTAAGGCAGAAGGGAAGAAAGGTCAGACGGCCGCAGAACACATTCGCGACGATGGACCACAATATTCCGACCGTCAACCGTTTTGACATTAAAGATGAAGTCGCAAAGCGCCAAGTAACCGCGCTTGAACGAAATTGCGAGGAGTTCGGCGTCCGTCTTGCGGATCTTCACAGCGCAGACCAGGGAATCGTTCATGTGGTCGGGCCTGAGCTTGGTCTGACACTTCCGGGAAAAACGATCGTTTGCGGAGACAGCCATACATCGACTCACGGCGCGTTCGGAGCGCTTGCCTTCGGTATCGGCACAAGTGAGGTGGAACATGTTCTTTCCACACAGACATTATGGCAGCAGCGGCCGAAAACGCTTGAAATCCGCGTTGACGGAACGCTCCAAAAAGGAGTGACAGCGAAGGATGTCATCTTGTCGGTCATCGGAAAATACGGGGTGAAATTCGGTACCGGATATGTCATTGAATACACCGGGGAAGTATTCAGAAACATGTCTATGGACGAACGCATGACTGTCTGCAATATGTCAATAGAAGCAGGAGCCCGTGCGGGACTGATCGCTCCTGATGACACGACGATTGAATACTGTAAAAACCGTAAATACGCGCCAAAAGGCGAGGAATTTGAAAAAGCCGCCGCAGAATGGAAAGCGTTAAAAACCGATCCGGGCGCCGTATACGATCATTCCATCGTGTTAGACGGCAGCGAGATTTCTCCAATGGTAACATGGGGTGTCAATCCCGGCATGGTTCTTCCGGTCGATGCCCAAATACCTGCGCCGGAAACGATTGATTCTGAAGACGGTAAAAAAGAAGCCATCCGCGCTTACGAATACATGGGGATCGCGCCGAATCAAAAAATTGAAGATATTAAAGTAGAGCATGTGTTTATCGGCTCCTGTACAAATTCACGGATGACCGATCTTCGCCAGGCTGCGGATATGATCAAAGGCCGAAAAGTCGCCGACAGCGTCAGAGCCATTGTGGTGCCGGGTTCTCAAAGCGTGAAACAGCAGGCCGAGGAAGAAGGGCTGCACCGCGTGTTTCTCGAGGCCGGCTTTGAATGGAGGGAATCAGGCTGCAGCATGTGCCTCAGTATGAACAATGATGTCGTGCCTGAAGGGGAACGATGCGCTTCCACTTCCAACCGCAACTTCGAAGGCAGACAGGGAAAAGGCGCGAGAACACACCTTGTCAGTCCGGCGATGGCGGCAATGGCGGCCATTCACGGGCATTTCGTCGATGTAAGAAAGTTTTATCAAGAAAAAACAGTTGTGTAAGGAGTGCGCAAAAAGATGGAACCTTTAAAAACGCATACGGGAAAAGCGGCCGTCTTAAACCGGATCAACGTCGATACGGACCAGATTATTCCGAAACAGTTTTTGAAAAGAATTGAAAGAACCGGATACGGCAGATTCGCGTTTTTTGATTGGAGATACCTTGAGAACGGTGAGCCTGATCCTGAATTTGAATTAAACCGCAAAGTCTATGAAGGCGCGTCCATATTAATTGCCGGAGAGAATTTCGGCTGCGGATCATCCCGTGAGCACGCTCCTTGGGCGCTGGATGATTACGGCTTCAAAATCATCATTGCTCCGTCATTTGCCGATATTTTTCATCAGAACTGTTTTAAAAACGGTATGCTTCCCATCCGTATGCCGTATGATCAGTGGAAAAAACTCGCCGGTCAATATGAAAATCAGTCTCTAAATATGACGGTTGATTTGGAAAACCAGCTCATTCACGACAGTGAAGGAAAAGAGATTTCATTTGAAGTCGATCCGCACTGGAAGGAAATGCTGATTAACGGTTATGATGAAATTTCATTAACGCTTCTGCTGGAGGACGACATTCAGCAGTTTGAATCGAAAAGAAGTTCATGGCTTCAAGCCTGAAAAAAGCCGCCCGGCATCTGTCCGGCGGCTTTTTTTACCGTGTGCATCATCCTTTCTTGTGTTTCATGACGCGTGTTGATACACTTGAACAAAATAAGCGCCTGAAAGGAAATAAAGTATGACGCATGACAAGAAAAAAGCTGATATCATTCCTTTCCCCCGTCTGAAAGAACGCTTGGTTGATAAAGGGATGGCCGCCATGAAGGATAAACAGTATGAGGAGGCCCTCGAACTGTTTTCAGAGGCGGTAAGCCACGGCGATACCGAGTCCGACGTACATTTAGGCATGGCGATTTGTTTTCTGGAACTCGGGGAATTGGAAGAAGCAAAACAAGTTTGCGAGAAAATGCTGAATGAAGGGTACGGCCATTATTTCACCGTATTGCAAGTGTACATGACCATTTTAATTCAGCTGAAACAATATGAAGAAGTCAAAAGCACAATTGAAGCTGTGCTGGAAGAAAACCAGCTGCCCGCAGAAAGTGCGGAGCAATTCTACCGGCTGCTCGAATTCAGCCGCAAAATGACCGATCCCGATCAGCAGGAGGAGGCGTGGGAGGAGGAATACGAGGACATTCTTGATACGGAAAAAGTGCTGAACAGCCCCGCTGAACAAATGAATCTGATTCATTCTCTTAAAGACCGCAATATTGCAAAATACACGGGTCTCTTAAAAACGATTCTTCAAGATCCGGGCGCGCATCCTCTTATTAAGACAATGATTTTGACGCTGATGGCCGAGCACGACTACAGTAAACCGGTCCATATTACAAAATTCGGCGATTCAATGACCGCGATACCGAGTGAAACGGTCCAGCCTGATGCGGCTCCGATTTTGCATCGCGTTCTCCGGGTGCTTGATGAAACGCTGGGCAATGAAAACCCTACATTATATGTTGCCGTCGAGGAGCTGTGGAGAAGACATCTGTACGTCCTGCACCCTTTTATGCCGAAGTTTTTGAACGCGGATTTATGGGCGGCGGCGCTTCATAAGGTCGGTTACGAGATGCACGGCATTGACATTGAGCCGGAGGAACTTCATATGATGTACGAGTTTGACAGCCGCGAACTCGAAGAAGCCTGCACGATGATTAAGGATATTGAAGAAATTTCTTATTTGTAAATCACACCATATAGTTGAAAGCAGTAGGCGTTATGTTATAATATAGTGGTTGTATTTATGTATAGCGGTTTAACTGAAATGAGAATTACGGTTGGACAGGCTGCCAGTTCATTACATAATGATTCTGATTCAAAGCGGTTTTTTCTTTGACAAAGCCGCGGATTGCTTTAGAATGGAAGACCGACACAACCTGAATAGATTTTTGGAGGGAAACACATGTCTGTAAAATGGGAAAAACAAGAAGGCAACGAAGGCGTATTAACGGTTGAAGTTGATGCGGATACGTTCAAAACAGCTCTTGATGATGCATTTAAAAAAGTAGTAAAACAGGTTTCTATTCCTGGATTCCGCAAAGGGAAAGTTCCCCGCGGTTTATTCGAACAGCGTTTCGGCGTTGAAGCTCTTTACCAGGATGCTTTAGATATTTTACTTCCTGTAGAATACCCTAAAGCGGTTGAAGAAGCCGGCATTGAGCCTGTAGACCGCCCTGAAATCGATGTTGAAAAAATCGAAAAAGGCGAAAGCTTAATTTTCACTGCAAAAGTGACTGTAAAACCGGAAGTGAAACTTGGCGATTACAAAGGCTTAGGAATCGAAAAAGATGACACTGCCGTTACTGACGAAGATGTACAAAACGAACTTAAAGCGCTTCAAGAGCGTCAGGCTGAGCTTGTCGTGAAAGAAGAAGGCGCTGTTGAAAACGGCGATACAGTCGTTCTTGACTTCGAAGGTTTCGTTGACGGCGAAGCGTTTGAAGGCGGAAAAGCTGAGAACTACTCACTTGAAGTAGGATCAGGTTCATTCATCCCGGGCTTCGAAGAGCAGTTAACAGGCCTTGAAGCAGGCGCTGAAAAGGATGTTGAAGTAACATTCCCTGAAGAGTACCACGCTGAAGAGCTTGCCGGAAAACCAGCTGTTTTCAAAGTGAAAATTCATGAAATCAAAGCGAAAGAGCTTCCTGAGCTTAACGACGAATTCGCAAAAGACATTGACGAAGAAGTTGAAACGCTTGCTGAATTAACCGAGAAAACAAAAAAACGCCTTGAAGAAGCAAAAGAAAACGAAGCTGACGCTAAATTGCGTGAAGAGCTTGTTCTGAAAGCATCTGAAAACGCTGAAGCTGATGTTCCTCAAGCGATGATCGACACTGAGCTTGACCGCATGCTGAAAGAATTCGAACAGCGTCTGCAAATGCAAGGCATGAACCTTGAGCTTTACACTCAATTCTCAGGCCAAGACGAAAACGCGTTAAAAGAGCAAATGAAAGAAGATGCCGCAAAACGCGTAAAATCAAACCTGACTCTTGAAGCGATCGCTCAAGCAGAAAACCTTGAAGTAACGGACGAAGAAGTTGAAGCTGAGCTGACTAAAATGGCTGAAGCTTACAACATGCCGGTTGAAAACATCAAGCAGGCAATCGGTTCAACTGACGCGATGAAAGAAGATTTAAAAGTTCGAAAAGCAATTGATTTTCTTGTAGAAAACCGTTAATATGGTTCATAATAATAGACATAATAAAACAGGGCGCGATTAATTCGTGCCTTGTTTTGTACAATTATGATATAACTCTTTTTCTTGGGGCAAGATAGTCATTGCCGGGCTGTTTTTCGTCATACATATAGAATGTGCAAGTGCGAAACACATTGTTACCGTCTTACTGGAAAGTATGGTAAAATGCAATACATACTCGATCGTAGCAAGAACCGTTTTCTTTTGCCCTTCAGGTAAAAGAAAAAGTGAGACAAGATTAAGGGGTGAAAGAATGTTTAAATTCAACGAGGAAAAAGGACAATTGAAATGCTCGTTCTGCGGAAAAACGCAAGATCAGGTTCGTAAGCTGGTTGCAGGACCGGGTGTATATATATGCGACGAATGTATTGAGCTCTGTACAGAAATCGTAGAGGAAGAGCTTGGTACGGAAGAAGAAGTCGAATTTAAAGACGTTCCGAAGCCGCAGGAAATCCGTGAGATTCTGAATGAATATGTCATCGGACAGGATCAGGCGAAGAAATCACTTGCGGTTGCGGTATACAACCATTACAAACGCATCAATTCCAACAGTAAAGTGGATGATGTTGAGCTTTCTAAAAGTAATATTTCTTTAATCGGACCGACTGGAAGCGGGAAAACACTTCTTGCCCAGACGCTTGCGCGTATTCTGAACGTTCCGTTTGCGATCGCGGACGCTACATCTCTGACTGAAGCCGGATATGTCGGTGAGGACGTAGAAAACATCCTCCTAAAGCTGATTCAGGCAGCAGACTATGATGTGGAAAAAGCAGAAAAAGGCATTATCTATATCGATGAAATCGATAAAGTAGCGCGAAAATCTGAAAACCCGTCCATTACACGCGATGTATCAGGCGAAGGCGTTCAGCAGGCGCTGCTGAAAATTCTTGAAGGAACGGTTGCAAGCGTGCCGCCTCAAGGAGGACGCAAACATCCTCATCAGGAATTCATCCAGATCGATACGACGAACATTCTGTTCATTTGCGGCGGTGCATTTGACGGCATCGAACAAATCATCAAACGCCGTCTCGGACAAAAAGTCATCGGCTTCGGCTCTGATAATAAAGCGGCAGACCTGGAAAAAGAAGAACTGCTTTCTAAAGTTCTTCCGGAAGACCTGCTCCGTTTCGGTCTGATTCCTGAATTCATCGGCCGTCTTCCTGTCATTGCAAGCCTTGAGCAGCTTGACGAAACGGCACTGGTTGAAATTCTGACTAAACCGAAAAACGCACTCGTCAAACAATACAAGAAAATGTTAGAACTTGATGATGTCGAGCTTGAATTTGAAGGCGAGGCATTATCTGAAATTGCGAAAAAAGCGATCGAGCGTAAAACAGGCGCACGCGGCCTGCGTTCTATCATTGAAGGCATCATGCTTGACGTCATGTTTGATCTGCCGTCCCGCGATGATATTGAAAAATGTGTCATTACCGGAGCGACAGTCGCAGACGGTGAAGCGCCGCGTCTTGTATTAAAAGACGGCACTGTTGTCGGCCAAGATAAAACATCAGCATAACACGACAAAACCTCCTGACCCGAATTAATCAGGAGGTTTTTTTTCTTGTCCTGACCCTTCTGAAAATGTTTATTCCGGGCTTTGCTGGGAGATACTAGCGGACAGAGGAATGAATTGGATACATAAATCGTTTTTTCAGGAGGGACCAGCATGAGTTGGACAGGGATCGCATTATTTGTACAGCTGTTTTTCGGGATAGTCATCGGACTATATTTTTGGAATCTGCTCAAAAACCAGCGAACACAAAAAGTGACGATAGATAAAGAATCAAAAAAGGAAATGGAACAGCTGCGCAAAATGCGCGCCATCAGTTTATCAGAACCTTTATCAGAAAAGGTGCGGCCGAAAAGCTTTCAGGACATTGTCGGCCAGGAAGACGGAATTAAAGCATTAAAAGCAGCGCTTTGCGGACCGAACCCGCAGCACGTCATTATTTACGGTCCTCCGGGAGTCGGTAAAACGGCTGCGGCGCGGCTGGTATTGGAAGAAGCGAAAAAGCATAAACAGTCACCGTTTCAAAAGCAGGCTGTTTTTGTTGAACTTGATGCGACGACCGCGCGATTTGATGAACGGGGGATTGCCGATCCGCTTATCGGTTCAGTGCATGATCCGATTTATCAGGGAGCGGGTGCGATGGGTCAAGCAGGCATTCCGCAGCCGAAACAGGGGGCTGTGACCCATGCTCACGGCGGGGTATTGTTTATTGATGAAATCGGCGAGCTTCACCCGATTCAGATGAATAAAATGCTGAAGGTGCTTGAAGACCGAAAAGTATTTTTAGACAGTGCGTATTACAGTGAAGAAAATACGCAAATACCGAATCATATCCATGATATTTTTCAAAATGGGCTTCCGGCGGATTTCCGTTTGATCGGTGCGACAACGAGAATGCCGACTGAAATTCCTCCGGCCATCCGTTCGCGCTGTCTTGAAGTATTTTTCCGCGAGCTGGAAAAGGATGAACTTAAAATCGTTGCGAAAAAAGCAGCCGACAAAATTCAGAAAGAGATTTCTGACGAAGCTCTCAGCGTGCTGACCGCATATACGAGAAACGGACGTGAAGCCGTCAATATGATCCAGATCGCCGCCGGCATGGCGGTGACTGAGGACAGAAAAGAAATCACGACAGAAGATATAGAATGGGTTGTTCATTCCAGTCAGCTCACACCTAAAAATGAGCAGAAAATCGCCGATGAACCGCAAGTCGGCATCGTGAACGGACTTGCCGTCTACGGGCCGAACAGCGGCGCATTGCTGGAAATCGAAGTGAATGTCACACCTGCGCAGGACAAAGGAAGCCTGAATATCACGGGAATTGCAGAGGAAGAAAGCATCGGCAGCCAATCGAAGTCGATCCGCCGCAAAAGCATGGCGAAGGGATCTGTGGAAAATGTGCTGACGGTTCTCCGCACAATGGGCATCAAACCTTCAGACTATGACATTCACGTCAATTTTCCGGGCGGAGGCCCGATTGACGGACCTTCAGCAGGTATCGCGATGGCCGCGGGGATTTTTTCCGCGATTCACCGCATCCCGATCGACCATACGGTGGCGATGACGGGAGAAATCAGCCTGACGGGGCTTGTCAAACCGATCGGCGGCGTCATTCCGAAAATTAAAGCCGCAAAACAGGCCGGAGCAAAAACGGTCATTATCCCTTATGAAAATCAGCAGTCCATTCTGAAACGAATAGACGGAATCACCATTAAAGCGGTAAAAACGTTCCAGGAAGTGCTTGACGTCATATTGGTTGACCCTCCTTCAGAACAAAAACCGTTTGATATCCAAATGAATAAAGAATCCGTATAAACCCCATTTTTATAATGGGGTTTTTTTATGGAGGACATCTTTTCCTTTTTCAGAACAGAAAGAAAGGGTATACTACGAAGAGACTGTTTTATATACAGGGCAGGCGGATAAGCCGATTAAAGCCCGATCCCGGAATTGTACAACGATGAAAAAGTTGTATTATAATGGTTCATACTAAAGTCACGGAGGTGTCAGTCACATGGCAGAAGATACAAAACGCAGCATCCCGCTCCTCCCTTTAAGAGGCTTATTGGTATACCCGACAATGGTTTTACATTTAGATGTAGGCCGTGACAAGTCGGTTCAGGCTCTTGAACAGGCAATGATGCATGATCATATGATTTTTTTAGCCACTCAGCAGGATATTTCGATAGACGAACCGGGTGAAGAGGATATTTTCGCCGTCGGCACTTATACAAAAATTAAACAGATGCTGAAGCTGCCCAACGGTACGATCAGAGTGCTTGTAGAAGGAATTCAGCGGGCGCAGATCCTTGAATACACCGAACTCGAAGATTATACTTCGGTCGATATACAGCTGATGCATGAGGATGATTCAAAAGACGTGGAAGACGAAGCGCTTATGCGGACGCTGCTGGACCATTTTGACCAGTACATAAAAATTTCTAAAAAAATTTCCGCAGAAACGTATGCGGCTGTGACTGATATTGAAGAGCCCGGCAGAATGGCGGATATCGTCGCTTCTCATCTCCCGCTGAAATTAAAGGACAAGCAGGACATTCTAGAAACGGCGGATATTAAAGAACGTCTGAATAAGGTCATTCGTTCCATTCATAATGAAAAAGAAGTGCTGGAGATTGAGAAAAAAATCGGTCAGCGCGTCAAACGTTCGATGGAACGCACTCAAAAGGAATATTATTTGCGCGAACAGATGAAAGCCATTCAGAAGGAGCTTGGCGACAAAGAAGGAAAAACCGGCGAAGTTCAGTCGCTCACGGAAAAGATAGAAGAAGCAGGCATGCCTGAGCGTGTCAAAGAAACGGCGCTTAAGGAATTAAGCCGTTACGAAAAAGTGCCGTCAAGCTCAGCGGAAAGCTCTGTTATCCGCAACTATATTGACTGGCTCATTGCCCTTCCGTGGTCGGATGAAACAGAAGATAAACTTGATATTAAAAAAGCCGGGGAAATCTTAGATAAAGAGCATCACGGCTTAGAGAAAGTGAAAGAGCGGATTTTGGAGTATTTGGCCGTGAAACAGCTGACGAAAACGCTGAAAGGGCCGATTCTTTGTCTGGCCGGACCTCCGGGAGTCGGTAAAACATCTCTTGCAAAATCAATCAGTAAGAGCATGGGGCGCACTTTTGTGAGAATTTCACTGGGCGGAGTGCGCGATGAGTCTGAAATCCGCGGGCACCGGCGCACATACGTCGGGGCGATGCCGGGCCGTATTATACAGGGGATGAAAAAAGCCGGCAAACAAAATCCGGTCTTTCTCCTCGACGAGATCGACAAAATGTCGTCTGATTTCAGAGGCGATCCGTCTTCGGCGATGCTTGAGGTGCTGGATCCGGAACAAAACAGCACATTCAGCGACCACTATATTGAAGAGACGTTCGATTTATCGAAAGTACTGTTTATCGCGACTGCGAATAACCTTGCTTCCATCCCTGGCCCTCTCAGAGACAGAATGGAGATTATCAGCCTGTCAGGCTACACTGAAAACGAAAAGCTGGAGATCGTGAAAGATCACCTGCTTCCGAAACAAATCAAAGAGCACGGGCTCACAAAGAGCAACCTGCAGATTCGGGATCAGGCGATTACGGACATCATCCGCTACTACACGAGGGAAGCCGGCGTGAGAACGCTTGAACGCCAGATTGCCGCCATTTGCCGAAAGGCTGCGAAAGCCATTGTGTCTGAGGAGAGAAAACGCATTACCGTTACAGAGAAAAATCTGGCCGACTATCTCGGAAAACGGATATTCAGATACGGACAGGCGGAAACCGAAGATCAAATCGGGGTTGTCACGGGGCTCGCGTATACGACGGTCGGCGGAGATACGCTGTCAATCGAAGTGTCATTGTCACCGGGAAAAGGAAAGCTGGTTCTGACAGGGAAGCTTGGAGATGTCATGCGGGAATCAGCGCAGGCCGCTTTCAGTTATGTCCGTTCGAAAGCAGAACAGTTCGGAATCGACCCGAAATTCCATGAGAAGTATGACATTCATATCCATGTCCCTGAAGGAGCGGTGCCGAAAGACGGCCCTTCTGCCGGAATTACGATGGCCACGGCGCTCGTTTCAGCATTAACGGACCGTGCGGTAAAACGCGAAGTCGGTATGACGGGAGAAATCACGCTGCGGGGGCGCGTGCTTCCGATCGGCGGACTGAAAGAAAAGGCGCTCGGCGCGCACAGAGCGGGCCTGACCACTATTATTGCGCCTAAAGATAACGAAAAAGATATAGAGGATATTCCAGAAAGCGTCAGAGAAGGACTGAAGTTTATATTCGTTTCTCACCTGGATGACGTTTTGGAACATGCCTTAGTAGGAGAGAAGAAATGAAAGTCACAAAGTCAGAAATCGTGATCAGCGCGGTCAAACCCGAACAGTACCCTGATGGGGGGCTTCCGGAAATCGCGCTGGCGGGCAGATCAAATGTAGGAAAGTCATCTTTTATCAATTCATTAATCAATCGGAAAAACTTGGCCAGAACGTCATCAAAACCGGGGAAAACACAGACTTTAAACTTTTACATCATCAATGATGAATTGCATTTTGTCGACGTTCCCGGGTACGGATTTGCGAAAGTTTCCAAAAGCGAGCGGGAAGCATGGGGGAGAATGATTGAAACCTATATGACGACCCGCGAAGAGCTGAAAGCCTGCGTGCAGATTGTCGACCTCAGACACGCGCCGTCTGCTGAAGACGTGAACATGTATGAATTCCTGAAGTATTACGGCATTCCCGTCATCGTCATTGCGACAAAAGCGGATAAGATTCCAAAAGGAAAATGGGACAAGCACTTAAAGGTTGTCAAACAGACGCTTGATATGGATCCTGAAGATGAGCTGATTTTATTTTCCTCTGAAACGAAAAAAGGCAAAGATGAAGCATGGGGAGCCATTAAAAAAATGATCAGCCGGTAATGAAAAACCCAAAACGCAGTGCGTTTTGGGTTTTATCGTATAGTTTTGTTCCGCTTGATAAACAATAATAAAAGGCTGATTCCGATGAAAACATACGGCCAGTATGTTTTGAAGTGTTCCGTCGGAATATGGACGGACTCCAGCCACGCCGTAATTTGTTTAAAGAAGTATAAAAAGAGGGAAAAACCAATCATGGCAGCCGCTTCGTATACATATTCTTTTCTGGCAGCCGCAAATAAGGAGAATCCGAAGACGAAGAGAATCATTTCAAAATCTCCCGGCCACCATGAGAGCTCAGGTTTGGCGAAAAAGTGTAAACCTATGCCGAAAAGAAGCATGCCGATCAGGACGTGAGGCCCGGCCGCTTCCTTTTTGCCCTGATACAAGAGCACGGCCCCCAAGAGCATAAGGAGCACCGGCCATTCCCCCTGATTCGCAAACAGGTGAACCTGTCCGCTCTGAAGCCATGCGAATAATGAAGCGGCAAGCAGAAGTCCCGGTAATAAAATTGATGTTTTTTTCATCCTGTCACCTACCCGCAGTAAAGGATTTTTAGTATGATGATTACAGTGGGAACGAGCTTTTTATACTATAGCATAACATTTTTGAAATCTGTTCACATTTTCCCGAAGAAACTATGTTATAATTATTATAAATAATAAATTCTATGTTAGAATGATTATAAATAAATTGCGATGTACGGGGGTGCATGAAAGCGATGCATATTCTTGTTGTGGGAGTAGATTATAAATCCGCCCCTATTGAAATACGCGAAAAAATAAGTTTTCAGCCGGATGAGCTTGCAGAAGCGATGCTCCGCTTAAAAGAAGAAAAAAGCGTTCTAGAAAACATTATCGTGTCAACCTGCAACCGCACCGAAATATATGCGGTGGTCGACCAGCTTCATACCGGCCGTTATTATATAAAGACATTTTTATCCGAATGGTTCTCGCTGCCGAAAGAAGAGCTGTCTCCGTTTCTGAAATTTTATGAGAGCGACGCGGCGATCGAGCATTTATTCCGTGTGGCGTGCGGTTTGGATTCCATGGTCATCGGAGAGACGCAAATACTCGGCCAGGTACGCTCGAGCTTTAAAACGGCGCAGGCAGAAAAGACGATCGGCACCATTTTCAATGAGCTGTTTAAACAGGCGGTGACCGTCGGCAAACGCACGCATGCCGAAACCGATATCGGCTCCAATGCCGTTTCCGTCAGTTACGCCGCCGTTGAACTCGCGAAAAAAATCTTCGGCTCATTGTCAAATAAGCACATTTTGATTCTCGGTGCGGGAAAAATGGGCGAGCTCGCCGCAGAAAACCTGCACGGTCAGGGTATCGGCAAAGTAACGGTCATCAACAGAACGTTTTTGAAGGCAAAAGCGCTTGCTGACCGTTTCTCCGGAGAAGCGCGCAGCTTAAACCAGCTTGAACATGCACTTGCTGAAGCTGATATTTTAATCAGTTCGACAGGCGCGAGTGATTTCGTCGTGTCTAAAGAAATGATGGAGAGAGCGGGCAGACAGCGGAAAGGCCGTCCGTTATTTATGGTGGATATCGCTGTGCCGAGAGACCTCGATCCGGCGCTTAACGATCTTGAAGGTGTTTTTCTGTACGATATTGATGACCTTGAAGGAATCGTTGAAGCCAACTTACAAGAACGCCGCGAAACCGCTGAAAAAGTCGAGCTGTTTATTGAAGCGGCAATTGTTGAGTTTAAGCAGTGGCTTAATACGCTCGGCGTCGTGCCGGTCATTTCGGCGCTGCGTGAAAAGGCGCTGTCCATCCAGTCCGATACGATGCAGAGCATTGAGCGCAAGCTGCCTCATCTGACGGTAAGAGAGAAAAAACTTCTCAGCAAACATACGAAAAGCATCATTAACCAAATGCTGCGCGACCCGATTCTGAAAGCGAAAGAGCTTGCGGCTGAAGCGGATTCAGATGAAAAGCTGAAGCTGTTTATGCAGATTTTCGATATTGAGGAAGAGGCCGGCCGCCAGCTGGACAAAAGCCTGGATAACCGCCAGACGGTTCATTCGTTTCAAAAGGCAGAAGCAAAAACGGGCTTACGTCCGCTTGTAAGTGAGTGAGGGCTGTATGATTGATACAGCAATGGCAAGACTTAATGAAGCGACAATTGTTATTTATGCAGTAAGCGTCCTTTTTTACTTTATAGATTTTCTTCAACACAACCGGAAGGCTGGAAAAATAGCCTTCTGGTTGCTTTCTATTGTCTGGACTCTGCAAACTGTCTATCTTTCTTATTTCATGTGGCAGACGGGCAGATTTCCGGTCTTGAATATTACAGAGGCCCTTTACTTTTATGCGTGGGTGCTTGTCACGCTTTCACTTGTGGTCACGCAGATTCTGCGGGTTGATTTTATCGTGTTTTTCACGAATGTCATCGGTTTCTCGATGATTGCGATCCATACGTTTTCACCGACGGATCAGCATTCGGCCGCCTTTTCCGGCCAGCTGGTCTCAGAGCTTTTGGTCATTCATATTACAATGGCGATTCTGTCTTACGGCGCTTTTTCCCTTTCTTTTGTCTTTTCGCTTCTTTATCAGTTTCAATATTCTTTATTAAAGAAGAAAAAATGGGGAAAATGGCTGTTGAGAATTGAAGATTTGTCAAAACTTGATTATATGGCTTACGTTTTAAATGTCATCGGGGTTCCGATGCTGCTGTTGAGCCTGATATTAGGCGTGATCTGGGCGTATGTGTCGCTGGAAACGCTGTACTGGTTTGATTCAAAAGTGCTCGGCTCGTTTATTGTGCTGCTTTTATACAGCTACTATTTATATATCAGAATGATTAAGGAACTGCAGGGGAAAGTGGCGGCGTTATGGAATTCAGCATGTTTTCTCGTGCTGATGATTAATTACTTCCTGCTCGGAAGCCTGTCACAATTCCATTGGTTCAGTTAACGCACGCGCCCAAACAGATTCGGGAGGAAAGAAAATGAGAACGATTAAGGTAGGTTCCAGACGGAGCAAACTGGCTATGACCCAGACAAAATGGGTGATTAACAAACTGAAGGAATTGAATCCTTCCTATGACTTTGAAATCCGGGAGATTGTCACAAAAGGCGACCGCATCCTCGATGTTACACTGTCAAAAGTGGGCGGCAAAGGTTTGTTTGTCAAAGAGATTGAACAGGCGCTGCTGCATCAGGAGATTGATATGGCGGTTCACAGCATGAAAGACATGCCCGCCGTTTTGCCTGAGGGTCTTGTCATAGGCTGCATACCGAAACGTGAGGATCCGCGTGATGCGCTCATTTCAAAAGGGCATCAAAAGCTGGACGGCATAAAAGAAGGGGGCATCATCGGCACCAGCAGTTTAAGAAGAAGCGCCCAAATTCTTGCTGAACGCCCTGACCTTACAATTAAGTGGATCAGAGGCAATATCGATACGAGACTTCAAAAGCTTGAAACGGAAGATTACGATGCTATTATTTTAGCGGCTGCGGGGCTTTCGAGAATGGGCTGGAAAGATGATGTCGTATCGGAATTCCTCGAACCGGACCGCTGTCTGCCTGCGGTCGGCCAAGGCGCTCTTGCCATTGAATGCAGAGAGTCGGATGAAGAGCTTTTGAAGCTGTTTGCGCAATTTACCGATGAGTATACGCAGCGCACGGTGGCAGCCGAACGGGCTTTCTTACACGCGATGGAAGGCGGCTGCCAAGTGCCGATAGCCGGGTATGCGTCCGTCAATGACCGGGATGAGGTTGAATTGGTCGGTCTTGTCGCGTCTCCGGACGGAAAGACGATTTATAAAGAAACAGCGGCGGGACATGATCCGGAAGAAATCGGGAAACGCTGTGCGGCGATGATGTCTGAAAAAGGAGCCAAAGCACTAATCGACAGCGTGAAACAGGAGCTCGAACAGGATGGCAAATGACCTTCCTTTACAAGGAAAGACCGTGCTCGTCACCCGGAACAAAAGACAGGCAGCACCGTTTCGAAAAAAAGTGGAGGCGCTCGGCGGAACGGCTGTTTCCGCCTCTCTGATCGCTTTTCAGGAAGCGCTCCCGGATCAATGTGCGGACAGTCTGCGGGAAGACCTTTCTGAACCGGGCTGGCTTGTGTTTACAAGCGTAAACGGTGTCCGGTTCTTTTTTTCCTACCTTGATCAGCATGGCCTTGCGCTTCCGGAACGGAAAAAAATCGCAGCCGTCGGTGAAAAGACAGCGCGCGCCCTGAAAGAGCGGGGAGCCCGGACGGATGCGATGCCTGACGAGTATGTGGCGGAATGTCTGGCTGATACTTTAAAACGGCACGCATCAGCTGCCGAACCCGTTTCATTGATAAAGGGCAATTTATCACGCGATGTCATAAAAGCGGAGCTTGAGCCGCTTGGCTATCAAATAAGGGAATGGGTGTTATACAATACCATTCAGGATGAAAAAGGCATGGACGAGCTGAGACGGGCTGCATCCCGCTCTCATTTTGATTTTATTACGTTTACCAGTTCATCGGCGGTGCATACGTTTATGCACGCGGTCGGAGACGGAGAAAAAGCGTGGGAAAACAGCGGTGCGAGCTATATCAGCATCGGCCCTTTGACAGAGAAAGCGCTCTTGGAATACGGGATATCATCCCATGTGCCTGACACCTATACGATTGAAGGCATGCTGGACGTCATGTGCAGCATGTCGGGAAAGGATAGATAATGATGAATCAAACATTTAACAGACACCGCCGTTTGCGCGCGAACGCTGCGATGAGAGATCTAGTAAAAGAAACACGTCTTCACCCTTCAGATTTTATTTACCCGTTATTTGTCGTTGAAGGACTCGAAGGAAAAAAAGAAGTTCCTTCCATGCCGGGGGTTTATCATGTATCACTCGATTTGTTAAAGGATGAAATGGCTGAGCTGATATCGCTCGGCATTAAGTCGGTCATCGTTTTCGGCGTGCCGGAAGAAAAAGACGCCTGCGGAACCCAGGCTTTTCACGATCATGGCATTGTGCAGAAAGGGATTGCTGAAATTAAAAAGCATTATCCTGAAATGATCGTCATCGCTGATACATGTCTCTGTGAATACACGGATCACGGCCATTGCGGGGTCGTGAAAGACGGAGTAATCCTCAATGACGAGTCGCTTGAGCTGCTGGCGCAGACAGCCGTCAGCCAGGCTAAAGCCGGCGCTGACATCATCGCTCCTTCAAATATGATGGACGGTTTTGTCACAGTGATCAGGGAAGCGCTCGACAAAGAAGGATTCACGAATATTCCGATTATGTCTTATGCCGTGAAATATTCAAGTGAATTCTACGGCCCGTTCCGCGACGCGGCTGACAGCACGCCGCAGTTCGGTGACCGAAAAACATACCAGATGGATCCGGCCAACCGCCTGGAAGCGCTACGTGAGGCTGAATCAGACGCGGCAGAAGGCGCTGACTTTTTAATCGTCAAACCGTCTATGTCATACTTAGATATTATGCGTGATGTGAAAAACCGCCATCACCTGCCGCTGGTCGCATATAATGTGAGCGGGGAGTATTCCATGGTGAAAGCGGCAGCCCAAAACGGCTGGATTAAAGAAAAAGAAATGGTGCTGGAAATTTTAACGGGCATGAAACGTGCAGGAGCCGATCTGATTATGACGTATCATGCAAAAGACGCAGCGAAATGGCTTGCTGAGTAACGATTTCATTTGACGGGAGCTGAGGCAGATGAGAAGCTATGAAAAATCAAAAGCCGCTTTTAAAGAAGCGCAGAAACTGATGCCGGGCGGAGTGAACAGCCCGGTGCGCGCGTTTAAATCAGTTGATATGGACCCGATCTTTATGCAGCGCGGCAAAGGATCGAAAATTTTTGATATTGACGGCAATGAATATATCGACTATGTGCTGAGCTGGGGGCCGCTCATTTTGGGCCACACGAACGACAGGGTCGTTGAAAGCCTGAAAAAAGTAGCCGAGAACGGGACAAGTTTCGGGGCATCTACTGAAGTGGAAAACGAACTGGCCAAATTGGTCATTGACCGTGTGCCGTCTGTTGAAATCGTGCGGATGGTCAGCTCCGGCACAGAGGCGACAATGAGCGCCCTGCGTCTGGCAAGAGGATACACCGGCCGCAACAAAATTTTGAAATTTGAAGGCTGTTACCACGGCCATGGTGATTCGCTGCTGATCAAAGCGGGATCCGGAGTGGCGACACTCGGGCTGCCGGACAGCCCGGGCGTGCCGGAAGGAATAGCAATGAATACGATTACCGTTCCATACAACGACTTGGAAAGCGTTGCACTCGCATTCCGGGAGTACGGTGAAGATATTGCCGGGGTCATTGTTGAACCGGTAGCAGGGAATATGGGCGTTGTTCCGCCGCAGGAAGGCTTTTTACAAGGACTTCGCGACATTACGGAACAGTATGGCGCGCTGCTCATTTTTGATGAGGTCATGACCGGTTTTCGCGTGGATTATAACTGTGCGCAAGGGTATTTCGGCGTGACGCCTGACTTAACGTGTCTCGGCAAAGTCATCGGCGGCGGTCTTCCTGTCGGTGCGTATGGCGGAAAAGCTGACATTATGGAACGAATCGCGCCGAGCGGTCCGATCTACCAGGCGGGAACATTGTCTGGAAATCCGCTTGCCATGACAGCGGGACTTGAGACGTTACAGCAGCTCACACCTGAATCATACCAAGAATTTGTGAAAAAAGGCGATATGCTTGAAGAAGGCATTTCAAAAGCAGCTGCAGCACACGGCATTCCGCACACGTTTAACCGGGCGGGTTCAATGATCGGCTTCTTTTTCACCAATGAGCCTGTCATTAACTATGAAGCAGCCAAATCTTCTGATTTAAAGCTGTTCGCCAAGTATTATAAAGGGATGGCCGACGCAGGCGTATTTCTGCCGCCGTCTCAATTTGAAGGATTGTTTCTCTCCACTGCGCATACAATGGAGGATATTGAAAATACCATTCAAGCCGCTGAGAAAGTGTTCCAGGCGATCAGCCGCTGATACCGAAAAGCCGATGCAAGCAAGACTTGTATCGGCTTTTTTCAATGTCTCCATTATCATATTTTCCCGGATTGCGGCATACACCTTTAGTGACATCTAATTGTATGGATTAGATGAAAGGAGGATATGAACTTGCCGCATAATCACCGATTGCAATTTTCTGTTGAAGAATCAATCTGTTTCCAAAAAGGACAGGAAGTTTCTGAATTACTTTCGATTTCATTAGACCCTGACATCAGGGTGCAGGAAGTAAATGATTATGTCTCAATTAAAGGATCATTAGAACTTACTGGCGAGTACAACATAGATCACAGCAGTCATTTTGAAGAGCTTGATAGGGAGCTGAGGCATGTAGAGGAAGTGAGGGCGAGGGAGGATGGCACGGCCGAGCTCATTCATTGTTTCCCGGTGGACATCACGATTCCGAAAAATAAAGTGAGCCACCTCAATGATGTTTTCGTATTTATTGATGCCTTTGATTATCAGCTGACGGATTCAAGGATCTTAACCATTCAAGCTGATTTGGCAATTGAAGGGCTGCTTGAGGAATCCGAGCCGAAAGAGCCGGAGATCCCTTTGTACGTGGCGCCTGAATTTGCCAGAGAAGAAATGATCAATCTTGCCGGACATCATTCTGAGGACGAAAATGAACCAGAATTAATGATACGCCATGAGCCTGAAATACCTTTGACTGTATCAGAAGAAGCAGCACAAGAAACAGAGAAGAACGAGGAAGAAATCCCGCCTTTACTCAGGCAGGAGGAAGAAGAGCAGGAAGCAGCCCCGATTCTGAGGGAGCGGGAAGAAGAAAAGCAGGAAACAGCCCCGCTTCTGAGGGAGCAGGAAGAAGAGCAGGAAGCAGCTCCGATTTTGAGGGAGCGGGAAGAAGAAGAGCAGGAAGCAGCCCCGATTCTGAGGGAGCAGGAAGAAGAGCAGGAAACAGCCCCGCTTCTGAGGGAGCAGGAAGAAGAGCAGGAAGCAGCTCCGATTTTGAGGGAGCGGGAAGAAGAAGAGCAGGAAGCAGCCCCGATTCTGAGGGAGCGGGAAGAAGAAAAGCAGGAAATAGCCCTGATTCTGAGGGAGCAGGAAGAAGAGCAGGAAGCAGCTCCGATTTTGAGGGAGCGGGAAGAAGAAGAGCAGGAAGCAGCCCCGGTTTTGAGGGAGCAAGAAGAAGAAGAGCAGGAAGCAGCCCCGATTCTGAGGGAGCAAGAAGAGGTGCCTAAACCTGTTTCCTTTACTGAGCCTCCTCCTCCCGTTTCCTTCCAGCACGAAGAAGAGCCGGAAGAAGCTAAGGAGCCTGCAATCATGTCAGCTGTGAGGAATGAACCCGTATTTGAGGATGATTCAGCAGAAGTGCAGGAAGAGCCAAAAGATGATATCGAACCGGTTTTCCCTGCTTTCACTCTGACTCCGCATGCAGAAAAACCAAAAATTGCGGAACAGCCCTTTCTTCAAAAAGAAGAGCAGCCAGAGGCCGAGCCGCTTCTCCGTCAGAGCGATCATAAGGCGGCAGAAGACGAAGATGAGCCTGTGGTTTTTCAAGAAGAGCAGGCGCCCGTTTATCGCGAGTTCGTTCCGGAACGGCAGGAAGAGGAGTTTTACAGCGCTCCTAAGCTGCTTGAAGAAGAGGCTCATGATGAAGAAGGGTTTGAAATTGAGGTAAGGAAGATGGCGCCGCCGGAGGAGGAAACCGGGAAGCCTCTCGATTTGTCTTTTCAGTTTTCCAAACTGCCGCCTGAGGAGCCGGCGAAAGCTGAACAGCCTGAGCCGCTTAAGCCTGAAAGAAAGAATGAAGAAGCGGCACCGGGAACCGAGCAGAAGGAAAATGACAACTCTCATTACTTGACAAAATTATTTACAAGGGAAGAAGAAAAGTTTTCAAGAATGAAAATTTGTATCGTGCAGCAGCAAGATACAATCGACCGGGTGTGTGAACGATATGACATTACATCCCAGCAGCTCATCCGAACGAATGCTTTATCGTTTGATGACGAGCTTGAGGAAGGTCAGCTTCTGTATATACCTGAATATAATAACAGCCATGTGTAAGCACAAAGAGGCCGTAAAAATGTGGTGAATGGAATGGAAGCAGTCCAATCAGTGCTTCAGGAATACGGGCTGACGGCTGAGTATATTGAGCCTGTCAGCCCGCATGTTTGGAAGGTCTACTCAAACTACGGCATTTTTGCTTTGAAACAGCTCAAGCCGGCCCGCAGCAGTGAATTTACGGATCTTATGATTGAGATTGAGGAGAAAGGCTACCGATCATTTGTGCCGATCTGCCGCACGTATGCCGGCGATTTTTTTGCAGGGAGACAGACGGAGAATTCTTATTATTTAATGCCTTGGCTTCAGTACGATCAGGAGGAAGAACAGGACCAAAAACATGTTTACCTTTTTAAAGAGGTCGCGAAGCTCCATTCTGCGACTGTGCGGGACATCCAAATCCGGACTGAAGATATCAGCGGCTTTTATGAAGCAACGAAAAGAGATTGGGAAAATGATAAGCTTGTCTATGAACAATTCGCCGACCGGGCGGAAAAAGAGTGGTACCTTTCACCTTTTGAACTGCAGGCCGTTACGTATCTTACAGAAACGGTTTCCGCCGTCAATTTTGCTCTGGAACGTCTGGAAGAATGGTTTGACGCGGCAAAGGATCATGACAAGACGAGAGCGGTGATCAACCACGGCAGTTTATCGAGCCGCCACTTTCTGTATAATGATGCGGGATCGGGCTTTTTCACGAATTTCGAGAAAGCTGCGCTGGGCCCTCCGCAAAATGACCTGCTCGGCTTTTACTCCAGAATGTTCAGAAGCTATCCGAAAGCATGTCCGGAATGTCTGGACTGGTTTTATACGTATCACAAATCATTCCCGCTCCGTGAAGCGGAAATCAGTCTGTTTCTCAGCTATATGGCTTATCCGTCCGCCATGTACAAAGTGCTGAAACGGTATCAGACCGGCCAAAGGGGCTCTGAAAAAGAAGAGTGCACGCAATTATTAAGAGCGTTTTGGCAGATGAAAAATGTTGAGCCTTTTCTCATGAAGGTTCATCAGATTGAGCGGGAGAAAAAAATAAAAGCGGAAAACGAGTCCTCTTCATAACGGGACTCGTTTTTTTATATCCATTCCAAATGCAGGGCGCACGCTAAAAACAGCAGGATGGCAAGCAGCAGGACATCAAAAGTCGTCGGAAAGAAAATCGTCCTGATCCCCTGAAAGATCGTAATCGGGATAATGACTTGCACGGATACAAGGCGGACCTGTCTGGCCCACTGGGGGAGCGAATAAGAATTGAATTTTTTTCTCACGGGCAATTCCTCCTCACATTCGCCTTTCTATGTATCGTATGTAAGGGGAAGAGCGGGGTGCATGCCCATTTATGTATGACGGCAGCGGTTTTTGGAAAAGATGATTGACGAATCAAAAACACTTTTACTATAATAAAGAACATAATAAATAAGATCATGAGCTGATATAAATACACCTGCTTTGAACGGGAAGAGTACAAGAAAGACGCATGAAGAGAGAGAAGCTACTGTGCTGAAAGGCTTCTTATGCCGTCTCATTGGAAGGTCGCCCGGGAGCATAATTTCTTGAACATACAGTAGAGAAATTCGGGCCGCACCCGTTATCCGTTTAAGTGCATGAACAAATCTGTTCATGAAAAAAGGTGGTACCGCGAAAGAGCTTTTCGTCCTTTATCAGGATGAAGGCTCTTTTTTAGTTGCTCAGCCATTTCTAAACATGCTGGAGGGTTATCATGGATACAAACGAACAAACAATGCCGACAAAATATGATCCGTCTGCGATTGAAAAAGGCCGCTATGATTTTTGGCTGAAAGGAAAATATTTTGAAGCGGGCGGCGATCAAACGAAACAGCCGTATTCTGTCGTCATTCCGCCGCCGAATGTGACGGGCAGGCTGCACCTCGGACATGCGTGGGATACGACGCTGCAAGATATCGTTACGCGTATGAAACGCATGCAGGGCTATGACGTGCTCTGGCTTCCGGGCATGGACCACGCCGGCATCGCCACTCAGGCAAAAGTCGAAGCGAAACTCCGCGAACAGGGCACAAGCCGTTATGACCTCGGCCGTGAAAAGTTTTTAGAAGAAACGTGGAAGTGGAAAGAAGAGTATGCTGATTTCATCCGCAGCCAATGGGCCAAGATGGGACTCGGACTCGATTATTCACGTGAACGTTTTACTCTTGATGAAGGGCTGAACAAAGCCGTGCGTGAAGTCTTCGTCAAGTTGTACGAGAAAGGCTTGATTTACAGAGGCGAATATATCATCAACTGGGACCCTGCCACAAAAACGGCTTTATCCGATATTGAAGTGATTTACAAAGACGTACAGGGCGCGTTTTATCATTTGCGCTACCCGTTAGCAGACGGTTCAGGCTCAATTGAAATCGCGACCACCCGTCCGGAAACGATGCTTGGCGACACGGCTGTCGCGGTTCATCCTGAAGATGAGCGCTACAAGCACTTAATCGGCAAAACGGTGATTCTGCCGATTACAAACCGTGAAATTCCGATTGTCGGCGATGATTATGTTGATATGGAATTCGGATCAGGCGCCGTTAAAATCACGCCTGCCCATGACCCGAATGACTTTGAACTCGGAAACCGCCACAATTTAGAGCGGATTCTCGTCATGAATGAAGACGGAACAATGAATGAAAAAGCGCTGCAATATAACGGCATGGACCGGTTTGAATGCCGTAAAAAACTCGTCAAAGATCTTCAGGAATCCGGCGTTCTCTTTAAAATCGAAGACCATATGCATTCTGTCGGCCACAGTGAGAGAAGCGGCGCCGTTGTTGAGCCGTACCTGTCCACACAATGGTTTGTCAAAATGCAGCCGCTGGCCGATGCTGCGGTTGACCTTCAGGCAAAAGAAGAGAAGGTTCACTTCGTTCCTGACCGTTTCGAGAAAACGTACCTGCACTGGATGGAAAACATCCGTGATTGGTGTATTTCCCGTCAGCTGTGGTGGGGCCACCGCATCCCGGCTTGGTATCATAAAGAAACAAAAGAAGTGTACGTCGGCCTTGAGGCGCCTGAGGACAGCGAAAATTGGGAGCAGGATTCAGACGTGCTTGATACATGGTTCAGCTCCGCGCTTTGGCCGTTTTCTACAATGGGCTGGCCTGATGAAAACGCTGAAGACTTTAAGCGGTATTACTCAACCGATGTACTTGTAACGGGATATGACATCATTTTCTTCTGGGTATCCCGGATGATTTTCCAAGGTCTTGAGTTTACCGGCGAGCGTCCGTTCAAAGACGTGCTGATTCACGGCTTAATCCGTGACGAGCAGGGCAGAAAAATGAGTAAATCCCTTGGGAACGGCGTGGACCCGATGGATGTCATCGACAAGTACGGAGCGGATTCCCTGCGCTACTTCCTGGCAACCGGAAGTTCACCGGGACAGGATCTCCGTTTCAGCTATGAAAAAGTGGAATCCACATGGAACTTCGCAAATAAAATTTGGAACGCCTCCCGTTTTGCATTAATGAACATGGACGGCATGACGTATGACGAGCTTGATCTGTCCGGTGAAAAATCAGTTGCTGATAAGTGGATCCTCACAAGACTGAATGAAACGATAGAAGACGTGACACAGCTTGCGGATCGTTATGAATTCGGTGAAGTCGGACGCCACCTGTACAACTTTATCTGGGACGATGTGTGCGACTGGTATATCGAAATGGCGAAGCTTCCGCTGTACGGGGAAGATGAAGCGGCGAAGAAAACAACCCGGTCTGTTCTGGCATACGTGCTTGACCAGACGATGCGTCTTCTTCACCCGTTTATGCCATTCTTAACGGAAGAAATCTGGCAGCACCTTCCTCATGAAGGCGAGTCAATCACGATCAGCTCTTGGCCGGTTCCGGTGCCGGAACATACGGATAAAGAGGCAGCGGCGGATATGAAACTGCTCGTTGAATTAATCCGTTCTGTCCGCAATATCCGGAGCGAAGTCAACACGCCGATGAGCAAGCAGGTTGAACTTTACATTAAAACATCTACCGAAGACATTGCCGGCCGCCTTGAGAAGAACCGTTCTTACGTTGAACGCTTTACGAATCCGAGCACGCTGAAAATCGGGACGGATATCGCTGCGGCAGACAAAGCGATGACAGCTGTCGTCACCGGAGCGGAAGTCATTCTGCCGCTTGAAGGGCTGATTAACATTGATGAGGAGATCGCCCGTCTGCAAAAAGAATTCGACAAGCTGACAAAAGAAGTCGAACGCGTTCAGAAAAAACTCGGCAACGAAGGATTCATTAAAAAAGCTCCTGAGCATGTCATTGAAGAAGAACGCGGAAAAGAGAAAGACTACACGGCAAAACGCGAAGCTGTCCGGCAGCGGATTGCAGAGCTGAAAGGCTGATAAAACAGCGGGGCGGTTTCCTAAGAAACCGCCTTGTCGTATAAAAGAGGGGATTTCATTGTTTAATACGTACAAAGAAGCGATCAGCTGGATTCACGGCAGACTCAAGTTCGGCGTTAAGCCGGGCCTTCTCCGTATGGAAAAGCTGATGGAAAAACTGGAACACCCGGAAAAGAACATTCGCGCCATTCATGTGGCGGGCACAAACGGCAAAGGATCAACCGTTTCTTTTATCCGTTCCGTCCTTCAAGAAGCCGGTTATACGGTCGGCACGTTCACATCGCCTTACATGATTACGTTTAATGAGCGAATCAGCGTCAACGGCACGCCGATTACCGATGAGGAATGGAGAACGCTCGTTAATGACATAAAACCGATAGTCGATGAGCTTGATAAGACCGATGCCGGAACGGTGACGGAATTTGAAATCATTACAGCGTGTGCATTTTTATATTTTGCGAAGCGGGCTGATATCGATTTTGTCATTTTTGAAGCGGGGCTCGGCGGCACATTTGATTCAACCAATATTGTGAAACCGCTTCTGTCGGTCATTACAAGTATCGGACATGACCATATGGCCATTTTAGGCAATACCATCGAGGAGATCGCCGGGCAGAAAGCCGGTATTATTAAAAATTCCATTCCGGTCATTACGGGCGTCAATCAGCCGGAAGCACTCGGCGTTATTGAAGCGGAAGCCGAAAAAAAGCAGGCTCCGTATCAGTCACTATATAAAACGTGCAGACTGTTTAATGAAGCGGCGCTTCCGTCCGGCGAAAGCTTTTCGCTGGAAACAGAAACGAATTGCTATGAAAACATTCAAACGTCGCTGATCGGCATTCACCAAAGGCAGAATGCGGCATTGGCGATATTGGCCGCTGAATGGCTGAATCGCCTGGAGGCCGCAGTCATTTCAGAAGAAGCGATGCGAAACGGCCTGGGAAAAGCTTCCTGGCCGGGCCGGTTTGAACGTCTTCAAAGCCGCCCTTTAGTGTTTGCGGACGGCGCCCATAACGAAGAGGGTGTTGAAACGCTGACAGAAACGATCCGGCAGCGCTTTGCCGGTAAAAACGTCCATGTCGTATTCAGCGCATTAAAAGACAAACCGTATCAGGAAATGATTAAAAAGCTTGAAACCGAAGCGGATTCCATTCACTTTGTATCATTTGACTTTCCGCGTGCTTCAAGCGCCGAAGCCCTTTACAATGCAAGCAGTCTTGCATCTAAGAGCTTCGATGAGAACCCGGACAGTGTGAAAGAATGGATAGAACAAAAAGACGGGGCGGATGATGTCATCATCATTACCGGCTCCTTATATTTTATTTCAGAGATGAGAAAGCGGCTTATCTGACAGCCTCTCGGATGCCCGGCAGACCATTTTCCGGTTTTGCCGGGTGTTTTTATGCTGAAAATATATTTTCAGCCATTTCAGTCATGGTGTTTTTCTTTGCTATAATCTGAGCCAGATTGATAGTAAAGGTGTGGTCTGAGTGCTTTTAATTCTGTTTTTTCTCGGCTTGATTTTCGGTTCTTTTTTTTATACAGCAGCGTGCCGTATCCCGCTGCGAATCTCGGTTATTTCGCCGCGTTCATCCTGTTCGTTTTGCCGCTTGCCGCTCTCCTGGGGGGAGCTTGTGCCCGTCGTCTCCTATATTCTGCAAAGAGGCAGATGCAGAAACTGCCGTGCGAAGCTGTCGGTTATGTATCCGGCGGCGGAATGCTGGACGGCGTGTTTATTCACGGCTGCAGGCATTCATTTCGGTTTCTCAAAAGAACTGTTAGTCGCGCTGTTATTTCTGTCTCTCCTCATGATTGTTACTATGACGGATCTGCAATATATGCTGATTCCTGACAAAGTTCTGCTGTTTTTTCTTCCGCTTTTCATCGCCGGCCGAATGTTTTCTCCGCTGGATTCATGGTATGCAGGGTTTGCCGGAGCCGTTTGCGGATTTTTTCTGCTTGTTTTTATCATGTTTGTCAGTAAAGGAGGCATCGGCGCAGGTGATGTGAAACTGTTTGGGGTGATCGGCCTGACGCTCGGCGTGAAGCTCGTGCTCATTGCATTCTTTCTTTCCGTTATGATCGGAGCGGTATACGGTATGTGCGCTGCAGCCCGGGGCAGTCTTGGTAAAAAGCAGCCATTTCCGTTTGCGCCGGCCATCTCAGCCGGGAGCGCTTTGAGTTATTTATACGGTGATGAGCTGTTTTCGTTTTACATCAAGCTCGCTTCAGGCGGGGCTTGAAAAATTTGGCGAACGTTTTTTGGACAAGACGACAAAAGTCTTGTTCTTTTTTTTTTCGCCTATGCTAAAGTGTGAACCATGATCAGTTCAAGGTACGGCCAAGACGAATGCAAGGGGGAAGAGACGTTGAAAAAAAGGAAGAGCAAAAAGCACAGCAAAGCTAAAAACAATGCCCTTAAAGTAACCATTAACGGACAAGAAGAAACGATGTATGGACAAGAAGATGTGAATGAAGGCGGGGAGAAGACCGTCACATTTTCCAATTGGGAAGAAACAAAAAAGGCGGAACAGGAGACCGCCGCTTCCCATGAAGATCCGAAAGAAGAAGATTTCAATTGGGATCATGAGAAGAATTCTGAGGTATTTGAAGATGACCCGAAAGTCGTTCCGCCATACCAGAAGAAAAAAACAGGCCCTCATTTTCCGAAAAAAAAGCAGCCGTCTTCTCCAGTTAAAAAAGCGGTCACGACAATTGCCGTTGCGGCTGTTTTAGGCACCGGGCTCGGCCTTGTCGCCTTAAATATGTCGGGAAGTAAAGAAGCCTCCGCTCCGGCATCAGCTGACAAAGGTTCACAAGGGCAGACGGTGAAAGCGGGAGATGTTTCTAACGGCAAATCTGAAACAGCCGGCACAGGAGATGCGGAATCTTCAGCGGGAAACTATAAAACATATGCGGTGCAGGCCGGAAAATTTTCATCAGAAAAAGGAGCGCAAACGCTTGTTGACCAGCTGACTGAAAAAGGATACTCGGCCGTCTCTCTGGCAAAAGAAGACGGATACACATACGTGATCGCCGGGCTTGCAGCGGAAAAAAGCTTATCACAGCAATTGGGTCAGACACTGATAGACCATGATTTTGAGGCTTGGGGCGGAAAAGAGCTCAGCTTTGCGGTCGATTCAGGGCTGGAAGACTCTTTTAAACAGGCATCTGAGCTCTCCGCCAAAGCGATTACCGGCAAAAATCTTTCAAAAACGGAAGTGGCTGAAGCGGCAAAAGCGGCAGACGGCGCAGACGCCGCTGACAAAAAGCAGAAAGAGGCCGTGCTTCAAGCGCTGAAAGAACTGGAAACGTCGGGTTCGGAATCCGGCTGGAAAGCCCAAAAAGAGCTATTAAGTGTTGTAAAATAGTATCTCATTTCCCGTCATCCGGCGGGATTTTTTATTTTGTCATCAAAAAGTTATTTTTCTGAAATTGTGGTTGCCCGTTTGATTTGGTAGGATAGACAAGTATCTTTTTTTCTTAAGCAAACCCTGAAAGGATGACAACCATGACAAAACGCTTAATACTCGCATCACAATCTCCGCGAAGAAAAGAACTCCTTAATCTTCTTCAGATTCCTTACAGCATTATTGCGAGCCGCACAGAAGAAAAATTAAATCGAAACCTTTCGCCGGAAGAAAACGTCCAATGTTTGGCCGAGCAAAAAGCTAGTGCTGTATTGGCCGAAAATCCCGATGCAGTCGTTATCGGGGCTGACACGATGGTGTGCATAGACGGCGAGTGCCTCGGCAAACCGCGTGACAGGGAAGAAGCGGCACAGATGCTGCGGAGGCTTTCCGGCCGAAGCCATCAAGTCATTACGGCGGTCAGCATTCAGACGCGTGACCGGAAAGAAACATTCTGTGACACAACGGAAGTGACGTTTTGGCCGCTCAGTGAAGACGACATACAGCTCTACATTGAAACAAAAGAACCGATGGATAAAGCAGGTGCATACGGCATCCAAGGAAAAGGCGCGCTTTTAGTGAAAAAAATAGACGGTGATTTTTATTCTGTCGTCGGGCTTCCTGTCGCTAAAACAATGAGAGCCTTGAAAGAATTTAATATAAAAGCTTGATGTTCAAACCGGGAAGGGGAACAAGGAGGGGTTGATCATCCGTGATCTGCCGTTAAAATTAAGAGATTTCCCCGAAAAAGAAAAACCGAGAGAGCGGCTTCTGCACTTCGGAGCCGAACATCTCTCTAACAATGAATTGCTCGCCATCCTGCTGCGGACGGGAACGAAACATGAGTCCGTCATGAACCTCGCTCACCGGCTGCTGCGGACGTTTGACGGGCTGCGCCTGTTAAAAGGCGCCTCTGCCCAGGAGCTTTCCAGCATTCCGGGAATCGGAACGGTGAAGGCCGTTCAGATTCTTGCCGCAATTGAGCTGGGGAGCCGCATTCATAAGACATCCGCCGGGGAGCATTGCGTCATCCGCTCTCCGGAAGACGGGGCGAAGTATGTGATGGAGGATATGCGCTTTTTAACCCAGGAGCATTTTGTCTGTTTATATTTAAATACCAAAAATCAAGTCATTCATAAACGCACCGTTTTTATCGGAAGTCTGAATTCATCTATTGTCCACCCGCGGGAGGTGTTTAAAGAAGCTTTCAAACGATCCGCCGCGTCCTTCATTTGCGTTCATAATCATCCTTCAGGAGATCCTACACCGAGCAGGGAAGATATAGAGGTAACCAGGCGGCTTTTTGAGTGCGGAAATTTAATCGGCATCGAGCTGCTGGATCATTTGGTCATTGGTGATAAAAAATTTGTGAGTTTAAAGGAAAAAGGATATTTGTAACACTTTTTTTTTCGTTGATTTAAGATATAATAGATTTTATGAGTTTTTCCCTTTAGGGTATTTTTGCTTTAAGAAAGGAAGATACATACATATGTTCGGAATTGGTACAAGAGACCTTGGTATAGATTTGGGAACCGCGAATACGCTTGTGTTTGTTAAAGGTAAAGGAATCGTAGTGAGAGAGCCGTCTGTCGTTGCTCTGCAAACGGATACGAAGTCAATCGTTGCGGTCGGTAACGATGCGAAAAACATGATCGGAAGAACTCCGGGCAACGTGGTTGCGCTCCGTCCGATGAAAGACGGCGTTATCGCTGACTATGAAACAACTGCGACAATGATGAAATACTACATTAATCAGGCTGTGAAAAATAAAGGATTGTTTGCGAGAAAGCCGTACGTTATGGTGTGTGTGCCGTCAGGTATTACGGCCGTTGAAGAACGGGCGGTCATCGACGCGACAAGACAAGCGGGCGCACGTGACGCTTATCCGATTGAAGAACCGTTTGCGGCAGCAATCGGTGCGAATCTTCCGGTATGGGAGCCGACGGGCAGCATGGTCGTTGATATCGGCGGCGGAACAACTGAAGTGGCGATCATTTCTTTAGGCGGCATTGTCACGTCTCAGTCAATCCGCGTAGCCGGTGACGAAATGGACGACTCAATCATCAGCTATATCAGAAAAACATATAATCTGATGATCGGTGACCGTACGGCGGAAGCCATTAAAATGGAAATCGGTTCAGCAGAAACCGGTGAAGAAAATGCGTCAATGGAAATCCGAGGCCGCGATCTTCTGACAGGTCTGCCGAAAACGATCGAAATCACGGGAACGGAAATTGCAAATGCACTGCGTGATACAGTTCTCTCAATCGTTGATGCGGTGAAGAGCACGCTTGAAAAAACACCGCCTGAGCTGGCCGCTGACATTATGGACAGAGGTATTGTATTAACAGGGGGAGGCGCCCTGCTCCGCAATCTCGACAAAGTCATCAGCGACGAAACGAAAATGCCTGTTCTTATCGCTGAAGATCCGCTGGATTGTGTTGCGATCGGCACTGGAAAAGCACTGGAGCACATCCATCTTTTCAAAGGAAAAACAAGATAATCAGGAGTTAAATAGAAGAGGTGTATCACGATGCCGAACAAACGGTTAATGCTATTACTTCTGTGTATTATCATATTGGTGGCTATGATTGGATTCTCGCTGAAGAACGGCCGTAATACCACCTGGCCTGAAAAGCTGATCGGTGATACGACGGGAGTATTTCAAAACATTTTTCACACGCCTGCCGAATATTTTGCAGGGTTCTTCGGGGACATAAAAGACCTGAAAAACACGTACAAAGAAAACGAACGCTTAAGACAAAAGCTGGACGGACAGACACAATATGAAGCGAAGCTCCAAGAACTCAAAGATGAAAACAAGAAGCTGCGTGATGAACTCGGGCATGTCAAATCAATTTCCGACTATGATCCGATTTTAGCGACCGTTATCGCCAGAAACCCTGATCAATGGTACAAGCAGATCATGATCAATAAGGGAACGAAGCACAAAGTGGCCAAAGACATGGCTGTCACGAACGAAAAGGGTGCGCTGGTCGGGAAGATCAAAAGCAGCGGACTCAACAGTTTCACATCCGCCGTTCAGCTGCTGAGCGATGTTGACCGCAATAACAGAGTGGCCACCAAAATCTCCGGCAAAAAGGGAAGCAAAGGCTACGGTTTAATTGAAGGGTATGATAAAAAGAAACAGACCCTGAAAATGACCATCCTTGAACCGGATGAAAAACGTGAAGTGAAAAAAGGCGACCTCGTGGAGACCTCCGGAACGGGCGGCGTATTTCCTCAAGGGCTGACGGTCGGCGAAGTGACCGATGTAGAATCAGATGCTTACGGCCTGACGAAAATCGCTTATGTGAAACCGGCTGCCGACTTGTACGATCTTGACCATGTCATCGTCGTGAACCGAAGCGTAGCAACAGGGGAGGAAGGATCGTGAAACGTTTCCTTCTCCCTTTGATTATGATTTTGGTCTTTTGTGCGGAAAGTATCTATACCGATCTGGTGCGTTTTCCTTTCGTTTCCGTCGAGCAGCAGGTCGTTCCGCATTTTCTTTTGCTTGCGCTGATTTTTATGTCGGCTTATATCAACCAAAAGCATGCGGTGATCTACGGTTTCATTTTCGGATTTCTTTATGACATCAATTATACGGGTGTTTTAGGCGTTTATATGTTTGGTTTTGCCGGATTATGCTATCTGGCGGCCAAAGCGTTTAAAGTGCTGCAGACAAACGCCCTGATGGTCATTCTGGTCGCGGTGCTGAGCGTATGTGTGCTTGAATTTTACGTCTACGGCATTCAGACGTTAATCCGCAGCGGCACTATGACGTTTAACGATTTTGTCATTCAGCGGTTCTTGCCGACCGCTTTGCTGAATATCGCGGGAGCCGTTATATTAGTCCTGCCCTTCAGGCTGTTTTATATAAGTCTGAAGAAAGAATTAAGAGATGAGTAAAAAGGATTTTATCTTTTTTTGACGAAAAGAGTATGTTGTTGAGGTGAACATTGATGAAGACCAAAAAGCAGCAATATGTAACAATAAAAGGAACAAAGAACGGCTTAACATTGCATCTGGATGATGCGTGTTCTTTTGATGAGCTCCTCGATGGTCTTCAAAACATGCTGTCGATTGAACAATATACTGATGGCAAAGGCCAAAAAATCAGTGTTCATATTAAACTCGGGCATCGGTATCTGTATCAGGAGCAGGCAGAGCAGCTGACTGATCTGATCGCGTCAAAGAAAGATTTAGTCGTGCATTCAATTGACAGTGAAGTCATCGCCAAAGAAGAAGCGCAGCGGATGAAAGAGGAGCAGGAAATTGTTTCGGTTTCCAAAATCGTCCGTTCGGGCCAGGTGCTTCACGTGACGGGAGATTTGCTTTTAATCGGAGATGTGAATCCCGGCGGTACGATCAGAGCCGGAGGAAATATATTTGTTCTCGGTTCATTAAAAGGGATTGCCCACGCGGGTTATAACGGAAATAACCGGGCTGTGATCGCCGCATCCGAAATGATGCCGACACAATTGAGGATCAATCACGTGTTAAATCGCTCCCCAGACCACATTCAAAAAGGGAACGACATGGAATGTGCTTATTTAGATACTGACGGAAATATGGTCATTGAACGCCTTCAGCAATTGGCTCATTTAAGACCTGATCTAACAAGGCTTGAGGGAGGAATGTGAAATTGGGTGAGGCTATCGTAATAACTTCGGGAAAAGGCGGAGTAGGTAAAACAACAACATCTGCAAACCTCGGTACCGCCTTAGCCATTTTAGGGAAGCGCGTCTGTTTGGTAGACACAGATATCGGACTGCGCAACCTTGATGTCGTAATGGGTCTTGAAAACAGAATTATTTACGACTTAGTAGATGTAATTGAAGGCAGATGCAAGACGCATCAGGCGCTTGTCAAAGACAAACGTTTTGATGATCTGCTTCATTTAATGCCGGCTGCCCAGACAAGCGACAAGACGGCTGTTGTCCCTGAGCAGATCAAATCGCTTGTGCAGGAGCTTAAGCAGGAATTTGATTATGTCATTATTGATTGTCCGGCCGGAATTGAACAAGGCTATAAAAATGCCGTCTCCGGAGCTGATAAGGCGATTGTTGTGACGACGCCGGAAATATCAGCGGTGCGGGACGCTGACCGCATTATCGGACTTTTGGAGCAGGAAGATATCGAACCGCCGCGCCTTATCGTGAACCGCATCAGAAATCACCTGGTGAAAAACGGTGACACGATGGATGTGGATGAAGTTGTTCATCATCTGTCTATTGATCTCCTCGGAATCGTTGCTGACGATGATGAAGTGATCAGGGCTTCAAATATCGGCGAACCGATTGCCATGAATTCCAAAAACCGTGCCAGCATTGCGTACCGCAATATCGCCCGGCGCATTTTAGGAGAATCCGTTCCTTTGCAGGTGCTTGAAGAGCAGCAAAAAGGGATGATGGCGAAAATCAAGTCATTTTTCGGCGTGCGTTCATAATATATACCAGAATACAAAGATCTGATGAAGCCCAGCTTATCAGGTCTTTTTTGTTTTTTAAGAGCGCATATTTGCAATGGACAAGACATAGGATGTACAAACCCAACGATTGCAAAGGATGATGGCGATGAGTCACAGAGCTGATGAAATTAGAAAAAGACTGGCCAAAAGAAGAAAACAGCGGCCTGAATCAAAACGGACTTTCGTTCAAAACGCTCAAACGCAGAATTTTCCCGCGTGGCAGACGGTCAAGGAGCAGGAAAAGCACAAGCTTCTTCCGGACTACGAATATCAAACGGAACACCCGCCCGAATTTAACGGGCGGCATCCATTGATCAGCGCTCATTCTATTATTTTAAAATGCCTGCTGGCCGCCTGTCTCGTACTGATCTCCGCTATTGCCTATAAAACTGACAAACAGCCGCTGAGTCAGATCAAACCGGCAATCGCACAAACCTTTCAAAAAGAATTTCAGTTTGCTGCCGTAAGCAATTGGTTCGTATCTTCCTTCGGAAACCCGCTTGCTTTTCTTACGCCGGGAACGAAAAAGAAGGACGGTCAGGTGGCGGTCAGTCAGGATATGGCCGTTCCTGCCGCGGGGAAAATCCAGCAGGACTTTCAAAATAACGGAGAGGGCGTCGTCGTCGAAACCGCCAGTGAAGCCATTGACAGCGTAAAAGAAGGCTACATTATGGAAGTGAGCAAAGATAAAAAAACAGGGCTGACGGTGAAGGTGCAGCACGCCGACAATACAAGCAGCATTTACGGCCGGCTGAAAGATGTTAACGTTTCATTGTACGACTTTGTCGATAAAGGGAAAAAGATCGGTTCGATCAAGCTCAACGATAAAAGTAAAGGCCAGTACTATTTCGCGATCCAGGATGGCGATAAATTCATAGATCCGATCCAGGTGATCACATTTGATGAATAAATGGCTCATCCTCCTTTTTAAAATTCATGTCCATCCTTTTCTTTGGATTATTATGGGGCTCGGTCTTATGACGGGGCACATCAAAGCGCTGCTGTGTCTTTTGCTGGTCGTATCCGTTCATGAGCTGGGGCATGCTGCTCTGGCTGTGTTTTTTTCGTGGCGCATTAAACGAATCTTTCTGCTCCCTTTCGGCGGGACGGTTGAGGTGGAGGAGCACGGAAACCGGCCGCTAAAAGAGGAATTCGCGGTCATTTTGGCGGGCCCGCTTCAGCATGTGTGGCTTCAGGCGGCAGCCTGGCTCTTTTTCACGTCAGGCTTTGCAAGTGGGCAGACATTTGAGATGTTTACCTTTTATAATCTCTCCATTCTTTTCATCAATCTTTTGCCGATCTGGCCGCTTGACGGCGGCAAGTTCGTGTTTTTATACTTCTCTAAACAAATGGCTTTTCAAAAAGCGCATCTCCTCAGCCTGCAGACATCGGCCGTTTCCGCGCTTTTGCTCTGCTGCTGGATTGTGCTGGCCGTCCCCCTTCAGGTCAGCGCATGGGTGCTGTTCGTCTTTCTCGCCGCTTCTTTATGGGATGAATACCGGAAGCGGCATTATATTCAGCTGAGGTTTCTTTTGGAGAGATACTACGGCAAAAACCGCGATGTCGCCATGCTGCATCCTTTGACGGTCGCGGCCGATGCCAAAGTAAAGCATGTCATGGCCGAATTCAAACGGGGATGCAAGCACCCCATTATCATTGAAAAAGCCGGCGAAAAGCTCAGCCAGCTCGATGAAAATGAAGTGCTTCATGCGTATTTTGCCGATAAACGGACAGATTCCTCTATGGAAGACCTGCTGCTGCCATACTAGAAATAGATTGACATATCCTTTTGGTTCTGATATATTTTTTAATGTTATGGATGTAGCACCAATGCTACAACCGCTCGGGACAGGTGATAAGAGCTTTAAAGCCCCCTGTTGCTGGCGAGTCTTAGTCTAATAGGAGGTGCAGAGAATGTACGCAATCATTAAAACAGGCGGAAAACAAATCAAAGTTGAAGAAGGTCAAACTGTTTACATCGAAAAACTTGCTGCTGAAGCAGGTGAAACAGTGACGTTTGAAGACGTATTGTTTGTTGGCGGAGACAGCGTGAAAGTCGGCAACCCAACAGTTGCAGGCGCGACAGTTACAGCTAAAGTTGAAAAACAAGGCCGTGCGAAAAAAATCACTGTTTTCCGTTACAAGCCAAAGAAAAATGTTCATAAAAAACAAGGTCATCGTCAGCCTTATACTAAATTGACAATCGAAAAAATCAACGCGTAAGCATGATTGAGGCAACAATTCGAAGATCCCGGAATGACGGGGGCATTTTCTCCTTTGAAATGACGGGACATGCCGATTTTGCTGAACATGGACGAGATCTCGTTTGCGCCGGGGTCACGGCTGTCGTTTTCGGAGCGGTCAATGCGGTTATCGCGCTGGCTCCTCTCGAACCGATTCTTGATATAGGCGAGGACGGGGGTTATTTCTACTTTGAATTCCCTGAAGCCGCTGATCAGGAAGCTTTGCAAAAAGCGCAGCTGCTGATTGAAGGCATGATTGTTTCTCTTGAAACGATCGAGCGGGATTACAGTGAACACTTACGGTTGACTGCAAACCAAATATAGGAGGTGAGTTACATGCTTAGATTAGATCTTCAGTTTTTCGCTTCTAAAAAAGGTGTAGGTTCTACAAAGAACGGACGTGACTCTGAATCTAAACGTTTAGGCGCTAAACGTGCAGACGGTCAATTCGTAACAGGCGGATCTATCCTTTACCGTCAACGCGGAACGAAAATCTACCCAGGTGAAAACGTGGGCCGCGGAGGAGATGACACTCTTTTTGCTAAAATCGACGGAACTGTTAAATTCGAACGTTTCGGCCGTGACCGCAAAAAAGTGAGCGTATATCCTGTAGCTCAATAATGACACAAAAAACTCCGGTCGTTGACTGGAGTTTTTTTTGCAGTAAGCGGAGTAACATCAAGAATGAAAAGCAGAGGATGCGTGAGTGAACCCCGCCTTGAATGAGGACATCAGCTTCTCATACCCACTGGATATGTTCCCCAAGCAGTGATACCAAAAATGTTTCTGCCTGGCATCCGCATTGTATGCGATCCGAAAAAGGAACATGATGAACCAGGAAAAACAAGTGTTTTTTTAACAAAGCCTTCTCTGTTATAATTCATAGTACACACTTATCAAGACTCCTAAAAAGAAATTAAACGATTGGGAGTGCGAAAATGAAGGATGTATCGAAGAAACAAGAAGAACCTGTAAGCGATGCGGCTCTGATCAATGAACTGATCCAATTAATGGGCCATTTCCGTCATGATTGGATGAATAAGCTGCAGCTGATAAAAGGAAACTTAAGTTTGCAGAAGTATGACAGGGTCGTTGAAATAATCGACGAAATGGTCATAGATGCAAAGCACGAGTCAAAGCTCTCAAACCTGAAAACCCCGCACTTGGCGTTTGACTTTCTGACATTTAATTGGAAGTCCCGTTATATGAGGCTCGAATACGAAGTGCTCGGAGAAATTAAAGATTTATCGGCATATGATCAAAAGCTGTCGAACCTGATGAGAAAACTGTTTCATCTGTTCGGTCTGGCGGTAAGCAATGAAAGTGAAAATCATCTGACCGTATCGCTGCAGACGGATCACCCTGACAGACAGCTTATTGTATATCTCGATTTTCATGGAACGATTGCAAATGCAGATGTGTTTGATGAATTTCGCAAATCCCGGTATGAGGACTTTGATGTCATGCAATTTGAGCTGACCGGCCATGAATGTGTGGCCGAAATTGGAATGAACTAGCGGTTTTTTACGGTTTAGAACGGAGGATATTATGTTTGTAGATCAGGTGAAAGTATATGTAAAAGGCGGCGACGGCGGTAACGGAATGGTTGCGTTCCGCCGTGAAAAATATGTGCCGAAAGGCGGGCCTGCCGGCGGTGACGGAGGTAATGGAGGCGACGTCGTTTTTGAGGTTGATGAAGGACTGCGCACGCTCATGGACTTCCGGTACCAGCGCCATTTCAAAGCGATACGCGGCGAGCACGGCATGTCTAAAAACCAGCACGGCAGAAATGCGGACGATATGGTTGTTAAAGTTCCGCCCGGCACAGTCGTAACGGATGACGATACAAAACAGGTCATTGCCGATCTGACAGAGCACGGGCAGCGCGCCGTCATCGCAAAAGGCGGACGCGGCGGACGCGGAAATACCCGCTTTGCGACCCCGGCCAACCCGGCGCCGCAGCTGTCAGAGCACGGAGAGCCCGGAAAAGAGCGCTATATCGTGCTTGAACTGAAAGTGCTTGCAGACGTAGGTCTCGTCGGCTTCCCGAGCGTCGGAAAATCTACGCTTCTGTCTGTCGTTTCATCAGCAAAGCCGAAAATCGCCGATTATCATTTTACGACGCTTGTTCCGAATCTGGGCATGGTGGAAACGGATGACGGAAGAAGCTTCGTCATGGCGGACCTGCCCGGTTTGATTGAAGGAGCGCACGAAGGAGTCGGCTTAGGCCACCAATTTCTCCGCCATATCGAACGGACGCGCGTCATCGTTCACGTCATTGACATGTCAGCGATGGAAGGCCGTGATCCGTATGAGGATTATGTGACCATTAATCAGGAGCTCAGTGAATATAATCTGCGGCTGACGGAGCGTCCGCAAATTATCGTTGCGAATAAAATGGACATGCCCGAAGCGGCTGAAAATCTAAAAGCGTTTAAAGAAAAGCTTCAGGATGACCATCCTGTCTTCCCGATCAGCGCGGTGACGAGAGAAGGACTCCGCGATCTTCTGTTTGAAGTCGCCAACCAGCTGGAAACAACGCCTGAATTCCCGCTGTATGATGAAGAAGAACTGGCGGAAAACCGCGTAATGTACACGATGGAAGATGAAGAAATTCCATTTGACATTACCCGTGATCCGGACGGCGCGTTTGTGCTTTCAGGTGACAGTCTGGAACGTCTCTTTAAAATGACTGACTTCTCCCGTGACGAATCCGTCAAGCGTTTTGCAAGACAGATGCGCGGTATGGGCGTTGATGAAGCGCTCAGAGAACGCGGTGCTAAAGACGGCGATATCATCCGGCTGCTGGAATTTGAATTTGAATTTATTGATTAAAAAGACGGAGAGCTTGCAATGCAGGCTCTCTGATGTAAAAGGGAGGGGTGCAGGTGAAAGAAGAGACATTTTATTTAGTGCGTGAAGACGTTCTGCCTGATGCGATGCGGAAAACCCTTGAAGTCAAAAAGCTGCTCGACAGAAAAAAGGCTGAATCGGTTGCAGATGCCGTGCAGAAAGTTGATTTAAGCAGAAGCGCTTTTTACAAATACCGAGATGCGGTTTTCCCTTTTTACACGATGGTTAAAGAACAAATAATCACACTTTTCTTTCATTTGGAGGATCGGTCAGGCGCGTTATCCCAGCTTTTGCAGGCGGTGGCTGACTCAGGAAGCAACGTGCTTTCCATTCACCAGACGATTCCGCTTCAGGGCAGGGCGAATGTCACGCTCTCAATCAGTACGTCCGCAATGGAAGAAAACATTCATACGTTAATGAATAAAATGAGAAAATTTGATTTTATAGAAAAAGTTGAGATCTTAGGGTCAGGCGCGTAAGGAGAGAAGAGACATGAAAGTCGGTTATTTAGGGCCAGAAGCCACATTTACACATCTAGCAGTCAGTTCCTGCTTTCAAAACAGCGTGACACAAGCACCTTATCAAACAATACCGGCATGCATGGATGCGGCGGTTGCGGGAGAAGTTGATCTTGCATTTGTTCCTTTGGAAAACGCGCTGGAGGGCTCGGTTAACTTAACGATTGACTACTTGATTCATGAGCAGCCTCTTGCGATCGTGGGGGAAATGACGCTGCCGATTCACCAGCATCTGCTCGTTCACCCTTCGAGAGAAAATGAGTGGAAAAAGCTTGAGAAAATTTATTCTCATTCCCATGCGATTGCGCAATGTCACAAATTTCTTCACCGGCATTTTTCGTCCGTTCCTTATGAGTATGCGAAGTCAACAGGTGCGGCTGCCAAGTATGTCAGTGAGCATTCGGACCTTCCGATCGGCGTGATTGCAAATGAAATGGCGGCCGCTACATACGGATTGAGCATCGTGAAGCGGGATATTCAGGATTATCAGGACAACCACACGAGATTTGTCATTCTTTCGCCTGAAAAAGACGTCTCATTCGAAGTGAATGCGAAACTGTCTTCACGGCCGAAAACGACGATGATGGTAACGCTTCCCCAAGATGACCAATCAGGCGCGCTGCACAGGGTGCTGTCCGCTTTTTCATGGAGAAACCTGAATTTATCAAAGATCGAATCGCGCCCGACCAAAACAGGTCTCGGCAACTATTTCTTTATTATTGATATTGAACAGGCGATGGATCAGGTTCTCATTCCCGGTGCCGTTCAAGAGATGGAAGCCCTCGGCTGCCGGGTCAAGCTTCTGGGAACATATCAATCCTATTCGATATAAAAAAAGCTCCCCTTCAGGGGGCTTTTTTTTAATCTTTTATTAAAATACCCGCGTCGTCCAGCGCTTGGCAGGCTTGGTCAATCCGCTCTTTTGTCGGGGCGCTTAACGTATGGAGATGCACGCCTCCGGTCAGCTGTGAAAGGTAAGCGGCATTTGTCGAGTTAATGTGATCCATGAATTGTTTGACTTCTTTCCGTGTGCTGACTCTTATGGCGGCGGTTAAATCGCCGTATACGGGGTGTTCAATAATGACGTCCTTTATGGTGACGCCTTCATCGACAATGAGTTCAAGCTCTTCTTCCGTCCGCTCCGGGCCGTGCAGACAGGCGACAATCCGTTCGGCGTTTTTTTCGCTGCCGGCATTCATGCTGATGTATAAATAGCCTTGGCTCGTCGCGATAATCGGTTCGCTTTTTGCTTTCAAGAGCGATATGTCCTGCACGATCACCTGTCTTGAAACATTTGCTTTTTTGGCCAATTCGCCTCCTGTTAATGGCGAGCCGGCTTCTTTCAGCCAATGAAGCAGCATGTCGCGTCTTTTCGACCCAGTAAGCTTCGTTCCTTCTGTCAAATTGCTGATTCTCCTTTCTTTTGCTCCCACAGCGCCGTAAATGTATGTATCAGCATATCGAGCTGTTCACATGTTGTTTCGTTTCCGAATGAGATCCGGAAAAACTGCCGTGCTTCCCGTTCGGTTTTTCTCAGCGCCTTCATAGCTGAAGAAGGGCCGTGGCTGCCGGCGGAACATGCACTCCCGGTTGAGATGCAAATATCGTTACGATTACATTCTAACATAATATATTGTCCTTCAAAGGAGTGAAAAAAACACCCGACAATGTGGGGCAGGCATTCACCGTCGGTTTCTTTCTCTGAAAATGAAATGGGGAGGCCTTGACGCCTAATTTGGTCATACAAATAATTCCTCAGCCTGTCAGCATGCTCACGGTGTTCCTCCATATGTTTCACTGCATACTCCGCAGCAGCGGTAAAAGCGCCGATGGCCGGCACATTCACCGTACCGGGCCTGAACCCGTTTTCATGCACGGTATGCGGATAAACCGGATTCCAGCTGACACCGGGCCGAATGTAAACAGCCCCGGTGCCTTTCGGGCCGTATACTTTATGACCGGAGACGGAAAGGGCGTCGATTCCCGCCTGATCCGCATCAATCGGCAGTTTGCCGAAACTTTGAACACAATCGCAATGCAGTAAAATGTTTCTCTGGTGAAGAAAAGCGGCCAGACGATTCACAGGCTGGATGAGGCCGGTTTCTGAATTGGTGTGCTGTATGGAAACGAGCCCCGTGTCAGGACGGATATGAGCCGCCAGTATGTCCTCGGTTATAAGGCCGTTTTCGTCGGGATACATGATGGTGACATCAATTCCCCGGTCAGCCAAAAACGCCGCGGCATTATGGATCGAGTGGTGTTCCATTGCGGTTGTAATAAAATGTTTTTTATGATCGGGCAGACCGTACAGCAATGATTGGACGGCCAAGATGTTCGCTTCCGTTCCGCCGCTTGTAAAGTAAATGCCGTCTGCCGCTCCGCCGATCAATTTTCCTGCAGAATGTCTGCAATATTCCAGCACGTCCGCCGCTCTTCCTCCGGCGTCATGAAGGCTGCTTGCATTGCCGTATACCTCTGTGCTGAGATGCTGAAAGACTTTCGCGGCTTCTTTGCTTAAAGGCGTTCCCGCCGCGTAATCAAGATAAATCATACAGCCCGTCTCCTATCCGTTTATGTTAAAAAAAGCTTGAGTTTATTTTATCGTTGTGTAAATATAGGTGTCAAGACAGGTGTAAATATAATGGGAGGGTGATGTATGTCTGAAAAAACAATTATCGTCATTGGTACGGGGACGGCGGCCCTTGCCTGTGCTTCCTCATTTCCTCCATCATACCAAGTAACCGTCATCACAAAGAGAAACGTAACGAACAGCAATTCGCATTATGCTCAAGGCGGGATTGCTGTTTCATACGCAAAAGATGACTCGATAGAATCCCATGTGAACGATACACTGTATGCGGGATGCGGACACAATGACGTGACAGCCGTGCGGCATTTGCTGCAAAGCGGACAGAGCATGATAAACAGTCTGATAGAAGGCCATTTCCCTTTTGATACGAAGTCGGACGGAACGTTTTGTCTCGGCAGGGAAGGCGCTCATTCCAAAAGGAGGATTCTGCACGCCGGGGGAGATGCGACCGGACGGATGCTGGTTGAGTTTCTGGTTCGGCAGCTGAGGGACGGCATTCGGATCATTGAACACGAGACGGTTGTTGATCTGCTGATTGAACACGGGCGATGCGCAGGCGTTGCCGTAAAGGATGCTTCAGGCGCCGTTTCTTACAGAAGAGCGGATTGTGTAGTGCTTGCTTCAGGCGGCTGCGGCAGTCTGTACCAATATCACACAAATGATTCCGCCATAACGGGAGACGGCATCGCTCTTGCCTTCCGCGCGGGAGCTGAGATCACGGATATGGAGTTCACCCAGTTCCACCCGACCCTCCTTGTGAAAAACGGGACTGTTTACGGTCTGATTTCTGAAGCAGTGAGAGGAGAAGGCGGATATTTAGCGGATCGCTTCGGGCGCAGGATCATGGCTGGCAGACACGCGCTTGAAGATTTGGCGCCCCGGGATGTGGTTTCACGGGCGATTTATGAAGAAATGATGAAAGAAAATCCTGTTTTTATAAATTGCAGCCGAATAGCCGATTTTAACAAACGTTTTCCGACCATAACAGAAATTTGTCAAACAGCCGGCGTTGATCTTGAAAGCGGGATCCCCATAGCACCCGGAATGCATTTTTTAATGGGCGGAGTAAAAGCCGATACATGGGGGAAAACGTCCGTGCCTGATTTGTACGCCATAGGCGAGACCGCCTGCACAGGCTTGCACGGGGCGAACCGCCTTGCGAGCAACTCACTGCTGGAAGCGCTGGCAAGCGGGCAACGATGTGCTGAACATATCATTCAAACACCGTTAAACGGAAGATATAAAAAAAACCCGAAGAAAACTGATGTCATCTTACAAGTGCCGGAGACAACGCTTCATGTGCTTCAAGCCAAAATGACAACCGGAGCGGGTATCGTGAGGGAAAAAGAAAACCTGCAGGCGCTGGCATCCTGGCTTAACAACGTATCTGTGCGTCATATAAATGTGAAGGATATCACAATGGAACAAGCCGAGCTATCCTGCCTATGGAAGACTGCGCAATTTGTTGTCACCTCAGCCCTTATTCGGGAAGAAAGCAGAGGCGCTCATTTTCGCACTGATTTTCCCGGGACGGAGAAAGATTGGCACGGAAAACAAATCATTCATTCAACATCTGGAACGGTTATCAGAAAAAACGAAAGGATTGGGGAACTATGGACATTCTGCAGCTGAAACAAATGCTGACTCATTTTTTTCAGGAAGATATCGGAACGGGTGATGCGACGTCACAAGCGATTTTTTCTGATCAGCAATGTAAAGCGCGGATCATCGCAAAAACAGACGGCGTGTTTGCCGGAGAAGACGTTATCCGTGAAGGATGGAAGCTTTTACACGATGATATCCGCATCCGCCCTCTGAAAAAAGACGGAGAACGGATGAAAAAAGGAGACGTGCTCGCTGAAATGGAAGGCCGGGCGGCAGCTCTTCTTACGGGAGAGCGGGTCATTCTGAATCTCATACAAAGAATGTCAGGCATTGCGACAATGACGGACGAGGCTAAAAGGCGTCTTGATGATCCGTCCATCAAGCTTTGTGATACGAGAAAAACGACACCGGGGCTCAGAATGCTGGAAAAATACGCCGTTCGGGTCGGAGGCGGCTTTAATCATCGCTTCGGCTTATATGACGGCATCATGATTAAAGATAATCATATTGCCGCCTGCGGATCGATAAAGGCGGCCGTGGAGCGGGCAAGAAAAACGGCGGGGCAGATGCTTGCGGTGGAAGTCGAGATCGAATCCGAACAGCAGCTGCTCGAGGCAATTGAAGCGGGCGCAGACATTATTATGTTTGACAACTGTCCGCCTGAGTCCGTCCGGCGTTTTGCAGGCATGACACCGGGCCATATCAAAACGGAAGCATCCGGAGGCATAACGCTCGACACATTGCCCGCTTATAAAGGAACGGGCGTCCAATATATTTCACTCGGATTTCTGACTCATTCAGTAAAAAGCGCCGACATCAGCATGGATGTTGAGGCTGCGGAACAGGGGGATTTTTAAGATGTCTATTTTTGACGTGTTAACTGCATCAGCCGAAATGATGCCGAGCCATTATAAAGACATGAGCACCGGAGAAATGGAAAAGCGTGTCGCCGCCATTAAACGGGATTTCGGAAAGCGCCTGTTCATTCCGGGGCATCACTATCAAAAAGACGAAGTGATACAATTCGCCGATACGGCAGGTGACTCCCTGCAGCTTGCTCAAGTGGCTGAAAAAAATAAAGAGGCGGAATATATTGTGTTTTGCGGCGTGCATTTTATGGCGGAAACCGCTGATATGCTGACTGATGATAACCAAACCGTCATATTGCCCGACATGCGCGCCGGATGCTCGATGGCTGATATGGCAGATATTCAGCAGACGGACAAAGCATGGCAAGAGCTTCAAGAACTGTACGGTAACACCATCATTCCGTTAACATATGTTAACTCGACGGCGGAAATTAAAGCATTCGTCGGTCGGCACGGTGGAGCGACCGTCACCTCTTCGAATGCCCGGAGTGTGCTGAAATGGGCTTTTAAACAAAAAGAAAGAATTTTATTTTTGCCGGATCAGCATTTAGGCAGAAATACAGCCTATGACCTCGGCATTCCGCTGACAGAAATGGCTGTATGGGACCCGGGGCAGAATCGATTGCTTACTGACCATCCGGAAAACATTAAAGTCATCCTTTGGAAAGGACATTGCTCCGTACACGAAAAGTTTACAGCGGAAAATATTTCTCAGCTGCGGCAGCGGGATTCCGGCATCCGCATTATCGTTCATCCGGAATGTTCGCGGGAAGTGGTCTCGCTCAGTGACGACAGCGGGTCTACCAAATATATTATTGATACGATTGAACAGGCTGAACCGGGAAGCAAGTGGGCGATCGGCACGGAAATGAATCTTGTTCAGCGCCTCATTCACTCGCACCCGGATAAACAGATTGAATCATTGAATCCCGATATGTGTCCGTGTCTGACAATGAACAGAATCGACCTGCCGCATTTATTGTGGTCGCTTGAGCAGCTTGAAAAAGGCGAGCCGAAGGGTGTCATTAAAGTTCCGGAAGCGGTTCGGACAGAAGCGCTTCGTGCTTTGAACAGAATGCTGAGTCATACGTAATCATAAAAATTTCCCCTCCTTCCCAAATTTTTTATCATCATGCCCAGTCCACCGGCATATAGTGTGAAGAAACGTATTGTAATGACAAATGTACCGTTCACGTTTTGTGCATAGGAGGGGAAAACGTTGAAAATTCATATCGTTCAAAAAGGCGATTCGCTCTGGAAAATAGCTGAAAAATACGGAGTTGATCTTGAAGAGTTAAAAAAACTGAATCATCAGCTTAGCAATCCAGACTTAATTATGCCTGGAATGAAGATAAAGGTGCCTTCAGAAGCCGTTCCGGTCAGAAAAGAACCCAAGGCCGGCTTCGGAACGTCTGCGCATAAGCATGAGCATCCATATGCCAAAGAAAAACCGAAATCAGTTGTGGACATTGAAGACACCATACCGGAAGAACCGAAGCCGTCAATTCCGTATGTGCCGCCAATCCCTGAAAAGCATGAAAATGTGCTGCCGGAAGCTGATATGAACCAATATTATCCGTCCAATCAGCTGTTTCAGCCGTGGTCGCCTCCTAAGCCGGAGGAACCGGTGACACATTTTGTCGAGCCGAAAGAAAAAGAGCATGACAATAACATTCCACAACAGGAGGAAATGATCAACATGGAAAACGCGAATTACCCGAATATGCCGAAGGCGCCTGAAGCCGGAAAGATGGAAGAAGAAAACGCCGCTTATCATCTGCCGAACATGCCAAACATTCCGAATGTCCCGTTTCCGAATATGCCGGCCGTTGAACCGCCTTTTATGCATTACCCGATGCCGTGCATGCCTTGTCCTTGTCCGGTTCCGGTGACACCGATGCTGCCGGGTTCGGGACTATGCCATCCGTGCTTCCCGGTAGGCGGAGGTTTTGGCGGTTTTGGAGGAGGTTATGGAGGCTTTCCGGTAATGCCGATGCCGTTACCGTACGGATTCCATCATCACGGATTCCATCATCCGGGATTTGGGCCGCAAGCGGGTTACGGTGAATATGAAAACCAGGCCCATGAAAATGCAGAGCATTATGATGGTTCTGGATCCGGTTTCGGCGGTGCTCCGTACGGTCAAATGCCGTATTACGGAGGATATTCGTCACATTACGCAAACGCGCCTCATCATGATGGGAAATTTAAGGATGATGATTGCGGCTGCCATGATTCACATCACCACCACCATCATCACCACGGTTCACATCACCATCACGCAAATATGCCTGTGCAGCCGTATCCGAATGTGGGTGCAAACGCCGGATATTTTATGCCTTACGGCGGAGCAAATCCTAATGCCGCACCGAATCAGCCGAGTCCAAATCAAGTATTCGGACGGCCGGAGGAAGAAGAAGATTAATGTTTCGGGACGATGTATGTCGTTCCTTTTTTTATGTCCAACTGAGGAATGGACATAACTGACAAGCTTAAACCCGCCGTCGGCCGCACATCCTAAACATGAGCGGAAAACGCTCAAACAGCGATGAATCCACGGGGGGTTTTTCCATTGGGTAAAAAACTGATGACGATCGCAGGCGTTTTAGCCGTGACGGCAAGCTTAACGGCATGCGGAGCAAATAATGCCATGAATGACGGACGCTACAATCAGTCAACACGTCCGGTCGGATATTATTCGAATGATAATGATAACGGCAGACGCCAGTACGGAATGGACCATCAAGGACCCGTTTCTGAAATGATGGAAAACCGAAACGGCCGTCATAATACGACAAACGTGTCTGACCAGTATGCGCCTAATGACGGGGTTCCGTTAACGACGGACGGCACATATAACGGCCGAAATGTCAATACGCCGCCGGCAGCTATGTCTTATAATGGGTATGACAACGCCGAAAACATCAGGCTGGCGGCAAAAGTTGCAAACCGCGTGAAAAAAGTAAAAGGCGTACAGGATAGTCAGGTCATCGTGACTGACACGAGAGTCGTCATTGCCGTCAGAACAAATCATCCTTTTACGAAAAATGATGATAAACATGTCAAACATGCGGCCAAAAGATTTGCGGACGGCCGTACAATTCAAGTGTTTACCGACAACGCTACTTTTACAAAGCTGCAAGACATGAACAGAAACAGCCGTTAAACGGGACTGCCGGATGATTTCATCCGGCAGTATTTTTATGGATAAAGCTTCATCATTTCTTTACATATTCTTAAAACGCTCTTTATGTTGCGGTGTTAACATAAAAGTAATAAAACATAACGGAGGGGCCGGAATGAAAAAAACGGAGCATGACAAAAGCCGCGGAGAAAAAACTGTGTATCTGACCGTAAGGGGATACCGGCTCAAACTGACGTCCGGACAAATGAAACTGATTTCAGCCGGCCGGGCATAATCATCGGGGCAGCCTTCATAATAGAGGCTGCTTTTTTTCGGCTGAAACAGACAAATGAAAGAAAACGGTTAAGCACCGGCATCTTTGGTCAAACTAGCATCAAGAGTTTGATTGAATAAAGAGGTGTTATTGGTGAAACGAATTTGCGGTGCTCGTCTATTGTTTATGCTTATCTTATCGGCTGCAGTCCTGATTTGCGGAGGAAAAGGCGCATACGGGGCGGAGGTTGAGCATTACGGGCCGCTTCGGGTGCACGTCCAGCTGGAAAAGGTCTATCTGGACGGTGATGTCGGCATCGAACATACGGATGAAACCGTTTTGGCGATGGAGGATTTTTGGGCCGCATATGCGGGCTGGACGCTCGTTGAGCAGAAAAAAGGCTTCGTTCTTTTCCGTAAGCATGTTGATGACATTTCTCCGCTCAGTAAGGTTAACGGTTATATCGGCGTCACGGACGGAGGCGTCATCTCCACTTTTCACGGCCGTCCCGGATCGCTGGCCGAGCCGATCCAATCTTTCTTCCAGATTGATATAGAAAGGCTGGAAAGCCGATTGCAAAAGCACTTGGAACACGGCATACCGTACAGGACAAAAGCGGAGTTTGAGAGCGTGATCGATCATATTAAGACTTACAGCGGATGACTTTGACGCAAGACATGTGACACATGTCTTTTTTTTCTGAATGGAAGATGTCAAAGCGAACATACGTTAACTTTTCTATAAGACTTTGGCTGTTTTTGTGTTACAATGATAAGCAGTCAAAGAGGTGAATAGGTGTGATTGAATTCGTGAAGGGGACGATTGATTATGTATCTCCCCAATACATCGTGATTGAAAACGGCGGAATCGGCTATCAGGTCTTTACTCCGAATCCGTTTATTTATAAGGTAAGCAATCAAGAAACCATTTTTACGTATCATCATATAAAAGAAGATGCCTTTTCTTTGTACGGTTTTTCAACCCGGGAAGAAAAAGCGCTTTTCACAAAGCTGCTGAACGTCACCGGCATCGGGCCGAAAGGGGCGCTCGCCATCCTCGGTTCCGGTGACCCCGGAGCCGTCATCGAAGCGATCGAACAGGAAGATGAAGCCTTTTTGGTGAAATTTCCGGGTGTGGGCAAAAAAACGGCGCGGCAGATTATTCTTGATTTGAAAGGCAAACTGGCCGACGTCGTGCCTGAAATGATTGACAACCTGTTCAATCATGAAGCGCGCATTGAAAAACAAGAGGCTGAAACGGCGCTTGACGAGGCGCTTGAAGCGCTTAGGGTTCTCGGCTACGCCGAAAAAGAAATTAAAAAAGTGCTTCCTCACTTAAAAGAGGAAACGGCGCTTTCAACAGATCAATATGTGAAAAAAGCATTGCAAAAATTATTAAAGTAAGGTGATGTTCATGGATGAACGGCTCGTTTCAAGTGAAGCAGACAGCCATGAATCAATAATCGAGCAAAGCCTCAGGCCGCAGAATCTCGCCCAGTATATCGGCCAAAAGAAGGTGAAAGAAAATCTGCGCGTGTTTATCGATGCGGCGAAAATGAGGCAGGAAACGCTGGACCACGTTCTTTTATATGGGCCTCCGGGTCTCGGGAAAACAACGCTTGCGTCTATCGTGGCCAATGAGATGGGGGTGGAGATGCGGACGACGTCAGGTCCCGCCATCGAAAGACCGGGAGATTTGGCAGCCATTTTGACGGCGCTCGAACCAGGGGATGTGCTGTTTATTGACGAAATTCACAGGCTGAACCGCTCAATTGAGGAAGTGCTGTACCCGGCGATGGAGGATTTCTGCCTTGATATCGTCATTGGAAAAGGCCCGTCCGCCCGCTCCGTCCGTCTCGATCTTCCCCCTTTTACGCTTGTAGGAGCGACGACAAGGGTCGGATTATTGACCGCACCGCTCAGAGACCGGTTCGGGGTGCTGTCGCGCCTTGAATACTATACGCAGGAAGAGCTGACAGATATCGTGTCAAGAACGGCGGACGTTTTTGAAGTGGATATCGAAGAAGCTCCGGCTCTGGAGATCGCCAGACGGTCAAGGGGAACGCCGCGGGTTGCAAACCGGCTTCTCAGAAGGGTGAGGGATTTTGCCCAGGTGCTCGGCGACAGCCGCATCACGGAAGAAATCGCTCACGACGCGCTCGAACGTCTTCAAGTCGATGCGCTCGGCCTTGACCATATCGACCATAAGCTGCTGATGGGCATGATCGAAAAATTCAGCGGCGGTCCCGTCGGCCTTGATACGATTTCCGCGACAATCGGCGAAGAACCGCATACAATAGAGGATGTGTACGAACCGTATCTGCTGCAGATCGGATTTCTCCAGAGGACGCCGAGGGGACGGGTCGTGACTCCGGCTGTGTATGAACATTTTCGATTGGAGGCGCCCGCCCGTGACTGACTTTCCGAAGGTTCTCATGTTTCTCGGTGCCGTTTTGCTTATTGCCGGCGCAGTCTGGCACTTTGTCGGAAGGCTGCCCGGAGATATTTTCGTTAAGAAGGGAAATGTTACATTTTTCTTTCCCGTTGTCACTTGTATTGTGATCAGTGTGATACTATCCATTCTGCTTAATTTTTTCGGCAGAATGAAATAACAATAGACAGAATAAAGGTGAAATGATGAAAGTCGATTTATTTGATTTTGAACTGCCTGAACGCCTCATTGCCCAAGTGCCGCTGAAAGAACGTGACGCATCGCGGCTGATGGTGCTCGACAAACAGACGGGCGGGCTGACGGACAGTTCATTTAAAGAGATTGTAAGCTTTTTTAATGAAGGGGATTGTCTCGTCTTGAACAATACCCGTGTGCTGCCTGCAAGATTATTCGGCACAAAAGAAGATACGGGAGCGAAAGTGGAGCTTCTGTTATTAAAACAGGAAGAAAATGATACATGGGAAACGCTCGTAAAGCCGGCGAAACGCGTAAAAAAAGGAACGGTCCTGACATTTGGCGACGGCCGGCTGACAGCGGTCTGCACGGAGGAGCTTGATCACGGAGGCAGAAAAATAGAATTCCGGTATGACGGGATTTTTTACGAAGTGCTTGAATCACTCGGTGAAATGCCGCTGCCTCCTTATATTAAAGAGCAGCTTGATGATAAAGAACGGTATCAGACCGTCTTTTCAAAAGAAATCGGATCTGCCGCAGCTCCGACGGCCGGACTTCATTTTACGGAAGAGATTCTGGACGAGCTGAAGCAAAAGGGTGTGCGGATTGAATTTATCACACTTCATGTGGGACTCGGCACATTCCGCCCGGTCAGTGCGGATGATGTGGAAGAGCATAACATGCACGCGGAATTTTATGAAATGACGGAAGAAACCGCCGCCTCTTTAAACGAGGTCAGAAAGGCGGGAGGGCGCATCGTGTCGGTCGGGACGACATCAACGCGCACCCTGGAAACCATTGCCGGCGAGCATGACGGCGTATTTACCGCTTCAAGCGGCTGGACGTCCATCTTCATTTATCCGGGATATGAATTTAAAGCGATTGACGGCATGATCACCAATTTTCATCTGCCGAAATCTTCCCTTATCATGCTCGTTTCTGCGCTTGCCGGCAGAGAGCATGTTCTTTCCGCCTACCGTCATGCGGTAGAGGAGGAATACCGTTTCTTCAGCTTTGGCGACGCCATGCTGATTATCTAATTTGAATGACAGGAGGCCTCATACAAAGTGGCTGAACAACCGATACGTTATGAGTTTATAAAGGAATGCAAACAAACGGGAGCGCGGCTGGGCAGAGTTCATACGCCCCACGGCTCCTTTGAGACGCCTGTATTTATGCCGGTCGGCACGCTTGCTACGGTAAAGACGATGTCTCCGGATGAGCTGAAATCTATGGATGCGGGCATTATTTTAAGCAATACGTACCATTTATGGCTCCGCCCGGGACACGACATTGTAAAAGAAGCGGGCGGGCTTCATAAGTTTATGAACTGGGACCGCGCGATTTTAACAGATTCCGGCGGTTTTCAGGTCTTTTCATTGAGCAAGTTTCGTAATATAGAAGAAGAAGGCGTTCATTTCCGCAATCACTTAAACGGAGACAAGCTGTTTTTATCTCCGGAAAAAGCGATGGAAATTCAAAACGCCCTCGGCTCTGATATCATGATGGCGTTTGATGAGTGTCCGCCGTATCCGGCAGAGTATGATTACATGAAACGCTCTGTGGAACGGACCAGCCGCTGGGCGGAACGCTGCCTGGAGGCGCACGGGCGCTCAGATGAGCAGGGGCTGTTCGGAATCGTACAGGGCGGAGAATACGAAGACCTGCGGACACAAAGTGCAAAAGACTTGGTTTCGCTTGATTTTCCGGGGTATGCCATAGGCGGATTATCTGTCGGCGAGCCGAAGCACGTCATGAACCGAGTGCTTGAGTTTACAACCCCGCTTTTACCGAAGGACAAGCCGAGATATTTAATGGGTGTGGGTTCACCGGATGCCTTAATTGACGGCGCCATCCGCGGCGTGGATATGTTTGACTGCGTACTGCCGACCCGGATTGCCCGAAACGGCACGGTGTTTACGAATGAAGGGCGTCTGAATATGAAAAACGCCAAATATGAGCGTGATTTCCGTCCGATTGACGAAGAGTGCAGCTGCCATACATGCCAAAATTACTCCCGCGCTTACATCAGACATTTGATCCGCTGTAATGAAACGTTTGGAATTCGATTAACAACTTACCATAACCTTCATTTTCTGTTACACTTAATGGAGCAGGTCAGACAAGCCATCCGGGAGGATCGTCTTGGTGATTTCCGAGAAGAGTTCTTTGAGCGTTACGGCTATAATAAGCCAAATGCGAAAAGCTTCTAAAATAAAACCATTCTTGAAAGGAGGGAAACAGATGGGTACTTTAGGCACAATCGTTCCTATTATTTTAATGTTTGCAGTGCTTTATTTCCTGCTCATCCGTCCGCAGCAAAAGCAGCAGAAGGCCGTACGCCAGATGCAGGAAGAGCTGAAAAAAGGGGATTCAGTGGTGACAATCGGAGGATTGCACGGCACTGTTGATTCAATTGATGAAAGCAAGGTCGTCATTAAAACAGGTGATAACACCCGTTTAACATTTGACCGCCGCGCAATCAGAGAAGCTTCCGCTGAATAACAGCGAAGCTCATACATACAAAAAAAGAGCGGAGAATCCGCTCTTTTTTTATTACGCTGATCTGCTTCCTTTCAAATTCACTCCGAAAATGCCGCCCAGCATACTGACTCCCAAAAAGCCGAGATGAAACAAAAGCTGACCGGATGTAAACGTTTTTCCGAACCCTAAATATTGAAACAGCAAGATGATTAATGAAAAACAGACGGCGGTTAACGCTCCGATCATCCAGCCTTTTTCCTTCGCTTTGCCGCCCGATATAAAACCTCCCGCAAATAAAGAAAGAAAAGAAAGCGCGGTGATCAGCCAGCTGAAAGATGATTCTTCCATTGAGGTGACTGTCAGTAAAAGCGAAATCGCCAAACTTGTAAGAAGCATCACCGCAAAAATAGCCACTAAGCCGTACAAGACGCCTCTTCCCACTTGTTTCGTTTCTTCCATTTTTATCTCCTCTCCGCTCTGCGGCCTGATATATGACAAGCCGGAGCCCGTCTTTTTCTAAATGTATTCTCTGAATGTTCGAATTAGACGTAAATGCGTGATGTTCAGCCCGTTTCTTACATAATTCAGAGCCGATGGCAAATGCTATGACCGTTGGAGGTGCGATATGGAAGATATTTTCATTATTACGTTTCGTACGATTGTGCTTTATTTTATCATTCTTGTGATTTTCAGACTGATGGGAAAACGGGAAATCGGAGAACTGAGCATTTTAGACCTTGTCGTCTCCATTATGATTGCCGAGATTGCCGTATTGGCAATTGAAAATGTAAAAGATAAGCTTTTGCATACAATTGTGCCGATTGTCGTTTTAATGATTATTCAAGTAAGCCTTGCTTTTATTTCTCTCAAAAGCCAAAAAATACGGCAGCTGCTTGACGGAAAACCCACCATTATTATAAAACAGGGAAAAATTGATGAACGGGCGATGAGATCGCAGCGCTACAATTTTGACGATCTTCTTATGCAGCTGAGGGAGAATAACATCGATAGAATCTCTGACGTGTCGTACGCCATTTTGGAGTCTTCGGGCAAACTGTCAATCGTCAAAAAGAAAAACAATAAGGATAAGCAGATGGAAACATCGCTTATCGTTGACGGGGTCATTCAGAATGAGCATCTGGACAGAATCGGGAAAGATAAACACTGGCTTGAAAAAAATTTAGCAAAAAGAGGATATCGCGATCTTTCGGTTATATCATTCTGCACGTTTACGGACGGCGCTTTTTTTATTGATCTCAAAGATGAAAAAGGGGAGCCATAAATCGGTTTCACCGCGTCACGAACTTGCCGATGACCGGAATCCGGATCAGCTCTTCCCTTTTAATCAGCCTGAATAACAGAAGAAGCGCAATGTACAAAATCGCGGTCATTGCAATCCAGCCTGTGAGATTAACAGCTTCTGATCCTGAAAAATGAACGGTGTGCTTGATGATGCGGCTGACATAACCGCAAATGAATATGACGGCAAAACAGAGCGCGTATTCTTTTATTTTAATGCTGATCGGAAGCACCTTGCTTACGGTGGCCGCATGCAGCAGGGTGACAAGGACCATCCCCGTTACAATCGCAAGTGCGGCGCCCATGATGCCTAAGGAAGGCCTGGTCGCCAAAACAAAAATTAGGCCGGTTTTGACAGCGGCGCCGATAAAACTGTTCATCATGGCGGCCCCGGCTAAATTGAGAGCCTGCAGCACCGCCTGAAGAGGCCCCTGAAAATAGTAAAGCAGAAAAAACGGCGCCATCACTTTAACAAATACCGCCGCATTAGTTGATCCGTACATGACGGACATCAGTTCATCAGCGAAAGAGAATAAAATAACCACCGAAATGCCTCCGCTTAAAAGACACAGCCTCATCGCCTGTTCCAGACGGTATTCGACAACTTGCAGCTTTTTTTGCTCCATTCCTTCACTGATCGCAGGAACAAGCGCCGTTGACAGAGAATAGGTTATAAAGCTGGGCAGCGTCAAAACCGTCATGGCAAATCCGGTCAGCTCCCCGTACTGGCTGGTGGCGGCAGCGGTGGCCACTCCTGCAATCGCAAGGCTCTGCGCGACGACAATAGGTTCAAAAAACCAAGATAAATTTCCGATGAAGCGGCTTCCGGTTGTCGGGAGCGACACGCTCATCAGCTGGCGGAAGGTTTCTTTTCCATTTGCAATCGACTTGAAAAATTGTTTTCTGATTCTGATTGTTTTATTTGCTTTAAAACAAATGAATAAATAAATAAGAGAGGCAAGCTCCCCGATGACAGACGAAATCATGGCTCCTGCTGCGGCATATTCAATCCCGTACGGCAGAAACACCGTCGTGCAGACTGCGACAAGTGAAATCCGCACGATCTGCTCAAGCACTTGGGAAAACGCCAGCGGGTTCATATTCTGCCTGCCCTGAAAGTAACCGCGCAGCACGCTGGATATCGCGATAATCGGCACGACGGGCGTAATCGCCAGAAGCGGGTAAACCGTGCGCTGATCCGTCAGCATCGTTTCTGACATAATCGGCGCAAAGCATAAAAACAGCGGCGTGAAGATGAGACTTAATATCCCGGTGACGGTAAGCGCCATCACTAAAATGTGTTTCATTTTCTGCCGGTCCCCCCGCGCGCTTGCTTCAGCGACAAGTTTGCTGATGGCAACGGGGAGGCCGAATTGAGTCAAAGTGGTGGCCAAGAAAAATGTCGGGGCAGCCATCATGTATAAACCGACCCCTTCTTCACCGATAAACCGGGCGATAACCACCCGGTTGACAAAGCCGAGCATTCTCGTAATCATCCCGGCTGCAATGAGAATAAGAGTGCCTCTTAAAAAAGTCTGTTTTGCCATTTTATAAACCCCTGCCTTCTCAAACTACCTGGAATCATATACAATAAAGATATGCGCCGATGTCGTCCGAGCATGACAAGTCTTCGAGAAAAATGGAAAAAGGAGCGAGCGCCCAGTGGAGAAACATCCCGCCGAAATGTACAAAGATCATTTGCGGCCTTTCTTGTACAGTAAACTTGAAGAGTTCAAAATCCTCGGATACGATGATGTTGAGCACGAGAGTTTATGGTCATACTTAATACATAAAAAGTGGAAACAGAAAAAGGAATTGCCGCTGCATGAATTGGCCGGTAATATTTTATCAGTTAAAATTGGCGATTTTATGAACTATGCAACCGTTGAAGCTTTTAAGTCGTCTAATTGGCTGGAAAGCGATGAGGGTCAGGAAGCTTTGGATGAACTGCTGAGATAATGATTTGACGGCATAGGTTTAAGGAGGAAATACATAATGAAAAAAGGACGCTTGATTGCGTTTTTCCTGATCGTATTATTGATCGGCACAGGGCTGGGGTATTTTACAAAACCGGCTGCCAATAATATTACGTTAGGATTGGATTTACGCGGCGGGTTTGAAGTTCTGTACGATGTGCAGCCCGTCAAAAAAGGCGATAAAATCACAAAAGACGTGCTCGTCAGCACGGTGCAGGCGCTGAACCGCCGGGCTAACGTTCTCGGCGTAAGCGAGCCGAACATTCAGATTGAAGGAAATAACCGCATACGCGTTCAGCTGGCGGGCGTCACGAATCAGAACAGGGCGCGCGAAATTCTGTCAACGGAAGCGCAGCTCTCGTTCAGGGATACGAATGATAAAGAGCTGTTAAACGGCTCTGATCTCGTGGAAAACGGCGCGAAGCAAACCTTTGATCCGACGACGAACGAACCGATTGTCAGCGTTAAGCTGAAGGATGCGGATAAGTTCGGAGAAGTGACGAAAAAAGTCAAGAAAATGGCCCCTAATAATCAGCTTGTGATCTGGCTTGATTACCAAAAGGGCGATTCATTTAAAAAAGAAGTCGGCAAAAAACATCCGAAATATGTATCCGCTCCGAATGTGAGCCAGGAATTAAACACGAAGGATGTCACGATTGAAGGTCAGTTCACCGTTCAAAAAGCGAAGGACTTGGCCAATATTTTAAACGCGGGTGCGCTGCCTGTGAAACTGACCGAAAAATACTCTACTTCAGTAGGGGCGCAATTCGGACAGCAGGCTTTGCATGATACGGTAGAGGCCGGCATCATCGGTATTGCAATTGTTTTCTTATTTATGCTGCTTTATTACAGACTGCCTGGACTCATAGCGGTAATTACGCTTTCTGTATACGTGTATATTACGCTTCAAGTGTTTGACTGGATGCAGGCGGTGCTGACGCTTCCGGGTATTGCGGCGCTCATTTTGGGTGTCGGGATGGCGGTTGACGCCAACATCATCACCTATGAACGGATAAAAGAAGAACTGAAACTCGGCAAATCCGTCCGCTCAGCTTTCCGTTCAGGGAACAGACGGTCATTTGCGACGATCTTTGATGCGAACATCACAACGATCATCGCAGCGGTCGTGCTCTTTATTTTCGGGACAAGCTCTGTAAAAGGGTTTGCGACGATGCTGATTTTGTCAATACTGACAAGCTTTATTACAGCTGTCTTCCTTTCAAGATTCCTGCTCGCCCTTCTTGTGGAAAGCAGATGGCTTGACCGGAAAAAAAGCTGGTTCGGCGTCAAGAAAAAACATATTATGGACATTCAAAAAACAGATGAAAATACTGAACCGCATACGGCATTCCAGAAATGGGATTTCACGAGCAAACGAAAATATTTCTTTATTTTCTCAAGCGCTGTAACCATTGCGGGAATTATCATCTTACTGGTCTTTAAACTCAACCTGGGAATCGATTTTGCAAGCGGTGCGCGGATTGATGTGCAGAGCAATCATGCATTGACGGCGCAGCAGGTTGAAAAAGACTTTGACTCTCTCGGCATGGATCCGGAAAACATCGTGCTCTCGGGTAAAGAGAACCATGTTGCCGCGGCCCGTTTTGTCGGAGAGCCATCTAAAGAAAAAATCGCTGAAATCAAAACGTACTTTAAGGACAAATACGGATCTGAACCGAACGTCAGCACGGTATCGCCGACAGTCGGAAAAGAACTGGCCCGTAATGCTTTATATGCCGTGGCAATTGCATCAATCGGCATCATTATTTACGTGTCAATCCGTTTCGAGTACAGAATGGCAATCGCCGCGATTGTATCCCTGCTGTATGACGCTTTCTTTATCGTCGCGTTTTTCAGCATTACAAGGCTGGAGGTTGACGTAACCTTTATCGCCGCTATTCTCACCATAATCGGTTACTCGATAAATGATACGATCGTTACATTTGACCGGATACGCGAGCAGATGAAAAAACGCAAGCCGAAGTCATTTGCCGATCTGGAACATATCGTGAATCTGAGCTTGCAGCAAACCTTTACACGTTCGATCAATACGGTCTTGACCGTTGTGATTGTGGTCGTCGTGCTGCTCATTTTGGGCTCATCGTCAATTACAAACTTCTCCGTCGCTTTATTGGTCGGTTTATTGACGGGCGTTTATTCCTCTCTTTACATCGCCGCGCAGCTGTGGCTTGTATGGAAAGGAAAAGAATTTAAAGGGAAAAAATCAATCGAAGAGTAAAAGGAAACAGGCTGTCTTCCGGAAGGCAGCCTGTTTTTTTTAGGCCGCATTGAACTTAAAACCTGCATTTGCTATAATGACATACGCTTACATAATCAATCATCATTGTAAAAACATGTAGGGGGGTTCTTATGAACGTTCGTGAGTCGGAGCTTCCGGGCATCGGCCAGAAAGTAGAAGTCATTACGAAAAATCACGATAAAATCAGTATTATTCTTCATGATGACGGCAGAAAAGAGCTCTATTACTTCGATGAGAATGATTATGACGAATGCTTGGCATCCGTTGAATTTAACGACGAAGAGGCGAGGCAGATTTCCGCTATTTTAGGCGGGATGACGTATAAGCCGAAAGCGCTGGAATCTGTGGAAGTCGCGCTTGATGACCTCGTCATTGAGTGGTTTAAAGCCGAATCTCATGCACCGGCTGTCAGCCGCACAATCGGAGATTTGGAGATGAAGAAACATTACAACGTCCAGATTATTGCGATCGTGAAGAAAAACCGGCAAAAACAGCTGAGCCCCGGTATTGATACCGTAATTGAAGAAGGGGACACCCTCGTTATATCGGGAGAAAGAAGCGGACTGAAAAAGCTGGTCCGCGAGCAATTAACGGCCCGGATTTCCTGAGACCGGGGTTTACTCCCGGGAAAATAGGGGAAAAGATAAGAATCAATAATTGGGGGCAGACGCATGAATAAACAATGGACTATTATATTCGCTTTACTATTTACTCTGATTGTCGCCATCTTTGCTGTCATTAACGTGCGGGCGGTTGAGGTTGATTATCTGTTCGGAACAGCTGAATGGCCGCTGATTTTAGTCATTTTAGGCTCTGTGTTAATGGGAGCGCTGATCGTGTTTTCAGCCGGTATATTTCAAGTGATGAAACTGAAGCGCGAAATTAAAATGCTGCGGAAAGAAAACAGATCCGCAGGTGAATTGACGGCTGATTCGGACGGCAAAAAAACAGCCGCGCCGCCGGAAGAAATGCTTGAAGAGAAAAAAGGATCAGAATAACATTTGAAACCCCTCAGTCCGCTCTAGTATAATAGGGTGGTTGAGGGGTGAATTTATGTTAGCGTCAAAAATGCGCTGGGAAATCCAGCAGCCGGATCAGGAAAAAGTCAAATCACTCACAGAACAATTGGACATAACACCTCTTGTGGCATCACTGCTTGTAAAAAGAGGTTTTGATACTGCCGAAAGCGCAAGGCTGTTTTTACATACAAAGGATGCAGACTTTTATGACCCGTATGAATTAAAGGGAATGCGGGAAGCAGTTGATCGGATAAAACTGGCGGTTTCTCAAGGGGAACCGATTATGATTTACGGAGATTACGATGCAGACGGCGTTACAAGCACGTCAGTGATGCTGACGGCACTCAGACAGCTGTCGGCGGACGTTGACTTTTATATTCCCGACCGTTTTACAGAAGGCTACGGCCCGAATGAACAAGCTTTCCGTTCCATAAAAGAGCGGGGATTTTCGCTGATCATTACAGTGGATACGGGAATCGCCGCCGTCCATGAAGCTGAAGTCGCAAAAGAGCTGGGCTTAGACGTCATTATTACCGACCACCATGAGCCGGGACCCGAGCTTCCTGACGTATTTGCAATCATCCACCCGAAGCAGCCGGGATGCGGCTATCCGTTTAAAGAATTGGCCGGCGTCGGTGTGGCGTTTAAGCTTGCCCACGCGCTTACGGGTTCTTTGCCGGAAGCTATGCTGGACTTGGCGGCAATCGGTACGGTTGCAGATCTGGTGCCCCTTCATGATGAAAACAGATTAATTGCGTCACTCGGAATTGAAAGGCTTCGGACGACAAATCGGCCGGGCCTCAAAGCTCTGATTAAGCTTTCCGGCGGAGATATCGGACAAGCTGATGAGGAAACGATCGGATTTCAGGTCGCACCGAGGCTCAATGCTGTCGGAAGAATAGAACAGGCCGATCCTGCCGTACACCTGCTGATGACTGAAGATCAGTTTGAAGCGGAGGAACTGGCTTCGGAAATTGACCGGCTGAATAAAGAGCGGCAGAAAATGGTGAAAACCATGACCGAAGAGGCTGTTGAAATGGTTCAGCAGCAAGGCGGAAACCCGTCTGCCATTGTAGTGGCAAAAGCCGGCTGGAATCCGGGCGTCGTCGGTATTGTCGCATCGAAGCTGGCTGAACGTTTTTACCGGCCCGCTGTTGTGCTGGGGATAGATGAGGAGCAGGGAATCGCTAAAGGGTCGGCGCGAAGCATCAGAGGCTTCAACCTTTTTACGAGCCTTTCACAGTGCAGAGACATTCTTCCTCATTTCGGCGGGCATCCGATGGCGGCCGGAATGACGCTGAAGGCTGAAGATGTGGCGGAATTAAGGGACAGGCTGAATCAAATGGCTGAAGAAACCCTTACGGAAGAGGATTTTATTCCCGTTCAGGAGGTTGATCTTGTCTGCGGCGTTGAAGACATAACCGTTGAAAGCATTACAGAATTGAATATGCTGTCGCCGTTCGGCATGCTTAACCCTAAACCGCATGTGATGGTGAAAAATGCCGTGCTTGATGATGTGCGCCTGATCGGAGCGAATAAAAACCACGTGAAAATGACGGTGAAAAGTGATTCCGCCGTCCTTGACTGCGTCGGCTTTAACAAAGGAGAGCTGGAAGCCGGTGTTGTTCCCGGATCAACGATTTCCATTGTCGGCGAGATGTCCATTAATGAATGGAACAACAGAAAGAAGCCCCAGCTGATGATTAAAGATGCTGCGGTGCCGGAATGGCAGCTTTTTGATATCCGGGGCAAGCGGACGTGGGAAGATACGGTCACCGCGCTGCCGAAGGAGAAACGGGTGCTCATCAGCTTTAACGAAAAAACCGCTCAGAAGCTCCGTGAAAAAGAGCTGACGGGCGAGCTTGCCGAGATCACTTCGGAATCCGAGGCGGAAGCTCTCCAGCTTGACGGAAAATATGCCGTTTTTCTGGATGTGCCGCCGTCAGCGGATCGCCTGCAGCATTTGCTTGACGGAAAGAAGCCGGAACGGATTTATTTTGTTTTTATCAATCATGAAGAACATTTCCTGTCCTCATTTCCATCGCGGAATGATTTCAAGTGGTTTTACGCATTTCTCTTGAAAAGGGGCGCTTTTGACTTCGGCAAGCATGGTTCAGAGCTTGCGAGACACAGAGGATGGTCAATTGACACAATCAATTTCATGACAAAGGTGTTTTTTGATCTCGGTTTTGTTAAAATAGAAGATGGTGTGCTGTCTGTCGTGAGCGGTGCGAAAAAACGCGACCTGGCAGATTCGCAAACCTATCAGGTAAAACAGCAGCTGATGGAATTAGACCAGAAGCTCAATTATTCCGCAGCCCATGAGCTGAAGGAATGGCTGAATAAGCTGATGAACCAAGGTTCAGAGGCTTATGAAAGTACGAGGAGGACATAGAACAGATGGATCTTAAAAAATACGTAACAATTGTGCCCGATTACCCGAAAGAAGGCGTACAATTTAAAGATATTACGACATTGATGGACAAAGGCGACGTATACCGTTACGCCACTGACCAAATTGTTGAATATGCAAAAGAAAAAGAAATTGATTTAGTTGTCGGGCCTGAAGCGCGCGGCTTTATTATCGGCTGTCCGGTTGCATACGCACTCGGAGTCGGCTTTGCGCCGGTTCGGAAAGAAGGAAAACTTCCGCGTGAGGTCATTAAAGTCGATTACGGTTTGGAGTACGGAAAAGACGTACTGACGATTCATAAAGATGCGATCCTGCCGGGACAGCGTGTGCTGATTACTGATGACTTGCTTGCAACAGGCGGCACGATCGAAGCAACGATTAAGCTGGTCGAAGAACTGGGCGGCGTCGTAGCCGGTATTGCGTTCTTAATCGAGCTTTCTTACCTTGACGGCAGAGACAAGCTTGACGATTATGATATTTTAACATTAATGAAATATTAACCGCATATGGAAAAAAGCACTCGTGTCAGGGTGCTTTTTTCCTATTATTTCATCATCCTGACAGATTCTTTAGGTGTTTTGAACTTCTGCCCTTTACATCTCTCGTTTTTTTCTTGATAATAAACTAATACAGTTTACATTTAAAAAAGGTGATTCCATGGCGAACGAACAAGTATTGACTGCCGAGCAAGTAATAGATAAAGCGCGCACTTATCTGCCGGAGGAGCAGATTGCGTTTGTTGAGAAAGCTTACCTGTATGCGCAAAACGCGCATCGCGAACAGTACCGCAAATCAGGTGAGCCGTACATCATTCATCCGATTCAGGTGGCGGGGATCCTCGTCGATCTGGAAATGGACCCTTCCACAATTGCGGGCGGATTTCTGCATGATGTGGTGGAGGACACGGATGTCACCCTCGACGACCTGAAGGAAGCATTTTCTGAAGAAGTGGCGATGCTTGTCGACGGCGTGACGAAGCTCGGTAAAATTAAGTATAAATCTCAAGAGGAGCAGCAGGCGGAAAACCATCGAAAAATGTTTGTCGCTATGGCTCAGGATATCAGAGTCATATTGATCAAGCTGGCGGATCGCCTTCACAATATGCGGACGTTAAAGCATCTTCCGCAGGAAAAGCAGCGGAGAATTTCAAATGAGACGCTGGAGATTTTCGCTCCGCTGGCCCATCGGCTCGGGATTTCTAAGATCAAATGGGAGCTGGAAGACACCGCTCTCCGTTATTTGAATCCTCAGCAATATTACAGAATCGTCAACCTCATGAAGAAAAAGCGCGCGGAACGCGAACTTTATGTCGAAGAGGTTGTCAATGAAGTGAAAAAACGCGTTGAAGAAGTGAATATTAAAGCGGACTTTTCAGGACGTCCGAAGCACATCTACAGCATTTACCGCAAGATGGCGCTGCAAAATAAACAGTTCAATGAAATATATGATCTGCTCGCCGTCCGTATTCTTGTCGGAAGCATTAAAGACTGCTACGCCGTACTCGGCATTATTCATACGTGCTGGAAGCCGATGCCTGGCAGATTCAAAGATTATATTGCGATGCCTAAGCCGAATATGTATCAGTCTCTGCATACGACCGTAATCGGGCCTAAAGGCGATCCGCTGGAAGTGCAGATCAGAACGTTTGAGATGCATGAGATCGCTGAATACGGGGTGGCCGCACACTGGGCTTATAAAGAAGGCAAGGCTGCAAACGAAGAAGCGACATTTGAGAAAAAACTGTCCTGGTTCCGTGAAATTTTGGAATTCCAAAACGAGTCTACCGATGCGGAAGAATTTATGGAATCGCTGAAAATCGATCTGTTTTCTGACATGGTATACGTATTTACGCCAAAAGGCGATGTCATTGAACTGCCGTCAGGCTCTGTGCCGATTGATTTTTCCTACAGGATCCACTCAGAGATCGGCAACAAAACAATCGGGGCGAAAGTGAACGGAAAAATGGTGACGCTTGACCATAAGCTCCGGACGGGCGACATCGTCGAGATTCTGACGTCCAAGCATTCTTACGGTCCGAGCCAAGACTGGGTCAAACTGGCGCAGACGTCCCAGGCGAAACACAAAATACGCCAATTCTTTAAGAAACAGCGCCGTGAAGAAAATGTCGAAAAAGGCCGTGAGCTTGTCGAGAAAGAAATTAAAAATCTTGATTTTGAAGTGAAAGATGTTTTAACGCTCGAAAATCTTCAAAAAGTTGCCGACAAGTTCAATTTCTCAAATGAAGAGGATATGTACGCGGCGGTCGGATATAACGGCATTACCGCTCTTCAGGTGGCCAACAGGCTCACCGAAAAAGAACGGAAGCTGCGTGACCAGGAAGAGCAGGAAAAAATCGTTCAGGAAGTCACTTCCGAGCCGAAACATTATCCTCAAGGGAGAAAACGGGAAGCGGGTGTGCGCGTAAAAGGCATTGACAACCTTCTCGTCCGCTTGTCGAAATGCTGCAACCCGGTGCCGGGCGACCATATCGTCGGTTTTATTACAAAAGGGCGCGGTGTATCCGTTCACCGGGATGACTGTCCGAACGTCAAAACGAATGAAGCGCAGGAACGTCTGATTCCCGTTGAATGGGAGCATGAATCACAGGTTCAAAGACGCAAAGAATATAACGTTGAGATTGAGATTTTGGGGTATGACCGTCTCGGGCTTTTAAATGAGGTGCTCCAAGCCGTAAATGAAACGAAAACCAACATCTCCTCTGTCTCCGGCAAATCCGACCGCAATAAAGTCGCTACGATTCATATGGCGATTTTTATTCAAAACATTAACCATCTGCACAAAGTGGTCGAGCGGATTAAGCAGATCAGAGACATCTATTCAGTCCGGCGGGTAATGAACTAAAAGGAGCTTGCTATGAAATTAGTTGTTCAGCGTGTAACAGAAGCGAGTGTGACGGTTGACGGCGCTGTCGCCGGCCGGATCGGACCCGGTATTATGGCGCTTGTCGGCATCACTCATGAAGATACAGAAGAAGATGCCGCTTACTTGGCGGATAAAATCGTGAATCTTCGGATATTTGATGATGAAAGCGGCAAGATGAATTTATCGCTTTTGGATACGGGCGGGGAGATTTTATCCGTTTCCCAGTTTACGCTTTACGGCGAAACAAAGAAAGGGAGACGCCCGAATTTTATGAATGCGGCTAAACCGGATCAGGCTGTGCTCCTTTATGAAAAGTGGAACGAACTCCTTCGGGAAAAAGGAGTCAAAGTGGAAACCGGAATATTCGGAGCCATGATGGATGTTCAGCTGACGAATTCCGGGCCGATTACATTGATTATGGATTCTAAACAATAAAAAAGCTGCCGTTCGGCAGCTTTTTTTTTATGATTGAAAATAATGTTCCAATCCGCTTTCAATTCCGTCTGTCACTTTTTCCTGATAAGAGCCGCTATGTATGATTGTTTCTTCTTGCGGTTGACTGAGATAGCCGAGCTCATACAGCATGGCAGGCCGTTTATTTTCCCTCAGGACGTAATAATCGCCAAACAGAACGCCGCGATCAGGAATAGGGGAACGCTTCACTACTTCAGAATGGACGTCTGAGGCAAGCTGGCGGTCCTTAGACGGACTGTAATAATAAGCCGTGCTTCCCCGCGTTGACGTATCGGCATAGCTGTCATAGTGAATGCTGATAAAGGCATCCGCATTCCGGTAATGAGAGGTTGAAACCCTGGCCTGCAGGCTGATAAATGTATCATCCTGTCTGGTGATATACACGTTTGCACCGGCCGCTCTCAATTTTCCGGCTAACAGCTTAGCTGTTTTAATCGTTACGTTTTTTTCAAACTTTCCGGAGTAGCCGATCGTTCCGCTGTCTTTTCCTCCGTGTCCGGGATCAACGACGATCGTTTTGTTTTTAAGTGAGCCGCTGCCGCCTGACGTGTTGGGAGAAGGTGCTTCGCCTGTTTCCTCACCGCTTTTTGACGTTTGTACGACCCAGTCTGCCACATATGCGGTTTGTCCGTTTTCAAGCCGGACTTCATACCATTTGCCGCTTGAGCCGACAATCGGGTAGGCTGCGCCTTTATCTGCTCTTTTTACGATAGAAGCGGAAGTCGAGGCCGAGCTCCTTAAGTTGGTGCCGCCGTAAACAATATACGCTTTTTTCGAGGAGCCTGAGCCCGCAGAACCGTCTCCCGAGCCGGATGCGCTGCCCGATGAGTCAGAATCCTTTATGATGTAGTGGCTTGCTGCCCAGCCTTTTTGACCGTTTGCTTCAATTTTCAGCCAGCCGTGGTCTTCACTTAAGATGGAAACCTTTGTTCCGCGTGATAATTTAGTCATAATCGCTGAATCATGTGACGCTGCACTTCTGACATTCAATGAAGAAACGCCGACCGTTCCGCTTTTTGACCCGCTTCGGGCCGAAGTTGCTTTCGTATCCGATCCGCCGCTGTCCGCGGTGACGTATTCGGAAGAAACCCACCCGGTTGTGCCTTGATAAGAAATGTTCACCCATCCGCTGTTCTTGTCCAGCACGGATGCATGCGCGCCTTGCGGAAGTTTGCCGATGACTTCATACGATGTCCCCGGGCCTTTTCTGATGCGGAGGTCAGGATCGGTGGAAGTGACCGTTCCGCTTGTTGCGGATGAATTGTCTGCTCCCCCGGCTGTTTTTGATATCAGCCAGGAAACGACCCATCCGGTTTTACCGGGGCTCAGCTGAAGCTGTACCCAGTCTCCCTCTTCTTTAACGATCGGGTATCTTTCCCCTTTTTTTACTTCAGCCTTTATTCCGTAGCTCAGGCCGGGACCGCCTCTGACATTGATCTTGTCTGTCGCGATGACCGCTTCTCCCTCTGCGGCGATTGCGGTGTGAAATGACGGAAGAAGCGCTGTGATGATGACGCCGCATAAAATAAGAGCAAGAGTTCTCTTCTTCATGGCTGTCCTCCTTTCTGAACTAACTAAAATACATTCTTGTATAATATCGTATTTTCCTTGCTGAATGTTAAATAAAAATAAAATGGTTTGTTTATACTAGTCATAAATACAGCGAAAAGGTGTGCAAATCATGAAATATCAACCAAAAATGGGGCGCGCGCTGCACGATGCGGAAGGAAATCTGCATTTCAGTGATCAGAGCGATAGAGAAAAGGCGGGTTTTCTTGAAGAGACGGCGACGGAGTTCGGTCTCTTATCGAAAGAAGCGGTCGCAAGGAAAAACAGACGGAATAAAACTTGACAGGGGAGTGCAATCCCATTATTATAATAGAAATTGATGTACATAACTCATGATAACGATTTTGAACCGATAATGGAGAAGAGTAGGTCAGAATGCATGGAAAAGAGAGGAACCGTCCCGGGCTGAAAGCGGATCCGCACTGCATCTTTCTCGAAACAACACTCCGGAGGTTCCCTGCTGAACGCTTTTGCAAGTCATTAGGCAGCGGACGTGAACCTGCGTTAAAGGTCAGAGCGGGGATGCTTCGGCATTCCAACTAGGGTGGCACCACGGGTATAACTCTCGTCCCTACTATACATGTATAGTAGGAGCGGGAGTTTTTTTATTTGAAGAAAGACATTAAGGAGGCCTGTAACATGGCATATCACATTCCAAGAGGCACACAGGACATACTGCCGGGTGAATCAGACAGATGGCAGTTCGTCGAACAAATTATGAGGGAGACGTGCCGCACTTATCAATATAAAGAAATCCGCACGCCGATCTTCGAGCATACGGAATTATTCGCAAGAGGCGTCGGTGAGTCTACAGATATCGTGCAGAAAGAAATGTACACGTTTGAAGACCGTAAAGGGAGAAGCTTGACGCTTCGGCCGGAAGGAACAGCCGCCGCAGTCCGCGCGTTCAATGAAAATAAATTATTTGCGAACCCGGTGCAGCCGACGAAGCTTTATTATGTCGGACCGATGTTCCGTTACGAACGTCCGCAGACAGGGCGTTTCCGCCAATTTTATCAATTCGGAATTGAAGCGATCGGCTCCAAAGATCCGGCCGTGGATGCAGAAGTCATTGCGCTTGCGATGAGTATTTACCGTAAAGCCGGTTTGAAACATGTCAAGCTTGTGCTGAACAGCCTTGGTGACCAGGAGAGCCGCAAATCCTACCGGGAAGCGCTCGTCAAACATTTTGAACCGCGCATCGGAGAATTTTGCTCAGACTGCCAGTCGCGTCTGCACACAAACCCGCTCAGAATTCTTGACTGCAAGAAAGACAGAGAGCATGAACTGATGAAAACGGCTCCGTCCATTCTTGATTACTTAAATGAAGAATCAGCCGCTTATTTTGAGAAAGTAAAACAATACTTAAACGGTCTCGGCATCCCGTTCGAAATAGATCCGAACCTTGTCAGAGGGCTTGATTATTATAACCATACCGCTTTTGAAATTATGAGCAATGCCGAAGGATTCGGAGCGATTACAACCCTTGCCGGCGGGGGCCGCTATGACGGGCTTGTTGAACAGATCGGCGGACCTGAAGCGCCGGGTATCGGATTTGCGATGAGCATCGAACGACTGCTGGCAGCCATTGACGCTGAGAAAACAGACCTTCCCGTCAATCAGGGGATCGACTGCTACATCGTGACGCTCGGAGAAAAAGCGAAGGATTATTCCGTTTCCCTCGTGTACAAACTGAGAGAAGCGGGCATCTCAAGTGAAATCGATTATGAAAATAAAAAGATGAAGGGCCAATTCAAAACGGCTGACCGTCTCGGCGCACGTTTTATTGCGATTTTAGGGGAAGATGAGCTTGCCCAAAATAAAATCAATGTAAAAGATGCGGAAACAGGAGAGCAGCGTGAAGTGGTGTTAGACGAGCTGATACAAGTGTTAAAGGCAGATCAAAAGCAGTGAAGGAGAGGAACGCTATGTTTGGAAGAACATATTATTGTGGCGAGATAACTGAAAAAGCGATTGGCGAAACCGTCAAACTGAAAGGGTGGGTGCAGAAGCGGCGCGATCTCGGCGGCTTGATTTTCATTGATTTGCGTGACCGCTCGGGTATTGTGCAAGTCGTGTTCAACCCTGACGTATCGAAGGAAGCCCTTGCCGCAGCGGAAGCAATCAGAAACGAATATGTGCTTGATATCGAAGGCACGGTTTCTGCCCGTGAAGAAGGCACGGTGAATCCCAACCTGAAAACCGGTAAAATTGAAATCAAAGCTGAAGCGGTGACGGTGCTCAGTACGGCGAAAACGCCTCCGTTTCCGATCAGTGACCAGGCGGCTGAGGTTTCTGAAGACGTCCGGTTAAAACACCGCTATTTGGATTTGCGCCGCCCGGCGATGTTTCAAACATTGCAAATGCGGCATCAAGTCACAAAATCCATCCGCCATTTCTTGGATGAAAACGGATTTCTTGATATTGAAACACCGATTTTAACAAAAAGTTCTCCCGAAGGCGCCCGTGATTACTTAGTGCCGAGCCGGGTGCATGAAGGGGAATTTTACGCCCTTCCGCAATCGCCGCAGATTTTTAAACAGCTTCTGATGGTGTCGGGCTTTGAACGGTATTATCAAGTGGCCCGCTGCTTCCGCGATGAAGACTTGCGTGCCGACCGCCAGCCGGAATTTACGCAGATTGATATTGAAATGTCCTTTATGAGTCAAGAGGACATCATGGCTCTGGCGGAAGAGATGATGGCGAAAGTCATGCTCGAAACAAAAGGCGTTGAAGTATCGCTTCCGCTTCCGCGAATGACATATGAAGAAGCGATGAACAGCTACGGTTCCGACAAACCCGATACCCGCTTCGGCATGCTGCTGACGGACGTGTCAGACATAGTGAGAGATACTGAATTTAAGGTGTTCTCATCAGCTGTGGCAAACGGCGGCGTTGTAAAAGCGATCAATGTCAAAGGCGCTGCCGGCGACTATTCCAGAAAAGATATCGATGCGCTTGGCGTTTTTGCCGGAAATTACGGCGCGAAAGGTCTCGCTTGGGTGAAAATTGAAGCTGACGGCGTAAAAGGCCCGATTGCGAAATTCTTTGATGAAGAGAAGCAGGCAAAACTGGCTGAAGCGCTTGATGCTTCTGAAGGCGATCTGCTCCTGTTCGGCGCTGATAAGTTTGAGGTTGTGGCTCAATCCCTCGGCGCGCTTCGCTTAAAGCTCGGCAAAGAACGCGGCCTGATTGACGAAAGCCTCTTCAACTTCCTGTGGGTTGTGGACTGGCCGTTATTGGAGCATGACGAGGAAGAAGGCCGTTTCTATGCGGCTCACCATCCGTTTACAATGCCTGTCCGTGAAGATCTTGACCTGATTGAAACGGCGCCTGAAGATATGAAAGCGCAGGCTTACGACCTCGTCTTAAACGGCTATGAACTCGGCGGAGGCTCAATCCGTATTTTTGAAAAAGACGTTCAGGAAAAAATGTTCGGGCTTCTCGGCTTTACAAAAGAAGAAGCGGAGGAGGAGTTCGGATACCTTCTTGAAGCCTTTGAATACGGTGCTCCTCCGCACGGCGGAATCGCGCTCGGCTTAGACCGGTTGGTTATGCTTCTTGCAGGCCGCACTAACTTAAGAGATACGATCGCTTTCCCGAAAACGGCAAGCGCAAGCTGCCTTCTTACGGAAGCGCCCGGCGAAGTGAGCGACGCCCAGCTTGAAGAACTTCACCTTTCTGTCAAAAGAAAAGTGAAACAGTAAAGATCGGCAGTTTGTTTCTTGAAAATCAAAATCTGCTGTGATATGATTTTGACAAGTTAAATAAAGTCCTGATGTGTTAGTTGTACACCTAGTTTTGACCGAACATTTTTTTGATTTGGGAGCCCGCATTTTTAAATGGCGTACATGCCTCTTTTCATTCGCTAAAGAGGACTTACAAGATTTAAAAAAGGGCACCCACCTGCTGAGAGCGGGTTCAAAACGAAGGAAAGCTGCAACGGCACAATTGGGACTTTATTTTTTGTGCGCTAAAACCAGCGGCTTTTTGACAAGCCGAGTTTATAAAACCAGAATGTGGAGTGAGGTTCTTGTTACATCAGTTTTCCAGAAATGAGCTAGCGATTGGAAAAGAAGGGCTGGACACGTTAAAAAACAGCACGGTGGCCGTTCTCGGCGTCGGCGGAGTCGGTTCATTCGCAGCCGAAGCATTGGCGAGGTCCGGAGTGGGGCGGATCGTGCTTGTCGATAAAGATGATGTTGATATTACAAATGTAAACCGCCAGCTGCATGCGCTCTTGTCGACGGTGGGACAGCCGAAAACAGAATTGATGAAAGAGCGGATCGCTGATATTAATCCGGATTGTGACGTCGTCGCCTTAAAAATGTTTTATACAGAAGAGACGTATGAGCAGTTCTTTGAGTATCCGCTCGATTACGTCATTGACGCGTCGGATACGATTCATTATAAAATTCATCTGATGAAAGAATGTCTGAAACGGAATGTTCCGCTGATTTCAAGCATGGGAGCTGCGAATAAAACAGACCCGACACGCTTTCAGATTGCTGATATTTCAAAAACCCATACTGATCCGATTGCCAAAGTCGTCCGCACAAGGCTTCGTAAAGAGGGCATTAAAAAAGGCGTACAGGTCATTTTTTCTGATGAAAGCCCGATCGTCATCCGTGAAGACGTCAGAAAAGAAGTCGGGAATGATGAAGCGAAAATCCGCAAAGCGCAAATGCCGCCGTCTTCCAACGCCTGGGTTCCGTCAGTGGCCGGTCTGATTATGGGCGGACATGTTGTCATGGAGCTCTTAAAGGACATCGACATTAAACGGGTTAAAGATAAGTAAAAAGAAAAACAGCCTTCTTCAGGAAAGGCTGTTTTTTTATTTGAATCCGCCGTTTACACGAAAGATCTTGTCCGGTTATTTTTTCTGCTTCATCAGTTTTTCATACACTTGCTTTATGGCGGCTTCAAATTTCCCCGTTTGTTTCGGTTTATAGTATTGCTTGTTTTTTAACGGATCGGGCAAATATTGCTGTTCGACCCATCCGTTCTCGAAATCGTGGGGATATTGATAGCCGATCCCGCGTCCGAGCTCTTGGGCCCCTTTATAGTGGGCGTCTTTTAAATGTTTCGGCACATCGCCGATTTTACCCGTCCTGATGTCTTTGAGCGCCTCATCAACGGCTGAAATGGCGGAGTTTGATTTCGGCGAGAGGCATAATTCGATTACCGCATTGGCCAGCGGAATTCTTGCTTCCGGAAAGCCGATCCGTTCTGCGGTCTGAATCGCGCTCAGCACCCGGGGGCCTGCCTGCGGGCTTGCGAGGCCGATATCTTCATAGGCGATCACGAGAAGCCTTCTTGATATGCTTTCAAGGTCTCCGGCTTCGATCAGACGGGCCAAATAATGAAGGGCGGCGTTTGCGTCCGAGCCCCGGATCGATTTTTGGAACGCGGATAAGACGTCATAATGCGCATCGCCGTTTTTATCATGGGTATAGCTTTTTTTCTGCAGACATTCTTCCGCCGTTTCCCGTATAATTCGGATCGTGCCGTCGCTTGATTCCTTTGTGGAGAGCACGGCAAGCTCCAGTGCGTTCAAAGCGGAGCGGACGTCTCCTCCGCACCCTTGTGCGAAATGATCCATCGCGTCGTCGTCCACCGAAACGCTGTAGGAACCGAGTCCCCGGTGTTCATCTGTGAGCGCTCTTTTCAATGCCTGCCTGATCAGATCGGGTGTTAACGGTTCAAGCTCAAATATCTGGGTCCGGCTTCTGATGGCCGGGTTAATGGCATGATAAGGATTGGCGGTCGTCGCGCCGATTAAAATAATCATGCCGTTTTCTAAATAGGGCAGCAGAAAATCCTGCTTTCCCTTATCAAGTCTGTGCACTTCATCAAGGATTAAAATGACCTGGCCTGACATTTTCGCTTCCTGTACGACAATCTCCATGTCTTTTTTATTATGAATGACGGCATTCAATTTCCTGAATGCGATGCTTGTCGATCCTGCGATCGCTGTGGCGATGGACGTTTTTCCGATGCCCGGCGGTCCGTACAGGATCATGGATGATAAGTGCTTCGCACGCACCATTCTGCCGATGATTTTATCTTCTTTGACCAAATGTTCCTGACCGATAATGTCTTCGATATTGGCAGGCCGCATCCGATACGCCAATGGTTTCATGAACATCTCTCCTTACATATACAGGGTAACGGAAAACGGACGATTAGAAAAGCGAATTGCGGCGGGCCCCGTGTTTCAATGAAAATTAGGATAAGTTATGTTATAATAACAGTTGGTCTATAAGATACTAAACAGATTATTCATATCCATTTACTTGTATAAATTAACAATTAGAATTGACTGGGGTGTTCATATTGAAAATATCGACAAAGGGAAGATACGGGCTCACCATTATGATTGAATTGGCGAAAAAGCACGGAGACGGTCCGACGTCGCTCAAAAGCATCGCCCAAACAAACAGCCTTTCTGAGCATTACTTGGAACAGCTTGTATCACCGCTCAGAAACGCCGGACTCGTAAAAAGCATCAGAGGCGCTTACGGGGGTTACGTGCTCGGGGGTCAGCCTGAAGAGATAACGGCCGGAGATATTATCAGAGTGCTGGAAGGGCCGATCAGCCCGGTAGAAGTGCTTGAGGATGAAGAGCCTGCCAAGCGGGAGTTATGGATCCGCATCCGCGACGCTGTAAAAGACGTGCTGGACAGCACGACGTTAGAAGACCTTGCGAGCTACACGGACGGCGAGCAGGAAGCTTATATGTTCTATATTTAAACCAGAGGTGTACAGACAATGGAACGGATTTATTTAGATCATGCCGCGACTTCCCCCATGGATGAACGTGTGCTCGAAGAAATGAAGCCCCATTTCTTCGGCAGTTTCGGCAACCCGTCAAGCATTCATTCATTCGGGAGAGAATCCCGGAAATGGGTCGATGAAGCGAGAGCGGACATCGCGCGCGAAATCAGTGCGAAAGAACAGGAAATTATTTTCACAAGCGGCGGTACGGAGGCTGATAATTTAGCCATTTTCGGAACGGCTGCCGCCCGGAAGAATGAAGGAAAGCATATCATTACGACCGCTGTTGAGCATCATGCTGTATTGCACGCCTGCGAAAAGCTGGAAGAAGACGGCTTTGAGGTGACATACCTCATGCCCGGCCCTTCAGGACGGATCAGTGCAAATCAGGTGAAAGAAGCGCTCCGTGATGATACAATCCTTGTTACCGTCATGTATGGCAATAACGAAGTCGGAACCATTCAGCCGATTGACGAAATCGGAGAGCTGTTAAGCGGGCATCAGGCCTATTTTCACACAGATGCCGTCCAGGCATTCGGTTATATGCCGATTGATGTGAAAAAAAGCAGAATTGACATGCTGTCTGTTTCCGGTCACAAGCTTAACGGGCCTAAAGGGACAGGCTTTTTATATGTAAATCAAGAGGTGAAGCTGTCACCGATTCTTCTTGGGGGAGAGCAGGAACGAAAGCGCCGCGCGGGGACGGAAAATGTACCGGGCATCGCCGGCTTAAAAGAAGCGGTCGTCCTTTCAAACCGTGAGAGGGAAGAGAAAACAGCGAAGTATAAGGAGTTTAAGAACATCATCATGAGCACGCTGGAAGAAGCCGGCGTTACAGCGGAGGTGAACGGAGATGCCGAGAAATGCCTGCCTCATATTTTAAACCTTTACTTTCCCGGTGTGCCGGTGGAAGCGCTGCTGGTCAATCTTGACATGGAAGGCATTGCCGTCTCCAGCGGATCTGCTTGTACGGCGGGATCCGTTCTTCCGTCCCATGTGCTTACGGCCATGTTCGGAAGTGAGAGCGGCAGGCTGACTTCGTCAATCCGCCTCAGCTTCGGCCTCGGCAATACGGCGGAACAAATCGAAACAGCCGCCGAAAAGCTTGCCGCCGTCGTTAAACGGCTTGCTTAAAACGGCGGACTTATGTTTTTAATGGAGTGAATGCAAATGGAAAAACGGCCGGAGGATACAAGAGTCGTAGTCGGCATGTCCGGCGGCGTGGACTCTTCCGTGGCGGCCCTTCTGCTGAAGGAGCAGGGCTACGATGTAATCGGAATCTTTATGAAAAACTGGGATGATACGGACGAAAACGGTTTTTGCACGGCGACGGAAGATTATGAAGACGTCATCCGGGTCTGCAACCAGATCGGAATTCCGTATTATGCCGTCAATTTTGAGAAGCAATATTGGGAAAAGGTATTTCAATATTTCCTTGATGAATATAAAGCCGGAAGAACCCCCAATCCGGATGTCATGTGCAATAAAGAAATTAAGTTTAAGGCTTTCTTGGATCATGCTCTGTCACTCGGCGCGGATTATCTTGCGACGGGCCATTACGCCCGCGTGGACAGAAGCGCAGGTACAGTGCGCATGCTCCGCGGTCTGGATGAAAACAAGGACCAGACTTATTTTCTGAATCAGCTCAATCAGGAACAGCTCAGTAAAGTCATGTTCCCGATCGGTGATCTGCAAAAAAGCCGCGTGCGGGAAATTGCCAAAGAAGCAGAACTTGCGACAGCTGCGAAAAAAGACAGCACGGGAATCTGTTTTATCGGCGAACGCAACTTCAAAACGTTTCTCAGCCAATATCTCCCCGCTCAGCCGGGCGATATGATGACAATGGACGGAGAAATAAAAGGGCGTCATGACGGTCTGATGTATTATACAATCGGACAGCGCCACGGTCTTGGAATCGGCGGAAGCGGCGAGCCGTGGTTCGCCGTCGGTAAAGATCTTGAAAAAAACATTCTGTATGTTGATCAAGGGTTCCATAATCCGCTTCTGTATTCCGATAAGATCACGGCGACAAATGTCAGCTGGACGCGTCCGGGTCTGATGGACGGCGGCGAAATGACATGCACGGCGAAATTCCGCTACCGTCAGGAAGATCACAAAGTAACGGTGAAAATGACGGGTGATGATGAAGCGGAAATCATTTTTGACGGGCAGGTACGCGCCGTTACGCCGGGACAAGCCGTCGTTTTTTATGACGGAGAAGAGTGCCTCGGCGGCGGAACGATAGATGACGTTTATAAAGACGGAACAAAACTGTGGTACGTATAACACATGTAAAAAACCTCAACTCGCATGTTGGGGTTTTTTAGCGAAAGGAAGTTAAAAATGGATTATAATAAAATCGGGATTGACGCCATGCAGGAGGGCGATTTTGAAAAAGCGGCAGAGGCTTTTACGAAAGCGATTGAGGAAAACGGCCAAGACCCGGTGCCGTACATCAACTTCGCAAATCTGCTTTCTTCTGTGAACGAACTCGAACGGGCGCTTGCATTCTATAACAGAGCGCTTGAATTGGACAATTCGGCGGCAGCCGCTTATTACGGTGCGGGAAACGTATATGTGATGAAAGAATCGTTTTCCGAAGCGAAGGATATGTTTGAAAAAGCGCTTCGCTCCGGAATGGAAAACGGAGATTTGTTTTATATGCTGGGGACCGTTCTCGTTAAATTAGAGCGGCCGAAGCTTGCACTGCCGTATCTGCAGCGTGCCGTTGAATTAAACGAAAATGACACGGAAGCGCGCTTCCAGTTCGGAATGTGTCTTGCAAATGAAGAAATGCTGGATGAAGCGCTTGCGCAGTTTGAGACGGTGATCGAGCAGGATCCAGGCCACGCGGACGCATTTTATAATGCCGGGGTCGCTTACGCGTACAAAGAAAATCGTGAAAAGGCGCTTGAGATGCTGGAAGGCGCAATTGGCATACAGCCTGATCATATGCTTGCGCTTCATGCGAAACAGCTTATCACCCAGTCATAACAAAAGGAGGGAAGGCTCGTGGATCAGCTGAACATCGAAGAACAGCCGTATGTAAAAGGCGTCATTCATACGGTCATTTATCATAATGACACCAACCTGTATACAGTGCTGAAAGTCAAGGTTGCAGAAACGTCTGAGGCGATCGAAGACAAGGTCGTATCCGTAACGGGCTACTTCCCTCTGCTGCAAGAAGATGAGACCTATACATTTTACGGAAAAACTGCCACGCATCCTAAGTTCGGCCTGCAATTTCAGGCTGAACACTTTAAAAAAGAAATTCCGACCACAAAAGAAGGAATCATTCACTATTTATCAAGTGATCTGTTTGAAGGAATCGGAAAAAAAACGGCGGAAGAAATCGTCAAAAAGCTTGGAGACGGCGCGCTCAATAAAATTCTGGCTGATGCGTCGGTGCTTTATGATGTGCCGAAAATGTCAAAAAAGAAAGCGGACAAACTGGCGGGAGAGCTGCAGCGGCATCAGGGGCTTGAACAGATTATGATCTCTCTGAACCAATACGGTTTCGGGCCCCAGCTATCCATGAAAATATATCAGGCCTACGAAACGGAAACCTTGGAGAAAATTCAGGAAAATCCTTATCAGCTTGTAAAAGACGTTGAAGGCATCGGCTTTGTGAAAGCTGACGAGCTGGGCGGAAAAATGGGTCTGTCAGGAAACCACCCGGAGCGGATCAAAGCGGCAATCTTATATACGATTGAATCGACCTGTCTTTCAGAGGGCCATACGTACATAGAGACAAAGCAGCTGATTATCAATACGCAAACGCTCCTGAATCAGTCAGCTGAAGGCGGCCGCGTCACGGAAATGGATGCGGCTGACGGCATCATCGCCCTCGGGGAGAGTAAGGATATCGTCATCGAAGGAGAGCGCTGCTATTTTCCGTCCTTGTTTTACGCGGAACAAAACGTCGCAAAACGCGTGCTCGACATTGCGGCTCAGACGGAGTATGCCGATCAATTTCCTGAATCGGAATTTCTGCTTGCACTCGGTGAACTGGAAGAACGGATGAATGTTCAATACGCACCAAGCCAAAAGGATGCCATTCAAAAAGCGCTGTCTTCACCGATGCTTTTACTGACCGGGGGACCTGGAACGGGGAAAACGACCGTTATTAAAGGAATCGTGGAATTATACAGTGAACTGCACGGCGTATCCCTTGACCCCGGTGATTATAAAAAAGACGAGGCGTTTCCGGTGCTGCTTGCCGCGCCGACCGGAAGAGCCGCAAAACGGATGAGCGAATCTACGGGTCTGCCGGCTGTTACGATTCACAGGCTGCTCGGCTGGAATGGCGCTGAAGGCTTTACCTACAACGAAGATCAGCCGATTGAAGGGAAACTGATCATTATAGACGAAGCGAGTATGCTTGATATCTGGCTCGCCAGCCATTTGTTTAAGGCGCTTCCTAAGCACATTCAGCTCATTGTTGTCGGTGATGAAGACCAGCTTCCTTCAGTAGGACCGGGGCAGGTGCTCAGAGATCTTTTGGCTTCTGAGGTGCTGCCGACCGTGCGCCTGACAGATATTTACCGTCAGGCTGAAGGATCATCCATTGTGGAACTTGCCCATGATATGAAAAAAGGACTGCTTCCAAAGGGGCTGACCGCGCCGACAAAGGACCGCTCATTTATCCGCTGTAATTCTTCACAGATTAAAGAAGTCGTGGATCAGGTCGTCTCGAACGCGTTAAAAAAGGGGTATACCTCCAGAGATATTCAAGTGCTTGCCCCGATGTACAGGGGAAAAGCGGGAATTAACGAGCTGAATATGCTTCTTCAGGACATCATGAATCCGCCGAAAGAAAAAAGGCGGGAGCTGAAATTCGGAGATGTCGTCTACAGGACGGGCGATAAAATATTGCAGCTTGTCAACCAGCCGGAAAACAATGTGTTTAACGGCGATATCGGCGAAATCGTGTCCATTTTTTATGCCAAAGAAAATACAGAAAAAGAAGACATGGTCGTCGTCTCGTTTGACGGCAACGAAATCACCTTTACGAAAAAGGATTTCAGCCAGTTTACCCACGCTTACTGCTGTTCCATTCATAAGTCGCAGGGGAGCGAATTCCCGATTGTCGTCCTGCCTGTCGTCAAAGGCTACTATCGAATGCTCAGGAGAAATCTGCTTTATACCGCCATTACAAGAGCCAAAAAATTCCTGATTCTTTGCGGAGAAGAAGAAGCGCTTGAATGGGGCGTCAAAAACAATGATGCCACCGTCAGACAGACGTCGCTTAAAAACAGGCTCACAGAGCAGACTGAAGAGATGGATGCAGAACTGGCCGCCCTGCAAAAAGAGCTGCCGTTCAGTGTATATGATGCGAACATCGGAATGGAAGGCATCACGCCTTTTGACTTTATGGAAGAAAAAGCGTAAATAAAACCCGCACATGTTTATGCGCCGGGTTTTCGCCTGTGGAAGTCATTTCAAAGTATGCTGCCCGGCTTCTTGGCAAAACCTATACGTGTTCAACAAAAGGTGGTTGATCACACTTTGAGAACATGCCATGCAGCTGAAGGACGAACAGTATATGACGAAAACACCGGGCGCAGTCTCGGGATGATATCGGATGTATGTTTCTCTCTGGACGGCCGGTTTCTCGGTTTCGTGCTGGAGCAGAAACGCCTGTTTCACAACCGTCATCTTTTTTTAGGGGCAAGTGATATAAAAGAGATGGATCAAGAAGCCGTAGCTGCCGGTCATGCTCATTTGCAGCCTTTGCCGAAGAGCTGTTTCACCTTTGAACAGATTAAAATGCAGCCGGTGAAATCGCCTGATGGTGAAATGTTCGGTTTGCTGGAAGATGTATACTTTTGTTTGGACAGGGGCATAATCGTAGCATATGAACTCTCGGACGGCTTCTTTTCAGATCTGGCTGGCAGACGCCAAGTGCGCCGCGCCGCCGATATGCTTATTGAAGCGGGGAAAGAAGGCATCGTCCTGAACGGATAAGAGGTGTAGTCTGTGCTTGTATGTCCGAACTGCAAAAGTAAAGATATCGGCAAAATCGGCGTAAATCAATACTATTGCTGGGGCTGCTTCATTGAGCTGACGGTGGCCAAAGGCAAAATTGCGACACATCAAGTAGAGGAAGACGGCACGTTAAGCAGTCTTGATGATTTGTTTTCTGAAGACGAACGCAGTATCAATTTTTAAAGTTGAAAGGAGATACGCGCGATGGGCAGAACAATGACCTCTCTGTTGGCTTTAGGAGCTGGAGCCGTTATGTATCGTATGGCTTCTCAGTCCGATATGCTGAATAAAAAAGGTATGAAACGGATGAGAAGACGAGTCATGAAAATGTTTTAAGCGGAAAAAAGGATACTTCTCCGGAAGTATCCTTTTTACGTTTGTCTCGCTTCCAGCCGTCTGGCAGCGAGAGACAGACTGTAATTGACCGCGAAATACATCAGGGCCGCCAGCAGAAAGATCGGGAAAAAATACCCCCCGTCAGCGCTTTGTCCGTTTAAAATCTGCGCGTTATGAATCAGTTCGGGCAGAGCGATGACGACCGCAAGTGACGTATCCTTTAATAAGGAGATAAACTGGCTCACAATCGGAGGAACCATACGCCTGAGCGCCTGCGGCATGACGACGAGAAAAAGAGTCTGCGTGTACGTCAGTCCTGAAGAACGCGCCGCTTCAATCTGTCCTTTGTCAACGGATTGCAAACCGCTTCTGATGATTTCTGACAGCATGGCCGATTCAAAAATCGTCAGCGCCGTGATGGCGGCCGCGGTAATTTCCAGTTTGATCCCGATTTCCGGAAGGGCAAAAAACGTAAAGAAAATGATTAATAACAGCGGCAGGTTGCGGATGGTTTCCACAATGGCCGCTATAATGCCCGAGACGATAGGAATGTTCGCATAGCGCAAAGTGCCGGCGGCAAGCCCGAACATAAAACTCAGGACAATGGAGATCAGCGCAACATAAAGTGTGACCAAAAAGCCGTCCCATAAAAACAGCAGATGGTCAGGTGTATAGGCGCCGCTAAAATCCATGTTATTCACTCTCCTTCTCTAATAACTTTTTCCGAGACGTCTTTCCAAATAGTGAACCCCGATGCTGAGCGGGATCGTTAATATCAAATAAAAAAGCGCGACGAAAATATAGACATCAAACACGACAAGAGTGCTCGAGGACACGAGATCCGCCTGATACATCAAATCGAGTCCCGCCACCACTCCGAGTATTGATGAGTTTTTGACAAGGTTGAGAAATTGGTTTCCGAGCGGGGGAATGACGATTTTTACGGCCTGAGGAAGAATGATATATCTCATCGCCTGACTGTAGGTGAAGCCTGACGATCTGGCCGCTTCCATCTGCCCTTTGGGGACAGTCTGAATTCCGGCTCTGATGGCTTCTGCGATAAAGGCGGACGTGTAAATCGTAAGCGCAATCGTTCCCGCCTGAAAGCCGTCCAGTCTCAGCCCGGCGTTCGGAAGTCCGAAATAAAAAACGAATGTGATGAGGAGAAGCGGGATGTTCCGGATAAATTCCACATACGCAGTGCCGATCCATTGAAGGGGTTTGAAAGCCGTGATTCTCATGACTGCGATCAGAACGCCCAGCGCAAAGCTGCCTGCCAGCGCGATGAAGCTCGCAAGCAATGTGTGCAGGAAACCGTCCATATACATATCGAAGTTTTCCGTTAAAATTGAAAAGTTCATCTATGTCACTCCTTATAAAACGGGGATGAGCATGCATGCTCATCCCGCGGTCCGTCCTATTTTGCCGGTTCTTCTTTTATCCATTTTTTATAGATTTTTTCGTACCTGCCGTCGGCTTTCATTTTTTTCAAAGAGGCGTTGATTTCTTTGACAAGGCCGGATTGGCCTTTTTTGACGGCGATTCCGTAAGGTTCATCGGTAAAGGTTTCGCCCGTCAGCTGATATTGTTTATTTTCATCGGCCATGCCGTATAAAATCGCATTATCGGTTGTGAGCGCATCTCCCTGTCCCGCTTTAAGCGCAGTGAACGCTTCGGCGTAATTTTCAAATTCCAGCACTGAGGCGTCAGGCGCTTTTTCTCTGATGTTCTGTGAGGAAGTGGAGCCTTTTACCGCCAATACTTTTGAGCCTTTTCCCAGGTCTTCGGTGCTTTTGATGCTGCTTCCTTTTTTGACGAGCAGGGATTGCCCGGCTTCAAAATAAACATCTGAGAAATCAACTTCTTTTTTCCGCTCATCCGTTATCGTCATCGTGGCGGTGATGGCGTCGATATCGCCGTTTTGCAGCATCGGAATCCTCGTTTTTGACGTCACTTCTTTAAATTCCGCTTTCTTCTCATCCCCCAGAATATCTTTTGCGAGCTGTTTTGATATATCAATATCGAAGCCTTCAATATCACCGGAGCTTGGGTTTTTCAGCCCGAATAACCTCGTATCGGTTTTGACGCCGAAGATGATTTTGTCTCTGTCTTTAATAGAGGCTAACGTGTCTTTTCCCGTTCCTTTTGAATCCCCGGACGTTTCTTTCCCTCCGCAGGCTGCCAGCATAAAGACGGCCAGCAGTGATATCAATCCGAATGACAACCATTTTGTTGCGCGTGACATAAGCGCTCCTCCGTTTCTTTTCAGTGATTTAAAATACGGCTTAAGAATAAACGCGCCCTCTCTTCACGGGGGCTTTCGTAAAATTCAGCCGGTGCAGCTTCTTCTAAGATAGATCCGCCGTCGATAAACACGATGCGGTCCGCCACTTCTTTTGCGAATCCCATTTCATGTGTGACGACTGCCATGGTCATGCCTTCCTTTGCGAGTGTTTTCATGACATCCAGCACTTCCCCGATCATTTCCGGATCAAGCGCGGATGTGGGTTCATCAAACAGCATAATTTCGGGCTTCATCGCAAGCCCCCTGGCGATGGCGACACGCTGCTGCTGGCCGCCGGAAAGCTGTGAAGGATAAGCGTCCGCTTTGTCCGGTATACCGACTTTTTTCAAATAGTATAAGGCCGTTTCCTTTGCTTCTTCTTTTGATTGCTTGAGCACTTTGATCGGTGCGAGCATGATGTTTTGCAGAACGGTTTTGTGCGGGTACAGATGAAAATGCTGAAACACCATGCCGATATTCCGGCGGACCTGATTTATATCCGTTTTCTTGTCACGGATGGAGACGCCGTTTACCGTTAAGGCGCCTCCATCAACTGTTTCCAGCTGATTAATGCAGCGGAGAAGCGTGCTTTTTCCCGATCCTGAAGGTCCGATGATAACGACGACTTCCCCTTTTTTAATGTGCAGATTAATGTTTTTCAGCACGTGGAAATGTCCGTAGTGCTTATTTACATCCTGAAATGAAATCATGGCCATCCTCCTTAAAAAAACATGAGTCATATTGACTGGACAGTTTTGAAATCCTTTAACACATTACGATGGTTATACAGACTTTTATGAATATTATTTAGATTATTTCGTAATTTCTGATAATTATTTCCGTCAAGAGGTCTGCGTCATAAGGCGTAGTTTATGAAACGGGAATAATTCCGGCTTTCTGTCAAAAGATAAAGCAAGAGGTGAAACGTCATGCTTCAAAAACCGCTGCAGCTCTTAATGTGGACAGCTGTATGTCTGCTCGTTTTGTTAACAGTGTATGTCTTTTGCATGCTCGATATGTTATGGTCTCCCATTTGGCTTGTTATAAAATCTCTCTTTATTCCTATATTCATCGCAGTATTTATTGCTTATCTTTTACTTCCGATTACTGAATGGCTTCATAGAAAAGGGATGCCTAGAACTTTAAGCCTGCTTCTGATTTATTGCCTGTTTTTCGGCGGAATCGGCTGGGGGGTTTATAAAGGGGTTCCTGTTTTAATTGAACAGCTGCAGGATCTGTCTGAGAGCATTCCCGGTCTTGCCGAAAACTACAACAGCATGCTGAGGCATCTGCATAATCACACGGATCATTGGCCTGACGGCATGCACCATCGGATGGACAAAATGATTCAGCAGACAGAAACGTTTCTTGCCGGCACGATTGAAAGCACGATCAGAAGCATCCGTTTCGTGCTTGATTATATCCTGATCGCGGCGACGATTCCTTTTCTCGTGTTCTATATGGTGAAGGATATAGGCGTCATGAAAAAGACGGTCTGGTATTTGACGCCGAAGTCCTGGAGAAAAAGGGGGAGTGAATTTCTGCGGGATGTGGACGACTCTCTCGGTGATTACATCCGCGGTCAGCTTCTCGTTTGTTTTTTGCTCGGGTTAATAGCCGGTGTTTCATTTTGGCTGTTCGGGCTTCCTTACCCGCTGATTTTGGGCCTTGCCATCGGGATTACGAATGTTATCCCGTATTTCGGTCCGTTTATCGGCGCTGTGCCGGCGCTGCTCCTTTCGCTGGCGATTTCCTCCAAGGCTGTGATCATCGTAATCGTCACGATTTTTATTCTTCAATTTATAGAAGGAAACATTTTGAGCCCGCTCATTGTCGGGCGAAGTCTCAGAATGCACCCCGTCGTGATCATGCTTGCGCTTCTTGCCGGAGGAGAGCTCGCGGGCATTCCCGGCATGATTCTCGCTGTTCCGGCGGCAGCCGTTTTAAAAGTGACGGCCATTCACTTTTTGCGGATCAGGACGGAACATTGACATTCGGGTTCTGCTTGTCTATAATTTCGAGTAGAATACATACGAATCTCGAGTGACGGATATGAGTACGCCGAAGCCCTGTTTAAGAGAGAAGCTCCGATACGCTGAAAGGAGCTTCAGCAGAAGATCGGCCGAAGCTAATCCTGAGTGCAGTTAAAGGCTGCCGCAATCCTGCGTTACGGGATGAAAGGTGACAGGCCTTTTTCGGCCTGTAATCAGGGTGGTACCGCGAGACAGCTCTCGTCCCTGTGTGAACGCATGGTTTGCATAGGGAGAGAGCTTTTTTGCTGTCGCAAAAGAGAATTTCGGGTAGTGATAAGGAGGAATATAGATGAAACACTTAACTTCTGCTGAAGTGCGTCAAATGTTTTTAGATTTCTTTAAAGAAAAAGGCCATGCCGTTGAACCGAGCGCCTCATTGGTTCCGCATGAAGATCCGTCTTTACTGTGGATCAACAGCGGCGTTGCGACGCTGAAAAAGTACTTTGACGGCCGCGTTGTGCCGGAGAATCCGAGAATTGTAAACGCGCAAAAATCAATCCGCACAAATGATATTGAAAATGTGGGGAAAACGGCGCGCCACCACACGTTCTTTGAGATGCTCGGAAACTTTTCCATCGGTGATTATTTTAAAGAAGAAGCCATCACGTGGGCATGGGAGTTTTTAACGAGCGAAAAGTGGATCGGCTTTGATCCGGAGCTGCTGTCTGTAACAGTTCACCCTGAGGATGAAGAAGCTTATACGCTATGGGCGGAAAAAATCGGCGTTCCGGAAGAAAGAATCATCCGTCTGGAAGGGAACTTCTGGGATATCGGCGAAGGCCCGAGCGGACCGAATACGGAAATTTTCTATGACCGCGGCGAGAAATACGGCAATGACCCGTCAGATTCTGAATTGTATCCGGGCGGCGAAAATGACCGCTATCTTGAAGTATGGAACCTGGTATTCTCAGAGTTCAACCACAACCCGGACGGCACGTACACACCGCTTCCGAAGAAAAACATTGATACGGGCATGGGGCTTGAACGGATGGTCTCCGTGATTCAGGATGTCCCGACAAACTTTGACACTGATTTGTTTATGCCGATTATTGAAGCAACAGAGCGCATTTCCGGAGATGCTTACGGAAAGGACGCAATGAAGGATACGGCCTTTAAAGTGATCGCCGATCATATCAGAACGGTCGCATTTGCGGTAAGCGACGGAGCTCTGCCGTCAAATGAAGGGCGCGGGTATGTACTGAGACGCCTCTTGCGCAGGGCAGTGCGATACGCGAAAACCATCGGTATCAGCCGTCCGTTTATGTACGAGCTGGTACCGACTGTTGCAGGAATTATGGACGCTTTCTATCCGGAGGTGAAAGAAAAGCAAGAGTTTATCGCCAAAGTCATCAAAACGGAGGAAGAGCGCTTCCACGAAACATTAAACGAAGGTCTGGCTATTTTATCTGACGTGATAAAGAAAGAGAAGGAAAAAGGCAGCGGCATCATCTCCGGAAAAGACGTATTCAAACTGTACGATACGTACGGATTCCCGGTTGAATTGACGGAGGAATACGCGGAAGATGAACAAATGAAGGTTGACCATAAAGGCTTTGAAGCCGAAATGGAAAAACAGCGTGAACGGGCGAGAAATGCGCGCCAAGATGTAGGAAGCATGCAGGTGCAGGGCGGCGCATTGCGCGACATTACCGCAGAAAGCACATTTGTCGGCTACAGTGCCGTAAAAGCTGAAGCGAAGGTGATCGAACTTCTTCATGACGGGCAATTAATCAGCGAGGCGCATGAAGGGGATACCGTCCAAATTCTTCTTGACAAAACGCCTTTCTATGCTGAAAGCGGCGGACAGATCGGTGACAGAGGAGTGCTGAGAAGCGAGCAGGCTGTCGTAACCATTAAAGACGTGAAAAAAGCTCCGAACGGCCAGCATGTACACGAAGGCACGGTGGATAGCGGCACGATTCAAAAAGGCGCAAGCGTGACGGCTGAAGTTGAAGATCAAATGAGAAGCGGTGTGGTGAAAAACCATACAGCAACCCACCTTCTGCACCAGGCGCTGAAAGACGTTCTCGGCACACATGTCAACCAAGCGGGTTCACTCGTTACCGAAAATCGTCTGCGTTTTGACTTCTCTCATTTCGGTCAAGTGACGAAAGAAGAACTTGAACGCATTGAAGGAATCGTCAACGAAAAAATCTGGGAGAGCATTCCGGTAGCGATTGATTTGAAACCGATCAATGAAGCGAAAGAAATGGGCGCGATGGCCCTGTTCGGCGAGAAATACGGCGATATCGTCCGCGTCGTACAAGTCGGAGATTACAGCCTGGAGCTTTGCGGCGGATGCCATGTCACGAATACGGCTGAAATCGGCTTGTTTAAAATCGTATCCGAATCAGGGATCGGCGCAGGTACGCGAAGAATCGAAGCCGTAACAGGAAAAGGCGCTTATCAGGAAATGAACAGCCAGCTCAGCCTTCTGCAGCACGCTGCGGATGAGCTGAAATCAAACGTAAAAGACGTACCGAAGCGAATTCAGTCTCTTCAAGCGGAGCTGAAGGAAGCGCAAAGAGAAAACGAATCATTGCTCAGCAAACTTGGCAATGTGGAAGCCGGAGCCATTCTGTCTAAAGTAAAAGACATCGGCGGCGTAAAAGTGCTGGCTGAAAAAGTAAATGCGAAAGACATGAACCACCTTCGCACTATGGTGGATGATCTGAAAGCGAAGCTCGGTTCTGCGGTCATCATTCTCGGCGCCGTGCAAAACGAGAAAGTCAACCTTTCAGCAGGCGTAACAAAAGACCTGATTGAAAAAGGCCTTCACGCCGGCAAAATGGTCAAACAAGCGGCTGAAGTCTGCGGAGGCGGAGGCGGAGGCCGTCCGGACATGGCGCAGGCCGGCGGAAAGCAGCCTGAAAAATTGGAAGAGGCGCTCGCATCTGCGGAAGATTGGATAAAATCCGTTTTATAATCCTTTCAACTAGTGTAGAATGATGATAAGATGAGGACCTCAGGCTGAACTTTGCCTGCGAATTTGGGAAAGAGGTGCAAAACGGTGAGCTCGTTTGATAAAACGATGAAATTTAATTTCTCCGATGATTCTGCTGAAACAAACGTCGAAGAAGTGCTGATTACGGTATATGATGCGCTTCAGGAAAAGGGGTACAATCCTATCAACCAGATTGTCGGATACTTGCTGTCTGGAGATCCTGCATACATTCCTAGGCATCGCGACGCCCGGAACTTAATTCGCAAACTGGAACGTGACGAATTAATCGAGGAATTGGTAAAATCCTATCTAGAACAGCATAAAGAGGCGTAAATACATTCATGAGAATATTGGGACTTGATCTTGGAACGAAAACACTCGGCGTAGCTTTAAGCGATGAAATGGGCTGGACCGCTCAGGGCATTGAGACGATAAAAATAAACGAGGCTGAAGGAGATTACGGTCTGGACCGTTTATCCGAGCTGATGAAAGACTATAATGTAGAGAAGATCGTGCTCGGTTTTCCGAAAAACATGAACGGGACGATCGGTCCGAGAGGCGAAGCCAGCCAAACATTTGCGAAACTGCTTGAAACAGCGTACAATGTCCCTGTTGTGCTGTGGGACGAGCGTCTGACGACGATGGCGGCTGAAAAAATGCTGATCGCGGCTGACGTCAGCAGGCAAAAACGAAAAAAAGTCATTGATAAAATGGCGGCTGTCATGATCCTTCAAGGATATCTGGACAGTTTAAACTAAGAGGTGAAAGAAATGGAACACGGCGAAAAACATATTACAATTGTCGATGATCAAGGCAACGAACAGCTTTGCGAAGTGCTGTTCACATTTGAAAACGACACATTCAACAAATCTTACGTACTTTATTATCCGATTGATGCTCAAGACGATGATGAAATCGAAATTCACGCTTCAAGCTTCGAACCGAACGAAAACGGTGAAGACGGCGAACTGATGCCGATTGAAACCGATGAAGAGTGGGAAATGATCGAAGAAACGCTGAACACGTTTTTAGCGGAAGAAGACGAAGAATAAAATGAACGGAAAAAGCCGGAGCGCATATGCGCTTCGGCTTTTTTTTGTAATAAATTGCCGAATGCACATGAATCATGTAGTATAAGAGCTGTTGGGAGGAAAATACTTGTATGAATATCAATCAGACTAAAAATTCATTTCCGCGTAAAAACAAAAAAACAACGATAATACTGTCCTCCGTGATCGCTCTGCTTATCATCATTTGCGGTGCTTTTTTCTATGGAAAATCTCTGCTGTCCCCGGTTGACAAAGGCAGCAAAACGGCAGTCAATATTAATATTCCGAGCGGTTCTTCCGTTTCGGCAATCGCTGAAATTCTTGAGGATCAGCATGTCATCAAAAGCAAAAAAGCATTTCAGCTGTATGTGAAGTATAAAGGCGCTTCCGGGTTTCAGGCGGGATTTTACCACCTGAATAAAGGAATGGATGCGGATGCGATTATCAAAAAACTGACCGCGGGATCAACGGGATATGCCTTTCAGATCTCCGTTCCTGAAGGAAAACAGCTTACACAGATTGCGGATGCGATCGCAAAAGAAACATCATATTCAAAAGAAGAGATCATGGCAAAACTGGATGACAAAACATTCATCGGCAAACTGAAAAAACAGTTTCCTGATACAATAACGGACGCACTTTCAAACAAGAAGCTCAAGCATCCGCTCGAAGGCTATCTGTATCCGGCCACATATCCGTTTAATGATCCGGATGCATCGCTTGACACGATTTTGACGGCAATGGTTCAGGAAACAAACACCCGTATCGAAACGTATAAATCTGAACTGGAAAAAAAGAAACTTTCCGTCCATAACGCGCTGACGATGGCATCGCTTATTGAAGAAGAAGCCACCGCCAAAGCCGACCGTCACAAAATCGCCAGCGTTTTTTACAACAGGCTTGCAGAAAAAATGCCGCTGCAGACTGACCCGACGGTATTATATGCGGCCGGTAAGCATAAAAGCCGGGTCTACTACAAAGACCTGAAAATTGATTCTCCGTTTAATACGTATAAACATAAGGGGCTGCCGCCGGGACCGATTGCAAATGCCGGTGATTCATCATGGGAAGCGGCTCTCCGCCCTGACAAAACGGATTATCTCTATTTCCTTGCAAAATCAAACGGCGAGGTCGTTTTCACCAAAACATTAAAAGACCATAATAAAGCGAAGGAAAAGTATATTTCCAAAAAAGACAGCGAATAAAAGGAGGGCAAAAGCTCTCCTTTTATTCCATTCTGAAAGGTTTTATGATAAAATATATCGGGTTGTTTACTTATGGATAAAGAAGTGTCTTAAGAGAGTGTCCCCGCGGATTCGTCAGGGGCACTCCTTTTTAGAACGGAGGCTGTTTGCCGTGAATGATCGGTATGAACAAATAAACGAGTATATAAACGCGATGCTGAAGCCTCGGCCTGATAAAGTGAAAAAGCTTGAAGCCTATGCAAAAGAGCACCATGTTCCGATTATGGAAGAAGCGGGTATTGAAGTGCTGCTTCAAATGCTGTCGATTCAACAGGCGAAAAACATTTTGGAAATCGGCGCGGCAATCGGATATTCCGCCATACGGATGGCGCTTGAGCTTCCGGGTGCGAATATTTACACGATTGAACGGGACGACAAACGCTATGAAGAAGCTGTGAACAATATAAAAGACTTTGAAATGGAAAACCGGATTCACGTAATGCACGGGGATGCGCTGGAACTTTCTGAGTCTGTCCGTGTCACGGCTCCTTATGATGCCATTTTTATCGACGCGGCCAAAGGCCAGTACACGAACTTTTTTGAGCTCTATGAACCGATGCTTGCGCCGGATGGAGTCATTTTTACAGACAATGTTCTGTTTAAAGGACTGGTGGCACAAAATCACTCGGACATTGAGCCGAAAAGAAGACGGAAGCTTGTTGAAAAAATTGATCAATATAACCAATGGCTGATGAACCGGCCTGACTATCAAACGGTCATACTGCCGGTCGGAGACGGCATCGCCATCAGTAAAAAGAAGAGGTGAATGATCATGAAAAAACCTGAACTTTTGGTGACTCCGACTTCTGTACAGGATATTCTTCCGCTCATTCAAGCGGGCGCAACGGCCCTGTTAGTCGGAGAACAGAGATACGGCCTGAGACTGGCCGGTGAATTTTCAAGAGAAGATATAAAAGAAGCCGTAAAGACAGCTCATCAGGAAGGCGCGAAGGTGTACGCCGCCGTCAATGCTATTTTTCACAACGAAAAAGTGGACGAGCTGAACGGCTATCTTGCCTTTTTGCAGGAGGCCGGCGTTGATGCGGCTGTTTTCGGTGATCCGGCCGTTTTAATGGCGGCGCGTGAAGCGGCTCCCGAGCTTAAACTGCACTGGAGCACGGAAACAACGGGTACCAACTACTATTCCTGCAATTACTGGGGACGCAAAGGCGCACGGCGGGCAGTGCTGGCTAAGGAATTAAATATGGACAGCATCATTGACATAAAAGAAAACGCCGAAGTGGAAATTGAAATTCAAATCCACGGCATGACGTGCATGTTCCAATCGAAGCGTTCTTTAGTGGGCCATTACTTCGAATACCAGGGAAAAGTCATGGACATCGAACAGAAGAAAAAAGAAGCGGGAATGTTTCTGCATGACAAGGAACGGGGCAATAAATACCCGATTTTTGAAGATGAAAACGGCACGCACATCATGAGCCCGAACGATGTGTGCATGATTGATGAATTAGAGGACCTGATGGATGCCGGCATCGATTCTTTCAAAATCGACGGAGTTTTGAAGTCTCCTGAATACTTAACTGAAGTGACCCGCATGTACAGAGAAGCAATCGATCTGTGCTTCGAAAGCCGAGAGACATACGAAGAGAAAAAAGAGAGCTGGATAGAGCGGATTGAAAGCATTCAGCCTGTGAACAGAAGCATCGACACAGGATTCTTCTTTAAAGAAACGGTCTATTAAAAAGGAGGGTGCAACGGATGACAGCCGTAAATCAAACCATTTCCAAAGTCGTAAACGGAAAACGCGTCATTACGAAAAAACCTGAACTCCTTGCTCCGGCAGGAAACCTTGAAAAATTAAAAATTGCCGTTCATTACGGAGCGGACGCGGTTTTTATCGGAGGACAGGAATACGGACTCCGCTCAAATGCGGATAACTTCTCAATAGAAGAAATCGCAGAGGGCGTAGAATTTGCCAAAAAATACGGGGCAAAAATATATGTGACAACAAACATTTTCGCCCATAATGAAAATATGGACGGTCTGGAAGAATACTTAAAAGCGTTGGGAGACGCAAAAGTTGCCGGAATTATCGTCGCTGATCCGCTGATTATTGAAACATGCCGGAGAGTGGCCCCGGACGTAGAAATTCACCTCAGCACACAGCAGTCCCTTTCCAACTGGAAAGCGGTGCAGTTCTGGAAAGAAGAAGGGCTTGACCGCGTGGTGCTTGCCCGTGAAACGAGCGGACTGGAAATTAAAGAAATGAAGGAAAAGGTGGACATTGAAATCGAAACCTTTATCCACGGCGCCATGTGTATCGCTTATTCAGGACGATGCGTGCTGAGCAATCACATGACAGCCCGGGATTCCAACCGCGGCGGCTGCTGTCAGTCCTGCCGCTGGGATTATGACCTGTATCAGACAGACGGTGCAAACGCGGTCGCGCTTTATGACGAAGAAGACGCTCCGTTTGCGATGAGCCCGAAAGATTTAAAATTGATTGAATCCATTCCGCAAATGATTGAGATGGGTATCGACAGCCTGAAAATTGAAGGCCGGATGAAATCGATTCATTACGTTGCGACGGTTGTCAGCGTGTATCGCAAAGTCATCGACGCATACTGCGCTGATCCTGAAAACTTTGTCATTCAAAAAGAATGGCTGGATGAGCTGGACAAATGTGCAAACCGGGATACCGCGCCTGCTTTCTTTGAAGGCACGCCCGGGTATGAAGAGCAGATGTTCGGCGAACACGGAAAGAAAACAACATTTGATTTTGCCGGTCTCGTGCTCGCGTATGACGAGGAAACTCAAATGGTGACGCTCCAGCAGCGCAATTTCTTTAAACAAGGTGACGAAGTGGAATTTTTCGGTCCTGAAATCGACAATTTCACATTCACAATCGGCACTATTTGGGACGAAGACGGAAACGAGCTTGATGCTGCCCGCCATCCCCTGCAAATCGTTACATTTAAAGTAGACAAAAAGATTTATCCGAGCAACATGATGAGAAAGGGGAAGTAATCACCAATGGGTAAGAGTCCTGTAGTTATAGGCATCGCAGGAGGTTCCGGATCAGGAAAAACAAGCGTCACCCGTTCCATCTATGAACAGTTTAAAGGACACTCGATTTTAATGATCCAGCAAGACCTTTATTATAAAGACCAAAGCCATCTTCCGTTTGAAGAAAGGCTGAACACAAACTATGATCACCCGCTCGCATTTGATAATGACTATTTAATCGAGCATATTCAAGAGCTTTTGAATTACCGGCCGATAGAAAAGCCGATTTATGATTATAAACTGCATACGCGTTCTGAGGAAACCATTCCGGTTGAGCCGAAGGATGTCATTATTCTGGAAGGCATTCTCGTTCTCGAAGATAAAAGACTTCGCGACCTCATGGATATGAAACTTTATGTCGACACGGACGCGGATCTCCGTATCATCAGACGGATTATGAGAGATATTAACGAAAGAGGCCGTTCAATCGATTCTGTCATTGAGCAGTATGTGTCCGTCGTCAGACCGATGCACAATCAGTTTGTTGAACCGACGAAACGCTACGCGGACATCATTATTCCGGAAGGCGGACAAAACCACGTCGCAATTGATCTGATGGTCACGAAGATTCAAACGATCCTTGAACAAAATGCAATTTTGTAATACCATAGCATAGACATAAATAACTCAGACCATATTATGTATAGGCTGGAAGGGAATGAGACAGTTCCCTTCTTTCCCTGTTTATAAACCGAAACATTTGCAGAAAACACACATTCAGTTTAAGATAAACAGTACCTATATGGGAGAGAAGAACGAGGACTGCCCTGTGTTCTCATTCTTGATTTTTTCGTTTATGCTCTCATACATAATCACACGTTATTGTTGAGGGACAACCACCAAGGAGTGAAGGAACATGGCACAAGAAAAAGTTTTTCCGATGACTCACGAAGGAAAACAAAAACTTGAACAAGAATTAGAGCAATTGAAAACGGTTAAACGTAAAGAAGTAGTAGAGCGCATTAAAATCGCAAGAAGCTTCGGAGATCTGTCAGAGAACTCTGAGTATGATTCCGCAAAAGAAGAACAGGCATTTGTGGAAGGGCGCATCACGACGCTTGAAAACATGATCCGCAATGCGAAAATCATCGAGGACGACGGCGGTTCAAATGTAGTCGGTTTGGGAAAAACCGTATCATTCATCGAATTGCCCGACGGTGAAGAAGAATCTTACACGATTGTCGGAAGCGCTGAAGCTGATCCGTTTGAAGGAAAAATCTCAAACGACTCGCCAATCGCAAAAAGCCTGCTCGGCAGAAAAGTGGACGAAGAAGTGACAGTTCAGACGCCGGGCGGAGAAATGCTCGTGAAAATTGTGAAAATTTCATAAGATCCGTTTAACAATGAAACACCTCGTCCAAAATGTGGATGAGGTGTTTTTTATGATCGTATCAAAAAGGCTGAAAACGGCCGTGATTTGTTTTCTGCTCGTGTTTTTCTTTCTGCTTGCAAGGCTGGCTGAAATTCAGCTGTTTTTTACAGAATCTTTTTCAAAATCCAATATTAATCTGATTCAGGAAAGCGTCAAGCAGCGGACGGAAGAAGTCCTTATTTCAGACGGCCGCGGCTCTTTTCTTGATCGGAACGGCAAAGAACTGACCGGAAAAAAGCAGCCTGCCGTCATACTGTTTCCTTTTCTCGTGACGCAGGATTGGCCGGTTGACCGGGTATCAGACATTCTCGGAATGAAACAGGGGGAGCTCAGGCAGCTGCTGACGGAAGCAAAAAAACCGGTGATCCTGAACAGCAGAAAAATAAAACATTTGACGAAACAATCCGTGGCAAATATCAATTCTTTGAAATATCCCGGCATTTACGGCGTATATATGAAAGACAGCAAAGAAACAAACATAGCCGCTCATCTGTTGGGCGCGACAAACCAGGACCCTGAGCTTTTGAAAAAGAAATACCCCGGCAGGAAGGAACTGCCGATCACGGCAAAAATCGGGACAAGCGGGATGGAGCGGACGTTTGATGAGTTTTTACTGGCGGATCAGGACACAAAACTTTTGTATCATGTCGACGGAAGGGGAAACCCTTTATTCGGAATGGACGTCAAATATACGGCTGAAGCAAACGCGTTTTATCCGCTGCAAGTCAAAACCTCCATCGACCGCAATATTCAAAAAGCAATGGAAGATGTATTGAAAGACCGCGGGTTAAAAAAGGGGGGAGCCGTCCTTTTAGACATTGAAAAAAGCAGTGTGCTCGGAATGGTATCAAAGCCTGACGCTGACATGTCAAAGCAGCAGACACTGCAAAATTACATGCTGACGCCGATTTATCCGGGATCAGTGTTTAAAACGGTGATCGCCGCAGCCGCAATAGAACAAAACGAAGTGAAGCCGGGCACATCCTTTAACTGCAATCTCAATCTGTACGGAGAGCCGGGGGATGATAAAGGCACGCTCAGTTTTGGAGAAAGCTTTGCCCAAAGCTGCAATTATACGTTTACAAGTCTTGCGGAAAAATTGATCAAAAAAGATGATTCCGTTATTGAAAACATGGCGGAGAAACTAGGTCTCACACAGCGGGCGGGCTGGGAAGGCAAGCTGTACCGGGAAGACGGATTCAGGCAGCTGTATAATGAAAAAAGCGGGGTCATTTGGGGAGATGACAAAGACAAAACCGTAAAAAAAGCAGTAGCACAGACGGCGATCGGGCAAAAAAACGTGAAAGTCACGCCTCTTGAAGTCGCCAATATGATGGCGGCGATCGCGCGCGGCGGTGAGAAAAAACAAGTCAAAATCGCGGACAAAATTGAATACAAAAACAAAACGACGATGGCGTCATTCAAAGAACAGCCGTTAAAAGGGGAAAACATCGACAAATATACGGCGCAGCAGCTTCAAAAAATTCTCAGAGAAGTCGTCACCTCACCGAAAGGAACCGGCCGAAGGTTTCAGGATCTGCCGTATGAGATAGCAGGCAAATCGGGAACGGCCCAGACGGGAATGTTCACAAAAGAAAAACAGACGCTTTACCACAAATGGTTTGCGGGATACTTTCCCGCGGACAAGCCGAAATACGCTCTCGTGGTGCTGCACATGGACACGCCGGGGGATAAGGCTCTGACAAATACAGTGTTTTATGATATTGTTAAAAAGGTACATGAAAATGAAACAAATCAGACATAGAACAACCGCTCAGCCCATGTTAAAATATATGCTGAGCAAGAGGGATAAAGGAGTGCAGAATGATTGAGCAATAAACAATCTCGTTTTGAAAACCGTGATAAGCGCAGAAAAGCAAATATGGTGCTTAACATTTTAATTGCTATCGTATCTATTCTTATTGTCGTCGTTGCAGTCAGCCTCTTCATCAACAGTCCGTCGAGCGACGTGAGCGAAAAAGCGGACACGAGCCAGAAGCAGGAAACACCTGCATCAGGCAAGACGAAGCAGACATCGGATGAAGACATAAAAGACAGCAAAAAAGATACGGCATCAGACGATGACAAAAAAGATAAACAGGATAAGGACACATCTGATTCATCTTCAGACTCTGACAGCAAAAAAGACGATGATTCATCGAAAAGTGATGACAGCAGCAAAAAAGACTCTGATTCAAGCGATCCTTTTAAAGGCGCAAAAATAACAGAGGGCGGCTCATCAAGCGATGTCGAGAAAACAATTGTTAACCCAAAATGGAAAGCGGTCGGAACAAAGCAGACGGGAGAACATGCGGCGACGTATGACTCAAGCTCTGAAGACTGGTCCGAAATGCTTGACGCCATCTCTTACGCAACAGGCGTGTCAAAAGATCACATGACAGTGCTGTGGCTCGGAAACAATGGAAGCCCGCAAGATGCGAAGGGGAAAGTTTTAGACAAAACGAACGGCAAAAAGTATCAGGTCACCATCACTTGGAAAGACAAAAAAGGCTGGAAGCCGACAAAAGTAGAAACGTTAAAATAACCGCAAAAAAGCAGCTGATTATTCAGCTGCTTTTTTCTGTCATACGTCAGCTGAAAAATGCACCGACGCGCTGTAAAGGATTCTGCCGTCAACGGCCGTCACCTGATGGGATACAGAACGGACGCGAAGCATAATCGCCTGGTTGTTTTCAATCTGAACGTTTATTTTCTTTTCAAGCTCCTGCAAAGATGCCGCTTCGAAAAATTCTACTTTATCTTTGATTAAATCCAATTGAAAATTCATCAGTACAGATCCTCCTGATTTTTCTTCTGAGTCAATGAAAGTATAAGCCTTTCTGCCGTAATTGCGCAATAATCCCAAAGTATTTTAGTACCCTTCCATTCTTTTTTGTGATAGGATAGGAACTGTTCCACGATTAATCCATACTATACTCATAGGAATTATAAATTATGGAGAGTGAAAAATATGGGCCGTGAATTTATTCCATTATTTGAAGATTGGGCAGCGACTTATGATGCCACAGTGCACGGGGCAGACAAACAATACGCTGATGTTTTTAAAGGGTATGACAATATTCTTGACAGCATCGTCGCACTTTCGGGTTCTAACGTTTTAGAGTTCGGACCGGGCACAGGGAATTTAACGGCGAAATTAGCCGCCGCGAACAAAAAGGTGTTTGGTGTAGAACCGTCTCCGTCAATGAGAAAACTGGCGGCTGACAAGCTTTCTGACAAAGCCGTGTTCAGTGACGGAGATTTTCTGGAGTTTCCCGTTCCGCCTTTTCAAATAGATACCATCGTCAGCTCGTACGCCTTTCATCATTTAACCGATGAAGAAAAGCAAGCGGCTGTAAAGCAATATGGCACAATCCTTCAGAAGCATGATAAAATAGTGTTTGCCGATACCGTCTTTAAAGATCATGAAGCTTATGATGAAACAATTAAAAAAGCAATCCGAAACGGCTATCATCAATTAGCGGACGATTTAAAGACGGAACATTATCCGACACTCGGGACAATGAAAAACATCTTTTCAGAAGAGGGATTTGCCGCGCGGTTTACGCAGCAAAATGACTTTGTCTGGATAATGGAGGCGATTAAACGGTAAATCGAAGGGATTGTGTATAAATGAAACTGGCAGTCATCGGAGCAATGGAAGAGGAAGTTACGATTTTAAGAAGCAAACTGAAAGACGCAAAACAAGAGATGATCGCTCACTGTGAGTTTACGACGGGCAGCTATGAAGGCGTCGAAGTTATCTTGCTGAAATCGGGGATCGGAAAAGTCAACGCCGCGATCAGCACGACGCTTCTGCTTGACCGTTTCAAACCTGATTATGTGATTAACACAGGCTCAGCGGGCGGTTTTCATCATACATTGAATGTAGGCGACGTCGTCATCTCAACAGATGTCCGCCATCATGACGTGGATGTGACGGCGTTTGACTATGAATACGGACAGGTGCCGGGTCTTCCGGCAGCATACAAAGCTGATGAAAAGCTGATCAGTATTACTGAGGAAGCGGTTTCTGAACTGAACGGCATTCAAGTCGCCAAAGGCACAATCGCTACGGGAGATTCTTTTATGAATGATCCGAAGCGGGTTGAAGACGTACGCGCCAAATTTGCGGATTTGTACGCGGTTGAAATGGAAGCTGCGGCTGTCGCACAGGTGTGCCACCAGTTCAAAACGCCTTTTGTTGTCATCAGAGCTTTATCTGATATTGCCGGAAAAGAATCTGACGTTTCATTTGATAAATTTTTAGAACAGGCTGCCGTTCATTCAACTGAGCTTGTCCTGAATGTCATCAAACGAATTCACTAAGCGGGGGATTCTCGTTCTCCTCCGCTTTTCCAGGAGGAGGACATATATTGAACGTGATAACAGATATTACAGAACTGATCGGAAATACACCGCTGCTCCGTCTCAAGCATTTTGATATACCGGAGGGAACAGCGGTTTATGCTAAACTTGAGATGATGAATCCGGGCGGAAGCATTAAAGACAGGCTGGGCGGGATGCTCATTGAAGATGCGCTTCGCACGGGAAAGGTGAAACCGGGAGGCGTTATCATCGAAGCGACTGCCGGAAACACCGGGATCGGACTCGCTCTGTGCGCCAGAAAGCATCAGCTTCGCGCCGTTTTTTGCGTCCCGGAGCATTTCAGCAGAGAAAAGCAGCAAATTATGAAAGCTCTCGGAGCGGACATCGTGCATACGCCGAGAGAAGAAGGTATGCAGGGAGCCATTCGAAAAGCGCTTGAACTGGAGAGAGAGATTAATAATTCTTATGCCGTTCTGCAATTTAAAAACCGAGTAAATCCATTGACTTACTATAAAACGATCGGACCTGAAATATGGAACGCGCTCGGCGGGGATATCCACACCTTTGTCGCAGGAGCGGGTTCCGGCGGCACCTTTGCCGGTACGGCAGCTTATTTAAAGGAGAAAAATCCTGCCGTCAAAACGGTGATCGTTGAACCGGAAGGCTCGATCCTGAACGGAGGAGAGCCGCATGCCCATAAAACGGAAGGCATCGGCATGGAGTTTATCCCGGATTATATGGACGAGAACCATTTTGACGCCATTTACACAGTGGAAGACGATACGGCGTTTTCGCTTGTCAGAGAAGCGGCCGAGAAAGAAGGCCTCTTAATCGGAAGCTCTTCAGGGGCGGCTCTTTATGCAGCGCTTGAAGAAGCGAAAAAAGCGCCCGCCGGATCAAATATCGTCACTATTTTCCCTGACGGCAGCGATCGATATATAAGCAAAAACATTTTTCAAGGAGGTCAGTAAGATGAAGAAAAAAACGCTGATGGTGCACGGAGGAATTACGGGAGATGAAAAAACAGGAGCGGTTTCCGTACCGATTTATCAAGTAAGCACGTACCGGCAGCCGAAAGCGGGCGAGCATACGGGTTATGAATATTCAAGAACGGCCAATCCGACGCGGACGGCGCTTGAAAGCTTAATTGCAGAGCTTGAAGGCGGCGCGGCGGGATATGCGTTCGGCTCAGGCATGGCTGCGATTACTGCCGTCATGATGCTGTTTGACAGCGGCGATCATGTTATTTTGACGGATGATGTATACGGCGGCACTTACCGGGTGATGACAGGTGTGCTGAACCGCTTCGGTATTGAAGCGGACTTTGTTGATACGAGCAGTGAAGAAAAAGTCAAAAAGGCCATTCGCCCGAATACGAAAGCCATTTATATCGAAACACCGACAAACCCGCTATTGAAAGTGACTGACCTCAAACTGATGTCTGACATCGCAAAAGAAGCGGGCGTATTGCTTATCGTCGATAATACGTTTTACACGCCGTATTTCCAGCAGCCGCTCAGCTTCGGCGCGGACATCGTGCTTCACAGCGCGACAAAATATCTCGGCGGCCACAGCGATGTCGTCGGCGGCTTAGTCGTGACGGCTGATAAAGAGCTCGGTGAAAAGCTTCATTACGTGCAAAACTCAACGGGCGGCGTTTTAGGACCGCAGGATTCATGGCTTTTAATGAGAGGCATTAAAACACTGGGACTCAGAATGGATGCCATCAATCACAGCGCCGGGAAAATCGCCGAGCTGCTTGAAGCGCATGATGCCGTTCAGACGCTCTACTATCCGGGATCAGCGAAACATCCGGGCCATGAGCTGACAAAAGCGCAAAGCTCCGGTTTCGGCGGAATGATTTCCTTTGATATCGGCAGCAGTGAACGCGTCGACGCGTTTTTAGAAAAATTGAACCTGTTTACAATCGCGGAAAGCTTAGGAGCGGTTGAAAGCTTAATCTCCGTGCCGTCCAGAATGACGCACGCTTCGATCCCGCGCGACCGCCGTCTTGCGCTTGGCATTACCGACGGGCTCGTACGGATCTCAGTCGGTATTGAGGATACTGAGGATTTAACGGCGGATGTGAAACAGGCGCTTGATTCACTTTTATAAAGAATGGATAGATTTACATTCTCTGTCGGCTGTCAGCTTGTATTATAATGTTGGTAGACTATAAAACTGGCAGGTGACCTTATATGGAGAAGAAAAGACTGAAATCATTAATAGAAGATTTTAAGCATTACGCATTTATTCTGCTTGCAGTCAGCACCTTCATTTATATTGGCGCGGTTCTTCCCGGACAAGGGCTGACTGCGGGCCAGAAAATGCTGATGTTTGTAACGGATTGTGCATTTTTAGCGGGCGCTTATTTCTGCGTTGACCGTTCACTTATTTATAAAAAGAGGCTGGAAGAGGCCGAAGAATAAAAAAAAGCCATTGTCTTTTGACAATGGCTTTTTCATTTCTTATTCAGAAGGGGTTTCGCGTAATTCTTTTCCCATTCCTTTTAAAAACTGCAGCCCGAAGCCGAGCGCGCGGTTAATATCAGGATCACCGACGGCTTTCATCAGTTCAAACATACTGACTTTCCTGTCCTCTTTTAAAAATCTTTGCGCCTGATCCGTCCCGGCCATGGCGCTTTCTAAAAGTCTGCCCATAAATTCGGGATCAGCTTTTGACAGCGCGCCTCCCGCGGCCATCATCGTATTCAGGAGATTGGTGACAGGTTCCCGGGAAATCTGTCCGAGTGCGATTTTGGCAATCTCCTCTTTTGCCTGGAGCATATAGCCGGCGGCATCAAAAATGCCCAAGCCATTCAGCTCTGCCATAATGGACATCGTTTTCGCGACGGCTTCTTCATTTTCTGCGAGAAGCGTCTTCAGTTCTTCCAGTTTTTCAGCTTTCAGCTGTTCCTCTGTTTTCGTTTCTTTTTGAATTTCAGTAATTGGGCTTGCCATTATGTTTCCTCCTTTCCTTAATCAGTTAGGTGCACATAGCCCGGACGGTTCCATTTTCGCTGAGCTTCCACACCGTTTTGCGGATGACGTTTTTTGTTCCGCGGATTCGTTTTCGGAAGCGGCGGTGTATCACAGGAACCGAGCACTTCCATGCGGACTTTTGTCTGTTTATAGGCAGGTGTATGTGTCCGTGAATCATACGCAGGCCCGGTCAGGAAATTAATCGCAGAATCTTTATCTGTAGAGTTCATCGGCAGATAAAGCTCATTTGCGCGGACACGGTCTGTCACAAGCGCATTCAATTTAACCGCCCCAAAAGGAGAGACGAGCCGGATCATTGTTCCGTCGCAAATTCCGCGTTCAGCCGCGAGCTCCGGCGATACTTCAACAAATACATCCGGCACTTTAGACTGAATGCCCTTCGATTTGTTTGTCATGTTTCCTTCGTGGAAATGTTCAAGCATCCGTCCGTTGTTAATATGCAGGTCATATTCTTCAGGGAATACGGCAGGCTCCACCCAATCGCTCAGCGCAAAACGGGCTTTTTTGTCCGGGAAGTTAAAGCCGTCTTCATAAAGAAGCGGAGTGCTCTCTCCCGTAAAGCTTCCCCACAGGAAGCTGTTCCAGCCGCTAAGAACGTCGTAGCTTGCTTTTCCGAACAGAGGAGAAAGGCTCGCCATTTCTGAGAAAATGTCGCTTGGATGCGTGTAATTCCAATCAGCGCCTAAACGATTGGCAACCTCCTGAATAATCCACCAGTCGGGTTTGGCATCGCCGAGTGTCGGAAGCGCCTGATACAATCTTTGTACACGACGCTCTGTGTTTGTAAATGTTCCGTCTTTTTCAAGAGATGGAACCGCAGGCAGGATGACATCCGCGTATTGCGCCGTTCTTGAAAGGAAAATATCCTGTACAACAAAGAAATCAAGGCTGGATAAAATGTCATGAACATGGTTGGCGTTTGAATCGACGAGCGCCATATCTTCACCGACGAGATACATGGCTTTCATGTTTCCTTCTTCAATCGCATGGAGCATTTCAATATTATCAAGACCCGGCTTGCCGTCAATTTCAACACCGTAAGCTTTTTCGAATTTAGCGCGTGCCGCATCATCGGTAATATGCTGATACCCCGGAAGCCAGCCTGGAAGAGTTCCCATATCGCAAGCGCCTTGAACGTTGTTATGTCCCCGCAGCGGATAAGCTCCGGCGCCCGGACGGCGGTAGTTTCCTGTGGCAAGCAGCAGGTTGGAAATCGCCGCTGATGTATCAGAGCCGCCTGTATTCTGGGTAACGCCCATGCCCCAAAGAACACAAGTGCCGTCTGCATCACGAATCATTTCGGCAATGCGGATGATCGTATCCTGAGAAAGTCCGGTGATGCGCTCCGCATATTCTAATGTATACTTTTTCAGCGTTTCTTTATAATCTTCAAAGTAGTTGACATTCTCATCAATAAACGCTTGATCGTGCCAGCCTTGGTCAATCATATATTTTGTCACTGCCATGAGCCAGACTTGGTCAGTCCCTTGTTTCGGGCTGATAAAGAGGTCGGACCGTTCAGCCATTTCATTTCTGCGCAGATCGGCAACAATTAATTTTTGTCCGTGCAGCTTATGTGCACGTTTCACGCGTGTGGCCAGAACCGGATGTCCTTCTGCCGGATTGGCGCCGACGATGAGCACGAGGCCCGCTTTTGCGATATCTTTAATTGTGCCGGCGTCACCGCCCATACCGACTGTGCGGAATAAGCCGTCCGTTGCCGGTGACTGGCAGTAGCGTGAACAGTTATCCACGTTGTTGGTTTCAAATACTTGACGCGCTAATTTTTGAATAACGTAGTTGTCTTCATTCGTAATTTTAGAAGAAGAAATAAAACCGACAGAACCATTTCCGTGTTCGGCCTTGATCGAACCGAGTCTTGAAGCGACAAGATCAAGAGCTTCTTCCCATGACGATTCAACAAATGCGCCGTTTTTCCGGATAAGCGGTTTTGTAATCCGTTCTTCCGAATTTACGAAGTCCCAGCCGAATTTCCCTTTCACACAAGTGGAAATCGCATTAACCGGAGCATCGGAAACAGGCTGAATTTTAAGGATGTCACGGCCTTTTGTCCATACTTCAAAAGAGCATCCGACGCCGCAGAACGTGCAGACTGTTTTTGTTTTTTTCGTCCGTTTATCGCGCATAGCCGCTTCCACTTCTGACACGGCGAAGATGCTTGTATAGTCGGGTTCAACATTTTTCACTAAATCAATCATCGGTTCCATGACATCTTCTTTTATTCCTGTCATAAATCCGGCTTGGCCGAGCATTGATTTTTCCATCAGTGCGTTACAAGGGCAGACAGTGACACATTGGCCGCAGCTGACGCAGGATGATTCATTAATGGGGACGCCTTCATCCCAAATGACCCGCGGGCGGTCGCGCTCCCAATCAATTGAAAGGGTCTCATTCACCTGAAGGTTTTGACACACTTCCACACATTGGCCGCAGGCAATGCATTGGTTCGGATCATAGCGGTAAAACGGGTGAGACATATCAACCGCGCACTTTGAATCATCTTTCGGCGTATACGGATATTTCTGATGCTCAATTCCCATCATTTCCGCTGTATTATGCAGTGTGCAGTTGCCGTTGTTGTTATCGCATACCGTACAGTAAAGCAGGTGATTCTCGAGCAGGCGGTCCATGGCCTCTGTCTGAGCCTCTTTTACCCTTCCCGACGTAAGCGAGATGGACATCCCGTTTTCTGCAGCCGTGGAACAAGAGCGCTGCAATTTCCCGTTTACTTCAACAATACAGGTGTCACATGTTTGAATCGGATCTACTTCCGGTACATGGCATATTTGCGGAATCTCAATTCCGTTTTGGTTTAAAATATCTAAAATCTTAGACCCCTCTGGTGCTTCATACTCCGTGCCGTCAATTTTGACACGGATAGACTGAACGTCTGTCACTTCCAATTCCCCTCCATCTTTTAAACTCGAAAAAAAGCCATGCACATAGATACCGGCCTCCTGTCCGGAGAACGGTATAAATACGCATGGCGGAATAGTTCACTAGCAAGTCTTACTAACAGACCAATCCTATTTGTATAAAACGATAGACTCATAACACGTTTCCTATTACAAATCCATCTTCACTGCTTTTATTATAAGGTGATATTTATTATAATACAATACGAAAGGAAAACTTTAACCAGGTGAAATGTCACAAAGGGGAACCGGGAATGTCTTTCATAGGCTAAAATCGGAGGGGACAATATGTCTAAAAAAATTCATGAATTTAACGATATTATCCGGAAATTGCGCAAAGAATTATTTGGAAAGGGGCCGGAACGAATTCACACCGTTTTTGTGGATAACATGGCGGTATCAACGCTTTACGGCAATCTAAGCGCAAGTGAGCAGTTTATCGCACGCACGCCTGAAGGAAGAGAAATGGTTCATGCGGCGCGGACCAGCTTAATTCAGGAACTGTATTCAAAACAAACGCCTGACGGAATGGAAGAGCTCATCGGAGCAAAGCTCGTGCATCTGTTTTCAGACATCAAGATCGAAGAGAATATTGCGGTGTCTGTATTTGTCTTTGACCGAACAATTGAAGAGCGCCGTGAAGAAATCAAAAGCTGAAAAAAATTCAATTGACACGAAATTGTCACATTTGATATGATATGAACTGCCTGCAGTGGCTTAAGGACGAATTTTATGGAATGTGTGCATGATCTGTACATTTTCTATAGCTGATATTTTCATTCTGCTTGATATTGTTGTATGGGTATGCATACAAGTTAGGCAGCATTCAAACCCGTTTTAGACGGGCTGTTTGAATGCTGCCTTTTTTGTTAGGCGTCTTTGGAAACTGCGGGGCTGAAATGATAAATGGAGGGGTTATTATGGCTTTTCGTAAACCGGACGAAATAGCGGAGCTTGCGGTCGAATCAGGGGTAAAAAAGGTGCATTCACCGCTTTCAGCACTGATTGTATTAGGATTTTTGGGAGGAGCGTTTATCGCACTCGGTTATTTGCTTGATATCCGTGTCATCGGCGACCTTCCGAAAGAATGGGGAAGCTTGTCGAGTTTAATCGGGGCGTCCGTGTTTCCCATCGGATTGGTGCTCGTCGTTCTTGCCGGCGCGGAGCTGATTACGGGTAATATGATGTCGGTATCTATGGCGCTTTTTTCCAGAAGAATATCCGCCGGTGCATTAGTGAAAAATTGGGTGATCGTGACGTTGATGAATCTTGTCGGCGCACTGTTTGTCGCTTACTTTTTCGGACATGTTGTCGGATTAACCGAAACAGGACCTTACTTGGAAAAAACGATTGCGGTCGCACAAGGCAAATTGGATATGCCGTTTGGAAAAGTTATTGTTTCGGCGATCGGCTGTAACTGGCTTGTCTGTTTGGCCGTCTGGCTTTCTTTCGGCGCAGAAGACGGAGCCGGAAAAATCGCGGGTATATGGTTTCCGATTATGGCGTTTGTCGCGATTGGTTTTCAGCACGTTGTAGCCAATATGTTTATCATCCCGGCTGCGATTTTTGCAGGTTCTTTTTCGTGGGGTGATCTGATTGGCAATCTCATTCCGGCCTTTATCGGGAATGTAATCGGCGGGGCAGTGTTTGTCGGCCTTATTTATTTTATTGCATATTCAAAAAAAGATCAGAAAAAGCAAGGGATGAAAAGAGTTTCCTGAGGTAAGAAAGATGCCGGAAAACAAGGACAATTGAAGCGGAATGCCAGCACATTTTCCGTCCAAATCTTGAAAAAAATGTTTACAAAATGGAAGCTGATGGATATACTTACAAAGTAAGAAAAAAGCAAAGGGAGGTTGAATCACATGACGACTTTAAACGGCAATCAAAATTTACAATTGAACCGATTCAGCCTGTGGAAGAGTTCGTGTCCTTCCTTAACCTCTGCCCGTCAAGCACGTTAATTTCGGAGTATCAGGACATTCGCAGCTCCCCGCAGGGAAAGAAGCACGTCTTCTTTTGTCTGCGGATTTAGTCTGCCCGCAGCGCATATGAAGTTTGCTGCGGGTTATTTTCGCTTGTGCGGATATTGAAAGGGGGTGAGCGATAATGACCATTAATCTTTTCTTTTTAACACTGACCATTTCAAAGCGTTTTAAAAGTGCGGAAGAGTATGAACGAGAACAGCAGGTCGAAGAGTTTTATAATGAAGCGAAAGAACGCCAGCTGAAACACTTTTATATGAACTGAACGGACACGAAGGGCCAAAACGGAGGAGAAGGAGGAGATCATCATGTTCAGAATTGAACTGCTGAATCATTACACAATGGAGAAGGACCAGGTTTAGCGAGGATGTTGCTGTCACGTCGCAGACGGCCTGCATACCATGGTAAAGAAAGAAAAATTGGTAAGCGGGTGATAGCATGCAAGGCGGTCAGAACAGAATTCCATCCATCGGGCACGGGTATGCGTCAATGCCCCATTCATTTAAACACGGCTACGGCAACCCGTATCGCCGGCAGAGAATGGCGGCGCTTTCCCGGCAGACAAGATATATAGCACCGTATTATTGGTACTAGAGCAGGCGGAAAACCTACGTTTTCCGTCTTTTTTTTATGAAAACAAATATAAATTTCAAATAAATCGAAACGTTCATGAAGAGAAGTGCGTCTAGTTAGTACCTCATACTAATACGAGGTAATATTATTTCTGAATAATAAATCACAGGAATGGAAAAGCGGGTGTTATACAATGTTGCAACATACATCTTCAGCATTAAAACGAATGCGCGCGAAATACTTTGCTGCATCAGAACCGGCAGAGTCAGTCATTCAGCAAATCTTGATGGACATACAGGAATACGACCGCATTTTGGAAATCGGGACCGGAAACGGCTCAATGTTTAAACAAATCATCGGACAGCTTGAAAAGGGCAGTCTTAAAAGCATAGAAACATCGAAACGTAAAATACGGAAAACACAGCGCGCAAACCGTTCGGTTATAAAAGCCGGGCGCGGAAACATTCAGCAGGGGAGGCCTGAAAGCTTACCGTTCCGCGATCGCAGCTTTCATAAAGTTTTCTCATTACATACTGCTGAAACAGTCAGCGATTACAGGACAGCATGTAAAGAAGTGTACCGCGTTCTTCAAATTGACGGGTGTTTCTATATGGTTTTGAAACCTTCGCGGATGAGTGAGAAGGATGTGATTGAGGTGCTCTATGATCAGCATTTCAGAGACATTTCAGTTGTCAGCAGAGATTCGTTCCATTTTATTACTGCCATTAAATAGAATATTTCTTGGGAAATAAAAAGAGCTGCTTAAGTCACTGCAGCTCTTTTTGTGAAATTGGGCATATTTCCTTATTTTTGGTTATTTCACATCTATTTTATATTAAAAAAAGTTTTTTTCTTATACAATGGTAATCAGATGACCGTACATTTTAAATATTTTGAACAAACGGAATGAATATTCATTCCGCATCTGGAAAGGGGGATGAAATGACAGCTTCAAACAAGGTTGAACTCATTATGAAAGCGTCGCTTACTTTGTTTACAGATAGAGGATTTGACGCAACGACGATTCCGATGATTGCCGCTCAGGCCGATGTCGGAACCGGCACAATCTACCGTTACTTTGACAGTAAAGAGACACTTGTGAACGTACTGTATCAGGAAAGTGCGCAGCGTTTTATGAAAAAAGTCAAAACGGACTTTCAGGGTATCTCTGTAAGAGAAGGGTTTCATCACCTGTTTTATTGTCTGATTGATTTTACGAAGGAAAGTGAGTATGCATTGTTTTTTCTTGAAACGAATAAGGACGCCTACTTTCTGAATGAAACGAGCCGTAAGCTTCTTGATGAAATAACACAGATGCTTGACGTCTTTTTTCAGCGCGGCAAGTCTGAAGGTGTGCTCCGCAATCTGCCGTCCAATGTGCTGATGGCGCTGCTGCTCGGGGCATATCTCAAACTCTATCAGCTTATCCGGACGGGAAGCGTCGAAATAACAAAACCGTTTCTGAAAGAATTGGAACAATGTTCTTGGGATGCCATCAGAACTCATTAACTATTCGCCGAAGGAAGGAAGATCGATATGAAACAGCTAAGCGCTATACCGCAGCCGAAAACATACGGACCTCTGAAAAATCTCCCTCACTTGGAAAAAGAAAAACTGTCACAATCGCTCTGGAAAATTGCCGAAGAATACGGCCCGATCTTTCGTTTCGAATTTCCGAGCTCTGTCGGGGTCTTCGTCTCAGGCCGCGAGCTCGCGGCAGAAGTCTGTGATGAAAAGCGATTTGATAAAAACCTCAGCAAAGCCTTGCTGAAAGTCCGTGAGTTTGGCGGTGACGGACTATTTACGAGCTGGACTCACGAAAAGAATTGGCAGAAAGCGCATCGGATTTTATTGCCGAGCTTCAGCCAGAAGGCGATGAAAGGCTATCATTCAATGATGCTTGATATTGCCATGCAGCTCGTGCAGAAGTGGAGCAGATTAAATCCGAATGAAGAAATTGACGTTGCCGAAGATATGACGCGCCTGACGCTGGATACAATCGGCCTGTGCGGATTTCATTACCGCTTTAACAGCTTTTACCGCGACACACAGCATCCTTTTATCACAAGTATGCTTCGCGCGCTGCAGGAGGCAATGCGCCAATCGCAGAGACACAGCCTGCAGGACAAGCTGATGATCAAAACGAGACATCAGTTCCAGCAGGATATTGAAGTGATGAATGAACTCGTAGACCGGATCATAGCTGAGCGGAGGGAAAATCCGGATGAGAATCTGTCTGACCTTTTAGCATTGATGCTTGAAGCGAAAGATCCTGTAACGGGTGAAAGGCTGGATGATGAAAATATCCGTTATCAAATCATTACCTTTTTGATCGCGGGGCATGAAACCACAAGCGGACTGCTTTCATTCGCGATTTACTGCCTGCTGAAAAATAAAGATAAATTGAAAAAAGCCGTTCAGGAAGCCGAGCGGGTGCTGACGGGAGAGACACCTGAATATAAGCAGATTCAGCAGCTGACATATATCCGCATGGTGTTAAACGAGACTTTGCGGCTGTATCCGACTGCCCCGGCATTTTCCCTGTACGCGAAAGAAGATACGGTTCTCGGCGGGAAATATCCGATTGCGAAAGGACAGCCGGTGACGATTCTGACTCCGCAGCTTCACCGGGATAAAAGCGCGTGGGGAGAAGATGCCGAGCTATTCCGTCCGGAAAGGTTCAGCGATCCCGCGGCAATTCCGGCTGATGCGTATAAGCCGTTCGGAAACGGACAGCGCGCATGCATCGGGATGCAGTTTGCCCTGCAGGAAGCGACAATGGTGCTCGGCCTTGTCCTTAAACACTTTGAACTGATTGATCATACTGATTATGAGCTTACGATTAAAGAAGCTTTAACCATTAAGCCCGGTGATTTTAAAATCCGTGTAAAAAACAAGGACGTGTCCAATCATCAGCCCGTACAAAACCATAAAGCTGAAGGCGGCGGTCACAAAGAAGAAACGAAAGAAATCCCGTCCCACGGAACGCCGCTTCTCATTCTTTACGGTTCAAATTTGGGAACTGCGGAAGGAATCGCGGAAGAGCTGGCTGACATCGGCAGAAGCAAAGGATTTTCAACTGAAACCGGCCCGCTTGATGATTATGCCGGGAAACTGCCTGTAAAAGGCGCAGTCGTTATTGTGACGGCTTCTTATAACGGGGCGCCGCCTGATAATGCGGTGGGTTTTGTGAAATGGACGGAAACCCTTGAGGATCAGGAATTAAAGGGTGTTTCTTACGCCGTCTTCGGCTGCGGAGACCGCAACTGGGCCGCCACTTACCAGAGAATCCCCCGCCTGATAGACAAAGTGCTTGAAGAAAAAGGGGCAAAACGGCTGACTTCTATCGGGGAGGGCGACAATGCCGATGATTTTGAGTACAGTCAGGAAGCCTGGGAAGACTCATTCTGGAAGGACATCATGAAGGCTTTTCATATAGAGGCCGCTCCAAAACAGGCAAACAAATCACAGTTATCAATCGAATACGTAAGTGAAGCAGCCGAGACGCCGATTGCCAAAACGTACAAAGCATTTGAGGCGGAAGTCATCACAAACAAAGAGCTTCATACCGAAAGCAGCAAGCGTTCAGTCCGGCATATTGAGCTGCGTCTCCCGAAGACCGAAACGTATCGGGAAGGAGACCATCTCGGGGTGCTTCCGCAAAACAGCGGGGAACTGATCAGCCGTGTCATTCGCCGATTCGGTCTCGACCCAAATCAGCACTTTAAGATCAAGGGCCGGCAGCTGCCTCATCTGCCGATGGACCGGCCGGTTAATGCGCCTGAGCTTTTGGCGTCATATGTAGAGCTGCAGGAACCGGCAACGAGAGCCCAGCTTCGCGAACTTGCCGCCCATACCGTGTGCCCGCCGCACCAAAAAGAATTGGAGCATCTTTATTCTGACGATGCGGCATATAAAGAAAACGTGCTGAAAAAACGAATGACCATGCTGGACCTGCTGGAAGATTATCCGGCTTGTGAACTGCCGTTTGAGCGCTTTTTAGAACTTCTGCCGTCCTTAAAGGCGCGCTATTATTCAATCTCAAGCTCACCGAAGGCAAACAAAAGGGAGCTCAGTATCACGGTCGGCGTTGTGACGGCTCCGGCGTGGAGCGGCCGGGGAGAATACAAGGGCGTGGCTTCGAACTATTTAGCCGGATTACAAAATGGCGATTCTGCCGTCTGTTTCATCCGCTCGCCGCAGTCGGGTTTCGCATTGCCCGAAAATACGAAAACGCCTCTCATTATGATCGGAGCAGGCACCGGAATTGCACCGTTCAGGGGATTTATCCAGGCGCGGGCTGCAGAAAAAATGTCCGGTAACAGCCTGGGCGAAGCTCATTTATACTTCGGCTGCAGACACCCTGAAGAAGACGATCTGTACAAAGATGAATTCGACCATGCGGAGAAAAACGGCCTTGTCACCGTGCATCGGGCGTATTCCAGATTAGATCAGGACTGTAAAGTTTACGTACAGGATGTCCTGCTTCGCGAGGCTGCACAGATTATTGCGCTTCTTGACCAAGGCGGCCATCTCTATATATGCGGAGACGGAAGCAAAATGGCTCCGGCTGTCGAAAATGTACTGCTTCAGGCGTATGAAAAGGTGCATAACACTGATTCAAAGGTTTCCTCGAATTGGCTTGAACAGCTGCAGGCGGAAGGAAGATATGCGAAAGATGTTTGGGCAGGTGTGTAACAGAAGCGTAAGGCAATTGAAGATTGTGTTTTAATTGAAGAAAGCCGGCACGATATTTGAAATCTACTGAATCAAAAGGAATAGTTATAGGGAGTATCGTGCCGGCCTTATCTTTAGTATCGGACAAAAGACACAAATCTTTAATGTTTTTATTGATTTACATGCAGGCGGCTATGTCCCTTTTTTCTGAATTCCGCCAGAAATAAAACCGGATAAGACAGCAATAGCAAAACCGAAATAAATGAAATGATACCGATCCAATGAAAATGCGTCCAAAAGAAACCGCCGCAAGACCCGGCCGCGCTTGACCCGATATAGTATGCAAGCAGATATAATGAAGAAGCTTGCGCGCGCTGATCACCGGCTGCTCGGCCGACCCAGGCGCTTGCAATTGAATGTGCGCCGAAAAAGCCGAAGGTAAACACGGCAATGCCCGCAATTTTAAGGGCAAGCTGGGGCAAAAGTGTCACCGCTGCGCCGGCAAGCATAACAAAAATCGCAATCTTAATCATTTTTGCACTTCCGAAAAGATCTGCTTTTTTCCCCATATAGACAGAGCTGAACGTTCCCGCGAGATAGACAATAAAAATAAAACCGATTACAGTCTGTGACAAATGATAAGGAGCCGCCATTAAATGAAAGCCGATATAATTATATAATGTCACAAAACTCCCCATTAATATAAATCCCAGAGATATTAACAAAAGCAGCCGTTTGCGGTGTAGAACCGCTCCGTATTCCTTACATGCCGCTTTTACGCCCGCATGCCGCTGAGATGAATGGCGCGGAGCCGGAAGAAAACGCCAAAACAAATAGCTTAATATAATAGAAAGAATGCCGATAATGGCAAGCGCCGGCCGCCAGCCGAATACATCAGTCAGAAGCCCCGTTAACAGCCTGCCGCTCATTCCCCCGATGCTTGTGCCGCTGATATACAGGCCCATCATTTTCCCGAGGCCCTTCGGATCAAACTCCTCGCCTACATATGTCATAGCGACAGCAGGAACGCCTGCCAGAAAAATACCGAGCAGCCCCCTCATCGCCAAAAGCGCCGGAAAAGCCGGACTGAACGCTGTTAATAGACCTAAAACAGAAGTGGCTGTTAACGACAGCACCATTAATTTTTTTCTGCCGAATCCGTCAGACAACGAAGCAGCGGCCAATAATGAAAATGCCAAAACGGCTGTTGAGATGGATAAAGTTAAGCTGGCAGCCGCAGCGGAAATATGAAACTCTTCCGAAAACAAAGGCATAAGCGGCTGTGTCGTGTAAAGCGTGGCAAATGTCACAAAGCCGCTGATAAACAGTGCCAAGCTGGCCTTTCTGTAAGCCTTTGTATGAGGCTGAATAAACGTCATGAATGTCCCTCTTTTCTCACTGTTGGTTATATATGTATCGTACGCTTTTCATTTCAATGTGTCTAATTTATAATAACTATAGAATTAATGCGTGTAGGTTATGAAGAAAGGGGAGAAGGAGAAAATGGAGCTTCATCAAATTGACAACTTCATTGCGGCGGCAACTCATCAGCATTTCACAAATGCGGCAAAAGAAAGAATGATTTCTCAGCCGGCATTAAGCCGATCGATTATCAGGCTCGAAGAAGAATTAGGCGCGCCGTTATTTTACAGAGAGACAAAAGCCGTCCGGCTGACAAGGTACGGAGAGCAGTTCTTAATAAAAGCAAAACAAGCGAGACGAGCTTTAAATGAAGGCGTTGAACAAGTGAAAAAAAATATGAGCCTGGAGCACGGCGAAATATCTGTATCTTTTCTTCATACGCTCGGGTTGCGCTTGATGCCTCAGCTGATTGCCGAATTTAAAAAGCTATACCCAAACGTGACCTTCCGGCTGTATCAAGGCGCAAATGAAACGCTTCGCAAAATGGTGGAAACGGGAGATGCGGATATCTGTCTCAGCTCCCCGCCGCTTCCCAGCGAGCTTTTACAATGGACGGTGCTGGAGAAAGAGCCTCTTTATGCGGTGCTTCCTGAGAACCACCCGCTTGCAGGAAATAAAAGCATTCAAATGAAAGAGATGCAGGACGAGGATTTTGTCGGATTTAAACCGGGATACGGGCTGAGATATATGTTTGATCTGATGTGCCGGGATTTGAATATACACCCGCATCTCGCATTTGAAGGAGAGGAAGTGTCAACCATATTAGGGCTGACCGCCGCGGGTCTGGGGGCTGCAGTGCTGCCGAAAACCGCGGAGCATTCATACTTTCCGGTCGTTTTTCTCCCGGTTGCAGATTACCAATGCGAACGCACCATAGCGTTAGCCCAGTTAAAAAACCATGCTCTCTCTCCCGCTGCTGAGCGTTTTAAACAGTTTGCACTTGATTATTACAAAGCACGCAACTGAGCGGTCATTTTATTAAAATCGAAGTTGAAAATAAAGCAGAAAGAAATACAGAAAACGGAGGAAAACCATGGCGAAAAAAACAGTGAAAACAAATGCTGTCCGTATCATTGAGCAGCAAAACATTCCCTATGAGCTATTAGGTTACAAAACAGAAGGGGGACAGCCCGCAGACGGTCTTTCCGTTTCACAAAAAATCGGATACTCTGCCGAATATGTTTATAAAACCTTAGTGGCATCTGCAGGAACTGATCGTTATTACGTCTTTGTCGTTCCCGTTGCAAAAGAACTGAATCTGAAAAAGGCTGCGAAGGCGGCAGGTGAGAAGAAAATAGAAATGATTGCCATGAAGGACCTTTTGGAAGTGACCGGCTATATACGCGGCGGCTGCTCTCCGATCGGAATGAAAAAAAGGTTTCCGACTTTTATTGATAGATCCGCTGAAACACTGGCGTTTATGATTGTCAGTGCGGGGAAAATCGGAATGCAGCTGAAAGTAGCGCCTCGAGATTTAGCCGAAGCAAGCGGGGCGGTATTTACAGACATTGTATAAATGTCCGGTGGATCTAATGGAATACACGTTTCAAGGGAGAATGATAATGAAAAAAAGATATGAAAACTTGAATGGCGTGAAGAATGAACATGGATTCATGGACATGTGGAAATGGATGAAAGAACGAAGAGAAAAAAGTAAAGATTTAAGCGAGAATATTCCGAAAGCGGTCACAAGGGATGTCCGTGATGTTGCCGTCAATCGGACGGAAACCGCCATAACATGGATCGGCCATTCTTCATTTCTGATCCAAATACAGGGGCTTAACATAATGACCGACCCTGTATGGGCGCGGAGGATGGGTTTTCAAAAACGGCTGACAGAGCCGGGATATGAATTGAGCGAACTGCCTGACATTGATGCCGTGCTCATCTCACATGGGCATTATGACCATCTTGATTTTCCGAGTATAAAAAAACTGAGAGGAAACCCGGATTTTTACGTGCCTGCGGGATTGAAAAAGCTGTTCATCAAAAAAGGCCGCAAAAAGGTTCATGAAATGAATTGGTGGGATCGTTTTGAGGTGCGGGGGGTGAGTATATCATTTGTACCGGCCCAGCACTGGACACGGAGAACGCTTTGGGATACCGATACCTCTCATTGGGGAGGCTGGGTCATAGAAAGCGAAAACGGCGAGTCCATCTATTTTGCAGGAGATACAGGCTATTTTGAAGGCTTTAAAGAAATCGGAGAGAGGTTTCGTATTAAGGCGGCCCTGATGCCGATCGGAGCATACGAACCCGAATGGTTTATGAAAGTGTCACATATCAATCCGGAAGACGCCGTGAAAGCTTTTTTAGAGCTGAAGGCTGACAGCTTCATTCCCATGCATTACGGGGCATTCCGGCTTGCTGATGATACAGGCCCGGAAGCATTAAGCAGACTGCACGGTGAGTGGGACCGGCTTGCATTACCTCCTGAAAACCTGAGTGCATTAGCGCTTGGCGAAACATTTTGGCTGTAACAGCAGGTTTTCGCTGCCGACACCAATCGTTTAAAAACGGTTGGTGTTTTGTTGTCAACCAAAGGTGAACAGACTCAGTATAAAACATGATTTTTCCGGAATCTGCGGTAAAAAACAAAACTTTTTACTCTTTTGTTTCACTATACAATGAAAACGGTTTCGTATGCGCAGTATATTTAACCTATCACAATTGCTCCAGCAGAAACGGACAGGAAGGATAGAAAAACAGATGAAATACATGAATTCAAGACAGAAAAAGATTTTGTATCTGTTGTTATCTGAACCTGATGACTACTTAGTTGTGCAAGATTTCGCAGACAGGGTCCGCTGTTCTGAAAAAACGATCAGGAATGATTTGAAAACGATTGAAGATTTCCTGAATGAACATGCTCAAGCTCAGCTGATCCGCAAACCGGGATTAGGCGTCTATTTACATATATCTGAACAGGAAAGGTCACGGTTAAGCCGGCATATTTATAATGAGCACTTTACATGCAGGCACAAGACCGATGAAGAAAGAATACTTCACATCGCTTATGATTTATTAATGAATTCAAAGCCCGTTTCCGCAAAAGAAATTGCCGCACAGCATTTTGTAAACAGAGCTTCCATTAAAAAGGATATCAGTGCGGTTGAAGAGTGGCTGAAGCGATTTGATCTCACACTGGTTTCTAAACAGCGGCTCGGCTTAAAGATTGAAGGGGACGAAAAAAACAAAAGAAAAGCATTGGCGCGAATTTCAGATTTGATTGATAATGCGGAGTTTACAAGCCAATTTATAAAAAGTAAGTTTTTAAGTCATGAAGCGGACTTTGTGAGAAAAGAAATCAAGTTATTACAAAAAAACCATTCTATCTATTTTACGGATGAAACATTTGAAAGTTTGCTGCTGCATACATTGCTGACCATCCGCCGTATCAAAATGAAACAGCCGGTCGCCATCTCTGCAAGGCAGCTGGAGGCGGTAAAAAAGAAGAAAGAATATGAATGGACACTGGCTTGTTTAAAACGGCTTGAGCCGGTATTTGCCATCCGGTTTCCCGAGGAAGAAGCCGTCTATTTAACTTTACATATAATAGGCGGGAAAGTGCGCTATCCATTGCAGCAAGAAAAGAAGCTTGATCTTGAAGATTCTGAGCTTTCCAAAGTCGTCAGGCATTTGATCAATCGCGTTTCAGAACTGAAAATGCTGGATTTTCACAAAGACCAGGAATTGATCAACGGATTGAACATTCATCTCGATCCGGTGTTGAAGCGGCTGAGCTATGATCTCTCTGTTTCAAACCCCATGCTTCACGACATCAAAAAAATGTATCCTTATTTGTTCCATCTTATCATTGACGTTTTAGAAGACATCAATCAAACATTTGATCTTTATATTCCTGAAGAAGAGGCGGCCTATTTGACGCTGCATTTTCAGGCAGCGATCGAACGGCTGCGCCGAAGCAGTCATAACCCTAAAAGGACGATCATCGTCTGCCATATGGGCATTGGCATGTCGCAATTGCTGCGGACTAAAATTGAACGCAAATTTCATCACATTACGATAAAAGACTGTATCGCAAAAGCGGAGCTGACAGAGTATATCAAAAAGCATAAAGATATAGATTTCGTCATTTCTACGATAGGGCTTGGAAATGTAACGATCCCTCATATCGTCGTATCACCGCTTTTGGAGCCTGCTGATGAAAAGAAGCTCAGCGCATTTATGCAACAGCTTGATACATCACACCGCCGGGAGCAAAAAACGTTTAAAATGCTGAATGATACGACTCCGTTTCTCGTTTTTTTACAGCAAGAGACAGAGCACCGTTATCAGGTCATTGAAAAGCTGGCGCAGGCTTTGTATGAAAAAGGCTATGTAGAAAAAGAGTATGGCATTCATGCAGTAATGAGAGAAAAAATGTCGGCGACAAATATCGGGGCGGGTATTGCCATCCCTCACGCGAACTCTAAATATATCAAACAATCAGCCATTGCAATCGCCACCTTAAAAGAGCCCATTGAGTGGGGGACGGAAAAGGTGTCGCTTGTATTTATGCTTGCCGTCAAACACGAAGATCAAAACAAGGTAAAGCAATTATTCAGTGAGCTTTCCTATCTTAGCGAGCAGCCGGCATTTATTCAAAAACTGACGGAAGAAAAAAATGTGATGACGTTTTTATCGTATTTAAACTATTAAAAGCAGGGGATGGCTCCCTGCTTTTTTTCTGTTTATAGGGAAAAATGCCGTTATTTCCGGAACTTATGGTAAAAAAACGCGCTTATCACAGGCTGATTTCAGTATAAAGTTGAGACAAGATCTTGAAATTCAGACTGCAAAGGAGGATTTATATGAAACTGTTAGCGATTACATCATGTCCGAACGGCATTGCCCATACGTATATGGCTGCTGAAAATTTACAAAAAGCAGCCGGCAGATTAGGCGTTGAGATCAAAGTGGAAACCCAGGGCGGAATCGGGGTGGAAAATAGGCTGACCGAAGAGGAAATCCGGGAAGCAGACGCAATCATTATCGCGGCGGACCGTTCGGTGAACAAAGACCGATTCGCGGGAAAAAAGCTGCTGGCCGTCGGGGTTCAGGAAGGCATCCGCAAACCGGAAGAATTAATTCAAAGAGCGCTTAGCGGTGAAGTGCCGGTCTATCAATCTGCTTCAAAAACTGAATCCGCAAGTCAGCAGGGCAAAAAACAAAATCCGATTTACCGTCATTTAATGAACGGCGTTTCTTTTATGGTTCCTTTCATTGTCGTCGGCGGATTATTGATAGCGGTTGCATTGACGCTTGGAGGAGAAAAAACACCAAAGGGCTTAGTCATTCCGGATGCGTCTTTTTGGAAAACGATTGAACAGATCGGCAGCGCTTCTTTTTCATTCATGATCCCGATTTTAGCCGGGTACATCGCGTTCAGCATCGCCGATAAGCCGGGTCTTGTCCCCGGAATGATCGGCGGATATATTGCGGCATCCGGCAGCTTTTACGACAGTGCGAGCGGCGCAGGATTTCTTGGAGGAATCATTGCGGGATTTTTGGCGGGATATGCGGCGCTTGGAATCAAAAAATGTAAAGTTCCTAAAGCAATACAGCCGATTATGCCGATCATTATTATTCCGGTGTTTGCCTCACTGATCGTCGGTTTGGCGTTTGTATTTCTGATCGGCGCCCCCGTCGCTCATATTTTCGCATCATTAACGGTTTGGCTTGCGGGAATGAAAGGCTCGAGCTCAATTCTCCTGGCATTGATTTTAGGAGCGATGATCTCTTTTGATATGGGAGGACCCGTAAACAAGGTGGCCTTTCTATTCGGATCGGCAATGATCGGAGAAGGAAATTATGAAATTATGGGCCCGATTGCCGTTTCCATTTGTATACCGCCGATAGGGCTTGGGATTGCGACGTTTTTAGGAAAAAGAAAATTCGCCGCCGCAGAAAGAGAAATGGGAAAAGCGTCATTTACGATGGGCCTTTTCGGTATCACGGAAGGAGCCATTCCATTTGCGGCCCAAGATCCCCTTCGTGTGATCCCGAGTATTATGGCGGGTTCTATGACCGGCTCGGTGATAGCGATGATCGGCCATGTGGGGGACAGAGTGGCACACGGCGGCCCCATCGTTGCTGTACTTGGAGCAGTAGATCATGTATTGATGTTTTTTATCGCTGTAACAGCAGGCTCTCTTGTCACCGCTCTGTTGGTTAATGTACTGAAGAAAGATATGGCGAAATCCCCCGCGCCCGGTGAGGTGCTGCCGTCTGCCGCACCAAATGAAGCTGCAGCGGCAAAAGAAACAAAGGAACCATCTCAGGCTGACAGCCGAAAAGCCGGGATGACCGAAATCAAAAAACTGACTGACATTATCAGCACGGACTTGATTGAACCGCATTTATCCGGCGAAACGAGGGATGACATTATCGATGAAATGATCGAGAAATTGTCCCGTAAAGGTATGCTTCTGTCTGACAGCGGATTTAAGCAGGCCATTTTGAGCCGTGAACAGCAGGGAACCACGGCGATAGGTATGAATATCGCCATTCCGCACGGAAAGTCTGATGCCGTCAGAACGCCGGGTGTCGCATTCGGAATAAGACGTTCGGGTGTTGACTGGAACAGCCTTGATGGTTCTGATGCAAAACTGATTTTTATGATTGCCGTACCGAAGGAAAGCGGCGGAAATCAGCATCTGAAAATATTGCAGATGTTATCCCGAAAACTGATGGATGACAGCTATAGGGAAAGGCTGCTCTCCGTTCAGACAAAAGAAGAGGCGTATGAGCTTCTGGAAGAAATCGAATAAAGCGGGGGATGATCATGTCTACTGAACCGATATTTTTCAATCCGGTTTTCAAAGAAAGAATTTGGGGAGGCGCCGCCCTGCGTGATTTTCACTATAATATTCCGTCCGAGCGGACAGGGGAGTGCTGGGCCTTTGCCGCTCATCAAAATGGGCAGAGCACAGTTCGAAACGGCATGTATAAAGGATGTACGCTCGGTGAATTGTGGGAGCATCACAGAGATTTATTCGGAAACCTTGAAGGAGACCGTTTTCCTCTTCTTACAAAAATTTTGGATGCGGACCAAGACCTGTCCGTTCAGGTGCATCCGGATGATGACTTTGCCAAAATGCATGAAAACGGGGAACTTGGAAAAACCGAATGCTGGTATATCATTGATTGTGAAAAAGATGCGGAGATCATTTTCGGCCACAGCGCAACAACAAAAGAAGAACTGATATCCATGATTGAGCGCGGAGAATGGGACGGACTTCTGAACAGAGTTAAGGTAAAGCCGGGAGATTTCTTTTTTGTCCCAAGCGGCACCGTTCACGCGATTGGAAAGGGCACACTTATTTTAGAGACGCAGCAAAATTCAGATACGACTTACAGATTGTATGATTACGGAAGAAAAGATGCGGACGGCAGGCTGCGCGAGCTCCATTTGGAAAAAAGTATAGAAGTGACAGACGTTCCATCTGTCCGTGAACGGCCGACCGTTCAATATAAACAAACAGATGATCTGCTGGCAGCTGTTTTAATAGAATGTCCTTATTTTTCAGTCGAAAAGTGGGATGTAAAAGGTGAAGCAAATTTATTCCAGAATCATCCCTTCCTTCTTGTCAGCGTGATCGAAGGAGACGGAATAATAATTGCAGGCGGGCATGAACATCCCTTTAGAAAAGGAGATCACATTCTCCTGCCTTCCGGTTTGGGAGAATATAAACTGGCGGGCCATGCAAAGTGTATTGTGTCTCATCTGTGATCTTCAAAACCCTTCTCTGGCAGCAGAGAAGGGTTTCTCGTTACTTTTACAAAAAGGCCGAAATTTCCGTGGTCCGTTCCTGAATTTAATCTCTCAATTTGTATATCTCCCGAGCCATTGATTCAAGTATGTACATAGCGGGGATTTGGGTGGTGATATTCGCATTTTCAACCCATTCTTCCGTCACGTAATATGAAATATTCACATCGGACATCTTGGCAATGGTTGAATGTTTATGATTTGTAATACTGATGACCCGGCTTCCTTCTTGTTTCAGCTGATTCAGATGAGTCACCGTAGAATCTCCTTCACCTGAAACCGATAATGCGATCGTGATGCTGTTATGGCGGAAATGGGAATGGGCCGGAAAGTAAGGATCTTTAATATACATTGAAAGTTTCCCTAAGCACGAAAAATATCTGGCTCCGTATTCGGCGAGAATTCCTGAACTACCCACTCCGATAAAAATGACGCTTTCTGCATCGGCTGCAAGGGCTGCTGCTTCCTTCAGCTTTTCTTCCATCCCTCCGCTTACTGTTCTTTCAAAAAACTCGGCAACGGAATGATGGGGACTCTTTAAAATCGTTTTTTTATTTGCCTCCGCATACATTTTCAGCTTCACCTTAAACTCCGAAAACCCTTCACAGTTTATTTTTTTGCAGAAACGTAAAATAGAAGCCGTAGATACATGGGTTTCATTTGCCAATTCACGGATTCGCATATAGACGACTTTCTCGCTGTTTTGGGAGATGTAGTTGTATAAAGAAGTTTCAAGCTCGTTAAATGAAGCAATCATTTCGTGTGTGAACATGCAGGGGGATTCTCCTTTTTATGAGAATGGTGAATGTACATCTCATCGTAACATATCATTTTTAAAAGAAACATAGTGTTATTTTTATGTGACAAATCACTTTTTGTGTCATTCAAAACAAGACGTCAGCCAATGATTTACGGTGCAAAACAACTGCGGATATAATTCGTTCATACGCTTTATTATGATCTCTTCAAGGGTTGCTGACAAAAGCGGCCGAAAAAAGGAGGACAATATGAGTATCAAACTGATAGCGGTTGATATGGACGGAACGTTTTTGAATGATGAAATGGCATATAACAAAGAGCGTTTTATGAATCAGTATCGTGAATTAAAAGCGCGGGGAATTAAATTTGCCGTAGCAAGCGGAAACCAATATGCGCAGCTTACATCCTTCTTTCCGGAAATCAAAAGTGAAATCGCTTTCGTTGCCGAGAATGGCGCTTTCGTCGTGAATGCCGGAGAAGAATTATTCACGGGTAACATGTCTGAAGACACTATAAAAGCAGTGATCCGTGCTTTAGAGCAGTATGAGGTGAAAAACGTCATTGTCTGCGGAAAAAAAAGCGCGTATATTCATGAAAATGCCAGTGAAGATGAATATCTGCATGCCAGTAAGTATTATTATGTGTTAAAAAGGGTGCCGCATTTTGAAAACATCGATGATGACATTTTAAAATTTTCCATCAGTTCTCCCGCCGAACATTGTTCCGCACTTCTGAGGCATTTAAAAGACGCCATCGGGTATTTCGTCACGCCTGTATCAAGCGGGCACGGTGACATAGATCTGATCATACCGGGGCTTCATAAAGCAAGCGGGATTAGGCTTCTCCAGAAACAATGGGGGATAAATGATGAAGAATGCGCGGCCTTCGGAGACAGCGGCAATGATTTGGAGATGGTGTCTGCCGTGAAATACGGAGTCGCTATGGATAATGCGCAGGAAAGCATTAAACAGGCCGCGGCGCATATCGCGCAATCAAACAATGAGGAAGGGGTCTTAAACGCGATTGATTCCATTCTCAAATGTGAAAAACCCTTTGTCTGAAAAAAGACATTTTAACTGCGGAGGTGCTGAACGATGATTAAATTAGTGATTACGGATTTAGACGGCACATTTTTAAATAATCAAGGCGATTTTGACAGAACGTTATTTGAAAAGACAAAACGAGTAATGGAGGAACAGCATGTCGCTTTCGCCATCTGCACCGGGAAACAGTGTGAAAGGGTGGAAGCCTTATTCGGAGAAGACGCGAAAGATTTTTGGATTTTAGGAGACAGTGCCGCACGTATGAAAAAGAACGGCAAATTCGTATATGAATCTTTGATCAGCAATAAAGCCGGACTGTCAATTATAGGCGCTTTAGAAAAAATCAGCTGCGGGCACACCATTATCGCGTGCACAAAAAAAGGCGCGATCGTAAAAGAAAATCTGTCTGAAAGTGAAATGAAATATGTAAATGCCTCTTATGCACATGTAACGAAAATAACTGATTTTACTGAGATAAAAGACGATTTTATCAAGATTACGGTTCATGACCCCGACGCCAACTGTCCGGAAACGAGAGAAAAGCTGCATGAATTTTTTCACCAATTATATATCGTAGCATCAGAAGATACCTGGATGGACATATCAAATATCGGAATACATAAAGGATCAACAGTACAAGAACTGCAGCGATTATTAGGGGTTTCGGCTGATGAAACAATGGCATTCGGAGACGGCCGCAATGACAAAGAATTGATGGAAGCGGCTTCCTACAGCTTTGCGGTTAAGAACGCCATTGATGAAATAAAAGATGCGGCGCACTTTGTCATCAAATCAAATGACGAAAGCAGCGTCATGCACACGATTATGAGAATATTAGCGCTGCAAAAACAATGAGAAAGCAGATCGGCTAAAGCCAATGCGGCAGGGCTTACTAGGAAAAGAAAAAGCGGGCTATCCTCCGACTTTAAATCACTCCTGATTTTCCGAAAATATGTTAAAAATGAACAAATATCTATATTTGACCCAATTGTATTGGTATAATATGTATAAAATGAATGAAAAGACGTAATATCAAGATGAAATAAATCACTTCAAATCATTTGATATCAGACAAAAAGTAGGAACTTCCTCGTTTTAAAATTGGGAGGTGTTTGTATTAGCCCGCTGTTGAGTCCCGCGTATATCATTCTCATTTTTCTTCCGGCAGCTTCTTTTCTGTTAGGGATTTTAGGATATTTCATCTTCAAAAAAGTATGGATGATGGTTGTTATTGTATTCATTTTGTCCTTGATATTTATGTTTATTGTAATAGGTGCCGAACCGACATTTTTCATTTGGGTGGCTATGATGACGGGGAGCTGTTTTATCTCCGGTTCAATCACTAAGACGGTATGGACTTTTGTAAAGCGAAAATATTAGACACAGAAGAATCCTGTTTGAACAGCTATCCTTTTTTGCCGATTGAAGAAAAGGAAGTATAGAGTGATCTGTTATGTTCTTATATTTTGTCTGTTATTGTATTGTCTGTGTATCGTTTTGTTCTTTTTTAACTAAACGGAGCACTATAATTGAACTGCAGATACATAGAAACACAAAAAAGGATAAGGAGGATTTTTATGTTTCAAACCTTAGACCATTTTTTGAAATCTTGGGAATTCGAAGCCGATGCGACACAAAAACTGCTGAATCATCTGACTGATGAATCACTTAAACAAGAAATCACTTCACAACATTGGACTTTAGGCCGTATTGCATGGCATACTGTCGCGGCCATTCATATCATTACCTCGAACACAGATTTAACGTTCCACGCTCCGGCTGAAGATTATCCTGTTCCTGCATCGGCGCGGTTTATTGCTGAGAGTTATCATCAAGCCAGTAATGCATTTGTGCAGGCGTTAAAAACGCAATGGACTGACGATACACTTCAAGAATGTGTCAACTTTATTGGTCAGCAATTGCCGAATGGTTCACTTTTGATGTTTTTAATTCAACATCAAAACCATCATCGAGGACAAATGACTGTCCTTATGAGACAAGCAGGTTTACCTGTTCCGGGTATTTATGGTCCGGCAAAAGAGGAATGGACAACATTTGGTTTGGAAGCTCCGAAATAGGATGTTGTTGTAAGGGCTCGAACGAATAGATGATACCAATCAATGTTGGTATCTTTTTTGTTTTAGTCTTCGTGACATGCAGACGAATCAACAGTTCAAAAGGTGTAAAGTGAGTTCAATAACTGCAGAAAGGCGATTATGATGATAACTAAAATGACTCAATTCAATATGAAAGACTTCTATAAACCAAACGAACCTTTCGTTGTTTCAGGGAGAATCATCCCTTCATTTGAAAACAATGTTTGGACATATACAGAGGAGAAATTTGCTGAACCTTATGTCAAAAAATATGACGATGAAGACATTGATGTCAGTTATATTAAAGAAGCGGATAAAGTTGTCTTTTTTTATTACGCAGAGAACGACTGTGTCGGCCGGAGTATGCTTCGTTCTAATTGGAATGGATACGCACTGATTGAAGACATTGCCGTTGCAAAAGATTATAGAAAAAATGGTGTCGGGACGGCTTTATTACATAAAGCGATTGAGTGGGCAAAGGAGAATCATTTATGCGGTCTTATGCTTGAAACACAAGATATTAATGTTTCAGCTTGTCATTTTTATGCCAAATATAACTTTGTCATAGGAGCGGTCGATACAATGCTTTATTCCAATTTTTCAACAGCAAATGAAATTGCGGTTTTTTGGTACTGTAAATTTTAAATATAACAGTATTTGATGTTTCGTCATTTAGCGGGTGTGTGCCGCAAAGTATTCAAAACATCGGCTTGAGGATTTATAATAAGGTATATCAATCAATGCAGGGGGAGTTATGTATGAAGTGCAAAAAAATGAACAGGGTACAATTAAAAGAGGGAAGCGTATCAATGGCCCTATAAACTGCGTCTGCCCTCATTAATGGAGGGAAATTTGTGAATACGCCTTATTCACAGTCAGCTTTACGGCACAACCAAGTGTTCATTTGGCTTTGTGTTTTGTCATTTTTCAGCGTATTAAATGAAATGGTTTTGAACGTCTCGCTACCTGATATCGCTAACGATTTTCATAAACTGCCAGCGAGTGCAAACTGGGTGAACACGGCTTTTATGTTAACCTTTTCTATCGGAACTGCTCTGTATGGGAAGTTATCAGATCAGCTGGGCATCAAAAAACTGCTCCTATTTGGAATTATGGTAAATGGCTTCGGATCGATCATTGGATTTGTCGGACACTCTTTCTTTCCTGTACTCATTCTGGCCCGATTTATTCAAGGGGCTGGTGCAGCCGCATTCCCGGCTCTTGTGATGGTTGCAGTAGTACGCTATATTCCGAAAGAAAACAGGGGTAAAGCATTTGGTCTGATCGGGTCGCTGGTGGCAATGGGGGAAGGTGTCGGACCAGCTATCGGCGGAATGATCGCTCATTATATTCACTGGTCATATTTGCTGCTTATTCCGACAGCAACAGTTATCACCGTTCCATTCCTGATGAAACTGCTGGAAAAGGAAGAAAGAATCAGCGGGCGCTTTGATATGACGGGGATTTTATTAATGTCTGCAGGCATCGTATTTTTTCTGCTGTTTACAACGTCATATAGAATGTCTTTTCTGATCATCAGTATTCTGGCTTTCCTGATATTTGTGAAACATATTAGGAAAACTCAAGATCCCTTTGTTGACCCTGCACTGGGGAAAAATGTTTTGTTTATGACGGGCGTCCTTAGCGGAGGCCTGATATTCGGCACTGCTGCAGGATTTGTGTCTATGGTTCCTTATATGATGAAAGATGTTCACCATTTAAGTACTGCGGCAATTGGAAGCGGGATTATGTTCCCCGGGACGATGAGCGTCATCATCTTCGGTTACATTGGAGGATTGCTTGTTGATCGGAAAGGTTCTTTGTATGTGCTGACCATTGGGATTGTATTGATGTCTTCCAGCTTTTTAATCGCTGCCTTTTTCATAGATGCGGCACCTTGGCTTATGACCGTCATAATCGTTTTTGTTTTTGGGGGGCTCTCCTTCACAAAAACGGTTATATCTACAATTGTGTCTGGCAGTTTGAAACAAAAGGAAGCCGGCGCCGGAATGAGTCTGCTTAATTTTACGAGCTTTTTATCAGAGGGAACGGGTATTTCGATTGCAGGCGGTTTATTATCGATCAGCTTGCTGAATCAAAGGCTGCTGCCTGTTAACGATGATCATTCCGCTTATTTGTACAGTAATATGCTCATTCTTTTTACAGGAATCGTTGTTATGAGCTGGCTGGTAACCATGAATGTCTATAAACGTTCGCGAAGAAATGACTAAAAAGGGAAAAGGATCAAACTTGATAAAAGTTTTGATCCTTTTTTGGAGGAGCTTCCTTATTACGGAACCTTTTGCCGATCAATGAAAGGGGAGTTAAAGTGAATTACATTTATAAGAAAAAGGAAAAGAAAAATGGAAAATTGTATCATTTCAATCAGAGATAAATGGGAGAATGCACTTATTGGGTCTGAACAAAAAAATAATCAAATTGAGATCGTAATCAATTACCGCAACGAGAAAACAACCAAGTTTTCACTGCCAATCGAGACTTTTGAAAAAGTGTATGAGGATATTAAAATAGGCCGGAGAGAAAGTTAATCACTGTTTGAAAATGACTATGAAGTTCGTAAGCGGTATGGTTTTAACCGCATCTGGATTCCCCTGGCAAAGTAAAGGTTTTTGGGGATTTATGTCAAAATAATAGTAAGTATCTTATGCAACAGGGAGTTTGGTTGCTTCATAAGGAGGGGAAGTATGAAAAATAAGATTCACATATTGGGAGCCTCTGGTGTCGGAACGTCAACATTGGGTGTTGCATTATCAAAGCATTTGCCGCATACGCATCTTGATACTGATGATTACTATTGGACAGATAAATTCACTAAAAAAAGAGAAATCCCTGAAAGAAGAAAGTTGCTTGAAAAAGACTTGACAATAAATGAGAAATGGATTCTTTCTGGCGCAGTGTGCCGCTGGGGCGATGATCTAAAAAGTTATTTTGACCTAGTCATCTTCTTATGGATTCCGCAGGACATACGGCTTGAGAGATTAAGGCATAGGGAATTTCAGCGTTATGGAAACGAAGTGTTAGCCGGCGGCAGTAAATATGAACAATCAAAAACATTTTTAGAGTGGGCGTCTTTATATGATCATTCCGGAATGGAAGTTAGAAGCAAAGCTTTACACGAACATTGGATGGCGGATTTATCTTGTCCATTGTTAAAAATTGAAGGAGATTACTCAGTCAATGAAAGAGTTGATCGTGTCTTGGATTATCTGAATTCTAATTAAACTAACGGATGGAGATAACTGCAAATTGAAAGACAGTTCCGGCCATTTTAACGGAGCTGTTTTTTTATACCGCCTTCAGTTTGTCTGTTGTGAAGTGATTTATTTCCGGAAAGAAGCAGCGGAATTAATAGAAAACTCACTTCGGGAAACCGTGAAGGCAGGAATCAAAACGGGAGACTTGGCGGTCAATCATCAACGTCAGACTTTGGGGAAGAATTGCAGAAATGATCGGGCGTTAAGGCGGAAAATAAGAAGTGAGAAGCAGATCATCAAAACGCAATACACCTCAATTTATATTTTCAGTAAGATCGGCTCTGCTCATTAAAAAACTCAATTCGAAGATTAGTGGCATCAATATTGCCGCAGATCGGGTTAGTGACATAAAGAGGAAGGGATAAGACCCCTTCCTTAAAACCTTTAATTCCTCTAATTTCATTGTCAGATATATTCCTTTTTTGAAATGGGTATCCAAATTTCACTTTTAAAAGATGGCGATGTTACATCCTTATGCTCGTTCCACAGGATTTCTGGGCCTTCAATTTGTTCATAATGTGACGATGGAAACCATTCGGAATAAATCCGCCCCCATACTTCCTGCAGTGCATCCGGAAATGATCCGGCTGCTTCGAATACAGCCCATGTTGAGGCAGGGACTTCAAGCTGTGATAGGTGATTTGGGCAATGTTTCGTTGTGGCTGCGCCAATATAGTGATCAAGCTCTCCGTTTTCCTCTGTCCGGCCTTCAGAAAAGTTCGTGGATGCACTGATGAGCCCTGCAGGCGCTGTATTAGAAAGCTCTTTTAGTTGTTTGATTGCTGCTTCATCTAAACTTTCCCACATCGATGCAATGTCAGGATTCACGCCTTTGAACAAAATAGGGACTCTTTTTTTAATGCCGACGATGCGAAATGCCTCTTTTTCTTCAATGCGATAGTTCATTTCATTTCCTCCTTTGATTGATAACTGGAAGGTCATTCGCGGATAAGCTTTAAGTGAATGGCCATTATGTTTAACTTCTGATGGGTTTATGCCATGCAGATTTTGAAATGCTCGTGCAAAAGAATCTGGTGAGTGATAACCGTATTTTATTGCAAGATCAATCACCTTTACGCTTCTGTCTTTAAGTTCAAAAGCTGCAAGAGTAAGACGTCTGCGGCGAATATATTCCGATAATGAAATACCTGTAAGGAAGGAAAACATCCTTTTAAAATGATATTCAGAGCAGAAAGCAAGCCTTGCTGCTTCTTTGAAATCAATAGCGTTCGTGAGGTTTTCTTCAATATACGTTAATGCGCTGTTCATCCTTTTAAGCGAATCCATTTATTTGACCTCCTTTAACAAAAGAATAACAGGAGCGAAATGTATCTGCCCGACATTTCGTGCACAGTTTTGCAGGATAACTTATATGTAATAAATTAAGTTACTCACCTGTATTTGTACAGATAAAGAAAACATCTAATAACTGGTTGGGTTTCATAAGATGAAAGAAAGTTATCATTGTTTTATATTGAAAAGAAAATAGAAAAAGACGGAGTTTTCTTGCGGGAGGGGTTTACTATCAATCAATTGAAAGCTGCATACGCGGAGGCAGTTAAAAAATTTTAGTTGATGTCGAGAACGATGTTCATCTTCACTGCTTGTTCAATTAGAGGAAGTGATTCTTCCTTAAGGGAGATCACTTTTTTTATTCGACTAAAGCAGCAGTTTAGCGGAAGAAGGAGAAAAATCAGTTGACTTACTTGATACTGAATAGGTGGTGAAAAGTGGTTATTCATACGGATTGAAAAAGAAGAACGCGCAGCAGATTCACTTGCTCTTGTTGGGGGGCAAGTGTTGACAACCCTATTAGCTGGTTTAATTAAAGAAGGGGTATAAAACCTGTATCAATAGTGTTACTAGATATCTGCGACACAGGTTTTATATTTAGCTAAAATATTCTTATATATTCCACATTGCATTTTTTTATTATGCAATAGTTCACTCTATTTCTGCTTTCAATTTTTCGAACCACTCTAAATTAACCAAGTGATGTGAACGGGAATTTTCATTCATACGGCGAAAGTAATTGATTGTGCCGGGAATTTCTTGAGTGATGGACAGGTATTCATCAAGGAGCTCGATTCGAGTTTTAGTCTGATCAATTTGTGATTGGATCAGATCCAGTAATTTATTTTTGTCGATTTCATCGGCAAAGAGTAACGCCCCATAAAATTGCAGGTTCACATATTCCGATTTGGTGCCGTATTTGATCATTAATTTTTCAAATTCTGCCCTTCCCGAATCTGTGACTTTAAAGTTACGGATTTCACGCCCGCTGGTTGAGGGTTTCTGCTGAATCTGTTCAATCAAACACTTTTCTTCAAGTTGCTGCAGATTGTAATAAAATGAACCTTTCGTGAAGTTAACAATGTATTTGTAATGACGTTTTTCCATTAAGGCCAGAAGTTCATAGCCGTGAGCTCCGGGGTTTTGGATGAGCAAGCCAAGGATAAGTAAGGGAATCATGGTTTCATCACCTTCGCCATCCGCGCCTCAAATTCCGCGTACGTGATTTTACCCGAAGCCAAATCCATACTATGAAGGTAAATCTGTTCTGTTTTAGAATAGTCACCCTTCACTTTCAGTGATTGCTCCTCTCCCGAAATGGGTTTCAGGATATGGTGCTTTTTCGAAAAAGCCTCGAAATAGCGGTAACCGAATTTGCGTTGTGAAGCTGCGTCTAAATGAATGCCATCAGGATTCGCAGTCAAACCTGCCGCAGTAACAAAATAACAATTCTGTTGTTCATTAGCAAAACGCAGCAATTGTTCATTAACCTGTCGAAATTCAGACGCGTGCTGTCCAAAACCGGTCTTCCCAAGAAAGTCACCAAGCCCTCCAATAATCAACGGTACATCATCAAGTTTCAACTCGTTTCTTAGCGTCTCAATGATAAGAGTTAATTTCTCGTAATAAGTTTCATGCAGCGAACGATAACTGTCACTCTCACCTTGGTGCCAAAGGATTCCGCAAATTTGACTGGAACGGAGGGCGAAGCGGGCTTCGGACAAAGCATGCTGAAAAAGGATGCCTTCCGGATGCCAGTCATTCAATGAACTGCCGCCTTCCGCACAAGGGATCAAGCCAATTTCTTCATCGGGATGAGCTTTCGACCAAGCATCTGCAAAAGATGCCGCCAAGCCAACGCCGGAAACCGGACGGTCGTAATTAATCGGCTCTGTCATCATCTGCCACTGTCCATTACGCAGCATTTTAATTTTTTCATTATAGATAGGGTCTACTTCATTCAAAAATCCACGGCCCGCCATATTCGACTGCCCCAACATTAAAAAAGACTTTATCATCTGATCTTTCACTTCTTTACATTAATATTTTAGTCTAATTAGACTATAGTCAATTCAGCTTGTCTTGTAAAGTTCTAATAAGGTTTTACTTTTATTAGTAGTATGTATGAAAAGCAAACTAACATTGAAAATTTGGTGGATGTATTTGAGAAATAGCAAGTTCTTTTGCTTTAGATCTTGATAAACAATGAAAAACAACAAAAACCCTGTCATGTAAGGGTTCCTATGAGGTTCAAAATCATTAAAAAGGTTAACGATTGTACCAATTCTATTCATTTGTTATGTTTTACTTTTAAATCCTGAAGTTATACTTGAAGAGGAATGTCCTAAAATGCGAAAAAAGCCGGAGTGTCAGATCCGGCTTTTCGCTCACTTTCCCTTCTTCTTCCGCTTCTCCTTTTCCGCCCGGTAAAACTCATGAAACATCTTCATCAATGCGCGTTTTTCAATCCGCGACACATAACTCCTTGAAATGCCGAGCTCCTTTGCGATCTCGCGCTGCGTTTTTTCTTTTTTTAAATCAAGCCCGAAGCGGCCGACGATGACTTCTTTTTCGCGATCGTCTAAAATATCGATATATTTTTTGACCTTTTCAAGTTCCATGTTGAGCTGAATGGTGTCGATCACATCCTCGCTTTCCGACTTGAGGACATCGATCAGGCTTATTTCATTCCCTTCTTTATCCTGGCCGATCGGATCATGAAGGGAGACGTCTTTTTTCGTTTTTTTCAATGCGCGCAGATGCATTAAAATCTCATTTTCAATACATCGTGCGGCATATGTGGCAAGCTTCGTGCCTTTTCCGGCTGAGTAGCTTTCAATTCCTTTGATCAGCCCGATTGTACCGATGGAGATCAGATCTTCTGCGTCCTCTCCCGTATTTTCGAATTTTTTCACAATATGGGCGACTAAACGGAGATTGTGTTCGATCAGCATGTTGCGGGCATGTTCATCGCCTTCAGCCATAAGGTCTAAGTATTTTTTCTCCTCACTATTTGAGAGCGGTTGTGGAAAGGCATTATTTTTCACGTATGATACTAAAAACACGAGTTCTTTCACAATAAACCCGAGCGCTGCAAAAACACCTGTCACCATCCTCACCTCCACAAAGTTATGTAGGCAAAAGCCTATATGTAACTGTATGTGGCAGTCAGGCTGTTTGTGTCTGTACAGGGAAATTAATCAAAGGCAGGTTTTATTTCTTACAGCCTCTTGATTTTTGCTGATTGAGCCTGTATATTGTTAAAAAAAGTAAGGGTGAAAAGAATATAACGAAAAGCGCTGAAGAGACGAGTAGACAGATATCATTCATGACAGAGAGCTCCGGGAGCTGTGAAGGAGTATGAATGGATGTGTTGAAACAAACCTCTTAGCTTCGCATCGGAATCATGAAAAACGAGGATGATGCGGCGGATACTCCTGTTACCGAGTAAGCTTTGTACCCGGCAAGAGGCCGGCACCAAACCGAATTGAGGTGGCATAGCGGGCTGTTTCCCGTCCTCAAGACTTTATTGTCTTGAGGGCGTTTTTTATTTCTAAGGGAGGGATAAGATGAAAAACCTGAAGTCTTGGCGGTACCCGATGCTTCTGTTAACCGGAATCGGGATAGCAAATATTGGTGAATGGATTTATTTTTTGTCTCTTAATCTTATTGTTTTAAAAGAAACGGGGTCTGCTTTTGCGGTTTCCATCCTTTATTTAATCAGGCCTGCGGCTGTTTTGATGACAAATGGGTGGGCGGGCAGCATCATCGACAGGTGTAACAAACGGAATATGATGATGTCGCTTGATTTCATCCGGGCTGCATTCATTGCCGTTCTGCCGCTGATGTTTACTGTAAGGTCTTTGTTTTCCATTTATTGTATCGTGTTTTTGATTCAAATGGCCAATGCGATGTTTCGTCCGTGTTCCATGGCGTATGTGACGATGCTTATTCCGGCTGAAAGGAGAAAACGATTCAATTCACTAAGGGCTTTGTCGGAATCAGGGGCTTTTCTCCTCGGGCCGGCTGCGGCCGGGCTGCTTTTTATCGCCGGCACGCCGATTTTTGCGATTTGGGTGAATGCGGCGGCTTTAGTGCTGTCCGGTTTCATCACGATGATGCTGCCGAGCCTTGAAAATGAGCCCCACGTACATTCTCCCGCACGGAAGCTTTCTTTGGCAGTGTACAAAGAAGATTGGAAGCTCGTCTATCGCTTCAGCCGAACGGCGCGAAATGTCATGATCATTTATTTTTTATTCAGTCTGGTCATGACCGTTATGCTATCCGCGCTTGATTCGCTTGAAGCCGCTTTTTCAAAAGAAGTTCTTCAGCTGACTGATGCCGATTACGGTTTTCTCGTCAGTGTCTCAGGGGCAGGCATTATTGCGGGGGCGCTTGTCAATGTAATCTTTAATAAAAAAATGCCGGCTTCTTTATTGATGGGAATGGGCTCTTTATTCACAGCGGCCGGATATATGATTTATGCGTTTTCTGACGTTTTTTGGACGGCTGCTTTCGGATTTTTCCTTCTCGCTTTTTTTCTGGCGTTTGCCAATACAGGCTTTCTGACGTTTTATCAAAAGAATGTTCCGGTGGACATCATGGGGAGAGTGGGGAGCTTTTATTCATTAGTCGAAGCCGTCTTCATTATATTGGTAACGGCGGTTTTCGGAGCGGCGGCTGTCAGTTCTTCCGTCCGCGTCATCGTCATCGCAGGGGCTGCTGTTATGCTGGCGTTGGCAGCCGTTTTATGCTCGTTCTTATTTGCGGCCTCAAAAAGGAGGACTCCCGATGTGTTTCAAGCGGATCAATTTAAAGAAACATAAAGAGACGGCCGTTTCATTTCGTGAGGATGAGTATCTCAGGTGGCTGTCATCCCAAATCTAATGCTCACCCGACAATTTTAAGCTGCTTCTTCATAACGGGCAGCCGATCGGACAGCTTGAAGCTGCCATCAACTTTTACCGCAGCCAAAAAATCGGTTATGTGCACCTTTACTGAGCAGCAAAGAGAACGCGGAACGAAGCTGCATCAATTTAGAATTAAACGGAAAAGTTCTCAGAATGAGAGGAGCCGTACCGCCGGAATAGGAGGCGGTACGCGCTTCATTTTTTTGTTGTTTTTAAAAGACCGGGAAACTTCTTATAAATGACTGCCATTAAGACGAGCATATACATTCCGTAAATCCCGAAAGACAGCAGTTTGTTGCTTGTAAATGAAGCGCCTGCGACGGTCACGATCACAATGTTCGGAATTTTGCCGAGCACCGACGCAGAAAAAAAGATCGGCCATCGTATATTACTCAGCCCGCAGACGGTATTCATGGCAAGCGACGGTATAATCGGAATCAGCCGCCCGAAAAGCACCGCCGTAAACGCGTGCTGATGAAATGAACCTTCATATTGAGCCGCGGCCGGGTAAGCCACCAGTTTTTTTCTGGCCCAGTCTCTGAATCCGTACCGGACGAGAAAAAACAATGCCATTGTTCCGAGCATCGCGCCTGACAATGTAATCCACACTCCGTTTACAATCCCGAAAACCGCTCCGTTTAAGGCCGCGATAATGGCGAATGGAACGATCGGAAAAAATACGTCAGCTGCGACCAGAAGGATACTCATAAGCACGGCGTACATGCCGCCCGCGCGAATCATGCTGAGCCAGACGTCTTTTTGCATAAAGCCGATCATCACGACAGCAATGATGACGGCAAGACTGAATCCCTTTTTTATCATCTGTACGTTCACCTCTTTTCAATTAGTATACAGCACAAATCTATCTCCTTCTATTAAAATAAGCTGTCCGATAAGCGTACTTGTTTATCAGCATTTGCCGTTTGATGAGAAACGGCTGGCACCGGGTAGGACAAAAACAGGCGGGAAGCGGGTGATGTGCATCATTTGATGCAGAGAATGATTTTATACAAAAGGGGACACGTTAACAGTAGTGTTTACTGGAGGTGTAAACGTTGAGATGCTTTCATCTGATCATCATGATATGCGTCCTCACGAGTCTCACTGCCGTGTCCGCCGATGCGAAATCTTTAAAAAGAAGTGACATGGAGAAGACGGGAAACGTGTACTGGGATATAAGGTCTGAAAAAAAGAAGCTATCTTTAACCTTCGATGACGGCCCCCATCCTGTCTATACGGAGGCTGTGTTAGACGTGCTGAAACAGCACAATGTTAAAGCAACCTTTTTTTGTATCGGGAGCCGTATAGACAAATACCCCGTAACGGCAAAACGCATCGTTGAAGAAGGGCATGAAATCGGCAACCATACGATGAACCATGTTTATTTTCACCGATTAAAACGCAAAGACATTTTACAAGAGCTTCACAGCTCCGCGCATCATATCAGATCGCTGCAGCCGGAAGGGGACAAGTTATTCCGCCCGCCGGGAGGGTCGCTGAATCATACGGCTTTCAAAAGCCTCTTAAAAGAGGGCTATCATATCATCATGTGGTCATGGAACCAAGATCCGAGAGACTGGAAAAGGCCCGGAAAAGGAAAAATCGTCAGGCACGTTGTTTCACATGCCAGAGATGGAGATATCGTTCTTCTGCATGACGGCGGAGGAAACCGGCGCCAGACGGTTGAGGCTTTGAAAGAAATCATTCCCCAGCTGAAAAAGCAGGGCTACACGTTTGTTAAGGTTTCGGATTTGATCGGACAGGATTCCGGTCCTTTTCATATCCAGTAAAGAGAGCGCCGCGTTGAAAGCCGCCAAAGAGATGTGTACCATAGGAGGTAAGGTTTGGGGGGAGAGAAAATGAAGTTTGCTGTTCTTTTTATTACGATAACCTGTCTGTTATCAGGATGCGCTGCGGGCAAAGAGAAAAGTGTTGTCGCGTTCGGCGACAGCAATACGCGCGGTTCCAACTGGGATTATCGTGATTATCCGAAGGCGCAGCAGTGGGTAAACATTTTAAAAACAGCGGAACGCGGCCGTCTTACGGTTATAAATGCGGGAATAGGCGGCCAGACGACTGAGGATGCGCGCCTGCGCTTTCAAAGCGACGTGCTGGAGCGTAAGCCCCAATATTTATTTATCATGTTCGGAACAAATGATGCGGGCATTTTGACGGGAGATCAGCCGCGAGTATCAAAGAAACGGTTTAAAGAAAACCTGACTTATTTCATAAACGAAAGCAGAAATCACGGCATAAAGCCGATTTTAATGACGTGCATCCCGGTTATAGAAGGAAACGGAACGCATCATCTCTATTACTATTCGAGATATAAAGCCTCAGCCTTTAAAGAAAAAGGCGGCGCGAGAACATGGCATAATTCCTATAACGGCGTTACGAGGCAGGTTGCAGCTGAGTTGAAAGTGCCGCTGGTGGATAACTGGAAACACTTTATACGCGCGGACGGAGGCAAAGATACAGAACGGGCGCTGATCCAATCCGGACTGATAGATCCCTCCGGAAATCATATGACGCCAAAAGGCGCAAGAATCTTAATTGAAGGCATAAAAAATGGGCGGGTTTTGGAACGCTGACGCCGTCAGCTGCCTAAACCGTTTTGCTTCTGCTTCATAGGCTGTAGAAAAAACATCTTTTGGAGGCGATTGCTATGAACCGCGGTTTCCCTCCGCAATATCCTGTATGCCCGCCTCCTCGGGTGAATGCGGGGTACTGGTACGCATTTTTTGTTGTGCTGCTCGTCGTCATTCTCGTTCTGGGCGGTCTGTATTGGTTCAATATATAGCAGCCGTCCTCTTAAACACCTCTATTTTAGGGGTGTTTTTTGTTGAAAGTGGTAGTAATGCGCATAACCGAAGTGATATAATATCAGTCATCTGAGTAAAAAAAGGAAATTCGCCCGGGAATTTTTTCTGTTTAAGAAGAAACGGAAATAATGTGTCCGAGCGATCTTCTTTTGATTTCGTTTTCAATTAACTCGATAAATTCACGGCTCAAATTCATTTCATTGGCTTTGAAATAAGATTCTATTAGTAATTCATCAGAAAGCTTTCTCATGCCGGGGACCCAATTAATGGGAGTGGCACCTCCTTACAATTGTAATCAATCATCAGACGCAAGCATATGATGGAAGGTTGCGTTTCAATCATGGTGAGGTTATCTTTAATCTACCATGAAATACAAATAAGAACAATCGTTCTGTTATCCACACTCGTAAGTGGATAACTTGTTAGTATCTTGTTTATAATCTGGATAAATCCGGATGTAATAAGAGTGGATAATGTGTGTAATTTTATCCACAACTGGTGAAGAAACCCAATTTTTGTCGAAATTTTTTTACCGAGTCCGACTTTGTTTTTAAATCTGACAGGTTTCGACATATAGATGATAGAAAGAAAAGGAAGGGTGCGGGTTTTGTTAAAAAAGTTTTTTTTACCTGACGAATTTGTGAAAAATATATTTCATATCACACCGGAAAAGCTCAAGGAACGCAATGTGAAAGGGATTATTACAGACCTTGACAACACGCTTGTGGAGTGGGACAGACCGAGTGCGACACCTCGATTAATCGAGTGGTTTGAAGAAATGAAGGAGCACGGCATTAAAGTCACGATCGTCTCCAATAATAATGAACGAAGAGTGAAATTATTCTCGGAGCCGCTTGGCATACCGTTTATTTATAAGGCAAGAAAACCGATGGGGCGCGCCTTTAAAAGAGCTGTCAGCAGCATGGAGCTGAAAAAAGAAGACTGTGTGGTCATCGGCGATCAGCTGCTTACTGATGTTCTCGGCGGAAACAGAAACGGGTATCATACGATCCTCGTCGTGCCTGTCGCTTCCTCTGACGGAGTCATGACGCGCTTTAACCGCCGGATTGAACGGAGAATATTGAGTTCTTTGAAACGTAAAGGCCATATTCAGTGGGAGGATTAGGAATGGAAAAGGTTGTTTGCATCGGCTGCGGAGTAACGATCCAGACCGAGGATAAACAAGGTCTCGGATACGCGCCAAAGGCATCGCTCACGAAGGAGAATGTCATTTGTCAGCGCTGCTTCAGACTGAAAAATTACAATGAAATTCAAGATGTTTCATTAACGGATGATGACTTTTTAAATATCTTGCACACAATCGGCGATACTGACTCTCTAATTGTCAAAGTCGTTGATATTTTTGATTTTAACGGAAGCTGGATAAACGGGCTGAACCGCTTTGTCGGCGGTAATCCGATCATTCTTGTCGGTAATAAGGCCGATATCCTGCCGAAATCCGTAAAGCGGGAACGGCTCGTCCAATGGATGAAACGCGAAGCGAAAGAATACGGCTTAAAACCCCTTGATGTCTTTTTAATCAGCGCTTCCCGCGGACAAGGGATGAAGGAAGTCATTGACGCCATTGAACATTACCGCGAAGGGCGCGATGTGTATGTGGTGGGCTGTACCAATGTCGGCAAATCCACATTTATCAACCGGATTATTAAAGAGGTCTCAGGGGAAGAGAATATTATTACCACCTCTCAATTTCCGGGCACGACGCTTGATGCGATTGAAATCCCGCTTGATGACGGATCTGCGCTTTATGATACGCCGGGAATCATTAACCATCACCAGATGGCGCATTACGTGGACAAGCGTGACTTAAAGGTGCTGACACCGAAAAAAGAACTGAAGCCGCGCACTTTTCAGCTGAATGAAAAACAAACGCTTTATTTCGGCGGGCTTGCCCGGTTTGACTATGTATCAGGCGATAAAACGGCGTTTGTATGCTATATGCCGAATGAATTGATGATTCACAGAACAAAGCTTGAAAATGCTGATGCCTTATACGAAAAGCATGCGGGAGAACTGCTTACCCCGCCCGGAAAAGATCATTTGGATGAATTTCCGGAGCTTACGGCCCACACGTTTACGATTAAAGAAGGAAAGACGGATATCGTTTTTTCCGGACTCGGCTGGGTCACGGTGCAGCAAGCAGATAAAAAAATAACGGCATACGCTCCGAAAGGCGTACACGTATTTGTCCGCCGTTCATTAATATAGAGAGAAGGGGAGAGGGAGCATGAAACAATTGTACGGAGTAATCGGAAATCCGATCGGGCATTCAATGTCACCCGATATTCATAACGCGGCTTTGCAAGATAAGAACATCAACGGGCAGTATTTTGCGTTTCAGGTGGAACCTCATCATCTCAAGGACGCCGTTAACGGAATCAAGGCGCTTGGCATCTGCGGAGTGAACGTCACAGTCCCGCATAAAGTCGCGATCATGGAGCATCTGGATGAAATACATGAAAGCGCGAAAGTACTCGGGGCCGTAAATACCGTCAAAAGAGAGGGAGACAGGCTCATCGGGTATAATACTGACGGAGATGGGTTTTATAAATCCTTAGTCAAAGTATTGGACAAACCGATATCAGAGCTCTCCATCCTCATGATTGGGGCGGGAGGGGCGGCAAGAGCGATTTTTACGACGATCGTCCGCAGAGAGCCGAAACAATTTGACGTTTGCAACCGCACGCCGGAAAAAGCGGAAAGTCTGATTGCGGCTGCTCCCTCTTTTCAGCAGAAACGCGCCCTTACTTTAAAAGAAGCTGAAAATCAGCTTGAACAATATGACGTCATTATTCATACAACATCTGTCGGCATGTATCCGAAAACGGATGCCGTGCCGCTCTCATTGGAACGGGCCAAAACGGGCGCCATCGTTTGTGATATCGTATACAACCCGATTCAAACGGCGTTCTTAAAAGAAGCTGAAAAAAGAGGTTTAACAACCCTTGACGGTGTCGGCATGTTTGTGGAACAGGCTGCACTGTCTTTCAAGCTGTGGACGGAACAAGAGCCTGACAGCGGCTTAATGAGAGCAATTGTTGAAGGAAAACTAGGAGGAACACAATGTTAACAGGAAAACAAAAACGGTTTTTGCGTTCAAAGGCGCATCATTTAACGCCTATTTTTCAAGTGGGAAAAGGCGGAGTCAACGAAAACATGGTGAAACAGATTGCAGAGGCTTTAGAAGCAAGAGAGCTGATTAAAGTCAGCGTGCTTCAAAACTGCGAAGACGATAAAAACGATGTCGCAGAAGCGCTTGTGAAAGGCAGCCGCTCACAATTGGTGCAGACGATCGGAAATACGATCGTATTGTATAAGGAATCAAAGGAAAATAAACAAATCGAGCTTCCGTAAGGTGGTTGACATGAAGAAAATCGGAATATTCGGGGGCACATTTGACCCTCCGCACAACGGACATCTTCTGATGGCTAATGAAGTCCTTCATCAGGCGGAGCTCGATGAGATTTGGTTTATGCCCAATAAAATCCCGCCGCATAAGCAGAATGAAGACTTTACAGACAGCCGGCACCGGGTGGAGATGCTGAAGCTTGCCATCAGCTCTAATTCCTTCTTTAAGCTTGAGCTTGCGGAAATGGATCGTAAAGGCCCTTCTTATACCTATGATACCGTCCGTTTACTGAAGGAGCGGCACTCGAACGACAAGCTTTTCTTTATTATCGGGGCGGATATGATTGAATATCTGCCGAAATGGTACAAACTGGACGAACTGCTCACGCTCATTCAATTTATCGGAGTGCGGCGCCCGGGGTATCATATCGAGACCCCGTACCCGCTGCTTTTTGCCGACGTTCCGGAATTTGACGTTTCGTCAACGATGCTTAGAGAACGTCTCAAAGCAAAAAAGCCGACGCAATACTTAATGCCGGATAAAGTGAGGCAGTATATAGAGGAGAATGATTTATATGAATCGTGAGGAAGCACTTGCCTGCGTCAAAGAACAGCTGACCGAGCATCGCTACATCCACACAATCGGCGTGACAGATACGGCGGTTATTCTCGCAGGCCGGTTCGGAGCAGATCCGAAAAAAGCGGAAATGGCGGCTATTTTTCATGATTATGCGAAATTCCGGCCGAAAGAAGAAATGAAGCAGATCATCGTGCGGGAAAAAATGCCGGCTGAGCTCTTGGATTACAATGCCGAGCTGTGGCATGCCCCTGTGGGAGCGTATTTGGCTGAGAAAGAAGCGGAGATCACTGATCCCGAGATCTTGGATGCAATCCGCTATCACACGTCAGGGCGTCCCGGAATGACCCTTTTAGACAAAGTCATCTACGTTGCGGATTACATTGAACCCGGCCGCCACTTTCCCGGAGTGGAAGAGGTGCGCCGTCTGGCGGAAACAGATCTGAACGAAGCGCTCATACAAGCGATGAAAAATACAATGATATTTCTGATGAAAAAAAACCAGCCGGTCTTTCCGGAGACGTTTGCAACCTATAACTGGCTGGTGTCTCAAAAATGACAGGAGGAATATGGAAAATGAATCAAGCTTCCGTATTAAAAATCGCGGCAAAAGCATGCGACGATAAACGTGCAGAAGATATTTTAGCGCTGGACATGGAAGGAATCTCACTTGTAGCGGATTACTTTTTAATCTGCCACGGGAATTCTGATAAACAGGTTCAGGCCATTGCGCGTGAAATTAAAGATCAGGCAGAAGAAAACGGCATTGATGTCAAAAAGATGGAAGGGTTTGATGAGGCCCGCTGGGTTTTAGTTGATCTCGGCGACGTCATTGTCCACGTTTTCCATAAAGATGAAAGAAGCTACTATAATCTTGAAAAGCTATGGGGCGACGCGCCGCTCGCAGAGCTTGAACTCGGCTTGAACTCATGATTTACCAAGGCTTCGCCGGTGTATATGACGAGTTAATGTCCCATGCGCCGTATGATGAATGGGCGGGCTGGATCGAAGCGTCTCTTCCGGAAAAGGGAAGGGTGCTTGATCTTGCCTGCGGAACCGGAGAAATATCCATCAGGCTTGCTGAAAAGGGCTGCGAAGTCACGGGGATTGATTTGAGTGAAGATATGCTGAGCTGTGCCCAGCAGAAAAAAACAGGAAAGCTGATTCTTTTTCTCCAGCAGGATATGAGAGAGCTTTCCGGTTTTGAAGAACAGTTTGATGCCGTAGTCATCTGCTGTGATTCCCTAAATTACTTAAAAACGAAAAATGATGTCTTAAGCACCTTCAAAAGTGTTTTTCAAGTTTTGAAGGAGGGCGGCCTGCTTCTGTTTGACGTCCATTCCCCGTATAAAATGACGGAGCTTTTTCCGGACAGCACCCATGCGGATCAGGATGAGCAGATCAGCTATATCTGGCAAAGCTTTGCCGGCGATGAAGAGCTTTCTGTCATCCATGATATGTCCTTTTTCGTATGGAACGGACAATCTTATGACCGCTATGACGAGACGCATGAGCAAAAAACATTTTACATTGAAGAATATAAACAAATGCTTGCAGAGACCGGATTTGAATTGAAGAAAGTGACGGCTGATTTTACAGACCGGCCTCCTTCAACAGAGTCTGAACGTCTTTTCTTTACGGCAGGCAAACCAAAAACCATCGTTTAAACGGAACGATGGTTTTTAAAATGCATTTTTTGCGATTGGCGCGATAAAGCTCTTTATGGCATACTCAGTTACACGTGAAATTGCTTCTTCACTAACGATATATCTTCATCGTATTTGTCATGTGTACGCTGAAAGACACGATTGAACATATCCTGAACACCGCTTTCGAGAGCCTTCAGTCCTTCTCCGGTGACGCCGCCTTTTACGCATACTTTTTCCTGCAAGGCGGGAAGCGTGTAATGCCCCGTTTCAAGAAGCTTTCCGAGACCGACAAGCATTTCTGTCGACATAATCACGGCTTCTTCTTTGGTGATGTCCGTTTCTTCCACTGCCGCGTCAATAAAGCGCTGAACGAGATAACTCATAAAAGCGGGCCCGCAGCTGACAATGTCTGACGCCGCTCTTGTAATGCCGCTGCTGATTTCCACAGGTTTTGAAATATGAGTGAACAGCGTTTGAATATCCGCTTTTGCAGACTCGCTGCAGCTTTTGCCGAACGTAACAAGCGAGACGCCGGCCAAGGCGCGGTTCGTAATGCTCGGAATGACGCGGGCCGTCTGACACGGAACCGTATGTTCAATCTGATCCGTCTGAACGGGGCTGGTAATGGAGATTAAAATGTGATCTTTCCGTAAATGCGGTGTGAGTTTTTTCAGCAAAGGATATATATCCAGCGGTTTTACACAAATGAATATGATTTCATTATCCTGTACGAGCTTTTCCTGATCCTCGGTGACGTGGATGCCGCTGAAACGTTCTTTTAGTTTTAATGCTTTTTCGATTGTTCTGTTTGTGATGGTGATATGTGAGGGATCGGCAGCGTTTGACTCGATAAACGATTCAATCAGGATCGTTCCCATGTTTCCGGTGCCGATAAAGCCTATTTTCAATGAATTCCCCTCCTTTTTCCCTTAATCCTCTAAACCTTATGCGGGGAGGCAATGCAATATGACGAAAGCGATGATGACGGAGCGGATGCGGCGGAACCTGAAAATTCTGGGCGCTTGTCTTGCGGCAGGGGCAGTTTTTATCTGTATTTGGCTGTTTCGTTCTGAAAAGGAAGAGCCGGTCAAACAGCAGTCCGTGCTCGGTCAAACAGCCTCCGCATCCGTCGCGGACAAAAAAGACACCGCAGACGATAAGATTATGATTGATGTGAAAGGAGCGGTCCGAAATCCCGGCGTGTATGAAATGAAAGCGGGAGACAGAGTGACGCAAGCCATTGAAAAAGCCGGCGGCCTGAAGAAAAAGGCGGATGAATTGAATGTTAATTTAGCAGAGCAGCTGCAGGACGGGACGATTGTTTATATTCCGAGTGAAGGCGAAGAAGAGAATCATCCGAAAACAGCAGCGGGTGAAAAGGAAAATGCAGCTGTCAATATCAATACGGCATCTTTGGACGAACTTCAGGCGATTTCCGGGGTGGGGCAGAAAAAAGCGGAAGCCATTATCGCCTACCGAGAAGAAAACGGACGGTTTCAGACTGCTGAAGATTTGATGAAGGTATCAGGCTTTGGAGAAAAGTCATTTGAGCGGATAAAAACTTCCATTACGGTAAAGTGAATTGACGGTTCTGCTTAAATCTATGTAAACTTAGAAAAGCAACAAGACTTTTTGGAGGGAACACTTGTGGAACGAATCTCATGGAATCAATATTTTATGGCGCAAAGCCATTTGCTGGCGCTGAGAAGCACATGTCCGAGACTGTCAGTCGGGGCAACCGTAGTCAGAGATAAGCGGATGATTGCCGGCGGATACAACGGCTCAATCGCCGGCGGCGTCCATTGCGCTGATGAAGGATGCCTTTTAATAGATAATCATTGCCAGAGGACCATACATGCAGAGATGAATGCGATTCTGCAATGTTCTAAGTTCGGTGTTCCGACGGAGGGCGCCGAAATTTATGTGACACATTATCCTTGTATTCAATGCTGCAAATCAATTATCCAGGCAGGCATCAAAACGGTCTATTATGCCGAAGATTACAAAACACAGCCTTATGCAAAAGAGCTGTTCAGCCAAGCCGGAGTCAAGGTGGAGCAGGTCGAACTTGATGAAATGATCATCGATCTGAAAAACCGCGAAAAATTGTCTTTTGTCGCAGGTCTGATTCAGCAATTATCTGATGCGGGAGTTAAGGCAGATGAACTGAAAAAAATTCATGAACAGGCCAATGAGCTGTTTACCAGTTACGTATAAATGAAATATAAATACCTTCTTCTGCCTCTGGCGGCGGTTTCTGCAACTGCGGGAATTGCCGCCGCTCATGTCTTCTGGGTTCTGCTCCTTTTTCTTCTGTATCTTCTCTTTATTATGATAAAAACAAAGCAGCCTGCTCCGGTTGTTGTCTGCCTCGTTTCTTTTTGTGTTTATTTCTTTCTTTATACGGTTTGTGACGCTGCGAATGTAACGCGGTATCAGGCCGGCAGTTATACTGAACAGGCCGTCATCACTAATATTCCGAAGGTTGACGGAGCGAAAATGTCAGCCGTTATCCGTACACATGACAAGGAAAAATGGGCGGCTTCGTACAAAATCCGGTCTCTTGAGGAAAAGAGACTCATTGAACAGCTTGAACCGGGGATGCGCTGCACGTTTACAGGCTCTCTGGAACAGCCTGCACATGCGACGATTCCCGGGGGTTTTGATTATAAGGAATATCTTTACTCTCAGCAGATTCACTGGTTATTTACCGTGACTTCTATTCAGCAGTGTGAAAAATCCAAACAGCCGCTGTTTAAACTGCTGAGCATCAGAAAAAATTTGATTTCGATCATTCGGAATCACGTGCCTGAATCTTCCGCCGGAATTGTTGAAGCGCTGACCTTAGGTGAAAGATTTTCTATAGAAGACGATATACTGAGTGCATATCAAAATTTGGGAGTCGTTCATTTAATGGCGATTTCCGGAATGCATGTCGGTCTTATTACGGCGGGACTATTTTATGCTCTGATCAGAATCGGGCTGACAAGAGAAAAGGCGGGGATGTTGCTGCTGCTGTTTTTGCCGGTCTATACGCTGCTGAGCGGTGCCGCCCCATCCGTATTGCGCGCATCCATCATGCTGGGATTTTATATCGCCGGAACTCTTGTTAAACGCGGCATTCATTCCTCTGCTGCATTGTCTCTGTCTTATCTGCTGCTCCTGCTGTTTAATCCTTACCTCCTTTGGCAGGCGGGCTTCCAGCTTTCCTTTGCGGTAAGCGCCTCTTTAATTCTGTCATCCTCCATTTTAAAGAAAGCAGGGAAAAGCAGACTTGCCGGGCTTGCGATGGCTTCATTCATTGCAGAGCTCAGCTCACTTCCGTTTCTTCTCTATCATTTTCAGCAAATTTCACTTGCCAGTTTTCCGATGAATATGGTGATGGTGCCATTTTATACGTTATTTGTCATTCCGGTTTCTGTCATCGGTTTCCTTCTTCTTTTACTTTCAAGGCAGATGGGAGAATGTTTGTTTAATATGTTTGACCTTGTGATGAAGCCTGTGCATGATTTCATTACATATGCGGCATCCGTTGATTTATTTACTGTGATTGTGTTAAAGCCTGACTTTCTTTCCCTTCTTCTGCTTGCGGTTTCCGTTTTTACGCTTTTTGCGGCTTTAGAAAAGGGAGGTTTTTTAAAACTCAGGAAATCCGCTCTTTTTTTCTGCGCGGTTTTGGCTTATTTAATATGCCGTCCGTATTTCATTCCATGGGGAGAAGCGGATATGCTTGATATCGGGCAGGGAGACTCGCTGTTTATAAGCGCGCCGCACCGCAAAGGGACCGTAATGGTTGATACAGGGGGAGTGATTGCTTATCCCGGAGAATCATGGAAAGAAAAACGCCACCCGTATTCTATCGGCGAGAAGGTTTTGATTCCGTTTTTAAACGGAAAAGGGGTGAAAAAGCTGGATGCGCTGATTTTAACCCATGCGGATCAGGATCACATCGGGGAAGCCGGAGTGTTAATCAAAAATCATAGAGTCAAACGGTTAATTGTCCCCGTGGGATTCGTAAAAGAACCGAAGGATCAGAACATATTAAATATGGCGAAAGAAAACAACATTCCCGTTGCCGAAGCAAAGCGGGGCGACACCATTACAGCCGGTGATCTTCAGTTTCAGGTGCTGTCTCCGGAGTCGTCTGACGGAAAGAGTAAAAATGATTCGTCACTGGTGCTTTGGACGGTTTTAGGCGGAGTGAGCTGGCTTTTGACGGGAGATTTAGAATCGGACGGCGAAACAGAAGTGCTGAAAACGTATCCGAAACTGAAGGCTGATATATTGAAGGCGGGTCATCACGGCAGCAAAAGCTCAACGGGTGAAGCCTTTTTGAAACAGCTTCAGCCGGAAGCAGCGCTGATTTCAGCAGGAAAAGAGAATCGATACCATCATCCGCACGAAGAAGTGCTGGATCGTTTGAAGGCGTACTCTGTCAATGTGCTTCGCACCGATATCAGCGGAACGATTCAATACAGATTTGAAAAAGGCGCCGGAACGTTTTCCGTCTTCCCTCCATATGATATAGAAGAAACCAGGGCGCAAGAAGTAAAAAAGACTGCCGATTGACAGCAGCCCGGAATGCGGCTAAGAGCCGATAAGATGGATGGCTGTTGCCATCACGAACAAAAAGGCGAAAAATCCGAAGGACACGACAAAACCGACAGCTGAGTCAACAGCATCATTTCGTTTGCTTTGAACGTTTTTTTCAAAATCATTCAATTTCATCCCTCCTGACTTCCCTAAGTATACTGGAATTGTTTTGAAAAATCTAGAAGTGATGGTAACGTTTTCTGTTCTTGTGATTATCGCCTTTTTACAAGCAGACCCGGGAGCTTGTGAATCAGGCGTTTATTATAAATGAGGAAGCTGTCCTTTTTAAAGCTTCCTCTTTACTATTTGCCGAACTCAATTTAGGATAGAAGGGGATCAAGAAAGAGAGGAAGTCATACGATCATGGTATTTGATGTTTGGAAAGCCCTGAAAAAAGGGGATGTCCGCTCCGTTTATTGCTTATACGGAAAAGAAACGTATCTGCTCCAAGAGACTGTCAGCCGGATCAGACAAGCTGTCGTTGATGAGGAGACTAAAGATTTTAACCTGTCTGTTTTTGATCTTGAAGAGGATCCGCTTGACCAGGCCATAACCGATGCGGAAACGTTTCCGTTTATGGGAGAGAAGCGGCTGGTTATCGTAAAAAATCCGTCTTTTTTAACAGGGGAAAAAAAGAAAGAAAAAATAGAGCATAATACAAGCGCTTTGGAGACTTACCTGAAGGAGCCTGCGCCTTATACGGTCTTTGTGATTGTGGCTCCGTATGAAAAGCTGGACGAACGGAAAAAGCTGACGAAAGCGCTGAAGCAAAAAGCCCTTATGATTGAAGCTAAGGAGCTGAATGCAAAGGAGACGACTGATTTTACGATTAATCTGGCGAAATCCGAAAATAAAACGATGGATACAGAAGCTGCCGAGCATTTGGTTCTGCTTGCAAACGGCCATCTGTCTTCCATATATCAGGAAATACAAAAACTCTCCGCCTACACCGGTGACAGACATGAGATCACGCTTGAAGATGTCCGGGAGCTTGTCGCAAGAAGTTTGGAGCAGAATATTTTTGAGCTGATCAACAAAATCGTGAACCGAAAACGGACGGAAAGTCTTCAAATATTTTATGATCTTTTAAAACAAAACGAAGAACCGATCAAAATTATGGCGCTGATCGCCAACCAATTCCGTCTGATTATGCAGACAAAGTATTTTGCGGGACAAGGATACGGCCAAAAGCAAATCGCTTCCAACTTAAAGGTGCACCCCTTCCGGGTAAAGCTGGCGATGGATCAGGCGAGGCTATTTTCTGAAGAAGAGCTGCGGCGTATTATAGAAAGGCTCGCAGTAATGGATTATGAAATGAAAACGGGGAAAAAGGACAAGCAGCTCTTGCTGGAGCTCTTTCTCCTTGAGCTTCTCCGGACTGAATGAAAAAAACGATCCCCGTTAAAGGGATCGTTTTTGTATTATGCAGAAAGTCCGTTCACTTGTTTCGCAAGTCTAGATTTGTATCGAGCTGCGGCATTTTTGTGTACAAGACCTGTTTTCACTGCTTTATCAATGCGTTTCGCTGCTTCAGAAAGAGCAGTTTTCGCTTTATCCGCTTCGTTGTTAGCAACAGAAGCTTCAACTTGTTTGATTGCAGTACGCATAGCAGATTTGATTGTCGCGTTATGAGCGCGGCGTTCGTTGTTTGTTTTTGTACGTTTAATCGCTGATTTAATGTTTGGCATGTGTTTCACCTCCTAAGATACAACCTGTAGCACAGTGTCTTAAGGTTAAATCTTCTTCACAATAGAACAAATTGTATTCTATCAAACAGAACTTTAGATTGCAATATAAATGTAAAGTATTTTTCGTTGATGGGTAAATTCGCATGATTCGTTTTGTAAATGGCCACACTATGTACCACGATGATTGAAGGAGGTCTTTCCTGTGAAAAACAACGAACTGGATGTCAATCAATTTCTGATACGGACGGATTTAGCGGTAGAAACGAAACAGGCGGTAAAAGACGGACAAGCCGGTCAGACAAAAGAAATAAACGGGTTTATTGAAAAAGAACGCGACAAGGGCGGCATTAAAGTCAGAACCGTCGATATTACCAAAGAAGGCGCCGAGCTATCGGGGAAAAAGCAGGGACGCTATGTCACGATCGAGGCTCAAGGGGTTCGGGAACACGACTCTGACATGCAGGAAAAAGTAACGGAAGTGTTTGCCGAGGAATTTTCCGCCTATCTGTCGGCATTAAAGATTCCAAAGGATGCAAGCTGTTTGATCGTCGGTCTCGGCAACTGGAATGTGACGCCGGATGCGCTCGGCCCTCTCGTGACCGAAAACCTTCTTGTGACAAGGCATCTGTTCAGGCTTCAGCCGGAAAACGTGCAGGAAGGGTACAGGCCGGTCAGCGCGCTCGCTCCCGGCGTGATGGGATTAACGGGAATTGAAACGAGCGATATTATTCAAGGTGTGATCAAAGAATCAAAGCCGGATTTTGTGATTGCGGTAGACGCTCTTGCGGCAAGAGCCGTTGAAAGGGTGAACACGACCATCCAATTTTCTGATACGGGCATTCACCCGGGATCAGGCGTCGGCAATAAAAGAAAAGAATTAAGCAAGGAAACGCTCGGCATCCCCGTCATCGCAATCGGGGTACCGACTGTCGTTGATGCGGTTACGATCGCGAGCGATACGGTGGATTATATATTAAAGCATTTCGGCAGAGAGATGAAAGATGACAGCCCGTCAAGATCTCTGGTGCCCGCCGGAATGAACTTCGGCAAAAAGAAGGTGCTGACAGACGAAGACCTTCCCGGAGAAAAAGAACGCCAATCCTTTCTCGGTATTGTCGGCACACTGGACGAAAACGAAAAACGCCAGCTGATTCACGAAGTGCTCTCTCCGCTCGGCCATAATCTGATGGTCACACCGAAGGAGATTGACACCTTTATTGATGATATGGCGAACGTGCTTGCAAACGGGTTAAACACCGCCCTTCATGAAAAAGTGTCACAAGATAACAAAGGCTCTTATAATCATTAAAATGGTTCTACCTCCTCTAGCTTGTTCATAGAGTAATTACTAGACAAGCGCTGGAGGGATTCAAATCATGAGAAAAAAACGCAGAAACCGTCAAATTGTCGTTGCAGTAAACGGTGGAAATGCGCTCAAGGGCATGTTTTTGTTTATGACAAGCCTTATCGTTATTTTCGTATTATCGGGTGTGCTCACATCGCTTCGCCCTGAACTGAGGCTTTCTTCGGATTCTCTTCACGGAATTGCCGGAGAACTTCCGGGTGACGCGTTTGCACACCTCCTCGGTATGGAAAATCATTATTTCGCCTCAGAGCTTCCTGAAAAAGACTCTTTTCAGCTGTCCCGGCTTTCCTTAAAACTGGCGACAAGCATTAATATGGAAGACCCGCGGAGTTTCTTGGGACGTGAGCTGCCGGGATTTGCCCAATACGATACGGAGATCCTTCTGGCGGGGCAGGGGACTGATTATACGAATATGCCTGCTGAATCCCCGCCGCCGTCAAAGGTGATGGAAAAAGAAAAAGAAGTGAACCTGGCAGAAATCGAAAACAAAACGAAAAAAGAAGAAACGGCGCCGCCGAAACATTCAACAGGCAGCAAAAAAGTCGTTTTTATTTACCACACTCATAATACCGAATCCTATCTTCCTCTCTTAAAAGGGGAAACAAATCCGGATAACGCCCGCCATTCGAAGGCCAATGTCACGCTTGTCGGAGATATGTTCGGAAAAGCGCTTGAAGCGCAAGGTGTAGGAGCGACCGTAGATAAAACCGACATTCAGGCCCGCCTGAACAAAGACGGCTTAAATTATGCGCGAAGCTACGACGAATCAAGGCCGGTCGTAAAAAGCGCGCTCGCCAAAAATAAAAACCTGCAATATACCATAGACATTCACCGGGATTCCCGCCGCAAGAAAAATACGACAGCCGACATCAAAGGAAAAAGCTATGCCAGGGTCGCCATCGTCGTCGGCAAAAAAAGCGCTAATTTTGAAGAAAACTATAAACTCGCAAGTGAACTTCATAAGCTGATGGAGAAAAAATACCCAGGCTTAAGCGTCGGTGTTTTATCAAAAGGCTCTCCGGGAGATAATGGAGTGTACAACCAGGATTTAAACGACCGGTCGCTTCTGCTGGAATTCGGGGGCGTGGATAACAATCTTGAAGAACTGAGGCGCGCATCAGATGCCGCGGCCGATGTATTCAGCGAACTGTACTGGGATGCAGACAAGGTCAGCTCGCAATCAGGAGAGAAGAAAAAACAATAGAAATCAGGTGATGCAAATGATCCGTTTTACCGGCAAATGCCTGCTGATCGCTATTGTCATGTTTGTCGGCGTTTTGTTCGGCATGCAGCAGGCAAACAGCGGAATGCTTGATATGAAAGGATACAAAGATCCCTCCTTAAAAGGAGCATTCACGCTCGGCGGCGGAGAAGGACAGGAAAAAGAAGCTTCCATTTTGGGGCAAACCGTTACGGCGAAAGATCTGGAAGAAAAACAAAAACAGCTGGAACAGGCGGAAACCTTCAACCTGTTTTCAAAAGCGGGAGAAACCCTTTCAAATACCGTGACGGACTCGGCACAGGCGATGTATGAGTGGGTTTCGAAACTGAACCGTTAGCATTGATGAAGAGAAAAGCGGATGATTCCTTAAAGGAAGCTTTTCTCTTTCTTGTTTTAATTGAATGTTTACAATCCTATTGATATAATCTAAGCTAGTGTATTTTGCGTTTAATAGTAGGAGTGATAGATTGTGACAGATAAAGAAAAGCGTTTAGAGAGGCAGTCAAGAATCCGGAATTTCTCCATCATCGCCCACATAGACCACGGCAAATCGACCTTGGCGGATCGGATTTTAGAAAAAACATCGGCGATCACCCAGCGGGAAATGAAAGAACAATTGCTTGATTCAATGGACCTTGAACGCGAACGGGGAATTACCATCAAATTAAATTCCGTTCAGCTGAAATACAAAGCAAAAGACGGAGAAGAATATATATTCCATCTCATCGACACGCCCGGACACGTCGACTTTACATATGAAGTTTCGCGAAGCCTGGCTGCCTGTGAAGGCGCGATTCTCGTTGTTGATGCGGCTCAGGGAATAGAAGCGCAGACATTGGCGAACGTCTATCTGGCGCTTGATAATGATCTTGAGATTCTTCCTGTCATTAATAAAATCGATCTTCCGAGCGCAGAGCCAGAACGTGTGCGTCAAGAGGTTGAGGACGTTATCGGCCTTGACGCTTCAGATGCCGTCCTCGCTTCAGCGAAAGCGGGCATCGGCATCGAAGACATTTTAGAACAGATCGTAGAAAAAGTGCCGGCTCCCGCGGGAGATCCGGAAGCTCCGCTGAAAGCGCTCATCTTTGACTCGCTTTATGACGCGTACCGCGGAGTCGTCGCGTATATCAGAGTCGTAGAAGGAACGGTCAAACCGGGCCAGAAAATTAAAATGATGGCAACCGGAAAAGAGTTTGAAGTCATCGAAGTCGGCGTCTTCACGCCGAAAGCGCAGCCGGCTGACGAATTGACAGTCGGTGACGTAGGCTATTTGACAGCCGCAATCAAAAACGTCGGCGACACCCGTGTCGGTGATACGATCACGAGCGCGGTTAAGCCTGCGGCAGAAGCGCTTCCGGGCTACCGCAAACTCAATCCGATGGTATACTGCGGACTTTATCCGATTGACACAGCCAAATATAATGATTTGCGCGAAGCTCTGGAAAAACTTGAATTGAACGATTCATCTCTTCAATACGAGGCGGAGACGTCACAAGCCCTCGGCTTCGGTTTCCGCTGCGGCTTTTTAGGAATGCTTCACATGGAAATCATTCAAGAGCGGATTGAACGGGAATTTAAAATTGACCTTATTACGACCGCGCCGAGCGTTATTTATGACGTTTATATGACGGACGGCGAAAAGATCATCGTGGATAACCCGTCAAACATGCCTGACCCGCAGAAAATAGAGCGGGTGGAAGAACCTTATGTCAAAGCGACGATGATGGTACCGAACGATTACGTCGGAGCGGTTATGGAGCTTTGTCAGGGGAAACGGGGCAACTTTATCGATATGCAGTACTTAGACGCCAACCGGGTCAGCATTGTATATGAGATGCCTCTTGCGGAAATCGTATATGAATTTTTTGATCAGCTGAAATCCAGCACGAAAGGGTACGCCTCTTTCGATTACGAGCTGATCGGCTACAAACCGTCCAAACTCGTCAAAATGGACATTATGCTGAATGCAGAAAAAATTGATGCGCTGTCGTTTATCGTGCACCGCGATTACGCATACGAGCGCGGGAAAGTCATCGTCGAAAAATTGAAAGAATTGATCCCCCGCCAGCAATTCGAAGTGCCCGTGCAGGCAGCGATCGGACAGAAAATCGTGGCCCGCTCAACCATTAAGGCCATGCGGAAAAACGTCCTTGCAAAATGTTACGGAGGAGACATCTCGCGGAAACGGAAGCTTCTTGAAAAACAAAAAGAAGGAAAACGCCGGATGAAGCAGGTCGGCTCGGTAGAAGTGCCGCAGGAGGCGTTTATGGCCGTTCTTAAAATGGATGACAGCCCGAAAAAATAACGGAAGCCGCCGCAGTCCCGCGCTGCGGCTTCTTTCTGTAAAGAAGAAGGTGTTTCAAAATGAAATCAGCTTATATTCATATTCCGTTTTGTGAGCATATCTGCCACTATTGCGATTTCAATAAATATTTTATTCAGAGCCAGCCTGTCGATGAGTACTTAAACTCACTCGAAAAGGAAATGATAAATACAATAGAACGGACGGGACGCCCTGATCTCCGCACGATTTTTATCGGGGGAGGCACGCCGACATCGCTCTCACCCGCCCAGCTGGAAAAATTGATGGATTCCATTCACCGCGTGCTGAAGCCTTCTGACGGACTCATAGAATTTGCCGCGGAAGCGAATCCGGATGATTTGTCCCCGGAAAAATTAAAAATCATGAAAAATGCCGGTGTCAACCGGCTGAGCTTCGGTGTTCAAACCTTTGAAGATGAGCTTTTACAAAAAATCGGCAGAGTGCATAAACAAAAGGACGTATTCACTTCCTTTGAACGTGCGAGGGCTCTCGGCTTTGACAACATCAGTCTCGATTTGATGTTCGGCCTGCCGGGTCAGACGCTGGCCGATCTTGACAATTCCGTCAAAACGGCTTTGTCTCTTGATGCGGAGCACTATTCCGTTTACTCGCTGATCGTAGAGCCGAAAACGGTGTTTTATAATTTAATGCAAAAAGGCCGCCTGCATCTCCCGGCGCAAGAACAAGAGGCCGAGATGTATGAAACGGTCATGAGGCAGATGAGTGAAGCGGGCATCCGTCAATACGAGATCAGTAACTTTGCAAAGCCAGGATACGAGTCGCAGCATAATCTGACGTATTGGAGCAATGAAGCGTATTTCGGTTTTGGCGCAGGCGCTCACGGGTATATCAGCGGCACGCGCACCGTCAACGCCGGGCCTGTGAAACATTACATTCAGCTCATCGAAGAAAAGGGGCTGCCTTACCGTGACACGCACGAGGTGACACGGGAGGAGCAGATTGAAGAAGAAATGTTCCTCGGTCTCAGAAAAATGTCCGGCGTACAAAAGCAAGCTTTTCTCGATAAATTCGGACGCTCGGTCGACGAACTGTTTCCCGATGTTCTCAAAGATTTAACCGAAAAAGGCCTGATCTGTGACACGGAAGAATCGGTTGCATTAACGCATGAGGGCAAATTATTAGGAAATGAGGTTTTTGGCGCTTTTTTGGGTGAGTTATAATTGACATTTTTCTTTTGGTTTGTTACTTTTGATATAGAATTAGCACTCGCTGACCTTGAGTGCTAACAGGGGTGATGATGATGTTAACAAATCGTCAGCTGTTGATCCTGCAAGTGATTATTAATGATTTTATACAATCAGCGCAGCCTGTAGGATCAAGAACTCTTTCAAAAAAAGACGAGATTACATTCAGCTCTGCAACGATCAGAAACGAGATGGCTGACTTGGAGGAATTGGGCTTTATTGAAAAAACCCATTCATCCTCAGGACGGATTCCGTCGGAAAAAGGGTACAGGTATTATGTCGATCATTTGCTGTCACCCGTCAAGCTGACAAAAACCGATCTGGATTTAATTCACTCGATATTTAAAGAAAAAATCTTCGAGCTGGAAAAAACAGTCCAAAAATCAGCGCAAATCCTGTCCGACCTGACAAACTACACATCGATTGTCCTCGGGCCGACGCTGAGCGAGAACTATCTTAAACAGATTCAAATCGTTCCGATCCAGCCGGATAAGGCGGTCGCCATCCTCGTCACGAACACGGGGCATGTCGAAAACCGCACCATCAATTTCCCGGCTAAAGTGGATTTGGCCGATATTGAAAAACTGGTCAATATATTAAACGATCGATTAGCGGGCGTGCCGATGGACGAACTGAATGAGCGCATTTTCAAAGAGGTTGTCACATATTTAAGGCAGCATATCGCCAACTATGACAGCATACTTGAATCGCTCCGCTCCACATTCCATCCGGCGGCCCACGTTGAGAAATTGTTTTTCGGCGGAAAGATCAACATGCTGAATCAGCCGGAGTTTCACGATATTGAAAGGGTCCGCTCGCTCTTATCTTTAATTGAAAAAGAGCAGGATGTTCTGAAGCTGTTTCAGTCATCAAAAGCCGGGATTTCAATCAAAATCGGGAAAGAAAACGACTACGAAGAAATGGAAAACTGCAGCTTAATCACGGCCACCTATACAGTTGATACGAAGCAGATCGGATCAATCGCGATTATCGGGCCGACGCGCATGAATTATTCAAGAGTCGTCAGCCTGCTGCAGCACGTGACTTCGGACTTGTCAAAAGCATTCACAAGTTTGTATGATGAATAAGGGAATTTTGGCAATCATTTTCAGTCATCTTTTTACAGCATTTGAGGGAGGTGAACACAATGTCAGAAGAAAAACAAACCGCAGAACAGGTCGAAGCAGCAGAACAAGAAGAAGTGACAGAACAGGCAGAACAAGCGGCTTCACAAGAGCAGCATGAAGAAACGGCAGGTCAGGAAGAAGCCCTTCAGCACCAAATTGATGAATTGCAGGGTTTGCTTGATGAAAAAGAAAACAAGCTTTTGCGTGTTCAAGCAGACTTTGAAAACTATAAACGACGCAGCCGCCTTGAAATGGAAGCTGCTCAGAAATACCGTTCTCAAAACGTCGTAACGGAAATCCTTCCGGCTCTCGACAACTTTGAACGGGCGTTACAGGTAGAAGCTGAAAGCGAGCAGACAAAAAGCTTGCTGCAAGGTATGGAAATGGTCCGCCGCCAGCTGATGGACGCACTTGAAAAAGAAGGTGTTGAAGCCATCGAAGCTGTCGGTCAGGAATTTGATCCGAACCTTCACCAAGCCGTCATGCAGGTGGAGGATGAAAACTTCGGCAGCAATATTGTTATCGAAGAACTGCAAAAAGGCTACAAACTGAAGGATCGCGTCATCCGTCCTTCAATGGTAAAAGTGAATCAATAACTACATAGCAGGAGGTAATTCAAAGTGAGTAAAGTAATCGGAATTGACTTGGGTACGACAAACTCATGTGTGGCAGTGCTTGAAGGCGGAGAGCCTACAGTTATCGCCAACGCTGAAGGAAACCGTACGACTCCGTCAGTCGTTGCATTTAAAAACGGCGAGCGCCAAGTAGGGGAAGTGGCGAAACGCCAATCAATCACAAATCCTAACACAATCATGTCTGTCAAACGCCATATGGGTACTGACTATAAAGTGGAAATCGAAGGAAAAGACTACACGCCTCAAGAAGTGTCAGCTATTATCCTTCAGCATCTGAAAGCATACGCTGAAAGCTACCTCGGCGAAACAGTTTCAAAAGCCGTTATCACGGTTCCTGCATACTTCAACGATGCAGAGCGCCAAGCGACAAAAGATGCCGGTAAAATCGCCGGTCTTGAAGTAGAGCGTATTATCAACGAACCGACTGCAGCAGCGCTTGCATACGGACTTGATAAAACAGACGAAGACCAAACGATTCTTGTTTACGACCTTGGCGGCGGTACGTTTGACGTATCTGTTCTTGAACTTGGCGACGGCGTGTTTGAAGTCCGTTCAACTGCCGGTGACAACCGTCTTGGCGGGGACGACTTTGACCAAGTCATCATCGATCATCTCGTAGCAGAATTCAAAAAAGAAAACGGCATTGATCTTTCAAAAGACAAAATGGCGCTTCAGCGTTTGAAAGATGCGGCTGAGAAAGCGAAAAAAGATCTTTCCGGCGTATCATCTACACAAATTTCTTTACCGTTTATCACAGCGGGAGAAGCAGGTCCTCTTCACCTTGAGCTGACACTGACCCGCGCTAAATTCGAAGAGCTTTCCGCTCACCTTGTTGAGCGCACAATGGCTCCTGTCCGTCAGGCTCTTCAAGATGCGGATCTTTCTGCGAGCGAAATCGACAAAGTTATCCTTGTCGGCGGATCAACACGTATACCTGCCGTACAGGAAGCAATCAAAAAAGAAACGGGTAAAGAAGCGCATAAAGGCGTAAACCCTGATGAAGTTGTAGCGCTGGGTGCAGCGATTCAAGGCGGCGTCATCACGGGAGACGTAAAAGACGTTGTTCTTCTTGACGTTACACCGCTTTCTCTCGGTATTGAAACAATGGGCGGCGTGTTCACGAAACTGATCGACCGCAACACGACAATTCCGACGAGCAAGTCTCAAGTATTCTCAACTGCAGCTGACAACCAAACGGCTGTTGACATTCACGTGCTTCAAGGTGAGCGCCCGATGTCTGCGGACAACAAAACGCTCGGCCGCTTCCAGCTTACTGATATCCCGCCTGCACCGCGCGGCGTACCGCAAATCGAAGTTTCTTTCGATATTGACAAAAACGGTATCGTAAACGTAAGAGCGAAAGACTTAGGCACAGGAAAAGAACAAAACATTACAATCAAATCTTCTTCAGGTCTTTCTGATGATGAGATCGAACGCATGGTAAAAGAAGCGGAAGAAAACGCTGACGCTGATGCGAAGAGAAAAGAAGAAATCGAAGTCCGCAACGAAGCTGACCAGCTTGTGTTCCAAACGGAAAAAACATTAAAAGATCTGGAAGGCAAAGTGGACGAAGAGCAAGTGAAAAAAGCAAACGACGCGAAAGACGCGCTGAAAGCCGCTATCGAGAAAAACGAAATTGAAGACATCAAAGCGAAAAAAGATGAGCTTCAAACAATCGTTCAAGAGCTTTCTATGAAGCTTTATGAAGAAGCGGCAAAAGCGCAGCAGGCTGAAGGCGCAGCAAACGCTGAAGGCAAAAAAGCGGACGACAACGTTGTCGATGCGGAATACGAAGAAGTAAAAGACGACGAAACGAAAAAATAAGTTCTTTCCCGCATGGCTATAGGCGGAAGAACACACAGCATATTCTGATTCAACAGACAGAAAGTCAAAGTCAGGCATCTCTTGGCTTTGACTTTTTTTCTTGCCCGGGATAAAAGGAATTGAAAAAACATAATTCAAAATGATACAATCTAATTTATGTGAGAAATTCGGGAGAGTGAAGCGAGATGAGTAAGCGTGATTACTATGAAGTGCTTGGGGTAAGTAAGAGCGCTTCAAAGGATGAAATCAAAAAAGCCTATCGGAAGCTTTCAAAAAAATATCATCCTGATATCAATAAAGAATCCGGAGCAGATGAAAAATTCAAAGAGGTAAAAGAAGCGTACGAAGCGCTCTCAGACGACCAAAAACGCGCTCAATATGACCAATTCGGCCATACAGACCCTAACCAGGGATTCGGCGGCGGTTTCGGAGGCGGCGGAGACTTCGGCGGCTTCGGTTTCGATGACATATTCTCAAGCATCTTCGGAGGCGGCACGAGACGCCGTGACCCGAATGCGCCGCGGCAAGGCGCGGATCTGCAGTATACAATGACCCTGTCATTTGAAGACGCGGCTTTCGGAAAAGAAACGATCATTGAAATTCCGCGCGAAGAGAATTGCGAAACATGTAAAGGATCGGGCGCAAAGCCGGGAACAAAGCCGGATACGTGCTCGCACTGCGGAGGTTCAGGCCAGCTGAACGTCGAACAGAACACGCCGTTTGGCAAAGTGGTTAACCGAAGAGTCTGCCACCACTGTGAAGGAACAGGAAAAATCATCAAAAACAAGTGTTCTGACTGCGGCGGCACGGGCAAAGTGAAAAAACGGAAAAAAATCAATGTCACGATTCCTGCCGGTGTGGATGACGGACAGCAGCTGCGCGTTCCGGGTCAAGGTGAACCTGGCGTAAACGGAGGGCCTGCGGGAGATCTGTTTGTCGTATTCCATGTGCGCGCCCACGAGTTCTTTGAACGCGACGGAGACGATATTTATTGCGAAATGCCGTTAACGTTTGCCCAAGCGGCACTCGGAGACGAAGTGGAAGTGCCGACGCTTCACGGAAAAGTGAAATTGAAAATACCTGCCGGCACACAAACCGGCACGAAATTCAGATTAAGAGGCAAAGGCGTTCAGAACGTCCGGGGCTACGGACAAGGCGACCAGCACATTGTCGTCCGCGTCGTCACACCGACGAATCTGACAGACAAACAAAAAGACATCATCCGCGAGTTCGCTGAAGTCAGCGGAAACCTGCCGGATGAACAAGAAATGAGTTTCTTTGACAAAGTAAAACGCGCATTTAAAGGCGAGTAATGATTGGATAGGAGTTGGTAGTTTTGAAATGGTCCGAAATCAGCATTCACACAACACATGAAGCGGTCGAACCCATCTCAAATATTTTGCATGAAGCTGGTGCGAGCGGGGTTGTCATCGAAGATCCGCTTGATTTAATGAAAGAGCGTGAGAATGTTTACGGGGAAATCTACCAGCTCGACCCCAATGATTACCCCGATGAGGGTGTCATTGTCAAAGCGTATCTGCCGATTAACAGTTTCCTCGGCGAAACGGTGGACGGCATTAAAGAGACGATTAATAATCTGCTTTTGTACGACATTGATTTAGGCAGAAACACAATCACCATTTCTGAAGTTAATGAAGAAGAATGGGCGACAGCTTGGAAAAAGTATTATCATCCGGTGAAAATTTCTGAAAAATTCACGATCGTACCCACATGGGAAACGTACACACCCGTGAATACCGATGAACTGATTATCGAAATGGATCCGGGCATGGCATTCGGTACGGGAACGCATCCGACAACCGTTCTGTGCATTCAGGCGCTTGAGCGTATCGTTCAAAAAGGCGATCGTGTCATTGATGTCGGCACCGGTTCAGGAATTTTAAGCATCGCGGCCGCCATGCTTGAGGCCGAATCGGTTCATGCGTATGACCTTGATCCGGTCGCTGTTGAAAGCGCGCGTCTGAATCTAAAATTGAACAAAGTGAGTGATACGGCCGAAGTGAAGCAGAACAATTTGTTAGACGGCATCACGGGCGAACATGATGTCATTGTCGCAAATATTCTGGCGGAAGTGATTCTCCGCTTTACATCACAGGCGTACGACCTGCTCAAAGACGGAGGCCATTTTATTACTTCAGGCATTATCGGCCAGAAAAAACAGGAAGTAAAAGAAGCGTTGGAAAAAGCCGGCTTTACCATCACAGAAATTCTGTCTATGGAAGATTGGGTCAGCATCATCGCGAAAAAATAACAGTTAGTAGGTGTCACAGCGTATGCAACGATATTTTATCGAGCTCACGAAGCAGGAGATGGACGAAACTCCCGATTTTCAAATTACGGGGGAAGACGTCCACCATATAGCGAACGTCATGAGAATGAGTGCGGGAGACCGGATAATCTGCTGTTCGAAAGACGGCCATGAAGCGTTATGCCTGCTCAAAGCGGTTTCTAAAGATCATATATCATGCAGCATTGCTGAATGGACGGGTGAAAACCGTGAACTGCCGTTAAAAATCAGGATTGCCAGCGGCCTTCCGAAAGGCGATAAGCTTGAATGGATTATCCAAAAAGGGACCGAGCTGGGGGCTAGTATGTTCATCCCCTTTCAGGGCGCCAGATCCGTCGTTAAGCTAGACGACAAAAAGGCAAAGAAAAAGCGGGAGAGATGGGCGAAAATCGCGAAGGAAGCGGCGGAGCAATCGTACCGCAATGAAATTCCCGAAGTGAAAACCGTTCATACGTTCCGGCAGCTGCTTGAAATGGCGGAGAATGTCGATAAATGTGTCGTTGCATACGAGGAGTCATCAAAGCAGGGAGAAACGGGCGCTTTCGCCGCGGAGCTTAAAAGCCTTCCGCAAGGTTCGTCTCTTTTAATCGTATTCGGCCCTGAAGGCGGTCTGACTGAGTCTGAAGTTCATCAGCTTTCAGAAAAAGGCGCCGTCTTATGCGGCCTCGGACCGAGAATTTTACGGACTGAAACTGCGCCTCTTTACGCGTTAAGCGCAGTTTCCTATCATACAGAGTTATTAAGAGGTGATCAGTAATGGCAACTGTTGCTTTTCATACCCTTGGCTGCAAGGTCAATCATTATGAAACAGAAGCAATCTGGCAGCTGTTTAAAGATGCGGGTTATGAACGAAAAGAATTCGAACAGACAGCAGATGTATATGTCATTAATACATGTACGGTAACAAACACGGGAGATAAAAAAAGCCGTCAAGTCATCAGACGGGCGATCCGCCAAAATCCTGACGGCGTCATCTGCGTAACAGGGTGCTATGCGCAAACCTCTCCGGCAGAAATTATGGCCATCCCGGGTGTTGACATCGTCGTCGGCACGCAGGATCGTGAAAAAATGCTCGGTTACATTGAGCAGTACAGGGAAGAGCGTCAGCCGATCAACGGCGTCGGCAATATTATGAAAGCACGCGTGTTTGAAGAGCTGGATGTTCCCGCTTTTACTGACCGCACAAGAGCGTCGTTAAAAATCCAAGAGGGCTGCAACAACTTCTGTACGTTCTGCATTATCCCTTGGGCGCGCGGCCTGCTTCGTTCCCGCGATCCGGAAGAAGTCATTAAACAGGCGCAGCAGCTGGTGGATGCCGGCTATAAAGAAATCGTCCTGACGGGGATTCATACGGGCGGCTACGGCGAAGATATGAAAGATTATAATTTCGCCAAGCTTCTCCGCGAGCTTGATACACGTGTAGAAGGACTGAAGCGGATCAGAATTTCATCTATTGAAGCAAGCCAAATCACTGATGAAGTGATTGAAGTGCTGGATGCGTCTGATAAAATCGTCCGCCACCTTCATATCCCGATTCAGTCAGGATCAAACACCGTTCTGAAACGGATGAGACGCAAATATACGATGGAATTTTTCGCGGACCGTTTAAATAAGCTGAAAGAAGCGCTGCCGGGTCTTGCCGTCACATCTGATGTCATCGTCGGTTTCCCGGGTGAAACGGAAGAAGAATTTATGGAAACATACCGGTTCATTAAAGAACATAAGTTTTCAGAGCTTCACGTATTCCCTTACAGCAAACGCACCGGAACACCTGCGGCCAGAATGGAAGACCAGGTTGACGAGAACGTGAAAAACGAACGGGTGCATAAGCTGATTGCGCTGTCTGACCAGCTTGCCAAAGAATACGCCTCCGATTATGAAGGAGAGGTTCTGGAAATCATTCCGGAAGAGGCGTTTAAAGAGTCTGATGAGGCCGGCATGTTCGTCGGCTATACGGACAATTACATGAAAGTCGTCTTCAAAGGCACGGAAGATGTAATCGGCAAACTTGTCAAAGTCAAAATTCAAAAAGCGGGCTATCCGTATAACGAAGGACAATTCGTCCGCGTCGTTGAGGATGAAATGACCCGGAACATGCGCATGTCTTCATAACAGATAAAAAAACCGGTGCCTTCCCGCATCGGTTTTTTTACGGTTTCGGAGGAATCAGCCTGTCAATCAGCCGGTAAAACAAATGTGTGAACGGCAGAAACAATAAGGCGGTGACTACGTTAAATAACAGGCTGAAATGCGCAATCATCTGCGCGGGATCATCAGACAGGCGCTCCGTAATACCTGCTGATGCGGACAGGAAGGGAAAGACGAGCAGCACACCGAGAATATTAAACACTACGTGAGCACCGGCGGTCTGTCTGGCGGCATAACCGCCTGAAACAGCAGCCATGACGGCCGTGACGCATGTCCCGATATTAGATCCCAGAACGACGCTGACCGCTTGTTCAATGCCGATCACCCCTTCGTTCATAAAACTCATCAAAATGCCGATGCAGACGGAGCTTGAATGAATGATTGCCGTCAATATCATGCCGATAAAAAGAGCGGACCAGCTCGAATCATTCACATGGCGCAAAACCTCCGCCCCCGCCTTCATTTCTGTCAGCGGAACGGCAAGCCGGCTGAAGCATGTGATGCAAAAAAAGATGATGCCGAGACCGAGGAAGCTTATACCGATCTGCCTGAACGGATATTTACGGATGAGGGTAAACACAAGGCCTCCGATAAAAAGCACCCAAATGAGCACATCCATCTTTATGGCTAAAAACTCCGTCGTAAACGTGGAGCCGACATTCGTGCCGAGAATCATCGGAATGGTCCGTTTAAAAGATAAAGCGCCTGCGCTGACAAAGCCGATGACAATGACCATGAAGGCTGAGCTGCTCTGAAGAAAACCGGTGAATACGATGCTTATGAGAAAAGCTTTCAAAGGGTGGTCGGTAAATAAGAGCAGGCTTTTCTCAATTTTTGAATACGTTAATGCGATCAGGCCCTGCCTGAGCAGGCTCATTCCGAGTAAAAAAACCAGGATAAGTGCGGTAAAGAGAATCAGTATTATCAAACGAAACACCCCTTTCCATCATTATATAGACAAGCAGCCTTATTCATGACGGAAAAGTGAGCTCGCTTAGTTGACCTGACTGATGGCTTATATTATAATGTCAAAGTACATGTTTATATATGTATCTTTTTAAAGGTAGTCGATTGGTGTATTCGGAGGGAGGGAAAGAGAATGTCAAAAACGGTCGTTAGAAAAAACGAATCGCTTGAAGATGCTCTTCGTCGCTTCAAACGCAGTGTATCAAAGACAGGTACTTTGCAAGAAGCAAGAAAGCGCGAATTTTATGAAAAACCTAGCGTAAAGCGCAAGAAAAAGTCAGAAGCTGCTAGAAAACGCAAATTCTAAAAGAGGGTGGATTTATGAGTCTTCTTGAGCGACTTAACCAAGATATGAAGCTGTATATGAAAAGCCGTGAGAAAGACAAACTGACTGTCGTTCGAATGGTGAAAGCTTCACTTCAAAACGAAGCAATTAAGCTTAAGAAAGACAGTTTGACCGAGGATGAGGAACTTACTGTCCTATCTCGTGAACTTAAGCAACGTAAAGACTCCCTCCATGAATTTTCAAACGCTGATCGTTTAGATTTAGTAGATAAAGTTCAAAAAGAGCTGGACATTTTAGAAATTTATTTACCGAAGCAGCTTTCTGAAGAAGAGCTGCAGACAATTGTAAATGAAACCATCGCTGAAGTCGGTGCGAGCTCCAAAGCGGACATGGGCAAAGTGATGAGTGCTATTATGCCTAAAGTAAAAGGTAAAGCTGACGGCAGTGTAATTAACAGACTTGTCAGCAGTCAATTATCTTAATTGACAAGAAAAAAGACATCTTTCTTAGAGAGATGTCTTTTTTTATACATAAAAAAATGAAACTAAAGTACATTTGTTACGTATATAAAGAAGAACGAAACGGGAAGGAGGGTATATTTGCCTTGTTCCGAAAAAAAAACGGAATTGCTGTTGCTCTATTGGGCTTATTTGTATTATCTTTATTAGGGGTTCAATTGAACGCGAAAGCTGATCACCCATCGGTTTATGTCATCCCGGTTGAGAAAAATGTCGAACAGGGGCTCGCCTCGTTTTTATCGCGTTCTTTCAAAGAAGCGAAGGAGTCCGGCGCGTCACACATTATTCTTGACATCAATACACCGGGAGGCGCCGTTCAATCAGCCTTGGATATTGCGGATATCATCGGCCGCGCGGATGTGCCTGTTACCGCTTACGTTAATAAACGGGCGCTTTCTGCCGGAGCGTATATAGCGCTTCAGGCAGATGAAATCTATATGGCGCCGGGAGGAAAAATGGGTGCCGCAGCCATCATCGACGGAAAAGGAAACGCGGCGGACAAAAAGGCTCAATCACTGTGGCATGCAGAAATGGAGGACGCAGCGGTTAAAAACAACCGAAATCCGAAATACGCCCTTGCCATGGCAGATCCCGCCATCAATGCAAAGGAAGCGGGCGCCCCAAAGGGAAAACTGCTGACACTGACAGCTGAAAAAGCCAAGGAAGTCGGATATTCGGAGGGCACGGTTTCAAACCTTGATGCTTTATATACAAAGCTCGGTTTTGACAAAGCGGATGTTCACCATGCAAAAGAAGGTTTTGTCGGCAAATTGGGCAGATGGCTGACAAATCCGTTTGTTGTCCCCGTCTTATTAACGCTTGCTTTGCTTGGTTTGACCATTGAATTGTTCTCGCCGGGCCTCGGAATACCGGGTGCCGTCGGACTGACGGCCATGCTGCTGTTTTTCACCGGGCATATCGCTGCCGGATTCGCCGGCTATGACAGCGTATTCTTATTTTGCGCGGGCTTGGTTTTTATCCTTTTAGAGATATTTCTGCCCGGAGGCATAATCGGTCTTATCGGTATTGCAGGCGTCATCGCGAGCCTCTTTCTCGCTGCGGGCAGCTTTACCGTAATGGCGGTTTCTCTCTTGATCGCCATTGCTGTGTCTATTACAGCCTTTATCATATTAACAAGGGTGTTGGGGAAACGAATGAAATTCTTTAAAAAATTAATATTAACTGATTCAACAAACACGGAGAGCGGTTATGTTTCAAATCAGAACCGGACGGAGCTGTTGGGGAAAGTCGGCATTACCGCTACAGCCCTCAGACCGTCAGGCACCGTCATTATTGATGATGAACGTCTGGATGTCGTCTCGGAAGGATCATTCACTGAAAAAGACAGACAGGTGAAAGTAGTGAAAGCGGAAGGCTCACGCATTGTCGTGAGAGAAATATAGATGATAACCTTGAGGAGGAATTAGATGGAACTGTCAAGTTTGGCGATTTTAGCAATAGTTGCAGCTGCCATAATCGTGTTAGCCATATTCTTCACCTTTGTACCGGTGATGCTATGGATTTCGGCGCTTGCGGCAGGAGTCAGAATCAGCATTTTCACTTTGGTCGGAATGAGGCTGCGGCGCGTCATACCAAGCCGCGTTGTCAATCCGTTAATTAAAGCGCACAAAGCCGGCCTATCCGCAACAACAAATCAGCTCGAAAGCCATTATCTGGCCGGTGGTAATGTTGACAGGGTGGTCAATGCCCTGATTGCGGCACAGCGCGCCAATATTGAGCTGACATTTGAACGCTGCGCAGCCATTGACCTGGCCGGGCGTGACGTATTGGAAGCCGTGCAGATGAGCGTCAATCCGAAGGTCATTGAAACACCGTTTATCGCGGGTGTCGCCATGGACGGAATTGAAGTAAAAGCAAAAGCCAGAATCACCGTAAGAGCCAATATCGAGCGCCTTGTCGGAGGAGCGGGAGAAGAGACGGTTGTCGCCCGTGTCGGAGAAGGGATTGTCTCGACAATCGGTTCCTCGGGTAATCATAAAAAAGTGCTTGAAAACCCTGATATGATTTCGCAGACCGTACTTGGCAAAGGGCTGGATTCAGGCACCGCCTTTGAAATTCTTTCGATTGACATCGCCGACGTTGATATCGGCAAAAACATCGGAGCGATTCTTCAAACGGATCAAGCAGAAGCAGACAAAAACATTGCGCAGGCCAAAGCCGAAGAGCGCCGCGCCATGGCGGTCGCCCAAGAGCAGGAAATGCGCGCTCGCGTAGAAGAAATGCGTGCAAAAGTCGTGGAAGCAGAAGCCGAAGTGCCGCTTGCGATGGCAGAAGCGCTGCGTGAAGGAAACATCGGCGTCATGGACTATATGAACATAAAAAATATCGACGCGGATACGGACATGAGGGATTCTATCGGCAAGCTGACGAATGACCAGCAAGATGAAGACCAACAATAACCTCTCTATTAAGGAGGGAGCCGCTATATGCACGAGATTCTGACAAATCCGCTCGTCATTGCCGCCGTCATCGGCATTATATCGGCAATATTCGGCAAGAAAAACAAAGATGAAAAACGGCCGCCGGGTACACGCCCCGAAAATCAGGCAAAAAAGCAGGATCAAAAACAGCCGCAGAAAGAGCATAAGCCGGAAGCGGAAGAATTGCCTGCCGTTTCAGAAGAGAACCCTTTTGAGCAAAAAAGAAGGGAAGCTGAAAAGCGCCTAGCGGAGACGGAGCAGATGTTTAACGGGCTTGAACATAAGCTGACATCTCAACGCGCACGAAACGCGTCTCTGAAGAAATCAGCCCTCAAAATAAATAAAGAAACTGCGGTTCAAGGCATTATATTCAGTGAGGTTTTGGGTCCGCCCCGTGCAAAAAAACCGCACCGGACCATGCGGAGCATCGGTAAAAAATAAAGTGTTAGAACCCCTTTTCAAATCATACATATGAGATGAAAGGGGGTTCTTTTTTTATGGGGCAAAGAAAGAATCGTGTAAAGGCATGGCTGACAAGAGCATTGGAAATTCCCCCGGACGTTATGATGGATCTGCCTCGGATTACGATGGTCGGCAGACTTCATATCTACATAGAGAATCACAGAGGCCTCCTGCTGTTCAGCGAAGAAGAAGTCAGGCTGATGCTCAAGCAGGGGCAATGTATCATATCAGGAAAAAACTTGGTCATTAAGGCAATCCTTCCTGAAGAAATTCTTTTGGAAGGCACGATAGATCACGTACGATATGTCGATTCATAAAGCCGGGGGGAAATAATGTGAAAAACAAATGGCTGTCATTTTTTTCGGGTAAAGTCCAAATGGAAGTCAAAGGAAAAGGGATTGAACGGCTGCTGAATGAATGCACGAGAAACGGAATCGCCATCTTTGCGGTGAAAAAAAAGCAAGACTGTGTTCTGCTGATGATTCAGCTTCAAGATGTACATGCTTTCAGAAGAGTCATCAGAAAACATGAATGCAAAGCAAGCTTTACAAAAAGAAAGGGTCTTCCCTTTCTGCTTCTCAAATCAAAATTAAACCTGGGCTTCACTGCGGGATTTGTGATGTTTTTCGTTATATTGTTTCTTTTGTCCAACATGATTTGGGACATTGATATTAAAGGGGCCAAGCCCGAAACCGAGCATCAGATGGTAAAGCACCTTGAAGAAATCGGTGTGAAAAAAGGACGTTTGCAATTTTTAATGATGACGCCGGAGAAAATTCAAAAATCATTAACAAACGGCATTGATAATATTACGTGGGTCGGTGTGGAATTGAACGGGACAGCCCTTCATATGAAAGTGGTCGAAAAAAACGAACCGACAAAAGAAAAGTACGTGAGCCCCCGCCATATCGTTGCCAAAAAGAAGGCGGTCATCAAAAGGATGTTCGTGCAAAAGGGGCAGCCGATGGCTTTTGTGAACGATCATGTTGACAAAGGACAGCTTCTCGTCTCAGGACTGATCGGAAATGAAGATCGGAAAGTCGCCTCAAAAGCGGAAATTTACGGGGAAACATGGTACAAGTCAGAAGTAACCGTGCCTCTTGAAACATCATTTACGCTATATACGGGTAAAGTAAGGACGAAGCACAAGCTGTCTTTCGGATCATGGGGCGTGCCTTTTTGGGGCTTTGAATTTAATGAGGAGCCGCTGAAACATCCGAAAACAGAGGAAGAAAAGCACCCGTTTCAATTTCTGGGGATGAAGCTTCCGATTTCTTACGTTCAAGAACAGACAAGAGAAAGTGAAACAACCGTGCGGACTTATACGAAAGGCGAAGCGGTTCAGGCCGGTATCAAAATGGGAAGACAAGATGTAGAAAAGCGATTAAACGGCAGCGGAGAGGTGGAAAGTGAAAAAGTTTTGCACCAATCCGTTGAGAATGGTAAAGTAAAGTTGATTATTCTCTACCAAGTTATAGAAGATATCGTTCAAACCACACCTATTGTTCAGGGAGACTAAAGAATGGCAGAACATTTACTTGCGATTAATCACAAACTGAAAAGCCCGGACGAAGCACTTTCTTTGTTCGGCAGCCAAGATGCCTTTTTACATTTAATGGAGAAGGATCTGGGCATTAGCCTCATCACGCGCGGTGAAACCATTTACGTTTCCGGGAATGATGAAACATTTGAGATCGCTGACAGATTATTGGGCTCGCTCCTTACTTTAATTCGCAAGGGGATCGAGATTTCGGAACGTGATGTGCTGTATGCCGTGAAAATGGCAAAAAAAGATGAACTGGACTATTTTGAAAGCATGTATGAAGAGGAAATAACGAAAACGGCAAAAGGCAAACCGATCCGTGTCAAAACCCTCGGCCAAAGAGAATATGTGGCGGCGATGAAGAAAAACGACATGGTGTTCGGCATCGGGCCGGCGGGAACCGGCAAAACTTATTTGGCGGTCGTAAAAGCGGTGCATGCTTTAAAAAACGGCCACATTAAAAAAATCATTTTAACAAGACCCGCTGTGGAAGCCGGCGAGAGCCTCGGCTTTCTGCCCGGAGATTTAAAGGAAAAAGTAGATCCTTATCTGCGCCCGCTGTATGACGCGCTCCATGATGTGCTCGGAAGCGACCATACGGAGCGTCTTATGGAAAGAGGGGTTATTGAAATCGCCCCGCTTGCCTATATGAGAGGGCGGACGCTTGACGACGCGTATGTGATTCTTGATGAAGCCCAGAATACCACTCCCGCTCAAATGAAAATGTTTTTGACGAGATTGGGTTTTGGCTCTAAAATGATCATTACGGGCGACGTAAGCCAAATTGACCTGCCGAAAGGCGTCACATCGGGACTTGCAGTAGCGAAGGATATGCTGAAGGACATAAACGGCATCTCCGTGATTGAACTTGACCAGACAGATGTGGTCAGGCATCCGCTTGTTGCAAAAATTATTGAAGCTTATGATAAGCAAAAGTAATGCAAAAATGACCCGATCTCCCGTTATCGGGTCATTTTTATATGATGTGTTCCTGATGTTTCAGGGAGGAGGTTCTTGTTTTGAAAAAGAAGGAAAAGGGCAAAAGCGCCCGGGAACGGTTCCGCAGTTTCAGACATGCCCGCTCAGCCCATGTGCTGCTGTACCTGCTGCTTTCAGCGATCATGTTTGGTTTGCTCTTTATTCATGTAAAACCTGAATCACTTAATTTGGATTTGTTTTCAGTCAGTGATAAGACGATTTACGCGCCCGCCACAGTGGAAGATCAGCAGGCGACGGAATCGAAAAAACAGGCGGCCGAAGATGCGGTGGAAGATCAATACACCCTGAAAAAAGGCTATACCGACAACCGGCTTGACCTGATCACTTCCATTTTTGACAGCATCGGCGAAGTGAAAAAAGATGCGGAAAAAGACAAAAAGTCACCTTCGGAAAAATCATTGGTCAAATCGGTGAAAAACAAGCTGACACAGGATGTCAATGAATCCGTCTCGGAAGATGCCATTAAATCGCTTCTCCATGCAAACAATGAAGATTTCTCATTTGTGAGGGATTCCGTCATTACCGCGGTGAATACGGTGATGAGCAGTGAAATTCCTTCTGAAAAGCTTGCCGAAGCGAAGGATAAGGTCGCAAAAGAGCTGAAAAGCGCTTCTGTGCCGTCAAAATATTTAGCGGCTGCGACTGAAATCGGAAAATACGCGGTCATTCCGAATTACGTATTTGATCCGAAAGCGACGGATGAAAAACGCCAGGAAGCGTCAGACAGCGTCCAGCCGGTACAGATCAAACAGGGACAGGTTCTCGTGGAAGAGAATGACCTGATCGACCGGGAAGTATACAGGAAGCTTGAACTGACGGGGCTTTTGAATAATTCCAACCTGTTAAAGCCGATCAGCGGTCTGCTTCTGATGATCGGGCTGTTTATCGCCACGCTTGTCTACTATTTTGAGAAACAGCAGCAGGAGCTTAAGCTGAAAAATAAATCTCTTTTGCTGTTTTCTATCATTACAACGCTTATTCTCGTCATTATGGAAGTCGTCAGTCTCTTTCAGAAGATTGAATACACCAATATCGGCTATCTTGTGCCGATCGCCGCCGGCGCGATTTTAATCAGGCTGCTGCTCAATGAAAGGCTCGCCATTTTAGGAAGCATCATTCTGGCGATCTGCGGCAGTATGATGTTTAATCAGGGTGTGACGGGAACATTTAATTACGTCATCGGCATTTACTATTTAATCAGCAGCATTTCAGGCATTCTGTTTTTGGGGAAACACAATGCGAGATCAAAAATATTGCAGGCGGGACTGTTCGTCTCATTTATTAATATGATTATCGTGCTGTCGCTTTTATTAATACAAAATACGGCGCTGTCACCTGTTGAAATCGGAACGCTGATGCTGATGGGGGTCGTCTCGGGACTTGCTTCATCCGTTTTGATTATCGGTCTGATGCCGTTTTTTGAGACGGGATTCGGCATTCTTTCAACGATGAGGCTGATTGAACTGTCTAATCCGAATCATCCCCTGCTTCGAAAGATTTTAACGGAAACACCCGGTACATATCATCACAGCGTCATGGTGGCAAATCTGTCGGAAGCGGCTTGTGAAGCCGTAGGGGCAAACGGTCTTTTAGCACGGGTCGGAGCGTATTATCACGATCTCGGCAAAACGAAACGTCCGCAATATTTTATTGAAAATCAGATGAATATGGATAATCCGCATGACAAGCTGTCTCCTCAGCTCAGCAAAAATATCATTATCGCACATACGACAGACGGTGCGAATATGCTCAGAAGCTATAAGTTTCCGAAAGAGCTTGTGGATATCGCGGAGCAGCATCACGGAACGTCCCTTTTAAAATTCTTTTATTATAAAGCGAAAGAAAAGGGCGACCAGATTACAGAGAAAGAGTTCCGCTACCCGGGGCCGAAGCCGCAATCGAAAGAAGCGGCTATTATCTCAGTGGCCGACAGCGTTGAAGCCGCCGTCCGTTCCATGCATAATCCCAATCCCGAGCGGATCGAAAAACTGGTGCGGGGAATTATATCCGATAAGCTTCAGGACGGACAATTCTCAGAATGTGATCTCACGTTCCGAGAACTGGATACGATCGCCAAAACGCTATGTGCGACTTTAAAAGGAATTTTCCACTCCCGGATTGAATATCCGGAGGCTACGAAGAAGGTGAAATAAATGGGTTTACTCATAGATATTGTTGATGAAACGAACAGCGTCTCAGCTGATGCGCTCCAAGAAGTGGAGAAGCTGCTCCAATTCGCGGCGGAAAAAGAAGGCGTTCAGGATCAGGCTGAAGTATCGGTCACGATTGTGACAAATGAAGAAATCAGAGAAATCAACAGAGACTACCGGGGAAAAGACACTCCGACTGACGTCATTTCGTTTGCGCTTGAAGAAGAAGGCGAAGACGAGGTGGAAATCGTAGGCGCCGACATGCCGCCTGTTTTAGGAGATATTATCATCAGCGCAGACAGAACGAAAGAGCAGGCGGAAGAGTACGGCCATTCGTTTATGAGAGAGCTCGGTTTTCTGGCCGTGCACGGCTTTTTGCATTTGCTTGGCTATGATCACATGACAAAAGAAGAAGAGGAAGAAATGTTTTCAAAGCAAAAGGATTTGCTGGATGAGTATGGACTCACGAGATCATAAAAACGAGTGGAGCAGGTTCCTGAAGAGCTTTGTCCATGCATGGAGGGGAATCTGGAAAACGGCGCGGTCAGAGCGGAATTTTCAATTTCATATTACCGCGGCCTGCGCCGTTATCGTTTGCGGTTTTCTCACCGGGCTGAGCACAGCCGAATGGGCCGTTGTTTTGGTGCTGATCGGAGGGATGCTTGCTTTGGAGCTTTTAAATACGGCGATAGAGCATGTTGTGGATTTAGTTACTGATCAGTATCACCCGCTCGCAAAAGCGGCAAAGGACGCGGCCGCCGGAGCCGTTTGCGTCTTTGCCGTGATATCGTGTATCATTGGTTTACTCATCTTCCTGCCGAAGATATGTTAGCAGAAGATTCTTACAATTATTTTACATTGCCAAAAATGGGCGTGAAAAACCGATCATAATTATGTAAAATAAAAGTGACAGCGGTATCATACAGGATAAAGGTAAGAGAGGAATTAAGTACACATGAACAGACAAGAATTGATTGCAGAAGCATTAAAAGCACGGGACACAGCGTATGTGCCGTATTCAAATTTCAGAGTGGGAGCCGCTCTTCTTACCAAAGACGGAAAAGTGTACAGAGGCTGCAATATTGAAAATGCGGCATACAGCATGTGCAACTGTGCTGAACGCACGGCGATATTCAAAGCTGTTTCCGAGGGGGATACGGAATTTGCGATGCTCGCCGTGGCTGCGGATACTCCGGGACCGGTTTCGCCGTGCGGAGCCTGCAGACAAGTAATTTCCGAGCTGTGCTCAAAGGATATGCTTGTTATTCTGACCAACTTACAAGGACAAATAAAAGAAATGACTGCGGAAGAATTATTGCCGGGCGCATTTTCATCGGAGGATTTACATGACGAACGAAAGCTTTAAATCAGGATTTGTATCTATCATCGGAAGACCGAACGTAGGAAAGTCTACCTTTTTAAACAGGGTCATCGGTCAAAAGATCGCCATCATGAGCGACAAACCCCAGACGACAAGAAATAAAGTCCAAGGGGTGCTGACAACCGGCACGTCGCAGACTATTTTTATTGATACACCGGGCATTCACAAACCGAAGCACAAGCTTGGCGACTTTATGATGAAAGTGGCGCAGAATACGCTGAAAGAAGTTGACTTGGTGTTATTTATGATCAACGCCGAAGAAGGGTACGGAAAGGGCGACGAGTTTATCATTGAAAAGCTCGGACAGACGTCCACGCCGGTCTTTCTGATCGTAAACAAAATTGATAAGATCCACCCTGACCAGCTGCTTCTTTTAATTGATGAGTACCGTGCGCGCTATCCGTTTAAAGAAATCGTGCCGATCTCAGCTTTGGAAGGGAACAACGTCGAAACCCTTCTCGCGCAGGTTGAAGCGTATTTACCGGAAGGGCCTCAATTCTATCCGAGCGATCAGGTGACTGACCATCCCGAGCGGTTCATTATTTCTGAACTGATCAGGGAAAAGGTGCTCCATCTGACAAGGGAAGAAGTGCCGCACAGCATCGCTGTCGCTATCGAGTCCATTAAAGGGCAGGAAAACGGCTCCGTCCATGTCGCCGCCACCATTGTAGTTGAGCGGGATTCTCAAAAAGGCATCGTCATCGGGAAAAAAGGAGCGCTTCTGAAAGAAGTCGGCAAAAGAGCGCGGGCTGATATTGAAGCGCTGCTGGGTTCACGCGTTTACCTCGAATTATGGGTGAAAGTGCAGAAGGACTGGCGGAATAAAATGTCTCAGCTGCGTGATTTCGGCTTCAAAGAGGATGAATATTAATTCATCTAAAGCGCATGCCTGATGTGTGGGATTACCTCACAGAAACAGGGCTTCGTTAGCAAAATTTGTTTAACATGAAAAGGAGGACATCAGGTCAAGATAAGGGTAAGAATTTGGATTGGCAAGCTAGTTTAATGATGAAAGGTGGGTTTTTTGTGTTGAATTTTACCTGGAACGTATTTTCTCAAACAGGAAGTGTTGATACGTACCTTCTTTTTAAAGAACTGGAAAAAGAGAACCTGGAAAGACCCGAAGAACCGGAAGATGAGCTAGCCCGAATTGATTTTCCAATTTTGTAAACCTCTTGGCCCCTCCCGTTGTTGGAAGGTGCGGAAATGCTGACTAAATGTGAAGGAATCGTGCTCCGTACGAATGACTACGGGGAGACGAATAAAATCGTGACATTGCTGACGAGGGAACACGGCAAAATCGGCGTCATGGCAAGGGGCGCCAGGAAGTCAGCCAGCCGGCTGTCAGCAGTCAGCCAGCCGTTTTTGTACGGGTCATTTTTAATGCAAAGAACATCCGGACTCGGCACGCTCCAGCAGGGTGAAATGATTCTCAGCATGAGAACGATCAGAGAAGATTTATTTTTGACGGCGTATGCCGCTTTTATCGCTGAACTCACTGACAAAGGAACGGAAGAGAAGAAACCGAACCCCTATTTATTCGAATTGATTCTCGAATCCTTTAAGAGGCTGAATGACGGGACTGACCCGGACGTGATCACATTCATCGTGCAGATGAAAATGCTCGGCGTCATGGGGCTGTATCCGGAGCTGAATCATTGTGTCCACTGCAAAAGCGGGGAAGGGACGTTTCATTTTTCGATAAGAGATAACGGTTTTATCTGCCACCGCTGCTTTGAAAAGGATCCGTACAGAGTTCCGATTTCGCCGCAAACGGCAAGGCTGCTAAGGCTTTTTTATTACTTTGATATCGGAAGGCTCGGCAGCGTCTCGTTAAAACAGGAAACCAAAAACGAAATTAAACAGGTCATTGATCTGTATTACGAGGAATATTCAGGACTTTATTTAAAGTCAAAACGGTTTTTAGACCAGATGGAAAGCATGAAGAACCTTTTGGATGAAAACAAAAGTTGACATTCTGCCCATCTTTTTATATGATCATTTATTATAAAATATGTTGCAGTGACAGAAAGAAGTACTTGCGTCCAACTCATACAAGCGACCTTAGGACAGTGTAAGCTAAGGATGAGCGCGCAACGAAAGGCATTCTCGAGCAACCCTTTAAAAAGAGGCTGAGTGATTCACATCCTCAGCAACTAGGGTGGAACCGCGGGAGAACTCTCGTCCCTATGTTTGCGGCCGGCAAGCATAGAGACGGGAGTTTTTTGGTTGCCGCCGCACTTGTAAAAGAATGGAGAAAGTGGAGGTGCTTGAAATGAACATTCAAGATATGATTTTAACCTTGCAGAAGCACTGGTCGAATGAAGGCTGTGTGCTCATGCAGTCGTATGATGTGGAGAAAGGCGCAGGCACAATGAGCCCGTATACATTTTTACGAAGCATCGGGCCGGAGCCGTGGAGAGTGGCTTACGTTGAGCCGTCCAGACGGCCTGCGGACGGACGGTACGGTGAAAACCCGAACAGGCTCTATCAGCATCACCAATTCCAAGTCATTATTAAGCCGTCGCCTGATAACATTCAAGAGCTTTACCTTGATTCATTGCGTGCGCTCGGCATTGACCCGCTTGAACATGATATCCGTTTCGTAGAAGACAACTGGGAAAACCCGTCTTTAGGCTGTGCAGGTCTCGGCTGGGAAGTATGGCTTGACGGGATGGAAATTACTCAGTTTACATATTTCCAGCAGGTGGGCGGAATTGAATGTAAGCCGGTGTCCGTTGAGATCACATATGGTATTGAACGTCTCGCGTCATATATTCAGGATAAAGAAAACGTCTTTGATCTTGAATGGACGTCAGGATTTACTGTGAAAGATTTATTTATGATGGCTGAATATGAGCATTCCGTTTATACTTTCGAAACATCTGACGTGGATATGCTTTTCCATTTGTTCAGCACCTATGAAAAAGAAGCGATCAGACAAATGGATAACGGGCTTGTGCATCCGGCCTATGATTATGTGCTGAAATGCTCTCACACATTTAATCTGCTTGATGCAAAAGGCGCGATCTCTGTGACAGAGCGGACGGGTTATATCGGCCGTGTCCGCAACTTAGCGAGAAAAGTGGCAAAAACGTATTATGAAGAACGGGAAAAATTAGGGTTCCCAATGCTTAAAGAGGAGGGCTCTTCCCATGAGTAAACAAGACTTGCTTTTAGAGATCGGACTCGAGGAAATGCCGGCGCGGTTTTTACATGACAGCATGGTGCAGCTCGGTGAAAAGCTGACCGGCTGGCTTGCTGAAAAAAATATCGCCCACGGCGAAGTGAAACTTTTTAATACGCCGAGACGTCTGGCAGTATATATAAAAGACGTAGCAGAAAAACAGGCTGATATTCAGGAAGAAGCAAAAGGCCCTGCGAAAAAAATCGCTCTGGATGCTGACGGAAACTGGACAAAAGCCGCTATCGGATTTTCAAAAGGCCAAGGCGCCGGAGTGGATGACCTGTATATAAAAGATGTAAACGGCACGGAATATGTCTTCGTTCAAAAATTCCAGGCGGGACAAGAGACGAAGACACTTTTACCGCAGCTGGAAAATTTGATTGCCGGAATGCATTTTCCGAAAAACATGCGCTGGGGCACGCAGGATCTGCGCTATATCCGTCCGATCAAATGGATTGCCGCCCTCTTTGGAAAAGACGTCATTCCGTTTGAAATCACAAATGTCAAGACGGGCCGGAACACGCAGGGACACCGCTTTCTCGGCCAAGAAGTATCTGTTGATGCGCCGTCATCATACGAAAAGCTGCTGAAAGAACAAAGCGTCATTGCTGACCCGAAAGAACGCAAACAAATGATCCAAAGCCAGCTGGATGCGCTTGCGGCCAAGAAGAAATGGAATATTCCGGTCGATGAGGATCTGCTGAACGAAGTCAACCATCTGGTGGAATATCCGACGGCGCTTTACGGATCTTTTGAATCCGAGTTTCTTTCTATCCCTGAAGAAGTGCTTGTGACAACAATGAAAGAGCATCAGCGCTACTTCCCGGTAAAAGATGAAAACGGGAATTTGCTTCCTCATTTTATTACGGTGCGAAACGGGAACAGCCATGCAATTGAAAATGTTGCCCGCGGAAACGAGAAAGTGCTGAGAGCAAGGCTTTCAGATGCTGCGTTCTTCTACAAAGAAGACCAAAAGCTGAACATTGATGAAAACGTGAAGAAATTGGAAAATATCGTTTTCCATGAAGAGCTCGGCTCCCTTGGAGATAAAGTAAGAAGAGCGGTCACCATTGCGGGCAAACTTGCCGTCCGCCTGAAAGCGGATGAACAGACGCAAAAACTTGTGAAGCGCGCCGCAGAGATTTCTAAATTTGACCTGGTTACACATATGATCTATGAGTTCCCTGAGCTTCAAGGCGTGATGGGAGAAAAATATGCGCGCATGCTCGGTGAAGATGATGCCGTCGCTGCCGCTGTCAATGAGCACTATATGCCGAGAGCGGCCGGGGGAGAAGTGCCTTCAACCTTTACCGGCGCGGTCGTGGCGTTAGCTGATAAACTGGACACGATTGCTTCCTTCTTCAGCATTGACGTAATTCCGACAGGTTCTCAGGATCCGTACGGATTGCGCCGTCAGGCAAGCGGCATTGTTTCCATTCTGATCGACCGCAACTGGGGCATTTCTTTTAAAGAACTGCTGTCGTTGACAGAAACGGAAAAAGAGAATGAGCTCCTCGATTTCTTTACACAGCGTCTGAAATACGTCTTAAACGCCGAAGACATCCGTCATGACGTTATTGAAGCCGTTCTGGACAGCACAGAGCTTGAGCCGTATGCAGCCGTTCATAAGGCAAGAGTGCTTGAGAAGCACCTCGGCACACCCGGCTTTAAAGAAACGGCTGAATCACTCGGCCGGGTTATCTCCATCAGTAAAAAAGGCGAGAGCCGCGATATCAAGCCGGATCTGTTTGAAAATGAACAGGAGAAAAAGCTGTTTGACGCTTATGAAAAAACAAAAGACAGTGTCGCGGAAAGCTTTGCCTCCAAAAACTATGAACAGGCGCTTGCCGTGCTCAGCGGATTAAAAGAGCCGATCGAAGATTACTTTAATCACACGATGGTAAATGCGGACGATGAAGCATTAAAAACCAACCGTTTAGCGCAAATGACCGCTCTTGCAGATGTGATCAAGTCTTTTGCTAATATGAATCATCTTATTGTAAAATAAAGAAAAAGACGGTTGCTGTGTGATCGGCAATCGTCTTTTCCCCTTTTACATAAACATCACAGAATGAAAACATAGATAAAGAAACCCTTCCATAAAGGTGGTGAGTACGATCGAATTAAATAAACGGCAAGAACAAATTTTACAGATTGTAAAGGAAAACGGCCCGATTACCGGAGAGCATATCGCAGAACAGCTCAATTTAACGAGGGCCACGCTGCGGCCGGACTTGGCCATACTCACCATGTCAGGCTTCTTAGAGGCCCGTCCGCGGGTCGGTTATTTTTATACGGGGAAAACGGGAAATCAGCTGCTTGCGGATAAATTGAAAAAGCTGCAAGTGAAAGATTTTCAATCGATCCCTGTTGTCATCAATGAAAATGTCTCGGTATACGATGCCATCTGCACCATGTTTTTAGAAGATGTCGGCACGTTATTTGTCGTAGATCGTGATGCTGTCTTAGTCGGTGTGCTGTCACGCAAAGATTTGCTGCGGGCGAGCATCGGCCAGCAGGAACTTGCCTCAATACCGGTTCATATTATCATGACAAGAATGCCGAATATCGCCGTCTGCCGGCGTGATGATTATGTGATGGACATCGCCAAGTATTTAATTGAAAAACAGATCGATGCCCTGCCCGTTATTAAAGATACGGATAAAGGCTTTGAGGTCATCGGCCGGTTTACCAAAACGAATATGACTAAGATACTTGTCAGTTTATCAGAAAATGAAATCATATAAGCTTGAAAACTAACGGGGGGATAACATGGACAATCGCATCATTTATGTAGTATCAGACTCAGTCGGAGAAACCGCCGAACTCGTTGTAAAAGCCTCGCTCAGCCAGTTTAACGGCTCAGCCGATGATACGCATATCAGAAGAATACCTTATGTGGAAGATATCGGCACCATTAATGAAGTCGTGTCTCTCGCCAAAGCGGACGGCGGCATTATTTGTTTTACGCTCGTTGTTCCTGAAATGCGCAAATACCTGGTTGAACAAGCGGAAAAAGCGAATGTGCTGTATTACGATATTATCGGTCCGCTCATCGATAAAATGGAATCGGCTTACGGTTTGACCGCCAAATATGAGCCCGGCCGCGTCCGGCAGCTTGATGAAGATTATTTCAAAAAGGTCGAGGCGATCGAGTTTGCCGTCAAATATGACGATGGCAGGGATCCAAGAGGCATTTTAAAAGCCGATATCATCCTGCTCGGAGTATCCAGAACGTCTAAAACCCCATTATCACAATATCTTGCCCATAAGCGTCTGAAAGTGGCCAATGTGCCGATCGTTCCTGAGGTCGACCCGCCGGAAGAACTGTTCAGCGTTGATCCGAAAAAATGCATCGGCTTAAAAATCAGCCCTGATAAACTGAACCATATACGTAAAGAACGGTTAAAATCTCTCGGCTTAAATGACAAAGCCATTTACGCCAATATCAACAGAATTAAAGAAGAGCTGGAGTATTTTGAGAAAATCGTGGACCGGATCGGCTGCCAAGTCGTTGACGTTTCGAATAAAGCAGTCGAAGAAACAGCGAACATCATTCATCATCTCAAAACAAAGGGCCGATAACTCAGGACGCTTTATCCTGGGTTTTTGGGTATGCAAATAGGGAATAAACAAAAAGGATGGCATCTTCGCGAAGTTTGTATTATAATAAAAAATTGTGATAAAATGTTTATTTTTAGGTTTAAGCTTCGTGTGATACGAATAAACTATTATGGGTAAGATGTCAAGAATAACTCCCGGAAATTTTTCGACAAAGCTCAAAATAGATCCGCAGTCATGGAGCATATGCGATTTCGCTTGTTTTTATGCAGGAGATTGATGGAGGGATGGAGAATTAGTCTTCTAAATGAAAAAGAAAAGACGATTTTTGTCGATGCAGACGCATGCCCCGTAAAAGAGGAAATAATGCTCATTGCATCGCAATTCAGCGTTCGGGTTATTTTCGTCGCATCATTTGAACACTACCAGATTTCCAGAAGCAAAGACGAGAACTGGGTATACGTTGATCCTCATAAAGAAGCGGCAGATTTATATATCGCAAACCATGTGCGATCGGGAGACGTCGTAGTCACGCAGGATATCGGTTTAGCATCTCTTTTGCTGAACAGAAATATTGCCGTCTTATCGGAAAGGGGCCGTTCTTATACTGAAGACACGATTGACTTCGCTCTGATGAGCCGTCATATGTCAGGCAAAATGAGGAGAAGCGGCATTCATTCCAAAGGACCTAAAAAATTAAATAAAGAAGATCGGAATCGATTTGTTACCCTGCTTAAAAAAATCCTGTCGAATGATGAAGGGATTTCAAATCAAAACATCGAATAATGTACGACGGAGTGTTATAAGATGGGAAACCGCATACCAGATGAAGTAGTTAATCAGGTGCAGCAGTCAGCAGACATTGTTGAAGTCATAGGTGATTATGTCCAATTGAAAAAGCAAGGCCGCAACTACTTTGGGCTCTGTCCGTTTCACGGGGAAAACACGCCCTCGTTTTCCGTCTCCAGCGATAAGCAGATCTTTCATTGCTTCGGATGCGGAGCGGGCGGGAACGTTTTCTCTTTCTTACGGCAGATGGAAGGCTATTCATTTACGGAAGCTGTTTCTCACCTTGCGGATAAATATCAGATTGATTTCCCTGATGATATAACGATTCACTCTGCATCCAGGCCTGAATCTTCCGGAGAGCAGAAGATGGCGGAAGCCCACGAGCTTCTGAAGAAATTTTACCATCATTTGCTAATAAATACAAAGGAAGGCCAGGAAGCGTTAGATTACCTTTTATCAAGGGGTTTTACGAAAGAGCTCATAGATGAGTTTGAAATCGGCTACGCGCTGGATTCCTGGGATTTCATGACGAAATTCTTGAAAAAGCGCGGTTTTGAGGAAGAAATGATGGAAAAAGCGGGTCTGCTGATCAGAAGAGAAGACGGCAGCGGGTATTTTGACCGTTTCAGAAACAGAATTATGTTTCCCATTCATGATCACCACGGAGCCGTGGCGGCTTTTTCAGGAAGGGCGCTCGGAAGCCAGCAGCCGAAGTATATGAACAGCCCGGAAACGCCGCTGTTTCATAAATCTAAGCTGCTGTATAACTTTCATAAGGCGCGCCTGCCGATCAGGAAAGAGGAGAGAGCCGTTCTGTTTGAAGGCTTCGCTGACGTCATATCCGCCGTCAGCTCAGGCGTAAAAGAAAGTATCGCCACAATGGGGACGTCGCTCACCGAAGAGCATGTGAAAATTCTCAGAAGAAATGTTCAGGAGGTCATTCTCTGCTACGATTCGGATAAAGCCGGGTACGAAGCTACGCTGAAAGCGGCCGGCCTGCTCCAGAAAGCCGATTGTAAGGTAAGAGTAAGCATGCTGCCTGACGGGCTTGATCCTGATGATTATATCAGAACCCGGGGCGGAGAAAAATTCCGGACCGATATCATTGATGCAAGCGTTACGGTCATGGCTTTTAAAATGCAATATTTCCGCAAAGGGAAAAACTTATCTGACGAAGGAGACCGGCTCGCTTATATGAAAGAAGTGCTGAAAGAAATCAGCGCTCTTTCCGGGTCGCTTGAGCAGGAAATGTATGTGAAGCAGCTCGCCTCAGAATTTTCTCTTTCGGTAGAATCTTTGACGGAACAGCTTTCCATCTACGCCAGACAAAACGCCCCCGGCGACAAAAACGCCGAACCGCAGACAAGACGGGCCCGGGTGACGACAAAAGCGAAACGGCGCCGTCTCCGTCCCGCCTATGAGAACGCGGAAAGACTTCTGCTCGCTCATATGCTGAGAGACCGAAACGTCATCAAGAAAGTGATTGAGCGTGTCGGCTTTGAATTTAACATTGACGGACATCGTGCGCTGGCAGCATACCTGTACGCTGTTTATGAAGAGGGTGCTGACATGACGCCGCAGCATCTTATGGCGAGAATGCAGGATGAGGAAATCAGCCAGCTGCTTTCAGATATAGGGATGCTCCAAGTAAACGAGGAGCTCTCAGAGGCCGAGTTATCCGATTACGTAAAAAAAGTGTTGGATCACCGAAAATGGTCAATGATAAAGGAAAAAGAAGCAGAAAGAGCAGATGCGGAGAGGCAGAAAGACTTCGTGAAAGCTGCGTCTCTGGCTCAAGAAATTGTTGCATTGAACCGATCATTAAAGTAACAACAAATAGAGGCTTGCGTTCTGATTGGCAATGATTCCTTGCGGAGGAGCAAATAGATCGCTTAACCTCATCATGAATTGTCATTATTATCCGCAGCCCTGCATGCTGAAAAAGAGAGAAGGCTTTCGGGTCGGATAAGAAACATACCGCTTTTAGAATTCGTTGCAAGCTTTGGAAGGAGGGATCCATAATGGCTGATAAACAAACCCACGAAACAGAAACAGAACTTACATTAGACCAGGTAAAAGAGCAGCTTACTGAAACTGGAAAAAAACGTGGCGTTTTAACATATGAAGAAATTGCTGAACGCATGTCCAGCTTTGAAATTGAATCAGACCAAATGGATGAGTATTATGAATTTTTAGGAGAACAAGGTGTTGAATTAATTAGTGAAAATGAAGAAACGGAAGATCCTAATATTCAACAGCTTGCCAAAGCCGAAGAAGAATTTGACCTTAATGACCTCAGCGTACCGCCTGGCGTAAAGATCAATGATCCAGTCCGCATGTACCTTAAGGAAATCGGACGGGTAAATCTTCTTTCTGCTAAAGAAGAAATCACCTACGCTCAAAAAATTGAAGAGGGTGACGAGGAATCTAAACGCAGACTGGCTGAAGCAAACCTTCGTTTAGTTGTCAGCATTGCTAAACGGTATGTCGGCCGCGGCATGCTTTTCTTAGACTTGATCCAAGAAGGAAACATGGGTCTCATGAAAGCCGTCGAGAAGTTTGACTACCGTAAAGGATATAAATTCAGTACGTATGCGACTTGGTGGATCAGACAGGCGATTACACGCGCCATCGCTGACCAGGCGAGAACAATCCGTATCCCGGTTCACATGGTGGAAACCATTAATAAATTAATCCGGGTGCAGCGTCAGCTTCTTCAGGATCTTGGCAGAGAGCCGACACCGGAAGAGATTGCTGAAGACATGGATCTTACGCCTGAAAAAGTCCGTGAAATATTAAAAATTGCTCAAGAGCCAGTTTCTTTAGAAACACCGATCGGTGAAGAAGACGACTCACATCTCGGTGATTTTATCGAAGACCAGGAAGCGACATCTCCGTCGGATCATGCGGCATATGAGCTTTTAAAAGAACAGCTGGAAGATGTGCTGGATACGTTGACAGATCGTGAAGAAAACGTGCTGCGTCTCCGTTTCGGTCTGGATGACGGACGCACAAGAACTTTGGAAGAAGTCGGCAAAGTGTTTGGAGTAACGAGAGAGCGTATTCGCCAAATTGAAGCAAAAGCGCTTCGCAAATTGAGACATCCGAGCAGAAGCAAGCGTCTGAAGGATTTTCTCGAATAGAATGGAACGGGTCTTTTTGATCCGTTCTTTTTTATGTATAAGATATATGGATAATATACCTTTATTTTACTGGATAAGCATATGTTTTGCAAATGAGTTCGGAAAAAATGCGGCATGTCCTGAAAGGGGGAAAATGAGACAAGTTTATTTATATTCTTTATTGTAAGCGTATACAATTCATTATACAATAGAATAAAGATAATTTTGTGGTAAGCAAAACAGTTATTTTTGCTTTTTGTATAAATTGTGAAATCAATAAAATTGCTGAGCAAGACCATTTACTTTTTGTAAAAATAAGTTAGAATTAGAAGTGTTTACATAGGGGAAGAATGAAAAAGGGGGATGGAGATATGAAGTGGAATCCGCTGATTCCTTTTTTGCTCATTGCAGTGCTGGGAATAGGGCTGACTTTCTTTTTAGCTGTAAAAGGCAATGGAGATGCGCATCAGATCGCAAGCGGCGGTGAAAGCAAAAATGCCGAGAAGGAAACTGCAAACGCTTCACCTGAAGAGATTTATAAAGCCAACTGCATCACCTGTCACGGAGAAAACTATGAAGGTGTGTCAGGGCCGAACTTAAAAGGCGTCGGCAAAAGAAAAGATGTCGCTGAGATTAAAACAAAAATTGAAAAAGGCGGCAACGGGATGCCCGCGGGCCTTGTGCCGGCCGAAAAGCTGGATGACATGGCAAAATGGGTTTCTGACATTAAATAAAGCTTTACCGGTCCCTATATAAAAGACATATGAAAAACTCTATCCGCCGCTTGGATTCCGGGCGGTTTTTTTATATGATAGTAAAGGAAAAAGAACCTGAGAAAAGTTGTGATATTGTGAATGAAATGAAGTTATCGAAAAGATTGCAGTCTGTGGCGGAATATATCCCTCCGGGTGCCCTGGTTGCTGATATCGGGTCAGACCACGCGTATCTTCCTTGCTATGCCGTTTTGAATCATTTGGCAAGCCGGGCAATCGCCGGTGAAATTACAGACGGACCGTTTCTATCCGCCAAACAGCAGGTGGAAAAACTGGACTTAAGCACTCTTATCTCCGTAAGGAAAGGTGACGGGCTGAGCGTCCTTGAAAAAGGAGAAGCCGGCGCCATTACGATCGCTGGCATGGGCGGAGCGCTGATCGCTCATATTTTGGAGTCGGGAAAAACGAAATTGACAGGGCGTGAACGGCTGATTCTGCAGCCGAATATTCATGCCGTTCATATAAGAGAGTGGCTGTATCAGGAAGGCTATGAACTGCTTGATGAAGTGATTCTCGAAGAAGACGGAAAGTGTTATGAAATCCTCGTTGCGGAAACTGGCGACCGTGATGCGCCTTATCGGGATGTGCCGATGGCTGTCGGAATGCTTGCGGGTCCGTTTTTGTTAAAAGAGAGGAATGAAGTGTTTCTTCGGAAATGGAGCCAGGAACTTAAGCATACTGAACAAATTTATGAACAGATCAGCCGCAGCGCAAAGCATGAAAATCATGAAAAATTAGCTGAATTGAAAGAGCGGATTTCTCTGCTGAAGGAGGTAATCGGACATGCCTAAACATGTGAACGGACAGGAAATCATCCAGCTGTTTGAACAATTTTCACCGAAGGCTTATGCGGTGGAAGGAGATAAAATCGGACTGCAGATCGGTACATTGAATAAGCCGGTGAAAAATGTCATGGTGACACTGGATGTTTTGGAACAAACGGTAGATGAAGCCATTGAGAAAAAAGTTGACTTAATTATCGCCCACCATCCGCCGATTTTTCGGCCGCTTAAACAGATCACCACTGATCAGCCGGGCGGAAGACTGATTGAGAAATGTATAAAGCATGATATTGCCGTATATGCGGCTCATACGAATCTTGATGTAGCGGACGGCGGTGTTAACGATCTGCTTGCCGAAGCTCTCGGCCTGACAGACACTGAAGTGCTCGTCCCGACATATTCGGACCCGATGAAAAAACTTGCCGTATATGTTCCGAAAGACTATGAAGAAGCTGTAAGAACCGCACTCGGCAACGCCGGAGCGGGACATATCGGCAATTACAGCCATTGCGCGTTCTCTTCTGAGGGAATCGGGAGCTTTAAGCCGCTGGACGGGGCAGACCCGTTTATCGGACAGACGGGAGAGCTGGAACTCGTCCATGAAGTGAGACTTGAGACCGTTTTTCCGGCAAGTATGGAGAAAACCGTCGTAAAAGCGCTGAAAAAAAGCCATCCGTATGAAGAGGTGGCATATGATATTTATCCGGTGGAGCAGTCTCCGCTTGAAAAAGGCCTCGGCCGGATCGGAAAACTTCAGCAGGACATGACGCTTGAAGAGTTTGCTCTGTTTGTGAAAGAAAAGTTTGACGTTAACGGAGTCCGGATGGTCGGAGAGCGAAACAGCAAGGTGAAAAAGGTCGCGGTTCTTGGCGGCGACGGAAATAAATATATTTATCAGGCAAAGCGGAAAGGTGCAGATGTTTACGTGACGGGCGACCTTTATTTTCATGTAGCGCATGATGCGATGATGATGGGATTAAACGTCGTGGACCCGGGGCATTATGCTGAAAAGATCATGAGAAAAGGCACGGCTGAGAAGCTTACGGCAATGGCCGGAGAGAAAAACTATGACGTGCGCATTTTCGCTTCCGAAACAGATACAAACCCATTTACCTTCTTATAAAAAAACTGAGGCCCCGGGCCTCAGTTTTTTATTTTTACTTTCGGAAGAATTTTTTTGAGCGGCACACTGTGTTCAAGCTGCCATGTCGATTCATCGTTGTGGTCAAACTGCTCTAAAAAGCGGATGACTTCCTTTGTAATCGGTGTCGGTGTTGATGCGCCTGCGGTAACGGCGACGGTATTGACGTCTTTCAGCCATTCGAGCTTCAGTTCACTGATGTCTCCGATTCGGTAGGCTTTTGTTCCGGCGATTTCTTCTGACACTTGAGCCAGCCTGTTGGAGTTATTGCTTTTCGGATCGCCGACAACAATGGTTAAGTCCGCTTTTTTTGCCTGCTCTGATACAGCTTCTTGACGAACCTGTGTGGCCAGGCAGATTTCCTGATGGTATTCCACGTGCGGGTGCTTTTCTTTGACTGATTCCATAATATCGTGGACGTCCCACTGGGACATTGTCGTTTGGTTTGTAACGATTAATTTCTCAGCCTGAATATCGAGATTTCTGACGTCTTCTTCTGTTTCAACGAGATGAACGATTTCAGGAGCGACGCCGACGGCTCCTTCAGGCTCGGGGTGGCCTTTTTTGCCGATGTATATGACATGATAGCCTTCAGCTTTTACTTTTCGGATTAAGTCATGTGTTTTCGTGACGTCCGGGCATGTGGCATCAATCGTAACAAGCCCTTTTTCCTCAGCGGCTTTTCTTACTTCCGGAGATACCCCGTGAGCCGTGAAAATAACGGTTCCTTTTTCCACCTGCTTTAAAATCTCCAGACGGTTTGTGCCGTCAAGCGTGTAAATGCCGTCTTCCTCAAACGCATCTGTGACATGCTTATTATGAACAATCATTCCGAGTATATATATAGGTCTTGGCAGTGTTTTATCGAGTGACGCGTTTTTGGCTATGACCATGGCATCAACAACGCCGTAACAGTAGCCGCGCGGCGATATTTTGATAACGTCCAATGTAGATGTCCTCCTATCAAAAGTGAGTGTAGAGGCAATATAAAAAGCCGTAGTTAAACGGCTCAAATCTTGCATTCTTCTGATCTCATTATAGCTAATCTTTCGTGAGATATCAAAGAATGTTAAATATATAATTTCGGCTTTGATCTGCCCGATGTTCTTTTTGGACGCGGCTGTTCCGCTGAGTCTGCCTGTGCGGCGTCTTTTTCTTTTGAAGCGGATGCTTTTTCAGACGTCTTCTTTGATGTGTTGGATGAGGCGTCTGATTTGTTTTCATCTTCTGTTTCATCTGTTTTTTCAGCTTCATCCTTTTTATCCTGTTCGTCTGTTTCTTTTGTCTCGTCAGATTCATTCTCATCATCGCTGCTGCTTAATTGGCTGTAAAGCTTCATCATGGCGGGCAGACTCCGTACTAAAGGACCGTACTGCTGAATCATCGGTGTAACCTGCTGCGCCACGCCGAGCACCTTCTGAACGTTGCCGAGCATGCTCGACAGGGATGCCGGACTTGCCAGGTTCTGTATTCCCTGCAGTCCTGCACCTGCTCCTCCGCTGGCCGCCGGTGCCGACGCGGCAGCGCTTCCTCCTCCTGAACCGGGTAAAAAACGGGAAAGCATCCCTTTTAAGCTCCCTCCGCCGCCCGTGCCTGCGTTTCTCAGGCCCGCTCCGGCAATCTGCTGCTGAGGGAAAAGCTGCCGGCCCTGCTGCATCAGCTGCCGGCCCGGCAATGACGGTCTTCCTCCCATCATCATACGCGGATTCATCAACGGCCGGCCCTGCTGCGCCATATTTCTCATCGGCTGCTGTGGAAACATACTTGTACCTCCTTTCTGTCTCTCTGCTATTACAATATGCATCGGAGGGGGCATTTGCTTTTCTGTCTCGAAAACAGGATTCCCCCAAGACATGGTGTTTTTAAGTAAAATCGGTTATAATGTGATGATGGACACAGAATGTGCCGCTTTAAGGAGCTGGGAAAAATGAAAGAAACTAAATTTGATGGATACAACTTAAAACCGTTTATTATAGATGCAGTTCACCGCCTTGGTTTTTATGAACCGACAGATATTCAAAAGCGGCTGATACCCGCCGTGCTGAAAAACGAAAGCGTGATCGGGCAGTCCCAGACGGGGACGGGGAAAACCCACGCCTATTTATTGCCAATTTTGAATCGGATTGATCCGGGTTCTGATACGGTGCAGGCTGTTATCACGGCGCCGACGAGAGAGCTTGCCAATCAGATTCATCAGGAAGCGCTCAAAATCACACAGGGTGCGGAAGATGAGCCGATCCGGACGAAATGTTTCATCGGAGGGACGGACAAGCAAAAATCAATTGATAAGCTGAAAACACAGCCTCATCTCGTCGTCGGAACGCCGGGCCGGATCGCGGATCTGATTAAGGCGCAGGCATTGAACGTCTATAAAGCGCAGTCTCTCGTCATTGACGAAGCAGATCTGATGCTTGACATGGGCTTTTTAGAAGACGTTGATTATATCGGATCGCGGATGCCGGAAGAACTTCAGATGCTTGTGTTCTCAGCTACGATTCCGGAAAAGCTGAAGCCGTTTTTGAAAAAGTATATGGAAAATCCGAAGTACGCGCATGTTGAGCCGAAAAGAATCACAGCCGAAAAGATTGAACATGTTTTGGTTCCTTCTAAACAGCGTGATAAAGACAAGCTGCTTTTTGATATGATGTCTCATCTGAATCCTTATCTGGGCATTGTGTTTGCCAATACGAAAAACACGGCTGACCATATTGCGAAATACCTGACTGAAAAGGGCATGAGGATCGGTCTTCTGCATGGGGGATTAACGCCGCGTGAGCGTAAGAAGGTAATGAAACAGATTAATGATCTGGAATTCACTTATGTCATTGCGACAGACCTTGCGGCAAGAGGAATTGACATTAAAGGCGTAAGCCACGTCATCAACTATGAGCTTCCGGACGATCTGGATTTTTATGTTCACCGCGTCGGGAGAACCGCACGCGCCGGTTCATCAGGCCAAGCACTGACCATTTATGAGCTTTCTGACGAAGATGCGCTCGTAAGACTCGAAAAGATGGGTATTGTGTTTGACTATGCGGAGCTTGTAAACGGCGAATGGAAGAAAGGCGATGACCGCCATCGCCGCAAAAAACGCAAAAAATCGGAGAATGAGGCCGACCAAATGGCGAAGCGCCTCGTGAAAAAACCGAAAAAAGTGAAGCCGGGCTATAAAAAGAAAATGAGCTACGAAATGGAAAAGATAAAAAGAAAGCAGAGAAGAAACAAATCTAATAAAGGAAAGTAGGGGACTCGGGTTGCTGAAAATAGGTTCACACGTCTCAATGAGCGGAAAACATATGCTCCTTGCCGCAAGCAAGGAAGCTGTTTCGTACGGGGCGAATACATTTATGATCTATACGGGCGCTCCCCAAAACACGCGCCGCAAAAAAATTGAAGACTTGAATATCGAAGCGGGCCGCGCCCATATGAAGGAAAACGGCATCGATGAGATTGTCGTGCATGCGCCGTACATCATTAACATCGGAAATACTACAAATCCGGCAACGTTTGAGCTGGGTGTTGATTTTCTGCGTTCTGAAATTGAAAGAACGGCAGCAATCGGCGCGAAACAGATCGTGCTTCATCCGGGAGCGCATGTCGGAGCCGGGGCTGAGACGGGCATCAAAAAAATCATTGAAGGTTTAAACGAAGTGATTGTTCCCGGTCAAAACGTGCAGATTGCGCTGGAAACAATGGCGGGCAAAGGATCAGAATGCGGAAGAAGCTTTGAAGAGCTGGCCGAGATCATTGCGGGGGTTACGCATAATGAACATCTATCCGTCTGCTTTGACACTTGCCACACCCATGACGCCGGGTATGATGTCGCCAATGATTTTGACGGTGTTCTTAACGAGTTTGATAAAATCGTCGGCATCGATCGGATAAAAGTCCTTCATGTGAATGACAGTAAAAATATTAAAGGCGCCCGGAAAGACCGCCATGAAAATATCGGGTTCGGAGAGATCGGTTTTGACGCTCTGCAGTACATCGTTCATCACGAGCAGCTTGCCGATATTCCGAAAATCCTCGAAACACCGTATGTAGGCGAAGACAAGAAAAATAAGAAGCCGCCGTACCGTTTTGAAATCGAAATGCTGAAAGAAAAGCAGTTTGATCAGGAGCTTCTTGAAAAAATATCAGCTCAATAAAAAAGGAGGGGGAATTGCCCCCTCCTTTTTTATCCTGAGAATTGGTTGAAAAGTTCGTCAACTTTCCGAGCCGTTTCTTTTGAGGTTATCGTTTCTACTTTTTTCAGCAGGCGAAGCCGCTCCTGTTCATCAAAAATATTGATGTTTTTTCCGTGCATCAGAGCCGCTACCTCAGCCGCTTGACTTCTCGTAATGCTGATTCCGTATTGCTTGGAATATTTCAGAAGATCGTCCGCAGTGACTTGATTGAGCCGCTGCAAAATAATTCTTTGTATTAAAATCATCGATACTTTCACCTCTTTAGACATAATGTATTGAGCAAATCATTAAAATGTTACGGCTTTTAATGGTAAAATGAAGTTGCTTACTGTTTAAAATAGTTATTACAGGAAAGGAGATTTTATGACCCCAAATAAACAGCATAAAAGAGAGTCATTTTTACACTTTATCTTCAGGGTCATTATGATTCTGATCGGGGCGGGTTCAGCCGCTGTAAGTATTGAATTGTTTCTGGTCCCTAATAATTTTATCGACGGAGGCATTATCGGTGTTTCATTAATTTTAGACCACCTCTTTATGTCCAATCCCCTCCTCAATTTCGCCTTATTCGTTGTGTTACTCAACATTCCATTTATGATTTTCGGATATAAATATATCGGAAAAACATTTCTCATCTCTACTGTTATCGGAATTGTCGGTTTAGCGCTGATTGAATCCTCCTTGCACCAAGTGGAGGCCATTACGACCCAGCCTATTTTGGCGACGGTATTCGGCGGGCTTTTGCTCGGTTTCGGGGTAGGCCTTGTCATCCGAAACGGAGGCTCGATGGACGGTACTGAAATACTCGGTATCCTTCTCACAAAAAAGCTGCCCTTCTCAGTCGGAGAATTCGTTATGCTCATCAATGTGTTTATTTTTATTTGGGCCGGTTTTGTGTTCGGTCCGGAGCAGGCGATGTATTCTTTCATGACTTATTATATTGCCATGAAAACGATTGACGCCGTCATCCAGGGGCTTGATGAAACAAAAGCGGTCATTATTGTGGCAGATCAGTATGCGGAAATTTCAGACGCAATCTTGCATCGGCTTGGAAGGGGAACCACCAAGCTTCAGGGAAAAGGCGGATATACGGATGAATCCAAAGAAGTCATTTACGCGGTCGTGACAAGGCTTGAAGTGACTAAATTGAAATCCATTGTGTTTGAAATTGATAAAAACGCCTTTATTACGATCATGAATACCCATGAAACGAGGGGCGGTAAGTTCAAAACCGCGATTCACTAGGCTTTCATTTACTTTTCATCATTTTATAGGTATAATTTGATACATCATAAGAAAATGGCCTGCTGTTCAGACAGCTGCCATTTTCTTTTTGGAGCGATACCGTGTTGTAAAGGGGAGGTCCTCATGAACGTACAAGAAGCGTTGAACCTGCTGAAAGAAAAAGGGTATAAATATACGAGTAAGCGAGAAGACATGCTGCAGCTTTTTGCTGATTCTGATAAATATCTGACCGCCAAAAACGTGCTTGCCGCATTAAATGACGACTATCCGGGTCTGAGTTTTGATACCATATACCGAAATCTTTCGTTATATGAAGAACTCGGCATTTTGGAAACGACGGAGCTTTCCGGAGAAAAACTGTTCCGTTTTACATGCTCTTATACCCATCATCATCACCATTTTATCTGTTTAACCTGCGGGAAAACGAAGGAAATTGAGTCCTGTCCGATGGATAAGCTGCACGATGATTTGGAAGGGTATGAAATCAGCGGCCATAAGTTTGAAATTTACGGCACCTGTCCGGCGTGCCGATAAAAAACCTCCTGCTATATACAGGAGGTTTTTTTCAGCTTTTAACATGCTGAAAGCTGTGTTTGTTTTTATTAATCCAGGCGACGGCTTCAAGCCAATTCTGCACCCTGATAATATTGGAATCGATGGGGAGCTGATTATATGGGGAGTTAAAAAGGATAACCGGAATGCCTGATTCTTTTGCGATCATTGTCGCGTTGCCGTGGTGATCTTCGAAAAATAAATCAATGCCGTGTTTTTTGACAGCTTCCACTTTGTGATGGCCTCCGACAAGCTCAATGTGATCGTAATGAATGTCCCGGTTTGCAAACCAGTCCAGCGTAACATCTTCTAAGTGGCTGCGTCTTGCCGTAATGTAGATTAGACGGTGCTCTTCTTTCAGTCCGTCCAGTGCCTGCTTGGCAAATTCCGCGAGCTTCGCTTCTTTATATATGGCTGCTTCATGAACGTTCATCCATTCCCAAAATTCCTCGTCTGTAATGTTCAAAAGCTTCGTCAGATCATAATCAGTCATATCATCCAAGGTAATGGAAAGATGAAATGAGCGGTTTAAATAAGGGACAAATGTATCCTGTGCCGTAACTGTGCCGTCAATATCTATACCTAACCGTAACATGTCCACACTCCTATAGATTCATCCCTTCAAGTGTAACATAAACAATTAACAATACCAGAAAAGTTTAGCAAACATGAATCCGTAAAAAACGCGGAAACTAAAAAAGCTCCTTTCATAAAAGAAAAAGGGGGAATTGAAGGTGGCATACGATTACGAAAATCGAAAAGGCAACGACTATTACGTGGATCATGGATCGGAAGGAACCGATATCACGCGTGATGTTTATTCAGAAGAAACAGCGGCCGAAATCTCAGAGCCATATCGTGCTTCTGACCGGGCAGCAGACCGTGATGATAATCGGGACGGAGTAAGTGAAGGCCGGGGGATAGGGTATGCAGCATTGGCTATTTCTATCATTTCCCTGTTTGTGCTCCCTGTTTTATTAGGGGCATGCGGCATTATCGTCGGCTATATCGCCAGAAGAAGAGGAGCAGGCGCTTTAGGCGGATGGGCGATGGGAATCGGTATTGTTTCCCTTGTGCTTGGCATCTTCATTACACCGTTTTTTTAACACAACGCAAAAAAAAAGCTTGGCGGAATATCCGTCAAGCTTTTTGTGTTTCTTGTTCTGCTTTTGCTTTTTCCGCTTCAAGCTTTGCATAGTGTTCTTCTGCCAGCTTGTCGATTTCTTTTTTCAGCTCTTCGACCATTGTTTCTTCAGGGACTTTGCGGACGATTTGGCCTTTGCGGAAAAGAAGTCCTTCGCCGCGTGCGCCGGCAATCCCGATATCAGCTTCTCTTGCTTCGCCCGGTCCGTTAACGGCACATCCGAGAACCGCTACTTTAATCGGCGCTTTGACTTTAGAAATGTATTCTTCCACTTCATTTGCGATGCTGATGAGATCAATTTCGATCCGTCCGCATGTCGGGCATGAAATAAGCGTAGCCGCGTTTGAAGCAAGACCGAATGATTTCAGCAGTTCTCTGGCTACTTTTACTTCTTCAACAGGATCGGCGCTCAGAGAGATCCGGAGCGTGTTACCGATTCCTTTGCTTAAAATCGCTCCGAGTCCGGCCGCGCTTTTTACCGTTCCGGCAAACAGCGTGCCCGATTCTGTAATTCCGAGGTGAAGCGGATAATCAAATGCTTTTGACGCTTTTTCGTATGCTTCTATGGCGAGGTTGACGTCAGACGCTTTCATACTGACGATGATGTCATGAAAGTCAAGGTCTTCCAGGATTTTGATATGATGAAGCGCACTCTCAACCATTCCGTCAGCAGTCGGATAGCCGTATTTTTCTAAAATGCGCTTTTCCAAAGATCCCGCGTTTACGCCGATCCGGATCGGAATTCCTTTTTCTTTCGCCGCTTTTACGACGGCTTCCACTTTTTCGCGACGGCCGATGTTTCCCGGATTGATTCTGATTTTGTCGGCCCCGCCCTCAATTGCTTTTAATGCAAGCTTGTAGTCAAAATGAATATCGACAACGAGAGGGATGGAAATTTGTTTTTTGATGTCGGCAATCGCGTTAGCGGCGCGTTCGTCCGGACATGCCACCCGGACAATTTGGCAGCCGGCTTCGGCTAAACGGTTGATTTCCGCAACTGTTGCTTCTACGTCGTGTGTTTTGGTCGTCGTCATACTCTGAATGACGACTTCGTTATTTCCGCCTATTGTTAAAGGTCCCACTTTGACGGGACGCGTTTTTGTACGATGTGTGATTTCACTCACTTGTCAATCGCTCCTTAATTGTAGTTACCGCTTTTGCAGGCTGAGCCTTTTACATGTCAGGCAACTTCTATTTACATGTTATATTGTAACAGTGTATTTGCCGAACTGACAAGAAATTAACGTTTAATTGCGGTAGACGGGGAATTTATAAGCGGTGCCTGCCTGAATGGCGTTTGCTTTTACATTCGGATTCAGCGCTTCAAAATCTTGTGCAATATCATCTGGCGCTTTATGTGCGCCGACTATCGACATCACCGTATCGCCTTTTTTGACCGTAACCGTTCTGTATGAAGCTTCCTGTTGGGCTGGCTGTGCCGCCGCTGCGTATGCTGGAAGGTCTTGAGAAGGGATCGTGCCGATTTTAAGATCGTAAAAGATAATGAATATCACAAATAAACTGCCGAATACAAAAGTAAGCCGCTTCATTCCAACCGCCTCCCGCATACATTTTTACTTCATTGTATGCTTGTCCCATTTTGTTCATGACAAAAAAGAAGACCGCCGGGGGCAGTCTTTGTTATACATCTGTTTTACTTCGCGGTATCTCTTTTAAGACGAGGAAAAGGATGATAAAGTTTACAAACCAATTCACTAAAAATTCACTCGGCACCGTAATAACAAGCGCGCGCATGATCGTAAAGAATACGGTCGAAAGTGTAATGGAATAAGCCGAAAGCTTCCAGAGCTGCTGGTAATTCAATGTCTTTCTTTGCGCATTTTTCAATATCAGGCCGATGACGGCGAGAAATGATACTTCAATGAATTTGCCTGCCGCTGTCATGATGAACAGCAAAACGGACAGGACGGTGACGATCATTGTTTTATTTTGGTTTAATGCTGATATGATTTCTTTTTTTGTGATATCGGCAGGCATCAGCGAATAATTCATTTCTGTCGCTTGTCCGTCTACAGCAAGCACCATTTTATTTTTCAAAATGCCGATCGCATTTTGTTTCGCCGCTATTTGTTTCGCGCCGTAAGCATCTGTGGGATCAAAGACGATGACGAACCCGTTCGCTTCCGTTTCCTTAGAGGCGGACGCTTTCGTCTGCAATTCTCCGTTTGAAATGCTGAAATCAGGGAAATCTTTCTTTAACACGGTTTTGAAACCGTTCATTGAGTTTACGGTGCCGGAGCAAAGGTAATAAGCGCTTGGCAGCGTAAAAAGGACAGACAGCAAAAATACATAAAGGATCGCTTTTCCTATCCCCTGAAACCGTGTTTTTGCAATATCTGCCGGAGAGTATGTACTTTTCAATAAAGCCGTAAATATGTTCAACATCTTCACTTCCTAGCCTAAACTGGTATATGTTGCTTATTGTATCGTTCACAGGGGATGAACACAAGTGAGAGTATTTAAAGCGGTGATAAGGAATCATACATAATAAGATAAAGCGGGAAGCGGTGATCGCCCGCAAAACAAAGGAGGGTGTTTTTGTCATGAGTGTTTTGTATTGGCTGATTATCATTGCGGTCTTCATCATTGCTTTTATCGGGCTTGTATATCCGGTGATTCCAAGCGTTATTTTTATTGTGGCCGGTTTTCTTCTCTACGGATTTTTGTTTTCCTTCAGTCCTTATTCTTACCTGTTTTGGCTCATTGAGGCGGTATTTGCGGCCGTTTTATTCGCAGCTGATTATGTGTCAAATTTACTTGGCGTTAAAAGGTACGGAGGAAGCAGGGCGGCAATCTGGGGAAGCACGATCGGATTATTGATCGGGCCCTTCGTTATTCCCGTGGCAGGCATTATATTAGGGCCGTTTATCGGTGCTGTCTGCGCTGAGGTGTTTGTTCATCAAAAGGATATCAAGTCCGCGGCAAAAGTGGGGCTCGGCTCGTTAATCGGTTTTTTAACAAGCGTGGCGGCAAAAGGCGTCATTCAGCTCTTTATGATCGGATATTTCTTATGGACGGTGCTTTAGAAAGGTTTAATTTCGGCAGGGAACGGATAAAGTGTAATATGTCTGCTGGAATCGCCGGATTGTGAGCTTTTTCATTGATTACCATGCTTTCTTTTGTTACATTGAGATTAGAAAAGTTCGCGTTAAGCGGCATTTCAGTACATATATTTAAAGGAGGAAAAAAATTATGGCTTACAAACTTCCAGAATTGCCTTACGCTTATGATGCTTTAGAACCTCATATCGATAAGGAAACGATGACGATTCATCATACGAAGCACCATAACACATACGTGACAAACCTCAACAAAGCGATCGAAGGATCAGCGCTTGCAGAGAAATCTGTAGATGAGCTTGTTGCTGATTTGAACGCAGTGCCGGAGGACATCCGCACAGCTGTCCGCAACAATGGCGGCGGACATGCCAACCACTCTTTATTCTGGACTCTTTTATCTCCGAACGGCGGAGGCGAACCGACTGGTGAGCTTGCTGAAGAGATCAAAAACACGTTCGGAAGCTTCGATCAATTTAAAGAAAAATTCGCCGCAGCAGCTGCCGGCCGTTTCGGTTCAGGCTGGGCTTGGCTTGTTGTAAACAACGGCAAACTTGAAATTACAAGCACGCCAAACCAAGATTCACCGCTTTCAGAGGGTAAAACACCTGTCCTCGGTCTTGATGTTTGGGAGCATGCGTACTACCTGAACTACCAAAACCGCCGTCCTGATTACATTTCAGCTTTCTGGAATGTTGTGAACTGGGATGAAGTTGCCCGTCTTTACAGCGAAGCAAAATAAATAGTTCGATCAAACAAGGTCTCCCGCGGGAGGCCTTGTTTTTTTATTGACTTTGAATCCTTTTACATATCTCAGTTTGAGTGAGACAAACTAATGTGTAGTAAAGGGGAGTCAATGATGAGCAAAATAAAAAAAATTATCGGCGACATCGAAATAAATAAAGGGCTGCTGCTGTTATTGACGATTGGCGGCCTTTACTCATTGGGCATCGCGCTGTCAAATACATTTGTCAACGTGTATTTGTGGAAGCAGTCGGGAAAATTTATTGATTTGGCCATATACAATTTGTCGGTCGTAACGATGCAGCCGGTTACCTTTCTGCTGGCCGGCCGGCTGGCTAAAAAAATTGACAGGGTGTTTATTCTCAGGTTCGGCGTTATCTTTTTGGCCGCTTTTTATTTAAGTGTGCTGCTTGCCGGAGAAACTGCGGCTTCCCGTCTCGTTTTGATAGGGGCCGTGCTCGGAGTTGGATACGGCTTTTACTGGCTGGCTTTTAATGTGCTGACTTTCGAAATTACGGAACCGGAAACGAGAGATTTTTTTAACGGGTTTTTAGGCATTTTGTCTTCATCGGCGGGCATGATCGGTCCGATTGTGGCCGGATATGTCATTTCAAGACTTGAAAACAATACGGGTTATACAATCATTTTCAGCCTGTCGCTCGGCTTATTTGCCCTTGCCGTGGTCATGAGCTTTTTTCTGAAGCGGAGGGAGTCGAAAGGCCGGTTTATGCTGAAAAAAGTTTTTGATGAGCGCCACACGAATCTGAATTGGCGCCGGATTACCAACGCGCACTTTTTTCAAGGCTTGAGAGAGGGGATTTTTGTTTTTTTAATCAGCGTTTTTGTATTCATTGCGACAAACAGTGAGCTGGCGCTCGGAACATTCGGTCTCGTCAATTCCGCGGTTTCTTTTTTTGCCTATTATTTTGCATCAAGGCTCATCAAAAAAAGAGCGCGGAAAAAGGCGATTCTTATCGGCGGATTGATCTTGTACGGCGCCCTGTTTCTTATCATTTTTAAAATGAGCTTCACGACGCTCCTTTTGTACGGAGTGTTTATTGCGATCGGCTATCCAGTTCTGCTCGTGCCGTATGTCTCGCTTACATATGATGTGATAGGCCGGGCGCGGCTTGCCAGAAAAGCCAGAATTGAATACATTGTGCTCAGGGAGTTATTTTTAAATGCGGGCCGGATCGTTTCCATCCTTTGTTTCCTTGTAATCGTTACATTATTCAAGGAAAAAGTGGGAATACCGGCGGCGCTCGTGCTGCTCGGAGCCGGCCATCCGCTGATTTATTACTTTATAAAAGACATCAGACTGGATACGGAAACTTCTGATGAAACAGTAGAAGAAGACCGACAAAAACAGGCGGCGGAACCGAATTTTATAAAAGGAGAAAGATAAAAGGGTTATCTGTAGAAAAATATCGAAAAAACCTTTAGAATGAAAAATGGCACCTGAACAGAAGGTGTCATTTCTTTCTGTAAATAAGAAAAGGTGATGTCATGAGGAGAAATAAAAAGAAAATAGCTGTAAACAAAGAAAAGAAAAAATCACTGCCGATCCGGCTTAATTTTTTGTTTTTGGCCGCGTTTCTTATTTTCACTTGGATTATCGTCGAGCTTGGCATCAAGCAGATCGTTCAGGGTGATGATTATAAAAACGCAGCTAATAAGCAGGAGGAGTCTGATGTCAGCACGGCGGTTCCGAGAGGGAAAATATACGACCGGAACCTAAATCCCATCGTAACGAATAAAGCATTAAATGCGATTACATATACACGTTCAGCCTCAACCACCCAGGCGCAGCGTTTAAAAATCGCAAAAAAACTGTCGGGTATGATTAAGGTAAGCACCAAAAAGGTGACTGAGCGGGATAAAAAAGACTATTGGATGTTAACGAGGCCTGATGAAGCGAAAAAACTGATTACGGCCGAAGAAAAGCAAAAAGCTGAAGACAAAAAACTGTCTGAAGATGATTTATATCAGCTTCAGCTGAAACGTATCACAGACAAACAGCTGAATGAGCTCACTTCAAAAGATATGCAGATCCTTGCGATCAAAAGGCAGATGGATTCAGGCTACTCACTGACGCCTCAATACATCAAAAATGAAGGGGTGTCGGCAAAAGAAATGGCCGTCGTCAGCGAACATTTAGATGAACTGCCGGGAGTTGACGTGACGTCTGACTGGGAACGGTCTTATCCTTATAAAAGCCTGATCCGGACATTGCTCGGCAGTGTATCCAGTGCGAACGAAGGTCTTCCTTCCAATCTGCTGGATCACTATCTGTCACTCGGCTACAGCCGGAATGACAGGGTCGGAAAAAGCTATTTAGAATATCAATATGAAAGCCTGCTGCAGGGTCAAAAAGAGAAAGTGCAGAACTTAACCGACTCATCCGGAAATGTCACGGGCAGCAAAGTGATTTCAAAAGGACAGGCCGGTAAAGACCTTGTATTATCCATTGATATGGACCTGCAGAAATCCGTTGAAAAAATCATTGAGAAAAATTTAAGATCGGCAAAAGCGAGACCGAGCACGAAGCTTCTTGATCGGGCCTTCGTCGTCATGATGAACCCGAAAAACGGAGAAGTGCTGACGATGGCCGGCAAACAGATTACGAATGATCATGGAAAGTACAAAATTAATGATTATGCCCTCGGCGCAATGACTTCCTCCTACGCAATGGGATCGGCGGTCAAAGGAGCGACGGTGTTGACCGGACTGCAGACGGGCGCGATTAATTTGAACACCGTTTTCCAGGATGAACCTATGTATTTCAAGGGAAGTAAAAACCCGAAAAAATCATGGACGAATTTAGGTCCCGTAGATATCCAAAAAGCGCTTCAGGAATCCTCAAACGTGTTCATGTTCAAAACGGCGATTGCTGTCGGTAAAGGGGAGTACAAAAAAGGCCAGTCCCTGCCGCTTGATATGAAGGCATTCGATACTTTCAGATACTACTTCAATCAGTTCGGACTCGGAGTTAAGACTGGGATTGATCTTCCGAATGAAGCAACCGGGTACCAAGGGACACAGCGAATTTCCGGTCTTCTGTTAGACTTTGCCATCGGGCAGTACGATACGTTTACACCGCTGCAAATGGCGCAGTATGTATCAACGATCGCCAATGGAGGCTATCGTTTGAAACCTCAGCTTGTAAAAGAGGTCAGACAGCCTGATTCGAAAAAAGGAATCGGAGCCGTTGTAGAGTCTGTTCAGCCTCAAGTACTGAACAAGATTGATATGAATCATGCAGACATTAAAGAAGTGCAGGCAGGTTTCAGACGTGTCATGACAAAAGGGACAGCCGCAACTGATTTTGCGACGGCGACATACAGTCCTGCCGGTAAAACGGGTACGGCGCAATCTTTCTATGACGGTCCTGACAAATCAGAGACGGGTGAAGGAACGTATAATACGACTCTTGTCGCGTATGCACCTGCTGATAATCCGGAAGTGGCTATTTCTGTAGTCGTTCCTTGGGCCTATATTAATTACAGCGATCGATATTCGATTACGAATGATATAGGAAGAGCAGCTCTGGACAAATACTTTGAGCTGAAAAAGAAACAAGAAGATAATAATACGAAGCAGAAAAACGAAGATAAAATTCAGGAAGACGCTGAAAACGGCAATACAAGCAACTAACAGAAAAACGCTCACAACCTGTGAGCGTTTTTTTTATACAAAAAAACATCCGGATTTACAAAACCTTAACACTTGATTTATACGCATTTTACAAGAACCCTTTACTCTATACGTGTAGGACAAATTACACATTAAATGCAGGGGGAATTCAGGAAATGAAAAAAAACAAATGGATGCTTACGCTTCTGATGGCTGCTGTTATGATTGTTGCTGCAGCATGCGGAAATGCAAAGGAAAGCGGCAAGACAGACAGTCAATCTGCAAGTGAGGATAAAAAAGCATCAGGTTCTTTAACCATTTCTGGTTCATCAGCCATGCAGCCGTTAGTACTGGCAGCGGCGGAAAAGTTTATGGAAAAACATCCGGATGCTGATGTGCAGGTGCAAGCGGGAGGTTCAGGAACAGGACTTTCGCAAGTGTCTGAAGGGGCAGTGCAAATCGGCAACTCAGATGTCTTCGCTGAAGAAAAAGAAGGCATTGATGCGAAAGCCCTAAAAGACCACCGAGTAGCGGTAGTGGCGATGGCGGCTGCGGTCAACCCCGGTGCGGGCGTAAAGGATATAACCAAAAAACAGCTGACAGACGTCTTTACAGGCAAAATTAAAAACTGGAAAGAACTTGGCGGTAAAGATCAAAAAATTACACTCGTGAACCGTCCTGATTCATCTGGAACACGCGCTACGTTCGTCAAATATGCTCTTGACGGAGCAGAGCCTGCAGAGGGCATTACAGAGGATTCCTCCAATACAGTCAAAAAAATCATTGCGGAAACGCCGGGAGCAATCGGTTATCTGGCATTCTCTTATATAAACGATGACAAAGTAACGCCTTTATCGATCGGAGGCATCAAACCGGAAGAGAAAAACGTCGTCACAGGCGAGTATCCGATTTGGGCTTACGAGCACTCTTATACGAAAGGTGAAGCGTCAGGCCTTACAAAAACGTTTCTTGACTATATGAACAGCGATGAAGTACAGAAAAGTATCGTAAAAGATCAGGGCTACATTCCGATCTCTGATATGAAAGTCACACGTGACGCAAACGGCAAGCAAAGCTGAGGGGAGGGCGGGCTCCCCGCCTCTTCTTCTTTATAGGAGTGTAAACAAATGATAAATCACAGAGAAAAAGAGTCTGTAAGCGAACGCTTAATAAGCTCAAAACAAAACAGGCAATTGGATGAAGTCCGCGGAAGGGTGATTGTGTCTGTGTGTGCCGCGATTATCATTGCGGCATCAGCGGCGATCACAATTTTTCTCGGCATAAAGGGGCTGCAATCTTTTTTTGTAAATGGTGTAAGCCCGATTGAGTTCTTAACAAGTCTGAATTGGAATCCAACCCAGGCAAAACCTGAGTTCGGCGCGCTGCCTTTTATTTTCGGATCATTTGCGGTCACGATTCTGTCCGCTCTGATCGCAGCGCCCCTCGGTATTGCGGGTGCCGTGTTTATGACGGAAATTGCGCCGACTTGGGGAAAAAAGGTGCTGCAGCCGGTAATTGAGCTGCTTGTCGGCATTCCGTCCGTCGTTTATGGATTCATAGGTCTTACAGTATTGGTTCCGTTTATCGGCTCTTTTAAATCAAGCGGAACGGGTCACAGCCTTCTGGCGGGGACGATCGTACTCTCGGTAATGATTCTGCCGACTGTTACATCGATTTCCGCTGATGCGCTTGCGTCACTTCCGAAACACCTTCGCGACGGTTCATATGCGCTTGGTGCGACGAGGTGGCAGACAATCAGAAAGGTGCTTATCCCGGCGGCGTTTCCGACATTGCTGACCGCTGTCGTGCTCGGGATGGCAAGAGCGTTCGGAGAAGCACTCGCCGTACAGATGGTTATCGGAAATACAAAGCTTCTGCCGGAAAGCCTGCTTGATACGGCGGGAACATTAACGACGATTATCACGTTAAACATGGGCCATACCACATACGGCAGTATTGAAAATAATACGTTATGGTCTATGGGGCTTGTTCTTCTCATCATGTCGTTTCTGTTTATATTGCTCATACGCTACTTGTCATCTAGGAGGAAAGTGTAATGAACCGGAAAATAACGGATAAATTGGCCACCGGTGTATTCGGGTTATGCGCCGCTGTAATCGCGGCGATTTTGGCAGGATTGTTTTTGTACATTCTTATTCACGGCGTCTCTGAAATCTCCTTGCGTTTTCTTACGTCAAAATCGAGCGCCATTGCCTCAGGCGGCGGAATACGGGATCAGCTTTTTAACTCCTTTTACATTCTGTTTATCACCATGCTGATCACGATACCGCTTGGTGTGGGGGGCGGCGTCTTTATGGCTGAATATGCGCCCCAAAATAAAATCACCGATTTTATCAGAACGTGTATTGAGGTGCTGTCTTCGCTTCCGTCCATTGTCATCGGGATGTTCGGCATGCTGATGTTTGTAAACCTGACCGGATGGGGCTACACGATTATCGGGGGCGCGCTCGCATTAACGGTCTTTAACCTTCCCGTTATGGTCCGGGTGACAGAAGGCGCGCTCACTGCAGTCCCTAAGGAGCTGAAAGAAGCTTCTCTTGCTTTAGGCGTATCGAGATGGCATACCGTCAAAACGGTGCTGATTCCGAGTGCGATTCCTTCAATTTTAACCGGAGCCATTCTGGCATCAGGAAGAGTATTCGGAGAAGCGGCCGCATTGTTATTTACAGCGGGGCTGACAACGCCGCGGCTGAACTTTACGGATTTGAACCCGTTTTCTGAATCATCTCCTTTCAACATTTTCAGGCCGGCTGAGACGCTGGCGGTTCATATATGGAGTGTCAATACGCAGGGAATCATCCCTGACGCCGAAGCGATTGCAAACGGCGGCTCGGCGGTGCTGGTGATTTCGGTTCTCTTGTTTAACCTTTCTGCGAGATGGCTCGGGTCTGTCATTTATAAAAAGCTTACGGCAAATTAATCGGAAAGAGGCGAAAACATGATTGATCACATCATCAGGGAACAAGCGGAACAAACAAAGCGTTTGCCGGAGTCTTCGATTTTGGAAGTGAAGCATTTATCAATTTATTACGGTGACAAACAAGCGGTAAAAGATGTAAACATGAATATTGAAAAACATGCGGTGACGGCTCTGATCGGTCCGTCCGGCTGCGGGAAATCAACATTTTTGAGACAGATTAACAGAATGAACGATGCCATTGCTTCGGCAAGAAGCGAGGGAGAGATCCTTTATGAAGGGCTGAATATTTTGGGTGAAGCGATTAATATCGTGTCTCTCAGACGGGAAATCGGTATGGTGTTTCAAAAACCGAATCCGTTCCCGAAATCCATTTACAATAACATCACACATGCGCTGAAGTATGCGGGGGAACGCAGGAAAGCCGTTTTGGATGAGGCGGTCGAGGAAAGCTTAACGAAGGCGGCGCTTTGGGATGAAGTCAAAGACCGGCTTCATTCATCGGCTCTGTCGTTATCAGGCGGCCAGCAGCAGCGCCTTTGTATCGCCCGTACGCTTGCGATGAAACCTGCCGTGCTTCTTTTAGATGAACCGGCTTCAGCTCTGGACCCTATTTCAAACGCCAGAATCGAGACGCTTTTGACAGAACTGAAAAAAGATTATTCGATTATTATCGTTACGCATAACATGCAGCAGGCGCTGAGGGTGTCTGACCGAACGGCTTTCTTTTTAAACGGGGAAGTGGTGGAATACGGGCAGACAGAACAAATTTTCACGAGTCCTAAAGCGCAAAAGACAGATGACTACATTAACGGAAAGTTCGGATAGGGGGAAGGACTGTGAGCCTTGTGAAGGAAGCGGTGCACACACAGAATTTATTTGATATTCACGGCATGAACGTATGGTACGGAGCCCATCAGGCTTTAAAAGACATTACGATCGGTTTTGAGGAGCGGAAGGTAACTGCGATCATCGGTCCGTCCGGCTGCGGGAAATCCACTTTTATTAAAACATTAAACTTAATGCTGCAAATGGCCCCGAATGTCAAAGTGACAGGCGACATGATCTATAACGGGCGCAATCTGCTGAAGGAAAAGACGGATGCGGCAGAATTAAGAAAACAGATCGGTATGGTGTTTCAAAAAGGAAATCCGTTTCCCCAGTCAATATTTGAGAATGTCGTGTACGGTCCGAGAATTCACGGCGAAAAAAATAAAAAGAAACTGCTTGAAATCGCCGAGGAATCTTTAAAAGCAGCTGCGCTCTGGGATGAAGTGAAGGATCGCCTTCACCAACAGGCGCTTTCACTGTCAGGCGGTCAGCAGCAGCGGCTGTGCATCGCAAGAGCGCTCGCCACCAAACCGGACGTCCTTCTGATGGATGAACCGACGTCCGCTCTTGATCCCGTGTCCACGCGGAAAATAGAAGAGCTGATTTTGACATTGAAAGAAAAGTATACAATCGTCATTGTGACTCATAACATGCAGCAGGCTGCGAGGGTCTCTGATCAAACCGCGTTTTTCTATATGGGCGAACTGGTAGAGTGGGGCGATACGGGCAAAATATTTTCTCAGCCGGACCATCAAAAAACACATGATTATATCACCGGAAAATTCGGATAAAAAAAGGGCCCGGCCATTGACCGGGTCCGTTTTATATGTCTATTAAAAAAGCCTGCCGGCCGTATCCATCTGAATGGACGATGCCTGCAAGCTTTTTTAGCGGGTTAATGTTTTGACGATTTTTTTAAAGCTCATATCTGAGTCGACTTTGAAATGGCCGGCGCGGATTTCTTTGTGGTAGCCTGCGTCAATGACGTAATCATTGAAGTCTTTCGCTGAAGGAATAATCCCTTCTTTTTCAAGAATGGATGACACATCAGCAGTGCTCATTCCGTCTTTAATCGTCAGTTTGTATGTTACTTTTTTCTTTTTGGCGTCTGTGTTTTGGTCGTTGTTTAACGATTTTTCTTTAGAATCAAGCAGTTTTTGATAGTCATCCCGGTTGACGGAGACTTTGTGCTGATCGTCGAGGTAGCTGTTTACTTCTTTTTCTGTCAATGCTGTTTTTTCGGTTTTAACGGCGGCTGCCTGGTCATGGTCAGTCAAATAGAAGACAGCGGCGAGAACGGCCGTCGCTAAAATCATGCCTGCTGCAAAAGCCTGAATGCCCCGTTTTGTCATACGAGCACCTTCTCATTATCTTTAATAATGGTATTGACGTCCTCGACAGACACGTGCTCCGCTTTTGCGATGGCTTCCGCAGACATTCCGTTGTTATATTTTGAAATGATTTGTTTGGCGATTTTTTGGTTAATGCCGCTGCTTTTGGCTTTGCGGATCACGAGGTTGGTTTCCAGCAATTCTTCTTCAAGCACCGTCATTTTCTTTTTCAACTTGTAAATTTCCTGCATAGCGGAAAGCTGAAGCGTTTCTAGCTCCTGTTCCACGTCTTTCATCGGATCTCTTTGAGAATATGAGAATGCAATAAGCGCTATACTGACGATAAACAACGCAATAATAGCAATTTCCACGTTTAATCACCTTCTATTATTAATTTGCCCTTCTTTTTTATACCATAAAACGCCGCCATTCTAAAGGAAATAGAGAAAAAAACGGAATTTTGTCGGAAAATCTTTTTTACTCGGGGAGCAGACGGTTATTTCTCTATAGATTTCGTATCAGAAAGCCCTTTTTTGTCCTGTTTCGTCATATTTTACCTTCTTCTGACGCAAGCTCATTCAGAGGATCAGAAGCGTAAACTGATGTTTTCTGCACTTAAACAACATTTCATGTAAATCAGCTCTAGCATTCCGTCCATTATAGTGGTATTATATATAAGTCTGAATAAGTAAATGATATTTAGTTTGGAGGGAAAATAATGCGCGTTAATATTACTTTGGCTTGCACTGAATGTGGTGAGCGTAACTATATTTCTAAAAAGAACAAACGCAACAATCCGGACCGCGTTGAATTTAAAAAATATTGCCCACGTGATAAAAAATCTACGTTACACCGTGAAACAAAATAAGCTGTTTAACACAGCGGAAAAAGCTGGAGCTTTCAATAAAGTTCTGGCTTTTTTGTCTTTCAGGGAGGTTTGAGAAACGTGAAAGCACAAATCAGAACCGATATAAAAGCAAAGCTTTCTGACATGACAGAAAGTGAATGGGAGAAAAAATGCCGCAGCATGCGTGAAACGCTGTTTTCTTTAAAAGAATGGAAACAGGCCCGCGTGATCGCCGTTACCATCTCGACACGCCTGGAAATTCCGACACGGCCGATGATTGAACAGGCCTGGCAAGAGAAAAAACAAGTCTGTATCCCAAAATGCTTTCCGAAGACGGGAGCAATGGAGTTCCGTACATTTTCTGCGTATGATCAGCTGGAAACCGTATATGCGGGCCTCAGTGAACCGATCGAGAGTCTGACGGAAAAAGCCGCCCAAAATGACATTGACCTTGTGATTGTGCCCGGCGTGGCTTTTGACCGGGAAGGCTTCAGAATCGGATACGGCGGAGGATATTATGATCGGTACCTGTCCGGTTATAAAGGCCGTACCGTGTCGCTTCTCTTTGACTGCCAGCTGACAGACCGCATTCCCCGCATGCCCCACGATATTCCGGTCGATATGATCGTGACTGAATCTGAAACCATCGCTTAATCGCATAAAAAACTTTTTGCACCGGAATAATTCTCGCTGTTTGACAAACGATAGGGGCAGGAGGGATAAGATGAAAAAATTGTTGATCTACTCATTATGCGCCGTATCTGTTTTAGCCGTTTACCAAAACCGCTACCGTCTGATGAACAGCGTGCTCAGCCAGCCGGGGATCAGACGGACATTCATTCATTTCTTTTTAAAAATACCGTTTATCAGAAACAAATTCATTCAGCAGGCATTTTAAACAAATCCCGTTTTTTAAGCGGGATTTTTTGCATAAGAAAACCTGCCGGTAAAAAACGGCAGGTTTTCTCGTATTGTCAGCTTTTTTTCAGGAAACCGAGCAGAATTGAGATCATAGGAGAAATGTACAGGAAAAAGGTAAACGGCAGGTAGTCGACGACGGAAACCCCTAATGCGCTTGCCATAAAAGCGCCGCTTACTCCCCAGGGAATCAGCGGGTTGATCAAAGTTCCGCCGTCCTCAAGCGACCGCGCAAGGTGAATCCGCTTAATGCCGAGCTTGTCATATAAAGGTTTATAAGATTGACCCGGAATTAAGATCGACAAATACTGCTCACCTGTCGCAAGGTTTACGCCTATACTTGAGAAGACGGTCGCCATGACAAGACGTCCTTTCGTATGCACGCCTTTTATCAATCCTTGAAGCAGCGCCGCGATCAGGCCCGTTTTTTCCATCAGGCCGCCGAGCGCAAAGGCGATCATAATCAGAGAGACTGATCCCATCATCGATTGGAGCCCGCCTCTGTTGATAATGCTGGCCACAGCCTGGTCGCCGGTTTTAAACGCCGTCCCGCTTTGCAGGGCGGATATAAATCCTTGAATGCTGCTGTCAGGAATAAAAACAGCAGTCAGAAGCCCTGCGGAAATAATACCGGCGGTAAGCACCGGAATCACGGAAACCCGTCTCACAGCTAAAATGATCACCAACAGAGGTGAAAGAAGCGACCAAGGCGTAACGTGCACGGCCTCTTTTATTCCGGAAATGACCGCCTCAATATTTTGCGTTGAAGCGGCATTTATTGAAACAGATGAACCGAGAATATAAAAAAGAACGATCGTGATCAGCAGTGCCGGAACGGTAGTGCCCATCATATGGCGAATATGCTTAAAAATCGGAATTTCGCCGATTCCGGCGGCAAAATTCGTCGTGTCGGACATCGGTGACATTTTATCACCGAAACAAGCTCCGCAAATGACTGCTCCCGCCGTCCATTCGAGCGGAACTCCCGCCGCGCTTGCTACCCCTAACAGCGCGACGCCGATTGTACTGACAGTTGTCAGACTTGAGCCGACAAGCGTGCTGATAATCATGCAGGAAAATAATGCGGTCAAAAGCAGCTGACTCGGCTGTATAATTGACAGAGCGTAAACGGTGACGGTGGGAATGGCGCCGCTGTACATCCAGGCGCCGATCAGCACGCCGATCAAAGCCAGCACGATAATCGGCTGCACACCGTTTTTCAATCCGCTGACAATTCCTTTTTCAAGACTCTCCCACGAGAAACCGAGCCACAAACCTGCCAGAGACAGAATAATGACGCAAAAGAACAGCGGCATATGCGGCTCTGTATGAAAGAAAAACAGGCAGGAAATAATGACTGCTAACATCAAGACAAATAAACTGATGGCTGAGATGAACGTCAGCCTTTTTTCTTGTTTCAAAACAACACCCCATCAAACTTTAATCCTTTTGTGCTTTTGGGCACGAAAGTATTGTAACAGAAAAACGCATAAATGAGTGTTTTTTTACAATTGTGAATATACAATTTATGAAAATAATACAAGGATATTTTCTCCAATCGTTTTTTGCTTGACGCCCGGATCAGTGATGAAATACGCTTATACTAAGAAGAATAGAAATGGTGAAGAAGATGAATTCATTTTATGACGTGCAGCAGCTGTTTAAGTCATTCGGACATATTGTTTATTTCGGTGACAGACAAGCCGAAATTGACTTTATGAAAGATGAATTAAAGGAAATGTACTTGTCAAACGTGATTGAAAGAGATTTATGGCAAAAAGCCGCCGGAGTTCTTCAGAGAGAATCGGAGCGGATCAGAGGCAGTTAACACAGCAGGATTTTAATAAGAAAAGGAGATTATTATGGAAGATACATGGTTTGCGGGGATTGATCTTGGCGGAACAACCATCAAGCTGGCCTTTATCAACATGTACGGTGAAATTCAGCATAAATGGGAAGTTCCGACCGATAAATCAGGAAACACAATTACGGTCACGATCGCCAAAGCGCTTGATCAGAAGCTGGAAGAACTGAACAAGCCGAAACGGATTGTAAAATGGATCGGAATGGGAGCGCCCGGACCTGTGGAAATGACGACGGGAATGGTCTATGAGACGACAAATATGGGGTGGAAAAACTATCCGCTGAAAGACCATCTCGAGGCGGAAACGGGTATTCCGGCCGTCATTGAAAACGATGCCAATATCGCGGCGCTCGGAGAAATGTGGAAGGGTGCAGGTGACGGGGCCAAAGATGTCATTTTAGTGACGCTCGGAACCGGAGTCGGCGGAGGCATCATCGTCAACGGAGAAATCGTTCACGGTAAAAACGGGGCCGGCGGAGAAATCGGTCATATTTGCAGTATCCCGGAAGGAGGAGCTCCGTGCAATTGCGGAAAATCCGGCTGCATCGAAACGATTGCGTCCGCAACCGGCATCGTCCGCATCGCGAAAGAAAAGCTTGCGGCGGTTTCCGACTCTTCGCTCTTACAAGTGCGCGATCTGACGGCACGTGACGTGTTCGAAGCGGCTAAACAGCAGGATAAGACCGCGCTTGAAGTCGTCGATTATGTCGCAAAACATTTAGGCCTCGTGCTCGGAAATCTGGCAAGCGCCATGAATCCGACGAAAATCGTGCTCGGCGGAGGCGTGTCTAAAGCGGGGGAAATCCTGCGGTCAAAAGTGGAAGAGACCTTCAAAATCACCGCGTTCCCGCGTTCTGCGGAAGCGGCCGATATTTCGATTGCGGCACTTGGAAATGACGCCGGAGTCATCGGCGGGGCGTGGATTGCCAAAAATGAATGGCTCAAACATCAAAACTGCTGAAGAAAGTCTGCCTGCCCATATCGCGGGCGGCTTTCTTTTTTTATCTCCCCTGTCATATAGTTTTTAAAAAAGGGGGATGAACATGGCGGGAATTCGTGTCAAACCTGAATTGAAACAGCATATGAAAGATATTGCAAAGGTGCTTTCAATTGATGAAAAACTGTTGAAAGCCGCTGATAAAACGGCGGAAAGCGATGAATTATTTTGTCCCGGCTTTGCCGTTAGCGGGCAGTCAGAGGGTCCGCCGCTTGAGACGCTGAGCGGGCTTTCACGATACATCCGGCACTGTGAAAGCGTTCTTTCCGCTGATCAATGGGTGAAGGAAGAAAAGGTGTACGGCTCTGAATCGGTTTATGAAGAAATTGAGAAAATAACGGATGTCTTTCCGTTTGTCACAAGCCGTAAAATCGGCAGTTCCGTATTGGGAAAGCCGCTTTATGAGCTGAAAATAGGTGCGGATACGGCCGAAAGAAAAGTCCATGTAAACGCCTCATTTCATGCCAATGAATGGATCACCACCTCGGTCGCGCTTAAATGGTGTAAAGAATATTGCGCGGCATTATGCGAAAATAAAACCGTTTTCGGGCAGTCTGTGCTTGATATATTCAGCCGGACATCATTGTCATTCGTTCCGCTCGTAAATCCCGACGGTGTTGATCTCGTACTTTACGGATGTGAAGATTTATCAGAAAAAAATGAATTCCTCAACGAATTAAATGAGCGCCGCCCGGATTTCCGCGAATGGAAGGCGAATATAAACGGTGTGGATTTAAATAAACATTTCCCATCCAATTGGGATATTGAACAAAGGCGCAAACCGAAAGCCCCTTCATACCGTGATTTTCCGGGAACGGCGCCGCTCACTGAACCGGAGGCGCAGGCGATGCACCGGATGATAACGGAACAGCCGCCTGACCGGCTGATCGCGCTTCATACGCAGGGAGAAGAGATTTACTGGGGATACGAAGGATGTGAACCGGAGCAATCATCCCAGATGATTCGGGAGTTTGAAGCGATAAGCGGAAACCGCTATCAAGGCGTTAAAACCATTGACAGCCATGCCGGTTTTAGGGATTGGTTTATACAGCAGTATGGAAAAGAGGGCTATACCATTGAGCTCGGGAAGGGAAAAAACCCTTTGCCTTTTCATCAGTTTGCTGATATTTATCAAGCGACGGAAGGTATTTTGTGGAGGTCGCTTGTTTTTTGAGACATCTGTGAAATTTCTCATTTGTTTACATAAACAAATATGGGACAATAGAAAAGAATGGAGGGAAGGCTGATGAGATACTTGGTTTGTGTTCTGCTGTCCGCATTCGTTCTGTGTTTAGCGGCCTGTGAACCATCTCATCAGCAGCAAGACACAGGCGTTTCGGCAAAATCGGCAGAACAGAAAATCGTTCCGCTCAGTAAAAAGGAAGCGGAAAAAACGGAAGGATGGCTGGATAACAGAACAATTCTGTATACAGCACATCATCAGCTGATGAAATATGATCTTTTCAGCGGAAAATCCGAACGGCTCTATGAAACAAAGGGCAATATTGTCAATGTAAAGATCAGCCGGAAAAAACAGCTGATTCTCGTACAGGTGACAAGCAGCGGTCAGACTGAGCTTGTGCTTATGAACAAGCAGGGGAAAAGACTTTATCACAAAGCCTTTAACTCTTATGAGCTGGAGACGGCTTGGAATCCGTATGACCCGTATCAAATGATGATTACCGTTTTTACTGAAACATGGGACTTCACAGCCTATACGGCCGATATGAACAACGGCATTTTAAAAAAGAGTCCCGTTCAGGCCCCTTTTGTCCATTGGACCTCCACTGATGAATTCCAATATATCAAGCAAGGAAAAACGGAGGAAGAGGGTCCTTTATATTCTTATGACTTGCAGACGAAAAAAGAAAAAAGAGTGCTTCATCACGTCATCTGGGCTGATTCCCGCCCGGGCATGACGATTGCCGTCAGACCAACGGATCAATCGGACGGAGACGGCGAGTTCTTTTTCCAAAAGCCGGCATCCGTGACACACCGCTTTCCTCTCCAAAAAAAGTATGAGAGCTTCGCGCCGATGGAATATGATTACGATCAGACACACAAGCGGTTTTACATATTTAAGCCTGAAGGCCGCTCTTACAATCTGATCAGCTTTGACTTAGGAGACGAACGGGAGCGGACGGTGCTCAAAAACACGGAAATGGAGCCGATTCAGATCTCTCCGAACGGGGAATACGCTTTATACGGCTTTACGTATGACCGTCTGATTTCACTGAAAACGGGCATGACAGAACCAATCATAACAAATGAAAAAGGAGTTTGAACCAAATGGCAATTGCAGATGTCACAATCATTCCGATCGGAACAAAAACACCGAGCGTCAGTGAGTATGTAGCGGATGTGCAAAAAATTTTGGAGGGTTACAAAGCTGCCGGCAAAATCAAATTTCAGCTCACGCCGATGAACACGTTGATTGAAGGTGAGCTGAGCGACTTATTCGCAGTCATTCAGGATATTCACGAAGCCCCGTTCCAAAAAGGGCTGCACAGAGTGGCGACAAATATCCGCATTGATGACAGACGTGATAAAGAAACGACGCTGGAGAGCAAAATCAAAAGTGTCAGCAAACATTTGCAGCAATAAAAAATAAGCCTGTATCCATTGGATACAGGCTTTTAATGTGCAGTCGGATAGCCGCTGGTTACAACGGTCATTACGGTAAACCAGCCAAACACGCCCAGCGTGGCGGCGGCTAACAAAAATCCCAGGATATTTTTCTGTCTGACAGCCCGCAGGACTCCTAATACAGCTAATAATGCGACAAGGCCGAAGATTACAACAAGTAACATCATGCTCCTCCTTTGTCATTGGAACCTGAAAATCTTTCCATTTCATTTTAACCGTTTTCATTTTGTTTGTCGATAGCGTTTTCCCGGCCGCATCCATTGAATCTTCCCCAGAAAACCTTCATAATAAGGGCATATACATAAAGAGGTGATGAAAGTGAAATGGAGACGAATGCCGGCCGGTCCGATTCAGGCAAACGCGTATTTTCTTGTCAGTGAGGATCAGTCCTGTCTTATTTTTGATCCGGGCGGGGAAGCGGACAAAATCAACAATTACATAAAAGAAAACAATCTGAAGCCGCTGGCCATCTTACTGACGCACGCTCATTTTGACCATATCGGCGCACTTGACGAAGTAAGAGACAGATGGGATGTTCCCGTCTATCTTCACAAAAATGAAGAAAAGTGGCTGGAGGACTCTTCCTTAAACGGATCAGGCATATTGCGGGGCATCGCCGTAACGGCACGGCCCGCCGAACGGCTCATCGAAGGCGACGGCATTTTGGACATCGGGCCTTTCCATTTGGAGACATTGTTTACGCCGGGACATTCACCGGGAAGCGTTTCTTATTATGTGAAGGACGCAGATCTGGTGATTTCAGGTGATGTGCTCTTTCAGGGAGGCATCGGCCGAACTGATTTACACGGCGGAAGTCAGGACGTATTGCTTGATTCCATTCATCAAAAACTGCTCACGCTTCCCGGACATACACTTGTATTAAGCGGGCACGGGCCGGAAACGGACATCCAGACAGAGCAGGAGCGAAACCCGTTTATCAATGGTTTTTCACTGTAAATGAAAAAAGACAGACCATAATCGGTCTGTCTTTTTCTGTTCAGTGGGTTCCGCCGCCCGGTGTCATAATAAAAATAGAGTAGTATGTAAATCCGGCGAAAAATACGGTTAAGTAAGCTCCGAAAATATAAATATACATCCGCTCAGTCAGATTCAAATAAGAAAGAAATACGAAAAAGATCGTCTGTCCAAAAAACAAAAGAGAAGCGTCTTTCATGCCCCCTAGAAAAAACATGACCGCAAATATCCCCGTCCAAAATCCTAACACCCGGAACATGCGATTCATTCCTTATCCCCTCCCGAGAGTCTATCTGAAGTTTATTATAATAGATCGGCACTCAAAATGTAAACATTTTCATGATTATATTTATTGTGGAATTTATGTCTTTCCCTGTGTTTTATATCTTATGCCGTTCTCTAAAAAAGATCCGAAAAATCTTTTTGAAATACGTTTAGGGAAAAAAAGTTCAGGGTACTTATGTTAACAAAGAGACGGATTATCCGAGGGAGGAATTTTTAAAAATGAAAGAACTTATTTTTTATTCATACCCGAGCTGCACATCATGCCGAAAAACGAAACATTGGTTAAAAGCCCACAATGTTGACTTTCAAGAGCGACATCTATTCCGGGAGACACCGACAATTGATGAATTGAAACAGATCTTATCATTAACGACCGAAGGAATTGATGAAATATTGGCGACGAGAAGCCAAACATTTAAAAACCTTAACCTCAACATTGAAGAAATGACTGTAAATGAAGTGCTGAAGCTTTTGACTGAGAAGCCGAAACTGCTGCGGCGTCCGATTCTGATCGATCGCAATAAGCTCGTTATCGGATACAATCCGGGAGAACTGATGAAGCTGACGAAGAAAAAAACGGTACATCAATCTGTATCATAAGAGAAAAACGAAGATCCGCTGATCAAATATATCAGCTAATCTTCGTTTTTTGCGGTTGCGGGACTGGGCTAGCTGGATTCGAACCAACGATCACGGAGTCAAAGTCCATTGCCTTACCGCTTGGCTATAGCCCATCGGATGTAATTACAGTATGTGCGTCCGGCCCCGATTTATACATACAAAGTAATTTGAATGGAGGAGACCCGTGAAACATTTGAATGAAACATTATCTCGAACTTTAATTGAAGAATCAGGTGAAATCACACGCCAGTGGCTGCTCATACCAAAATCGGGGCGGCCTTCAGATGATCAGAAAGCGGAAATGCAGCACCGTCTGTTAATTGAAATCGTTGCCGGCATTTTATCGGAAAAAGAAGGCGGAGAAGAGGAGCTGACAAAGTGGGCGCTTCAGTTCGCAAGGGACCGGGCCGTCCATGAAGTACCGGTCTATGAAAGCGTCACGAGCTTTAAAGAATTCCGGAGATTGGTCTGGAACCGCATACAGACATGCTGCGAAACGATGTCTGAGAAGCCCGGGGCGAATGCGGTATTCCATTGGGGAGAGAAGCTGAACAAAGCAATTGACCATATGATTGAAGTATTTACAGAGGAATATTATAAAGTGACGGTTACACAATTAAACGCCCAAAAGGAAATGATTAACGAACTGAGCGCGCCGATTATGCCGATTGCCGCCGGTATTGGAATTTTGCCGCTTGTCGGCGAAATTGATACCTACCGGGCAAAAATGATTTTGGAATCGGTGCTTGACCAATGTTCTTCACTCCGGCTTTCTTATTTATTTTTAGATATATCAGGTGTGCCGATTGTGGATACGATGGTCGCTTATCAGATTTTCAAAGTGATTGACAGCACAAAACTTCTCGGCATAGAAACGACAATCTCAGGCATCAGGCCGGAAATCGCGCAGACCGTCGTGAAGCTCGGCATCGATTTTTCTCAGGTGAAAACGGAGCAGAGTCTGGCGAAGGCGCTGGCAAAAAACGGATTTATCGTAAAAGAATCATTAAGATGATAAAAAGCTGAATGGCCGGGAGGGATTTCTCCCTCAGCTATTCAGCTTTGTCAGCTTCAATCGTCATGATATGATGGCTGTCGATTTCTTTTACCGTAAATGTGTAGCCTTCAAAATCAATGGTGCTCCCGGGCTTCGCGTCAATATGCTGAGTAAGAAACCAGCCCCCCAGTGTATCGACTTGATCAGCCGTAATCTCTGTTCCGAGTAAATCATTGACGTCACTGATCAGCAATTTGGCGTTCAGGAGATAGCGGTTCTTCCCAAGCTTTTGAACGGAAGGTGTTTCGTCCGTATCAAATTCGTCGCGGATTTCGCCGACGATCTCTTCAATGATATCTTCCGCCGTTACTAACCCCGCGGTTCCGCCGTATTCATCAATGAGAATGGCCATATGGGCGTGTTCCCGCTGCATTTTAACGAACAATTGATAAATCGGAATCGTCTCAATCACATGGATCGCCGGCTGAATGTAAGGGCTGAGTTCGTGTTTTGTAAACGCCGCTCCTTCTGACAGGAATCTGAATAAAACTTCTTTTATATTGATGATGCCGACTACATGATCTTTATCTCCTTTTACGACGGGATACCGGGTATATTTATTTGTTTTGATAATGTCCCGGAGCATATGTCCCGATCCGCTGTCTAACGGCAGGCTCACCATTTCATTCCGGGGCACCATAATTTCTTTGGCAGTGCGCTTATCAAATGTGAAAATGTTATTTACGTAATGCAGCTCACTTTTTTTGATCATGCCGCTTCGATAGCTTTCGGCAAGGAGCACCCGCAATTCCTCTTCCGTATAAGCCATTTCATGTTCGGAAGCAGGCTTCAAGCCGAACATGGCTGTAATTAGGCGGGCGGAATGATTGAGCAGCCAGATGAACGGAAACATTAACTTATAAAACAAAATCATCGGTCTGGCAGACAAAAGTGTAATCCGCTCGGCTTTTTGGATAGCAAAACTTTTCGGGGCGAGTTCGCCGATGACGACATTCACATATGTAACCAGCAGAAAGGCGATGATCAATGACAGTACTTGGGCAACCGCTTCGTGAACTCCGGTCTTTAAAAATAACGGCTGAAGCATTGCTTTGACTGTCGGTTCACCCAGCCAGCCGATCCCCAAAGCGGTGACGGTGATGCCCAATTGGCACGCCGATAAATATTCATCGAGGTGTGTAATGACATGCTTGGCTGCTTTTGCTCCTTTTACATCTTCCTCAATGAGCTGATTAATACGGGAGCGCCTTGCTTTAACGATTGAAAACTCTATGGCGACAAAACACGCCGTTAATAATATAAATAGTACGATGGCGGATAGTTTGATGATATACAATGTAACGCCTTCCGCGAAGGAAGGCTTGCACCTCCCTTTTTTCGGAATAATACCACTGTAGAAAGCTGCTCAAACATCGAACCTGGTTTAGCCCGCCTCATTTACGGTAATAAAACAAGAAAGCGATACTGGAGGATGACAAGAGATGAATGTACATTCGGGTGCGGACTGGCTGTGGTACCAGCTCGGTCCGCATGAAAAAACGGAAGCGAAAAAAATGATCCATCACAATCACTGGCCGCAATGCGAAAAGTGGTTTGAACATGAAAATCATATAAACTTTCTGCGCTCAGATACAAATGATCAGAATAATGAAGCGGTTTTCGGATCTTTAATCTATCATCAAGGATTAGATGATGAAAAAAACCATACCGTATTTCACTTTTATATTACGAGAGACTTCTTTTTTACGATTAATTTTGATTTTTCGCTGCTGCGCGGTGTAAAAGAAAAGCATGCCACACAGCAGATTCAAACCTGTGAAAATCCGATTGAAGGCTTTTTTGTTCTGCTGGGAGAGCTGATGAATTCCTATCTGATCGGACTGGATGAATTTGAAGTCAAGCAGCGGACGCTGAAATGGCAGATTCATGATGACAACAGCAAAGGAATCTTGGAAAATGTGCATAAACTGCGCCATGAGCTGTTCATTTGGAAAGGCCTTACACTGGGGGCTAAAAAAGTGGAAATGGCTTTAAAAGAAGCATTTCTTCCGAAAAATGACAGGCAGAAAGATTACCTCAGAGCTCATCATAAGATGGAAAGAGGGATTACATATATCAATGAGTTTGATCAGGAACTGAGCAATCTGCTGCACGCCGAGGAAGTCATTACTTCCCAAAGAGGAAATGAAATTGTGAAAGCCTTGACGATCTTTACAACTCTCTTTACACCGATGACGGCGCTTGGAGCTCTCTGGGGGATGAACTTTGATAACATGCCGGAGCTTCATTGGAAATATGCGTATATCTGTTCCATCGTGCTCATTATTGTATCAACCCTGCTGATTTATATTTATCTGCGGCAGAAAGGCTGGACAGGGGACATTTTGAGGGAGCATCAAAAAAAATATTTGCGGAAAGAAAAGAAACGCTAAGAAGAGCAGGCATACGCCTGCTTTTTTGATGGCTGAAAATGGCCGAATGGTTCCGGATTTCATTCAGTAAATCAATGTCAGGGGGCTTATTTTTTATTTTTTTGCGTTTTACACAGTGTAAAACGCATAATCTCTCCTTTGCCGGCTTTTGTGTATCTGATTTACAATACGTGCGGAAGGAGGGAAGTCTTGTGAAAAATATTGAAACATACAGCAGGAACATCATAAACGAGGCCTATACGGCAAGGGCTTCAGATATACACATTGTGCCGAGAGAAAAGGATGCTTTCATTCATTTTCGCATCGGCCATGCTCTTGTGAAAAAAAGAGTCTTAAAAAAAGAGGAATGCGTAAGGCTTATTTCTCATTTCAAGTTTTTATCGGCCATGGATATAGGAGAAAGACGTAAGCCGCAAAACGGGTCATTGTCTCTGCCGCTTCCGACGGAAACCGTTCATTTGAGAATGTCAACCTTGCCGACAATGAATGATGAAAGTCTTGTCATCAGGCTTTTGCCTAAGCGGCAGATTCCCCCTCTGGATAAACTGTCCTTATTTCGGGGGGCGGGCGCCGCACTATTGTCCTTTCTGAAGCATTCACACGGCCTGCTTCTGTTTACCGGCCCGACCGGCTCTGGAAAAACGACCACTCTTTACTCGCTTGTCAACTATGCAAAACGGCATTTCAACCGGCGGATTGTCACGCTTGAAGACCCCGTAGAAACAAGAGATGAGGATGTGTTGCAAGTTCAGGTGAATGAAAAAGCCGGAGTCACATATTCCGCCGGTTTAAAAGCGATTTTAAGACATGATCCCGATATGATCATCTTAGGGGAAATCAGAGATGCCGAAACGGCTGAAATCGCAGTCCGCGCGGCCATGACGGGACACCTCGTTCTTTCAAGCCTGCATACAAGAGATGCTAAGGGCGCCATATACAGGCTGCTGGAGTTTGGGGTGAACATGACAGAAATTGAACAAACCGTCATTGCCATTGCCGCTCAGCGTCTGGTTGATTTAACATGTCCGTTCTGCAAAGAGGAAAACTGTTCCGTGTACTGCCGGATGTACAGGCAGACCCGCCGTGCGGGCATTTATGAACTGCTCTACGGGAAAAACCTCACCCAATGCTTTCAGGAAGCAAAGGGAGAGCACGCCAATTTTCAATATCAGACGCTCCGCAGGCTGATCAGAAAAGGAATCGCGCTCGGCTATGTCACAACCGACAATTACGATCGGTGGGTGTATCATGAAGCGGATTAAACGAACCTGGCCGTTGAAGGATCAAGCGGCTTTTTTGAAAAGGCTCGGTGAAATGACGGAAAAAGGATACAGTCTGATTGAAGGGCTCAGACTGCTGAAACTCCAGCTGCATAAACGTCAGCTTGCAGAGCTGACGGACGGAATCCGCCGGCTGAGGGAAGGTGATGCGTTTTACGAAGTGCTTGAGGCACTGTCTTTTCATAAAGAAGCCGTCTCTATCTGCTATTTCGCAGAGAAACACGGAGAATTGCCGGGGGCGATGAAACAAAGCGGCGAATTATTACAGAGAAAGCTCATGCAGACGAATCAAATCAAAAAAATGCTCCGGTATCCGATGTTTTTAATTTCTTCCGTCTGTGTCATGTTTTATATCCTGCAAAGTTTAATTATTCCGCAGTTTTCTGGGATTTATCAATCAATGAATATGAATACATCCGGTGCGACTGCTTTCATCTTTGCATTTTTTCGGCATTTTCATGAAGCCTGCGCACTGGCGCTGTCCGCCGCTTTCTGCTTGTTTTTGTACGTTTGGTTCTTATGTAAGAAAAAATCCCCGCAAGATAAAATGCTCATTGTTGTGAAAATACCCCTCTTGGGAAAAGCGGCCGTTCTTTTTAACAGCTACTTTTTCTCTTTACAGCTCAGCAGTCTTCTGAAATCCGGCCTTTCTATCTATGACAGCTTAACAGCTTTTAAAGAACAATCTTTTCTGCCTTTTTATCGTGAAGAAGCAGAGATGCTCATTACACGTCTGAAAGCCGGAGAAACCATAGAATCCGCTCTTTCCGGGCATCCGTATTATGAAAAAGATCTTGCGGCTGCAGTCAGCCACGGACAGGCAAACGGCCTGCTTCACCGCGAACTTTATACGTACAGCCAGTTTATGATGGAGCGTCTTGAACAAAACGCGGCGAAGTATACCGGCATTCTCCAGCCTGTCATTTACGGTGTTGTGGCCGGTATGATTTTAATTGTCTACATGTCAATGCTGATGCCGATGTACCAGATGATGAACCAAATGTAAGGGAGTGCTTCGGCTGAAAAATCAAGATGGATTTACTTTAATTGAAATGCTGATCGTTTTATTTATCGTTTCCATTCTGCTTTTAATCACCATTCCTAACGTTACAAAACATAATCAAAGCATTCAGCATAAAGGCTGTGAAGGACTGCAGAATATGGTGAAAGCCCAAGTGACGGCGTACGAAATCGACCATGAAGGTAAAATGCCGGATATGAACGATTTACAATCAGAGGGGTATATCAAAAAGAATACAGCCTGCCCGAATGGTAAACAGATCTTAATTAGTGGCGGAGAAGTTACAGTTGAACAATAACAGGCGGACAGAAAACGGGTTTACCCTTCTTGAAAGCCTGGTTGTGTTAAGCCTGGCGTCCGTCCTGCTGACGGTTTTGTTCACGACGGTTCCGCCGGTCTGCACCCACCTTGCCGTGCGGCAAAAAACAGAACAGCTTCAAAAAGATATTCAGCTTGCGCAGGAAACGGCTATCGCAGAACATAAAAGAACAAAAATCACTTTTCTTCCAAAAGAGCATAAATACAAACTGCAGTCAGGCGGTAGGATTGTCGAGCGTTCTTTTGATTCATTTCACATTACACTTGTGACTTTACCGGAGAGCCTTGAATTTAACGAAAAAGGCCATCCGAATTCGGGAGGAAAGATTCGATTGAAGAGCGCCGGGTTCACCTATGAGATCACAGTTTACTTAGGGAGCGGAAATGTCCATGCTAAACGGAAATAAAGGGTTCTCTACTATTGAAACACTATCAGCAATGGCCATTTGGCTGTTCCTTATGACGTCTATCATTCCGGTCTGGACGGGCATGCTGACAGACGGTCTGAAAATAGAAGATCGCCAGGAAGCGTACCAGCTTCTTCAGAAACATATCAGCACTTATATGATGACCGGAAAAAAGCCGCCGTCTCCCGGTGTGAAGTGGAAGGAGGATGGTGAGTATTACAAAGTGTGTGCGGCTGACCGCGGCGAAAAAGAAATGTGCCTCAGCATTCTCAAAACAGACTGGCTTTACGCTTCTTAATGTTTTGTTCTCCTTGGCAGTCTGTCTTTTCCTATCAGGCACCCTGGGCCCGATTTTACATCTGTTTTTATCAAACCGGACCGATAACGGCGGATTAGACAGCCGGGAGCATCAAATTGCCGTTCAGCAGATCATGAACGAATGTAAACAGGCTGAGACTGTGAAGCCGGCGGACGGCGGATTGGCGTTAGCATGCCGGAAAACAGGGGGCGAAGAAGTGCGTTTTGAAATTTATCATAAGATGATAAGGAAAAGAGTAAACGGAAAAGGCCACGTGCCGATCCTGCAAAACGCGGCATCATTAACGGCTGATGTGAAAAACGGCCTGCTCTTATTAGAGATCTCAAGCGTTACAGGTAAAAAGAATCAGGCGGTCATTCCGGTTTACAGCTCTTTAAAAGGTGATTAAATGTACAAATCTGACGGTTTTATCTATCCCGCGGTTCTGTTTGTTTCTGCCGCAGTTTTACTTGTCATCAGCTATACTTCATCTGATTTCATCACCCGAAAAACATTTGCGAAAGAGGCCGGGGAGTACTGGATCGGAGAGAATCTGCTCCAAAACGGCGCGCTGCTGTCAAGCCGCCATATGACACAGGGACAAAAGGTCCAAACTGGTACACAGCGTTTTCCGTACGGAACTGTTTCCTTCCGCATCACCGGGAGTAATCGCCGGGAAACGGTTCAGGTTACAATTCAGGCCGAAACAGTGTCAGGCACGAGACGGGAGGCTCACCTTTTGTTCGATCAGAAGAAGAAACAGCTGATTCAATGGACGGAAGTATAAAAAAGAGGCGGCGGGACAACACTTCATAGTAAAGACAGCACTATGAGGTGAGAGCCGTGAAAACAAATGATTATGTAAAATATATGACTGAGCAATTCGTTAAATATTTCGATACGCCGAAACAGGAACGGAGAGAGCGAAAAGAAGTGCGGAAAGAAAAGAAAGTGCCGGCTTCTCAGCACTGGTTCGGAATATTGCCGTACAGTTTTAAGCTGTGGATGCAGCGGAAAAAATAAAGCGAATCACACGAAAGGTCCTCCTGTATCAGGAGGGCCTTATTGGTATTCCTCAATGACGGCAATTTTATTTACCTTTTGGCTGTAGGGATTAAAAGAAATCGTAACAAACACACCAAATTCTTTTGCGCCATCCCGCAATGTCAAGTGGTATTGTTTGACTGCTTCGTCCGTTCTTTTCCGGTCCCACACCTTTTGAATAAATAACGTTTGGGCGAGCGGATACCTTTTTTTAGCTTCTTTTTCTGCTAACTTTTCCCATTTTGATTTATGGTGAACAGCATAATAAGGCACCGTTTTCGCCTGAGCTGTTCCTGAAACCCCGAAAACAAGAAGAGAAAGGCAAATCAGACTTTGTGTGATCATCATTCTTCGTCCTTTCGCTGTATATACTTTCCATTTTGTGCTAGGCACCTCGTTATTTTCTCACGTTTTATTAGAAAAAATTCCAAAAAGGTGTGTAATTTGAAGCAAAACGATGTTTTTGAAAGATACGATTCTCAAAAACGAACAAATTGACCGATTTTGACATTTTTCAAGACGATAATCCTTGATTATACTTTGTTCATGAAGTTCTTTAAAGAGAACGGTTGTCATATTTATTAACAGTTTTTACAGGGGGTAAGGCATGTTCCGATTGTTGCGAATGGAAAAAAAGGGCAAGGTGAGATGGCGGATGATGCTATTTTTACGGCTTTCGTTCATTTTTTGCCTGTCCGTGACGATATGTGCTCAGTTCACAGGTGATACAAGTTCCTCCTTCAATGATGTGAAAAGCTTCAGTCTCCCGGTTCAAACGTGCGGAGATTTTCAATATACGGATGACGATTGCCGTTATGACGAACGCTGGGATCAGAGTGATTTACATATAACAAATCAAACTGATACGTCAGGCACCGTGTGTGCGCCGCTTCAACTCTATGCCGAGCTGGAGAATAAGGGAAAAGAGCGGACTGTTTCTGACTGGAAATGGGAGCTCCATAAAATCACTTCTCAGCAGCAGCCTTTACGAAACGGCAATGTTGTGGATAAAGGGCTTATTACTGATAAAAAAAGCAAAACGATTTTTAAAATTGAGTCAAAGCGGTCTTTGCAGCCGGGCATATACGCATTCAAGATTTACAAGCCTGAAGGGTATCCGGCGGACGAAGAACAATTTGAGTGGTCAAAACCGATGAAACTCGTCAAATGCCGGGAACAGGCAACCGTTTCCGATCTGAAGAAAACGGAGAAAGAGCCGGCTGAGCCGGTAAAAGAAAGCGGGGAAGAACATGAAAAAAACGCTGAAACTGATCAGTAATATTTTGTATGCCGTCATCTTCAGCCTGATTATTGTGCTGACGTTAACGGTGATTTCGACCCGGGCTTCCGGGGGTGAGCCGGCCATCTTCGGCTATACGCTGAAATCCGTGCTGTCGGGTTCAATGGACCCGGAATTTAAGACGGGTTCGCTCATAGCGGTAAAGAAAATTTCTGACGTGAATGACTTAAAAAAAGGGGATGTGATCACCTTTACGCAAGATGACGGAACAGCCGTCACACACAGAATAATCGGGATCACAAAAAAGGACGGGAACCTGCTGTTTGAGACAAAAGGGGACCATAATGCCGCCCCGGATGCCGCCCCCGTTCAAGCTGAAAAAGTGGCGGCCCAGTATACGGGATATCAGCTTCCGTATGCGGGATATGTCATACATTTGGCAAGCCAGCCGATCGGAACGGCGATTCTGTTAATCGTTCCCGGCGTCATGCTTTTGATTTACTCAATAACAGTCATCGTCAGCGCCCTCCGCGATATTGAGCGGAAAACGAAAGCGCTGGAAGAACATGCGAAAAAGAGAACCATCTCCACATGAATACGGTTGCAACCTGGCGACAGGATTTGATAACAAAAAATAAAAAGTAAGGGGAGTACAAACATGGGTATGAAAAAGAAATTAAGCTTGGGCGTTGCCTCTGCCGCACTCGGTTTAGCATTAGTAGGAGGAGGCACATGGGCCGCATTTAATGATGTGAAGTCGACGGACGCTACATTTGCGTCAGGAACACTTGATTTATCGGCTAAAGAACAATCAGCCAATGTCAATTTGTCAAACTTAAAACCAGGTGATAAATTGACGAAAGATTTTGAATTCAGAAACAACGGTTCACTTGCCATTAAAGAAGTGCTGATGGCTTTGAATTTTACTGACTTTAAAGGAGCAAAGAAAGGAAATGAATCTGCGGAGGATTTCCTCAGCCAGTTTGAAATTACGGTTCTGACAGTCGGTAAAGAAGGGGGCAACGGCTATCCTAAAAATATCATTTTAAAGGCGGCCAGCCTGAAAGACTTATACTTAATGTCAACAAAGCAGGATAAAGCAGCTGCCGAGGCGATCAGCAAGCACATTGATCCGAAATTCCTGAGCGAGAGCGGAAAAGTCAATGTGGCAACCATTAACGGCAAAACAGCTCCTGAGTACGACGGAGTTCCGAAAACGCCTGCTGATTATGACCAGGTGAGAATGGAAATCCAATTTAAAAATGACACCGCAAAAACTGCGGACGGATTAAGTGTGCAAAACAAGTTCCAAGGCAATTCGATTTCTCTTCAATTCTCTTTTGAAGCCACGCAATGGAACGGCTTGACTATTAAGAAAGATCATACGGATAAAGACGGTTACGTCAAGGAAAATGAAAAGGCTCACAGTGAGGATAAAAACTAATCCGAAAGTCGGACAGTTAAAAGAGGAGTTGTGCACATATGGCGGCACTACTCCTCTTTTTGCGCTTTTCTCCATTTTTGATAATCTAAAAATTCACGAAATTGTTTTTTTGATACCCCGGATGTCATCGCATCGCGAACTAATTTCTCCCATTCACTATCTAATTGACCATCGTATTCGGTTTCATGTTTTTCATCAAGTAAAGTATGAACCGAGACGTCCAGAACAGCGGAGACTTTTTCGAGAAATTGAATGGAGGGGTTCGTCTGTAAATTTCGTTCTATTGAGCTTAAATAAGACTTCGCTACCCCAGCTTTTTCAGCTAGTTCTGATAGTGAGTAGCCTTTTTCTTTTCGGTATTGTTTAATACGCTGGCCAATCAATGTCATCACCTTCCTTGTGATATTATAGCACATTCAGAAAGGATTTACGGTATGACTTCTGGCTGCCTGGATATGTTGAGAAGACTTTTTATGCGAAAGCAGGTATTTGCGTATTTCTTCTAGGCTGATATTTGCTTTTTGGGCTTCTAATATCAGCTCAACCCATTCCTTATCTAATTGCGAAAATTCCATTTTTGCATTTTTCATGCATTTTCTCCTCCTAAAATACTTGTTTATGTATTTCAGCCAATCCGCCCATGACCTTATCTTTACATGTCTGGAAGTGATTCATCGCATGCGAAACGCCAGAAATTTTTTCTATATACTTTTATTATAATATAGAATTTCCAGAAAAAACGGGAAAGGTGTCGAATGGATAACGCTTATCCAGAAAAATTACTTTGCAGGAAAAATAAACCGCCGTTTTCAATCTGAATGTGAATTTTCGGCTGATATAAGGCTTTCAGCGCTTGTTTTTCCAAATGGTATTCCTCAGGTTTTTCTTCTGTCTGCTCATAAAACTGATCGAGCAGCCTGAGGTCCTTTTTCCATCTGGCGATCGCGCTGTCAGCCCAGTCTGACGGCTCTTTGGAGGCAGCGTCTTTTAAGTAATGCTCCATCCTTTTAATCCCGCTTTCCGGCTTAATCATCGGCGATATGGTAAAGCAATAGTCTGATATTTGCGAGGTCAGCGGAAGCGGTGCAAGCTTCTGCTGAAACCCTTCTATAATTGTTCCAGAAACAAGATGCAGGCCTAAAGACAAAAGTCTGTCTTTTTTCATGTCGGATTGGTATGAAATCACTACATTTAATCCAAGCCAGGGCTGAAGCGGCACTCTGGCTCCGGCTGATACAATTTTCTCATATATTCTTGTAAATCTCCCATTTTGTTTAACTGCTTGAAAGATTTGAAAGAGGCGCGGGGCTCCAAAGTAAATAAACTCGCCGTCCATATCCTCCGGAGCCGTTTCTTTATCAGTGATGAACGTAATCTTCATCGGGTTCGGTTCGCCGCCCGTTTTTTCACGCCAATGCCAATAAAACGGACGGTTCATAATTTGTTTGTCCATCTCGACCGTCAACTGAACCGTCATAAAACCCGGCCCGTGTTCTGTAATCGGGCAGTGGTTCGCTTCAAAAAAGCGCAGTAAAAATTGGTGAACCTCCTGCTGTCTCATGTCGCGCTTCCTCCTTTTTAAGAGCCTTTTTTTCTGGCGGGCTTTTCCGTACCGTACGACAGAAAAGAGGTGAGATTGTCCATTTTGATTCTCATTTCCTCCTCTGTCAGCGAATGGCATAAAATATCATGCAAATGGTCTTCAAAATTGCTCACTTTGATTTTTGTTAAAATGTCATCTAATTCTCCGACGACATTTTCAAATAAATGAATTTTGTCATACAGAAGTTTTAAGATATGCTCTTCCACCGTATGTTTTGTCGCCATATTGTAGATATGGACATCTCTTTCCTGACCGAGTCTGTGAATCCTTCCGATTCTTTGTTCAAGCCGCATCGGGTTCCACGGGAGGTCATAATTGATAATATGGTTGCAGAATTGCAGGTTGATCCCTTCGCCTCCGGCTTCTGTAGCGATCAGCACCTGCACTTTGCCGCGGAAGAGATCCTTCATCCAGTCTTTTTTTCCGCGTTTAAATCCGCCTCTGAACGGAACGGAGCTTATGCCGTTCTGCTGAAGGAACCATTGCAGGTAAATCTGTGTCGCCCTGTATTCAGTAAAAATAATGACTTTATCATTAATCTTTTGGATCAAGTCAACAACTTGAATCGCTTTTGAGTTTTGCGTGACTTGATTGATGCGGTCCATTAAATTAGCGATCGTCTGTTCATCGAATGCGGGCGCTTGTTTGTCTTTTTGGTCAAGCATTTTTTTGAGCGTCATATACACGGCTTCTCTGCTTGAACAGCACTCTCTTTGCAGCGTCATAATGGAAAATGCGCTGGCGGGCTTTTCCGTGCCGTTTTTCAGTGCGGCAATGTCATCGTAAAGCGCCTGTTCCGTCGGTGAAAAGGTGATCGGCACTGTTTCCACGTGGCGCTTCGTCCATGTAAGGCCGGTGTCGCTCCGCGTGTTGCGGATCATCACCTTATTGACGAGTTCTTTCAAATGCTCATGAGCGTCAATCCCGTCCTTCTGATTGAAGGTTTCTTGAAATCCGCTTTCATTTCCTAAATGGCCGGGCTTTAACAGTGACACTAAATTGAAGATTTCTTCGATCCGGTTTTGAATCGGCGTCGCCGTCAGAAGCAGGCAGTATTTCTTCACAAGACTTCTCGCAAATTCATAATTTTTCGTTTTGCTGTTTTTGAGCTTGTGCGCCTCGTCAATAATGACGAGATCATACGGAATAGAAAGGACAATGTCTTTGTGAGGGGAGCGTTTGGCCGTATCAATAGAAGAAACGACGATATCGCACTGTTCCCACACATAGCTTTTCTTCTGTTCAACAGCGGGTATTAAAAACTTCTCCTGAAGCTCTTTCACCCACTGGGAAACGAGTGATGCCGGCACAAGAATCAGGATTTTTTTGGCCAGCCCGCGAATCATATATTCTTTTAAAATCAGGCCCGCTTCCACCGTTTTTCCGAGCCCCACTTCATCAGCCAAAATCGCCTTGCCGTTCATTTTTTCAACGACTTTCTGCGCGACCTCAAGCTGATGGGGAAGCGGAGTGAAATCGGGCAGGTATAAAGGAGCTCTCAACCCTTCAAATTCAGGAATGGCAAGGGTCTGCTGGACTTCAGCCGACAGTTTGTACAGCTCCCAATTTGACCAGGGACCGTCCGTTTTCAGCCGCTCAGAAAACTCTCCCGGCCAGTTTGCATCAAATATGATCTCTGCTGTCATTTGTAACAAAACCGCCTTTCTTTTAAAAAACTGATTTATCATAATTTTTGTTGCCGGACGTAAATGAGGGTGGTAGGATATAAGTAATGATTTCACTAAAAGATATTGCTTTAGTATGTCCATAAAATTGGTAAATATGAGCGAATGACAGCAAGGGGAGAGACTCGGACGAAAGATGGGCGTCCGGGCGCCGAAGGAGCAAACTGCGGAGTGAATCTCTCAGGCAAAAGAACTCTTGCTCGACGCAACTCTGGAGAGTGTCTGCACTTAGAAGAAGCAGGCCACCAAAGGGGACGTCTTTATGATATGTTCATAAAGTAAACTTTCAGGTGCCGGGACAGAGAAACCTTCATTTTCATGAGGTGTTTCTCTGTCCTTTTTTATATGTTTTTACAAGCGCCAATGACTGAAGGGGGAAGATGATGCTGAAACGAACACCGCTTTATGATGTGTATAAAGAATACGGCGGAAAAACGATTGATTTTGGAGGATGGGAGCTGCCGGTTCAATTTTCTTCTATTAAAGAGGAGCATGAAGCCGTCCGCACAAAAGCGGGCCTGTTTGATGTGTCTCATATGGGGGAAGTTGAAGTATCCGGTAAAGACGCCCTGTCTTTTCTGCAAAAAATGATGACAAATGACGTTGCCGATTTAAAGCCGGGAAACGCGCTTTATACCGCCATGTGCTATCCTGACGGCGGTACGGTCGATGATTTGCTGATCTATCAGAAAAGCGAGAGCTGCTATCTGCTCGTGATAAACGCGTCTAATATTGAAAAAGACATCGCCTGGCTGACGGAACATGAGGAAGGCGACGTCACGCTGACGAATCAGTCTGACCGGATTTCACTGCTTGCCGTTCAGGGGCCGAATGCTCAGTCGGTTCTTGCGAAGCTGACTGAATGTGATTTGTCCTCCTTAAAGCCGTTTGCATTTATTGACGAGGCGGACGTTGCCGGACGCCAAGTCCTGCTTTCAAGAACGGGCTATACCGGTGAAGACGGGTTTGAGTTATATTGCCGCAATGAAGATGCGGTTCATCTATTTAAGGAGATACTTGCAGCGGGAGAGCATGAAGGCCTCGTTCCGTGCGGCCTCGGAGCCCGTGATACGCTGAGATTTGAAGCGAAGCTTGCTTTATACGGTCAGGAATTGACGAAAGATATTACACCGATTGAAGCCGGAATCGGATTTGCCGTGAAACACAAGAAAGATTCCGATTTTTTCGGGAAATCTGTATTGCGTGAACAGAAAGAAAAAGGAGCCCCGCGAAAGCTGGTCGGACTTGAGATGATTGAAAAAGGGATTCCGAGACACGGGTACGCCGTGAAAAAAGACGGTGTTCCGATCGGGGAAGTCACGACAGGTACGCAATCTCCGACTTTAAAGAAAAATATCGGTCTTGCCTTAATCAAAACGGAATTCAGTGAAGTCGGAACGGAAGTAGAAGTGGAAATCCGTAAAAAAACGGTAAGAGCGAAGATTGTCCGCACACCGTTTTATAAACGTCCAAAACAGAGCTGAAAAAGGAGAGTCATATGAAGCATCGATATTTGCCCGCGACAGAACAGGATAAAAAAGAAATGCTGAAAGCCATCGGCGCAGAAACAATTGATGAACTGTTTGCCGATATTCCGGAAGATGTGAGGTTTCAAAAAGACTACCAAATTAAAAAAGCAAAATCTGAAACGGAGCTGACGAGAGAGCTGACAAAGCTTGCGGCGAAAAATAAGGACGCTGTTACATATGCGTCTTTTCTGGGCGCAGGAGTGTACGATCACTACCAGCCGATCATCGTCGATCATGTGATATCCCGATCAGAGTTTTACACGGCATATACGCCTTACCAGCCTGAAATCTCACAAGGGGAGCTGCAGGCGATTTTTGAATTTCAAACAATGATCTGTGAATTAACGGGAATGGATATCGCAAACTCCTCTATGTACGACGGGGGAACGGCGCTTGCGGAAGCGGCGATGCTTGCGTCGGGACATACAAAAAAGAAAAAAATCGTCATTTCCGCAGCCGTTCATCCGGAATCACGGGATGTTTTGAAAACATACGCAAAGGGCCAATATATTGAGGTTGTAGAGGTGCCCGCGAAAAACGGCGTTACAGATCTTGAAGCATTGGAACATGCCGTTTGTGATGAGACGGCCGCCGTGATCGTTCAGTATCCGAACTTCTTCGGACAAATCGAGCCGTTAAAGGACATTGAGCCGCTCGCACATAAAGGAAACAGCCAGCTGATTGTTTCTTCAAACCCGCTCGCGCTCGGTATTTTGACACCGCCCGGGGCATACGGAGCTGATATTGTCGTCGGAGACGCGCAGCCTTTCGGCATACCTGCGGCGTTCGGCGGCCCGCACTGCGGCTATTTTGCAGTAACGAAAAAACTGATGAGAAAGGTGCCGGGCCGGCTTGTCGGCCAAACGGAGGATGAAAACGGGCGAAGAGGTTTTGTTCTCACCCTTCAGGCGCGCGAGCAGCATATCAGAAGAGACAAAGCCACGTCTAACATTTGTTCAAATCAGGCGCTGAATGCTTTAGCGGCTTCAGTCGCGATGACGGCGCTCGGAAAAAACGGCGTCAAAGACATGGCCCGCCAAAATATATTGAAAGCTGATTACGCGAGACGCCAAGCGGAAAAAGCCGGCTTGCACGTAGCATTTGACGGCCCGATATTTAATGAATTTGCCGTCAGGCTGAATCTTCCCGTTAAGGAAGCAAACCGGCGGCTCCTGCAAGACGGCATCATCGGCGGATATGACTTAGGTCTTGCGTATCCGGAACTGGATCAGCATATGCTGATTGCCGTCACAGAGCTGAGAACGAAAGAAGAGATCGATTCGCTTATTGCGGGATTGGGGGATCAACATGAATAATCAAGATCAGGCGCTTATTTTTGAAATGTCCCGCGAAGGGCGTGTCGGTTACAGCCTTCCGGAGCTTGATGTGCCGGAAACAGAGCTTGAAAGCCTTCTTCCCGGTGACTATATCCGCGATGAAGACGCAAAGCTGCCGGAAGTATCAGAGCTCGATATTATGCGGCATTATACCGCTCTTTCCAAGAGGAACCACGGAGTTGATTCAGGCTTTTATCCGCTCGGCTCCTGTACGATGAAATACAATCCGAAATTAAATGAAAAGATTGCCCGGTTCGCAGGTTTTTCCGCTATTCATCCGCTTCAGGACGAGGACACGGTTCAGGGGGCGCTTGAGCTTTTATACGATTTAAGCGGACACTTGGAGGAGATTACGGGCATGGACGAGGTGACGCTGCAGCCTGCGGCGGGCGCTCACGGCGAATGGACCGGCCTGATGATGATCCGCGCCTACCACGAAGCGCGGGGAGACTTCGGACGGACGAAGGTGATTGTCCCTGATTCAGCCCACGGTACGAATCCGGCATCCGCCACGGTCGCCGGTTTTGAAACGATTACCGTTAAGTCAAATGAGCACGGGCTGGTTGACATTGAAGATTTGAAAAGAGCGGTAAACGAAGAAACAGCGGCGCTGATGCTGACGAATCCGAACACCCTCGGGTTATTTGAAGAAAACATTACGGAAATGGCTGAAATCGTCCATCAGGCCGGCGGAAAGCTTTATTATGACGGAGCGAATTTAAATGCCGTTTTAAGTAAAGCAAGACCGGGAGATATGGGATTTGACGTCGTTCACCTTAATCTGCATAAAACATTTACCGGGCCGCACGGCGGGGGAGGACCGGGCTCAGGGCCGGTCGGAGTGAAAAAAGAATTCATTCCGTATCTGCCGAAACCCGTTCTCACGAAAAAAGAGGGCCGTTTGACTTTTGATTATGACCGGCCGCAGTCGATCGGGCGCGTAAAACCTTATTACGGCAACTTCGGCATTAATGTCAGAGCCTACACGTATATCCGTTCCATGGGGCCTGACGGCTTAAAAGCTGTGACCGAAAACGCGGTTTTAAATGCAAATTATATGATGAGAAGACTCGCGCCTTATTATGATCTCCCGTTTGACCGTCATTGCAAGCATGAATTTGTGTTATCGGGAAGAAAGCAGAAAAAGCTCGGCGTAAGAACGCTTGATATTGCCAAACGGCTTTTGGATTTCGGCTATCATCCGCCGACTGTGTATTTTCCTCTCAATGTTGAAGAAAGCATCATGATCGAACCGACGGAAACGGAATCGAAGGAAACGCTTGATGCGTTTATAGATGCCATGATTCAAATTGCGCGGGAAGCGGAGGAATCGCCTGAAATCGTTCAGGAGGCGCCGCATACAACAGTTGTCAAAAGAATGGATGAAACCAAGGCGGCAAGAAAGCCGGTTTTAAAATACGAACGTACACCTGACGTCAGCCGCTGACACGGTATAAAAAAAGAGCTTCCGTATAAAACGGACAGCTCTTTTTTCATGATTAGTTTTTTGCTTTAATTTTTCCGCCCCATTTTTTAAATCCGCCTTTCAGGTTGTAAATATCTTTGCAGCCGTGTTTGCGGAGCGTCTGTGCCGCGCGTCCGCTGCGGACATTGTTTTGGCAGTACAGATAAACGGGTTTATCAGGACGGATTTCACTTTTGCGCTGTTTCAGCTGTGACAGCGGAATGTTGCGCGCGCCGAGAATATGGCCGCCTTCAAATTCATTCGGTTCACGGACGTCAATCAGCTGCGCTTTTCTGTAGCCCGCGCGGAATTCCTCTTCCGTAAGTGTTTTCATTAAACGCTGCTGGTAAAAATACGAAACGATCATATAAACGATAAACGCCGCAACAATAATTAAAGCAATCATATTAGACAATGCAATTCTACTCCTTTAGCTTATAAAATCAAAACCCTGCTTCCTGAAAACAAGGCTTACCGGACGTTTTGGGACAAATACTATTATAGTAAAGCATGAAGCGATTGTCATCCTTAATGAAACGAAATATTTTTCATTTTCAAGGCAGTTTGTTAAACTGATTTTATTAAAACGATAAAGAAGGGTTCAGTGTATGGAAAAAGAAACATGGCGGTTTATTGACTCAGGGAATGAAAGCCCGGCATTTAACATGGCGCTGGATGAAGCGCTTTTATATTGGCACAGCCAAAAAAAAATTCCTCCGGTGATCCGTTTTTACGGCTGGAATCCGGCAACTTTGTCTGTCGGGTATTTTCAAAATATTAAGAAGGAAATTAACTTTGACGCAGTACATAAACACGGCCTCGGGTTTGTCAGAAGACCGACAGGCGGACGGGGTGTTCTGCATGATAAAGAATTGACATACAGCGTAATCGTTTCAGAGGATCACCCGGAAATGCCGGCCACGGTGACAGAGGCGTACCGGGTGATTTCAGAAGGTATTCTGCAGGGATTCAGAAACCTTGGACTTGATGCCTGCTTTGCGATTCCGCGAACAGAGAAAGAAAAAGAAAGCTTGAAAAATCCGCGCTCGTCCGTCTGCTTTGATGCCCCTTCGTGGTATGAGCTGGTCGTCGAAGGACGGAAAGTTGCCGGAAGCGCACAGACACGCCAAAAAGGTGTCATTCTTCAGCACGGTTCCATCCTGCTTGACATTGATGAGGATAAGCTGTTTGATCTGTTTTTATATCCGAGCGACAGAGTCCGTGAGCGCATGCAGCGGAATTTCAAAAACAAAGCGGTAGCCATCAACGCCTTAGCGCCGAAACGGGTAACGATGGATGAGGCCAGAATCGCTTTTAAAGCCGGTTTTGAGGAAGGGCTGAACATTCATCTTGAGCCTTACACACTCACGTCTGAAGAGCTTGCATTTGTCAATGAGCTGGCTGAGACGAAATACGCGTCTGATGAATGGAATTATAAGCGCTGATAAGGCTTGACAGACCGGAAGCATCCTTGTTTTTTCATGACCGTTAGTGTAAACTTGTAATGGTTTATAAAGTTAAGGTGCTTTTTGGGAGGGTTACTTATGACAACACCAAGTATGGAAGATTATATTGAACAGATTTATATGCTGATAGAAGAAAAAGGATATGCACGGGTTTCTGATATCGCGGAAGCTTTGGCAGTCCACCCCTCCTCTGTAACGAAAATGGTTCAAAAACTAGATAAAGACGAGTATTTGATTTATGAAAAATATCGCGGGCTCGTATTGACGTCAAAAGGCAAAAAGATCGGCAAACGGCTCGTATACAGACACGAATTGCTTGAGCAGTTTTTAAGAATCATTGGTGTTGATGAAGAGAAGATTTACAATGATGTTGAAGGAATCGAACATCATCTGAGCTGGAACAGCATTGACCGCATCGGCGACCTCGTTCAGTATTTTGAAGATGACGAAAGCCGGAAAAAAGAATTGAAATCCGTACAGAAAAAAACCGAAAATCCCGGTGAATAAAGGGCAGCCCGAAATGGGGCGCCCTTTTTTTAATGTCTTCATTCTTTGGTCTATTTCGCCCAGCCGTTTCTTAAAATAATAATACACCTTGAGATGGAAGGGAGAGGGCGCGCTATGCAGATTGACGGCGTATTTTCGGGCGGGGGGATAAAAGGGGTGGCGCTTGCCGGCGCTTATGAAGCGCTGGAAGAAAAGGGCTTTCGCTTTGAAAGGCTCGCCGGAACAAGCGCCGGCGCGATTATTGCCGCATTTATCGCTGCGGGCTATACGAGCAGAGAGGTTCATTCCATCATAGATGAGGTGGACGGAAGGCAATTGCTTGATCAGAGATACTCATTTCTCCCGCTGAAAATCCTGCAGTGGGTGTCGATATATTGGCGCCTCGGACTATACAGAGGCGATATGCTGGAAAAGTGGATTGCGGATAAATTAAAAGCGAAGGGCATCATCGCGTTCGGCGATTTGAAAAAAGGCTCGCTCCGTCTCATCGCTTCAGATCTGACGAACGGAACGATGATCGTGCTTCCTGACGATCTTCCCCGCTACGGATTAAATCCGGAGATGTTCCCGGTTGCCAGAGCCGTCAGAATGAGCTGCAGCATTCCTTATTTTTTTGAACCGATAAAACTGAAGACCGAAAAAGGCACCTCAACGGTCGTTGACGGCGGCGTGTTAAGCAATTTCCCGATTTGGCTGTATTCAAAAGAACGCAAACGGCCGGTCATCGGAATTTCGCTTTCGCCCAACGAAAAAGAGCGCCCGAAAAAATCAATCCGCAACGCTTTTGAGCTGTTCGGGGCTTTGTTTGAAACGATGAAAGACGCTCATGATGCCAGGCATATCGCGACAAAGTACGAACAGAATATTATTTTTATTCCAGTGGAACATGTGATGGCGACGGAGTTTCATCTCACACCGCAAAAAAAACTAGCTCTCATTGAGCTAGGAAAAAGCAGAACAGAGCAATTTTTGAAGCAATGGAGCTATTAAAAAAGCGCTCTGTTTTTCTTTTTATTCTTTTTGCCTTCTATGACGGTAAGCTGGGTCTGGCTTTTTTTCTTAAGAATCATCGGCTTCGGTCTGCTGCTGCTCGGCACGCTCCGCAAATGGCTGACCCGGCCTCTGTGTCCGGCGCGGTGCTTCGCTTTTTGCTCCTTCATTCGGAGCCGCGATTGTCTGGCCGCTTTTTTGAAAGCGGTTCCGTCACGGCCGGTGCGTCGGTTCAGGACCGTCCTCACGATAAAATAAATAATAATGCCTGCGATAATAACGGTGATTGCTCTTGAAATCATCTGCCCGGGGTTGGTTACCGCCGCATAAATGAAACCGAATGCGCCAAGCGCTATCAATACAGCAAAAAAAGGTTGTACACGATGATTCATAACTGCCCACCTCCAAAATAATAACGGTAACGGTTCAGATTACGTTGTGAGACGGCTTTTCGCTCTGTTCTGAAATGTCTTCCAGTCTGAGAAGCTCGTTAAAGCTTTCTATGGCAACCTCGACCTGGTCATCCGCCGGTTCCTTTGTCGTTAAAAGCTGCAGCCACAGGCCGGGATAACCGAGCACTTTCAAAACGGGGATATTCCGTACTCTGTTCGTCAGCTGGAGCACTTCAAAGGAGATGCCGAGAACGACCGGTATAAGCGCAATCCTGTCTAAAATCCGCACCCAAAGCGGATCTGTCGGAACGAGTAAATAGACGAACATGCCGACAATGATCGTAAATAAAATAAAGCTTGAACCGCAACGGTAATGAAGCCGTGACTGTTTCTGAACATTTTCTATTGTAATTGGCAAATTCTGTTCATAACAGTTTATGACCTTATGTTCGGCTCCATGATATTGAAACACTCTTTTAATTAACGGCGTCATTGATAAAAAATAAATGTATCCGAGAAGCAGAATCAGCTTAAACAGACTTTCGATTCCGATCTGCGCGGCGTCTGAGGAAAATACGGGCCTTACAAGCTCCGCTAAGAAGACCGGGACGAGCGTAAAAACGAATTTGCTGAACAAAAACGACAGAACGCCGATCACCGCCAGGCTGAAAAACATCGATAAGCCGGAACCCTTCTTATCTTCCTGCTCCAGCTTGGCGTCATCCTGAGGATCAAGCCCGTAACGTTCGCTGGAAAAGTTTAAATGCTTTGTGCCGTTGGCGCTCGCCTCAATGATGGCGACGATTCCCCGCAAAAAAGGAATCTTTTTTAAAGCCGAAAGCTTGGCGTTCGGCACTCTCGGAAGCTTGAAAAAATCAATGCTTCCGTCATTCCTGCGGATGGCGGTAACATAATTTTTTCTGCCGCCGAACATTACCCCTTCAACGACAGCCTGCCCGCCGTATGCAGGGGGCGTTTTTTGTTTGGACATTGTTTATCAACCTGCCTGTTTTCTTAGGATTTACTAACCATTTCCTTTCACTCTATTGTACAGGAAACCGCGGTAAACCTCTAGTTAGACAGCCGGAAAATCAATGCTTTTTCTACATGCAGTATACCCCGTTTCTTTAGATTTTACTCATTGAATGAAAATATGGCGCAGCTTTTTATGACTTTTCAATTTTTGGGCAGTCTATGACTGGAGGTGCCATGATGACAAGCGAAAAACATTCAGAACAGGAAGAAAAAAAGAAGCAGGATGATGATCAGCAGCCTGTTTCATTTACCGGCAGAATTTGCGGTATCGGATTTGCCGGCGGTGTATTTTGGAGTTTGATCGGCTATCTCGGGTATGTCTTTCATTTTTCAGAGATCAGCCCCAACATGATTCTTCAGCCGTTTATGATCGGAGAATGGAAAAAACAATGGCTGGGCACGATGGTCAGCATCGTTGTCATCGGATTCATTTCAATTGCCGGGGCGTTTATTTATTTCGTCTGCCTGAAGCGTTTTAAAACCATGTGGCCGGGGATGGTGTACGGCGTCATTTTATGGTGTGCGGTTTTTTTCTTATTCAATCCGATTTTCGAAGATGTGAAATCCGTCACTGAATTGAAATCAGATACAATCGTGACGACGCTTTGCCTTTACATTCTGTACGGTTTGTTTGTCGGCTACTCAATTTCCTTCAACTACAATGAACTTACGTCAGACAAGCTTGCAAGGGCGCTCGGCAACAAGTGAATAAGTGTATAATCCCTGTCCGGTATGGTAAAATGTTCACGAGAAGTGAACATTTTTTATGCTGAAAACCGGGCGGGGATGCTCCCGCGTTGTCAGGCGGCAGTCAAGAATCGGCGAGGAGGAGAAAGGGAATGAAACTTGAGAAATTGCGAAATCTTTTCGGTCAGCTGGATATAGACGGAATGTTGGTGACAAGCTCCGCCAATCTGCAGTACATGACGGGATTTACGGGTTCGTCAGGCCTTGCGGTCATATCGAAAGAACGTGCGGCATTTATCACGGATTTCCGTTACACCGAGCAGGCGAAGACGCAAGTGAAGGGTTTTGACATTATCGAGCACGGCGGAAGCTTAATCCAAACGGCTGCGGATACGATTCTTGAGTACGGCATTAAAAAACTCGGCTTCGAGCAAAACAGCATGACGTACGGAACATATGCATCCTACCAAGCGGTGCTGCAGGAAGCGGAGATGGTTCCCGTCGCGGATTCCGTTGAAAAGTTGCGCTTGATTAAGTCAAGTGAAGAGATTAAGATATTAGAGGAAGCTGCGAAGATTGCGGATGATGCGTTTGAACATATTCTGACGTTTATCAAACCGGGCATCTCAGAGATTTCAGTTGCAAACGAGCTTGAATTTTATATGAGACGTCAAGGAGCAGACGGCTCTTCCTTTGATATGATCGTCGCCTCGGGAGTCAGATCCAGCCTTCCCCACGGAGTGGCAAGCGGCAAATTGATTGAAAAGGGAGACTTGGTCACGCTCGATTTCGGCGCTTATTATAAAGGCTATTGTTCTGATATCACACGCACCGTCGCGGTCGGAGAGCCAAGTGATAAACTGAAAGAGATTTATCAGGTCGTATACGATGCCCAAGCGCTTGGTGTCCTGCATATTAAACCCGGCATGACGGGAAAAGAAGCGGATGCCCTGACGAGGGATCATATCACCGCAAAAGGCTACGGACAGTATTTCGGCCATTCGACAGGACACGGGTTCGGAATGGAAGTCCATGAATCACCGGGGCTGTCTTTCAGGTCATCGGCCGTTCTTGAGCCGGGCATGGCGGTAACGGTTGAGCCGGGCATATACATACCGGAAGTCGGGGGCGCAAGAATCGAAGATGATATCATCATCACTGAGGACGGCAACCGGACAATTACGCATTCCCCTAAAGAATTAATTATTTTGTGATCGGAATATAGGAGGACATCAAACATGATTTCAGTTAACGATTTTCGTACAGGACTAACGATTGAAGTAGACGGCGGCATTTGGCGCGTCGTTGACTTTCAGCACGTAAAACCGGGAAAAGGAGCGGCATTTGTCCGTTCTAAATTGCGTAACCTGCGCACGGGCGCTATTCAGGAGAAAACATTCCGTGCAGGTGAAAAAGTCGCGAAAGCTCAAATCGAAACAAAAACGATGCAGTATCTTTATGCCAACGGCGATCAGCACGTGTTCATGGATACAAGCTCATATGAACAGCTTGAATTGAACGAAAACCAAATCGAAGAAGAATTGAAATACCTTCTGGAAAATATGTCTGTGCATATTATGATGTATCAGTCTGAAACGCTCGGTATTGAACTGCCGAACACAGTTGAACTGAAAGTTGTTGAAACAGAGCCGGGAATTAAAGGCGACACGGCGTCAGGCGGCACGAAACCTGCCAAAACGGAAACAGGCCTTGTCGTAAACGTACCGTTCTTCGTGAACGAAGGCGATACGCTGGTTGTAAATACATCAGACGGTTCTTACGTGTCAAGAGCGTAGTTAAAGAAATTCGGAGTCTGCTCCTTTTACGGGGCAGGCTTTTTTTGCGTTCTGCCTCAGAATCTTTCTTCTATATGAAAATAGTGAGACTACTTCCGTCAGCTAGAGCATATAGTGTAACAAAATGCTTGAAGTTGGGGGATTGCAATGAAATTTTTGTTCGGTTCAATCAATTCTACTGTTTTAACGATGGCCGGTTTACGAGTTTTGTCCTCGCTCATTGAATTATCTGCCGCTATTATCATGCTTTTGACAAACGACATCAGAAAAGCGGTTGTGGTGAATAGTATTTTGGCAATCGTCGGCCCTCTGATCTTTATCATCACAATGACGATCGGCATTTATCAGATTGCCGGACAGCTCTCATATGCAAAATTAATATTGATTTTTGCGGGGGTGGTGCTGATTTTGGCCGGTGTGCATAAATAGAGGGCCGGGGTGTCATAAAGTCTGTCCCGGATCATACATTTTAAAGAAGCCAATCGGTAAAAAGGAGGAGACTCTATTGAATGAAATTACAGAGGTTCTCCCTGAATTATTGAGAGATGCCATCTCCGCCGTGCCCGAAGAAGCGAGGCGGGATACAGAAGAAATCAGAATCCGGGTCGACAGGCCGGTTGAACTGATCCAAAAAGGACAACCTTTGTATTTGTCATATGTGTGTACGGCCGGCGACGCACAGCTGATCCTCAGCCGGCTCAGCAATTACAGTATGTACACGCTGGAAGAAGAGCTGAAAAAAGGATACATCACAATCAGAGGAGGCCACCGTGTGGGGCTGGCCGGAAGAGTCATCGTCGAAAACGGAGCCGTCAAAGGACTCCGGGATATTACTTCTTTTAATATCCGAATCGCCCGGGAGAAGCTGGGGATCGCAGAACCGCTCATTCCTTTCTTATGGAAAGAAAACTGGCTGAACACGCTGATCATCGGTCCTCCGCAAACGGGGAAAACGACCTTGCTTCGTGATTTGGCCCGGCTTTCCAGCACCGGATCAAAACGCATCCCGGCAAAAAAGACAGGTATCGTAGATGAACGGTCGGAAATTGCCGGCTGCCTGCGGGGCATTCCACAGCACAGTTTCGGCCGCAGAGTCGATGTCCTTGATGCCTGTCCGAAGGCGGAAGGGCTGATGATGATGATCCGTTCTATGAGTCCTGATGTCATAATTGTGGATGAAATCGGGAGAATGGAAGACTCACAAGCGCTGCTGGAGGCGCTCCATGCGGGCGTATCCGTTATCGTCTCTGCGCACGGATGGAATATGAAAGACTTGGTCAAGAGGCCGTCGCTGAAAATGCTTTGGGAGGAAAACGTGTTTGACCGGTATGTTGAACTGTCAAGGCACCGCGGTCCGGGAACGATCAGCAGGATGTACGGAAAGGACGGGGAACCGGTTCCGCATGCTGAAAGCGTGATGACATGCTGAAGCTTTTGGGTGCCGTGTTCATTCTGACAGCGACGACATGGACGGGATTTGAGATCGCCAAAATGTATATTGAAAGGCCGAGACAGATCCGTCAGCTGCGCGCGGCGCTGCAATCGCTTGAAGCGGAAATCATGTTCGGGCATACGCCGCTGCACATAGCTTCGGGACAAATCGCCGCACAGCTTTCCAAGCCTGTATCGTCATTGTTTCAAGCTTTCAGCAGGAGGCTTGAGCAGGGAAGCGATTCCGCCAAAACGGCCTGGGAACAGAGCTTGAAACATAACTGGCCCTCCATGGCGATGAAAAAAAGCGAATACGATGTGCTGAAGCAATTCGGAGAGACGCTCGGGCTCCATGACCGTGTTTCTCAGCAGAAACATATCAAGCTTGCGCTTACACATTTGGAAGCGGCGGAAGCGGATGCCGGACGGGCGCAGGCGAAAAATGAAAAAATGGTGAAAAGCTTAGGATTTTTAGCCGGACTGTTACTCATTCTTCTATTGATGTAAACATGAGGGGAGCAAACATAAAATGGGAGTCGACGTAAATGTCATTTTTCAAATCGCCGGAGTCGGTATCGTGGTTGCGTTTCTGCACACCATACTTGACCAAATGGGAAAAAAAGAATACGCCCAATGGGTGACGCTGCTTGGCTTTATCTATATTTTATTTATGGTGGCGACGATTGTCGATGACCTGTTCAAAAAGATCAAAGCTGTGTTTCTATTCCAAGGATAGGGGGGCTTACAGATTGAGATTGTTCAAATTGTAGGTTTAGGCCTGATCGCCACATTTCTCTCCCTGATCGTAAAAGAACAGAAACCGACTTTCGCGTTTATGATTGTCGTCTTCAGCGGCTGCGTGATCTTTCTCTATCTCATCGATCAGATTTACGACATTATCAGAATGATAGAAAAAATAGCCGTCAATGCAAATGTCAATATGGTCTATGTGGAAACCATTTTAAAAATTATCGGCATCGCCTACATCGCTGAATTCGGTGCGCAGCTGACAAAGGATGCGGGCCAGGGAGCGATTGCTTCGAAAATAGAGCTGGCCGGAAAAATTTTGATACTGGTAATGGCCGTGCCGATACTCACCGTCATTATTGAAACGATTCTCGGACTTATTCCTTCTTGATCATCAATAAAATGGAAAGGGGGGCACAAAAAATGAAGCGCTTTCGGTGGGCGGGGGCTTTTTTGTTCATCCTCTTATTTTTTCAGACTGAATGTGTACAAGCTGCCGGAACAGACGGTGCGTCGCAGGAAACCGCAGTTCACCAAGAATCCGCTGATGAAGTGGCGAAAAAGCAGGCCGAAGCGCTGAAAACAGAAGGCATCGGAAAGTTTTGGGACGACATCATGACAGAATACGGCGGTCTTCTGCCTGAAAGCCAAAAGGGAAGCATCATCGACTTTATTAACGGTGAAAAAACGTTCTCGCCGGAGGCATGGCTGAAGGCTTTATTTTCATACTTGTTTCATGAAGTGCTCGCAAACGGAAAGCTTCTGGGAACTTTGATTCTTCTCACCATTTTTTGTGTCATTCTGCAGCTTTTGCAAAATGCGTTTCAGCAGAGCACTGTCAGCAAAGTGGCTTATGCAATCGTCTACATGGTGCTGATTATTCTCGCTTTAAACAGCTTTCATGTTGCCGTCAATTATGCCAGTGAAGCGATCCAGACGATGACAAGTTTCATTCTCGCGCTCATCCCGCTTTTACTCGCGCTTTTGGCGTCTTCCGGGGGAGCCGTCTCCGCAGCTTTTTTTCACCCCGTTATTTTATTTCTGATGAATACGAGCGGCCTTCTCATTCAAAACATTGTCATGCCGCTTATTTTCCTGTCAGCGATTTTAAGCATCGTCAGCACGATGACGGATCAATATAAAGTCACGCAGCTTGCCAATCTGCTCAGAAATATCGCGATCGGCGCGCTTGCCGTATTTCTCACCGTGTTTCTCGGCGTCATCTCCGTACAGGGGGCTTCGGCTGCCGTGACGGACGGGATTACGCTCAGGACTGCAAAATTTATCACAGGCAATTTTATTCCCGTGCTCGGCCGGATGTTTACGGATGCGACGGATACGGTCATCAGCGCCTCGCTCCTATTAAAAAACACCGTGGGAATCTTAGGAGTCGGAATTTTGATCTGCATCTCCGCGTTTCCGGCGATCAAAGTGCTCTCGCTTGCTTTTATTTATAAGCTCGCGGCCGCTATTCTGCAGCCGCTCGGAGGCGGGCCCGTCATTACGTGCCTCGGCGTCATCAGCCGAAGCGTGCTGTATATTTTCGCGGCGCTCGCCATCGTCTCTCTCATGTTTTTCCTCAGTATTACAGTCATTATTACAGCAGGCAACCTCACCATGATGATGAAATAAAGGAGGCCCATTGGATATGAGCTTTTTAACAGAATGGCTGACAAGCATTATTTTGTTTATCTTATTCGCCATCGTCATCGACATGCTGCTGCCCAGCTCCAGTATGCAAAAATACGCCAAGATGGTTGTCAGCCTGCTGTTAATCATTGTCATGCTCAACCCGATCTTCAAACTTTTCAAAACAGACCCGGAAATCATCTTCGATTATTTGACAAAACAAGAGCAATCTCAATCCGCTGATATAAAAAATCAAATCAAATCAGAAAAAAAAGAAATACAAGCATCAAACCGCGCATATGTTTTAGAAGAAATGGCTGTCCAACTAAAAAAGAAAGCGGAGGAGATGTTCAGTCATGACGAATACAAAATAGACGACATCCGCCTTACAGCGGAAGAACAGGTTCGTTCAGAAGAAGATGTAAAAACGATCAGCGTGTATATGGCCCCATCTTCTGAAAAAACCGTGCAAACCGTCGCACCGATCGACATCCGCACAGACCGCAAATACGAACCGGAAGGCGCAGCCGACAAAAAAGAGGCCGCAGACATCAAAGAAAAACTTGCGGATATATGGGAAATCGGCAGTGAGAAAATTACGGTTTATATGGAAGGCGGGGAGAAAAACGGCCATGAATAAAAACGGACTATGGACCATACTCAAAAAACAGCTGATGATCGGACAGGCGAAAGACGGAGAAAAACCAAAACTGACAAAATATCATTACTTTCTGTTCGTGTTTGTGCTCGGAGTATCTTTTATGCTGGTGAGCCAGCTGTTCTCTTCACCGGAGAAAACCGGGAAGGACCAAGCGGCGCAGACCGTCATGTCCGGCCGAACGGAAGACAAAAGCGGGCAAAAAAGCGCACCCGTTTTTAAGGCATCGAAAGACAGCAGCGCCAAAAACACGATCGATGATTATGAAAGAGACTATGAAAACCAGCTGAAAGAAATCCTTGAAACGATTATCGGCGTGGAGGATGTATCAATTGTCGTGAACGTAGACGCAACATCTTTGAAAGTGTTTGAGAAAAATAAAACGAAAAAAGACACCACCACCGAAGAAACCGATAAAGAAGGCGGCAAAAGAAGCGTAACCGATCAAACCTCTGAAGAACAAATTGTCATGATTCGAAACGGGGATCAGGAAACCCCGGTCGTCGTCCAGACGAGAAAGCCCGATATCCGCGGTGTACTCGTTGTCGCTCAGGGAGTGGACAACGTTCAAATAAAAAAAACCATCATTGATGCCGTCACAAGGGTGCTTGATGTTCCGAGCTACCGTGTAGCGGTTGCCCCTAAAAAAATCAAGGAGGATTCATAAATCATGCTGAAAAAACAAACGGTTTGGCTTTTAACAATGCTCAGTCTCGTCGTGGTATTAAGTGTTTATTATATTATGTCGCCGGAAAGCAAAAATGCCGTGCAGATGAAAAGCGAAAAAAGCAGCGGAGAAGTGGCAACTGAAAAAACGCCGGCTCCTGAAACGAAAGATAAGAACGGAAGCGGCACGGATAAAGAAGACGGAACAAAAGGAACGAAAGATTCTAAAGGCGCAAAAGAGGATAAAGAAACATCAGCCGAAGCATCGGACAAAGACGGATCGGTCGCTACAGAAACAGCTGATGAAAACTTATTTACCGCATACCGCATGGAACTTGAAGACGCAAGAAGCAAAGAAAGGGAACAGTTAAACAGCATTGTTTCAAGCGATGATGCGACCGCAAGGGAAAAAAGCGAAGCCTACGATAAAATGACGGCGCTGAGCAATGCTGAAGGGACGGAAAAACAGCTGGAAACGCTGATTAAAACACAAGGCTACAAAGATGCGCTCGTGGATGCTGAAGGAGACAAAATCAACATTACGGTCATGTCTGACAAACATTCAAACGCAAAAGCTTCCGCTATCATTGACCTGGTGGAAAAAGAAATCAAGACGATGAAAGACGTCGCCGTCACGTTTGAACCGACAAAATAAGAGATCTCCACCGCCCGCACCCGCTGCGGGCTTTTCTGATGTCATTTTAGATCAGTGTTGAATTTACACAAGCGCTCCTGTAAGATAAACATAGTATGTACTTTTAGTAGCAACCCATAAATTTCTATTTTTTATACATAGGAGTGGAAACTGATGTTAAAAATCAACGAAATTCATGAACTGATAAAAAGAATCGATGAATCTTCCATCGACGAATTCGTTTACGAAATCGAAGGCGTAAGCCTCAAACTGAAAAAAAATGAAGCGCCGGCAGTGAATGTAACGGGACAAGCTCAAGCCGTTCCCGCCGCTTACGCACCTGCTCCGCAGGCTGCAAAACCGGAAGCGCATGAAGCCGCTCCTGTTCAGGAAGCGCCGAAACAAGACGAAAACCTGCACAAAATTACGTCTCCGATGGTCGGAACGTTTTATGCTTCTTCATCGCCGGAAGCCGGCCCTTACGTAAACCAAGGTTCAAAAGTGAGCGAAAATACAGTTGTTTGTATCGTAGAAGCAATGAAACTCTTTAACGAGATTGAAGCCGAAGTAAAAGGAGAAATCGTTGAAGTGTTAGTTGAAAACGGCCAGCTGGTCGAATACGGACAACCTCTATTTCTTGTAAAAGCTGAGTAAGGAGACCTGCTATTATGATTAAAAAGCTATTGATCGCCAACCGAGGAGAAATCGCCGTCAGAATCATCCGGGCCTGCAAAGAGCTGGGCATTGAAACTGTAGCCGTTTATTCTGAGGCAGATAAAGACGCCCTGCATGTCCAAATGGCCGATGAGGCTTTTTGTATCGGGCCGAAAACATCAAAAGAAAGCTATTTAAATGTAACGAACATCGTCAGCGTCGCAAAGCTGACCGGCACGGATGCGATTCATCCGGGATACGGGTTTTTAGCTGAAAACGCCGACTTTGCCGAGCTGTGCGAGGAATTGAACGTAACGTTTGTCGGCCCTACGGCTGACGCCATTTCAAAAATGGGAACAAAAGATATCGCGCGCGACACGATGCAGCTGGCGGGTGTGCCGATTGTGCCCGGTTCAAAAGGAATCATAAAAAATACCGAAGAAGCGGTTTCGCTTGCAGGTGAAATTGGGTATCCTGTGATTATAAAAGCCACTGCGGGCGGAGGCGGAAAAGGCATCCGGGTCGCACGCACAGAAGAAGAACTGATCAAAGGCATTGAGATTACCCAGCAGGAAGCCGCTACGGCATTCGGAAATCCGGGTGTGTACATCGAGAAGTACATAGAAGATTTCCGCCATGTTGAAATTCAGGTGCTTGCGGATAATTACGGAAACACGATCCATCTCGGAGAGCGTGACTGTTCTATCCAAAGACGTCTGCAAAAACTTCTTGAAGAGTCACCGTCACCTGCGCTTGATTCTGAAATCAGGGAGCAGATGGGCGAAGCTGCGGTAAAAGCAGCGAAGGCCGTCGGTTACACGGGAGCCGGCACAGTAGAATTCATTTATGACTACAGAGAACAGCGCTACTACTTCATGGAAATGAACACGCGTATTCAAGTAGAGCACCCTGTCACAGAAATGGTGACGGGAACGGATCTGATCAAAGAACAGATCAAAGTGGCATCCGGACAGGAGCTTTCGCTCAGACAGGAAGACGTTGAATTTAACGGCTGGGCGATTGAATGCCGCATCAATGCTGAAAATCCTGCGAAAAACTTCATGCCTTCACCCGGTAAAATTAACATGTACCTGCCGCCGGGCGGACTCGGCGTACGCGTGGATTCAGCCGCATATCCCGGCTATTCGATCCCGCCGTACTATGACAGTATGATTGCTAAAGTCATCACATACGGAACAACGCGTGATGAGGCAGTCGCACGGATGAAACGCGCGCTGAGCGAATTCGTGATTGAAGGTATTGAAACGACGATTCCGTTCCATCTGAAACTGCTTGAACACGAAACATTTGTCAGCGGAGAGTTTAATACAAAGTTTTTAGAAACATATGATGTAATGGGCTCATAATTTTTGCGGGAGGTGAATTGAATGGAAGACAACAGTGTGCTTAAAATGGATCATGACGAGGCTCATTTAGGCAAGGTTGAAATTGCTCCTGAGGTCATTGAAGTCATTGCCGGCATCGCCGCTTCCGAAGTTGAAGGAGTTGCTGAAATGCGCGGCAATTTCGCCACCGGCGTCGTAGAACGCTTCGGCAAAATCAATCACGGTAAAGGCGTAAAGGTCGATTTAGCCGATGACGGGATTACCATCGACGTCTATTGCGTCGTTCAATTCGGGATCTCGATCCCGAAAGTGGCGGCAAGCGTTCAGGAGAATATCCGCCAAACCTTATTAAACATGACGTCTCTGACCATTAATGAAATCAATATTCATATCGTCGGCATTCAATTTGACACGAAAGCCCAAGAAGTCGAAATCGACGAAGAAATGTAATGAGCGTATAAAAACCAAGGGGATGGGCAGCCCTTTGGTTTTTTATACGTTTCCCGTCATTTCAGGCATGAAGAAAGCCGGCTTACAAACGGCAGCCGAGTTTCTTCATGCTGTGAAATCCGAATGAAATTAATACGGTTTGTGAAAATATTCGGCATTAGGGTGAAAAAACCTAAATTTCGACATGCGATTGAGAAAAAAATATGTTATGATCTCTTTAAGCTTAACGACAAGCGGATAAAGCGGATCTGAAGGAGAAAGAAAATGAAAAGAAGAACAGCTAGAGAAAAAGCTTTGCAGGCACTTTTTCAGATTGATGTCAGCGATATTGCACCGAACGAGGCCATTGAGCACGCGCTTGATGGTGAAAAAACAGATGCCTTCTTTGAACAGCTGGTGTACGGAGTGATCGAACATCAGGTTCAGCTTGATGAAATGATTTCCGGCCATCTCGTCAATTGGAAGCTTGACCGGATTGCAAACGTAGACCGCGCGATCCTGCGTCTGGCGGTGTATGAAATGGTTTATACTGACGACATTCCTGCTAACGTGTCATTAAACGAAGCAATCGAGCTGGCAAAACGGTTCGGCGACGATAAAGCTGCAAAATTCGTAAACGGGGTTCTTTCTAACATTAAAACTGATATCGAATCATAGGAGGAAAGAAAATGACTGCAACAATCATCGACGGAAAAGAAACGGCTAAAGAAAAACGCGAACAATTGGCAAAAGAAGTAGAAGAGCTGAAAGCACAAGGCGTAGTGCCCGGTTTGGCGGTCATTTTAATCGGAGACGATCCCGCTTCTGTTTCATATGTGACAGGCAAGAAAAAAGCCGCTGAAACAATGGGAATGAAATTTAAACTTGACCGCTTTGACTCAAGCTTAACCGAGGCGGAGCTTTTAACAGTGATTGATCAGTATAATCAAAATCCGGAATTCCACGGCATTCTCGTCCAGCTGCCGCTTCCGGATCATATTTCTGAAAAAGCCGTAATCGAGCGGATCTCTCCCGATAAGGATGTTGACGGTTTCCACCCTCTCAACGTCGGGAAAATGCTGCTTGGCGAAGATACATTTCTACCATGCACGCCGCACGGAATTGTCGAGTTATTGAAAAAGACGAACGTAGATCTTTCCGGCAAAGAAGTTGTTGTAGTCGGACGAAGCAATATTGTCGGTAAACCGGTCGGCCAGCTGCTGCTGAACGAAAACGCGACCGTCACATATTGCCATTCCCGTACGAAAAATATGTCTGAGCATACGAAAAAAGCAGATATTCTTGTGGTAGCGGTCGGTAAAGCGAATTTCATCAAAGCCGATCAAATCAAAGAGGGCGCCATTGTCATTGATGTCGGCGTCAACCGTCTCGAAAGCGGAAAACTCTGCGGAGACGTTCAGTTTGATGAAGCGAAAGAAAAAGCATCTTTCATTACGCCGGTGCCGGGCGGAGTAGGTCCGATGACCATCACAATGCTTGCGCATAATACTGTTAAATCTGCCAGACGTACGTTATCATAGATAACCGGAGACAGTCACAAAAAGTGTGACAATGAGCACGATACCCGCTTCTTAAGGCTCCTTTCAGCCAGAGCGGGTTTTCTTAGTTTAGGGCAAAAAGCCTTTATGAAAGGAGTGCAGGATGTGAGTGAAGCGGCATATGTCACGGTTTCCGCGCTGACCAAATACATTAAACGAAAATTCGATGTGGACCCTCATCTTGAAGACATTTGGATTAAGGGTGAGCTCTCCAATGTTAAAATTCATACGAGAGGCCACATCTATTTTACATTAAAAGATGAGCATGCCCGCATGCAGGCCGTCATGTTTCAAAGACAAAGTTCGAGGCTTGCGTTTAAGCCCGAGGACGGAATGAAGGTCATCGTAAGAGGCGGCATTTCCGTCTATGAACCGAGCGGAAGCTATCAGCTGTACGCGAAAGAAATGCAGCCGGACGGTGTGGGGGCGCTCTACTTAGCATATGAAGAATTAAAGAAAAAACTTGCCGGCGAAGGGTTGTTTGATGACCGGCATAAGCAGGCCATCCCCGCTTTTCCGGCCACGATCGGGGTCGTCACGTCACCGACGGGAGCAGCCGTCAGAGACGTCATTACCACACTCAAAAGAAGATACCCCCTTGTGAAAGTCATTGTGCTTCCCGCGCTCGTTCAAGGTGAAAATGCCAGCAGATCAATTGTGAAGCGCATTGAAGAAGCCAATGCACAAAAAATGTGTGACGTCCTGATCGTCGGAAGGGGAGGGGGCTCGATCGAAGAATTGTGGGCATTTAACGAAGAAATCGTGGCCCGGGCGATTTTTGCTTCCGTCATTCCGATTATATCAGCCGTCGGACATGAAACGGATTTTACAATCAGTGATTTCGTCGCGGATATCCGGGCGGCAACGCCGACAGGAGCGGCAGAAATCGCCGTCCCGCACACGACGGACTTAATGGAACGGACAAAAACGGCGGAAGTCCGCCTGACAAGAGCGATGCAGCAGCATATCAGCAAGAAAAAAGAACGGGTTCAATCGCTCCAGTCATCCTACGCGTTCCGTTTTCCGAAACGATTGTATACCCAAAAGGAACAGCAGTTTGATCTTTTGTATCAGCAGTTCCAATCACAGCTCACAGGGCTTACGGACAGGAAACAAAGGCAGCTGGAGCGGAATACGTACAGATTAACGGCGCTCCACCCTGAAACCCAGCTGAAACAGGCGAAAAAACGGTACGAGGAGCGCTCAAATCAGCTCGCCCGAAGCATGAATGTCCAGCTGAAGCAGCTTCATTCGCAGTTTCAGACGGTTCTTGGTAAACTGAATGCATTAAGTCCCCTTCAGGTGATGGAGAGAGGATACAGTCTGGCCTATAAAGATAAAGAGCTGATCAAAAGCGTTGATCAAGTGGAACAAAATGATACGCTTGAAGTAAAGATGACAGACGGCGTTCTGACGTGTGAAGTATTGCAAAAGAGAGGCGAACGAAAATGACAGAAACCAAAAAAAGTGAAGAGCTGACATTTGAAGAGGCGATGAAAGGCCTTGAAGGCATTGTGGCAAAGCTTGAAGAAGGAGACGTGCCGCTTGAGCAGGCGATTAATTATTTTCAGGAAGGGATGGCCCTTTCAAAAATGTGCCATGAAAAGCTTCAGCATGTCGAAAAGCAAATGGACTTTATTTTAAAAGATAACGGCGAACTTGCACCTTTCAGCGTTCAGGAGGAAGACGAAGGTGACAAATAAACTGGACGCATTTTTAGCATCGCGCAAAAAACTGATTGAACAGCAGCTTTCTTTGTATACGGAACGGCTTGCGATGCCTGAAATCCTCAAAAAATCTATGCTGTATTCTTTGGAAGCGGGCGGAAAGAGGCTGCGCCCCCTCGTCGTCTTAGCCGTTCTGAATGCTTACGGAAAAGATGAAAAAGACGGGATTCCGGTCGGATGCGCTGTCGAAATGATTCATACGTATTCCTTAATCCATGATGATCTTCCTTGCATGGACGATGATGATCTCCGCCGGGGAAAGCCCACAAACCATAAAGTCTTCGGAGAAGCGGCAGCCGTATTGGCCGGAGACGGGCTTCTGACAGAAAGCTTTAAATTGATCACATCCCACGTGTCTGAGGCGGTTTCAGCAGAAAAACGGCTCCGTCTCGTCGATGAGCTGATCAGCGCGGCAGGAACGGAAGGAATGGTCGGCGGGCAGGCTGCCGACATGGAAGCGGAACAAAAGCGGATAACGCTTGAGGAGCTGGAATCCATCCACGAGCGGAAAACGGCCAAGCTCCTCGGTTTTTCTGTGACGGCGGGCGCCATTTTGGCAGATGCGCCGGAGGATGAAGTCGAAAAGCTGCGTCTGTTCAGCAGCCATATCGGCATCGGATTTCAAATCAGAGATGACATCCTTGATATTGAAGGGCATGAGGAGAAGATCGGCAAACCGGTCGGCTCAGACACGTCGAATGAAAAGTCAACGTATCCGTCGCTTTTAACGCTTGAAGGCGCGAAAGAGAAGCTGGCGTATCATATCAGCGAGGCGAAACGGATCATCAGCGGCCTTTCTCTTCAGAAAGAACTGCTGCATGACCTCTGTGATTTAATCGCGGCGAGAGATCATTAAAAACGGTCCTGATTTGAAGGGGCTGCCGCTCCTATGGTAAAATGTAAGCAGTTTCGATGAAAATACAAAGGGAGTCTTTTTCTTTTTTCAAAAAGACACTGTTTAATTTGCAGAAATTCATGCTGAAAGTGAGTTGATCCGCTTTGGATCTTTTATCAATACAGGACCCGTCATTTCTTAAAAAGATGTCAATTGAACAGCTGGAAGAGCTGAGTGAGGAAATCCGCAATTTCCTCATCACATCGCTGTCTGCCTCTGGCGGCCATATCGGGCCGAACCTCGGGGTTGTCGAGCTGACAATTGCGCTTCACAAAGAATTTGACAGTCCGAAAGATAAATTTTTATGGGATGTCGGACATCAGTCCTATGTTCATAAACTGTTAACCGGGCGCGGCAAGGAGTTTGAAACCTTGCGCCAATATAAAGGGCTTTGCGGTTTCCCGAAGCGCAGCGAAAGCGAACATGACGTATGGGAAACAGGCCACAGCTCAACATCGCTCTCAGGCGCGATGGGAATGGCAGCCGCCCGTGATATTAAAGGATCGAAAGAATATATCATCCCGATTATCGGAGACGGCGCTTTAACCGGAGGAATGGCGCTCGAAGCGCTGAACCATATCGGTGATGAGAAAAAAGATATGATCGTCATCCTGAATGATAATGAGATGAGCATTGCGCCGAATGTCGGGGCAATTCATTCTATGCTGGGACGGCTTCGCACGGCCGGCAAATATCAATGGGTAAAAGACGAGCTTGAATATTTATTTAAGCGCATCCCGGCCGTCGGCGGAAAATTGGCCGCCACAGCGGAACGGATAAAAGACAGCTTAAAATATATGCTTGTGTCAGGCATGTTTTTTGAAGAGCTGGGCTTTACGTATTTAGGCCCTGTTGACGGTCATTCCTACCACGAACTGTTTGAAAACCTGCAATACGCCAAAAAAACGAAAGGTCCTGTCCTTTTGCATGTCATTACGAAAAAGGGCAAAGGCTATAAACCGGCTGAGACCGACACAATCGGCACATGGCACGGAACGGGGCCTTATAAAATCAATACGGGTGATTTCGTCAAGCCGAAAGCCGCGGCGCCTTCATGGAGCGGACTTGTCAGCGGCACCGTGCAGGAGCTGGCGCGCGAGGATGACAGAATTGTCGCGATTACACCGGCTATGCCGGTCGGCTCTAAGCTTGAAGGATTTGCGAAAGAATTTCCTGAGCGCATGTTTGACGTCGGAATCGCAGAACAGCATGCGGCGACAATGGCCGCGGGAATGGCGCTTCAGGGTATGAAGCCGTTTCTTGCGATTTATTCGACCTTTTTACAGCGGGCGTACGATCAGGTCGTCCATGATATCTGCCGTCAAAACGCGAATGTATTTATCGGCATTGACCGCGCCGGTTTGGTCGGCGCTGACGGGGAGACGCATCAAGGCGTCTTTGACATCGCCTTTTTGCGGCATATACCGAACCTCGTTTTAATGATGCCGAAGGATGAAAATGAAGGCCGCCATATGGTCAATACAGCCCTTTCATACGAGGAAGGTCCGATTGCGATGCGCTTCCCGCGCGGAAACGGGCTCGGCGTTAAGATGGATAAAGAGCTGAAAACCATTCCGATCGGAACATGGGAAGTGCTCCGTCCCGGAAAAGACGCGGTCATTTTAACATTCGGTACGACCATTGAAATGGCGCTGGAAGCGGCTGAAGAACTGCAAAAAGAAGGCCTGTCCGTGCGTGTCGTGAATGCGAGGTTCATAAAGCCGATTGATAAACAAATGATGAAGGCCATTCTTAATGAAGGTCTGCCGATTTTAACGATAGAAGAAGCTGTGCTTGAAGGCGGATTCGGCAGCACGATTCTTGAATACGCTCATGACCTCGGCATGTATCATACACCGATTGACAGAATGGGCATCCCAGACCGGTTTATTGAACACGGCAGCGTAACCGCCCTGCTTGAAGAAATCGGTCTCACGAAGGCTGAGGTTATGAATCGGATAAAACTGCTGATGCCGCCGAAGACACATAAAGGAATTGGATCATGACAGCAAAAAAAGAACGATTAGATGTACTTCTTGTAGAAAAAGGCCTTGCGGAAACGCGGGAAAAAGCGAAACGCGCCATTATGGCGGGCATCGTATACTCAAATGAAAACCGATTGGACAAACCGGGTGAAAAAATCGCCCGGGATCTTCCGTTAACGGTAAAAGGAAACCCTCTTAAATACGTCAGCAGAGGCGGATTAAAACTTGAAAAAGCCTTGGAAGTGTTTCCTGTCTCGGTAAAAGGCAAAACGATGATTGACATCGGCTCGTCTACAGGGGGATTCACGGATTGCGCCCTCCAAAACGGAGCTGAGCGGTCCTACGCAGTGGATGTCGGCTATAATCAGCTTGCTTGGAAGCTCAGACAGGACGAGAGGGTCGTCGTCATGGAACGGACGAATTTCCGCTATTCCGAGCCTTCCGATTTCACAGAGGGTTTGCCGGAATTTGCGACAATCGATGTTTCTTTCATCTCACTCCGCCTCATTCTGCCGGTTTTAAAAACGCTGCTTGTACCGGGGAGCGATTGTATCGCACTGGTGAAGCCGCAATTTGAAGCCGGACGGGAATCCGTCGGAAAAAAAGGCATTGTCAGAGATCCCGGCGTTCATGCTGACGTTCTCCGCCGCATGAATCAATTTGCCGCTTCTGAAGGATATACAGTGAAAGGACTGTCCTTCTCACCGATTACAGGGGGAGACGGCAATATTGAGTTTCTGCTTCATCTGGAATGGGGCGGAGAAGACGGAAACGGCGCTGAACTGCCGGAAGAAGATATTCTCCGTATCGTCCGCGAAGCACATGAGACATTAAAAGCCAAAAAGACAGATGTACCGGAATAATAGGGGGCTATTATTCCTTTTTTCTGCCATCATGTACTTTTTATCAAGAAGCGGTTAACATAATGACAAGAACAGCTTGAAAACAGAGGTGCTTACATGACAAAAGGCCAAAGGCATATAAAAATCAGAGAGCTTATTACAAGCCATGAGATTGAAACGCAGGATGACTTAGTTGACATGCTGAGAGAAGAAGGATATAAGGTAACCCAGGCGACTGTCTCCAGAGACATTAAAGAGCTGCATCTCGTAAAGGTGCCGACGAACAACGGCTCCTACAAATACAGCCTGCCGGCGGATCAGCGGTTCAATCCGCTGTCAAAACTGAAGCGTTCATTAATGGATGCGTTCGTAAAAATTGACTCAGCAAGCCATATGATCGTATTAAAAACGATGCCGGGGAATGCTCAGGCAATCGGCGCTCTGATGGATAATCTCGAATGGGAAGAAATCATGGGCACGATCTGCGGAGATGACACGATCTTAATCATCTGCAGGACGCCTGAAGATACGGAAGGCGTACAAAGCCGTCTTTTGGAGCTGCTGTAGCGTAATTATCAGATAAAAGGTGGAATGCTGTTTGTTAGCTGAACTATCAATAAAAAACTTTGCCATTATAGAGGAACTGACGATTTCGTTTGAACGGGGGCTCACCGTCCTGACGGGAGAAACAGGGGCCGGCAAGTCAATTATTATAGACGCCGTTTCCCTATTAGTCGGCGGACGCGGCTCGTCCGAATTTGTCCGTTACGGTGAAACAAAGGCCGAGCTTGAAGGACTGTTTCTATTGGACAGCGGTCATCCCGTTTTTGAAGTATGCCGTGAGCAGGGAATAGACGCATCTGACGACATGATTGTCATGAGAAGGGACATCAATGCCGGAGGAAAAAGCGTCTGCCGTGTCAACGGAAAATTAGTGACGATTGCGGCTTTAAGGGAAATCGGCAGACTTTTATTAGATATTCACGGACAGCATGATAACCAGCTGTTAATGGAGGACGACAAACACTTGGAGCTTTTGGATAAATTTGCGGGCGCTGAGGCCGAATCCGCGCTTCAGGCTTACCATGAAGGCTATGAGCGTTATATGGAGCTGCTCAAAAAAGTGAAGAAGCTGTCAGAAAGCGAGCAGGAAATGGCGCATCGGTTAGACCTGATTCAATTTCAGCTTGAAGAAATCGAGTCGGCGAAGCTTGAATTGAATGAAGACGAACTTCTTCAGGAAGAGCGGAAGCAGATATCCAACTTTGAAAAAATTTATGAATCATTGCAAAACGCCTATAATGCGCTCCGCAGCGAGCAGGGGGGGCTTGACTGGGTCGGAATGGCCTCTGCCCAGCTTGAAGATATTTCGGATATCAATGAACCGCTGCAAAAGCTGTCTGAAAGTGTGTCAAGTTCCTATTATCTGCTGGAGGATGCAACCTTTCAAATGCGCAATCTGTTAGATGATCTGGAATATGACCCGGAACGGCTGAATTTTATTGAAACCCGTTTAAATGAGATCAAACAGCTGAAGCGCAAATACGGAGCGACGGTAGAAGACATTTTGGAATACGGCTCTAAAATAGAAGAGGAAATCGATCAAATCGAGAACCGCGACAGCCACCTTGAAGCCCTGAAGAAGGAATTGGAGTCGGTCGGCAAAGATGTGGCCGTAGAAGCCGCCAATTTATCAAAAATCAGAAAAGCATGGGCCAAGAAACTGGCGGAAGCGATTCATCAGGAATTACAAAGTCTGTATATGGGCAAATCAACGTTTGATACGGAATTTCTCGTGAAAACCGATCCGTCAGCCAGTGAAGCACCGGTTGTTAACGGGCAGCCCGTGCAGCTTACCCAAAAGGGGATCGACCTTGTGAAGTTTTTAATTTCAACAAACACCGGTGAGCCTTTAAAACCGCTGTCAAAGGTCGCTTCCGGAGGCGAGCTTTCAAGGGTGATGCTGGCGATGAAGAGTATTTTTTCTTCCCAGCAGGATGTCACCTCCATCATCTTTGACGAAGTGGACACCGGTGTAAGCGGGCGGGTTGCCCAAGCCATCGCGGAAAAAATCCATAAAGTATCGACCGGTTCACAGGTGCTCTGCATTACACACCTGCCGCAGGTTGCCGCTATGGCGGATACGCACCTTCTGATCGCAAAAGAATTCAAAGACGGACGGACGACAACGCATGTCACGCCGCTTTCCAAGCAGGATAAGGTAGCGGAAATCGGCCGCATGATTGCGGGTGTTGAAGTGACCGATCTGACAAAACGGCATGCACAAGAGCTTTTAAAACAGGCCGGACAGGTAAAAACGACAGGATAAGCTGCTGATACAGGCAGCTTATTTTTTGTTCCATTTCTCTAACAGTGTATCCAATGTTTTTCTTCGTATGCCGGTTATAAATCAAGCGCAGGAAGGCAAAAGTATAGATGTAGCAGAAAAAGAAAGTGGTGTGGGATAGGAGCGAGGAGAGTGAAGGAATGAATGCACGATAACATGAGGAAAGCAATAGGTGTAATTCTCCTTGTTTCTTTACTAAGTGTAGGCTTTTTTAAGCCGTTTAAAGAATATTTACTGATACCGTCAGAAATGAGCGTCTTTGAAAACCAGACACAGGCCGTTCCGGTCAATGCATCAATAAGCGCTGAAAAGGGCGAATTATCAGAAGCCTTTACGCTGAAAGAAGAGCACGGTCATGCAAACATAACAGGGCAAACACAAGGCAGGTCAGAAGTAGTATATGATCTTGCCGGATTTCCCATTAAAAAAACGAAAGTGCGTGTCCTTCCTGAATTGAAGGTCATTCCGGGCGGACAGTCCATCGGTGTAAAACTGCATTCAGTCGGTGTTTTGGTCGTCGGTTTTCACCAGGTGATGACAAAGGATGGGAAAAAGTCTCCGGGAGAACAAGCGGGTATTGAATCTGGCGACATCATTATTAAAATGAACGGACATAAAATTGAAAAAATGAGCGACATCGCCCCGTTTATTCAAAAAGCGGGCAAAACCGGTGAATCTCTGGATTTATTGGTGAAACGCGATAAGCAAAAAATCAAAACAAAGCTGATTCCGACAAAGGACGAAGCCGAGGGGAAATATCGAATCGGCCTTTATATCCGTGATTCGGCAGCCGGCATCGGCACCATGACATTTTTTGAACCGAAAACAAAAAAATACGGCGCATTGGGCCACGTCATCTCTGATATGGATACAAAAAAACCGATTGTTGTAGAAGACGGAGAAATCGTCCGTTCTACTGTAACATCGATTGAAAAAGGAAAAGGCGGCAATCCAGGCGAAAAACTGGCAAGGTTTTCGTCAGAACGGAAAACGATCGGCGATATTAACCGCAACAGCCCGTTCGGCATTTTTGGGACACTGCATCAGCCGATTAAAAACAACATTTCCGACAAAGCGCTTCCGATTGCTTTGTCAAATGAAGTAAAAAAAGGACCTGCGCAAATGCTGACGGTTATCGAAAACGATAAAGTAGAGAAATTTGATATTGAAATCGTCAGCACCACGCCGCAAAAATTCCCGGCGACAAAGGGAATGGTATTGAAAGTGACAGATCCGAAACTGCTGAAAAGAACCGGCGGAATCGTTCAGGGGATGAGCGGAAGCCCGATCATCCAGAACGGAAAGGTCGTCGGAGCCGTAACCCACGTATTTGTCAATGATCCGACAAGCGGCTATGGCGTTCATATCGAATGGATGCTGTCTGAAGCGGGTGTTGATGTTTACGGGAAAGACAAAGCAAGCTGACTGCCGGATGATCCGGCAGTTTTTTTATGTGATGCGTTCTTCACTTCTTTCCGGGATTCATGTAAAATAAGACATGAAGATTTTTCGACAAATTCACGTTTCCTGATTTGTCAAACTTAATTTTTAGTCGAAAAACCTAGAAAATGCTAGAAAAACAAAGATATACCACTATTATTGGTAAATATGGATTTTTTAAAAGGGGAAGTAGTGGTTTTGTCGAATGTAACATATAGCAGTCAAATGGGTTGCGTCCTGTTAATACATTGGGGGAGGAAGAAACGTGGAGAAAATTAAAGTTTGTGTTGCTGATGATAATCGAGAGCTTGTAAGCCTGTTGAGTGAATATATAGAGGGACAGGATGATATGGAAGTGATCGGCGTTGCTTATAACGGACAGGAATGTCTTTCTTTGTTTAAAGATAAGAATCCCGATGTGCTCGTGTTAGACATTATCATGCCGCATCTGGACGGACTTGCGGTTTTGGAGCGTCTGCGTGAATCAGAGCTTGAGAAGCAGCCGAACGTCATCATGCTGACGGCATTCGGTCAGGAAGACGTTACGAAAAAAGCCGTCGATTTAGGCGCATCCTATTTCATCCTGAAGCCGTTTGATATGGAAAACCTTGTCGGCCATATCCGCCAGGTAAGCGGAAATGTCAGCAGTGTCACACACCGTGCGCCGTCTGCGCAAAGCAGCATTATCCGCAGCCAGCCGGAGCCGAAGCGGAAAAATCTCGATGCCAGCATTACAAGCATTATCCATGAGATCGGTGTGCCTGCCCATATCAAAGGCTATCTTTATTTGCGTGAAGCCATTTCCATGGTGTATAACGATATTGAACTCCTCGGCAGCATCACAAAAGTCCTTTATCCCGACATCGCCAAAAAATTCAACACGACCGCAAGCCGTGTAGAACGGGCCATCCGCCACGCCATTGAAGTCGCATGGAGCAGGGGAAATATTGATTCCATTTCTTCACTGTTCGGATATACGGTAAGCATGACAAAAGCAAAACCAACCAACTCGGAATTCATCGCGATGGTTGCTGACAAGCTGAGATTGGAGCATAAAGCTTCGTAACGCAAGCCTTTGGCTAAATGTCTTTTTGCGCCTTCTATTCCGTGCATGAACGCGGAAGAGAAGGCGTTTTGAGATTTTGCTGACGAAAACAATGGAAACCACTCACGCCGGTACTTGTTCTATACATAAATACGGGAACTATGCCGTCTATACGTATAATACCGGAGCTGATATTTTAATGATTTTGCCGTCTCTGAAATAAAAGCGGGGGATGCGGCGGCTTAACACAGACAGGACTTCGTAGCTGATCGTACCGAGCATTTCGGCAATTTCATCAACGGAAATCTCGGCTTCTTTTTGTTTGCCGTAGATGACGACTTCTTCTCCTTGTTTGCCCTCATTCTCACCTAAACTGACCATTATCATATCCATTGTCACTCTCCCCGCCACCGGCACCCGTCTGCCGCGGTGCAGAATAAACCCGCGGTTGGACAGGGCGCGGGAGTAACCGTCAGCATAGCCGATCGGAATCGTCGCGATGATTTCACCCGGTTCGGCGATATATGTGGCGCCATAACTGACGGTCCGGGGATCTGTCACCATAGCTTTCACATAAGCGATACGCGCCTTTAAACTTAGTGCGGGTGTGAGATCCACGAGGTTCAGTTCCTTTATCGAGGCGGACGGATATAAACCATATAACCCAATACCTAAACGGATCATGTCGGCGCTGAATTCCGGGAATGCGATAGCGGCGGCTGTATTGCACATATGCACGGTAGGCAGCGTAATGTCTTGATTTTTTAAAAAGCGGAGAAAGCTGATAAACTTTTCGTGCTGCAGCATCGTCAGCTCAGTGTCCGGTTCATCCGCTGTTGAAAAATGTGTAAAGATGCCATCCCATGACAGGTATGTACTCGACTTGAGCGCTTTCACCACTGCTAAAAGATCTTCTTCTGTGCGCACACCCAGCCGGCCCATTCCGGTATCCACATTGATATGAATGGACAGCCGTTTCGACTCTGCTTCTTTTTCCAATATCCGATTCGCTTTTTTGATCCAGCTGTCCTGAAACGCTGATAATGTGATGTTCCAAACGGCAGATTTTTTCACACAGCTGAGAGCTGTGAAGCCGAGCACAAGAATAGGCGCCTTAATTCCCGCTCTCCGTAACACAATTCCCTCTTCGACGCTGGCGACAGCAAGCTCGCTCGCCCCGCTTTCCAGTGCCTGCCGCGCTACTTCCACAGAGCCGTGGCCATAAGCGTTCGCTTTTACGACGGCCATAATTTTAGACGTATTCGGAATATGGCGGCGGATCGCCCGTACGTTCTTTTTTATCGCATCAAGGTCAACTTCAATCCAAACTTCCCGGCAAAGTTTTTTCATCACGATTCCTTCTTTCCTTAATGAGATTCAGTACTCATGCTTTCAATCTGCATTCTATTCATCTTTAACTGAAATCATTCAAAACATGGAAAGGTGATCGTTGATGTTTAATATCAAGTTTTCGGGGAATCAGTGTGCCTGCTTTATTTATGCAGTAAGGGCAGCATGGCGGCCCTTACAATGACTTTACAATATTCTGATCTGAAAATTGATGTTCAAACATTTTGGACTGGCTTACAGCATTGTTTTGAATGACAATGCCGATATTTCCCCCTCCGGCACCGAAAACGGTTTTTGATGCAGTCAGCGGACTGATGGATATGGCGCCGCCAACATTGACAACTCCGTTTCCTGATACGTTGTTTATCGTAATCGGGCAACCGCTCATTCTATTTTTTCTCCTTTCTCTCACAGTCTACTAACTATATGTACGCTGTGATATGGAATAAGATTAAACAAAACGGCAAAAAGAATCCGGCTGCTGCCAGCCGGAAAGGGAGGGAAATACGGATATCATAATGTTTTCGTTACATTTTGATCAGAGTATTGAGAGTTTGAAGATTGAGATGTGCTGGATTGATTCATTTGCAGGACCATACCTGTATTTCCCCCTCCTGAGCCGTAGACGGTTTTTGATACGGTTAAAGGACTTATCGAAAACGCACCGCCGATATTGACAACCCCGTTTCCGGAAAGACTGTTAATCGTAATAGGGAAACCAGCCATCATATACGGTCTCCTTTCTATTAATCTATTTACTATATGTACGCTGTGTGTTAGAAATAGGAGTAAACAAAGCGGTAAAAACTTGTGAATCAAAAAAACTGCCGGACATCCGGCAGTTTTTTAGTCTACTTTTCAAACGGCACCCAGCCGCCTGTATTCTGAATCATTTCCCATAACGGTTCAGGAAGTCGGTATTTCTCGATTTCAGATGCCTGAATGGCTTTTTCGATTTCCTGTTCGCGGCCTTCTTTGACCAGCACCGCCCATTCGGGGTTAATCAAAATGACACGTCCCAGAGCCACCAGCGGAATTCCGCTTTCTAATACGGCAAGCGCTTCGTCCGCGGTATAGATGGAACCGACGGCCATCAGCGGCACTTTATGGCCGATGCGTTCGTTTAATAAATCCATCCGGGTCCGTGAAGTATCCGCGCCGCGGCGGGCTTTGGAATTGACATCCATCAGTGAAATATGCAGATAATCCAAGTTCTCTTCTGCAAGCGCGTCGGCGAGCATGAATGTTTCTTTCATTGTAAGCCCCGGTGTTTCCGGCTCTTCCGGTGACAGGCGGTAGCCGAGAACGAATGGATTTTCAGCGTGTGTATCAATCGCCTGTTTGACAGCGTCAACGACTGCAAGCGGGAACGCAAGGCGCTTTTCATCGCTTCCGCCCCAGCGGTCTGTGCGCCGGTTTGTTTTCGGTGAATAAAATTGGTGAATCAGGTACCCGTTTGCCCCGTGAATTTCAACACCGTCAAAGCCGGCTTCAATCGCTCTGCGTGTCGCTTCGCCGAATGCTTTCACGATGTGCTCAATTTCTTGTTCTGTGAGAGCACGGGACGTTTGTCTGCCGTCTTCTTCTGAGCCGCTCGGACTGACGACGTCGTTGTTTGGCACGAGTTCAGGAGGGCATTCCAAGCCTCCGTGGTGAATCTGCACAACGGCTTTAGCTCCTTGAGACTGGATCGCCTGAGCGAGTTTTTTCAAGCCGGGAATGTGAGAATCATCATAGATGCCGGGCTGGCCTGGAAACGCTTTGCCGTCCGGCGTTACGTTTGCACATGCTGTAATGACCATGCCCATTTCTTTTGAACGGGGAGTAATGTAGCTTAATTCACGGTCGGAAATCGTTCCGTCATCATTTGATGAATAGTGTGTCATCGGTGCGACTGAAATACGGTTTGGTATAGTGACACCGCTTTCGAACGTAAAAGGTTCAAACAGCGGTTTAAAAGTTTGCTTCATCATTTCGCCTTCTTCCTTAGGAGTTTAACTCGTCCGTATTCTAGCTTATGTTTTCATTGTGTGCAATTATTTTGCTTGTTCTTCTTCCTGAGGTTATGACCGGCTGAACCATTTAAACGAATGAAACGGTTTTCTCCGTTCCTTTTCAGGATCTTTATATCCTCCTGAAATTTGATGGCCGATCGAGCTGAATATGACAGCGGCGGCGAAGAGGAGAATGATTTTTTTCATATGCATATCTTCTTTCTTATCTTTTACATGGTTATTTATAAGCATACGCTTGTGCGAAAAAACCGTCAATTTGTTTATTCTTTTTTCCACTTTCCTGCGGCGAATATCGTTCCGATCTGAATCACAACACTTAACAGAGCGCACACTGCCACAACTGTGTTGCTGTCCATAGAAGACACCCTCCTTTTTGTTAGGTTGATGTATCATATGACGGCTGTCTCTGTTTTGACAAAACCGTAATGCGGTGTTTCATATTTTTCAACACAAAAAGGGCGCTTTTTTAAGCGCCTTTACTTTTTTTTCAGCCGGTTCAAAGCGATTTGAACGGCGATGGCGTCATCCAGGTAGCCGATCGGAAACATGTAATCCGGGATAACGTCGGTCGCTAAAATATAATACAGCAGCGCGCTCCCGAGAATCGCGCGGTCTTCAGCCGGTGTTGATTCATCCATATACTGATGATGCATGTTTTTCAAATGGTCAATAAAAGGGCCGACGCTTTCTTCATTGTCCATTTTCTTTTGAAACTCATCGCAAATCAGGCGATGGCCCTGCTGGGTTTTGGTGTATTGTTCATATCTGGTCAGTTCACGCTCAATTTGCTCCCGGGAAAAAGGCTGATCAAACATCTCGGCCATATTCAGCATATCCTGAATCGCGTGCATCGGGTCTTGCGGCGCAGCTTCTTTTTCATGGCCGATGTCTATGCCTGACGCCTCAAGCAATTCCTCCAGCGGGGTGCGGAGGTGTTTTGAAAATTCCTGAAGATGCTTTAAATTGGCCTTCTGTTTGCCGTTGATAATCCGGGAGATAGTGGCCGTATCAATGTTTGTTAAGGCGCCGAGTTTTCTCATGGAGAGCGAGTGCTTATCAAGCAGTGATTTTAAAAGGGGTCCCAGTGTCTTATTTTTATTTTCTGTCAAGGGTGTCACCTCGTTTCCGCCGGAATGATGATCGTCAATCAATAATTTTTGCAGAAAAGGTACCTTTTCTGTGCTGCTGAATAGGATAGTGTAGATTCAACGGCACAACATGTTGAAAAGACATCAAAGAATGGAGAGAAACGAACATGGCTTGGTTATTGATTTTAGGTTTGGCAGTGTCCTCAAGCATTGATAATTTAGGAGTGGGGATGTCATACGGCATCAGAAAAATCAAAATATCGCATGCGTCAAATATGATGATCGCTTTTATCTGTTTTGTATTCAGTTATATCGGAATTTATTTCGGCAAATGGATTTCAGCCGTTTTACCGGGCTTTCTTCCTGTATTGCTGGCGGCGTTTATTTTATCTGTCATCGGTATCCGCATCATTCTGCTGGCTGTGCCGAGAAAAACAGCGCGTGTTGGCGCGTCAGGAAAAAAAGGCCGTTTTGCCGGTCTGCTGCAAAATCCGGAGGCAGCGGATGCCGACGGTTCGGGAGAAATCGGTATATTGGAATCCTTGGTTCTCGGGGTGGCCGTATCCGCAAATGCGCTGACCAACGGATTAAGCGCGGGGTTGATCGGGCTTTCTCCCGCTGCCATTTCCATTACTGCGGCGGTCGGAAGCTTTCTGACCATATGGATCGGCTGCTCGCTTGGAAAAAAAGCCGCTTCATTGCGCATCGGTTCTTTTCACGTCGGACAGTTCAGCACGGTGCTGAGCGGAGTGATTATTCTCATCATTGCCGCCAATACGCTGCTCTTTTAAGTTGTCCCGTTCATTTTATGAAAAGCTCAAAATAAATATGAATGTTTCTATTCGGGAGAGTGCATGACGCGGCTCTCTTTTTTGCCGATCTGATATTTTTTCAAAATGAACAGAAAGTCGTCCGTTTCCGTTAAATTCTGCATATTCGGCCTTCAGACAGAACCTTTTTCATAGACTGATCAGCTTGTTTTCTTTCTAAGTTCAGGTAAACAGCAGGTCAGATAGCCTTCATTCCAAAGATGGAAAAACGCTGGAGGAATGGAGGCTCCCTTTACAAATCGGCCATTCTGTTCAAAGATAAAGCCGAATGAGAAAACGTGAGGTGATCTGTGTGAAGTCTGCCATACTTCTGATCTTCACCGCATGGCTGTTATCAGGCTGCGAGTATACCGCGGAGGCTGATGCGGCGCCGTCATTTACACAGGAAGGAACATTTATAAAAGCGGCCGGAAACGATACGATCGCGGTCGAAATTGACGGAGAAAGGCAAGAGGTGAAGGTGCCTTTCGCTAAGCGGTTTGAATGTCAGTCTCTGCCTGAACATACGGCGGTGCAAATCACCTATAAAAAAGAGAGCAACGGACAATTACGGCTTGAGAAACTGAAAAAAGAAACAGATATGTGAAAACGGGGAGGAAAAAAAACGTGGGTTTACTGACAAAAAGCGCTGCTGCCTTCGGTGCCGCTCTGCTTCTGCTTGCGCCGTCCGCTTATGCAGCCGAACCTTTGCAAGGGAAAACCATCTATATCGATGCCGGACATGGCGGAGAAGACAGCGGAGCCGGCGGAAATGGACTGCTTGAGAAAAACATCAATTTAGCGGTGTCAAACAAGGTGATCGCCAAATTGGAGACAGAAGGCGCAAAACCTGTAGCTTCAAGGACTGACGATACTTTTTTACGTTTGGACGAGCGGGTGGCGAAAGCGAGCGCCAGCCAATCCGATTTATTCGTCAGCCTCCATACGAATTCAGCCGTATCAACGGCATCGGGCACGGAAACGTATTTTAATTCGACATATGAAGGAGCGGACAGCGAAAGGCTTGCTTCCGACATTCAGCAGCAGCTTGTCACGTCTTTAGGGATGAGGGACAGAGGCGTAAAAGAAGCTCCTTTTTATGTTATTACATATTCAAAGATGCCGAGTGTGCTGGCTGAATTAGGTTTTATCACAAATCCTCAAGATGCGGACAAGCTGAAAAGCGATAACGGACAAGAGCACGCCGCGGACGCCGTTGTAAACGGAATCGAAACCTATTACAGCGGACGGTAATGATAAAATATGTGTAAATAGCGCCCTCCTGATGTGCATAACGATTATAATAGAGAAAACCGATGACAAACATCTGAGGTGACACATATGACGAATATTTTTGCCCACCGGGGGGCGTCGGGCGACTGCCCTGAAAATACGATGCCCGCATTCAAAAAAGCGATTGAGGACGGGGCTGACGGAATTGAACTTGATGTACAGATGACAAAAGACGGCCGGATCGTGGTCATTCACGATGAAACCCTCGACCGCACGACATCTTTGAAAGGATTTGTGAAAGATACGGCGTATGACAAAATCAGAACCGCCGATGCCGCCGGAAAATGGAAAGATTCTTTTAAAGGTGTCAGAATTCCGCTTTTGTCAGATGTGCTGCGTTTTGCGGAACGTGCTGATTTTCTGATAAACATTGAGCTGAAAAACAGTGTATTCCGTTACGAAGGAATGGAAGAAGAAGTGATCAAAAAAGTCAGATATTACGGACTGGAAAAGCGCGTTATTTTTTCTTCATTTAATCATGAGAGTCTCGCGGTGTGCCACGCCCTGGCGCCTGAAATTGAACGGGCGGTGCTGACAATGGATGTGCTGTACCGGCCTGAACGGTATCTTGCCGCCATTCCCGCTTCGGGTTATCATCCGAAGCTCGGCACGCCGGCGGTCAGCGCTGAAGTGATCACACATCTTGCAAAACACCAAGCGGCGCTCCGTCCGTTCACCGTCAATCGTCCTGAGGATATGAAGCGGCTGATGAAAGCGGGGATAGACGCAATTTTTACCGACTATCCAAAGCTGGCTGTTTCTATAAAAGAAGAATGCCGCAGCTGAGAAGACTGGTCAGACAGTCTTCTTTTTTTATGGGCGGGAAAAAGGCGGTGCACTCATAACTCGGTCAGCCGGTTCATATATTGTAACAGGGCGTTTTGTGTAAGCGTTATCTTTTATCTTATTGAAAGTGAGGCAAAATTGTGGGAAAAACGGTTATCGTCAGTGCGGCAAGAACGCCGTTCGGAAAATTCGGCGGCGCATTAAAAGAGGTAAAGGCATCCGAGCTTGGCGGCATTGCCATAAAAGAAGCAATCAAGCGCGCCGCTATCAGTGAAAGCGAAGCGGAAGGAGCGGTGATGGGGATGGTCGTCCAGGCGGGTGCCGGGCAGATTCCGGCACGGCAGGCTGCAAGATATGCCGGGCTTCCGTGGTCTGTTCCGGCTGAAACCATTAATAAAGTCTGTGCATCAGGGCTCAGAGCCGTTACCATCTGTGATCAAATGATCCGGGCGAAAGACGCGGACGTGCTGATTGCAGGCGGAATGGAAAGCATGAGCAACATCCCGTACGCCATTCCGGCCGGCCGCTGGGGTGTGAGGATGGGGGACGGGGTTTTTCAGGATTTAATGGTTCATGACGGGCTGACCTGTGCGTTCGACCAGGTGCATATGGCTGTCCACGGAAGCACTGCGGCCAAAAAGTACGGCATTTCCCGAGATGAACAGGATCATTACGCTCTTTTGAGTCAGAAACGCGCGGCTGAGGCGGCTGATGCGGGCAAATTGCGTGAAGAAATTGTCCCCGTCACCTGGACCGGCAAAAAGGGCAAACAGCATATCGTTGAAGCGGATGAGGGGCTGCGTCCTGATACAAGCCTTGAGCAGCTCGCAGCGCTCAAGCCGATTTTCACAGCCGACGGAACGGTTACAGCCGGAAACGCTCCCGGTGTAAATGACGGGGCCGGAGCATTTGTGCTGATGTCAGAGGAAAAAGCAGCAAAGCAGCATGTCAGGCCGCTCGCAGCGATACTTGGCTTTGCGTCCGTCGGACTGGAAGCGTCCGAGCTGGCAAGCGCGCCGGGAGAGGCCATCAGCCGGCTCTTGAAAAAAACCGGACTGTCCGTTGACGATATTGATTTGTTTGAAGTAAATGAAGCATTTGCGTCCGTCGTGCTCGTGAGTGAAAAAATAGCCGGGTTCAGCCGGGAGAAAGTGAATGTAAACGGAGGGGCAATCGCGTTCGGCCACCCGATCGGCGCAAGCGGAGCGAGAATCGTCATGAGTTTAATATACGAATTAAAGCGTCGCGGAGGGGGGTTAGGCATAGCGGCTATATGCAGCGGAGCGGCTCAAGGAGATGCCGTCCTGCTGGAGGTGTACTGATCAAAGGAGGGAGCGCCGGATGAAGATGAAAACAATCATGGTCGCAGGTGCCGGTCAGATGGGGGCAGGCATCGCTCAGACGGCTGCAGAAGCCGGGTTTGCCGTCAAGTTATACGATTGGGAGCCGGAAACGGTAACAAAAGGTCTTCACCGCATAAAGACAAACCTGGAGAAAGAGCAGGCAAAAGGACGGAAGTCACAGCAGGAGACAGATGCCGTTTTCAGCCGTATTTCCCCGGCGGAGCTCACAGAAGCGGGAGATGCTGATTTTATCATTGAAGCCATTGCCGAAAACAAAAAAGCAAAAGCGGAATTGTTTGACACACTTGATAAAATCTGTCCCCCTCATGCCGTATTGGCAAGCAATACGTCTTCTCTTCCTATTACGGAGCTTGCCGCGGCCACAAAAAGGCCTGAAAAAGTAATCGGCATGCATTTTATGAATCCGGTTCCGGTCATGGAGCTTGTCGAAGTCATCAGAGGACTCGCCACATCGGAAGAAACGGCGGAAACAGTAAAGAAGCTTGCCGTCCGGATGAATAAAACCCCTGTCGAAGTCAATGACTTCCCGGGCTTTATATCTAATCGCATATTAATGCCGATGATTAACGAAGCCGTTTATTGCCTTTACGAAGGAGCAGCTTCAAAGGAAGCGATTGATGAGGTGATGAAGCTCGGCATGCGTCATCCGATGGGTCCTTTAACATTAGCTGACTTCATCGGGCTGGATACGTGCCTTTCCATTATGGAGGTTCTCTACGCGGGGCTCGGAGATCCGAAATACCGCCCATGCCCTCTGCTCAGAAAATATGTCAGCGCCGGCTGGCTCGGCAAAAAAAGCGGGCGCGGTTTTTATGAGTACGGCAGATGACGTAAAGATCATGAGGGGAGACGGCAGCCATGCATTTTACTGAAGAGCACATCATGATGAGGAAAATGGTGCGTGATTTTGCCCGCAAGGAAATCGCACCGATGGTTGAGCTCATGGAATCAACAGATGAATTTCCGGAGCGGCTGATTAAAAAAATGGGCGAAGCGGGATTGATGGGCATTCCCGTCCCGGAAGCTTACGGCGGGGCGGGTGCTGATACAACATCTTACATTTTAGCGATTCATGAAATATCAAAAGTCAGCGCGGCCGTCGGCGTCATTTTGTCCGTCCACACATCGGTAGGGACAATCCCGATTTTGCATTTCGGGACAGAAGCCCAAAAACAAACGTATATTCCGAAGCTGGCAGCGGGCGAATATATTGGAGCTTTTGCGCTTACTGAGACTCACTCCGGATCTGATGCGGGAAGCCTGAAAACAACAGCCGTGCGAAAAGGCGGTTCATATATTCTGAACGGTTCAAAAATCTTTATTACAAACGGCGGAGCGGCAGATCTGTATCTGACATTTGCCGTAACCGATCCGGGTAAAGGGAGAAAGGGAATTTCAGCGTTTATTGTTGAAAAAAACACACCCGGTTTTTCTGTCGGAAAAAAAGAAAAAAAGCTCGGATTGTTAGGTTCCAATACTGCCGAATTGCAGTTTGATCAAGCGGAAATTCCGATTGAAAACCGGCTCGGCGAAGAGGGCGAGGGTTTTTCAATCGCCATGAAAAACCTTGCCGTCGGACGGATCGGCATAGCGGCTCAGGCGCTCGGGATTATCGAAGCGGCGCTCGGCTGCTCGGTGGAGTACGCCAAAACCCGCAGCCAGTTCGGCAGACCCATCGCTTCGAATCAGGCCGTTTCATTTAAATTATCTGACATGGCAACGAATGCGGAAGCTGCCAAATTATTGGTCTATCATGCGGCTGACCTGTATCAGCGAGGGCTTCAGTGCGGAAAAGAAGCATCTATGGCGAAGCAATTCGCGTCCGATGCGGCGATGAAAGCGGCGGTGGAGGCTGTGCAGATTCACGGCGGCTACGGCTATATGAAAGAGTATCCCGCGGAGCGTTTATTTCGGGATGCGAAAGTCACGCAAATCTATGAAGGAACCAATGAGATTCAAAGGCTGATTATTTCTAAGTATCTTCTTCAATAAAAAGTGCGCAAAGGAGCGAAACCATGGAATCTTATTCTCCCGGTTTAGATGGCGTCATTGCGGTGGAAACGGGGATTTCTTTCCTGGATACACAGCAGGGCAGTATTTTAATCAAAGGCCACGATCTGATTGAGCTTTCTAAAACGGCCGGCTATATGGACATTGTTCATCTCTTATTGGAAGACAGACTTCCTGATGCGAAAGAGAAGAAGGCGCTTGAAGAAGACGTTCGGCGCGGCGGACACCTTCCCGAGGAAATCTTGCGTATATGCCGTCTGCTGCCCGAACGTACTCACCCGATGGACGGACTGAGGACAGGTTTGTCCGCGCTTGGAGGCTTTGATAAGGATATTGATAACCGCACCTCTTCTGTAAATCGGCACCGTGTCCGCGGGCTGATAGGCAAAATGCCCAATCTGACCGTCAACAGCTATCGAGTCATCAACGGACTGGAGCCTTTAGCGCCTGTCGGAACCTTATCGTACAGCGCAAACTTTTTATATATGATTACCGGAAAAACGCCGTCCTCCTTGGAAGAAGAAATATTCGACCGGTCGCTTCTTTTATACAGTGAGCATGAATTGCCGAACTCAACGTTTACGGCCCGTGTCATTGCTTCGACGCAATCGGATATTTACGGCGCTCTGACCGGAGCCGTCGCCTCGCTTAAGGGAAACCTTCACGGCGGAGCGAATGAAGCAGTTATGTACATGCTTGAGGAAGCGAAGGATACAGACGGGTTTACACAATTATTAACTCAAAAACTCGCAAACAAAGAAAAAATCATGGGCTTCGGCCACCGTGTCTACATGAAAAAAATGGACCCGAGGGCGCTCATGATGAAAGAAGCATTGAAAAAACTGTCTGATCTTTCAGGTGATTTCCGTCTTTATCATATGTGTGAAGCAGGAGAAACCGTCATGAGAGAGAAAAAAGGCCTTTATCCGAACTTAGATTACTACGCAGCGCCGGTCTATTACATGCTCGGCATCCCGATCCCGCTGTATACGCCTATATTCTTCAGCGCACGAACGGTCGGGCTGTGCGCCCACGTCATTGAACAGCACAGCCGAAACCGGCTTTTCCGCCCGCGTGTCCGCTATACCGGAGCGCGTCTGTAAACAGATGAGAAAGGAAGATGAAAACATGACAGAACCCCGCCGAATGGACGCCGTAATCGAAGAGATTTCTGACTACGTGCTCCATCAGGAAATTGACAGTTCGGAAGCTTTCACTACGGCAGGACATGTGCTTCTTGATACGATAGGCTGCGGAATTTTGGCGCTCAGCTATCCCGAATGTACAAAGCTGCTCGGCCCGATTGTCCCGGGAACCTCCGTGCCCAACGGCAGCAGAGTCCCGGGCACGCCTTTTGTTTTAGACCCGGTCACGGCTGCCTTTAATATCGGCTGTATCAACAGGTGGCTCGATTATAATGATACGTGGCTTGCGGCCGAATGGGGGCATCCGTCTGACAATCTCGGAGGCATATTGGCTTGTGCGGATTATATATCCAGAGTGCGGATTTCAGAAGGGAAAGAACCGCTTACCGTGCGTGATGTGCTTTGCGCAATGATCAAAGCGCACGAAATTCAAGGAATTCTCGCTTTGGAAAACAGTTTAAACAGAGTCGGGCTTGACCATGTGCTGTTTGTGAAGGTGGCGACTGCGGCTGTTTGCGCACAAATGCTGGGCGGCTCAAGAGAGGAAATCAATAACGCCGTATCTCACGCTTGGATTGATAATTCAAGCCTCAGAACGTATCGTCATGCGCCAAACACCGGATCACGCAAATCATGGGCGGCCGGCGACGCGACGAGCAGAGGCGTATATTTGGCCCTTATGGCGCAAAAAGGTGAGATGGGGTACCCGACGGCTCTGACCGCATCCGGGTGGGGATTTCAAGACGTATTATTTAACCGGCAGGAAATGAAGCTTGCCCGCCCGCTTGGGTCCTATGTGATGGAGAATGTTTTGTTTAAAGTATCCTACCCGGCTGAATTCCACGCCCAGACAGCGGCGGAATGCGCGGTCCGGCTTCATCCGGAGGTGAAATACCGCATCGAAGACATTGACAGGATCACGATTATGACCCATGAGTCGGCAATCCGGATTATCGATAAAAAAGGGCCGCTTCACAATCCGGCTGACCGGGATCACTGCCTCCAGTATATTACGGCAATCGGGCTGCTTTTCGGAGATATCACGGCGGATCATTATGAAGAGGAAACGGCGTCTGACCCGCGAATTGATACATTGCGGAGCAAAATGGAGGTGACGGAACATAAAGCGTACTCAGAAGATTACTTAGACCCGAATAAGCGATCCATCTCAAATGCCGTACAGGTGCATTTTACAGACGGCACGGCTACGGGACGGATTGAATGTGAATATCCGCTCGGGCACCGGTTCCGCAGAAAAGAAGCCGTTCCGAAGATTCTTGCCAAGTTTTCAGCAAACATCAGCACTCATTTTTCATTGAAGCAGCAGCGGAAAATCGAAGAGGCTTGTAAAGATAGCGGCCGAATGCAGAAGCTCAGCGTTAGTGAATTTATGGACTTATTTCTCATATAAAATAGGAGGGTGACAAACATGACGTGGATCGTCAGCAAGCAGTCGTCTCAAGAGGAGCTTGCAGAGCGGTTCCGTGCGCTGATGGCAGCGCCGGATCTATTGCAGATTCCCGGCGCTCACGATGCGATGGCCGCTCTTATTGCCAAGAAAACGGGTTTTTCGGCTCTTTATTTATCAGGCGCGGCTTACACGGCGAGCAGAGGGCTGCCCGATTTAGGCATCATCACGTCGGCGGAAATGGCTGAACGGGTTAAAGATCTGGTCCGCTCGTCTGATCTGCCCGTCCTTGTCGATATTGACACGGGTTTCGGAGGCGTGCTGAATGCCGCCCGGACGGCGAAAGAAATGTATGAAGCGCGCGCGGCCGCCGTCCAAATGGAGGATCAGCGCCTGCCGAAAAAATGCGGACATCTGAATGGGAAGCAGCTCGTGCCGATTGAAGAAATGGCGCAAAAAATCCAAGCGGTCAAGCGGGCCGCGCCGACTCTTCTTGTTGTTGCGAGAACAGACGCCAGACAGCAGGAAGGGCTGGAGGGGGCATTAAATAGGGCGTCCGCTTATATAAAAGCGGGTGCTGACGCTGTTTTTCCGGAAGCGCTCCAATCCGAAAGTGAATTCAGAGCGTTTTCCAAACAAATCAGTGTGCCGATTCTCGCAAATATGACTGAATTCGGACAAACGCCGTATTACAGTGCTGATGAATTTTCCGATATGGGCTGTCAGATGGTCATTTACCCGGTCACGTCACTCAGAACGGCTGCCAAGGCTTTTGAGCGTATTTTCCGCCTTCTGAAAGAAGAAGGCTCTCAAAAAGAGGGGCTTTCGGATATGCAGACGAGAAAAGAATTATATGAAACGATCGCTTACGATGACTATGAAGAACTGGATCAATCCATTGCCAAAACGATACTGCCGGACGACTGAAAAAGCCCTTTTTTGCAAGGGCTTTTTTTACAGCTTTTTTTTCCTGAACCGCGGGCTGACTTGATTGCGTTTCCGATCTCTGTACAAAATAAACCCGGCCAGAACATAAAGGCCGAACAAAAAAAACGCCAATCCGGCCGCCCCCTGAAGAAAAAGGGACGGAAACGGGGAAAACGCATGCCCGAATAATGCATCTCTCATCAGTTTAATGCCGAGCGCCGCGACAGCGCCGGGGAGGACCAGAATCAAAAGCGCAACAAGCCGGCTCATATTCAGAAAACCCCTTTACGATATGATTTCCTTTATTGTCCAATCGAAAAAATATTTTGTCAAGAGATCAAAACGTGGTAACATAGGGGTTGTGCAAATTATTGCAACGGAAAATACAGGTGTGCAAATTTTTTCATATAAAGGGGTATCGGGATGCAGAAGGTGCTGATTATAGGTGCTGGTAAAGGAGGCACGGCGCTCCTACAGATTTTGATGAAAACAAAACTGATCCGGATTATTGCGGTGGTTGATCAAGATCCGGAGGCGCAAGGGCTGCAAGAAGCCCGGAGATATGGAATTGCAACCTCATCAGATTGGAAACCCTACATAACTGAAGATATAGATATTATCATCCATACAACAGGCGATAAAGCGGTCATGGATGAGCTGCTCCATGAGAAAAAAGAACAAACCATCGTCATGCCGGGAAAATTGGCGTACATGGTGTTTCAGCTGATGGAGGAAAAACAGCAGCTTATCCAAATGCTGAAGTCGCAGACGTATAAGCATGACCGGATTTTTAATTCAACGCACGACGGTATGATTTTTATAGACGTCAACGAAACGATCATTTTATTTAATCAGATGGCAGAAAAAATGGTCGGCCGAAAACGGGAGGAAGTCATCGGCCGCCAAATTAAAGATGTAGTGCCGAACACAAAGCTGCCGCGGATTCTGGAAACGAGAGAGCCGGAATATAACCAGAAGCAGCTTCTCGGCAAGCACCTGCAGATTGTCACGACAAGACTGCCGATCATTGATGAAGGCGGAAAACTTCTCGGCGCGTTATGCGTGTTTAAAGACATCACCGACGCAGTTGAACTGGCGGAAGAGGTCACGAACTTAAAACAAATCCGCACCATGCTTGAAGCGATTATTCAATCGTCAGACGAGGCCATTTCCGTCGTTGATGAAAACGGCATCGGAATGTTAATCAACAAAGCGTATACAAAAATGACCGGGCTGTCAGAAAGCGAAGTCATCGGAAAACCCGCTTCCACCGATATCTCGGAAGGGGAAAGCATGCACCTGAAAGTATTGGGGACAAGGCGGCCCGTGCGTGGTGTGAGGATGAAGGTCGGCCCCAATAAAAAGGATGTCATCGTAAATGTTGCCCCCGTTATTGTGGACGGTATTTTAAAAGGCAGCGTCGGCGTCATCCACGACGTGTCAGAAATTAAAACGCTGACTGCTGAGCTGAATCGGGCGCGCCAGATCATCCGCACGCTTGAAGCGAAATACACGTTTGACGACATTATCGGCACGAGTGAACAAATGCTGGTCGCCCTTGAACAGGCGAAGCTCGGGGCGAAAACGCCGGCGACGATTCTGCTGCGGGGAGAATCCGGCACAGGGAAAGAACTTTTCGCCCACGCCATCCATAATGAAAGCGACCGAAAATACAATAAATTCATTCGGGTCAATTGTGCGGCCCTGTCTGAATCCCTGCTTGAATCCGAGCTTTTCGGCTATGAGGAAGGCGCGTTTACGGGCGCGAGGCGCGGGGGCAAAAAAGGACTTTTTGAGGAAGCGAATAACGGCAGCATTTTCTTAGATGAAATCGGAGAGCTGACCCAAAGCACCCAGGCAAAGCTGCTCAGAGTTCTGCAGGAAAAAGAAATTATCAGAGTCGGCGGCGCAAAAGCGATTTCTGTCAATGTCAGAATTATCGCAGCGACAAACGTCAACATCGAAAAGGCCATGGCGGAAGGCGCGTTCCGCGAAGACCTGTATTACCGGATTAACCGCTATCCGATCTCAATCCCGCCGCTTCGGCAGCGCAAAGAAGATATTGAAGCGCTGAGCATTCGGCTCATTGAAAAAATCAATCAGGATTACGGCCGCAATGTAAAGGGGCTCACGCCGAACGCGCTGCGAGCTTTATCAGCCTACAGCTGGCCGGGAAACGTACGGGAGCTTGAAAATGTTCTCGGACGGGCAATGATATTTTTAGAGCCGCATATGGAACGGATCGAACAGCAGCATCTGCCTGTTTTCGAATCAGAGCTGAATGACAAAAACGGCACCCAAAGTGATTTTCCGGATGTAGAAGGGGAAAAGCTGTCTCAGGCTGTTGAAAAATTTGAAGCGCACATCATTCAAAAAACGCTTGAAAAGCATAAATTCAACCGAACCAAAACGGCGAAAGCGCTTGGTGTCAGCATTCGGAATCTGTACTACAAAATGGACAAGTACGGCCTTGCAAATGACGGCATGCAATAAATTGCAGAGAAAGCGCAAACAGCTGCATGTTTTCTTGAAAAAAGCCGGAATAAACCCTTTCGCATATTTGGCACAGAACTTGCATTGTTAAAAGCGGATTCGCACAAGAAAGGTGGTACAAAATGAAGCTGAGAGACCTAGTTGAAAAAGCCGCGGCAAAAAACGCAAAAACCATTGCAGTGGCCCACGCAGCAGATAAAGAAGTGATCCACGCCGTCAAAATGGCGGCAGAACACTTGTCGGCACGATTTTTACTGACGGGTGACAGCGGAAAGCTGAAAGAGCTTCTGGCAAATGAGCCGAAGTTCAATGCTGACATCATCCACGCCGATTCACCAGAAGAATCTGCGGCAAAAGCAGTGCGCGCAGTGCGTGAACAAGAGGCGGACGTTTTAATGAAAGGGAATCTCCCGAGCTCAACTCTTCTGAAATCGGTTTTAAACCGCCAGGAAGGGCTTCGTTCAAAAAGGGTGTTATCACATGTAGCCGTTTTTGAAGTGCCGGACTATGACCGGCTGATGTATGTGACTGATTCAGCGCTGAACATTGCCCCGTCTCTTGAAGAACTCGGGCATATTCTGCAAAATGCGGTTCATGTCGCACATTCAGTAGGGAACCCTATGCCGAAAGCCGCAGTCCTTGCGGCTATTGAAACGGTTAATCCGAAAATGGAGGCGACGCTGAACGCGGCTGCGATCGTCCAGATGTGCAATAGAGGACAGATTACCGGCTGCATTGCGGACGGACCGCTTGCTTTGGATAATGCCGTATCCCAAGCGGCTGCGCTGCAAAAAGGGATTTCCGGAAGCGTAGCGGGCCAGGCGGATATTCTCTTGGTTCCTTCAATCGAGGCCGGAAATATGCTTTATAAGTCAATGATTTATTTTGCGAAAGCAAATGTTGCTGCCGTCATCGCCGGTGCAAAAGCGCCGATTGCATTAACGAGCAGAGCGGATACCGCAGAAAATAAACTGTATTCAATTGCGCTTGCGATTTGCGCATCACAAGAACAGTAGGAGGAACGAACCTATGGAAATTTTTAAATATATGGAGACTTATGATTACGAACAATTGGTATTCTGCCAAGATGAACAATCCGGATTAAAAGCGATCATCGCGATTCATGATACGACGCTCGGCCCTGCACTCGGCGGAACAAGAATGTGGACATATGACAGTGAAGAAGCGGCGATTGAAGATGCACTGAGACTCGCAAAAGGCATGACTTATAAAAATGCGGCTGCCGGTTTAAACTTAGGCGGCGGGAAAACCGTTATTATCGGAGACCCGCGCAAAGATAAAAATGAAGAAATGTTCCGCGCGTTCGGCCGCTACATCCAAGGCTTAAACGGAAGGTATATTACGGCGGAAGACGTCGGCACCACCGTTGAAGATATGGACATCATTCATGATGAAACAGACTATGTAACCGGAATTTCTCCGGCATTCGGTTCATCAGGAAATCCGTCTCCGGTTACGGCGTACGGCGTCTACAAAGGGATGAAAGCCGCAGCGAAAGCGGCGTTTGGCACTGATTCACTGGAAGGTAAAACAATTGCCGTGCAAGGCGTGGGAAATGTGGCTTACAATCTATGCCGCCACCTTCACGAAGAAGGCGCTTCTTTAATCGTAACCGATATCAATAAAGAATCTGTTAAACGTGCCGTTGAGGACTTCGGCGCCCGCGCAGTTGATCCCGGCGACATTTACTCACAGGCGTGCGATATTTATGCCCCGTGTGCTCTCGGCGCCGTCATTAACGATGACACGATTAAACAGCTGAAGGCGAAAGTCATTGCGGGGGCGGCCAATAACCAGCTGAAAGAAACACGTCACGGCGATACCATTCATGAAATGGGAATCGTGTACGCTCCGGATTATGTCATCAATGCAGGCGGCGTCATCAATGTGGCCGATGAGCTTTACGGCTACAACGCTGAGCGTGCTTTGAAAAAGGTTGAGGGCATCTATGCAAACATTGAGCGGGTGCTCGATATTTCCGCGCGTGACGGCATTCCGACATACTTAGCGGCCGACCGTCTGGCTGAGGAACGAATTGAGCGCATGCGCCGTTCAAGAAGCCAGTTTCTGCAAAACGGCCAAAGTATATTAAGCAGACGATAGGAATTTGATCTGGAGGTATGAAAATGTTCGAACAGGAAAAACGCATTCTCATTCTGAATCCAGGCTCAACATCAACGAAAATCGGTGTCTTTCACAATGAACGCTGTATCTTTGAAAAGACGCTGCGGCATCCCGAAGAAGAGCTGAAAGCATTTAACGGCATTATCGACCAATACGAATTTCGAAAAATAAGCATTCTTGAGTCTTTGCACGAACAGGGCATCAACATTTCAAAGTTTGATGCCGTTTGTGCCAGGGGCGGCCTGCTCAGACCGATTGAGGGCGGCACATATGAAGTGAATGACGCCATGATCACTGATTTGAAAAACGGCTACAACGGCCAGCATGCTTCTAATCTGGGCGGAATTATTGCCAGGGAAATAGCAGACGGATTAAATATCCCCGCGTATATCGTCGATCCGGTCGTGGTGGATGAGATGACTCCGCTCGCTAAAGTATCAGGAATGCCTGAAATCAAGAGGAAAAGCATTTTTCATGCTTTGAACCAAAAAGCTGTTGCCCGTCATGCGGCGGCGTCCCTCGGCAAACGGTATGAACAGATGAAGATGATCGTCACTCATATGGGCGGCGGCATCACAGTCGGGGTCCATGATTGCGGACGGGTGACGGATGTCAACAACGGGCTTCACGGAGAAGGGCCCTTCAGCCCGGAGCGTGCGGGAACCGTTCCTGCGGGTGATTTGGTGGAGATGTGTTTTTCCGGCAAGTATTCAAAAGCCGATATGATGAATAAACTTGTCGGCACGGGCGGACTCTCCGGCTACCTGGGGACAACTGACGCGGTGAAGGTGGAAAAACGCATTCAGGCCGGAGATGAGCATGCGAGGCTCATTTATGACGCCATGGCTTATCAAGTAGCAAAAGAAATCGGGGCGGCAAGCGCCGTATTAAAAGGAAAAGTAGACATTATCGTCCTGACGGGCGGATTGGCGTACGGGAAAAGTTTCGTATCCGCCATCAGATCGTACATAGATTGGATTTCGGATGTACTGGTGTACCCGGGAGAAAATGAACTGCAATCTCTCGCGCAAGGCGCGCTTCGGGTTTTAGCCGGCGAGGAGCAGTCAAAGCAATATCAGATCGGCGAAGGAGTGAAAACAAATGGCGACTGAATATGATGTGGTCATTCTGGGCGGCGGCACGGGCGGTTATGTAGCCGCCATCAGAGCGGCCCAGCTCGGCTTAAAAACGGCCGTTGTAGAAAAAGAAAAGCTCGGCGGAACATGCCTGCATAAAGGATGTATCCCGAGTAAAGCGCTGTTAAGAAGCGCGGAAGTGTACCGAACCGCAAAGGAAGCGGCAGCATTCGGCATTGAAACGGAAGGTGTCTCCCTCCGCTTTGACAGCGTGCAAAAACGAAAGCAGGGAATCGTTGACCGGCTGGCCGGCGGTGTCGCCCACTTGATGAAAAAGGGGAAGATTGATGTATTCAACGGGTACGGACGTATGCTCGGCCCTTCCATCTTCTCACCTCTTCCCGGTACGGTTTCCGTCGAATACGCAAATGGTGAAGAAAACGACATGCTGATACCGAAACAATTGATTATCGCAACCGGTTCAAGGCCGAAAATGCTGCCGGGTTTAGAAGCAGACGGTACATATATTCTGACATCAGATGAAGCGCTTGAGCTTGAGCGTCTGCCCCAATCCATGTTGATCGTCGGCGGCGGTGTCATCGGAATTGAATGGGCATCCATGCTGAACGATTTCGGCGTCAATATCACTGTGATTGAATATGCGGACCGCATTTTGCCGACTGAAGACCGTGATATCTCAAGCGAGATGGAAAAACTGTTAACGAAAAAAGGAATTAAGATTGTAACGGGTGCGAAAGTGCTTCCGGATACATTGGAAAAAGCGGATGGCGTTTCAATTGCCGCTGAAAAGAATGGAAAAAAAGAAACGTATCACGCCGAACAAATGCTTGTTTCCATCGGCCGCCAGCCGAACATTGAAGGGATCGGTCTTGAAAACACGGACATTGCAGCGGAAAACGGTTCTATCATAGTAAATGAAGCCGGACAGACGAAGGAATCGCATATTTATGCGATCGGTGATGTCGTCGGCGGTCTGCAGCTTGCGCATGTGGCCTCCCGTGAAGGCATCATTGCCGTTGAGCATATGGCGGGTCTTAATCCGGCTCCGCTTGATGCCGCTCTTGTGCCGAAATGCATTTATTCAAATCCGGAAGCGGCGAGTGTCGGGCTGACAGAAGAAGAAGCTGCCCGAAAAGGACATGAACTTAAGATCGGAAAGTTTCCGTTCATGGCGATCGGAAAGGCTCTTGTATACGGAGAAAGCGACGGCTTTGTCAAAATCGTCGCCGATCGGAATACAGATGATATTCTCGGTGTTCATATGATCGGCCCGCACGTCACCGATATGATCTCTGAAGCGGGGCTTGCCAAGGTGCTCGACGCGACGCCTTGGGAAATCGGCCAGTCCATACATCCGCATCCGTCGCTTTCAGAAGCGATTGGGGAAGCTGCGTTAGCCGCAGACGGAAACGCGATTCATTTTTAAAAGGAAAGAAGGAGGGGTTTGAATGACTACAAACCGCCATCAAGCATTAGGGCTTTCTGACGAAGAAGCCGTTGAAATGTATAGAACCATGCTGTTAGCCAGAAAAATCGACGAAAGAATGTGGCTCTTAAACCGCTCGGGCAAAATTCCGTTCGTTATTTCATGTCAAGGGCAGGAAGCGGCTCAAGTAGGCGCGGCCTATGCCCTAAAACGCGATACCGACTATGTGCTTCCGTACTACAGAGATATGGGGGTTGTGCTTGCATTCGGTATGACTGCTAAGGATTTGATGATGTCGGGTTTTGCGAAAGCGGCTGATCCGAACTCAGGCGGAAGGCAGATGCCGGGCCACTTCGGGCAAAAGGAAAATAGAATCGTAACGGGCTCATCCCCTGTGACGACGCAGGTTCCCCACGCGGTCGGAATCGCGCTTGCGGGACGCATGGATAAAAAGGATATCGTCTCTTTCGTTACCTTTGGAGAAGGTTCTTCCAACCAGGGAGATTTTCACGAAGGGGCAAACTTTGCCGCCGTGTATAAATTGCCGGTCATTTTCATGTGTGAAAATAATAAGTATGCCATTTCTGTTCCGTATGACAAACAGGTGGCGTGCGAAAATATTTCCGACCGGGCGGCAGGCTACGGCATGCCGGGAGTCACAGTTGACGGAAACGACCTGCTGGAAGTTTACCGGGCCGTGAAAGAAGCGCGCGAACGGGCATCTAAAGGCGAAGGACCTACATTAATAGAAACGGTTTCCTACCGGTTGACGCCGCATTCCAGTGATGACGACGACAGCAGCTACAGAGAACGCGAAGAAGTAGAAGAAGCAAAGAAACAGGATCCGCTTCTTTTATACAAAGCATACTTGCAAGAAGCCGGGCTTCTAGGTGAAGAAGAAGAAAAGGCCATGCTGGATGACATCATGGCTATCGTAAACGAAGCGACAGACGAAGCGGAGAAAGCGCCATACGCATCTCCTGAATCAACGCTTGATCACGTTTATGCGAAGTAGGGAGGAATACTTATGTCTGTAATGTCTTATATTGACAGTATTAATGCAGCTATGAAAGAAGAAATGGAAAGAGATCCGCGCGTTTTTGTCCTCGGGGAAGACGTCGGGAGAAAAGGCGGCGTATTTAAAGCCACGGCGGGTCTCTATGAACAGTTCGGAGAAGAGCGGGTGATGGATACGCCGCTTGCGGAATCAGCGATTGCGGGTGTCGGAATCGGCGCCGCGATGTACGGCATGCGCCCGATTGCCGAGATGCAGTTTGCCGATTTCATTCTGCCTGCGGTCAACCAAATCATTTCAGAAGCGGCCAAAATACGCTACCGTTCAAACAATGATTGGAGCTGTCCGATGGTCATCAGAGCGCCTTACGGGGGCGGCGTGCACGGCGCGTTGTATCATTCCCAATCTGTGGAGGCCATTTTTGCCAACCAGCCGGGTCTTAAAATTGTCATGCCTTCAACTCCTTATGACGCAAAAGGGCTGTTGAAAGCCGCAGTCCGTGACGAAGATCCCGTGCTGTTTTTCGAACATAAGAGGGCGTACCGCCTGATTAAAGGAGAAGTCCCTGCTGATGATTACGTCCTTCCGATCGGAAAGGCGGATGTAAAACGCGAAGGCAGCGACATTACTGTCATTACGTACGGATTATGCGTCCATTTCGCTCTGCAGGCTGCCGAGCGTCTTGAAAAAGACGGAATTTCCGCGCACGTATTAGATTTGCGTACGGTTTATCCGTTAGATAAAGAAGCCATCATTGAAGCCGCGTCTAAAACGGGAAAAGTATTGCTGATCACAGAAGATACGAAAGAAGGCGGTATTATGAGCGAGGTCGCCGCCATTATTTCTGAAAACTGCTTATTTGATTTAGACGCGCCGATCAAGCGGCTTGCAGGCCCTGATGTTCCGGCAATGCCTTATGCGCCGACAATGGAAAAATACTTCATGATGAATCCTGACAAAGCAGAAGCCGCGATGAGAGAATTAGCGGAGTTTTAAAGACGTAAGGAGGTTTTTGACATGGCGATTGAACAAATGGCTATGCCTCAGCTCGGAGAGAGCGTGACGGAAGGGACGATCAGCAAGTGGCTGGTGTCCCCCGGTGATCAAGTGAATAAATATGACCCCATCGCGGAGGTCATGACGGATAAAGTGAATGCGGAGGTGCCGTCTTCTTTTACCGGTACGATTACAGAACTTGTAGGAGAAGAAGGCCAGACTCTTACAGTCGGCGAGATCATCTGCAAAATTGAAACGGAAGAAACGGAAACCGAAGAGGCGCCGAAGCGGGAAGAAGAGCAGAATACCCCTTCAGACACCGATGCAAACCGTCAAGGTAAAGACCAGTCAAATAAAGCGCGTTATTCGCCGGCCGTGCTCAGATTAGCGGGAGAACACGGCATTCAGCTTGAAGAAGTTGAAGGAACGGGCGCAGGAGGAAGAATTACGCGAAAAGACATTCAAAAGATCATTGATTCGGGAATGCAGCAGAAGTCGGAAGCACCGGCGCCGGCTGCCGTTCAAACAACGCAACAAGCGCCGAAACAACAGCAAAAACAAGCGCCGGCGCCAGCTCTGTCAGCCGGTGATATTGAAATTCCGGTTACCGGCGTCAGAAAAGCCATCGCCGCCAATATGCATAAAAGCAAAACAGAAATTCCGCACGCCTGGACGATGATGGAAGTCGACGTCACGAACATGACGGCGTACAGAAACAGCATAAAAGACTCATTTAAACAAAAAGAAGGCTTCAATTTAACATTTTTCGCTTTCTTTGTAAAAGCGGCGGCGCAGGCTCTCAAAGAGTTCCCGCAGATGAACAGCATGTGGGCGGGAGACAAAATCGTCCAAAAGAAAGACATCAACATCTCCATTGCCGTTGCCACGGAAGATTCGCTGTTTGTTCCGGTTATTAAGCATGCTGATGAAAAAACGATTAAAGGCATAGCCAGAGAAATAACGGACCTTGCGAAAAAAGTGAGAAACGGAAAACTTACCGCGGAAGATATGCAGGGCGGCACATTTACCGTCAATAACACGGGATCTTTCGGCTCAGTTCAATCTATGGGCATTATCAACCATCCGCAGGCGGCGATTCTTCAGGTAGAATCTATCGTCAAACGTCCGGTTGTCATGAATAACGGGATGATCGCAGTGCGTGATATGGTTAATCTTTGCCTGTCTTTAGATCACAGAGTGCTCGACGGGCTCGTATGCGGCCGTTTCCTCGGACGCGTCAAAGAAATCCTAGAAAACATTGACGAAAATACTTCAGTCTATTAAAAAAAACTCCTTTTGCCCGGGCGGCAAAAGGAGTTTTTTTATTTTCATTGTGAATCCTCGGGAACAAGCATAGTGAGATGATGTGTTTTCACTTCGATCGTACAAGGCGTTGTTCCGTATACCTCGCCATCTGTATCCGCGTCCATTTCACGTCCGGTTTCGATTTCAATCCTGGAGGCCTGGATATAGGACAGCTCCCCTTCGAAATCATCAAACGAACCCTGCTCCATCGTCATCAGCTCCCGCAACGCGGCAAGGCTTGTGTTGCGGCAGATTAACACATCGGCTAAGCCGTCCTGGAGGCTGGCATCAGGCAGGGGAACTCTGTTTGTCCCGATATAATGCCCGTTCATGACAAGCACCATTACGGCTTCGTCTTCTTTCACCTCGCCGTCAATTGTCAATTTGACAGGAAACGGGTTCGCGCTTGTCATCGTCCGCAAGGCGCTCGTGAAGTAGCTGATTTTACCAAGCCATGCTTTTTCAGTTTCATTGATATGGCTCGATGCTTCGGTGATCAATCCGATGCCCCAGAAGTTCAGAAAATAGCCGTCATCCGTTTTACAGACGTCAATCATCCGTTTATGTCCGGCCGCGAGCGCTTCAGCGGCCTTTTGAAGGTTTTGCGGGATGCCGAGCGCCCGTGAGAAATCGTTGCACGTTCCTCCCGGCAAAATGCCGACAGCGGGCCTGTGATCAAGCTTGCTGATGCTGTTGATGCATTGATGCACAGTGCCGTCTCCGCCTAAAATATATAAATGGTCAACTGAACTGTCGAGGTTTTCACAATACTGACGGGCATCATCCTGATGTTTGGTCGGTTTAATCAAAAGTTCGTCAGCTGACTGGGCCAAAATGGGGACGACCGTGCCGAGCGTTTTATCAATCTGTTTTTGACCGGCGTTTCCGTTATAAATTAATACTGCTTTCCGTTGGCTCATACGACTGCTCCTTTATTTCAGACAATCTCTTTAACAAGTTTCCCGTTTTTAAAAGGTCATAAACTTACATCGGGTACATAAAAGGAACAAAAAACAATTTGGATATGAGCGGTGTCATTTGCCGATAGTGAGGTTCCTTGCTATCATAAGAAGAGATGATCAAAAAGGAGAGGTCCCAGTTGAATATGGATTTTAATTTATTTATGAATGATGTCGTGCGTCAAGCCCGTCAGGAAATCACGGCCGCCGGGTATACAGAGCTGAAAACCGCTGAGGAAGTGGACGAAGCGCTTTCGAAAAAAGGAACGACACTCGTTATGGTCAACTCTGTGTGCGGATGCGCAGGCGGTATTGCACGGCCTGCCGCATACCATTCCGTACATTACGATAAACGCCCGGATCAGCTTGTGACGGTATTTGCCGGACAGGATAAAGAAGCGACAGCCAAAGCGAGAGAATACTTTGAAGGCTATCCGCCGTCCTCTCCGTCATTTGCCATTTTAAAAGACGGGAAAATCATGAAAATGGTGGAACGCCATGAAATTGAAGGCCATGAGCCGATGGCCGTCGTCACAAAACTGCAGGAAGCATTTGAAGAATATTGTGAAGAAGTATAAGTGAAAGAAAAACCCCGGAGCCGAGCGCTTCCGGGGTTTTTTATATGGAATCTGTATAAATATAAATATTTATACACCGGCGTTCAGCTGTCACTAATCGGAAAAACAATGACTATAATAAACAGAGAAAGGAAAATATATTTTTCAAAAATAGTATTGCATCACAATTAAAAAGTGTTTAAAATACAAGTTAACGAATAAATATTCAATTTTAAGAGATCAGTAGATATGGGGGAAATGAATCATGAAGAAATGGCTGTTGGTATTAGCTGCCGCATGTATCACCTTTGCGCTGTCCGCCTGCGGATCAGGCAATTCAGGCTCAGAGGGCGGAAAGAATAAGCTGATTATGGGTACATCGGCTGACTATAAACCATTTGAATATAAAGACGGCGATCAGATCACCGGGTTTGACGTTGATCTGGCAAAAGCTCTGGGCAAAAAGACCGGCTATGACGTTGAGGTGCAGGACATGGACTTCAACAGCCTGATTACAGCCTTGAAGTCCAAGCAGGTAGATATGATTTTATCTGGAATGACACCTACGCCGGAACGGAAAAAGCAAGTTGATTTTTCTGATATTTATTATACTGCTAACAATATGATCGTTACGAAAAAGGGAAGCAGCATTAAATCCCTGAATGATCTGAAAGGAAAAACCGTCGGTGTTCAGCTCGGCTCCATTCAAGAGGAAAAAGGCAAGAAGCTCGCTTCGAAATACGGTTTTCAGCTCGAAGACCGCAACCGGATCTCAGACTTAACGGAAGAGATTAAATCCGGGCGTTTTGATGCCGCGATTATCGAAGACATCGTAGCACAAGGCTATTTCAGTTCAAATAACGATCTGCAGGGCTTTGCGTCAGCAGATGCGAAATCAGACGAATCGGGCTCCGCGATTGCGTTCCGCAAAGACAGTGATCTGACAGCGAAGTTTAACAAAGCGCTGAAAGAAATGGAGAAAAACGGAGAAATCGAAAAACTGAAGAAAAAATGGTTCACCAACGAGAAATAAAAGAAAGCTCAACTTTTCGTTGAGCTTTTTATCTTGAATAAAGACAAAGGAGATCACACGTATGAATTTGGATTTCTCAGCGACAATCCCCCAAATTCCTTTTATATTGGAAGGCCTTGCGGTCACATTAAAAATTGTGCTCGTTTCAGCGGTCATCGGTCTTGTATTAGGAATCGTGCTCAGCTTATTTAAAATCAGCACGATCAGTCCGCTGAAATGGATTGCGGATTTTTATACTTCGATATTCCGCGGCACGCCGCTCGTGCTGCAGCTGATGATCATCTATTTCGGTATGCCGCAGCTTCTCGGCTTTCAGATCGATCAATTTTGGGCGGCGGTCACCGCATTATCGCTCAATTCAGCCGCTTACGTCTCTGAAATTATCAGAGCGGGAATCAACGCAATTGACAAAGGACAAAAAGAGGCTGCCGTCGCTCTCGGCGTGCCGTACGGAAAAATGATGAAAGATCTGCTGCTGCCGCAGGCGTTTAAAAACATTTCTCCGGCTATTATTAACGAATTAATCACCTTGACGAAAGAATCGGCAATCGTCACGGTAATCGGTCTCGGCGATATTATGAGACGGGCCTACCAGTCCGGCGCCGCAACATACAACTATTTAGAACCTCTTATTGTGGCGGGCTTAATCTATTACGTGCTCGTTTTGATCTTAGCATTCATCGGAAAAGGCGTAGAAAGGAAGCTGAAAGCCAATGATTAAGGTCGACAACCTGTCAAAATCATTCGGGAAACATGAAGTACTGAAAAACATTTCAACACAGATCGAAGAAGGGGAAGTCGTCGCCGTCATCGGCCCTTCCGGTTCCGGCAAATCAACGTTTCTGCGCTGCTTAAATCTGCTGGAAACCCCGAGCGGCGGAACGATTGCCATTAAAGAAAACGAAATCACCGCAGCTAAAACGAATAAACTGAAAGTGCGGGAAAATATCGGCATGGTATTTCAGCATTTTCATCTGTTTCCTCATAAAACGGTGCTTGAAAATATCACATACGCGCCGGTCAGCGTGAAGAAAGAGTCTAAAAAGGAGGCGGAGGAAAAGGCGTGCGCTCTCCTTGAAAAAGTCGGGCTGCTTGACAAACGGAACGACTATCCGAACCGTTTGTCAGGCGGACAGAAGCAGCGGGTCGCCATCGCGCGGGCGCTTGCCATGAATCCTGACATCATGCTGTTTGATGAACCGACCTCGGCTCTTGACCCGGAAATGGTCAAAGAAGTTCTTGAGGTGATGAAAGAGCTCGCGCAGACGGGCATGACAATGGTGATCGTAACGCACGAAATGGGATTTGCCAAAGAAGTCGCAGACCGCGTATTATTTATGGATGAAGGGACGATCGTGGAAGACGGTCAGCCGGAAGAATTTTTTCTTTCTCCGAAGTCAAAAAGAGCACAGGACTTTTTAGAAAAAATATTATAAAATATAACTGTAAGAAAAGAAGAAGAATGCTCTTCTTCTTTTTTTTGAGAAAGAAACAAACAGAATGGAGCAAGCAATGTTTAAAATCGGTTACCGGACACTAAAGACCGCACTTGGAACGGCGCTGGCCATTTATTTAGCCCAGCTGTTGCATCTGCAAAACTTCGCATCCGCAGGAATCATCACCATATTGTGCATCCAGATTACACAAAAGCGGTCGCTTCAGGCCTCGTGGGCCCGATTTGCCGCCTGTTTATTGGCGATCGTCTTTTCATATGTCTTTTTCGGACTGATCGGCTATTATCCGTTTGCGATCGGAATATTGCTGGTGCTGTTCATTCCGACTACAGTCGTTTTAAAAATAAATGAAGGGATCGTCACCAGCTCAGTAATCATTCTTCATTTATATATGTCCGGCGGCATTACGATGGCGTTTATCTGGAATGAGTTCCAGCTGATCACCGTAGGTATCGGCGTCGCGCTGTTAATGAATCTGTATATGCCGAGCCTCGACAGAAAACTCGCAGCGTACAGGAAAAAAATCGAGGACAACTTTTCCGTCATCTTCGCCGAAATCGAACGGTATTTGTTAACTGGTGAGCAAGATTGGACGGGGAAGGAAATACCGGAGACGCATCAGATGATTCAAGAGGCGAAAAACCTCGCCTATCGGGACGTGCAGAATCATATTTTGCGCCATGAAAATCTCTACTATCATTATTTTAAGATGAGGCAGAAACAATTTGAAATCATTGAACGGCTGCTGCCGAAGATTACCTCTATTTCAATAACGGTGGAGCAGGGAAAAATAATCGCCCATTTCATCCATGAATTAAGGGAAGCCATTCATCCCGGCAATACCGCTCATAAATTTTTAAAAAGACTTGCAGAAATGAGAACGGAATTTGAAGAAATGCCGCTCCCGGCAACGCGTGAGGAGTTTGAAGCGCGGGCGGCTTTGTTCCACCTCCTCGGTGAGATGGAACAATATCTCGTGATTAAAAGTTATTTCAAAGGCATCAAGCTGTAAAAAACATATGGATCAATCGCATGAGTCCTCCTTTCATTGGTCATTCTAATGAAAAAAGGAGGGGAGCCCATGCGATTTTTTTTATTGTCAGCCGTCCTGCTGCTGTCTCCGCTTTGGCCGCTTGGCGCGAACCCTTTGCCGGGTGACCCTTATATTATCGTCAATAAAGCCACAAATGCGCTTGCTGTTGTAAAGGATAACCAAATAGAAGGCATTTATCAGGTGGCGACGGGAAAAACGGATGATTTGACGCCTGAAGGAGAATTTACGGTAACGGTCAAAGCCGTCAATCCGTATTACCGGAAGAAAAATGTAGAGGGAGGCGCGCCGGAAAACCCGCTCGGCGTCCGCTGGATCGGTTTTGATGCGAAAGGCACCGACGGCAGAATATACGGCATTCACGGAACAAACAGAGAAGAGCTGATCGGGGGGTTTGTATCAAACGGCTGCATCCGTATGAAAAACCGGGATGTCATCCGTATTTTCCGGATTATCCCTCCCGGAACGAAAGTATTGATTACAAAAGAAAACCGCTCATTCGAGGACATTGCAATAGAGCGGAAAGCCCTCATAAAAAAGCAGGAAACCCCCTTGCAATGAGGCGCCTGCTTTTTTACCGCAAATACATCATAATGCCTGAGAGGAGGGTTGAAAGTATAAATACGCCCAAAATGACGATGACGGCGCTTTTCATAAATTTTTGAGACATTGTTTCACTCCTTAAGATTACTGTCTACCATTTTAACGTGTTTTGCTTGTATGAACAAGCCATATCCTATGGGGGAAAGCAGGTGGCCGCGCTATGAAAAAACTTGATCATGTCGGCATTGCCGTCAGCTCTATTGAAGCCGCGAGAGGATTTTACGAACGGATGCTCGGGCTTACGTATATGGGAGACGAGCTGGTAAACGGCCAAAATGTGAGAGTTGCTTTTTTAGAAGCGGGAGGCACAAAGCTTGAGCTGATTGAGCCGCTGTCGGACGCGTCTCCCGTCAGCTCTTTTTTACAGAAAAGAGGCGAAGGGCTGCATCATTTGGCATTCCGCTGCGCCGATATGAAGGAAACGATCAAGGAGCTTGAATCATGCCGCATGACCTTGCTTCATCATGAACCGCAAAACGGAGCGGGCGGGAAGAAGATCGCATTTCTCTCTCCAAAAGAGGCGAACGGCGTCCTGATTGAGCTTTGTGAAACAATTGAAAAAGGAGAAACTCAAGATGAACATGAGTGATCATATCAGACACTTAAACGAAAGACGTTCCTTTTTAACAAACGGCGGCGGAGCGGAAAAAAATAAAAAACAGCACAAAAAAGGCAAGCTGACGGCAAGAGAAAGAATTGACTATCTATTGGACGAAGACAGTTTTTCAGAGCTGCAGCCGTTTGCCAAAAGCCGCACGCCCGGGTGCCAGAATGCTCCGGGAGACGGCGTTGTTACCGGATACGGCACAATTGACGGACGGCCCGTGTATTTGTTTGCCCATGACTTTACCGTACTCGGCGGGACGCTCGGCGAGACGCATGCGGAAAAAATCGCGGCGGTAATGGATCTGGCGGCGAAAAACAAAAACCCGATCATCGGGCTGAACGACTCAGGTGGTGCGAGAATTCAAGAGGGTGTGGTATCATTAAATGGATACGGTCATATCTTTAGGCGCAACGTCCTTTACTCGGGAGTGATTCCGCAAATTTCTGTCATTCTTGGGCCGTGTGCCGGCGGTGCTGTTTATTCACCCGCTTTGACGGATTTTGTGATTATGGCGGAACATACGTCGCACATGTTTATTACAGGTCCGAAAGTCATTGAACAGGTGACGGGTGAACAGATTGACGCGGAAAGTTTAGGCGGTGCGGGAATACATAATGTGATAAGCGGAAATGCCCACTATTCCGCACGAACGGAAAAAGAGGCACTTTCGGCTGTGAAAACCCTGCTTTCTTATCTCCCGCACGGCGGACAGACGGCACTACCCGTTAAAAAGGAAGACGCCAGACCGTTATTAAACACCCTCGTTCCCGCGGACAGTTCGAAACCTTACGATGTGTTACAGGTAATAAAAGAGCTGGCGGATGACGGAACGTTTTTTGACATTCAGCCGTATTTTGCCAAAAACATTGCTGTCGGTTTTCTGAAACTCGGACGGCGTACAGTCGGTGTTGTCGCAAACCAGCCGAAACACTTGGCGGGGAGCCTCACGATTGATGCCGCTGACAAAGCGTCGAGATTCATCCGTTTTTGCGACGCGTTTCATATTCCGCTATTGACGATCGCTGATGTTCCGGGATTTCTTCCGGGCCTTCAGCAGGAACATGCGGGAATCATCCGTCACGGAGCAAAATTGCTGTATGCTTTTGCCGAAGCGGCGGTGCCGAAAGTGACGCTCATCATCAGAAAAGCTTACGGAGGCGCTTATGTCGCCATGAATTCGAAAGGGCTCGGAGCAGATCTTGTATTCGCCTGGCCCAATGCGGAAATCGCCGTGATGAGAGCGGAAGGCGCGGCGTCGATTTTATACAGCAGAGACATACAGGCTTCTGGCGACCCGGAGAAAACGAAGCGCGAAAAAAAAGCCATATACGAAAAGGAAAACGCCGGTCTGTATAAAGCGGCGGCCTGCGGAATGGTGGATGATATCATCCGGCCGGAAGACTCGAGGAAAAAATTGATTCAGGCATTTGACATGCTTGCGCATAAGGAAGAGGAAAGACCGAAAAAAAAGCACGGTAATATACCGCTTTAAACGGAGGGAACTGAAAATGGTAAACGAAAAACGTCTGCTTGAAGAATTTCTTGAACTCGTTCAAATTGATTCAGAGACAAAACATGAAGCGGAAATCAGCAAGGTGCTCAAACAAAAATTCACTGATTTAGGATTGAGCGTAAAAGAAGATGATACAAAAGAAGTGACGGGGCATGGAGCCGGCAACTTAATCTGTACGTTAAAGGGTACAAAAGATGCGGATACGATTTATTTCACATCCCACATGGACACGGTTGTTCCGGGCAAAGGCGTTAAGCCGATTGTGGAAGACGGCTATGTAAAATCCGACGGCACGACGATTCTCGGCGCTGATGATAAGACGGGTCTTGCCGCAATGTTTGAAGCCATTAAAGTGCTGAAAGAACAAAACATCGAGCACGGCACCATTGAATTCATTATCACGGCCGGAGAAGAATCGGGATTAGTGGGGGCAAAAGCAATGGATCGTTCAGACATTACCGCGAAATACGGTTTTGCGCTTGATTCAGACGGAAAAGTCGGCAACATTATTGTAGCCGCGCCGACACAAGCGAAAGTGAGAGCAACCATTTTCGGGAAAACGGCGCATGCCGGAGTGGAACCGGAAAAAGGCATCTCCGCGATTACAATCGCATCAAAAGCAATCTCTAAAATGCCGCTCGGCCGTATTGATAAAGAAACAACGGCTAATATCGGCCGTTTCGAAGGCGGCACGCAAACCAATATCGTCTGCGACCAGGTTGATATTCTGGCTGAAGCGCGTTCATTAGTGCCTGAAAAAATGGAAGCGCAAGTGCAGAAAATGAAAGAAGCTTTCGAATCTGCTGCAGCTGAGATGGGAGGCCGCGCGGAAGTGGACATCGCGGTCATGTATCCGGGTTTCAAATATCAGGACGGCGATCAGGTTGTGGAAGTCGCGAAAAAAGCGGCGGCAAAAATCGGCCGTCCGAGCGAACTTCAGACAAGCGGCGGCGGAAGTGACGCAAACGTCATTGCCGGCCACGGCATTCCGACAGTCAACCTGTCAGTAGGCTATGAACAAATCCATACGAAAAATGAAAAAATGCCGATTGAAGAGCTCGTCAAAACGGCAGAAATGGTCGTTGCCATTATCGAAACAGCGGCCAACTAAAAACGAAGCACCCAGTTGATTGGGTGCTTTTTTCATTATTCATGATATTAGGCTTAAAGCTTTGCAGATACAAGAAAAAACCCTGCCGGATAGGTTCCGGCAGGGTTTCAGTATTATGATTTGGCGGGCTCCGCCTGAGCCGCAGCCTGTTTCTTTTTATGATGCGTCTGCTGTAAAAGTACGTTCTGCACTGTCAAAAACAGTCCGCTTGTAAACCAGTAAAGCGGCAGCGCAGCCGGTACGTTAAGCGAAAAAACGGTCATCATGACAGGGAAAATAAAGACCATGATTTTTGCTGACTGCATCGCGGCCGGATTTTGAGCAGCCGGTGAATATTTCTCGTTTAATTTTTGGGAAATATAAGCCTGTAAGAAATACATGGCCCCCGCGCACAGTGATACAAGAATATCAGAATGCCCTAAGCTGAACCACAGAAATGAGTGTGAAGCAATTTCCGGCGTTGAGCGGATGGCGTAATAAAAACCGATCAAAATCGGGAATTGCACCAGCATCGGAAGACATCCCATTGCCATCGGATTCAGATTGTGCTCACGGTAAAGCTTCATCATTTCCATTTGCAGTTCTTTTTGTTTTTCCGCATCTTTCGTTTGTTTCATTTTAGCCTGAATGCTGTCGACCTGCGGTTTGATCACAGCCATTTTTTCCTGGAACACCCGCTGTTTCTTAAATTGGTTCACAAACAAAGGCAATACAACGATCCGGACGATAATCGTCACCAGAATAATCGACAGTCCGTACTCACCGTGGAACAGGCCCGCCACACCTTTTAAAAGTGCCGAAAACGGCTCGATCAGGTAATCGTGGAAAAAACCGATATTCCCGAGGCCTCCCGTCTGAGTCTGAGATGTCGCCGCAAAAGCCGAGCGGCCTGTGCACAGTACGATAAAAAATAATCCCAATACGATCCACTTTTGATATGTTTTAGACAATTATGTTTCCTCCTTTATATCTTCACTTGCCGTTATAAAAGGAGGAAGCTGACATCTTCATCATCATTCGCCGGTGAATTCATGCGGATGACTTTACGTATCCAAGTTGTAATGCGATGATATATAATAATAAGAAAGTCTGTTCGGTTCAGCTGAACGACTGCTTGATGTTCATCTATTCGTTTCGTTCTCCAATGCTCGCCTGCGCGGCGCTCACGCAAAAGAAAAGCGATGCCGATCGCGGTCAGAGCGGGAAGAATAATTGTGAAAAAATCGACTAAAAATAAAAAGTCATTCATTGACTCAAGAATCATTTTATCACATCCATTCAGCTCTTATTTTACTACATATATATAAGGTTGTCTATGAAAGGAAAGGAGGCGCCGGGAGTGGCCGGAAAAGGGAGAATTATATTTCATATCGATATGAACAGTTTTTATGCCTCCGTAGAAATGGCGTATGATCCGTCTTTAAGAGGAAAACCTATCGCCGTTGCCGGAAACGTGAAGGAACGGAAAGGAATCATCGTCACCTGCAGCTACGAAGCGAGAGCGCGGGGCGTAAAGACCACCATGCCGGTGTGGCGGGCAAAACGCCTCTGTCCGGAACTCATCGTCGTGCCTCCGAATTTTGACCGCTATCGGAGTTCGTCAAAAGAAATGTTCAGCATTCTGAGGGAGTATACGGATTTAGTCGAGCCTGTTTCTATTGATGAAGGATACATGGATATTACGGACACACCGCACAGACACAGGGCGTATGAGACAGCCGCAGACATTCAGGCGAGACTGCAAAAAGTGCTTTTGCTCCCGTCAAGCATCGGCATCGCCCCGAATAAATTTCTCGCTAAAATGGCGTCTGACATGAAAAAACCGCTCGGCATCACCATTTTAAGAAAAAGAGAGCTGCCGGACGTCTTATGGCCTCTTCCGATAGAAGAGATGCACGGTATAGGAACGAAAACTGCGGAAAAAATAAAAACGCTCGGCATCAAAACGATCGGTGATTTGGCAAAAGGAGATGAACATGCGCTGAAAACGCTTCTCGGCATAAACGGCCCGAGGCTGAAGGATAAAGCGAACGGCATCCATCCTGCAGAAGTCAATCCCGAGCGGATTTATGAATTTAAAAGCGTCGGCAACTCATCCACCCTGTCGCATGATTCGGCTGACTGGGATGAATTAACGGGCGTGTTTGACCGGCTTGCGCTGTCTGTGAGCGAACGGCTCCAGCGTAAGGAGGTCATGGCCTGCCGGCTGTTCATCATGATTCGGTATGCGGATTGGAAAACGGTCACAAGAAGCATGACCCTCAGCAATCCGGCTGATCAGAAAAAAGACATCATGGAAGCGGCGATGGAACTGTTTGACAAGCACTGGAACCAAAACCCGGTAAGGCTTCTCGGCATCACCGGGACGGAACTGGTTGAAAAACAGCAGGCGTATAAACAGCTTGATCTGTTTTCATTCAAGGAGGACGCAAAGGATGAGCCGATTTTTCAGATGATGAACGAGCTGAATGAAAAGTACGGCCAAAACCTGATCAGAAAAGGCGCCGTTATAAAAAAAGAAGAAAGCAAAACAAGGGGCACGAGCTTTAACAGAGACTTTTTTCAGGATGAAAAGAAAAGGTGAATAACTTGAAAAAAGGGGTTATGTATGATAATTTCTTTAGTATAAATATCATTTTATTTTAATTTAAATTTTAAAATGGTTAAACGTTTGAAGAAGGGACGTTAGAATATGTCAAAACAACAAATCGGAGTTATCGGTCTTGCGGTAATGGGTAAAAATCTGGCTCTTAACATCGAAAGCCGGGGATTTTCTGTGTCTGTATACAACAGATCAAGCAGCAAAACGGAAGAGTTCTTAGAAGAGGCAAAAGGTAAAAATGTTGTCGGTACATACAGCATTGAGGAGTTTGTCCAGTCTCTTGAAACACCCCGTAAAATTTTATTAATGGTTAAAGCGGGAACTGCAACGGATGCGACGATTCAATCTCTTCTTCCTCATCTGGAAAAAGACGATATTTTGATTGACGGCGGAAATACATACTATAAAGATACACAGCGCCGGAACAAAGAGCTTGCCGAAAGCGGCATTCACTTTATCGGAACGGGTGTATCAGGCGGTGAAGAGGGAGCGCTGAAAGGGCCTTCTATTATGCCGGGCGGCCAAAAGGAAGCGCACGAACTCGTAAAACCGATTTTAGAAGCCATTTCTGCTAAAGTGGACGGGGAAGCTTGTACGACATACATCGGCCCGGACGGAGCGGGACACTATGTGAAAATGGTGCACAACGGTATCGAATACGGTGATATGCAGCTGATCTCTGAGTCATATTTCATTTTGAAACAGGTGCTCGGATTGTCTGCCGAAGAGCTTCACGAAGTATTCGCTGAGTGGAACAAAGGAGAGCTTGACAGCTATCTGATCGAAATCACGGCTGATATTTTCACTAAAAAAGATGAAGAAACGGGCAAACCGCTAGTTGACGTCATCCTTGATAAAGCAGGCCAAAAAGGAACGGGTAAATGGACAAGCCAAAGCGCTCTTGACTTAGGCGTGCCGCTTCCGATTATCACTGAATCTGTTTTTGCGCGTTTCATTTCCGCAATGAAAGAAGAGCGTGTGAAAGCAAGCGGCCTTCTGTCCGGACCAGACGTTAAGCCGGTCACTGAAAATAAAGAAGAGCTGATTGAAGCGGTCAGAAAAGCGCTCTTCATGAGTAAAATCTGTTCTTACGCACAAGGCTTCGCTCAAATGAAAGCCGCGTCTGAAGAATATAACTGGGATCTGAAATACGGTGAAATCGCGATGATCTTCCGCGGCGGCTGTATCATTCGCGCGGCGTTCCTGCAAAAGATCAAAGACGCATATGACCGTGAACCGGAGCTTGACAACCTGCTGTTAGACAGCTACTTCAAAAACATTGCAGAAAGCTACCAAGGCGCTCTTCGCCAAGTGATTTCACTTGCCGTAGCCCAAGGCGTGCCGGTACCTTCGTTCTCAAGCGCACTTGCGTATTACGACAGCTACCGTACGGCAGTGCTTCCTGCAAACTTGATTCAAGCGCAGCGTGATTACTTCGGCGCGCATACGTATGAACGCACAGATAAAGAAGGCATTTTCCATACTGAATGGATGAAGTAATGAAGAAGCCCCCGCATTGATTGCGGGGGCTTTTCTGATATTAAAAACCGCGGGCCGTCATGAACGGCGCCGCGGTTTTTTAAATTTTTTCTTATATATTCCACCAGTGGAGACCGTCTTTTTCAAGAAGATCGTCCGAAGCTTTCGGTCCCATTGACCCTGCTTCATAATTCGGAGAAAGGGTTTTGTCGGCTGCCCACGTTTCGGAAATCGCATCGACGAAATTCCAGGAAAGCGCCACTTCGTCCCAATGGGCAAAGTTTGTCGCATCACCGAGCAGACAGTCATGGATTAATTTTTCATAGGCTTCCGGTGTGTTCATTTCATCACTGCAGTTGCTGCAGTAGTCCAGCTTAATCGGCTGAGCATGAGCGGCTCCGCCTAATTTTTTAGCGTTCAGATATAGTGTGATGCCTTCATCCGGCTGAATATGGATGACAAGCAGGTTCGGATTTACATTCGTTTCATTGCCGTAATAAAGGTTCATCGGAATGTCTTTAAATTGAACGACGATTTTCGTTGATTTTTCTTTCATCCGTTTCCCTGTTCGGATATAAAACGGAACGCCGGCCCAGCGGAAGTTATCGATTAACAGCTTTCCGGACACGAATGTTTCCGTATTGGAATCCGGTGCTACATTATGCTCATCTGTATAGCTCGGTACAGAGTTTCCGTCAATCGTTCCCGCTTGGTATTGTCCGCGGACGAAGTAGTCACTCACTTCGTTTGGAGCGACAGGGCGGAGAGCTCTCAGCACCTTCACTTTTTCGCTGCGGATTTCTTCCGTGTTCAGTTTAATCGGCGGTTCCATCGCCAAGAGAGCGACCATTTGCAAAATATGGTTTTGGACCATATCACGGAGTGCGCCTGATTTTTCATAATATCTCGCGCGGTCTTCAACGCCGAGATCCTCGCTTGACGTAATCTGGATGTTTGAGATGTAGCGGTTATTCCACAGCGGCTCAAACAGCGCATTCGCAAACCGGATGACTTCGATATTTTGAACCATTTGTTTGCCTAAATAATGGTCGATCCGGTAAATTTGATCTTCCGTGAAAGCTTCGCGTATTTCTTTGTTAAGCTCTTTCGCACTCGGCAGGTCATGGCCGAACGGTTTTTCAATGACGAGACGGGACCAGCCATTTGTCGCTGTGACACCTTCGTTTTTAAGTGATTTTGCGATCGTGCCGAAAAACTCAGGAGCCATCGCCAAGTAAAACATTCTGTTGTTCGGGATTTCATATGTATGTTCAAGCTGATCAAGCAGGACATTCAGCTCCTGATAGGAACCCGGATTCGTTACATCAAACGGATGGTAATAAAAATGAGATGTGAAATCGTCTATGTCTTTTTGCCCGGCAGAAGAAACAGACGTTTTAACCGTTTCCCGGAGGTCCTCGTTTGACCAAGGTCTTCTTCCAACACCTACAACTGCAAACTCTTCACCAATTTGACCATTTTTATATAAACGGTGAATGGATGGGTAAAGTTTTCGTTTTGCCAAATCCCCTGTGGCACCAAATATTACAATTACTGCTTTTGGTTTGTCGTTTGTTTTCACTTAGAGTACCTCACTTTATCTGAAGCATGGTTTAAAACCCCGCATATTTCCTTCATTTTAAATCTAAAATTCATTGAAAGCAAACATTTCAGCCTGTTTTTTGCGGTTTGCGGAAAAAAATTAATCAGGCCGGAGAAGGCCCGGGTGAATTCACATTTTCAGTCTGATCCTGTATCCTTAGTAGTACAAAGATCTAGGAGGAAGCATTGTGGAATTATTATTTTTAGGGACGGGGGCCGGCATGCCGGCAAAGACGAGAAACGTAACGTCCGTCGCGCTGAAGCTTCTTGAAGAAAGGCGTTCCGTATGGCTGTTTGATTGCGGAGAAGCCACTCAGCATCAGATATTACATACAACAATCAAACCGAGGAAAATAGAAAAGATTTTCATCACCCACCTTCATGGCGACCATGTTTACGGTCTTCCGGGTCTGTTGGGGAGCCGTTCATTTCAGGGCGGTGAAGAAGAGCTGACGATTTACGGGCCAAAAGGCATTAAAGCCTTTATCGAAACAAGCCTGAACGTGACGGCGACTCATCTGACGTATCCTCTTACCGTACATGAAATCGAAGAGGGGACGGTTTTTGAAGATGAGCACTTCATTGTTACCGCAGCATCCGTCATTCACGGTGTGGAAGCGTTCGGCTACCGGGTTCAGGAAAAGGATATTCCCGGCGCATTGCAGGCCGGCAGATTGAAAGAAATGAATATCCCGCCCGGACCTGTCTATCAGAAACTCAAAAAAGGCGAAACGGTCACACTTGACGATGGCAGAATCATTAATGGGCGGGAGTTTCTGGAATCCCCGAAAAAAGGGAGAATCGTCGCTTTTTCCGGGGATACGAGGGCATCAGAGCGGGTAACGGAGCTTGCGCGCAATGCGGATGTGCTTGTTCATGAAGCGACGTTTGCCAAGGAAGATGCAAAGCTCGCACATAATTATTATCACGCGACGACAGAACAGGCTGCGCAAACGGCAAAAAAAGCAGGCGCCAAACAGCTGATCTTAACTCATATCAGCGCAAGGTATCAGGGAGAATCGCCGATAGAGCGTCTCGAACATGAGGCGAAAGCGGTATTTGAAAACAGTAAGATCGCATTTGACTTCATGGAGGTCACTGTGGAGCGGTCTTAAAAAATAGACGCTTGACATTTTTTTCTGATGATATATAATAAAACGTAATAATTACGATTAAAAAAAGGGTGAAAATGATGCGTGTGAATGTTACATTGGCCTGTACAGAGACAGGGGACAGAAATTATATCACGACGAAGAACAAACGGACGAATCCGGACCGGTTAGAAATGAAAAAGTATTCACCCCGGTTGAAAAAGTATACTTTGCATCGTGAGACCAAATAGATCACGATAACAAAAGCCATTGTGCCGTTGCACAATGGCTTTTGTTTCATCAGTTTACCGCCTGATAGGCAGGAGCATTCATTTGCTGGCGCACCGCGCACCAAACATCATAAATGGCAAGGTGGACGATGTGCGGTTCATCGTGATGAATGGCATGAGAACTGTTTTTGGCCTGAATCCATCCGCTTTGATAAGAGACATCAAGCATGCTTCTGTGCAGTTTCACCCATTGTTCATGAGCGTGCTTTAAGCGCTCATCCCGCTCTCCCGATGATAAAATCAACAGCGGCATATCGCCGAAATGAATCTGCTGATGCTTGATCTGCCTAAGGCTCGTTAAAAATTCCGCGTGTGATCCTTCCAATTTGAACTGTTTCAAATAGGCGGCCTTCATTTCTTCGGGAAGAAGCGGAAGCACTTTCGTCTCCTGATCCTCAGAAACCGGATCAAGCAGCACCATCCCGAGAATATCCCGGCGGTTCCGGCTCGCCCAAAGTCTGCTGATAATCGTGCCGTATGAATGCGAGACGACAAGGTAAGGAGGCTTGACGCCGGCCTTCAGAAGAAGAGCGTTTAATTCCTGTACCATATGGTCCGCCGTTCTCTTGTTTCGGCTTCGTCCGCTTTTGCCGATTCCGGCTCTGTCATATGTGAAAACCCCAAATTCTTCATCTATGTCAGCGAGTAATGATGTCCATGTTTCAGAAGAAGTGCCGTAGCCGGCTTCAAAGACGATCGTCACTTCGCCGGCGCCTTTACGGTGTTTCGTATAAAACGGACACCCGTCAATCAGATATGTCCTTTCCATCCATGCTGCTTTCATTGGAGTCATCTCCTCTAATTGGTTCTATAGGGAAGACGGAGAAGCTTCGGCAATCGTTTCTCGAAAAATAAAAAAAGAGACAGCCGGATCGAAAAACTCCGGCTGTCATTTCATCACCATGCTCTGTCGTATTGGACCGGTGACGGTATTTCAGTATTCAGCTGCTTCGCTGCACTCCTTGCAAAGTGCGGATCGCGGAGAAGTTCTCTCGCGACAAAAATAAGGTCAGCGCGGTTGTTTTGCAGAATTTCTTCGGCCATTGTTCCCGTCGTTATCAAACCGACGGCGCCTGTTGCAATTTCGGCCTGTTCACGGATTTTCTCCGCGAAGCTCACTTGGTAGCCGGGGAAGACGTTAATATCAGCTTGAACGAGTGCGCCTGAGCTGCAATCAATGAGGTCGACTCCCTGTTCTTTCATCCACTTCGCAAAACCGATATGATCCGCAATGTCCAGCCCTTTGTCTGTATAATCCGATGCAGAAATACGGACAAATAACGGGCCGTCCCAGACTTCCTTGACGGCTTCAATGGTCTCGCCTAAGAAGCGGTAGCGATTTTCATGTGAGCCTCCGTATTCGTCTGTACGGTGATTGGACAGAGGGGACAAAAATTCGTGCATTAAGTAGCCGTGTGCGGCATGAAGTTCAATGATGTCAAAGCCGGCTTCTTTCGCGCGCGCCGCTGCCTGTTTGAATTCCTGAATGGTTTCTTTAATTTGTTCTGTCGTCATTTCAGCCGGTGTTTTGGACTGCTCATCGAACGGAATGGCTGACGGAGCGTAAATGTCTCCCTCAAGCTCAGCTTTACGTCCGGCGTGCGCAAGCTGAATGCCGATTTTAGATCCTTGCGCTTTCACTTGTTCCGTCAGTTTGGCAAAACCTTCGATATGATCATCGCTCCAGATGCCCAAATCCTGATCGGAAATGCGCCCCTGAGGATTAACGGCTGTCGCTTCCACGATAATCAGGCCGACCTGTCCGATTGCACGCGATATGTAGTGCGCCATATGAAAAGGCTGCAGTTTTCCGTCCTTCTCATGTGAGGAATACATACACATCGGTGCCATAACAATACGGTTTTTGATCGTTACATCTTTAACGGTCCATGGTGTGAATAATTTTCTCGCCATTTATTTCGCCTCCCGGAATGTTTTTAGACATTGATTATAACAACTCATGATCATTCAGTCATATAAACTGCTCACAACTGAACAGATCGTTCTTATTGTTCTGGACGGGCATTTTTTTATACACAGCGTGGCCGTATCTTCATAACAGGCATTTACAGCCGATCATATAGCAAATATAGATGAGAAACGCACCGATGACTGCGTGGCCTCCTTTGATCCAGTTTGTCAGGATGAAAATACTGCTGATGAAGATCACTGCGCCGAAGGCACCGAATATTCCGTTTTTTTGAGCGGCTCTGAAATCGTCGGGGCTCATATTTTTCAGCTGCAAGTGAATATTCAGTAACGACATGATCGGCAGCAATGTGATAACGCCTGATAAAAATAAGTATTTCGACTTGCTTAAATACGCGGCGGCCACCATAACGGTGCCGCCGATAAAAAATTGAATGAGAAAACTCATGCTGAAACGCTCACCTTCTGTTTGTTATCAAGTATAATGATGGAGACATTGCCATTTTATTTTTGATTGATGTATAAGTAAACTAAATATAACTAATGCATTGGATAATAAAGAATGATATCTGGGAGATGAAGCCGATTGGATTTAAAGAAGCATTTAGCCTTTATTAAAACGGTAGAAAGCGGCAGCCTGACCCAAGCCGCTGCCATATTGAATTACACACAGCCGAACATCAGCCAAATGATCAGTAAATTAGAGGAAGAGTACGGTTTTCCGCTTTTGATCAGACAGCGGCATGGAGTGAGGCCCACCGCAAATGGCTTGAAAGTGTTACATATTATGAAGGAAATTCAAAAAAACTATGAAAAACTGTCTCAAACCGTTGATAATATTAATGGGTTAGAAAGAGGGGAAGTCCGGCTCGGCACTGTTACGAGCGTGGCGGTAAAATGGCTGCCGAAAATTTTGAGGGAATTTAATGAGCTGTATCCTTCTATTAAGGTGCATTTATTTGATGGAAATTCTACTGAGCTGGAACAATGGCTGAAAGATGACCGGATTGATGCGGCGATTGGGACATCCCACAGCGAGAAGTGGCATTTTTACCCGTTGGCCGAGGACCCGATTGTAGCGGTGATGAGCCCGCAGCATGAATTGGCGCAATATGAAACGGTTCCGTTACATGTCATGGAGTCCGTCAAATGTATCGTGCCTTATCCGGAGACACATTTTGATGTGCTGAAAGTGTTAAAGGAAGAAAAGATCACTCCGCGGGTTGCTTATCAAATCAGAGGGGATGAAGCGATTATTGCAATGGTGCGGAATAATCTGGGGATCAGCATCTTGCCGCAGCTTTTGGTGAATGATGGTGATGTGCTCATCAAACGGTTCGACCGGTATGTCTCCAGGCAGCTCGGCATTTTGACAGCTCGTGCAAAGGAGACGCAGACACCTTCTGTCCAGAAACTGATTCAATGCATACAAGAATGGGTTGCGGTCCATCAGGCTTCTGCCTGAAGAAGCCTGATATGCGTTTAAGCCGGTTCAGGATAATAGACCAGCAATAAATATGTCATCGGTTCCGAGGAATGAAAATAACTGTGCGGCATCGCCCGAAGTCAGCACATGCTTTTCGTCATGAAGCTCAACCGTCAATTCACCGCTCTTGATTAAAATGATTCCCCTAAATGTGATTTTGTCTCATAGGCGCAGCCCGGCTTCAGGTCAACTATGCCTTGAAAACAAAAATTTGACCGTGACGGTGGTGAGCGGGGTTATTTTGATGTCGGGCTTTCGTCTGTTTATATAAAAAGGGCATCAACGGCACATGCTGTTGATGCTTTTTTTGAAATGCTAGGGTTTGGAGAGCACTTCAATTCCGACGTTGACCATTTTGTCCAGCCCCATAAAAGACAGGCAGATTTTGGCGCGTCTTTTTCTTTTATCGATTTTTTTAATAATGCCTTCCATTCCTTTAAGAGGCCCTGAGGCAACGGTTACTTTTGAATTTTCAATATAGACTTTTGAATAATCTACAGTGTCTCCTTCTCCGATCAGCCTGATAATAGGGAGGATTTCTTCATCCTTAATTGTCGTGAAATAGGTTTTGCGCTCTTTGGAATAATATGCTCCGTTATTCACGATTCTGCATGAAATGGGGAGTTCTTTGATTTTATGAAATGTCCGCTCTGTCATCTTTGTTTTAAACAGAACATATCCCGGAAACATCTTTTTGAGTGCCTCGTATTTAATTCCGGCTTTTCGTTCTGTGACTTTTTTCTTGGGTATGATTGAGTAGAGAGCCTGCTCATCAAACTGCAGACGCAGAAATTTTTGAACTGCTTCTTCTTTTCCCGACTCTACAAAAAGTGCGTACCATTTCATGACTGGATCCTCCTTAGAATAATAAGAAATTATTATACAAAGAAAGTATTTAATGGATAGTATTTAAAGTGATTAAAAATTTTTCTAATTCGTCTTTTTTTTACATAATATATGAAAATGAAAAATAAGTATAGACCCAATTGACAGAGAGGCGATGAATTTTCTTTGACATGAAAAGGGTTCAGGGAATTATCTGACATTTATCCCGAAACAATTATGCCGACTGTCCACCGAATATAAAACTGTGGAATAAATGTCAGAAAATAACGAAATAAAGCCTTGACATTATTATCTATAAATTGATATTATTCTCTTTAAATAGCAACTATTTGTTAAATTTATTAAATTAAAGTAAAGCACCTATTAAATTTCAATCGCTGTTTCGGCACGTTGAAGAGGAAATAGGGATTATAAAAATGATTGCAGTGTATATATCTACATATACATGATAAGGGAGAAGTGTGCCGTCATGGCTGTTTTCGGGCATATTGGCACTGCAGCTTGTCATGCGAAACATTCAGTAAACAAGCAAGATGTTTTAATATAAATTATGTTAGAAAAGGAAAACACAATGCGTTTGCGATTTTTAAACCTGTGCTGAATCGCAAACGCGTTTGTGTTTTTATTTTTATGGCGGTGTTTACACCAGTCAATATATGAAATAAGAGACGTTTTTGTATGGAGAACCACATGTGATGTACAAAATTGGCGATGGGGAAAGGATGAGGATAAGATGCTTACGTTTGTGTTCCCGGGGCAGGGTTCTCAATTTAAAGGAATGGGAGCCGGGCTGTTTGATGAATTTCAAGATCTGACACGTCAGGCTGATGACATATTAGGCTACTCTATAGAAGAATTGTGCCTGGAGGATCCGAATCATCAGCTGGGGAAAACGCAATTTACCCAGCCGGCGTTATATACGGTAAGTGCACTCAGTTATTTAAAGAAGATTAAAGAGTCCGGCAGAGAGCCCGATTACGCCGCAGGGCACAGTTTAGGAGAATATAATGCGTTATTTGCGGCCGGCTGCTTTGATTTTAAGACCGGTTTGCAGCTTGTGAAAAAAAGAGGGGAGCTCATGAGCAAGGCAGCTCCCGGAGGCATGGCGGCGGTTTTGGGGTTTACGGCTGAACAAGTAAAAGAGGTTCTATCCGATTATCATCTGACCGGCATTGATATCGCTAACCACAATTCACCTTCGCAAATTGTGATCGCCGGAACGAAACAAGACATTCAAAAAGCGGGCCCCGCCTTTGAAAAAGCCGGCGTGAGAATGTATCTTCCTTTAAATGTGAGCGGCGCCTTCCATTCCCGCTATATGAAAGATGCTGCAAAAGAGTTCGCGGATTATTTAGAAGAAACGGCGTTTTTGCCTCTTCGTTTTCCGGTGATCTCAAATCTTCATGCCGCACCTTATAAGAATGATGAAATCAAAACAAATCTGACTTTGCAAATGACCAATCAGGTAAAGTGGACGGACACGATACGCCGTCTGATAGGACTTGAAAATAATGAAATTGCAGAAGTCGGGCCCGGGGAAGTGCTGACAAAACTGACGAGGCAGATTAAAAAAGATGCCGTCCCATTACCTATGCCGAAAGAAGAGTCTGATACTGCTGATGTTAAAGCATCGGCAGCTGATTCCCAAAAAACGGCGGGAATGAGATTAGGGAACGAAGATTTTAAAAAAGATTATAACATCCAATATGCTTACATGACGGGCTCCATGTACAGGGGAATTGCTTCGGAACAGATGGTCATTAAAGCGGCAAAAGCGGGAATGCTGGGCTTTTTCGGAACGGGCGGATTGAGTATCGAACGGATCGGACAGGCCATCGGAACCATCCGGTCTGCACTGCGGCAAGGGGAAACATTCGGAATGAATCTTCTTCATCATATGATGTCACCTGACAAGGAAGTCAGAATGATAGATTTATATTTAAAAAACGGCATTCACCTTATTGAAGCATCGGCATTTATGGGCATAACCCCGGCTCTCGTGATATACAGGGCAAAGGGATTAAGCAGGAATCATGACGGATCGGTGTCAGTCCAAAACAGAATCATCGCGAAAGTATCCCGGCCTGAAGTCGCTGAGGCCTTTCTGAATCCGGCTCCGGCTCATGTGCTGGAAAGACTTGTGTCTGACAATCGGCTGACAGCCGGGGAAGCGGCGCTTGCAAAAGAAATTCCGATGGCTGATGACATTTGCGTTGAAGCGGATTCAGGAGGGCATACCGACCAAGGGATTCCGTATACATTAATGCCTGCCATGATCAGACTCAGAGACCGCATGATGGAGAAGCACGGTTATGCGAAAAAAGTAAGAATCGGCGCAGCGGGCGGCATCGGCACTCCGGAAGCGGCTGCTGCCGCGTTTCTGCTCGGCGCCGAATTTATCGGAACCGGTTCTATTAATCAATGCACGGTCGAAGCCGGGACAAGTGATTCAGTGAAAGATCTGCTTCAGGAAGCGAACGTGCAGGATACGTCATACGCTCCCGCGGGAGATATGTTTGAAGCGGGAGCAAGGGTGCAGGTGCTGAAAAAAGGCCTGTTTTTCCCGGCAAGAGCCAATAAACTCTTTGACTTGTACAGACAATACAATTCTTTAGATGAAATAGATGAAAAAACGAAAACATTAATTGAAGATAAGTATTTCCAGCGCAGTTTTGAGGAAGTGTATGAGCAGTTGAAACGTGATAAATCTCCTGAACAGACCGCCAAAGCCGAACAGAATCCGAAACACAAAATGGCGATGGTATTTAAATGGTATTTTTCCCATACGACGAGGCTCGCTCTGGAAGGAAAAAGCGAAAGTAAAATAGATTACCAAATTCATTGCGGCCCTGCGCTCGGCGCGTTTAATCAATGGGTGAAAGGAACCCCTCTTGAAAATTGGAGAAACAGGCATGTCGACTTGATCGGCAAACAGCTCATGGAAGAAACAGCCGGCCTTCTTGCGCAAAGGCTGGTATCGATTACAGGCTGAGTATGACCAGACATTACATTTTTTCTGCGGAGGACTACCATGCTGATTGAAAATCATGAATTAACGATGAGCCATGTCGGATTAGGGAATTTGAATGAGTACGCGCTGCTGCTGTTATTCGGCAATGCACACAGTCACCATTTAACGGACGGAACGGGATTCCGGCCTGATCAGATGGCCGATCACCAAGGGCTGATTTTGTATCCGGCTTATTTTATGACACATCTCAAAGTTCCTTCAGATAAGCCTCTTGATCAGTACCGATTATGGGACGAGGTTTCCGTCGGAGTCGATATCTCCCGGTTTGGAGAAACCATATTAGAATCTGATTATTTGTTCGGGCCGAAAGGAGCGGTCAGCTCTGATAAAAGCGAGTGGGACCGGGGACGGTTTCCTTCTATGAAAGCCAATAGTTTAATTGTCGTTGACGTCACACAAACAGAAGGTTCGACGCGCAAAGTCTCAGCGCCGAAGGCTGAATGTATTGCGGAACTTTCTAAGCTAGCCAAGCCGCCTTACGCGCTGATGCGGTCAAAGAAAATCAGAACGGACGCTTTCGGTATGAAGCCGGGCAACCTCAAAACAGCGGATCCCGTTTCATATCGGGTTCCTGTTGATCAGGATGCTGCGCCGGGGCATGCCATGGTGTTTGCGAAATTCAGCAAGATAATGGATGCGGCGGAATTTGAATGGATGACGCGCCGGTCGAAGCCGGGTTTTCCGGTTTCAATCGCGCGGCATTTATTTTTGCTTGAAAGAGAGACGTATTATTACGGAAATTGTTTTGCAGATGAAGAGCTTGATATTTATATGACGGGACACATTGAAGAATGCGATCCCGACTTTCACGGTGAGTCCCTCGGTATGATCTCAGTGGCGAAAATCAGCTATCAGATTGAAGTCTATATGAAAAGGAATCATACATTGCTGGCCATTTCCAAGGTGGATAAGCTGCTGGCGGTGCCGACCTCTTCACAAGATCATATTCCGGATTATAAACGGGTCATCAGAAGTTTATAAAATGAAGAATGGAGCTGAAAGCAAATGGAACAAACCAAGGAAATGAAGCAGATCATCGCTCAAATTATTCAGGATATTCAAGAACAGCAGTCATATCGGGCCGTCGAAGCGGGAGATGATGTGAGAGTCATAGAGGATCTGGGCTTCTCATCACTGGATATCGCTCAATTAGTCGCACAGATGGAGATGGAAACCGGAGTGGATCCTTTTTCCCAAGGAGAAACGATTTCCAGCATTACAACCGTCGGCAGCATTTGTGATATTTATCAAAAATACATGGACAGTGCTCAATCATGAAAACAGAAAGCAGGGGAGATATCAGCTGGGTGACTGATAAGCTTAGGGAAACGCAGGACAGTGAGTTTCTCATTTTTAAAGGGCAGACTTTTACGTATGATGATTTGCTGACACGAATCAGCTTTTTTCAGAAAGAACTTGAACAAAACGGAATACGTGAAGGAGAATGTGTGGCGCTTATCGGGGATTATTCCCCGAACGCCATTTTTTTGCTGATGGCGCTTTTGTTAAACCGAAATATCGTTGTCCCTCTCAGCAATGAATCAAGGGAAAAGCATCTCGATATGTTTGAAGACGCGAAAGTGAATCAAATCATTGAAATAAATGAAAATGACAGCTGGACGCTTCGTGAAGGTTCTGAAAGCGCCTCTCACCCTCTGCTTGATGACCTGCGCGAGAAAGGGGAGTCAGGCATTATTATTTTCACATCGGGAACCTCCGGCAAAAGCAAAGCATCCGTGTTAAGCGCCGGCCGGCTGCTTGAAAAATACAAAACGGCGAAGAGAAAACCGCTGCGTACGCTCATTTTTCTGAAATTGGATCATATAGGCGGCATTAATACGCTGTTTGCGATTCTGTTTAACGGGGGAACGATCGTCACATCAGACAGCAGAACGCCGGAGTCCGTTTATCAGGCGGTCGACAAATATGCTGTCCAAGTGCTCCCCGCCACCCCTACTTTTTTAAACATGCTGCTGATGTCCAAGGCGGATGCCGGCTATAACCTGTCTTCACTCCAGCTGATCACTTACGGCACAGAACCGATGCCCCAATCAACGCTGCGCGGCATTCACCGGCTGTTTCCGGATGTACGGCTGAAACAAACATACGGATTAACTGAACTGGGTATATTCTCAACGAAATCAAAAGACAGCCAATCCACTTGGATGAAAGTAGGCGGTGCCGGAACAGAGACCAAAATTACCGGAGGCACGCTTTGGGTCCGTTCTGAGTCGGCGATGCTCGGCTATTTAAACGCACCCTCACCTTTCGATGAAGACGGCTGGTACGACACCGGTGACCAGGTGGAAACAGACGGCGAATATATAAGAATTCTCGGAAGAAAGAGTGAAATCATTAATGTGGGCGGAGAGAAAGTGTTTCCGGCAGAGGTGGAAAGCGTCTTTCTGGAGATACCGAATGTCCGGGATGTTCTCATAACGGGCCGAAAAAATCCGATTACGGGCGAGATTGTCGCGGCAGAGGCCGTACTTGAAAAAGAGGAAGATATCAAATCTTTCAGAAAGCGGGCCGTAGCTCATTGCAGACAGAAGCTGCAGCCATATCAGATACCGCAGATCATCTCTGTTACAGATCGGAAACTGTCTAATGACCGATTTAAAAAAATAAGAAACGTGTAAAACAGGAGGCAAATATGAATAACGGAAAAGTAGCGGTCGTCAGCGGAGGTAGCCGGGGGCTCGGAAAAGCGATTGTACAGGCGCTTTTGGATGAGAATTACAAAGTAGCCGCTTTCAGCCGCAGTGAATCTGATTTTATTAACACATTGAGAGAGAGTGAAAAGTACCGTGACCGCTTTTATTGGGAAGCGGCGGATGCGGCGGATGATGCCGCCATGAAACAGTTTGTTCTTCAAGTATACCGCAAGTTTTCCAGAATAGACGGCTTGGTCAATAACGCCGGTTTGAACCTTGATCAGCTGCTGCCCCTGACCAATGATGAAGACATTGACCGCATCCTCAATCTGAATATCGGTTCAGTCATCAAGCTGACCCGAAACGTTTCCCGGGTCATGCTGAAACAAAATTCCGGATCAATCGTTAACATAAGCTCCATTATCGGTTCAAGAGGATTTAAAGGCACTTCAGTCTACAGCGCATCCAAAGCGGCTCTTGACGGCTTGACGCGAAGCCTGGCCAGGGAGCTCGGGTCCAAAGGAATCCGTGTCAATTCACTTGCGCCCGGTTTTGTGGACACCGATATGACGAAAAATATGCCGGAAAAACAAAAATCGCAGATTATCAGAAGGACGCCGATGGGGCGTTTAGGCGAAACAGACGATATGACCGGACTCGTTCGTTTTCTGCTTTCTCCTGAATCGTCCTTTATGACCGGACAGACAATGGCAATAGACGGCGGATTAACTTGTTAAAGCACAGAAAAATTCTTTTGTACAAGGGATGGTATCCTCATGAAATGTATTAACGAATTTTTAAGAACGGTAATAGCGGAAAAGCTGGGTGCCGAGGTGACCGAAGCAGAAGATAAAACCGCTTTTTTTACTCTTGGCGTGACGTCTCTCATCAGTGAAGAAATCATGACCATATTGCATAAAGAATTTACCGGCCTTTCTGAAACGCTGCTGTTTGAATATCCGAACATTGAGAAATTGAGTGAGTTTTTAAGTGCGCAGAAACGAAATCCCGAAAGCGTTCTTGAATTCAAAGAAACGGAGCCTGATACGGGAAGCCGGCAGGAAGAAGAAGTGCTTCCTGTACAGGCGGCTGAAAAGGTGCCTGAACCGGGAACGGACAGGAGTTCTGATATTGCGGTTATCGGAATGAGCGGGATGTTTCCGAAAGCGGAAAACCAGCATGATTTTTGGGACAATTTAATGGAAAATAAAGATTGTGTCTCCGAAATCCCTGAGGACAGATGGGACAGCTCTTATTACTCGGAAGAGAAAACGGCAGAATACGCGTCATACAGTAAATGGGGAGGTTTTATTGATCGTCCGGATCGATTTGACCCGCTGTTTTTTTCTGTTTCCCCGTGGGAAGCTGATTTAATGGACCCTCAGCAAAAATTGTATGTTACGTGCTGCTGGGAAGCGATGGAGGATGCCGGTTACGGGAACCCGGCGGCGAGGCCGACGGATCAAATCGGTGTATTCGCCGGAGTGACCTGGAATGAATATTCATTAATTGCACACGAAGAAGGTTTCCTCAAAGATCAGTATAAAGGCCCCGGCTCCTTATATTGGGGCATTCCGAACCGGGTTTCTTATTTTCTTGATCTCCATGGGCCGAGCATCGCTGTTGATACGGCGTGTTCTTCATCGCTTGTCGCCGTCCATCAGGCTTGTCAGGCCATTATGTCGGGCGACTGTGAAATGGCGCTTGCCGGAGGCGTCAACCTCAGCTTACATCCGCAAAAATACATGTTTTTAAGCCAATCGCATTTTCTGTCTTCTGAAGGAAAATGCCGCAGTTTCGGTGAAGGCGGAGACGGTTACGTGCCCGGCGAAGGCGCGGGAGCCGTTTTGTTAAAACCATTGAAAAAAGCGATTGCGGACAACGACCACATCTACGGTGTCATTAAGGGGTCCGCCACTAATCACGGCGGCAAAACGACCGGGTATACGGTGCCGAATCCGGAAGCGCACCGGGACCTGGTTTTATCCGCTATAAACAGAGCCGCGGTAAGTCCGGCGGATATCAGCTACATTGAAGCTCACGGTACCGGCACGGCACTCGGCGATCCGATTGAGATACGCGGTCTGTCTATGGCATTTGAGAAACAGACCGATGAGAAAAATGACTGCGGAATCGGCTCGGTGAAATCCAATATCGGACATTTGGAAGCGGCTGCAGGGATCGCCGGTTTAATCAAGGTGCTTTTAAGCATGAAACATGAAACGCTTCCCGCCAGTCTGCACGCCGAGGAACTGAACCGCAAGATTTCTTTTTCTGATTCGCCATTTTATGTCGTCCGAAACAATCGGCCGTGGCCGGCTGAAGGAGATAAACCGAGAATCGCCGCAATCAGTTCATTCGGCGCAGGAGGCTCTAATGCCCATCTGATCGTAGGTGCTTATCAGCCAAAACGGCAAGCGGACGGGAATACTGAGCAAAAACCGCATGCCGTCGTACTAAGCGCACATTCCGAACAGCAGCTGAAAGAATATGCCGGAAAATTGAGCTCCTTTCTTGCCCGATTGGAAAACTCGCCTTCTGCCGGCGGATACAGCCTGGAAAATATCGCTGCCACCCTATTGTCAGGCAGAGAGCCTTTCTCCTTCCGGCTTGCTGTCATTGCGTCATCCCTTCCCGAGCTGAAACAGCGATTGGACGGCTTTGTGAGCGGGCACAGCGGCGGCAGGCATATTTACTTCGGAAAAGCGTCACCCGGACGGCCGGACGTTTCAGGCCAATCCGTTTCAGATCCTGAAAAATTTGCCGCGCTGTGGGTCAAAGGCCTTCAAGGTTTCAAAAAGCCGGAGACGCCGTATCAGAAAGTTCCGCTTCCTACGTATCCGTTTTTAAAGGAAACGTCCTGGCTGACCGACCAAAAAAAGCGGTATACGAAAAAGCCCCAATCTATCAAAAGGCGTGAAGCGCTGCATCCGCTGCTTGATGAGAATGTTTCATCCGCCCGGAAAGGGACGTTTCAAAAGATATTTTCCAAGGATGAATATTTCTTTAAAGATCATTTAGTGAACGAAAAATATGTGCTCCCCGGAGTCTGTCATCTTGAAATGGCGGCATACGGCGCGGCATTGTGGGGAGAACGCCCGGTCGTCTCTCTTCAAAATGTGTGGTATATGGAGCCGATTGTGACAGGGACAGACCCAAGATCCGTCATGATAGAGTTTGAAGCGGAAAAAGAGCGTATAAGCTATGTCATTAAGGAAAAAGGAGCGGACGGCACTCTCTTTTCGCAAGGAGAAGTGATTTGTAAAGAAAATGGATCGTCGTTTGAGGCCCCGGTCTTTCAGCTTCCGGCGCCATTTGCGCAGAGAACGGAGCCGAAAGACATCTATCACTCGTTCTCTGAGGCGGGAATCGTGCAAAAAGACAGTTTTCAGGTCATCCGCGAATTCTCTTATACAGAAAGGAAAGCACTGGCCAAATTAACGCTCCCGTCACACTTGGAAGCGGATTTTAAACAGTACATCCTGCATCCGTCCTTACTGGATGGCGCTGTTCAAACTGCAATGGCGCATGTGTTGCAATTTCAAAAAGAGCCTGCGCTTATCGTACCGTTTTCCTTCGGAGAAATACAGCTTTTTAAACCGTTAGCGAAAACCGTATTTGTGCATGCGGAGGTAAAAGCGGCCTCCGTTCACCAATTTGATCTGCATATTTGTGATGAGTGCGGCGTGCTGCTGGCGGCAGTGAAAGATTTTATCATAAAAGAGGTGCGGGAAAGCGCCGGGTTTAACCAAAAAGCCGGCGTCATGCCGAAGAAAAGCCGTGAAACGGAATTGCTTATGACACCGGTTTGGAACACCGTCACCATTCCGGAAACCGGCATGTCTTTCATGCGTGAAGAAAAAATAATCGTCATCGGGGGCGGGCCGGATTTTCAGCAGGCTTTGAAAGAGATGTATTCCGATGTCCGTTTTCCGGACATCACTTCTTTGGACAGCGCGGAACAAATGGCTGAAACACTGAAAGCGCAAGGCTCTTTTCAACACATGATATGGGCGGCGCCGGATCATCCGATTCCATCCGTTTATGATGCGGATACGGCCGACGGACAGGAGCACGGGGTCATGCAGCTTTTCCGGCTGGTAAAATCGCTTCTGCTTCTGAATTTTGACACGGAACAACTATCATTGACAATCTGCACGTTTCAAGCACAGCCGATTCATGAACATGATGAGGTCAATCCGAGTCATGCAAGCATACACGGATTAGCGGGATCGCTCGCAAAAGAATACAGCAATTGGAGCATCCGGCTTCTTGATTTGGAATCTCAAAGGGGAGACCGGCATCTTCCCGATATCTTCTCTTTACCGGCGGACCCCGAGGGAAATCCGTGGGTCTTTCGTACAGGTCAGTGGCACCGCCAGCAATTGGCCGTCTGCCAGCCTCATGCAGGTGAGCCTTCATTATACCGGCACGGCGGGGTTTATGTGATTATCGGCGGAGCAGGCGGAATAGGAGAAGTATGGACTGAATATATGATTCAGACCTATCAGGCGAAAATTGTCTGGATCGGGAGACGGAAAAAAGATACACAGATTGAAAGAAAGCTGAAAAGACTTGCGGCTTTAGGTCCCGCACCGCAATATTTCAGCGCGGATGCTGCGGATTATGATTCTCTCAAGCGGGCGTATGACACCATTGTGAAGGAACATGGAAAGGTGCGCGGAATCATTCATTCCGCCATCGTGTTATCAGACCGGAGTTTTGCCAATATGGAAGAGGACCAGTTCCGCGCTTCACTTTCTGCAAAAACTGATGTCAGCTTGCAGATTGCCCGGGTAGCTAAAGGGGAACCGCTGGATTTCTTGCTGTTTTTCTCTTCGATGATGTCGTTTCAAAAAGCGCCGGGACAGAGCAATTATGCCGCCGGGTGCACGTTTAAAGACGCTTTTGCTAAGCGGATCTCACAAAAAGCGCCGTATGCCGTAAAGGTTGTCAATTGGGGCTTTTGGGGAAGTGTCGGCGTTGTCGCTTCAGAACAATACCGGAAACGGATGGAGCGGGACGGAATCGCTTCTATCGAGGCGCCCGAAGCGATGAAAACGCTGGAAACCCTGCTTTCGGGACCTTATGACCAGCTGGCGCTGATCAAAACGACAGATCCGGTTTTTATGAAAGATGATCTGAAAGAACAAGTAACGGTTTATCCGGAAAAGATTCCTTCCGCACTCGGACAATTAGCGGTTAACATCACGCAGAATGACGAAGCTGAGCGGGTAAAAGCATCAAATGTCATGAGCTGCATGAGAGAGATGGAATCCCTCATTGAAAAAATACTTGTATCAACCCTTTATGAGATGGGCGCAAGGCTTGATGAGACTTTGCCGTTATTTCAATCGGCTGCCGGCATAACGGAACAATACAGCAGATGGCTGAAAGAGAGCTTTGTCTTCCTGACTGAATTAGCGCTTGCTCCGGAAAAAACGGATCTAGGGGAGGTGTGGGAGGAATGGGAGCGGAAAAAAGAGACTTGGCTGCGCCGGAAAGACATGAGGGCGCATGTCAGATTGGCAGAAGAGACATTGCGTGTGCTTCCAGACATTTTAACCGGTAAGCTTCCGGCAACGGAAGTGATGTTCCCTGACTCCTCCTTCCGTCTTGTGGAAGGCATTTACCGCAATAATATCATTTCTGATTTTTTCAATGACAAGCTTGCTGACACATTGATTGCAGTTTTGCGGGAGCGTCTGGAAAAAGACCCGCAGGCGAAAATCCGCATTTTAGAAATCGGAGCCGGAACGGGCGGGACGAGCGCCGCGGTCATGAGAAAATTGAAACCGTATGAAGCGCATATTGCCGAATATTGTTTCACGGATATTTCTAAAGCATTTCTTTTACATGCAGAAGACATATTCGGTCCGGAATATCCTTATGTCACTTATAAAATATTCAACGCTGAGCAGCCGGTATCAACAGAAGCGCCGGACATCGGCACGTATGACGCAGTGATCGCGACCAATGTGCTTCATGCGACAAAAAATATCCGCTCTGCGCTGCGCCATGCGAAAGCAATGCTGCAAAAAAACGGCCAGCTGTTTATAAATGAGATCAACAGCCGCACCGTATTCAACCATGTGACGTTCGGCCTTCTTGAAGGCTGGTGGCTGTATGAGGATCATGATTTACGGATTCCGGGCTGTCCGGGGGTTGAGCCGGCCGGTTGGTCGGAAGCGCTTTCACTTGAAGGGTTCGTCCATCCTCTGTTTCCGGCTGAAGCCGCACACGACTTAGGCCAGCAGATTATAGCGGCTGAAAGTGACGGAACGGTCAGGCTTGCCCTCCCGCAGGCGTCAGAAGAAAAACCGGAGCGCCGTCCGTATGACGCAGATGGTCTTTCGGATGATACATTGCATTTCAGCTTGAGAGAAAAAAGCGTTGAACTGATGAAGAAGGTAATCGGTGAAGCGCTTAAAGTGCCGGCGCATCGTCTTTTATCCCATGAACCTTTAACCGCATACGGATTGGATTCCATACTCGTCGTCAGACTGACCAACGCGTTAAAAGACGTCTTCGGTTCTGTCAGCAGCACTTTGTTTTTTGAATATCAAACCATTGATGAGCTTGCTGATTACTTTCTGTCTTCCCGTAAAGAAGCGCTCGAGCGGCAATTCGGGAATGGACGGGCTCATTCCGAAAACGCCGGACGGATGCAGGCTCCCGCAGAAAGCGCCGCGCCGATTTCAAACGTAAGGGAACGGGGCATCACATATCTGACGGAATTAATAGGAAAAACGCTGAAGATTCCGAGCGGGAGAATGGATCCGTCGGTTTCCTTAACCGCATACGGTTTGGATTCTATTCTGGTCGTCAGGCTCACAAATGCTTTTCGTAACGTGTTTGACCAAATGACCAGCACCCTCTTTTTTGAATATCAGACGATAGAAGAAATCGCGGATTACCTGCTTCTTTCTCAGCGGGGAGCATTTATGAAAGCGATGGGTGTGCGTGAGGAGCAGCTGTCTGATCACACAGATAACCTGAATGTAATTCCTCAAAACGAGGAAGAAAGCAGGACAAACGGAGATCCCTATATCCAGGATATCGCTGTCATCGGTCTGTCAGGCCGGTATCCGGGCGCCGATCACGTTGATGAGCTGTGGGAAAATGTAAAAGCCGGCAGGCATTCTATTACAGAAGTGCCGAAAGATCGCTGGGACTGGAAAACGTTTTATAACGAGGAACGCGGAAAATGGGGGGCCATTTATTCAAAATGGGGCGGTTTCCTCGATGACATTGATAAATTTGATCCGCTGTTTTTCCGTATATCTCCCGCGGAAGCTGAAAGGATGGACCCGCAGGAAAGGTTGTTTCTGCAGACTGCTTATTCAAGCATTGAAGATGCGGGGTACACCCCGGCCACGCTTTGTGACAGCCGGAAAATCGGAGTCTTTGTCGGTGTGATGAACAGCAATTACCCGACAGTTCCCAGCGACTGGTCTATCGCAAACAGAGTATCGTTTTTGTTCAATTTTCAAGGGCCGAGTATGGCTGTGGATACAGCCTGTTCTTCTTCTTTAACAGCTGTCCATCTCGCTGCAGAAAGCCTGCGGAGCGGAATGAGTGAAACAGCGATTGCCGGCGGAGTCAATCTTATCGTTGATCCGGCTCACTATGAGCGGCTGTCCGCTTTTTCAATGCTGTCTCCCGGTGATAAATGCAAATCTTTCGGAGACAGGGCGGACGGTTTTGTTGACGGTGAAGGAGTAGGGGCGATTGTGTTAAAGCCGCTTGCTCAAGCGGAGAAAGACGGCGATCATATTTACGGCGTTATCAAAGGAAGCATGCTGAACGCAGCAGGCAGGACAAACGCTTATATGGTGCCGAATCCGAAAGCGCAGTTTGATCTGATCGCAGAGACGTTGAAACGGACAGACATTCACCCGAGAACGGTCAGTTACTTGGAAGCCCACGGAACGGGCACTGCGCTCGGTGATCCGATTGAAATCGACGGGTTAACGAAAGCTTTTCGCATGACAACAGAAGACCGGCAGTTTTGTTCCATCGGTTCAATTAAATCAAATATCGGACATTTAGAAAGCGCTGCCGGGATTGCGGGAATCACCAAACTGCTTCTCCAATTGAAACATAAGAGGATTGCCCCTTCATTGCATGCGGCGGAATTGAATCCGAATATTGAGTTTGAGCACACTCCGTTTTTCGTACAGCAAAAAGAAACGGAATGGAAACGACCTGTCTTGAATATCACGGGTGAAATGAAGGAATATCCGAGAATTGCCGGTATTTCCTCTTTTGGAGCAGGAGGGGCAAACGCGCATATCATCATTCAGGAATATGTGCCGTCTGACAGCCTGAAACCAAGGGAAAACGCGTCTGTTTCTCCGCAAAAACCGGCTGTTATTATTTTATCAGCGCGAAATGAGCAGCAATTGACAGAGCGCGCCCGCCAGCTTCTGGATGATGTCATAAGAAAAAAACGTTCTGACGGGGATTTGGCCAAAATCGCTTACACGCTTCAGGCGGGAAGAGAACCGATGGCTGAGCGGCTTGCATTTACGGCCGAGTCGATAGAAGAACTGAAAATGAAGCTTATGAGTTTCTCAAACGATCATATCGAACATGCTCATATCTGGCGGGGCAGGACAGCCAAACATCATTCATTGGCGGCTTCGCTCACTTCTGATGAAGATATGGCGCTTACCATAAATGCCTGGCTGAAAAAAGGGAAATACGGAAAGCTGCTTGACCTTTGGGTTAAAGGACTTGACGTCGATTGGTCAGCTCTTTATCAGCGCAACCCGGGCCGCATCAGTCTCCCGGCTTATCCTTTTGCCAAAGACCGATATTGGGTCACAAAAGCTGATGTGTCACTTGACAAAACAGGCTCAGCGGAAAGTGAGAAAGCAGCCAGACTTCACCCGCTGCTCCACGCGAATACATCGACCTTTACCGCCCAGCGCTTTACTTCTGTTTTTTCAGGGCGTGAACCGTTTTTTGCCGATCACATCGTCAATGGAAAACCGGTGCTTCCGGGCGCGGCTGCTTTAGAAATGGCCCGGGCCGCCGTTACACTTGCCGCTGAGGGCTTGCCGGGCGGGAAAGCGGGTGTCCGGCTCAAACAGATCGTTTGGCTCCGTCCGGTGACGGCGCTTTCTGAAGGCGTGACGCTTCATGTAAAGCTTCAGCCGGAAGAAAACGGAGACATCGCTTTTGAAGCGTATGCCGAAGGAGAAGAGCCGCTTGTCTTTTTCCAGGGAAAGGCCGTGCTCGAAGAGACGGAGCGTGCTCCGGTACTCGATGTGGAGGCGGTTCAGGCGCGCTGCGGCGGCCGGCGCATGTCAAAGGCTGAGTGCTATGAAGCATTCGACAGTCTCGGCATCACCTACGGACCGTCTCATCAGGCGCTTGACGCCGTCTATGCCGGAAGCGGAGAAGTGCTCGCGAAGCTCACTCTTCCGCCGTACGCCCGCGAAGAAAAGGAGCCGTTCATCCTGCATCCGAGCATGCTGGACGCCGCCCTCCAGGCTTCTATCGGTCTCGTGCACTCAGACGGTTCCGCGTCCGGACGGCCGTTTCTGCCGTTTGCCCTCCAAGATATGCAGGTGTTTTCTGCGTGCCGGGAGACGATGTGGGCGGTGCTTTCCTCAGCGGACGGCGCCTATCATATTGAGCTGTGTGATGAAAACGGCGAGGTATGTGTCCGATTGACGGGGCTCACCGCCCGTTTTCTGGAAGAGGAAACGGAGGGAAAACCGCTCTTGCTTCAGCCAAAGTGGCAGGAATCACCGCCGGGTGAAGGCGGCGGACAAGCAGAGTCTTTCAGATACGTGACGCTGTATGGCGGAATGAACGCTGAGGACATAAACGGCGCCGTATGTGCGGCTGACGGGGAAGGTCCGATTGAAGACCGTTATGACGCCTGCGCGGCGGAGCTGTCAGCGATCGTCAAGCGTCTTATCAAAGAAAAACAGAAGGGAAAAACGCTGATCCAGCTTCTTGTCCCCGACAGGGGGGAAGACAATGTATTGGCGGGGCTGGCCGCTTTCCTGAAAACGGCTCACCTTGAACATCCGAAGCTGTACGGCCAAGTCATCCAAGCCGATCCGGACGAGCCAGCATCATCGCTTCTTGCCAAGCTGAAAGAAAACCGGACGCACCCTGAACAAGCGGAAATCCGTTATCAAGCCGGCAAACGTCTCGTCAGAAACTGGCGTCACCTGCCTGCGCTTCAAAGCGGCGCCGTTCCGTGGAAAGACGAAGGGGTTTACCTCCTCACCGGGGGAGCGGGCGGCATCGGGCTGATTTTCGCTGAAGAAATAGCCTCCCGCGTCAAAAACGCCGTCCTCATATTAACGGGAAGGGCGGAAGCGCTTGATAAAGACCGCTCCGCCCGCTTACGGCGCTTGGAAGCGTCGGGTGCCCGCGTATTGTATCAACCGGTTGATGTGACAGACAGGGCGGCGGTCATCGCCCTCGTCCGCGGCATACAGGAGGAGCACGGAACACTCGACGGGATCATTCACGGCGCCGGCGTGATCGCCGACAATTACATTCTGAACCAGACAGAAAACGAACGGAAGACCGTCATGGCGCCGAAGGTGAAAGGGCTTATCAATCTTGATGAAGCAGCGAAAGATGCGCGGCTGGACTTTTTCATTCTGTTTTCTTCCTTGGCGGGAGGTATGGGAAACCCGGGGCAGGCCGGTTATGCGGCAGCCAACGCATTTATGGACGTATATGCAGCCCGCCGAAATCGTCTCGTGCGGGACAACAAGCGGAGCGGGCAGACCCTGTCCGTCAACTGGCCGCTTTGGGAAGAAGGCGGTATGCGCGTGGACAAAGAGACAGAACGGCTGATGTATGAACAGACCGGAATGAAAGCCATGCGATCGGCTTCAGGCATCCAGGCGCTGTACGCCGCTTTTGCCTCCGGAGCACACCAGGTCATGGTGGCAGAAGGCGACGAGAAACGGATTCGAAAAAACCTGATGCCTGAAGCGCCGGAACCGTCACGCAGCATTCATGTGTCAAGGAAGACCCACGTCCATCTGCCAAATAAAGTACAAGCGGAACTCAAACATATGATATCAGGCATTCTGAAGGTGAAAGAAGAAGAAATAGATGCTGAATCAGAGATGAGAGATTATGGATTTGATTCAGTTTCATTCACGCAGTTTGCAAATGAACTAAATAAAATGTATGGGCTTGAACTGACGCCAGCCGTGTTTTTTGAATATCCGACAGTCTTTAGTTTTGCCCAATACTTGCTGACGGAACATCCGGATACATTCGGCCCACAGGAAGAAACAGAAACGGAGAAACCGGTTGAGCGTAAAAAAATGAAGACGGAGCCATTCTCGATTCCGTCCCGCCTTCCTAAAACAAAAACCGCAGCTGCACCTGAAGAGCCCGTGGCGATAATCGGAATCAGCTGTGCATTTCCAATGGCTGAAAATCCGGAAATGTTTTGGGAGAATTTAGCCGGAGAAAAGGACTGCATTTCTGAAATACCGCCGGAGCGCTGGGACTGGAGACAGTATTACGGAGATCCGCAGAAAGGTAAAAATGCGAGCAATGTAAAGTGGGGCGGCTTCATTGATGAAACCGCTCAATTTGATCCTTTATTTTTCGGTATTTCTCCGCATGAAGCCGAAATGATGGATCCTCAGCAAAGACTTTTAATGATGCATGTATGGAAAGCGATTGAAGATGCCGGCTGCTCTGCAAAAAGCCTGTCAGGTACAAATACAGGCATTTTTGCAGGCACGACAAACAGCGGTTACGCTCAGGAAGCTTCAAAGTTCCATATAGAGATTGAGGGTTCTTCCGCTGCCGGAACGGTTCCGTCAATCGGTCCGAACCGCATGAGCTATTTTCTGAATATACATGGGCCGAGCGAACCGATTGAAACCGCCTGTTCAAGCTCATTGGTCGCTGTTCACCGTGCGGTCAGGGCAATTCAGGCCGGAGACTGCGGCATCGCGATTGCAGGAGGCGTCAATGCTATTGTGTCGCCGGACATGCATATCAGCTTTAATAAAGCAGGAATGCTCAGTGAAGACGGGCGCTGCAAAACATTTTCCGATCAAGCGGACGGCTATGTCAGAGCTGAAGGTGCCGGCATGATTGTTTTGAAAACATTATCTGATGCGGAACGTGACGGCGACCGTATTTATGCCGTTATCCGCGGAACGGCGGAAAATCATGGCGGAAGGGCGGCTTCCCTTACATCGCCGAATCCGAAAGCGCAGACAGAAGTCATGATAAAAGCGTATCAGCAAGCGAACATCGACCCCCGTACAGTGAGTTATATTGAAGCCCACGGCACGGGAACGGCGCTCGGAGATCCGATAGAAATCAACGGACTCAAAGCGGCTTTTGCAGCGCTTTATCAGAAAGCCGGAGTAACGGCACCCGATCAGCCTCATTGCGGCCTCGGTTCCGTCAAAACGAATATCGGCCACACAGAGCTTGCCGCCGGCATGGCCGGACTTTTAAAAATTATTTTGCAGATGCAGCACAAAACGCTCGTTAAAAGTCTGCATTGTGAAACCGTTAATCCGTATATCAGCCTCGACGGCAGCCCGTTTTATTTCGTCCGCGAAACTCAGCCGTGGAAAGCGGCGACTGATGATAGCGGAAATGAACTGCCGCGGAGAGCGGGTGTCAGCTCGTTCGGATTTGGCGGTGTCAATGCTCATGTCGTGCTCGAAGAATATGTTTCTCCTGTTGAAGAGAAACAATGGACGGCCGGTGAACTTCAGCCGTCCTTATTCATTATCTCGGCAAAGACGGCGGAACAGCTGAAGGAACGTGCGGAACAGCTGCGCAGATATTTGGAAAAGTCACATTCAGCTGACGGAGCTCTTGCGGATATCGCTTATACGCTTCAGCTTGGCCGGGATGAAATGGAAGAGCGCCTTGCCGTCATTGCTGAAACAAAAGAAGAGCTTACGAACGCGCTGAATGATTTCCTCAGCGGCAAGGAGACGGGGCAGAATTTCTTTACAGGCCGGAACAAAGCGATGAAACAGCTGTTTACAGAGATGACGGACAATGCAGAAATGAGCGGGGCCGTAGATCAATGGATTGAAGCAGGAAAGTATGCAATGCTTGCAAAATTATGGGTGCAAGGCTTGCATGTTGATTGGAGTAAATTGTATCAGGACGAAAGACCGAAAAAAGTCAGCCTGCCTGTCTATCCTTTTGCGAAAACACATTGCTGGATACCGCACAGTGCGCAGCATATAAGGCACCGGGAGACTTACGGGACTGATACGTCCCCGCTTGAGACTTATGAACGCCTGCTTGATGAATTGGAGAAAAACGAAATAAGCATAGAAGCCGCTGTAAAAAGAACGATCGGTTTTTACAGGGATTAGCGTAATGGAGGAAACCATATGAAAGAGTTTCTGCACCGGGTTTTTTCTGACGTCAAAAATAAAAAAATGACAAAACAGGATGCGATCGGCATTTTGCGTGATTATGATATGCGGATGGGACTTCGCCAAGCGGATTCCCTTCATCCGCTTGCTCAGCAGCATATTTCCGATGAAACGGGACAGGGATTCTCGGCAGCTTTCAGCGGCCGGGAATTTTTTCTCGCTGATATTTCTTTACAGCATAAAAAGCTTATGCCTGGAGAACTTCTTTTGGAAATGGCGAGAGCTGCGGCTGTTTTGACAGTAAAGGAGACTGCGGCTGTCCGGCTGACGCATATCGTGTGGTCAAAGCCCATTCTGACTGAGGCTGAGCCGTTCCATATCGAAATCAGGCTGATACCCGCAGAGGGTGAAGCCAAAAGGTTTGAGATTTATAATCCATTTTCTGCTGATTCCAGTCATTATGATGTGTACAGCCAAGGGACGATTCAGCCAGTTGATGCTGCGCCCGGCATGCTGGATATCAGCCGCTTGAAGGAAAACAGCGGTTCCCTGATGGATAAGCAGCAAATTGAAGCCATCACTCAGAACGATACCGTTCAATACAGTGAGCACATGAAAGGAATTGAGCGTATTTACGCTTCATCAGGACGGATGCTGGCAGACATATCAATTCCATTGACAAACCAAAAAGAATCCGCCCGATTCGGCCTCCCTCCCTGTGTGATGCAAAGTGTGACAGAGGCATGCGCGCTGCTTGGCGGCAAAGAATATAAAACGCTCGCTCCGGTTTCATTGGACGAGCTTTTGTTTTATGAATCTTGTCCTGACAAGGTATGGGCCGAGATACAAGAGAAGGCGGGGAGCTTTTATATTGATTTATGTGACGGAGAAGGAAAAATATGGGCTTCTCTGTCGGGGTTGAAGCTGCAGCCTGTCATCAAGACGGGCGCTTCCGGAAAAACCAATGCCGAACACCGCAGTGAACGTTTGTATGAACAAACGCTTCTTCAGCTCAAAACGCTTTTTGGCCTGACTGCAAAAATTGCTGTTTCCAACATAGATACTGAAGAGCCGCTGGAAACTTACGGAATCGACTCAGTCACTGTGACGAAATTGAACCGCGAATTGTCTCTGCTTTTCGGTGACCTTTCCAAAACGGTTTTTTACGAATATAAGACACTGGGCTCTTTGGCAGCTCACTTTGTCACGGATTATCCGAATGAATGCCGAAAATGGACAAATGATGATGAGCACCGTTCAGGCATATCAGAACAGGTTTTGGCAAATGAAGATTTTCCGGTGCTTCCGTCGTTTACCAAGCGAAGAAAACGGCCTGCTTTTTCCAATGAGAAACAGACAAAAGAAGGGATTGCGATTATCGGAGTCAGCGGACGTTATCCGCAAGCTGAAACACTTGAAGAGTACTGGGATAACTTAGCGGCCGGAAAAGACTGTGTGACCGAAATTCCCGAAGAGCGCTGGGAAAAGGACAGGTACTACAACCCAGATCCCGAAGCGGCCGTGAAAGCAGGGAAAAGTTACAGTAAGCGGGGCGGGTTTCTGAAAGATGCCGCTTTCTTTGATCCGCTGTTTTTTCAAATTTCACCCCGTGATGCTTTGAATATGGACCCGCAGGAGCGTCTCTTTATTGAAATGTGCTGGCAGGTGCTGGAGGATGCCGGTTATACGAAGGAACAGCTTGAGAATCTGTATAACGGCCGGGTCGGCGTTTTTGCTGGCATTACGAAAAACGGGTACGGAATGTACTGGAAAAACGGCGGCACCCTGCAGCCGAAAACGTCGTTCAGTTCAGCGGCCAACAGAGTTTCCTATTTTCTTAATCTGAAAGGGCCGAGCATGCCGATCGACACGATGTGCTCGTCTTCGCTGACTGCAATTCATGAAGCGTGTGAAAACATCCTTCGCGGCGCATGTGACATGGCGATTGCCGGCGGTGTGAATGTGTATACGCATCCTTCGGCTTATGCGGAGCTCAGCGCCTATCGAATGCTTTCAAAAGACGGAACGTGCAAAAGTTTCGGTGAAGGCGGGGACGGATTTGTTCCCGGTGAAGGCGTCGGGGCCGTGCTGTTAAAGCCGCTGTCAAAAGCGATGGCTGATAAGGACCATATTTACGGGGTGATTCGCGGCACTCATATCAATCACGGCGGCAGAACAAACGGGTATACAGTGCCGAGTCCGAGCGCCCAGGCTGACGTGATTTCCGGCGCGCTTGAAAAATCAGGAATACATCCGCGGATGATCAGCTGTATCGAAGCCCACGGCACGGGCACTGAACTCGGAGATCCGATCGAAATTGACGGTTTGACCCGCGCATTTCAAACGAAAACGTCAGATAAAGGCTTTTGCGCCATCAGCTCAGTTAAATCCAATATCGGGCATTTGGAAGCCGCGGCAGGCATTGCCGGTGTAACAAAACTGCTGCTCCAGTTTCAAAAACGAAAGCTGGCCCCTTCATTACATTGCCGAAGTTTGAATCCGAATATTGCATTTGACCGGACGCCGTTTGCGGTGCAGCGTGAATTGGCAGACTGGAAACGGCCGGTCATTGAGGAAAACGGAGCGCAAAAAGAGATTCCGAGAATCGCGGGAATCTCTTCTTTTGGCGCGGGCGGGGCAAATGCCCACATATTGATAGAAGAATATATTGAACCTGATAGGGAGATTTCTGAGCCATTCACAGATGAAGATCCCGCAGTCATTTTATTATCCGCCAAACAGGAGGCCAGCCTGAAGCAGCGGGCGCAGCAGCTTCTTCAAGCGATCAGAAAAAATGACGTCACAGACCGCAGCCTCCGGGATGCGGCTTACACCCTTCAAACCGGAAGAGAAGCGATGGAAGAACGTGCGGCGTTTATCGTGACGTCGACAGAGCAGTTAGCGGAAAAACTGCAGCGTTTTATTGACGGCGGAACAGACGGCTGCTTCAGGGGAAAAAGCAAACAGTATAAAGATATTCTAGCCGTTTTTAAGGATGAAGATATGCAGGAAGCCGTCCGTAAATGGATGAAAAGAAAAAAATTCGCGAAGCTTCTGGAACTTTGGGTAAAAGGGCTGAAGATTGATTGGTCAGAGCTTTATAACGGCAGCCTGCCGCATCGCGTCAGCCTTCCCGGTTATCCATTTATAAAGGATCGTTATTGGCCGGACGATGCAGCGCCGGACAATGTTCGCGGTGCTGAAACACATTCTGAAACATTTCGTGAATTCCGCTTTTTACAGAAAAGCTGGGCAGAAAGCAGCCGTGTTCCGGCTAAGGAAGTGCGGGGCGTCATCGGAATAGCCGCTGATCACCAGACAGGAAATTTGGCCGTTGAGCTGTCCCGTTATTTCCCCGAGTCTGAAATCATTGACGCTGCATCACCGGAAATATCCGGGGACGCGGCCCGATTTGGCGGTCTGATTGATGTGACGGGATGCGGGACGGAAATCAATCATGATGACGGCTGGATTCATCGTCTGCAGTCTCTCATCGACAACAGAAACCGCGGCCGAAAGCTTCAGCTGCTTTGTGTGACAAAGGGGCTTGAACCTTTTGCGAATGAAACGATAAATCTCTCAGGTGCAAAAAAGGCCGGATTGTACCGGATGCTCCAAAGTGAGTATAAGGATATCCGCTCGCGGCATATGGATGCAGAACGGACTGCTGAAGATTCCGAGCTCGCAAACCAGATCGCAGAGGAGTTTTTTCGCGATTCTGAAGACATCGAAGTGTGTTACCGAAACGGTGTGCGCTATCACGCGCGGTTAAAGGAAACAAACGGCTTAGCTGAAAAAGAATTTTCATTTCCGAAAGACCATGCGCTCTGGATCACCGGAGGGACCCGGGGACTCGGATATTTATTCGCCCGGCATTTTGCCGAACGTTACGGAGTCACGAAACTCGTGCTTACCGGAAAAGAAACAATGCCTCCGAAAGCGGAGTGGGATGATCATATCAAACGGAATTCCCCGTTTTCCGATAAAGTGAGAAGAATCAGAGAGCTCGAACAAAAAGGTGTCCGAACGGAAGTGCTGTCTGTATCTTCCGGCCCTGAATATGAGCAGGCCGTCAGCCGGGTGAAAGAGAAGATGGGACCGATTGGAGGCGTGATACACGCAGCGGGAGCCGTAGATCTCGATCATCCCGCCTTTATCCGCAAAACAAGAGAACAGATGATGACTGTGCTTGAACCTAAAACTGACGGACTGGACCTGTTGTATCAAGCGCTGCACAAGGAGCCTCTCCGATTTTTTGCGCTGTTTTCTTCAGTGTCCGGCGTGATGCCGGAATTAGGAGCGGGCCAAAGCGATTATGCCATGGCTAACGCCTATATGGATTATTTTGCGGCCGCAAAAGGTTTTCCGGTGCTGAGCATCCAATGGCCGAGCTGGAAAGAAACGGGTATGGGCGAATCAAAAAGCCGGGCGTATCTGAAAAGCGGTTTAAAAAGCATCACTGACAGAGAAGGGCTGAGCCTGTTTGATGCCGTTATGGCAGGCGATTGCGGATCTGTTATTATGCCGGCCGTCATTCAGCCGGAAAAATGGGAGCCCGACCGTCTGATGCTTTCAACCGGCCTTACCGAAACAAAGCAGCATGTACAGGGTGAGACAGAAAGCGTAGAGGAGTGGCTGACGGGCATTTGCTGCCGGGAATTAAGACTGGAGCCGTCAAGATTTGAATCTGATACACCGTTTCAAGATTACGGAGCCGATTCCATCATGCTTGCCCAAGTGTCCAGAGCGATCGGAAAGAGGATCAAAGCTGACCTTGACCCGGCGGTGCTGTATGAATACCCTACGGTTGCTGCGCTGGCGGGATGGCTTGAAACGGCATATCCGGAAATCAAAGCTGCCGTTTCAAAACCGGTTCAGCCTGTAATCCCGGACGTTCCCAAACAAACAGCAGCCGCTGTCATTCAGCCTTCTGGCGCTGCAGCGGCGCAAGACATCGCTGTTGTCGGAATGTCCTGCCGTTTTCCGGGAGCTGAATCAATTGAAGCTTATTGGAAGCTGCTGTCTGAAGGGACGTCGGCTATTCAAAGGGTGCCGAAAGAACGCTGGAAAACGGAGAAGGCGGATTATGCGGGCCTTTTAAAAAATGTAACGCATTTTGACCCGGAGTTTTTCCTTATTCCCGAAGAAGACATCAAGGCGATGGATATCCAGTCCTTTCTTATATTAGAAGAAGCGCTTCATCTGTTCAGAGACAGCGGTTACTCTTTACAAGAAATGAAAGGCAGGTCAGCCGGTGTCTATTTAGGAGGACGCGGCGGCAGTATGCCTGACGAAAACCGTCTGAAGCATGCAAAAAATCCGATAGTCGCCGCCGGCCCGAATTACTTGGCGGCCAATCTTTCTCAGTTCTTTGATTTGAAGGGGCCGAGTCTCGTTTTGGATACGGCCTGTTCTTCAGCGCTTGTCGGTATGAATATGGCGATACAGGCGCTTTCTTGCGGTGAAATCGACTCAGCGGTGGTTGGGGGAGTCAGTCTGCTGGAATCCGGTCAAACCCACCGGATGTTCGAACTTCGCAATCTGTTAAGCGAAGAGCCTGCGTTTCATATTTTTGACCGCCGCACCGGAGGCATCGTATTGGGAGAAGGCGTCGGAATGGTGTATTTAAAAACAGCGGCCCAGGCTGTAAAAGACGGGGACCGGATTCATGCGGTCATTAAAGGCATTTCCGTAAACAATGACGGCAGAACCGCGGGGCCTGCCACACCGAATATACAGGCGCAGAAAGAAGTGATGGCCAAGGCGCTTGCCAAAAGCGGCAGAAAAGCGGAGGATATCAGCTACATTGAAGCAAACGGTTCAGGCTCTGAAGTAACCGACCTTTTGGAACTGAGGGCGATTGAAGCGGTGTACCGTATGCAAAACAGCGCGCCTTGCGAATTGGGGTCGATGAAGCCGAATATCGGACACCCGTTATGCGCTGAAGGGATTGCCGGATTCATTAAAACAGTGCTTATGCTCTCGCGCCGAATGCGTGTGCCTTTCCTTTCGGGCAAAGAGCCGATGACGCATTACGATCTGTCCGCCTCGCCGTTTTATTTTTCGCACGTTCTGCGTGAATGGACGGATTCACCGCGGATTGCCGCCGTCAGCAGTTTCGCCGACGGAGGGACGAATGCCCATGTCATAGTGGAAGCCTGGGAGCAAGAGGCGTATACCCCGGTTAGAAAGCCTTTGCCGAGACAGGAATTAAAACGCCGGCCCATCCGTCCGGACAAAGCTGAAAGCCTGCATGAAAACGCACATGAATCCCGCCCGAATACGTTTTGGAAACAAATGAAGACTTACTGATTGCGCTGAAAATTGAACGTCGATATGGAGGAAGTTCATATGCAAGAGCAGCTTCTTATTAACAATCAGCATCCCGTTCTGAAACATCATAAAGCCTATGGAAAGGAACTGCTGCCGGGTCTGGCTTATATTGACCTGATCTATCAGACTTTCAGAGAAAACGGTTTTTTTCATGCCGGCCTTGAACTCAGGCACTTATCGATTTTTCACCCTTTAGCTCCTGAACAGGGAGAAACAATCCTGCTTTCCGTTGACTGTACAGAGAACGGCGAAGGGCAGTGGAAGGTAGAGGTGAAAGGGCAAAAACAAGGTGACGAAGCAGCAGAGACAAAGATATATGCCGCGGCGCAAATGCATTCCGTAAAGCCCGCCGGCTTCCAAGAGAGCGTCCGGATGGATGCCGTAAAACAAACGGCGGCAGAAATACCGCTTGAGGATATTTACGCGGAATGCAGGGATCAAGAATTGGTTCATTCAGGAATAATGAAAGGCTGCGGAAGCGTCTACCAGACTGAAAAATCGATTTATATTGATCTGTCGGTGCAAAAGGATCAGCTGGACCATGCAGAAGAGGCGATGTTTCATCCCGCATTGATAGATGCGAGCAGCATCGGCTCCAATGTATATCTCGCGCCTTTGACGAGGGAGGAGGGGCAATTATTTCTGCCGCTGTTTTATGAATCGTTTTATTGCGCCGAATTGCTGCAGACGACATGTATCACCAAGATAAAAAAAGAATCCGTCACCCGTAAGAAAGATCTCGTTTACGTGACAATGGAGTTTTTCAATGAGGAAGGCAGAAAAGTCGGCGAACTGAAAAACTTCGCCAATAAACGGGTGAGGGACCCGGAACTGATCAATCAGAAACGGCAAAAGAAAGAACCTGACGGGCGGAATGCCGTCCCGGCTCCGCAAGCGGAACCGGCGCCTTCTGAGCCCCGCCGTGCGGAGGCTTCCGCCGGCCTTACTGAACAGTGCATCCTTTATTTAAAAGAATTGCTTGCCGCCCGATTGAACAAACCTGTGAAAGAGATTGACCCGGATATCGGCTACTATGAAATGGGGCTGGATTCTCCGGGGCTGTTGGACATGGTAAAGGAAATTGAACGAAAAATCGGAACGCAGCTTCTGCCGACGCTGTTATTTGAATACACGACAATCGCGGAATTGGCGGGATATTTGTGCGAACATTACGGAGCCGGCTTCGGCCATGCTCAAAGCGGGCATCCAAATGCTGAACCTTTGCGCCGGGAAAAAAAGAGGACGACCCAAAACCGCGTGAAAAAATCGGCGTCAGCCGGAACGCAGAATGGAGATATTGCGATCGTCGGGATGGCGGGACGGTACCCCGGCGCCAAAAATCTTCGTGAATTCTGGGCAAATTTAAAAAATGGAGAAAACAGCGTAACGGAAGTGCCTCGTTCCCGCTGGGATACGAGGAAATATGAGCATTTGCGATCGCCGTCCGGCAAGCCGATTTCCAAATGGGGCGGTTTTATAGACGATCCGGATTGTTTTGATGCGAAATTTTTCCGGATTTCTCCGCGGGAGGCAGAAGCTAAAGATCCGCAAGAACGATTGTTTTTAGAAACATGCTGGGAAACGATTGAGGATGCAGGCTATACCCCGGAAACAATCGTTCAGCCGAAAGGGCCGAATAAGAGAATGAACGTCGGTGTGTTTGCCGGGGTGATGCATATGGATTATTCTCTCGCCGGCGCTGAAGCTGCGGCCAAAGGGCTGGTCTTTCCTTATCCCTTGAACTATGCGCCGATCGCAAACCGGGTTTCATATTTCTGCAATTTTCACGGGCCGAGCATGGCGGTTGACACGGTGTGTTCGTCATCTCTGACGGCCGTCCATATGGCGGCGGAAAGTCTGAGACGCGGTGAATGTGAAGCAGCTCTTGCCGGAGGCGTCAATTTATCATTGCACCCGACAAAATATATCACATACGGCTTGATGGATATGCATTCGAGTGACGGGCTGTGCCGCACGTTCGGCGAAGGCGGCACAGGCTATGTCTCAGCTGACGGCATCGGGGCCGTGCTGCTGAAGCCGCTTCACAAAGCCGAAGAAGATAAGGATCATATTTATGCGGTGATAAAAGGCAGCGCCGTCAATCACGTGGGAACCGTCAGCGGGATTACCGTGCCGAGCCCAGTGGCGCAGGGGGATATGATAGCTGAATGTCTTGAAAAGACGGGGATCGATCCCAGGACGATTTCTTATGTGGAAGCGCATGGAACCGGAACTTCTTTAGGAGATCCGATTGAAATACAAGGTCTTGTTAAAGCTTACCGCACGTTTACGGAGGATCGGCAATTTTGTGCGATCGGTTCCGTTAAATCGAATATCGGACATGCGGAGTCAGCCGCCGGAATCAGCGGGCTTCATAAAACGGTTTTGCAGCTGTTTCACAAAACGCTTGTCCCTTCTTTGCACTCAGAGACGATTAATCCGTATCTCCGTTTAGAGGACTCGCCATTTTACGTGCAGCAAAAAACCGAGTCATGGAAAAAGCCGGCGTATACAGAGAACGGCAGAGAACATTCCTGTCCGAGACGCGCAGGCATCAGTTCATTCGGGGCGACGGGTTCAAACGTTCATCTCATTTTAGAAGAGTACAGGCCCAAAAACCCCGGCATTACGGAGAATCAAGAGAGACCGTATATCGTGCCTCTATCAGCGAAAAATCCGGAGCGGCTGAAGGAATACGCTGCCCGCCTGCTGATGTTTCTCAAAGATAAAGCGCTTGAAGGAAGCGGGCCGCGTCATGACAAAACAGATACAATGCAAAATCAGCTGGAAAATGCGCTGCGCGGTGCTCTGGCCGAAGTTCTGCATGTAGAGGCCGGCTCGGTAGATGGTGAACAGGATTGGAAGGAATTCGGCTTGGATGTCATGCAGCTGACACAGTTTTCTGAGCGGCTGACGGATCAATACGGGCTGGCAATAGACATGACTGATCTCATACAGCATACTTCCGTCCGGACTTTGGCAGAATGTCTGACAAACGATGAGAAACATAAGAATATTCTTTCCGGTCTTTTCGGTCAGTCCGGCTTAGAGAAGCAGTCTGATGAACCTTTTTCCCTGCGGTCACTGGCGTATACGCTGCAAACGGGACGGCTGGCAATGGAAGAACGGCTTGTTTTTTTAGTGAACGATCAAGCGGACCTGATCAGGAAATTAACCGAATTTACAGAACGAAAACGGCAGATTGACGGCTGCTTTCAAGGCCGGTCTGATAGCGGAACGGAAATCAGGGGTTTCCTGAATGATGATCAGGATACGGAGGAGCTGATCCGAAAATGGACGGACAGCGGCACTTACAAAAAACTTGCGGAGCTGTGGTCAAAAGGATTTGAGATAGACTGGACGCGGCTGTATCGGGAGGAGAAACCGCGCAGGATGAGTCTGCCGACATATCCGTTTGCGAAGGAACGCTATTGGATACCGGAGCCCGATCATCCCGTCACTTCCGTAAATACAGAAAGCAGGCTTCACCCGCTGCTTCACCGCAATACATCAGATTTGTTAGAACAAAAATTCAGCACGGTACTGAACGGAGATGAATTCTTCTTAGCCGATCATATCGTCCGAAACAAGCGTGTTCTCCCCGGGGCGGCTTATCTTGAAATGGCGAGAGCCGCGGCTGAACTGGCTGCCGCGCCGTTAGCCGCTGAATACACGGCTAAAACCGGCATTTCGCTGCGGTATATCAGCTGGATACGCCAGGCCGTTCATAAAAAAGAGCCGCTGCGTATGACGACAGGTCTTTCCTTAGAGGATAACGGCAATATTTCATTTCAAGTGTACAGCAATGAAAACGATTCAGACATTTATTGTGAAGGCAGTGCTGTGATTGAGCCGCTGTCTGAGGCGCCGGTTTTGCATATTGAACAGCTGAAAGCGCGCTGCCGCAAAAAAGTGCTGTCAAAAGAAGACTGCTATGCGGCATTTGCAAAGGCGGAAATTGTATACGGACCTTCACATCAAGGAATTGATCACATTTATTGCGGGGAAAAAGAAGCCTTGGCTAAATTGGTGCTCCCTGCTTCCGTTTGTGATGAGGCCGAACAGTTTGTGCTCCATCCGAGTCTGATTGATTCCGCTTTTCAGGCGGCCATCGGCGTTATGAATGAAGATAAAGCGGGTTATCCGGAGCAGCCGTTAATGCCTTTTGAATTGCATGAACTGACCGTTTTTCATCCGTGCAGTCCAAACATGTGGGCGGCCGTGTTTGTGACGCATGAAACACCGGCCGTGCGAAGAATGGACATTGATATATGTGATGAACGCGGCAATGTGTGTGTAAGAATAAAAGGATTTTCTGCCCGGATGGCCGAAAGTGCGCCGGCTGAAACGGATGACAAGCAATACGATCTGCCGGGTAACCTTACCGGAGCCGTCAAACTGATGCAGGTATGGGACGCGGAACCGATAGACAACCAAACCGGCTTCCCCATTTCTGAAGCAAAAGCTGTCATCATAGGCGGTACAGACGGGCAGGCGGACGCGGTTTTACGATTGTTTCCTAAAGCTGTGCGATTTGATAGCAGCCAAAGTGCTTCCGTTGAAGTGATATCCGATCGGCTCCGCCGTCTCGGTGAGATTCAGCATATGATCTGGTTTGCCCCTCAGCCGGCTGATTCTTACATCCATGATCAAAAAAGCGGGGTGCTGCAAATTTTCAGAGCGGCCAAAGCTCTTATCAGTCTCGGGTATGGAAAAGAGCAGCTCGGGATGACGGTGATTACGCACCAAGCACAGCCTATCACCCAATATGATGAGGTGCGTCCCGCTCATTCCAGTGTGCACGGTTTCGTCGGGTCTCTCGCAAAAGAACATCCGAGCTGGCACATCCGTCTGGTCGATCTTGAAGACGGGGGGGATTTCCCTGCAGAAGACATATTCAGCCTGCCCCGCGACCGTACGGGTAAAGCATGGGTGCGCAGACATCAGGAATGGCACCGGCCTCAATTGCTTCCGGTCCAAAGCGGGCCGTCTGAAAGTGTTCCTTACCGATATGGAGGCGTATATGTCATCATCGGCGGTGCGGGAGGCATCGGCGAGGTTTGGACAGATTATATGGTGACGACGTATAAAGCCCGAGTCGTCTGGATCGGGAGGCGGCCGCTGGACAGCCGGATACGCCAAAAAATAGACCGGTACCGGCCATCAGGCCCGGCTCCCGAATATATAGCAGCAGATGCTTCTGATCTTCCATCGCTTCAGCGCACCTATGAACAGATTAAAAACACATACGGCACCATCAGCGGCGTCGTTCATTCAGCGATGGTATTTGCGAATGAAAGCGTAAAAGATATGGAAGAATCACAGTTTCACGCCGGCCTTTCGGCGAAAGTGGATATTTCCGTCAACATTGCCGAAGTATTTGCGAAAGAGTCTTTGGACTTTATTCTCTTTTTCTCTTCGGTTATTTCATATATTAAGAATCCGAATCAAAGTCATTATGCGGCGGGGTGCGCATTTAAAGACGCATTTGCCCATGAGCTTTCCGGGCGGCTGTCATGCCCGGTCAAAGTGATGAACTGGGGGTATTGGGAGCGGGCTGACAATCACATTTCTGAAGAGTTTGACAGACTGAGTGCAATCGGTCTCGGACTGATCAGCCGGGCGGAAGGGATGCAGGCGCTGGAAACTCTGCTGACGCAGCCGATCTCCCGCATGGGGCTGATGAAGCTGACCAAGCCGATTCCGATCGAGGGAATGAACCCTCATGAATTTGTGACTATCTGATTGCCTGTCAAAATGACGGAGCAAATTTAATTTTCTTAGGAGGATAAGGTTTTGGGTAAGGGAGACAAACAAAAAGACCGTACACAGTTATCCTTAAGAACAGAAATAAGCAATCAAATGAAAGAATTGAATCAGCTTTTGCTGCAAGTGCTGCGGGTGACGCTGCGTTCAATGGGTCTGACCGGCAAAGCGCCGGCGGCTTCCTGTCTGCCTTTATATGAGCGCTGGCTGGAAGAAAGCATCCGTCTTTTAGACAGCGATCTTAAAAGCGGTGAAACGGCCGCGATTTGGGAAGAGTGGCATAAGAAGAAAAACGAATGGCTGAAAGATCCGGATATGAAAGCGCAGGCTCTGCTGGCGGATACCGTCATTCAAGCTTTGCCTGACATTTTAACAGGCAAAATAAAAGCCACTGACGTGATGTTTCCCGATTCTTCAATGGAGCTCGTTGAAGGAATCTATAAGCATAACATTCTCGCTGATTATTACAACGATGTGATGGCAAATGAAGCGTGTATTTATGTGGAAAATGTAATTAAAAACAATCCTGAGGCAAACATCCGTCTGCTGGAGATCGGAGCGGGCACCGGCGGAACGAGCAGCACACTGTTTAAAAAGCTCCGCCCCTATCAAAACCATATTCAGGAATACTGTTATACCGACTTGTCAAAAGCTTTTTTAATGCATGCCGAAAAGGAATACGGCGCGGACAATCCGTATTTGACGTATCAGCTGTTTAATGTGGAGAAGCCTGCGGCGGGCCAGGGATTACATCTGAGAACCTACGATATCGCTATCGCCGCAAACGTGCTGCATGCCACCAAAAATATCCGGAAAACCTTACGGACGGCAAAAGCCGTATTGAAAAAAGACGGTTTGCTGCTCGTTAATGAACTGGGCGGACATACGCCGTTTACACATGTTACATTCGGCTTATTAGAGGGCTGGTGGCTGTACGAAGACGAGGCGCTGCGGATTCCGGGGTGCCCCGGTCTTTATCCGGAAACATGGAAATCGGTTTTAATGGCTGAAGGCTTTCATTCCATTCAATTTCCGGCTGAAAACGAACGTCTGCACACCCAGCAGATTATCACGGCGAAAAGCAACGGAGTCATCAGGCAGAGCAGGGAAGCTTACACCGCGCAAAAGCGCCAATCAAACGTACCGCGAACATCCTCTGATCGTCAGCTCCCCATCAAACAAGCGGGAGAAGGGCTTTCGGAAAAGACAGCTGCTTTTCTGATAAGGGCTGCGGCAAAAGTATTAAAAATGCCGGCAGAAGAGATAAATCCGCTGGCTCCTCTGGATGAATACGGCATTGACTCTATTCTGATCGTTCAGCTGACGAACGAGCTGCGGGATCTCGTCCCTGATATCAGCAGCACGCTGTTTTTTGAACACCGAACGATAGAAGAGCTTGCCGCATACTTGGCTGAAACGAAGGAGCGCGAACTGCTTGCGCGATTTTCTGAAGAAGTCCGTCATACTGAAGCGGTATCATCAGGCTCTTTGCTTGAAAAAAGCACAGAGTATCTGAAACAGATCGTCAGCGTCATCTTAAAGATGCCGATTGAGGACGTTCAAGCCCATACGCCCCTTGAAGAATACGGAATTGATTCCATCTTAATCGTACAGCTGACCAACCGCGTGCGGGAAGACGTCCCTGATATCAGCAGCACATTGTTCTTCGAGTATCCGACAATCGGCGGATTAGCGGAATATCTCGTCAGCTCAAGACAGGAAGATATGGCTGGGATTTTCAAGACAAATAAAGAAGCCGAAAAGGTGCCGCACACTCTACAGAAAAAGCAAAGCCGCAAAAAAAGCGCCGGATTGACGAAGCGCCAAGCGGCATCTTTTTCTGAAAAAGCGCCGCCCGCCTCCGAACCGCCGTCAAAACACCTTGAAGTGGCAATTGTCGGTCTTGCCGGGAAGTATCCCGGAGCTGAAAATGTTAATGAGTTCTGGGAACGGTTAAAAACCGGTGAACACGGAATCACCGAAATTCCGAAAGACCGCTGGGATTGGCGGGACTACTATGATGAGACAAAAGGTAAGGAAGGCCGGATGTATACAAAGTGGGGCGGCTTTTTAACAGACATTGATAAATTTGATCCGCTGTTTTTTAAAATCTCCCCGAAAGAAGCGGAGCGCATGGACCCGCAGGAGAGACTGTTTCTGGAAACCGCTTATGCGGCCCTTGAGGATGCCGGATATACCCCTGATTCACTATGCGCCGGTAAAAAGGTTGGTGTTTTTGCAGGTGTCATGAACGGCAACTATCCGACAGGGGCCCACTACCACTTTATCCCGAACCGCGTATCCTATGTGTTTGATTTTCACGGTCCGAGCATCGCGGTCGATACCGCATGCTCCTCATCCTTAACCGCCATTCATCTCGCCGCAGAAAGCATCAGAACAGGTGCATCTGAATGCGCGATTGCCGGCGGCGTAAACCTGATTACAGATCCGGTTCATTATATCGGACTGTCTTCTATGAGAATGCTGTCGCCGTCAAACGCGTGCAAAGCGTTCGGTGATAAGGCTGACGGGTTTGTTGACGGAGAGGGCGTCGGCTGTATCGTGTTAAAGCCGTTGAAGAAGGCTGTTGAAGATCATGATCATATATACGGTGTCATTAAAGGAAGCGCTCTGAACGCCGGCGGCAAAACGAACGGGTTCACCGTTCCGAATCCGAATGCACAAGGGGAAGTGATCGCAGACGCGATGGAGCGGGCAGGAATTGACCCGAGAGCGATCAGCTATCTGGAAGCCCACGGCACCGGCACTTCCTTGGGAGATCCGATTGAAGTCGCGGGGTTAACCAAGGCTTTCCGCCGCTATACGGATGCAAAGCAATTTTGTTCCATCGGTTCTGTTAAATCCAATATCGGACACCTGGAAAGTGCGGCGGGCATTGCTGCCGTCACCAAAATTCTTCTTCAGATGAAACACGGATATCTGGTGCCGTCGCTGCATTCAAAGCAGCTGAACCCGGAAATTGATTTTGAAACTTCTCCTTTTATCGTGCAGCAGGAAACGGAGGAATGGAGACGGCCGGTCATAGAATCTGAAGGAGTAACACGGGAATATCCGAGAATCGCGGGTACATCTTCTTTCGGAGCGGGCGGTGCAAATGCCCACCTGCTGATAGAAGAGTATGAACCGGCTGAAATGACTTCGGCGGACACCGGCCGTCCGGCGCTTTTTGTTTTATCGGCAAAAGATAAAGACCGCTTGCGCGAGCGGGCTCTGTTGCTGTCGGATGCCGCCGGAAACGGAACAATTACAGATGCGAACCTGCTTGACGCGGCATTTACCCTTCAAGTCGGCAGGGTTCCGATGGAAGAACGGCTGGCGATGACAGCGGACTCTGTTTCTGAATTGGAACAGAAGCTGACTGCTTTTCTGAATAATGCCGGTTCCGTAAGCGGGGTGTTTACGGGCCGGAGTGATAGTGCTGTCACAGAGACGGAAGGCACAGTCGATGATTGGATGGAAAAACGTCAATTTGGCAGTCTTTTGAATGCCTGGGTCCACGGGGCGCCCGTCGATTGGGCATCTTTATATAAAGGCGCGCTGCCGCATCGTATCAGTCTGCCGTCTTATCCATTTGCAAAAGAAAGCTACTGGATGAAGCGGGAAGAACCAAAAACAGGAACAACTGAATATGTGCATCCTTTCCTGCATGAAAATACGTCAACCTTGGCGGAGCAAAGCTATCATACATCTTTTAAAGGCCGGGAACACGTTTTCCAGGATGTGAGAGGAGAGCGGGTTCTGTCGGCAGCCGTTTATTTAGAAATGGCGCTTGCGGCTTATCATCATGCGGCAGACAGCTCTGAAGAAAAAGAGATATGGATCCGAACGGCGGCATGGACTGACCCGATTACCGGCGGACATCACGGTGCGGGCGTCAATCTCTCCCTTCTGTCTGAAGACGAGGAAGGCATCCGTTATGAAATATACAGTGACGAAGAGAAGCTGCATCATTATGGAATCATCGGTCAAGGGAGCATACAGCCATCCCGCATGCTTGATATTGCCTCCTTACAAAAAGACTGCCGCCCGCTGTCATTCGATTATGAAACACCAGGCACATCAGGTGTAACGATCAGTAAGGAGTTCCGCACCATTGAAAAGCTTTATGCGGGAGAAAATGCGATTTGGGCGAAGCTTGCTCTTACAGATGAAAGCGGCCGTAATCCGGGATATCATCTACCGCCGGAATTTCTGGACGCAGCTTTTCATGTCTTGGCAAAAACGGAGCCGTCAGTCCATATCGTGCCTGAAGCGGTTGAAGAACTGCGCGTCATGCGTCCGTGTTCATCCGGCATGTGGATGTATATGAATAAAAAGAATCAAACCGGCTGTGACATTCAATTTTGTGACGAAACCGGCATTGTATGCGCAGAAATCAAAGGGGTGAGAATGAGACAGCCGTCTCAGCAGGATCACGGGCAAGAGGAACACTCCGAGATGATGATATTTGAAGAAAGGTGGACGCAGCAGCCTCTGAAGAAATCCATTCATGAAGAGTTGAAAACGGTCATCTGTTTTCTTACGGGAGAAGCTGCCAGAAAACATGCTTATCGGTCTTTACAATCCCTTTATCCGGGAGCCGGCGTGTTTTTTATTTCACAGGGTGAGGAAACTCAAAAGCTTTCAAACACGCATTATCAAATTAAAATCACTGACGGACAAGCATATCAAGAAACGTTTCGGCATATTGAAACGGCTGCAGGCAAGGCGGATGCCGTTTTGTATGGATGGCCGCTTGAAGATGAAAAGGCCGTGAAAGACTATTCCATTCTGTATCATGTGATCCGTGCAGCTGCTTCTTTGCGTTCTAAACCGAGGCGGATCCTTCTTTCCGCTCAGTGCGGGACCGATACCGATATCAGTTACGCCGAGTCATGGATCGGGCTGGAACGGTCGCTGAAACTAATCCTGCCGGAGACGGATACGGCCGCGGTTTATTTTGGACAAAAAGGACCGTTTGAAAAGCTGATCCATAATGTATGTGAAGAGCTTCACAGCGGGTCGTTCCGCAGTGTCATGTACAGTGGGGAAATCCGTCACGTCATGGAAATGAAGCAGACGGATATTGCCCCTGTTGAGAAGCGTGTGATAAAAAGCGGAAAAACGTACTTGATTACCGGCGGATGCGGAGGTTTGGGCTTGTTATTTGCCGGATATTTTGCTGAAAAAGGACCGGTTACGCTCATTTTGACGGGGAGATCAGCGGCAGGCGGCCCGGTGCTGCACAAGATAAAGAGATTGGAAGAATCAGGCGCCAAGGTGTTTTACGTGCAGGCGGATGCCGCAGATCAGGCTCAGATGGAGAAAGGTTTGCAAGAAGCGAAAGAGAAAGGATGCGGGCCGATTCACGGTGTCATTCACGCTGCGGGTCTTCAAGGCACTGAAAGCATTCTGGAGAAAGATCTGCAAACCTTTCAGCAAGTCTTATCGCCAAAAGCGGACGGCACCGCGGTGTTAGATCAGGTTCTGTCACGGGAGCCGCTTGACTTCTTCTGTTGTTTCTCTTCTTCTTCAGCGATTTTAGGAGACTTCGGTTCTTGTGACTACGCGATGGGGAACCGCTTCCAAATGGCTTTTGTCCGCCACCGGGATAAACTTGTGAGCCTCGGACTCAGAAGCGGCAAGTCACTTGCAATCAATTGGCCGCTTTGGAAAGAAGGGGGGATGCATGTCGGCACGGCGGAAAGCACCGATATGTATTTAAAATCCAGCGGACAGCGTTATTTATACACAGAGGAAGGACTCGAAGCTTTTGAAACATTGTTAGTCCAGCCGTCCAGCCAGTATCTCGTCCTGGCCGGTTTTCCGTCGAGGGCCAAACGCTTCCTGCAGATAGATCAAGGCGAACGGCCGAATTCGGGTTCTGTAAACAGGAACGTCCCATTTTCAGGAAGGCGGAGTGAAATGAAAGGCTTTACACTGGAAGAATGCGTAAGCTGGGATGTGAAGGAACTGGCGGCGGGGCTTTTGAAAATAGACAAGAACAGACTGACGGATGCTGACAATCTGGCTGATTTCGGCTTTGATTCTATCAGTTTGGCGGAATTCGCCTCTTCTTTGTCCGCTCACTACGGAATTGAAGTGACCCCGGCCCTGTTTTTCGGACATTCCACACTGGAGAAGGTCGTCCGCTATTTTCTGACGGAACACAAGTCCGTCATAGAGCATGTCTATGAAGAAAAGAAACCTGAATCCGCAGATCAATCTGTCTTTGAAAAGGCAGGAACGGAAAAGCGAAAGAAGCAGAGGGGAAGAAATAAGCTGAACGCCGGAACCGAGGGCAGTCAGGCAGCTGATTCCATTGCCATTATCGGCATGAGCGGCCGCTTTCCTCAGGCGCGCACGGCGGACGAGCTGTGGGACATTCTGTTTCAGGAAAAGGACGTTGTCGCACCGGTCGCAAAAAAAGGCTTCACAAGTTCAAAATGGAAACTCGGCGCTGTACCGGGGGCGGACGAATTCGACCCTTTATTTTTTGAAATATCGCCGAGGGAAGCTGAAACGATGGATCCGAAGCAGCGGCTGCTACTTCAGGAAGCGTGGAGGGCCCTTGAGGACGCCGGCTACGGCGCCAGTCACATCAGGCAGCAGACGATCGGTATGTTTGTGGGGGCGGAAGAAGGAGATTATCACCTTTTAACACGGGACAAAGACAATGTCACGTCTCATCATAACGGTATTTTGGCGGCGCGGCTGGCTTATCACTTGAATTTATCAGGTCCTGTGATGGCGATAAATACAGCATGTTCTTCGGGGCTCGTTTCTGTCCATCAGGCGGTATTAAGCCTGCAGAATAAAGAGTGTACAACAGCTGTTGCGGCCGGGGTGAATATCATGAATACCCCGGACTTTTTTGAAACGATAGATAAAGCCGGAATGCTGTCGGAAAACGGGAAATGCTTCGCGTTTGATAAAAGGGCTGACGGCATGGTTCCCGGGGAAGCGGCTGCGGCGGTTGTTCTTAAGCCGCTGAGAGAGGCGGAAGAAGATGGCGATCCGATTTACGGGGTGATTCGGGCGAGCGGCATCAATTATGACGGGAAAACAAACGGAATTACCGCTCCTAGCGGCGTCGCGCAGACCCGGCTGCTTACTTCCGTTTATGACCGGGGCCGTATCAACCCTGAAGATATCGAATATATCGTCACACACGGCACGGGTACAAAACTCGGTGATCCGGTGGAAATTAACGCGCTTTATGACGCATTTTCTGCCTATACAAACGAAGAAGCATTTTGCGCGCTCACATCAATTAAAACCAATATCGGCCACACGTTTGCCGCGTCAGGCATTGTCAGTTTGATCAGTCTTTTACAGGCATTCTCCCGTGAAATGATTCCCGCCAGTCTGCATTGCAGCGGGGAAAACCGCTATATCAACTGGGAGAAAAGTCCTTTTTATGTGAATAAAACGGCTAAAGCGTGGCCTTCTCTGCCGGGTAAAAACCGAATGGGGGCAGTCAGCGCATTCGGGATGAGCGGAACAAACGCCCATGTCGTTATGGAAAGCTATAAGCGCAGCGCTTCACCTCATCCGGATGCCCCTGCTAATTTACTGACTTTATCAGCAAAAACAAAGGAGGCCCTTCAGGAAAAAATCGAAGATATGATCACTTGGGCGGAAAATGGCGGACTGAAAGAAAATGATCTAGCCCAGCTCAGCTATACGTTGCTAAAAGGACGGCATCACTTTAACCATCGCGCCGCCATCGTGGTTCAAGATGCTGATGACGCAGTGTATGTATGGAAGCAGGCAAAGCTTAATGAACATCATCCTTATGTGTTTTCGGGAAAAGTACCGCAGCACTTTGCAGGCCGACAGCATATTCAAGAGCACATAATAGAAGTGCTCGGCAAGTGCAGCGCTTCATATTCTGACCATAGAAAATATCAGGAACTGTTATGTGTGCTGGCAGATTTTTATTGTCAAGGTTATGAAATCGAAGGGGACTTGCTTTATGGCGGACCTTTGCCGCGAATCGGCAATCTGCCGGGCTACCCGTTTGCCAGGCAGACGTATTGGGCGTCCGATCGTCTTCAGGGAGAGCTTGAAAGCCGGAATTCAGCTGAACGTGAAAAGCTTCACCCGCTGCTCCACGCGAATACATCGACCTTTACCGCCCAGCGCTTTACTTCTGTTTTTTCAGGGCGTGAACCGTTTTTTGCCGATCACATCGTCAATGGAAAACCGGTGCTTCCGGGCGCGGCTGCTTTAGAAATGGCCCGGGCCGCCGTTACACTTGCCGCTGAGGGCTTGCCGGGCGGGAAAGCGGGTGTCCGGCTCAAACAGATCGTTTGGCTCCGTCCGGTGACGGCGCTTTCTGAAGGCGTGACGCTTCATGTAAAGCTTCAGCCGGAAGAAAACGGAGACATCGCTTTTGAAGCGTATGCCGAAGGAGAAGAGCCGCTTGTCTTTTTCCAGGGAAAGGCCGTGCTCGAAGAGACGGAGCGTGCTCCGGTACTCGATGTGGAGGCGGTTCAGGCGCGCTGCGGCGGCCGGCGCATGTCAAAGGCTGAGTGCTATGAAGCATTCGACAGTCTCGGCATCACCTACGGACCGTCTCATCAGGCGCTTGACGCCGTCTATGCCGGAAGCGGAGAAGTGCTCGCGAAGCTCACTCTTCCGCCGTACGCCCGCGAAGAAAAGGAGCCGTTCATCCTGCATCCGAGCATGCTGGACGCCGCCCTCCAGGCTTCTATCGGTCTCGTGCACTCAGACGGTTCCGCGTCCGGACGGCCGTTTCTGCCGTTTGCCCTCCAAGATATGCAGGTGTTTTCTGCGTGCCGGGAGACGATGTGGGCGGTGCTTTCCTCAGCGGACGGCGCCTATCATATTGAGCTGTGTGATGAAAACGGCGAGGTATGTGTCCGATTGACGGGGCTCACCGCCCGTTTTCTGGAAGAGGAAACGGAGGGAAAACCGCTCTTGCTTCAGCCAAAGTGGCAGGAATCACCGCCGGGTGAAGGCGGCGGACAAGCAGAGTCTTTCAGATACGTGACGCTGTATGGCGGAATGAACGCTGAGGACATAAACGGCGCCGTATGTGCGGCTGACGGGGAAGGTCCGATTGAAGACCGTTATGACGCCTGCGCGGCGGAGCTGTCAGCGATCGTCAAGCGTCTTATCAAAGAAAAACAGAAGGGAAAAACGCTGATCCAGCTTCTTGTCCCCGACAGGGGGGAAGACAATGTATTGGCGGGGCTGGCCGCTTTCCTGAAAACGGCTCACCTTGAACATCCGAAGCTGTACGGCCAAGTCATCCAAGCCGATCCGGACGAGCCAGCATCATCGCTTCTTGCCAAGCTGAAAGAAAACCGGACGCACCCTGAACAAGCGGAAATCCGTTATCAAGCCGGCAAACGTCTCGTCAGAAACTGGCGTCACCTGCCTGCGCTTCAAAGCGGCGCCGTTCCGTGGAAAGACGAAGGGGTTTACCTCCTCACCGGGGGAGCGGGCGGCATCGGGCTGATTTTCGCTGAAGAAATAGCCTCCCGCGTCAAAAACGCCGTCCTCATATTAACGGGAAGGGCGGAAGCGCTTGATAAAGACCGCTCCGCCCGCTTACGGCGCTTGGAAGCGTCGGGTGCCCGCGTATTGTATCAACCGGTTGATGTGACAGACAGGGCGGCGGTCATCGCCCTCGTCCGCGGCATACAGGAGGAGCACGGAACACTCGACGGGATCATTCACGGCGCCGGCGTGATCGCCGACAATTACATTCTGAACCAGACAGAAAACGAACGGAAGACCGTCATGGCGCCGAAGGTGAAAGGGCTTATCAATCTTGATGAAGCAGCGAAAGATGCGCGGCTGGACTTTTTCATTCTGTTTTCTTCCTTGGCGGGAGGTATGGGAAACCCGGGGCAGGCCGGTTATGCGGCAGCCAACGCATTTATGGACGTATATGCAGCCCGCCGAAATCGTCTCGTGCGGGACAACAAGCGGAGCGGGCAGACCCTGTCCGTCAACTGGCCGCTTTGGGAAGAGGGCGGTATGCGCGTGGACAAAGAGACCGAACGGCTGATGTATGAACAGACCGGAATGAAAGCCATGCGATCGGCTTCAGGCATCCAGGCGCTTTACGCCGCTTTTGCCTCCGGAGAACACCAGATCATGGTGGCAGAAGGAGATGAAAAACGGATTCGCAGCCATATTTTCGATCTGCGTGAAGAACAAAGCGCCGCCGCAAAAGCTCCGGCAGAGACAGATGCAGGAGATCTGAAAGATCGGGTTCAAGAGAAACTAAAGCGTCATGTATCAGATCTTTTAAAGGTAAGCATGAAAGATATTGAGGCTGACAGCGAACTGACGGAATACGGATTTGATTCGATCATCTTCACTGAATTTACAAATCTATTAAATCGGTCTTATCAGCTTGAGCTCAGCCCGACTATCTTCTTTGAATTTCCGACATTGCGCAAACTGAGCGGCCATTTGATATCTGAATGGAAAGAAGCATTCAGCGGCTTAGAAAGAGAGAATTTTAAAACCGCCCCAAAAGCCGGAATAAGAAAAGCTGAAGCTCCGGCGGCCGTTCATGTCAAACGGGAAACGCCCGTATCCGTAAAAGGAAAATCAGAAGAAAAAACCGAACCGATAGCCATTATCGGAATCAGCGGTATTTTTCCGCAAGCGAAAGACATAGATGAATTCTGGACACGTTTATCAAAAGGAGAGCATTGCATCACAGAAATTCCCCGGGATCGCTGGGATTGGCGCGAATATTACGGCGATCCGGCAGCGGATGCAAATAAAACGTCAATTAAATGGGGCGGTTTTATAGATGGAATCGCCGGGTTTGACCCGCTGTTTTTCGGGATATCTCCGAAAGAAGCTGAAATGATGGATCCTCAGCAGCGCCTATTAATGATGTATGTGTGGAAAGCCATTGAAGACGCGGGGTACTCGGCAAAACGGATTGCCGGAACAAAAACCGGCATTTTCACCGGCACATTGGGAAGCGGATATCAAACCTTAATCAATAAGGCGGGTCTTCCTGTCGAGGGGTATACGATGACCGGAATCGTGCCGTCCGTCGGGCCGAACCGAATGAGTTATTTTCTTGATATCCACGGGCCGAGCGAGCCGATAGAAACCGCTTGTTCAAGCTCTTTAGTCGCCATTCACCGCGCGGTAAAAGCCATTGAAACGGGAGATTGTGATATGGCGGTCGCAGGAGGCGTCAACACGATCGTCACGCCAGAAGGGCATATCGGTTTTCAAAAAGCAGGCATGCTCAGTGAAGACGGGCGCTGCAAAACATTTTCTGATCAGGCTGACGGTTATGTCAGAGGAGAGGGTGCCGGCATGATTGTCTTGAAAAAGCTTTCAGAGGCTGAGCATGACAGGGATCACATCTACGGCCTCATCCGCGGTACAGCGGAAAATCACGGCGGACGCTCAGCGTCACTTACCGCGCCGAACCCGCAGGCTCAGACGGATGTGCTGAAAAGCGCTTATCAAAAAGCCGGTATTCAGCCGTCAACGATCACTTATATAGAAGCGCACGGAACAGGTACGGCGCTCGGAGATCCGATTGAAATCAATGCATTGAAAAAAGCTTTCCAAACAGACGGGGCTCCGGGCGGATATTGCGGGATAGGCTCAGTGAAGACAAATATCGGACATTTGGAGCTCGCAGCAGGCATTGTGGGCGTTATCAAAGTATTGATGCAGCTGAAACATCGGACGCTCGCCAAAAGTCTGCATTGCGAGAACATCAATCCCCATATCAAATTGAAGGACAGCCCGTTTTACATTGTGACAGAAACAAAGGAGTGGGAAGCGCTGCGTGATGAAAACGGCCGGGTCCTGCCCCGCCGGGCGGGTGTAAGCTCATTCGGTTTCGGAGGCGTCAATGCGCATATCGTTATTGAAGAATACATGGGTAAAAGTGAGACGGAACAGCCGGAAACCCGTGAGAAAGCGTCATCTCTTTTTGTTTTGTCGGCTAAAAATGAAGAGCGGCTGAAAGAAAGAGCGCGTCTCCTTCGCGATTTTATCCAAAACGGATCATCCCGCCATATCGATCTTGCAGATGTTGCATACACACTGCAGACCGGACGGGACGCAATGGAAGCGAGGCTGGGAATCATTGCAGGCTCCGCAGAGGAAATGACTGAAAAACTGAACGCGTTTCTGACGGGAAAAAACAGCGAAGATATCATCAGCGGCCGTAAAAAACGCGAGAATAACACGATCTCCATGTTCTCAGACGATGAAGACGCAGCTGACCTCGTCAGCGCCTGGATTGAGAAAAAGAAATACAAGAAAGTGCTGCGGCTCTGGGTAAACGGATTTGACACAGATTGGGAGCAGCTGTATACGGACAGTAAGCCGCGCCGCATCAGCCTGCCCTCCTATCCGTTCAGAGCAGACCGCTATTGGGTGCCGAAACGGGAGCAGCTGCCGCTTTCGAACCAAAAAACAGTAGTATTGCAGAAAACATGGGAGCCTTGCGAGGCAGTGTCTTCATCCGAGCCATTCAGCAAAATAGCGCTCATCGTCTCCGAGGATACAAAAGACCTTGCCGCCGAGGTGAAAAAACAGCTGAATGATGCTGACATTGTGCAGGAAAATCAGCTCATCTCTTTCTTACAGGATGCGAATGCGGCCATCTATTCCGGGTTTATTGACTTCACCGGCTGCGGCTCCCGACCAAAGCGGCAGGACATCAGCTGGGTGGCATCGCTGCAGCAGCTGATTGAATACGGCCGCGGACAAGAAAACATGAAAATGCTTTATCTTACAAAAGGCCTTGAATCCTTCAAAAATAAGGCGGCCGCTATGCATGGTATTGAAAAAGCGGGGCTTTATCGCATGCTGCGGCATGAATACAGCCATATTCTCACCTGTCACGCCGATATTGATCCTGAAGAGCCGCTGGAGCAGACAGCCGCTTTTATTAAACAAGAAATTGAATCAGACTTAACGGAATCTGCTGTTTGCTACAGGGACGGCATGCGCTTCAGCTATGTTCTTCGGCAGACTGATCAGATTGAACCAGAAGCCGTGCAAACAGACCGGACTGTGTTTCCAAAAGACGCCGTCCTGATGATAACCGGAGGAACGCGCGGACTCGGCGCTTTATGCGCCAAGCATTTCGTTTCCGCATACGGTGTGAAGAAACTGCTTCTGACAGGCAGAAAGGAGCTGCCGCCGAAAACCGAGTGGGATCTTGAGCAAACAGACCCTGTCGTTTCGGAAAAAATACAGCTTATCCGAAAGCTGGAATCACAGGGCGTAAAAGTGTGCGTCTCAGCAGTTGATCTGACGGATAAGCAGGCCGTCGGACGGCTTATAAAAGAGGTAACCACAACGCTCGGACCTGTCGGAGGCATTCTGCATTGCGCAGGAATTGCGGACCGTGAAAACCCTGCTTTTCTCCGCAAATCCAAAAACAGTATCGCGCGGGTGCTCGCCCCGAAAGCAGACGGCCTTCACAGTCTGTATGAGAGTGTAAAGGATGATGCGCCGGCATTTTTCGTCCTGTTTTCATCTGTCTCGGCAGCCGTCCCGATTCTTGCGGCGGGACAGAGCGATTATGCGATGGCTAATTCTTATATGGACTATTTTGCAGAAAACAATGAGGGCGGCATCATGAGCATACAATGGCCGGCATGGGATGAGACGGGCATGAGCAGGGATACAAAAAGCGGGATGTATCAGCAAACGGGATTGCTGCGCCACTCTGACGCGGAAGGTCTCAAGATGCTTGATTACATTTTAAGAGAAAGACCCGGAACTGTCGTGCTGCCGGCACAAGTGAAATATGATTGGGACATCAAAGCGCTTGAAAACGCTAAGCCAGCCGCCCATAAAGGAATGAAAACAGCTTCCAAACCTCCAGAAACAAAAAAACGGGTCCATAGCCGGACTGATATTCAATCTTGGCTGAAGTCGCTTTTGGCAAAAGAGCTGAGTATCGATGAAACGCATATGGATATCGATGTGCCTTTTCAGGAATACGGAATGGATTCTATCTTTCTGGCGCAAGTGCTGACAAAGATCGATCAAAAACTGCCGTCCGTTTCAATTGATCCGACTGTCCTTCTGGAACACCCTACCATAGAACAGCTCGCGGATTATTTAGCCGCACATTGTCCGGAAGCTTTTTCGGCAGATGCAGCGGTTCCCGCGGAGAAGGTCCCTTTGCAGAAAACGCCGAAACAGAGCAAAAAAACGGCAGATAAGCCCGGGAAACGGGGAAAGGTTGCGATCATCGGCATGGCCTGTCATTTTCCGGAAGCGGGGGATATAAAAGAATTTTGGAAGAATCTCCGCAGCGGAACGGATGCCGTCACTGAAGTTCCGCCGGACAGATGGAACGCCGGGGAACACTATCAGCCGGGTGAATATCAAGAAGGAAAAAGCATCAGTAAATGGGGCGGTTTTATTCACGATATTGATCAATTTGACCCGGAGTATTTTAATATTTCAGAAACGCTGGCACCGATGATAGACCCGCTGCAAAGGCAGTGGCTCGAAGTGAGCGCGGAAGCTTTGGCCGATGCCGGTTATCAAAAAGAGGATCTCTGGGGCCGCCGTATCGGCGTTTTTGCTGGTGCAAGGGCAGGTGCGTTTCATCAGAAATTTCAATATTTGCAAAAAGACGCGATTATTGGCGCGGGGCAAAATTTTATTACCGCACATATGGCGCACATTTATAACTTTACAGGGCCCAATCTGGTCGTGGATACGGCCTGCTCCAGTTCGCTTACGGCAATTCATTTGGCCGTGCAGGCAATTCAAAATGGAGAAGCGGAGGCGGCCTTTGCGGGCGGGGTTGACATTTTGCTTGATGAAAAACCTTTTCTCACAATGAGCGCGGCGAGAATCTTATCGCCAAATGGCCGTTCAAAATCTTTCGATGCCGATGCGGACGGAACAGGAATCGGAGAGGGCTGCGGTGTGCTGATGCTGAAGCCGCTCGAAAAAGCGATAGAAGACGAAGATAAAATATACGGCGTTATTGACGGCTCTGCGATAAATAATGACGGCAGCACAATGGGGGTGACGACGCCGAATCCCCGGGCGCAGCAGGACTTGATTGAGCAGGCGGTTCAATCAGCGGAAATCGAGCCGGACACCATGACATACGTAGAGACGCACGGAACCGGTACTTTGATCGGCGACCCGATTGAATTAAAAGGATTAACCAATGTCTTGTCTGCTTATTCCGATGAAAAACAATTTTGCGGTGTAGGGAGCGTCAAAAGCAATATCGGCCACTTGCTGAGTGCGGCGGGCGCGGCGGGAATCATCAAAGTTTTGCTGGCGATTGCCAATGAAGAACTGCCGCCGACTTTGCATTGCCATAAACCGAACCCCCGCTTTCAATTTCATGATTCGCCGCTTTATCCTGTGCTTGAGCTGAAGCGGTGGGACGGAAAAAAAGAGATACTCAGGGCCGGGGTCAGCGCGTTCGGTTTGGGCGGGAATAACGCCCATATCATTGTCAGCAACGAAGGAATTCCGAAAGAACGAAAAGCGACCATGGAACCGAAAGGCGGCCAGACAGTATACCGAAAACAGCGATATTGGCCTGAAAAAGCACAGTTGTCCGAAGCGGAAGAAAATGAGGCGGGCACAGAAGCAATGTTTGAAATAAGCGAGGTGTGATAGATTGGCAGTTGCCACCGATCAAGTCAAAACGTTCCTGCAGAAAATCAGCCATATGAATTATATCGTCCGGGATCATCGCGTTCATCAAATCCGCGTCCTCCCGGGCGTGACTTTAATAGATATGCTGTATCGGCTCGCCGCCGGGTATCTCGGTGAAAGGCCTATAGAATTAAGACAGATTATTTTTAAGCAGCCTGTTGTAACATCTGAAGAGTTTGATAAACACCTGTATGTCACCTTTACGCCGGCGCGTGACAGCTGGAAAGTTGAGATTACAAGCGAAAAAGCAAAAAACGGCACACCGCTTGGCGGAAAACGGGATGAGAATATGGAATGTCAGCTTTATTTGCAAAAAGACACGCCCCGGGCAAAAGAGCTGAATATTGAAGCATTCATGAAAAACGCAAGCCGAAAATGGGACATGCATGACATTTACGGAATTGCAAGAAGAAGCCATATTGAGCATGGCGAGTTTATGAAAAATGAAGGGGCCGTTTATCAGCTTCAGGATAAAGAAGAATTAATGGAGCTCACTCTGAGTGATTTGGCTGAAGGATTCCGGGAGAAATTCAAGGCGCATCCGGCTTTTTTAGATGCGTCCACCCTTGCCGGCTCTTCCTTTGCATTGTCGGCCCAAAAGCAGAATGACACACCGTATATTCCTTTTATGATTAATCGTTTTTGCATATATCAGCCGTTTCCGAAAACGATTTACACTTATTCTGCGGAAAACAGCCGCACTGAAAGCGGCGCATCAGATAGCGAACCTGATTTTTATTCGGCCGACTTCACGATTTACGACAGGGAAGGGAACGTATTGGCCGAATGTGAGAAACTGACAGTAAAAAGGGTCAGACAAGCGAATATGATTACCCATCTGATAGACAAAGAGAAGCCGCCTCAGCAGAACAAAAACGGCCGTGGAGAGCCCGAAAGTCCTGTGGCCGCAGAAGACGTGTCTGAACAGCAAACGCCGGAACAAAACATGGTGACTTACATAAAGTCGGAAATCGCCAGGCTGATCAATCGTCCGGCACAGGATATTGATGTGCGGAAAGGCTTTTATGATATGGGGCTTGACTCGACGCATTTGCTGAAGCTTGTAAAGATATTAGAGCAGACTTTTCAGCAGCAGTTTTATCCGACACTGCTTTTTGAATATTCATCTGTCCGCCGCCTTGCGGATTACCTTATCAATGAAGCGGGCTGTGTGCTGAAAGATTCGGCCGAAGAACGGCATACATCAGACGCTGACATTGCTGATGAGGTTCTGTTTTTTGAACCCGCCTGGAAAGATCATCCGCTGGAAACGGCGGTGCAGAACGGGCAAAAACACACCCGTCATCTTATTATCGCTGCCGATGCAGGACCCCGTCTCACCGGTGAACTCGGCACACATTGCCCGGAAGCGGAAGTGATAGAACTGAAAAGGGAGCATGAGGTTGCAGATGAGCAGTTTGGAGCAGATGCCGAGCTTATATTTCGTATGCTTAAACGGGAACTGACAGACCATCCGAAAGAACATACATTGATTCAGCTTGTATGCGCCGTTGAGAATGGAGCGGCATTGTCTTCAGCTCTCGGGGCTATGCTGAAAACGGCACATCTGGAAAATCCGGCTCTTCGCACTCAGGTGATCACCTTCTGTGACAAGAATGAGAGATTGCCAAGTGAGACGGCCGCAATCATTAGAACAGAAGCAGACTGCTCTCATGCAGGCTGCACAGACATTCGGTATAAAGACGATATGCGGCAGATCAGATTGTTCGAACGTATTGAGAAACCGGGCGGACAGACACAGTCTCCTTGGAAACAAAACGGCGTATATGTCATTACAGGAGGTCTCGGCGGTCTTGGATTTCTGCTTGCCCGTCACCTTGCAGAAAAAGAAAAGGTGAAGCTCGCACTCATCGGGCGTTCGCCGGAACAGTCTGAGAAGATCAGCAGACTGAAAGCATTGGGAGCGGAAGTTCTTTACGTTCAAGCGGACATCGGCAGCAAAGCCGAAACAGAGCGGGCATTTGCTCAGATTACAGAAACTTTCGGCCGTCTGACGGGCATTTTTCATTGCGCCGGTGTTTTAAAAGATCAATTTATCATCCAAAAAGACAGTTCTGACTTGAAGAGGGTGTTCCTGCCGAAAATCAGCGGCCTGATTCATGCGGACGAAGCTTCACGGCATGAACCGCTTGAATTTTTCGCCGCATTTTCCTCATTCTCGGCGTTGACCGGAAATGCGGGCCAGACAGATTATGCCGCAGCGAACGCTTTTATGGATGAATATATGAAATATCGCGATTGCAAAGCGGAAAAAGGCGAACGGACCGGGGCTTCTATGACGATCAACTGGCCGCTTTGGGAAGATGGCGGCATGCAGGTTGACAGTTTGATGAAAGAGATCATGAATGATGCAACCGGCACCAGACCGCTTCCGGCCGGGGAAGGGATGGCTTCACTAGAATATATGCTGCGTCTCGGCAAGCTGCAATCCGTTATTTTATACGGGAAGGAGCCTGCTGTAACTGAAAGCATGGCCCGATTGGTTCCGATGGCAGACAAGAACCGCTCTTCATTATCCCATGCAGCTGTCAAGAGAAGGAGCCGAAAACAAGAGAGACATACAGAAGAGCACGATATTGCCGTAATCGGATTGGCGGGAAGATATCCGCAGGCGGGAAGCATCGATGAATTTTACCAAAATCTGCGCTCAGGTAAAGACTGTATCACAACAATGCCGAAAGACAGATGGAAAGGTTATCCTTTCTCATATGAAGCAGATCAGTTCTACCGTTACGGAGGATTTTTAGATCGCATAGACAGCTTTGATCCGCTGTTTTTCAATCTGACTCCGCGCCAGGCTGAAATGATGGACCCGCAGGCGCGGCTGTTTTTAGAGACGGCTTGGGAAGCTTGTGAAGATGCCGGTTTTTATCAGGACAGAACGGCGCGCGGGCCATCTTCACAAAAAAGAAAACGCGTCGGGGTATTCGCAGGTGTGTTTTGGAGCCATTATGAGCTGTTCGGCGCTGAAATCACACAGCGGGGCACACCGCTGTCTATGGGCGTGACGCCTGCCTCCGTTCCGAATATCGTGTCTCACTGCCTGAACTTTACAGGGCCGTCAATGGCTGTTGATACGATGTGCTCTTCTTCGCTCACATCCATACATTTGGCATGTGAAAGCATTAAAAGGGGGGAGTGCGAATTCGCCATTGCCGGCGGTGTTAATGCGGTCACACATCCGCATAAATATGCGTTTTTGGCGAATGCCGGATTTCTGTCTTCAGAAGGCGTCTGCAAAAGCTTCGCCGACGGCGGTGACGGCTATGTGCCGGGAGAAGGCGTCGGCGCGGTGTTGCTGACAACCGTTCAAGAAGCGGAAAAGATGGGCTGTCCGATATATGGCGTCATAAAAGGCTCCGCTTTAAACCATGTCGGAAAAACATCCGGTTTGACCGTGCCTGATCCGGCATCACAGGCGGAAGTCATTACAGATTCCTTTCAGAGTGCCGGCATTGATCCGGAGACATTGAGCTATATTGAAGCTCACGGAACGGGGACGTCTCTGGGTGATCCGATTGAAATTGAAGGGCTGAGCCGCGCTTTCCGTAATTGGACAAACAAGAAGCGGTTTTGCGCCATCGGCTCTGCCAAATCAAATATCGGCCATTTAGAAGGAGCCGCCGGAATCGCCGGATTAACAAAGGTGCTTTTGCAGCTGAAGCATGGAGAAATCTTTCCGTCATTGCACGCGGACACGCTGAATCCCCATATTCCATTTCCGGATACGCCGTTTTATGTGGCGGACCGGCTGGAAGAATGGGAACGGCCGTCACATCCTGACCAGCCGAGAAGAGCGGGTTTAAGTTCTTTTGGCGCCAGCGGGAGCAATGCCCATTTTGTCATAGAAGAATATCTGCCGCCGCAGGCTGAAAAGAAATCGCTGAGTATACGGGAAGACGAGCCGGTTCTGTTTCTGCTTTCGGCAAAAAATGAAGAACGGCTATTGGAATATGTCAAACGGTATGACCGCTTTTTACGGGAAAAAGAAGTCAATCTTAATGACCTGGCCTACACGCTTCAAGCGGGCAGAGAAGCGATGCCTGAACGGCTGGCATTGATCGTTACATCCGTTTGCGGCCTGCAAGCGAAACTGAAGGATGTGCTTGAACGGAAAACGGAAATTGAAGGGTGTTTCCGCGGACGTGCTCAAGATGATATTTCAACAAGTGGAATGGCCGAACTTTTGAAAAACAAGCAATATTCCAGATTGCTCACTGAGTGGGCAAAAGGAGCCGCCGTTGACTGGATCCAGTTATACGAAGGAGAGAAGCCGAAACGGGTCAGCCTTCCTGTATATCCGTTCGCGAAGGAGCGGTATTGGGTGCCTGTGCCTGCGGATATCCGGAAACAGACAGACGAACCGGCGGAAAACCAAAAGATCATTCTTCAAAAAGACTGGAAGCAGCAAGATCCGGCGGAGTCTGAAGCATTATCAGGAACAGTAATGATACTTGCAACTGATAAGACGAGCCGATTGGCCGATGCTCTATTTAAAGGAAACGGCCATATTGAAACGATCTGTTTCATCCATCAGGCAAAAGACGGCGCCGATTATTACGCTGCCGCATCGGGGCGAAACCTTTACGGCAGAGTGCGGGAGTCTCTTCAAAACAAACAGATACTCGGGGTCGTCGACATAACCGCATATGATGCGGAATATGAACGGCGGGAAGATATAGAATACGGAAAGCTTGCCTTTTTACAGCAGGTTCTGGAATCATTCCGTCATAGCGGCGCTGTGCTCAGCCAAGTGACACACCGCCTCCAGCCTTTCAAGGAAAGTAAACCTCTGATGCAGGGGGCGAAAACGGCGGGGCTGTACCGGATGCTGGGCGCTGAGTATGCCAACATTCATTCTTTTACGATAGATAGCGATTGTGCGATTGAGCATACAGAAGAATTAAGCAGACAGATTGAAACTGAATTTTTACAGCCGCGGGCCAAAAGCGGCAGTGAATGCTGCTACAGGCTGAATCGCCGTTATGTGCCGTTTCTGAAGCCGGGTACGAATGTGTCTGCGGCGCCTGAGCTTTCCTATTCGTCTGATGATGTGCTGTTAATAACGGGCGGATCGCGCGGGATCGGCGCAATTGCGGCGGAGCATGCCGTTTCACGCGGGTGCAGAAAACTGGTCATCATGGGGCGGGAGCCGCTTCCCGATTCCTCGGAGTGGGCAGACATGAAAAAGGACGGCATTCTCCCGGAAAAAGCCGAGCGGATGCAGAGGTTAGCCGAGCGGGGCGCGGAGATCCGTTATTACAGCGTTTCTCTTACGGATCAAAAGGGGCTCCGGAACATGACGGACAGCATCCGCGGCACGATGGGACCGATTACCGGTGTTTTTCATTGCGCGGGTGCAATGGGAGAACACCCCGCTTTTTATAACAAAACCGAAACTGAGATCGAAAGCGTTTGCACACCGAAAGTAACTGGGCTTTGCGGTCTCTATGAAGCCGTTCGGAATGAGCCGCTGTCGTTTTTTATTTTGTTCTCATCCGTTTCGGGTCTGATCCCTTCGCTTGCTGCGGGGCAAAGTGACTACGCGATGGCTAATTCATTTATGGACTCTTTTGCAAATCATCAGGCAGGCAAAGGAAACGTGTTTGTTAAAGCCGTTCAATGGCCCGTCTGGAAAGAAACCGGCATGGCTGAAGGCCTGCCGGAAACACCTGCTTATCAAAAATCAGGACTTTCCAGGCTGTCTGCCGAAGACGGACTGAAGTTTTTAGATTACATCATATTAAACGGACAAAGCTGCGGAATTCCTTGTGTTCCCGAAGACAGTAAGGCTGATTTTGGTGATCTTCTGAAGGTGAAGAAAACTGAAGCTCCCATGAAAAAAAGCAGTGCCGGTGACCAAAAGGTGAAGGATATGATTCGTCAATGGGTGCGCACCGTTTTCAGCGAAGAACTGAAAATGACGGATGAGCAGATAAAAGATGATATGCCGTTTGATGAATACGGGATTGACTCAATACTCTTTGCGGAATTGGTTCAATCATTGCAAAAACGGATCAGCATCAAGTTAACACCGTCCTTAATGCTTCAATATCAAACGATTACAGAAATGGTTGACTATTTCGCAGCGCATCATGAAGCCGATTTTGTGACAAAAGAAAATGGTTTCGTTCAAGACGGGGACGTTCAGCCTGATGTAACCGCCGCCGCTGAAGAGAGAACATCCATGAAGCCGAAAGTGGATACCGAAGACGATATTGCCGTCGTCGGCATCTCCTGCCGTTTTCCGGGGGCGGGCGGAACGGATGCTTTTTGGGAGCTGCTGATGAAAGGGAATACTGCCATCCGGCCTGTCCCCGCATCGCGCTGGTATGCAACAGCAAATGCAAAGGATTATGCGGGGTGGATTGATGATATCGACATGTTTGATGCGGGCTTTTTCGGCATCTCTGAAAAAGACGCGGCAATTATGGACCCGCAGGCGCGGATCATATTAGAAGAAGCGGTTCATTCCGTTTATGATGCCGGGTACGGCCAAAAGGATTTGTCGGGCCGGAAAGTCGGCGTGTACATCGGCGGCAGGGCGCAGCCTTCAGCCGGTATGGAACATATCCTGCAGGCGCCTAACCCGATTTTGGGGGCGGGGCAAAACTATTTGGCGGCCAACATTTCACGATTTTTGAATGTCACAGGGCCGAGCCTTGTCGTGGATACAGCATGTTCCTCAGGGCTGATCGGGCTGTCCTTTGCAAAAGACGCCCTTTTGGCCGGAAGGATTGACGCGGCCTTAGTCGGTTCGGTGAGTCTGCTCTTATCTCCGTCCGCGCACCGGTTATTCGGAGCGCGCCATATTTTAAATGAGAACGGCGTGTTTCATATATTCGACCGTGAATCAGCGGGAGAAGTGCTCGGAGAAGGAGCGGGGGCGGTTTTTATCAAGCGATTGAGCGATGCGGTGCGGGACGGAGACCGCATTTACGGCGTCATAAAAGCCGTCTCGGTAAACAATGACGGCCGGACGCTCGGGCCCGGTTCACCGAATATAAGAGCGCAGAGAGACGTCATTCAAACTGCGCTTAATATGGCGGAAAAGTCGCCTGAAGACATCGGATATATAGAAGTGAACGGAGGCGGTTCCCCAATCGTTGATTCGGTGGAAATCAAGGCGCTCTCAGATGTCTATCAGCTGAACCGGAAAACGCTTCTGCCCTGCCGGATCGGATCGGTGAAACCGAATGTAGGGCATTTGCTTCTGTCTTCAGGTCTTGCGGGCTTCATCCGATGTGTGCTGAGCGTCTATCATAAGCGGATTCCGCCTTTCTTATCAGCGCGAGACCCATTTGAACATTATGACTTTGAAGCGTCGCGTATTCATTTTAATCGTGAACCCGTTGATTGGCATTCAGAGAAGCAACCCCGCGTCGCAGCTCAGAGTTCATTTCCTGACGGCGGGACAAATGCTCATATCCTTGTTGAAGAATACAGAGGTGAAAGACAGCGGGAACATCACCGGTCGCCTCAGCCGCCGGAATTCAGAAAAAAACACTACCCGCTTTTGGGCGGCTGGAACAGCACGGAAAGTGAACCGGAAAAAACAAGTAATGCAAAAACAGACATTGCGGATCTTTTAAAGAAATATGAGAAAAAAGCAGAGACAAGCACTGCACCTGCAGACTCGTTTTGGCAGGTGACAACGTGACGTTTTTAAAAGGGGACTAACCATGAAAAAAACAGTGAATCTGCGCCTGACGGCAGAACATCCCATTATGAAAAACCATCTTGTTCACGGAGAATCTGTCATGCCCGGTCTGGCCTATATTGATATGCTGTATCAGCTGGCAAAGCAAAGCCTTGATCTTTCATTCCGTTCCATCTGTCTGAAACGGGTGACCATTTATCATCCTTTATCAGTGAAGCGGTCAGAGCGGCTTAATGTGAGTGTCATATTCAGTAAAGAAAAGGAGTTCTGGACTGCCTCGATTTGCGGGGCGGATTCCGGGACGGTTTTCTTATCAGCGGAGGTGCATGAAGAAGTCTTCTCATCACACAGGCGTCTTGACGCAGGGGAGAAAAAACAACAAGCCGCACTTCCATCAGTCTCTTTGCATACGGTTTACGAAGCCGCGAGAAGCCGCGGACTGTCGCATGACGGGCTGATGAAGCCGGAGGGAGAGATCTATGCTTATGAAGAGGCATGTTTCCTTGATATTCGGCAGTCTGATTCATGCCGGGAAAATCTCCCCGGCGCTCTCTTTCATCCCGCGCTGATGGACGGTGCCGCCATGGCCTCCGGCGTATTGCAGACAGCTGCAGGCGCCGAGTTGTTTTTACCGATTTATTATGAGTCGTTTATTGCCGCTGAGACTGTTACGGAGCGCTGTTACGCGGTGATTTCGAAAAAGTCCGGCACGCCTTCTGAAATGGTGAAAATGGATATTGACTTTTACAACCTCAGCGGTGCGCATATTGCTTCACTGCTCGGCCTGACAGCCAAAAAGGTGCGGACAGACCGGCAGCTCACACCAGGCGTTCAGCAGATGGAGGAAACCTTATACCGCATTTTCTCGACATACGTAGGCCGTCCAGTCACAAGAAATGATGCGCACACCGTGTTTTTTGAATTAGGTCTTGAATCGTCACAGCTTCTGGCCATTATTAAAGACATCGAAGGGGCGTTTGATCTGCGTCTGAATCCGACTCTTTTATTTGAGTGCAGCAGCATGTCCGAACTGCTCGAAGACATAAAAACAAAAGGAACAGATGAATCTTCCGGCCTTGTCGCGGATGCAGCACCGGTCTCTGAAACACAATCAGGCAGTCAGACATTTACTTTCTATGAACATGAAGCATTCCTTCAGGATCATCTGGTTTTCGGCAAACCGGCACTGATGGGCGTAGTGTATCCGTGTCTGGTGTTTGAAGCCTCCGGAGCGTCTCATTCCGGCACGCATCCCGCCGAGCTGAAAGATATCCGCTTTACGGGCGGGCCTGTCACGCTGGAGCCTGGAGAGGCCGCGCAGATTGACATTTCATTTGCGGCAGAAAAGAGTGCCGAACGCTTTACCGCAAGCTGCACTGTCTCCGGTAAAGAAAGCCGGAAGACATGTGCCGAAGGAGAAATAAGCAGATATACAGAGGCACCCATAAAAAAATCATATGACGTTGAGCAAATGAAGTCGCATGCACAAAAGGTGGCGCCGGATGTCATTTCCCGTCTGTACGATTCGGTTGCCGACTTCACGATAGGCCCGATGCTGAAAACGGTAACGGCGGGATACAAAATGAGTGAGAGCTCCTTTTTATTGCAGCTGGACTTATCAGGAAAAAAAGAAAAAGGCGATCTGCATCACTTTGCATTTGACCCGCTTATTTTGAATTCATGTTATATGTCGCTCGGTGAAGAAGAATTGCAGCTGAAAAAGCGGATTCACGTCCCGCTCATGATTGAGAGGCTGACGCTTTACGGACCTGTCATGTCTGATACCGTCTATGTGGTGAATACAATCAAACATAAAAAAGACGGGTTTCTCTCATTTGATGCCGCAATCCTCAGTCATACCGGGGAACAGCTGGCGGAATTGAAAAATGCGTCTGTGAAAGAAGTGCTTCAGCCAAATCGGCTTGAAAATGCGTCTTTTGCCCCGTCCGGGAATCAAAGCCGTCAGGAAACGAAAGGAAAACCGCTGGATATTGCCATTGTCGGGATTTCCGGCAAGTATCCGCAGGCCGATGATATCGATGCGTTTTGGGATAATCTCAAACAAGGCAAGGATTGTATTACCGAAATTCCGAAAGACCGCTGGAAATGGGAACATTACTTTTCCGAGGACCGTACGGCGCCGGGAGCGATCTACAGCAAATGGGGCGGGTTCATTGACGGGATCGCCGATTTTGATCCTGAGTTTTTTAAGATTTCCCCCCGGGAAGCGGAACACCTTGATCCCCAGGAGCGGCTGTTTTTAATGCATGCTTGGATGGCCATGGAGGATGCGGGATATACGAGGACATCACCTGAACTGGGGCGTCAGGTAGGCGTGTATGCCGGTGTCATGTATCAGGAATACCCGCTATTCGCGGCTGAAGCGGGAGTGAAAGGACGGCATATCGGGCTCCCCGGCGGGATTTCATCCATTGCTAACCGTGTCTCCTATTTTTGTGACTTTCAAGGGCCGAGCATTTCGGTCGATACGATGTGTTCGGGTTCGCTGACTTCATTGTACATGGCGTGCCGGGATCTGCGGGATCATCGGATTCGCGCGGCGCTTGCCGGCGGAGTGAATCTCACCGTTCATCCTAACAAGTACTTCATGCTGAGCCAGGGGCAGTTCATCTCATCTAAAGGACACTGCGGAAGTTTCGGCGCGGGAGGTGACGGCTATATTCCGGCAGAAGGGGTCGGGGTGCTGCTTCTTAAACGTTTAGAAGACGCCGTACAAGACGGAGATCGGATTTACGGCGTCATTAAAGGAGCTGCCATTAATCACGGCGGGAGAGCGAGCGGTTACACCGTCCCGAACCCCAAGGCGCAAAGCGAAGTCATTTCTCAAGCTTTACAGGAAGCGGGGGTATCTCCGGGCCGGATCAGCTATGTGGAAGCGCACGGGACAGGGACGAAATTAGGCGATCCGATTGAAATCCGGGCTTTAACCGATGCATTCGGTGATGTTCCTGAAACATGTCTTGTCGGGTCTGTCAAATCAAATATCGGACATGGGGAATCGGCAGCAGGCATCGCCGCAGTTACAAAAGTGCTGCTGCAGATGAAGCACAAACAAATCGCCCCATCCTTGCATGCTGATGTTTTAAATCCGAATATTCAATTTGATGAAGGGCCGTTTTCCGTCTGCCGTGAATTAACAGATTGGAAACGGATTTCAGCAGACGGAGAAGAACAGCCGCTCAGGGCGGGAATCAGCAGCTTTGGTGCGGGCGGTTCTAACGCGCATATCATTATTGAAGAATATGAGGCTCCTGTCAAACAAGCAATCAGCAGCCAAGAGCCGGCGGTCATTCTGCTGTCTGCGAAAAATGGCGAGCGTCTGACAGAATATGCGGAGCGCCTTCTTGCTTTTCTTCAAAAGAAGCATATTGATAAGCCGGACTTATTTGATGTCGCGTACACTTTACAAGCGGGGCGCGAAGCGATGGATGAGCGGCTGGCTCTCATTGCGGACTCCCTTAAGGAGCTGGAGGACAAGCTCAGATCGTACTTGGAAAATGAAAACGCACCGCATCTTTACAGGGGACGGGCGAAGCGAAATCATGAGACAGTGGCTGTGTTTGAATCTGATGAAGATTTGCAGGAAGCGATGGTTAAATGGCTGAAAAAGAGAAAGTACGGTCATTTGCTGAAAATGTGGGTGCAGGGAGTCGATGTGGACTGGAACTTGTTATATTCGGAACAAAAACCCCGGAGAATCAGTCTTCCCGTCTATCCGTTTGCAAAAGTCAGATGCTGGATTCAAGATGAAGCCGAGGCGGTTTCAAAAAGGGATGACGGCAAAACGGTGATCCATCCGCTGCTCCATGAAAACACATCCGATCTTTGGGAGCTGAAATTCACCTCTGTTTTTACCGGACGGGAATTCTTTTTCACTGATCACACAGTTAATGGACAGAAGGTGCTCCCGGGAGCCGCCGTGATCGAAATGGCCAGAGCGGCCATTGAGCGTGCCGCATACGCTGTGCCGGACGGACGTAAAGGAATGTATTTGAAAGATCTCATATGGATGAGGCCTGTCATTCATAAAGGGACGGATGTAGAAGTCCATATCAGCCTTATTCTTAAGGAAAATGAAGACATTGAATTTACGATTTACAGCCTATCGGAAGAACCTGGGGGAGAACGGATTTTATACAGTAAAGGCACTGCGGTATCGGGAGAGATAGCAGCGGTTCCGTCTGTTCATTTAGAGGGCTGGCTGTCCGGCTGCAGTCAATCGGTTATGACGTCTGATGAGGTTTATCAGGCTTTCCGGCATGCGGGTATGATCTACGGGCCGAGCCATCAAGGCATTGATCAGCTGATGATCGGAGAGAGGGGGGCTGCAGCCCGGCTGTCGCTGCCGGAAACGGCAGACAGTACCGCCGATCAGTTTGTCATCCATCCGAGTCTTCTGGATGCCGCGTTTCAGGCGTCACTGGGGGCCGGTTCAGATACTGCCGGAGACACTCCGATGCTGCCGTTTTCCCTGCGGCAGGCAGAAATATTTCAGCCGACTCAGAAAACGATGTGGGCGCTTGTCCGCAAACAGAGCGATCGGTCAGATAACGGAGCGCTGACACTGGATATTGATTTATGTGATGAAAACGGCGCTGTTTGTATGAGATTGACGGGCTTCTCCTGCCGGGCTGTCCGGCAGACAAACCAAACCGAAAGCAAACGGCAGGAAGTTCAGACGGCGATGCTTACCCCTGTTTGGGACAAAACTTTCTTTTCCCTGGAAGAAAATCGAGCGGTTGATCAGGAACAATTGCTGATCATCGGAAAGCCGGGAAATACCATAAAGGCCGCGGCAAAAATGTGGCCCCGCGCCCATCTGGCGGAGACGCCGGATCATTCAAGCGAGCAAACATTACGTGAATTGACAGCCGGTTATCAAGATATCCGCCATTTCTTATGGATTGCGCCGGATCGTTTCGCACCCGCATCCGCCAGTCAGGAAATGCTTGATGAGCAGGAGAATGGGGTGATTCAATGTTTCCGTTTCATCAAAGCGCTGCTGTCACTCGGGTATGGAAACCGAAACATCAGCTTTACGGCGGTCACCCGGCAGACACAGTCCGTGTATCCGGGTGATCTCCCGCAGCCTGAGCATGCAGGCGTACACGGTTTGATCGGTTCATTGGCAAAAGAATATCCGAACTGGGACATCAGGCTGATTGATGCAGAAGAAGGCAGTGATTCGTCTGAGATGAAAAACATCTGGCGCCTTCCTCCAGATCCGGACGGAAATGCTGCCGCGTACCGTAACGGAGCTTGGCACAAGCAAAAAACAGTCCGGGTGCTGACAAGTTCCGCTCCGCGTATGTCGTACAGAGAAGGCGGCGTTTATGCTGTCATCGGCGGAGCGGGCGGCATCGGAGAAGCATGGAGCAAATACATGATCACCCGTTACAAAGCACGGATGATATGGATCGGCAGGCGGCCGAAGGATCAGGAGATTCAGAGCAAAATAGACAGGCTGGCCCTATCAGGCCCCGCGCCGCATTATATACAGGCTGATGCTCAAGATGCCGCAGCGCTTAAAGCGGCCGTCCGTTCCATAAGAGAGCGATACGGCAATATAACGGGAGTCATCCATTCCGCGATAACGCTTGCCGACAAAAGTATGGCGAATATGGATGAAGCTTCTTTCAGAAACGCTTTTTCAGCTAAGGTGAATACGAGCGTCCGAATGATCGAAGCTTTTAAGGGAGAACCGCTTGATTTTGTGCTGTTTTTCTCATCCGTTAATTCTTTCACAAAAAATGCCGGGCAAAGCAACTATGCGGCAGGGTGTACATTTCAAGACGCCTTTGCCCGCCATATCGCTTCCTTGCTTGATTGTGAAGTGAAAGTCATGAATTGGGGATATTGGGGCAGTCTGGGCGTTGTATCAGACCCGTCTTACAGAAAACGGATGGAGGCGTCAGGGATCGGTTCTATTGAACCCGATGAAGCAATGGAGGCGCTGGAAGTCTTACTATCAGAACCGTTCAGCCAAGCGGCATTCATCAAAGCTGCTCCGCACGGCTTAGCCGCACTGACGGATCAAGATGCAATATCGGTTGTATCCGGCCCGGAGCCTTCATTTATGGAAAGCGTCAAGCGGCAAAATCCGGATCGGAATGAACGGCTTGAGACTTTAAAACGAGAAATGGAGTTGCGCATATGAACAGCCTTCTTTGCAAACTGCTCTTTTACCAATTACAGTCAATCGGGTTTTTCAGCGAGCCTGTCACCACACCTGCAGCATCCATGCGGAGCGCCGGCGTGATCGGCACATACGGCAGATGGCTGGAAGAAAGCCTGAATCTATTAAAAGAAAACGGATATATCGCGTATGACGGATACACGATCACTCTTCTCGCGGATCAGCGCCCGGACGGCCGCACAGTCTGGAATGAGTGGAATGCCCATAAACGCCTGCTTCCCAAGGGGGAGCTTGCGCAAGCTGAATTGGCCGAGGCGACGATAAAAGCGATGCCTTCAATTTTAAAAGGAGAACGTCCGGCTACGGATATCGTATTTCCCGATTCATCAATGCGGCTCGTTGAAGGTGTTTATAAGCATAATCCCGTTGCGGATTATTTTAATGAAGTGTTAGCAGATTCCGCGGCCGCTTACCTGAAAGCCTACCTTACAGAACATCCCGATGCCCGTATCAGGCTGATAGAAGTAGGGGCCGGGACGGGCGGAACGAGCGCCATGCTGTTTACAAAACTGAAACCATTTGCAAAACAGATTGCGGAATATTGTTATACGGATGTTTCTAAAGCTTTTTTAATGCATGCCGAACAGGAATACGGACCTGATGTGCCGTATTTGACAACAGCCTTGTTTAATGCAGAGGAGCCTTGCGAATCACAAAATATCAAAACGGGTGTTTACGATATTGTCATCGCCGCCAATGTGCTTCACGCCACAAAAAATATCGGTTTGACGCTGCGCCGTCTGAAAGCGCTCCTGAAATACAACGGGATGATTTTGATAAACGAAATCAGCGATCGTTCTGTTTTTACCCATTTAACCTTCGGGCTGCTTGACGGCTGGTGGTCCTATGAGGATGCTGAGCTTCGGATTCCGGGAAGTCCCGGCCTATATCCAAAATCGTGGGAGCGTGTGCTGCATTCGGAAGGATACAGAGCGGTTTGTTTCCCTGCTGAAACGGCTCATGATTTAGGTCAGCAGATTATCGCAGCTGAGAGTGACGGACTCGTCCGGATGCAAGGGATCAGAGACGGCAGAAAGCCATACGCCGCCCCGGCCGAAGTTTTCCGAAAGCCCGCACAGCCTGTTTCCCGCAGCCGCGCGCCAGAGGAGCATCAAGCTGTTAAGGCTGATGGGGAATCGGTCGCTTCCCATGTCCGCTCTGTCATCAAAACAAGTATTGCCGATGTATTAAAAATGAAAGAAGAGGATATTCAGGAAGAACTGAATTTCTCTGAATACGGTATTGATTCCATTTTGGCCGTCAATGTGATTAACGAGATTAATAAGCGATTGAATCTTACACTGCAGACAACGATTTTATTTGATTACTATCATGTGAAACTGCTGACCGGTTATATCTCGGCAGAATATGAAACCATCATAGCCTCATCTCTGGAGACCGAAAGAGCGAAAATCCGCCCGGTGCTTCAGGAAGAACGGCCTGCTGAAAAACCTTTGAAGACGGATAGAAAGGAAAACGGTTATCAGAAACCGAAACAAGAACGGATGCCGCTTTCTTTCGCAAAGTCCGATGACTCGGGAATGTTCCGGGTTGTGATTGACCGTCCGGGCGGCATTGAAGATCTGACGATTGCCCGCAGTGAAGTGCCCGAGACAAAAGATGACGAAGTTCAAATAGCCGTCCGCGCCTTTTCTTTGAACTTCGGAGACTTGCTTTGTGTCAGAGGGCTGTATCCGACGATGCCGCCTTATCCGTTCACTCCGGGATTCGAAGCAAGCGGCGTCGTGATCAAGACAGGGAGGCATGTAACATCCGTCATTCCGGGTGATGAAGTGATTGTCGGTATGGGAGAGGAATTTGGCTCTCAGGCGAATCTCATCACATGTAAAGAACATCAAGTCTATCATAAACCGGCCCGGCTGACCTTTGAAGAAGCATGCGCTCTTCCTACCGTGGCAGTGACAATGATAGACGCCTTCCGGAAAGCCGGACTTAAAAAAGGCGAAAAAATATTAATTCAGACCGCGACGGGAGGAACGGGGCTGATCGCGGTGCAAATGGCCCGGCATATCGGCGCGGAAATATATGCAACGGCCGGATCACAGAAAAAAATTGAGTATCTGCATTCGCTCGGGATCCACAATACCATTTGCTATTTGGAAGAAGATTTTGAAACGGAAATCATGCGAATGACCGGCGGCCGTGGGGTGGATGTTGTCATTAATACCCTGGCCGGTGATGCCATGCAAAAAGGAATGAATTGCCTGGCGCCGGGCGGAAGATATATCGAAATTGCCATGACTGCGCTGAAATCCGCTAAATCAGTCGACTTGTCCGTCCTTCATAACAATCAATCGTTTCACAGCGTGGATTTGCGGAAGCTGTCTCTTCAAAATCCGGATCAGGTCAAGGACTATCAATTGGAACTGCAGCGGCTGGCGGAAGAGGGAGTCATTCAGCCTGTCATCTCAAAAATCTTTTCCTTTGAAGACATAAAAGAAGCGTATCACTGTCTGGATGACCGCGGAAATATCGGGAAAATCGTCATCAGCGTTTCTGAGCCGTATCAAATGACGTACCGCCCCGAACAAAAGGATCCGGCCGAAACGGTAAAATCAGCAGCTGTGTTACCTGAAAAAGAACCGATCGCGATTATCGGGATGAGCGGGCGGTTTGCTGAATCGGAGAATGTCCATGAGTTTTGGGAAAACTTAGCCGCCGGACGGGATCTGATTAAAAAAGTAGACAGATGGGATGTCTCTGACAGTCAATGCCAGTATGGCAGTTTTATAGAGGGCATTGAATGTTTTGATCCCGTTTTCTTTCATATATCGGGACGTGAAGCAACCTATATGGACCCGCAGCAGAGGCTGTTTCTGGAAGAATCATGGAAAGCGCTTGAAGATGCGGGATATGCGGGAGACTCGGTAAGAGGCCGGGAATGCGGCGTGTATGCCGGCTCCTGCGGCGGAGATTACCAGGCCATTTTTAAACAGCAGGGGCCCGCGCAGGCTTTTTGGGGCAACCACAATTCCGTCACTCCGGCAAGGATCGCCTATCACCTTAATTTACAAGGGCCGGCGATCACTGTTGATACAGCATGTTCCAGTTCGCTGACAGCCATTCATTTGGCATGTCAGGGGCTCTGGACGAAAGAAACCGAAATGGCGGTGGCGGGCGGGGTTTTCATTCAATCCACTCCCGCTTTTTATCAGTCGTCAAATAAGGCGAATATGCTGTCACCGACCGGGCGCTGCCATACGTTTGATCAAAGCGCGGACGGCTTCGTGCCGGGTGAAGGCGTGGGAGCGGTGGTGCTGAAACGTCTTAGCGACGCCGTCAGTGACGGAGATCATGTGTACGGCGTCATAAAAGGCTCTGCAATGAATCAGGACGGCGCTACAAACGGAATAACCGCTCCAAGCGCGCTTTCTCAAGAACGATTGGAACGGCATGTCTATGATACTTTTCACATTAATCCGGAAACCATTCAAATGGTGGAAGCTCACGGAACGGGCACTGCACTGGGCGACCCGATCGAATTCAGCGCCTTAACGCGCGCTTTCCGCCGCTATACGGATAAAAAAGGATATTGCGCCATCGGCTCTGTGAAAACCAATCTCGGACATGCCGCTGCGGCCGCGGGGATGGCCGGATTGTTTAAAATCCTGCTGTCGCTGAAGCATCGGCAGATTCCGGCTTCCCTGCATTTTCATCAAGCCAATCAGCATATTCAATTTGCGGACAGCCCGTTTTTTGTGAATGAAAAGCTGATACCGTGGGAACGGAATCCGGATGCACCGCGCAGAGCCGCGATCAGTTCATTCGGATTCAGCGGAACAAATGCCCATCTTGTTATTGAAGAGGCGCCGCAAACCGTGCGCCGGTCACCGGCAAAACCGGCCTGCCTCATTCCTTTATCTGCGCGGACGGAGCGTCAGCTGGAAATTCAGGCAGAACGCCTGCTGGATTCACTCAGCAAGAACAAAGACAGCGATCTGGGAAATATAAGTTATACGCTCCTGCTCGGCAGAAAGCATCTGCATCACCGGTTTGCCTGTATCGTAAGCAGTGCGGACGAACTGAAGCGGGTATTATCGGAGTGGCTTGTAAAAAGAGAGCTTCCGGGTGTGTTTGTGTCCAATTTGAAGGACCAGAAGCCGGCAGACGAAGCCGGAATGAAAACATTCGGAATGGAATGCATTGAACAGTGCCGCTCGGCGGCTTCGCCCGCACAGTACAGAGAAAGCCTGGCACATATCGCTGACCTTTTTTGCAGAGGATATGATCTTCCTTTCACACGGCTTTTTGACGGAGGGCAATATTATAAAACGCCGCTTCCTGCCTATCCGTTTTTAAAAGAAAGGTATTGGGCGGCTGATGTAAACAGTTCTTTACCAGGCCAAGCCATGAAAAAGTCTGAAACGCAAACCGTTCCCCTGTCTCCGCCACAGCCTGAACATGAAGGGCTGATTTCTCTGAGTCCTTTAACTGAGATCGAAATGACAGCGTTTGAACCGGAGACATTGCAAAAACCGATCGTCTTACAGCCTTTGGATTGTACTGTTTCTGTCCAGCAGCCGGAAAACGCCGTTTCCGAAGACAATAGAACATTGCTTGAAGAATTGAGGATAAGCCTGGCAGATATTTTATTTTTGTCACCGGAAGATATTGATGCTGATGAGCCTTTCATCGACATGGGGCTTGACTCCATTATCGGGGTTGAATGGATACAAACAGTAAATAAAACGTACCACACTGAGATTACTGCCAATAAGGTGTATGAACACCCGACGCTTGAGGAGCTTGCGGAATATATAGCGGGACAAATAAAGAAACCCGAGTATGCTGAAGCGGAGGAAACAGCGGTACGTCCGCAAATCCCGGAAGCAGAAATTCTCCTTGCCGGCATCTCTGACGGCACTTTGCGCAAAGAGCTTAAAGAAAGCCTTGCGGACATCCTGTTTCTGAAGCCGGAAGATATTGATGAGCATGAGGCATTCATTGACATGGGGCTGGATTCTATTATCGGTGTGGAATGGGTTCAGTCTATTAATAAAACGTATCAAGCGTCTATTACGGCAAATCTGGTCTATGAATATCCGACAATCGCAAAATTAGCCGGGTATCTGACCGGTTCTGTCCAAAAAGACACTGATGAAGTACATGAGGAACATACGAAACAAAACGATATATCAGAAGAGACAGATGATCAAGAACCGCCCGAACTGATCTGTCTTAACCCGGGGGAAAAGGGAAGACCGATTTTCTGGTTTCATTCCGCGCTGGGGGCAGTGGAGCTGTACCAGCCTGTTGCCGAACGGACCGGGCGTCCTTTTTACGGAATTCAGGCAAGAGGATGGATGACAGACCGGGAACCGATCCGCGGCATTAAAAACATGGCGGAATATTACGTTAAGCTCATACGTACCGTGCAGCCCCGGGGTCCTTACGATGTAGGCGGCTATTCATTAGGGGGCATGCTCGCTTATGAAGTCACCCGGCAATTGCAGCTGGCTGGAGAAACCGTTGAGTCAATCGTCATGCTCGACTCCTTTGACTCGGCGGGTGCGCGGGAAATAAACATTCCTGATGAATTATTTGATAAAAATATGATGCTGCAGACGGTGAACATGGCTTTATTTGCACCGATCTATCAACATCCGGAACGCATTTCTGAAACCTTGATTCACCGTGATGAACTAGATGCCGATCTTCATGAAGACATATTTTTAGAGCAATTAATAGCAAAAGCCAAACAGCGGGGGTTAACGAAGACGGACGCGTTGGTGAAAAATCTGATCAGGCAGAATATAAACGTTCAGGACGCTTACGAAATCACTGATTACGAACTCCTGCCGCTTCCGGATCCGAACGGGGTGACATGCTATTATTTCCGAAATAAAAACGGTATTTTCTTGGGTGAGCTTGATCCGTATTTTACGATCAGGGCAGATATTTTATCCGCTGATTTCGTCAACTACTGGAGCCAGTGGCAAGAGCATATGACAAACATCGCCATCATGGATGTGGCGGTATCCAACCATATGACGTTATTGGCTGAAGACAGCGCAGCCGAAACGATTTCTGAATTTTGCGGCGTTTTATATTCGGCAGACGGAATGACAGAACACAGCTTTCTGAAACTGCAGGAAAAGATACTGAACGTGCATGGTGAGATGCTGAAGCAGCCCGCCAAAATAAGACCGTAAATTCACATATCCGCCCGCCGGGTTTACTCGTAAGCTTTGGCGGGTCATTTCAAATCTTGGACACATCTTGGAGGAATGAAAATGACCAGTTTAACAAAAATCAGACAGCAGCAGCCGTACAAGTGGTACCAAACGATGAGAGAAACCTCTCCCGTTCATTACAATGAAAAGGAAGATTGCTGGGAAATCTTCACCTATGATGAAGTGAAGCGGGTGATTTCTGACTACAGTCATTTTTCTTCCGATCATAAATACTTAAGTGCGGACAAGCAGGAAAAAATGATCCGGCATATTAACAAAGACAGCCTTTTGAAAATGGACCCGCCTGAACACACCGTCTTCAGAAAATTGGTCAATCAGCCGTTCATGCCGAAATCGGTTGAGTCTCTTGCACCGCGTATAGCCGCGATCGCTGATGACCTGCTTCAGGCCGTCCGTTCAAAAGGCAGGATGGACATTATTGAAGATTACGCATTTCCGCTTCCGATTATCGTGATCGCAGAGCTTTTAGGATTTCCTCCGAAAGACAGGGATATCTTTAAAAGCTGGGTCGACCAAAGCCAGAATGTAAAAGATGAAAAGAAAATGAATGAAGTGCAAAAGCAGATGATCGGATACTTTATGCAGTTTATTTTACAGCGGAGAAAACAGCCGCAAAATGATTTAATCAGCCATTTAATTTCAGCTGATTTAGACGGAGAGCCGCTGTCAGACAAGCAATTAATCGGTTTTTGCGGCTTGTTGATCGTCGCGGGGCACGTAACGACGGAAAATGTGATCGGAAATTCATTTCTCAGTCTCAAGGAGTTCCCGCATATTCTGCCCCGGCTGCTTGAAAATAAGGCGCTCCTTCCTGACTTTATTGAGGAAGTCATCCGCCTCAGACCTTCCATTCAGCGGGTAACCCGCTACACCGCGGTTGAGAGCGAGATTGGCGGAAAAACGATTCCGGCCGGAGAAAAAGTATATGCGTGGATTGGATCGGCGAACAGAGATGAAAAGAAGTTTGAAAATCCCGATGAGATTGACTTGGGACGAAAGCCGAATCAGCACCTGTCATTCGGTCAGGGCAGCCATTATTGCTTAGGAGCGCCGCTGGCCCGGCTTGAAGCGAAAATCGCGCTTTCCCACTTTTTTGAACAGATGCCCGCATGGCGTTTTACTGAGGATCAAGAGCCGAATCTGGTTCCGAGCCCTGTATTTCACGGCGTTGACAGGCTGCTTGTTGAGTTTTGAACGAAAAAATAAAAGAGGCTTCACGGGAAGCCTCTTTACTCTGGGGGCTTGGAGAAATGAATGTAGGAATCGAAGCAATGAACGTGTTTGGCGGAACCGCGTATGTAGACGTCATGGAGCTTGCGGAACATCGGAACCTGGATAAAAAAAGGTTTGAGAACCTGCTGATGAAAGAAAAAGTGGTGGCGCTTCCGTTTGAAGATCCGATTACGTTCGCCGTAAATGCCGCAAAACCGATTATCGATTCTCTGTCAGATGAGGAACGGAATCAGATTGAAATGGTCATTACCTGTACGGAATCCGGGATTGATTTTGGCAAATCCATCAGTACCTATGTCCATGATTATTTGCAGCTGAAGCGGAATTGCCGGTTATTTGAGGTGAAGCAGGCTTGCTATTCTTTAACGGCCGGGTTTCAAATGGGCGTGAATTTCATCTTGTCGCAAACATCGCCGGGAGCGAAAGCGCTCATCATCGGAACGGATATTTCCCGCTTTTTAGTGGCTGAAGGCGGTGACGCGTTGACGGAGGAATGGTCCTATGCCGAACCGAGTGCGGGGGCGGGAGCTGTCGCGCTTTTAGTCAGCAGCACCCCTCATGTCTTTTTGCTTGATCAAGGTGCAAGCGGGTATTACGGGTATGAAGTCATGGATACCTGCCGCCCGATTCCGGATAGTGAAGCGGGGGATGCTGATCTGTCGCTCATGTCTTATTTGGATTGCTGTGAAAATTCATTTCAGGAATACCGAAAGCGTGTGAGCGGGGCGGATTATAAGAATACATTTCAATACCTTTCTTTTCATACTCCGTTTGGCGGAATGGTAAAAGGAGCGCATCGGACGATGATGAGAAAATTGGCAAAGGCTAAGCCGCAGGACATTGAAGCGGATTTTCAGCAACGCGTGCTGCCTGGGATTCAATACTGTCAGCGCGTCGGTAACATCATGGGGGCCACCGTATTTTTATCTCTTGCCAGCACGATTGATAACGGCTCTTTTGAAACGCCGAAACGCGTCGGCTGTTTTTCATACGGTTCGGGCTGCTGCTCTGAATTTTACAGCGGTGTCGTTATGCCGCAAAGCCGTGCGCGGCAGAATCAATTTCAGATCAGCCGGCATTTGGATGAACGCGTCCGTTTATCGATGACTGATTATGACCGGCTGCTCCAAGACAGCGGCATCGTAAAATTCGGCACAAGAAATGCCGCGCCCGCAGCAGACATCCCGAATGCGCATCAAGGAAAAACGCGATTAGTGCTGACTGAAATAAAAGAGTTTCACAGAAAGTATGAATGGACGACCTAGTATAAGAGCCGGAAAGGCTTGAGTATTTTTAAAGAAACGGAGAATACACATGAATCCAATGATTGATGTACAGGAAACAGAACCGGGCATTGTGCAGGTCACAATGCAGGATACGGCCGGGAAAAACGGGCTGTCAGAAGAGTTTGTCAGAGAGCTGCACCGGGTATTCCAAGACATCAATGCCCATCCGTCCTATAAAACTGTCCTTCTGACGGGTTACGGAAATTATTTCTGCACGGGAGGAACGCAGGAGGGGCTTTTGACCATTCAGAGCGGAAAGCTTCAATTTACAGATTTAAAGCTTCACAGTCTTTTATTGGATTGCAGGATCCCTGTGATTTCCGTCATGCAGGGGCATGCGATCGGAGCCGGCTTTACGATCGGTCTGAGCTCGGATTTCGTCATTTTAAGCAGAGAGAGTTTTTATTCTTGTAATTATATGAAGTACGGATTTACACCGGGAATGGGCGCGACGTATATTGTGCCTGAAAAACTGGGAATTGTCCTCGGGGAAGAAATGCTGTTTACGGCCGCGAATTTCAGCGGCGCCGCTCTGGAAAAACGGGGTGTTCCGTTTGAAGTGCTGCCGAAAAAAGACGCCCTTCAAAGAGGCCGCGAATTGGCCCGGCTGCTGGCGGATAAACCGAGAGCCTCACTGGTTGCGCTGAAAACCAATGTGACCGCACGGATGAAAAGAGAGCTGACAAAAGCGGTTGAGGAAGAGGTAAACATGCATGAAGCCACATTCCATCTTCCTGAAGTAAAAGAGAGAATCAGCCGCTTATACGGCAGTTAAACAGAATGAAAAAAGCATGGGATGCCCCATGCTTTATGACTGGTCCGTCTTTTGCAGAACGGAGCCTGCGAATTGTTCTTTAATTTCGGCGCTCCGGGCTGCGGTTTCTGCGATGCAGTGCATGATGGCTTCTTCAAAGCGGCGCTCGTCTAATGCGCGAAGGCCTGCTTCAGTCGTGCCGCCCGGGCTTGTGATTTCCTTACGCAGGCGTTCAGGCCGTTTGCTGCTTGTTCTGAGCATTTCCGTCGCCCCGGCCATGGTTTGTAAAATCAGCTCTTTTGCCGTTTCTTCCGGCAGGCCGGCTTGAAGGGCGGCCTTTTCCATCGCTTCCACATACCGGTACACATAGGCGGGACCGCTTCCGGCAATGGCTGTGACGGCATCAAGGTGTTTTTCTTCAAAGAGCGTCGCTTCTCCGATTGTTTCCAGAAGCTCTTTTGCCGTCCGGATTTCAGCTTCACTCGCCTCGGAGCTTGCGGAAAAACCGGTCGCCGATTGCTGAATGGCCGCGGATGTATTCGGCATCGCCCGGATGATGGTGAGCTTTCTGCCGAAATATTGCTGAATCGTGTGAATCGTCAGCCCCGCGATGACAGAAATCACAAGCTGATCTTTCACGTATTCGCGAATGTTCTCAATGCTTTCTGCCGCATCTTTCGGTTTAAAGGCGAGAACAATAATGTCGGTATTGCTGAAAAACTCTTCTTTATCCCGGCACGGTTTCACTCCGTACGTTTTTTGGAGCTCTTCAAGCCGGCTGTCATTTGACCGGTTTGTCATATATATATGTCCGGGGGCTGTCATTCCGCTTTGCAGCAGTCCGTTCACCATTGCTTCCGCCATTGATCCGGCCCCGATAAAACCGATTTTCTTCATATAAATCCTCCTTCTTCTAAAACACAAAAAAACCTTCCCGTCAAAAAGGACGAAAAGGTTTCGCGGTACCACCTTACATTAGCACGAATCAGCCGTGCTCAGCTCAAATCCCGTAACGAGGGATACGTTTAGGTTTTCCTAACCGCTCTGAGGGCAGGTTCTGTAAACAAGAGGGCCGCAATGTCTTTCAGCCGGGGACATTGCTCTCTGCTGCCGTTGTTTATATACTAGTTCCTCGTCATCGCGTTCCGTGTTTTCTAGTTTGTTGTTCATTATGCTATGCGAAAGAGCGGGATGTCAATCTTTTTTTCCGATATGCGGCAATAATGACACAGTGAAAAGAAAACGCTAAAATATGATTATTCAGGAATGAAAAGAACGAAGGAGCGTAATCATGGCAGCGAGAAAGATCATTCCGATACGTGTGCCGACTCCGTTTGCAGTCGGCGACGTTATCGTTTATTTAATAAAAGATGAAGCCTTAACCCTTATTGACTGCGGCCCGAATACAAAGGAAGCGGCTGAATCGCTCTCATTTCAGCTTAAGGAACACGGCGTTTCTGCGGCGGATATAGAACAGGTGGTGCTCACTCATCATCACGCAGATCATTCAGGTCTGCTGCACCTTTTTTCCGAGGATACGGAAGTGATCGGGCATCCGCTGAATGACAGGTACATTACTCAGGATCAGTCGTATATCGCCCGGCAGGAGGACTTTTTTCTGTCGCTTATGACTGAAATGGGCGTTCCCCTGACGCCTGAAGACATACAGAAAACAGTTAAGCTGTCGTACTTATTTTCTGCAAACCGTCCGTTAACGAAAACAGTGGAAGAAGGCGGGAAAATCGACGGGCTTAACGGCTGGACGGTGCTCGAAATCCCGGGTCATGCCGCTTCTCACATTGCGCTCTACCATGAAAAAAGCGGTGAAATGTTCAGCGGCGATCTGCTTTTGTCCAACAGCTCCACCAATCCGATTCTGGAAGCTCCGGAAAAGGGGGGCGTGCGCGCGGCCCCGATGCTCGACTACTTGAACTCAATGAAGCGGCTGTATGACGTAAACCCGTCCCTTTTATATCCGGGACACGGCGATCTGCTGACGGACGTAAAGCCTGCTTTTGACAGGCGGCTTGAAAAACAGAGAAACCGGTCGGAATATGTGCTGCGCCTGTTGTCAGAGGAAACGCTGACGGCTTTCCAGGTATGCCGGCGGCTGTTTCCGGCTGTGTATGAAAATGAATTGTTTTTAACGATGTCAGAAACGATCGGCCATCTTGACGTACTGGCTGCAAAAGGGGAGGCTGAATCCTTTCAGTCGGGAAATACTCTGATGTTTAAAGCTGTGAAGGGGTGAAGGAAATGGGCAGATTAACGGATAAGCGGATTTGGATCACCGGAGCATCCGGCGGACTCGGAGAACGGCTTGCATATTCCTGCGCGGCAGAAGGGGCTCATGTTTTTTTATCCGCCAGGCGGGAGGACCGCTTGCAGGAAGTGAAAAAAACGATTACCGCGCGCGGCGGACAGTGTGATGTCATTCCGTTTGACGTCCGGCATGCAGAAGAGGCTGAAAACGTAAGGCGTTTGATCGGTCATGTTGACGTATTAATCAACAACGCCGGCTTCGGTATTTTTGAAACGGCCGCTGATTCATCTTTGGAGGATATGAAGGCGATGTTTGAAGTGAACGTCTTCGGATTAATCGCCTGTACGAAGGCCTGTCTTCCGGTGATGCTTCATGCGAAAAACGGCCATATTATCAATATCGCCTCACAGGCCGGCAAATTGGCGACGCCGAAATCAAGCCTTTATTCCGCTACGAAACACGCCGTTTTAGGGTATTCCAATGCGCTGCGGCTTGAGCTGGCCGGTACGGGTGTAGCCGTGACAACGGTTAATCCCGGTCCGATCAAAACAGACTTCTTTACAATTGCAGATAAAGAGGGCGGTTATGTGAAAAGCGTCGGCAGATGGATGCTTGATGCCGACCGTGTGGCAGAGCGTATTACATCCGTGATTCTGACGGATAAACGGGAAATGAATCTTCCGCGATGGATGAGCCTCGGGACGAAGCTGTATCAGCTTTTCCCTTCGTTTACAGAAAAACTGGCCGGCCGCGCATTAAAGAAAAAGTAACAAGGGGGAGAAAGGAATGTCCGACCGGGATATACACAAGGCATTGATGACAGAGCCTTTAGTCAGGCAAATGGCGGAGGCGCGTGAAGTACTTTGGATCAACCCGCATAAAACCGATGATCCAGTAAAGAATGGCGCTGAATGGAAAAAGGAGATTGCCGAAGCGGAAGAAAGGCTGCGCCGGTTTGCGCCTTATATCGCGTCGGCTTTTCCGGAGACGGAAGCGGCGGGAGGCCTCATTGAGTCTCCGCTTGTCTTCATCAATGAAATGAAAAAGCGTCTGGAACAAAGCGCCGCTCAGGCTTTCCCCGGGCGTCTGCTTTTGAAATGCGACAATGAACTTCCGATTTCCGGTTCTATTAAAGCGCGCGGCGGGATTTATGAAGTGCTGAAGCATGCTGAAGATCTCGCTTTAAAAGCGGGAATGCTCTCAACAGACGATGATTACAGCATATTGACTGAGGAACGGTTTACCGCTTTTTTCTCAAAATACTCTATAGCCGTCGGTTCTACGGGCAATTTAGGTCTGAGTATCGGCATAATCGGCGCGAAGCTCGGCTTTTGTGTGACCGTTCATATGTCCAGTGACGCAAAGCAGTGGAAAAAGGAGCTGCTCCGGGAAAAGGGGGTTCGCGTCATCGAATATGAAGCAGACTACAGTCTGGCTGTCAAAGAGGGGCGCATGCAGGCGAAGCAGGACCCTTATTGTTATTTTATTGATGATGAGCATTCCCGGGATCTGTTTCTGGGGTATGCCGTTGCGGGAAGCCGTGTGAAAAAGCAGCTCGATCAAATGAACATAAAGCCGGGTGCAGATGAACCGCTTTTCGTTTATTTGCCGTGCGGGGTCGGAGGAGGCCCGGGCGGCGTCGCGCTTGCGCTAAAGCTGATCTATGGCGGGCATGTCCATATTTTTTTCGGTGAGCCGACGCATTCACCGTGTATGCTGTTAGGACTGTTTTCCGGCTTGCATGACGGAATCGGCGTGCAGGATATCGGCCTTGATAATCAAACAGCCGCCGACGGACTTGCGGTAGGAAGGCCGTCCGGACTGGCCGGCCCTCTGATGGAGCCTGTACTCAGCGGCTGTTATACCGCTGATGACGGCACGCTTTTTTCGCTGCTTTATCAATTAAGAGCGGCCGAGAATAAGAGCCTTGAACCCTCTGCACTCGCCGGTATGGCCGGAGCCGTCAAGTTCGTTCAGACCGAAGCCGGTAACCGTTATATAAAAGAGCGGGGGCTTGAGATGAAAAATGCCGTGCACCTTGTGTGGAGCACCGGCGGAAGCATGGTTCCCAAGGAGGAAATGGAAGAGTACAGCCGGATCGGTTCCTCATTTGTGAAAAAAATGGGCAGACAGTGAGGCGGTTTTCCGTTACAATCTTTGTAAGCGTTTGTTTTTTAATCGGAAAGCCATACAGAGAGATTGGTGTGAATTGTGAAAAGTAAAGAATTGAACTTACATACATTGTATACGCAGCACAGCCGCGAGTCGTGGGCCGGATTCGGCGGCCATCTTTCCATTGCCGTTTCGGAGGAAGAAGCCAAGGCCGTAGAGGGGCTGAATGACTACCTGTCGGTGGAAGAAGTAGAAACGATTTATATTCCGCTTGTGCGACTGCTCCATCTTCATGTCACGTCTGCCGCAAGACGGAATCAGCATGTCAACGTGTTTCTGAAACATCCGCATTCAGCGAAAATCCCGTTTATCATCGGAATCGCGGGCAGCGTCGCCGTCGGCAAAAGCACGACGGCGAGAATTCTGCAAAAGCTTCTTTCCCGTCTGCCGGACAGGCCGAAGGTGAGCCTGGTGACAACCGACGGTTTCTTGTATCCGACGGCGGAATTAAAAAGGAAAAACCTTCTGTCCAGAAAGGGATTTCCGGAAAGCTACGACGTGAAAGCGCTGCTTGAGTTTCTGAACGATATAAAGTCAGGGAAAGAGAGAGTGGAGGCGCCCGTATACTCCCACCTTACCTATGACAGGGAAGAGGGCGCCGTCGAGGTTGTCGAAGGTGCGGATATCGTTATTATCGAAGGAATCAATGTCCTGCAGTCGCCGACCTTAGAGGACGACAGGGAAGATCCGCGGATTTTTGTATCGGATTTCTTTGATTTTTCGATCTATGTGGATGCCGAAGAAAGCCGGATTTTCACGTGGTATTTGGAACGTTTCCGTCTCTTAAGAGAAACCGCTTTTCAAGATCCGGCTTCTTATTTTCATAAATTTAAGGATTTGTCTGATGCAGAAGCGGATACCATGGCCGCCTCCATTTGGGAGAGCGTCAACCGTCCGAATCTGTATGAAAATATCCTGCCGACAAAATTCAGATCGGATTTGATTTTGAGGAAAGGTGACGGCCATAAAGTTGAAGAGGTGCTGGTAAGGCGGGTGTGATGTGAGGAGGAAGCGAATATTATGATGCATCATATTGAATTGTATGTATCTGACTTGAAAGCCTCCGCCCGGTTTTGGGGATGGTTTTTAGGTGAGCTCGGTTATAGGGAGTTTCAAAATTGGGACGCCGGCATCAGCTGGAAAAACGCAGGATTTTATGTTGTGCTTGTACAGACAGAGGAGCGTTTTTTAACACCGGAGTACCACAGATGCCGGGTCGGGCTGAACCATCTGGCTTTTCATGCTGCGTCAAGAGAGCAGGTTGACGGGATGACGGAAAAGCTGCTTGCCAGAGGATGCCCCGTGCTTTACAGGGACCGCCATCCATATGCAGGCGGAAGCACGCATTACGCCGTATACACGGAGGACCCGGATCGGATAAAGGTGGAGCTGGCTGCGCCTGCTTCTGAATGAACTATAACTTCTCGTTTTTTTCTTCGCGCAGCGCGTCGAGTTTCTTTTCGATTCTGTCCAATTGTATGCGGCGCTGCTTCAAGCTTCTGAATACGTATATCACGGCAAACAGGAAAAATGCGGCTGCAATAAATGAGATCAATTGAAAAATGACATCACCGATGTTCATCTTTTTTACCTCCGTGTGCGGCGGGCTTCTTCAGCCCGCCGTTTTTTCATTTTAACCGATGTGAAGACATGGGGGATGAATCATTTCTCTCCTAGCTTTGTTTTTTTCTGAGAATGAATAGTTTCTGTATGTGGCTTATGACCACTTTTGCGGCCGCATATCCCGGAATGGCCAGCAGCATCCCGGCAATTCCTGAGAATTTGCCGGCGGCAAGCAGAAGAAAAATAATGGTCAGCGGGTGAATGTCCAGCTTCCGTCCCATAATTTGCGGGGAAATCAGCTGGCTTTCAAGCTGCTGGACAATGACGACGACCGTAATCACCAGCACCGCCTCGGTCGGTGAATCGAACAATCCGACAATGACTCCGGGAAATGTGCCGATCCAAGGCCCGATAAACGGAATCAGATTTGTCACCATGGCGAACGCGCCCAGAACGAGCGGATAATCGAGCCCGATGATAAAATAGCCGATTGTGACGAGAACGCCGACACAGAAACTGACGAGCAGCTGTCCTTGTATGTATGAACTGAGAGCTTCATCCATGTCCCGAAGGATTTGTTTTCCTTCTTTTTGATGTTTTTCCGGAAGAAGCCGCAGCAGTCGCCGGGGGGCTTTATTTCCTTCTTTTAACATGTAATACAGCGCAAACGGAATAATGGCTGCGGTGATGGCGGCATTGGCAGCCGTACCGGCCAGACTGCTGAGAGAATCAGCGATTGAACCGGAATAATTTGCGGCTTTGTCCGCTAATTTTTTAAAGGAATCCCCATGCTGAAGCCTGGAAAACCATTTGCTGTCCTGAAGGTGTCCGATCCAATTTTCAGCTTTTGCGGAAAGCTCCGGAATATGATCTGTGAAGGCTGTAAACTGTTTTTGAACGGCAGGGCCCGCCGTATACAGGAAGAGGACAAAAAGGCCGGCTGTTCCCGCATAAATCGCTAAAATCGCGATTCCTTGGGGCAGCTTTAATTTCGCATGCAGCACTCTGACGAGCGGGCGGCACAAATAGTAAAGGACGCCCGATAATACAATGGGCGGAAACAAGGTTTTAACCGTAATCACAACAGGCTGGAACAAAAAGTCTATTAATGTTCCGAGATAAATGATGAGAAATAACAGAAGAACGGCATAGCCGATCTTGAAATAAGGCCCGACAGGCATATCCTGCACCACGCAATCTTTAAGGGTTTACTCTCGGACGTTTCCCTTTTCGCCCGGTGCATAAACGTCCGTGTCAGGAAAACTGCCCCTGATTGGTGACGTAATCGTAGATAATATCTTCTACATGGGCATGGAGATCCTCATCGGGTTCTTCATTCCTTCTTTCTTCTAAAGCTTTTTTTAAACTCTGTTTTTCATAGGGGCTCAGCGGATCTGTCGACACATTCCGTCCATACTGGCGGAGGGCTTGTCCCAGCATTTTTTCTATAAATTGATCCATCATATATTCTCCTATTCTTGTCATTCATCTTTATTCTACTAAATAGCATGTGATCCTCCCACTCTTCTATCATATTTTCTGTCAGGACGATTTAGGCTTTTATTCCAGTTCAGCCGAGAGAATAAGATGAAACGGCAGCGTTAACGCATCTTCATCGTTTATGATTTTTAAACGTTTTTCGTCATGCCTCACTTGTTTCACCCATCCCCAAAAGCGGCGGGGGCCGCGTGCTGAAGCATAGGTGACCGAGATGGCTCTGTCTTCTTCAATCGACGCCGCAATGATGCGGTTCATGTCGTTCAGTTGCTCTGCGCTCAGTTCCGGAGGCCGGAATTCCCGTTCTTTTCGTTTTTTTGCAAGCAGCTGCTCCCGATGTTCGGGCAGCATCATCCGGCTTGATTCCCACATGACATTATACCCGGGTGTTAATTTGTTCGGATTCATGTATATCACCTCAATTATTTGTAATGCCCGCCGATTTTTTCAGCCCGGTGAAAGGCTTGGCCGGCCTCTGTCAGCGAAGCGGCATGGAGGAGCGACGCAGGGCCGTACCGCTCATGAATGTCATCCAATACTTTGCCGAGACTGATCTTTTTTTCCTGAGCATCAAACAGGCTCAGCTGAACATAATCACAGGGCTCCAGCTGGGAAAGGGAGACGCCGGCGCTGCGGACGGGCTCACCGTTCCAATGCTCTTTGAAGAGCTTGACCGCCGCTTTAAAAATATCCATTCCGAAATTAGTCGGAGAGACCAGCTTTCTCTGTCTGTGAAAACCTGAAGGGAATTCAAAATCAGCGCCTCTGATGCTGACCGAAACCGTATGGCCGATGTATTGTTTGAAACGGGCGCGGCGGGCCACTTCTTCGCTTAACTCCAACAGCACGACTTTGATATCCTCAAAGCGGCTGTAGTCTCTCGGGAGGGTCATGTTATGGCCGATCGCTTTTTGCCGGCTGTGCGTGTTGACGGTGACCGGAGAGGGATCGATGCCGCGGGCTGTCCGCTGAAGCAATTCGCCGTTAATGCCCCAGCGTTTTTTCAGCAGTTCGGCGGGGTGCCCGGCAAGCCCGCCGATTGTGCTGATGCCCATCCGTCTTAAATGATGCTCCATCCGTTTTCCGATGCCGAATAATTTTCCGACCGGCAGCGGCCACAGATCCTCCCTGATATTTGACATATCCAATCTGTGGATGCCGGATGCGTTTTTTTTGGCAAAATGGTCGCAAGCCATTTTCGCGAGCGCCTTATTCGGCCCGATGCCGACACGGGCATAAATTCCGAATTCACGCATGATCGCTTGCTGAATGCTTTCGGCAATTGTAAAAGGATCACCGAACAGCCGCCTGCTTCCGGTCACGTCGAGAAACTGCTCATCGATGGAGTAGGGTTCTACAAGATCGGTATACCGTTCAAACAGTTCGGTAATCATGACGGATACATCAATATACCGCTGCATCCGCGGACGGACAATAACGGCGTCGGGACATTTGGCCTGCGCTTCCCACAGCCGTTCGGCATTTTTTACGCCGTATCGTTTGGCGAGCGGACAAGCCGCAAGCACGACGCCGCTGCGTCTTTCGGGATCTCCCGAGACAATCACGGGCCGGCTTTTGAGATGAGGCGCTTCCGCTTTTTCCACAGACGCATAAAACGATTGCATATCAACAAGAAGAATATCAGCCATAAAAAAACCTCCGGGAACGTTTGTTCTGTTTTTCATTGTACCCGAACAATGATCACGTTTATACTGGTAAATCATTCCCCGGCTGGAAGACGTGCTGATTCGTTTGCTTGAAAAGAAATCATTTACAATTGCAAACAACCCACATATAATTTTTTATATTCCAATGAGAAGAGCTGACATTCATTTTGCCGGACGAAAAGGAGAGTCAATCGATAATGGATATTCGAACAATTACCTCTGAAGACTATGAAATGGTTACGTCTGTTTTGAATGAATGGTGGGGCGGCAGGCAGATGAAAGACAAACTGCCGCGCTTGTTTTTTGAACATTTTCAGGACACGAGCTTTATCACGTACGGGCCGGAGGGAATGACCGGTTTTTTAATCGGTTTTCAGTCACAATCAGACCCTGAGACAGCCTACATTCATTTTTCCGGTGTGCATCCGGATTTCAGAAAAATGCAAATTGGAAAACAGCTCTACGATCGATTTATGGAGACGGTGAAAAAAAGGGGCTGCACAAAAGTCAATTGCGTGACGGCGCCCGTGAATAAAGTATCAATCGCTTATCATACAAAATTAGGCTTTGAAGTTGAAAAAGGAACCAAAACCGTAAACGGAATCCCTGTTTTTGCGAATTATGACGGTCCGGGAGAAGACAGAATTCTGTTTGTGAAATATATGTAGAGGGGGATGAATATGGGTTTTTTAGCTGACACGCCCAAACCGCCCTATTATGCGGTCATTTTTTCATCAATAAAGGGAAAATATGATGAGGAATATGAGCATACGGCAGAGCGCATGATGAATTTGGCAGGCGGACAGCCGGGCTTTTTAGGCGCGGAAAGCGTTCGGGAGGAAAACGGCTGCGGCATCACGGTTTCCTACTGGGACAGCCTGGAGGCGATTAAAAGGTGGAAAGACCATACTGACCACCGGGCGGCAAAACAAAAAGGAAAAAGCGCCTGGTATGAAGCGTACGCGGTCCGCATTACGAAGACGGAGTCACAGCGGATGTTTGCGTCAAAAGGGGCGGAAGATTGATTACATTTTTACGGCATACACAAGAACAGACGGCGCGGGAAATTGCGGCGGTTCAACGCTGCTCTTATCAAAAAGAAGCCGAGCTGATCGGCTTTTTCGGCATTCCAGCCCTGCATGAAACACCCGGTGACATACAGCGGTCACGGGAGACGTTTGCCGGTTTCAGAGAAAAAGATCGGCTTGCAGGCGTCATTTCGTATGAAAAAAAAGGATATGACCTTGTCATATGCAGGCTGACGGTGCACCCGTCCGGCTTTCGGAAAGGAATCGGACGGGCGCTTATTCAATTTGTGATCGACCAAAACCGGGACGCCCAAAAAATAGAGGCGGCTACCGCCAGTCAAAACGTTCCGGCAGTCTCTCTCTATTTAAAAACCGGCTTCACAGAAGCCGGACAGACAGAGACGCCGGAAGGGCTGACCCTCTCGTTTTTTCATCTTTATCCGAAGAGGAAAGCGGAAGTTGTTCCGTACAAGCCGGAATGGAAAGAGATGTTTGAAAGAGAGAAGGCGGACTTGATCCGAATCTTCGGCCCCGCACTTCATTCTGTCAGCCATATCGGCAGCACCTCCATCCCGGGAATGGCCGCAAAACCCGTTATCGATATACTGGCGGAGGTCAAAGATATTTCAGATGCTGACCGATTCAGCCCGCAGCTGGAAGCACTCGGCTATGAGGCGCAAGGGGAAAACGGGATAGAGGGCCGGCGTTTCTTTCAAAAAGGCGGCAGCAAGCGCACACACCACGTCCACATATACGAAACAGGCCATCCGGATGTGAAGCGCCATCTGCTGTTCCGGGATTACCTCACTGAAAAGCCTGAAAAAGCGGCTCAATACATGGAACTGAAACGGCGGCTCGCAAAGGCATACCCGTACGATACGGCAAAGTATAGTGAAGGGAAAAATGACTGGATCAAGGCGGCTGAACAAGAGGCAAAGGACTGGGAGAGCGGGCTGCTGTAAAGAAAGCAGAAACAATGCATACAGCGGCTCGGTATGCTACAATGGCGAAAATGAAAAACGGAGGATCATCTATGCAAATACATGTGACGGATGCGGCGAAACACACACTTCAGCAGGCGATGGACGCCAACCCGGGGAAAAAAGCGCAGCTCCGCTATGACGCAGAAGGCTGCGGGTGCGCGGTGAGCGGCGTGCCGACCATCTGGCTGGCGGACGAATTAACGGGACAATGCGAAGCCATTGAAACCAACGGACTTCCGCTTTACATCCAGACCTCACAAAAAGTGTTTTTTGACGAGGAAATGACAATCGATTACAATGAAAAGGCAAAAACGCTCGTCTTAAAAAGCCCGGCAGAGATGCTGAGCCCGAGAATGAGCATATTAGTAAAGCAGGGAGAAACGGAAAGTGAATCAAAAGCTGAAAGCCATTAAACAGACGGCACAGCATAAAACGTGGGTATCCTTTCTGAACAACAACCACCCGTACAGTCTGCTGCACTGGTCCATCGGAGGCGCTGAATCCGTTCAGAAGGATGTCTGGCTGCTTCAGGATGAGATGACCTTCAAAGCGCAGGAGTTTACGACAATCGACCTCGCCATTGACTGGATCGGAGAAAATATGGACGGGATTACCGACGTTTTATGACGGGAAAGCGAAAGAACCAGCATACGTTCTTTCGCTTTTTTACGTTTGCGTCATGGTATCTAAAAAGGTTTGAACGGCTTTGCGGTAGCTCTCCGGATTTTTGGTGTACGACATGGCATGCCCGCCCGATTCGGCCAGATAGAGCATCTTCGGGCCGCGTTTTCTGCGGTGCAGTAATTCGGAAGAAGCGGGAGGTATATAATCATCTTCCTTACTGTGAATAAACAGCACGGGCTGCCGGATTCGGCTGATAACCGATAGAGGCGATACATCACGGATACGGTATCCTTCTCTCATCCGCAAAAAGAAATCAGCCAAAGGCAGAAGCGGCCACGGAGGCAGCCGGAACTCCCGCTTCAGTCTGTAGGCGAGCTGATCGCGAAAGCTTGCGAACGGACAGTCCGCAATATAAAAATCAGCGCCTTTTTCATCCTGATGCCCGCCCGCGTATAATAAGGCCGTCACCGCTCCCATCGATTCCCCGTGGATGCCGATTTGACCGCCGTCTCCCGTTTTGTGTCTCACCCAATTCACGGCTTCTTCCAAATCATCTTTTTCAAAATAGCCGTAGCTCGTCGTTCTGCCGCCGCTTTTTCCGTGCCCGCGGTGGTCATATACGAGCACATTCCAGCCTGAATCTAAAAATAAATCCATGTATTTCAATGAATTGAACGAATTTACGGTAACGCCGTGACAAATAATCATGGTGTTTGCCGTATGATGCGGGGCGACGTAAAAGCCTTTGATCTCATACCCGTGGCGTGACAGGATGACGGCCTCTTCTTTTTCCATGGCCTGAAAGGAATCAAATCTATCATGCCCGTCCGCCGTTTCTTTTTTCATGATATCTTCATCCGTCTTTTTCTTCATAAACATAATGAGATTCGTAAAAGCGAATCCGGCAGCCAAAAAGACTGCGCAAGCCGAACCGAACACCGCCAGCCATTTTTTCACACAGGCGCCCTCCTTTCATATGAAAAATCCTTCCTCCGGCTTTTCAGGACCGTGAACGTTGCCGGCCGCCGGCGCTCCGTGGTACACTTGCTTCACCATATTCAGATACGGGGGGCGTAATGATGAAAAAGCAGCTGTCTAAAGAAAAACACAGCTTAAAAGACGATCTGGGGGAAGATCTGAAGGCCAGGCTTTTGCAAATGAAAAGTGAGCTGAAGGAAGAAGACGAGAAAAAACAGGCGCAGCAAAAAGCGGAACAAATCAGAAAGCGAAAAGAAAAAGAAAAACATAAAAGCTTTGAAGAGCTGCTGAATGAAAGCAGTCTCGATTGGCACAAATATAAATAAACCGGCATCTGACAAGGTGCCGGTTTTATTGTTTAAGAACGATGGGCTTCGTATACGTCCCGTTTTGTATGGTATTGCAGGGCTTTGATTTCCTGGCTGCTTAAACGCCGGGCCTCTGCAGCCGAACAGTTTTCTCTCAGCTGCTCAAGTGAGCTGGCTCCGGTGATGACAGAAGCGACGGCCGGCTGTGACAGTAAGTATTGAAGGGAAAGCTCCGTCATGCTCAAGTCAGGTGCGGCAGCGCCGATCGCTTTTTTGGTTTCTTCCACTTCTGCAAAAGAATATGTTAAATAGCCGTTCTCTTTTACGCTTGCGGCTGCTTGATCAAGCGGTTTTTCCGTAAGAAGCCCTTTAGCGACAGGCCCTCTGGCGACTACGCTGATCCCGTTCTCCTCTAAAAGGGGAAGCCACTCCTCAGGACGCCGGTCCAGCAGGCTGTATTGCATCATAACGCTTGAGATATTTGATTTTTTCACATATTCTTTAATGACATTCGGACGAATCGAGGAAATGCCGTAATACCGGATGACGCCTTCCTGTTTTAAGTCCTCAAACGCTTCGATCGTTTCGTCAATATGATCTTCCATCGTGCCGCCATGCAGCTGATAAAGGTCGATATAGTCCGTTTTCAGCCGGCGCAGACTGTTTTTGACCGCTTCTTTTATGTATCCTTTGGAGGCGTCCCAATGCCAGCCGTCTTTATCATCATTCCAGCGGTTTCCGGCTTTCGTGGCTAAAATGATGTCGTCCCTGCGGTTTTTGACGGCCTCCCCGACAATTTCCTCATTTCTGCCGAAATCATAAAGATCAGCGGTATCTAAATAATTGATTCCAAGCTCGATCGCTTCATCCAAAATAGACAGCGCTTCAGCTTTATCCGTGCCCAGCGACATACAGCCGAGCCCGATTTCGCTTATTTCTAAATCAGAATGTCCCAGTGTGCGTTTTCTCATCGTTTCGCTCCTTTTTATAGTCTTTTATTGACCGTAATATAAAGGCGCGAAGTTTTCAACTGTTAAGGCCCGGTGATCCAATCTCCGACATAGCGGAATGTCCGTCCGTATTCTTTCAGTTTAGCCCGCACTTCCCACGCCTTTCCGACCAATACGATACTTTTATCCTTCCGGTACACCTTCAATCGAAAAGCACCTCCCTCTCATGCATGTATGATAAAATATATGAGGCATAATAGAGAGACAGAACGGGAGATGACATGATGAAACATTTAGAAGAAAAAACACTTGCGAAAAAAAAGCTGTATGACGGGAAAGTCATAGATCTTTACTTAGAGGATGTAGAGCTCCCGAACGGAAAAACAAGCAAGCGGGAAATCGTCAAACATCCGGGAGCGGTGGCCGTACTTGCGGTGACAGAAGAAGGAAAAATCATTTTGGTGAACCAGTTCAGAAAGCCGCTGGAACGGACAATCGTTGAAATTCCGGCCGGGAAGCTTGAAAAGGGGGAAGAGCCGGAACATACGGCGTTAAGAGAGCTCGAGGAAGAAACGGGATATACGGCGGAAACCTTGACGAAAATCACCGCTTTTTATACATCACCCGGGTTTGCTGATGAAATCGTGCATCTCTTTCTTGCGGAAGGGCTTTCGCCGCTGGAAGAAAAGCGCGAACTGGATGAGGATGAATTTGTCGAAGTCATGCAGGTCACGCTTGAAGAGGCCGTGAAGCTGATTGAATCCCGCAGGGTGTATGACGCAAAAACGGCGTACGCGATTCAGTATCTCCAGCTGAAAGAAGCGCTGAAGGAAAAATGATGAAAACCATCTATGCGGATCTGCATATTCATATCGGCCGCACCTATACGGGAAAACCGGTCAAAATCACCGGGGCCAAAACGTTGACGCTGCATCGGATTTTAGAAGAGGCCAGTGAGGGGAAGGGAATTGAACTATTGGGCATCATCGACTGCCATTCCCCGGAAGTCATAGAAGAAATCGAGCGCGGAATTGATGAAGGCAGATACCGTGAGTTGAAAGAAGGCGGCATCCGGTATCGGAATACGACGCTTCTGTTGGGCAGTGAGCTTGAAATCTATGATCACACATGCCGCGGGCCGATTCACGTTCTCGTCTTTATGCCGTCTCTTGCCGAAATGAAGATGTTTTCTGAGTGGCTCGCAAAAAGGCTTAAAAATATCCATCTCAGTTCCCAGCGTATTTATGAAACCGGTTTGAATCTTCAAAGGAAAACAAAGGAATTGGGCGGGCTGTTTATTCCCGCCCATATGTTCACCCCGCATAAAAGCCTGTACGGAAAAGGGGTCATATCTTCTTTGACAGAAGTTTTCGACCCGGCGCTCATTGATGCGGCAGAACTCGGATTAAGCTGCGACACCGACATGGCTTCGCGGGTAACGGAACTTGATCCGTATACATTTTTAACAAATTCTGATGCGCATTCCTTAGGAAAAATCGGCAGAGAATATAATGAAATGCTTCTTAAAGAAGCGAATTTCACGGAATTTTCGCTGGCTTTAAAAGGGAAGGACGGAAGAAAAATCACGGCGAATTACGGGCTGAACCCGAAGCTCGGGAAGTATTACCGGACGGCTTGCGACCGCTGCGGCAGCCCGGTTGAAAAAGGAGCTTCCGCCTGTCCGGAGTGCGGGGGGAAAACTATGACAAAAGGGGTCAGTGAACGGCTGGAGGAACTGAGCGGCCCGAAAAAAAGCCGCGTGCCGCGGCCGCCGTATATTCATCAAATCCCGCTGCAGTTCATTCCGGGGGTCGGGCCGAAAACGTTAGACAAACTGAAGCGGGCTTTCGGGACGGAGATGGCGATTCTTCATCAGGCGCAAGAAGAGGAATTGGCGCATGTCGTCCAGCCTAAAATAGCGGCTGTCATTCATAAAGCGCGCACCGGGCAGCTCGTCCTTGAGGCCGGGGGCGGAGGGACGTACGGCAGAATCAAGCCGTAAAAGCCGGATTTTAGCGGAGCTCCTCCTGCACCTTCTTTTTCGTGCGGACAAACGCAATCAATTCGATGATTTCATCCTGATTCAGCGGCTGTCCGTCAACGGTCAGTGTGCCGCGGCCTTGTGCGGCGTTTGTTAATTCGATGGTCTGGGTAAACGGCTCCGCCTTTTTTTCAGTGCGCCCCAGTAAATCGTCGCACGTCGTGTCAAACAGATCGGCAAGCGTGCCCAGCGCCTCGAATGACGGACGCCGGTATCCTGATTCATACCCGGCGTACGTGCTTTTGGCGATGCCGAGACGGTCAGCCGTATATTGAAGAGACCAATTTTTCTTTTTTCTCAGTTCAGTTAAACGATCTAAATTCATATTCAAAACCGCTCCTTTTCACTTGAGCAAATTATATCATATCGATATGCAAAAGTGTACGCGAATTGAATAATAATCACTTGATTAATTTCAATCGTCTGTCTATAATTTGATTAAAAGTATGCGAAAAGCGAATGCTTAACACATCTTGAGAAATGGATGAAGAGGTGCAGGGTATGAAAAAATTATTGCTGTTAACAACCGGAGGAACAATCGCCTCAGTCGAAGGAGAAAACGGGCTTGCACCCGGGGTGAAAGCAGACGAATTGTTAACCTACGTATCAAAACTTGATAACGATTACACGATGGAAACCCATTCGTTAATGAACATCGACAGCACAAATATGCAGCCTGAATACTGGGCCGAAATCGCAAATGCTGTCAAAGAAAAATATGACGCATATGACGGGTTCGTCATTACGCACGGGACAGACACAATGGCGTATACATCAGCGGCACTGTCTTATATGCTTCAGCATGCTGATAAACCGATCGTCATTACGGGTTCGCAAATTCCGATTACATTTCAAAAAACCGATGCCAAAAAAAATATCACGGACGCGATCCGCTTCGCATGTGAAGGGGTGGGCGGCGTATACGTCGTATTTGACGGCAGAGTCATTCAAGGCACACGCGCCATTAAATTAAGAACGAAAAGCTATGATGCATTTGAGAGCATTAACTATCCGTATATCGCGTTTATTACCGAAAACGGAATTGAATACAACAAACAAGTGCACATGCCAAAAGACGATGCCTTTACGGTCAATACCTCACTTTGCACGGACGTGTGCCTGCTCAAGCTCCACCCGGGGCTGAAACCGGAAATGTTTGACGCATTAAAGGGCATGTACAAAGGGATCGTCATTGAAAGCTACGGCAGCGGCGGCGTGCCGTTTGAAGGAAGAGACATTCTCGCCAAAGTCAATGAAATGATTGAAAGCGGCATTGTCGTCGTCATTACGACACAATGTCTTGAAGAAGGAGAGGACATGAGCGTCTATGAAGTCGGCCGAAGAGTCAATCAAGATCTCATTATCCGCTCCAGAAATATGAACACGGAAGCCATCGTGCCGAAATTAATGTGGGCGCTCGGCCAGTCTCACAACTTGGCTGAAGTCAAAAACATTATGGAGACACCGATCGCAGACGACGTTGTACTGTAAAAACATGACTACCACAAAGAGAAAGTAGGGTTTTAGCATGACAAACGCGCAAAAAGAATATCGTCAGGAAAAAGATTTCCTCGGAGAAAAACAAATTGAAGCTGATGTGTATTACGGAATCCAAACGCTGCGCGCGAAAGAAAACTTTCCGATTACCGGCTACCGCATCCACGAAGAGATGATTAATGCGCTCGCCATCGTCAAAAAAGCGGCGGCGCTTGCCAACATGGATGTAAAACGGCTGTATGAAGGAATCGGAAATGCGATTGTCCAGGCCGCAGACGAGATTCTTGAGGGGAAATGGCATGACCAATTCATCGTCGATCCGATCCAAGGGGGAGCCGGAACGTCCATGAACATGAATGCCAACGAAGTAATCGGCAACAGAGCCCTTGAAATCATGGGCCATAAAAAAGGTGAATACATTCACCTCAGCCCGAACACACACGTCAACATGTCCCAATCGACGAACGACGTGTTCCCGACGGCAATCCATATTTCCACCTTAAAACTTTTGGATAAGCTCCTTGATACGATGGCGCATATGCTGAGTGTCTTTAAGGATAAAGCGAAACAATTTGATTCTGTCATTAAAATGGGGCGCACACACCTTCAGGACGCTGTGCCGATCCGTCTCGGACAGGAATTTGAAGCATACAGCCGCGTGCTCGAGCGTGACATAAAGCGAATTAAACAATCCCGCCAGCATCTGTATGAAGTCAACATGGGGGCAACGGCCGTAGGGACGGGGCTTAATGCCGATCCGCGCTACATAGAACAGGTTGTAAAGCACCTGGCTGACATCAGCGGACTGCCGCTTGTCGGCGCCGGCCATTTGGTTGACGCCACACAAAACACTGATGCGTATACGGAAGTTTCAGCCGCGTTGAAAGTATGCATGATGAACATGTCTAAAATCGCCAACGATCTGCGCTTAATGGCTTCAGGTCCGCGCGCGGGACTTGCGGAAATTTCACTGCCCGCCCGTCAGCCGGGATCATCCATTATGCCTGGGAAAGTCAACCCTGTAATGGCAGAGCTGATCAACCAAATCGCCTTCCAGGTCATCGGGAATGACAATACGATCTGCCTCGCTTCAGAAGCGGGCCAGCTGGAGCTTAACGTAATGGAGCCGGTACTCGTATTTAACCTGCTTCAATCCATCAGCATCATGAATAACGGGTTCCGTTCATTTACCGATCATTGTCTGGCGGGAATTGAAGCCAACGAAAAACGTCTGAAGCAATACGTGGAAAAAAGCGTCGGCGTCATTACAGCGGTCAATCCGCACCTCGGCTATGAAGCGGCTGCGCGAATTGCCCGTGAAGCCATCATGACGGGGCAATCTGTAAGAGATCTCTGCCTTCAAAATGATGTACTGACAGAAGAAGAATTGGATATCATTTTGAATCCGTATGAAATGACAAAACCGGGGATTGCCGGAAAAGATCTATTAGAAAAATAAATTTTAAAGCAACAACAGCCGCCTTTTCACGTTTTTCAGTGAATAGGCGGTTGCCATACAAAGGGATGAGGCAGTATAGTATAATTTGTTATATCATTTGATGAAAGCGTTTTAGCTTTTTTCTTCTAGGGGGATTTTCTTGTGAAAGAGGTCAGATTGCCAAATTTATTGGAAATTATTATCTTATTATTCGGGTTTTTAGCACTTGTCTTATCGTTCACAGTGTTTTTAGACCTGCCGATCCAGCTAGCTCTATTAATATCCTGGTTTTTCGCTATTATTCTCGGAGTCAGGCTGGGATATTCATATAAAGACTTGCAGGATTCGATTGTCACCGGGATATCAAACGGTCTTGAAGCGGTGTTGATTCTCGTTTCGGTCGGTGCGCTCATCGGGACATGGATTGCCGGCGGCGTTGTGCCGACGTTAATTTATTATGGTTTAGAGTTTATTAATCCTCATATTTTCCTTCTGGCTACACTGGTTATTTGTTCCGTTATGTCCGTTGCGACCGGAACATCGTGGGGAACCGTGGGAACCGCGGGAATCGCCATGATTGCCATCGGAGAGGGAATGGGTATACCGCTTCCGATCGTAGCGGGAGCCGTTTTGTCCGGCGCTTACTTCGGAGACAAGCTTTCACCGCTGTCTGACAGTACGGTGCTTGCCTCCACGCTTTCTAAGGTGGATGTGCTGTCACACGTCAGAGCGATGATGTATCTGTCAATTCCGTCCTATATTATTACGGCCATTCTATTTACCGTAACGGGATTTATATACGGCGGAAAAAATATTGATCTCGACAAAGTGGAATTTTTAAAATCTTCATTGCAGAAAACGTTTGATATTCATATATGGATGCTCATTCCGGCTGTTGTCGTCGTTGTCCTTCTGATTTTGAAAAAGCCGTCTATGCCCGTTATTATCATCGGTGCTTTGCTTGGCGCAATCTGGGCTTCCGTCTTTCAGGGAATGAATTTTGCCAGTGCCATCGCGACTGCTTATAATGGTTTTTCTATTAAAACGGACGTCGAATTTTTAAACGGCCTGTTAAACCGCGGAGGCATTACCGGTATGCTGGATACGTTAGTCGTTATCCTGTTCGGTCTCGGTTTTGGAGGTATTCTTGAGAAGCTCGGCGTATTAAAAGTGATTGTCTCAACTTTTGAGAAAAAGCTGACCACACCGGGAAATGTGACGCTTTCGACATTGATCGTCGCCCTTTTAGGAAACATTTTCGGCTGTGCGATGTACGTGTCATTGATCCTGACGCCGAAAATCATGGAGAACAGTTATGATAAACTGAAACTTGACAGAAGAGTTTTATCCCGGAACGCAGAGGTGGGCGGAACGCTTACTTCAGGGATGGTGCCGTGGTCTGATAACGGCATCTATATGGCCGGCATTCTCGGCGTATCCACATTTTCATATCTGCCGTTCATGTGGCTCAGTTTTGTATCTATCGGACTGGCAATATTGTACGGATACACGGGGAAATTCATTTGGTACACGAAAGAAAAATCCTTGCAATCTCAAAAATTGGGTTAGGAGGTTCATTTCATGATTACAAAGCATATGATTCGGACGTTAATGATTGAAACGCCGACTGTTCCCGGAAATCTCGGAAAAGTGGCAACCGCCATCGGAGTGATGGGCGGAGATATCGGGGAAGTTGAAACCGTTAAAGTCGGCCCGAACTACACAATGCGCAACATCACGGTGCAGGCCGAAAATGAGGAGCAGCTGCAGGAAATCATTCAAGCCATTGAAGCTCTCGGTGAAGGCATCCGGCTTCATACAGTCTCAGATGAAGTGCTCTCTGCTCATGAAGGCGGCAAAATTCAAATGAAAAGCAAAATGCCGATCCGGACATTGGCTGAGCTTGGCCGTGTTTATACACCGGGCGTCGCCGATGTGTGCCGACTGATTGAAAACGAGCCTGAAAAAGCGTCCATCTATACGACAATCAGCAATTCTGTCGCCATTGTCACCGACGGCACGGCGATTCTCGGCCTCGGCAATATCGGTTCTGTCGCCGGAATGCCTGTAATGGAAGGGAAAGCCGCGCTTTTTGACCAGCTGGCGGGTATCAGCGGAATTCCGATTTTGCTTGATACCTCTGATCCGGAAGAAATTATTCGCACGGTAAAACATATTTCTCCGGGGTTCAGCGGAATACTGCTTGAAGATATCGGTTCGCCTCACTGCTTTGACATTGAAGACCGCCTGAAAGAAGAACTGGATATTCCGGTTATGCACGATGATCAGCACGGCACGGCGGTCGTCACGCTCGCCGCCGCCATTTCCGCTTGTAAAAGCGCCGGTCTTGATTTAAAAGAAGCGAAGGTCGGACAGATCGGTCTCGGCGCGGCAGGCGTCGCCATCTGCCGGATGTTTATGGCATACGGAGTCAAAGCGGTCTGCGGAACGGACAAGTCAGAAGACGCAATGAACCGCCTCGCTCAGTACGGAGGTCAGCAGCTTGGAAGCATCAAAGATTTAATGGACACGTGTGACATTGTGATCAGCACCACCGGAGTTCCGGGTCTCATTAAAAAAGAGGATGTCAGAAAAGGACATGTCATTCTGGCCTTATCTAATCCGAAGCCGGAGATTGAACCGGAAGACGCATTACAAGCCGGAGCCGCTTATGCAGCCGACGGCCGCTCGGTCAATAATGTTCTCGGCTTCCCGGGGATTTTCCGCGGCGCGCTGAACGCCAAAAGCAAGAAAATCGACCATGAAATGCTTGTGGCGGCCGCAGAAGCCATCGCCTCTTGCACAAAACACGGCGATCTCGTGCCTCAGCCTTTGGATGCGGACGTGCATCAGGCTGTATCAGCAGCCGTAGAACGGGCCGCGGCAGGAAAATAAACAACTCTTACAGTACCGGACATGTGCCGGTGCTGTTTTTTTAGATGAATAGGAAACGGAATTCTTAGGCAGGCTAACAGATAGCAAAAGACGGAATAAAGAGGTGTCAATGTGGATTATTTTCCGCTGATCCATACAAATATTTGGGATGCTGTGATCGGCGTGCCGGTCGTCTTATGCGTTACACAGCTGATCAAAGTGTTCTGCCGGGTTCCGGGCATATTCGTTCCCACGATTGCCCTTGCTGCCGGAAATGTTGTGTCTATCGTTTTCGGTCACCATGAACACGTGTATGCGGGGATTTTCATGGGATTTTTTTACGGATACGCCGCTATGGGGAGCTATTCATCTGCCAAAACGTCTCTGCGCGCTTACCGGTCGAAACATGAGCCGTATTCATGAACACATCGGGATTTTTTTGTTATGATAAAGAAAAGGCAAAAAGGAGCGATTGGCACATGGCGAAGAGCAAAACGAAAAAAATGCGGGAGCATCTCAGAAGAAACGGGATGCGTGACGCAGTCTTGTCAAGGGGGACGGCGCCGCCTTTCAGCACCCATGAAAGAGTGACGAAAACTAAAAAAGACAGGCTTGAAAGAATAAAGCATAAAAAAAGGAACCCCTATGATCACCGGAGTGATGACGGGGGTTCTTTTTTTATGCCCGAATCTCGCGCCTTTCTATGATTTCTCTGTCATGTTTTCTCTTTTCTTTCATACAATCTACTAAATCAAGTCAATAGATTAGCGGGAGGAAAGCGGTATGAGAAAACAATCGTACAAAGAACTGTTTTTTCGCCATGTAAAGGATCATCTGTCACTTTATATATTTGTGTTCGTCTTGTTTTTGATGGGGGTCATTTTCGGGGCGATCATCGTCAACAGCATGACCATCACGCAGAAAGAAGATTTGTATTACTATTTAAGCAAGTTTTTCGGACAGCTGTCTGACGGAAAACATGCCGGCGCTTCAGAAATGTTTTGGCAGGCCGTCTTTCATGATGTAAAATATTTGGGGCTGATGTGGATTCTCGGTATTTCCGTAATCGGTCTTCCGGTTATTTTCATTATGGTGTTTTTAAAAGGAATCGTCGTCGGCTTCACGGTCGGTTTTTTAGTGAATCAAATGGGAATGAACGGGTTTTTCCTGTCATTTATTTCGGTTCTGCCGCAAAACATCGTTCTCATTCCGGCATATCTTATCATGGGGACATGCTCCATCGCTTTTTCACTGAAACTGATCCGGCAGCTGTTTGTCAAACGCAGCCTTCATGACGCGCCGATCCAATGGTTCGGACGCTACGCCTTCGTGCTGATTCTCATCGTTTTCTTCTCGGTCATCGCCTCGCTGCTCGAGGCGTACATGTCTCCGCTGTTTATGGAAAAGCTGTCATCACGCATATTTTAGAATTATTATCACAAAATAATACTTTTATTTATCAGTTTATAATAATTATAGTTGGAACTCTGCGCGTATTTTGTTATAATGAGTCATGGAATGCGGCGTAGGAGGGAAAGACATGGAAAACCGTATTGATCGAATTAAAAAGCAGCTGCACTCGTCAAGCTACAAGCTTACGCCACAGCGGGAAGCAACGGTAAGAGTGCTGCTTGAAAACGAAGAAGACCATTTAAGCGCAGAAGATGTATACCTCCTCGTAAAAGAGAAATCTCCTGAAATTGGTCTCGCTACAGTATACCGTACATTAGAATTATTAACAGAATTAAAAGTCGTTGATAAAATTAACTTCGGGGACGGCGTATCCCGCTACGACCTTCGCAAAGAAGGCGCGGCTCACTTTCATCACCATTTGGTGTGCATGGAGTGCGGAGCCGTCGATGAAATTGAAGAAGATCTGCTTGAAGACGTTGAAGAAGTGATTGAACGTGATTGGAAATTTAAAATTAAAGATCATAGATTGACTTTTCACGGAATCTGCCACCGCTGCCGCGGGGATGAAACAGAGTAAAAGCCTATGAACCTTTTCTGCCAGGAAAGGGTTTTTTGCTGTTTTTATGTATAAAAGCCTTTGAAATTGGCATAAGGTGTACTAACAGCCGCCAAAAGAAAGGGTCGATCGAAAGATGGGCAGATTCCTGAAAACAGCCGCGGATACGATCAAAGTGTTTATTCTGTTCACAGGTTTTACCGCGCTGTTCTATTATGCTATGATATGGGTGAATTCAGAGTATGAAAACTATCATCGGTACGATAAACCGGAAGGCTCCGCCGTCAAAGTGGCCAAAACGGAACATGAGGAGAAAGACGGCTGGTTCGGCCGATTGATCTTTTTTTACCAAAACGGGGAGTAGATCAAGAGTGAAGGATCAAATTAAGGATTTCATCCATTATGTGAGGGTTGAAAGAGGGCTGGCCCAAAATACGATGATGTCCTATGAGCGTGATCTGAAAAGTTATTCTCTCTTCTTAACTGAAACCCTTCAGATCACTTCATGGAATGATGTGACCCGTCTTCATATTATTCAATATTTAAAGCATATAAAGGACTCCGGGAAATCCGGCAAGACGTCTGCCAGGCATTTGGCGTCGATCCGGTCTTTTCATCAATTTCTGTTAAGGGAAAAAGCCGCGGATAAAGATCCTTCGGTACATATTGAAACACAAAAAACAGAGCGGACACTTCCGAAAGTATTGGCGCTTCACGAAGTTGAGCGGTTATTGGACACGCCTAAGCTTGACAGCCCGTTCGGTCTCAGGGATAAAGCCATGCTTGAACTGCTGTACGCAACCGGCATCCGGGTCAGCGAGATGATCGAGCTGAAATTATCCGACGTCCATTTGACGATGGGATTTGTCCGCTGCTTCGGAAAAGGGCGGAAAGAGCGGATTGTGCCGATTGGTGAAGCCGCTTCCCATGCGATAGAAGCATACATTGAAAAAGCCAGAGGGAAATTATTAAAGAAAAACGTAACCGAAGCGCTTTTTCTGAATCATCACGGCAGGCAGATCAGCCGTCAGGGATTCTGGAAAAACCTGAAAAAAATCGCCCTTGAAGCGGGGATTAAAAAAGAGCTGACACCGCACACGCTCCGGCACTCTTTTGCAACGCACCTGCTCGAAAACGGCGCGGATCTGCGCGCCGTGCAGGAGATGCTCGGACATGCCGATATTTCCACGACACAAATTTATACGCATGTGACGAAAACAAGGCTGAAGGACGTGTACAAACAGTATCATCCGCGCGCTTAGGAGCCGCTGCCAGAGGGGCCGCGGTTTTTTTTGCCGGATTGGCGGAATACAGAGAAGGTTGTAATTATTTGAATCGGCATTGTCAACAAGAATGTAAACGGTTTATACTTGAGTTGTCTGACCTCTGTAAGCTACAATGGACAGATGGAAGAAAAGGAGGCTTTTATGATGTCTGAATACAAATATAACCGGGTATTTTTAATTGTAATGGATTCTGTCGGAATCGGTGAAGCGCCGGACGCCGCCGATTTTAATGATACAGGCGCAAATACGCTCGGACATATCGCAGAGCACATGAACGGCTTACATATGCCCCATATGGCGCAGCTCGGTCTCGGACTGATCGGAGACATTAAGGGCGTGGAAAAAACGGAGCACCCTCTTGCGTACTACGGAAAAATGCAGGAGGCGTCAAACGGGAAAGATACGATGACGGGGCACTGGGAGATTATGGGCCTCTACATTGAAAAACCGTTTAAAGTGTTCCCGGAAGGATTCCCGGATGAACTTCTTCAGGAACTTGAGCGGCGTTCAGGACGGAAAATCATCGGAAATAAGCCGGCTTCAGGCACGGCGATTCTGGACGAGCTCGGAAAAGAACATATGGAAACGGGTGCGCTGATCGTTTACACATCAGCAGATTCCGTGCTGCAGATTGCGGCTCACGAAGATGTCGTTCCGCTGGAAGAGCTGTACAGCATCTGTGAAACGGCCAGAGAACTGACGCTTGATCCGAAGTACATGGTCGGCCGGATTATCGCAAGACCGTTCGTCGGAGAACCGGGCAGCTTCAAACGCACGCCGAACCGTCATGATTATGCGCTCAAACCGTTCGGCCGCACGGTAATGAACGGAATGAAAGACAGCGGATTAGACGTCATTTCCATCGGCAAAATTTCTGATATTTATGACGGAGAAGGCATTACATCTTCCCGCCGCACGGTATCTAATATGGATGGCATGGACAAAGTGATTGAAACGCTCGGTGAAGAGTTTACGGGCCTGAGCTTTGCCAACCTCGTTGATTTCGACGCGCTGTACGGACACCGCCGCGATCCGGAAGGGTACGGAAAAGCGCTTGAGGAATTCGACGCGAGGCTTCCGGAAGTGTTTGAAAAAATGAAAGAAGACGATCTGCTTATTATCACTGCGGATCACGGCAATGATCCTGTCCATCACGGCACGGATCACACGCGGGAGTATGTGCCGCTTCTTGTTTACAGCAAAAAGCACAAACATACAGAACAACTGCCGCTTGCGGATACATTTGCCGATATCGGCGCAACCATTGCCGATAATTTTAAAACGGAAAAGCCGGAATACGGAAAAAGCTTTTTATCAAGATTACAGTAGGGGGACTTTTTTTGAAACAAAAGATCGAACGTGCTGCTGCATTTATTAAAGAACACGTGAAAGAAACACCAAAGATCGGTCTGATTTTAGGGTCAGGGCTCGGCGTATTGGCCGATGAAATTGAAGGAGCCGTCAAGCTTACATATGAAACGATCCCTGATTTTCCGGTCTCAACGGTAGAAGGCCATGCCGGCCAGCTTGTGATGGGAACGCTTGAAGGCGTGCAGGTCATCGCGATGCAGGGCCGCTTTCATTACTATGAAGGCTACTCAATGGATCAGGTCACATTTCCAGTCCGCGTGATGAAAGCGCTCGGCGTTGAATCTCTCGTCGTGACGAATGCAGCCGGCGGTATCAACACTGAATTCCGCGCCGGCGATCTGATGATTATTACAGACCATATCAACTTTACAGGCACCAACCCGTTAATCGGGCCGAACGAAGCTGAATTCGGAGCGAGATTCCCGGACATGTCAGAAGCCTATGACAAAGAGCTGTCAAGCTTGGCTGAAAAAACGGCCGATGAGCTGGGCATTCCTGTTCAAAAAGGTGTGTATACAGCTGTTACGGGGCCGTCTTACGAAACGCCTGCTGAGGTTCGGTTTTTAAGAACGATGGGGTCTGACGCTGTCGGCATGTCGACCGTGCCGGAAGTCATCGTCGCCAACCACGCGGGGATGCGCGTGCTCGGCATCTCATGCATTTCCAACGCGGCGGCGGGTATTCTTGACCAGCCGTTATCCCATGAAGAAGTAATGGAAATGACGGAAAAAGTAAAAGGCGGCTTTTTGAAGCTTGTAAAATCCGTAGTCGCACGATCTCAAAAATAAGTCAGCATAAGTCAGCTGTTTCTTCGGAAGCAGCTGTTTTTTTGTGTCCTCAACACGAAACATTTTCCAGATGAGGCGTATAAAACCACCGGATTTGGAAAAAATAAAAAGGATTATGAAATGGAGGGCTTTGGAGATGAAACGTCTTATATCCACTTTGTTGATTGGCATTTTATTAACGGCATCAGCACCGTCCGCTTTTGCAAAGCCGGACGGAAAACATACATCGGAGCTCGCTCATGAAGCCAAAAGCGCCGTGCTGATTGAACGCGATACGGGAAGCATTCTTTATAACAAGAACAGCCGGGAGCGTCTGGCGCCGGCAAGCATGACAAAAATCATGACCATGCTTTTAATCATGGAAGCGCTTGACAAAGGGAAAATAAAGATGAGCGATAAAGTCAGGACGAGTGAACACGCCGCGTCCATGGGCGGATCACAGATTTTCCTTGAACCCGGAGAAGAAATGACGGTAAAAGAAATGCTCAAAGGAATTGCGATAGCTTCCGGAAATGACGCATCTGTCGCAATGGCGGAGTATATCGCCGGTTCAGAAGAGGATTTCGTCAGCCGGATGAACAAAAAAGCAAAAGAATTGGGATTGAAAGATACCTCCTTCAAAAACCCGACAGGACTGCCTGAAAAAGACCATTACAGCTCTGCTTATGACATGGCGAAAATGGCGAAGGAATTATTAAAGTACGATAAAATCACTCAATTTACGGGAACGTATGAGGATTATTTAAGAGAAAATACAGACAAAAAGTTCTGGCTCGTCAATACAAACCGGCTGATCAAATTTTACCCGGGTGTAGACGGCGTGAAGACGGGCTTTACAGGCGAAGCGAAGTATTGTTTAACCGCCACCGCTAAAAAAGGGAATATGAGGGTCATTGCTGTCGTTTTCGGAGCCAGCACCCCGAAAGAAAGAAACGCCCAAGTGACCAAAATGCTTGATTACGCCTTCAGCCAGTTCAAAACACACCCGCTGTACAAACGGAATCAAATCGTCGGAACGGTAAAAGTGAAAAAAGGAAAACAGAAACTGATCAAGCTGACCACATCTGAGCCGATTTCTCTTCTGGCCAAAAAGGGAGAGAACATGGACAAAGTAAAAAAAGAAGTGAAAATCAACGGCAATGTAACGGCTCCGGTTAAAAAAGGAGAGGTGCTCGGCAGCCTCGTTCTGAAAAAAGACGGAAAGGTGCTCGTTGAAAGCCCGGTCACGGCAAAAGACGACATGGAAAAAGCGGGTTTTCTCACTTTTCTGAAGCGGACGATGGGAGATTGGACAAAATTTAAATAATCATGGCGAACGGGCACTAGTTTTGTCATAGTGAAGGAATTGCTTTCCCGAAAATCGAAACACTCATTATCCGATCATACAAGGAGGAATGAGCATGAGCCTTGGAATTGACTTTCATGTCAAAGAATCCGTGCTTTGTATTCGATTAACAGGTGAACTCGACCATCATACGGCAGAATCATTAAAACAAAAGGTTACTGAATCGCTGGAGGCTGACAGCATCCGTCACATTGTGCTGAACCTTGAAGATCTTACCTTCATGGACAGCTCCGGCCTCGGCGTGATTTTAGGGCGTTATAAACAAATTAAACAGCTCGGCGGAGAAATGGTCGTGTGCGCGATTTCGCCAGCGGTGAGACGTCTGTTTGACATGTCCGGCCTGTTTAAAATCATCAGGTTCGAACAATCGGAACAAAAAGCGCTTTTAACGTTGGGGGTGGCTTCATGAAAAACGAGATGCATCTTGAATTTTCAGCCCTCAGTCAGAACGAATCGTTTGCGCGCGTAACGGTTGCTTCTTTTATCGCGCAGCTTGACCCGACGATGGATGAGCTGACGGAAATCAAGACCGTCGTATCAGAAGCGGTAACAAACGCAATCATCCACGGCTATGAAGAAAACTGCGACGGAAAGGTGTACATCTCCGTTACGCTGGAGGATCATGTCGTCTATCTGACCATACGTGATGAAGGCCTCGGGATCACGGATCTTGAGGAAGCGCGCCAGCCGCTCTTTACGACAAAACCCGAGCTTGAGCGCTCCGGAATGGGCTTTACCATTATGGAAAACTTTATGGATGATGTCACGATTGATTCCTCGCCGGAGATGGGAACGACGATACGCTTAACAAAACACCTATCAAAAAGCAAAGCGCTTTGTAATTAAGGAGATTTGTTATGGATGTGGAGGTTAAGAAAAACAGCAAAAACGCGCAGCTCAAGGACCATGAAGTCAAAGAATTAATCAAAAAGAGCCAAGAGGGCGACCAGCAGGCAAGAGACCTCCTCATAGAAAAAAACATGCGTCTTGTGTGGTCCGTCGTTCAAAGGTTTTTAAACAGAGGCTATGAGCCGGACGATCTGTTTCAGATCGGCTGTATCGGATTATTAAAATCCGTTGATAAATTCGATTTGTCCTATGATGTCCGTTTTTCAACTTATGCCGTGCCGATGATTATCGGAGAAATCCAGCGCTTCATCCGTGATGACGGAACCGTCAAAGTATCAAGATCTTTAAAAGAGCTCGGCAATAAAATACGCCGGGCGAAAGATGAACTGTCAAAAACATACGGAAGAGTGCCGACCGTCCAGGAAATCGCGGATCATTTAGAAATTGATGCGGAGGATGTGGTGCTTGCGCAGGAAGCGGTGCGGGCGCCTTCATCCATTCATGAGACCGTGTATGAAAATGACGGAGACCCGATCACCCTGCTTGATCAGATCGCCGATCATTCAGAAGAGAAGTGGTTTGACAAAATCGCCCTCAAGGAAGCGATCAGTGATTTGGAAGAACGGGAAAAACTCATTGTCTATCTGAGATATTATAAAGATCAGACACAGTCGGAAGTAGCCGAACGGCTCGGGATTTCCCAAGTCCAGGTATCGAGGCTGGAGAAAAAAATATTAAAGCAGATTAAAGTGCAGATGGATCATACGGAAAGCTGACCTTTTACGGGCCGGCTTTTTTTATTTGTGCATCGGTGGTAATTTATGGTCTTTTGCCGCTGATGAATGAGAACAAAAGTGAACCACATACTACATATATAACCACCCGAAAGATGGTGATGCAAGATGGAAAGACGAATATTTCTCAGACTTCGCCACCGCGTGAAGGCTCATACCGGAGATATCATCACAGTCGGCGACGCCGCGCAGATTGCGGGACAGCAAAAGCTGAAAAAAAAACTGTCGGCACTGCCGCTGTATAAGGTCACGAAAAAAGACAAAAATATCGTCGTGCTGGACATCATAAAAGTGCTGAAAACCATTCATACTGCTTTTCCCGCGCTTGATGTACAGACCGTCGGCGGCGCTGAAACGATAGTGGAAATCCATTACCAGAAAAAGCAGCTGTCAGCCGTTTTATTCGTCGGTGTCTGGCTCCTGCTTTTTATCGGTTCATGTCTTGCCATTATGAATTTTCATGAAGATGTCAGTATGAGAGAAGTTCATATCGCCTTATATGAAATCATAACGGGCGAACGGAATGAATACCCGTATCTGCTTCAGATTCCATACAGCATCGGCCTCGGTCTCGGTATGATCGTCTTTTTTAATCACATCTTCAAAAAACGCCTGAATGAAGAGCCAAGCCCGTTGGAAGTCGAGATGTTTAATTATCAGCTTGATCTCGATCATTATGTCGCAATGCACGAAAATGAAGAGACGATGAAAGATCTGCATGATCGTTAGCATTCTTTTCGTTATATTTGTCGGGCTTGGCGGAGGGCTGACCGTGGGCGCGGGCTTTGTGGCTTTTTTAACCGTTATGGGAATCGTCCCCCGCCTTATGCAGCTGACAAAAACAATGCGCTTTGTACAGGCCTACGAAGGAGCTGTTATTTCAGGAGCTGTGTTCGGCGGCTGGGAAACCTTAAATATGAATCATTTTTTTTTATCTGAATGGCTGGCCGTTCCGGTCGGGCTTTTGGCCGGCATGTTTATCGGCATGCTGGCCGCCGCGCTTACAGAAGTGCTGAATGTGCTTCCCATTCTTGCCAAACGGATCGGCTTCGGCAGCAAAATCATTATATTGCTGATGGCCATTGTGTTCGGCAAAATAGCCGGCTCTTTATTTCATTGGCTGTATTTTATCCATCATTCATAAGGAGGAACCGACGTGACAAACTTAAAAGAAAATTACAAAACAAAAGTGAAAGACTATCAGCCGAAACCGCCATATGTTTGGAATTGCGTCAAAGCCTTTCTGATCGGCGGTTTGATCTGTCTGATCGGACAGGCTCTTCAAGATTTTTACATCCACTTTTTTAATTTTAATGAAAAAACAGCTGGCAACCCGACGGCCGCCACTCTTATTTTAATTTCCGCCCTTTTGACCGGATTCGGCATTTATGACAGACTCGGGCAGTTTGCCGGAGCGGGTTCAGCCGTGCCGGTGACGGGTTTTGCAAACAGTATGACAAGCGCGGCTCTGGAACACAGAAGTGAAGGACTCGTGCTCGGAGTAGCGACAAACATGTTTAAATTGGCGGGAAACGTCATTGTATTCGGCGTCGTGGCAGCCTATATCGTAGGCTTGATACGGTTTGCTTGTGAAAAACTGTTTTCGTAGGAGGAGAAAAAATGAAATTAACCGGAAAGCAAACCTGGGTGTTTGAAAACCCGTTATTTGTAAATGCGGCGGGGACGGCAGCCGGACCGAAAGAAAAAGACGGCCCGCTCGGTTCGCTGTTTGATAAGACATACGATGAAATGCATTGCAATCAGAAAAACTGGGAAATGGCGGAGCGTCAGTTAATGGAAGATGCCATCAACTCAGCTTTGCAAAAACAGAATTTGAAAAAGAGCGATATTGATTTGTTACTCGCGGGGGATCTTTTAAATCAAAATGTGACCGCCAACTACGTCGCCAGACATCTGAAAATTCCGTTCCTCTGTCTGTTCGGCGCCTGTTCGACATCAATGGAAACGATTGCCGTCGCATCCGCGCTCATTGACGGCGGTTTTGCGAACCGGGCGATCGCAGCCACGAGCAGCCATAACGCGACGGCAGAACGGCAATTCCGCAATCCGACGGAGTATGGCGGGCAAAAACCGGATACCGCCACTTCAACGGTCACGGGGGGCGGGGCGGTCATCATCAGCCAAAACCCTTCTGATATCAAGATTACAAGCGCAACAGTGGGAAAAGTAAGCGACCTCGGGATTACGGACCCGTTCGATATGGGATCCGCCATGGCGCCCGCTGCCGCCGACACAATCAAACAGCACCTGCAGGACTTAAACCGCACGGCGGATGATTATGATCTGATTTTAACGGGAGACCTTTCAGGCGTCGGCTCGCCGATCGTGAAAGATTTGCTCAAAGAAGAAGGCTATCCCGCCGGAACGAAACACGATGACTGCGGTCTTCTCATCTATACGCCGGACCAGCAGGTGTTTGCGGGCGGAAGCGGCTGCGCCTGCTCCGCGCTTGTTACGTACACACATATTTTTAATCAATTAAAATCAGGGGCTCTGAACAGGGTGCTCGTTGTCGCGACAGGAGCGCTTTTAAGTCCGACAATGATCCAGCAGAAAGAAACCATTCCGACCATCGCGCACGGTGTGGTATTTGAGCGGGCGGGAGGTGCATCATAAATGGAATATCTGTTGGCTTTTGTTTGCGGGGGAATCATATGCATTATCGGTCAGCTGCTGCTTGACATTTTTAAACTGACACCCGCCCATGTGATGACAACTTTTGTCGTCATCGGCGCCTTGTTGGATGGGTTCGGAATATATGACAAATTTATCGAATTTGCAGGTGCGGGCGCGACGGTTCCCATTGTCAGCTTCGGTCACAGCTTATTGCACGGCGCCATGCATCAAGCTCACGAGCATGGATTTATCGGGATCGCCATGGGGATTTTTGAACTTACTTCCGCCGGTATATCTTCAGCGATTTTATTCGCATTTCTTGTAGCCATTATTTTTAAACCGAAAGGATAATGCCTGATGACGAAACGGAAGGTCATTCTTGTGACAGACGGGGACGTATACGCCGCCAAAACAATTGAATATGCCGCGGAAAAAGCAGGCGGGCGGTGTATTTCCCAATCAAAGGGCAATCCGTCAACCAGAAGCGGCCCCGAACTTGTTCAGCTGATTAAAGCCGCGCCGAATGACCCGGTGTTTGTCATGTTTGACGATTCAGGCCTGCAAGGGGAAGGGCCGGGCGAAACGGCGCTGAAATATGTCGCCTCACATCAGGACATTGAAGTGCTGGGGGTGATTGCGGTCGCTTCTAAGACCCATCAGGCTGAATGGACGAAAGTCGATGTCTCCATTGACCGTGATGGAGAAGTGACGGAGTATGGCGTCGATAAAACCGGAATGAGAGAAATGGACGAGCACAGAATGAACGGAGATACGGTGTATTGTCTGGATAAATTGGACGTTCCTCTCATTGTGGGCATCGGCGACATAGGAAAGATGGGGAGAAAAGATGACATATCCAAAGGCTCGCCGATTACGATGAAGGCGGTCGAATTCATTTTAGAAAGGAGCGAAAGTCATGCCGGAAAAACCGGAAAACATGATCAAGGTATACCGGGATCCTAGAAAAAATGAACAATTTTTTAAAGACCGCGTCGGTATGGGAACGAGCTATGATGTCGGCGTCCGCAAAGTTCGAGTATTAGACCGGGAAGTCCAGATTTACTTTGTCAACGGATTAACCGATACTTTGTTTATCATTCATTTAATGGAACAGCTCGTCGACGTCAATAATTATGATGAGAATGCGGATGAAGCGATTGACGTTGTTGAAAACAGGCTTGTCAATCAGCAGGTCCAAAAAGTCAAAACGCTCGACGAAGCAACAGACCAAGTGCTTTCCGGACTTGTGGCCGTTATCGTTGAAGACGCGGGCTTCGCCTTTATCGTTGACGTCAGAAGTTACCCCGGACGCACACCGGAAGAACCGGATACGGAAAAGGTCGTCCGCGGGGCAAGAGACGGTTTTATCGAAAATATCGTCATTAATACAGCATTGATCAGAAGACGAATCAGGGACGAAAGGCTCCGCGTCAAAATTACGAAAGTCGGCGAGCGCTCTAAGACCGATCTTGCCATTGTGTATATAGAAGACATCGCGGACCCGGACCTTGTCAGCATCGTCGAAAACGAAGTGAATGCGATTGACATTGACGGATTGACGATGTCTGATAAAACAGTGGAAGAATTCATCGTCAAACAGGGCTACAACCCGTTTCCGATGGTCAGATACACGGAGCGGCCGGATGTGGCCGCCAATCACATTTTGGAAGGGCACGTCATCATCGTCGTTGATACGTCACCGAGCGTGATCATAACGCCGACAACGATTTTTCACCATGTTCAGCATGCGGAAGAATACAGGCAGGCGCCTTCAGTGGGAACATTTTTAAGATGGATCAGGTTCTTCGGTATTATCGCTTCAACGGTTCTGCTTCCGATCTGGTTTCTCTTTGTTCTCGAACCGTCTCTTCTGCCTGAAAGATTGGATTTTATCGGTTTAAATAAAAATACGCACATCCCGATCATTCTGCAAATCTTTTTAGCCGATTTGGGGATTGAGTTTCTCAGGATGGCCGCGATCCATACGCCGACCGCTTTATCCACCGCCATGGGTCTGATTGCGGCGGTGCTGATCGGTCAAATCGCCATAGCGGTGGGGCTGTTTTCAGCAGAAGTGATTCTGTACGTATCGATCGCCGCCATCGGATCATTTACCACGCCGAGCTATGAGCTCAGCCTCGCCAATAAAATGATACGCCTCATCTTAATGGTGCTCGTGGCCATTTTCCAAGTGAAAGGCTTTGTGATAGGCTTTACATTGCTGCTGATCATAATGGCGAATATCCGTTCGTTTCATACGCCGTATTTATGGCCGTTTTTACCGTTTAACGGCAAGGCGCTGTGGCAGGTGCTCGTCCGGACGACAGTGCCGGGAGCGAAAGTCAGACCGAGCATTGTTCACCCGAAAGACCGTCAAAGACAGCCAAGCGGTTCATAATCGCATTGAAACCGACAGAAGATTATGATATTGTATGTCTTAACTTATACGGGACTTGTATAAGGACAGCTCAAAAGAAGCTGTCCTTTTCACCCATAGGCGGATCAGAAAGAGGGAATGAGCATTGTTCTTACATGGCACAAGCAGACAAAACAAACTAGGTCATTTGGAAATCGGAGGTGTGGACGCGCTGTATTTAGCGGAGCATTACGGCACGCCTCTTTATGTTTACGATGTGGCTTTAATACGTGAGCGCGCTAAAAGCTTTAAACAGGCATTCATTGACGCGGATTTAAAGGCGCAGGTCGCGTACGCGAGCAAGGCGTTTTCTTCCGTTGCGATGATACAGCTCGCTGAGCAGGAGGGGCTCTCATTGGACGTTGTATCCGGCGGAGAGCTGTTTACGGCGGTTGCGGCTGGTTTTCCGGCTGACAGGATTCATTTTCACGGCAACAACAAAAGCAAAGAAGAGTTGAAAATGGCGCTCGATCATCAAATCGGCTGCATCGTCGTTGATAATTTTTATGAAATATCCTTACTCGCGGAACTGTGCCGCAAATCAGGGCGCACAATGGATGTGCTTCTCCGGATCACTCCGGGGGTAGAGGCCCATACGCATGATTATATTACAACGGGGCAGGAAGATTCCAAATTCGGTTTTGATCTGCATAACGGGCAAATAGAAAAGGCGATTGAACAAGTATTGCAGTCAGACCATATCCGCCTTCTCGGCGTTCACTGCCACATCGGATCGCAAATTTTTGATACGGCGGGCTTTGTGCTGGCCGCAGAAAAAATCTTTGCAAAACTGAATGAATGGAGAGAATCATTCGGCTTTGTCTCTGAAGTGCTGAATTTAGGGGGCGGCTTCGGCATCCGCTACACGGAAGAGGATGAACCCCTTCATCCCGCCGTTTATGTGGAAAAAATTATCGAAGCGGTAAAAGAAAACGCAGCGCTGCACGCTTTTGACATTCCGGAGATCTGGATTGAACCGGGACGCTCGCTCGTCGGAGATGCCGGAACGACGCTTTATACCATCGGTTCGCAAAAAGAAGTGCCCGGCACCCGTAAATATGCAGCGGTTGACGGGGGCATGAGCGATAATATCCGTCCTGCGTTGTATCAGGCGAAATATGAAGCCGTATCGGCAAACAGAATCGGAGAACACCACGACAAAACGGTATCCATCGCGGGTAAGTGCTGTGAAAGCGGGGATATGCTCATTTGGGATATAGACCTTCCGGAAGTGAAAGAAGGCGATCTTCTCGCCGTTTTCTGCACGGGAGCGTACGGATACAGCATGGCTAACAACTACAACCGTATTCCGCGTCCCGCCGTCGTTTTTGTGGAAGACGGCGAAGCACATCTTGTCATTAGAAGAGAAACTTATGAAGACATTGTAAAACTGGATCTGCCGTTTAAGACGGGGGTCAAACAATAAATAAAAAAGAGACCGGAACAATGGCGTCCGGTCTCTTTTTGCGTTCAGCTGTCAGAACTTGATCCGCTGTCTCCTGTAAATACAGACACGATTGCATTCCAAATCGAAGCGAAGAAATCAATAACTTTTTGAACAAAGCTTTTGCCTTCATCGGATTGAATGAACTTCGTGATTTTGTCTTTTGCCTTATCGAGCTGGCTGCCGACTTGGCCCCAATCAATCTTTGCATTTTTCATTTTATTAAACAATGAAACGAGCTGGTCTTTTTGAGCGTCAGTCAGTGTAATGTTAAGGTTTGAAGCCGCATCATCGACCTTTTTCTCGATTCCTTCTTTTGTATCGGGCACACCGTTTTTCGCGAAATCATCTTTAATGTTTGCGATAAGCGCGGAGGCGTTTTTATCCCCGATTTTATCCCCGAGATTTGAAGTGGTGACAAGCTCTTGGTTGGCGACCTGTTTTACATCTTCTGAAATCGCTTTGTCTGATGAGACTTCATATGCCTTGATGATTCCCGTTAATGCTGCGGTGCCTGATACCTCAAACGGCGCCGTCACGTATACTTTCGCATCTTTCACTCCTGCTGTCATCAGGGCGTTTAAGTACATTTCATCCGTAATGGAATCGATATTATGGGTCTTAACGTCAAGCCCGGACCCTTTCTTTGCCACCGTAATGGATGACGAAGAGATGGCTCTTGTGCCGATTTGGGCATTCGATATATATTTTCCCAGATATTCATGTTCTTCTTTATTAGTGACCGTCACTTTTGTCGCGTTATCAGGGACATTTAATTCGTCAAGCACTTTCTGACGGTTTTCGTTTGACAGATCCGCCCCCAGTGTGACGATGACATCTCCGACTGCGGCATCGGCCAGGCTGATTTTCGGTATTGTGCACAATACAACGGCCGCCGCCAGCAATCCAATCCACATTTTTTTCAAAGCGGTTAACCTCCTTCTTTTCACAAATGCCGTTTTGAAGCGGTTTGTGAGGACCTGCGTGAAGCAGTTCCGATACATAGACGGCTGTGAAGCTGTTCTGGTTTCATTTTCTTTCTGCGGAAGCGGGGAGATTCGTTTTCCGGCTGAAGGTGTGGTATAATAGCCGCGAAAAGAAGAGCAGAAGCCTCTTCCTTCAAAAGAATATCAAAAAGAAAGCCGGCTTACAATTGAAATTCATATTAAAGAAGGCTTTGACAAAAAAAATACGGAAGTAGGAATGAGAATGAAAACTGGTTACATCGAAATGGAAAACGGCAGCAGAATCGAATTTGAACTTTATCCGAATGAAGCGCCTAATACAGTCGCTAACTTTGAAAATCTGGCGAATACGGGCTTTTATGACGGCGTTATTTTCCACCGCGTGATTCCGGGCTTTGTCAGCCAAGGCGGAGATCCGACTGGGACAGGCATGGGCGGAAGCGGAAAAACGATCAAATGTGAAACAGAAGGCAATCCGCATAAACACGAAGCCGGTTCTTTATCAATGGCGCATGCCGGTAAAGACACGGGTTCAAGCCAATTCTTCATCGTACATGAGCCGCAGCCGCATTTAAACGGCGTTCATACTGTATTCGGAAAAGTGACAAGCGGTTTAGAGCATGCGAAAAACATGTCTAACGGAGACAAAATGAAAGAAATCCGTGTAGAAGGATAATGACGGAAAACCCGCCTTTTTCAGGCGGGTTTTTTTTATGTATATGAAAATTCTCATGTGTAAATCATGAAAAAATACATATATGAACATCGGTGATCATTCTGGTATAGTGAAAAAGACCGATTACAACAATGAAAAGAGGTAGAAACGTTGGTTCAATTGGCAACCGTTTTATTTGTCATTATCATTCTCGCACTTATGATTTGGTTCAGGGTAAAAAAGGGAAACAGGCCGATTAAAGGCGGCGGCTTAGGCATCATTCTCCCGCTTTTGATTATCGCCGTCATTTTCACATTCAGTATCAGCCAGCTCATGAATATCCCGGGAAAGCCGTTTCATTTTCCCGCTCTTTGGGAGCTCGCCATCGCCGGACTGTTAGGCGCGGTATTCGGTATCATCATGCTGTCGCAAACCGCCTATGAAATCCGGGAAGACGGCTTTGTCTACTCCAAGCGGAATAAAAACTTTAAATATGTCATTATCGCGATTATTGCGATCCGTATCGCGCTCAGCCAATATTTCAAAAGCATTGACGCGGCGGAATTCGCCGTTTTAACGATGGAGCTTGCTTTTGTGTATTTGTGCATTTGGCGGATCGGAAGCTTCGTGAAATACCGTAAAATCAGCAGATCCGGCTTATAAAATGAAAAAAATGGATGGGGTGCGGGGCTTATTTGCCCTCTGTGCAGGGATTCATGGTAAAATAAAAATGACCATGGCTAATGGGAGGAAATCACTTGAAATCAGAAAAAGAAAAAACTTCTAAAAAAAGCGCCGTACTTGATTGGGCGAAAGCCATTATCATCGCTGTCGTTCTGGCACTGCTCATCCGAAACTTTTTATTTGCCCCTTATCTCGTTGATGGAAGATCAATGGATCCGACGCTGCATGACCGCGAGAGAATCTTTGTCAATATGACGGTCAAATACATAAGCGACTTCAAACGCGGCCAGATCGTCGTGCTGAACGGAGAAAATGAGCACTATGTCAAACGGATTATCGGACTTCCCGGCGACACGGTGCAAATGAAAAACGATCAGCTGTATATCAACGGCAAAAAAGTGTCCGAACCGTATTTAGCGGCAAACAAGAACAAGGCGAAGCAAGGCGGCTTTGACCGGCTGACGGAAGACTTCGGCCCGGTGAAAGTGCCGGACGACAAATATTTCGTCATGGGTGATAACCGCAGAGAATCTATGGACAGCCGCAACGGCCTCGGTCTTTTTACGAAAAAACAAATAGCGGGCACATCAAAATTCGTCTTCTTCCCGTTTAACGAAATTCGCAAGACGAAATAAACCGTACAGGCAGTTTTCTTCATGAGAAAACTGCTTTTTTTATATAAATTTATCACTCCACCCTCAAAAACAGAACATAAATTCGTATATCTATTTAATAGATAGAAAGTTTTACAGATACATGAAACATCTTCCCTTTATGAAACGTTATATGAATAACTCACGCAGGGAAGAACGGTTTTCTATTCATGAAAAAAAGGAATATGACATAGTAATGAATAGATTGATACGGGCTGGAGGTAGAAAAATGGGAAGAATTAAAACAAAAGCAGCCATTTTACTTGTACTGCTGCTGTTATTAGCGGGCGGTTATATGGTCATAAACGATATTGAACTGAAAGACGTGCCGACTGCAATCGGACAAACCCTGTCCCAGGAAAAAGAAGAATATACAGTCAAAACATATAAAATTACGAAAATCGAAGGAACTGAGTACCACGGTACGGCAGCGAACGGCACAAAAATTATTTTTAACGGCGACAAGCTGAAGCAGGATCTCTCCGATGTAAAAAAAGGTGATAAGATTAAAGCGTATTTCAGCAAATCAAACCGGATTGACGGCTTATTGAAGGTCGTCAAAGTGAACGAATAAATAAAGACGCCTTTTATGGGAAAAGGGCGCTTTTTATTTTTCTGAATAATGAGGTGCAAATTCATTGCGCCTGCCGCAAAGGATGTTATAATAGCGGATAAGGACAAAAAAATATTGATTGTATCCTTCGGGGCTGGGTGAAAATCCCGACCGGCGGTAATAAGGCGCTTTGCGCTTTACAGCCCGTGACCCGTATGCATCTGTATACGGTGGATTCAGTGAAAAGCTGAAGCCGACAGTGAAAGTCTGGATGGGAGAAGGATGAGAGAAGCTATGCAAAAAATAAACTTACTGTATAGTCTTATTTCCTATGGATTAAAACTGGCAAAGCCCCGAACTGTGTAAACATTCGGGGCTTTTTTGACGCCAAATTGCGTGGAAGAAGGGAGGGATAACGATGGATGAATATTATATGAATACGGCAATAGAACTTGCCAGACGCGGTGAAGGACAGACACAGTCCAATCCTCTTGTCGGCGCTGTCGTCGTCAAAAACGGACAGATCGTCGGAATGGGCGCCCATTTGCAATACGGAGAAGCGCATGCCGAGGTTCACGCGATTAATATGGCCGGCAGACACGCAAAAGGCGCCGATTTGTATGTGACGCTGGAGCCTTGCAGCCATTACGGAAAAACACCGCCATGCGCCGAACTGATAATAAAGTCGGGGATAAAAAGGGTGTTCATTGCTGTGAAAGATCCGAATCCGCTTGTAGCCGGAAAAGGCATCGGAATGCTGGAAGCAGCGGGCATCGAAGTGAAAACCGGCCTTCTCAGGCAGCAGGCAGAAGAGCTGAATAAAATGTTTCTTCACTTCATGCGGACCGGACTTCCGTATGTCACCTTGAAAGCGGCCGCGAGCCTTGACGGGAAAACAGCGACCGAAACCGGTGACAGCAAGTGGATTACATCAGAGGCGGCAAGGCTTGATGCCCAGCAATACAGGAAATCGCATCAAAGCATTCTTGTCGGAGCAGGCACAGTCAAAGCCGATAATCCGAGCCTGACCTGCAGGCTTCCTGATGCGGTGAAGCAGCCGGTCAGAGTGATTCTCGATACAAAGCTGACCATTCCTGAAACGGCAAATGTGCTCACTGACGGCGCTGCGCCGACATGGATATTTACGGCCAAAGGTGCAGACGTGCAAAAGCAAGACCGGCTGACCGCACTCGGAATAAAAGTTTTTCCGCTGGAAACAGACCGCATTCACATCCCTGAGGTGCTCAGTATTCTCGCTGAAAACGGAATAATGTCCGTTTATGTGGAAGGCGGAGCATCCGTACACGGAAGTTTTGTCAAGGAAGGCTGTTTCCAAGAGCTTCATTTCTATTTCGCCCCTAAATTAATCGGAGGAACGCTTGCTCCCAGCTTGATCTCCGGTGAAGGTTTTCAATCAATGAAAGATGTCCCCCATTTGCAATTCACACAAATCACCCAAATCGGGCCGGATATAAAACTGACGGCCATACCTAAAGATGGAAAGGATGGTGACGATGTTTACAGGAATCGTTGAAGAAACAGGCACGATCCAAGCAATCAAAAAGACAGGCCTTTCCATGGCATTAACCATCGCCGCTTCAAAAGTGACTAGCGATGTGAAACTTGGCGACAGCATTGCGGTAAACGGCATCTGCCTGACCGTAACCGGATTTTCTGACAATCAATTTACGGTTGATGTCATGCCGGAAACAGTGAAATCCACTTCGCTGAACGGCTTGTCAAAAGGCAGTAAAGTAAACCTGGAAAGAGCGATGTCCGCCAACGGACGGTTCGGCGGCCACTTTGTATCAGGGCATGTGGACGGAACGGCGGAAATTACGCGGATTGAGAAAAAAAGCAACGCGGTCTATTACGATTTAAAACTTTCGCCGGAATTGACAAAAACGCTCGTATTGAAAGGTTCAATTACGGTAGACGGCGTGAGCCTGACGATTTTCGGTCTATCAGATGAAAGCGTGACGGTATCCATCATTCCGCATACCATCTCAGAAACGATTTTTCAGACGAAAACAGTCGGATCGACCGTAAATATTGAGTGTGACATGATCGGCAAATACTTATACCGCTTTTTGCACAAAACAGAACAAACGAAAAGCAATCAAACTATCACGGAAGCCTTTTTAAGCGAGAACGGCTTTTAGAAAGGAAGATCGATATGTTTCATCCGATAGAAGAGGCGTTAGAGGCGCTGAAAAAAGGTGAAGTCATCATTGTTGTCGATGATGAAGACAGAGAAAACGAAGGAGATTTCGTAGCGCTGGCTGAGCATGCCACGCCTGAAGTGGTGAATTTTATGGCGACCCATGGGAGAGGCCTGATCTGCACGCCGCTGTCTGAAGACATCGCCGGCCGGCTGGATCTTCACCCGATGGTCGATCATAATACGGACTCACATGAGACCGCCTTTACGGTCAGTATTGACCACAGGCTGACAAAAACGGGCATCAGCGCTCAAGAACGTTCTTTTACCATTCAGGCGCTGTTGAACGAGGAATCTGGGTCTGACGATTTTCAGCGTCCGGGCCACATTTTCCCCTTAATCGCAAAAAAAGGAGGCGTCCTGAAGCGGGCGGGCCATACGGAAGCAGCCGTTGACCTTGCAAAAGCCTGCGGATCTCAGGGAGCGGGCGTCATTTGTGAAATTATGAATGAAGACGGCACAATGGCCAGAGTGCCGGAGTTAGCCGAAATCGCCGAACGCCACCAGCTGAAAATGATTACGATAAAAGACTTAATAGAGTACCGTTACAACATTACGACACTTGTGAACAGAGAAGTTGATATTACGCTGCCGACTGACTTCGGCACGTTTAGAGTTTACGGATATACAAACGAGGTTGACGGAAAAGAACATCTCGCCTTTGTCATGGGGGATGTCCCGTTTAACAGCGAACCCGTTCTTGTCAGAGTGCACTCAGAATGCCTGACGGGCGATGTGTTTGCATCCCATCGCTGTGATTGCGGACCTCAGCTTCATGCCGCGCTTGCGCAAATTGCTGAAGAAGGCCGCGGCGTTCTATTGTATTTGCGCCAGGAAGGCAGAGGAATCGGTTTAATCAATAAGCTGAAGGCGTACCGATTGCAGGAACAAGGGTACGACACGGTTGAAGCGAACGAAGCGCTCGGCTTTCTGCCTGATCTGCGCAACTACGGCATCGGCGCCCAGATTCTCCGCGACTTAGGGGTTCAGCATATGAAACTTTTAACCAATAACCCCCGGAAAATCGCCGGCCTCGAAGGATACGGTCTCAGCATTTCGGAACGGGTGCCGCTTCAAATGGAAGCGAGTGAGCATAACAAGCAGTATTTACAGACCAAAATGAAAAAACTTGGACATCTGCTTCATTTCTAAAAACAAATCTCACAAAAAAGGATGGATAACATATGAATATCATACAAGGAAACCTAGTAGGAACAGGACTTAAAATCGGAATCGTCGTCGGCAGATTTAATGAATTTATAACGAGCAAGCTGTTAAGCGGAGCGGAAGACACGCTGCTTCGCCACGGTGTAGAATCAAACGACATTGACGTCGCTTGGGTGCCGGGAGCGTTTGAAATCCCGTTTGCGGCAAAGAAAATGGCGGAAACGAAAAAATACGATGCCGTCATTACGCTCGGCACGGTTATCAGAGGAGCGACAACGCATTATGACTATGTCTGCAATGAAGCGGCAAAAGGCATCGCCCAGGCGGGAACGGCGACGGGCGTCCCGGTTATCTTCGGCATCGTGACGACTGAAACCATTGAGCAGGCCATCGAACGAGCCGGAACAAAAGCCGGAAATAAGGGAGCGGATTGCGCAGTATCTGCCATTGAAATGGCAAATTTAAACCGTTCATTTGAATAATTTGTTGAAAAGCGTTTAAAACCGCGGCGAAAATGATATAATGTGAGAAAACGGATCGCCTTTATGTATCCGTTTGATAGGACATGAATGGACATTTTGGATATAGAGGGGTTTTTATGTTAATTCGTTATAAAAAATCGTTTGAAAAGATTGCGATGGGTCTTCTGTCATTTATGCCGAATGAAAAAGATCTCAAGCAGCTTCAGCAGACAATAAAGGACTATGAAACGGATACTGGCCGCCAGCTCTTTCTTTGGAAAGAGGATGAAGATATCGTCGGAGCGATCGGAGTCGAAAAAAAGGACTCAGAGGTTGAAATCCGTCATATCAGCGTGAATCCTTCTCACCGCCATCAAGGAATCGGAAAGCAAATGATGGACGCCTTAAAACGTCTGTTCAAAACGGAGGCACTCGTTCCGAATGAATTAACGCAAAGCTTTTTTGAACGCTGTCAACATCAAAAAGATCAGGATATCTCATATAATAACTGACAAATGCTCCCGGAATCTTCACGGTTTCGGGAGCTGTTTTGATATAGAAAAAGCAGGGCTGACCGTCAGCCTCTGCTTTTTTTTCTTCTCTCAATTTCCCGTTCGCGTTCCTTAATGACATCCGTCCTGTCCCGCAGGCGGTGTTTATGAATAAGAAAGGTATCTGATACGCCGTCTTGCCCCCATGTATAGCCCTTTCGGCGGCATTCGGCAAGACATGCTTCTTTCAGGGCTTCATCTGTAATCGGAAGCATAACACTTCTGTAAGGCAGGCCCGCTTCTATATCGTCTGACAGCGTTTCTATCAGCTCAATCAGCTTCGGATGGCTGAGACCGAGAGAACAGACCGCCTGCTTTTCAGACCGGAGAATACGTAAGCTGTTGGCAATCAGCCGTTTCGCCCCGGCTTCATTTCCCCTGCGCTGGTGATACAGAGCGACGGCAAGCTGAATCAGGCCGACCCAATGAATGCTCCGCTTTTCAGCCGGGCTTTCTTTCCAATATTCCTCTAACAGTTCATGACACTCAAAATAATCTCTTGATGCGTGAAATTCGGCCAAAAAGCCGATATAAGCTTTAGGATACAAGCCGCTTCCTCCTTTTATGCTAAAACCAGTGTACCACAGCGCTTTGAAAAGGAAAAAAGAGCGGCTTGGTGTCTGAAGCCTGAGGAACTAGCAGATGTAAGATGCTCCTACGACAACGAGCAAAATAAACAGAACGACAATTAATGCAAAACCTCCGCCGAAACAAGCTCCGCTCATGTGAAATCAGCCTCCCTTTGTTTCAAGTTTACACGGCTATCCTATGTGCATCCGCCTTTAAAGGTATAGGCGTATATCTTCTTTTTCAGTATTTTCTAAATAACGGAGGACGTGTATAAAAGTATTGGACGAGAGCATTTCGGTGGATTATACTAAAGGGTAGCCAGTTTTTCCGGCAATGAGAGTGATATTGAAAATGGTGAGATAATGGTAGAATATCAAGTGAAAATTGATACGTTTGAAGGCCCATTGGACCTGCTGCTTCATCTGATTAACCGTCTTGAAATCGACATATATGACATACCCGTGGCAACCATTACTGAACAATATTTATTATATGTACATACAATGCAAGAGCTTGAACTTGATGTCGCCAGTGAATATCTGGTCATGGCGGCGACGCTTCTCAGCATTAAAAGCAGAATGCTGCTTCCGAAACAAGAGGAAGAGCTGTTTGAAGACGAAATGCTTGAAGAAGAAGACCCTCGGGACGAGCTGATTGAAAAGCTGATTGAGTATAGAAAGTATAAAACCGCTGCGAAGGATTTAAAAGAGCGGGAAGAAGAAAGACAAAAGTCATTTACAAAGCCGCCGAGTGATTTAAGTGAGTATGCAAAAGAAATCAAACAGACCGAGCAGAAACTGTCGGTGACCGTTTATGACATGATCGGCGCGTTTCAAAAGGTGCTTCAGCGTAAAAAAATCACGCGGCCGAAAGAAACGACCATTACAAGACAGGAAATACCGATTGAAGACAGAATGAAAGAAATCGTAAAAAGCTTAAAAACGGCGGGGAGAAGAATAAACTTCACGGAGCTTTTTCCTTCTCGGCAAAGGGACCATCTCGTCGTGACGTTTTTAGCAGTCCTGGAACTGATGAAAAATCAGCAGATTATCATTGAACAGGAAGAAAACTTTTCAGATATATACATTACGGGGAGTGAATCCATTCATGGCGTTTGATATCGTGAATTGGAAAGCGATTGTGGAAGCCCTGCTGTATGCGGCGGGTGATGAAGGACTGACCAAAAAGCAATTGGTGACGGTGCTTGAAATAGAAGAAGCGGAACTGGCCGGAATCATGGAAGAAGTGGCCGCTCAGTACAAGGAAGACGACAGAGGCATCGAGCTTACCGAATATGCGGATACGTATATGCTTGGAACGAAAAAAGAATTCGTGCCTTATTTGAAAAAACTAATCGAAGTGCCGTCAAAAGGGCTGTCGCAGGCTTCTTTGGAAGTGCTGGCGATCGTTTCGTACAAGCAGCCGATCACACGGGCGGAAATTGAAGATATCCGGGGCGTGAAGTCTGAGCGGATTCTGCACAGCCTCGTGTCAAAAGCGCTGCTGTGTGAGGTGGGCCGCGCCGACGGTCCCGGCCGGGCGATTTTATACGGCACGACACCGGTATTTCTTGAACAATTCGGCTTAAAAACATTGGAGGAGCTCCCGCCGCTTCCTGAAAATGCGGAGGAAGACGTTCTCCAGGAGGAAGCCGATTTATTCTTTGAAAACTTCAACCAAACTTTTGAGGATATTAAATAATAATCGTTTTTCATCATACGATAGTAGGGAAAGGCCATTGATGAATGACGCAAATGACGACGTACAAGAGAGGAAGGAAACGGACGGAAATGGGAAATTCGATTGTGAGGGCCCATACTGAAGAAACTGGTGAATTTTTAGCCGAGGTTGTCACGATGGTCAGCAGCTATTTAAATCATACAACATTGCCGGAGATGCGGGCTCAAGGAGAGGCGGATGAGGCATACTGCCGCGACGTGCTCAGTGTGCTGAGGAGGATGACCGTCTTTTGCGAAGGCGCCCAGGAAGCCTGCCGGCGGCTCTTAATGCAGGAGCCGTTTCATGAGGTGAGAGCGGAAAAAACGCTGTATAAAGTGTATCATCAGTGCGTGGAAGAGTTTTTCATGCCGAAAAAGGATACATGGTACGAAAACAGCCGCGCCGCTTATACAGGCCAAAGCGCGATTGAGTTCTACCAGCAAGTGCCGGACTCGCTGCGGAGCCTTCTGCTTTCGCTCAGCAGTGAATTTCTGCGGATGCGGGAAGAATTGGCGCAATATGAAGCATCAGGCTCAAATATGGCATCAGTCAGATAAAAACTCTTCCTTTTGGGAGAGTTTTTTTATGTGAAAGTGATGCAATTGGTATTCATAAGTCATGGACAGGCGCATAAACTTGTACAAACCCACAACAAGGACGTGAGCATTCATGCGCTTTCTCAAAAAAGCTGCCGTATTTCTTTTGACTTTTGTTATTCTTTTTTCCATTACAGATGGCAATACGGCACATGCCCAAATACATGTCAGCGCAAAAAGCGCGATTATTATCGACGGAGCATCTGGCAGGGTGTTATTCGCCAAGGATGAACATCATAAGCGGCGGATTGCAAGCATTACGAAAATCATGACGGCGGTGCTGGCGATTGAATCAGGAAAGATGGAAGAGACCGTGACGGTTTCCCCGAATGCTGTAAAAACGGAAGGCTCAGCCATTTATCTTCAGCCGGGACAAAAAGTAAAGCTGAAAGATCTTGTATACGGGCTTATGCTGAGATCAGGAAATGACGCCGCTGCGGCAATAGCTGAATATGTCGGCGGAAGCCTTGACGGTTTTGTATTTATGATGAACAAAAAAGCCGAGCAAATCGGGATGGAAAATACAAAATTTCAAAATCCGCACGGGCTGGACGACCATGAGAATTTATATTCAACGGCGTATGACATGGCGCTTTTGACTAAATACGCAATGAAAATCAAGGAATACCGGACCGTTTCAGGCACAAAAGTGTATAAGGCGGAAACGATGGACCGGGTATGGAAAAATAAAAACAAGCTTCTGACTGGGCTCTACCGTTACAGCACAGGCGGAAAAACGGGTTACACAAAAATCGCGAAACGGACGCTCGTTTCGACGGCTTCAAAAGACGGAACGGATCTCATCGCGGTCACCATAAATGATCCGGATGACTGGGATGACCATATGAATATGTTTAATTATGTCTTTGAGCACTATAAAACCTATGTCGTCGCTAAAAAAGGCGGCATCCCGAAGCTGAAAAAGACGTTTTACGGAAAACACGCTTTTATTGCCCGGGATGTCAAATATTTATTAAAAGAGGATGAAATCGACGATGTAAAAATCCGCACAACCTTAATAAAACCGAAAAAAGCCTGGAAAAAGGACGCCTCTCTCATTCCTGATGTCGTCGGCCGGATGACTGTTATGCATGATGGGAAAGTGATCGCCAAGATTCCCGTCTATTATGAAAACGAGCGCCATAAAAAACCGAAAAAGCATTTCATTGAGACGTTTACGAGCCTGTTTATGAGCGCGGCGGGCGGTTCGTCATGGTCAATTTAATCTGGGTATGTCTGACGGTAATCGGACTTGTTTTTGCGATGTTTAACGGTACCTTGCAGGATGTGAATGAAGCTGTTTTTAAAGGAGCAAAAGAAGCAGTTACGATCTCGTTCGGATTAATGAGCGTGCTCGTCTTCTGGCTCGGCCTGATGAAAATAGCCGAGCAGTCCGGCCTTTTGGATATATTCAGCAGAATGTGCCGCCCGTTTATCTCTAAGCTGTTTCCCGATATTCCCCCTGATCATCCGGCGATGGGATACATCTTATCAAATCTCATGGCAAACTTTTTCGGACTGGGAAATGCGGCGACACCGCTCGGCATTAAAGCCATGGAGCAGATGAAAAAGCTGAATGGAGGTAAGTCTGAGGCCAGCCGTTCCATGATTACCTTTTTGGCGGTAAATACTTCGAGTATTACATTGATACCGACAACCGTCATTGCCGTGCGCATGGCTTATTCGGCGAAATCACCGACCGATATCGTCGGGCCGACCATCTTAGCGACTTTAATTTCGGGAATCGGCGCGATTTTCATTGACCGCTACTTCTGGTACCGCCGCAAAAGAAAAGGGAGGTAAGCGAATGGAAATGGTGAATTGGCTGTCTTTAGCCATGATTCCGATTATTATCGCCGGTATATTGATATACGGCACGATCAAAAAAGTGCCGACGTATGAATCATTCGTTGAAGGCGGAAAAGAAGGAATTGAGATTGCGTTTTCCATCATTCCGTATTTGGTCGGGATGCTGGTGGCGATTACCGTATTCCGGGCCTCAGGCGCGCTGGATTTTGTCATGGGGCTGTGCAAGCCTTTCTTTACAGCGCTCGGCATTCCCGCAGAAGTCGTGCCGCTTGCTCTGATCCGCCCGATTTCGGGGACGGCGGCGCTCGGCATGACGACAGATCTGATCGCCGTGTACGGGCCTGATTCATTTATCGGCAGACTGGCCTCGGTCATGCAGGGATCGACTGACACGACGCTGTATGTCCTGACGGTGTATTTCGGGGCGGTCGGCATCAAAAAAATGGGGGATGCTTTAAAGGTTGGTCTTCTTGCTGATCTGATCGGGGTGGTTGCATCAATCATCATAGTTACGTTATTATTTGGAAGCGCCTGAAATCAGGCGCTTTTTATATATCAGAATAACTCTCCTTGAAAAAGCTTGTTTGTTCAAGGGGAAAAAAGTAAGATTATACTTGAGGTGAACGACATGGAAAGACTGCAAAAAGTTATTGCTCATGCCGGCGTGGCATCACGCAGAAAGGCGGAAGAGCTGATAAAAGAAGGAAAAGTAAAGGTGAATGGAAAAGTAATAACAGAGCTCGGCGTAAAAGTGACCGGTTCTGATCAGATTGAAGTAAACGGATTAAAGGTGGAGCGGGAAGAACCCGTGTACTTTCTGCTTTATAAACCGAGAGGAGTGATCTCAGCAGCTGATGACGACAAAGGGCGGAAAGTGGTGACCGACTTTTTCAAAGAAGTGCCGCAGCGCATTTATCCGATCGGCAGGCTTGATTATGATACGAGCGGACTTTTATTGCTGACAAATGACGGCGAGTTTGCCAACAAACTCATGCATCCGAAATACGAAATTGATAAGACGTACGTCGCCAAAGTGAAGGGGATTCCTTCCAAGGAACTTCTGAGAAAGCTTGAGCGCGGCATTCAGCTTGAAGAAGGCAAGACGGCGCCGGCCAGAGCGAAGATGCTTTCCCTGGACAAAAGAAAGCAGACGAGCATTATTCAGCTGACGATTCATGAAGGCCGAAACAGACAGGTCCGCCGCATGTTTGAGGCGATCGGTCATGACGTGCTGAAACTCAAACGTGAAGAATACGCATTTTTAGATTTAAGAGGCCTGCGCACAGGAGACGCAAGAGAATTGTCGCCGCATGAGGTGAAAAGGCTGCGGGCTTTAGCTGAACACGGTAAAAACGCTTTCTAATTTTCACATAACCTTCAAAAATTACAAAACGTGTTGATGATATAATTGAATGGATTTGCAGGCAGGGGAGGGGAGCAGTGTACAATGAACAAAAAACGGCGGCGTTTATTCATTCGGACCGGCATCCTTCTCATCTTACTCTGCGCGCTCGGATATACCATCTATAATGCCGTTTACACAAACGGAGAGCGTATATCTGAGGGGTCCAAAGCCCCGAATTTCGCGCTGAAAGATACAGAGGGCAGACTCATAGAACTGAGTCAGTTAAAAGGGAAAGGTGTTTTTCTGAATTTCTGGGGAACGTGGTGTGAGCCGTGCAAGCAGGAATTTCCCTACATGGAGAATCAATACAAGCATTTTAAAGACCTCGGTGTCGAGGTGGTTGCGGTAAATGTCGGCGAATCAAAAATTGCAGTACATAATTTTATGAAAACATACGGCGTCAATTTCCCGGTTGCGCTCGATACTGACCGGCAAGTGCTGGACGCGTACGGCGTATCACCTATTCCGACGACATTTTTGATCAATCCCGACGGAAAGGTCGTGAAAGTGGTGACCGGCACGATGACAGAACGCATGGTTCATGACTATATGAATTTAATTAAGCCGGAGGCGTCTTCATGAAAAAGGTCAAATGTGAGTGCGGGCACGTGAATCCAGCCGGGACGGTTTTGTGCGAGTCGTGCGGGAAGCCGCTTGATGATCAAAAATCGCCGCTTGCCGATATGCGGTACGACGGCAGCGCAAGGCGTTCGCAAACATATAACAAAACAATCGTAGATAAGGTATGGAACTTCTTTTCTTCCGTAAAAGTCGGAATATGGCTGATCGTCATTACTCTGGCGGCGTCTGCTTTCGGCACGGTTTTTCCGCAGGAAGCTTATCTGCCGCCGGGCGCCCAGCCGGATACATATTATGAACAGCAGTACGGCATAATCGGCCAACTGTATTATTTGCTGGGGTTTCATCACCTGTACGGCTCATGGTGGTATATGCTCCTGATCGCATCCATTGGCATATCACTGGTCATCTGCAGCCTGGATCGGGTGATTCCTTTGTACAGGGCGCTTAAAAATCAAGGAGTTCGGCGGAATCCGGTCTTTTTGAAGAGGCAGCGTCTATACAGCCGGACAGAAACCGAGCTGAGCGGGGATGCGGCTGATAGCCTCAGAACACGATTGAAAAAAAAGCATTATAGAGTGCGAGAACAAGAGGGAAGCATCCTGGCGGAAAAAGGCCGTTTTTCAAGGTGGGGACCCTATGTCAATCATATCGGCCTGATCATTTTTCTGATCGGAGCCATGCTGAGATTTGTACCCGGTATGTATGTCGATGAAACGCTCTGGGTCCGTGAAGGCGAAACCGCCCAGATCCCCGGTACAGACGGCAAATATTACTTAAAAAACAACCGGTTCACGATGCAGACATATAACAAAGACACTGAGAAAAAAGTATTCGCCGACGCCATTGACAGAGCCGGAAACGGCAAAGTCGCCAAATCCTTCACAACGGACGCGGTTCTGTACAAGAGGGAAGGCGACATTGTATTCGGTGAAAAGCCGAAGCTTAAAAGAGTCAAAGAAAACAATATCCGCGTCAATGAACCGCTGCGCTTTGACTCCTATTCTGTGTATCAGGTGGACTATAAAGAAAACCAGCTCGATCAGATGGTATTTCAGCTGATCGACCAAAAAACAAAACAGTCATTCGGCAAACTGAAGATCAATCTTCTTGATCCCGACACGGACTACGATCTTGGTAACGGTTACAAAGTGCAGATCGCCAGTTATCTTCCTGATTTTTATTTTAACAAAGACGGAGAACCGAGCACGAAAACGAAGGTTCCTAACAATCCGGCTTTTGTCTTTAAAATCACGGCTCCCGACAAGCCGAAAGGGGAGAAAAGTTTTGTTGCGATTCAGCAGACTGTTGAAGGTTCCGAAAGTAACAAGTACAAATTAAAATTCGACCATGTGGAAACGAAAAACATTACAGGACTCACCGTCAGAAAAGACTTAACCTTATGGGTGCTTGCCGTCGGCGGCGCGATCTTTATGATCGGCGTCATTCAAGGGATGTATTGGCAGCACAGAAGGATCTGGATCAAAACAGGTGATCATGAAGTGCTTGTGGCGGGACATACGAACAAAAACTGGTTCGGTCTGAAAAAGGATATCGAATTTGTTCTTAGCGGGACCGGGATTCAAGAGCCGGCCGATCAAAAAGAATTGGCCAAAAATCAGGCCTAGTGAAAAAGGAGTGGTGTCATGGCGGAGCTGAGCGCAAATTTTCTTTATGCTGCCTTTTTGATTTATTTAATTGCCGTCCCGGTTTTCGGCGGCGCCATCCGGGGAACAAAAGGTGCGAAGGACGGTAAGGGCCGCTGGTCGGCTATCGGAATCACGTTAACCACTTTCGGATTTCTTTGTCACCTCGGCTACTTTATTGCGAGATGGTCGGCAAGCGGACATGCGCCTGTCAGCAATATGTTTGAATTTACGACGTCATTCGGCATGATGCTTGTTCTCGCTTTTATTATTATTTACTTTATTTACAGACTGCCTTCATTAGGCATGTTCACATTGTCTATCGCGCTTTTGCTTATCGCATATGCAAGCATGTTTCCGACAGACATCACGCCGCTTATTCCGTCACTGCAGAGCAATTGGCTGTACATTCACGTCACGACTGCGGCGCTCGGGCAGGCGATTCTTGCGATCAGTTTTGTAGCCGGCGTCATTTTCCTGTTAAAGCATGTCGACCAATCCAGACCGGGCAAAAAAACGTTCTGGCTTGAAGTCATCATGTTTATACTCGTGACGACCGTGGCATTTATCGCCGTCACGTCGGCATTCCGGCTGGCGGACTACAAAGCAGAATTTAATTGGGTGGATAAAAAAGAGGCTAAAAGCGTGATGATATATGATATGCCTGCGCTTGTCGGCCCGCATGACGGAGAACTGCTTACGGAAGGCGCAATGAAGCCGCTTATTGAGCTTCCGGCCATTTTTTCAGGCAGAAAGGTCAATACGGTGATCTGGTCGTTTGGCGCAGGTCTCGTTTTATACGGGGCGCTCAGGCTGATATTCAGAAAGAGAATCAGCGCTCTTATAAGCCCGCTCGTCAAAAATGTGAATCTGGACTTGGTCGATGAAGTCGGCTACCGCGCTGTTTCCATCGGTTTTCCGGTATTCACACTCGGCGCGCTTGTGTTTGCGATGATTTGGGCGCAGCTTGCATGGACGCGTTTTTGGGGCTGGGACCCGAAGGAAGTATGGGCGCTGATCACCTTTTTATTTTACGCAGCGTATTTGCACTTGCGGCTGTCAAGAGGCTGGCATGGCGAAAAGTCCGCGTGGCTTGCCGTCATCGGCTTCGCCATTATTATGTTTAACTTAATTTTTGTGAATCTCGTGCTTGCCGGACTTCATTCGTACGCATAGATGCAAAAAGCCGATACAGTTCTCAAGCTGCCGCACAGTTTGTTAAAATGAAAGTAACAGAAGGAAAGCAGGGGGAAAACGATGGATCAAACAAATGAAACTAAAATATTAGTAGTAGATGATGAAGCCAGAATTCGACGCCTTTTAAGAATGTACCTTGAACGGGAAAACTATGTGATTGAAGAAGCGGAAAACGGAGACGAGGCCATTAAAATGGGGCTGGCATCAGATTATGATCTGGTGCTCTTGGATTTAATGATGCCGGGAACGGACGGAATAGAAGTATGCCGGCAGCTCAGAGAAAAAAAAGCGACCCCGATTATCATGCTGACGGCAAAAGGGGAAGAAGCCAACCGCGTCCAAGGGTTTGAAGCGGGTACGGACGATTATATCGTCAAGCCTTTCAGCCCGAGAGAAGTGGTGCTTCGGGTAAAGGCGCTTTTAAGAAGGGCTTCCCAAACATCTTATCTGACAGCCAATACCCCGACAAAAAATGTGCTCGTCTTCTCGCATCTATCCATTGATCATGATGCTCACAGGGTGACTGCGGACGGCACGGAGGTGAGCCTGACGCCGAAGGAATATGAACTGCTGTACTTCCTGGCGAAAACACCGGACAAAGTGTACGACAGGGAAAAGCTTTTAAAAGAAGTGTGGCAGTATGAATTTTTCGGAGACCTCAGAACGGTGGATACTCATGTCAAACGGCTCCGTGAAAAATTAAATAAAGTGTCCCCGGGAGCGGCGAAAAAAATCGTCACCGTCTGGGGAGTCGGATACAAATTTGAGGTAGGCGCTGAATGAAGTTTTGGAAAAGCGTAGTAGGAAAGCTTTGGTTTACCATTCTTTCACTCGTGTTAATTGTTTTATTTATTTTAACGGTGCTGCTTCTGGAATTTATAGAAAATTACCACGTTGAAGAAGCGGAAAAAGATTTAACGCAGCTTGCCGATAAAATCGCGGTCATAATAGAAAATCATGAAGACCAGCCGCTTGCCAGATCCATCACGTGGGAACTGGCGGACAATTTAACGAGCATCGCGATCATTCAGGATGATAAGCATGTCTGGTATTCGCCCAATGACGATAATCATTTATCCTCTATTACATTAGAGCAGATTAAACATGACCGGGATCTGCACAAGGCGCTGACAGACCGCAATAAAGTAAGCAAACGCGCGGTCCCCAAAAATGCCGGTTCGGATAACGAACGGCTGATCGTCGGAGTGCCCTATGAAAAAGACGGCAAAAAAGGCATGGTCTTTTTATCCCAATCGCTGCTTGCCGTCAAAGATACGACGAAACATACGACACGCTATATTTTTCTTGCGGCGGGCATTGCCATCGTCTTGACAACGTTTTTCGCATTCTTTTTATCCAGCAGGGTGACATATCCCCTTCGGAAAATGCGGGAAGGCGCCCAAGACTTGGCGAAAGGAAAGTTTGATACAAAAATTCCGATTCTGACCCAAGATGAAATCGGGGAACTGGCCATTGCCTTTAATCAGATGGGACGGCAGCTCAATTTCCATATTAACGCGCTGAATCAGGAAAAAGAACAGCTGTCCAATATTTTAAGCAGTATGGCAGACGGGGTCATCACCATTAATATCGACGGCACCATTTTGGTGACCAACCCGCCGGCCGAACGTTTTCTGCAGGCATGGTATTATGAGCAGAACATGAACATTAAAGAAGGAGACAACCTTCCCCCTGAAGCAAAAGAGCTGTTTCAAAATGCAGTGAACACGGAAAAAGAGCAAATGATTGAAATGACGCTTCAAGGAAGGTCATGGGTTTTATTGATGTCGCCTCTTTATGCGGAATCACACGTCCGCGGCGCCGTGGCCGTGCTCCGTGATATGACCGAAGAGCGCAGGCTGGATAAATTGCGTGAAGACTTCATTGCCAATGTCAGTCATGAGCTCAGAACCCCGATTTCTATGCTGCAGGGATACAGTGAAGCGATAGTGGACGACATTGCAAGCACCGAAGAGGAGAAAAAAGAAATCGCGCAGATCATTTATGATGAATCTCTTCGCATGGGCCGGCTCGTCAATGATTTACTGGATTTGGCCAGAATGGAATCCGGACATACGGGTCTGCGCTATGAAACGGTAAACCTGCATGAATTTCTGGAGAAGATCTCCCGCAAATTTTCCGGTGTAGCGAAGGAAAAAGGCGTTTCGCTCACAGAGGACATCTCGGTGTCTCAGCCGGAGTGTGTCTTTGACGAAGACAAAATGGAACAGGTGTTTACCAACCTTATAGATAATGCGCTGCGCCATACGGAGTCAGGCGGAAACGTTCATATCGCGGCTCATACCGTAAAAGACGGACTGAAAATCGATATCAAAGATTCCGGCTCGGGAATACCGGAAGAGGATCTGCCTTTTATTTTTGAACGTTTTTATAAAGCGGACAAAGCAAGAACAAGAGGCAGGGCGGGGACCGGACTCGGACTCGCCATCGTAAAAAATATCGTGGAAGCCCACGGCGGCTCAATTGCGGTTCACAGCAGCATCGACAAAGGGACGACGTTTACATTTTATATTCCGACAAAAGCGCAGGATGACGTCTGAAATTGACGAACAATCTTGTTCCATACGAAACACCCGCAGAACATGCGGGTGTTTTTTGTTTTTTTCTCCTTTAAAAATTTAAGAATATGTTAATATAAATTCCCTTCCAAATTCCAGTTTCTCGTAATATAGTTGTAATGTAACTTTTCAACGCATTTTTACGACAAAAAAGTGAACGGAGGGGTTTCCCATGGAAGAAACCTTTCAGATATTATACGATGCATACCATCAAGATTTATATCAATTTTTATTTTATATGGTAAAAGATAAGTCGCAGGCTGAAGATTTGACGCAGGAAGTGTATATCCGCGTCTTGAATTCCTATCATACATTTGAAGGAAGAAGCAGTGAAAAAACATGGCTGTTGTCCATCGCACGCCATGTGGCGATTGACTGGTTCCGCAAGCAGCAGACGATCAGACAGCGTATTATGGGTACGTTTGATTGGGATACACAAGATGTCAGAGATCAGCATTTGCTTCCGGACGAACTCGCCGTACAGCATGAAAATGTCCGGGAAATTTATACCGCGCTTGATCATTGCACCATTGATCAAAGAGCTGTTATTATCTTGAGATTTATTCAGGGATATTCCATTCAGGAAACAGCCGCCGCTCTCCGCTTCTCGGAAAGCAAAGTCAAAACGACCCAACACAGAGGGCTCAAAATACTTCGGAAACAGATGGAGCTTTTGAGGGAGGAGCTAATGGATGATGAAGTCATATTGGAACGAAGAAAGAGTAGAGGAGTTGTTAAGACAACTTCCGGCGGTTAGAGATCATCGTTCACCCGAGGCCATTTACCGGAATATTGAAACGGGTAAACCGTACAGGAAAAAACCGGCCCGAAGCTGGATCGGCCCCGCCGCAGCCGGCATCTGCGCATTGTGCATCGCTCTGATTATTTCTCCTCACCTGATGACAAACAAATCTGCCGGTGATCTTACAGCTGACAGCGGTCAAGCTGAAAAAGCCAGTCAGTCAGCTGCTGTCAAGCCGGATCAGAAGACGTTTGTCGTTTCTAACGAAAACAAAAACAATTACATTACTTTGGCGTTTGCCGATTCAGATACATCCGCCGTCATTCCGGTCAGTTTTGAAAAAAAGAAGCCTGACGAATCGGTTTCAGAGGCATTATCTGATGCAGAAAACTTAGAAGTGCCCGAATCTTTCCTCTCTGTGCCGAACCTTTTGGACGGTGTGCAGGTAACGGCGGATAAGAAGGATTTGCTTGTGCAGGTAAACGGACGTCTTTCTATCGAATCAGCTGCCGATTCTGATTTATTGAAAAAGATGCTGAAAGAGACTTTGACATGGAGTCCTTACGAGCGGATTAAATTGAAAAAGGTTCAAAACGGAGACGGACAGGATTTTTATAAATCTTACGGCATTTCCGCTGAGATGTCCGTACATAAACAGACAAACCGGGCGTATTTTTCTTACAGCGACAGTCTGGGACAAGAGTATCTCATCCCGTCTGAACAAACCTATTATTCAGTATATCAGGCTATTGACGGGATGAAGACAACAGACGGAGGCGCACAGACCGCGAGCATTATAGAAGCAGATGCGATTGCATCGGTATCGGAAAGGGAAGACGGCGAGCAGCTGCGGATCCAATTGTCCGAAAAACATAAAGTTGAAGATTCGCTGGAAGGCATTTTAATGATCGAAGGGCTTTTGTTAACCGCGAAGGAATTCGGTTATTCTGAGGTGCTGTTCACACATGCGCACGCAAAGAAAATCGGTAATTATGATGTGACAAAACCGATTGCTGTGCCTGCCGCGCCTAATCCGCTTCCGACCCATTAAACGTAAAAAAACCCAAAACATATGAATGTTTTGGGTTTTCTGTTGGTTACGGAAGGTCAATCAGTTTAACGGAAACAATATCCTGAACCGAAGTCAGCTCATTGACGACTTTATCATCTAAATGTTTATCAAAAGAAAGCATCATAATGGCTTCTCCGCCTTTTTCTTTACGGCCCACCTGCATGGTAGCGATATTGATATCGTTATCGCCGAGGATGCGTCCGACGCGTCCGATTACACCAGTCGTATCCTGGTGCTGGATATAAACGAGGTGGCCGGCAGGATTTAAGTCAATATTAAAGCCGTTCAGTTCAACGATTCGTTCACCGAAGTGAGGGATATACGTAGCCGTTAACGTAAATGTGCTCCGGTCTCCGGTTACTTTTACGCTGATGCAGTTATCATATCCTGATTCATTGGAGGAAATCTTCTCGCTGAAGCTGATACCGCGTTCTTTTGCTACACCGCCGGCGTTTACTTCATTAACCGTTGAGTCTACACGCGGTTTTAAGAAACCGGACAGCAGGCTTTTTGTAATAAATGATGTTTCAAGTTTGGCGATGGTGCCTTCATATTGAATCGCAACATCTTTGACGGGTTCCTTCATACATTGTGACACGAGACTTCCGATTTTATCGGCAATTTGGTGATAAGGCTGGATTTTTTTGAATTCATCTTTTGTCATCGCAGGCAGGTTGATCGCTGACATGACAGGCAGACCTTTTGCAAACTGCAGCACTTCTTCAGAAACCTGTGCCGCGACATTCAGCTGTGCTTCTTTCGTTGAAGCGCCTAAGTGAGGTGTGGCGATCACCAGCGGATGGTCGGGAAGCTTTGATTCAACTGGCGGTTCCACTTCAAACACGTCAAGGGCAGCGCCTGCGACATGGCCGCTTTCCAGCGCTTCCAAAAGCGCCGCTTCATCAATAATGCCGCCTCTTGCGCAGTTGATAAGACGGACGCCTTTTTTCGTTTTGGCAATGGTTTCTCTGTTAAGCAATCCTTTTGTTTCCTTTGTTAAAGGCGTGTGGACGGTAATGATATCCGCGCTTTCAAGCACTTCTTCGAATGTCCGGCTGTTTACGCCGATTTTGCCGGCTCTCTCTTCGGTTAAGAAAGGATCGAATACATGAACCGTCATACCGAACGCTCTGGCGCGCTGGGCAATCTCGCTTCCGATCCGGCCCAGACCGACAATGCCTAAAGTCTTTCCGTAGAGCTCCGCCCCGACAAAAGCCGTCCGGTTCCATTCTCTTGATTTTACTGAGATATTGGCTTGCGGGATGTGTCTCATTAATGAAGAAATCATCGCGAATGTATGCTCTGCCGTTGAAATGGTGTTTCCATTCGGCGCGTTTATCACGATAACTCCATGTTTTGTGGCCTCATCAATGTCGATGTTGTCTACGCCGACACCGGCTCTGCCGACGATTTTTAAAGAAGTCATCTTTTTAAACAATTCTTCGGTTACTTTTGTGGCACTGCGGACTAACAGGGCATCAAAGGTATGTAATTCATCTTCTGCATCCGCGACGTTTTTTTGAACAATTTCTATAAAGTCTGATTCCATCAGCGGCTTTAAGCCGTCATTGCTCATCTTATCTGAGACCAAAACTCGAAACATTGTTAGATTTCCTCCTAGTTTAGCTGACTAAATATCTGATAATTTATCATATTCTCAATAGAGTGTCAATGTGTATTGACGCAGTAAAGGAGAAAAGGAAACCGCTGAATCAGCTGAAATTGGGCTTCCCCAATATTTTATTTAAATTTGAGCAGTTCTCTATACAATTACAATTTGATCATATATAATGTGAATAAATTCATAAGATCAATCTTCGGGGCAGGGTGAAATTCCCTACCGGCGGTGATGAGCGTCACGCTCTAAGCCCGCGAGCTGCTTCGGCGGCAGGATCCGGTGAGATTCCGGAGCCGACAGTATAGTCTGGATGGGAGAAGATGGAGGTTCAGCAGACGTTTTGATGCTTATATCAAACGTTTCTTTGCCAAGCCTTAGTAAGCTCCCGCTTTTTAACAAAAGCGGTTTTTTTATTGGGGCGCAAAAGAACCTTTCCTCTTTTCGAGAGATTTGATCGAAAAGGAGAGAGCATTGTGAAAGTAAAAAAATTAGTTGTCATCAGTATGCTTAGCAGTATTGCGTTTGTGCTTATGCTGTTAAATTTCCCGTTTCCGGGGCTGCCGGATTACTTGAAAATTGATTTCAGTGACGTTCCTGCAATTATCGCCATTTTGGTTTACGGGCCTGCGGCGGGGATTGCGGTTGAAGCGATTAAAAATATTCTGCAGTATATCATTCAAGGAAGCATGGCCGGCGTGCCTGTCGGGCAGGCAGCCAATTTTATCGCGGGGACGCTGTTTATTCTGCCGACGGCGTTTATGTTTAAAAAGCTCAATTCTGCAAAAGGGCTTGCAGTGAGCCTGCTGGCCGGAACCGCGGCGATGACCGTGCTGATGAGTATTTTGAACTATATTCTTATCCTGCCCGCGTATACTTGGTTTTTACATTCACCGGCATTGTCAAACAGCCAGTTGAAAACGGCGGTTGTCGCAGGAATTCTGCCGTTTAACATTGTAAAAGGCATTATCATCACCATCGTCTTTACGTTCATCTTTACGAAGCTGAAACCTTGGATTGAACAAAAACGCAGCATCCAAACACAATAAAGGCTTAAAGCGTCCGCTCTGTGAAGAACAGCCGGACGCTTTTTTTGTTTGTGCTGATCTGCAAAAAAATAAGACTCCGGCCGATAACAGCCGGAGTCTTATTCAGGACGAAAAAGCTCCTCTCACGGGGAGGGCTTTTTTATTCGTATTTCAGCGGGTCGCCTTCGAACGGTTCATCCGCAACTTTGATTGAATCAGTAGGGCATCCTTCAAATGCGTCAATCATATCTTCTTCCAGAACTTCTGGAACTTCGACGACACCTTTATTTTCGTCAAGCGTAACGAACGCAATGCCTTCATCATCATAATCATAAATGTCTGGTGCCGCAGCTCCGCAGGCGCCGCATGCAATACACGTATCTTTATCTACAATTGTGTACTTTGCCATGAATAAAACCTCCCAGATTGTTCGTGTTGGAACAAATGGTTTACCTTATATATTTTTAAATATAACACCTATTCCTCTTACTTATTGTAATGATGTTAGTGTCAAATTTCAACAGAAAAATGATTGAGAATGCTTATCACATAAGGGATTCTCTTTAGCACTTCCCCCTAAAAGATGACTTTAAACGTCAAATTTATATGAAAATCTGTTAAAATAAAAAGAACCAAAAAACGAAACTTGTCACAAAAGAAATGTAGGTGTGTTTAGATTGGCGATAAACTACTTTGATACCGTGGTTCTCGACTGTCTGGACAAAATAGACGGCGAACGGACTCCGAGTGCTGTGTTTCATTTATTAAAAGGAAAAAAGTCGTCTCAAACCATTCAGGATGCCGGCTTATTTCAGATCGCTAAATATTTCGGCATGGCTTCACAGTGTGAACGCGGCGATATTGCGGCTTCTATGCATAGACTCACCGAGAACTCATACATCACAGCCGGAAAAGAAGAGGGAACGCGGAAAGTGACTGCGCGCGGCGTTCAAAGGCTTGAACGGGCGTTTGCTGAGCGGCCTTGGCCGAAGCACTGCCACGGCGCAAATTATCAAACGCCTGCCGTCATCCTGTGGAGGCGGCTTTCCCTGCTCATTCAAGTCCTGTCAAACAAAGAGCATCAATGCAGTCAATATATCCCGGTTACCAACGATGTGCAGACGCTGAGATGGGTCAAATGGTTCATGCGGAAAAACAGAGATGCTAAAGAGCTTTCCGTACAAATGCACGACGCGCTGTTTCAGCTTCTGCAAGGCGTAAGTGAACGGCAGGCGCTTATTTTTGTCTATTCTTTAACTTCATTCAACAGAATCGGCAAAACGAATAAGCAGCTCGCTCTCCAGCTGAACGAAGATGAATGGTATGTGTCCGTCCAGTTTTGGGGAGCGGTACATTATGTTATTCAATCGCTTCCGCAATGTGCATATCCCGCTCTGCGCGAGCTGTTGTCCGATCTGCAGGCGGAAAGCGCGCTGACACAGTCTGCCAGAAAAACCTTTGAGCTGTTGGAAAAAGGGTTTCCGATTGAACGGATCGCCGCGGTCAGAAATTTAAAAACCGCCACAATCGAAGATCATATCGTAGAAATATCATTGCATCAGCCTGCATTTTTTATAGAACAGTATCTTTCTGAAGAGGAACAGCGTATGATAACGGCATTTGCAAAACAGCATCAAACAAATAAAATTAAACGGATTCGCGAAGGAATGCAGATGCGCTTCAGCTATTTCCAGATCAGGCTGGCGCTGGCAAAGACGGTGAATCAGCATGACTGAGCTGCATAAAGCTTTATCCAGATATTTTGGTTTGCATTCCTTTAAAAAAGGGCAGGAAGAGATTATGACTAGCGTGCTCCAAAAAAAGGATACGATCGCCATGCTTCCGACCGGCGGGGGGAAATCATTATGCTATCAGCTCCCGGGTTACATGATGGACGGGCTGGTGCTGATTATTTCACCGCTTCTTTCATTAATGGAAGATCAGGTGCAGCAGCTGAAAGCAAAAGGAGAAAAGCGGGTTGCGGCATTAAACAGCATGCTGAATTCCGCAGAGCGGCATTTTATTCTCAGCAACATCAGCCGGTATAAATTTCTCTATATGTCTCCTGAAGCCCTTTCTTCACCTTATGTACTGAACCGTTTGAAAAACGTTCCGGTCAGTTTATTTGTTATTGATGAGGCTCATTGCATATCGGAATGGGGACATGATTTCAGGCCTGATTATTCGAAGCTCGGGCCTTTCAGACAGGCACTCGGAAAGCCGCCTGTATTGGCGCTGACTGCAACAGCGACAAAAGAAACGCTCAGAGACGTGACGGATGTGCTCGGACTTGAGCATGCGGTGCGTCATCTTTATTCAGTCAACCGGCCGAATATTCTCCTGGCGGCAGAACATTTGGCTGATAATGCCGAAAAAATAAACAGGCTCACGGAGCTTGCCGAAAAGCTTGAAGGCCCCGGTATCATATATTGTCCGACCAGAAAATGGGCGGAAGAGCTTGCGGCTGAGCTGAATGAAAAAACGGGAAAGCGGACGGATTATTATCACGGCGGAATGGATACAGGGGACAGAATCTTGATCCAGCAGCAATTTATCCATAACCAGCTTGATTGCATCTGCTGTACCAATGCGTTCGGCATGGGTGTGGATAAGTCAGATATCCGCTTTGTCATTCACTTTTATCCTCCCCAAACGGCTGAGGCCTTTATGCAGGAAATCGGCAGAGCGGGACGCGACGGCAGCCCGAGTGTCAGTATTTTGCTGAGGGCGCCCGGCGATACCGAGCTTCAGCAGCAGATTATTCAGACAGAAAGCCTGTCTGATTATGATCTGGAAGGCATTTTGGCCGTCATACGGGATGCCGGTACGGATGATGAGCGAAAGCTTCGGGACGTTCTGATCAATAAAGGCGTCCAGGAAACACAGGCGCGAACGGCCGTCCATCTGTATCTGCAAGGAAAAACCACAAAAGAGCAGCTGCAGGAAGAACTGACATACCGCGTGGAAAAGAAGCTGCGTAAAATGAACCGTTTTTCGGCGTTATTAGAGCGGAAAGAATGTATAAGAAAAGCGCTGCTGTCTTATTTTGATGAATCGTATGAGCCTGAAGGCCAAACCGGACAATGCTGCAGCAGCTGCGGACTTGATCTGGCTCCGTACGAGCAAAAAGGAGAACGGAAAAACATGGAACGGTTTGAAGATTGGAAGCTGGAATTAGGCCGGATTTTCGGTTCAGAGTCTGCGGGTGAGTTCAGCTGAGACGGCAAAGCGAATTGATCCAGCAGCTCTCAGACCGGGAGATTGTGATACAGCTGTATGCCACCCAATTGCTCATATTGGCGGTTTCAGCTGTTATCGGCTTTTTCTTTTTCACCGACATTCACGATTTTTTAAAGCTGTGGCATATACGTGACGATAATATCATATGGTACGGTGTAACTCTTGCCGTCCTTGTCATTTTTGCCGATCTGGCGGTGATGAAATGGTGTCCTTCGCATTTATATGATGACGGCGGCATTAATGTATTGCTTTTTAAGAACAGGCCGGTTCTGCACATTTTGTTTTTGACGCTTCTCATTTCGTTCAGCGAAGAGATTTTGTTCAGAGGCGTTCTGCAGACACATATCGGCTTATGGGCCGCCAGCTTCATTTTTACCGTGCTTCATTTCAGATACTTGGCGAAGTGGCTTCTGTTTATGATGGTTGCGGGCATCAGTCTTTTGCTGGGGCTTATCTATGAATGGACCGGCAATTTATTCGTTCCGGTTACAGCGCATTTTATTATTGATGCGGTATTTGCCTGTCAGATCCGTTTTCAATATGTTAGGAGGGGTTTGCATGACGGAAATGTCAAGAGTTGAAAGAAGAAAAGCTCAGCTGCGTGCCGAGCAGCAGGTTGCCGCGGCCGCGGATGAACAAATTGAATATCTTGAAGACAGCCTCCCGACAAGACAATCTGTAAAAGAGGAGCGTAAAAAAAAGGAAGAGCAGGTGAAGGAAAAAACCAAAACAAAAACGCCGCTGTTCACTTTTCTGACCGTCCTGTTCATTATCGTAACAATCGGTGTCTTTTTCGGTCTTCTTTATATGACGAACAGCAGCAGATTTGACCCGAAGGACTATGAAGATGTCTTCATAGACCACAGTGAAAGCGCGCCAGCCGTTATTCCGAAAGGCGCTCAGAAAGAAACGTCAGAAACCGCTCTTTTAGAACAACCGAAAAAAAAGTCTGACGACAAAGATAAGAAAGAAGCGGCTGCATCTGAAAAAACAAAAGAAAAACCAAGTGAAAAAACACCTGAAAAAACGGAAACGTCCTCAGAAAAACAAGTAAAGCCGACAGACACCGAATACGCGGAGACAAAACAGCAGTCTCCGCCGGCTGTCCGTGAAAAAGCGGCTCCGGCTGCCGCGAGTGATCAAGCCGGGACTGTCCCGAAAAAAATGCGGACCGTACAGCATACTGTACAGCCGAAAGAAACGCTTTACCGCATTTCAATGAAATATTATAAAAGCCGGGCGGGCGAAGAAAAAATCCGCAGCTACAACGGATTAAACGGAAACGACGTGTACACCGGCCAGGTTCTGAACATTCCGCTGTCTGATTAAAATAAATGCATGTTTTCACCGCGTTTTTCATATAGTGTAACAATGAAAACGGACAAGGTGTGAAGCGCATGGATTCTTTATGGAAGCAATTAGACCGATTTGCTGACGGACCGACGAAACAAATGCTTCAGGCGCTGGTGAAACGGAAATTAAAATACGAAAATTATGCCGCACAGTGCCGAAGATGGCAGTGGGCGTCCCTCGTTTGTTTTTCCCTGATGTGCATACTGCTGATGTTTAAAAGCTTTAACGCCCCCCAAGCCTCTCCGCAGCTGATCCTGCAGGAAATATTAGGCCATACGGTTTATTTGTGCTGGATTATGGCTTCCGCTTTTGCGTATTGCACTTCTTATTATTTTAAAAAAAAGGAAGAAAAAGCTGAGGGTGAATTTCATAAACTGAGATGTGAAATTATCCAAAAAAGCACGGATTTATGGCCCCAGCCTGAAAAATGGAGGGCGAGAGAATCTGTTTTTCACTTGATGAAACATCGGTATGATATCAATCTTTATTTTGAAAGCAAATAAAATGAGGCGTTTTCCGGAAAGGATAGAAACGTCTTTTTTTGTTTGTCCGTCTAATGTAAGACAATGACAGAATGGAGAGTGCGTTTATGAAGCTAACAGCGGGAATTCTCGGCTCATTGGCGGGAGCGGCTGCGGTTATGGCGGCCGTCATGTACAAAACGGCAAACGGCAGCCATCTGAAAACACATACATTTACGCTTGATAAAATGAAAGGGATGAAGCCGCTCACCATCTTCTTTATATCTGACGTGCACCGCCGTTTAATTGATGAAAAGCTTCTCCGCGAAGCGGCAGTTTATAAGCCGGATGCCGTTTTGCTCGGCGGTGATTTGGCGGAGGGCGGAGTTCCTTACGCCAGAATTGAAGAAAACATCAAACGTCTGACGGCTCTCGCGCCTGTCATTTATGTGTGGGGAAATAATGATTACGAGGTCAGCCAGCAAAAATTGCTCTCACTTTTACGGGGATACAAAGTGATTCCGCTGAGAAATGAATCGGTTCAGTTTGCTTATAAAGGGGAAAACGTTACGATCTGCGGGGTGGATGATATCAGGATGATGATGGATGATTACGAAGCTGCAATCAGATATACGGATGCTGATAAAGTAAACCTCCTGCTTTGCCATAATCCTGACATCCATGAGCAGATGAGGGAGTCTGACGGGATTGACGCTGTGTTCAGCGGCCATACGCATGGCGGCCAAATCCGTTTCGGCCGGTTCGGACCGTACGAATTGGGCGGGACGGGAACGGTAAAAAAAGCGCATTACCTGATCAGCAACGGCTACGGGACGACAAAAGTTCCGCTGAGGCTCGGGGCGAAGCCGGAGACGCATATGATTACGCTGTGCGGACCGGATGAGCCGTTTTCCTGAAACAAATCCGGCCGCGGTGATAAAAAACGGCATTCTGCTTGTCTTCCCGCTGTACACGGTGTAAACTGATAACAAATTAAGAACCTATGACTCATTTATTCATATACTGTGTTATATGATTTGTGTGCAAGAAGAGGCAGGAGGGAACATTATGCGGCTTGAGCGTCTGAACTATAATAAGATTAAAATCTTTTTAACCCTCGACGATCTGACTGATCGGGGACTGACAAAAGAAGACCTCTGGAAGGACTCGTTTAAAGTCCACCAGTTATTTAAAGATATGATGAATGAAGCAAATACAGAGCTCGGCTTTGAAGCGAATGGTCCGATCGCGGTGGAAGTATATTCTCTTCAGGCACAAGGTATGGTTGTGATTGTAACGAAAAATCATGACGCGGACGCAGAAGATGACGAATATGACGATGATTATATCGAGATGCAGGTCAAACTTGACGAAAGCCCGGATATTATTTATCAGTTCCATTCGTTTGAAGATATCATTCAGCTTGCCGGAAGCCTTCACCGAATCGGGATTACCGGCGGCACCGTCTACCACTATGAGAACCAATACTATGTAAGCCTTGAAGACCTCGGCTCCCGTTCCGCCGAAGGCGTCATCGCGGTGCTGGCTGAATACGGACACCCGGCGACAATTACGATTTACAGGCTCCATGAGTACGGAAAACTCATCATGGACGGCAATGCTGTGGAAACCATCCAGAAACATTTTTCATAAAAAAGATTTGAAACGGCAGCTGTTTTCAGCGGCCGTCTTTTTTTAAGCGAAATAATGGAAAAATCATTGTCTTTCTTCTATGCACGGAGATATTGAAGGTGTATACTAGTCACTGAAAGGGAGCATGAGAGAAACAGAAGATTTTAGGAGGTTAACTCAAATGGCAGCCGATCGATTCACCGGTCATAATGAAGAAGACAAACATGATGTATTAAAATCAACCCAAACCGTAATACATAAAGCTCTGGAAAAATTGGGGTATCCAGAAGAAGTGTATGAACTGCTGAAAGAGCCGCTCAGATTATTAACGGTTAAAATTCCTGTTCGGATGGATGACGGGTCTGTGAAAATATTTACAGGCTATCGTGCGCAGCACAATGATTCCGTAGGTCCGACAAAAGGCGGCATTCGTTTTCACCCGAATGTAACTGAAAAAGAGGTGAAAGCACTTTCCATCTGGATGAGTTTAAAATGCGGAATTATTGATCTTCCTTATGGCGGTGGTAAAGGCGGAATTGTTTGTGATCCGAGAAATATGTCATTCAGAGAGCTTGAAAGGCTGAGCAGGGGATATGTAAGAGCAATCAGTCAGATTGTCGGACCGACTAAAGACGTCCCGGCACCTGACGTATTTACAAACTCACAGATTATGGCTTGGATGATGGATGAATATTCAAGAATTGATGAATTTAACTCACCCGGCTTTATTACAGGAAAACCGCTTGTACTCGGCGGATCCCACGGCAGGGAATCAGCGACGGCAAAAGGCGTCACCATCTGCATAAAAGAAGCGGCTAAGAAAAAAGGTCTCGATATTCAGAACGCGCGTGTCGTCGTACAAGGTTTCGGAAATGCGGGCAGCTATCTGGCCAAGTTTATGCATGACGCCGGCGCGAAAGTTGTCGGAATTTCTGACGCGTACGGAGGCCTTTACGATCCGGACGGTCTTGATATTGATTATCTGCTTGACCGCAGAGACAGTTTCGGAACGGTGACGAAGCTTTTCAATGACACCATTACGAATCAGGAGCTGCTTGAGCTGGACTGTGATATACTTGTCCCGGCGGCGATCGAAAACCAAATTACAGAAGAAAACGCTGACCGCATCAAAGCGAAAATCGTGGTAGAAGCGGCAAACGGACCGACGACACTGGAAGGAACGAAAATCCTGACAGACAAAGGAACGCTGCTGGTTCCCGATGTTCTGGCGAGCGCCGGCGGTGTAACGGTTTCTTATTTCGAATGGGTTCAAAACAACCAGGGCTTCTACTGGAGTGAAGAAGAAGTCGAGGAAAAACTGGAAAATATGATGATAAAATCGTTTAATAATATTTATGAAATGTCCCAAAACCGCCGGATTGACATGAGGCTTGCGGCTTACATGGTCGGCGTGCGGAAAATGGCTGAGGCTTCGCGTTTCAGAGGCTGGATATAAACCAATCGTTTGCATAAACAAAAAAAATCTCCTATGATAATATAGGAGATTTTTTATATGAGTGGAAACTTATGATGGAAATGCCAATCGCAGGAGTTGAAGGACATGACAGAAGAAAAAGCAATTATAATAGGCGGAGGTCCTTGCGGATTATCGGCGGCTATACATCTGAAGCAAATTGGCGTGAACGCGCTTGTGATCGAAAAAGGGAATGTCGTAAACAGCATTTATAACTATCCGACCCACCAAACTTTTTTCAGTTCAAGTGAAAAATTGGAGATCGGCGATGTCGCCTTTATTACGGAAAACAGAAAACCGGTCCGAATACAGGCTCTCTCTTACTACAGAGAGGTTGTCAGAAGAAAAGAGCTGCGCGTAAACGCCTTTGAAACGGTGGAACGCGTAACGAAACAGGAAGACGGCCGTTTTCTTGTAGAAACGTCAAAAGACCGCTACCTCACTCCGTTTTGTATCATTGCGACAGGATATTATGATCATCCGAATTATATGAACATACCGGGTGAAGGGCTTCCTAAGGTATTTCATTACTTTAAAGAAGGCCATCCTTATTTTGATAAAGATGTTGCTGTGATCGGCGGGAAAAACTCAAGTGTGGACGCGGCTTTGGAACTCGTGAAGTCCGGTGCGCGCGTCACGGTGCTCTACAGAGGACATGAGTATTCCCCGAGCATCAAGCCGTGGATTCTGCCTGAGTTTGAGGCCCTTGTCAGAAACGGCACAATCCGGATGGAATTCGGCGCTTGTCTTGAAGAAGTGACGGAAGATGAAATCATTTTCCGCTCCGGCCGAAATGAGACGGTCCGGCTGAAAAACGATTTCGTATTTGCCATGACGGGGTACCATCCCGATCACGGTTTCCTCGAAAAAATCGGGGTGCAGATTGATGCTGAATCAGGCCGGCCGTTTTTCCGGGAAGAAACGATGGAAACAAATGTTGACGGTGTTTTTATCGCCGGAGTCATTGCGGCTGGAAATAACGCCAATGAAATTTTTATCGAGAACGGCCGTTTTCACGGCGGCTTGATCGCAAACGAAATATCAAAACGGCTGGGTGCAGAGAGCATATGATCATTCATATGCTCTTTTTTAAAAAATTGAAAGATGTAAAAATATGAACAACATGGTACCATAGATATAGGAATATAAAGGAAAGAGGTTGCCTGATGTTTGCAATCATCTCTGCAGGAATTGCTCCCGGCATTGCGCTGTTAAGCTATTTTTATTTAAAAGATCAGTATGACAATGAACCTGTACATATGGTGCTGAGGTCTTTTTTTCTCGGGGTTGTCCTTGTGTTTCCGACCATGTTTATCCAATATGTTCTTGAAAAAGAGCATGTGGGGGGAGGAAGCTTTTTCGTTTCGTTTTTGTCTTCGGGATTTTTGGAAGAATCGGTGAAATGGTTCGTTCTGATGATCAGTGTGTACCCGCATGCTCATTTTGATGAGCATTATGACGGAATCGTTTACGGGGCCAGTGTGTCTTTAGGCTTTGCCACACTTGAAAATATTCTGTATTTATTCGGCCACGGCGTTGAGCATGCTTTTATAAGAGCGCTTCTGCCGGTCTCCTGCCATGCGCTGATCGGAGTGATTATGGGATTTTATCTCGGAAAAGCCCGCTTTTCGCAGAAAAAAGCCCGTGTCAAATGGCTTGTGATTTCGCTGGCCGTGCCTTCATGTCTGCACGGTTCTTACGATTTTATTCTTACCGCCCTCAATCATTGGGTATATTATATGCTGCCGTTTATGCTGTTTTTATGGTGGTTCGGGCTGCGAAAGGCAAAAAAAGCACGCTCCGTCAATATGATCCAAGTGTGAAGAAACCGCGCATCGCGTGCGGTTTCTTTTTTTATGCCTTGATGAGGGATAAGAAGGAAACGGTGTATAAAAATATCCGCGTGACAGACAATACGGATACACTTTAAATTTTGCAGTAGGAGGCTTGAAGAGATGAAGTGCAAAGGAGCCTTTATGGCATGTCTCATTCTATTTTCTTTCGCCGCCGCTTTCTTCGATCATCATGAAACGGTTCATGCGTTTTCAAATCAAGTGATTCAAAGAGGCGCGACGGGTGATGATGTTATAGAATTGCAGGCCCGTCTTCAATATAACGGATTTTATAACGGGAAAATCGATGGTGTTTACGGCTGGACCACATACTGGGCCGTGAGAAATTTTCAGGAGAAATTCGGCATGAAGCCGGTTGACGGCCTAGTCGGGGCGAAAACCAAACAGGTGCTGATTTCAAAATCAAAATATTACCGTGAATATGTAATGGAGCAGATCCAAAAAGGGAATACGTTCACTCATTATGGCAACGTCCCATTGGAAAACCAAACAAAACCGAGAGCCGGAGCGCAGAAGCCGGCGGGAACGAATAAGCCTGCTCAAAAGCCGCAAAACAATACAGGCGGTCAGTCAAATCAAAAGCAAAATACGACAGCGGCCAATATGCCTGGCGGTTTCTCAAACAACGACATCAATCTTCTGGCGCAGGCTGTGTACGGGGAAGCGCGCGGTGAGCCGTTTGAAGGACAGGTTGCCATTGCCGCGGTTATTTTAAACCGTATTAAAAGCCCGTTATTTCCGAATACGGTGGCCGGCGTCATTTTCGAACCGCTCGCGTTTACCGCCGTTGCCGACGGCCAAATATACATGCAGCCGAATGAAAGAGCAAAAGAAGCGGTTCTTGATGCGATTAACGGATGGGACCCTTCTGAAAACGCGCTTTATTATTTCAATCCTGATACGGCGACAAGCAAATGGATTTGGGGACGTCCGCAGATTAAAAGAATCGGAAAGCACATTTTCTGTGAGTAAAAGTACGCAAAATGAGGTGTTAACATGATTAGAGGAATCATTATCGCTGTTCTCGGTGTCGCGATCGCCGCAACCGGATACTGGGGATATAAAGAGCATCAGGAAAAAGATGCGGTCCTTCTGCACGCGGAAAATAATTATCAGAGGGCTTTTCATGAACTGACGTACCATGTTGATCAGCTTCACGACAAAATCGGGACGACGCTTGCGATGAACAGTAAAAAATCTCTGTCTCCGGCGCTCATTGATGTATGGAGAATTACATCTGAAGCGCATAACAATGTGAGCCAGCTGCCCCTGACTCTCATGCCTTTTAATAAGACGGAGGAGTTTTTATCCAATATAGGAGATTTCAGCTATAAAACATCCGTCCGGGATTTAGACCAAAAACCGCTTGATAAGAAAGAATATACAACACTGAACAGCCTGTACAAACAGGCGGAGAACATTCAAAACCAGCTTCGCAGCGTTCAGCATCTCGTCATGAGCAAAAATTTACGGTGGATGGATGTTGAAATGGCGCTCGCCTCTGACAAAAAACAAAGCGATAATACGATCGTCGACAGCTTTAAAACAGTCGAAAAAAATGTAGGCGCTTTTTCTGAAGGCAGCATCAGCCCCACATTTACGGGAGCAAATACAGAACGAAAAGGTTTTACGCATCTGAAAGGAAAACAAATTACGGAAAAAGAAGCGGTAAAAATCGCACAACGGTTTGCGCCTGATCATAATTATTCCATTAAAGTGGTCAAAAGCGGCCGGAAGACGAATCGGGATGTATACAGTATCCGCATGAATGACGCGGATCACAAATCTTTTATCTATATGGATATTACCCAAAAAGGGGGACATCCTGTCTATTTGATTCAAAAACGGGCCGTGAAGAAACAAAAGATCAGCCTCAATGAAGCATCTAACCGGGCTGTCGCGTTTTTAAAGAAAAACGGATATGAAACAAAAGGCCTCGAAATTGATGAAAGCGCGCAATATAATAACATCGGCGTCTTTTCTTTTATTCCCGTGGAGAAAAACGTCCGCATTTATCCGGAAGCCATCCGAATGAAAGTGGCGCTGGATGATGGTGAAGTCGTCGGTTTTTCCGCGCGTGATTACCTGGCGGCGCACCGCACGAGAACGATTCCGGCTCCCGCTTTGTCAGCTGATGAAGCGAAAGCGAAGCTGAATAAAAATGTTGAAGTGCGGGAGACCCGGCAGGCGCTGATCACGAATGAACTCGGTCAGGAAGTGCTTTGCTACGAAATGCTCGGGACGATCGGGAAAGACACGTATCAAATGTTCATTAATGCGGATGACGGAAAAGAGGAAAAAATAGAAAAATTAAAAAGTGCAGAGCCTATATATAAAGACCTATAAAAATAAAGGAGGAAAGGACTAAAAGTCTTTTCCTTTTTTTCATTACATGCTTTAATAAAAGCATAAATAATGAAAGAGTGAAGGCCATGATAGCTGTCGGAGATTATATTTGGATTGAATACATAGAGAACAATGAGCCCAAAAAAGCGAGGAGTAAAGCAGTAAGCGTTGAAAACGGCGAACTCCACATCTCATATCCCGTCGATCTGGATTCGGGACGGACGGTCTTTTTGCATAAAGGATTGGAAATAACAGCGGAATTTATGGGGAATGGCCAAGTACCGTATCAATTTAAAAGCATAATTAAAGGAAAGAAAAAAGAACCCATCCCGATGATCGGATTGGACATCCCCCCTCAGGAGGAAATGAAGCGGATTCAAAGACGCCGATACGTCCGTGCAGACGCAGTATTGGATGTATCCGTCAAAATGGAAGCGAAAAAAACCGCTTTTCAAACGGTTTCCTCTAATATCAGCGCCGGCGGAATCGCTGTTGTGATGCCTGAGCATATTTCCGCGGAACCAGGTGAAAAGCTGTATGTCTCATTTTCTCTTCCCGGCAAGGAAAATGAGGCGGATATAACGGCCGAGGCTCTTACCCAGCGGATTTTTTATGATGAAAAGGCGGATAAACAAAAAATGACGCTTGAATTTACAGAAATCGGCCCCGCAGCGCAGCAGCTTTTACTCCAATATTGTATGCGCGCGCAGCTGCAGCAGAGAAGAAACAGTCTGTCGGAATAAACAGCAGCGCACTTTTCCATACTAATCCTAATGGAGGTGCGCGTGTATGAAAACGTTTGAACGTCTGCTGGTCAAATTGGTCTGCATTCAGCTTATAATTTTGGGCGCGGTGCAGTTTTTGCTTCATTATCAGCCTATTGAACCTTATATTTCGAAAGCTGTGAAATATGAGGGAGTTGATAAAATGGAGAAAAAAGAATGGATTGAAACGGTAAAGCGGTAAATCAGCTCAATTTTTTCGCCCCTTTTCCGGCAGTTCATGATACAATCCATAGAGGAGTAAAGAGCAAGGAGAGAGATTATGGACAAGAAATTATCAATTGCGATCGACGGGCCGGCCGCTGCCGGAAAAAGCACCGTTGCTAAAATAGTAGCTGAGAAAAAATCATATGTGTACATTGATACAGGGGCGATGTATCGTGCCATTACATATACGGCGCTCAAGCAGAATGCCGATTTAACCGATGAAGCCGCGCTTACAGAGCTTTTGAAGCGTACGGAAATTGAGCTTGTATCCGCTCCGGAAGGACAAATCGTTCTCGTAAACGGAGAAGATGTGACAGAAGAAATCCGAAAAGACGAAGTCAGCAACCAAGTATCCATCGCCGCCAAGCATAAAGGCGTCAGAGAAGAAATGGTCAAAAGACAGCAGCAGCTCGGACAAAAAGGCGGTGTCGTCATGGACGGCCGTGATATCGGTACTCACGTGCTGCCTGATGCCGAAGTGAAAATTTTTCTGCTCGCGTCCGTAGAGGAAAGAGCGAAGCGCCGATATGAAGAGAATAAGAAAAAAGGCTATGACGTGAATTACGAGACGCTCATTGAAGAAATTGCCAGACGCGACAAACTCGATTCAGAGAGGGAAGTTTCCCCGCTGCGCAAAGCGGAAGACGCGATTGAAATCGATACGACGTCACTCAGCATTGCCGAAGTCGCAGGAAAAATTCTGGAGATCGTCGAACAGAAATCACGTTAACTTCGGGCGGAGCGCTTTTTAATTTTTTTCAAAAGACAAGATGTTATTGCTTGACAAACCAGTCCTTTTATTAGAAGTTAATACTAATAAAACTTTTTATTGATCATTCAAAATCTTTTTTGGATGATTCTTTAATACATATTCGGCTGAAAAGCGGACATTCACATGTTCAGCTTTCAAACCGTATTAATTAAGCTGTGTAGGTTTGGACCAAGGAGGTTATTCAAATGACAGAGGAAATGAATCAAATTGATGTTCAAGTGCCAGAGGTTGGAGATGTAGTAAAAGGGATTGTGACAAAGGTAGAGGACAAGCATGTAGATGTCGAAATTGTCAATGTCAAACAGTCCGGAATCATTCCAATCAGTGAATTATCAAGTCTTCATGTAGAGAAAGCATCGGATGTCGTAAAAGTTGACGACGAGCTTGACCTGAAAGTAACAAAAGTGGAAGACGATGCTTTGATTTTATCTAAACGTGCCGTTGATGCTGACCGCGCTTGGGAAGACCTTGAAAAAAAATTCGACACAAAAGAAGTGTTTGAAGCTGAAGTGAAAGATGTGGTGAAAGGCGGTCTCGTCGTTGATATCGGCGTTCGCGGCTTCATTCCCGCATCACTTGTCGAAGCTCATTTCGTCGAGGATTTCACTGACTATAAAGGGAAAACCCTCTCTCTTATCGTCGTTGAACTCGACCGTGATAAAAACCGGGTGATTCTGTCACACCGGGCTGTAGTGGAAAAAGAACAGACAGCCAAAAAGCATGATTTTCTCCAAACGCTTGAAGTTGGAAGCGTGCTTGAAGGAAAAGTGCAGCGTCTGACTGATTTCGGCGCATTTGTCGACATCGGCGGAATTGACGGGCTTGTTCATATTTCGCAGCTGTCTCATTCACACGTCGAAAAACCGTCTGACGTGGTGGAAGAAGGTCAGGACGTAAAAGTGAAAGTGCTGTCCGTAGACCGCGATAACGAGCGTATTTCTTTATCTATTAAAGAAACGCTGCCGGGACCTTGGAGCCAGATCGGCGAAAAGGTAAAACAGGGAGATGTGCTTGAAGGAAAAGTGCAGCGCCTTGTAAGCTTCGGCGCCTTCGTTGAAATTCTTCCGGGCGTGGAAGGACTTGTGCACATTTCGCAAATTTCCAATAAACATATCGGAACCCCGCATGAAGTGCTTGAAGAAGGACAGACTGTTAAAGTGAAAGTGCTGGACGTGAACGAAAGCGAAGAGCGCATTTCCTTAAGCATGCGTGAGCTTGAAGAAGCGCCGAAAGCCGATCAGGAGGACTTCCGTCAATACCAGGCGAAAGAAGAGCCGAGCACCGGCTTCCAGCTTGGCGATTTAATCGGAGACAAGCTTAATAAATTAAAATAAATTGGTGATAAAACGTGACACGAGCAGAACGAAAAAGAGAACATATAAATCATGCGCTGTCTACCGGCCAAAACCGGGAAACGGGGCTTGATGATATTACGTTTGTTCATGTCAGCCTACCGAACCTAGCATTGGAAAAAGTGGATATATCAACGAAAATCGGCGGACTCACAAGCAGTTCGCCGATTTTTATCAATGCGATGACAGGCGGCGGCGGACAGCTTACATACGAAATTAACAGATCGCTGGCAAGAGCCGCGCGCAAAGCCGGCATGCCGCTGGCTGTCGGTTCGCAAATGTCGGCTTTAAAAGATCCCTCCGAACGGTATTCTTACGAGATCGTCAGAAAAGAGAATCCGGACGGGCTGATATTTGCCAATTTAGGCAGCGAGGCGGATGCCGAGCAGGCAAAAAGAGCAATTGATATGATTCAAGCGGATGCCCTCCAGATTCATTTAAATGTGATTCAGGAGATCGTCATGCCGGAGGGAGACAGAAGCTTTACCGGCGCTCTCGGCCGTATTGAGCGGATTGCGGCGGAAGCGGGAGTTCCCGTTTTTGTCAAAGAAGTCGGCTTCGGAATGAGCAGGGAGTCGGCACGGCAGTTATTTGATGCCGGTGCGGCAGCAGTTGATGCCGGCGGATACGGCGGTACAAATTTCTCTAAGATTGAAAATATGCGCAGAGAGAAGGCGCTTCAATTTTTTAATACGTGGGGAATTTCCACTGCCGCAAGCTTAGCGGAAATCCACTCGCTCTCCGCTGATCAATCAATTATCGCATCCGGCGGGCTGCAAAGTGCCTTGGATGTCGCCAAATCGATTGCCCTCGGCGCTTCTGGCGCGGGAATGGCCGGCACCTTCCTGAAAGCTCTCACCTCCAAAGGAGAAGAGGGGCTGTTTGACGAGATGACGGCGCTTTTACAAGAGCTGAAAATGATTATGACCGCCCTCGGGTGCCAATCGGTTGCCCAATTGCAAAAGGCGCCTTTGGTCATAAAAGGTGACACACATCACTGGCTTTCGGAACGGGGGATTGACACATCCCGTTTCAGCAGACGTTAAAAGGCATGCGAACCCGCATGCCTTTCTCTGTTTTTTACGATTTTCTTTTTCGGAATTCACCGTTTTGTTCAAGGCTCGTCGCTCCTTTATGGTGAATTGAATCATCGCGATCAGATTCCACCCGGCGGGAGGCTTTCAGTTTTTTCTCCTGTCTGTCTTTTCCCATTTTTATCCGCTCCTTTCAGGCATAATTGGTTTAAAAAATGCGTTCCCGCTCCATACTGGTCAGAGGAGGAGCGATTATGGAACCGTTTTATTATTACTGGTCAATGTGGTTTTTATGGATACTTGCGACTTTTATTTTTGCCAAAACAAAAAGCCGTTTTTACGTATCAGTCTTTATTTTGACTAATATGATGGCAAGCATACATCAGATAACGGCTTATTTTACGCTGAACGCGGCATATGTCATGTTTTTTGCTGCGGCATTTGTTTATGCGGGAAGCCTCGGCATGCATAAACGGCTCCGTCATATTGTGATTCATCTGACGGCGGCTGCGGCGTACGGCTTTATTTTTCTTTTTGCATTATATGACCCTGTTTGGTTTATCATAAAACCTGAATGGGCAGCGGTTATACTGCTTACCGTTATTACGCTTTCTGTTGAGGGGCGGTTCCCTGAGAGGCTTTGTCTTTTTGTTCTCGGCATGTGCCAGGGGGAGTTATTGTATGCTGCGGTCATCCGCAACATTGCGGGGGCAGCAGCCGTCGGTGATTATAAATGGCTATCAGGCTGTTCGGCGGGAGTGATTCTTCTCGTCGGGCTGACTACATATGAACAGCTTGCGGCGCGCATCAGCCAAAAAAGCAAAAAGCAGGGCAAAGGAGCGACAAAAATGTCTTGAAAACAGACGGAGACTGTTACATGAATGCGAAACATTTTGAAGAATACATTGTGATCTCAGTGAAAACTGATATAATAAATGAGTTAAGCCCTTCTGTTTGAAGGGTTCTTTTCATAGCGAAGATGATTATTAATAACCGGTTGAACAATTTTTTGTGAAAATGTAAGCGGCTGGATTGAAAGGAAGGGTACTATGGGTAAACCTGTCGTAGCCATTGTCGGAAGACCGAATGTGGGAAAATCCACAATCTTTAACCGGATTGCGGGTGAAAGAATTTCAATAGTAGAAGATACCCCCGGAGTGACGCGGGACCGGATATACAGTTCGGCGGAATGGCTGAATTATGATTTTAACCTGATTGATACGGGCGGAATTGATATCGGAGACGAGCCGTTTCTGACACAGATCCGCCAGCAGGCTGAAATCGCCATGGACGAGGCTGATGTGATCATCTTTATGGTGAACGGCCGCGAAGGTGTGACGTCTGCGGATGAAGAAGTGGCAAAAATACTGTACCGGACGAAAAAACCGGTCGTATTAGCCGTTAATAAATTAGATAATACCGAAATGAGAGCGAACATCTATGACTTTTATGCGCTCGGCTTTGGAGAACCGTATCCGATTTCGGGGACACACGGTTTAGGATTGGGAGATTTGCTCGATGCTTGTGCCGAGCATTTTAAAAACATTCCGGAGACGAAGTACAGTGATGATGTCGTTCAATTCTGCCTGATCGGCCGCCCGAATGTCGGAAAATCATCCCTTGTCAATGCGATGCTCGGCGAAGAGCGGGTTATCGTGAGCAACGTAGCCGGAACGACTAGAGATGCTGTGGATACGGCGTTCACTTACAATCAGCAGGAATTTGTAATCGTTGACACGGCGGGAATGAGAAAAAAGGGTAAAGTATATGAAACAACAGAAAAATACAGTGTGCTGCGGGCGTTAAAAGCCATTGACCGCTCAGACGTCGTCGGCGTTGTGCTGAATGCAGAAGAAGGCATCCTTGAGCAGGACAAGCGGATCGCCGGATATGCCCATGAAGCCGGGAAAGCCGTCGTCATTATCGTAAACAAATGGGATGCCGTTGATAAGGACGAGCGCACGATGAAAGAATTTGAACAGAATATTCGGGAGCATTTCCAATTTCTCGATTATGCGCCGATGCTGTTTATGTCGGCACTGACGACAAAGCGGATTCATACACTCATGCCTGCGATTATTAAAGCGAGTGAAAATCACTCTCTCCGCGTGCAGACAAATGTCTTAAATGATGTCATCATGGATGCGGTCGCCATGAATCCGACTCCGACGCACAACGGCTCCCGTCTGAAAATTTATTATGCGACTCAAGTCGCTGTTAAGCCGCCGAGCTTCGTTGTTTTTGTCAACGATCCGGAACTGATGCATTTTTCTTATGAACGCTTTTTAGAAAACCGAATCCGGGACGCTTTCGGATTTGAAGGTACGCCAATTAAAATATTTGCAAGAGCAAGAAAATAAAAAGGTGTGATACAGAGATGAAAAAAGTGGCAATGCTTGGAGCGGGAAGCTGGGGCACTGCACTTTCTTTAGTGCTGGCTGATAACGGACATCAAGTCATGATGTGGGGACACCGTGCCGAATTGATCGATCAAATCAACGAACTGCATGAAAACAAAGATTACCTGCCGGGTGTGGAGCTATCAAGTTCTATCATCGGGACAGCCGATTTAAGCGAGGCTTTAAAAGGAGCTGACTTCATCATTGTGGCAGTACCGACAAAAGCCATTCGGGAAGTGCTGAAAAAGGCTCTGCCGTACATCCCGAAACAATCGATTTTTGTTCATGTCAGCAAGGGAATTGAGCCGGATTCGCTTCTCCGCATTTCAGAATTAATGGAGGAGGAGCTGCCTGAGGAGTACAGAAAAGACATCGTCGTGCTTTCAGGGCCGAGCCACGCTGAGGAAGTCGGATTAAGACACCCGACGACTGTTACATCATCTTCAAAAAATATCAAGGCTGCAGAAGCGGTTCAGGATTTATTCATGAACCAGCATTTCCGCGTCTATACAAATCCCGATATGATCGGTGTTGAAATAGGGGGAGCGTTAAAAAATATCATCGCTCTTGCAGCGGGGATTACAGACGGATTGGGATACGGAGATAATGCAAAAGCGGCCTTAATCACCCGAGGTCTTGCTGAAATCGCCAGACTCGGCACAAAGATGGGCGGAAATCCGCTCACCTTTTCCGGCCTGACCGGCGTAGGCGATTTAATCGTGACGTGTACAAGCGTTCATTCCCGAAACTGGCGCGCCGGCAACCTGCTCGGCAAAGGATATAAGCTGGAAGCTGTCCTGGATAAGATGGGGATGGTTGTTGAAGGCGTGCGGACGACGAAAGCTGCGTATCAGCTGTCTCAAAAATATCAGGTGAAAATGCCGATCACAGAAGCGCTTCACCAAGTATTATTTAATGGGCAGAAGGTAGAAACTGCCGTAGAATCCTTAATGGCCAGAGTGAAAACCCATGAGATGGAAGACTTGGTCAACACATTCGAAAACCGGGTGAAGTGACAATAACATGCCGTCAGCATATTCTGAAGTGACGAAAGTACAAAACGCAGAACTCTCCGGCTGAAATCGCTTAAAACATTTGCTGATTTAGGCAGAAGAGGATGCAGACGTACGCATCTACGCATACTATAGCATCGAAGTCCAAGAGAGTGTATCTCAGACGTACAGGTGAATATAGTCAACTTGACTGAAGCAAAGTCCCCCTCTTTGCTTCAGTTTTTTTGTTTTTTCAATAGATGGAAAACCTGTTGATCTTTTCAACATTTGTATATTAAAATGAAATATAACGCTTACAATGATGGGACGGGGGGCACGAACTTGAGTGTGGCATTGATGAAAATGTGGTTTGCGCTTGGTGCTATGGGATTAATGTTTGTTGCGGTCGCCTCTATTTATGTCAGCAGGTACAAAGTGAAAAACAAACTGATAAAAGCAGCGGTTTCTTCACTCGCTTATGCCTGCATGGTCATCTCGGGATTGATCGTGTTAATGGTCGTTTTCAGCGGGCCTGTCAATGAATAAAGCCAAAAGGGGGCGCGGAATGCATAAGTTAAAAATGGCCGTCATAACGGCAATGGCGGTGCTTCTGCTGTCGGGCTGTCTGTACCCTGAAGCAAAAAAAACTGAAAATAAAGTATCTTACAAACATCAGCTTCAGCAGGTGCAAGCGGCAGTGGATGAATTTAAAAAGGCGAACGGCGGACTTCTGCCGATTCAGACAAAAGATATGAAAACACCGCTCTATCAAAAATATCCGATAGATTTTAAGCGGCTCGCGCCCAGATACATCGAGGAGCCGCCGGCCTCAGCTTATGAAAGCGGAGGAATGTACCAATACGTGCTTGTCGATGTGGAAAATAAGCCTACCGTCAAGCTGGTCGATCTCCAAATGGCGGAAGCAATCCGCGACATGAAGCTGCGTGTCAAAATGTATCAGGAAAAGCATACATATCCTCCCTATGAGGACGCTGTTTCAAAAGGCCTGTTCACTTTAAATAAAAAAAAGCTCGGCATGAAAGACTCTCCTTCAGTCAAAAGTCCGGTTTCAGGCACGTCTCTGCCGCTTTTAATCGGCGCTGACGGAGAAATCTATGCCGACTATCGCGTCGATCTCGCCCGCTGCCTGAAGAAAAACAAAAAGAAAATCAAACCGGGCGCGGAAATTCAGGATATTTTATGGAAAGAGACTCCTTTCGTCCCGGCCTTTTCAGTCACTTACACCGTAAATGAAAAACAGGAACCCGTTTTTTTAGAAAGTCAAACGAAACAGGAATGAACCTTTTTCCCGCGCATACAAATAGGGAGAAAGGTTTTTTTGATTTTGATAGAAAAGACTGCCTGAAAATTTTCTAAAGATGTCATATTGAAATAGGACAACGTCATACACATATAGTGTCCTGTATTTGATTGGAGAATGGTGAATGAAAAATGATAAGGATAGGAAGTCCGGGAGGGGATCACTTGGAAAAGGTCGATATTTTCAAGGATATCGCTGAACGAACAGGAGGCGATATATACTTAGGAGTCGTTGGCGCTGTCCGTACAGGGAAATCTACATTCATTAAAAAATTTATGGAGCTTGTGGTGCTCCCGAATATCAGCAATGAGGCCGACCGAGCGCGGGCGCAGGATGAGCTTCCGCAAAGCGCAGCAGGAAAAACGATAATGACCACAGAACCAAAATTTGTCCCGAATCAAGCCATGTCCGTTCATGTCGCGGAAGGACTTGATGTCAACATCCGTCTTGTGGATTGTGTGGGATATACGGTTCCCGGGGCGAAGGGATATGAGGATGAAAACGGTCCGAGAATGATCAATACACCTTGGTATGAAGAACCGATTCCCTTTCATGAGGCTGCGGAAATCGGTACGAGAAAAGTCATCCAGGAACACTCCACAATCGGGGTCGTCATTACGACAGACGGCTCAATCGGCGATATTGCGCGGGGCGATTACGTGGAAGCGGAAGAAAGAGTCATCGACGAGCTGAAGGAAGTCGGCAAACCGTTTATTATGGTCATCAACTCGGTAAAACCGTACCACCCGGAAACAGAAGCGCTCAGAGCTGAATTAAGCGCGAAATATGATATTCCCGTCCTCGCCATGAGTGTTGAAAGCATGCGGGAAACAGATGTGTTAAGCGTCCTCAGAGAAGCGCTTTACGAGTTCCCTGTGCTGGAAGTCAATGTCAACCTTCCGAGCTGGGTCATGGTGCTGAAAGAAAATCATTGGCTCAGAGAGAGCTACCAGGAATCAGTGAAAGAAACCGTAAAAGATATTAAACGCCTGCGCGATGTCGACCGGGTTGTCGGCCACTTCAGTGAATTTGAGTTTATTGAAAGCGCCGGATTGGCCGGAATCGAACTTGGCCAGGGTGTCGCAGAAATTGATTTGTATGCGCCGGATCATTTATATGACCAGATTTTAAAAGAAGTGGTCGGCGTTGAAATCCGCGGGAAAGACCACCTGCTTGAATTAATGCAGGACTTCGCCCACGCGAAAAAAGAATATGATCAGGTATCAGATGCGCTGAAAATGGTGAAACAGACCGGCTACGGCATTGCCGCCCCGGCCTTAACCGATATGAGCCTTGATGAACCGGAAATCATCAGGCAGGGATCAAGGTTCGGAGTAAGGCTGAAAGCGGTCGCTCCGTCCATTCATATGATCAAAGTGGATGTGGAAAGTGAATTCGCACCGATCATCGGGACAGAAAAACAAAGTGAAGAGCTTGTCCGCTACTTAATGCAGGACTTTGAAGATGATCCGCTTTCTATCTGGAATTCCGATATTTTCGGCAGATCATTGAGCTCTATCGTAAGAGAAGGAATCTCCGCAAAACTGTCACTCATGCCGGAAAATGCGAGATACAAACTGAAAGAAACGCTGGAGAGAATTATTAACGAAGGCTCAGGCGGCCTGATCGCCATTATTTTGTAAGCTGAAGGACCTCTTCCTGAAACGGGGGGTCTTTTTTTATTCTTTTTAGATACTGGAAATCAATCAAGGATTAGGAGGAAAAAAGCAAAAAAAGGAATATTTGTTCGGTAAAACACGTGAAAACCTTGACGAGCAAGGGATTGAGGCTTTAAAATGCTTGATATGGCTTTTTATATGTGTTACTCTACATACAGAAAATCTTCACTTTGTTGGACAAACATTCCTCAAAGTGTCTGTTTTCTTATGAAAAGCCGTTTACTTGTCTGTTCTTCCCTGCTTTGATTTTTTATCAGACAGGTTTAGAATCAGGCTGAACTGTGAAGAAATGATAATAAACTGCTGATTTGATACCCTTTTGGGAGGAGGTGAAAGGCATGAACAAGACAGAACTAATCAATGCGGTTGCTGAAGCAAGCGAATTGTCTAAAAAAGACGCTACAAAAGCAGTTGATTCTGTTTTTGATACGATTTTAGATGCACTTAAAAACGGTGATAAAATCCAACTGATCGGTTTCGGTAACTTTGAGGTGCGCGAGCGTTCTGCACGTAAAGGACGTAACCCGCAAACGGGTGAAGAAATCGAAATCCCTGCAAGCAAGGTACCTGCTTTCAAACCAGGTAAAGCTCTTAAAGACGCTGTTGCAGGAAAATAATTGTGAATATAGATCGTGTATGCATCTGATACATACACTTTGTTTCTTCACAGAAAAGCCCCTTGATAAAGGGGCTTTTCATATTTAAGCAGCCCCGGTCACCGGGCAGGACTTTCGTTTTGCTTTTGGCGCGGCAAATGTGCTAGAATCGAAATTAAATGTATTCAATGGTGGAGGACACAGACAATGAAAGAAGTTAATAAAGAACAGATTGAACAGGCGGTTCGCCAGATTTTAGAGGCGATTGGAGAAGATCCGGACCGGGAAGGGCTTTTAGATACGCCGAAACGCGTGGCAAAAATGTACGCGGAAGTATTCTCGGGATTAAATGAAGACCCGAAAGAACACTTTAAAACCGTTTTCGGAGAAGAGCATGAGGAGCTTGTTCTTGTAAAAGATATCGCGTTTCATTCCATGTGTGAACATCACCTTGTTCCTTTTTACGGAAAAGCGCATATTGCCTACATTCCGCGCGGCGGCAAAGTGACGGGCCTGAGTAAATTGGCGCGGGCGGTGGAAGCCGTCTCAAAACGCCCGCAGCTGCAGGAGCGCATTACTTCAACGATTGCAGAAAGCATCGTAGAGACCTTAGATCCCCACGGCGTCATGGTTGTCGTCGAAGCTGAGCATATGTGCATGACGATGAGGGGCGTAAGAAAGCCTGGCGCAAAAACAGTGACTTCCGCTGTAAGAGGTATTTTTAAAGATGACGCAGCGGCGCGTTCCGAAGTGTTAGAACATATTAAACGTGCGGATTAATAATGATAGAGGGTGCAGATATGAATTCAAAGCATTCAAGTGATTTTGTCGTCATTAAAGCGGTCGAGGACGGCGTGAACGTCATCGGTTTAACGAGAGGAACGGATACGAAATTTCACCATTCCGAAAAACTGGACAAAGGCGAAGTGATTATCGCTCAGTTTACTGAGCATACCTCTGCCATCAAAGTGAGAGGCAACGCCCTCATCCAGACCGCTTACGGAGAAATGAACAGCGAAAAAAAATAAGCCGGCTGTTTCCCGCTTTTGCCAATTGCCCGCAAACGGCGGGAGAATACAGCCAATTTCTTTTTTTTATGCTATAATGATACCTGCGTATAATAATGACGAGTAAATCTCATACATATTAGAATAAATGTGAATTTGGGGACAAGGGTGATATTTTTGCAAGACATCTACGGAACTTTAGCGAATCTAAATACGAAATTAAAACAAAAGCTGTCTCATCCTTATTTAGCGAAACATATTTCCGCGCCTAAAATCGATGAGGATAAGCTTCTTCTTTTTCACGCTTTGTTTGAAGAGGCGGACATTAAGAACAACGACAGAGAAAATTACATAGTAACTGCGATGCTTGTCCAAAGCGCCCTTGATACCCACGATGAAGTGACAACAGCCAGAGCGTTAAAGCGAGACGAAAATAAAAACCGGCAGCTCACCGTGCTTGCCGGCGACTATTTCAGCGGACTGTATTATTCGCTTTTATCTGAAATGAAGGATATCTATATGATTCGGACGCTCGCTACGGCAATTAAAGAAATCAATGAGCATAAAATCCGTCTGTACGATCGGTCTGTCAATGACTTGAATCAATTGATCGAAAGCATGGCGATTGTGGAAGCGGCCCTGTTTCACAGAGTGTCAGACCACTTTAATCTTCCGCGCTGGAAAGAGCTGGCGAGTGATTTTTTTGTATATAAGCGGCTGATGAACGGCAATGCTATATTTCTCGATGTCATCGGCAATATTGTAAAGTCAGGGAAATCAAAGGCTGACATAATGGAAGATAGCTTCCGAAAGGCAAAGCAAAGCATTGAAACGCTGCTGCCGCTCAATTCACCAATCCAAAACCTCATGCTGAACCGGCTCAAAGCGATCAGCCAGGACAAAACATATCATCAGAAAGTGGAAGAAGGGTAATCAACATGCAGGAGTCAAAAGAACAGCGCGTACACGGCGTGTTTGAAAAAATCTATAAAAATTATGACCAAATGAACTCTGTTATCAGTTTTCAGCAGCATAAAAAATGGCGCGATAAAACGATGCAGATCATGAATGTAAAAGAAGGCGCAAAAGCGCTTGATGTCTGCTGCGGAACGGCTGACTGGACGATTGCCCTCGCAGAAGCAGCCGGAAAAAGCGGCGAAATCAAAGGACTGGATTTCAGCAAAAATATGCTGAGCATCGGCGAGAAAAAAGTGAAAGAGGGCGGTTACAGCCAAATTGAGCTTTTGCACGGAAATGCGATGGAGCTTCCCTTCGCTGATGATTCTTTTGATTTTGTCACCATCGGCTTCGGGCTGCGGAACGTTCCCGACTATCTGACCGTGCTGAAAGAAATGCGGCGGGTCGTCAAACCGGGCGGGCAGGTCGTATGTCTGGAAACATCCCAGCCGGAAATGTTCGGATTCAGACAGGCATATTTTCTATATTTTAAATACATCATGCCTTTCTTCGGAAAAATGTTTGCGAAGAGCTATAAAGAATATTCTTGGCTTCAAGAATCGGCAAGAGAATTTCCCGGTATGAAAGAGCTTGCGCGTCTGTTTGAAGAAGCGGGCCTGACGAATGTCAAATACCATTCGTTTACCGGCGGAGTGGCCGCTACGCATATCGGTTGGAAATGATGAATATACAGATGTTTGGGTGAATGATATGAAATTTAAAATGGCCTATTCTTTTTTAAATGACGATATTGATGTGATCGAAAGGGAACTTGAGCAAACGGTGCGGTCAGACTATCCCTTGCTGAGTGAAGCCGGGCTCCATCTGCTCCAGGCGGGAGGCAAGCGGATCCGCCCTGTTTTCGTATTGCTTTCCGGCATGTTCGGCGACTATGACATTAATAAAATAAAATATGTTGCGGTGACGCTGGAAATGATTCATATGGCGTCCCTCGTGCATGACGACGTCATTGATGACGCCGAGCTGCGGAGGGGAAAACCGACCATCAAAGCCAAGTGGGACAACCGTATCGCCATGTATACCGGTGATTATATGCTTGCGGGCTCACTTGAGATGATGACGAGATTGGATGAGCCGAAAGCCCACCGGATCCTGTCCAAAACCATCGTAGAAGTATGCCTCGGAGAAATTGAACAGATCAGAGATAAATACAATATGGAACAAAACCTCAGAACCTATTTGCGCCGCATCAAACGGAAAACGGCTCTTCTCATTGCCGTCAGCTGCCAGCTCGGCGCCATCGCTTCGGGAGCTGATGAGAAGATTCACAAAGCATTATATTGGTTCGGCTATTACGTGGGCATGTCCTACCAGATTATTGACGACATTCTTGATTTCACTTCAACGGAAGAGGAACTGGGAAAGCCGGTCGGAGGGGATCTGCTGCAAGGAAATGTCACTCTGCCCGTTTTGTACGCGCTCCGTCAGCCTGAATTGAAAAATCAGCTGAAATTAATTAACAGTGAAACAACACAGGAGCAGCTCGCCCCCATTATTGAAAATATTAAACGCACAGACGCAATTGAAAAATCAATGGCCGTCAGTGACAGGTACTTAAAAAAAGCGTTTGAAAAACTGAATACACTGCCGAGAGGACGGGCGCGCTCATCATTGGCCGCCATCGCCAAATATATCGGCAAACGGAAATTTTAAATTCCTTTTACGAACAAGATGTGAACATTCTCCGCCCTGGATTGATTAATTGTCAGAAAGATGTTACGATTTCGGTGTGCAACTTGAAAGCCTATACATAATGATGGGGTGGAGAATCTTATGGAAAAAACTTTTATCATGGTAAAACCGGACGGCGTACAGCGCCAGCTGATCGGAGAGATTTTATCCAGATTTGAGCGTAAGGGCTTACAATTGGCAGGAGCCAAGCTAATGCAAGTTTCAGAACAGATGGCTGAAAACCATTATGCTGAACATAAAGGGAAGCCGTTTTTCGGCGAGCTTGTGGAATTCATTACATCAGGACCCGTATTTGCAATGGTATGGGAAGGGGAAAATGTAGTAGAGATCACAAGACAGCTGATCGGAAAAACGAACCCGAAAGATGCACTGCCGGGCACGATCCGCGGTGACTACGGCATGTTTGTCGGCAAAAATATCATTCACGGTTCAGACTCCTTAGAAAGCGCCGAGCGGGAAATTGACATTTTCTTCAAACAGGAAGAGCTTGTACCGTATCAAAAATTAATGGCCGACTGGGTGTACTAAGCCGTCAGCCTTTCTTTTTCTCTTGTTATGAAAAGGTTTACATATTTTAAAAAAGACAGAGGCTGCGCTGCCCTGTCTTTTCATTTCTCACAAATCAGCCTGCGGGCTGATTTTTTTATTGAAATCGTACAAATTAGAAAGAAAACAGGCTATACTAGGACAAAAGACAGCGAGATTGGGAGAGAAGCAATGGAGCCTTACGAAATTTTTATCACCAAGTGGAAACAAATAACCGGCGTTGATTTATCTTTATACAAAGAAGCACAGATGAAAAGACGGCTGACGTCCCTTTATGAAAAAAAGGGATTCAAAGATTTTCAGGAATTTGCCGCCGCTTTGGAGAAAGACAAGCTTTTATTAAATGAAACATTGGACAGGATGACGATCAATGTTTCTGAATTTTACCGAAATTATAAACGGTGGGAAGTTCTTGAAACCTCAATTCTTCCGTTAATAAAGCATAACAAACCGTTAAAAATATGGAGTGCGGCCTGTTCAACGGGGGAGGAACCCTATACTTTGGCTATGATTCTCAGTCAGCAGGCGGGTTTGGCCGGATTTGATATATTGGCGACAGATATTGATGAAAAGGCGCTTGGCAAAGCCAAGCGGGGCATCTATCAGGAACGCTCGCTGCAAGAGGTGCCGGCTTCCGTGAAAAGCCGTTATTTCACCAAGCAGGCTGACAACAGTTATCAAGTAAAACAAGAGATTCAAAAAAACATCCGGTTTAAGCGGCACAACCTGCTCGCCGACAGCTATGAACAGGATTTTGATCTGATCGTCTGCCGCAACGTCTTTATTTATTTTACTGAAAAAGCAAAAGAAGAGCTGTATGTAAAAATGGCGGGCAGCCTGAAAAAGAACGGAATTCTGTTTGTCGGAAGCACAGAGCAGATTTTCAGCCCGGAAAAATTCGGCCTTGAGAGCACTGATACATTTTTTTATCAAAAAAGATAGAAGACATTTAATGAAAACTTGTGGTATAGTTTTACTTAAAAGCGTTAATGCGATGAAGGGAGAAGAAAGAAATGAGATACTTAACAGCCGGAGAATCACACGGCCCGCAGCTGACGACAATTATAGAAGGTGTGCCTGCGGGGCTTTATATAACTGAAGAAGACATTAATTTTGAGCTTGCCAGACGTCAAAAAGGGCACGGCCGCGGACGCCGCATGCAGATTGAAACGGACAGAGCGAAGATCACAAGCGGCGTGCGGCATGCCCGGACACTCGGTTCACCCATCGCGCTCGTTGTAGAGAATAAAGATTGGACTCACTGGACAAAAATCATGGGCGCAGCACCGATTACAGAAGAAGAAGAAAGTGAAATGAAACGTCAGATTTCAAGACCGAGACCGGGACACGCAGATTTGAACGGGGCTATTAAGTATAATCACCGCGATATGAGAAATGTGTTAGAACGATCTTCCGCGCGTGAGACAACGGTTCGCGTGGCTGCCGGAGCCGTCGCTAAAAAGATTTTAGCGGAGCTTGGCATTAAAGTCGCCGGACACGTCCTGCAAATCGGCAGCGTAAAAGCAGAGAAAACCGATTACACATCCATTGAGGATCTCAAACGGGTAACGGAAGAATCACCGGTGAGATGCTACGATGAAGAAGCAGGCCGTCAAATGATGGCAGCCATTGATGAAGCGAAGGCAAACGGCGACTCGATCGGCGGAATCGTTGAAGTGATCGTCGAAGGTATGCCTGTCGGTGTCGGAAGTTATGTCCACTATGACCGTAAGCTGGACAGCAAGCTCGCTGCAGCCGTTCTGTCGATTAACGCGTTTAAAGGCGTAGAGTTCGGCATCGGTTTTGAAGCGGCCGGCAAAAACGGCAGTGAAGTTCATGATGAAATCGTATGGGATGAAGAGAAAGGCTATACACGCGCCACAAACAGGCTCGGAGGATTAGAAGGCGGTATGACGACGGGAATGCCGATTGTCGTCCGCGGCGTCATGAAACCGATCCCTACTTTGTATAAGCCGCTGAAAAGCGTCGACATTGAAACGAAAGAACCGTTTACAGCGAGCATTGAACGTTCAGACAGCTGCGCGGTTCCGGCAGCAAGCGTAGTGGCTGAAGCTGCAGTGGCCTGGGAAATCGCAAATGCCGTCGTAGAACAATTCGGGCTTGACCAGATCGACCGCATTAAAGAAAATGTTGAAAACATGAAAAAACTATCGAGGGAATTCTGATGAAAGAGCTTGAGGTTCGGACAGCTTCCTCCGCATATCCCGTGTATATCGGTGAAGGCATAAGGAAACAGGCCGCTGCTCTTTTGTCTTCACTGAACAGGCCGCTGACAAAGATCCTTCTCGTCATCGATGCTGAAGTTGACCGGCTTTACGGCGATGAGATGTTCCGGCTTTTAAACGAAACATGGCCCGTGAAAAAAGTAATCGTTCCAAGCGGAGAAGAAGCGAAGTCTCTAAAAGAGTATGAACGGATTCAAACGGAAGCGATCGCTTTCCATATGGACCGCTCTTCATGTATGATCGCCTTCGGAGGCGGCGTGACGGGTGATTTGGCCGGCTTTTGCGCAGCGACTTTTATGCGCGGAATTGATTTCATCCAAATGCCGACGACACTGCTTGCCCATGACAGCGCGGTCGGCGGCAAGGTGGCCGTCAACCATAAACTCGGAAAGAACTTAATCGGCGCGTTTTATCAGCCGAAAGCGGTGATTTACGATACGGAGCTTCTGAAAACCCTGCCGGAACAAGAGCTGAGATCGGGCATGGCTGAAGTGATCAAACACGCGTTTATCGCCGATCATGCTTTTTTAGAAAAACTTCTCACGTTTGACACGTTGCAAGGACTGACAAGCGCTGAGCTGAATGAAATGATTTATAAAGGAATTTCAATCAAATCGGCCGTCGTGCGTGAGGACGAAAAGGAAGAGGGCATAAGAGCTTTTCTGAATTTCGGCCATACGCTCGGCCATGCCGTTGAGGCGGAATACGGCTACGGCCGGATTACTCATGGAGATGCGGTCGCCCTCGGCATGCAGTTTGCCCTTTACGTGAGTGAACAGGTTGCGGGTTGCAAGATGAACAGGAAAGAACTCACACAATGGCTGATTGGGCTCGGCTACCCGGGAAGTATCAGACAAGATATTGAAACGCCGGTTCTCTCCGCCCGGATGATGAATGATAAAAAAACGCGCGGAGGCATGACACAGTTCATCGTGTTAAAGGAATTAGGCGAAGCGCGGGACTGCATGCTTTCAAAAGATGAGCTCGAAAATTTGCTGAACAAATGGCGAATGGAGGAAACAGCATGATGATACGCGGTATTCGCGGAGCAACAACGGTGGAACAAGACACCGAACAAGAAATTTTAGAAAAAACACAGCAGCTGCTTGAAAAAATCATTGAACAAAATGGATGCAAACCGGAAGACGTTGTACAGATCCTGTTATCCGCCACGCCTGATATCCATTCCGTATTTCCGGCAAAAGCGGTCCGCCGCCTTTCCGGGTGGCAGTACGTCCCGGTGACGTGCATGCAGGAAATGGATGTCACCGGCGCTCTGCAAAAGTGTATCCGTGTCCTGATGACGGTTCAGACGGATACGCCTCAGGATGAAATCAAGCATGTCTATCTAGAAAAAGCCGTTGTGTTAAGGCCGGATTTATCATTGACAAAAAATACTGACATGTAATACGATAAACAAAGCTTAGAAATACACAAGAGTGTGTATAGAGCTGGTAAGTAAGATATTGAACAGTTGAGTTTAGAATAGGGTAGCAGAGAATGAGTTTAGCTGAGCTGAGATAAACACGTTTTTATTCTGCCCAAAAGAAGCCTTTCTTTTGGGTTTATTTCTTATACGCAAGACTCCTCTCACTCTTCATCTCATTCTCCTTACCGTAAGGAGGAGAATCATGAATTTACAATCGGATGTTTCTTTATTTTTAAAGGACAGTCTGACACACCGCACCATTCCAATCGCAGAGACTTTTACGGTCGACACGATCACACCCATTCAGATGGTTGAAAAACTGGACAGAAACATTACGTATCTTTTAGAAAGCAAGGATGAGTCGTCAAGCTGGTCGAGATACTCTTTTATCGGCCTCGATCCTTTTATCACGATTAAAGAGAGTCATCACACATTCACTGCCGCTGATCCAAACGGGCATACGCTGTTTGAAGCCGGAGAATTAAAAGCCGTGCTTGATTGGATGAATGAAAGCTTCCGCATTAAAACACCCGAGCTTGATATCCCGTTTTCGGGAGGGGCCGTCGGTTATCTGAGCTATGACATGATCCCTTTGATTGAGCCTTCCGTGCCGAGCCACGCGAAAGAAACAGATTTCGAAAAATGCATGCTGTTTGTCTGCCGGAAAATCATCGCGTACGACCACGAAACGAAACAAGTGCATTTCATTCAATATGCGGCGCTTAACGGCCGGGAGACGGAGGAAGAAAAGCGGGCCGTTTTTAAAGAAAATTGCGCGGAGCTTCGTAAGCTTATCGGTATTTTGACAGAACCGAAAGATATGAAAGAGCCGTTTTTTTCTAAAGAAACATTTGAAACGCCAAGTTTTGCCGATGTGACATCCAATTATACGAAAGAAGAGTTTATGGCCGGCGTCGATAAACTGAAAGAATATATAAAAGCCGGAGACATTTTTCAAGGGGTGCTTTCGCAAAAGTTTGACATTCCGGTATCCAGACATTCATTTGAGCTGTACAGGGTGCTCCGCATCGTCAATCCTTCACCTTATATGTACTATATCAAACTGCCTGACAGAGACATTGTCGGAAGTTCGCCTGAACGTCTGATCCGCGTGGATGACAGACACCTGGAAATTCATCCGATTGCCGGAACGAGAAGAAGGGGCGCCGGAAAAGAAGAGGACGATCGCCTCAAAAAAGAGCTGATGAATGACGAAAAAGAGAAAGCTGAACATTATATGCTCGTCGATCTTGCGCGCAATGACATCGGCAGAGTTGCGGAGTACGGTTCCGTAGCCGTTCCGGAATTCACAAAGGTCGTTTCTTTTTCACATGTGATGCACATCATCTCTGTTGTAACCGGCCGTTTAAAACAGGGCGTCCATCCGGTTGATGCGCTGATGTCGGCATTCCCGGCAGGAACACTCTCGGGCGCTCCGAAAATCCGCGCGATGCAGCTTTTAAATGAATTAGAACCGACTTCCAGAGAAACCTACGGCGGATGTATCGCTTATATCGGATTTGACGGGTCAATTGATTCGTGTATCACCATCCGCACCATGAGTGTCAAAAACGGTACGGCGTCGGTGCAGGCGGGCGCGGGAATAGTCGCTGATTCCGTCCCGGAAGCCGAATATGAAGAGAGCTGTAACAAAGCGGGGGCGCTTTTAAAAACGATTCAAATCGCAGAAGACATCTTTTCTGGCGGGGAGGAGAAGACGGATGAACAAATTTCTGCAATCGTGCGTTAATGGCCGCACGCTGAAAACCGGAGAAGCCGAAAAGCTGATGGAGATGATGATGAACGGGGCCATGTCGCAGTCTGAGATCGGGGGGATTTTATCGGTATTAGCCCACCGGGGTGAAACGGCGGAGGAGCTTGCCGGATTTGTAAAAGTGATGCGGGCGCGGGCACAGACATCAGGTGGCTTGGCGGATGTCGTTGATACGTGCGGAACAGGCGGAGACGGGATTTCTACGTTTAACATATCCACGGCAGCGGCGATTACAGCTTCTGCCGCCGGAGCTAAAGTTGCCAAGCACGGAAATCGCTCCGTTTCGTCTAAAAGCGGCAGCGCGGATGTGCTGGAAAAGCTGGGGGTTTCCATTCAAGCCACTCCAGAAAGCGTCAAACGCAGCATTGAAATGAAACAAATGGGGTTTTTGTTTGCGCCGCTGTTTCATTCGTCAATGAAGCACGTCGCCGCCGCAAGAAAAGAGCTTGGCTTCCGAACCGTATTTAATCTGCTGGGCCCGCTCAGCAACCCGCTGCAGGTGAAGCGGCAGGTGATCGGCGTCTATTCATTTGATAAAGCGCGCCTGATGGCAAGCGCTTTGGAACAATTTGATGTCAGACACGTCATGCTTGTGTCGGCGCGTGACGGATTAGATGAACTGTCCATCACAGCACCGACCGATATCATTGAGCTGAAAAACGGTGAACGTCTGGAATATTCCGTTTCACCTGAACAATTCGGTTTTGCAGAAGGTTCATTGAAGGATATTCAAGTGAGTTCATCGGAAGAAAGCGCGCTTCTCATTCAGAATATTTTTGCAAATAGAGCTCCGTCATCCGCTCTGCATATTACCGCCTTAAATGCGGGTGCGGCCATTTATACGGCAGGTCTTGCAAACGATCTGAAAGAAGGAACGAAAACAGCCTTAGAAGCGATTCAAAACGGAGATGCCAAAAGGCAGCTCGAACGTCTGAAACAGAAAGAGGAAGAAATGTATGCTTGATCAAATCATTCTGCAGAAAAAAGAAGAAATCAAATCCATCGTGCTGCCGGAAACCTGTCAAATTGAACGGAGATCCTTTAAAGAAGCGCTCCTGAACCCGAACCGTTTTATCGGGCTGATTGCCGAAGTGAAAAAAGCTTCGCCGTCTAAAGGATTGATTAAAGAGCATTTTGTTCCGGAAACGATTGCGGCGGATTATGAAGCGGCTAAAGCCGACGCCCTTTCGGTTCTCACGGATACCCGTTTTTTTCAGGGGAGAAATCAATTTCTGACAGATGTTAAACAAACCGTGTCTCTTCCCGTGCTGAGAAAAGATTTTATTATTGATTCCCTTCAGGTGGAGGAATCGTTCAGGATCGGCGCCGATGCCATTTTGCTGATCGGGGAAGCGCTGGAACCTTCAAAGCTTCATGAGCTTTATCTGGAAGCCCGCGGGAAGGGCATGGACGTTCTCGTTGAAGTCCATGATGAAACTGTGCTTGAACGGATTTTACAAGTGTTTCAGCCGGACATTCTCGGCATAAACAACCGGGACTTAAAAACGTTCCGTACTTCTGTTTCGCAAACGGAAAAAATAGCGCAGCTTGTGCCGGACGGCTGCCTGCTGGTCAGCGAAAGCGGCATCGGTTCTTTGGCTGACCTGCAATTCGTCAACAAGCACGGGGCGCAGGCTGTATTGGTCGGAGAATCCTTAATGAGAGAGGATTCGCAGCAAAAGGCGATCCGCGGACTGTTCGGAGAGTGACGATATGAAAAAGCCTGAGTTAAAGTACTGCGGAATACGATCGAAGCGTGATTATGAACTTGCGGCAGCTTCAGAAGCGGATTATCTGGGATTTATTTTTGCCGCAAGCAAACGGAGAGTAACGCCGGATGAGGTCCGGAAATGGAAAGAGCAGGTCCGGACAGACAAGAAACATGTCGGAGTATTTGTAAATGAAACGATAGAAAACATCGCGCAAATCGCATCTGATCTGGCACTTGACGTCATCCAGCTTCACGGTGATGAATCGCCTGAGGATGCCCTTCGCCTCCGTCCGCTTGTGCGCTCGGAAATATGGAAAGCGCTCCATCACGGGGAAGGGACGCTCCGTCAGATGGCTCAATTTACACCTGCTGTCGACGGCTATGTCATTGATTCTTCAGTGACAGGAATGAGAGGCGGGACGGGAATCGCGTTTTCATGGGCCCGTGTCCCCTTGTACCGAAAGCAGGCTCAAAATGCAAGCAAGCGCTGTTTTATTGCGGGCGGTGTTAATCCTGAAACGATTACCGGCTTACTGAGATCACGTCCGTGCGGTATAGATCTTGCCAGCGGAATTGAAAAAAACGGACACAAGGATCAAACACTGATCCGGCTTTTAGAAGAAAGGATGAACCACTATGTATCCATATCCAAATGAAATCGGAAGATACGGCGAATTCGGCGGCAAATTTGTCCCTGAAACATTGATGCGGCCCCTTGAGGAAATCGAAACGGCTTTCACAGAATTAAAAAATGATCCTGTTTTTCATGCCGAATATAAAAAACTATTGTTTGATTACTCCGGAAGACCGACTGCATTAACGTTCGCAGACAGGGTGTCAGAGTATTTGGGAGGGGCGAAAATCTATCTGAAAAGAGAAGATTTAAACCATACCGGCTCTCATAAAATTAACAACGCGTTAGGCCAGATTCTGCTTGCTAAAAAGATGGGCAAAACGAAAATCATCGCCGAAACCGGTGCGGGACAGCACGGTGTGGCTGCCGCGACAGCCGCCGCAAAATTCGGTTTTAAATGTACGGTTTTTATGGGTGAAGAAGACGTTGCGCGCCAGTCGCTGAACGTATTCCGGATGAAACTGCTCGGCGCGGAAGTGGTGCCGGTCACAAGCGGCAACGGCACGCTGAAAGATGCGACGAATGAGGCAATCAGGTATTGGGTCCAGCATTGTGAAGATCATTTCTATCTTATCGGTTCTGTAGTGGGTCCGCACCCATATCCGTATATCGTTCGCGAATTTCAGAAAATCATCGGCGAGGAAGCGAAAGAACAGCTCCGCCGGGTTGAAGGAACGCTCCCGGACAAGGTTGTTGCATGTGTCGGCGGCGGAAGCAATGCGATGGGCATATTTCAGGCCTTTTTAGACGAAGACATTGAGCTGATCGGCGCCGAGGCGGCCGGAAAAGGGATTGATACGCCGCTGCATGCGGCAACGATCGCAAAAGGGACGCTCGGGGTGATTCACGGATCAATGACCTATTTAATACAAGATGAATACGGGCAGATTATCGAACCGTATTCCATTTCAGCAGGCCTTGATTACCCGGGGATCGGCCCTGAGCACGCCTATCTGCACAAAAGCGGCCGTGTAACGTACGAAAGCGTGACAGACGATGAAGCGATTGCCGCGTTACGTCTGCTTTCTGAAACAGAAGGTATTCTTCCGGCTATTGAATCTGCCCACGCCCTGGCAAAAGCGTTTGAAATGGCAAAGGACATGGATAAAGACAAAATCATTCTCGTCAGTTTGTCGGGAAGAGGAGATAAAGATGTTCATACGCTGATGAATGTTTTGGAAAACGGGGTGGAGACACATGTTTAATCTGCGAGATTCTGAAAAATTGTTTATCCCTTTTATCACAGCGGGCGATCCGCTTCCTGACATTTCTGTTGAACTGGCAATATCATTACAGAATGCAGGCGCTTCTGCCCTTGAAATCGGCGTTCCTTACACAGATCCGCTTGCGGACGGACCCGTCATACAACGGGCTTCAAAACGGGCTCTGGAAAACGGAATGAATATCGTAAAAGCCATTGAACTTGGCGGCAAAATGAAAAAAAACGGCGTTCATATTCCAATTATCCTCTTTACGTATTATAATCCTGTGTTACAATTAGAAAAAGAATACTTTTTCGCTTTACTGCGGGAAAACGACATAGACGGCCTGCTTGTACCCGACCTTCCATTAGAGGAAAGCGCCCTTTTGCAAATGACATGCAAAAAGGAGAACATCGCTTATATCTCGCTGGTTGCGCCGACAAGTGAAGACCGTTTGAAAATAATTACTGAACAGGCCTGCGGCTTTGTGTATTGTGTATCCTCTTTAGGAGTGACGGGCGTACGCAGCGAATTCGATCCGTCTGTATACTCTTTCATTCGTAAGGTGAAAGAATTCAGCTCTGTTCCGGTGGCGGTCGGTTTTGGCATTTCAAACCGCAAACAGGTTGACGGGATGAATGAAATATCTGACGGTGTCGTTGTCGGCAGCGCGCTTGTCAAAAAAGTTGAAGAGCTTAAAACAAAGCTTGTGAATCCCGGCACAAGAGCTGATGCGCTTCTTGAATTTGAAGAATACGCGAAGACGTTCGGACGACTGTACAGTGTAAAATGAGGTGACTGGATTTGCAGATTAAAGAACAGCTGCGGCAGCTGAAACCGTATCAGCCGGGCAAACCAATAGAAGAAGTGAAAATGGAATACGGGCTTGAAAAAGTAGTAAAACTCGCTTCTAACGAAAATCCGTTCGGCTGTTCACAGGCCGCAAAAGATGCGCTGCATCAGGAGATTGAGCAGCTTGCGCTGTATCCCGACGGTTACAGTGCCGCTTTGAGAACGCGGCTCAGTGAGCATCTGCAGGTCAGTGAATCTTCGATCATTTTCGGCAACGGCTCTGATGAGCTAGTGCAGATTATCTGCCGTTCTTTATTAAATGATCAGGCAAACACGATTACCGCCGCCCCGACTTTCCCGCAATACAGACACAATGCGGTGATTGAAGGCGCTGAGGTGCGCGAGGTGCCGCTCCGCAGTGACGGCGCTCATGATTTGGACCGGATGCTGGAAGCAATTGACGGCGAGACGAAAGTCATATGGGTATGCAACCCCAATAATCCGACGGGGACATATACTTCTGAGCAAGAGTTAATTGCCTTTTTAAACAGAGTTCCCGAGCATATACTCGTTGTACTTGATGAAGCGTACTACGAGTATGTTACGGCGGACGATTACCCTGAAAGCATTCCGCTTTTAAAGCAATATCCGAATGTCATGATCCTCCGCACCTTCTCTAAAGCGTACGGACTTGCTGCGCTGCGCGTCGGATACGGCATTGCGGACGAAGCGCTGATCCGCCAGATTGAACCGGCGAGAGAGCCGTTCAATACGAGCAGAATCGGTCAGGCTTCGGCACTGGCAGCGCTTGACGACCACACATTTATTCAGGAATGCGTCGAGAAAAATAAAGCGGGCCTTAAGCAGTATTATGATTTTGCGGAAACTCACGGATTAACTTGTTATCCTTCACAAACCAACTTTGTGCTCATTGATTTTAACCGTCCGGCGGATGAACTGTTCCAAGCCCTGTTGGAAAAAGGATATATCGTCCGTTCAGGACAGGCGCTCGGATTTCCGACAGCGTTAAGGATTACGGTCGGTACGAAAGAGCAGAATGAGGAAATTCTCACAATCTTAGCTGAAATATTATAAGAGGTGATCAAGCATCACCTCTTTGCTCTATTAAAATAGTTGAAAAAGGAAATGAGTGAAATGAAGGATACTATATTGCTTGCGGGGATCGGGCTGATCGGCGGATCGATCGCATTGGCCATCAAAAAGGAGCATCCGCATAAACGGATTATCGGTGTGGATATTTCGGAAGAACAGCTCACTGCCGCGCTGAAGCTCGGAATTATTGACGAGCGGGCCGGCTCATTGACGGAAGGGGCGCAGCAAGCGTCTGTTGTCATTATCGCCACGCCTGTCGCCCAAACGCTGAAAATGCTCGATATGCTGGCCGCATCAGACATCACCCATGAACTCCTGATTACGGATGTGGGCAGCACGAAACAGAAAGTCGTCAGCTACGCCGACAAAGTGCTTCCGGCTCATTATCAATTTGTCGGCGGCCATCCGATGGCGGGGTCTCATAAATCCGGGGCCGCTGCCGCCAAAGAATTTTTATTCGAAAATGCGTTTTACATTTTAACACCCGGAAAATCAACTTCTAAAGAGTCAGTAACGCATCTGAAGGAGCTTTTGAAAGCGGCAAACGCCCACTTTGTGGAGATGACTCCCGAGGAGCATGACGGCGTAACGAGCGTCATCAGCCATTTCCCTCATATCGTTGCTGCAAGCCTCGTCCATCAGGCTCATCATTCTGAAGAAAATTATCCGTTTTTGAAGCGTTTCGCAGCCGGCGGTTTTCGGGACATCACCAGAATCGCCTCAAGCAGTCCGGCGATGTGGAGAGACATACTTCTTCATAACAAAGATAAACTGCTTGACCGCTTCAAAGAATGGAAACGGGAGATTGACACGATCGAATCTTATGTAGAAAATGAAGATGCGGACAGCCTGTTCGGATATTTTAAAAAAGCGAAAGATTATCGCGACGGCCTGCCGCTCCGTCAAAAAGGAGCGATCCCGTCCTTTTATGACCTTTATGTCGATGTTCCCGATCATCCGGGGGTCATTTCGGAAATTACGGCGATACTGGCAGAAGAAAAAATCAGTATCACCAACATCCGCATTATCGAAACAAGAGAAGATATTAACGGAATTCTCAGAATCAGTTTCCAGACTGATGATGACCGGAAGCGCGCGGAAACCTGCATTCAATCCCGCGCCAAATATGACACATTTTACGCTGACTGAGGTGGAAAACATTGAAAAGAGAAAAAGTGACGTCTTTAAACGGTGAAATTCATATTCCGGGGGATAAATCCATCTCCCACCGTTCTGTTATGTTCGGAGCGCTTGCGGAAGGAACGACAACGGTAAAAAACTTTTTGCCCGGAGCCGATTGTCTGAGCACCATTGCCTGCTTCAGAAAAATGGGTGTCTCCATTGAACAAAACGGAAGTGATGTAACGATATACGGAAAGGGCATTGACGCACTTTGTGAGCCTGACAGCCTTCTTGATGTCGGAAATTCCGGCACGACCATCCGCCTGATGCTCGGCATTTTAGCCGGACGCCCATTTCACAGTACGGTAGCGGGTGACGAAAGTATTGCAAAGCGCCCGATGAAGAGGGTGACGGAGCCTTTAAAACAGATGGGAGCCGCGATTGACGGAAGAGCGGACGGAGGGTTTACGCCTTTATCCGTAAGAGGCGGACAATTGAAAGGCATAGATTACGTCTCCCCTGTTGCAAGCGCGCAGATCAAATCTGCCGTGCTGCTTGCCGGATTGCAGGCTGAAGGGACGACGACCGTCACTGAGCCTCATAAATCAAGAGACCATACGGAACGGATGCTGAACGCTTTTGGCGCCGAGCTTGCGGAAACGGAGACGAGCGCTTCCGTAACGGGCGGTCAGAAGCTTCGGGGAGCCGATATTTTCGTGCCCGGCGATATTTCTTCAGCGGCCTTTTTCCTCGCGGCAGGCGCTGTCGTTCCCGGAAGCCGGATTGTGCTGAAAAACGTCGGCCTGAACCCGACACGCACGGGAATGATTGATGTCTTAAAGCAAATGGGGGCTTCACTTGAAGTGATTCCTTCAGAAGCGGACAGTGCGGAGCCTTACGGAGACCTGGTTATTGAAACCTCAGCTCTGAAAGCGGCAGAAATCGGCGGAGAAATCATTCCCCGTTTAATTGACGAGATCCCGATTATCGCCCTTTTGGCAACGCAGGCTGAAGGCACAACTGTCATTAAAGACGCTGCGGAGCTGAAGGTGAAGGAAACGAACCGGATTGACACCGTCGTATCAGAGCTCCGGAAAATCGGCGCAGACATTGAACCGACTGAAGACGGCATGAAAATACACGGCAAAAAAACGCTTGCGGGCGGAGCCGATGTGTCAAGCCACGGCGACCACCGCATCGGCATGATGCTCGGTATCGCTTCATGCCTGACAGAAGAGCCGATCGACATCCGTGATACAGAGGCGATCCATGTCTCATATCCGACATTCTTTGAGCATTTAGATCAATTAGCCAAAAAAGCCTGAAGACGATTCTTCGGGCTTTTTTCTTCATGTGTCATAAAATCTTGGGCTTTGACATAGCTTGTCTTAAACAGAAAACTAAAAGAAAGGGGGAATGCGTTTTCGTTACAGAAACAGCCGGAACAAATTGCGCTGTTTGCGTATAAAGATGCCGTCCCCTTTTTTGCCGTTTTCCTCTTAACCATTTTCTGATAAACTATAATGCCGGGTGAAGCATCTTATTTGCGGGCAGGCCCTGTCTGAATTATGATAAGAATAACCCGAATAAAAACCCTTTTCATTTGGTTGATGAGGTATAGGAAAAGAAAGGACCGGTCTGATTTGAATACATTGATTCAAGAAGCCATAAAATTAGTTGAAGCAGGTGAAACCGAAAAGGGACTCAAAGCGCTTTCAAAAGCTGAAACAGAGCTTCATGACGAAGACAAAGCCATTGCAGCCCAGCTCTACTATGAATGGGGAAACGCCGAAAAAGCGTTAGCGCTGATCAGTGATCTGCATGACCTCTATCCGGGTGAGTCTGAGCTGACGAATTTTTACGCCGAATTGTTAATAGATATTGATGAAGAAGAAAAAGCTCTTGAGGTGCTGGAGACGATTTCTCCGGAAGACCCGTCTTACGCGGAAAGCCTCCTTTTAATGGCTGATCTGTATCAGATGCAGGGCTTATTTGAAGTAAGTGAGCAAAAGCTGTTACAGGCGAAAGCGATGTTACAAGATGAACCTGTTATTGATTTCGCTCTGGGGGAATTATACTTCACTCAGGGATCATATGCAAAAGCCGTTCCTTACTATGAAGAGACGGCAAAAGAACGGCACGAAATCGGCGGCGTAAACGTTCATCAGAGGCTGGCTGAGTCATTGAGCGCGGCGGGTGAATTTGAGGAAGCGATTTCATGGTATGAAAAAGCGGCGGCAGAACATACAGAACCGAATACGATTTTCGGGTACGGGTTCACAGCCTATCAGGCGGGAATGGTCAAAACAGCCATCAAGCAGCTGTCTGATTTAAAAGGGCTTGATCCTTCCTATTCATCGCTTTATATGCCGCTTGCAAAAAGCTACGAGGCAGAAGGCATGTATGAAGATGCATTAAAAACCGCTAAAGAAGGTATTACTTACGATGAATACAATAAAGAGCTTTTTCTCTATGCGGCGAAAATGGCGTTAAAGCTCGGCAGCGAAGAGGAAGGCAAAAAGCTTCTTCAGGAAGCGCTGGCGCTCGATCCGGGTTACGTGGAAGCGCTCCATACGCTTTTAGCCGTCTATCATAAAGAAGAAAGCTTTGAAGAGATTATTGATCTGATTCAGGAAGTCCGCGGCTACGGAGAAGAAGATCCGAAATACAATTGGTATTTGGCGGGGGCCTATACAGGCCTGGAGCAATACGCTGAAGCGAAAAAAAGCTTCGAAGCTGCGTATCTCCATTATCAGGATGATCGGGATTTCTTATATGAATACGCTCACTTCTTATTGGAAGAGGGTCTCCAGAAAGAAGCGCTGCCGCTTTTAAAACAAGTGCTTTCAATGGATGGAACAAACGAAGAGCTTGAAGAAACAATCTTACGGATAGAGGATGAATTTTTAAGATAAGCAGGATTTTGGACCATGCTTGCTGAATGTATAAGTGATGTCAGATTATACGATCGATAGAGGAGGGAATTACATGCAGACCCCTGTTTCTGTCAATGAAAAAAAGGATTTTATCCGTTGGTTTTTAAATCATTATCAGCTTAAACGCCGGGAGTGCGTCTGGATTTTAAATTATTTAATGAGTCATGATTCATTAATGGAAAAAGTCCATTTTGTAGAACAAGCCGAATTTTGCCCGAGAGGCATTATCATGTCTACTCATTGCGTTGATGAGGTGCCGTTTAGGTTTTACAAAGAAAATGTCATGACTACGGACGCGGAAAAATCTTTTCACGACATCCGGTTAAATAAACAGCAGGATTTATTTATCCAGCTGAATTTCCGTTCGGCCTACAGCTCACCGGAATATGCCGCTGTTCTTGAATCAAATCCGCATCTGCCGAAAGACCTGTTTGAAAATAAACAGGATCAGGGGATGGCTGAAAAAATATTAGAACATGCCATTTCCACTTTCCAGCGGGAAAAGCTGCTTAAAGATATCGACGAGGCGCTGGACCGCCACGACAAAGAAACATTTGAAAAGCTTTCCCGCCAATTGAATCAGCTCACATAAATGACAGCCTTGCAGAATATGCAAGGCTTGTTGCGTAAAGAGGAGGAACGAGACATGAGATGGAGGGCCGCTGATGCCGATGCCTATTTACAATCTGCGGATTACATTGATACCGCTGTCATTCCGTTAATTTCCATAACGTCTTCAGGAGGCTTAAAAGAGGCCGTTGAACAGGGGGAAAGCACCCAATTGCTTTCTGAAGAGCTTGAGCGCCAATTGAAGGGACGGGTATATTTATTCCCCTCTTATACATATGTTGATATAGACCAATCACAAATCGCCCTGCTTCAAAAACTCAAAGAAGAGGTGATGACCAACTTCAGGCACGCCTTGTTCCTGACGGCAGACGAAAAATGGAAGGATTCTGAAATAGGGTCTGATGTCATATACATACCTGCCGTTCCGTTTGAACATATGAAAGACTCTTTAAAGAGAAAAATTGCGGATGACAAGTGCGGAGAAATTTTGAACGTTTTGTTACAGAAGTGGAACAATTCTTAAAAACTCCAGGCATCCTGCAAAACACCCGTTTTGCCTCTGTTGACCTTGCTGAAAGATTCATATATTATGAGGGTGTCAAATCTCAGGATTATTTTCTATTTTAGTTAATTTTTGGTCAATCTTTAGGGGGGGAAGAGATGGGCGGAAAACAAGATATATCAAGAAGACAATTTTTAAACTATGCGCTCACCGGCGTGGGGGGATTTATGGCCGCCAGTGCGCTTATGCCTATGGTTCGTTTTGCGCTGGATCCGGTATTAAAACCGACGGGAGATCAAAAAATGGTGCAGGTTGTCAGTGTGGATGAGCTGACGAAGGAGCCGAAGCGGTTTGACTTTAAAATTCATCAAGTCGACGCCTGGTACGAATCGGAAGAATCCAGGTCAGCCTGGGTTTACAAGCATGGGGATGAAATTATAGCGCTTTCTCCGATCTGCAAGCATTTGGGCTGCACCGTAAACTGGAACAATGATCCTAAAAATCCGAACAAATTCTTTTGTCCCTGCCATTACGGGCTGTATGAAAAAGACGGCACGAACGTTCCGGGCACGCCGCCGCTCGCGCCTCTTGACCGTTATGAGCAAAAAGTAAAGGACGGCTTTTTGTATCTTGGAAAAGCAAAGCCTAGGGGGGAAGGGTGACATGCTGAATAAAATTTATGACTGGGTGGATGAACGTCTCGATATTACGCCGATGTGGCGGGATATCGCCGACCATGAAGTGCCGGAACATGTAAATCCCGCTCACCATTTCTCGGCTTTTGTCTATTGTTTCGGCGGTTTGACGTTTTTTGTAACCGTTATCCAAGTGCTCTCCGGGATGTTTTTAACGATGTATTATGTGCCGGATATAAAAAACGCGTGGGAATCTGTGTATTATTTGCAGAATGAAGTCGCTTTCGGGCAGATTGTAAGGGGTATGCACCATTGGGGCGCAAGTTTAGTCATCGTGATGATGTTTTTACATACGCTGCGGGTTTTCTTTCAGGGAGCTTATAAAAAGCCTCGGGAATTGAACTGGATCGTCGGTGTTCTGATCTTTTTTGTGATGCTCGGTCTCGGATTTACAGGGTATCTGCTTCCGTGGGATATGAAGGCGCTGTTTGCGACAAAGGTAGGTCTTCAGATTGCCGAGGCGACGCCATTGATCGGAGCGCAGGTGAAAACTCTTCTTGCCGGCCACCACGATATTGTCGGCGCTCAAACGCTGACGAGATTTTTTGCGATTCACGTATTTTTTCTCCCTGCCGCTTTGTTTGCGCTCATGGGCGCCCACTTTGTTATGATCCGCAAGCAGGGAATTTCAGGACCGCTTTAATACAAATCTGATATAAAAGGGAGGGGATGACATGCACCGGGGGAAAGGAATGAAGTTTGTAGGAGATTCAAGGATACCGGCTGAAAAAAAACCGAATATACCGAAAGACTATTCAGAGTATCCTGGAAAGACAGAGGCGTTTTGGCCGAACTTTCTGCTGAAAGAATGGATGGTCGGGGCCGTTTTCCTCGTCGGGTTTCTCGTTTTAACGATTGTGCACGAGCCGCCTTTGGAACGGGTGGCGGATCCTACGGATACAGGGTATATTCCGCTGCCGGATTGGTATTTTCTATTTTTATACCAGCTTTTAAAATATGAATATGCCGCAGGGAGCTACACCGTTATCGGAGCGATGATTATACCGGGGCTTGCCTTCGGGTCGCTGCTTTTGGCTCCGTTTCTCGACAGGGGGTCTGAAAGAAGGCCGTGGAAGCGTCCGGTTGCTGTCGGGATGATGCTTTTGGCGCTTTGCGCTACGGTCTTTTTAACGTGGCAGTCAGTCGCGACACATGACTGGGCAAAGGCGGAGGAGCAAGGGAAAATTAAAAAAGAAGCCGCCATTGATACTGAATCAGACGGTTATAAGGTATTTAAAGAACAAGGCTGTATTTCCTGTCACGGGGATAATCTTCAAGGGGGAGGCGCCGGTCCGTCCCTGGTCGATAACGGGCTGAGCCCGGAAGAAATTAAAAAAATCGCCGTCAAAGGGAAAGGGCAGATGCCAGCCGGTATTTTTAAAGGGAATGACAAACAGCTTGATCAGCTGGCGAAGTTCATTTCTGAAACGACAGCGAAATAACGTATTGTGAAGTAGACAACAGCAGGATATACTTTATGAAAAGAGCTGACCGGATGTCAGCTTTTTTTGCATGATACATACTTTTTACGGACTGAGAGTTGATGGTATGAGGTGGATTTCTTATCTTTTAGGGTTGCGCGGCATGCTTCTGCTTGTTCTTGCCGTTAATTTTATCGGTACGGTGTACGGCTATTATTGGTATGTGCCGCAGCTTGCGGACACGCCGTTCCGATTTCTGATATTTGTGCCTGACAGCCCGACGGCGACGTTTTTCTTCCTGTTTGTGCTTCTGGCATTTCTCATGAGAAGAAACGCGCCGCTGTTTGAAGCGCTGGCTCTTGTAACCCTTGTAAAATACGGGCTGTGGGCGGTCGGAATGAATGTCTTTGTGCTGGTCAAAATGGGGCAGATGCCTTGGGAAGGGTACATGCTGATTGCTTCACATTTTGCCATGGCCGTTCAAGGCGTTTTATACAGCCCGTATTTTCGGTTCCGGTTATGGCATCTTGCCGTTGCCGCTGTTTGGACGCTTCATAATGACGTCATTGATTATCTTTTCGGCATGATGCCCCGCTACTCAATGCTCAATGACTATATGCAAGAGATCGGCTATGCTACATTCTGGCTGAGCATATTTTCACTCGGCCTTGCATACTATTTGGTGATTTCTAAAAGACGGATAAAGCTTGACTTACACTGATAGAATCTTGGTCTAACCTTGTCCCGCTCCTCATATTCTGTAAAGAGAAGGAGTGGGAGGGACCTCTATGAAACGAAAGCTGACGATCTGTCTTTTACTTGCTCTTATGTGTTTCATCACAACTGCCAAAGCTGAAGATGAGGGCGGTCTCAAGGAACTGAACGACCTTTCGGATACCGTTTTCCAAATGACGCGGCATTCGCAGTATGATGAGGCTCTGCAAGTGCTTGGCTACTTTAAGAAAAAAATGACACACGTAAACTCACTGAGCGGCGCCGAAGTCAGGCAGGTGACTCTGGGTTTCAATGATTTAGTGCGCGTCCTGAAACAGGCAGACGCCTCAGATACCGAAAAAATCCGGGCAGCCGCCCAGTTCAGGTTGGTAATGGATGCGATGGAAGACCACTCCGATCCGCTGTGGGGTTCGCTTGAACGACCGATTATGGCGACATTCAGCGCCTTAAAAGAAGATGTCAGCGGAAACGGAAGTGGAAATTTCAATGAAAAGTGGAATGAATTTATATCATTATATGATTTAATTTATCCCAGCCTGACAATGGATGTGTCGGCCGGCCAGCTTGATACGGTGGCGAAACATATCGAGGTGATTGAGCAGGAAGGGTTTCAGCAGATGACAAAAGGAACAAAGCTTGAGCGTCTGACGCTCCTGCAGCAGGATTTAAAGCGGGTTTTTGACAAGGTGGAGCGGGATGACGCTGACCCTTCGCTGCTCTGGGTCATTCTGACAACAGGCGGTATCATTATTACTGCGCTGACATATGTCGGCTACCGAAAATACAGAGCGGAAAAAAAGAAAGAGAAAAAGCGTGAGTATCCTAAGTCTAAATAAACACAAATTGCTGTAAAGGAGCTAAGTCAGTGAAAAAACTCATCCAGCAATTGGCTTCAAAACACCTCCCGCAGCCGATCAGAGGCAGAAAAGGGGCGACTGACGAAGGACCGCGAAACCTCGCGCGTGACTTCCAGAATCCTGACATGCTCGTTCCGCCTTCAACGGATGCAGGAACGGTTCAAAACTTGAAATTCTCATTTTCTGATACGCATATGAGGCTTGAAGACGGCGGATGGTCCAGAGAGGTGACGGTCAGGGAACTGCCGGTATCCAAAAACATCGCGGCGGTGAACATGAGGCTGAAACCGGGAGCTGTGCGGGAGCTTCATTGGCATAAAGAAGCCGAATGGGGATATGTGATTAACGGAGGAGTACGTTTAACTGCGGTCGATCAAAATGGGCGGAATTTTATTGATAACGTAAGTGAAGGGGACCTGTGGTATTTTCCTTCCGGCATTCCTCATTCCATTCAAGGATTAGAGCAGGGAAGTGAGTTTTTGCTCGTCTTTGATGACGGCTCTTTTTCAGAAAACAGCACCTTTTCAGTAACGGACTGGTTTGCCCACACCCCGCGCAGCGTGCTGGAGGCGAACTTCGGTGTTCCGGGTTATGAGCTGGCTTACATTCACAAGAAAGAGCGTTATATGTTCCAGTTGGAACCGCCGCCCCCAATTGAGCGGGCAGCAGTCTCTTCCCCGGAAGGCCCCGTTTTAGAGCCGTTCAGCTACAAGCTTTCCCGGCAGGAGCCTCTTGTTACCAGCGGGGGAAGAGTAAAGATTGTCGATTCAAAAACGTTTAAGGTGTCAAAAACGATTGCTGCAGCTCTTGTGGAGGTCGAACCCGGAGGCATGAGAGAATTGCATTGGCACCCGAATACGGACGAGTGGCAGTATTACCTTTCAGGAGAAGCGAAAATGACGGTGTTTGCGGCGGAGGGAAGAGCGCGGACATTTAACTATCAAGCGGGTGACGTAGGATATGTTCCTGTTGCAATGGGACATTATGTTCAGAATACCGGTGACACCGTGCTTCGCTTTCTGGAAATCTTCAAAAGCGACCGTTTCGAAGACGTCTCCTTAAACCAATGGCTGGCACTGACGCCGCAGCGCTTCGTCGAGCAGACGCTCAATGTCAGTCCGGCATTCGCCCGCCGATTGAAAAAGAAAAAATCACCGGTTGTCAAATGGAAACACGAACAGTAAAGGCGGCTTTTGCCGCCTTTTTATTATCGTCTGATCGGATTTTTATTTTCATCAAGCGTAAATCCTTCGCCGAGCACATCATGGACGTCGCTTACTGCAACAAAGGCATGCGGGTCAACGGAAGTGATGACGCTTTTCAAAAGCACAATTTCGTTTTTCGGAACGACGCAGTAAAGAACGTCCCTGTCTTCTTTTGTATATGATCCCTGTCCTTTTAAAACGGTGACGCCGCGCTCCATCTCTTCAATGATTTTTTGCTGGATCAAATCGTTTTTCGAAGAAATAATCGTTGCCCCTTTTGCAGCATAGCCGCCTTCCTGTATAAAATCAATCAACCTCGCAGCGACAAAAACGGCTACAAGCGTGTACATCGCTTCCTTGTAAGAAAGATACGTAAACAAAGAAAGCAGAATGACACAGGCGTCAAAGGCAAACATCGTCCGGCCCATCGGGATTCCGAAAAATTTGTTGATCAGCCTGGCGATGATATCGACCCCGCCCGTCGTGCCGCCGTATTTAAAAATAATGCCGAGACCCGCGCCGATAAATACACCGGCGAACAAGGCGGCCAGCGCTAAATCATGCGACAGCGGCATATGAATTTCGTAGCGCTGAAAAACACTCAGAAAAACGGAAAGAGAGACGGTGCCGATCAGGGTATAGACAAACATCGTCCGGCCGAGCATACGCCAGCCGATGAAAAAGATAGGAATGTTTAATACCAGGTTGGAAATAGAAGGGCTGATGTGGAATAACGCATATAAAAGCAGCGTAATGCCGGTAAATCCGCCTTCCGCCAAATTGTTCTGCATATTAAAGTGAACCAGTCCGAATGAAAAAACAGCGGCGCCGATTAAAATAAAGCAAATGTTTTTGATTCTGATTTCTCCAAGCATTGCATCAAACCCCTTTTCCTTCCATAAGATTGCGTAAATATTATAGTGGATACAAAAGAAAACAGCAAACTGCCGTTTTTAACATTTGTCAAATGTACTTGAATTAGCTAACATGGAAGAGATGACAGGAGGTATTCGCACAGTGAGTGACAAAACGATGAAAGACTTACAAGCTGAGGTCGATGAATATATCGGCCAATTCAAAGAAGGCTATTTCAGCCCGCTTGCCATGATGGCCCGTCTCACGGAAGAACTGGGCGAACTTGCAAGAGAAGTCAACCATTATTATGGGGAAAAGCCGAAGAAAACGACGGAAAATGAGAAAAGCATGGAAGAGGAAATGGGCGATGTGCTGTTCGTTCTGATCTGCCTCGCCAACTCCCTTGATATTTCATTGGAGGAAGCTCATAACCGCGTCATGCATAAATTTAATACACGTGATAAAGACCGCTGGACTAGAAAAGAAGAAGGAAAGTAGGAGAAACCATGTCAAATGAAACCATTAAAGTCGTCATTGCCGGACCGAGAGGCAGAATGGGCCAGGAGGCCGTAAAACTTGCCGTCCGCACGCCTCATTTTGAGCTTGTCGGCGCCATTGACCATACATACGATCAGCAAACATTACGGGAAGTGATGTCAGCTGATTCAGACGCTCTTATTTATACGGATATCCGCGCATGTTTCCAAGAAACAAAACCGGATGTGCTGATCGATTTGACAACGCCTGAAATCGGCAAAAAACATACGAAAGCCGCTCTTGAACACGGCGTCCGCCCCGTTGTGGGAACGACCGGATTTTCTGAAGCGGATTTAGAGGAGCTTCAAGCCTTGACTGAAGAAAAAGGAATCGGCGCCATCATCGCTCCGAATTTTGCATTGGGCGCGGTGCTGATGATGAAGTTCTCACAAATGGCCGCCAACTATTTTGAAGATGTAGAAATCATTGAGCTTCATCATGATCAAAAGCTGGATGCCCCGAGCGGAACGGCGCTGAAAACAGCGGAAATGATTTCAAGCGTCCGTACAGAAAAGCAGCAGGGCCATCCTGATGAAAAAGAAATTCTGCCGGGCGCCCGCGGTGCTGAATTAAACGGCATCCGCCTTCACAGCGTGCGTCTGCCGGGCCTTATCGCCCACCAGGAAGTCATGTTCGGCATGGACGGCCAAACGCTGAAACTGCGCCATGACTCCTATAACCGGGCTTCCTTTATGTCAGGAGTGAAGCTGTCAGTGGAGCAAGTGATGAAAATCGACCAGCTTGTATACGGACTCGAAAATATTATCGACTGAATCGGCAAGGGGGAGAACATCAAATGAAAATTGCTTTGATTGCTCACGATAAAAAAAAGCAGGATATGGTTCAGTTTACGACCGCATATAAAGATATATTGAGCCATCATGAGTTATACGCGACGGGTACGACAGGCTTAAAAATCCAGGAAGCGACCGGATTGTCCGTTGAACGTTTTCAATCCGGCCCGCTCGGCGGAGATCAGCAAATCGGCGCATTGATTGCGGCAAATGCCCTCGATCTCGTCATTTTTCTGCGCGATCCGTTAACTGCGCAGCCTCACGAACCGGATGTCTCCGCGCTGATCCGGCTGTGTGACGTATACGCGATCCCGCTCGCCACAAATATGGGAACAGCGGAAATCCTCGTCCGGACGCTGGATGGCGGGGCATTTGATTTCCGCAATCTTGTGCGCGGAGGAGAGCCGAATGTCTGAACACGTTGATATCCTGGCGTTCGGCGCCCATAGTGATGATGTCGAGATCGGTATGGGCGGCACGATCGCAAAATTTACGGCTCAAGGAAAAACCGCGGTGATATGCGATTTGACCGAGGCCGAACTATCATCTAACGGAACGGTAGGGATAAGAAAAGAAGAAGCGGCAGAGGCGGCACGAATTCTCGGCGTAAAAGAGAGAATCCAGCTTACGCTTCCCGACCGCGGGCTTTTGAAAAGTGAGGACGGCATCCGCCGGATTGTCAGTGTCATCAGAGCCTGCCGGCCGAAAACCGTTTTCATGCCTTATCCGAAAGACCGCCATCCTGACCACGGCAATGCGGCGGCTTTGGTCGAAGAGGCGGTGTTCTCGGCGGGAATTCATAAATACAGAGATCATCAGGAACTGCCGGCTCATAAGGCTCAGCGCGTATACTATTATATGATCAACGGGTTTCACCGTCCGGACTTTGTAATCGACATAACGGAAACCATCGATCTGAAAAAAGAAAGCCTGCACGCCTATCAAAGCCAGTTTATTCCTACGGCGCAGTCAGTGAACACACCGCTGACCAACGGTTATATCGAAATGGTGGAAGCGCGGGAAAGACTGTATGGCAAAGAAGCCGGGACGGGGTATGCTGAAGGCTTCTTTTCAAAACAGCTTCCCGTTTTGAATGATGATGTTTTTGGGGGCGGACAATGAGACCATTAAAAATAGGGATTACATGCTACCCGAGTGTCGGAGGCTCGGGTATTATTGCGACGGAACTCGGCAAGCTGCTTGCGGAAAAAGGGCACCAGGTTCATTTCATCACATCAAGCATCCCGTTCAGATTAAATACATATCATCCGAATATTCATTTTCATGAGGTGGAAGTCAACCAATACGCGGTATTTAAACACCCGCCTTATGACCTTACGCTGGCGAGCAAAATCGCCGAGGTGGCCGCGAGGGAAAATCTTGATATCATTCACGCGCATTATGCGCTGCCGCATGCGGTATGCGCTTATCTAGCCAAACAGATGCTCAAGCGTGACATCGGGATCGTGACGACGCTTCACGGTACGGACATCACCGTTTTAGGATATGATCCGTCATTAAAAGATTTAATCCGTTTTGCCATCGAAGCGTCCGACAGAGTGACGGCGGTATCAACCGCGCTTGCCGGAGAAACATATGACTTAATCAAGCCGGATAAAAAAATTGAGACCATCTACAACTTTATTGATGAACGTGTTTATCTTAAGAAAAATACAGAGAGTATAAAAGAGAAACATGGTATTTTGCCGGATGAAAAGGTCGTCATCCATGTTTCGAACTTCAGAAAAGTAAAACGTGTTAAAGATGTCATCCGCGTTTTCCGTAATATCGCAGCCAACACAAAGGCGAAGCTCCTGCTTGTCGGTGACGGGCCGGAAAAGTGCGTCGCTTGGCAGCTTGTCGAAAAATACGGACTGCAGGATCAAGTGCTGCTCCTCGGAAATCAGGACAGGGTGGAAGAGCTGTATTCCATCAGCGATCTTAAGCTTCTTCTGTCTGAAAAAGAAAGTTTCGGACTCGTCCTCCTTGAGGCGATGGCCTGCGGCGTGCCGTGCATCGGAACAAATATCGGCGGCATCCCGGAAGTGATTAAAGATCAAGTAAGCGGTTTTCTGGTGGAAGTCGGCGATATTCAGGCGGCATCTGAAAAAGCGCTTGCCGTTTTAGAAGATAAACAGCTCAGCAAACGATTGACTGATCATGCGCTGAAAATGGTGGAGACCTCCTTTTCTTCGCAAAGAATCGTCAGTCAGTATGAACGGATTTATGACGAATTGGCAGGACCGGAGTGATCTTATGGAACAGGAATTTGTCAAAGCCCTCCCCATCCTTCATCATCTGATGAAGGCGGGCCATCAGGCGTACTTTGTCGGGGGAGCCGTCAGAGACAGCTATATGAAACGAAAAATAGGTGATGTGGACATCGCAACCAGCGCTTCGCCGAATGAGGTGGAGCGCCTCTTTAAGCGGACTGTCGATGTAGGAAAAGAGCACGGCACCGTCATCGTCCTGTGGGAAGATGAAACCTATGAAGTCACCACTTTTCGTGCCGAATCGGAATATAAGGACTACCGGCGCCCTGAAGCTGTGCGGTTCATTACTTCTTTATCAGAAGACTTAAAGCGGAGAGACTTAACGATTAACGCGATGGCGATGTCTGCCGAAGGAGAGCTGCTTGATTATTTCGGAGGCGCACATGATATCGGACAAAAGCTGATCCGTACGGTGGGTAACCCTGAAGACCGTTTTCGGGAAGACGCTCTGCGGATGATGAGAGCCGTCCGCTTTATGAGTCAGCTCGGCTTTCTGTTAGAAAAAGAAACAAGAGAGGCCGTCATAAAAGACAGGGAGCTTTTGGCACATGTATCAGTAGAACGAAAGACCGTCGAGTTTGAAAAGCTGATGCAGGGCGCTTTCTCACAAGAAGCGATTCAAACGATGGTGCAGACAGGTCTGATACAAGAGCTGCCCGGCCTTTCCGGTTATGAGCAGCAAATGCTTGAAGCAAGCGGCTTTCCGTTTTCTTCTTTAGATGCACGCGAAGAACGCTGGGCAGCGCTGTTATTGTTTCTCGGTCTTTGTCCGAAAAGCGCCGAGGCGTTTTTAAAACAATGGAAACTGCCGGGAAAGGTCATAAAAAAAGCGGTGCAGATCATAAGCGTTTATCCGGCGCAGCTGGAAGCAGAAGCGATGTACCGGGCGGGAGAGGCGCTGTTTTCAGCCGTTAAAATCGGGATGCTGAAACAGCATAAGACGATTGATGAACAAAAGCTGAAAGAGGTTCAGAGCCTGTATGAGCAGCTGCCGATCAAAAGCCTTCGAGACCTCGACATTTCAGGCGCTGATCTGATGGAGCTCAGAAACCGCCGCGCGGGTAAATGGGTGGCCGAAGAACTTCGCCGGATTGAAGAAGCGGTATTGGCAGGGAAGCTTCCTAACCGAAAACATGACATAAAGGAGTGGCTCGCATCATGGGATCAACATTAAGAACCCGATTAATTGATTTATTTTCTGAGGCGGGTGACGGCTTTATCTCCGGGCAGAAAATAAGTGACGCGCTCGGCTGCTCGAGAACCGCCGTTTGGAAACATATAGAGGAGCTCCGCAAAGAGGGCTATGAGGTTGAGGCGGTCAGACGAAAAGGGTACAGGCTCATTAAAAAACCGGGGAAACTCAGTGAATCCGAAATCCGTTTCGGGCTGAAAACAGAGGTTTTGGGCAAACAGCTTCATTACCGGGACGTCCTGCCGTCCACCCAAAAAACCGCTCATGAACTTGCCAATGACGGCGCGCCGGAAGGGACCCTCGTAGTCGCCGATAAACAAACGGCAGGCAGAGGGAGAATGGCCAGAGTATGGCATTCACAGGAGGGAAACGGGATTTGGATGAGCCTCATTCTGAGACCCGACGTTCCTTTGCAAAAAACGCCGCAGCTCACCCTGTTATCCGCCGTTGCGGTCGTACAGGCCATCGAGGCTTTTACAGGCGTACAGCCCGCCATTAAATGGCCGAATGATTTAATGATTCACGGCAAAAAAGCCGTCGGGATTTTAACTGAGCTGCAGGCGGAAGAGGACCGTGTCCGTTCGGTTATTCTCGGGATCGGCATCAACGTGAACCAGCAGGAAACCGATTTTCCCGGCGAGCTTCAGGACATTGCGACGAGCCTGAGCATGGAAGCCGGTGAAAAAATTGACAGAGCGGGTCTGATACAAGAGATTCTGCTGACTTTTGAAAAACGCTATCAGGATTACTTGAACCACGGCTTTACACCGATCAAGCTGCTATGGGAAAGCTATGCGGTCGGACTGGGGAACGAGCTCAGAGCGAGAACGCTGCAAGGAACGTTTTACGGGAAATCGCTCGGCATTGATAATGAGGGAGTTCTTCTTTTGGAAACGAGAGACGGTATAAAGAAGATCTATTCTGCCGATATTGAGCTCAATTAATCTTAGTTGGTACAAGCCTCGTGAATTTGGTATACTTCCTATGGGCAGTATCATAATGAACTGCACCTGATCAGCAGAACAGAGATTACGAAAAGTCTGCCTTGATCCAAAAAAGGACTGGGACAGAGGGATGACATTCGCCGAACGTTAAACAAGTGGGAATCCTTCTTATTTTACAGAAGGCTTTTTTGCTTGCGAAGAATTGGCGGCTCATCTCCTCACCGTTTAGAGGAGGAGAAACAGAATGAAAACAAAACTGGATTTCATGAAAATGAAGGAAAACGGAGAGCCGATCGTGATGCTGACCGCTTACGATTATCCGCAGGCAAAGCTTGCGGAACAGGCGGGAGTCGACATGATTTTAGTCGGGGATTCGCTCGGAATGGTCGTGCTCGGACTCGATTCAACCGTCGGCGTAACGGTCAGGGACATGATTCACCATACAAAAGCGGTAAAACGCGGTGCGAAAAATACGTTTATCGTAACTGACATGCCGTTTATGTCTTACCACCTTTCAAAAGAGGATACATTGAAAAACGCCGCGGCCATTATTCAGGAAAGCGGCGCGGACGCGTTAAAGCTGGAAGGCGGAGACGGCGTTTTCGAATCCATCCGCGCGCTGACTCTCGGCGGAATTCCCGTCGTCAGCCATTTAGGCCTCACACCGCAGTCTGTCGGCGTATTAGGCGGATATAAAGTGCAGGGAAAAGATGAGCAAAGCGCGAAAAAGCTCATTGAAGACAGTATCAAATGCGAGCAGGCGGGAGCGATGATGCTCGTGCTTGAATGTGTGCCTGCTGAACTGACTGCTAAAATAATAGAAGAAGTATCCATTCCCGTCATCGGAATCGGAGCCGGTTCAAAAGCGGACGGCCAAGTCCTTGTCTATCATGACGTCGTCGGCCACGGCGTGGACAGAACACCGAAGTTCGTGAAGCAATACGCCAACATCGACGGCACGATTGAGTCGGCCCTCAGCGATTATGTCCGTGATGTGAAAGAACGGGTTTTCCCGGAAGAAAAGCATTCCTTTCAGATAAACCAAACTGTGCTGCAAGGCTTATTATACGGAGGAAAGTAAGCGATGAAACAACTGACAGAAACTCAACAGCTGAAAGAATTAATTGCACAATACCGCTCAGAAGGCCGGACGATCGGATTCGTCCCGACAATGGGTTTTCTTCATGAAGGACACCTGACCCTGGTTGAAAAAGCAAACAAAGAAAACGATATTGTCGTGATGAGCATCTTTGTCAATCCGACTCAATTCGGACCGGGCGAGGATTACGAAGCATATCCGCGAGATTTAAAGCGCGATGCCCGGCTTGCAGAACAGGCGGGAGCAGATGTTTTGTTTACGCCGTCTCCGAGTGACATGTATAAGGGCGAGCAAAATGTTGCCGTGCAAGTGAAAAGGAGAACTGACGTGTTGTGCGGCGCCTCCCGCGTCGGCCATTTTGACGGAGTGGCCACTGTGCTGACGAAGTTTTTCAATCTCGTTAAACCGACCCGCGCCTACTTCGGCCTGAAAGATGCCCAGCAGGCAGCGGTTGTGGACGGATTGATTGAGGATTTCTTTATGGATATCGAATTGGTTGCAGTGGACACGGTCAGAGAAGAAGACGGACTTGCCAAAAGCTCTCGCAACGTCTATCTGACTGAGCAGGAACGCAAAGAAGCGCCGATGATCTATAAAGCATTGCAGCAAGGTGCCGAACTGGTCAGAGACGGTGAAAGAAATCCGGAAACCGTTATAAAAACCGTCACCGATATCATCGAAAACACAAGCGGCGTCATTAATTATGCCGAACTGTACGCTTATCCGGAGCTGACTCCGCTTAAAACATTAAACGGCAAGGTCATTCTGGCCTGCGCCGTCCAATTTTCTAAAGCCAGACTGATTGATAATATCATTATTGATATTGATGAATGGGAGAGATCATAATATGTACCGCACTATGATGGCCGGAAAACTGCACCGCGCTACCGTGACGGAAGCCAATTTAAACTATGTCGGCAGCATCACGATTGATGAAGATCTTTTAGATGCCGTCGGAATGCTCGCTAATGAAAAAGTTCAGATTGTGAATAATAACAACGGAGCGAGACTTGAAACGTATATTATTCCCGGTAAGCGGGGGAGCGGCGTCATCTGTTTAAACGGAGCTGCCGCCCGTCTCGTCCAAGAAGGAGATAAAGTCATTATTATTTCTTATCAAATGATGTCTGATCAGGAAGCAAAAAGCCATCAGCCGAAGGTGGCCGTTCTGGATGATCAGAATAAAATCGAGCAGATGCTGGGCCAGGAGCCGGCACACACGATTTTGTAAAAGAGCCCCCTTCATGGGGGTTTTCTTTTAAGATTTAGGGGCAAAAGCTGTTTTTCCGCTCCATTTCTCAACAAAACGTGTTACACTTTTCTCGTATGCAAGAATTGAGGTGTCCATTTTAATGAACAAACAACGGTTCGTTGTCATAGATGTCGAAACAACAGGAAATTCGCCGAAAAAGGGCGATAAAATCATTCAAATCGCAGCGGTTGTCATTGAAAATGGACAAATAACTGAGCGGTTTTCAAAATATATCAATCCGAATCAGGCCATCCCGCCGTTTATTGAACAGCTGACCGGAATTTCGTCCGGAATGGTTGAAAATGAACTGCCGTTTGAAGCGGTCGCAGAGGAGATTTTTCATCTGCTTGACGGCGCGTATTTTGTTGCCCACAATATTCATTTCGACCTCGGATTTGTCCGGCATGAACTGAGCGAAGCGGGCTATGAGCTGCCGGATTGTGAAGTGCTTGATACGGTTGAGCTTTCGCGTATTGTTTTCCCGGGGTTTGAAGGATATAAGCTCGGTGAGTTGTGCGCAGAGCTGAATATTGTTCATGACCGCCCTCACCGCGCAGACAGCGATGCGGAGGTTACGGGCCTGGTCTTTTTAGACATTTTACATAAACTGAAACATCTGCCTTTACCGACGTTAAAGCAGCTTAGAAGGCTTTCACAGCATTTTATCAGCGATTTGACGCTGCTTTTGGATTCTTTTATACATGAAAGCAGGCCGGCGGAAGAAAAGAGCTGCATTCCATACGCCTCTTTTTCAATTAAAGAGCCCGATCACATTCCGGTTTCCCGTCCGGTGAATGCAGCCATTGACCTTGAAAAGTGGAACGAAGAAAAAGAACAGATCTTGTCCGGCATCATCCCCCGCTATGAAAAGCGGAAAGGACAGCTTACGATGATGGATGAAGTGCTTGGCGCCTTCCGCAATCGGGAGCATGCGCTGATTGAAGCGGCGCCCGGCATCGGAAAAACGATCGGTTATCTCGTTCCGGCTGTTTTATTTGCCAAAGCGGAACAAACTCCCGTCATTATCAGCACGTACTCTACTCTTTTGCAGCAGCAGATCATGTCTAAAGATCTTCCGCTTTTGGAGCGTATGTTTCCTTGGCCGGTCAAAGCCGCTATTTTAAAAGGGAAATCACATTATCTGTGCCTGCCGAAGTTTGAACATATTCTGCATGAGGAAGATGACAACTATGATGCGGTTTTGACGAAAGCGCAGCTTCTCGTCTGGCTGACAGAGACTGAAACGGGCGACGCCGCTGAGCTGAATCTTCCATCAGGCGGCAGATTGCTGTGGGAGCGCATGGCTTACGATGAGAATTCTTTTATGAAAAAAGGGAAGGACTCGGCTGCCGGGTTTTATGAACGGGCTAAAGAAAAAGCGCAGGCCGCAGATCTGATTATCACAAACCATGCTTTGCTGTTTTCAGATCAAAGCAGTGAAACGAAAAAACTGCCTGCAAGCGGAACGGTCATCATTGATGAAGCGCATCATTTCGAACGCGCCGCCAGCGAGCACCTGGGGAAGAGAGCTTCATACATCGGACTGCACACAAAGCTCAGCCGAATCGGGACCTTAAAGGAACACGGACTGTTAAAGCGGATGAGAAAACTGTTTTATACGTATGAACTGCCGGCGGAAAGTTTTTTTGACGCCGATGAGTGGATGAAGCATATTCAATCGGAAAGCGACGCATTTTTCAGTTCAGTGCATTCTTTTGTCAAACGAAGAAAACCTAAAGACGATCTGAACCGTCTCGTCTATAGTCTCAATCATAAAAGCCAGGATAAAGGATTTCACATGATAACGGACGGAGCGGAGCGGCTTTGTGCGATGCTGGATCAGCTGCTTGACATGTTTTCCGTACAGGAGAAACTGTTACACCAAAAGCTTGATCAGATGAAAAGCGGAGCGGCTTTTTTAGCGGGCGAATATGTAAAGTGTATCAGGGGGCTGAAAGAATATCGCGATACGTTCAGCAGGCTGCTGTTTGAAAATGATGAGAAAGAAGCCGTTTGGGTTGAAATTGATGCGAAGGGCGCAAAAAATGCCGTCAGCATCTATGCGCAGCCTTTGGAGCCCGGTGAAATGCTGGCAGACCAGTTTTTCGCCCGCAAAAAAAGCGTTGTGCTCACATCAGCGACCTTAATGGTGGAGCAGTCTTTTCAATTTATGATTGAAAGGCTCGGACTTGCGGATTTTTATCCGCGCACCAAAAGCATCCCGTCTCCTTTTTCTTACGATGATCAGATGAACGTCATCATTCCGAAAGAGATGAAATCCGTTAAATATGACGGGGAGCGGGAAGTCATTGAGCATATTGCCAAGTATGCAGAAATCATGTCAAAGGGAAAACAGCCGAAGATCCTTGTCCTGTTTACCTCTCATGATATGCTGAAAAAAGTGTATCAGGAACTGAAACTCAGTATGGAGATCTCAGGCATTCAGCTTCTCGCCCAAGGTATTTCAGGCGGGAGTCCCGGTAAATTAATGAAAACCTTTAAAACGGCAAGCCGGGCGATTTTGCTCGGGACGAATCATTTCTGGGAAGGCGTTGATTTTCCGGGGGATGAATTGTCAACCGTCATGATCGCAAGACTTCCTTTCAGGGCGCCTGATAATCCGCTTCACGCCGCAAAATGCGAATTTGCCAAGAAGCAGGGGAAAAATCCGTTTCAGACGATTTCCCTGCCTGAGGCCGTGTTAACGTTCAGACAGGGGATCGGGCGCCTGCTCCGTACGGCGGGAGACAAGGGAACGATCGTTCTTTTAGATCAGCGTGTAAAGACGGCGGGATACGGACGGCTGTTTCTTGAAGCGCTCCCGACTTCATCCCTTTTGGAGCTGACGGATGCCGAACTCGGGGCTTATGTCAGCCAAACGGAATAAAAGCCGCATAAACGCGGCTTTCGTGGTGTGGGATGAGGAATTGTTTTTATAGTAAAAGCGGGTTCATGCCGCCTTGTGATTTTATTATGCCGCGGGCGCATCCCGTTATGACTAACAAAATTTGTTCGACCGATGGAGGGTATAAAAATGGAAAGCAAAATTGAAATTCTGTCAACGATTAATGTGGAGCATTCAGATGATTTATATAAAATCGTCGATACATTAAACCGGACTTTGAAACGGGACAACCTGATGTTCGGCCTTGCGCTCGACGAAGAAAATCAAAATGAAGCGGTCTTCACCATTTATCGCACATAGGTGAAAAAGATGAGAAAAAAAGCATTAATATTTACAGCCGTATTTGGTATTATTTTTTTAGCAGTTCTTTTATTTTCGGCCAGCATTTTTAAATCTGCAATGGCTCAAAAAGAAGAAGGCCACGAAACAGCTGCCGCAGCCGCTAAAGAAAAAACGAATCTGACAGACGCTGAGAAAGTGGAGACCTTTGTCGGCAAACAGAAATATTATGTTGTTACCGGAACGGATAAACATGGAAAAGATATGTATGTATGGGTTCCGGCCGACAAAAAAGCAAAAATTCTCTCAAAAAAAGCCAGTGACGGCATTTCAAGCGGCAAGGCTGCCAAGATCGTTCGGGACGAAGGGCTTGTTTCCAAGCTGAATGGCGTTCACCCGGCGAGAGAAAACAATGTTCCGTTATGGGAAGTGACCTATATCAACAAAAGCGGGCAGTATAGCTTTAGCTATGTGGACTTTACAAGCGGCAAGATTCTCAAAAACATCACACCGTGAGACGTATTAGGGGGAGTTCAAGTTGAAATTGGCAAAAAGAGTATCCGCATTAACACCGTCTGCAACACTTGCAATTACCGCAAAAGCGAAAGAGCTGAAAGCGGAAGGCCATGATGTCATCGGCCTCGGAGCAGGAGAACCGGATTTTAATACGCCTCAGCACATTATAGATGCCGCGGTGCGTTCCATGAATGAAGGCTATACGAAATATACGCCTTCAGGCGGTCTGCCGGCCTTGAAAGACAGTATCGCAAAAAAATTCAAAAACGATCAGGGGATTGAATATAAGCCGTCAGAAATCATTGTCTGCACTGGAGCGAAACACGCTCTGTATACATTATTTCAGGTCATTCTCGATGAAGGGGACGAAGTGATTATACCGACTCCTTACTGGGTCAGCTATCCTGAGCAGGTGAAACTGGCAGGGGGGCGTCCCGTCTATGCAGAAGGGCTGGAATCCAATCAGTTTAAAATTTCACCGGAGCAGCTGAAGCAGGCTATCACTGAGAAAACAAAAGCCCTCATTATCAATTCACCGAGCAACCCGACAGGTGTTATGTATACGAAGGAAGAGCTTGCGGAACTCGGAAAAGTGTGTCTGGAGCATGGCATTCTGATCGTTTCTGACGAGATTTATGAGAAGCTTACATACGGAGGAAAAAAACACGTCTCAATCGCACAGCTTTCAGATGAATTGAAAGAGCAGACGATCATCATTAACGGCGTTTCGAAATCTCACAGCATGACGGGCTGGAGGATCGGCTATGCGGCGGGTTCGGAGACGATTATTAAAGCGATGACGAGCCTTGCAAGCCACAGCACCTCAAATCCGACGTCCATCGCTCAATACGGCGCCATTGCGGCCTATAACGGGCCGGCTGAGCCGCTGGAAGAGATGAGACAGGCATTTGAGCACAGACTGAATACCATTTACGCTCAGATCAGTGAGATTCCCGGATTCACCTGTGTCAAACCTGAAGGAGCGTTTTACTTGTTCCCTAACGCCAAAGCGGCCGCAGAAAACTGCGGATTCAAAGATGTCGATGAATACGTCAAGGCGCTTCTGGAAGAAGAAAAAGTCGCCATCGTGCCGGGCTCGGGTTTCGGTTCACCGGACAACGTCCGCTTATCTTACGCAACGTCACTCGATCTTTTAGAAGAAGCGGTCAAGAGAATCCGCCGCTTTACGGAAAAACACAGCTGATTCTGAAAAAGCGGCTTTTAAAGCCGCTTTTCACTTACATTGACCCCGTTAGAGTAGAACGGGTATAATAAAGTGATGAAAAAAGAGATTCAGGCAGATTCCTGAATGTCTTTCTTGTTCTGGAGGGAAAGAGTTTGAAAACAACAATCAACCAAGTGTATAAACACACAGGCGAGGAAGTAACGATTGGAGCTTGGGTCGCTAATAAACGCTCAAGCGGTAAAATCGCATTTTTACAGCTGAGAGACGGTACCGGCTTCATTCAGGGAGTTGTCGTCAAAGCTGAAGTAGAAGAAGACATCTTCCAAATCGCGAAATCAGTGACGCAGGAAACGTCACTTTATGTAAAAGGAATTGTGAAAGAGGACGAGCGTTCACCGCTTGGCTATGAGCTTGCTGTTACATCCATTGAAGTCATTCACGAAGCGACTGATTATCCGATTACGCCTAAAGAGCACGGTACGGAATTCTTAATGGATCACAGACATTTATGGCTCCGTTCGAAACGCCAGCACGCGATTATGAAAATCCGTAACGAAATCATCCGTGCGACTTATGAATTTTTCAACAAAGAAGGCTTCGTGAAAGTTGATCCGCCGATTTTGACGGGAAGCGCTCCCGAAGGCACGACTGAGCTGTTCGCGACGAAATATTTTGATGAAGACGCCTTCTTGTCTCAAAGCGGCCAGCTGTATATGGAAGCAGCTGCAATGGCGCTCGGAAAAGTATTCTCTTTCGGACCGACGTTCAGAGCGGAAAAATCGAAAACGAAACGCCATCTCATCGAATTCTGGATGATTGAGCCTGAAATGGCATTTGTTGAATTTGAAGAAAACCTTGAAGTTCAGGAGAATTATGTTGCATACATCGTACAAAGTGTGCTGGAACATTGTAAGATCGAGCTGAACACATTAGGAAGAGACACATCGAAGCTTGAACAAATCAAAGCGCCATTCCCGCGCATTACGTACGATAAAGCGATTGAATTCCTGAAAGAAAAAGGCTTTGACGATATTGAGTGGGGAGATGACTTCGGTGCGCCGCATGAAACAGCGATCGCAGAAAGCTATGACAAACCGGTGTTTATCACCCATTACCCGACGTCATTAAAACCGTTCTATATGCAGCCTGCCAAAGATCGTGACGATGTCGTGTTATGTGCCGACTTAATCGCTCCGGAAGGCTACGGGGAAATCATCGGCGGTTCAGAACGTGTTCATGATATGGATTTATTGGAAGAAAGATTAAAAGAACACGGTCTGGATTCAGATGCTTACAAATGGTATGCTGAACTCAGACAATACGGTTCTGTTCCGCACTCCGGCTTCGGCCTCGGACTTGAGCGGACAGTGGCTTGGATCAGCGGAGCGCCTCACGTGCGTGAAACGATTCCGTTCCCGAGACTTCTGAACCGTCTGTATCCGTAATAGTTATGAAAAACGAAGTCTCCTGCAAGGGAGACTTTTTCTAAGTAAAGGGGAAAGCTCCCGGAGATAACCTTTTACAGTAAGAGGTGTAAGGATGAAAAAACAGCAATTTATAGATATGCAGGAACTCGGCATTTCAAGCATTCCCAACCTGCTGCTGACACATTACCGGCAGCTCGGGCTGAATGAAACCGAATTGATCCTGCTTTTGAAGATTAAAATGCATTTGGAAAAGGGCTCTTATTTTCCGACGCCGTTTGAACTTCAATCAGGCATGTCCATCTCTGCTGAAGAATGTACAAGCTGCCTGAGAATGTTTATTCAAAAAGGTTTTCTGTTTATTGAAGAATGTGAAGACCATAACGGCATAAAGTTCGAAAAATATTCTCTGCAGCCGTTATGGGCGAAGCTGTATGATTACATGCAGCATTCTCAAAATGAAACGCAGGAAAGAACGTCAGAAAGAGAACAAAAAAGCCTGTATACCATCTTTGAAGAAGAGTTCGGAAGACCGCTGTCGCCGCTTGAATGCGAGACGCTGGCCATATGGCAGGATCAGGATCAGCATGATGCGATTCTGATTAAACACGCCTTAAAAGAAGCCGTTTTATCGGGGAAACTCAGTTTTCGCTATATTGACCGGATTTTATTTGAATGGAAAAAGAATGGCTTCAAAACGGTTGAGCAGGCGAAGGCGCACAGCCAAAAATTCCGGCGTGTTCAAACGAAACAGAATGATCCGCAAAAAGAGTATACGAGGCAGGTGCCTTTTTACAATTGGCTGGAACAATAACATGAGAAGGGGAGAAACGTGTTAAATTTAAAGCAGATTGAATATTGTCTTGAAAAAATCGGCGATATGTTTCCGCACGCAGAATGTGAACTTGTCCATTCAAATCCTTTCGAATTGGTTGTGGCAGTCGCATTATCCGCGCAATGTACGGACGCTCTCGTCAACAGAGTGACAAAAACGCTATTTCAAAAATATAAACGGCCCGAAGATTATCTTGCCGTATCGCTGGAAGAACTCCAGCAGGATATTAAATCAATCGGTCTGTACCGTAATAAAGCCAAAAATATTCAAAAGCTGAGCAAAATGATCATCGAAGAGTACGGCGGAGAAGTGCCGAAAGACCGGGATGAGCTTGTGAAGCTGCCGGGTGTCGGACGGAAAACGGCAAATGTGGTCGTGTCTGTTGCTTTCGGCGTACCTGCGATCGCAGTAGACACTCATGTGGAGCGGGTCTCTAAACGGCTCGGCATCTGCCGCTGGAAGGACTCTGTTTTGGAAGTAGAGAAAACATTAATGAAAAAAGTGCCGAAAGAGGATTGGTCTGTTACGCATCACAGATTAATATTTTTCGGCCGGTATCACTGTAAAGCGCAATCTCCCCGCTGTGCGGAATGTCCTTTGCTTCCGCTATGCAGAGAAGGGCAGAAGCGTGACAAAAAAGGGCTGGTGAAACGGTGACGGCGATTGACATTCTGGCAGGCTATGAAACATACCTGCGCAGCCTTACGGACTTGGAAAGCCTCGAGATCAAAGCGGCGCTGCGCCGCCATCCGCTGTATATGGATTTCAGCGGTCAGCCAACAGTGCAGCCATGGAGGGAAAGGGGCGAATATGTCCCGTTTCTTTTTCAGATTTGGAATGAAACGAAAGAAACGCTGCTTCCCGTTTTTCAAACAAGAAAATCGAGATGTGATCAAAATGACATGCTGAAGGGAATAGCCTGTCTGATTGCCGCTTTTCATTGGACGGCAGGGGAGCGGGTCACATCACTCGACTGGACTGTGCTTGAAACAAAGCATTTTCCCGCGGAACCGATCAATTGGGCGGAGCGAATGGCGTTTATTTTAACAAAACCGACTCAATTTCACTCGTTTATTCAGCTGGATGAATTGATGACGGAGATGAAGAAACAATATCATAAATATGAAGCCATGAACAAATGTTAAAAACCTCCTTTTCCCATAAGGAGGTTTTTTTGTACGAAAAAATCCTTCACCTGTTTGGGGTGAAGGATTTCGTCCGCTAATGAGCGGGATTTGACTGGATGGTTGACGAATTGGACTGCCCGTTGATAGTTGAAGATGAGTCTTGGTTTTTATCCGTTTGACCGCTGTCAGGTTTATTTGAGCCGTCTGAACCGGAATCGGAATCATTATCAGAGCCGTTATCTTGCTGTCCGTTGTTATCGGTCCCGTTGCCGGGCTGATTCTGATTGTTGTTATCTGTTTGATCCTTATCGGATTGATCCTGATTTTTATCCGGGTCATCAGTTGGTGTTTGATCCGATCCGTCAGACGTATCTGTCTGATTGTCATCTGTGTTTGAATCATCAGTTTGCGTCTTGTCCTTATCTTTATCTTCATCAGTCTTCTGTTCATCGTCAGTCGCTTTATCTTTATCCGCATCGTCTTCTTCATCTTTCGGGACTTTGAAAGATGCTGATGCCGTATCGCTTTTTCCGTCATCGTTTTCCGCTGTCACCTGGAAGCTGTATGTGGAGCCTGGCGTGACATTTGAGACGACGGCTTCTTTTGCCGAACTGTTTTGAATGTCACTGTAGCTTCCGCCGTCAACGGATTGTTTGACATTGAATGTTGCATCACCGTCATAATCCCAGCTTAAGGTTAATGATTTTTTATCTTTGTCGTATTTCACTTGCAATCCTGTCGGTTTATCGGCTTTTTCTTTCGTGTACGTTTTAGAAACGGCAGTTGGCTGCGTTCCTTTCACGAAGTACTCCGTCACTTTTTTATCATCCGGCGTATTCGGTCCGGCTAAAGCGGCAGGATTCGAGCCTTTCTCAACTGTTTCTTTTACAACGCTGTCAGGCTGCTTGAAGCTTCCTTTACCGTCATCAACGTATGAGATCAGCTTTTGGAAAATCCGTTTTGCGACTTGCTGGTCTGCAGAAGACAGTGATTTCTTGCCTGCTTTGTTGCCAGACTCAACTCCGGTCCAAACCGCCGCTGTATATTGAGGGGTGTATCCGACAAACCATGAGTCTGGGACTCCGCCTGGAGCAATGTTATATTTTTGAATGTCCTCTTTAGTAAAGTTGGTCGTACCCGTTTTACCGGCGACTTCCACGTTCGCCACCTGAGCCAGTTTACCTGTTCCTGATTCGACAGCTGATTTGAGCATATCTGTAATCATAAACGCTGTGTAGTCGCTCATAGCACTTTTCGGTTTCGGTGTTAAATCAAGCTTAGTGCCGTCATTAAATTCAATCGATGTGACCGCGTGCGGTTCGTTGTACGTTCCGTTATTTCCGAACGCACTGTAGGCGCCTGCCATGGTCATAGTAGATACACCGCGGTTACCCTCACCAAATCCCCCGATAGAGTAGGGTTCATATACTTGATCTTTGTTTAATCCCAATCCTAAGTCGTTTGCGAAGTCGACGGCATGATCTTTTCCTGCTGCTTGGTATGCTTTTAAAGCAGGAATATTACGTGAGTCTGCGAGGGCCTCTCGCATTGATATCTGGCCTCTGTATTTATTGTCCCAATCATGAATCGGTGTGCCGTCAGAGTACGTATAAGCTGAGTCGTCAATCTGTTCATACGTCGACCATTTTTTATTTTCAATGACCGGTCCGTAATCAAGAATCGGTTTTATCGTCGAACCGGGCTGGGTTTTACCTTGTGTTGCATAATTGAATCCCCCGGTAGTTCTGTTCCGTCCTGCCCCGATGGCGCGGATTTCTCCGTTTGTCGTATCAAGGAGCGTGACGCCGCCCTGCATGCCTTCCGAAAAGCCGGCTGTGTCACCGTTCATCAATTGATCAAGATAATCTTGTGCTTTCGTATCAAGAGTCGTATAAATTTTCAGTCCGTCAGTTGAAATATCGACGTCTTTCTTTTCTTTTGTCTCAATTTCTTTCATAACTTCTTCGACAAAAGCGCTGTATTTATTTGTGTCCTTTTTATCGTATTCCTTTTGGCTGACGACGCCTTCATCTTTCATGGACACTTTCTTCGCTTTTTGGTATTCAGAGTTTGAAATGAATCCTTGTTTTTCCATTAAGCTGAGAACGATGTTTCGTCGTTTTTCGGAAGCCTTCGGGTTTTTAACCGGGTTATATCCGGTCGGGCTTTGCGGCATTCCGGCAAGCGTCGCAGCCTGTTCGACCGTAAGTTTGCTTAAGTCTTTTACGCCGAAGAATTCTTCAGCCGCTTTTCCGACGCCGTAGGCGCGCGGTGAGAAATAAATTCTGTTTAAATACATTTCTAAGATTTCATCTTTAGAATAATGGCGCTCCAGCTGCAGGGAAAGCCACACTTCCTGTGCTTTCCGTTTAATCGTTTTCTGATGGGTCAAAAGCGAGTTTTTCACAACCTGCTGGGTGATTGTGCTTCCTCCCTCTGAACCGAACCCATCCGTAAAGTTGGCGACCAAAGCGCCTCCGATACGAATCGGGTCTATACCGTGGTGCTTATAAAAACGGGCGTCTTCAGTTGCGATAAATGCTTCTTTCACAACATCGGGTATATCCTTAATCGGGACGTAGGTTCGTTTTTCACCGCCCACTTCCGCGATTTCTTTTCCGTTTTTATCGTAAATCGTTGAAGAGTAAGGCGTTTTCAGCTTGGCTTCGTCCAAAGACGGCGCGCCGGAAACCAAAACGGCAAATGCCGCCGCTCCGCCGACTATGCCAAGGACAAACAGAATAACCAAGGACAGCACAATCTTTTTGAATAAACCGCCTTTACGCTGTTTCTTGCCTTTTTTCGGTGAAGAGGGCTTAGTGCTTTTCGTCTGCCTTGCCTTACGGCGTTCTTCACGGCTCGTAAATTGATCTGACATAACATCTCAACCTTTCGTTTATCAACCTTTCGCTCAGTCTACTGTTCCTGCGAAAAATAAAGCTGTTCAATAATACTAATATAATCAATTCTCGGTGAGTATCCAAGGGAAATCGGAAAGGAAGCATCTTCTAATTCGTCTTTGCGAATTGATTTTCTGCCGTTCTTCTCCTTTCTCTCCCAAAAGACAAACAGCTTGTCGGCTTCGAGGAAATAAACCTTTCCGAAAGCGGATATAATAACAAAACAAATGCCGTCTTGCCTGACCACCTGCTTCATATGCTCAATCTGATGATCATGAAAATTCTGCAGGGGAAATGCCGTTTTGTTTTTTGTTTCTTTTGCCTCGAAATCGATGTAGCGTCCTTTATAAATGCCGTTGTAGTCAGTTGTTGAAGACTGTTTAAAATAAGCTTCCTTAATGACTGCGGCGCTTCTTTTCGGATAGTGGACGTTTACAATCTGGACGGGTGTCGGCTTTTTGTGAATGACAGCAATTTGGTTAGCCAGATAATACTTATTCGTTTCATTCAGGTCGTCTTCGAGGGTCATGCCGCGATTACTGTAGGAATGAGACCGTTTCTGGCTGTTTTGGGATGAAACCGTTTTGTTCGGCTGAAAAGTTTTTCCATTCGGGTACCGAATCACTTTTTCCATCCTCCTTATCAAACTAATAGTGACGGAAGTGAATGAACGTGCATAAACGACAGACCGTAACCGCCATTCTTCGCCTGATCGAAAAAGAGACGAAAATAAAAAATGCCGATAATATTTCCCGGACGAATGCCTATAAAGCATATTATGACCGCCATCCTGAGATCAAGTGGCCGCTTTTGGCATCCTTTGTGTCCCGCAATGCGGGCTGGTCGATGACTGATTTAAGAGGCGTCCTTTATCAGGAGGGCCTTGACAGCAGTCAGAAAAACTGGTTTTTCCTTTCGTATGAAAGGGCGAATTGGCTGATTTTTTCTGATGCCTATCCTCAGCTTCTGGTCTACCAGTGGTCAAAACAAATCGGCGAACCTCTTTTCCGTCATCTTCCTTATTTCCGCGTCTCGGCTTTTATGCAGGAAGAATGGTTCCGCTTTTGGCGTGACGGAGATACGGAACGGCTCATGTATGCTCTTATTATAAATGAACAAAACACTATCCAAGCACCTATTATACAAAATCCTTCGTTTAAAAAGAATGTTTTTGGCACGATTCCTTTTTATTTAAGTGATTGGTTTCACTTTAATACGGTGATATTCCCTTCATTTGACGGACATTTATACGGAATTTCCGTCAAACGGTTTTCAAAAACCGAAGAGAGAATTACGCTCGGAAAACAGCTGGCCCGCCTTCTGTTCAGCCCTGATCTTCACGCTTCTTTTTACCGTTTTCTTGATACCGTTCCTCATACCGGTTCACGCTTTGATATGGAGAAAATGATCGGCATCAAAAAAAGAACATCACCGATGCTTAGGACAACCTATCCCATTGTTGCCCACCCATTAGACGGCGAAAGGGCGGATTGGTTTCAAAAAAGGTTAAGAAAAGGGGCTTTCTTACAGGAGAAAATGCCGAAACAGCTTGAACTGACGGACTGGTACTTCCAGAAAAGACGGGAGCTCCATGCGATCTTCGCGGTTAAAGAGTGGCTGAAGAAATGAAAAAGCCCGAAACCGTTCGCTGGGGTTTCGGGCTGCTGATGTGTTACGTGGAAGGGCGGTTTGGGCCGCCTAATTTTTTATCAAGCGTATCAGTCGTTTTTGCTTCGGTTTTTTGCTGTTTACCTGCATTTTTCGGTCTCGTTTTCATACGGCACCTCCTCAACTGTATCGTTTGCATTAACGTGCCGGTTCATACAAAGTTTGCGGCACTTTTTTGTCGAAAGGCACGCCTTTTAGGATAATCTCTGTTTGTTTGCCGAACTGCTTCTAGTTTTGTCATGTGCAGAGGAGAGCGGTATGAAAACGAGAATTATATTTGAAAGAGACGCAAGTGATAAAAGGGAGGAACATGAATGTCTGTTTACACGAGCAAGGCTGATATTCTCCGTCTGCTTTCTGATATCGAAATCCGGATTTCTGCTGCTGAAAAAACGCTTACCCAAGCAGTCAGATCCTGTCAGGCGGAAGCTGAAGAAATCAGACAGGAGAAACTTTCCCGTCTTGAGGAAGAGGCGCGGGAGCTTCATGTTTGTATTGATGACCTGTTTTTGACTGACCGGCGTAAAAAGGATTTGCCGCGAGTCTGCCGGATAAGCTGATTTTGTGCAAAAACTTTGGTACCATATGTACTGAGGTGAGTCCGTTTGCAGACACAGTCGTTATTGGAGCTGACAGAACAAATGATAGAGGCAGTTCTGGAAGCCGAAAAAAGGTATCAGGATGGAAAAGAGTCAGGCCGTTCATATGATTTTTTTGAGACGATTAAACCCGATGTTGAAAAAAGAGACCGGCTTTGCGCGCTTTGGACAGAAGCAGCGCTTGCGTTTATTCAGGAAAACCGTCCGAAATACGTTCATCATGCACAAATTCAGGCCGTTACAGAAAATTTCGGGGAGCTGATGCTCCAATCATATGTTCATCATATTCATAAAAAAAGATACAGGGATTTAACTGAATCTGTTTTATATACGCTTCGTATATTAAGGGATGAGATTGAAAAAGAAGGCAGCTGAAAACGGCTGCCTTCTTTTATATAAAGGGGTCGGGTATGTTATTCATACGCCGGGTTTTCTGCTCCACTTGCTTCGAGAACCTTCATACTGTTTCGAAATTCGGTTGCGGTGAGATGGCCTTGAATATAGAGGAATTTTGCAAAGTCCATCAGTTTATCTGCACAATCTGTTTCATATTTTTTCACTTCAGCAAAACGCTTTCTTAAGTATGATACGTTCATAATGGTGCATCCCCTCTCATGTATGTTGAGATTATGTTAACATAACGATTCGACTTTTTTCTGTTTTTAAAAAATTAAGACTTTCGACAGCATTTGACAAAGATCAGAATCACCGAAAGCACATAACCAAGGCGGAATTCATACATATATAGCAGAAACTTAGTGAGAGACAAGGGGGAATGTCATATGCAATGGAGAGCGCAGCCATATCAAAATATGTACCAGCAGCCGGCGGGATATTTCTACCCGCAGCAGATACAGCCATTACAGCCGCCGTATCCGCAGCAGATACAGCCATTGCAGCAGCCGCCATATCATCAGCAAGGGCAGTACCCGCAGCAATTTTATCCGAATCAGGAATACGGTCATATACAGCAGCCGTTTGCTCCTGCTCCTCCTCAGGCAGGCATGCCCGGGGGCCAGCCGGGGTTTGTGAATCCTTACCCCGTTCCCAGACCGAATCAGCAGCAGTCTTCCCAATTCTCAGGCATACTCTCCCAGTTTAAAAAAACGAACGGACAGTTTGACTTCAATAAAATGATGGATACAACGGGGCAGATGGTAAGCGCCGTAAATCAGGTCGGATCGCTGGTGAAAGGCTTCACCAGTATCTTCAAATAAAAAGCATGAATGATATCCATCATTCATGCTTATTTTTTAGGGAAAAAGAGGGTAAGCGTCTGTTCATTCCAGGATGTTTCCATATCTTCTTCACTTACCTTATACGGGAGGACAACGGTTCTTGTCATGCTTGAAGACACATGGGATGATTGAGCCTGTTTATGATCGTAGCGGATTGTAACGTGAAGGTAGCACCCTTTCGTTTCCACCAGCATATCCCCGTCACGGAACGTCTCGGGAACGCCGATATCAACCGCGAGCCCCGTCGGCTCTTCTCTGACGTCAATCGTCACTTGCGCTTCAGTAAAAGCCGAATTGACAAGGTGCTGAAAACCCTGCATCAATTCTGCGAAGGGACCTGAGTGAAAAAATTGGTCCATCGCATGGCTGATGATGTCCTCATTACTTTGCGGATCAAGTTTATCGTTTTGGGATTGATCCATATGACCACCGCCTTTTTACAAACAGACTATGCGATGCTATGCCGTATGGTTAAGAATTGAAGGAAAAAAGAAAGTATGGTTAAATAGTGGAGAATAAACTGGTAACGGATTCACATTTAGGAAGGGGAGCACAACACATTGCTGAAAAAATTATTCGGATTGGGAGACAGCCGGAAAAAGCCGGCCGAGGAAGTGATTTTTTCTCCGGCTGACGGAGCGGTGATGGATTTGGCTTCAGTGCCGGATCCTGTATTTTCACAAAAAATGATGGGGGACGGGATCGCCGTCGAGCCTGCAAACGGAGAAATTGTTTCACCGGTTGAGGGAGAAGTGATTCAGCTGTTCCATACAAAACACGCTGTCGGCATCCGCACCCTTTCCGGAGCGGAACTTTTGATACATGTCGGTTTGGATACCGTCAATATGAACGGCGAAGGCTTTGAAGCGCATGTAAAAGAAGGAGACAAAGTGAAAACAGGCGATCTGCTTTTAACGTGCCGGCTGGATTTAATAAAAGAAAAAGCAAGCAGCACCGTCATCCCTATGGTGATTATGAATGGCGATGCCGCAGAACCTTTGCAATTTGCAGGCGCAAATGAAGCGAAAAAAGGACAAACAGAGCTTTTTACGATAAAAATGAAGTAGGCAGGGGCTGATTCCCTGCTTTTTTTCTTGTGCAGGATTTTCATCTAGCCAGGCAAACAAATATTCGGTAAACTGTACCTCATAAAGAGGTGTGAACGATGAAGAAAAAATCACTGAGCGAACTGATTCAGGAATTAAAAAATCATGAAAATATTGTACATTGGCACGAAGAGGAACCGCGGGAGGCGAAAACCATGCCGATGCCGGAGCAAGTAGATCCGAACATTCGGGCGGCTCTCGAAAAGAGGGGGATCGAGCGGCTTTTTACACATCAATACTCCGCTTTTCAGACGGTTCAAAACGGAGAAAGCATTGTGGCCGTCACACCGACGGCCTCCGGAAAAACACTGTGCTATAATCTTCCGGTTCTTCAGTCTATCGCGGAAGATGCCACAAGCCGCGCACTTTATTTATTTCCGACAAAGGCGCTCGCGCAGGATCAAAAAAGCGAGCTGAATGAAATCATAGACGAGACGGGCATGGATATTAAAAGCTTCACCTATGACGGAGATACGTCTCCGGCTATCAGGCAGAAAGTCAGAAAGGCCGGGCATATTGTGATCACAAATCCCGATATGCTTCATTCAGCCATTCTTCCCCATCATACAAAATGGGTGAGTCTGTTTGAAAACCTGAAATATATCGTCATTGATGAATTACATACGTACCGCGGTGTATTCGGCAGCCATGTGGCGAACGTCATCCGCCGTTTAATGAGAATCTGCGCTTTTTACGGAAGCAAGCCGTCATTTATCTGTACATCCGCCACAATCGCCAATCCGAGGGAGTTGGCGGAGCAGCTGACGGGAAAATCTGTGCGCCTGATTGACGACAACGGTGCCCCGGCAGGAAGAAAGCACTTTGCTTTTTACAATCCTCCGATTGTAAATAAACCGCTGCATATTCGAAAAAGCGCCACCGTGGAAGTGAACGAACTTGCCAAAACTTTTTTAAAAAATAAGATCCAGACGATTGTTTTTGCCAGAAGCCGTGTCCGGGTCGAAATTATTTTAAGCCACATTCAGGAGATCGTAAAAAAAGAAATCGGCGCGAAGTCTGTCAGAGGCTATCGCGGCGGATATCTACCGAAAGAAAGAAGAGAAATAGAGCGGGGGTTAAGAGACGGCAGCATTCTCGGTGTTGTCAGCACAAACGCGCTGGAGCTCGGCGTTGATATCGGCCAGCTTCAGGTCTGCGTGATGACGGGGTACCCGGGCAGTGTCGCGAGCGCATGGCAGCAGGCGGGCCGGGCCGGACGGCGGCAGGGAGAGGCGCTTATCGTGATGGTGGCGAACTCTGATCCGATTGACCAATATATTGTCCGCCATCCTGATTATTTCTTTAAACGCTCGCCTGAATCTGCAAGGATTAATGCCGATAATCTCATTATATTGGTCGACCACCTGAAATGCGCCGCATATGAGCTGCCTTTCAGAGCCGATGAAACATTCGGAGAAAATGATGCGAGGGACATTCTCGAGTATTTAGAGGAAGAAGGGGTGCTTCACGAAAACCGCGAACGCTATCACTGGGCGAGCGAATCTTTTCCCGCCTCCAATATCAGTCTCCGTTCGGCGTCACAGGAAAACGTGGTCATCGTTGACCGGTCAGAGACGGCTGATGTAAAAATCATCGGAGAAATGGACCGCTTCAGCGCGATGACGCTTCTTCATGATGAAGCGATTTATCTTCATGAAGGGGTGCAGTATCAGGTTGAAAAGCTTGATTGGGACCATAAAAAAGCGTACGTGCGAAAGGTCGATGTCGAATATTATACAGATGCCAATTTAGCGGTGCAGCTGAAAGTGCTGGACATTGACAGAACGGACAGCAGAAAGAAAACGGCCTTACATTTCGGCGACGTCACCGTGAACGCACTTCCGACAATATTTAAAAAAATTAAAATGACGACATTTGAAAATATAGGATCAGGACCGATTCATCTTCCTGAAGAAGAACTGCATACCAGTGCAGCCTGGCTTGAATTAAAAGAAACGGATTCGGAAATCGGCGAAAAAACGCTTGAACAGCTGCTTTTAGGCATTGCCCACGTCCTGCAGCATATCGTGCCTGTATACGTCATGTGCGATCGAAATGACGTGCATGTCGTGCCGCAAATCAAAGCCGCACATACGGGACTTCCGACAATCTTTCTGTATGATCATTATCCGGGCGGAATCGGACTTGCCGATGAAGTATATAAACGATTTGATGAAATCAATGAAGGGGCTGAGCGCCTGATCCGACAATGTCCATGTCAAGACGGGTGTCCTTCCTGCATCGGCTCCGAAATAGAAGGAATAGATGCAAAGAAAGCGATACTCCGGCTCTTGAATTACGTGTAAAAGAAAAGGGGGACGAAAGATGTCCTTGAAAAATAAATTAAAGCGGATGAAAAACCACTTGAATGTGCCGGAAGCTGAAAAAAAGCCGGCAGCTTCACAACTTTCGGTCCCGGATATTCAAGTCCCGTTTAGAGAAGAATGGGAGGCACTCGGAGTGAAGCCTTTCTTTTTTGAGGATGAATACTGTCTTATCCGCGAAACCGTCTATCCGCTTTCGCACCGCCACGGACGGTACAGCTTCAGTGAACTTGATGACGTCATGGCATTATGGAATAAAGGCGGTTTGACACATACTTTATCAGCAGAAGGATACGAAAAAAGCCAGCTGTTCTTCTTTGATACTGAAACGACCGGCCTCGGCGGCGGGGCAGGCAATATGATCTTTTTGCTCGGCCATGCAAGAGTGTATGAAGACCGTGTCGCGGTTAAACAGCATCTGCTCCCTAAACCGGGAAACGAGACGGCTCTTTACAAAAGCTTTTTAAGTGAGGTTGACATTACGTCCCTTGTTACGTATAACGGAAAAGCCTTTGACTGGCCGCAGGTAAAAACCAGGCATACATTGCTGCGGGACAGGCTTCCGAAACTTCCTGACTTCGGGCACTTTGATCTTCTGCACGGGGCGAGACGGCTTTGGAAACATAAATTAGAGCGTGTATCGCTTTCTGCGGTTGAAAATGAAGAGCTTGCTTATAAAAGGGACGAAGACACCCCTGGTTATTTGGCGCCGATGCTGTATTTTCAATTTTTAAAGGCGGAGGACCCGGCTCTTTTAAAGGGAGTGCTCTCGCATAATGAACAAGATGTGCTTTCCCTTATCGCTCTTTACATCCATATGTCAAAAAAGATTTTTGCATCTTCTGATCAGACGTCAGAACGTCAGGAAGCATACGCCATGGCGAAATGGTTTATCGCTCATAAAGAAACCGATCGCGCCGTTTTGCAGCTGGAAGCGCTGCAAGGCAAAGACTTTGAAGATTCGGATCGGGCCCTTTTTGACTTAGCGATGCTTTATAAAAAACAAAACCGCAGGCAAGACGCCGTGCCCCTTTGGGAGAAACTGACGGACTCTGATCTTCACACATGCAGACACCAATCAGCGGTTGAGCTGGCGATCTATTTTGAGCATTACGCAAAAGATTACAAAAAAGCTCTGCAGGCCGCGCAGCAGGCGGCAGAAGACGGGGAAATATCGGAAAAAGAAGCCGAGAAGCTCCATGTGAGAATTGCCCGGCTCAAGAGGAAATATTCCTCTTGAAATATTGCCCGGGAAAGCGCAAAAGCCGAGCTGTTTCGCCAAAAATATTTTTTTCTGAATCCGCATCGATTTTGTTGTAGAATGGTGCCGCATCTTGTAAAATAGCGTTAGTTATTTATAGGGGAGAGTTGGTATGTATAAAGGTGTTTTTTACTTGTTCTTTGTCGTGGTTTTTTTGATTGCGTTTGTATTTTCGAATTTTAAAGACAGTTTGCTGACACACTTTTAAATTGGGTGATTGAATTAGAACATGCACCCTCTTTTCTTCATAACCTAACAGTGTAATAAAAGTTAATGGAGAGGGGATTTAGCATGTTTCATCATCATTGTTGCAGACCAAACGTGATGCCGCCGATTGTCCATCCGACTCATTGCTGTGAACACCATTGCTTTTCTAACACGGTTGTGCCGCATATTCATCCGCAACATACAACTAACGTAAATCACCACAACTTTGAGCACGTTCATTACTATCCGCACACTTTTTCAAATGTTGACCCGACAACTCACCAGCATTTTCAGTGCGGAAGCCCTTGCTGCGATCATTAGTATTGAACGCTTAAGCAAGATCGGTTAGGATATCAGCAAATCAAAATGGGGCCCGATGGGGAGCCCCATTTTTTAAGCAGGTGATCAATTGAAAGTATTAGCCGTAACGGGGTACAAGCCGTTTGAGCTCGGGATTTTTAAACAGGATGACCGGGCGCTTGTTTATATAAAAAAGGCGATAGAAACCAGACTCAGAAGCTTTATTGACGAAGGCTTGGAATGGATTCTCATATCCGGACAGCTGGGGACTGAGCTTTGGGCGGCAGAAACGGCGTACGATCTCAGAGAAGAGTATCCGGAATTAAAGGTTGCCGTTATCACGCCTTTCTACGGCCAGGAGGAAAAGTGGAAGGAGCCGAATAAAGAAATGTATGAAGCGGTGCTTGCTCAGGCAGATTATGAGGAGAGCCTGACGCATCGGCCGTACGAAAGTCCGCTCCAATTCCGGCAGAAAAACGCGTTCTTTATTGAAAAGTCAGATGCGCTTTTGCTTTTATATGATCCGGAGGTGGAAGGATCGCCGAAATATATGCTGCAGCAGGCAGAAAAACGCCGTGAAACAGACGGATATCCGATTTATTCGATTACGATGGATGATCTCCGTGCCGCCGTTGAGGAAGAAGATTTCTTTACATAACACGTCAGAGAATATTTGACAACGGGACGTGTTTCTGAATAAAATATAACATGATGATTCACGATATGAGGTGAAAAAGATGCTTGCTGATAAAGTAAAGCTTTCTGCGAAAGACATTTTGGAAAAAGAATTTAAAACAGGCGTTAGAGGTTACAGACAAGAAGACGTTGACAAATTTTTAGATATGATTATTAAGGATTATGAAACCTTTCATCAAGAAATTGAAGAACTGCAGCAGGAAAATCTGCAGCTGAAAAAACAGCTTGAAGAAGCTAGCAAAAAACAGCCGGTGCAGTCCAATACGACCAACTTTGATATTCTGAAAAGGCTGTCCAACCTTGAGAAACATGTATTCGGCAGCAAACTTTATGACGAATAAGGCAGATGCACTTGTCAAATGAGACAAGTTGCTTTATAATGAACAAGTGTTCTTAACGTTCGGGTAATCGCTGCAGGTCTTTGAATCTGTAGAGGAAAGTCCATGCTCGCACGGTGCTGAGATGCCCGTAGTGTTCGTGCCTAGCGAAGAAATAAGCTAGGGCAGCCTTGATAGGCTGACGGCAGGAAAAAAGCCTACGTCTCCGGATATGGCTGAGTATCCTTGAAAGTGCCACAGTGACGAAGTCTCATCAGAAATGTTGAGAGTGGAACGCGGTAAACCCCTCGAGCGAGAAACCCAAATTTTGGTAGGGGAACCTTCTTGAAGGAACTGAACAGATAGAAGGACAGAATACTTTCTGTAGATAGATGATTGCCGCCTGAGTACGAGGTGATGAGCCGATTGCAGTACGACGGAACAAAACATGGCTTACAGAACGTTAAACATTATTGATATGACAAATTAGAGCTCTCCTTTAAAGGGGAGCTTTTATCTTGAATGAAACGAAAGCTTAAAAGAGACAGGGTGATACGATGAAGAAGTACACACTAATAGCGACGGCACCGATGGGAATTGAAGCGATCGTCGCCAAAGAAGTGCGTGATTTAGGTTATGAATGCAAAGTAGACAACGGAAAAGTCATTTTTGAAGGAGATGCGCTTGCGATCTGCCGCGCTAACTTATGGCTGCGGACGGCTGACCGCATCAAAGTACAGGTCGCCGAGTTTCAGGCAAAAACGTTTGATGAGCTGTTTGAAAAAACAAAAGCGATTGACTGGCGCGCGTACATTCCGGAAAACGCAAAGTTCCCCGTTATCGGAAAGTCCGTGAAATCAGTGCTTGCCAGTGTGCCTGACTGCCAGCGGATCGTCAAAAAGGCGATAGCGGAAAAGCTGAAACTTCAATCAGGAAAACAAAATGAATGGATTGAAGAAACGGGACCCGAGTATAAGGTGGAGATTTCCCTTTTAAAAGATAAAGCCGTACTTACACTGGATTCATCAGGAACAGGCCTTCACAAACGGGGATACAGGGTTGATCAGGGCGGAGCTCCGATTAAAGAGACGCTCGCTGCCGCGTTAATTCTGTTAACCAACTGGACGCCTGACCGTCCGTTCGTCGATCCGTTCTGCGGTTCCGGCACGATCGCCATCGAAGCCGCTTTAATCGGGCAAAACATTGCTCCGGGTTTTAACCGTGATTTTGCTTCAGAAGACTGGGAATGGATCGGAAAAGAACTGTGGGACAAGGCACGCCTTGAAGTGGAAGAAAAGGCGAACTATGATCAGCCGCTGCAGATCTTTGCCAGTGACGTGGATCACCGGATGGTAAACATCGCCAAAGAAAACGCAGAAGAAGCGGGACTTGGGGACCTGATCGAATGCAAGCAGATGCGAGTGCAGGATTTTACGACGAAACTCGAATTCGGTGTTATCGTCGGAAACCCTCCGTACGGCGAACGGCTCGGCGAAAAAAGGGAAGTAGAGCAGATGTATAAAGAAATGGGCCGGGCATTTGAATCTCTTGATACATGGTCTGTCTACATGTTAACGTCAAATGAACAATTTGAAGAGGTCTACGGAAGAAAAGCAACAAAAAAACGGAAGCTCTTTAACGGTTTTATCAAAACGGATTATTATCAGTACTGGGCTAAAGTGCGGCCGCAGCGGAAAAAGCCGCAACAAAGAGAAGACGCCTGAAACAGCGTCTTCTCCGGCATCTTTACGTTTTATTCTGCCATTACCAGCGGTGCGCTTTTGCGTTGCTCCGTAAAATAATGTTGGTCTGGGACATTTCGGTGTGGCCGTTCACCTGCGATTTAGAGCGTTTCGGCCGCGTCCAATTGTGATGAAACAATTCAGAATGCTGATCTAATCGATCTTTATAACTCATGTAACCATCACTCCCGGATAGAATAATTTTGTGAAGATGGATATTCGATCGAATATCTGTTGTAGTTTGTGCAGGTCAGGTGCGGATCATTCAGGATGGCATGTATAGAAAGTGAAGCATCGGCATAGAATGATGATTATTTCTATTTGAGAGGTGATCTTATTTTATGCTGAACAGCGAGCACTTCAGTAAAATACAAAAGGCGTTAGACGCAACTGCTTTCCGGCTGGAGGAAGCCGGAGCGGAGTTCGGTCCTTCCGCCATGACACACGCACAGGAAGAACTTGAAAATGCGGTAAAACATACACATTCAACAGACCATCCGTTCCTATGTACACATATCATTAACCGGAAATGATAATGACAAAAACTTGGCGAGGCCAAGTTTTTTTGTTGTATTGAAAAGGGTTAAATGATATTATAGATGGTCTGAATGCCGAATAGTTAGGGGTTGGAGTTGGGTGACAACATCACGTTTGCCTTTTGCTTTAACAAAAGAAAAGAATTTTTACGAAGAATTGAACAATTGGATTGGTGACGTGTTTTACGATATCCTTCCCGAGAAAGGCTTTGACCTTCGGGATGAGCAGGTATTTATGGCGTTTCAGCTTGAACGGGCTTTTAAAGAGAAAAAGGTCATGTTCGCTGAGGCAGGAGTCGGTACGGGAAAAACGCTGGTGTATCTGCTGTTTGCCATCAGCTATGCAAGATATACGGGTAAACCGGCCATTATCGCATGCGCCGATGAAACGTTAATAGAACAGCTTGTCAAAAAAGAAGGCGACATTTCCAAGCTGACAGAACATTTGGATCTGCAGATTGATACACGGCTGTCCAAATCCCATGAGCAGTATCTGTGTCTGAAAAAGCTGGAGAAAACGATGCAGCGTTCTGATGATGAAAAGTGGCTGGATCTTTATGAGTCGCTGCCTTCATTCGTACACGAATCACAAGCGATGCAGCGCTTTTATCCGTACGGCGACCGCAAACAGTACGCTGATTTGACAAATGAAGAGTGGGAAGGCGTCAGCTATGATTCCTTCCAAGATTGTTTAACATGTGATATGAGACATAGATGCGGTTTAACACTTTCAAGAGATCATTACAGAAAATCAACGGATCTGATTGTTTGCTCCCATGATTTCTACATGGAGCATGTATGGACGGAAGAATCACGCAAAAGGGAAGGGCAGCTGCCGCTTTTGCCGGATCACAGCGCCGTCGTGTTTGATGAAGGACATCTGCTGGAATTCGCCGCGCAAAAAGCGTTAACGTATCGTGTGAAGCAGTCGACGCTTGAGCTGTTTTTAGAGCGTCTGCTTCAAAATGACATCAGAGAGGAATTCGCCGAACTGATTGAAGATGCCCTTGCCGCAAACGATGAGTTTTTCTATGTGCTGTCAGAGGAATCGAAGGAAATCGCCGGCTCTCACCGATTGGACATCCAAAACGACCAGCGTGTTAAGCGTGCGGCTGACGAACTGTGCCGTCTGCTCGATAAAATCGGCGAGGCGCTCGTATTTGAATCGGAAATGTATACGATTGATAAGTACGAGCTGTCAGTCGTAGAAGAATACGTCGAACAAATGGCATATTCGCTGTCGCTGTATCAAAAGGATGCCATCAGCTGGCTTGAAACGCGGGATACAGACTCAACGTTTGTCGTTATGCCGAGAACTGTAGCCGAAGTTTTGGGAGAAAAGGTCTTTTCTAAAAAGATACCTTATATCTTCTCATCGGCCACTCTTTCTGAGGGCGGTTCATTTGATTATATCGCTGACAGTCTCGGAATCCGTGATCCTTTATCATTTACCGTTGAATCTCCGTACGATTACGAGGAGCAAATGTCTGTTGCGCTTCACGGTGACATGACGTCTGAGCAGAAAACAGCCGAAACGATTGAAACCATTAAGGAGAATGAAGGACGCACCCTCGTTCTTTTCCCTTCCTTTGAAGACATGAAGGAATTTAAAGAACAGGCTGCCGCGTGGGAGCTGCCGTATCCGATTTACTACGAAGGTGACGAAGAGATCAGCAGTCTGGTCGAAAAATTCCAGCGGGATGAAGAATCCGTGCTTTGTTCCGTCCACTTATGGGAAGGTCTTGACATTCCCGGTGACTCGCTCCGGAATGTGACCATTTGGGCATTGCCGTATCCGCCTCATGATCCTGTGTTTACCGCAAAGCGGAACGGAGCGAAAAAAGATCCGTTTGAGGAAGTTGATCTGCCGTACATGCTTTTGAGAGTCCGGCAGGGAATCGGCCGCCTCATCCGTTCTAATCAGGACAGCGGAACCATATCCATTTATGCGGGCGGAGAAAGTGAACGGGTCCTGACCGAAGTCAAAAAGGTCTTGCCTGTTACACCGAAAATCGTATAAAAACAAGAGCTGCAGGAATCTTATCCTGCGGCTTTTTTTAATCCGGGAAGTTGACTTTATGACGGCGTTCCATTAGCCTGTAATTGATAGTGAAAAGGGAGGGGAACGGATATGGATGTACATACATATGAAAAAGAGTTTTTTGATCTGTTAAAAAGAGTATCCCACTATGAAGAAGCTATTGCGCTCATGCATTGGGACTTAAGAACGGGAGCCCCGAAAAAAGGCTCTGATGACCGGGCGGAAAGCATCGGACAGCTGTCGGCTGACGTTTTTCAAATCCAGACATCCGACCGGATGAAAGAGCTGATCGACATCCTTCTCGCGCATGCAGAAGAGCTCTCTGAAGATACAGTGAAAGCGGCGGAACTTGCGAAAAAAGATTATGATCATAATAAAAAAATTCCTGAAGATGAGTATAAAGAATATGTCATTTTAACATCGAAAGCTGAAACGGCTTGGGAGGATGCAAAGGCGGCCTCTGATTTCTCTATGTTTGCTCCGTACCTAGAGAAGCTGATTGATTTTAATAAGCGGTTTATTTCTTACTGGGGCTATGAAGATCATCCATACAACGCATTGCTCGATATTTTCGAACCGGGTGTTACGGTAAAGGTGCTGGATCAGCTGTTTTCTGAATTGAAGGAAGCGATCATTCCGCTTATCAAAAAAGTGACGGAATCCGGCAATAAACCGGACACTTCCTTTATAACGAAAACGTTTCCGAAAGAACAACAAAGAGACCTCTCCTTGTATTTCTTAAAAGAGTTCGGGTATGATTTTGACGGAGGCCGCCTGGACGAGACGGTCCATCCGTTTGCGACGACAATCAACCGCGGCGATGTGCGGGTGACGACCAGATATGACGAAAACGATTTCCGCACGGCGATTTTCGGAACGATTCATGAATGCGGGCATGCGATCTACGAGCAGAATATTGACGAAGCGCTGAGCGGAACGAACTTATCTGACGGTGCATCCATGGGAATTCATGAATCCCAATCGTTATTTTATGAAAACTTTATCGCCAGAAATCAACATTTCTGGACCGCCTATTATGAAAAAATGGTTGAGGCTTCGCCTGATCAATTTCAAGATGTGAAAAGAGAGGACTTTGTACGCGCCGTAAATGAGGCGAAACCGACCTTTATCCGAATTGAAGCCGATGAGCTGACATATCCGCTTCATATTATTATCCGTTATGAAATTGAAAAAGCGATTTTCAGCAATGAAGTGACAGTGGAAGAACTGCCTGCATTGTGGAATCAAAAATATCATGATTATTTAGGCATTACGCCGCCATCTGACGCAAAAGGCATTTTGCAGGACGTACATTGGGCGGGCGGCGATTTCGGCTATTTCCCTTCCTATGCGCTCGGATATATGTATGCGGCACAGCTGAAGCATACCATGCTTGAGGATCTGCCTGAATTTGATCAATTAATAGAACGGGGCGACTTTGAGCCGATCAAACAATGGCTGACAGAAAAGGTTCATCAGCACGGAAGACGCAAAATGCCGCTTGACATCATAAAAGATGCAACGGGAGAAGAGCTGAACGTTCAATATCTCATTGAGTATCTCGTCGGCAAATATTCAAATTTATATTTATAAACGAAACGCCCGGTATACACCGGGTGTTTTTCTAAAAATTCTAAAAAGACGAATAATCGAAAACTAATTCTTTGTAAAAGTTCGGAAATATTCAAATTTCACTATGCAAAAGAAGTGTATCTTGTTATAATTTGATTAATATCATACGAACACTCATATAATCGCGTGGATATGGCACGCAAGTTTCTACCGGTCACCGTAAATGTCCGACTATGAGTGAGCAATGGAACGGCTTTATTCGGCCGTTACGTGTAGATCATTCGGCATTGCTTGCTCTTTTTTTGGAGAGCGGGCAATGCTTTTTTTATTTTTTATAAGCGGGGGTAATCATTGTGGAAGCATTAAAACGAAAAATAGCAGAAGACGGAATCGTTCTTTCTGATCAAGTGCTGAAAGTGGATTCTTTTTTAAACCATCAAATTGATCCGGTTCTCATGCAGCAGATCGGCCGGGAATTTGCGCGGCGTTTTGAAAAAGACGAGATAACCAAAATCGTCACAATTGAATCTTCGGGCATTGCCCCTGCGGTAATGGCCGGCCTTGAACTCGGCGTTCCCGTCATCTTTGCGAGAAAAAGGAAGTCTCTCACGTTAACGGATGATCTGCTGACGGCGTCCGTCTATTCTTTCACGAAAAAAACAGAAAGTCAGATTGCAATCTCCGGAAATCATCTCTCGAAAGAAGACCGCGTGTTAATCATTGACGACTTTTTAGCGAACGGACAGGCGGCAGAGGGGCTTTTGTCCATCGTAAAACAAGCAGGCGCAGCGGTTTGCGGGATCGGAATCGTCATTGAAAAGTCATTTCAGCCGGGAAGAGACGAGCTGGTAAAAAAAGGATTCCGGGTCGAATCACTGGCGAGAATTCAATCGCTTGAAGACGGAAAAGTGACATTTGTACAGGAGGTCCGTTCATGAAAAACGGCTATGCCAAAACACTTTCCCTCGGTATCCAGCATGTGCTTGCCATGTATGCCGGCGCCGTCGTCGTTCCTTTAATTGTAGGAGCGGCACTGGGACTGAACGCAGAACAGCTGACATATCTCGTATCAATTGACATTTTTATGTGCGGGGCGGCTACGCTGCTTCAAGTATGGAGGAATAAATGTTTCGGCATCGGCTTGCCTGTTGTGCTCGGCTGTACGTTCACCGCGGTAGCGCCGATTATTTCCATCGGTAAGGAGTACGGGATTCCAGCCATTTACGGAAGCATTTTGGCATCGGGTCTGCTTGTCATTCTGCTGTCGTTTTTCTTCGGCAAGCTCGTATCCTTTTTCCCGCCTGTCGTAACCGGATCTGTCGTGACGATTATCGGGATGACCTTAATGCCGGTCGCGATGAATCATATTGCCGGCGGGGAAGGCAGCAAGGATTTCGGTGATCCGGCTAACCTTGCCCTCGGATTTACGGTGCTCGTCATTATCGTGCTGCTTTATCGGTTTACAAAAGGATTTTTGAAATCCATTTCGATTTTAATCGGCATTGTCATCGGGACGGCCATCGCATATTTTATGGGAAAAGTGCAATTTGACAATGTGGCGAATGCTGACGCCATTCAAATGATTAAACCGTTTTACTTCGGGACGCCGACATTTCATGCGGCACCGATTATTACGATGTCCATCGTTGCCATTGTCAGCCTTGTTGAATCAACCGGCGTCTATTTCGCTCTCGGTGACCTGACAAACCGGCGCCTGTCTGAACGTGATTTAGCAAAAGGCTACCGCGCGGAAGGCCTGGCGGTATTCATCAGCGGCATTTTCAATGCTTTTCCGTATACGGCCTATTCCCAAAACGTCGGCCTCGTGCAGCTGACGGGGATTAAGAAAAACGCGGTCATCGGTGTCACGGGCGCACTTTTAATGCTCTTCGGCCTTTTTCCGAAAATCGCAGCCTTCACGACCATCATCCCGTCTTCAGTACTGGGAGGCGCGATGGTGGCCATGTTCGGCATGGTCATTTCCTACGGCATTAAAATGCTCAGTCAAATTGACTTTAAAAAGCAGGAAAACCTTCTGATCGTCGCGTGTTCGGTCGGATTGGGACTCGGTGTAACCGTCGTTCCCGATATGTTTAAGCACCTGCCGTCTTACTTAAATTTGCTGACCACAAACGGAATCGTCGCCGGAAGCTTTACCGCCGTCCTTTTGAATATTGTTTATAATATGATTCCTAAAACGAAAAAAACCCTTGATGTAACAAGGGTTCAAGAGGGTTAGTCATCCGTTTTTCTTAAAAAAATAACATTTTAATAACATTTCTTTATGAAATCCCGAGATCGAGGATGCTTCCGAAAGTTTGCTGAACTTTTTGCGAGGCATCCTCTTTCATTTTATTTGTAACGTGGGTATAGATTTTCATTGTTGTTTTCACATCATCGTGGCCGACTCTTTTCATTACGGTCGCAATATCGACACCTGCTTCAGCTAACATACTGATATGTGAGTGTCTGAATATATGAGGAGTCGCATGTTTTTTTATGGATGTTTTTTTTAGAATTCTTTCCATCCGATATATGATGCTTTTTGGCAGGTAAGGGTACCCGTTTGCTCTTGCGAAAATAAAGTTTTCATTATGGTACTCAGATAATTTTGTTTGTGATTGCAAATGCATCTTTTTCACTTTCGTTTTATATGCTTTCAGCATGGCTATAATTTGATCGTCTATAGCAATTGTTCGAATTGATCCAGGTGTTTTGGGCGGAGTTAATTCATACTCTCTCATGTTATTACTTTCTGAATAAATGGTTTTAGTTATCCGGAGTTCTTTTGTTTCGAAATTGATGTCAGACCATTTGAGGGCACATAACTCCCCGGATCGCATACCTGAAAAAGCAAGTAAATAAAATCGTTCCAGATCCATGTGTAGACCGTGATTTTTAACTGCTAAAAGAAATTCCTCGATCTCCGATTTTTCGAGGTATTTTTCAGCTATGTTGTTATTTTCAATTTCTTCAACGGTTATTCTTTTTTTAGGCACTATAGCATCTGCAATAGGATTGCTTTTAAGAAACTTTACTTTAACAGCATACTTAAATATCATGCCTGCTGTCGTATGTACTCCATTCATAGTGCTTCGTGAATACCCTTGTTCTGATAGTTTGTTAAGTATTTTTTGATACTGTCTCAAGGTTATTTTATTGATGATGGATTTGGCAATGTAGGCATTTAATATTTTTATCTCTTCTCGTCTGATTCGGACAGTGTTCTTTTTCTTCCCTGTTAACATATACTCTTCCAACCATTCGGCTGCGACTTGATCAAAAGTTATCTTTTTCACTCTTGATTCATCGATGCCATCTTCATTTAAAGCTGCAATTGCATCACGGACTCTTTGCTCGGCTTCTTTTTTTGTTTTGCCTCGCCGCGGAATTTGCTTTCGTTTGCCGGTGACTGGGTCACGAGGGCCTTCTCCAACTGCTAACCATTTTTTACCCTTGATTAATTCTTTGGTATACATTCTTTCACCTCTTAGATTAAGTATAGGAGTTGTTTTAAATACAAATGAAATTAATGAGTAGGGGGAGGAGAGTTAATGTATTCTGGAAAAGAACTTATGTTCTGGTGTTTTGTTTAAAGAAAAGCCCTAAAAGGGCTAATCAAAATTTAAAAACAGGACTTTTCTCAACGACTCGATTTTTACTGATGAGATTCCGTTCAAGTCCGGATCAGTTTCAGATGAGAATAAGATTGAAAACCCTTGAACCATAAGGGATTAGGAACATGGTGAAATTATCCTTTCGGATCGGGTTCATTTGTATTCCGGTTCAAGTTCCGATCTTATTAGTAAACAGAAATAACTTAATAAACAATAAAGAATAATTACTTTTCCTCTTTTTTGTTTTTGAAATTCTCTGCAATCATTTTTTCAATTCCATCAAGTCGCCTTAGAGCATCTGCAAGATATTTATCTTTTTCATCCTCCGTCATCAGTTCCTGTCCTTCGACATTATCAAAACGAACATCATTCTGCTTACGGAGTTCTTTAGCTTTATCTTGGTAGTACTCTTGACCTCTCAGCAAGTAATCTATGGAGACACAAAAAAAATCAGATATTTTAATAAGTGTTTCGTGATCTGGCTCTCTTTTTCCCTGCTCATATGAAGCATAGGTTGTTCTTGCAATTCCTAATTTATCCGCAACTTCTTGCTGTTTTAATCTTTTATCAACTCTAAGGTCTTTAAGTCGATTAGAAAAATTCAAATTTATCGCCTCCCACGTTTTGTGGAACTAACAATATTATAACTCCACAATAAGCGTAGTATATGCTATTACTCAAAATGAGTAATATTTTTAAAAAAAGTATTTACAGGACTCGTAATGAGTAGTATATTTAAAACAACGACACGTTATGAGTATTGGGGGTGTGAGAAATAGCTTCTAAAGTAAATCAAAGAAATTGGTTAAAGCATATACGTTTATCAAAGGGCCTGACACAGAAAGAAGTTGCAAATAAAGCTAATATTGCTCGAACAACGTACGCGTCTATAGAACAAGGTGAAAGAAATGCACGAGTTCCGACAGCAAAAGCTATCGCTAATGTTCTGGATTTTAAATGGACTCTTTTTTTTGATGATTCAGTACGCGTTTTGAGTAGTGATCAAAAATCAAACACAGCATAGGAGGTACCAAGTATGTTTACCATGCAATACGACGATAACTTCATTGATCAAATTGCAGCAAAAATTGCTGATAGGGCAACAGATATGTTGGTTGAGCGGCTAGGGGCGTTGAATGAGCTACCTCACATCTTAACCAGAGAAGAAGCGATGAAAGTACTCAGATGCGGTCAAACAAAAATGTCTGAACTCATGTCGCGACCTGATTTCCCGGTAAATGATGAGTTCGGCAAGAAAATTCCAACCCAGCTGCTATTTAAATGGATTGAAAGAAATACCCGTTGGGTGGAGGAAAATACCCAGTATTTCCGTAAGGGGGCAACCGCATGAATCAACTTGTTTTTATTGAAGGCGATCAAGTTGTAACCGATAGCCTGACTGTTGCTGAGGTATTCGGAAAGCGTCATGATCATGTTTTACGTGATATTAAAAACCTTGATTCTAGTAAAGAATTTAATCTCCACAATTTTGGGGAGGTTGAATATAAGGACAATAGGAATCGCACTTATAAAAAATATCTCATCAAGCGTGACGGTCTTACATTCTTAGTTTTTGGTTACACAGGTGCAAAGGCAGCGCTGTTTAAAGAAAAGTATATTTCGGAGTTTAACCGAATGGAAAATGAGCTTCAGAAACTAAAGCAGCCGTCTTATATGATTGATGATCCAGTCAGCCGAGCAAAGCGATGGATCACCGAACAGGAAGAACGACAACAGCTTGAACAAACATTGAGGATTCAGGAGCCGTTGGTCAGTTTTGCTGAATCGTGTATGGCGTCTGAAAAATCCCTGCTTGTCAGAGAGGTTGCAAAACTTGCATCAAAACAAGGCATTGTTATTGGTGAGAGGCAGTTGTTTCAGAAATTACGAGATTGGAAGATGATCTTTTCCAACAAAAATGAACCTTATCAAGTATATGTGAACCGCGGTTACTTTGAAGTAGCACAGGGAGTTCGAGAAGTAAGCGGAAAGTCAAAAACGTGGCTCACAATGAAGATTACACCAAAGGGACAAGCCTACATCATTAACAAGTTGAAAAAGCAACAGGCGAGTTAGTGTTTCCATTACTTAAATTTTATCAGTAAAAAACTGAATATATCAGGAGGCAAACATATGGAGAACAACCCATACAATTTGCGAAATTTACCGCAGATTATGCGTGGTGTCCGAAAATCGGCGGGCCTTGCACAGTATCAAATCGGTAATTTAATTGGGGGAAAGGATCAACGATATGTTTCTGATGTGGAAAATGGCTTTAGCAAACTCACTCCTGAACTATGCATTAAGTGGTTTGAAGTATGTGAAGCCTATGAACATATTGATCTCGTGCATTATCTTTTCCGTCTGCACCCAACAGCGGCTGCACCCATTGATCCTGCATTAAATGAAAGTGCAAGTGCCGCGGTAATCAATATGGTCCATCAGTTGGAAGAGGCCTTGGAAGCAACAAAACATCTAGCCCGTTGGCTGGCAAGTGACAGGCCGGGTAGGAGGGCAGGTGAACTGCCAATGGGTGATATTAAACAGATTTTCGATCTTATCCCGGCAAACAAGACACTCATTTATTCACTAGCCCGCGGACACGGTTTAAAGATACAAGAACTAGCTGATAGGTGGACAAGAAAAGCACTAGTTGATCAAGTAGCAATGGCAAAACATGAGGAGAGGCAGGCAATTACGATATGAACAACAATCAATTTCTTAAATCAGATTTAGAAGCTGCTAAACGGAAAGTGGATTCAGCAGAAGAATTGGCGATTATGCTAAGTGAGGCCCTGCGTGATGGTGATTACGAGGAAGCCATTAGCTTAGCCGGAAGCATAAAAGTTTTGACGGAGGATATTAACCGGTTAGCAAACAAAGGCCGTTTGTACGATGTAGCTATGAAAATGCAGCAGCGAGGTATTAATTTAACTGTAATAAGCAGGTGCTCGCAATGAACATTGAAAATCCAATGGTTTTGAACAACTGGCACGATAAAACGTCAGAACCTGAAATAAAAAAGGATTTTTTTGGGGACATCATAATGCCAACAGATGATTATGTAATCGACAGCGGCGAGGTAATTTTGAGGGATAATCTTGAACGGTACTTAAAGGAGCAGCTTGGTTTTGAATTTCAAACATCGCAATAAAAAAGCCCACTCGGCAAAGTGGACTTCGTAAGGCGTTTTGATTATTGATTGGAACCTAATTATATCAAAACGCCTCATAGAAAACAATGGAGGTTTTATAAATGGCAAAATCAATTACAGTGTCATTCAGCGACCGGGCGGACGACCAGGAACGTTTAAGTCAGGTTGGCGGTTCAATTACATTTGATAAGTATGGCCGTCCTGTTTTCAGTTTTCCGTCAATGGACGCATACCGAGAATGGCAGAGGCGCGGCACAAAAGCTTATTTGAGAGAGGTGGCAGCAAAATGAATGGATTGTCTCAGGTAGATTACTCAGATTATATGCCGGCACCTCAACAGGCAACCAACGTGACTACCGAAGCTATGGTCAGTCGTCAAGCTCAAGAGGTACAGGCTGCTATGGTCATTGCTAAGAAATTCCCGCGGGATGTATACGCGGCGTTCGATCGGATTAAGAAAGCATGTGAACGGAGGCTTTTGGCCGAGAACGCGGTGTATGAATATCCGCGAGGCGGCTCAAAAGTATCTGGTCCTTCTATACGTCTTGCTGAAGCGTTGGCGCAGAACTGGGGAAATATTGATTACGGGATTATGGAACTGGAACAGAAGGCAGGAGAATCGTCTGTCATGGCTTATGCCTGGGACCTCGAAACGAATACCCGTCAAACCAAGATTTTCACGGTTAAGCATGAACGGAAAGCGCGCGGTGCTATTACAAAGCTTGATGATCCAAGGGATATTTATGAAATGGTTGCCAATCAAGGCGCGCGGCGGTTGCGTGCCTGCATACTTGGAGTAATTCCAGGCGATATCGTAGATGCTGCGGTTGATATGTGTCAGCAAACATTAATCAGCGGCCATAAAGAACCTTTGGAGGATCGTCTCAGAAACGCTTTATCTCTTTTCAAAAAAGAGTTTGGCGTTACAAAAGAAATGATCCAGGAATACATCGGCAATTCGATCGATGCTTTCACTGAACAAGATTTCTTGAAAATTGGACGCATTTACACGTCCCTTCGTGATGGGATGGCAAAGAAAGAGGATTACTTCAATATCAAGGCCACAGGCGCGACTAAGTCAAAGGCTGAAGAAGAATTTAAAAAGCAAAAAGAGCAAGTTGGGAAGGCAGATGAAAAAAAGAAAAAGGCTGGTGATCCTGCTGATGAGGACGATTCCGGCGCTAAACAAGGAGAATTACTATTCTAACGAGATTGATAGATATTACATGTCAAATTCTCAATATAAGAGCTTTCTGCAATGCGAGGCGGCAACAATGGCCAAGATTAACGGTGAATGGGTGCCGCCGGGTTCAGAGGCTCTCCTCTTCGGTCAATATGTTCATGCCTGGCTTGAAGGGAAACAGGTATTTGATGAATTCAAGAGAAACACGCCATCACTTTTTACACAAAAAGGCCAGCTGTACAAGCAATATCAGTTAGCTGATCTGATGATTGAGGCGATTCAACAGGACGAACTCTGTATGTTCGTTCTGCAAGGAGCAAAGGAAGTTATCGTAACGGCTGAACTTTTCGGTGTTCCGTGGAAAGGCAAGCTGGACGTATACAACCCGGCCGGCAGCCGTTTTGCAGATCTGAAAACAACCCGTTCACTTCGAGAAAAGGTGTGGAATCCGGAAATAGGCTATTGCTCGTTTGTTGAAGCATACGGATACATCGGACAGATGGCGCTTTACGCAGAAATGGAAAAGCGTATGACTGGGCGTAACGAGTGGCTTGAGCCTCTTATCGTGGGGGTGTCTAAAGAGGATCCGCCGGATAAAGCAGTCATCAATATCGATAAGGGTCGAATGGAAGTAGAGCTTGAAGAGATTGAGCAGCGTATGGGTCGTATCCTGCAAGTGAAACACGGCGGCGAAAAGCCGGAGCGGTGTGAGAGATGCAAATATTGCCGTGCAACAAATCAGTTAAACAGTATCATTCATTTCTCGGAGCTGATCAGCTGATGGAAAAGGATTTAATTAAGGTTCCGATTCCGCATTGTTATTACTGGCTGGTTAAGACAGTAAGGCGTGAAATGAGGAAGGGCTTATATACACGGTATGTAACGGACTATCTGAAGACAAATGAACCGTCTTTAGAATTAACAGATATTGATTTTAAGGCTCTAACAGCAGTGTGTAAAAGGAAGTAGGTGAGCGATATGGATACGCAAGGATTAGGCTATGTCATTTTACCCCGCCTGCCATTTAAAGATTCACGGGATGAGACAATATACGATCATTTATTCAAACGGGCAGAGTATAGAGCGGATCAGGATTTAGAGCCCGGTCAGACAATCATTAAGCTTGTGGAATTAGCAAAGCGTTTTAATTGGTCATCCGATCAGATCAAATACTCGTTAGACAGAATGGTCAAGCAGGAGTATTTAAAACTGGACAGGCTGCCGCAAAAACGCGGCTTTATTGTTACAGTTTTGAATTACGCGGATTACATACAGCTTGGCAATTACAACAAGAAGAAGGATCTTGTCCAAGCGTCGGAAGAAAGAAAGGAAGTTGATGAAAAAGTGAAAAATGTCTTTGAATTATTCGAGAACAAAGTCGCCCGTACTATCGGACCAATTGAAGCTCAGCGAATTGGCTATATGGTTGAAGATTACGGCGAGGAGAAGGTCATGGAGGCTATGAAACAGGCTTTCAGGAACAAGGGCAACAAGGTTGGTTTAAATTACATTGAAGCAGTTCTATCAAATCCGTTTACGCAGAAGAGAAAGGAGAAAAAACAGCATGATAGCTCACAAAACACAAAGTACGGACATGGCAATGGCGGGCATTCTCAAAAAACTACGGGACAGGTCAGCCCAATTTTCAGCGGAACAGGCCGCCTCAGAAGAAAAGGTTGAATATGATTGTCCTGACTGCAAGGACAAAGGAATCATTGTTTATCGGATTCACCAAGATACTGAACGACAGCTGAGAAAAGAACAAAAAACAATGGAGAGTCTTAACGCTGATCAAATGGTGAGGGAAGAGGATTACCTAGCAGGAAAAGTGTGCTTGCCGGATAAGGCCCGGGAATGGAAAACCACATTTTCAAAGCAATGCGAGTGTGTAAAACGAAAAAAGATCGCGCGGCTTATGAAGGCCAGCGGCATTACGGAGGAATTTGAAATGCTCTTATTCGGTAATTTTATTACAGACGGCAAGCCTGCCATGATTAAAGACGCATATGAGTGCGCTATGGAATACTTTAAGGATTTTCAAAAAGTTAAAGGAGAACGTTCGAACAGCATCGCCCTCCTTGGGCAGCCTGGCAGCGGAAAAACGCACCTATTAACGGCAATCATGAACAACCTTATTAAGAAAAAATCTGTTTACTGCATGTATTTCCCTTACGTTGAAGGGATGGGGAATTTAAGAGATAACTTTGATCAACTAGAGTCCAAGCTTGATGCAATGAGAAAAGCGGACGTTCTATTCATCGACGATTTATTTAAACCAGTAAAGGGAGAACCGCGGGCCACAGATTGGCAGGTTGAGCAGATCCAGTCGGTCGTTAATTATCGCTACCTGAATCACAAACCCCTGCTGGTTTCATCAGAATTAGATACAGCAGCATTATTAGATATAGACGAAGCGCTCGGATCTCGGATACATCAGATGTGCCGTAATTATACGGTAACCATCAAGGGAGACCGAATGCAATTAAATCATAGGTTAGGAGAATGGGAATGAGCTTAAAAACGAACGTTCAAGGATCCGGAGGGATTTATATGTTCGGCCCCGCTGAACAGACAGGCGGACAGGATCTCACACCGGCGATTAGGGTCCTGGAGGAGAAAATAAGGCAAATGGAGCTGGTGAGAAGTGCTTAAAGCAGTTGCTGCGCTGCCAGTCATATTACTGACTGCACCTTACAAGGAAAAGCAGATCGAGCATTGGGAACAGATTGACGGGAGGTAAAAGGCTGTTGAGTTCTATTCAGTTTATTGTTTACGGAGAGCCGATCGCACAAGGACGGCCGCGAGGATCCATTCAAAACGGAAAGGTTAGAATGTACGATCCTGTAAAGTCAAAAAATTTTAAGCAGTATGTGGCACTGGTTGCGTCTCAGCATCGACCGAAGCAGGTTATTACTGGTCCTGTCGCAATGGAAGTCAGAGTTTTCAGACCGATGCCGAAAACTGTATCCGGATCCAAGAGAAAAAAGGAGAACGCTGAAAAAGGCCTTTTACGCCCTGTAACAAAGCCGGACGTCGATAACTATGTAAAAGGTGTCAAAGACGCTTTAAACCATTTGATATACAAGGATGATAGTCAGGTAGTCGATTTGAAAGTCAGCAAGTTTTACAGCGAAGAGCCGCGGGTGGAAGTCATTATAACGGAGATTGTGTCATGACACGCCGCTTTTTCTATGGACCCTAAATCAAATTATCAGGAGGTCAACAACATGCAAGAAAACAACAATAATCCTTACGTGCCAGGACCGGTGAAGGAATGGAAGATGACGCCGGAAGAACTAGCAGCATATGTCGAAAAACATCCAATCATATACCGAGAGGAACTAAAGCCGTCCCCAGCATTCACAATGAGCGGCTGGGAGAACCCCTACTAAGGGCATAAAAAAACACCGAAGCTTATGCCTCAGTGCTTATGATTCGAATTGGTACTTCTATCATAGCACAGGAGGAGTCTAGGTGTACAACCCCAAAGAAATTAAAAATCATGAAGGAAGTATTCAGCAAAGTATGGAGCCTGGGAAAATCCGTATCATCGTTTTAGATGGTACTGAAGGAACAGCGCATGTATTGGATGTCCCAGAGCACGGAAAGACCATCATCCAAACCTCAAAAGGCAGCTTTGCGCGAGTCGATCACGAAATAGGATTCAAGGTGAAATAAAACGAATGTAATTATTCAGCAAAGGGGTTTTTGAATTGATGCCATTACAAGTCAAATTACAACGTGTCGTCAAAGCAACGAAAGATGAAGCGATGACCGTCGAACAGGCAGCAGAATATTTGAAAGTTCCCAAACAATATATACCGGTCCTTGTAGCGCGTTCAGATGATTTAAAGATGATTGGTGATGAAACAATTATTGCAAAACGGGATAAAACTAATATTTGGCTGGTCGGGGCATGCGTGGGGCTTTTCTTCTTCGCTGTCTCTGTCCTGCCGGGAATGTTGGGATGAGGGGGAATACCATTGCCTGGACTGCGATTATAAAAACTTGATTTAAAAATCCGCGCAAAGCCTGCTGTCCGCACTGTGGTTGCGGCGTGACGCTAAAGTGAATAGAAGAGCATATTAGAATGCTCTTCTATTCGAAAATTAATAGACAAATACGTGTAACTGACCATATACTGAGCCGTTTTTGTAAATAGTTAAATATGCATTGGCACCAGCTTTTTTGCCCCGGACAAGTCCATTGGTATCTACTGTGAAAACAGCACTATTATCTGAATGATAAGCGAATCCTGATCCTAAATATTTTGCATCTAACTGTCTAGAACCCCCAGCTGGTACTTCAAAAGTTGCGTAATAGGATTTAATTGGACCAGGAGATATAGTTGTTTGTGCTTCATTTTTTTGAGGAGTTATCTCCTTAGCTGAAGCCATACCACTAATGGAAAAAGCTAATACAGGAATCGATAGTGCAGTCACAGCAGTCTTTTTGAAATTCATTTTAAACACTCCCTTTTGTTTTTTAATGCAATTGTATTATCACACTTAATACAAAAATATCCAAGGGATTTTCTGTTAATATTTTGTGAACTTAGTTTAAATATATAGTTCTGCCCATGCGCATAGACCCTCGACATGAAAGGGAACTTTGCTTTAATAGAGGCAATTATTTCTTTCACCGCGGAGTCGTTTTTTCAAGATGTGGGATAAGTATATAGGAAAGAGGGAGACAAATGATGTTAGTTATAATTCTAGTTGTAGCTCTATATTTAGTATCCATACCATTTGCGTGGTTAATGACAAAGTTAGGGCATCAAATAGTTCTTAAAAACATATCACCTAAGTTAACCGATGTGGTGTTGGTTTTTCTGCCATTTGCAAATATCACTGTAGGTCTGTTTTATGCAGGTGAAATTTTAAAATCTAAATCTAAAAGGAAAATAAATCCCAGAAAATTCTTTAAAATATAGAAGTAATATATGGTGTCTAGTATAATAATACCTAAAAAGGGGTTTGTTATGAGCTGGGCACAATTTTTTACTATAGCTTTAACTGCAATTTTATCTGCACTCTTCGCAAATTTCGCAACATATCTAAAAGAGAAGAAAATACGCAATGAAAATGCATCAGTAAAATACAAGGAAGAGGCATTAAGCAAAATTTATACACCTATATATAAAATAGTTACAAGAGAATTGTATACGCCAAAAGGATATGACGGTTTAAATCATGAACAAATTACTCAGATAAAAGGTTTTGTTGATAACTTCCCTGAATATTGCACAGAAGAATTAATACTTTTAGTAAATGATCTTTTTGATGATTCAACAAAATTAGATGGCATGGCTAAAATGGGATATTCTGAACCATCAAAAGTGGATGGGAATAACAGACTTTATAATTATGCAACAGAAAAATTTAATTCGATTAGAAAAGAATTAGGAATGATAACTAAATAAATGGTCCAAGACGGAAAGCCTGCGGACACTGATCATTGTACAGAGAAATCTGTGCATTGGTTAGTGTCCGTTTTTTGTTTGCAGAGGGATTACATGAAGCAGGAAGAGAAAGCCCGCTATGAAAGCGAGGAGCAATCTGAACGGCTTCCGGCGGCAGATAATTGCCCAAAAGACCAAACGAGACAGGACGGCGCATTTAAACGAGAATAAAGGGAGGACTCAGAATGCAGGATTTAATCATTGAATATAAAAGAGCATTAAGAGAAACAAGAAAAATGTATCAGCACTATAAAGATACAGCTGAAGTCAATCTGACGGCTGAACAGATCAACGACAAAAAGATTATCAGTAGCATGATCAGTGACATCCAGTACACTCTTGAATGGCTGCAGAACGGAAGACAGCCCGGCGCACGCCGAGGTGCTGATAGAAGAGACACCTACCAAAGAACGATTCTTGCTGATCCGCGTATAATTGATGCGTTGCCGGAAGAGTATGCAATCGTTCAGGAAGCTGAATGGGAGGTAAGCGATTGGGATAAAGAAAGAATCACTGACGCCCTTTCCGTGCTCACAGAAAGAGAAAAAGACATATTCATGATGCATGCTGTGCAAAACATGTCATTCGAAGAGATAGCGCAGTTATTGGGGATTAAAAAAGGAACTGTGCAGAAGAACATTGAACGTTCCCGTCTGAAAATGAAAAATAGAGCAGATCACAGCCTATTCTGTTTAGCGTGAATAGGCTCTTTTTTTATTGGAGAAATAAAGAAAAAATCCCATCAAATAAATTGACGCAAGTAAAGTATTAGGGTATAATTAAAGTATAGAAAGGAGGGAAAGAAAGTGGCTGAAATCGCATTGGTACTGGGGATTATCCTCACAACTCTCACAGTTGTTGAAAAAGTCCTCATCATCAGGGAAAAGCTTAAAACAAAAAAGCCCAAAATCAAAAAACGCCGTCGACCAAGAAAGCGCAGATGATTTTGAGCCGAGGGAGAAGGTAGCGCTTCTCCCTTGCTCCTAGTATAACAAAAATAAAAAATAAAGACATTATTTGAAAGCCAGCCACTTTCAAAAAAAATGAAAAGTGTACAGTCTACTACCGATATTGTTGTTCTCCTTGCCCTGGCGTATATGTTGTTCTTCCGTCAGGATGTGGCAGCGGGGCCATTAAAAACGGCTCTCGACATTAGTCTGATCATTTTATTTGTTGTTTCAATCATTGAAAAAGCATTTTCCCTTTACTTGAAATATCTCGAGAAAAAAGGATGATTCAAAAATGTACAAGCCTAAAGAGCGTGATGAAATTAAGAAATTCTTGAATGAAGAGATACTCAATACAAGTGAAGCTCTTGAGATATTGGGGTTCACCCGTCAGTATCTGAACCAGTTAGTAAAGGCCGGCGAATTGGAGCCAGTGAAAGAAATGCCTCGGGACAGGCTTTTTCTCAAAGAGGATATTTTGGATTTTCAAAAGAATAGACGGAAATGAGCATCCGAAAAATAGGGTGCTTTTTTTATGCAACAATATTTATTGGAAAAAAATCAATATTTTTCATATAATTATATTGACGATGGTAAATATAAGTGTTATAATTAAAGTATCGAAAGGAGGTGTTAACGAGCATGGAAATCGTTGAATTCATCCTTAGGGATACAGCTTGGTTAGTCGGAATTCTCGTTGGGATTACGACACTGATCAAGAACATCAAAGACCTAAAGGGTGATAAAAACAAAAAACGACGTTCTCCCGCCAAGAAGAAACGTCGCAAATAACCCATGAGGGGAATTACTTCCCCTCCTTGTATTATAACATCTTAATGGGTCTTAAACAAAACCATTAAAATTCCATGCTCGGAGATAATGAAAAAAATATTAGACTCAACAACACTGTTATTTTTCGTCTTATTCTGCTTACAATTCGCTCGAATGGATTATAACAACCTTACTGTACTGGACATAATATCAATAGTGCTGGCAGTTATCTGGCTTACGCTGACAATTATAAACGTAGTTATGAAATGGAGGAATTCAAAGGATGGATAAGTTTGTATTTAGTGATGTCGAAGAATTGAGAGAGTTCCTTGATAAAGAAGTCATAACCACCTCAGAAGCGGTCGAAATCATCGGATGCAGTCGACAAAACCTTAAACAGCTAGTTGATCATGGAACGCTGAAGCCAATCAAAACAACGAATAGAGATCGTCTTTTCTTAAGAAAAGATATTGCGGCTTATAAAAAGAAACGTTAATTCCATCTATAATAAAATGATGTTTTTCGTCTTACAGTTGCCACCTATTTATGAAGAAAACTTATTATAGACTTTACCTTGCTTCCTAATAATTATAAAATTACAACATCCATTGTTTTATTAACACCTGTTTTAGATTAAAATGATATTGCTCAGAAAATTTTTTTGACTCTCTGTGAGGTGAGTAATATGGACTTGAAAAAATGGTTCGCAAACAACAAATGGATATATTTGACCGTATTATATATAATCGCAATGATCTTCCAATTCTCAATTAATAAATGGCGTTTTATTATAACTCCTGCTGGGATTGGTCTTATTATAGCTCTTTTAACTACTATATTAACCAATTCAAAGGCAGTTAAAAAATTTCTGCGCAAGATCAAATACTTTATTGGTTTCTCTATGTTTAAGTGGGAAGCACAAGCAGACTTTACAATAAAACGTGATAACATTAATTCTACATTAGAAGCAGAAGAAGAGAAAATCTTAAAAATCCTGCTATTATCACTTAAAAATAACAAAGAAAACCATAATAAAAAAGATGTGCGTATATCTTATAGTAAGCATAGAAATATGATATTAACCATTAAGGACTATGTCGTCGACATGGAATTTTCTCTAACAGACTTAGCTGGTATTGATGATGACGGTGATGAAGTAATAGCACTAAAAATAAAGACAATTGCCTCCTTGCGTTATAAGGACAGCAATAAAGCTATTGAAGGTATACTGTTAGAGTTTTATTATCAACTCTGTAAAAAATATGAACCATCGTATGAAAAGTACACATTTACGATAGAGCCAGAAAAAGCAGGTAAAGATTACATGAAAAAGATTTTTATTAACGAATACGATCCTGATGAAATCACGGCTTTTGAAATTAGAAACAATAATACACGCTATAATGAATTTGTCACACAAAAAAGTATAAATTTTGTAACAAAAAGGAGAGATGAACTAAAGAATTTGGTAAAAAGTGCGATATTAAGATTGTCTTAACCAAAAATGGAGGGTTGCAATCTTGGCACAGTCTATCAAAATGCACAAATTACAAACGACACCGGAAAGTTATCCTGTGGAGTCAGAAGAAGTAAACACAGGTATTAGTGCTGTATCATTTAAAACGAAGGTTGAACACATTGGACAAAGTGAATATGATGGTAATTTAAAAAAATTAAAAATCACTCATGAGGTTGGGGGAGTTTTTCAAGGGAAGGGCATTCTTGAGGATGGTTCTATCCATGATATTATAGCTACTGCCTCATCTGAAGAGTTTCCTTGTTTTGTTAAAGAAGAAAGGTACTTATATACTTCAGGTACCAGAAGAGAAGTTTCATCACAAGCATTAAGGAGACTAAGAAGATTTAGGAAACATGATAATCAACTTATTGCTGAAAACATAAAACTAAACTTGTTAGACTTTAAAAGCTACCTAGAGGATTCAGAGGAAGGCAATATAAAGGGTGGCTGGTTTAGAGGCATGGCGGTTAGAAATGTTGAGGTGGCATACCTAGGCGGTGGAGCTGTTACTGAGAGTGATGATTGGGATCGTTATGAAACGAGTGGTGGAGAAATCTCGGCTCTTCGAATAGACCTGCCTTTAGGAGATTTAGAAGATGAGCCTACCAAGGTCTTATTAACTCGTGACGGTAACTGTGTCGTATATAAAAATGTGGGTGAGTTTGGATTGTTAAATATTGCAATGCCTCTCTTTAATGCAGTTGAACAATTTATTGAATAAGAAATCAATAAACTTAAGCATCCTTCGGGGTGCTTTTTATATTCCCTGTAAACTGATCCCGGTAAATCTCAAGGAGACAATTGGCGGCTAACGGCTTGAGTACGGTGTCGGTTTAGAGGGAATGTAAGGAGGTTGCATGCATGGGATTCATAACACAGTATGGAGAGTACAAAGAAAAAGAGACGCAGACATGGAAGGGCGTAGATATGGTGGGACGGAATGAAGGGGTATTGAGGGAATCAATGTATATGAACTTCAATTCTTTTTGGCATTCACACCGAAACAAAGGAATAAGGATGTAAGTTCATGCCGCCCAAGCCCCTAAAGGAATGTGCCGCCCGTGGTTGCCGTGCCCTTACTCGGGATAGGTACTGTGAAGAACACAAGACACAACAACAAGAAGAAACAAAACATTACAACAAACATTCAAGAAACAAAACAATAACAAGTTTTTATAAATCAACTGAATGGAAACGAACAAGACAACTTGCTTTGATACGAGACAATTATCTCTGTCAGCATTGTTTGAAAGCACACTGCTTCACTCCGGCTGACATGGTGCATCATATAGTGGAAGTAAAGCAAGATTGGTCGAAACGATTGGATATAAAGAACCTTGAAAGCTTGTGTAATGCCTGTCATAACAAGGCTCACGGCAGTAAGGGCAAGTGACCCTCCCCCCCTAACAAATCTCTGAAAGGGAAACGAACGGAGAACGGCGATCCCCCTTCTGTAAACAAACACCGCTTTTCAAAGTTCCGGAAACAGCAGAAAGCCCCCTCGGCAAATCAACCGAGAGGGCTTGGTACGACTGGTTTTGTGTTTGATTCCATCGTATCACGATTGGTGAAAAAAACAAGAAAAAAACGTACTTTTTTGAAACGAAATGAGGTGAAAACATGCCGAGACCTGCTAAATCTGCAACACTTCAATTAATTCAAGGCAATCCTAACAAAAAGAATACGGATGAGCTGGCTGCCCGTGCTGAGCACGAAAAAAAGATAAAAATGCGCTCCGACAACATTAAAGCGCCGCCTTGGTTAAATAAAGTGGCGAAAAAAGAATTTAAAAGGGTTGCTGCTTTGTTATCTGAGGTGGAAATTATTACTGAAGCAGATATCAGCATGTTGGCCGCCTATTGTAATGCATACTCTCAGTATATTTCCATTTCAGAAATCATTGAAAAAGATGGGATCATGGTGCATACCGAGGGACAGGATGAGGATGGAAATCCTATTCAGTTGATTGGTGAAGAGCATCCGTTATTGAAGCGGCAAAAGAATTACTATGATCAAATGAAATCAGCTGCGAATGATTTCGGCCTTACGCCATCTGCACGGGCAAAACTCGCTATTACCCGCACACAGGAGGAACGAGAAAAGACGGCTGCGGAAAAGGAGTTTGGTAATGTATGAAGACAATAAAACAATTTCTTATTGATTACTCACGCGACGTTATATCGGGTGAGATTGTCGCATGTGAAAAACACGTATGGGCTTGTCAGCGCTTTTTGAATGATATCAGCCGGGAAGGTACCAGAGAGTTTCCGTACGTCTTTGATGATGAGAAAGCGCGTCGATTTCTTTACTGGATGACACAATTCAAGCATACGAAAGGGCCGTTGCAAGGTGAAAATATTGTGCCGGAGCCTATTCAAATATTTATTTTCGGCAATGTGTACGGTTGGGTGCATAAGGATAACGGCTATCGACGATTTAAAAAAGTGTATTGGCAGGTTGGCCGTAAAAACACAAAAACACAAAGCCTGGCATGTGTTGGATCCTATGAGGCAATGGCTAACGACGAATACATGTCCGAGGTTTACATAGGTGCAACAAAAACGGAACAGGCGAAAATCTGTTGGAACGAAATTAAAGCACAGATTATGCAAAGTGACCTTTTGAATAAGCCGGAGAAGAAATACCGAATTGCTTACGGTAAGATTGAACATCCCAAAACACAGTCAAAAATAGAGGCGCTTTCGAAAGATGCAGGTAAAACGGGGGACGGGTTCAACCCGCAATGCGGCATCATCGATGAATATCACGCCCATAAAACTTCAGAGATTTACGATGTACTCGCTTCTGGTATGGCTGCTCGTGCTCAACCGTTAATGATGATTATTACGACAGCAGGGTTTGAGCTAAATAATCCCGCCTATCGTGTGGAATACGATTACGTTTCACGTATACTGGATCCCAATAAAGTTGAGCAAAATGAAAAGTATTTTGTGATGATTAATGAATTAGATAAAGACGATGACATTAAAGATGAGCGCAATTGGATAAAAGCAAACCCTATTGTGGCAGCTAACGAACACGGGCTGAATTATTTGCGTGGAGAATTGGAAGTAGCGCTTGCTGTGCCGGAGAAGATGAGAAATTTCATGACAAAGAATATGAACATTTGGGTTAATATGCGCGAGAATGGTTATATGGATATGCAAGCTTGGGCGGATTGCGGTTCGGATGAATTTCCTGAGCTGAAGAACCGAGAATGTTATGTCGGCATTGACTTGTCAAAAACGATTGATTTAACCGCCGCATCTTTCATCTTCCCGTTAGATGACGGCAGCTTTGCTGTCGATAGTCATGGATTTATGCCGGAGGATACATTCCATGAGCGGATGAACACGGATAAGGTCCCTTATGATGTATGGGAGAAAAAGAACTGGTTAACAACAACAGATGGTGCTGTCGTCGATTACGATTATATCAGAGCGTATATTAAGAAAATGGAGAAGGAACATGGCTGGCGCATCAAGGAAATTGGATACGATCCATATAACGCTACTCAGTTCGCTCAGCAAATGGAGGCAGACGGATATGTAATGGTTGAAATCCGCCAAGGGGTGGCAACTCTCTCAGAGCCGACCAAAGACTTCAGAGCAAAGGTCAAGTCCAAAAAAATCATACACCCGAAAAATGAACTTCTAACTTGGGCAATGGGGAACGCTGTAACAAAAGTTGATGCTCAAGAGAACATCATGCTGGATAAATCAAAATCAACCCAACGGATTGACCCGGCCGCCGCGCTTGTGAATGCGTATGTACGGGCTTCTCAAATCAATAATGAGGTTGATTTAAACGCATATATCAAGTCAGCTTCATTTTCTTTCTAAAGGTGGTGTAGAAGTGAAGAAAATACTGACAGCCATGATGCTTTTTTTAAATGATTTTCTTTTTATCATAGGTGCTGCTTTTATATTGGCAGCTGCATATCGTTTGCACACAGACATCGGTCTTGTTTTGACAGGTGTCTTTTTTATATTTTATGCACTGCTGCTCAGTAAGAAAAGGAGGTGATTAATTGTTTTTGGAAGGGCTGTTTTCTAAGAGATCAAATGATGAAGAGCCTTGGGGCCTCGCAAATCCTCCTGATTGGATTATAGATATGTTCGGCGGCTCAAAAACAGCTAGCGGTGAACGTGTCAGTGAATCAACGGCACTCATCCATCCAGATGTTTTTTCGTGCGTTAATGTTCTGTCTGATGACATTGCAAAGCTTGCCGTCCATACATTCAAAAAAAAGCAAGGAAATATTATAAGCAGTATGGATCATCCTGTTGCCCAATTGCTTTATCTAAAGCCGAATCAATACATGACGGCTTTTACTTGGAAAAAGCTCATGATGACTCATGCTTGTACGTGGGGGAATGCCTATTCTTATATAAAAACAGATCGGAATGGCTTTATTACAGCTCTATTGCCATTAAACCCAGCCAATACGCAAGCCTATGTAAACCCAAAGACAGGTATGCTGTGGTATGAAACGGTCATTAATTCAAAAAGTGTTGAATTGTATGCAGATGAGATCCTGCATTTCAAGGGTATGACAGAAGACGGGATCAACGGTAAGAGTCCTATCGGAGTTATAAGGGAGCATATTGGCGCGCAATCGGCTGCCACAAAATTTAATGCGAAATTATATAAAAATGATGCGACACCACGGGGAATCTTAAAAGTTCCGACTTTAATAGACGAAGATGCAAAACAGCGGGCGAGAGATGAATGGGAAAAGGTAAATGCCGGGCGGAACATTGCAATTATAGATGCCGGTCTTTCTTATGAATCAATATCTATGCCATTGCAAGAAGCTCAGTTTGTGGAGTCTATGAAATTTAATAAGGCACAAATCGCATCTATTTTTAAAGTTCCATTGCATAAAATCAATGAGCTGGACCGGGCAACATTCAATAATATTGAACACCAATCGATTGAATACGTAAAAAACACGCTGCAGCCGTGGCTGGTTTCTTTTGAACAGGAAATTATTACGAAACTCTTTACTGATGAAGAGATTAAAGATGGGTTCTATATCAAATTCAATGTAAACAGCGAGCTGCGCGGTGATGCGAAATCTAGGGCGGAGTATTATGAAATTATGGAACGGATCAGTGCATTAAATATAAACGAAATTCGTGCTTTTGAAGAGAAAAACGCAATTGAACACGGTGATAGGCACCTTGTATCGCTTAACTATACATTCCTTGATTCATTGGAGGAGTATCAAATGAACAAATCAGGTTCCGTTAAGGGAGGTGAGGACATACATGAGCAAGGAAGTTCGCCACCTAACAACGAAGATTGAGTTGCGTTCTGCTGGTGAAGGAGAAGAGAAAAGAGATTTTATTGAGGGTTACGCCTTAAAATTCGAAAAATGGTCTGAGCGTTTAGGTGGATGGTTTAAAGAAATCATCAGCCGGGATGCATTAGCTTCCACGGACCTTTCAAACGTAGTAGCGCTTTTTAATCACCGCCAGGATTATCCGTTAGCGAGAAACACCGTTTCTGGCGATGCTGGGCGGCTTGAATTAGAGACAGATGATATTGGTCTGAAATTCCGTTTTACCCCCACAGATACGACGTATGCTAAAGATTTAATGGAGAATATCAGAAGCGGAGTCATTAATCAGTGTTCCTTCGCCTTTTCACTGAATTATAACAAGAATGAGCCGGATGAATGGCGCCATAATGATGAAGAAGATGTATATGAACGTCGAATCAATAACATCGAGCGTATTTTTGACATTTCACTTGTTACAACGCCTGCTTATAACGATACAGAGGCTGTGATCGGTGAACGCAGTTTAGAAAAAGTTGAACAGATTAAAGAAATGCGCGATGCGCCAATAGAAAAACTAAAAATGGAATTGGAACTTTTAGACCTAACGTTATAGGTCTATTTTTTATGTTCAAATCTAAGGAGGATACCCGAATGCCAGTAGCAATGACAAAAAAGGAACGTGAATTAAGACAAAAATTCACACAAAAGAAACAAGAGGCTTCAAATCTTTTGGAGGATGGAAAGCCTGAAGAAGCTCGCAGCATGCTTGAAGAAGCAAAAGAGCTGCAGAGTCAAATTGAATTAATGACAGAGGGCCGCAGTTTAGAACTTCCGGAGATTGGCGAGGAACGAAACTTTGCTGCAGAAATCAAAAGTGAACCGAAGAAAGAGACGGAAGATCGTAATATCTTAACAGCGACGAAAGAATACCGGGAAGCGTGGTTGAAGGTGCTAACCGGCCGCAGCCATGATCTTGAAACAGAAGAACGAAACATGATGGAACGCGTTTTGAAAGAAAACCGTTCATTATCTGCAGGCAGTGATAAAGACGGCGGCTATACAGTGCCGGATGATATTTCAAAAGAAATTTTGAAATCTATCCAGGAACTAAACTCTGTTCGTAATCTGATCCGTGTTGTTCCGAAAACTGCGCCATCCGGAAATTATACGGTTCGTAAAGGCGTTGCCGGAAAACTTTATAACACAGCGGAGAAAGAACAGATTAAAGAACTAAAGAATATGGAATTTGATCAAATTTGGTATAACGTCAAGAAATTCGCCGGAATCATGCCTGTTTCCAGTGAGTTGTTAAATGATTCATTTGTAAATTTTGTTCAAGAGATCGTGGACTGGCTGTCTGAATCAGCCGTTGTAACAGAGAATGATGAAATCTTTTATGGAGACGGCGGAGAGAAAAACGTTGAAGGTATCATTAGCAGCGGCAAATTCAAGTCTATTAAAGCACCGTCACTCATTACGATTAAGTTTTTAAGAAAAGTGAAAAACCAAATTAAGCGCGGTTATCGACGTAACGCTGTTTGGGTGATGAATACTGAAGCGTTTGAAACCCTAGCAAATATCGAAGACAAAAACGGCCGCGGCATTTTAGCGGAGGATCCAAGAAATGAGGATAATTTCTTGCTATTTGGGCGTCCGGTTGAAATCTATGATGAAGTCCTGACGGATGATAAAACACAGAAAACACACATTCTTTTCGGCGACTTTAAACGCGGCTATTTCATGTTTGATCGTCAAAAATTTGAAATCAAATCTACAGATGTTGGCGGAGATGCCTTTCTTACAGATCAGACATATTTCCGCGGTATTGAGCGGTTCGACGGAAAAGTAGTGGATCCAGAAGCTGCAATCATTGTAACTGATCTTGTTGTTGGTGAGGATGCAAAAGTGGAAACACCTGAACAATCTGCTGATCTTGGAAACTAATACTGAAAGGATTGATTAAAAGATGGCAAAACTAAACAACATTCTAAACGAAAGTAACGGTGTGCTAACGTCAGCAAGAGACAACGGGGAAGGAGCGCCTATTACGGATATTTCTGTTGCTGACAATAGCGAAGAAAACCCACTCTTTGTAAAGGGGCTTAAAGGGGATCCGGGTGAACAAGGACCGCAGGGGGAACCTGGTCCTGCTGGTCCGAAAGGTGAAACAGGCGAGCAAGGTCCTAAAGGCGAAAAAGGTGATCCAGCAGTTATTGATGAGGGCAGCATTGTACATGAAATGCTGGCCGAAAAATCAGTTCGCAGCAAAAATGTTGGGACTGGTAGTATCATGTTGGAGCACCTGAACAGTGAAGTAAAGGCTGTACTTGATGGAATGCAAAAACAAATTGATGAACTGAAATCCACCACTCCTGCAGAATGAAAGGCAGGTGATGCCAGATGACAGAAGCTGAAAAAATAGAATTAGAAAAAGCGAAAAAATTCCTCCGGGTTGATGGTGACCTGGAGGACGATTTAATTCTCGCGTTCATTGCCTCCGCAAAAGAATACATCACTTCGGCAACGGGCCTTGCTTTTCCCAATCAATCAGCCCGGGCCGCCATGTGCGTAAATGCTTTTGTGGCACATTGGTATGAGAACAGGGAAATAGCCGGCACAACATCTAATTTAGACGGTGTGCTGACCTCGTTAATCAATCAGCTGAAATATACATTGCCAGGGAGGGCGTCAGATGCTGAATGATATGCGTTACCGCATTCAATTTCAAAAAAAGAAGCCCGGCGGCCGTCTGCCTGTGGAAGGTAATGATAGCTGGGAAACAGTTATTGAATGCTGGGCAAAGGCGGAGGGCTTAAAGGGCCGGGAATATTATGCTGCAGCGGCCATACAAAAAGAAAAAACAGTTCAATTTACAATCCGGCACCGGGAAGATATCAATGAACATATGCGAATCGTCTTTCAGGGCGATTTATATGAAATTGAGGCTATCTTGCCGAATTATTCGCGGCGGCATTTCATTACGATTAAAGCGAATGTGGTGAGCCGATGAACTTTGAATTGGAATTGAAAGGGTTTAGAGAGCTTGAATCTACTTTCGCTGATCTGGCCCGTAAGGATGAAAAGATTCATAAAGCAGCAGTGAAAGCCGGAGGGGCTGTTTTGGCTGCGGAAATTAATGAGGAAGCTCCACGCTCTGCCATTGGCGGAAGTCATCCGCACATTGACGATGATATTATAGTCGGCAGCCGTATCAGGCGGGACGAAGACGGAGAGATATACGCAGTTGTAGGTCCTACAAAAGATACAAAATTCCGTGTTCACTTGCCGGAATTCGGCACGCTCCATCAGGCTGCCAATCCATTTATTCACCGGAGTATGGTAAAGGCGAATGGCAAGATGCTTGATGCAATGGAAAAAGTCATAAAGGCAGGCTTTAAACTGTGAATTTAGTAGAAAGATCTTCACAACTAAAAAATAAAGTATTTGAAGCGCTGGAAAAAGATCCGGCGCTTTTGATGCTGACTGGCCCTGAAAACATCTATGAACTAGCTGTGCCAGAAGGTTTGGAAAGCCAACCTCCTTACATTGTGGTTCAAGAATTAGAGTACAGAACGACTGAATGGGCAGACGGGCATCCAATTAAAGATAGCACTTTGTATCAAATTGATGTGTATCACAACCAGTCTTGTGATCCAATTATGGCGGCTATATTGGATGTTATGGGGAAACTGGATTTTCAAACGACAGTTCTTATCAATGAATTTTTACAATCAGAGCGCCTCATTCGAAAAGGTTATCGGTTTGAGGCAAACATTTTATTATAATCGGAGGTTTTAAGATGCCTGAATACAGCTCAATGGTGGGATTAGAAGGCGTTCAATACGCACCATTAAAAAAAGAAAACGGCTTGTGGGTTGCCAGCAAGATTGTCGACTATCCACATGCAATAAATGCAAAGATGGCAACTGATTCATCTACAGAAAAGCAATATGCTGATAACAAGGTAGTTGACCTTGCTGTTTCAACTGGTTCAACGAAATTAGACTTAGAGATGAGAGATGTTCCGCCAGAACACCTTGTCAATTTGTTTGGGATAGAGGAAACCACAGACGGACTGTATTTATTTAAAAAGAATGTTACTCCGCCTTGGATTGCTATGACTTTCTTTGGTGTGAAAGCTAATGGAAAAAGACGATATGTCGGCTTAGTCCAAGGTCGGTTTACGCTGCCTGATGACGACTGGAATACAAAAAAAGAAAAAGTGGACTTTCAAACTTCTAAGTTGTCAGCTGAATTTCTTGAAAGAGACCAAGATGATGTATATAAAGTGATCGCGGATGAAGATGCTCCTAATTTCGATTTAGATAAGTTTTATGAAAAAGTGTATGGCAGTGCCTATACATCATCCACTGCCGATCAAAAAACAAGTACAGATCTAGGTGCTTAACTTAGGGATTAGGGAAGCTTAAGAGCTTCCCTTTGTATTCGTATGAAAAGGAGGAGTCAACATGGCTCAAAAACATATTTCTATTAAACTATGGTTCGAAGATGAAAAGAAATTCAAAACTTTTATTGCACCCCGGACCAATACAAAAACACTTCTTGAAGCATTACGATTAAATGCAGAAGCGGAAAAAACAGCGGATAATTTGGAGAAAAGCATCAAAATCCTCGAAAAACAGCTGCAATTTATTGTTGGGATATTCCGCAATCAATTTACTTATGATCAATTATTTGAGGGGCTGGAATCTTTTGAAGTTGCGAAAGAAGTGAGCCGCATTCTCTCGGAAGTTGCCGGCTATAAAGAAATTGAGGCTGCTGATCAGGATTTTTTGCCGGAACAGACGGAGAAGAATACACCTACGAGCGCGGAATTGAGCAAATAAATGAAATTTACGCTACTCTCCTGCAACAAGGGTGGAGTATGAACGCAATTGACGAGATGGACATATATCACTATTTAGAGATATTGACCGAAACCAATAAACCAGAAGAAGTGAAATTTGAAGATGTCTTCTTTTAGACGGGCTTATAGCCTGTCTTTTTTGTTGAATCTTTGCCAGGAAAGCGGGGTGGATACATATGGCTCAACCTATAGGAAATATGGTCGTTAAGGTCGGCCTTGATGATACAGGATTTAACCGAGGAATTGAGGGCTTAAAAAGGCAGATGCGCCTGGCAAATTCAGAAATGAAGGCAGCCGGAAGCATTTATAAAAATGTCGGCAACCAATCAAAGCTCTTGCAATCACAGATGGAGGGCTTAAGCAATAAGTATAAGATTCAAGGCAGATTAGTCCAAGAACACCGTCAACGGTATGAAGAACTGGTCAGACAGAAAGGAAAAGACAACCGGGAGACACAGATTCAGGCGCGGCGTTTGAATGATGCTATTGCGGTTCATGAGAATCTCGGCAAAGAGCTGAATAAAGTCGGCAAAGAGTTTCAGACCATGTCAGACAGCAGCAGTCGAGCCGCAGGCGTTTTTTCTGTTTTTAAAAAGGATTCAAAGGATGTATCAGAAGAACTGAATGCTGTTTATAAATCCGCAACAGCCACGGGAAAGGCGTTAGCGGGAATTGGTGCCGCCGGAGCGCTTGGGATCGGTGCAACCGTTAAGGCCGCAGCAAGCTTCGAGAAAGATATGAGCCGTGTCGCCGCATTGGCGAATGCAACGGACGATCAATTGGCATCATTAACAGAAACAGCTAGACATCTCGGCGCTGTTACGCAATATACGGATGGGCAAGTAGCCGAAGGCATGCAGTATTTAGCGATGGCCGGCTATAAGACGAACCAAATTATCGGTGCTATGCCCGGCTTGCTTGCGACGGCTGCCGCCGGCCAAACCGACCTTGGCGTTACGGCTGATATCGTTTCTGACATCTTAACTGAATTTCATATTAAGGCAGAGGACACAAACCGTGTTGCTGATGCAATGACGTATACGTTCACGAACTCTAATGCCACTTTGCAAGAGATTGGCCAAACGATGAAATACGCGGCTCCGGCTGCTAAAACAGCAGGTGTCAGCATGGAAGAGTTGGCTGCAGCAACCGGTATTATGGCAAACAGCGGAATTAAAGCAGACATGGCCGGAACAGCCCTTCGAGCAACGCTGACACGTTTGGCGGCTCCGCCTAAGCCGGCGGCTTCCGCAATTGAGGAATTAGGTCTGAAAGTGACGGACTCTACTGGCAAGATGCGCCCGCTGGCCGACATCATGGGACAGATCACAGAAAAGACAAAAAATTATACTGAAACAGAACAAATCCGAATCGCCAAGCAGCTTGCCGGACAGAATGCTCTATCAGGTTTTATCACACTCATGCATGCAGGGAAAGATAAACTGCAAGAATTTACAGCGGAAATAGAAAACAGCGGCGGCATTGCTGAAAAAGTGGCTGACACGCAGATGGACAACCTAGCCGGATCTGTAGAATATCTGAAATCTGCAGCAAATAACGCGGTCATCACCATAGGAAATCAGTTTATACCAATTATCAGGGCTACTACTGACGGACTGACATCATTAGTGACATGGTTTGATTCTTTACCACACTCTGTGGCGAGCACCATCGCTATTACAGGTGGAGCAGTTACGGTATTTTCTCTTTTGGGCGGGGCTTTTCTGTTGGTACTTGGAGCTTTACCGAGGATCGCCGCAGGCTGGAATATGCTCCGCACGGCTGGAGGATATTTAACCGGTAACGTCAATCGGGCATCTGCAAGTCTCGGCGTTTATACGACTGAAGCTGTTGCGGCAGGTGCTGCATCCCGAACAGCGGCAGCTGGTATTGCGACAACCTCCACTGCGGCAACGGTAGCAGCCACCCGAATGGAAAGGCTCAACCAAACAAACGCCGTGGCAGCGACGCGAGTGGGCCGGCTGGAGCAATCGACAAATAGAAGCTCGAAAGCGATGCGCGGACTTGGCGGCGCTTCCCGTGTGGCCGGTACTGGTCTAACTCTTTTCGGCGGTCCAATCGGAACAATTGCCGGACTCGTTCTTACTTTTGCTCCTGAGCTGTTAAAGTTCGGCGCCGGAATTATCAAAACCGGATTAAATGCCGTAAAAGGGGCCGGCGGATTTATGAAGCTTGCAAAAAGCGGTTTCGGCCTGTTTAACATACTTAAAAAAGGCACTGCTGTTGTCGGTCTTTTACGTGGCGGACTTGGATTGTTAGGCGGACCAGTCGGCGCGTTAATTACGGGTGTGACTCTTTTAGCTGATGCCGGATTTAAGTATTACGACAATTTAAAGAAACGAGTGCTCCCGGCAACAATTGATTTTGGAGACGGTGTATCAAAATCCACAGCAAAAGCCGTCAACGCCTATGAAGACATGAACATTGAGGTTACAGCCAAGCTGAACACCCTGAAAGCGACCAATGCTACCATCACGACTGATATTGCAGATGACATGTCAAAGCGCTTTAAAGACATGGGAGATTCTTTGAAAAACGGATACAAAACCAGCGCGACCAATGCAACTAAAGTGCTGAAAGAATTTTATGCTTCTAATAACGGAATGTCTGATAAAGAAGAAAATAAAATCATTGGCAAAATTGATGCTTATAACGAGAAAAAACAAAAGAAGATCCAAAAGTATGTTGATCGAGTAGATGAAATTTATAAGACTGCCGCCCGCGAAAATCGAAAAACCACGGAAAAAGAGAATAAAGAAATAGCAAAAATCCAAATTGCAATGCTCTCTGAAATGGAGACTGCGCTCTCACGAAGCAAGGCTGAGCAGATAAAGATATCTAAAAAGTTAAAAGAAGAGACGTCTAATCTTTCTGCTAAACAAGCGGCTGCTGTTATAAAAGACAGTAACAAGGCAAAAGAGAAAACAATTAAAGCAGCTAAGAAACAACGTGATGCCGTTATTGATGCCGCGGATGAGCAACGTTATGTAAAAGGGTCAATTTCTCAAGAAGAACACGATAAAACCGTTGAAAACGCAAGGAGTCAGGCTAAAAAGACAATTAAAGAAGCAAAAGAAACTCATAAAGGTGTCGTAGAAGAGGCAAAAAAACAAGCTGCTGGGCATATTAGCGAAGTTAATACAGAAACTGGAGAGGTACTCGGTGTATGGGACCTATTTAAAGTAGACTTGGCTGAGAGAGTTAATGCTGTTACTGGCTGGATCAATAATATTTTAGAATTTATGCACATGGATACTATCCCAGAGTGGAAGCCTGCTGGATACGATAACCGTCAGCCTTCCTCTATGCAAATCGCACCGGGGGTAGCCTATGCCAAGGGAACAGACTTCCACCCAGGCGGCCGGGCATTAGTCGGCGAAGAAGGATGGGAGCTTGCTCACACGCCCGGCATCGGCACTTACATTGTCGGAATGGGCGGCCCGCAAGTGTGGGATCTTCCGCGCGGCACGTCTGTTCTTCCGCACGCTCAGTCGAAAGAAGCAGCTGCCACAGGACTTCCCGGTTATGCAAATGGGGTCGGAAACTTCTTCAAGAATGCGTTTGAGGGGTCGAAAAAGCTGGTGAAAGGCGCTGTCTCTGTCGGCAAGAATGTCATTGGCAAAACGAAGGACGTCGCTTCTGACGTTATGGATATGATTATCAAAGGGCCGCAAAAGATAATCAGCAGCATTTTCAAAGGAATGATCCCGTTTAAAACAGGAACCGGAATAGACGGGTTAGGGACTGGTATTCTCAAAACGCTAAAAAGCGGTGCCCTTCAATTCTTAAAAGGGGTCTTGCCGGATGTGGGATTTTTTACGGCAGATGCCTATAAAGGAACAACTGGATCTGCCCAGGTCCAAAAATGGGTATCGGAAGCGGTCGGCATTGCTGGTGTCCCGTTTTCATGGGTTCCCGGCTTAATCACGATTGCCATGAAAGAGTCAGGAGGAAATCCGAATGCCATTAACCTTACAGATTCCAATGCAAGAGCAGGAAACCCGTCAAGGGGGTTAATGCAGACCATTCCGAGTACGTTTTCCTCTAACGCATTTCCGGGTCATAACAACATACTTAATCCGGTGGACAACATTCTGGCGGCCATTAATTACATCAAAGGGCGATATGGAGATATATCAAATCATCCCGGCTTGAAATCAATGGCGCGCGGCGGCCCGTATGTGGGATATGCAAAGGGCGGTACTTCTCCGGGGCGCGGCGGCTCCAAGCTCGCCGTCCTCAACGAACGAGGGTACGATGAAACTACCATTACGAAAGATCCAGCATACCGCGAAAGGAATATCGGATTGTGGGCGCGGGTTGGGCGTGAGCTTGGCGTACTGCCTTCACTGCAAGAAGGGATGATCTCAAAGGCTTTGCTATTACTCCAAAAAGCATCCGCAGCACAGCCTGAAAATGATAGAAGCGTCAATATCGATATGACTCGGGTCGTGGAGAATCAAGAAAGGCAAATCAGCATGATGGGGCAGCAGATTGACGCTCTCCAGCAGAACATTCAGCTACTGCAACAGCTGGTCTTAAAAGATAACAACACTTATATTGACGGGGCCCGAGTAGACCAAACGAGCGCTGACCGATATAGAAGAAAACAATATAGAAATGGGGGTAAGCCTGCTTGGTAAAACTATTTTTGGATTTTGATAACGGATTGGGGGAGCAGAGCCTTGACAGCTTGCTCCCTCAATTTGAAGTATTGAGTTTTTTGGCGGAAGCGCCGGCTATCAATCGGGAAACAATTACGATCCCGCGGCGTCATGGTGTTATCTCAGCACAGCATCCACGTGATGTGACCTATTCATCAAGAAAAGTCACTGTAGAAGTATATATGAATTCAAAAATTCACAACAATTTCTATATACTTAGACATCAGCTCTATGCTTTATTGGTGAAGCCATTTGCCTATTATATTTCTACTGACTTATGGCCGAATCGTCGTTTCCTTGTTATGTGTGATGGAAACTTCAGCATTGCCAAAGAAAAGGAGAAAACACATGCTGTTTTTTCGGTCGAGTTTACCAATATTACCGGGATGGCAGAATCTAAACATTCAACCAAAACAGCGCAGACTCAGTCAGGAGAGAACTGGAACATTGGTATGAACCTGCAATCAGATGACAACCTGGCCTATTATTTTAAGAATCAGAAACGTTTCTCTGTCTTTAATTCCGGAGATGTCCAAATCAATCCACTAGATCACGCGTATAACGTCCTATTGAACGCCGAAGGGAAGAATGTAACGCTAATCAATCATACCAATGGCGAGAAATTAACGATTGAACAGGAGTTGGAGAAGTCACAGCAGGTATCATTTTTAAAGCAGTACGCGCTGCTCAATAATAAACCAATAAAAACATCTGGACGTCTGCCGAATCTCGAAATTGGATGGAATGAGTTTGAAATTCAAAATGCCGATGATTTTGTCATAGAATTTGATACACGGTTTTACTACTTGTAAGGCAGGCGGTATATATGGCGAATACAGATTTTATTAAAGAGATTGCCGGCGACGCCCAGCAAATATATAAAAAGCACCGTATTCTCGCATCACTGATCATTGCGCAAGGATGCTTAGAAAGCGCTTGGGGCACAAGTGAATTGGCGACAAAAGGGCATAATCTTTTCGGTATGAAGGGCGAATACAACGGCCAATATGTCATTATGCAGACATGGGAAGTTATCAACGGAGAAAATGTACAAGTTCCGGCTAAATTCAGGAAATACCCTTCATGGAAAGAATCTATACAAGACCTGGCGAACCTGTACTTAAATGGCCTTAGCTGGGACAAAAACCATTATAAAGCTGTCGTCGGGGAAACAGACTATCAGAAAGCAACTGCGGCTCTCGTCAAATCCGGGTATGCTACCGACCCAAATTACGCAACAAAATTGAACAGCCTCATTTTCACCTATAAATTAACGAAATATGATACAACCGAGGGAGTACCAGACGAACCGAGTAATCCGAGTACACCAGATCCTGAGCCAGACATACCAAGTAAAGAATATGATGGTAAAGACATTACGCTGAATCAAAAATTGCCGAAAGACGTTTATTTCCCTCAACTGCATGTTTCCAGTCAAGACGGAAATCAAGTGGTCGAAGTCATTGGTGCCGATCCGGATCTGCTAGATGACACCACCGGAAAAAAAGATATTGAGTTTACGATCACTCGAACTGCTGATAATGGCATTGAATATGATTTGCTTATAAATGACAATATCCTTTATCTGGACGAAAAAAAATTCAACCATCAAAAATACTTTATTACGATGGTTGAGGTTGATCAGGAAAAAACACTCAGCAAGAAAGTTTCTGCAAGCCATGTTTTCGTCGCCGTTTTGAATAACCATTATGTAGAAGAGACGATCAGCGGTACACTGACTGTACGAAAAATGCTTGATTTCACATTGAAGGGAACGAAATTCTCTTATATTTTCAAAGACAAGGAAAGTGAATTTAAAAGTGTAGAGCAGGAGAATTTTGGTGACAAGTTCGCGAATGAGCTGATAAGCGAAATTGTGGAAGACTACGGCTTAGAGCTTGATGTGGATAATTACAAGATTTACGTTTATAAAAAGATGGGAAAGCGTATCAATCACACTCTCGACTCTCGTTACAATATGCCCGGCATTAAAATTAAAACATCGACAGACGGCTGCTCTACCCGAGCACGGGGATACGGAGCAATAAAGGAAAACAGCAGCACCGACAGCAAAAAAACGGAGTACGTCTTTGAGCCGGTCCTTTACAAGCACCCTGACGAAAATAAGTTCCTGCTTGATGGCATGCCGCGGTGGGCTGAGCCACTGCGCGACGAGCGTTATAAAAAAGAGTCCAGCATGATGGAGGCGCTTAAAAAATACGTGAATCCTTACCCGAAAATGGAAATCGAGGTGGATTATGAATACATCTATGAGCCGAAGCTTCTTGAAATACAAGATGATTTTTGGAAAGGAGACACTCTTCATGTGTTGGCTGATACAGTTTATGGCGTAACCTATGAAGACGATGTCCGGCTGCTTTCCATTCAATATAAGCCCTTAAATCCATATGCAAAACCAACATTGAACTTTGCTAATTTCCGTAAAGATATTCAGGATATCCGGATGGAGCAAGAAAAGCGATTAAAAGATCAAAAGCGTTATGTACAAAAACTGAGAATGATGATTTAGAAGCGCTCTTTGTAAGAGTGTTTTTTATTTTGTCTTGAAAGGAGAGTGACACATTGGGATTCAAGTTAATCAAGGATTATGACACCACTAGAAACGCAAGGTATATTGCTGAACAAAGAGCAGATGCTGAGACCGTTGAAAATGGATTGAATAGTCTTGAAAACGAGATAAACAGCCATAAAAAGAGCAATAAAGCCCACTCGTCGGAGCAAATTGACCATGGCGGCTTTTCTTTACGCTCATATATCGATGGTCTATATAACCGGATACGCAACCTGATTTTAAATGCTGATGGAACAAATGTAAAAGAAGTTGTGGATGCGCGGGTTGATGCTGAAGGAAATATAACTCCATTGCTCAAGGAGCGGCTGGATAAAGAGTATAACAAGCTTCTCCAAAAGATTAAACGAACCGTCAATGTAGATGACTTCGGTGCTGATCCAACCGGAGAAACCGATAGTTCAGAAGCGTTTAAAAGGGCAATTGGTACTGGTAAGGTTCGCCTCATGCTATCAGCCGGCACATATGTTGTTAAAGGAGTCAAACTTCCATCTTGGACATATATGATTGGTCAAGGTATGGGTGTCACTACACTTAAGCTCCATGAAGATACACCGGCCAGCGAGTGGGTTGTTACAAATGCTGATCATACGTTAGGCAACCGGAATATTGTTGTTGAAGGTATGTCTCTTGATTGGAATCCGGAACGTCAAGGCGGTGTAGGAGCGACTGGCGGGATACATTCAAGCTGCTTGACATTTGCGCAAGTCAAGTTCGGTATCATCCGTGAAGTTGAGGGTATTAATCCGGGGTTGCATTGCTTCGATATAACTGCACCGACATACGATATAACTGCTAAAAATTATACCGCAACTGGCAGTAAGTATATTTGGATTGACCGCTGTGTTGGCTCTGGTTATGGTGACGATGGCATTACCACACACTACAGCGAATACGTTTTCATTACACATAATGTTATGACAAATCCTACCGGGAAGGCACATCGTAAAGGCGGGGCCAATTCAAACGGTATTGAAGTAGATGATGGTTCTAAGCATATCTGGGTGATTGATAACTATACTGAAGGTAACGTCCGCGGGGTAGAAGTTAAGGCCCATGCAGAATGGCCGGCACCTTGTAACGTCCATATTCGAGGTCATGAATCCTTTCGGGACGTCCGATCATTTGATTTGCGACACATTGGGCATCATTTAGCGACGGATCCGTGGAGTGAGACTGCACGTGATGTGACGTTAGTAGACTGCACGTCAAGAGAACCAAGGTTCAATTCGCTTTATGAAGGACTAGCTCCAAAGGCGCTAGTTGTTTCGGCATATCAGAGAGTGAAAATCATTGGTTTTACAGCGATTGGGGATCCGACATACGACTACAAAGGAGATTCAGTTATTGCATTTCAATATAAAAGTCGAAAGATAAACGTTACCAATCTTCAAGTAACTGGATTTAAAACTGCTGAATATGACATTCGGATTGTTGGCGGCGATCAACGAACAGATGATGTCTTCATTTCCGATTTTGTAAGCCATGAATCAGCACCTAACGGGATCGGAATAGGAGGCGGCGTATACAATGTAAATTTAGTTAATGGTTTACTGCACGGCTCGAATGGTATAGCTGGCATTACATCGCCGAATACTCAAACGAACATCCTTGCAGTAAGGGCTTATGGCTATAGAAACGCGGCAGTATTAGGTGACCAAAAGCACTCTGTCGTTCCTAATAACGTTAAAGGCGGTTTCCGCGCAGCAACATCTTCCGGGCATCCACTTACGAATTACAGTGCTATCATTGCAAATACCGGATCAACAATTGCAAAGGGTGAACGAAATCTGATTGCTGGTAACGCAGGTGGAGCATCTACAGAAGGATCACGAAATGGTGTAATGTTTTCGTACGATTCGCATACGACCGGAGACGGAGCTTCTTCGGGTGTTATGTTTTCAAAGGCTACAAAGAATAGTAAATCTTATTCCCTTGCGATGGGGCACGGTGATGGCAGCGCATCAGAAGCGAATAAAAAGATTGAACTTAATGCTAAAAATGGGACTGTTCGAGCTACAGGCGCTATTGAAAGTGTGTCTAATTTAAAGGACTTAGCGGAGTATTTTGAATCTGCCGACGGCTCAAAGATTGAGGCATCTTATCTTGTTGCGTTAGAAGGCGATAAGATTCGTAAAGCTCATGTAGGGGACAATATTCTTGGCGTTGTTTCAAAGACAGCCGGCGTTGTGCTCGGTGGAGCATCGTTTTATTGGAATGATCGTTATCTCCGCGATGAATTTGGCGGACTGGTTTATCGTGAGGTGAATGATGGAAATGAAATTCTTAAGATACCTGTTGAAAATCCGAATTATAAGCCTGAAGCCGAATACAAACCAAGAGAGGAAAGGGACGAGTGGCATGTAATCGGTTTGATCGGTCAAGTCTTCGTTAGGATCGACGAAACGGTAACAGTCGGCGATAGTGTTTCTGCCATCCATGGTGTTGCGACAAAGGCGGAAAGCGCCGGATACGGAACTGTTATGAAAATCAAAATTCCGTTCGATGTGAAAAAAGGTTACGGGGTAGCGCAGATGCTAGTTACGCCGCAGCATTAAGGGAGGAATCAAAGATGTATAAAACGGGGAGCGTGTCATTCGATATTAATGCCGGACGGTCAAACGGTCGAACCACTAACATACAATTTATGACGCAAGATACGGGCAGCGCCAAGCTGTCCTTTTCTTTTGTGAAGGATGGCGTACCGTTGCCTTTGTCAGCATTGGATGCAAAAATCGTTCTGCTATATGCTGACGGATCATTTTATAAAAAGAGTCTTACACTTATAGATAAAGTCAATGGTACAGCTGAATACATTTTGTCTGATGAGGAACTGAAGCATTACGGAACTGTTAAGGCTGAAATCAAACTATATTATACAAACGGACAATCCCTGGTAACTTCATTTTTCACCTTTTCTATCGCTAAAACGTTAGAAGATCAGAACATCATTCCGACAGCTGACTACTACATTGACGACTTTGAAACGCTGAGAGACGGGGTAAACCAAACCGTTAAAGAAATCAGTCAAACCGTTGGGGAATTACGGGAGAAATTTGCCGATCTCGAAGCTGTTGAAACGAAAAAGGGCTCGCAAGAAAAGGCTGACGCTGTTCAGGCGAATCTTGATAAGCACTCAAAGGATAAAAGTAACCCACATGGAGTAACAAAAGCGCAGATAGGGCTATCTGCCGTAACAAATGACGTACAAGCAAAGAAAGAGGATTTTGACAAACACACCTCTGACACTTCAAACCCGCACAAGGTTACTGCGGCACAAGTTGGACTTGATAAAGTCGATAATATCAAACAGGCTGATTACTATGCTTTTCGACAACACGATAACAACGGAGAAAGACATACATCAAAATTTGAAAAGGATAAATGGAATGCAGGACAGCTCTTTAAATTAACGGAAGATAATGGGCTAGCGAAGTATCTAAGCGGTGCTGATTTCAATACGGTAACGGATACAGGCTTATACTATATGAGCAGTGTCACGACAGCATTAAATGCGCCCGTGAATAATAACGGGTATCTATTCGTCCACAACTACGGAACGTATGCATATCAGGAATATACGTCCTATAGCAGCAGCGACTCAACGTCGTCAGGCCGCCGAAAGTTTATGCGTAATAAAATCTCAGGCTCGGATTCTTGGACGTCATGGCGTGAGTTTGAGTCAGTGGAAGGGGCGCAGTCAAAAGTCGATGTTCATGCCGATAAAACGGATATTCACGTAACAAAAACTGAAAAAGACAAGTGGAATGGCGGCCAGATGACGAAGTTGACAAAGGATGACGGAAAACGAACACAATTAGTAAATGAGACAGACGTTCTAGCGTTAAGTTCAGGTTATTATTATGCGAATGGCACATCAGTCAAAAACAATCCTGTTGTAAATGATAGTTCTTGGTTCAACTATGATGTTATCGAAGGCGATTCCGGAAGAAAGTCCATCATAGCTTGGCGTAGCCATGATAACACTTTGTGGCATACCACGGTTCATACTAACGGTGTTTTTAAAGGATGGAAACGGCTCATTACAAATAATGATTTTGAAAATCCTGTGTGGCAAAATATTACGCTGAAAAACGGTGCTACCGTGGGGACACGCACGCCAATATATGCAAAATCGGGTTCTTTGTTGTTATTACGAGGTCACGTAAGGGTAGATGCAGAAATTATTTTTGGGTCAATACCAGTTGAGTACACGCCGATAGGAGGGGCTGTCGTTTCGGTTGCTCTAAGCGGAACAGGGGGAACGGCAAATTTGATTGTATACGATGATGGTGACTTAAAGATTAAATATCCAACGCCACTTGATTCAAATAGATTAGATGGTTTTTATATAGATGTATCTGTGCCGCTACAAACAGGAGGAACTGCAACATGATTCAAGCATACAAGTATGGAGAAGATTTTATTTTTATCGGACCTTCTATTATTAGCGAAGTAGATGAGCAAGGAAATTATATTATTCCTGAAAATTGCACGCTAATTCAACCACCTTCATTTTTTAAGCCGAAATTCGATCCTAGCAAGCAAGTATGGGTAGAAGCGGCAACACGAGAAGAAAAGGATGCCATATTAGAGCAGGCAAAAAGTGTACGAGAACCAACAGCTGTTGATATTCTCAAACAACAAAATGCCGCCATCATGGAGCAGCTGGCAGAAGCTCAAAGCGCAGCCGAGGAACAGTCAAAAATATTGGCTGACTTGCTTCTTATGTTAGCAGAGGGAGGAAAAGCATAGTGGATTGGTTTTCAAATATAAAGACTATTTATGGCTGGGGCCGAAACTATTATACGAATGCTAATGTCGCCCGTTTTGTTGAATTGAACAGAATTACTGAAGAGCAATATAAACAAATCACTGGTTTAACCTATCCCGCTACAGAACAGCCAATCAGTGTGGATGTGGGCGGGACAGGGAGCTAATAAACACCCGCAGAGGTGTTTTTATTTTGCCTCAAGGGAGGTGATCAACAAATGGAGGGAATACAAGTGTGGATGAACTTTGAAAGCTTACAGATCGCAAGAACATATCTTTTCGGGGAGGTGAAATACCTTGACTTACTTCTCATCCTCAGTATTCTGGATGTCGTGACAGGAATTATTAAAGCATGGAAGCTCAAGAAGCTTCGCAGCCGTAACGCATGGTTCGGGTACGTCCGTAAGATGCTCAGCTTTTTAGTTGTAATTGTGGCTAATGTTATTGATACAATCACAAATTTGAACGGTGTTCTGACTTTCGGGACCGTTCTTTTTTATATCGCAAACGAAGGACTGTCCATTACGGAGAATTTGGCGCAGATCGGCGTTAAAATCCCGGCCGTCATCACTGACCGGCTACACGTAATTGAAAGCGACAACGATCAGACAAAAGAAAAAGACGATCAGGCGGCTGGTTAATCCGGCTGCTTTTTTGTATTCAAAAACAGAATAGGAGAGATTTTTATGTCAGCATACAGAAACCAATATATTGATATTAACAAATGGACGCGGCCGGGAATCAAAAACAACGGCGTGAAGAAACTGGTGGTGCATTACACGGCAAACCCCGGCGCGCCTGCTGCCAATCATTATAGATACTTTGGTCAAACGCTCCCCGTACAGAACAGAAATCTGTCTGAGAAAAAACAGACGTTTGCATCGGCACATATCTTTGTCGATCGTACAGAGGCTATTTGCATCATTCCGTTGAATGAGGTGGCCTATCATGCGAATGACGTTCAGCAATTCGTTAACGGGCAGCCTTACCGGGGTGTCGCGGCGTTGAAACCGAATGCAAATTTCTTATCTATCGGCGTGGAGCTTTGCATTGAAAAGAACGGCACTTTCCATCCGGATACCATCGCTCGTGCAGAACAAGTTTGTGCCGAGCTGTGCAAAATGTATAAACTCGATCCAATCAATGACATTGTTCGACATTACGATATCACACATAAAATCTGCCCGGCGCCGTGGGTAAGCAACTCTCAAGGGTTTGCCGATTTTAAGACCCGTGTTAAAAAGCGAATGGCCGGCGTGGTTGTAACGGTGCCAGTTGTATCAAATCCAGATGTTACCCATACAGATAAAGGAAGATTCATCAAAAACACGGTGGTTTCAAGTGATGGCCTTGTTTTACGTACACAACGGAGCGCTTCTTCTTCCATGGTGCTTAACCTGCCGAATGGCACGGTTGTAAAATATCAGCTTGGATCAACTGTCAACGGATGGGGATATGTTGAATACACCAATTCAAAAGGCCAGACATTCCACGGATATGTGAATGTCTCCTATATTAAGAGTGATAATGAGCTGAAAAGCGGCGGCAAAAAGAAGGTAAAAGCCTCAAAGCCTAAAACCACTCAAAAATCAAAATTCAGCTTGCCTGCGGGTAATTTTAAAGTCACAAACCCGTTAACCCGAGGGGAGTCTGTAAAACAGATCCAGACTGCGTTAGCGGCTCTTCATTATTATCCAGATAAAAACGCAAAAAACTTTGGTATTGATGGTGCGTATGGACCGAAGACGGCGAATGCAGTGAAAAGATTTCAGGTGATGAATAGTTTAACTCCTGACGGAATTTATGGGCCGAAAACCAGAGTTAAGATTGAATCATTATTAAAATAACTAAAGCCCTCTTTATACAAGGAGGGTTTTCCTGTAATTATTCTCTTTTTATATGACTATTTCATTAAAATTTCATTTATAGTAATATAATCTAGTGAAAAAATATGAAAAGGGGATAAAATATGTCTCTCGTTAGTCCGGTTTTTTTATTTAATTCCTTAAATACAAAAAGAGGCGGTATGACCAAAGCAACAATACATAGAGCGAATACACTCGTTTCAGAGTATAAAGAAACTCAATTTCTAACCATTCTTTTTCAAAAGAATCATAGAAGTATCATTCAAAATCTTTATAATACCAATGAACTGGATGAAAGAGTGAAGGTTTATAATTTATTCAATGATCTAGATCCTTTTAAGAACAGTAAAGAAGATCATCGTATAAAAGGGAATCCGAATAAAGAAGAAGAAGGCTTCATCGTTTTTAAAGCAAACAATGCTTTTCGTTACTTCAAAGATGGTCTGTATGTAAAGTACAAAAAGTTCGATAACAATGGACGGCTTGCATATATTGATTACATGAATGAAGCTAGACACAGGCTTCGCAGAGAAGAATATAACGAGGATGGTTATTTAGTACGTGAACGCCAAATGGATTTGTTCAGCAACAAACCAAAGTTAGATCGTTATTTCGGAAAGGATGGGAAATGTTATCTCACAACATGGTTAAAGCCTAAAGATGAAGAGATATTCCGCTGCAATCTTTTCTATCCCGAGCCTTTAGAATTTAAGAACCTAGAAGACCTGGCGGCATATTGGATAGCTAATCGAACAAAAGAGATTGAATCACCAATCATCATGTCTGACAACCCTAAAAATTTCAGTTTATTATTGGATAAAAGATTATCTGATGTGAGAAAAGTTGTTGTGTTGCACACTAATCATTACGATTTAAATGAGAAGGGTGAATTTGAATTAAGTCAACAATATAATGCTTTATTCAAGAACCCTGATAAATTTGATCAGATTGTGTTTTTGACTGAGGAACAAAAAAATGACTTTTCAAACGAGTTTGGAGAGCGATTGAATTATCGCGTTATTCCACATGGAATAAGTAAACCTGACACTGAGAAGGATAATTCTAAGGTTAATCCGCACCTAGCGGTAACTTTGTCCCGCTATCATAAAGAAAAGGGTCTAGAGGAAGCTATAAAGGCATTCAAAAAAGTAGTTGATGTTATTCCAGATGCGAAATACGAAATTTATGGCACGGGTGAGCATGAAACATACTTTCAAGAACTAATTGAAAAATTAAACTTAACGAAAAATATTGAATTAAAAGGATTTACAGACAACAAAATTGAGGTTTATCAAAAAGCAGCTTGTTCAATCCTCACTTCAAAATCTGAAGGATTTGGACTAACCATTCTTGAAAGCTTAGCCGCAGGTACACCGGTAACATCATATGATATTAAATACGGCCCTAAAGATATGATACAGAACGAGAAAAATGGTTATCTAGTTAAAACCCAAAATGAATTGGCAGACAGGGTAATAAAAATCATGTCTGAAGAAAAGACAAGAAAACGTTTGTCTAAGAGCACGAAGTCTATATTTAAAGGGTTTGGCCAGAAAGTTTACCAGAAAGCATGGTTTGCCTTGTTGAATGAATAAAAAAACAGCTCCTTCTATCAGATGAAGGGGCTGTTTGTTGTATGAGACTCTTTAAGGTTGATCATTGAAAACACATATCTTTAGTTTATTTTATTGCAAAGGTGGTTGGTATGCTTGATCGGCAATAATGAAGTGACTTCCAGATCTTACGTATGAATTTTTTGCGAGGACGGCATTGTCATTTAAGTAGGGAATTTTCCAAAATATGATCAGTTGGTCAACACTTTTTATTTTGTCGCCTATTCGAGCAGCTAGATCTTCGCTATACGTCTGCGTTATTTTTTTTGCTCTTTCGGGAGTATTTTTCAGATTGAATGACAAATGAACTAATGCGATGTATTGCTTTTCTTTATTTTTACTCATATCTTGATTCAATTCAATTTTATCGATAGAGACGTTTTTTAAATTGTTTTCAACTAAATCATTGATTTGATCTTCTTCTGTTTCATTTTCTATAACAGTAGTCGTATCCTCATCTTCATTCTGTTCATCTTCTCGCTTACTAATTAAGCCTGTTTCAGATATAAAATTTAATTCATCATCGTCAAATTCCAGAGTAACTGTTGATCCACTTTCTAACCCATCTTTCCCTGAATAAACGTATTCTTTAGAACCTGCATATAAATTGCTTTCTGATCTAGCTTTCCCGCCAACTATTTTCTTAACTTCCTCATAAGTCATGCCTTCTTTAATTTTATGAAATGTTTGTGGAGTTATAGCTGCTTCATGTTCATCTCCAAATTTAAAAATGAATCTGTTTGCAAGAGACATTAGAAGCAGGATTGACAAACATCCAATCGTAAGTTGAATTCCAAATTTTCTAGTAGACTTTAAAACAAGCAGACACAACCCCATGAATATTCCAACTATCATTAGGGCTGCAAATAGTGAATAAAATAAAGACATAACTTCCTCCTAGATTTAAACGATGATTCCATTTTAAAGGAATAGAGGGTGTTTATCCATAGTTTATTTAAGCGAAGAAATAACGAATTGAAAAAAATGAAACAGAGGGAATTATTTCATAAAATCTATAGACAATTGTTTATGGATTGTGTATAATAAATATATAAGGAGGTGAGGAAATGCTAGACAACATGATAAAAATCCTTCAAATTATCTTCTACGTTGTATCTATCGGATGGATTGCCCAACAATCAAACGATAACGAGAAGAAAAATAAGAAGGATTAAATAGTTAGGGAAGCGAGTTAGCGGCTCGCTTCTCAATATTATTATAATCAGTCTAGCATAAAAAATGAAGAAAAATCAAAAATTCATCTTTTCGTTAATCCTTTTGAGTGTTGCAGCAATTGGTGTGCGTTCGTTTTGGACAAACTCATTTATGACGTCTGTAATGGCTATTGTAGTGGCATTAACAGTGTATGCTATCCTAAAAGACATTATAAGGAGAAGATAACATGGAATATCATTTAAACAACCGTCAGGAGGTCGAGGACTTCATTCGACGTGAAGTCCTCACCACCAAAGAAGCAGCAGAGTTGCTGGGAGTGAACCGTCAGCGAATAAGCCAGCTTATAAGCAGTGGCAAGCTCAATCCGATTAAAAAGCTGAGCGGCATCAGTTTGTTTCTTCGGACTGATTTAGAGGAGAAGAAAAAAGAACTGGAAGCTGGTCGGAAGAAGTACCGCCCGTATGACGAATAAGAAACAAATATTTCTAAATTTCAGCAAATAAGGTATACTTATTTTGGGAGGGGGGAAATTTTGGAATACCTTATTTACTGTGACGAGTCTACTAAAAGAGGAAAGCTTTGCAGTAATTTTTACGGCGGGGCTTTAGTTAAATCAATACACTTAGAAGATGTTACTAATAGATTGAATAAATATAAAAGCGAAGCAAATATAACTGGTGAAGTAAAATGGACCAAAGTTACTGCTCCATACTTAGAAAAATATATTGGTTTAATGGATATCTTTTTTGATTTATTACAAGAAAACAAGTTGAAAATGAGAGTTATGTTTCAACAGAATTTAGTAAGTGACGATATAACTAGACACTTTACTAAAGAAGAACATGAAGAGTCTTATTTTAAGCTTTACTATCAATTTATAAAACACGCTTTTGGTTTGAAATATTCTAATTTAACTAATGAAAAAATCAATTTACGTTTATATTTTGATCAATTCCCGGATAAGAAAACAAAAGTTGATAAATTTAAAAACTTTATATATGACTTAAGATTATCTGACGATTTTATAAATGCAAATCTCTCGATACGGTATGATGATATTGTTGAAGTTTCTTCGCACGATCATGTTATATTGCAATGTGCTGATATAGTGACAGGAGCAATGTTTTTTAGGTTAAATAAACTTCATTTAGAAAAAAATGAAGAAACAGGTAAACGTGGGAAAAGAACAATTGCTAAAGAGAAGCTTTATAAGCATATTCATAAACGAATATGTGAAATCAGATCAAATTTTAACGTGGGTGTTAGTACAAGTAATGACGGTGATATAATAAATAAATGGAATTATCCATACTCCCACTGGAAGTTTACTCCTTCACAAGTTGTGAAAAAAACCTTGCATTCTTAGTCTGACTTATGTATAATTGGGTTACAAATTACAAATATTGTGTATTAGCCCTGTCGATCCGAAGGCTTGCGTCCCTACGTGAGCTACTGACGTAGGTGAGATGGGGCTTTTCTTTCTACATTGTACTCTGAGCTCAGCGTCACCCCTGAGCGTAGATAAGGAGCCGAGTTCAACTCTCGGGATTACTATTAGGTTGATTGTCTGGACAGTTATTATAGGGTTAGGATTGATCAATTTGAGTATTACACAGGGGGCGATAGATATGAATAATCTGGGTATTATAACAGTATTCGCAAGCAGTATTCAAGCTTACCTAATAAGTAATATAGCGGGCACTCCTTTGAGCTGAGAGTATGATTAGTGAATTCTCCCATCTGGGAGTTTTTTTATTTCTATAAAGTCCTTACCTGCCTAAGATTACTTCACTTTGATGCAATTACACCTTTATTTAGACTTTAACAGTGTACGAATGCCGCCGTCATTCCCTGTTTTTCTTCAAAGCATATCACGTTATAAATTAATCGTATAATTTCCGTTCGAAATTGCCATTTGGTTTATATATCATTTGAAAATTATAAGGATGTACATTCGAGTGTGGAAAGAATATTATTAAAAAAATAACACAAAAATAACAAAAATCACATTCAAGGATGAAAATGCGTGAAATCGTTTCTGCTTAAGAAGTGCTCAAAAGCGTGAATCTAAAGGGAAATAACACATTATGAAAGTGTGCGGTAAGTGAACAACTTATTTATAATATGATTCCTAAAACGAAAAAAACCCTTGATGTGACAAGGGTTCAAGAGGGTTAGTTAACCGTTTTCTTTAAAATAACACCTTATTTTATCCAGATCGAGGATGCTTCCGAAAGTTTGCTGAACTTTTTGTGAGGCATTCTCTTTTTTTATTAGTTTCATTGTTTGAAAAGAAATAAATTGAGTGATGCGGCATCCGCCTTATTTCGCCGAAAAACCGTCTCGAACTATATGTACGTGAACATATGACTGAATGTAAGAAAAAAAGAAAAATGGGGAATCATATCGTAAACAATATCATTGCTCGCACTGTGATGACACGAAACTTGGTTGAGACATGGAATGAAATGCCCGATGCCGAAGTGCAACTGCAGAATGGGCGCTGAGGGGGAGTGTCTTGTGCACCGATCCTTACAAAAGAGAGTAAAAGAAGGGAAAGCCCCTTCTTCTAATTAATCCATCCTTCAAAAGTTGCGCGATAGAACCCTTCGATTATTTCTACTTTCTTAAGGTAATAAGTAACACCATTTTTAACAGTTGTATTTGGGATATCCCATCTATGAAGGTAATCCATTGTAAAAGAATCTTTGGTCGCTTGTGTCGAAATTTTTGTTTGAGTTAAGTCGCTATTTGTATTGCCAGGGCTGGATGCAAAAGCAGGGGAAGCGGAAACGAGTAAAGCGAGAGACAAGGCAGAACCAGTTAAAACTTTTTTCAATTTCATTTTAAACACTCCTTTGTTTTTAATACAATTGTATTATTAAATAAAATACAATAATAACCAAGAGGTTTTTTGTTAATATTTTGTGAGCGCAGCGTGAATTTTGTTAGGGGAGTGGATGGCAAAAGGGGCAATCCTTTCATCCGCTGTTGCGGCTTATTTCAGGATACTGATATGTATATAGAGAAAAAGAGTTGATTATTGCTGGCCTCTGGTGAGCTGCAGCCTTTGAGTGAGTGTTTGCTTTAGCTATTCCAGCGCTGTTCCAACGGGAAAGGTGAAACAATTGTACAAAAGTAAAAACTTTATTTAAAATGTTATAAATACTAATTTTCAATATAGGAGGTTATCTGGTGGCAGAAAAGAAAAAAGCTTTAATCATTGTGGATGTACAAAAAGCTTTCGATGATAAAAAATGGGGAGAACGAAATAACGTAAAAGCGGAAGAAAACATTAGTAAAATACTGAAATTATGGAGAGAAAAAGGATGGACAGTCATATACATACAACATATTTCTGATAAACCTGGTTCTTTATTTTATCCAAAAAATGAGGGGGTTGCTATAAAGGAAATCGTTAAACCTATGGATAAAGAGGTCATTATAACCAAGAAAGTAAACAGCAGCTTTATCGGGACTAATCTAGAAGAGATTTTAAAATCAAATGATATAACAACTGTCGTAATAACTGGTTTGACTACGCCCCATTGTGTTTCAACAACTACAAGAATGAGCGGTAATTTAGGGTTTGATACCTACCTCATTTCAGATGCAACAGCAGCCTTCGGAATGAAAGACCAAAATGATACATATTATGATGCCGAGACTATTCACAATATATCTCTGGCTACATTGCATGACGAATTTGCCACAATATTAACGACTGATCAATTAATCAATGATTTTATAAAAACAAACTGATTAACATTATGGCTAAGGCCGACGGTGGGTATAGGCGGCTGAAAAGCATATTCAGGCGCATACAAGGACCTCGTCTGAAAAAAGGCATCTGCTTCAGATGCTTTTTTGTTTCTTATAAAACGGGCTGGTAAAAAATGATCGGCGCGGTTAACGGTCTGATTCGGCTTCGGTTTTGAATAACAAAAGGTTTTACTAATCAGCGAATTATTCAAGATTTTTTGGCTTGTGCTGAGTCTGGTGTCTTTTGATTTCCTCGAATAGATTGGCTTGATCATCTTTTTGTGGCTGAGGCTCTTTGTTAAGACATTTTGGGTCGATCACATTTTTAAGATCTTTGATGGTTAAAGGCTTACAGTCATCTTTTAATTCGTAGGCTAATTGTCCATTAGCTTCTAAAGTGGCATAATTAATTGAAATGCCAAGAAGCCTTAAACGCATTTCGAGTTGATCTGCTGTCAGTCTCAGCTTCTTTAAGTTTTGTATATTAGTTGGCCGTCTTCTATATCGAATTTAGATTTTCCGGTTAAAAAAAATCAATCCAGTTTACTTTTACTTGAAACCATTCCATCAAAATTAAAGCACTAAAAGGATAGACGCAGCGATTAATGTTTTCAATAAACTGGTTTCTAAAATGGGATGAACGATAATCGTACCGATTGAAATCATCACCATTGTCTGTGCGATGGTCATTTGTGCATTGGATTTTCTCCCTGAAATTCTCAGTAAAATCATTCCGAATGCAATTATAATTAATTCTTCCCAAGCAAATCTCATGTTATCACCCTGGATTGTGTTTTATCAAAAATGAAAGAGCAAGTAAGAGGTTTCTTAACGTTAGCTGGGGAACTCAGGCGTCGATAAAACGTTCTGGATTGATAGAGTTGAGACTCGGCTTTTGGATAGACACGCGGGAGAGAATTTTAGTTTATGTGTTTTTGCGTCTAAAAGCAGAAACATTACAACTAATAATGATCATCGGATGTAATAAAATTACGCACCTAGGTGCTATATGCTGGATCAATTATAAAATGGAGTGAAACTAAAAAAAGGGGCAAAGCCCCCTTATATTAGCAGCTTTTTAGTTGTTACTTGAGACAATCATTCCGCCGTCATGAAAAATCAGCTTTTGTAGACGGCTGTCCAAGTGCCATCAGCACCATGGAAGGTTATGTTGTCTAAATAATAGGTGATTCCATTCCGGTAAATTGAAGTAGGATAATCAGGGCCATAACCATTAAGTATGAACGTCGCCAAAGCAGATACTTCCTTCGTTTTGCTTTCTGCAGAAGGTGTATCAGCAGGACCTGCGGCAAAAGCAGGGGCGGCAGAACAGAGTAAAGCGAGAGATAGGGCTGAGCCGGCTAAAGCTTTTTTCATTTTCATTGCAAACACTCCTTTTCTTTTTTTAATACAATTGTATTATTACATATTATGTTAAACATGTACATGCCTATCTTTGTTAATTTTTTGTGAACAAACAGATAATCTATTTAAACGCAGAGATGTAATAAGTATGATGATGAAGCAATTATCATCTATAAAAATAAGATCAGGAAGCAGATGATTTTCTCGAAAATCATCTGCTCTTGCGAAATGAGGAGTTACATGACATTTACGGAACGGGCGGTAGCCATTATCAAACAGATTCCTGAAGGAAAAGTGATGACGTATGGTCAAATTGCCGGTCTTGCGGGAAGTCCGCGGGGAGCGAGGCAGGTTGTGAGGATTCTTCACTCCATGAGTAAAAAGCATCGTCTTCCTTGGCACAGGGTCATCAATGCAAAGGGTGAAATCGGATTAAGAGATGAAGAGATGTTTTCTGTACAGAAGCTGTCTCTTGAAGCTGAGGGCGTAGCGGTCACGTCAGACGGACGGATCGATCTCAATTTATACGTCCATGATCCGAATATGTAAAAAACCTGCCGTATATATCGGCAGGTTTTTCAGTTATATGCTGCAAGCCGGCCAGAAAGGTTTTGCCGGATATAAGGCCATTCCTCCCGAAGGATGGAGTAGTAGGCGGTATCTCTGAGGCCGCCGTCGACAGCCGGAATATGCGCGCGGCGGATCCCTTCAAATTGGGCACCGATCCGCAAAATCGCAGTTCGTGAGCGCTGGTTGCGAACATCGGTTTTCAGCGTCACCCTGACAGCTTGCCACGCGTCAAACGCATGGGTCAGCAACAGAAGTTTACATTCCGTATTGACACCGGTCCGCTGTACGGCAGAGGCATACCATGTGCTGCCGATCTCACACACTTCCGGGGCTGCGTCCGCCGGCCGCGTAAACACTTCCGCATCCATAAACCGCGTGCTTCCGACGATTCGCTCTGTTTCAAGACTCCATACTGCAAATGGCAATGCAAGTCCTTTTTCATAATCGGAAAGCGCACGTTCAATATAACGCTTTGTTTCTTCGATTCCGTCAGGAACATGGGTGTAAGCGTAAGTCGCCCTATTTTCTGAAGCATCTTCACAAAGTGCCTGAGTGTGATCAATCGTCATCGGCTCTAACTGAACGAGTGACCCTTTAAGAATGACGGGCTTCAGCATTCTTATCACAACCTTTTTTTATGAATGGATCAAGTATAGTCGAACGGTTTATCATTCAAAAGGGCCAATTTTAAATTAAAATGGCATGTCAGTGAAATCCTCGATTCAATCTTATGCATACATTCAGGAAAAAAGCGGAAACCTTTATGTGAAGAGGTGATGGGCATGGCATATGTGTTATCGGTCGGAACGAGCATTCCGGAATATCATGTCTCGCAAGAAACGGCGGCGGATTTTGCGAGAGGGATGTTTGCCGATTCATTTAAGGATATTGACCGGCTGTTAAAAGCCTTTCAAAACGGCGAAATTGAATCAAGGCAGTTTGTCCGGCCGATTGAATGGTATAAAACGGCGCGGGGTTTTTCAGAAAAGAACCGGCTGTATACGGAAGAAACCGTTAAGCACAGTGCGGATGCGGCGCTTGATTGTTTAACAAACCCGGATTGTTTAACAAATCCCTTTCCTTATGAAAAAGTGGATGCGATCTTTTTTATTTCCAGCACCGGGCTTTCGACACCCAGCATTGAAGCGAAAGTGATGAATCAGCTGCCGTTTTCTGCGAAAACAAAACGGATACCGATCTGGGGCTTAGGATGCGCGGGCGGAGCGGCCGGCCTGTCCAGGGCGTACGAATACTGCCGCGCATATCCTGAAGCATACGTGCTTGTCATCGCGGCTGAACTCTGCAGCTTAACGTTTCAGCCGAACGACAAGTCAAAAAGCAACTTAATCGGAACTTCCCTGTTTGCGGACGGCATTGCCGCAGTACTAGTCGGAGGAGAAAAGGCGAACCGAAACGGCGTCAAACAGCCGCTTCTTCCGCGGATATTCGCCACTCAATCGGTGATGATGCCGGATGCGGAAGATGTGATGGGCTGGGAATTCACCGACAGCGGTTTTCAAGTCATTTTTTCAAGAGATATTCCCACCCTGGTTTCACAGTGGCTGAAGGACAATGTTGATGAATTTTTAATAGAATATGGTGTCGGTCCTCACGACATTAAAACCTTTCTTGCCCATCCAGGCGGGAAAAAGATCATTGACGCCTATTTAACGAGTCTTTCAATGGACATCGGTCAGCTGGAGGCATCTCGGAAGGTGCTGCAAAAACATGGGAACATGTCTTCCGCAACTATTTTTCATGTGATAAAAGAACAGTTGCTCCGCGGCCGGCAGAAAGAAAACGAAAAAGGGCTGATCGGCGCTCTCGGGCCGGGATTTTCGTCTGAGCTTTTGCTGTTCAGCTGGGAAAAGGGGGCTTCTTAATGTTTTGGCTGTTTATCATGCTGCTTGCGGCCCAGCGGATTGCGGAGATGATCGTGGCCCGGCGCAATGAGCAGAAGGTGAAAAAGCAAGGCGCAGTCGAATACGGAGAAGGACATTATCCCTTTCTCGTCCTGATGCACGTGCTCTTTTTTGTCTCTCTTACAGCTGAGGTGGCGGCGTTTCAAAAAACGCTTTCTCCAAGGTGGGCCGCCATTATATGTATTATTTTATTTGTACAGGGGATCAGGTATTGGGCTCTATTATCATTAGGGCGGTATTGGAATACGAAAATTCTTGTCGTGCCGGATGCGGAGCTTGTCAGAAAGGGGCCGTACAGGTGGATGAAGCACCCGAACTACGCGGTCGTCATCTTAGAATTTATTTTTCTGCCGCTGTTATACGGAGCGTATTGGACACTGTTTCTCTTTTCGATTCTCAATGCCTGCATGCTCACTGTGAGGATTCGCGCCGAAGAGAAAGCGCTAGAAGAAAACACCGCAAAATAGAGATTGAAAATCATTCTCACTCATGATAAGATGTAAATATGAAAATGATTCTCATTCAAGGTGGTGCCGAAAATGACAATGTTATTTTTATTTGCAGCCGTTTGTACATACAGTGTTTTGATTGGTTTCGTATTGAAAAAAGTTTCGAATAAATCGATGTCTTCTTAAACATCTGCGGTTTTTAATGCCGCGGGTGTTTTTTCTTTATCAGCTGCCGATATCGGCGGCTTTTTTACGTTTCCTGAAGAAAAGTGGGCCATTCTTGTGTAAAATGGGGGAGAGGTTTTTTTCAGAGCTTTCTAAAAATGAAAACGTCATTTGATGCGACAGACACAAAGGGGTAAAGACACATGACAGAAGAAGAACGCCATAACAGGGAGATTTTCAGCAGAACGGGTGCCTTATACGTACAATTTTTGGATCACCAGGATGAAAAACGGGCCGATCAGCTCGCGGCCATTATGAAAAAAGCGGCTGATGAAGAGGTTTATATCGCGTTTACCGGGCATTATTCGGCCGGAAAGTCCTCTTTATTAAACACATTGCTCGGTGAAGACATACTGCCGACAAGCCCGATTCCCACAAGCGCCAACCTCGTTGTCATCCGGCACGGTGAAGATAAAGTCGTGCTTCATACGACGGACGGGGCTTATGCAGAAATTAAAGGAAGTTACGATAAAAAACAAGTGCAGCAATTCTGTAAAGACGGTGAGCAAATTGAAACGGTGGAAGTCTATGCCGGCTTTAAGGAGTCAGAGCCTTATGCGGCCTACATTGACACACCGGGAATTGATTCGACGGACGAAGCGCATTTTTTATCTGCCGCTTCGGTTCTCCATCAGGCTGACGCTTTATTTTACGTCGTTCATTATAATCACGTTCATTCAGAAGAAAATATGCTGTTTCTCAGCTCCATCAAAGACCGTATTCCGAATTTGTTTCTGATCGTCAACCAAATTGACAGGCATGATGAAACTGAAACGAAGTTTGAAGAGTACCGCAGGCAGGTGGAAGATATGCTTGAAGGCGCGGGAATACCGAAAGAATCGCTTTTCTTTACGTCTGTCACTGAGCCTGACCATCCTTTAAACGGCATGGAACAGCTGAAAAAACATCTGCAGAAGCTGAAACAGCAGGCAAAAACAAATTTATGGTCCTTAACGGAGAGAAAAGTCGCACACTTAGTCAAAGAGCATACAGAGATGCTCGTAAAAGATGATAAAAACGGAAGCGGAGAGCAGTTTGACAAACAAGAAGCACTTGTCCGTTCTGTTGAAGATGAGCTTAATAAAGCCGTTCAACAGGCTGAAACAGCAGAGAAAGACATCAGAAAAGACGTGCAGAACATATTGCAAAACGCTAATTTGACACCCTTTGAGATGAGGGAGCTTGCATCTGCTTATATTGAATCACAGCAGCCCTCATTTAAAACCGGATTATTCTTTTCAAAAGCGAAAACGGCTCAGGAGAAAGAGAGAAGGCATGCTGAATTCTTTGCCGATATTAAAAAAAGAACGGAAGGGGAAGCGGATTGGCACATTATCGACACATTTACGAAAGCGGCCAAGCGGTATGAAGCGGATTCGGACGAACTGATCAAGAAAATCCAGGCGTACCGCACACCGCTTTCTGATGATATCACCGCTCAGGCCCTTAAGCAGGGGGCGGCCTTTTCATCTGAATACGTATTAACTTATACGAAAGACCTCGCTGAGATGATCAGAAGGGAAGCCAAAAGACAGACAGCGGAACTCATTGAGGAGCTGACCGCTTATGTTCAGGCAAAAAACGGACCGCTCATTGAGAACTTGAAAAACCGGCTCGAAAAAGAAAAGAAGATAAGGGATGAGCTCGCGCAATCGGCAAAAGAAGAACGCAATGCCTTGGAAAAAGCAGCCCGGGTCCGCGCTTTGTGGGAAGAAGAATTGACCTGTGATACGGGAAGCGGCGACTGGTATACGCGAAAAAAACGCCTTGCAAAAGCGCCCGTCCAAAAAGAGAAACCAAAAGAGACTGTACAGTATGAAGTAAACAAGCCAGAAAAAAATGCGATGAAGGAACTTCCTATAAAAGAGCAGACTGATCGTTTCTATGAGCTTGCCGGGATTCTTGAATCCTCGAGCATATTAGGAAAACAGGCAGAAGCCTTTCGAAGCAGGATTGAGCGGCTTGAAAATCGCCAGTTTACCTTGGCGTTATTCGGCGGATTCAGTTCCGGTAAATCATCATTTGCAAATGCGCTTGTCGGTGAATACGTGCTTCCGTCATCACCGACGCCCACAACGGCTACGATCAACAAAATAACGAAACCGCAAGCCGGCAAACCGCATAAATCTGCGGAGATCGTTTTTAAGACGGAGGAGGATCTGGACGCTGAAATGCTTCAGCTGACTGAGCTGAAAGACGCTGATGTAAAGGGGCGTTCACTGAAAGAGAGATGGAATTATGCCATTAAAAAGGGGAAAGTTCCGGATGAACTTATCCCGGTGATTCAGACGATGCTGCAGGCGTTTGATACGTACGAAGAACAGATCCGTCAAAGGCTGACACTGACGGTGCCGGTTGAAGATTTAAAACCGTATGCAGCCGAAGAAAAAACGGCCTGCTGCGTAAAAGAAGTCACCGTGTATTATGATTCGCCTCTCACGCAAAAAGGCATCACAATTGTTGATACGCCGGGAGCAAGCAGTATAAACAAGCGCCATACGGAACTTGCCTTTCAATATATAAAAGATGCTGACGCGTTCTTTTATATGACGTACTATCAGCATTCTTTTTCAAAAGGAGACAGGTCTTTTCTGAAGAAACTCGGCCTCGTCAAAGAATCATTCGGCATGGATAAAATGTTTTTTGTCATTAACGCCGCCGATCTGGCCAAAACCGAAAGCGAGCTGGAAACCGTCAAAGACTATGTCCGCTCAGAACTCTCAAAAGAGGGAATTAACCGGCCGAAATTATATCATGTCTCAAGTAAAGAAGAGCTTGCGGGTAAAAAAGCAGCTTTTTATAACAGGTTCTCTGATGTAAGAACCGGACTTGAGCACTTTATTGAGGAAGATGTAATGAGGGCCAGCTGCGCCCAGCTGAAAACAGAGGCGGACAAATTGTGCGATATGGTGGAACAGCTTCACGAATCTCTTCACCAGTCGGCAGAAGAAAAAGAGAAAAAGAAACAGCGTCTGGAGTCTTCCTATGAAAAAGCTCTCGCTGACATTTCAAAGCGCCGTACGTCTGAGGTCATCATTCGAAAAGTGATGAAAGATACGGAAGAACAGCTCTATCACATTAAACATCGCCTGACGTTTTATGCGAATGATATGCTGAAAACCGCCTTCCATCCGGGCCTTCAAAACGGCGATTGGAAACAAAATATAGCAGCGGCGCTGAATGAAGCGCTCAAAGAATTCCGTTTTGAATATATTCAAGAGCTGAAAACGCTCGATATCCGGATGACCGGTTTTATTGAGCGCCATATGACTGAGGAATGGATGGAAAACTGTCAGAAGAAGCTTATGGAAGACGGAGATTTCTCCATTTATGTGAGCGCCGAAAACGAATTTGCCGTTCAGCTGAAAGAAGTCGCTCCGGTCATTGACGTCTCGGCATTCACACATCACATAAAAGAAGTTAAATCGCCGAAGCAGTTTTTTGAACAGAACGGAAAAGCAGCGTTTGTAGAAGGGCTCAGGCTCAGCCTGCAAAAAGTGACGGAAAAGTGGCTTGAGCAGGAGAAAGAAAGCCTTTCAGAGCGATATACTGAGCAGGTGCGCCGTCTGCAAAAAGACATGGCGGATAAAAGCCTGTCCCAGATCCGCGAGCAGCGGGACACTTATTTACAAGGTCTTGCGGAAAATACAAGTGCAAGGGAAATTGAACACCTTTACGAAGCCGAAAAAGCATGGAAAAAGAAAGATGAAATGCTGAAAATTTAAAAATCCGGTTGGCGGGCAGATAACAGTCGTGGTAGACTAAAATGAAAAAAGCGAGATGAAACCTTTTATGTCAGAAGTCCATAAAGCAATTTCAGCACATTCCGCAAAACAGCATCAGCACGTCAAAACATTTGTACAGCTTGACTACCAGCGTGAACAGGCCATTGAAGAAGCCATTGTAAAATGCAGACAGAATGAACCGTTCACGACAGATGCCATCAATGGCATTACCGCAAAAATGAACCAGCTGGCGAAAAAGGGCATCGTGCCGCAAAGACGATTCGTAAGTGAAGAGATGGTGAAAGAATTCGTCAGCAGACAGTAATGGATGAACCTGCCGCGTGTGTCATCAGCGCTTGCTGTACATACTATCCGTATCTTCTCTAAGGGGGGATATGACAATGGGCAGAACAAAACTGGGAAACAGAAATGCTCAGCAGAATAACAATGCCAAAAAGAAAAACGGTTTCGGACAGAAATTTGATTCTTATGCCGGCCGTGAAGCTGAAAAGCTGATGGCAAGCAATAAAAGACACGGTGAGTAACGTGACGGCAGCATCTTCCAAATGGGGGGATGCTGTTTTTTTACCGCCTTCTTTGGTAAAATAGGAACATTGAATAAAAAAAGGAGTTTCGATATATGAATAACAAATTACTGCTCGTGGACGGCATGGCGCTTTTGTTCCGCTCGTTTTTCGCGACGGCCGTTCATCGCAATTTTATGATAAATGAAAACGGAATCCCGACAAACGGCGTCAACGGTTTTTTAAAGCATCTCATTACGGCGGTTGATACGTTTCAGCCCACACATGTCGTCTGCTGCTGGGATATGGGAAGCAAAACGTACCGCAATGATTTGTTTCAAGATTATAAGGCCAACAGAAGCGAACCGCCGCTTGAGCTGATTCCGCAATTTGATTTAGCGAAAGAAGCAGCGCGAGAGCTCGGTTTTTTAAACATCGGCATAAAAGGCTATGAGGCGGATGACTGTATCGGTACGCTTTCTGCCCTATTTTCCGGAGAAGCGGAAATTACGATTGTAACGGGTGATAAAGATCTGCTTCAATTGCTGAATCATCAAGTTCAAGTAGCGCTGCTGCAAAAGGGTATCGGCAATTATAAGGTATATACAGATGAGATATTCAGAGAAGAAACGGGGGTTCCGCCAAAAGCGCTGATTGACATTAAGGCGCTGATGGGAGACACGAGCGATAACTATCCCGGCGTTAAAGGGATCGGGGAAAAAACGGCGTACAAGCTGATCCGTGAATACGAAAACATAGAACGGTTATTAGAAAGCCTCGCTCTCTTGCCGAAGGGCCAGCAAACGAAAATTCAGCAAAGCTTGAAAGAATTGGAGCTGTCAAGGCAGCTTGCTGAAATACATTGCGAGGTGCCGTTAGTCTGTACGCTTGAAGAAGCGATTTTTTCATTGAAGATGGAAGAAGCATCCTTAATGCTCAGACGCCATCAGATAAAAGGAATTGAAAGAATGCTCGAAAAGCTGAACGCCAGAGAGATCAGCTGATCCCTCTAGCGTTTTGTATTGCTTTTTTTTGCGTTGTTTTCAAGGGCTGATTTCGGGTCTTTATGCGCATTTCCTTCCATATTTCCCTGAGGATTCACGCCCCCGGTCAGCCGGCCTTTATTTTCTTTTCTCATAGCTGTTCACCTCATTTGTAGGATGAACAGTGAAACGCAATTTCATTCCGGTTATTTATTCAGCCGGACCGCTTTTTTTGCGAGCTGATCGGCTGTTTGGTTTTGTCTGCCGGGAATCCACTTAATGAAAAACAATGGAAATCCGGCCTTTAAGCGGATGATTTCATCCACAAACGGCTGGAAAGCCTTGTTTTTAACCGCTTCAAGTTCCGCGGCCCGCTCCACGATATCTGAATCCGTCCGGAATGACACGGACTCAAATCCGCGGGCGGCACACAGCTTCATTCCTTCAATTAAAGCGAGAAATTCAGCTTCCTGATTTGAATGGTCGCCGATCGGAATTGAGAAAGATTCTGTTTTCCCGTCATGTTTAATAAAAATACCGATACCGGAGGGGCCCGGGTTTCCGGCGCTTGCACCGTCCACGTAAATTTCAGCAGGCATCATCCGTCACTCTCCCTTCGGTGTCATTCGTTTTGCCGCATACGCATAAGGGACAGAAATGAGTGATACCGCAAATTTAATCAGGTAAGTCGAAATAAAGATGCTGAACCATACGCCCGCGGAATAAACGCCGATAAAGGCCACGGCAGTGAAGATAAATGTATCCAGCAGCTGGCTGAGCGCCGTGCTTCCGCTGTTTCTGAGCCAGAGAAGCCTGTCTGAAGGAAAGATTCTCCGAATGGCTGAATATACATAAACATCTATCGTTTGGCTGAAAATAAAAGCCAAGAGGCTTCCGAGTGCAACACGCGGCAGAAAACCGAAAATCGTCTCAAGGGCAGGCTGCGCGATATCTGACGCAGCCGGTTTATATAAAAGAGCCCCCTGCATGGCGCATGTCAAAGCGAGCAAAGTGGAAAAGCCGAGCCAGACGGCTTTGCGCGCTTCCCGGGGACCGTATTTTTCGTTCAGCACATCCGTTGCAAAGAAAACGGTGCCGTACATGATATTTCCCAGTGTCGCCGTAAGCCCGAACAGCTCAACTGTTTTGACAACCTGCAAGTTGGCGCACACCGTGGCAAAACCGATCCATACGAATAGGCCCGTTTTGCCAAATCCTTTATAAAACAGAAGAACAATGATAAAATGAATGACCGCAAATAAGATCCATAACACATCGTTAAACAAAACCTGCTGACTTCCTTTCAATTTAAGAATGGTTTGATTATAGCACACGCCCGTCAACTAATGAATGGTAAGGTGATTTCAATGAATCTTAAGCCGTATATCGAAATAGAAGCAAAAGGAACAGGCCCTGTCGCGTTTTTTTCCGAAGATTGGCTGACCGTTCCGAAAGCGCGCATGCTTGCAAGAGAAGTCAGCCGCTTTCCTTATATAAAAGACATTTATTTTGAGGATGAAAAAGGCGCGAGCTGGACGCTTAAAGAATTAGAAAAGCTTACTGAAGAACTTGCGTACGAACCTGACGACATTACAGTGTATTTCGACGGCGGCTTTGACAAAACAAGCGGACGCGCCGGACTCGGAATTGTCGTGTATTATTCTCTCGGCGGCAAGCGGCATCGCATACGGAAAAACAAAAGCTTAACGCTTCAGACGAACAATGAGGCGGAATATGCCGCTTTGTACGAAGCGCTTAAGGAAGTGCAGGAACTTGGCGCAAGCAGAAATTCAATCACGATAAGAGGGGATTCCCTCGTCGTTTTGCATCAGCTTGACGGCAGCTGGCCGTGTTATGATGAAACGCAAAACGAATGGCTGGATAAAATTGAAGCGCTGCTCGAATCCTTAAAGCTGACACCGACATATGAAGCCGTAAACCGAAAGGAAAATCAAGAAGCGGATGACCTTGCCAGAAAAATTCTCTCGGACCGGCAGATTGAAAGCCGCATAACATTAGAAGGTAACGGAGATGACTGATATTGGATAAAAAAAGCATTTATAAAGAATTGACAGAGCTTCAGGATGAATATTGCAAAGACTGTTTCGTAAAAAAGCATTTCCGCAAAGAGTTTGGAAAAACGCACGCTCATTCTTTCTGCATCAACCAATGCACGGTGGGGGAGAAGCTGAAAGCCTACGGCAAGGTGCTGACAAATCAATAAAAAATAAAACCGCAGCTTCTGCGGTTTTATTTTTCGAATTCATCAAGCTGATGCTGGCAATCGTCGAGAAGCATTCGCTGCTTTTGCAGAAAATCCTGGTCGAGAGCTTGCAGTTCACTGGATTGTGACATCGTTCTGGCATCCTGAATCGCCTGGTAAGCAGATTCCACCAAAGTTGAATTTTGGCCCCGGGTAGCCGCTCCCGTTGTTTTCTGGGCCGTTTCCACCGCTAATTCAAGCTGGCGTTTATCCGTCAGTCCGTTTGGAAAAAATTCAGAGTCCATTAAAAAACACCTCCGCAAATAGTTTGGAGATTTTTTTTAGAAATATGTACGGAAAATAGAAAAAAATATAGAAAATAAGCCGATATAACTATTGAACCTGATTAATTAGGGCTTATTTACTATTATTCAGGGTATCTTGGGAGAGAAGGGAAAAACCAGCCGTGAATGATAATGATTTAAAAACAATCCTTCAGCAGACATTTAAAGAAATATACGGTGATTTGGGAAGTTTAGCGGAAATGGCGAAAAAAGGAATGCCGTCAATGGAGAAGCAAATTGAAGAAATCGAGCAGCGCTGTAAGCAGAATCTTGTCGCAATTGAGATTCAGACGGCAATCAAATAGGAGAGGCATACGCCTCTCCTCTATTTGTCATCTGATCAACATGTATTGAGTTTAGAGTTTTACAACATTAGAAGCTTGAGGTCCACGATTACCTTCGACAATTTCAAAAGAAACTTCTTGTCCTTCTTCTAATGATTTGTATCCTTCTCCTTCGATAGCAGTGAAGTGAACAAATACGTCGTCTCCGCCTTCAACTTCGATGAAGCCGAATCCTTTTTCGTTATTGAACCATTTTACTTTACCGTTTTGCATATTGCTTAATTCCTCCTAGTACTGTAGCACCTTCGTGCTAAAAAAAATTTTGTCATCATCCAACCGTACGTATGTAAACGTTGTTAAATGATGGTTCAACTATACACCATATGGGAGCGGGCGTCAAGCGGCCGCTCCCTATTTTTTATCTTTATTTTTCCAGTAACAAAGCTTAACCGGAAAAAAACAAAAAGCACACGAATCGTTCGTGTGCTTTTCTTTTACGATAATGCCATATCCGCCTTCCCGGCCATCATTTCAGATTCTTTTATAATGTCCTGCAAAATGACTTCAGAAGAGTTGGGGAGGTGAAGGCTTTTAATATTGCTCTTCATCCGGTTCAGCTTCTCCTCATCCGCAAGAAGGGAGGTGACAGACTCTAAAATTTCTTCGTGGCGGTTGACCACGACAGCCGCACCGCGATCTTCAAAGAAAATGGCGTTTTCCTTTTCCTGTCCGGGAACCGGTTTGTACAAAATAACGGGTACGCCGATCGCCGTCGCTTCCGTCAGTGTGATGCCGCCTGGTTTTGTGATCATGCAGTCCGTAATACGGAACAGCTCGTCAATTCTTTCTACATAACCCAGCACTTTCAGCCGGTCGGCATTGTCACCTTCCAAGCTGCTGAGGGATTCTTTCAGCGAGCTGTTTTTGCCGCATACCACCACAACCTGCACCTGATCGTCATGAACGAGATTTTCGCACAGTTCTTTTACGTTTTTCAGCACACCATGCGCTCCCGCCATAATAAGAAGAACTTTTTTGTCGGGAGAGAGATTGTATTTTTTATAAATCGGCTCTTTCGGCATCGATTCCTCGAATTGAGGCCTGATGGGAATGCCTGTGATCTTTACGTTGTTCGGGTGAGTGCCGATTTCAATCAGTTTTTCCTTTACGTAATCTGTGGCGACATAATATTTATCAACATTTTCATGAACCCAGATTTTGTGAAGGCAGAAATCGGTCATAACGTTGAACGTCGGGATCACTTTTCCGGTTCTCCGTCTGTATTCCGGTACGACAATCATCGGAAATGTATTGATAATAATGTCCGGCTTATGCTCTTCGACGAGCTGGCCTAAACGTTTATTTCCCATTTTAAAATAAATATTGAATTTGCGTTTATTATAGATTTTGTCAACTCCGTAATAAAACAAACGATAAAACTGTTTCCCGATTGAGAAGCTTTTTAAATAAAGGTATTGAGTAACCTCTGAAACAATCGGATTTGACTCTTGATACAAATTGGAAACCGTCACATCTAAGCCGAGACGCAGACATTGTTCGTAGAGCGTTTTGGCCACTTGAACATGCCCGTTTCCGTAATTTGCAGTCAAAATTAATACTTTTTTATTGGTATTCAAGTAAATTCACCTCAATGTAATCAACAACAAGCAAGCTTCATGCATCGTAAGGAGTTATTGTCTATAGATAAACATAACACAAGTGCATCATTTTATAATAAGCGCGGCAACATATTTAAACTAAATTTAATTGATATGTTCCATTATTTTAAAGTTTTGTTATACGCATACTGAATCAAAAGTATTTTATCATATTTTTGTCACCGTATCACTTAAAACAAAAATTAATCCCATTCATACGGAGTTTCCTGATATACGTAATAATTCAGCCAATTCATAAACAATAACGTTGCATGAGCTTTCCAGCGGTTAACAGGTTCTTTCCCGCCGGGCGCAAAATAGTGCTTAGGAGCTTCTACGTTTGAAAGATTTCTCTCTATGTCTCTCTTATACTCCTGAAGCAGCGTATCGGTATCATATTCCGGATGACCCGTTAAGAAAATCTGTTTTTCGTCTTTTGAAACGATTAAACAGACCCCCGCTTCCTCTGAAACGCTGAGCACATCCAGATCCGAAGCCGATTGCAGCTGCTCCGTATTAATATCTGTATGCCGTGAGTGTGGCACATAGTATAGCTCGTCAAATCCTCTTACCAATCTCTCATGTTTTTTAAGAACGGTATGCTCAAACACACCGAAGATTTTTTTCGGCAGCTCCACTTTCTCAATGCCGTAATGATAGTATAAACCGGCTTGAGCGCCCCAGCAGATATGGAGTGTTGAAGTGACGTTCTTTTTGCTCCATTCCATGATTTCCTTCAATTCTTCCCAGTAAGAAACATCTTCAAACGGCAGGTGCTCAATCGGAGCCCCGGTAATAATCATTCCGTCAAACCGTTTGTGGCGGATGCTGGAAAAATCCGTATAAAATTCATCCAGATGCTGCCTTGCCGTATTTTTTGGAGTATGTGTGCTCGGAATTAAGAACGTAAAGTGAACTTGTAAAGGTGAATTCCCAAGCATCCTGAGGAGCTGGGTTTCCGTTTGGATTTTTTTCGGCATCAGATTTAAAATCACGATCTTCTGCGGCCGGATATCCTGATGAAAAGCCCGGCTTTCATCCATTACAAAGATGTGTTCACTTTCAAGCACCTGCTTAGCGGGCAGGTGATTTGGTATATTAATAGGCAACATGCCACCTCCGTTATTCCCCGTTAATTTTCTTCATTATAGAAATTTTTAAGCCATTTTTCAATCCATCCCGGCGTAATAAACCGTATTTAACGCATAATGACAGGGATAAAAGCGGCAAATGGGTATAAATTCGGAGCGGCTCTTTTATTATGACGGGTAAAGAGCCGTTTGGTTCCTCGAAAAAAACGTTTTCCGTTAAGTGGAAGGAAAAAGCGGTTACCGTTTGTTTTGCAGTGTAAAACAGGTAAAATAAATGAAGAATGTAAAAAGGAGGGCCGCAGATGACAATTTACGATATAAACGTACGGACCATAACAGGCGAAGACATGACGCTATCGGCTTACAGAGGCAAGGTGATCATCATTGTGAATACAGCAAGCAAATGCGGGTTCACATCCCAGCTCAAGCAGCTTCAGGAGCTCTATGATACATATCGGGAGGAAGGTCTTGAAATATTGGGATTTCCCTGCAACCAATTCATGAACCAAGAACCTGGAAATGAAGCGGAAATTCAAGAGTTCTGTGTGAAAAACTACGGAGTCACATTCCCGATGTTTGCGAAAGTTGATGTCAATGGGGCAGACGCTCATCCTCTCTTCAAATATCTGACGGAACAGGCGAAGGGGATGCTCGGCACAAAAGCGGTCAAATGGAATTTCACTAAGTTTATCGTGGACCGAAACGGTGAAGTCAACGGGCGTTTTTCACCGAACGTCAACCCAAAAGAGCTTGAAGATACGGTGCAGAGGCTTTTGGCCCGATAAGAGGTGATACGGTGAACGAAAAAGAGCAGCTGGAAAGCGTCAGGAATTGGGTCAGAGAAAAGCTTATCAATGAACGTACGGGCCATGACTGGCTTCATATTTCCCGGGTCGCAACACTTTCTGTTTATATGGCAAAAGAAGAAGGCGCCGACTTATTTATCACTGAGACGGCCGCGCTGGTTCATGATCTGATTGACGCCAAGCTCGAAAAAAGCGAAAGGCTGACGGCAGGCGAAGTGACAGAACGGCTGGCTGCTTTCAACATTGCGGCTGGCTCCATTGAGGAGATCGCGGATATCATCACGAGAATGTCATTCAGACACAGGGAACTGCTGATAAAGCGGCCGCTTTCATTGGAGGGGAAAGTTGTTCAGGATGCAGACATGCTTGATGCGATCGGCGCAGCGGGCATCGGCAGGGCTTTTATGTTTGCCGGCGCGAAGGGTCACCCGATGTACGGAACTCAAACAAGTGTACTGGCCCATATAGAGGATAAATTAATCAAGCTTAAAGGCTTAATGAATACAAAAGCGGGGGCCGGTTTAGCAGAGGAGCGGCATCAATTTCTTTTGCAGTTCGCCGCCCGTATCCAAAAAGAGGCCGGCATCGGCAAAAGCTAAGCGGCGCAATAGAACGCTTGTGCCGACTATGTTAGAATAAGTGTCAGATTGCGCATAGGAGGACCAATATGAAGATTAAATCAATAGAACCGACGCCGAGTCCGAACACGATGAAAGTGATTTTGACTGAAGAGCTTCCGGCGGGGAAAAGCAACAATTACAAGCCCGATCAGGCAGATGATGCTCCGGCCGTCGTACGTGATATTTTAAACATTGAAGGAGTAAAGGGTGTTTATCACGTTGCCGATTTCCTGGCTGTGGAGAGAAACGCCCGTTTTGACTGGAAGGACATTCTGCCTCAGGTCCGTTCCGCTTTCGGAATGGAACATACGGAGCAGTCTGAGAGCCGTTCTGAACAGGAATCGTTCGGTGAAGTGAAGGTTTTCGTACAAATGTTCAGCGGAATCCCGATGCAGGTCAAATTGACGGACGGCGAACGTGAAGAGCGCTTCGGCCTTCCGGAACGTTTCCAAGAAGCCATCTTAAAGCTGCGTTCCGAAGCTTCAAATGTTGTATTTGAGCGGGCTTGGAAAGAACAAGGCGTGCGCTTCGGGGATTTTACCGAAATCGGACACGATGTCACAGAAGAGCTTCAGGCCGCCTACAGTGATGAGCGGCTCAAACGCCTGACAGAAGCAGCCGTACAGCAAAAGGGTGAGGCCAAACCGGCAGTGCAGCGGAAAGCTTATAAAGTGACTTTGGAAATGCTCGATGATGAAGACTGGAAACAGCGCTATGCCCATCTTGAGCAAATGGATCCGGATGAAGACGATTTACCAGTATTGGAAAAGGCGCTGCATGATCCGAAGACTTCGATCAGAAGACAAGCCGTCGTTTATTTGGGAATGATCGAAAAGCCGTCTGTGCTTCCGCTGTTATACAAAGCGCTTGAAGACAAAACGGTGACGGTCAGAAGGACGGCGGGTGACTGTCTGTCGGATCTCGGCGATGCGAGCGCCATCCCGGCTATGATGAAATCGCTCAGTGACTCAAGCAAGCTCGTGCGCTGGCGCGCGGCCATGTTTTTATATGAAGTCGGCGATGAAAGCGCGCTGGAAGATTTAAAAGCGGCGGAAGACGATCCGGAATTCGAAGTCAGCCTGCAAGTCAAAATGGCGATTGAACGGATTGAGCACGGAGAAGAGGCGAAAGGTTCAGTCTGGAAACAGATGACTGAAAGCAGAAAAAAAGAACAGTTATAACAAAAAGGTGCGCCATGCACCTTTTTTATTTGAATTCACTTTTTATAAAAATTATTTAGAATATTGTTGAAAAATGATTCAAAACTCTATATAGTAAGTACAATATTAATTGTTGGAGGGTTTTTATCGAAATACAGAAAGAATAGAAAAGCGAGACAGGGCAAAGACGCTGTAAACAGGTAATTTGCAGAACGCGCCCTAGAATAAACTGAAAATTTTAAAAATATCGCACAGTCTAAAAACAGTAGGGGGATCACCATGGCAGAATTACGCAGCAACATGATCACACAGGGAATTGACAGAGCGCCGCACCGCAGCCTTCTTCGCGCTGCCGGCGTAAAAGAAGAAGACTTCGGCAAGCCGTTTATCGCGGTCTGTAATTCATACATCGATATCGTTCCCGGGCATGTTCACCTGCAGGAATTTGGAAAAATCGTAAAAGAAGCAATCAGGGAAGCGGGCGGTGTGCCTTTTGAATTTAACACGATCGGAGTAGATGACGGAATCGCGATGGGGCATATCGGCATGAGATATTCACTGCCGAGCCGTGAAATCATTGCCGATTCAGTTGAAACGGTCGTCTCGGCGCACTGGTTTGACGGAATGGTCTGCATTCCGAACTGCGACAAAATTACGCCGGGAATGCTGATGGCGGCTATGCGGATTAATATTCCGACCATTTTTGTCAGCGGGGGGCCGATGGCAGCCGGCCGCACAAGCGACGGCCGCAAAATTTCGCTTTCTTCAGTATTTGAAGGCGTCGGCGCATATCAAGCCGGGAAAATCGGTGAAAGCGACCTGCAGGAGCTGGAACAGTTCGGCTGCCCGACGTGCGGATCTTGTTCAGGCATGTTTACGGCAAACTCCATGAACTGTCTGTCTGAAGCGCTCGGTCTGGCGCTTCCGGGAAACGGAACAATTCTGGCAACTTCACCGGAGAGAAGAGAGTTTGTGAGAAAATCAGCGGCCCAATTGATGGAGACCATTAAAAAAGACATTAAGCCGCGCGATATTGTCACCGAAAAAGCGATTGACAACGCCTTTGCGTTAGACATGGCTCTCGGCGGCTCAACCAACACAGTGCTACATACGCTTGCGCTTGCCAATGAAGCTGGGGTCGAGTACTCTTTAGAACGCATTAACGAAGTGGCTGAACGGGTGCCTCACTTATCGAAATTGGCGCCGGCCTCGGACGTCTTCATTGAAGATCTGCACGAAGCGGGCGGAGTCTCGGCGGCCCTTAATGAATTGGCGAAAAAAGAAGGGGCGCTTCATCTTGACGCGCTGACTGTAACAGGCCGCACACTCGGAGAAACAATTGCGGGTCATGAAGTAAAGGATTATGACGTGATTCATCCGCTTGACAATCCGTTTACCGAAAAAGGCGGTTTGGCGGTCCTGTTTGGGAATCTGGCTCCGGACGGCGCCATTATCAAAACAGGCGGCGTACAGGACGGGATTACAAGACATGAAGGCCCCGCTGTCGTCTTTGATTCCCAGGATGCCGCGCTTGAAGGCATTATAAACCGCAAAGTAAAAGAAGGAGATGTTGTCATTATCCGTTATGAAGGGCCAAAGGGCGGACCGGGCATGCCGGAGATGCTTGCTCCGACGTCTCAGATTGTCGGAATGGGGCTTGGCCCGAAAGTGGCGCTTATTACAGACGGCCGTTTTTCAGGAGCGTCCCGGGGTCTTTCAATCGGGCACGTATCACCTGAAGCGGCTGAAGGCGGCCCGCTCGCATTCGTAGAAAACGGCGACCATGTCATCGTTGACATAGAAAAACGGATTTTGGACGTACAAGTGCCTGAAGAAGAATGGGAAAAACGCAAGGCCGAATGGAAAGGCTTCGAGCCGAAAGTAAAAACAGGATATCTGGCCCGGTATTCCAAACTCGTAACAAGCGCCAATACAGGCGGAATCATGAAAATATAAAACAGAGGCCTGAACAATTGAATTCCGGCCCCCTCTATAGTATCCTTGACTTCATATAAGGATTTTAGAGGGGGCTTTTTTATGTCAATGGCTTATGAAGAATATATGCGCCAGCTGGTCGTGCCGATGCGCCGTGAGCTGACGGATGCGGGTTTTCAGGAATTAACGACTGCTGAAGAAGTAGAAAGCTTTATGGAACAGGCAGAGGGCACGACATTGGTCGTTGTCAACTCCGTGTGCGGCTGTGCAGCCGGTCTCGCCCGTCCGGCTGCGACTCAGGCTGTTTTACAGCATGAAAAAGCGCCTGATCATACGGTTACCGTATTTGCCGGTCAAGATAAAGACGCAACTGCAAAAATGCGTGAATATTTTACGGGGCAGGAACCTTCCTCGCCATCAATGGCGCTGTTAAAAGGGAAAGAGGTCGTTCATTTTATTCCCCGCCACGAAATCGAAGGGCATGACATGGAGGAAATTATGAAAAATCTGACGGATGCCTTCGATGCGCACTGCTGAAATGCCCAAATTCCGGGCATTTTCTTTTTGGAGAAAAAGATGATCACAACGAGTTACAGACCAAGCGAATACACGATACACACAGCGCAGTCACTCAGTGTCAGGCTGGGTGACACTTACTGCAGCCGCAATAAACAGCCCATTGAAAAAATGCTGGAACGAGCCGCTAGCGATCTTTTAGTCATCGGAAAGGAACGGTTCGAACTTTACACGAAGCAAGGGGAGAAGTTCTTTTTTCACCCGAATACAGCGATGTTCCGCGCAAAGCGGTTTTTGAGAGGGGAAGCCGAGCCGTTGTTAAAAGCAGCCGGATTACGCGAGGGGGATTCCTTTTTAGATTGTACGCTCGGCCTGGCATCCGATGCGATTTTGGCAAGCCTGGCAGTCGGAAAAAGCGGACAAGTCATCGGCCTGGAGAAAAACAAGCTTGTCTCATTGCTTGTAGAAACAGGACTTCAAACGTGGGAAACCGGAATGGAGCAGCTCCAAACCGCCATGAAACGCATTCAGGTTAAACATGCCGGCTGCGCCGATTATTTGCGGGAGCTTCCTGATTCATCGGTAGATGTCATTTATTTTGACCCGATGTTTCACGAACCTGTTGAAACGTCAGACGGCATTGCACCGCTCCGCGCGCTGGCAGAAGAGGGTTTTAACGAAGAGTGCATCACGCAAGCCGTCCGGGCGGCGAAAAAATGCGTAGTGCTTAAAGACCATTGGAAAAGCCCGCGGTTTGAACGATACGGCTTCAAGGTGCTGAAAAGAAAGACGGCGCTTTTCCACTTCGGTGTCATCCATGTAAGCTCATGATATCATGGGCTTCTTTTTCGTTAATCAGTGATTTCCATAACGACAAAATAAAGCAGCGTGAGAAGTGATACAGTCGCAAATAAAGCGTTAATCATCTCATCCCCTCCTTTTTCTCCTTCTTATTGTAAGCGGTTTATCCGCTCGGTCACAGTTACCAATTTCCCATATTGCATGATAATACGGTGCCGGACATGACGCCGCGCTTTAATCTATGCTAAAATAAAGGAAAAGAGGACAATAAAACAGAGGGGAACAATCTATCATGAAATTGTGGATGAAAAAGACCCTTGTGGTTCTGTTTACCATTGTAACGTTCGGACTCGTGTCTCCTCCGGCTGCTTTGATGACAGACAAGCCTTCAGGACAGTCGAGCAGTCTTGAGCAGAATGATTACACCGCTTTTTATGATGAACATGCCCTGACGGGAGAAGCGAAGGCAGGGCGGGAGCCTGAATTACTGTTTCAATCGTATCAGCAGCAGCTTCTCGGTGATGCTGAAAATCAATCATTTTTAAAATTCGGCAGCAAAATCTCTCCGGTCATTGAAGATGATTACAGAAGTGAAATTCTGCCGAAAATCGAAGATGTCATCACAGGACATTTAGCCAAGTTTCAAGATGATGAAGCGTATCAGGATGTGGTTATTTCCAGTAAACCGTCGGCCGGAAAAACTGAAAAAATTTTTCATGTGTATAACAGGCTGACAGGTGAAGATCTTTTAAGGTTCCACGTCCGCCGGGATCATCCTCCGCAAGACGGCTACTGGTTTAATTTTCATTACCATACCGCTGAAGACGGATTTCAATCACATCATGAGCTCGGCAGCATTTACTGGGACCGCAATACGCCGCCTGACTGGATGAGCGTGTAATAGCGAGAAGAAATAAAAAAATCATTTCTGAGAAATTTTGCAGAAATGATTTTTTATTGTGTTACACTACTAAAAGACTACTTTAAAAGGATGAAAAAAATGAAACAATATAAAGATTTGTGCCGTCATGTGTTAGAAAACGGAGAAAAAAAAGGAGACCGTACGGGAACGGGTACGATCAGCACGTTCGGCTACCAAATGCGGTTTAACCTTCAGGAAGGTTTCCCGATGCTTACGACGAAAAAGCTCCATTTTAAATCCATCGCGCATGAGCTGCTTTGGTTCTTAAAAGGAGATACAAATGTCCGCTACCTTCAGGAAAACGGAGTCCGCATCTGGAACGAATGGGCGGATGAAAACGGAGAACTCGGACCGGTTTACGGCTCTCAATGGCGTTCGTGGCGCGGAGCAGACGGCGAGACCATTGATCAAATCTCCCGGCTGATTCATGACATCAAGACAAACCCGAATTCCAGACGTTTAATCGTCAGCGCCTGGAATGTCGGCGAAATTGATCATATGGCGCTTCCGCCCTGCCACTGCCTGTTTCAGTTTTATGTCGCGGACGGAAAACTGTCGTGTCAGCTTTATCAGCGCTCAGCGGATGTCTTTCTCGGCGTGCCGTTTAATATTGCGTCTTATGCGCTTTTAACAATGATGATCGCGCATGTGACGGGACTTGAACCGGGTGAGTTTGTTCATACATTCGGAGACGTCCACATTTACCAAAACCATGTGGAGCAGGTGAATTTGCAGCTGACAAGGGATGTCCGACCGCTGCCGAAACTGCGGTTTGCGCGAAATGTTGATTCTATTTTTGATTTTACGTTTGAAGACTTTATCATTGAGGATTATGACCCGCATCCGCACATAAAAGGAGCTGTCAGCGTATGATTTCGTTTATTTTTGCGATGGATGAAAACCGGCTGATCGGAAAAGATAACGATCTGCCTTGGCACCTTCCCGATGATCTCGCATATTTCAAAAAAGTGACGACGGGTCATACCATTGTAATGGGGCGGAAAACGTTTGAATCAATCGGACGCCCGCTTCCGAACCGGCGGAACATCGTTGTAACCTCACGGGACGAATCTTCATTCCCGGGCTGTATTACCGCCGACTCGGCTGAGGAAGTGCTCAAGCTGATCCCGGCGGATGAAGAATGCTTTGTAATCGGCGGCGCCCAGCTGTACAGTGCGCTCTTTCCCTATGCGGACAGACTCTACATGACAAAAATTCACCATATCTTTGAAGGAGACCGTTTTTTTCCGGAATTTAATGAAGCTGAATGGGAATTGACCTCCCGCAAACAGGGAGTAAAAGATGAAAAAAACCCTTACGATTATGAGTACCTTGTATACGAGAAAAAGAATTAAGCAGGGGGACAAGAATTGATTCGTTACGGCTGCCTTGTGATGTACGTTGTATTTATGTTCATGAAAAATATTCAGGAATATATCAATCAAAAAGAGCTTGACCCGCGGCTCTCTTTTCAAAAACAGATGAGGCTGGTGTATGAGCGGCCGAAAGCCTTTATGAGAGGCTGCATTGACGTGTCGGGATCGGCAATCGGCATTCATCATGATCAGCCGATACCGGACGGCCCCGTATTGTATGTGCACCCCAGATTGCGCCCGGCTGATCTTCTGCTGCTTGCGGGACATCTTGAAGAGCCGGCTGGTTTTATCGCTGGCGAGAAAGCTTTCCGGATGCCGTTTCTCGGAAATTGGCTGCGTCTGATGGGTGTCATTTGTGGCGGAGACAGCCGGGATGCAGTGCTTCAGGAGGCGGAAGTCCGGCTGCAAAAAGGGCAAAGTCTGATTCTGTCCGAAGACGGCAAAATCAATCCGGAGGAACTGGCCCTTCGTTTCGATCTCCCGATTGTGCCCGTCAGCACTTCGGGAACAGACCGGCTGCTGCGGGGCAGGTTATTGAAACGGCTGAAACCGGCTGACATTGAATTACATATAAAGCCCGCTTATTATCCGGCCGGTCAGAAACGGCTCCGTGCATAAAAAAAGCACAGTCTCTATACGAGAGGCTGTGCTTTTTTATTTCAGATAAAGGGAACTTTGACGCAATAAAACAAAATACAGAAAAACATCGAGGCGCTGCCGCCTAAAACAAAACTGTGCCAAATGGCGTGATGATACGGAACTTTTCTCCAAATATAAAATATTGTGCCGGCGGAATACAATAAGCCGCCGAAAAGAAGAAGGCCGAAACCGGGACCTGACAGCGAAGCGTACAGCGGTTTAATGGCGATGATGATCAGCCAGCCCATCATTAAATAGACAAGCGTTGAAAAAATGATAAACCGCTTCACAAAAAAGATTTTAAACACGATGCCTCCGATGGCAAGCGACCAAACAATAATTAAAAGGGTCAGACCGAGCGCCCCTTTAAGGGGTCCTAATAAAAATGGCGTATATGTTCCGGCTATTAATACGTATATCGCGGAATGATCCACAATTTCAAGAATGTCTTTCGTTTTTTTATGCTGGATGCTGTGCAAAAGAGTCGAGCTGAGATACAGCAGGAGCATTGAAGCGCCGAATATGGAAAAGCTGACGATGTCTGTCGGCGAGCCGTATTTCACCGCAAAGATAATGAGAAAAATAAGCGCCGGAATCGACAGCAATACACCGATTCCGTGTGTGACGGCATTTGCGATTTCTTCTTTTATTGTAAACAATCAAATGTCCTCCTTTTTAAAGGATTTGTTTTTGCAGTGACTGCAAAAAGGTCAACCCTTCTAATGTGATTTTTGTTCCTGCGCGTCCCCGGCCTTTTGTCACATAGTTCATCTTTTCTAAGTAATCAAGCCTGTTTCTGACTTGCTGGGGCGTTAATGTCATTGTGCTGTTTTCGCTTAATTCGGATATGCTCCGTCTGCTGGCGGGTTCGCCTTTTGTATTTAAGTCTTTAATTGCTTCCAAAATAAACAAAAACTCTTCTTTCTCCATCAATGTCAGCCGTTTTTCTTTTTTCTTAGCGGTTTTCGCTTTCTGGCTGTTTTTGATATACGGCGGGACATGCTCGGGATAAATCGTGCTGCCGGATGCTGCCGCGGCCATATAGTGCGCCGCATTTTCAAGTTCTCTGATGTTGCCGTTAAAGGTGTGCCGCTCAAACAGCGGATAAACGGACGGATCGATATGAACATGCTGCCCCGAGGCTGTCAGCATATGCTGCAGAAGAAGCGGTATATCGCTTTTTCGTTCAGATAAAGCAGGGAGCGGAAGGCATAACACGTGAAGCCTGTAAAATAAATCTATGCTGAACGTGTTTTCCGCGCCGGTATCGCCAAGATTCGCCGTGCTGCTTGCAATGATGCGGGCGGAAAGCCCGGCGTCCAGCTCGGAAAGAAGGCGGGCCTGTACCGAGAGCGGCATGTCTCCGATTTCATATAAGAATAATGTTCCGCGGCGGGCCCTGTTTAATGCGCCTTCAGCGCCGAACAGTTCATATTCGAGCCGCTCTTCGCTTTGACTGCAGTGAACGGTAATAAATAGTTCGCTGTTTCTGCGGGATTTATGATGGATCGCTCTGGCCATTTGTTTTTTTCCGGTTCCGACTTCACCCGTTATGAAGACCGGCAAATCAGATAAGGCAAATTGCGAGGCCAATCGTTTCGCTTCTGAAAAGGTGTGATGTTCGCCGGCTAGCTGATAAAAAGGATCAGTTTGTTCAATTACACTCATAAATTGGCTCCTTTTGGTTCTAATTGGTTTAAGTATAACACGTTTATGCGATCGAAAATATCTTTTTCTCTTGTATCGGTTCATTTATTTTTATTTACAAAATTAAAATAATTATCTTATTGTTTGAATATTCATGTTATAATGGCATATTAAATAGGGATTTAAATAAGAAAGGACTCTGTAAATGAAACCGTTGCTTAAAGAAGACTCTCTCATCCAGGTAAAAGACATTTTAAAAGCGCACCAAAACGTAAAGGACGTTGTGATACATACGCCTTTGCAGAGGAATGACAGACTTTCTGAGAGGTATGGCTGCAATATCTATTTGAAAAGAGAAGACCTGCAGGTGGTCAGATCATTTAAGCTCAGAGGGGCTTATAATAAAATGAGGCAGCTCTCAAAAGAGCAGACTGAAAACGGAATTGTATGCGCAAGTGCGGGAAACCATGCGCAGGGGGTTGCGTTTTCATGCAAACACCTCGGCATTCACGGCAAGATTTTTATGCCGTCAACCACACCGAGACAGAAAGTATCCCAAGTGGAACTGTTCGGAAAAGAATTTGTTGAAATCATATTGACGGGTGACACTTTCGATGATGCGTATAAGAGTTCTGCGGAATGCTGTGAAAAAGAAAACCGCACGTTTATTCATCCGTTTGACGATCCCGATGTCATGGCCGGACAGGGAACGGCTGCCATCGAAATTTTAAATGACATTGACGTCGAACCGCATTTTCTTTTTGCAAGCGTAGGGGGAGGAGGACTCCTGTCCGGGCTCGGCACGTACATGAAAAACATCTCGCCGGATACAAAAATCATAGCGGTAGAGCCGAAGGGCGCAGCCTCCTATTTTGAATCGAAAAAAGCCGGACAAGTGGTTGAACTTGAGAAAATTGATAAATTTGTCGATGGGGCGGCCGTAAAAAAAATCGGCGCTGAAACCTTTCAAACGCTCGAAACCGTCGTCGATGACGTTTTGCTTGTCCCGGAAGGAAAAGTGTGCAGTACGATTCTTGAATTATATAATCAATGCGCCATCGTGGCTGAACCGGCGGGTGCATTGTCCGTGTCAGCACTTGATCTGTACAAAGAAGAGATTAAAGGGAAAAACGTCATCTGCATGGTCAGCGGAGGGAACAATGACATCGGCAGAATGCAGGAGATGAAGGAGCGCTCCATGATTTACGAGGGGCTGCAGCATTATTTTATCGTTAATTTCCCGCAAAGGGCGGGAGCGCTTCGCGAATACCTTGATGAGGTGCTCGGTCCTGATGATGACATCACCCGGTTTGAATACACGAAAAAAAATAACAAAAGCAGCGGCCCCGCATTGGTCGGCATTGAGCTTAAGCATCGGGAAGATTACGGCGCGCTCATTGCCCGGATGAATCAAAAAGGATTTCATTACGTAGAGGTGAATAAAGATCAGGATCTGTTCCACCTGTTAATCTGACTTTTTTTAGAACGGCCGCGCAAAATGACAGACACGCTTTCTCAGATTGTATATAATAAAAAGAAAACAATCGAAAAAGAAGGATTGATATCTTGTTACTCAAAAGCCTAGAGTTCAAACGACAGGACGGGATTCAGGTAAAAGTGACAGAAATACCGGTTATCACGGAAGGTGAACAATATTTTTTTCAAATTCATCAGCACCTTGAGCTTTATTTGAGAGAAGTTTTTGCTTCACAAAGTGTGGGAACAGTGTATTCATTCCGACAATATGTCAAGCGCCGTATGAAGTGGAAAGATTATGAGGCCGTTTTCAGCCAAGAGATTTTAAAACATAACGCATAACGGTGCACATTCCTTAGCGCCTTCCTTTTGATAAGGGAGGGTGCGGGAATTTTTTTATGATGAATGCTGTAAGCGTTTTATCTATGGGGGGAATGGAAATGAAAAAAATGAAAAGCTTCGCTGCCGTCTTTTGTTTGCTGCTCTTGTGCGCCTGCGGGGGGAAAACGATAAAAGACCCGCTGAACTATCAGATTGAGCCGTTTTCATATCAGAATCAAGACGGGAAAACAGTGTCACTGAAAAGCCTGAAGGGGCATGTCTGGATTGCCGATTTTATGTTTACAAACTGTAATACAGTCTGTCCGCCGATGACGGCCCACATGACCGAACTGCAAAAAAAACTGAAGGCTGAGAATCTGGACGTGCGGATTGTGTCATTCAGTGTAGATCCTGAAAATGATACGCCGAAACAGCTGAAAGCCTTTGCTTCCAAATATCCGCTTTCGCTTCGCAACTGGGATTTTCTGACCGGTTACAGCCAAAAGGACATTGAAGATTTTGCGATGAACAGCTTTAAAGTAATCGTCAAAAAGCCGGAGGGAGAGGACCAGGTCATACATCAAACTTCTTTTTATTTAGTCGGACCTGACGGCAAGGTGCTTAAAGATTATGACGGCGTGCAGAAGGTTCCGTATGATGATATCCTGTCAGATGTCAAAGCGGCTGAGGAGCTCAAGTAAACTGGCAGATTAGACATTTTCAAAACTGAAAAAACATGTTACACTTTCCACTAGTAGACGGGGAAGGAGCAACCAGATTGAAGCTGCGAATGTTCTCATTGATCGCCGGACTGGCTTTGCTTTTATCAGCTTGTTCTGTCCAGCGCACCGGTTCTGACGCTGAAGAACCGAAAACGAAAGATCATATTGTCATAGCTGCGGTCGGTGATTCATTGACTGAAGGAGTAGGAGATCCTGACGGTTCAGGATACGTCGGCAAGACAGCGGAGTCTCTTAAGAAAAAGGGACATGTGAAAACGGTAGATATTAAAAATTATGCGGTGCAGGGCGACAAAACGTCAGACCTGCTGAAAAAGCTTGATAATAAAAAAGTGCAGAAATCATTAAGGAGCGCCGACTATATCTTTTTTACCATCGGCGGCAATGACTTAATGAAGGTGCTCCGCCAGAATATGATGCAGCTGACGGTTCAGCCGTTCCAAAAGGAAGAGAAACCTTTTGAAAAACGGTTCAAGACGATCATTTCAAAAATCCGCAAATATAATGAAAACGCAGAGCTGGTGTATGTCAGCATGTATAATCCATTCACGTTTACGCTGCCTGAATTAAAAGAAATTAATGGGGTTGTGACGGATTGGAACAAGATCGCCGCAAAAGAGCTGGAAAAAGATCCTCACGCCGCTGCGGTGAATGTTGAAGACTTGTTCAGTCAAAAAAGCGGCAGCAGACGGATTTCAAAGGATGATGATTTTCATCCGAACGCAAAAGGGTATGCACTCATCGCCGACCGATTATACGGCATCATAGAAAAACAAGGGTTACCAGCAGAATAGGGTGAAATGATGAAAAAATGGAAATCGCTGTTTTTTGTTCTTCTCGCACTCAATGTGATTGCCGCCGCGGTAATTGTGACATTATTGGTTATGCCGGGAGAACAGACGAAAATACAAGATCAGACAAAAAGTGAGTACGGCTTTCATATTACAAGCTCGAAAGAATCTCTTGCCAGGTTTGTGAATTCGTACTTAAAAGAGAAGGCATCGAATCAGCTTGACTACAAAGTGGACATCAATAACGATGTGCACGTGGCAGGTAAAATCAAAGCATTCTCAACCTCCATTAACGCGGTCGTCACATTTGAACCGTCCGTACAGGAGAACGGAGATGTGGTTTTGAAAGTGACGAAGTTTTCATTAGGTGAATTAAGCCTGCCAATCAGCTTTGTGCTGAATTATATGGACAGCTTTTATGAACTCCCGTCATTTGTGCACGTTCATTCCGGGGATAAAAGCATCGAGATCCGTCTGTCAGAAATGCCTTTAGACAACGGCATGTATGTAAAAGCGGATAAAATCAATCTCGACACGGATGAAATTGAATTTTCCTATTATCATCCGAAACAATAAGTTTTCATAAAAAAACACAGATCCTTTCAGGGATTTGTGTTTTTTCGTGTCAGCGTTTTTTGTCTAGCTTGCTGAACAGTTTGATTAACGTTGCAAGCTCTTCATCAGAGTAGCAGTCAAACCGTTTAAAAAAGTATTCTGTTTTTTTCTGGTTGAAATGATCGACAATTTTCTCCCCGGCTTCCGTAATATGGATTCTGATAATTCGCCTGTCCTCTTTAGAACGGATGCGGGTGATCCATTCCTTTTCTACTAAAGCATCGGTCACTGCGGTAATGTGGCTTGCGGAGACCTCAAGAATGGGGGCAAATTCCGTTACTTTTTTAGGCCCTTGTTCACTGAGAATCCGCAAAATGGTGAATTCGTTCCTGGACAGCTCTTTATCTAGAATTTCATTAACTTCATTTCTGATTTGTTTAAACACTTTTCGAAGCAAAGCTTCCATATCATACATCATTTGTGTCCTTACTTTCAAATCATGAACCTCCAATATGTAGTCAGCGTGGCATTCGTTCAGCTTCCCCTGAAAGCAGAATTATTTTTATTCTGTTTATACATGCTATAATATAATAATACCACGTATGAACAAAGGAGGGCACCCGTATGTCAGAAAAAAAAGAAATCGCCACATTTGCAGGCGGCTGTTTTTGGTGCATGGTGAAGCCGTTTGACGAACAGCCCGGGATTGAAAAGGTGGTGTCCGGCTATACAGGAGGTCATACTGAGAATCCGACTTACGAAGAAGTGTGCAGTGAAACGACCGGACACAGAGAAGCCGTTCAAATCACATTTCAACCTGACATTTATCCGTATGAAAAGCTTGTCGAGCTGTTTTGGCAGCAGATCGACCCGACTGATGCAGGCGGCCAGTTTGCAGACCGCGGAAGTTCATATCGGGCGGCGATATATTACCATAATGATGAACAAAAACAAATCGCTGAAGCCTCAAAAAAACAGCTTGAAGAAAGCGGCATATTTAAAAAGCCGATCGTCACAGACATTTTAAAGGCTGAGCCTTTTTATGAAGCGGAAGGCTATCATCAGCACTTTTATAAGAAAAACCCTGATCACTACGGGCGCTACCGTGTAGGTTCCGGACGTCAAGGCTTTCTGGATGAGCATTGGAGGGACAGATAAGATGGCTTTTAATAAAGAAGAAAAAATCAAATCATTAAACCGCATGCAATATGAAGTCACGCAAAATAACGGAACGGAGCCGCCGTTTCAAAATGAATTCTGGGATCACAAAGAAGAGGGGCTGTATGTTGATATCGTATCAGGAAAGCCCTTGTTTACATCTCTGGATAAATTCGATTCTCATTGCGGCTGGCCCAGTTTTACAAAACCGATTGAGGAAGAAGAGGTTGACGAAAAACTGGACACAAGCCACGGGATGATCCGGACGGAAGTGAGAAGCAAAACAGCGGACTCCCACTTAGGCCACGTATTTAATGACGGCCCGGGGCCAAGCGGTCTCCGTTATTGCATCAACTCTGCGGCACTCCGGTTTATTCCGAAAGACAAGCTGAAGGAAGAGGGCTATGAAGCCTGCCTGCATTTATTTGAAAAATAGAGCTCAGCAATGAGGCCTGCCTATCAGACAGGCCTTTTTTCTATGTTTTTTTTTCTTCATGTAATCGTTCAATAATCTTTACGATTGTTTCTTTTGTGATGAGCGGCGCCTGATCCGATTGATATCTGGGGAGATTGACCTTCCGAAATTCCGGATGTTTGGCGGGATCCGGCAATATCGCGTAAAGATTGCCCCATTCATATAAAGATTCCGTCTCATGAGGAGAGGTCAGTTCTTCATGAAGCTTCTCACCGGGGCGTTTTCCCACTTCAACAGCGGCTGGCTGCGGCAGTCCGTGCCGGAACGCATATTCTTCAAACCCGTGAAGCAGTTCTTCAAGCCTCAGGGACTCCATTTTAAAAATAAACGTTTCTCCGCCCTTTGTAATCGCCGCAGATTGCAGGGTGAGCGTTGCGGCGTCATCGATCGACATAAAAAACCTCGTCATGTTTTTATCCGTAATGGTGAGCGGACCGCCTGCCATCAACTGCTCAAATAAAATAGGAATAACGGAACCGCGTGAACCGAGCACATTGCCGAAGCGGACCGAACAAAACACCGTACCGCGGTTTTGAACATGATGATTCGCCTGATGAAACAGCTTCTCGGACAACAGCTTCGTAGCTCCCATTGTGTTTACCGGGGAAACGGCTTTATCGGTTTTTTGAGATATTTACTGTATTGTGAGGGACTACCAGTGACGGTGAGATCGAAAGCGAAAAATTAAACCTCAGGATAGGGGTGATTTCAAACTGAGCCGGAATTGGCCCTTTTCTTTTTTGTGTCATCGTAACGATAACTTCTTTGAAGACCATTCTTAATAGCGAGTTCTTTTTTTCTGTGCTTGTTTCAATGTGATATTGATCAATTATCTTATTTATGTTGTTTCTGACTGTATTACTGTCTATTTCTGATTGCGCTTCTTGAGTTCCATTGAGTTCATGCTTGGCAATCTGGAGTTCTTTAAATTCTTCATCTAAAACAGCTTTTCTTTTCAAAAAAAGTTCATCAGTGTAAATGCCGCTTTCATATTTCTCGAAGATAAAATTCTCTTTGTTTTTTAACTCTTGTTCTTTTTGTGAAAGATGTTCAGACATTTGCTTCTTTGTTTTCACATTACTATTTACGTCTTCGTATTTAGAAATCATATAAATGATATTTTTTGTTAAAGTCTTATTATCTAAGTTGCTTAAAGAAGAGAGGTAATCCAGAATGGCATTTTCAACATCGTTATATCTCACATAAGTGCATTTATTCTTTTTGCAAGTGAGTGATTTAACGTGATACACACTTTCCGTGCCGTTTTTGTTTTCTCGCGTTCGCCTAGTTTCGTATTTAGATAATGGTTCACCGCACTTAGAACAAGTGCATACGCCTGCCAATTCACTTAATTCCAATGCGTTTTTATTAGGCAGCAGGGGAACTTTGTTTGCAATTTTCTCTTGTGATTGTTGAAATTGTTCTTGATCTATTATAGGGGCGTGTGCATCCGATACTACAATTTGTTCCTTTTCAGGTCTAATTGTTCGTTTACCGTCTTTTGTTTTTTCCCTAACCTTATATTTAACAGTTCCGATATACGCTTCGTTTTGCAGAATTGCTTTAATTGTGTATTGATTCCAGCGCTTTTTTCCTGATGGAGTCGGTATTTGTAATTTTGTTAAGTGAGAAGCAATCGCTGTATAACTATAATCTTTTCCATTCAACCCATTTAAAAAGATGTTAAAGATGAATTGAACGACTTTTGCTTTTTCTTCGACTGGGACTAGTTTGGATGTTTTTTTGTTTAACCGGTATCCATAAGGCGCTAGTCCTGAAATCCATTTCCCTTGTGCCGCATATGTGTATTTAGCGCCTGTCATACGCTCTCTGGTCATTTCAAATTCTTCTCTGGCCATAAACAATTCAAAACGAATCTGACGCATGTCTGCAGGATTTCGAGGGTCATAAACTTTATATGGTGTAATGATAATCAATCGCTTACTTTGAAGAAGGTTAACAATTTGTCCCGCATCACTGTAGCTCCCGCGGCTGAGTCTTGTTATTTCTTTAACAGCAATTGCCTGGTACTTGCCTTCCTCGAGGTCTTTAAGACATTCTTTAAAAACAGGGCGACCCTCAATGCTTTCTCCAGATCCGATTTCCATTTTTAATTCATAGGGGATTTCAATCGACTTCAGTATTTTATTCATGAGTTCATTTTGTTCTGTTAGCGTATCTTCGCCTGTTCTTTTTTCCCGCTCCATATCCTGACGAGAGCGTCTGAGATAACCCAAAATATTTGTAATGTTGTAAGAATGAACGATGTTTTTTAACTCCAAAAAATCAGCACCTCCTCTTTATTGTATTTACTGTAAAAACAGAAGTATTCGTACAATATTCTGTCTGACATTGAATACGAGAATAACCTAAATTCTGAAGATGAAACTTTTCTCGTCCAGTTGTCAGGTGCATTTTGTAATTATGAAAATGATAAAGCGAAAGAAATGAATAAACAACTATTCATTAACCGATACGGTGAAGAGCTTGGAATTAGCTCCATTAAAGGAGATAATCGATCAGAATATGAAGAAATTATTCGTACTTATGAAAAGAATAATTACAAGCAGAAAGAAATTAATATAGATGAGCTGCTGCAGGCATTATTTGAGACAGAGATGATGTTATCTTTAAAAGAAAAGTTTTGATAAAATCCTAATTGATGTATCATAGGGGTTTAATCAGCCACTATAGGCCACAGAGTCCCTCACACGCTCTGTGGTTTTTTGTTTAGATTGAATGTACCAAATAAAAAAGAAGCCTCAGAGGACTTCAAACTGGCTCTACGGATAGGATAGTAATTAAAACAGCAAATAACACTTACATTTTGTTCACCACAAGTGCTGCTTCAATTATGAATAAAATTGTTACTGATTAACAAATTCGTATCCTCAGTAATTATTCTGAGGAGTATGGGGGTGTTTTTATTGACTAACTTTGTCCATAAGACTATCAGTGGTTTGAAAAGTCTTTTAGATGAAAAAGGGGCTATTAAATTGTTTTGTTCTGAGGGATGTATTGTAGAGAGCCTTGTGACTTTTTCTCCAAACAAAGCGTCTCTTAGTGAAATCCAAAACTTTCAGTCGAATCATAAATTCACTCTTCCTGATGATTACCTGAAGTTTAGTTCTCAGCATAATGGTGCGAAAATTTTCGAAATTCTTTCAGAGGGTGAGAATATTGGAGGAGGACTTCATCTATTTAGCCTTGAAGAAATAGAAGAAGAACTAAAATACGAGCTTTTGTTTGAAGGTATCAATGGAATACCTGTTGGCTACCTGTTGGAAGAATGTCATTTAATGATCGACAAGGATAGAGTGAATCAAGGTGATCCTAATTATCTATTTATATTTGAAAGTGGTTCAGAATATAATCCATTAAATTTAAACTTTGAAATATTTTTAGACCGATATATTATGTCGAACGGGGATGCTTTTGGGACTGGAAATACTATACAGCTGAAAATTATTACAGGACGAGATAAAACTGTGTATGACAGTCGGAACGGACTGTCTTTTTCTGTTAATCAAATGATAAAGCTATGGTAAAATTTAGACAGAAAGAAGCAGAAAGGAGACGTAAATGAAAGTATTTGAAGCATCCTCGTTCATTTCAGCAGCGGAAAAGCGGGCAAAAGAATATGATCAGGTTAGAGAACAATTTATCAATCTCAGGAAAGCTTTTCAGGGAATGGCTGATTTAGATGACAGCGAGTTTTCAGGTAAAGGTGCTGATAACATCAAAGCATTCTTCCAAGATCACGCTGGTGTTACAGACAGCTGGCTTGATCTGATCGATATGAAGATTGCTTTTCTTAACAGTATCTCAGGAAAAGTAACTGATGCGGGACTAGCCGATTCGTTTGTGGAAGAATCGTTTTTAGAACATGAGTTGATTCATGCGAAGAATAAATCAAAAGCCATCATGCAAGAGCAGCGGAATGAAATGAGGGATATTCTTAATGAGATAAGCGATATTGTTCATCTTGATGTTTTCTCGACAGGGGACGTCGATCAAAAGCTGGACTCAGCAGACAAGAAACGGGACAATACCATACACAAGCTCGGAAAGCTCGATCACGATCTAACGAAAGAATACGCAGAAACCGAAGCAAACGAACAGTTCATCCAAGCCGACTTCCAGCAGCTCCAAAATGCCACGGGCAAAGGGAAAAACGCAACACCACTTCACTATAACGCTAAGGCGTACAGAGAAAGTGACATACATAAGAAAAAAAGCGAGATTACAAGACATTCGGATGCTTATTTGACGATTAAAAAGGAAGAAGCGAAAGAGCGGGAAATCAAGGATCTGAAGAAAAAGCTCGCTGATGGAGTAACTGATCCTGATGAATACTTGGAGATTGCGAGGAAGATCGGGTACGCGAACCTTGAACTTTCCCAACAGCAATATGTGATCCAGCTTGAACAAGCAAAACAGCTGGAAGAAGCCGGAGAAGTGACTTGGGATATTTTAAAAGGAGCCGGCGTCGGCCTTTATGGTGTCGGGAAAGACACGGTAACCGGTTTATGGCAGCTGATCAGTAAGCCTGATGAAGTTGTTGAAGGTATCATAGGGGCAGTTGCCCATCCAATTAACACGTATAATGCCATTTCAACAGCTATTGAGGAATCGTATCAAAAAGATATGGTGAACGGGGATGCTTACTCCAGATCAAGATGGGTGACATATGCGGTCGGTTCAGTGGCTGTGGCTGTCGTCGGAACAAAAGGCGCAGGAGCCGTTAACAAAGCTGATGCGGCGGGGAAGGTCATAAACAAGGCAGGACAGGCAGGTCAGAAAATTAAGGACATTAAGATTTCAGATTTGCTTCCTTATAACACTAAGTATGATCTTGCTCTGGCTGATAACGTACCATACAATGTGGTTAACAGCCAAAACCTTAAAAATGGACTTTTGTCCAGTGCAAAGAAATTGGATGAAAGCAGAAAGCCATTTACTGGTCAGAAAGTAAATGTCCCTTGGTTAAATAAAGAGAAGTATGAGGCCTATGAAATAGACGGCAAGGTAAAAGTTAAAGGAGAGCCTAGAGATGTAAGCCGTAGAGTATACACAATAAAAGATATTGACCTTAATCAAAAAAATCGTAAAGGCTTTACGAATCTTCAACTGATGAAAAATGGTAATGCTCCGTTTGCTAAAGATGGCACGCAAATAAATTTACATCACTTAATTCAAGAAGAGCCTGGTACTATGCTGGAGATACCTGAAAGCTGGCATAATAAGTACAGTGATGTTTTGCATGGATTAAAAGGGAATGGACAGAGTTTTAGAAATGATCCTGTGCTTGATAAACAATATAAAAGTTTCAGAAGAAGGTATTGGAGATGGAGAGCTCAGCAATTTGAGAATCAAGAATAAGAGGTGAAAGTTTAATGGATTATTCGAAAATAAAAACTTTCTTTGATGAAAATAAAGAAAATTCAATTCTCACGGGGGGAGTCACTGAAGATCAGATTAGAGAAATAGAAGAGGAGCTCAATGTAACTCTTCCAGACAGCTATAAATGGTTTTTAACTGAGTATGGTTCAGGGGGAGCATACGGAACAATGATTCTCGGATATGACTCTCACGGCGCTGAAGTTGTCGAGCAGACCAATGAATATAAAAAATATTATAACCTTTCCGATGGTCTTGTAGTGATCGAATATGTAGATGAATTTTCTTATTGTCTTGACACTAACAAGATGATAGATGGAGAATGCCCAGTCATTCTTTGGGATAACCAAGAGGGATATGGTAAACAAGTTGCTAGGACATTCCAAGAGTTTTTAATAGAAGAGCTTGAAGAATCGAAAGACGACTGGATCGATGATGAGGACTGGGACGATTAAAACTAAAAAGAATGTCTATATCTGTTTTTCCATAGCATATGAAGGAGTATTAAAATGAGCTTCACTAAGATCAAACAAAAGTTGAAAGAGTTTACGATTAATGCTGGCACAGATCCTAGCATTAATACAAACGAGCAGCTCAAAGAAATTGAAAGAAATATAGGTAATCAATTGCCTTCCGACTATAAGGATTTTTTGAAGGGATATGGAGGCTGTTATTTAGAAAGTAAAAAAACAACAGATGAGATTGAGTATGACGTTTGCTACAAACCTATAGAGAAAGATCCTTGGATGGGTCAGGAAGATGATACACAATTAATAGAGAGCTTCTATGGTTTAGCTAACGATCATAACAGTCTCCAAGAAGCAATCAATACTTATTCTGATCGCTTTCCTAGGAACATTATTCCTATAGCAAGCTCGGCAGGTGGGAATGAAATATCCATGGATATCGATAATGAAAAGATATTGTTTTGGGATCATGAATTAAGTCACCCCGATAAAGACTTTTTCCTTATTGCCAACTCTTTTGAAGAGTTTATTCTAAGTTTAGTAGATGAACCAATTGAAACTGATGATAATGACAGTGATGTGGAAATTGAGGTTTTAGACAATGACTTTGCAAAATTGTAAGGACAATTAGCTTTTATTGTTAGGAAAAGTATTGCAAAGTTAAGCTCTCAGAAAGAGAGCTTTTTTATTTTCGATAGAAACTAATTATAAAAAGGGAGAGAGGTTATGGATTCGTACCAAGTAAAGAAATTAAAACCCGAAGAATACCATAAGTGTAATAATATTTGGGACATGGAAAAGAAAAAGAAAATGGCTAAGGTGTTTTATGACGAATTAGTAAGCGGAAACAGAATTACTTTTATTTACTCAGTGAATGACGAGTTTATAGGAGAAGGATCGTTAGTTTTTCAAAACAATGACCCAGATTATACCATTCCGGATAAACGCATTTATCTATCTCGTATGATTGTTAAAGAAGGATATTGAAATTGCGGGATAGGCGGTATTATTGTTGATTATTTGATTGATTATGCTAAACAACTTGGATTTGAGGAAATAACACTCGGTGTAGATACAGATAACTTAAACGCAAGACATCTATATGAAAAGAAGGGCTTTACAACCGTATTATTTCTTGGTGAAGATGAATATGTAAAACTCCTTAAAGTATTAAAATAAAATTCCCGAGAATTATGGTGAATGTGTGGGAGGTTACTTTCACAAACGATGATAGACGGTAACTTAAGCTAATCTAATTAGATCGTTATTAAGATACGGATTAGCATTTATCCTCTCAAAACCAACCCGTAATGAACTAGGATACTGTTGGCTGAGGAATTATTTTTCCATGTATTGTATTTTATGGTATTCTTGAAATGAAAGGAGGAGAAAATGAAAAAGAAATTAATTGGGGTCTTGATCATTGTTTGTTTTTCTGTGTTCATGTATGGCGCAGTTACACATTCTTTTAAAAATCAAAAATCCACTGAGGAAGTATTAGAAAGTGCATGGGATGAATTTGGCTTATTTAGCCTTGGAATTGGAGAAACAGACCCAGTCATATCAATTGGTATGGATAAAACAAAAAATGAAGAAGAATTACGACGCTATCTAAACGATAACTTATCTAAGGAAGTTAAAGAAGAATATAAAGTTGAGATCATTAAAAAGGATATTAAGGTTTTAGAAAGACAACATGAGAAGTATTTGGAAAGTAATAAAGCGCATTGATACATTAAAGATGCTTATCGGCTCCAAATACAATAATGATTTTATCCAATAAACAAAAGTTTTGCAAACCATTCCAATGGTTTCATTTAATCTGTTATAATCAATCTGTAAAATACAGACTGGTTATAGTGTATTTCTTTAACAAGAAATGCATAAAATAAAAAGAGCATGGTGTTGGTCGCACCCCATCAAAGGGCTTGCTCAGATGTTATGTTATTCATGATAGACCTAACCCTTCAGGTTTTCAGGCTCAAGGGAGGTCTATTTTTTATTTATATACGTCAACAGGGCGATTATAAACGACCCAAATGCAAGCATTCACATTAATGCCTGAAATGTTGACATAAGCATCACCCCCTTTCTATAGGGGGTGAGCAAGACTCCAAGACTCCAAGATTCCCTTAAGTGAGCATACTTAATGTACAGGAATCATTTATATGTCGTTAAAAACCCATTCAGTTACCTATGCGAAAAGAACCATGTTAGAATCAGGTTCTTTTTTGAATTTGAGTTAAATAATCGGCTGGAATTACCGATAAATAACATGTGAAATAATACCAAGGAGGTTAAGGGATTGAAAAAAGTACTTAGTTTAGTAACAATTACACTTCTTGCTGTTACAACGATGTTTTCCATTAGCACATCGAAAGCAAAAGCAATTGAAGCAACACCGCTTTACAGTCTTCAGATTCTTTCCGTCACATCGGATGGAAACGACTTTGTATGGGAGCCTGTTACAAGCAGCAAGCCAAATGCAACAAATGTTTTGAAAGGTGACAAGCTGCATATTAAAGTTCGCTTTATGGGCTATACAAATTCGACCGTCATTAAAGCAAAGGATGGGAGAAATTTGTTATACAAAGGTGAAGCGAACATATACAAATATGACCCTATACTTGGACAAAACAAAGTTGTGATAGGATGGGACAAATACATTGAAATTCCAATGAACGAACTTCCTTCAAATGAGATTCAAGTTGAAGGTCTTGGGAAAAACATGAAAATCATTTATAGCAACGTTGTAAAATTCGAGAGAGGATGAATGTTATGGAAGGTCTAAATAACTCTTACAATATCACGAAAGATCCGAAATTTTTAGCGTTTTGCAGTTTAGCGACAGAAGGTGCAGGAATTAGTTCGAATACGCAATGTTCAATTGGTTTTAATGAATTCAAAGAAGCGCTGGAGAATGGCAAAGTAGTTGATAATAAAAACCTTAAAAGCAGTTCAGAGTTAAATCACCAGTTTGATTACTGGAAGTCCAGAATAACTGGGGGACGAGCTGTAACTGAAACTGATAATCAAGTGTTAGATATCATCAAACAAGCATACAATCTTGGAATGGTTACGAAAGATAATATGCTTTTGAGAAATCAAGCCATTAACGCGTATAAAACATCTATTTAATTTAAAATTAAAGCCCCTTATTCAGGAAGGGGCTTTTGCTTTGCAACTTATTCTTTATGTTTAATCTAAAACCATAAAGTCCTGCACTTTTGTTTCTTCTTCAGGCAAATCAAATTCATTAAGTTTCTTTTTAGTACGGATATCAAAAATCCCCATATAGCCACCAATCCCTTTTTTGTTTTCCTCTTGTGAAATTACATAAAGTTTTTGATCTTTAAACTTTGCATTCATATACGGAAATTTTAAATCGAATTTTTCAAAAGAAAAATCTTTATCGTACTCAAGTAAGCAGGCGTATACGGATTTATTAATTTATGTAACGTAAAATTTACCGCTTTTTTTGTCGTAATACACAGCGTCCGCTTGTTCGAGATCATCAGGATATTTTATGAATTTTGATTTCCATGATCCTTTTTCGATTACAGTTAGTTCATGTTCTGAGCTAGCTACAACATATTTTTCAGAGTGATCAAATACATCTCCATAGGAAGCTAATCCAATCGTTTTAATAATCCCTTCTGTGTTTCTATCAATGACGTACATAGACATTCCTTGAATGACGTAAATATACCTATTATCGCTTCCTCCCATGGTTACGAGGATAGGCAAAGTCAGGCTATATTTTTTATTGAACTTTTTATCATTTACTTTCAGTTCATTTCCATTGGTATCGACATTATAGGCTTTTACAGAAATATCTTCTCCTTGATACCAAAAAGCAAATGGATTGGATAATTTATGTTCTTTAATAGTGTTGTTTTTTAATGTGTAATAATATGGTTCATGTTCAGCTAACAAGACGATATCGTCTGAAGAGGGGGTTTTTTTCTGGATATATGGTATATCCGGTACCTTAAAGTATCGTTTATTGAATTTTTCTCCTTGTGATGTGGATATGAGTACGCTTTTCTTGATGAGTGGATTTGAATAGATAAAAAAGATTTTATCCTCGGTTGGATTTATTTTAGAAGTACTTACAGAGTGTTCACCTTTATTTATAAAGAATGCATTGATCAACAATATAACTATTGCACCAATTAGAACTCCTGAAATCCCATATAAAACATAAGACTTTTTCATATAACGCTCCTTATCTTTTATATAAAAAAAACACACTTGCAGAATAAATCTGCAAAGTAAATGATTAGGAGCAGACAGTTTTTGATGAGCGGTCAATATCCAGATGTGACAAGTGCTTCTCCATTACTGTTTAGGTCTGTTCCTTTTGTGTTTTTGTATGATTGCCACACAAGTTTAGAGGAGCAATACTATTTATTTGTGCTTTTTTTGGTTGCAGCTATGAATAAGGCTTACCTGTTTTACTATGAAGGACAGCATTGCATAGAGCTTTACAGGTGAACACAGATCATAAAAAAACACCCCCTATGCGGGAGTGCCAAAACATTTATGCGGTTTGCCCTCGGCGTTCCGCTGAGAAGTCATTATGGTGATCAAGCGCGATATGGATACTGGCTGTGTGGCCTCTTCGGGCTTCTTTAAAAACTTTGTGGCCGTCAAGAAGATAATGTCCAACAAGCCCAAGTAAAATAACTAAAAAGATAAAAGCCGATGCAAATTTAAATTTCATAAAGACAATCCCCTCTCTGAATTTGTTTTCGGGCATAAAGCACTTTCTCATAAAAGGCTGTAGCTACTTTATGGTCTTCATTTACATTATAATACATTGCTGCATCAGTCGCTAGGTCTTCCACATCTGAAAGCATAGCTTTTGATTCTAAGTAATCTAAGATTTTAAAAAGTCGTTCTTTGTCATTCTCAACGAATAAACCCATAAGAAAATCAAACATTTTTCCTAATACGTCATCGTTCAACTCCTTTGAAAGCATAAGACCTTGTTCACAAACCTGTTTTCCATCAACCGTGTTGAATAATTTAAAGTGCGTTTTTGCCAACATTAGAAGTATGTCAAGCAGTCGGCTAGAATTGTGAAGAGAATTACTTTGATAAATTGAGACGCCTTCTTTAAAATACTCCAATGCCTTCTCCATATGTCCTGTTGTAAATGAGCATAAACCGAGATTGTACAAAGAAGAACCTATTAACCGCGGCATATCAATTTCTTGTGCTTGTTTTAATGCATTCATGAAATGCGGTATTGCTTTTTCTGGATACTCCATGTCTAAATAATTCAGACCGATGACGAATGAACATTGGATTACTCTTATTGAGTATGTCTCGTGTGCTTTGTAGGTTTCTATTGCTTGAACAATATGATGCATAGACATGTGGGTTTGCTTCATGTGATAGTACACTTCAGCAACTTTGTAGTGAAATTCAGCTCGCTCTATTTCATCGGGGACAATAGATATCTTCTTTTCAGCTCGGTTGTAAAAACTTATTGCTTTAAGATATTCGTATTGTTCAAATTCATACATCCCATGAAAAAAGTTAAAATAATATTCAAGAATTCCTTTTAGATCGCTTTGTTTACTTTCGATCTCTTCTGATAAGTCTGAAATTTTAGGTCGTTCTTCATTCATGGTTTTTGGTTCAAGATAATCAAGCATTAATTGATGTCGAAAACACATGAGCGAATAGTACAACAATAAATCTTGATCTTCTTCCATATGCTCTATTTCTTGTTCAACTTCACCCTTTAGAATTTCTGCATCTGCAACACTGAATAATCTTATGTATTTGTACCATTCATTGATTTTTAAGCCAACCTTTGAAGAAGAGATCAATTGCTCCAAAAAAATCACCCTCCTAGTATTTCGACTGATTATGTAATATTTTATCATAATGTAATATATTAGGAAGAGTGTTTTTTCTTAATTTCTCAATTTGGTGTGGAATGCGATAGAAGCCCCCTCGTTCGAGAAGGGGATATGATCAATTTCCTGTTGCTTTCAGTGAGGCAAGCCACTCATCTAATGTTCCGGAGAAGCCTTGTTGAACGGCTAATTCATATGCTGATTTTCCATCTTTACCGGCAGCGCTAGTTGCTTCAGTACTGCCTTTTTCACCTTTTTTTTAATGAAGCTAACCATTCAAAAGTAATGAATATTCAAGGCGGGAGTAAGGGAAATTAACAAAAAAATGTGAGGGAATTTAGATGAAACGATTTATTTTGGTTATACCTTTATTGGCTGCTGTTATTGTCTCTCCAACTCAAATGAAAGCAAGTCCAATGCCTTGTAGTGCAGTACTCGAACCGGTGAATCAAAAATTGAAAAATGCGAAGGGTGCGGCACTAATCTATAAAGTGCAGTTATACCCGCCAAGTGCTGCGAGAACGAATATGAGTATTCTTGCTGTCCACCTTCCTCAGCCATCTTCTTATGGAAGCTACGACGGTTATGAAGGATTTGCCTCCAAAACAGGGGAGATCAGTTGGCGTTTTAAACTATATCCGACTCCCGAGAAAGAGAGCCCTAATTGGGCTGGAAGGATTGATTTCATATCGGCTGAAATGATAAATGTTAAAGTGCAAGTACGCCTTTCAAATTCTAAGACGCAAAAGTTGGGGCCGAGTGTATTAACAAACAATATTCAATCTTGCTATTAGAAATGTAGAGCTCTTATCAAAGAAAGAAATGCGACTGGATCTTTTGAAAAAATTCTGGTGAAAAATGAAGAAGAGTCCATTAAGGCGGAGTCCAATGAATGATGAGGAATTAAGAATCATTCTGAAATCAATTCATCATTGACAGAACAGAGCCGGCAAAAGTCGATATTGCGTTTGATTTTGTACAAGAAAGACGGCATAAAAAGAAATGGTTAGCTAAAAAAAGGCAAAGAGTCAACGCTCTTTACCATCAGGTGTTTTCCTTAAGCGGTCTGCAATATGCTTAATTAAACTCAGCGCAGCAGTCACTAATCCAATAACTAAAGCAATCTCAAGTAAGAGGATAATTCCAAAATTTAAACCGCGACTTTCAAAGTAATCACCAGTAAAAGAGAGCAATTGATAAATCCCAAGCATCAGCACAATAAAGGAAGCGCCTATAATCGCCAGAGACTTTTTAGAGAACTCCTTAGTATGGTTAAAATTATAAACCAATAAGAACAAAAATAGACAAGCCATGGCGATCTTATGAGTCAATGAATCACTTGCTGAAAACCCTTGCACAAGTAAGGAGATAATTAATCCGGTCATTCCGATTATTTTGTTCAATATATCACCTGCTTTGTATAAGTATGACTTAGATGTCAGCTTACCAATTAAAGGTGAAATTCTCAACATAATGCAGTTTAAAGTTAACTTAAAATGTGATTATTTTAAGAAAGAGGTTGAAATATACTCGATTGTCAAAAAGGGGAGCAAGTAAGGTCTTTGAGAATGGAGAAATGGGAATTATATTGTGGACGACAAATCGAGGTTCTGTAGGTGTTGAATGGGACTCTGGTGAATATGGTGAATACAATGATAAAGTCGATGAGCTATTTGTTAGCAGATTAATATGTTTTCCGAAAGTTAGACGAAAGCAGTTCATTAAAGGAAGGGTTAGACAATGATTAAAATAACGCTATTCCAAGATGAATATTGCAATGGTGAATGGGTTGAAATTGATAGGCTATTAAATATATTTATAAGAACAGAGTCAATTAATATTGAAGTTATTGATATCAAATACAATTCACTAAATACTGTGCGAACTCAAATACACTCTGCGTATATATAGAGAAAGGACTTAAGATCACTAGGACCGAAGATGAAATCGTGATTTTAAACGTAGTAAGAGGAAGAAATGAAAACCTATGTAGCAACCAAGGAAACTGAGTACTTTACCAATGAATCCATTGAAGAGGTGCTTTATGCTGGTACAATAAAGAAGCTGCGTTTAGCAAAATTGATGGCACTTCAGGCAATAGACTAATTTTAGATGTTTGTTTTGATGGCTTGAGGATTAAATCTTTTATCAAAATTCATAATGGTGTTGGCGAGTAGCTTTTGATAAATTGGCCAGCGCAAAGAAAGAGGTTGAAGACTACAATGCCAAACTAATTGAGGCAGGCACAATCTCTTTGAAATGTTGGAGAGAGCTGGACAAGTCTAGATAAAAGATAGTTTTTATTCAAATACTCAAGGCAGAGCCTATCGCACCTACAATGCCAACAAAATCAACTAGTGTTGTTACGTTGCTCATAAAGTCAAAAGAATTGTTTATTAGAAACATAAAATCAGCCCCTGTGAAAAAATTTAACACTAAGATAAAAAATAATAAGAAGAAGGATTTTATCACTGGCTTGTTTTTTGTGTAGGAGCAGCCTTGAATATTCGATTGTATTACTAATATATCAAAATTTCTACAATTAATCCAATTCTCTCTTACGATAGTTTTTAACGAATACAAAAAAGCCCCACGAATGGAGCTGCTAGATTACGTATTATTGAACATAGCCAGAAAAGTCGCTCGGAGCAGAGAAAGATAGATAGTAAAGCGCATTGGCATCTAGATTTTTTATTGTTCCTGTAGCTGTACCGTTAGCATTTACAGTTAGTGTTTCAGTAGCAAAAATCCAGTCGGAATCATTCCAAACTTTCACAGTTAGTTTAGTTCCAATATTATTTGTAATTGAATAGCTTATCGAAGATTTGCCTTGAAAATAACTGTTTGAATATAACGTATTGCCAGTTGCTTGTCCAGCGAATGTCAATTTGTTTTTCGTAAGATTTACAACGCTATTTGAATTAGGAGGGTTAAGACCAAAAGCTTTAAATTCACTTTCGACAGAGTTAGTAAGCTTAGTTGAAAACCTAGAATTGTCGGTCTCAGCAGATGCGGCAGTGGTAATGCTCAGAGAAAGAATGGCCACCATGGTGCAAACAATAAAACTAAACAACTTTTTCAAATTAAACACTCCTTTATTTGTAAGTTAAAGTAAATAATAACATTTAATTTCAGGAGGTCAATGGGTTTATTCAAACTGGAATGAATCTGTCACAAAATATGAAGAGCATTTTGGTGAATTACAGCTAAACGATTTGGATAACTTATTGTATTATGTACTGAATTTTCAGTCTGTTTTGCTAAGCATTAAGGAGTTATGTAATAGAGAGATTATACTCTCCAAGATTCAAAGGAAGGTATGCGGAGTTTACCATGTAGTCTTAAATCTATAATCACTTTCAGCCAGCTATAAGAATGTTTATTAATCCCATATGGAGAGTTAGCTTTATTAATACGACGATTCCTTCAAGATGCTTTTCATTGGCAGATTAAAGTAAGCTAATCCGTTTCCCTGCAGACCTTCAATAACAAATACATTGTTATGGTCAAGGTTAATGTCTAAAAGCATGCTTTTCCGTTCAGTGAGCGGGTTATTAGCAATTGAATGCCAATTAATATAAATTATATCGACTACACAGTAAACGATATTATAGGCAGATTTTTTAGACATAAAGCGTCCCATTACAGTCTCAAAGTCAGGAAGCAAAAACAACAGTACCATTGAGCATATCAAGATTCGAGATTCGAGATTTCTCAACTTGCTTGTTACTTTATTGTTGTAAACGAGTATAAAGCTGGAAGGTTCAGTGTAGCTTTAGGAGCCGAATTGCTTAGAGAAAGCACTGTATGAAGAGGGATTTTAATTAAATAAAGCAGACATTAAGCCTGCTTTATCTTTTTGAACATTATTCCTTTTTTATATGAATTAATGTTCTCACCAAATGCCCGTCCTTAAGATTTTAAATTCTGGGCACGGTCAGACTTTTTAGGGAAAATACATTCTAACAAAAGAAAAAATAAAGTTAATCCTAATGATAATTTAAAATTGTCGCTGTTCCCAATGGAACATAAGATACCCACTATATAAATAAATAAAAACCTAAACAACGAGGCAAATATAAACTTGAAGAAGTTATCCCCAATGAGATGCCTTCCAACAGCCACAAAAATATTATCAAAAGTAAAAGAATAAACAACCATACACACACTTGTTATAACAATCTGTTTAAATTCTATTTCTAATTCAAAGAATTTTACAAGCACATTTGCTGATCCTGTTGCAAATAAGATTATCACCATTATGATTGCAGTAGGAATGAGTGATAAAACCAAAGCTCCTATTACTGTAGATAATAAAAATTTTTCATTTGTGTTTTTTTCTGCAGCTTCTTTCTTTTCTCCTCTGTACATAAAAATAAAAAAGACGATGAGAGATAAAAGATAAATTGATAACGTCATAACAAGCAGATTCATGGTGATCTCTCCTTACCTAATTAAAACAAAAGAGTGAAGGTTGTAAGCCTCACTCTCTTGTTTTTAATGTATAGTTATACCAAAAAGAACACAACAACCTTCGCAATTAACTGTGCATCAGCTAATGGAATTCCGGCTTTCACTAAGGCCACAGTAACAGCTGTTTCTCCGAAATTTGTAAGTTCATCTATAACGTCCGCCGCTTTGTGTCCCCACTTAGAACAAGCATCACCAGCTTTTTGTGCCCATTTATATGGGATCTTTTTAATAAGGTTTCCTAAAGCGGGGCCACCAACCCTAAGTGCTTTTACTAATATTTGTTTAGCGAAAGGAATGCCCTGTGTATGTACTTCAGAATTTGAAGCTAAAGGAGCCTGTACGCTATTTTGAACTACAGGTGCTTTTTTACTTTCTGCTGCACTTGCATAGCCAGGAGAAACAACTGATATAGCCAGCACAGCCAACGTGAACACCATGATAAATGAAATAAGTTTTTTCTTCATTTCTTCACCATCCTTAAATAACCATTAGTTTAATATATTTACAAATATAATGTATATTTGTAATAAAATCAATATATTACCTAAAAAATTTCAGTTATAAAAGAAGGAACAAGAATTTTAAAAACATACTTTTGTTATTATACGAGACACAATTTTCTTAAAAAAGAACCGAAAGTCTCATTGGGGATGCCCATTTTATGCCGTGGAGAAGATTCAATAAAACTGTAGGTTTAACAAAAACAAATATTTTCAGGAGTGTAATATCATAAAACACTCAGAGGGGGAATTAGGTTTAAGAAACACCATTGGCAAGATTGGAATTGTTGGAATTTTACTGGAGTGGTTTGCTTTATGATTTTGGGGCAGGAGTTAAGGCGAAAAGAGATAACTCAGACTTGGAATGATACTGAATGCAACGTCTACGATCAACTTTGACAAATACTCAACTGCTGCTGTCGTTTAAACATTAGGATTTGCTTTTAATTTGCCTACAGGGGGCTGGTCATCTGATTAGCCGGATTAGCTAATAATGATCATTCTAGGTGAATATAAAATTGTTTACTTTTAGGATAAGCAGGAATGTAAAATGGCAGGGACGGCTCTTATGACAAAACACCTTGTAACGATTTATGAAGATAAGGATCAAAAGAAAAAATCGGGAGTGACAGCTTTATCATCACAGACAAAGGCGGCCCAAAAGTTGCTGCAATGTGATAAAAAATAACCCTGCCTTAGGCGGGGGATTATTACATGCTGTTTATTATGCTGTAAACAAACGCAACAATAAATAATGGATAAGAGATAACAGCAATTAGTTTTGAAGATTTGCTCTTTTTTTCAAATGTGTATATTAGTGCAAATCCTAAAAAGAATATTGAGACAAACCAAGAAGAATAGGACGGGTACAATGCAATAAGTAAGACAATAAGAGTGGATAATGCAAAAGAAGAGTCAAGTGTTATTTTCTGATCGTTTTTCAAATAAACCGCCTCCTTACACGTATTCCACATTAGCTCGCTTAAAGAAGGTGTTGTGGTTGATCAGCCAATTGAATATTTCATGATGCAACTGTGCGGTTCTATGATGGTGAAGACCTCGCCGTGTTCCATATTGTTAAAATCCTTAAAATGAGGCGTTCTAGTCTGTCATTTCCTAAAACAGTGTTTTACTCTTGTCACAAATATGCAAGAAGGGCGGTTTGAACTTGTATAGAGTATGTATAATGCTGTTAATTTTGTTAAGTATAACATTAGGGTGTCAAAACCCAAAGCAAACATTTTATGGAGGCTGAGCAAACCATGGTCGGCTATGTCATTTTAAAAGGAGAGAATCAAGCAATTTTCATACATAATGAAAAAGCTAATGTTAAAGACTATGAAAATCTTAGTGAAAAAGAGATTATTAAAAAGTATAGATCGGATATAGTTTTACTGGGACTTAGTCAACTTAACAATAAAGATGACTTGAGCAAAGGACAAAAAATTCGTATTTGGTATAAAAGATTCAATGAATCTTCACCGCCAAAAACAAATATCTCAAAGTTTGAAAGTATTTAGTATTTATTCTTTGATTCCCAGAAAACCGCTGCAAAACTGAAGCGGCATATTGAACCGAAATAATGTCTTCAAACCTCACGTCATTCTTCATTCGCGGTGGCTTATTCCTGCCCCGGGATTTATTTGACAATTGTTGACTCAGGTGCAGAGAAGGCATATGTCAAGAACACATTTTGAATTACTGGGCACCTTGAATAAAGCCAGCATTCCCATATTCATATGCGAAGAGATCGGTACTGAACGCTGGATCATACATTTGAACAAGCTTGCGAGGCTTTGATAAAGAAAGAACAGTCAAGAGACGAACCATTACATACATATAATACTCCTGTGAAAGCGGGGGTGTAGTTTTGGAACCTTACCAACGTTATGAGGAATTAAAGAAAAAAACAATAAAGGTTGTCCATAAAGATAATTACAGTATCCGCTATATAGATCAGGATGAAGCGAGTAATGACTTAGATGAATTTTATAAACAATTTGCTCAGCATTTATTGGAGGCTGCTTTGGAAAGGAGTGCAGAGTAAGCTTCTTTTTTTGATTTGTTTGTGGTAAGTATCTTAATAAACGGCTTTATCAGTACTGATATTAATCACATGCGTCACTTCTTGCAGCAAAGCGGCTTCTGCGACATTTTGTCCGCCGATAAGGTTGGTTTGAATGGCTTCAAAGGGATTATCCTCACATGTCGGAACCTGCTTCAGCGCAGCTGTGTGAAAGACAATATCAACACCTTTCATCACTTGGTTGACTCTTCTGTAGTCACGAACATCGCCGAGCACAAACGACAGTCTTTGTTCATCCGCGTATTTTTGCTTCATCACATATTGTTTACTGTCATCTTTGCTGAACACAATGACTTCTTTAGGGGTTAAGAGCAAAAGGCGTTTTACTATTTGGCTTCCGATTGATCCTGTTCCGCCTGTGACGAGAACAGTTTTATCGTGAAAAAACGGTTGTAGCTCTACTGCTTGCTGTTTAGGCATGGCTTATCCTCCAACTCTCGTTTCTCTACCATGCATCATATGTTGAACAATTTCAGCGAGTTAATGAAAGAAACCAATAAATCAAAAATTAGAGAAAAACATTAATCTGATGCGCTTTCATATCGCGTTACCCGATTAATAGAATAGAAATTACAAATAAAACATTGTACTAAATATTCATTTTAAATATTTGCTCCCGTCAATTTTTTCTCGTCATAAATCCTCACATGAGGACAATCTTCACAAAAACTTAACACTGAACTTCCTGTATGTATTTTACAATTAAAGTGCACGTTCATAAAAGGAGGATGGAAAATGAATCATTCAAAAACACTTTTGTTAACCGCGGCAGCCGGATTGATGCTCACATGCGGTGCGGTTTCTTCCCAGGCCAAACATAAGCTGTCTGATCCTTATCATTTTACCGTGAATGCGGCGGCGGAAACGGAGCCGGTTGATACAGCCGGTGATGCAGCTGATGATCCTGCGATTTGGTTGGACCCCAAGAATCCTCAGAACAGCAAATTGATCACAACCAATAAAAAATCAGGCTTAGTCGTGTACAGCCTAGAGGGAAAGATGCTTCATTCCTATCATACCGGGAAGCTGAACAATGTTGATATCCGTTATGATTTTCCGTTGAACGGAAAAAAAGTCGATATTGCGGCGGCATCCAATCGGTCTGAAGGAAAGAATACCATTGAGATTTACGCCATTGACGGGAAAAACGGCACATTACAAAGCATTACGGATCCAGACCGCCCGATTGCATCAGCAATTGATGAAGTATACGGTTTCAGCTTGTACCACAGTCAAAAAACAGGAAAATATTACGCGATGGTGACAGGAAAAGAAGGCGAATTTGAACAATACGAATTAAATGCGGATAAAAATGGATACATATCCGGCAAAAAGGTAAGGGCGTTTAAAATGAATTCTCAGACAGAAGGGATGGCAGCAGACGATGAATACGGCAGTCTTTATATCGCAGAAGAAGATGAGGCCATCTGGAAGTTCAGCGCTGAGCCGGACGGCGGCAGTAACGGAACGGTTATCGATCGTGCCGATGGCAGGCATTTAACCCCTGATATTGAAGGACTGACGATTTACTACGCTGCTGACGGGAAAGGTTATCTGCTTGCCTCAAGCCAGGGTAACAGCAGCTATGCGATTTATGAAAGACAGGGACAGAACAAATATGTTGCGGACTTTCAGATAACAGACGGGCCTGAAACAGACGGCACAAGCGATACAGACGGAATTGACGTTCTGGGTTTCGGGCTGGGGCCTGAGTATCCGTTCGGCCTTTTTGTCGCACAGGACGGAGAGAATATAGATCACGGCCAAAAGGCCAATCAAAATTTTAAAATGGTGCCATGGGAAAGAATCGCTGATAAAATCGGCTTTCATCCGCAGGTCAATAAACAGGTTGACCCGAGAAAAATGACCGACAGAAGCGGAAAATAAACATGAAAAAAGCAGCTTATCCAAGCTGCTTTTTGATGTGAAGAGCGTTTCATGAGAAAGTCTTGGTACGGATAGCCGTAAGCACAGCCGGCAGCCGGTCATACGTGTACGCCGGTACTGTCTCTTGATAATTAAGCGCCGCGATTTGTTTACGTTCACCCGGGTTTGTCATATAAAAATGGATCTTATCCGCAAAATCCGCAAACCCGCTGTAAGAAACAAATGATGAAAACGGGGGCGCGGGAGAAAGGTCTGTCAGCTGAAAGGCCTGACAAGCCGCAATGTCTAAGCTTCTCGTATTTAAACTGGTATTTTCGATGCCGCGTCCGTTCTGATTGAGCGCAAACCGATAAGAACGGTGAGGGTTTAAGACCACCTCTGCGCTGTTGTAATATAATGCGGCAAGTTCGGGTTCAATCCATTCATCCATTACGAGCACATTTTGCTGTCTGGCGATTTTTTTAGGCAGATGTCTGCGCCATCCCTTCCCGATAATACGAAGCGTATACGGAAGCTTCGCCGCTGCTTTCACCAGTTCAACGCGGTTCGGATACGGGTATCCGATCAGAAGCAGATTTGTGTGAAGAGAGGCTTCAGCAGGTTGTTTTTTAAAAAGCCGCTGATTAACGGGGATCGGGACATAATATACGTGCTGTAAGCCCATTTGCCGGTAAGCATCAAGCGCGTTTTGTTCTATCGTTAAAACGGCATCCGCAAGCGGCGCGATTGTCATACTCACATCGAAATAAAAAGGATCCTCCGTCATCCATAGATAAACGGGAATCTGTTCTGTCTTCAGCCATTGAAGCCATTCAGACGGAATACGGTCTCCCGTCATCATCAGACTGATGTCTGGTTTGAATGCCCGTATACTGCGGATGGTATCTTCCTCAAACTCAGAAACAGAAAAAAAGCGGACGGAAGACTGTAAAAAGCCTTCCTCGATCCAGCGGTCAAAATACGTGTATATGCCTTTATATCCTGAACGGATATATAAAACGTTCATATGCTGTTACGAAGTGAACGTGACACTTTCAACTTTGTCGACGTCAAGCAATGTTGTAGCAGAGCCTGTCGGTGTAACGGAATTTTCCTGCGTAACAAAAACGATTCCGTGAATTTCGTCAAAGGCAACAAATTGAACCGGGCCGATCATGTCTCCTGAATCCATCACAATGCTGATGACAGTGCCGGGCTGAATTCTTGCAAAAATCCATCTCGCCGCTAATGAAATACCGCTTCCCAATACAGATTGTGCGCTGAGACTGTCTTTCGCCGCTGCTTCATCCACTTTTGCATCAATTGCCGATTCCAATAAATCTTTTACTTTGTTTTCCACATTATCTCCTCCATCTGTGCCGCCAGATAAAGCGCTGTTGTCAAATACAGGGGCTAAAAGAGTTTTTAATAACTTCTTTTTAAGCTCCAAACGATCCTCGCTCATGCGGACATACACCTCCTTTACAATTTCAACCTCACGTTTATTCATATTCCTGATTGAAAAGATTGGTATAAGTCGAATGCCGTTTTGCTTGCATTTTTTTCAATAATTAATCAAACAGCTGAATTTTCGAATCAGGCTTTGTTTGCCTATGCGGATTGTAAGAGTATGACATACGTTGTATAGATTAAAAAATGAAGGAGAGGAATATTTTGGATTCAGGAGAAACTGTAAAACACGGGGGTTTTGAGGAGGAATTTCAGCTCGTACTGCTTCTTCTTCTTTTGTTATCTCATCAGCCGTCCGGAGATCATTCAGATTTGCGGCGTCAGCTTGTAATGGCAAAAGAGCTTGGGGTTCCTGTATCGCGCGTCAATCTGATTAACGGCAGCACACTGCAGAACGTAATTGTCAAAGAAGTGCTGTCAGATTTGGCCGTTTTTCAAAATCCGCTCAATAATACGAGATCAAACGTCGCGATTTCAAGCATCGTCAGCTGGGGGGCTTTTTAATAACGATATCAGGCTCTGTCTTTTTCGGAGCCGTTTTTTACGTTTTACAGAAGGGGTGATGGGATGGAAAAGAAGGTCTCAATTATCTTAACGAGTTACAACAAACCGGATCTTGTAAAACAGGCGATTGAAAGTGTTTTGCATCAGACCTACAGCAATTGGGAGCTGTTTGTGATGGATGATCATTCAAATGAAGAAACCTCGGCCGCCATCAGTACGTATATAAAAGATCATCGCATATATTATGACAACAGTTTTATCAATCCGGCCGAACGGCTGAAGTCGACCCGGTATGCCGTTTTGATTAATGATGCGCTTTCACGGGCCGAAGGCGAATACATCACTTATTTGACAGACGACACCGTATTTCATCCGAATAGGCTCAGCCGCATGGCGGAAGCGCTTAATCAATGCAGCGAGTTTGATGCCGTCTATTCCAGCCAGAAGGTGATACATGTAAACGGGCGCGGAACAGAACAATTCCACTTCTATCGTTTTGCTGAAGAGGTGCTTGATCAGGCCGCTTTTCTCGTTGATCACTGTTCAGTGATGCACCGGAGATCATTGCTTGAGCGTGTGAAAGAGAAGTTCGGCAGCTTTTGGGACGAAGATGTTATGCATTGGAATCACGGAGACTCTGTTTTTTGGAGCAGGCTCAACACATTTACATCATTTCTGCCGATAAAAGAAGTGTTGGATACGACCTATAAAACACCCCACTCATTTCAGAACACGTATCAATCGCTTCCGTCTGTCCTGATCGACGGATCCTTTGTAAAGGGGACGGATCAGAAAGTATATCAGCTTGACCGAAATAAAAGGAAGCCTGTAAACGAGCGCTGGCATACGTTATACGAAGGCCGGACCGTCGTCATTCCGGATCCGTTTTTATTTCAATATGAGGAAGAGGACTCCGCAAGTATTCCGAATTTTCAGCTCGTCAGGGATCAGTTTCATGTTTATTTTATAGAAGACGGGGAGAAAAGGCTGGTTGATCATAGCGCATTTCGCTTTTACCGATTTAAACGGCATGGCATCCCGGCTTTAGAACGGGCCGAAATACAATCGCTTCCGGACGGTCCGCCGATCAGCCGGTGGACATCGGACTGTGTTCAACATTTGCCCGGGAGGATGCTGTTTCGCATTGAACGGAAATTTTATGTTTATTTGAGAGGGGTTCTCCATCCGATCAGTCATGACGTAGCGAAACGCTTTTTTGCGAATCAGAAGGCGATACCCATTTCCTTTCAGCAAATTAAACAATTACCAATTGGAATGCCGTTCTATCCGGTGTACGATGAAATTATAAGAAATCTCAATATAACAAAAGGTTGAGAGATGCAGTCGGATGTGCAAGGAAAAGGAGAGCTTTTATGACCGATCAATTTGATAAAACCGAGAAGCAGTATATAGAGCTTACTTCCGGCATTCAGAGGTTCGAGCATTTCAGTGTATATACGGACCCTTTTTTGCCGCAGATTTTTTCGCATAACTTTGTTCAGCTGCACCGTACATTTCCGTTAGACAAACTGCTGCCGTTTCTTTCGTCCGTTCCGGGCATGCTTCAAGCCAATTATATTCATGTGAAAGCGTCTCCGGAGCACGCATTTCCGCTTCTTCTGAAACAAACTCTGGTAAAGCAGGGCTGCGTAGTGGAAGATGAGCTGTTTTTTGCAAGGAAACTGGAAAATGGGGACCTGCAGGCCGGACACCCGCTCACTGCTTGGGGGACGGAAAAGAGCCTCGCCGATGGGTCGTCTATTATGAACATCTATGATGCCCTTTACATTGGCGAGGCGGCGGCCGAACAAAAGCTTGAGCGGAAATATCCTTTGTATAAGGAGGGAACGGTTATGCTTGTCGTGTGCTACAGCGACGCCTCGCAAACGATTCCGATCGGCTGCGGAGAGCTTTTCATCAACAAAGCAGATAAAACCGCAAAAATAGAAGAAGTCGCAATTCTGGATCAATTCCAACGAAAAGGCTACGGATCGATATTGATGAATGAGCTGATGGCGGCGGCAAAGCTGAACGGCATGGAAACCGTATACCTTGTGACGTCCGGGATGGACGGTGTAAACCGCTTTTATGAAAAACTCGGCTTCAAAAGATTTCGGCGCGTGCATACAATTTTTCATTATTTTCTTACATAGTTGGGCATTCGCATAAACCAATTGGGAGTTGGCCCGCATACAATGCCGTATATCGTAAGAAGAAAGGATGATTTGCGTATGTACGGATACGGATATGGCTACGGTTGCGGCAGTTTTGGCTATGGTTACGGGCACGGCGGCTGCGGAGGCGGAACCAGCACTTTTGTGCTGATCGTGGTATTGTTTATTTTATTAATCATCGTCGGTGCGGCTTTTATTTGTTAGACTGAAAAAATCCTATAATGAAAATCAGCCTGCAGAGAACATCACTTTCTGCAGGCTTTTTGTTATTTCCATGCTGAAAAATCAGCTTGAAAAACATTTTAATACATATTACCTTTCTGGAGAAGGGGGAAAATGTGAACATAACGATTGAAGAATTACCCGAATCCAGAATTGCTTATTTCCGAAAAGTCGGAGAGTATGGCGGAAAGCAAAACAAAGAACTGATGGAGTCATTTAAAAACTGGGCGCAATTGAATGGCCTGCTTGATCATTCTGTCATTTTAGGAATTCCGCAAGATCATCCGAATCGTACTCCTAAAGAGAAATGCCGCTATGATGTTTGTCTTGTTATCAATCAAGACCATGTGCCTGAACCAGCCCGGATCGGTACATTTTCCGGAGGGAAGTACGCCGTTTTCTTGCTTGATCATACAAAAGAGGCAGTCAGCGGATTTTGGAACACTGTTTTTTCTGAGATCGGAAAAAATAATTTATCAATCAGAGAACAGCCTATTATCGAAAGGTATACTTTACAAAAGGTGAATCATCATTTGTGTGAAATATTGATTCCCATACAGTAAAGAAGACGGGAATTTTCCGCCTGCTGCTTATACAGATTCAGATCAAAAATGATGTGATGAGCAGATAAATAGCAGAACCGAAGAAAGAAAAAATCAACAATAGGAATAGAATTTCCAGAACGCTCTTCAGGCTGTCGGGACATCTCCGGCAGCCTGTTTTACAGAAAGGTATTTTCTTCAAAAAACTTTCTGAAGGATAAGAATGCGGTTATTCATCTGTTCATACAATGAAGCAAATGGGTTTTCGAGGTGGAAAGATATGGGGAGCTATTTAATCAAACCGGAGCTTGACGCAAATTATCCGTCAGTCAGTCATGGTAAGGGATCATATGTGTATGATCAGGAGGGGAACAAGTATCTGGACGGAGCATCGGGGGCGGTCACTTGCAATATCGGCCACGGCACGGAGGATATTATACAAGCTTTAAAAGAGCAGCTTGACTCCGTTTCGTTTGTGTATCGCTCGCAATTCACCAGTACTCCGGCAGAAGAACTGGCTTTATTTCTGGCCGATCATCTGCCGGGCGGACTGAATTGGTCATTTTTTGTAAACAGCGGCTCAGAGGCAGTCGAAACAGCGATGAAAATGGCCGTTCAATATTGGCAGGAAAAAGGGCAATACCAAAAATCCGTCTTTCTATCAAGATGGGGAAGTTACCACGGCATTACTTTGGGAGCGCTTTCATTATCAGGGTTCTATGAACGGAGATACCGCTTCACCCAGCTGCTTGAACGGTTTCCGGCCGTTTCAGCGCCTAATATGTATCGTTCAGAGCTGCAGGGAGAGGAATTTGTGAAAGCTGCGGCGGCTGAACTGGAAACGGCTGTTCAGCGGATCGGTTCCTCATTTATCGCGGGATTTGTCGCAGAGCCGATTGTCGGAGCAGCCGGGGCGGCCATCACTCCGCCGGCAGGTTATTATGAAGCGCTTGAGGTTGTCTGCCGCCGGCACGGTATTTTGTTTATTGCGGATGAAGTCATGACGGGGCTCGGGAGAACAGGGCGGATGCTTGCTTCTGAGCATTGGGGGATTGCCCCTGATATCGCGGTGCTCGGAAAAGGGTTGGGCGCCGGTTACGCTCCGATTGCGGCAGCTGTTGCGTCTGATGACATCGTTGAAACGATCAAGCGGGGCTCCGGGGTCATTATGAGCGGACATACGTACAGTGCCAACCCATACTGTGCCAGGGCGGCGCTTGAAGTGCTTCGCTATGTCAAGAAACACGAGCTGCTTCGGCAGTCAGAGGAAAAAGGCGTAATGCTGAAGCGGAAATTAGAAGAAATCAAAGACCGCAGCGGGGTGATCGGGGATGTCCGCGGTAAAGGCCTCCTGATCGGGGTTGAATTCGTTAAGGATAAAACGACGAAGGACGTTTTTTCGAAAAAACAGGCCTTCACCGAAAAAATCATTAAAGCGGCAAAAAAACGGGGCCTGCTTATTTACCCAGCAAAGCCCGGTATTGACAGCGGAGAAGGAGACGCCGTCATCATCGCCCCGCCGTTCACGATTTCATATGCGGAGCTGGATGAGCTGTCAGATCTATTTTCCCAGTCCGCAGAAGAAGCTGAAAAAATGATGAAGAAGGATTGAGCTGATATGTCTATTTTTCATAAAAAAATCGATATTCATGAAGCAATTGCCGATGTCAAGGACGAATCTGTCATCATGTTCGGCGGTTTTGGGGGAGTGGGTTCACCTCCGTCATTAATCGAAGCGATTTTGGAAAGCGGCGTTAAAGAATTGACCGTCATCTGCAATGATGCCGGATTTCCGGAAATAGGTATCGGTCCGCTTATCGTTCATAAGCGGGTAAAAAGGCTGATCGCTTCCCATATCGGCTCAAATCCTGTCGCGGGCAGACAAATGACTGACGGAGCGCTTGAGGTGGAATTTTCGCCGCAAGGGACGCTTGCTGAACGGATTCGCGCAGGCGGAGCGGGGCTAGGCGGTATTTTAACTGATATCGGCATTGATAACGCAACCGTTTGTGAAAACAAAGAAACCGTAACGATTGACGGAAAGTCCTATTTAGTTGAAAAAGCGCTGACAGCTGATTTCGCTTTTGTGTCGGCACATATTGCTGATGAATTCGGAAATCTGACGTTTGACAAAACGGCGCGCAACATGAACCCTCTGATGGCTGCTGCGGCCGAAAGAACATTTGCTGAGGCGGCAGAAATTGTGCCTGCCGGCGAACTTGACAGCGAGCATATTGTAACGCCGGGCGTTTTCGTGGAGGGTGTCGTGCAAAGTGAAGGAGTGAAGTGGAGATGGGCTTGGGAATAGCGGAAAGAGAGAGTATCGCGAGGCGGGCCGCCAGTGAAATTACCTCAGGTATGATTGTCAACCTGGGGATCGGCATTCCTTCTTTAGTGCCGAACTTTCTGCCGGCCGGCATGGAGGTAATGCTGCAGGCGGAAAACGGCGTCCTCGGGATCGGCGGTAGTCCGGAGCGCGGAGAGGAGGATGAGCTTTTATGCAATGCGGCCGGATTTCCTGTCAGTACAGTTAAGGGTGCTTCCTATTTTGATTCAGCTCTGTCTTTTGCCATGATCAGAAAAGGGCTGATAGATATTACCATTTTAGGCGCGCTCCAAGTCAGCAGGACAGGTGATCTCGCCAATTGGCTCGTGCCGGGGAAAAAGGTGCCCGGAATGGGCGGGGCGATGGAGCTTGCCCAAGGCGCGAAAAAAGTGGTTGTCGTCATGAGCCACACCGATCAGAAAGGCCGGCCGAAGCTGGTCGAAAGCTGTTCATTGCCGCTTACAGCAGCAGGCTGTGCAGATCTCATCATTACAGAGAAAGCCGTCATCAGCATAGATGATGGGGCTTTTGTTCTTGAGGAACTGCTGAATGGCACGACCATAGACGATGTCATTCAAACAACGGATGCCGAAATCAGATTGGGAGAATGTTTTCTTAAAAGGGGGTCTGTCCATGGATCAATTAGAAAAGAAAGTCACTGAGTGGGCGGAAGAAAACACAGCAAAAGCGGTAAGCCTGCTGAAACGGCTGATCGGGGAAAAAAGCACGTTCGGCCATGAATTTAACGCACAGGCAGTCGTTTTAGAAAAACTGAGACAGTTTGACATGGATATTGATGTCTGGGAGCCGAGTGTCAAACAATTGAAAGAGCATCCTTATTTTGTATCGGAACGCGAAGACTTCCATGAAAGCCCGAATATCACAGCCGTAAAGAAAGGGGCCGGGGGCGGAAGATCACTGATACTGAACGGACATATTGATGTTGTCCCGGAAGGAAATCCCGCCGCATGGACGTATGAACCGTTTACAGCTGTTGAAAAGGACGGCAAAGTTTACGGACGCGGTTCAACGGATATGAAAGGCGGCAATACAGCCCTCTTGTTTGCGTTAGAAGCGCTTGAAGCCTGCGGGATTACGTTAAAAGGAGATGTTCTGTTTCAAAGTGTCGTAGATGAAGAGTGCGGCGGCGCGGGAACACTTGCGGCTGTTATGAAGGGCTACAAGGCTGACGGGGCGCTTATTCCCGAACCGACTAATTTAAAGCTGTTTGTTAAGCAGCAAGGGTCCATGTGGTTCCGCATTACGGTAAGAGGATTGTCCGCACACGGCGGCACCCGCTATGAAGGGGTGAGCGCCATTGAAAAAAGCCTGCATGTCATCACAGCCCTTAAAGAGCTTGAACACGTCCGTAACGCCCGTATCAAAGACCCGCTTTATCGGGACGTTCCGATTCCGGTTCCCATTAATATCGGCACCGTCCAAGGGGGAACGTGGCCATCATCGGTAGCTGACCGTGTGGTGATAGAAGGCAGGTGCGGAATAGCGCCGGATGAAACGCCCGAAGCAGTAAAAGAAGAGCTGGCAAGCTGGCTGAAAGATTTGGAGTACCGGGATGAATGGTTTAAACACCACCCCGCGGAAATAGAATGGTTTGGGGCTCAGTGGCTTCCGAATGATCTCCCGGATGAGCATCCGCTGATTTCCGCTCTGGAATCTTCTTTTGAGAAAATGAAAGGGGCAAAACCGGTTCGTGAAGCGTCCCCGTGGGGAACGGACGGAGGGCTTTTGCAGCATGCGGGACAGACGCCGGTCATCGTCTTCGGTCCGGGAGAAGTCAAGGCGGCGCATCAGGCGAATGAATACATTGAAGTCCGGGCGTTAATCGATGCCGTCAAAATCATTTCTCTTTTTATCATGGAATGGTGCGGGGTGGCAGATGGGGGTGACAGCGCTGATAAAGGAACTGAGGGCTGAAAGCGGAGCGGCCGAGATTGATGCAGACCGTTTCAACGAGCGGATCAGGGTCATTCGTTATGACGGACAGCCCGAGGCGCTTATACCGGCCGTTTTGGCAGAAGCAAAGGAAGAGGGAGCCCAAAAGGTGATTTTCTTTGCCAAGCGCGGCGATGAGCCGGAATTTGTCAAGCATCTTTTTATTATTGAGGGTGCCATAGACGGGTATTACAACGGGCATAAGGCTGTTGTGATGGTGCGCTATTTATCAGAGGAACGGAGACGGTCAGATTCATATGTATCAGAAGATTCGGCTGTTGACCGTTTATATGAGACACCGCGGCGGGGAATGACTCAGACAGAAAGCGCGCTGATGTTCAGAAAAGCGGACGAAGATGATGCGGACTGTTTAACGCACTTATATAAACATGTTTTTCTTACCTATCCGACTCCTGTCTTTAATCCCCTTTATATTAAAAAAACAATGAAAGAAAACACCATCTATTATGCCGCATTCGATCAGGATCGTCTCATTGGGGCGGCAAGCGCAGATATCAATCCGGTATTGGGGCACGCTGAAATGACCGATTGCGCGGTTCTGTCAGATTACAGGGGGAACTCCGTAACGGCACACTTGTTTAAAGCGTTGGAGCAGGAACTCGCTGGCCGGGGAATCATTCATCTTTTTTCCTTGGCCCGTGCAGCGTCTTACGGGATGAACGCCGTTTTGTATCATGCGGGATACGGCTACAGAGGCAGGCTTGTGAACAACTGCCGCATTTCAGAAGGGCTCGAAAATATGAATATATGGTGCAAAACTTTACGTTTGGCCATTCATAAGGAGGAATTCGTTTGACAAACAAATGGTTTCAGCCGAAGCGTCACTGGAAGGAGATTGAATTGTGGAAAGATGTGCCGGAAGAAAAGTGGAATGATTGGCTGTGGCAGCTCACCCATACTGTAAGAACCGTCGATGACCTGAAAAAAGTCATTCATTTGACCGAAGAGGAAGAAGAAGGCGTCAGGATGTCTGTAAAAACCATTCCCCTGAACATTACGCCTTATTATGCTTCTTTAATGGATCCCGATAACCCGAGATGTCCGATCCGCATGCAGTCCGTGCCGCTGTCAGAAGAAATGCACAAAACGAAATATGACCTTGAAGATCCGCTGTTTGAAGATGAAGATTCACCGGTTCCCGGTCTTACGCACCGCTATCCCGACCGCGTTCTTTTTCTGGTGACAAATCAATGCTCGATGTATTGCCGATACTGCACCAGAAGGCGTTTTTCCGGACAGATCGGAATGGGGGTGCCGAAAAAACAGCTCGATGCGGCAATCGCTTACATCCGGGAAACGCCGGAAATCCGTGACTGCCTGATTTCCGGCGGAGACGGGCTTTTAATCAACGATCAGATTCTGGAATATATTTTGAAAAACCTGCGTGACATTCCCCACCTTGAAATTATCAGGATCGGAACGAGAGCGCCCGTCGTATTTCCGCAGCGGATAACGGATAACCTTTGTCAGATTTTGAAAAAATATCATCCGGTCTGGCTGAACACTCATTTTAATACGAGCATCGAACTGACGGAAGAATCGGTTGCGGCGTGTGAAAAGCTCGTTAACGCAGGTGTTCCGGTCGGTAACCAGGCCGTTATTTTAGCAGGCATTAACGATTCGGTGCCGATTATGAAAAAACTCATGCATGATTTAGTGAAAATCCGCGTGCGTCCGTACTATATTTATCAATGTGATTTGTCAGAGGGAATCGGCCATTTCAGAGCGCCTGTGTCAAAAGGATTGGAAATCATTGAAGGACTGAGAGGCCACACAACAGGCTTTGCCGTGCCGACCTTTGTCGTCGACGCCCCGGGCGGAGGCGGTAAAATCGCCCTCCAGCCGAACTACTTGCTCTCCCAAAGTCCGGAGAAAGTTGTGATCAGAAACTTCGAAGGGGTGATTACATCTTATCCCGAGCCGGAAAACTATATCCCGAATCAAGCTGACGACTATTTTGAATCTGTTTTTCCGGGAACAATGGCCAAACGCGAGCCTGTCGGACTGAGCGCCATTTTCGCGGACAAAGAGGTTTCGTTCACACCGGAAAATGTATCGAGGATCGACAGGAGGAAAACGTTTACATCAAACCCTGATCATGAAACGCTGAAAGACCGCAGGGAAAAGAGAGATGAATTGAAAGAAAAGAAATTTATTGCACAGCAAAAGAAAGAGCAAAAAGCAGGATCGGAAGTCGGAGGTGAATCGCCGTGAAGCCATGCGAGTGGTGCGGCAATCAGAAGGCGTCAGCTTGTCAGGCTGCTGTGTACTGGGAGCTTCCTGACGGTACGAGAGCCATAGAAATTACAGAAACACCCGCATTCGCCTGTTCCTCCTGCGGCATGACGTATCAGGAGGAAGCGGTCATAGCGGAAATCGAAAATCAGCTTTTTTTAGTCGATGCAAAAAAATTACCGGAAACACTCACATATCAAGAGCTGATGGGGACAGAACGGATCTTGAAACGGAATTATTTTGACTTCTCCTAGTCTTCTTTTGTTGTAATTTCACACTTGAATTGTATAATAGTACAACAAAAGACAGTCATCAGGAGGGGAAACCCATGAAATCCTTTTATCACTATTTGATGAAATACAGGCATCCCAAACCGCAGGACGCAATCAGCCGGTTTGCGAATCAGGCATACGAAGATCACGGCTTTCCGAAAACGTCAAGCGATTATCACGAGCTCAGTTCTTATTTAGAACTGAGCGCCGACTATTTAGAAACGATGGCGACATTTGATGAAGCTTGGGAAAAATATGAGACCGAGGTGCATCACGCCTGACGAAAAACCGCACATTGTGCGGTTTTTTTCTGTTGAAATCAATCGCTTATGAGGTGCCGTATGATCAAATCCCGCAATGCCTTTCGTTTTGATCAGGCGTAAACAAATCTTCCTGACGGCACGGATCATAAGGCAGCAGAATGTATAGCTGCAGAGTTCACCGGATCAGACCTGCTGCCGGCGGGGTCCCGTGTAAGGAGCCTCTTTTCACGGAGAAATAGTCAAACATTTAAATGAAGTGAGAGGAATCAAATGATCTATGGTGAGGCACTGACGTTTGGACGGAAAGGGAATTTTTTGTGACAAGGTTGAAGCGGATTGAAGTTGTGGCTTCATTGAAAGCCGAAACGAGTTTGGTTCTTCATGATAAACAAGCCATTACGAATATGCAGCCGGAATTGGATCTCCATACACCTTCGATGATGTGTTTCACGGCAAATCTTGAACATCACGGCGGTGATATTGTCAACATGCCTTCGGGCCGGGTATTTACCTTTGCGTCATGGAGAAATAAACAAAAACTCATTCAAAAACAGGCGCTTTTTGTCTCGTCATTGTTACTGCTCATTCGATCGAGAGCGCAATGCCATCAGACGCTTCTGTTACGGTAAGTGAAAAAACGCACAAGCATGTTGGGGTTTTTGACATTTTGAACAGGTGCAGAAATAGATATTTCCTGTGGTTTTCATGCCCATGCGAAATTATGGCGGCCGGCATACGATAGCGTATGACAGTCCGCGGCAAGGGGGAGACAGCATGAAGCCAGATAAACCGAAATTTCAAGTGGGAGACATCGTGGTCGTCGTGATGTACGGAACCGTCGGCACCATTACGAAGGTTCATCAAATTGATAAACATTATCTTTATGAAGTCAATCATAATGAAGTGCTTTATTTTGAATCGTCCATCCAGCTTTATAAAGATTATGAGGGCGTGATCGTCGATATGGAAAAATTAGATATTGAATATGAATTTCTGATCGGCGACGTCGTATATGTAAAGGACTACGGAAAGGAATTATTCCGAGTTATCGGTCACAGAACTGAAATATGGAGATATTTAGAGGATGGCTGGGAGGATATTATTTATGAGCTGACTCGGCTGAAAGACGGAGAGTGGCTTGAAACGGAGGAAGAGGATCTCACGCTGGTTCTGAGAAAATATGAAATGGATCAGTTTGTGCATCAGCTGCTGTTTGTCCACTATGTTGGGGAAGCATCTCATGAGATCGGCGAGGATACCGTCGCGTCTGCTCTTCTTCAGTTTGAAGGCGATGCTGATGATCCCGATGCCCTGCATGTGCTGGCGGTATCGATTGTAGATGAGCTGCTTGATATTTATAACGATTATAAGATTCTTTATCATTTGTTCGGTGACGAAGAATATAAAGATATGATGAATTTTGTGCTGGAAAGCCTGCGGGAGCATTTCAGCTAGCCGGCAAAAAAACGGACGGTGACATATAAAAACCAGGGCAGACAGCCGGCAAAGATGACAAACGACATTCCTTTCAGCACTTTTTCCAATACGATATCAAATCCATCTCCGTCCAATAAAGCCATCATTTTCGTCATTATCTTTTCTCCCTCCGGGGCTTGTTTTTTTAAAAGTATATGAGCGGACAAAACGTTTAGAACTTTCGGGTATAATTTGAACGGTTTTTTCATAAAACATAAAAAAGGAGGCGGTGTTTGCATGAAAGAAATAGATCTTGTGATTGACACAGAAGAAATAGCTGATTATTTTTACAGTCAGCTTGCTATGCGCGGGTACATACCGAGTGAAGAGGAAATCTTCGAAATAGCCGACATCACCTTTGATTATTTATTAGAAAAATGTATGATAGACGAAGAGCTTGATGAAGACTGAAACTGCGGAACCGAAGTGAAAAAGCTTCGGTTTTTTCAATCAGCTCGGGAGAATGAAACATGGGGGGAAAACGTTGTACAAGCCAGCAAGTCTTTTCACATTGTTTATTCTGCTCGCAGCAGCGATCCGGATAGAAGCCGTCCGGGCTTTTGATGAGCGTGTGATAGAAGCGGCTGTCAGGATCAGGTCTGTCTGGCTGAATGAATTGATGTTATGGATAACGGAGCTCGGCACGACCGCGGTGCTTTTGCCGCTTCTTCTTTTGACAGGCGCAGCTCTGTATATGTACAAAAAAACGCCGGATGTTGTTTTTTTGCCGCTTCTCTTTCTCATTGAACGGATTGTAAACATAAAAATAAAAGAATTGATTGAAAGAGCCAGACCCGCTTTTGAACCGCTCGTCCATGAAACCTCATACAGTTTTCCGAGCGGCCACTCCATGAATTCGGCAGTGATGTATCCCGTCATCGCTTACTTTTTGATCAAGCATGTTCCGTTTTTCACGAAAAGAAAGAGGGCCCTCACCGTCTTTACCGGAGTTCTCGTCATTCTGATCGGATTCAGCAGAATTTATTTGGGCGCGCATTTTCCGACGGATGTCCTTGCCGGATTCAGTCTCGGACTTTGCCTCGTTTCGCTTTTTGCGCTCTTTGACGAAAAGTATCATCCGTTTCGACAAAAATAGAGACAGGAAAAATGAGAAAAAACGCTAATACTATTAAGAAATAAGAGGGAGGGATCTTGATGCTGTTATCGCTGCCCGTGTTTAAAAAAAAGACTTGTGCCTATGATGTGACGATTTTTCAAACACCCCGCTACGGCGAGAAAAAGGGATACAGGGTCGTCTATCGGACAGAGCTGGCCGCTGACAATCATCAAGACGCACTGGAAAGGGCATTTTCTGTTTTTAATGTGCCTGATACGGTCCCAAACGACTATCAAGCCAGATTCATAGCGACCGGAGACGTCATACTCATAGACGAAGGAAGAAAAGGAAAGACCTATTACAGGCTTAACCCTGCGGGATGGAGTAAAATTAACCGGCTGCTCGTCCAGCCGAGGTAAGACGGAGCCGGCTGAAGATTCAGCCGGCTTCCGTATTGTCTGGGAAAGACAGTGTTAAGGCTTCCGTTTAGCGGCGGAATGCTCTTTTCCATGCGCTTCATCAGCTGCAATGACGTCTGAAACGGGCACGTGATTGTTCTTTTTCTGGCCGGTCACCCGGTTGCGCTGTTTTTTGCCCATTATGTTCACTCCTTTTTCTTTAGGCTTGTCATCCCGCATATTCTGCCCAAGATTGCCCTGATCAATGCTGATGATTGTCTCTTACCGTTATTCAGTGTACAATGGGTGGGAGTTTGAATAGGCAGGAGGAAAAGGAAATGAGTGTACATATAAACGCAGAAAAAGGCCAAATTGCGGATACAGTGCTTTTGCCGGGAGATCCGCTCCGAGCGAAATTTATTGCGGAAACGTATCTTGAAAATGTGGAATGCTATAATGAAGTCAGAGGAATGTACGGATTTACGGGTACATATAACGGCAAAAAAGTATCAGTCCAAGGCACCGGCATGGGTGTTCCGTCTATCTCTATTTATGTGAATGAACTGATTCAAAGCTATGATGTTCAAAACTTAATCAGAGTCGGCTCATGCGGAGCCATCCGTAATGACGTGAAAGTGCGTGACGTGATTTTGGCTATGACGTCTTCAACGGATTCACAGATGAACCGTGTCGCCTTCGGCAGTGTAGATTATGCTCCTTGCGCAGACTTCGAACTGCTTCATAAAGCGTACCAGGAAGCGCAAAAAAACAATCTTCCCGTAGCGGTCGGAAGCGTATTCACCGCCGATCAGTTTTACAATGAAGACTCCCAGATCGAAAAGCTTGCCAGATACGGCGTCCTCGGCGTAGAGATGGAAACGACTGCTTTATATACGCTTGCCGCTAAATACGGCAAAAAAGCGCTGTCTATCCTGACTGTAAGCGATCACGTATTAACGGGAGAAGAAACAACGGCAGAAGAGCGTCAAACGACTTTTCATGATATGATTAAACTGGCGCTGCATACTGTATCGTAAACTTGAGATGAGGGTTATGCTGATTAAAGCAGCCCTCTTCTTTATGCATCGCCCTGATTCAAAAAAAGAAAGGTAAGGGTAAAATGAAGAAATCCACTAAATGGTTCTCGCTCGCTGCCGCTCTCAGCGTAACCGCAATCGTGGGCACCGGCTGCAGCATTTCAGGCGGCGACAGCCATAAGGACACAAAAACAGCAGCTGAAACAAAACAATCAGATGACACATCAAGCAAAAAAACAACGAAGACAGAAAACAGTGATTTTGTATTAGAGAGCAAATATTTTAATGATATTAAAGAAGTGAACGGGCTTGAGACCATTCAAAACCCGACAAATACACTTGCGCTCGTAAATAAGACATATACGCTGCCGGGAGATTATAAACCGAATGATCTCGTAATCCCGAAAGTCGAATTTTCTTTTACTGAGAAAATCGAGAAACGATATATCCGCAAACCGGCCGCCGATGCTTTGGCGGAACTATTCAGCGCCGGGAAAAAAGAAGGTTATGACCTGGTTGCCGTTTCAGGATACCGTTCTTATGACAGACAGAAAGTTATTTTCGATAATGAAGTCAGTCTGAAAGGTGAAAAAAAGGCGAAAGAAGCCGTCGCATATCCGGGGCAAAGCGAACACCAGACGGGGCTTGCCATGGACATTTCCAGCAAAAGCAACGGATATGAGCTGAATGAGGCGTTCGGAAACACGGCGGACGGCAAATGGGTGAAAGACCATGCGTATGAATACGGCTTTATCATCCGCTATCCTAAAGGCAAAGAAAATGTTACAAAGTATGAGTATGAACCATGGCATTTACGCTATGTAGGCAAAAAAGCGGCAAAAGCCATCCATGACCATCAATTAACGCTTGAAGAATATTTTAATGAAGTAAAGAAAGTGTAATGAGAAGAAGCCCGCTTGAAAAATAGAAAGCGGGCTTTCTTTATTACCAGAAGAGCAGACCTCCAAGCGCAAATCCGGTAATGAAACCAAGGCCGATACCGTAGGCTGCTCCCCAGCCTCCCCAGCCTCCTCCCCAATAACCGAATCCGTACCCTCTGTGACGGCCGCCGACAGGGGCGATATACACTTTGCTGTTAGTCACCCGTACGATTCTTCCGACGTGGACTCTGCCGTTTCGTTCTGTAATTCTTGCTACTTTTCCTTGGTGCTGCCGGCAAAGATGATAATAGTTTTGCATCTTTTCTCCTCCTATCCAACCTATCTTTCTATGTCAGCTTATGATAGAGTGCGGTAAAAAGGTTGGACGAAAACAGGAGGACAATTGCCGTTTTACTTGTAAGCGACAAAAGCGCAGTGTCCCATATATTCACGGTACGTCTGCATAAGCTCGTAATGAGCCGTCAGCGTATCGTAGTGAACCGGCTGAATAACGGGCGATAAATCCATTTCTGTAGTCGGCTCCTGCGCATTGTTTTCATAGACAGCGGGAATGAAATCCGCTTTCTGAAAGCCTTGCTGAAGCAATCTCTGTTTCCATGCGGTTTCATCCTGCAATACGGTAAAACCGTAGAAGTCTTTTATCTGCGTGATGGCGTTTTCCGGCATGGGCTTTTGTAAAGCAGCTTCAATGCCGATCAGCATGCCCCCGGGTTTAAGGACCCGCAGGATTTCAGACAGCGATGAATCAAGATTTGAAAAGGTGAGAACTGATTCGGAAAGAACGGCGGAAAATTGATTTTCAGCAAACGGCAGCCGCTCAAGCTCCGCTAAATAGCCCGGAATGGTTAAGCCTTCAGCGGCAAATCGTTTTGCTGCTTTTTCAAGCATAAGAGGATCCTTATCCACACAGGTGACGGGATACAGCAGGTGGCCGAGATAAGCGGCCGTCTGTCCCGTTCCGCAGCCGGCGTCAAGAATCGGTTCGCCAGGAGGAGGAGCCGCTTTTGTGAGAACGGCTTTGGAAAAAGCGAGCCCGCCCGGGTGAGCCCCTCCGACTCCGAATAAGGACAGCATTTCTAAATATTTGCTCAAAGGCCGAATCCTCCTTTTTTCCTCAGCATATGTTAAGAGAAAAGCATAGGTTTGGGTAAACGGGAAAGAAGGGCGCCTCACGTTTGAAGTTGACGAATGAGCGTTCGTCTATGATAATAATGTAAGAATAAAAAGGTGGTGTTTTCTTGAAGCGGCAATTTAAACTGTTTTTTATTATATTGATCACTGCGGTCGCAGCCTCAGCGCTTACGCTGTTTATCACGGGCAATACGACCATTTTCGGACAAGGCTCGGCTGCTTTGACGAACAGCAAATTTGAGAAATTCAATAAAGCCTATGAGCAGATTAAAAGTGATTACTATCAAAAAACAGATGACAGCAAATTAGTAGACGGAGCGATAAAAGGCATGATCAGTTCCCTGGATGATCCGTATTCTTCTTATATGGATCCTCAGGAAGGAAAGTCGTTTGAAGAAACAATTTCCGCTTCTTTTGAAGGCATCGGCGCACAAGTGGAAGAAAAGGACGGCAGCATCCTGATCGTATCGCCGATTAAAGGGTCACCCGCGGCAAAAGCGGGGGTTAAACCGAATGACCAGATCTTGAAGGTCAACGGTAAAAGCGTTAAAGGCCTTAATGTAAACGAAGCCGTCGCATTAATCCGCGGCAAAAAGGGTACAAACGTCAAGCTTGTGCTGCACAGAGCGGGTGTCGGCGATCTGAACCTGTCGATCAAACGTGACACCATCCCGGTTGAAACGGTGTATTCTGAAATGAAAAAAGGAGACATCGGCGAAATCCAAATCACATCCTTCTCCGAATCGACGGCAAAAGAGCTGAATTCAGCCATTGACAGCCTCGAAAAACAAGGAGCGAAAGGATACATTCTCGATTTAAGGGGCAACCCGGGCGGCCTGATGGATGAAGCCATCAAAATGAGCAATATGTTTATCGATAAAGGGAAAAATATCATGCAGGTCGAATACAAAGACGGCACGAAAGAAGTCATGAAAGCGACGAAAGAGCGCAAAGTGACAAAACCGACAGTCGTCCTCGTCAATGACGGCACCGCGAGCGCCGCGGAAATTATGTCGGCTGCGCTGCATGAATCATCCGGAATTCCGCTGATCGGCGAGAAAACGTTCGGAAAAGGAACCGTGCAGACGGCAAAAGATTACAGCGACGGTTCTACCGTTAAACTGACAATCGCAAAATGGCTGACAGCGGACGGAGAGTGGATCCATAAAAAAGGCATCAAACCGCAATATCAGGTTAAGCTTCCTGAATATGCGAACCTGCCGTATTTAGATGCGAAAAAAACATACAAATACGGGGATTCCGGAACGACCGTCACCAATGCGCAAAAAATGCTGAAAGCGCTGGGGTACAGCGTGAATGTAAACGGCACGTATAATAAAGCATTTGAACAAGCAGTCAAACAATTCCAAGCAAAAGAGAAGCTGAAACAAACAGGTATTTTAACGGGAGACACAACGGCAAAACTAATGACGGATCTGCAAAAACAGCTTGCGGACAACGATACACAAATGAAACAAGCCGTTGAAACATTAAATAAGAATATGAAATAGTAAAAAACACCCGATGCGTCGCTCGCGCATGGGGTGTTTTTTATTTGCGAAAAGCCCGTCTTATGTCGTTTCCTGTTCAAAAAGGTGGCTGTTCGCCTGAATGAAAAACTGTGATTGCTCATAGTGATAGGTGACTTTTGAGAAATCAAACGGCTGGCCGTTGGTTAAATGAAAAATCGTTTCAACGCAAAGCTTAGGCGCTCCTGTAAACAGACCTAAGTACTCCGCTTCTTCCTCATTTAACATCCCCGCGTACAGATATAAATCTGAAAAACCGCGCTTTAACCCGAGACCGTCTCTAATATAATCAAATATTGATTCTGCCACGATCTCTTTATTCAAATACGTAATAATGGATTTGTTGTAAAATGACTCTTCGATACACAATGTCAGCCCGTCAATATATCGGATTCGCTTGACATAATACACGTCGCCGTCAGGCGGCATATTCAGATTTTGGGCAGCCTCAGGCGTGGGTTTTCTCACTTCCAGCGCTAATAATTTGGAAGTGACATTAAAATCTTCAAGTGATTCTTTAAATCCCTGATTAGAAAGCAGACTGATATACCCTTTTCTTTTATTCCGTCTGACAAAAATGCCGCTTCCCCTCACTTGAAACACAATCCCCTTTTTTTCTAATAAATCTAAGGACTTGGTGATCGTGCTTTTGCTCACGTTAAACCGGGTCATTAAGGTTTGCAGCACAGGCAGTTTATCCCCTTGCTGCAGCTGATGTTCTTCTATGTATTTTTCAATATCTATCGCGATTTGCTGGTATTTTAACATATCCATTCCTCATTCATTTATTGTCCCGCTTCTTTCAGAATTATAGCATAATCGTTTTTAAAAGCCATTTCGTAAATTAACTATAATTGTTTATGTATTGATAAATTATACCGGTACAATTATAATGTAAACGTATAATATGAAAATGAAGGCAGGAATTCTTCTACACCTGCGAAGCGGTGCTTGAAGCTGCTGCAGTGCATTTATTCGGTATGCAAGCGGCAGTCAAATAAAGGAGGATATAAACGATGGGGACATTGCCAAAAGATTTTTTATGGGGAGGCGCTCTGGCCGCCCACCAATTTGAAGGGGGATGGAATAAAGGCGGCAAGGGGCCGAGTGTAGTGGACGTCATGACGGCAGGCGCGCATGGTGTGCCCCGGAAAATAACAGATACAATTGAAGAGCGGGAATTTTATCCGAATCATGAAGCGATCGATTTTTATCATCGTTATAAAGAGGACATCGCATTATTCAGCGAGCTGGGCCTGAAATGTTTAAGAACGTCCATCGGCTGGAGCAGAATTTTTCCTAAAGGTGATGAAGCGGAGCCCAATGAGGAAGGATTGGCTTTTTACGACCGGGTGTTTGATGAATTGCTGAAACATGGGATTGAACCGGTAATCACGCTGTCACATTTTGAGATGCCGCTGCATTTGGCGAGGGAATACGGCGGTTTCAGAAACAGAAAAACAGTCGGATTTTTTGTGAAATTCGCTGAAGTGTGTTTTGAACGCTATAAACATAAGGTGAAATATTGGATGACGTTTAATGAAATCAATAATAAGATGGATGTGAATAATCCGATCTTTTTATGGACGAACTCGGGCGTCGCCGTTAAAGAAAACGAAAACGCAAAAGAAGTCATGTATCAGGCCGGCCATCACGAACTGCTGGCAAGCGCATTGGCTGTTTCGAAGGGAAGAGAAATCAATCCTGAGTTCAGGATCGGCGCGATGGTATCACATGTCCCGATTTACCCGTACTCATCTCACCCCGATGATGTGATGCTGGCTGAAGAAACGATGAGACAGCGCTTTTTCTTCCCGGACGTCCAGGTTCGCGGATATTATCCAAGCTATGCGTTAAAAGAATTTGAAAGAGAAGGCTATCAGATACACTTTGAAGACGGTGATGAAGAGATTTTGAAAAATGGCCGAGTGGACTACCTCGGATTCAGCTATTACATGTCCACTACCGTAAAAAGTGACGTGATAAACGATAATACCGGGGATGTCGTAAACGGAGGATTGCCAAACGGCGTGGAAAATCCTTATATTACAGCGAGTGATTGGGGCTGGGCGATTGACCCGACCGGTTTACGGTACACATTAAACCGCTTATACGACCGCTACCAGATTCCATTATTTATCGTGGAAAACGGATTCGGCGCCATTGACACATTAGAAGAGGACGGTTCAATTCATGACGCTTCAAGAATTGAATATTTATCGTCACATATAAAAGCTTTGGAAAAAGCAGTCACATATGATGGCGTGGATGTAATGGGCTATACACCATGGGGAATTATTGATATTGTGTCATTTACAACCGGAGAAATGAAAAAACGCTACGGCATGATTTATGTTGATCGGGATAATGAAGGCAACGGTTCAATGAAGCGGCTTAAGAAAGACTCATTTGAATGGTATAAAAAAGTGATTGAAACAAACGGCGCATATGTATCCTAAAGGTGTAAAAAGGGAAGGCTTCACCGTTGTGTGAAGCCGGCTTTTTATCAGTAATTATGAAAGCGCATTCATTAAAACGGGAAGGAGGTGACTGTCCGGCTTTTCATTTAGAATCGCTTATAAAAATAAGGAAAGGGATGGTGGTTCATGTTTTTTAAAAAAAGTCTGCACATGACCCTGGTTTTTCTTGTGTTTTTCTTTTTCATATCAAGCAGCACGGAAGCCGAAGTGTATGCGGCTGATCGGAAGGCTTCAGACAAAAACAAAGTAAGGGTGTGGTTCAGTTCTGAAAAAGATCCGGCTTCCCGTACGTGGTATGACGGGCCGCTGGAAGTGAAATACGCCTTAGACGAACAAACACCGCTTACATGGACAAAAAAGAAGGCTTCTGACTCCGCCGCCGTGTATATTGATCCGTCGCGCCGCTATCAAAGTGTGTTGGGCGTAGGATCGTCCCTGGAAGAATCCACAATCCATAATTTATCAAAAATGACACCCGCAAAAAGAAAAGAAGTGCTGAAAAAACTGGTTGATCCCAAAGATGGTATCGGCATGGACGTTATGCGCATAACGATCGGGACATCTGATTTTACGGCACAGGAATTTTATACGTATGACGATATGCCTGAAGGCCAAACAGATCCTAAGCTCCGTCATTTCTCGATCCAAAAGGATATTGATTTACACATTACAGCAACCATCAAGGAAGCGCTGGCGATAAATCCGGAACTGAAAATCATTGCCTCACCGTGGAGCCCGCCGGCTTGGATGAAAACGAATGAAAACCTCAAGCGGGGAAAGCTGAAAGATAAATATATCGGCGCACTGGCCGTTTACTTCCGCAAATTTATTGAGGCGTACGAAAAGCAGGGAATTCCGATTTATGCGATGACCCTTCAAAATGAACCTTTGCTGGAAATCGACTATCCGAGCATGTACATGCCGCCGTCTCAGCAGCGCAAACTGGCGATAGCCGTGAAAAAAGAATTGAAAAAACACATAATTGACACGAAAATTTGGATTTATGATCACAATGCGAGCGGGGCGTGGAACTATATTCCGCCGATTTTAGATGATAAAAAAGGAAACCGGGCGGCAGACGGCATCGCTTTTCACGATTATGACGGTGACCTTTCCGTCATGTCGGAAATCGGAAAGAGATATCCTGATCAATCTATTCACTTAACGGAGCGGTCTGTCTGGGGGACGGCAGGGGCGGATCGGATCGCACAGTATTTCCGCAACGGCGCGTCGAGCTACAATGCGTGGGTGACGATGCTCGACAGTCAAATCAAGACGCATCATTGGATAGGCACCCCGGACCCGACGCTGTTTATTCAGGATGCTAAAAACCCTGACCGCTATTGGAATATCCCGATCTTTCATATGACAGGCAACTTTTCAAAATTTATCGAGCGCGGAGCCAAACGGATAGAAAGTAATTACGGCTCCAAAAACACAGTCTCGAATGTATCGTTCCTTAATCCTGATCAATCCATTGTGACAGTCGTAATCAACCAGACATCTTCAGAACAAAAATTCCATGTCGTTTCAGAAAATCGGCAGTTTGAAGCCGTCATCCCGGCTAAAACCGTCGCCACCTACAAATGGCAGCACAAAAAGTAAAAAACCGGCACATCGATGTGCCGGCTTTTTTCTGTTAAGCGCCTTTTTGGTTCAGTTTATCAGAGGGCGCTTTATTGAATAAACCGTCTTTGACGGCGTTTGAAGACGCTTTTTTTACAAAAAACGGGTTAAGGATAATAACGGCTGCCATGTTAGCGGTCAAACCCCAAAACCCTTCATATATACCGTGGGCGGATTGGGTGATATTTACCGTGAATGTCACGATAAGACCGACGAGAAGACCGGTAATTGTCGCTTCTTTCGTTTGATTCTTCCAAAACAGACTGACGGCGATAGCCGGAAAGATCTGAACCATGCCGGAAACACCGAGAAGCTGAAGGGTAACGAGCGCAGTCGGGAACAGCATACCGAATAAAAGCGCGAGCCCGATGACGACAAATACCATTGAACGGGTGATCATCGTCAGCTTGCTTGGTGACACATTCGGGTGAATCAAATCCCGATATAAGTTATTCGCAAATAAGTTTGATGCTCCGATGGCCATGATGGAGCAGGGAATCAATGACGCAAGGGCGATCGTGGAGTAAGCAAATCCCTGTGCGACTCCGCCGTAAGACGTTTGAATCAGCTTCAATAAAGCGAGCCGCGGATTGGTATCTTCCGGAAGGACAAGAAACGCGATAAAGCCGAGAAAAATAACAAGAATCAAAACAATATTATAAAGCGGCAGAAACATGCTGTTTTTGCGGACGGCATCCGCGCTTTTTGCCGTAAATACGCCGGTTGCCGCATGCGCCCACATAAAGAGCGCCAGCGCAGATACGATGGAAGCTGTGATAAACCAAGGAATTCCTTTCGGCCCCGAGTCCGGTATCGTCAGCATATGCGGCGCTTTTTCAGCCAAAGTGTGAATCATCGGCGTCCAGCCGTGAAAATGGATCAGCGGGAGTGAGACGACCATAAACAGCATAATCACCCACACCAGAATGTCTTTAATAATCGCCGTAAACGTCGGCCCTTTAATTCCGCTGAAAAAAGTATACAGCGCTACAAGAATAAAAGAGATGATGACGACCATATTGACATTAATGACACCCGTTCCGGCCACCTGAAGCGTATCTTGAATCCCGCTCAGCTGGAGACAAATATAAGGAATGAGCATAAGAACGCCGACAATGGCGACAAGACTGGCCAAAAGTTTACTGTCAAAACGCTCACGGGCATAATCGGCAAGCGTCGTTAATTTGTGAATTTTTGCCACTTTCCACAACTTCGGCAGAAAGAAATAAGCGATAAAATACGCCAAAACAGAATACGGGATTGCAAAAAAAGCAACGCTTCCCCCTGTGTAGGCTGTGCTTGTTAAGCCTAAAAACGTATAAGCCGTATAGAGATCCGCGCCGACTAAAAACCAGACGAGGAGCCCCCCGAACCGTCTGCCGCCGACAGACCATTCCTCAACAGAAGTACGTGATGATTTGTCTCTTCCGGCTATAAAGCCGATACAGACAACGGTTAAAACGATGACGGCTGTAATGATCAATGCTGTTATATTTGCGGGCATCAGTCCAGTCCTCCTTGTTTCTTCTGCAGCCTATAAATAAGAAACGAACATAATGGAGTGACTGCGATCCATAAAAGCAGCCAGAAATGAAAAAAAGGCAGCCCGATAATGATCGGATGAACCCGATTAGCGACTGACAGCAGGGCCAGCTGGCTGAAAGGGATTAAGATGAGAACGAAAATTAGTGCTTTTCTGACCATTTACTTTCCTCCTGAAACTTGATAATGCTCCTTATCATAGCAGGTGTCAGATAAGATCACAAGATATTTTTCAGAAAAAAAAGAATTCTATTACTTTTTTAACTGAAACACTTTAGTTGCATCTTCATTCATATTAAATTAGAATAGTTAATATCTCGAAATCAAGATATTTAGGAGTGAATACATTGAATACACAAGGATTGCACCATGTTACCGCATTTGCAAAAGATCCTGCTGAAAATCTTCGGTTTTATACTGAAGTGCTGGGTTTGCGGCTCGTTAAAAAAACCGTTAATTTTGACGACCCGGCCACTTATCACTTTTATTTCGGCAACCAAAACGGAGAGCCGGGCACGATCATTACATTTTTTCCTTTTCAGGGAAGCCGCCCGGGAACCGTGGGAAAAGGGCAGGCCGGAAGAATTTATTTCTCCGTGCCGAAAGGAGCACTCGCGTTTTGGAAGCGCCGGCTTGAAGAAAACGGCTTGTCTGTAAAAGAACAGATCATGCTGTCTGAACAAGTCCTTCTCTTTAATGATACAGAAGACCTGCCGCTTGCCATAATGGAAGATGAAAGAAGCGGACAGAGTGAATGGACTCCTTCGGGCATTACTGAAAAAGAAGCGATCACAGGCATGAGAGGTGTTCTTCTGTACTCGTACCGTCCTGAAGCAACCATTCAATTTCTCATAGAACGCTTCGGTTATTCAAAGACAGGAGAAGAAAATCAAATTGTCAGGCTGCAATCGGAGGCAAGGATCGGACATATTATAGATGTTGACCTTGCGCCGAAAGAAGCAGGTGCCGGCGGTTACGGGACAGTTCATCATGTCGCTTTCCGCACGAGCGAAAAAGAGCAGGCGGAGTGGAAGGATATTCTTGCTGATTCTCATCTTGCTTCATCTGACATTCTTGACAGGTCTTATTTTACTTCAATCTATTTCAGAGAAAGCGGCGGCATTTTATTTGAAATGGCAACCGACGAACCGGGCTTTATGACGGATGAATCCTTTGAAAATCTCGGAACAGAGCTGAAGCTTCCGGAATGGCTGGAAGAACATCGCAGTCAGATTACAGCTGTTCTGCCCAAAATGGAGAAAGGAGAATGATGATGAAACATGTGTTTGAACAGGGAACGTCAGAAAATGTTCTGCTGCTTTTGCACGGAACGGGAGGAAATGAACATGATCTTCTGTCGCTCGGACGTTTTATCGATCCGAACGCAAGTCTGCTGGGGGTCAGAGGATCAGTGTCGGAAAACGGCATGCCCCGTTTTTTTAAGCGGCTGAAAGAAGGGGTATTTGACGAGAAAGATTTAATTGAACGGACGGAAGAATTAAAGAATTTTATTGATGAAGCGGCGCAAATGTACGGGTTCAGCAGAGAAAACGTGATTGCTGCCGGCTATTCAAACGGCGCCAATATTGCAGCAAGTCTTTTGTTTCATTATAAAGATGTACTGAAAGGAGCGGTTCTGCATCATCCGATGGTGCCGATACGCGGAGTGAAGCTGCCTGATATGGAAGGGCTGCCTGTGTTTATCGGTGCGGGAAAACGCGATCCCCTATGTACAAAAGAAGAATCGGAGGAGCTTAATCAGTATCTGACAGATGCTCATGCATCCGTTGCTCTTGAATGGCAGGAGGGCGGTCATCAGCTCACACAGCAGGAAGCCGAGCAGGCACGAGCCTGGTACAGTGAGCGATTCCTATAAAAAACCCTTAGTCTGCTTAAGCGGACTAAGGGTTTCTTTCATCTTACAGCCAAGTTGACACTTTAGATACAGGCAGCCGGTTGCTTTTATGCGCCGGCTTAACGGCTTTACCGATTGAAATCAGCATGACGGGCACGAAACGCTCGCTCACGTCGAATTCTTTAACGAATTGCTCTTTATTGAATCCGCCGATCGCGCAAGTGTCGTAGCCTTTTGCTTTAGCGGCAAGCATCAGCTGCATCGCTGCTAAAGAAGCGTTTAAAAATGCTGAATCGCGGGCAAACTGATCATTTTGGTATGCACCGTTAATCTGGCCTAAAAGCGTTTGTTTAATCTCTTCTGTGATATTGCCTTGCTCAGCCAGTTCAGCATAAACGTCTTCACCATTTTCATTTGCTTTTAAGTCGCCTAATACGGCAATAACTGCTGATGAATCAATAATCTGTTTTTGATTAAAAGCAACCGGAAGCAGGGCAGCTTTTGCTTCATCACTGTGAAAAACTTGAAAATGCCAATGCTGAAGGTTCCAGGCGGAAGGCGCTTGCGTTGTGATTTCAAGGAGTTCTGTCAATTCCTCTTTTGTAATGACCGCGTCTTTATCGTATTCTTTAACAGATGCGCGTTCCTTTAAAACGCCTAATACGGATGTCATCATGTTTCCTCCTTCGGATAAACGTGTTATCATAATAGAAAAGTTAGAAGCTTACTAAATGTAACTTGAAAACTAATTTTAATGGATCACAAAAAACTTGTCAATTCATAGATGAAGGGATGAATTCACGTGGGATATACAATGTGTCCTAAAATGGAATCCGCTTTTTCTCTTTTGGGAAAACGCTGGAACGGCCTCATTATCCATGTACTGATGGACGGGCCGAAACGATTTAAAGATATGACCGAAACGATACCGACAATCAGTCAAAAAATGCTCGCGGAGCGGCTCAAAGAGCTGGAACAAAATGAAATCGTCGAGCGTCAGGTGCTGCCAGAAACACCTGTCAAAGTCATTTATAAACTGACTGATAAAGGCATGGCACTGCAAGCCGTTTTTCAGGAAATGCAAAAATGGGCAGACAGTTTTTGCGAGCCCGGGGGATCTGCCAACGACACATGTGATGAATAATAAAGGCTGCCCAAGGCAGCCTTTTCTTAATGATAATGTTTAATCGTCATAAAAACCATTAATATCAAAATTGTTCAGATTGAGGTTCAAGCCTTTTAATTGCTTTAATAAAGCATCGAATGTAAGGAAATGATCATTTTTACATTCCGCCGGAACATCATCTGGAGAAAATAGTTCCATTCCTCCCTCAATCCACTGTTTCCGGTATAACTGAAATGCCGCTTCAATTAAATGATCAGGCGTTACAATAAACCCTAAGCTTACGTCATGGTCCTCACTGTAGCCGAATTCAAACCCGCAGCAAGGGCAGATATCAAATGTTTTTTGATATTCGCCGTTATAAACGGGACTTGTCTCTAATCCTTTAAATCCGCATATCAAACAAGGATACAACTCACTAACCAACGTACATCCCTCTTTTATTCAGTTTGAAATCATCCAAAAAACAAGCAGGGAGGCCTTTTACAGTTTCCCGGTTAAAAACTGAGCCTCACCGAGCCCGAAGCTCCAATCGGCGTTCCCGTTTTCTGTAATGGAAATCATGACGTCCTCGGGTGATATGCCGCATTCTGTTTTAAGCTGCTCAGCCATCAGTTGATATAACGTTTCTTTCTGATGTTCGGTGCGCGCTTTGCTGACAATGCTGATGATGACAAGATCTTTGCTTCTTTTGAAACCGAGCCCGGTATCTTCAATGATAAGCTCATGAGGCCGATGCTGGTGAACGATCTGATAACGGTCCGTTACTGGGACGTCAAAAGCTTTAACCATGGCGTAATGGGCGGTATCCAGTAACTTTTTTAATGCTGCGTCATCCCGGCCTTCAATAACGTCAAAACGAAGTAATGGCATATTTTATTCCCCCTGATGGTTTTATAATATCGTAACTTGTAAAAAAAGTATAACAGTTAATCAAAATATAATCAAATTATAACCAAAATGTTTACATATTAATGCAATATTAAAGAGAGGCACATGTTGTTACAATCGCCCAATCAATTTCCTCATTTTATGAATACGCTTAAGAATAGGCAGACATAAAGGAGGAAAAACATGTACCCTCGTCATGCATTGTATCGCGGGAATTTCGGTCCTGCCGGATTTCCGGCGAGAAGTCCTTTTTTGTTCGGCGCTCCTTTATTCGGCGGATTTTTAGGCGGTCTTCTCGGAGGCGTGATTGCCACAGGTTTTACAAGACCCCGCTATCCGTACGGGTTTGCCGGTTACGGATACGGAGGCGTCCCATACGGCGGTTTCGGGCCGGGAGCCGGCGGTTATCCGCCATTTTATTAAAGAAAAAACGGCCTGCATCGCGCGGGCCGTTTTTTATCTTAAAATCTCCACTTCCGATAGATTGTAGTCTTCCTGTTTTGAAAACATAACTTCAATCATCCCGTCTTTATAGACTGCTTTTGTTCCTTTCCGTTTGACGAGACTCGGAAGTACGATTTCTTTTTTTCCTTCTCCCAGGCTGCTGTTCTCTACAACGAGGCTGTGTGACGTATGCTTAATCCTGATACGGTCGAGTTCCTCTTGTTCGGCGGGAATTTTCGCAAAAACATGATCGGATGTTTCAAACAGGTCAATTTCCGGCTTGGGCGGTTCCGCTTCGACCGGATCGGTCTTTTTGGACATCGGGTCGCGAAAAGGGAACTGTCCGGCATAACCGGCGCCGAATACGCTTTCCATCACTCGGTTGACATATGTCTCGACATCTTTCGGATCAGCATTTTTAAACGTTTCTTTAGAGAACTGATTTTGGAAGGGAAAATATCTGTTCCAATCAAACACGGCATCTCACCCTTTCTTAACGGACAACATAGTATATGCCCGCCGGAAGCTTCCCGTGATATAATATAATCTGTTTACAGAAAGGAAGGGGAAGGCCGTGCAAGGGAATAACGTAAGAAAAGGAATCATTTATACCGCTTGTTCTTTCGTCATGTGGGGGCTGTTTCCGGTCTATTGGAAACTTCTTGAACAAATACCCGCATTGGACATTTTAGCTCACCGGATTTTATGGTCATTTGTTTTCATGTGTGTGCTTTTAACTGTGCTTAAGAAGTGGAAAACCGGATGGCGTGAACTGCGTCTTTTGAAATCGGAAGGGGGCCTGCTGGCGCTTTTTTTCGCTTCCGTTTTAATTTCCGTTAATTGGTTTGTGTACATATGGGCCGTCAATCACGGCTTTTTGCTTGAAGCAAGTCTCGGGTACTACATTAATCCGCTCGTTTCCGTTCTTTTGGGCATCCTATTCTTAAAAGAAAAGCTTAACAAGATGCAAACAGCAGCCGTTTCTATTGCCGGGGCGGCCGTGCTCATATCTGCGTTTCAATATGGCGCGGTTCCTTATATCGCATTGCTGCTTGCATTCAGCTTCGGTCTGTACGGCTTATGTAAAAAAAGAACCCGCATGTCCAGCACGATCGGACTGACGCTGGAGACGCTTTTGATTACCCCGGCTGCACTTATTTATTTAGGATATACAGCTGACGGGAGCACTTTTGGGTCCTTGGGGGCAGGAACATGGGCGCTCCTATTTTTCGCAGGCGTATTTACGGCCCTGCCGCTGTTATTGTTTGCAGAGGGGGCAAAGCGTCTGCCGCTGTATCAAGTCGGCATTTTGCAATATATAGCGCCGACCATCACCCTTATGCTTGGCGTATTTGTGTATCATGAACCGTTTTCCGGGCAAAAAGCGTTTACCTTCATTTGTATATGGGCAGCATTGCTTTTGTTTACCTTTTCACAGATAAAATGGAAGCGGCCGATAAAAAGCCGCTAAGCCTTTCGCTTTCCAGCGATAGCTTAAATTATGTATAATCATTACGAGTATGTAAAGGAGCTGTACAATGGGCACTGATAAAGACATAGCAAAAGCCTATCAGGCACTGTGGAATAACCGCACTCTCCCGGCTTCAACCCTTGAAGAAGCGGAAAAGGCGATTGATCTTGAACTGCTTGATCAAAGAACACATCCGAGGCTCCGGAAGTCACCCGAGGAAAAGTTTGCTCTGGCGGTGCAGCGAATTGTAGATTCCCGGCTGCGGCCGATTGAGAAATATGAATTGGTTGAACTACATACGAAGCGTTTGCAATTTTTAAAAGAAGAAAGAGGGGAGTAGCTATGAAAGCGATCATAAAAGAAGATGTGCAAACTTCTTTAGAGCGATATGCCGATCGTCCTGTATATATCCATTTGGAAACAACGACCGGTTCTTATTCAGCGCATCTGAATGAGAAAAATATGACGGTTGTAGCCTATATACGCAATGCAAAAGTGACGTACCATCAGGCGAAAATCAAAGGAAACGGCCCGTACCGCGTCGGTTTGAAAACAGAAGAGGGCTGGATTTACGCAGAAGGTTTGACTGAGTATACAGTAGATGAAGAAGACCGTTTGTTAATGGCGGGGCATCTGCCGGGCGGAAAATTGGCGATTTCGCTTCAAATCAGCGAAAAGCCGTTTACAGTTTAAAGAAAAGGGTGAAAATCATGAAAGAACATGTACTCGTCATCCTGCCTCACCCTGATGATGAATCATACGGAGTGGCAGGACTGATTGCTTTACACAGACAAAAAGATATTCCCGTTACGTATGCATGCGCAACGCTTGGCGAAATGGGCCGGAACATGGGAGATCCCTTTTTCGCGAACCGTGAAACACTGCCGCTGTTAAGAAAGCAAGAGCTGATTGACGCATGCAAAGCAATGGACATTACTGACCTGAGAATGCTCGGGCTTCGTGATAAAACACTTGAATTTGAAGATGACGAGTGGCTCGCGGATATGATGGAAGAGATTATCGACGATGTAAAACCGAGTCTGATTGTCACATTCTATCCGGAGCACGGCGTCCATCCGGATCATGATGCATGCGGCGAAGCGGTCATCAGAGCGCTTTACAGAAAGAAAAAAGAGGACCGCCCGCGCACGCTTTGCATGGCAATCACCCGCAACAGGGAGGAAGCCGTCGGCAAGCCTGATGTCATTCTTGATATTAAAGAGGTTGCCGATATTAAAATGAATGCCTTAAAAGCGCACCGCACCCAAACGGAAGGCATGCTGAGAGAGCTGGAAGAAAAATTAAAAAATAACGAGCCGGTTCTTCAGACATGGTTTGAAGAAGAAGTGTATTGGACATATCCGTGGAAAGACTGATAAAAAAAGGGATAAGGCTGAAATGCCTTATCCCTTTTTTTGTGTCAGGTCGGAAGCGATCGCTTCCGCAAGCGAAGACCGTATTGATAAATTTGAAAAACTCAGTCCGAGCTGCACCGCGGTTTGGGCGATTTCAGGACGGATTCCGGATAACGTCGCTTTCACGCCGAGCATTCCGAGTGATTCAATTAAGGTGAAAAGCTGTTGAGCAACCATCGTATCAATCATGGCTACGCCTGATAAATCAATGTACAGCTGCGTGATGCGCTTCTCTGAACACTGGTGCAGCGTATTCTCCAAAATCATTTTGGCTCTTGCCGTGTCAATATCCCCGATCAGCGGCAGCAGTCCGACATTGTCAAAAAGCACAATTACCGGCGAGCTCAGCTCTGTAATCAATTCTTTTTGCGCTTCAAGCTGAATGTTTGTGTTTTTATACATTTCCTCTATGAAAATATGAATGACCACATCAAACGATTTAATCAGCGTATGGAATATATCTTCGGCATCTTCTTCTGTCACGGTGTCTGAATGAAGTCTGGTAAACTGCTTTACATGGCCGACATACAAATCACGAACTCTGATAAACTCGCGAATGATGTAATGGATGGGAGTTTTTAAATGTTCTTTATCCCGTGCGGCTTCAAACGCCCACTTTTCCAATGCCGCTGTATATACTTCCTTCTCTTCAGAAAAAATCCGATTGAGTTGATAATTAAACGCCAGATTTTGTTTTTTCAGATTTGTGAGAACAGCCGGGTCAGTAGAAGCATAAACAGAATCAGGATCCGTATCATGAAGGGTATCAAACCATGTCTGACTGATGTCCTCCGCCCGTTCGGTTAAATAATCGTACAGCAGTTTATGTTTTGGCATTGCTGCTCCTCCTTTATAAAATTATCATTTTTTTCACATAACGCTTTTGCAGCTTCATCAGTCTGAAGAATAAACCGACAGCTCCTGCGGCAAGTCCTGCAATTAACCCGATCCAGTAGCCGTATGCCCCGAGGCTCGTGTAAGTGCCGACTGCGTAACCGAGCGGAAGCCCGATAATCCAATACGAAACAAAAGCCGCACCGAGTGTATAGTTGACATCCTTATATCCTCTCAGGGCGCCTTGTATCGGAGCTGCTACGGCATCAGAAAGCTGGAAAAACAGCGCATAGATTAAAAAGTGCTGCGTCAACATGAGCACCTCCGGATCTGATGTATACATTCCGGCGATTTGCGGCCTGAACAGTAAAATGAAAGCCGCCGTGCATAAAGAAAAACAAAGGGCCATCACAATGCCGATATAGCTGTATGACCGGGCATCCCTGTAACGCTTTGCGCCTGCTTCAAAGCCGACTAAAATCGTCATGGCCATGGATACGCTGAGCGGCAGCATATACAAGAGAGAAGCAAAATTCATTGCCGCCTGGTGGGATGCAATCGTCACCGTCCGGAAATGGCTCATTAGAAGTGTGACAGCCGCAAAAATGCTCGTTTCAAAAAATACCGCAAAACCGATAGGCAAACCGATTTTCAAAAGTTTTCTGCATTCAGACGGAGAAAAACGGTACAGTTTCTGAAATACAGAGTACCCGGCAAACGGCTCAAATCTGAAGACGATAAAAAAGCTGACGGCGCAAATACACCAGTAAGTCAGGGCGGAAGCGAGCCCCGCACCGACTCCGCCCAATGCCGGCATGTTGAATTTCCCGAAAATAAATACATAATTTAAAACAAAATTAATAGGCAATGAGCAAAGCGTAATAAGCATCGTGACTCGCGTTTTGCCGAGTGCGTCAATGAACGAGCGCAAAACGGCGTACACAAACAAAGGAAAAATACCGAGGGATAAAAAGCCTAAAAAGTGTTTGGCGATCGTCCGGACACGAGGTTCCAGGCCCAAATGTCCCAAGATCATATCAACGGTGAAAAAGCCGACCAGGATAACCGCCGCACTGAGAATGGCCGCTACATAAACGGCCTGGATGACGGAAAACGGCACTTCCTTTTGTCTGCCGGCTCCAAACAGCTGCGAAACAACGGGCGTAACGGCCATTAATATTCCTGCAAGGCCCGTATACACCGGCGTCCACAGGCTTGAACCGATTGCAACACCGGCTAAATCGGCGGCGCTCACTTTCCCTGACATCACCGTGTCCAAAAAGGTGATCAGGGCAAGGCCCGCCTGTGTGATTAAAATCGGAATGAAGATATGTAACAGCTGTCTGACCTTTTGGCCGATCGTGTTCGTTTCTCTCAATTTAGGTTCCCCGTTTCTTTATTTTAACGAGAGAAATTATAACATTTTATGTATAAAAAGCAATGAAAGCCGGCCTACTCTTTTTTGTCCGGTTTCGGCTTTTTAAACATCTTGGCATAAATGAATGAAAGTGAAATGACCCCTAAAAAGGTGCAGATATATTGCATCAGCCGTGCGAATTCCATATGATGTCTCCTCCTTTCATGATTATGGTGTACACAGCGGCGCATATCCATGCGCGCGATGCAGAAAATAAGGGAAAGGAGATGATGTGACATGCGCCACACTCAAATGACGGAAAGCGCGTTTACGGCTGCCGTTCAAACGTACTTGAAACAAATTACCGAGGATGCCGGAATGATACTGCGGACATTGGATGAAAAAGACCAATGCCTTCTTTGCGAATTAGATGAACTGGGACATACGTTTCAGGAAATGCAGGCTGTCGCTTCGTCGTTTTACCTGCAGTCATATATCGAACATTTTACGCCTTCCTATACAGAGCTGGCGAGGGCCGTGCAGCATCTGGCGGAAGAAAAGCACGGAGCGCTGATTGTGATTGAACGTGCAGATCCGCTGGACGGAATGATACAAAAAGGGACCAGCCTGCATGCCGAGATCAGTTCAGCTTTAATTGAGAGTATTTTTTATCCCGGCAATCCGCTTCATGACGGAGCCGTATTGGTCAGAGAAAACCGGGTTGTATCAGCAGCCAATGTGCTTCCGCTCACAACAAAACATGTCGATCTCAAATACGGGACGCGCCACAGGGCCGCGATGGGACTTTCGGCCGTGACTGATGCACTCGTGCTCGTTGTTTCAGAAGAAACGGGAAAAATGTCTTTTGCTAAAGACGGCGGACTGTATCCGCTTGTTTCGCCGCGGGCGCTTCATACGAAATAATAAGAAAATGGGAATATTGTACCCATTTAATATTAATAAGGTGAACATCTTTACCTTTTTCTGTATTGGTGTTATCGTTTAAATATACATAAAATTTAAAAGAATAGGGAGTGGAAAGATGGCAAATGTATTGATGATCGGCTTTCCGGGAGAAGGCCATATCAATCCGTCTTTAGGCGTCGTAAAAGAACTGAAGGCAAAAGGGGAACATGTCGTATATTACGGCGTGAAGGAATATGAGCACAAAATCGCGTCAAGCGGAGCGGAATTCCGTGAATGTGAAGATTTCCGAAAAGATGAATTCGGAAAAAACGCAACGGGTGATGAACAGCGGGATGCTACCGAGTTTTTACTGTTAATGATTGAGACTTCCGAAAAAGCCGCACTCCGTATTCTTGAGGAAGTAAAAGATGAATCATACGACTACATCCTTTATGATCATCATTTTCTGGCAGGAAGGCTTGTGAGAAATAAGCTGAAACTGCCGGCATATTCACTTTGCACAACATTTGCAATGAATGAAGCATTTATTAAAGAAGTGTTTTCAAATACAAACCTTATATCAGAGGAATCATCTCATTATCCGGCTTATACCGAAGCGGTCAGCCGGCTTAATGAAGAATTCAGCGCAGACATTAAAACGCCGTATGATATTTTCTCAAATGACGGCAGAAAAACCATCGTATTTACTTCAAGAGCGTTTCAGCCGAAAGAAGAAGAGTTTGGCGATTCTTATCTCTTTGTCGGTCCGTCCATAACTGAAAGGCCGGCGGCTCAGGATTTCCCGTTTGACCAGCTTGAAGGAGAAAAAGTCCTGTTTATTTCAATGGGCACGATTTTTAACAATCAGAAGGAATTGTTTAATAAATGCTTAAAAGCGGTCAGGAACTTTAACGGAAAAGCCGTCATGTCAATCGGCAAACATCTTGATCCGGCGGAGCTTGATGAAATTCCTGAGAATGTTATTGTAAAGCCTTATGTTCCGCAGCTTGAGATCCTGAAGAGAGCGGACTTATTTATCACTCACGGCGGAATGAACAGTACGAGCGAAGGGCTTTACTACAAAACCCCGATGATCGTCATTCCGATGGGAGCAGATCAGTTCGCCGTCGGAAGCCAAGTGGAAAACACGGGCGCGGGCAAGATGTTTAAAAAAGAAGATGTAACAGCGGAACTGCTCACTGAAGCAATAAAAGAATTGAGCGAAAATCCTGAATATCAGACAAAAGCTTCTGAAATCGGAGAATCCCTGAAAGCGGCCGGCGGAGCACAGCGTGCAGCGGAATTGATAGCAGAAGACGTGAAAACTGCCGAGACCCGGGTTCTGTAATCAGCCGTCACCCGCTTCCTTTAAAGGAAGCGGGCTTTTTTTGTTTGTTTTTCGGGAGGATTTTCACGCCGTGAAGAGAATTGTATGAAAAACAGACAAGAAAGGTGGAATGTCGCGGAAAAAAGCCATGTTATGAAAATGATTCCAAAGTCTTTTGTGAAATGTTCTCAATTTATGTAAAATGTGTGGCATTGGTGATGATCTAAGACAAATGAATCGGAATTAATGTCGACTTCTGAATGAATCCTGCATAACAGGCGGCGTCCAAAGAAAAGGAACGTCCCTTTCAGCAATGATAAATAGGAGGTTTTTCGTTATATGAAGAAAAAAATCGCAGCCGGACTGGCTGTATCTGCAGTAATGACTTCAACCTTCGCCGTGCATCCCGCTGAAGCAAAAACCATTCAAGTAAAAAGCGGCGACTCTCTTTGGAAGCTTTCCCGGCAATATCATACAAGTATTTCAGCCCTGCAGGCGGAAAATAAACTGAAATCAACGATACTCCACCCAGGACAGCGGCTGCACATTCCCGACGGCAGCGGCACACATAAAACAGGGCAAAAAGGAAAACGAAACACTGGTGCCTACACAGTTACATACGGAGACTCATTATGGGTGATCGCTAAAAAATACCGAATGAGCGTTTCTGAACTGAGAAGCCTGAACCGTTTGAGTTCAGATGTCATCTATCCGGGCCAAAAACTGAAAATTAAAGGGTCTGCCGGCGGCACGGACGGAGGCGGCAGACAGACAAAGCCTGATAAAGGCGCATCAGGGACTTACACTGTGAAGCCGGGTGACTCGCTGTGGAAAATCGCCAATCAAACCGGCATCACCATCGCCGAACTGAAAAAGCTGAATCAATTAACATCAGACATGCTGTATCCGAATCAAGTATTAAAGATCAAAGGTTCTTCACATAACGGAAACAGCGGCACAACACCGCCATCTCATTCAAACCCTTCTGAGAAGCCATCCACTTACAAAGTAAAAGCAGGCGATTCCCTCTGGAAAATTGCTAATCGGTTCGGCATCACCGCTCAGCTCATCAGAGAAAAAAATAAACTGACAACTGATGTGCTTCAAATCGGACAGGTTCTGTTGATTAACGGAACGGGAAAAACAGAAGAGCCTGCGCGGCAGCCGGGTAACAAACCGGCAAAGCCAAACAAGCCAAATACTCCCGAACCTCCGGTGACAGGGTCAAAGATTGACAGAATGATAGGCGAGGCGAAAAAACATGTCGGCGTGCCTTACCGCTGGGGAGGCAATACGCCTGCGGGCTTCGATTGCAGCGGTTACATCTATTACCTTTTAAATAAGGTAAGCTCTGTTTCCCGTCTGAGCACGGCCGGATATTGGAATACGATGAAACATATCAGCCAGCCGTCAGCAGGCGACTTTGTCTTCTTTACGACATATAAAGCGGGCCCTTCTCATATGGGAATGTATTTAGGCGGAGGAGATTTTATTCACGCAAGCTCCTCCGGGGTTGAAATTTCAAACTTAAGCAATCCATATTGGAAAAAAGCTTATTTAGGAGCGCGCAGTTATTTTTAAAAAAAAGCCTTTCGGGGCTTTTTTTGTTTACCATTTTCACGTTTTGACAAGACTGATGGGTAAAAAAATAAGGGGGAGGAAGCATGAATCGTCTCTTGCTTTTTCTCATGCTCGCATCAATTACGCTTTGCGGCTGCGGGGCGAGATCCGCTCCTGTTCCGCCCAAAAAACATGGGGAAAGCCGCGCATTGGAAGCATCTGCATATCGTGAGCATGCCGGACTCATCAATCAAAACGGAAAAACGATCGGATATATCGAAGTGAGGGAATCTGATGATGAAGGATCAGACATTCATATATCAGCGGGACATCTGCCGCCCGGCGCTTCTCTCGGATTTCATATTTATGAAAAAGGGACATGTCAGGCACCTGATTTCGAATCAGCCGGCGGTCCGTTCAACCCTTTGAACAAAGAACACGGCTTCAACAATCCGATGGGTCATCACGCCGGAGATCTCCCCAATCTTGAAGTGGGGGCTGACGGTAAAGTGGATGTCATTATGAACGCGCCGCAAACTTCATTAAAAGAAGGGAGCAGACTCAGCCTGCTCGACCGGGACGGAAGCGCGTTCGTCATTCATGAACATACGGACGATTATTTAACAAACCCGAGCGGAAATTCCGGAGCCAGAATCGCCTGCGCTCCCCTGACAAAAAGCGCCCGCAGGGAATGAGCCCTTTTGTATTGAGTATACAAGGGCTTTTTTAGTATACTCGGTTATGGAATACAAATGGAAAGGAAACATCACCTATGACTTCAGAATTACAGCACCTATCACTTCCGGAAGATATACAAAACAAACTGCAGGCTTATCAAAATCATCCCGTTTCCCAAGAATTCCGGGATTTAATCGGATCATCAGGCTATGAGGCCGAAGATAAAGCAATTGTATTCGATGCCGTCATCGCTTTGACAATGGGAAAAAATATCTTATTAAAAGGACCGACGGGTTCGGGAAAAACAAAATTGGCGGAAACGCTTTCGAACTATTTTCATAAACCGATGCACAGCGTCAACTGCTCCGTAGACCTCGATGCAGAAGCGCTTGTCGGCTATAAAACGATTGAAAATGAACAGGGGCAGGCGACAATTGAATTCGTTCCCGGACCTGTAACAACCGCAATGAACGAGGGACATTTTTTATACATTGATGAAATCAATATGGCAAAGCCTGAAACCCTTCCGATTCTAAACGGCGTGCTTGATTACAGAAAAATGATGACAAATCCCTTTACAGGAGAAGTGATTAAGGCAAGCGAAGGATTCGGTGTTATCGCCGCGATTAATGAAGGCTACGTCGGCACCGTTCCGCTGAACGAAGCCCTTAAAAACCGTTTTGTCATCATTGATGTTCCGTATATTAAAGGAAGCCTCCTGAAACAGGTGCTGACCTCTCAGTCTGTCTTAAAAGATGAGAAATTAATTGAGCGCTTTATGACGCTGTCTTCTGATTTAATCGCACAAGCGCATAACGGACAAGTATCAGAAGAAGCGGCGTCCATCAGGGCTCTCATAGATACGTGCGACTTGGCTGCGTACATCCCGCCGAAACGGGCGATTGAAAGAGGCATCGTGGAAAAACTTGATGACGACAGGGAAAAAGCCGCTGTCAGAAATATTGCAGAAACGCTGTTCGAATGAGGGATATACAATGAAGTTTATCAAATTTAACGACAGCACGATTGATTCGTTTTTGTTCATGATGCTGACTGATCTGGCCAAAACACTGACCAGAAGCAGTGAAGTTGAAGTGGAATACGGCGTGCAGTCTTACTACAATCCCTTTGAAAAGAAAATTTACATGAGCCACTTTTGGAAAGACCGATCAGCCGGGGATATGGAAGCCGGCCTGAAAAGCGATGTCTATTTGCGCGCTGTCGGAACACGCAGCAGCTCATTTCGGGTATTTGCGGGGTTTTTAAATGACGTTCACCGGCACTTCACCCGCCAAAGCTTTGCCAAGCAGCTGTTTATGCTGCTCGAGGATATCAGAATTGAAGAGCAGATCAAAAAAGAACGGCCGGGAACGAAACGTGTTTTTCAGAAGCGGAGGGAGATGTACAGGAAATATTTCACGACGCAGCTGACATTGAATTTAGAACGGAGCATTTTCACCGACGCTTTGTATTGCGCGATGTTTGTCAAGCTGACGGCTGAGTCTCCGCTTGAAGGCATTCCTTCCATGCATGAAAATATTGATATGATGATACCGTATATTGAACGTCAGCTCATCCGGGTGTATGAGGCGGATTCTACGGAACAAATCGCAACAATAACGGAAGACCTCATGGAAGGCCTTGATGAAGTGCTTGAGAAAGATATGCTGAACACTTACTTTTTTCTGCCGGAACTTGATTACGAAAAAGCGGCTGAAAAGCCTTTATTCGAAAGCGTAAAAAAAGCGCCTTCGTTAAGTGACGATCTCACGCTCCCTGAGTCTTCCGACGGAGATGAAGAAATCCTTGAAGAGAAAATGAATACGTGGCACCGGGAAACCGAAGCGCCGTCAAAAAGCTTCCTTCAATTTGATATTGAGCACGGCGCGAAATCAGATCTTGGGAAAGACGCAGCCAGAGAAGGCGATGACGGTGACCAGGCGCTCGGCTCCGTTCAAGGTTCCGCACGTCAGACGAAAAGAGAGGATTACTCCAAACTGGAAGCGCTTGAATCCATTCAGGATGAACATGAGGGCGCCGGGCTGGCTGACGGAAAAGAAAACAAATTTGCCTTCCCGGTTTATCAAACGCCTCATAAAGCGTCTCCTGAAGAGGAGCAGTCTTATAAAGAACAGGCAAAAACGATAGAATCATATCAAAAACGCCTGAAGCAGATGATACAAAAAACACTTGAGCACAAAAAAACGCTCCCGCGGACCGACCTTCACGCAGGCCGGCTGAATCGCAAACTGATCCGCTATTTTACGGAACGGAACCCGCGCCTTTTCTATAAAAAGCAGGACCCGTCTTCAGACATTGACGCCGTTTTTACATTGCTTGTCGATTGTTCGGCCAGCATGTTTGACAAAATGGATGAAACAAAAAGAGGGATCGTTCTTTTTCATGAAGCCTTGAAATCAGTGTCCGTCCCTCACCAAATCGTCGGATTTTGGGAGGATACAAACGAAGCGACCGAAACGAGCCAGCCGAATTTCTTCAATACCGTCATTCCGTTCGAAGAGTCGCTGCTGCAGGCTGCGGGTCCGCTGATCATGCAGCTTGCGCCCGAAGAAGATAACAGAGACGGATACGCCATCAGACAAATGACGAAACAGCTGATGCGGCGGAGTGAGGCGCAAAAATTTTTAATCGTGTTTTCAGACGGAGAGCCGGCAGCATTCGGATACGAACAAAACGGCATCGTCGATACGAGCGAGGCTGTCATCGAAGCGAGAAAAAAAGGGATAGAAGTCATAAATGTTTTTCTGTCCAATACTGCGATAGAAGAATCCCAGATGAAAACCATTCAGGATATGTACGGAAAGTACAGTATTTTTGTTCCGGATGTCGATCAGCTGCCCGATGTGCTGTATCCGCTTTTGAAAAAACTGCTTCATAAAAGCATAGGATAGGCATTTCCTATGCTTTTTCGCTTTTTATTTTAAAATGATTTAATTTTTTCGGTATTGATCTGTTTTTTTTACTATTTTGTGAACAATCAAGGTAGAATCCAAACGCAATCAGTGGTAAAATATCCTTGGAAGCGTTTTTATTACATAATTTTGGGCACAGCGTTCAAAAGTTATTTCAAGATAGTGAATTGATCACTTGATTATCTAGGTTGGGGGTAATATTCAAATGTTTCAAAATAATATGAAACAAAGAATGAATTGGGAAGATTTTTACGGACCGAACCTCGGCTACGCACTGGAGCTGTACGACCAATATGCTGAAGATCCAGACAGCATTGATCCGGATCTGAAAGACATGTTTGACGAACTAGGCGCTCCGCCAAGCCAAATAAAAGAGGCATCGGAAACAAAGGAACAGGGACGCGTCACCGCAGATCTGATTCAAAAGATCGCAGCAGCAGTTAAACTTGCAGAAGATATTCGAACCTATGGCCATCTGAACGCTTCCGTCAATCCGCTCAGAAAGGATCCGAAAAAGAGCGAGCTCTTTCCGTTATCCGAGTACGGGCTTACAGAAGAAGAAATGAAAGCAATACCCGCGTCTGTCATCTGTAAAGACGCACCTGCCAATATAACAAACGGCTTAGAAGCCATCCAGCATTTACGCAATACCTATAAAAGAACCATCTCTTTCGAGTTTGACCATGTGCATGATTTCGAAGAGCGCGCGTGGATTACAAAAATGGTCGAATCCGGCGAACTGTTCCGGAAAAATTCACCGGAAAAACTGTCAGCCGTTTTAGAAAGACTGACGGAAGTAGAAGGGTTTGAACAATTTTTACACCGGACATTCGTCGGTCAGAAGCGTTTCTCAATTGAGGGATTAGACGCGCTTGTGCCGGTTCTTGACGACATTATCGCCCAGTCTGTGAAAGCGGGCACAACCAATGTCAATATCGGGATGGCGCACAGAGGCCGTTTAAATGTGCTTGCGCATGTGCTCGGCAAACCGTATGAGATTATTTTCTCAGAATTCCAGCACGCGCCGAATAAAGACCTTGTGCCGTCTGAAGGATCGACCGGCATCAGCTACGGCTGGACGGGCGATGTTAAATACCACCTCGGTGCAGACAGACAGCTTCAGGATGCTGAAACCAAAAGCGCGCGGATTACGCTTGCAAATAACCCGAGCCACTTGGAATTCATCAATCCGATTGTGGAAGGAAGCACGCGGGCGGCACAGGAAACAAGAACGCAAAAGGGGTACCCGGTTCAAGACGAAACAAAATCGCTCGCCATTTTAATTCACGGTGACGCAGCGTTCCCGGGAGAAGGCATTGTCGCCGAGACGCTGAACTTAAGCTCACTGAAAGGCTATCAGGTGGGCGGGGCCATTCATATCATCGCCAATAATATGATCGGCTTTACAACTGAAAGCGATGAATCACGATCCACAAAATATGCCAGTGATTTGGCGAAGGGTTATGAAATTCCGATCGTTCACGTCAACGCGGATGATCCGGAAGCATGCCTGTCAGCCGTTAAATTTGCGGTTGAATACCGGAAGCGGTTCAATAAAGATTTCTTAATCGATTTAATCGGGTACAGACGATACGGCCACAATGAAATGGATGAGCCGTCAACGACACAGCCGATGCTGTATGATGCCGTCAGAAAACACCCGACTGTCAAGCGGATCTTTGCGGAAAAACTCGTAAGTGAAGGACTGATCAGCGAGGAAAAAGCGCAAAACATCGAAATGGCAGTGACAAAACGAATTGAAGACGCCTATAAAAAGGTGCCCGCCAAAAAAGAAGACGCCGTACGGGAAATTGAATTGCCGGAGCCGGTGTCCAACGGTTTTCCAGACGTTGATACAGCCATTGATTTTGATGTTCTCCGCAAGCTGAACGGCGAACTTATCAACTGGCCGGAATCCTTTAACGTGTTCGGCAAACTGAAAAGAATCCTGGAAAGACGTGCAAAAGCGTTTGATGATGACCGTAAAGTTGAATGGTCATTGGCTGAATCGCTTGCGTTTGCTTCCATTTTGAAAGACGGCACGCCGATCCGGCTGACCGGGCAGGATTCAGAGCGCGGAACGTTCGCTCAAAGAAACCTTGTGCTGCATGACAGCGAAACAGGAGAAGAATTTGTTGCTCTCCATCACTTAGACGACTGCGCTTCTTCATTTACGGTGCATAACAGCCCGCTCTCTGAAGGATCGGTTCTCGGCTTTGAATATGGATACAACGTGTATTCGCCTGAAACGCTTGTGTTGTGGGAGGCGCAGTACGGGGACTTTGCCAATGCGGCTCAAGTCTATTTTGATCAATTCATATCTGCAGGACGGGCAAAATGGGGACAAAAATCAGGGCTGGTCATGCTGCTGCCTCACGGTTACGAAGGACAGGGCCCTGAACACTCCAGCGGCCGCGTCGAGCGGTTCCTGCAGCTGGCGGCGGAAAACAACTGGACAGTGGCCAACCTGACAAGTGCGGCTCAGTATTTCCACATTTTAAGAAGACAAGCGAAAATGCTGCTTCGTGAGGAAATCCGCCCGCTTGTGATCATGACGCCGAAGAGCCTGCTGCGCAACCCGAATACGGTATCTGAAGTGCAGGAACTGAGCGAAAGCCGATTCAAGCCTGTCTATGAGCAGTCCGGTCTTTCCCATGCTTACGAAAAAGTGACTCGCGTCGTATTATCAAGCGGAAAAGTGTCAATTGATATCAGCGATCACTTCAACAAAATGGAAGGCGATAAGGATTGGCTTCATATTGCCAGAATCGAACAGCTGTATCCGTTCCCGGCAAAAGATACGAAGGAGCTTTTCGCCAAACTGCCGAACCTGCAAGAGATCGTTTGGGTTCAGGAAGAGCCGCAGAACATGGGGGCATGGAGTTATATCAGCCCGTATCTGACGGAAATTGCGCCAAAAGGAGTAAATGTCCAATACATCGGCCGAAGAAGACGATCCAGTCCCGCAGAAGGAGATCCGACAGTCCACAAAAAAGAACAGGAACGCATTGTATCTGATAGCTTGACTCGCAAAAACTAAGGGGGAAATGTAAAAATGGCGGAAATTAAGGTACCTGAATTAGCAGAATCAATCTCAGAAGGAACGATAGCCCAATGGTTAAAGCAGCCCGGTGATTATGTAGAACAGGGTGAGTACTTGCTTGAACTGGAGACGGACAAAGTAAATGTTGAATTGACAGCAGAAGAATCGGGTGTTCTAAAAGAGGTATTGAAAGATTCGGGTGATACCGTCCAAGTAGGAGAAATTATCGGTACCATTACAGAAGGCGCTGGCGAAAGTTCTGCACCCGCCCCTTCAGAAAGTGCTCCAGCCAATGAACAAACGAAAGAGGAAGCAAAAGCTGAACCTGCTGCACAAGAAGTCAGCCAGGAAGCACAATCAGAAGCGAAATCCAGAACGGTAGCGTCTCCGGCTGCACGCAAGCTGGCAAGGGAAAAAGGGATTGATCTATCACAAATTCCGACGGGGGACCCGCTTGGCCGCGTGCGCAAACAAGATGTGGAAGCTTATGAAAAACCGGCTTCAAAACCTGCGGCACAGCCGAAACAGCAGGCTCAAAAAACACAGCAAAGCTTTGACAAACCTGTCGAAGTGCAAAAAATGTCCCGCCGCAGACAGACGATCGCGAAACGATTGGTTGAAGTGCAGCAGACTTCTGCGATGCTGACTACATTTAACGAAGTTGACATGACGGCCGTTATGAATCTAAGAAAACGCCGTAAAGACCAATTCCTTGAGCAAAACGATGTAAAACTCGGTTTCATGTCGTTCTTTACAAAAGCCGTCGTGGCTGCATTGAAAAAATTCCCGCTCCTTAACGCTGAAATTCAAGGCGATGAGCTGATCGTGAAAAAATTCTATGACATCGGTATCGCTGTCGCGGCTGAAGAAGGGCTTGTCGTCCCAGTCGTACGTGACGCTGACCGCCTGACGTTTGCCGGCATTGAAAGAGAGATCGGCGAACTTGCGAAGAAAGCGCGAAACAATAAATTAACATTAGGTGAGCTGCAAGGAGGCTCCTTCACGATCACAAACGGAGGTACATTCGGATCGCTTATGTCAACACCGATCCTAAACAGCCCTCAGGTCGGGATCTTAGGTATGCACAAAATTCAGCTGCGCCCAGTAGCAATTGATGCGGAGCGCTCTGAAAACCGTCCGATGATGTACATCGCTTTATCATATGATCACAGAATTGTAGATGGTAAAGAAGCGGTCGGGTTCCTTGTCACCATTAAAAACCTGCTTGAAGATCCGGAACAGCTGCTGCTGGAAGGATAATTTGAGACAGACAAAAAGTACACTGCCCTTACAAGCAGTGTACTTTTTTATTGAGCGAAGGGGAGAATTTATATGAAAAGCTGTTATCCGCTTGAGATCGAATTTGAATATAATGAAGAATTGCATTCTATCACTCCGGTTCTTCTGCAAGACGAACATGACACGATATTAATAGACTGCGGATATCCCGGTTTTACAAACCATCTTCAACATGCTGCTGCCCGGCATGGAATGTCGCTTCATTCATTGACAAAAATCATTGTAACGCATCACGACATAGACCATATCGGCTCACTCGCTGCATTACATCGTTTGCACCCGGATATCAGCGTGACAGTACATGAGCGTGAAGCGCCGTATATTGACGGCTCTAAAAAATCTTTACGGCTTGAGCAGGCTGAATCAACGTTTAGTTCATTGCCAGAGGATGCAAAGCCTTATGCAAAACAGTTCATTTGCTCGCTTCAATCAGTCGAATCGGCTCCAGTTCACCGGACAGTTACTGACGGTGAGCTGCTGCCTTGGTGCGGAGGCATTCGCGTTGTAGCCACGCCGGGTCATACACCCGGCCATATCAGTCTTTATCTGCCTGCCGAAAAAACAATGATCGCAGGTGATGCGGTCGTCATTGAAGACGGAAAGCTGAACCTTGCTAATCCTGACTATACGTTACATATGGATGATGCGGTCCGATCTGTGCAGCGGCTGCTCGATTACGATATCCGCCAATTGATTTGTTATCATGGAGGTTTATTTCAGGGGGATGTAAAAAAAGCGCTTTTGCGCCTGTTTCGTGATCTGCAGAATAAACAAGGATAGGAGCGGCGGCAGCCTATCCTTGTTCAGTTATGAAAACGGAATCTTTGCCGTTTCTTCTTCGGCGCTGTTTTTCTCTTTTTTCTTAGACCAGTAGGTGGCAAGAACAGACCCCGACAGATTGTGCCATATGCTGAAAATTGCGCTCGGCACGGCTGACAAAGGGGAGAAATGCGCTGTCGCAAGCGCTGCGCCCAGTCCGGAGTTTTGCATTCCGACTTCTATCGCAATCGCTTTTTGTGAAGCATAATCCATTCTGAACAGCTTTGCAGTCAGGAATCCTAACAAATATCCGATTCCGTTATGTAAGATGACGACAGACACAATCAGCAGTCCGGATTGAAGCAGATGCTCACGATTTACGCTGACGACAGAGGATACAATCGCTACGATGCCGATTACCGATACGAGAGGAAGCGCGTGCACGGCTTGTCCGACCTGTTTTTTGAATAACAGCTTCACAATCACCCCGAGGACGATCGGCAAAAGCACGGCTTGCATAATGGAAACAAACAGTGAACCGAAAGAAACGGGAAGCCACTCTTTCGCAAACAGCATAATAAGTGCCGGCGTTACAATAGGAGCAAGCAATGTTGAGATCGTGGTGACCGCAACAGAAAGCGCCGTATTGCCTTTCGCCAAAAACGTCATGACATTTGATGCCGTACCGCCCGGACAGCATCCGACCAGAATGACGCCCGCGGCGATTTCTGCGGGGAGGCGGAGCCCGACTGATAAACAGAAAGCCGCAAGCGGCATAATCGTAAACTGGGCAGCGACTCCGATCACGACATGCCAAGGCTTTCTGATTAATTCTTTAAAATCGTCTGCTTGAAGAGTAAGCCCCATCCCAAACATAATAATACCAAGGAAAATCGTCATATAAGAACTGATCCAAGAAAACAAATCAGGGCAGGCGAATCCCAAACCGGCAAAGACGATAACCCACAAGCCAAAGGTTTGGCCCGCAAACCCGCTTATTTTTTTCAGCCATTCCATAAACACAGCTCCTTTTACATCCAATCAATCAGTCAAAAAATATGACTGACTTTTCTGTACTCCATTATAAATAATATTCTGAATAATTCAATATTAAATATAAGTTTTCGATAAAATTATTATGTAAACTAATATCTTCTTGACTATTCAGACATATATTCTTACAATTGATTTTTATACTGAAATGAATTGGGAGTGCTGAAGTGAAAGAAGCTAATCAATGGTCATCTAAGCTGGGATTTATTTTAGCTACGGCCGGCTCTGCAATCGGGCTCGGCGCAATATGGAAGTTCCCTTACGTAGCGGGAACCAGCGGAGGCGGCGCTTTTCTGCTTGTTTTTATTTTATTTACTGTTTTAATCGGACTGCCGCTTTTGCTTGCTGAATTTATTATCGGCAGAAAAACACAAAAAAACGCCGTTGAATCCTATAAGGCGCTGGCGCCGGGGAAAAAGTGGCACTGGATCGGATATCTCGGAATCATAACGTGTTTTATTCTATTATCCTTCTACAGCGTAGTGGGGGGATGGATATTAATCTACATTATAAAAGGCTTTACAGGCGGTTTAACGCTTTCTTCGGGATTTGATACGTTATTTATCGATACCATTTCAAACCCTTATGCAGCGGTTTTCGGTCAGCTGCTGTTTATCGTGCTGACGATTTTAGTTGTGGCAAAAGGGGTGAGCAGCGGCATCGAAAAGGTAAGCCAGGTGCTGATGCCGGCTCTGTTTATTCTGTTTATTCTTTTAATGATCCGCTCCGTTACGCTGCATGATGCAGCGAAGGGATTAAAATTCTTCTTCATGCCTGATTTTGGCGCGATGGATGCCAGCACCATTTTATATGCGATGGGTCAATCATTTTTCTCGTTAAGCGTCGGAGTGTCCGTAATGGTTACATACAGCGCATATTTAGAAAAAGAAGAAAATATTGTTCAATCCGCCGTATCGGTGACGGTATTAAATGTCCTTGTTGCCGTGATGGCGGGAGTGGCGATTTTTCCGGCGGTATTTGCATTCGGTCTCAAGCCGGATCAAGGTCCGCAGCTTTTATTTAACGTGCTGCCGACCGTCTTTAACCAAATGCCGTTGGGCATCGTGTTTTTACTCGCCTTTTTGCTGCTGTTTTTATTTGCGACGCTGACATCGGCTTTTTCAATGCTTGAAATTTTAGTTGCTGTTTTGTCAAAAGGCGATTCGGCAAAACGGAAGCGGTATGCATGGATCGGGGGACTTGCTATATTTATTGTCGGGATCCCTTCGGCGCTGTCGTACGGAATTTTGAGTGATGTTTCTATTTTTCACCGCAGTATTTTTGACGCTGCGGATTTTCTGGTCAGCAATGTCTTAATGCCGTTGGGCGCGCTTTTAATTGCCGTGTTCGTACCGCTGAAAATTCCGAAACAGATGCTGTTTGACGAACTGAAAAGCGGTTCCGGTATAAAACGAAAATGGTTTGCAGTCTGGCTCCTATTAATCCGTTATGTGGCTCCTGTAGCCATTATTATCGTTTTTCTGCACGTGCTTGGTATTTTTTAGACCAAAAGAAGCAGGCCCCCGTTCAAGACGGGGGCCTTTTTTAATAAAGCGGCCACATCACGCGGTGCGCTTGCTCGAACCGTTTCTCCGCCTCCCGCCAATCAACGACATTCCACCATTGATCCACGTAAGCCGCGCGGTCGTTTTTATATTGTAAATAATAGGCGTGTTCCCATACATCCAGCGGAAGCAAAGGAATGACGTCCCATTGGCTGTAGAGCTGATGCTTCTCAGCGGCTAAAATCTCCAGCCGCCCGGAGCGCGGCGCCCAGACAAGGATAGCCCAGCCGACTCCTTCGACTTTTTTTGCTGCTTGAGAAAATTGCTCTTTAAAAGCGGAATAGCTTCCGAATGACACATCAATCATTTGAAAGAGCGCACCCGTCGGCCGTCTTTTTCCGTTTGGATTCATGGAAAACCAAAAAATACTGTGCAAATAATGGCCGGCACCGTGAAACGCCAATTGCCGCTCCCAATGCGCCACTAAGTCGTACTGTTTCGTTTGTCTCGCTTTTTTGAGCTCCAGTTCTGCTTTATTCAGACCGTCAACATAGCTCTGATGGTGTTTAGTATGGTGGAGTTTCATAATCTCTCTTGAAATATACGGTTCCAGTGCGGAATAACTGTATGGCAGTTTAGGGAGGACATGCTTGCCGATCGGCACATAGGCTCTGCGCTCATCCGGCTCATCCGGTTCGGTAATGTCCCGGTAAAGTGCTGATGCCTGTTCGTACCATTCCGCCTCCGTTAATCCATCATCCTGAAGGGTGTGAAAAATCCGGTCGATTTGTGCCGCGAAGCGATCGAACCGACCTTGCTGTATGACTTGTTCCTTCAAGGTTTCACACCAATTCAGCATTTCGGTTTGATAAGCGTGCCGTTTCATTTTTCTTCCTCCTTTTCACTCACTTTCATAAAAGTGCTGAGCGCAAGCAAAGAAAACACATACGGGTAGCTGTGATACCTGATGTAAAACTGTTTCGGCAGGCCGATTCCGGTCGGATAGCTGAAAGCGTATCCTTCGTAATGCCGGTTTTCAATAAGAAAAGATATGCCTTTTGTGACGGCTTGATGATGAGGTTTTTCGTATTGCAGCAAAGCTTCGGCCGCCCAAGCCGTCTGTACAAGCGTCCCGTAAGAAAGCGGAACATAGGTTTTGACTTCTGCGCTTTTACAGGATTCTCCCCAGCTTCCGTCCTCGTTTTGAATGGACTTCAGCCAGCGGATCGCTTTTTTCACGGCCGGGTGGTTTTGGCTCACGCCGCAAGCCTTCATCCCTGTCAGCGCTGCCCATGTGCCGTAAATATAGCAGACACCCCATCTGCCGTACCACGATCCGTCCTCTTCTTGATGGCGGATCAGCCATTGGACGGCCTTTTCAATCTGAGGGTGATCAGGAGAAAGCCCCGCTTCTCCTAAACAGTGCAGCACCCGTCCGGTTAAGTCGCTTGTTGAAGGATCGATGGCAGCTTCCTCAGCCGATTCCAGCGGCAGCAGGCGGACCAGCGGATGATTGACATTTTTCTCAAAAGCAGAGAAGCCGCCGTCACTGTTTTGCATGGACAAAAGCCAGCTCAGTCCGCGTTCCCATGAGGCGGGATAACGTTTTCGCGGAATGGCTTTGAGCACTGCGGCTGTGTCATCACAATCAGGATTATTTGTATTAATGTTTGAAAAACCCCATCCTCCCGGTTCAGCATGCGGGTTGTGAACGGCCCAATCAGCGACTTTCGTCTGCTGCCGTTCACGCAGAAACCGGGCGGCGCCGGTTATCATTTGATCGTTATCCGAGATGCCGCTTTTCATAAGCGCATAGCTGAGAAGCGCCGTATCCCAAACGGCCGACGTTGAATTTTCCAGGTACGGTATATCGCTGCAAGACGTGAGCAAAGCTTTCGTGCCGGCAAGCGCTTTTCTGATAACGGGGGAGTGGCGCGATACACCGAGAGCGAGCAGGCCGTACACCATAAAAATAGTGGCACTCGCATAGCTGTATAATGTGCCGTCTTCTTCAATCCGGTCAAGCATATACGTTTTGGCCGTACGCAGACTGAGCTGGTGAAAAGCGGCAGGAATCTGCAAAAGCCGCTTCCAGTGGGCGAAAAGAGAAGAGAGGTCTCTGTTCTCATCATGATCGGAACGAAGCCATGTAAACGGATTTTTAGTCATATGCCGATCTAAATGCGCGAGAGACGGAACATTGGGATTTTTCAGCGAAAATCTTTTGTTAAGCGTCACGGCCATCGGTACGAAATGAATACGAGCGTATGTACTGAACTGGTAAAAATGCAGCGGGAAGGATGGGGGAATGACTAAGAAAGATAATGGCAGATGCAGCGCGGGCCATGGGTAAAGGCCGTTTGCCGCAAGCATCCACTTTGTCATGAAGTGTACGTTGCGCAAGCCGCCATTTGAGATGATAAAGCGTTCGGCCTGAATCATATGCGCCTCAGAACGGCTATATAAACCGGAAGCCAGCAAGCCGGCATAGCCCTGTACAGTAGCGGTCACATTTCCTTTCCGGTCATCAGGATAGTTGGCAAAAGTTCCGTCCGGGCGCTGTTTAGCGCGAATGCCTTCTGCAAGCTCAGCGATCAGTTCTTTATCATTGTCTCCAAGAGAAGTGAGAAGGAGGATCAGAAAGGCGTTTGTCAAAATCGGACCTTCAAAACAAAATGACCATGAGCCGTCCGCATTTTGCGTTTCTCTTAATAGGGAGATGATTTTCTTTTGGCGGCTTCTGACGTTTTCATGAATTGTGCTCACACTCGCTCAACTCCTTCAGAAGCATATATATTCATATGTAAAAGGCGGCATGACAAAAGAAAGAAACTGCTGACAGGCAGCAGTTTCTTGTTTGATTTAATCTTCCAGGTTGATCCAGACGCTTTTCACTTCTGTATAATTATTCAGCGCGTAAGAGCCCATTTCCCGCCCGAGGCCGGATTGCTTATAGCCGCCGAAAGGAGATGCCGCATCGAAAACATTGTAGCAGTTGACCCAAACGGTGCCGGCTTGGAGACGGTCAGCAATGTAATGAGCGTTTTTCACATTTTCAGTCCAAAGTCCGGCTGCAAGACCGTATTCCGAGCGGTTCGCCCGCTCAATGACTTCATCAACCGTATCATACGGAATGGCGGCTAAGACCGGGCCGAAAATTTCTTCTTTTGCGATGGTCATGCTGTCATCCACATCCGCAAATACAGTCGGGGAGACAAAATACCCTTCTTCAAACGGGCAGCTGCCGCCCGCGACAGCTTTGGCTCCTTCCGCTTTTCCTTTTTCAATATATGAAAGCACGCGCTCATGCTGTTCCTGGCTGACGAGCGGGCCGATTTGTGTATCTTGGTGAAGGCCGGCGCCTTGCTGAAGCGATTTCGCATATGAAACCATTTCGCTGACGACCTCATCATATTTGTCTTTGTGAATGAAGACACGGGAGCCTGCGCAGCATACCTGTCCCTGATTAAACATGACCCCGTTTAAAGCGCCGGGAATGGCTTTCTTCAAATTGGCATCAGGCAAAATGATGTTAGGTGACTTTCCGCCAAGCTCCAGTGTCACGCGTTTAATTTTTTTTGCGGCTTTTTCCATGATTTTTTTGCCGATTTCTGTAGAACCGGTAAAAGCGAGTTTATCGACATCGTCATGGTTGGTCAGCGCTTCCCCGGCCGTCTCGCCGAACCCTGGGACAATATTGATGACGCCGTCAGGGAAGCCCGCCTGATCTATTAATTCCGCTAAATAGAGGGCGGTCAGCGGTGTCTGCTCCGCCGGTTTCAAAACGATTGTGCAGCCTGTGGCAAGGGCGGCGCCCATTTTCCACATCGCCATAAGGAGCGGAAAGTTCCAAGGGATGATCTGCCCCACGACGCCGACAGGCTCATGGCGGGTGTAATTAAAATATGAGCCGGCGACCGGAATCGTTTGTCCGGTTATCTTTGTAGACCACCCGGCATAATAACGCATATGCTCAATTGCGAGCGGGATATCCCCATTCGTCGTTTCATTAATCGGTTTTCCGTTATCAAGTGTTTCAAGCTGCGCGAGTTCCGTTTTGTGCTCTTCCATTAAATCGGCAAGCTTATACATCAGCCTGCTTCTGGAAGCGGCCGGCATAGTGCGCCATTCGCCGTGATCAAAGGCTTTGCGTGCCGCTTTCACTGCACTGTCAATGTCTTCTGACTGTGCCTCGTAAAGCGTCATCAGCGTTTCTCCGGTTGCCGGATTCGGTGTGACAAATGTTGATCCTGAAGCGCTCGGAACAAATTTTCCGTCAATATAAAGTTTCTTCGTACCCTGTAAAAATGTTTCCAGCCTTTTTGTGATCTGCATCGTTAAAGAACTCATTCGTAACAAACCTCCCGAAATTTTTTATGGTCTGTTTTGAGCATCTTGATGTCCGCGCAAAGTAAGCGCATACAGTCATTCTATAATAACACCCCCGGTAAAATCAATCGATAACCGTTATTGCAATTCACAAGAAAAAACGGCTACAATAAGCTTATCGATTAAGAAAAGGAGTTTTATAAATGATTCATAATAATTGGCAGACAAAAGAAAGCGTCAAAAAGGTCAAATGCGTACATACAGATGCGAAAAAATACATTGTCAAAAATGTGCTGACGCCGGGTAAAGAGTATGAAGTCAAAAATGAAACAGAAGAATTCATTTTTGTTGCAGACAATACAAACAAAGTCGGAGGCTTCTACAAAGAGTATTTTGAAGAAGTTTAAAGCTGAATGAATTTATTTTGCCTGAGCCATACTAAAAAAGACTACATATAAAGGGTGGCTGCAAAATGAAAAAAACAGAGCAAGACAAACAAAATAAAACATCAGATCAGCTTCAGCAAGTGCAACCTGAAGAAGGCACCGACACGACGATGGAACAAATTTCAGATACCTATAAAGAAGGAACAATTGAAGATACGGATCGTTGATGTTTTGTTGAAACCGCGGCATTGGAGAAGCCGCGGTTTTTTATGGCGAAAATAAAAAACTGACTTTTCGAAAAAAATACCGTTTTCTTGAAACCTTTTCTTCCGCTGAACCGTATTACTTCATAACAGCGGCACCTTTCGCGAAGGGCTTTTTTGATGAACGTTCTAAAAATGTAATCTGTTCGTAATGGTTTAAATGCCGTCTATGTCGTATTCTTATATAGGGATAAAGAACTTATTTTTTATGATTGTAATAAAACAATAGTATAGAAGCAGAAAGTGGGGTTCTTCATTGGGAATTTTTTCTGTCAGCAGATCAACCGACACAAAAAAGCTGGAGGCTTTGCTCGTTGAGGGAGAACGGATCGAAACGATTTATAAACTGCGGGTTGACCAAATATGCTTTACGAATAAACGAGTGATTTTCTTTGATAATAAAATGTTCTCCAAAAAGAAAGTGCGCGTATTTCTTCCATATAAAACAATTGAAAGCTTCGCCATTCAAGAAGCGGGAATGTTTGATCCCGATACCGGGCTTGTATTAATGACAAGGGGAAAAACTTTCGAATTGGAATTTGCAAAAGAAACGGACTTGACTGAGGTTCAAGCCATCTTAACAAAATACTTATGCAGTTAAATATCACATAAAAGCCATCCGAATGCATGCGGATGGCCTTTTTATTATATAATGCTTGTTTTTCCGGAGTTCGAATCAATGAGATCCGGATCAGCGATAGAACTGATGGGAATATAAATCGGCGCCAAATCACCATTTTCTTCACCGAATCCGTAGTTGATCTTATTGGATAAAAAATAATCGATTTGCTGATACGGGCCGATCGTAATGGAAGAACCGCGGTCGACCGCATTTACTTTAAAGCCTCCTACATTTACCAAAACCGGCGAAAACATCATAATGGGCCTCCTTTTCCGGCAGGGATTTTGTCGCATGCAGACTCAAAGGTTGATGGAGAATCAATTTGATCCCGGTCATCCACTTTGCCGTTCGTGCCGATGAAGCCGCTTGCATCTCCGAAGTTCTGTCCGTATCCCTGATTCTTTTTATCAGAATTCTGCCATTCCGCCAGTAAATTTTGTCCGACATTCACCGCTGAAGCATTTTCAAAGGAATTAATTTTCAACATGAAAATATTAATATTGATATATGGAGTTGGTTGAACCACAGGCAAACCTCCTTTAATACAGGTGTATGCCGGCTGTTATGATCGTATGCTTAGACAGGGGGCGATAAAAATGGATTTCGATAAGATGAAGCAATGGATGGAAATGGCGCAAAACATGTCCGGCGGCGACTTTTGGAAAAACGTTTTTGATGATGAACAACTGAAATCATTTCAAAACGGCCATTCTCATTTTCCCTTTCAACAGGGAGATGGGCAAATGAGAAGAAATGAGGATGCTTTTCCTCTTATAGATATTGTGGAAACCCATGATGAGCTCCAATTTTTGCTGTATCTGCCCGGCTACCGGAAACAAGATGTTCAGCTTTTGTCCTATGGAGAATATATTGTCGTAAAAGGCACGAGAAAATCCTTTTTCAATGAACAGGATTTTAAACAGAAGACCGGAAAATACGGCGATTTTGAAAAAAAACTCGATCTTCCGCACTCCGCTCAAGGTACGAAGGGAATGCAGGCGGTATTCAAAGACGGGATTTTATATATATCGATTGCTAAACATCTGGGGGATGCAAGCCAGATCATTATCGAAGGCTGATCTTGTTCGCTGTGCCATCTATCAGATCTGAATCATCGATACTCATGATAGGGATGGCGACAACGGTGCAATCACCGTTTTGTTCACCGTACCCTTCATTTCTTTTATTGGCTGCTGTGTTTCTCACCATAACGGAAGAGCCGGTGTTAAAAGCCGCTCCGCCGCTGATTCCGTTCATTTTTATATACTCAAAGTTGATAACGGACGGAAAAAACATCATGATTCGCCTCCTTTTTGTATATCATGTTTATATATTCGCAATACGGGACGCATAGAACTTTCCAAGAGTGACGGGGAAAGAAGTGATTTTCTTTGAAAAAAATAATGAAAGAGATGTTCAAAAAAGTGTGTGAAGAAGAATTAGACCGGCTTAAGAAAGTGGAACAACAGCTTGATGAGCTTCAGGATAAGTGTCATTTTGAGCCGCAAACGGTTGAAGGGGAAAAAACATATGTCCATATTGAGCACGTCAAAGTGGACAAGATTGAATACAATATTGATTTTGAACAGCTGAGTATAGAAGAGCTGAGCGGTATGCTGAATATCGGCGCCACTTACCATACACCGGCGCACAGGCTCAAACAAGCCTGCGCTGAAGAAAGTCGGGACAACCCGCAAAATGATGCTGCGAAAGAAAAAAGACAGACAAAGCAGCAGACACCCAATGTCACCATCAGGGGGAGAAAGCATTGACCCCCATTGTTTCATCCTCCTTTTTCGAGGGTATGTATTAACAGATGCAGCGAAGAATACAGACGAAAAAGGAGATGATGAATATGTCATTATCAAAAGAACAGCAGGACAGCCTTTATCATAAATTAATCGATTTAAAGGAAAGTCTTCAGGGAGAATCAAAAGAAAATTATTCAATGAGCGAAGACACAGGAGAACTGTCGAACGGAGTAGATAATCACTTAGCTGATCACGGAAGCATTTATTTGGACAGGGTCACGAATCAGACGCTGGACGGTGTCGATCAGAATCTTTTAGATGAGGTGAACGCCGCGCTTGAACGAATGGATAAAGGAACATACGGGATTTGCGAGAAAACGGGAAAAGAAATTCCTTATGAAAGACTTGAAGCCGTACCGTACGCCAGAATGACCGTCGAAGCGCAGCGAGAAACAGAAGGGGATGTGAAAACAGACGCTCCGTCATATGAAAGGGAATTTCACGAGCAGGTGAAAGACCTCTCAAATAAAGAAACCGTTGATCAAAAAAGCTCACAAACTTACGAAATCCTGGATCGCGAGCAGGATTCACAATAATAGCAGCAGGTACATTCATATGTACCTGTTTTTTTATTCCATAAAAAATCTCAGAATCGAAATAAAATCATTGACTTTATATAAAAAAGAAAGTAACATACTATTTGTAAGTAAATATTAAAAGATTACCGGGAGGAATTTAGAATGTCTCAAGTATTATTTGTAAAATCAAGCGACCGTACGGCTGAAGAAGGCGTGTCCGTAAAATTATACGAAGCGTTTCTGGCTGCTTATAAAGAAAACAATCCGAATGATGAAGTGATCGAACTTGATCTTCATAAAGAAAACCTTCCTTACCTCGGAAGAGATATGATTAACGGAACATTCAAAGCTTCAAAAGGAATTGAAATGACAGACGAAGAGAAAAAACAAGCGTCAACTGCTGACATTTACTTAAATCAATTTGTCAAAGCTGACAAAGTCGTGTTTGCATTCCCGCTTTGGAACTTCACAGTGCCTGCTGTGCTTCATACTTATGTTGATTACCTGTCTCGCGCAGGGGTTACTTTCACATACACGCCTGAAGGCCCTAAAGGTCTGATGGGAGATAAAAAAGTAGCGCTCTTAAACGCACGCGGCGGCGTATATTCTGAAGGACCGATGGCATCTCTTGAAATGTCATTAAACTTCATGAAAACCGTTCTCGGTTTCTGGGGTGTCCAAGATCTTCACACTGTTGTCGTTGAAGGTCATAATGCTGCACCGGATAACGCTCAAGCGATCATTGAAAAAGGACTGCAAGAAGCGAAAGATCTGGCTGCAAAATTCTAATTGCCATAACTCTTGCGCCCCTACAGGGTGTGAGAGTTTTTTCTATTATAGAAGAAACTGGCGGCAGCTTTCGATCTGATCTTATATTGATATATTGATGTTTTGTCGAAAAAACAATTTTTATGTAGAATAAAGCATTTTTTACAAAGAAAAAAGGTTTTCTGTAAAAGAATTAACCCTCTTGCCAAAATACGACTGATGGTGTAGGATATAAGAGAAGCTACATTGTTCGTATTGTTAATTAAGTTTTAACCTTTAAGCTGTAATAGGGAGTTTTATATCGAAGCCGGAATGTCATGCCTCCATTGCAGAGGACGACAGGAACGCTTCTGCAAACACCCACTTTGAGGAGTGGTGGTTTAAAACTTTCTTACTTGCGTACGGCATACGTAGCGAAAGCCATTTCCCTTGCGGAGATGGCTTTTTATTTTGAATTGCCCTTGAGCAGCGTACTTTATCAGTATGATAAAATGAAAGAATCAAAGACAAAGTGAGGTTTTACAACATATGCTGGATAAAGCCCAATCCCTTCTGGCGCATTATTTTGGCTACGACAGTCTTCGCGCGGGCCAAAAGCAGGCGATACAATCAGTTGCAGAGGAGAGAAAAAACACGGTCTGCATTATGCCGACGGGGGGCGGAAAATCAATCTGCTATCAGATTCCCGCACTGCTGTTTGAAGGAACCACAATCGTTATTTCCCCTCTTATTTCCTTAATGAAAGATCAAGTCGACGCGCTTGAAGAAGCGGGTATCGCGGCAGCTTATATTAACAGCACCCAGACAAGCCGTGACATTCATGAGCGCCTGACCGGTTTGAAACAAGGGGCTTACCGGCTCTTTTACATCACACCGGAGCGTTTGACTTCTTCAGAATTCATTCATATCCTGCAGAATATTACGGTTCCTCTTGTCGCCATTGACGAAGCTCACTGTATATCGCAATGGGGACATGATTTCAGGCCGAGTTACCGGAATATCGAAATCCTTTTTAATGAATTAAAAGAACCGCCCGTCATCATCGCATTAACGGCGACGGCTACGCCTGAGGTTCATGATGACATCTGCAAGCAGCTTCATATTAAGAAAGAACAAACTGTATATACCGGTTTTGCCAGAGAGAATTTAACGTTTAAAGTAGTAAAGGGCGAAAACAAAGACCGGTTTATCGAGCGGTACCTCGAAAAAAATAAACACGAAGCCGGCATTATATATACAGCGACAAGAAAAGAAACCGACCGTTTATATGAGAAATTAAAACGCAGCGGCATCAATGCCGGCCGTTATCACGGCAGATTGGCGGATGACGACAGAAAAGACCAGCAGGAGCGGTTTCTTAATGATCAGATACAAGTGATGGTAGCTACGTCCGCTTTCGGAATGGGAATCGATAAGAGCAACATCAGGTTTGTTTTACACGCGCAGATTCCGAAAGATATGGAGAGCTATTACCAAGAAGCCGGACGGGCCGGGCGCGATGGTCTTAACAGCGAGTGTGTGCTCTTATTTTCGCCGCAGGATATTATGGTGCAGCGTTTTTTAATAGACCAATCGGCCGCCGGAGAAGAAAAACAAAAGCAGGATCTCAAAAAGCTGAGACAGATGGTGGATTACTGTCATACGGAAGATTGCCTGCAGCGGTTTATTCTGAAGTATTTCGGCGAGAATGAGGCGGAAGCTTGCGAAGCGTGCGGCAATTGCACTGATACAAGGACCGCCCATGACGTCACAAAAGAAGCGCAGATGGTATTGTCTTGCATCATCAGAATGAATGAGCGCTTCGGAAAAACGATGGTGGCGCAGGTGCTTAGCGGGTCAAAAAATAAAAAAGTGCTGGAAAACGGCTTCAGCAGCCTGTCCACTTACGGCATTATGAAGCATCAATCCGCAGCGGAAATCAGTGATTTTATCGAATTTCTTATTTCAGATGAATATATCAGAATGGCGGACGGCACATTTCCCACGCTTATGGTCACCCAAAAAGGCAGGGACGTTCTGCTTGGAAAAAGCGCAGTCGCGAGAAAAGAAGCCTTACAGGCCGCCGCCGTTACCGAAAATGATGAATTATTTGAGCTTCTCCGGCGTCTCCGCAAAGAGATTGCAGCTGAACAGGGTGTGCCTCCATTTGTCGTGTTCTCAGACCAGACGTTAAAAGAAATGTCGGCGAAACTTCCGAAAACAGATCAGGATCTTCTTTCCGTAAAAGGGGTCGGGGAACAAAAAAGATTGAAATACGGAGCGGTTTTTTTAGAAGAAATCCGAAATTATGTAAGAGAAACAGAGTGAAAAAAAGTTTTTTTAGAAATTTGCACATTGTGTTTTTCATGGGCGCCGGAAAAATCAGAAGCTTGAAAACCCTTGCTGTATCAAGGTTTCAGCAAGACTTACCAAGCGAGAGAAATGTTTCATGTAAAGGAACTGTAATCTAATTCAAATCGTTTTGTTATTGAACTGACATTTTCATATGTTACGATATCACCTGTTAGCCGCCAATAAAAAGCTAACAAGGGAGGATTTACTTATGAAGAAGACGATTATGTCCTTTGTCGCAGTTGCAGCAATTTCAACAACTGCATTTGGAGCTCACGCTTCTGCTAAAGAAATCACGGTGCAAAAGGGTGACACGCTCTGGGGGATCTCGCAAAAAAACGGAGTGAACCTAAAGGACTTAAAAGAATGGAATCAGTTATCTTCTGATTTAATCATTGAAGGAGAGAAACTGACTATTTCTTCAGTAGAAACAACCACATCTGGGCAGTACACAGTGAAGCAGGGCGACAGCCTCTGGAAAATTGCTCAGAAATTCGGAACATCAGTCGGCAATCTGAAAAGCTTGAATAACTTGCAATCAGATATAATTTACGCAGGCACAACGTTAAATGTGAAAGGTCAGGCTCAGGCTGCACAGCCGGCTCAAGAAGCCAGCCAGCCGCAAACTGAACAAAAACCAGCTGCTGAGACAGAACAGCCGAAACAAGAAGCTGTCAAAAACGAGCAGCCTAAACAAGAACCTGTTCAAGAACAACAACAACCTAAACAAGAAGCGAAGGCTGTCGAAGCAAAACAGCAGCCTGTTCAATCAAATACAAACCAACAAGAGCCTAAAAAGCAGCTGACAATGACTGCAACTGCTTACTCTGCTAACGACGGCGGCATTTCCGGTGTAACGGCAACCGGTGTTGACTTAAACAAAAACCCTGATGCAAAAGTCATCGCGGTAGACCCTAGTGTCATTCCGCTTGGCTCTAAGGTTTATGTTGAAGGTTACGGAGTGGCAACAGCAGCAGATACAGGCGGCGCAATTAAAGGAAATAAAATTGACGTATTTGTTGCAAAGAAAAGTGACGCTAACAACTGGGGCGTCAGAACAGTAAATGTTAAAGTATTAGACTAGTTTCATATAGAGATGAAGAACACAAGGCGAAATGCTTTGTGTTCTTTTTTTCTTCCCTTTTTTGACTGTATATAATCGTTATATGCGGAAAAAGAAAAAGCGTTTCTCTAATATAATAAGGAATGGATGTGAAAAAAGAATTGAAGGGATGAATCTGATGGAGCCGGAATGTATATGTTTATGGAATACCTTCACAGAATCACCGGTGTTTCAAGCAGGTATATGCACCGCTTTCGCCATTGTGCTCGTTATCGGACTGTCTATGCCTGCTGTCAGGCTGTTTCAGGCGCTTGACAGAGGGAGAGGAAGGCCAGCCGTTATTGAAAAGGTGAGACGTACTGGCGTGATGAAGAATGGCAGGCACGAGCTTGTACTTATTTTAAACGTAAAAAACCAAGACGGAACGCATGATAAACGTGAACTGACACACGCCGTATATAATGAAGAGATCAGCCGTTTTTATGAAGGAGCTTCCGTATGGGTGAGGGCAGCGGCTGGCGGACGAATTATGATCGCTCCTCGCACGCCGCGGCATAAGGCGTCAAAATAAAAAGACGGGGCGGTTTTCCCGTCTTTATGTATTAATGCCGATCGATCCATATCCGTCCGCCTTCTGAGCCGGCTTCTATCCTGCATGCTCCTCCGATCGGGAATGTCATCAAAGGGGAGGTATGGCCGAAATCAGCATTTGCGATAACAGGCATGGATGACAGTTCTTCTTTTGTACGGATGACGGCACGCAGAGCCTCCTCAGACACATTTGAAGCATGCTGGAAACGTCCGATGACAATTCCCTTCACGGCTGAAAAAGCGGGAAGATGGATGAGTGACTGCAAATCCCGGTCAAACATATGAATGTCCGACATATGATCATCTTCTATAAACAGAATCACTTGTTCCATCTCCGGAAAGTATTCGGTGCCCTGCAGAAGATTCAGCGTGCATAGATTTCCTCCGATCAGTGTTCCTTCCGCATATCCGGGCTGAATAACGAGCGGTCCCGGATTCCGATAAAAACGTCTGTCCTCCTGGTTCAAATACCATTTATCATCACTCCACTCGGATGAAGGTTTTACCTCATACGGGTTGTCAGAAGCACAGCAGGCCAAGAAAGAGTCAATCGTATAGTCCAGCCCTTTTTTCATGGCAAATGAAGAAAAATGGGGACCGGAATATGTAATAAGGCCGGTTTTTTGATATATGGCATGGCCGAGAGCGGTAATATCTGAATAGCCGCAAAGGATTTTCGGATGCCGCTTGATGTTTTCATAATCAAGGTAGCGGAGCAGCTGATTTGATTGGAAGCCGCCGAGTGTCGTCAAAATCGCTTTGATGTCAGGATCAGCGAAAGCTTCGTGCAGATCCCGTACACGCGATTCAATCGATGATGAATGAAATTCATTTATTTCCTTCGCATTCTCTGAAAAAGAGACACAAAAGCCCAGCTCCTCCAATTTTGTCTTCGCGGCATTTATATTTTCATCTGACATAGCGGACATGCTTGTGGCCGGAGACACAATACGGATGCCGTCGCCTTTTTTCAATTTTTCCGGATACAAAAAAAACCCTCCTTAAATGGTTTAATCTATTACACCATATTAACGAGGGTTTATCTATCATTTTTTACAGGTCGACCCATTTAATGCCGCCTGATTGCGTATCATTGTCAATCCAGACATCAAATTGATGCTTTTCATAAAAATGAACGAGCCGGTCGACATGATCCCAATCACGCTTAGCGATGTCGCCCGTCACTTTCGGGATATTCTGCTCTCTGGCGATATGTTTTAAAAATTTCATGCAGATCGAGCCGTAGCCGTGGTTCGGGGGGCCTTTAATATCCCCGATATGAATGGCATTGTCATAATAAGAAGCGATCAGTGAAAAACAGCCTCTTCCCCGGTAGGCTGATTCACAATCAGTCAGCATAATCTTACATGTTTGGCCATCATCAATCGAGGAAACAATGATCCAATCATCATTGTTCGATTGATCAATACCAAGCACTCGCGCGTCTTTTGATACATCTATCAGATTTTCCCGCATTCTGAAAATCTGAAATTCAAGTTTATGAAGCTCTTTTTCCAGCTCTTTCTGATCTCTTTCTTCTGCAGTAAACAAAATCATACTCCTTTCACAGCGTAAAAGTCTTAGTCAAACACAAGTATCCATTGTAGTAAATGATGTCTTGGTTTGTAAATGGGTTTTGCAAAAACTTTTTTAGAAAAGTCTGCCGTTTATATGTGGATTGACGTTTTTAAGGCGGTGGGGATAGGGAAAGGAACAGTGAGCAGCGGAAAAAGGAGGAATCTATAATGGCAATTGACTCACTCATCGGCAAATTGAAGTACGTAATGACGGAATCTCCTGATAAAATGCTTTCCTTATATGTAAATACGGATATGAGAAATCCGGATCAGCAGGGGGGAGAGTGGAAAATCACCTTGAAAACCGGTTTTCGGAGATTAAAAGAGTATCTGTCTGTAAGTGATCCGGAAGAAGAAAAATCTCTCGTCCGCATCATGGAACGTGTCTATCAATATATCGATGGGCTTGGTAAAGAGATGCCGCGAAGCCTCGTATTTTTTGCATCGGGGGAAGGCGGTGTCTGGGAGACGATTGAATTGCAGGTGCCTGTCGAAACACGATTTTATTGGGAAGAAACGGCTGTCCTTGATCAATTAGAACTTCTCCGTGAACAATTTCCAAGCACGGCTTTTATTCTCACCCAGCAGAATGAAGTGAAGATCATAGAAACCGTACTCGGAAAAATTGAAGGGGTGGAGCATTATCAATACGACGTCATCAATGAATCGTGGAAACCGCAGGATGTAAGCGGAAGCTCCGCATCAATGGACGAAGACGCCGCCAAAGTCCATGTCGAAGAAAACCAAAACAGGCTGTATAAACGATTGGCTTCAAACCTTGATCAAAAGGCCGCTTCACACCAATGGGAGCGTCTCGTAATCGCAGGGGACAAAGAAACAGCCGATATTCTCGATCAGCATATGAATAAACCGATAGATCGGATCATTCCAAAAAATCTGTTGAATGAAAACGAACATAAAGTGATAGAAGAACTGTTGAAGGAAGCATAATATGACGAAAGGCCGGGTCTCAAACACCCGGTCTTTTTAGGGCTTAAGTTTGTCTAATTTCTGACGAAGCGGACGAAACCGTTGACATCAAAGCTGAATTCTCATACCATTTGGATAGTCAGTAAAATTGAGAGAGGTCATAAGATGAATCAGACAGAAAACAAACCTAAAAGTTATACCGGTATCGTGCTGACATTGACCGTTTTGATCAACGGGTTAATTGCGGTGCTGTTTTTTATGCCGAAATCGGGACAGGTCAGCATTGCCAATATTCATATTCTGCCGATGTTAAATGCTATTTTTAACAGCTTTACTTTTATCTTTTTGCTGGCAGCGCTCTTTATGATTAAGCAAAAAAATATTCAAGCGCATAAACGCTTTATTTTGGCGGCGTTTACGACGACTCTGCTGTTTTTGATCTGCTATGTCGTGTACCACTCGATAGCTGAGAATACTTTATTCGGCGGCCACGGCATCATTCGGGGGATTTATTTCTTTATTTTGATTACGCACATCTGTCTTTCCGCCGTTATCGTGCCGCTTGCGCTGTTTACGCTGATCAGAGGATTCAGCATGCAGGTGGAGCGCCACAAAAAAATCGCGAGATGGACGATGCCGCTCTGGCTGTATGTCAGTCTGACGGGTGTCATTGTATACTTAATGATCTCACCGTATTATTAAAAAAAGCCGTGCTCTGCGCGGCTTTTTTCTATTGATGGAAAAAGGCGCCTCATCAGGGCGCCTTTTACTCTTCAAGCGTTTCAAGTGTTGTTACATTTAAGGATTGTTCAACGGTTTTTGTTTTTGCTTTTACTTTTTCTGCGTACGTGTAATCACCATAGCAGTAGGGATAACGGAAATTGTCTTTGTTCCCTCCGCAAGTGTAAAGTTTCGGATTCTTTTTGACCTGCTGCTCGGAGTATTGTTTTGCCAGTTCCTCAGTATGCGATCCTCCATGTTCAGCCACAAAATCAATATAGCCGGCTCCCATGTTGTAGCTTTGTATAATCGTATCCAAGTCTACGCCTTTTTTCTTGCCTGTTTGGTACATGAGAGTGAATTGTTTGATTCCCTGTTTGATACTGGTTTGAGGGTTTTTAATCTCATTTCGCTTTAAACCCAGAGATTCTGAAGACTGCATGGGATCATTTCCTCTTCCTTTTGACTCCTGATATATCATGCCGAGTACAAGCGATGTATATTTGGTGAGTCCTTTTTCATCCAGCTCGTCTTCAACAAGCGGTTTGTAATCTGTCAGCCGTTCAAGCACGATCGGTTTGACATCAAACGGAAGACTTTTGAGCCATTCATTATTTGAAAATAACAGAATGAGGAAGAAGGAAACCATGACAAAAACACATATCATCATAAGACCCGCGGCAGCGAAACAGCCTTTTTTCTTTTTCTCCACTGTGTTTCACCCTCAATTTCAGGAGCATTATGACTTTTTCATTATGACACAGATGAATGCGCGAAACCAAGCGGAAACCCGTATTTGAAACATAAATTTAAAATAACGGTTCTTTTGTCAGGCGCAGGATGTATCTGCATCAATTGACATTTGGTATAATTGGGCTACTTGAGAAAAGAAGGGTGAGGTATATGACTGAATTTCACGAATCCGGAAACACGAATGACCCCGCTGTCGATTTAGATGAGGAAACTTTATTTTTGGTTGCCCAGACTTTTAAGGCGCTGTCTGATCCGACCAGAATCAGAATTCTCCATTTGCTGTCACAGGGTGAACACGCGGTAAATGATATCGCAGAAAAGCTGAATTTGCTGCAGTCTACCGTTTCTCATCAGCTGCGTTTTCTTAAAAATCTGCGCCTCGTCAAATCACGCAGAGAAGGAACATCCATCTATTATTCTCCTGAGGATGAACATGTGTTAGATGTGCTTCAGCAAATGATTCACCATACGCGGCACGATTAAAAAACATCCCTGCTTTTTAGACAGGGATGTCAGCCGTACTGACTGTTATTGGTTTGGTCTCTGCTCGTTTTTAAAACATAAAAAGAGAAGCCGCTGTAATAAACTGCGATGAAATAAAAGATACTGATGGTCAGCGGATCGGCCCCGACCGTTTGGCTGTATGCCTCCGGATGGGTAAAGTCCGCTGTGACCCGGTAAATTTCAATAACGCGATAAACAAATCTCGATAGGAAAAATGTTAATAGAATAAGTTCAATCCACAGGTGAGTGCGAAAATACATTTTTCCGCGGCGTTCTTCAAAAGAAATATTCCGTTTGGCAAACAGGACCAGAAGCCAGCCGCAAAAAGTGCCGAATATAAGATGGCCGTATAAAGCCGGGTGTGTGATGCTGAAAAACGCCAGAGCTGCGGCCAGCAATGAAAACAAAATCATTCTTGTATAAAGCCAGCGGGGTTTCAAAGGCTGAAAGCCGACGGACCGTTTCACCTTTTTATACAGAAAAAAGGCAATCATTAAGACAGGGCAGATGCTTTGAAGTGTGATATGCATGGTGTGAAACTCCCCCTCCGTTGAGTAGTGTATGCTTATCCGGCTGGTTTTAGTAGTCTGATTTATTCGCAGGCTGAAAGCATCTTTTATCACAGTATGCGCGTTTCTTTTTTTTGCATAAGAGAAGCGCCCGCGCCTTTTTCAGGATTTAAACAGAAAACTCTTGATAAACTAACGGTATTAGTTATAATAAAACTAACGATATTAGTTTTAGGGGGATGTTGATGAGAATCTTACAATACGGAAGGGTTTGGCAGCTGACTTTTTTTCCAGCGCTTTTCCCGGTGAATTGTTATTTGGTCGAAGAAGAAGTAGGAGTAACCCTGATTGACGCCGGACTGCCTAACAGTCATAAAGGAATCAAACAAGCATTGCGGCAGCTTGGGAAGCCGCTGAATGACATATTACTCACCCACGCGCACGGGGATCACATCGGTTCGCTTGACTCATTAGCTGCGGAATTTCCGGATGCCTCCGTCTGTATTTCTGAGCGGGATTCTTTCTTGCTGAAAGGTGACACTTCATTATTTGAGCATGAAGCACAAACGCCGATAAAGGGGGGAGTGCCGAAAAATGTTCAGACCGAACCTGATCGCCTGCTGAAAGGCGGCGAGCAGATCGGATCTTTACTTGTCATTCCCGCTCCCGGTCATACGCCGGGAAGCCTCGCTTTTAAAGATATGAGAAATGATATGCTGATCGTCGGAGATGCCTTTCAAGTACGGGGCGGCCTTGCTGTTTCAGGGAAGCTGAAATGGAAATTTCCGTTTCCGGCTTTTGCTACGTGGAATAAAGAAGAAGCTGTAAAAACAGCAAGAACGCTTATCGCTCATCAACCAAGCAGTCTGGCCGCCGGACATGGAAATGTTCTCTGCAATCCCGTTGAAATGATGGCTGAGGCTGCTGAGGAAGCTGAACGAAGCCTGCCGGGAGGCCGATCATAATGTCACCGAGAGTCGGAATGAGCCTTGACATGATATTGAGAGCCGCAGCAGGCATCGCTGACGAAAAAGGGCTGAACGAAGTGACGCTTGCGGCCGTTGCAAAGTCCTTAAACGTAAAACCGCCTTCCCTTTACAATTTTGTCAATGGCCTTCAAGGAATTAAAACAGAGCTGGCTGTCTCCGGTTTAACTATGTTATTTGAAAAAATGGCGGCCTCTGCAGAAGGACTGACGGGTGAAACGGCTTTGCTCGCTCTTGCCGATGCCTATATCAATTTCGCCGAAGCCAATCCCGGATTATATGACGCAACATTTCAAAAAATAAAAGACGGCCGGATTGAGAATCTGTCAAGCCTGCTTGTAGAGCTTGTTGTCAGGCAGCTGACAGCTAACGGTTATGCACAGTCTGACACTGCGATTCATGCTGCGAGAGGACTGAGGAGCCTTCTTCACGGATTTGCCGTGTTGAGAAAACAGAGTGCATTTGAATTAACCGAATCAATTAAGGAAAGCCGGAAGTTTGCAGTTGTTGCTTTCCTAAGAGGTTTACAGGAGAGGGGACAATAATATTATTATGTAAACTAAATAAAAAAACGCATCAGTAAAAGGAGGGACAAATGGATTCATTACAACATATCATTTGTGAGCGGCGCACCTATTCACATATTTTTGATTCTCATGCACACACATACTGCCAAATGCTCTTTCCGCTCGAAGGACAGCTGGACTTGGAGACAGAAAGACGTGAAATCAGATTAAAACCTGATCAAATGCTGTATATTCCGCCCGGGCATGAACATCGGTTCCGTTCTTTGGAGCGAAACGAATGTCTCGTTCTCGACATACCGGCATATTTTTTCAAAGGTTCATTTGATCCCGGCGTTCTGAATAAGCTTGATTCTTTTTGGACATCGATTCGGTTTCTGCTGACAGAAGAGACTAAGCAGCAGTCGGCTCATTCATTGAGTCTGCTTGCAGAATATATTGCTGAAAAGATACAAGAAAACCGTACGAATGATTCAATTGCGTATATCCGCCGAAATCTCTCAAAGACTTTTTCAATTAAAGAGCTTGCCGCAATGGAACATTACCACCCGGCGTATTATTCCGACTGGTTTAAAAAGCAGACGGGGAAAAGCCCGCAAGCTTATATTGCTGAGCTCCGTATGAAGAAAGCGGAACAAATGCTTATTGAAACAAAATGCCGGCTGACAGACATCAGTCAGGAGGTCGGCTTTCAAAATTTGTCTTCCTTTACCAGATGGTTTGTCAGACATAAGGGAATAACGCCGCGCGTCTTCCGAAACACCTTTCAATCTGATAAATAATACTGAAAATCAGTTAAATAAACTGCGTCTTTTTTTGGTATCATGATTGTAAAAAAGGAGTTTTTGATATGGCAGTCATCGAAGATTTTATCAAGCTCGATCTCAGAATAGGAACGGTCGTAAAAGCGGAAGTATTCCCGGAAGCAAAGGTGCCGGCCATTAAGATGACAATAGATTTCGGCGAAGAGATCGGCATGAAACAATCAAGCGCCCAGATTACAGAACGGTACGAACCGGGTGATCTGACGGGCAGGCAGGTTACCGCTATTGTCAACTTTCCGCCGCGGCGGATCGCAGGATTTAAGTCAGAAGTTCTCGTTCTTGGCGGCATCCCGGAAAAAGGAGATGTTGTCCTGCTTACGCCAGAGCAGTCAGTACCGGACGGAACGAAAATCGGATAATAAAAAAAGACGTTTGCAGAAGCAAACGTCTTTTGCGTATTGAGGCGATACACCACACGCCACATTCGTGTGTGCCGCAAGGGCATGTGCATCGGCTTACACAATTCAGCTCATCGCTATATGAATATAGCATGGCGGGTGTGGAAATGCAAGAGATTTTTTAATATATGTTATATCTGGCTTTGTTTTGCCGATCCCCGATTCCTTCGTGTAAGGTTTCGTTTGAAATTTTATGATCTTGAATAAAGCAGTTCGACAAATGCAAGAGGGAATTTGAGCAAGTTGTGACCGAAGTGTGACCTGGAATTAAAATCCGGGTCTTTTTGTGTAAAAGATGCATGCGAAGAGACCATATAGGCATTAAATGTTATTACTGATGTCTTCATTTATCTTTTTGCTAAGTTTCTGAACCTTCTCTTTAACATTTGAAACAGCTCTTTTTTGATTTCATCAAAGTTCTCCTGAATATAGTCCATGACACTTCTTATTATAACTTCACTTTCAAAATTGAATATCTCATTTATTTCTGGCTGTTCTTTATCTGTCAGGTGATGGTATTGAAGTTGTTTAGCATTTACTTCAGCAGCTGCATCAATCCTAACTTAGTTGTTCTGGCTGTACAATTTCATATTCACCTTCTGCATACTTTTGCTCTGCATAATGGCCTCCCCATTGACAGAGCTCCTGCAAGATAGGTTTAAGAGATTCTCCAAGTTCAGTGGATGAATATTCAACCTTCGGCGGTACTTGATTATACATCTTTCTGCTCACAAGTCCACTGGCTTCAAGCTCTCTAAGTGTTTGAATCAGCACTTTCTGAGTTATATTTGGGATAATGCGCTTTAATTCACTCGTTCTCTTTGGTCCATTCATTAAAAAGTATAATACAAGGCCTTTCCATTTTCCGCCAATCACTTCCTTTGTCACTTCAAACCCACAGCTGAATTTTTTCATGTCTAAAGCTCTCCATTCCACATTTATTACTTTTTAGTTACTATATCACAAAAAAGTGGGTACTTCCGATAATGTGCTTACTGAAGGATACTATTACTTGTAAGTTGTTCTTCAAGTACTTAAAGGTACTAGACATAAAATAATATTAATTCTAAAGGAGTGTTAAGTATGGGTGAATTTGAAGGTAAAGTAGCGCTTGTAACGGGTGGAACAAGTGGGATTGGTCTTGCTGCAGCACAAAAATTTGTAAACGAAGGTGCATATGTTTATATCACGGGACGTAGACAAAACGAACTTGATAAAGCTGTTAACCAAATTGGCAAGAACGTAACCGGTGTTCAAGGTGATATTTCTAAGCTTGAAGACTTAGACAAACTATATGACATGATAAAGCAGGAAAAAGGTAAGTTGGACATCCTTTTTGCTAATGCAGGCATCGGCAGCTTCCTTCCATTAGGTGAAATTACTGAAGAGCAGGTTGATAGAACGTTCGGCATTAACGTGAAAGGAACCATTTTTACTGTTCAAAAAGCGCTATCACTATTCCCGGACAAAGTAGGTTCTATTATTGTAACGGGCTCTACTGCTGGATCAATTGGCAACCCAGCATTTAGTGTATATGGAGCATCTAAAGCAGCATTAAGAGCACTGGTTCGCAACTGGATTCTTGACCTAAAAGGTACTGAAATCCGTGTAAATGTGGTAAGTCCAGGAGTGATTCTTACACCTGCATACGATGAGCTTTTTGGTGATGCACTTGAAGGAGCGATGGAAAATGCCAGAAATACTGTTCCAGCTGGAAAAGTTGGGACACCTGAAGAAGTAGCTAACGCTGTATCTTTCCTTGCTTCAGACGAAAGCAGTTACTTGACGGGTATTGAATTGTTCGTAGATGGCGGGCTAGCACAGGTATAATTTCACTGCGCAGAGGTTACAAATCTTCCCCAAAAAAGGTTAATGGGGATTTACTTGAAGAAGCCGTATAAAAAAGTCGTTTTCCTTAAAGGACAGGGAATTCGACTTTTTTATGTTTGAATTTGATTAACGTTGTAAATTCGCATTTTCCTGGGGCTGTCACTAAATGACCTGTAAAAAAGATTACTTTGTGAATAAATGACTTAAAGTAACGGAAAGGAGAATGTCCAGTTGTTATTTGGAGTGAATTCGGTGGCTATAAAGAACTTAATTCCATTTTATAAAGTTCTTTTATGAAAGACTTCATGAGATGAAAGAAAATCGGGAAGAAGATGAAGACTAAGACGATTAATAAAAGAAAGCTCTCTTTTAGAGAGCTTTTTTCAGATTTTCAATTTTTAACAGGCTTTATAATGAGCAAACAGGCATTACTCAAAATACTCGCCGCGCCTATCCAAAGCAGCCATTGTGTTGCGGTCAGCCATGAGGCAGTTAGGATAAAGAGTCCAATGGCAATTGATATATAATTGCCGGCTCGGTCCAGTTTACGATTGCAATGAAGTTTATATTTAGCCTGAGAAATAAATTGATCAATTTTATCTTTCAGCTCATAGCATTTTTCCTTCATCTTATCCTCAGTTTCTTTTACTTTTCGATAAAGCATATTATTCATCGTTTGCACTCCCATATCGCCGTTTTGAAAATTCAGCCATGATTTTTTCTTCATAGTCATCTGAGATGGATTGTGCCTGGTCTTCAACTTTCAAATGTGCTTTTTCTTCAAAACCGTCCTGTTCTTCACCATCAAAACGATAAAGTTTTTGCAATAGCCTCCAGAATGTTTCAACTTCTTCAGTTGTGAACTCATGAAACATATCCGCTAAAAAATAGGTGGATCTTTCTGAACAGGAAATTAACGCTTTTTTTCCTTCAGGGGTAATCTCAATATTGATTGCACGTTTATCCAGTTTGCTTGGCACAGTGTGAACATATCCTTTTTTCGAGAGACTTGAAATTAATTTGTTAGCGGTTTGTTTTGTTGTGCCCAGCTTTTTAGCGATATTCATAAGTGTGGTATCTTCCGTCGGTAAATGGGCAATAGCAATAAGAGTCATGTGCTGTCGGGAAGTCAACATTTCTAAGTATTCGTCCCCCCGAGTCTGCACCTTATTGACAACCGAAAATAATGATGCGTAACTTTGTTGCATAAAATGCAGTTCCTTCATTAGTAATTTAATATCCATAAGTTATCTCCCATCTAAATTGTCACCATGTTGACAATTACAATATACATCACGAAGGGAAATAAGTCAACATGGTGACTAATAGGGCGGGTACGGCTGTTTTCAAAAATGCCACAGACAGTCGGAGTGTTTACAAAAGGGGAAATAAGTATAATAAATGCGAAAAGGGCATTAATCCAAAGTGGGAAGGTGTTTGACATTCAGAAAGTGAACTGGTCAGAACGGTATGAATGGTTCAATAAACAAGATGAAAAAGATGGGCGTTTAATGGCGTTCCTTCGTCATGAGCTTACATATGAGGAAGTCATACGGTTATATAAGAAAGGGTTTTATTTGAAATCAAAAGAAGGGGATGTTTCGTTACGTAAGAACGATATCTGTCGTATGTTTGGGGTTGAAGAGAGGCAGTGGGGCAAATCTTAATGAACGGGAAGAGAAAAACTCTTCCCGCTTTTCATAGCAGCTGTTATTCTTTTTCCAGCATGGAAGTCAGCCATTCTCTTAATGCCGGTTTCTGCACATACCGCTTTCCGTTTCTCGTGATATGCGGAATGTCAGATATTCATGAGGATCAGGTGAGTTAAAGTTTTCAATCCGTCTCCGATGAAATATCCGGCTAAAGCGATTCCAATGCCGGTAATATATCCAAACCTCCAATAAACGTTATCATTTTTTATACGGTGAAGCCGGCCGGAGGATTCAGCCTTCAGCAAAACCGCCGGGCGTTTATTGCGGACGGTTTTGATTGCTGAGCTTTTCCACCTGCACCTTTCCGGAGAAGAAAACAGCACCTCCGCCCATATCCGCCAGCCGATCGGGCGTGAGTGAATTGACGAGCTGTTTTTTATCATCCATATCGGCCCAAAGACCTTGGCTCACCGCAACGCCGGGAAGCACCTGTTCGCCGACCGAAACAGTCAATTCGCACTCTCCGCGGTGATTCCAAACTCTAACGGTTTCTCCGTCTTCTATGTTCCGGTGTACAGCATCTTCTGTATGAATAAAAAGTTTTGGCGCTTTTTCCAGTTTTACGTGTTTTTCGTTATTTGAAAATGTCGAATTTAAAAAATTATGATTCGGTCCCGGGACAAATAAAAGCGGAAAATCGTCATCGCTCTCAAGAGGGATGTGTGTCGGCAGCGCCGGATAACCGTCCTGTTTCATCTTTTCCGAATATAATTCAATTCTTCCGCTCGGTGTCTTGAGCTTTCCCGGAAAAAGCGGTTTTTTCCGTTTGGCTTTCATGAAGGAATGGCTTGAGAGCGCTTCGTAATCAATATCCTCGATATACGGATTGTCGGGAAAGTCCAGCGCCTGTCTGATTAATTCTTCATCAGAATCCTGAAGCTCCTGCTCGGTAAATCCCATTGCTCCGGCAAGCAGACGGAACACTTCCGTATTCGATTTGCTGTCTCCGTAGGGTTCGATCACTGGTTTTTGCAGCTGAATAAAATGATGCCAGTAAGACGTGTAAAAATCCGTGTTTTCAAAAGCGGATGAAGCAGGGAGCACGATATCCGCATATTTGGCGGTTTCCGTTAAAAACAGATCGTGAACGACTGTAAATAAATCCTCCCGCAGCAGGCCTTTTCTGACTTTATTCGCTTCCGGCGCAACCACTGCGGGATTCGTACCGTAAATAAACAGGGAGCGCACGGGCGGTTTTGTTTCTAAAAGAACGCTTCCGAGCCTGTTCATATTAAATGATCGCGGCTTCCGGCCGTAAAGCAGATCAGGCCGCTGGAGCGCTTGTCTGTTATAGTTTAATACCGCGCTGTTGTGCTTGATTGCGCCTCCTCCGGTGTTGAGCCACTGTCCTGTAACAGCCGGAAGGCAGGCGACGGTGCGGACGATCATTCCGCCATTGTCATGGTGCTGAATGCCGTTTCCGATCCTGATAAGGGAAGGGGAGGTTTCCCCGTACATTCTCGCAAGGCGTCTGATATCGTCGGCTTTAACGCCTGTAATAGCAGAAACCGTTTCCGGATCATAGTGTTTGACATGCGCTTTTAATTCGTCACTGCCTTCGGTGTATTCTGTGAGAAATGCTTCATCGTGAAGGTTCTCAGCGAATAAGACATGCATGATACCGAGGGCGAGTGCGGCATCTGTGCCGGGACGAATGGGAATAAACCAATCAGCAAGCCGGCCGGTTTGGTTCTTATGTACATCAATAACGACAATCTTAGCCCCTTTTTTCCGGGCTTTTTGAGCAATCATGACTTGGTGCATATTCGTGCTGACGGCATTGATTCCCCAAAAAATAAAGAGCTTAGCATGTATGGTCTCCTCCGGATCAGTACCCGCTCCTTCTCCCATTGTATAGTTATAGCCTTCAGAACCGGCTTTGCTGCAGATCGTCCGTTCGAGATGACTCGCTCCGAGACGATGGAAAAAACGGCGGTCCATTCCCTCTGCCGCCAGTTTTCCCATATTGCCGTAAAAGCTGTACGGAAGAATGCTTTCCGCTCCTTCTTCGGCAATAAGCTCTTTCCAGCGCGAACTGATCGTATTGATTGCTTCCTCCCAGGAAATAGGCGCAAACGCGGCTTCACCTTTTTTACCGATCCTTTTTAACGGAACGGTTACGCGCTTCTCATCATAAATACGCTCAGCCATGTGTCTGACTTTGTTGCAAATATTCCCTGATGTGACCGGGTGATCGGGGTCTCCCTGAATGTTAACGATTTTTCCGTCTTTTTTTGTCACAAGCAAGCCGCATTGATCGGGACAGTCTAGTGAGCACACCGACTTAAAGACCCCGTTCGGCTGTGTTGCAGCAGAATTCATAGCCCATTTCTCCTCTTTGTTTATATTGTAAGCATTATAACATTTCAAAATCGAACGTCAATTCAGAAAAAAGTGTTGACATTACGGAAAGACTTTTCTATGATGAGTTTATTCTTTTAAACAGCCTGACAATTTCATCATTTTATTTTCTATCCAGAGAGGTGGAGGGACTGGCCCTATGAATCCTCGGCAACATTTATTGTGCCAATTCCAGCAAGCGTATGCTTGAAAGATAGGAAAGAATGGTCTATACATATTTGTGCGCTTCAAGCGTATAAAGACGGTATATGAATCTCTTTCCTTCTTTGAGGAAAGAGATTTTTTTATGAAAAAATTTATGTGAAAAGGATGTTTTGCACCATGACGGTTTTAATTACCGCGCCATATCACGACGAGGGGCTGAAGGAGCTGGCTGAGCTGTTCGGCCGGACTGTGCACCGGCCGTGGAAGAAGCACGGCCGGGCCTATCGGGAAGATGAATTGATCCGGATGATTCAAGAGACAAACGCGTCGGGGCTTATAACCGAACTTGATGAGGTGTCTCAGCGTGTTATTGACATATTGCCGGATTCCGCTTTTATCGGTGTCTGCAGAGGAATGCCGTCTAATGTGGATATTGCGGCGGCGACTAAAAGAAAAATCCCCGTTTTCTTTACACCGGCCCGCAATGCCCAGGCCGTTGCTGAAATGTTTATCGGAAATGTGATTTCATTTTTGCGTCATACGTATTCTTCCCATCAGTGGCTGAAGGACGGAAAGTGGAATGGTGATTATTTGCAGGCTTACGTCAAATTCAGAGGAAATGAGCTGACGGGGAAAACAGTCGGCCTTATCGGTTTCGGAGCTGTCGGACAGAGAATCGCCAGGCTATTGGCCGCTTTTGACTGCAAGGTGCTTTACTATGATCCATTTGTCCGTCATGAAAACCGGGAGTATGAAAAAACGACGATTGAACGGGTATTTTCTGAAAGTGATATTGTTTCCGTTCACTTGCCGCGCACAGAAGAAACCATCGGCCTTATCGGCGCCCGGCACTTTCAATTGATGAAACAGGAAGCTGTTTTTGTCAATACGTCAAGAGCGGCGGTTACAGACAGGGAAGAGCTGCTGCGGGTGCTGAAAGAACGGCGGATTAAGGGAGCGATCCTTGACGTGTTTTATCACGAACCGCCTGAATCTTCTGATTATGAATTGATCTCTTTGCCGAATGTGTTCGCGACTCCCCATTTAGCGGGCGCAACATTTGAAGTGGAAGATCATCATGTGAAGATTTTAAATGAAGCGCTTTTCAAATGGAAACAAGATCAAACCTGTTCAATACGTGAACTTTATAACAAAAGAGAACTTGAAACGGAAGGAGGCGGCTGTAATGGCTGAACAAAAAGGCTACCTTGTATTTGACATCGGGACTGGGAATGCGCGAGTCGCGGTCGTGACTGCCGGCGGCGAAGTGACCGCGCTTGAAAGGGAAGACATTGAATATGAGACGGATCCGTTTTATCCGGACGGACGATATTTCTCACCGGAAGGGTTATGGACGCAAATCAGCGCTATGGCAAGAAAGGCTATTGCCAAGAGCCCTCATATTACATTAATCGGAATCACCTCAACAAGCCAGAGGCAGGGAATCGTTTTGATCAATAAAGATAAAAAGGCATTTCTCGGTCTGCCCAACATTGATAACAGAGGGCGTGAATGGGAAGGCGGAATTGAGGCAGAAGAAGTGCATCAGCAAACCGGACGTCTTCCGAGCGCTTTATTTTCCGCCATGAAACTTGTCGGATTAAAAGCCAGACAGCCGTCTTTATGGAAAGAAGTGAAGTGCATCACAAGCATCAGTGACTGGGTGACATTTGAGCTGAGCGGAATTTTAAGCTATGAACCGTCACAGGCTGCTGAAACACTGCTGTTTGACGTAAGGAAAAAGGCGTGGTCAGAGAAATTATGCAACATCTTCGGTGTGCCTTCTGCCATTCTTCCTTCACTCGTCCGATCTGGGACGGTTGTCGGAATGTTAACGTTTAAGAAAGCGGCGGTGCTCGGTCTTTCTGAAAGAGTGCCTGTGATTGCAGGCGGGGGAGACACACAGCTTGCCATCAAAAGTGCAGATGCAAAGCCGGGAGATATCGTCATCGTATCCGGCACGACGACGCCGATTACAAAGATAACAGCGGAGACCGGAACCGAAAGTTTAGAGAATGCATGGCTGAATTGCCATACAGAAGAAGGTGAATGGCTTCTTGAAACGAATCCGGGTGTAACAGGACTCAATTATCAAAAATTAAAATCCATTTTTTATCCGAATGAATCCTACAGCGTCATGGAACGGGAAATCGCAAGTCTGCCGAAACATGATCATGCCTGTATATCTGCGTTAGGCTCCTATTTATCTCCTGAGAAAAACGCACTGGCAAAAGGCGGATTTATTTTTGACGCTCCGCTGTCCCAAAACTTAAGCAGAGCCCATTTTGTCAAAGCTGCACTGCTGGAAATCGCTTTTTCAATCAAATGGAACTATGAGGCGTTAACAGAGGCGGCTTCCTTTTCACAAGATTATGTGAAGGTGTGCGGCGGCGGTTTCCAAAGTGATGCTTTGACGCAGTTTCTTGCTAACCTTCTTCAAAAGAAAATCTATAAGAGAGAGGGGTTCAGCCAGGCATCCGCAATGGGAGCGGTGATGATTTGCAACGAAGCTCTCGGTGTGAAAGCAGAGCTTTCGACCTGCACAAAGGTAATTGAGCCGGAAGCGGATCAGACGGATCTCTTCCTATATGAAGAATGGAAACATACCCAAAAATTATTTACTCATTTTCAGCCGGCGGTGAAAGCCTGACTTGGGGATGAGATGACAACATGAAAGATTGCTGAGGAGGAACAAAAATGCTTAATAAAATAGGAATTCCGAAACAGCTCGCCTGGGGATTTTTAGGGGTCGTGCTGTTTATGATGGGAGACGGCCTTGAACAAGGCTGGCTCAGCCCGTTTTTAGTTGAAAACGGCTTGACGGTACAGCAATCAGCATCCCTGTTTACGGTTTACGGTATTTCTCTTGCTGTGGCGTCGTGGTTTTCAGGGGTCTGCCTCGAAGCCTTCGGCGCAAAGCGGACGATGTTTATGGGGCTGTTGTTTTACGTCATCGGCACAGCCGCGTTTATCGCATACGGATTTGAGAATCTTAATTTGCCGGTGATGTATGTCACGTATTTTATTAAAGGGCTGGGTTACCCGCTGTTTGCCTATTCTTTTTTGACATGGGTGATTTACCGGTCGCCGAAAAACAGGCTCAGTACGGCGGTCGGCTGGTTCTGGATTGCATATTGCTGCGGGATGTTTGTATTCGGTGCTTGGTATTCAAGCTGGGCCATCAAATCCTTCGGCTATTTGAATACGATGTGGAGTTCAATTTTCTGGGTATGCCTCGGCGCGTTTTTTGCTTTGATTTTAAATAGGGACCGCTTTGAAAAGAAAAAGGCAGATAAGCGGGAAAAGGCGCAGGAATTAATGAAGGGAATCACCATCCTTGCTGAAAATCCGCGCGTGCTCTCTGGGGGGATCATTCGAATCATTAACAGCATCGGAACATACGGATTTCCGGTATTCCTCCCGATGCATATGGCGCAGCACGGCATTTCTACAAATGTATGGCTGCAAATTTGGGGAACGATTTTTCTCGGAAATATCGTCTTTAACTTAATCTTCGGCGCAGTCGGCGATGCCTTCGGCTGGAAAAAGACTGTCATGTGGTTCGGAGGAGTGGGCTGCGGCATTTTTACTCTTTTATTATATTATGCTCCTGTTGTATCACATGGGAATTTGCTGTTCGTCAGCATTGTCGGTTTTATATGGGGAGGGCTCCTCGCCGGGTTCGTTCCGATCGGGGCTATCGTGCCGACGGCGGCCGGCAGCAATAAAGGTGCTGCTATGTCTGTGTTAAATCTGGCTGCGGGCCTGTCGGCATTTGTCGGCCCCGCGCTTGCCTGGGCGTTCATCGGGCTTGTCGGCGCACAAGGCGTTGTATGGATTTTCGCAGCGCTCTATTTCGTAAGTGCGATCTTGACAAATCAAATCAAAATACCTGAAGAGAAAACGGCAAAACACAATAAAGCATTGCCTGAATACGCTTCTTAACAGCAGCGCCCCGAAAATTCGGGGCGTTTTTTTACGGCTGATGAAGAAACCCGGCAAACCGCTGAATTTGTTCACGTAACGATTGTTTGTTTTCGTGAAATTGTTTGAAACGATGTCCGTTTGCTCCGGACGGATGCGGGAAGCCTTCCAGAATGACCGCATGGCCCATTCTGCCGTTTTTCTTCAGTGTGCGGCAGGCTGATTCTGCTGCTTTTCCGAGAGGGATAAGCAGAATGTCTTTTTTCATCATTTCTATTTCATCCGGAAAACATGTCAGCGCGTAACGGCTGAGAAGAGCTGATCTGCTGATGGCCGGCCGGTGTCCCGTATAGTTTTTCTGTTTATAAAAAACAGGGTGTTTGATAACGGATGTCGTATGAAGCAGCTCCCGTTTTGAATCAAAAAACCGGGATGAATCCTCAACGTGAAGCGCGGCCGGCAGACCGCATTCATTAAGCATTTCGATGATGTGCTGCCTCATGGAACCGGAAAGTCCGGCCGCTTTTTTTGTCTCATATGCTATCACCTCAAGAGATTCGCCGTTTTTTAAAAGCTGTGCCGCTGCTTTGTAAGCCCGCTGCATCTGAAAAAAACCGGGTGTAATTCCGGAGATGACAACCGCAGCATGTGGGTTGATATACTCATTATGAGGCGAATAATACATATCCAGATCTCCGTCCTTGGCTAAATGGAACTCCGGAGTCAGCAAATCCGATTTTGTAAATCCTCCCGAAGATGATAATGCTTTAAGCTGCTGCAAAAAATGCGCAAGCCGCTCACGATCGCAAATCATGTTATGCCTCCTTGAATCCGCCAGTTTCTCTTAGTGTCATCAAAAACGTCGGATGACATGCAGGCTCATAAACCGCTTTTACCGGCGTTCCAGAGCATTTTCAGGACGTGAGGCGTTCCTTTAACTTCGGCTGCCGTCGTTTGCACGGCTGTTTTTTTAGTAAGAAAGTCTTCCTGCAGTTCTTTCTGCTTTTGTGATAACAAACGGGTTTCTGTTTTGATTTCTTCAACAGACGTCTGCATGGACGCTGTCGCGGCGTTAATCTTCTTTATATCAGGCGCTGTGTTTCTTTTAAAATGCACGGCGGATACGGCTGCATAAATTAATGCGGCAGCCGCAACGGCAGCACTGATATACAAAATGATGATCATCTGCTTTTCACTCCTTTTTTTCAGTTGATACCCTTTACCGATCGTGCTGAATCATTTTATTTGCTAATTGTTTTTTTTCTGCTTATAATGTGAAATCGTACATAAGGACATTCAGAAAGGGTGAAAGACATGGAAAGCTTACAAAACAAAACGGCTCTTATCACGGGTGCGGGCAGAGGAATCGGCCGCGCCGCCGCTATCGCTTTAGCCAAAGAAGGAGTCAATATCGGTTTAATCGGCCGTACAGAAGCAAATGTCGAAAAGGTTGCGGAAGAAGTGAAAGCCCTTGGTGTAAAGGCATCATTCGCTGCTGCCGATGTAAAAAACCAAAAAGAGGTTGAACAAGCCGTCTCTTCTATTAAAGAAGAACTCGGTGAGGTTGACATCCTGATTAACAATGCCGGAATCAGCAAATTCGGCGGATTTTTGGATCTTACGCCTCAAGAGTGGGAAGACATCATTCAAGTTAATGTAATGGGTGTATACCACGTGACACGCGCCGTTCTTCCTGAAATGATTGAGAGAAAATCAGGAGATATCATTAATATTTCTTCTACGGCGGGCCAAAGAGGCGCCGCGGCGACAAGTGCGTACAGCGCTTCTAAATTTGCCGTTCTCGGTCTGACCGAATCTCTCATGCAGGAAGTCAGAAAACACAATATCCGTGTCAGCGCAATGACTCCGAGCACGGTTGCAAGCGACATGTCTATTGAATTAAATCTGACAGACGGCAATCCGGAAAAAGTCATGCAGCCTGAGGATCTTGCAGAATATATGGTTGCTCAATTGAAATTACATCCGCGCATTTTCATCAAAACTGCCGGTTTGTGGTCAACTAATCCTTAAACAAAAGGGGACCTGTCTTCGTGACGGGTCTTTTTTTGTTTCCGCAACCGGATTAAACAGGCATAAAGATCCGTTTTTGCAGAAAAAAGAGTGAAAAAGAAACCGATATCAGCTATAATTAAACTAAATGAACTATGTACCAAATGTTCACTAAGGTTATTTTTCCCCGCATCCAAAAAACAAATCAATACAAACCAAACTGTCCGAACAATAAAAGGGAAAACGGGATATAAAGAGAATATTTAGTACATGGAATAATTTGTTAGAAGGAAGGGTGGGCACATATTGAAAGAAGAAAAAAGAAGTTCAACCGGTTTTTTAGTGAAACAAAGAGCCTTTTTAAAGCTTTACATGATTACAATGACAGAGCAGGAACGGCTTTACGGACTGAAGCTTCTCGAGGTGCTGCGTTCGGAATTTAAACCCATCGGTTTTAAGCCGAATCATACCGAGGTGTACCGTTCACTTCACGAACTTTTGGATGACGGGATTTTAAAGCAAGTAAAAGTGAAAAAAGAGGGAGCCAAACTCCAGGAAGTCGTTCTCTATCAATTTAAAGACTATGAAGCTGCGAAGCTTTACAAAAAACAGCTGAAGACAGAGCTTGACCGCTGCAAAAAGCTGATAGAAAAAGCCATTTCAGATAATTTTTAAATCCGGCCGGAACGCACCCGGCCTCCCGGGCTCAAAAGGTTTGTTCTGTGATTCATTATACATAATAACAGGCTCGGAACAATACATATCAATAAAACCTCCACACTTGACATCGACTCCTGAAGTGGTAACATAAAAAACGTGTGAAAAATACGAACAAAATACGAACAAGGGAGATGTTACCGATCTTAGATCAAAAGAAAGTTGCTTTTATCGGAGCAGGATCAATGGCTGAAGGAATGATATCAGGCATGGTCCGCGCAAAAAAAATTCCCAACCAAAACATCTGCGTGACAAACCGCCGCAATACAGAGCGACTCGCTGAATTGGAACATCAATACGGAATTCAAGGCATTGCTTTTGACAGCATGAAAACCGAAGACATTGATGTCTTTATTTTAGCCATGAAACCGAAGGATGCTGAAATCGCTCTTGCTACGCTGAAACGGCGTATTCAACCTCATCAAATCATCCTGTCTGTTCTGGCAGGCATAACAACCTCATTTATACAACAATCATTACATGACCGTCAGCCAGTTGTAAGAGTGATGCCGAACACATCCAGCATGATCGGCGAATCGGCAACAGCTGCGGCTTTCGGAGACCATGTCTCTTACGGTTCAGCAAAAACCGCGGTATCTCTTTTGGAATGCCTCGGGGAAGTGTACGTGATCAAGGAAGATCAGATGGACATTTTCACCGGCATCGCAGGCAGCGGACCGGCGTATTTCTATTATTTAATGGAGTTTATTGAAAAAGCAGGTGAAGAAGCCGGCTTAGACAAACGGCTGTCCCGCAAAATCGGGGCGCAAACGTTATTGGGCGCTGCAAAAATGCTGATGGAAACGGGTGAAAAACCGGATGTGCTTCGGGAAAACATCACCTCTCCAAACGGCACGACGGAAGCCGGCCTCGATGCGCTCAGGTCAGAAGGCGGCGGAGAAGCCATTGCCAAAGCCATTAAACACGCGACCGAACGTTCTATTGAGATCAGCAAAACAATTGAAAAAACGGCAGCACTATAATCGTTAAAAAACAGGAGTGATACAGTGACGTCTCGGACGAAGATCAAAAGAGTCGCGGTGAAAATCGGAAGCAGCTCACTGACGAGCCTGCACGGGGAAATCAGCAGAAGAAAGCTGGAAGCATTGGTGGATCAAATCGCACAGCTGAAGGACAGCGGCTATGAAGTGATTTTAATATCTTCCGGCGCAGTGGCGGCAGGTTATCGGAAGCTCGGATTTATTCAGAAACCGGAAGGCCTCCCTGAAAAACAGGCTTCTGCTTCCATCGGGCAGGGATTATTAATGGAGGCTTACTCAAAGCTGTTTTTAGCGCACGGTTATGTCGCATCACAAATATTAATTACAAGAAGCGATTTTTCCGATGAATACCGCTACCATAATGTGCGCAATACGATGAACGTCCTTTTGGAACGGGGCATTATTCCGATTATTAATGAAAATGACACGGTCACAGTCAACCGGCTGAAATTCGGAGATAACGATACACTTGCAGCGAAGGTGGCAGGTTTAATTGATGCCGACATGCTTGTAATTTTATCAGACATTGACGGTTTATATGATGATAATCCGCGCAGCAACCCGAAAGCGAAAAGAATCAGACATGTAAGTGACATCACTCCGGAAATAGAAGCAAGCGCGGGAGATGCCGGGAGTGAAATGGGAACCGGCGGAATGCGTTCGAAACTGGATGCTTTTAAAATTGTGATGGCCTCCGGTATTAAAGGCTTTCTCGGGCAGGCTAACATTCCGGACATTCTGCTTCAAGCGGTAGATGAGGCGGCTGAAGGAACTTATTTTGAAGCGGAAGGAACCCTGCCGTTAAACCACAAAGAACAATGGCTTGCATTTAATTCCGGCCCCGAAGGCGAAATTGTGATGGAAAAGAAAAGCAGCCGCGATGTCGCGAACGGAAATATGGCGCTGTCACCGCAGGATATCGAACAGATTAAGGGCAGATTCAGCAGCGGAGCGGTTGTCAGGCTGCTTGATCAGCAGGGAGAAGAGCTCGGACTCGGCATCGTCAACTATTCCTCAGCCCAGCTGAAGACATTTAAAGAAACGCCTCACAAACAGACCGATCAATCAGTCATTGATCCGGAAGCGTTTGTCTGCCACGTTGAACTATCCATTCCGATCGGCTGAGAAAGATCTATAAAAATATGAAAAAGCCCGAGGCTTCGTTTTGAAGCTCGGGTTTGTTTTTTATTGATATTGTTCAAGTTTGGAGAAAAATTGAATGACAAAATGATAGAAATCATTTGCAGACGGAGCCAGTTCTCTTCCTTTTGGTTTAATAATGCCTACGGTGCGCTTCACTTGAGGAAATTCAATCGGAATTTTGACCGTGAACCGGGGTGTGGTTTCTGCAAAGGTGCTTTCAGGCAATAAAGTAACTCCCATCCCCGCGGAGACTAATCCTTTAATGGCATCTAAATCCTCGCCTTCCGTCGATACAAGCGGCGCAAAGCCGGCCTGTCTGCAAGCGTCAATCGCCATGTTTCGGAGAATAAACCCTTCGGGAAATAAAACGAATTGGTCGCCGCGCAGATCAATTAAATGGATATTTTTCTGTTTGGCAAGCGGATGATGCAGCGGAACAAGCGCGTAAATCTTTTCCGTGAATAAGATATTGCCTGTTATGTCGGGGAATTCCGTCGGAACGGGGCCGAGCAGCGCAGCATCTATATCCCTGTTTCTTACCGCTTCGATTAAAAACTTATAAGAACCCTGGCGGAGCAAAAACTCAACGTTCGGGTATTCCTCTTTAAATGCCGAAATCACAGTCGGCAAAAGCTGGCTTGCAAGGCTCGTCGGAAATCCTATTTTGACGGTTCCGCGATTCGGATCAAGATATTCATCAATTTGTTCCTTCGCATAATCAATTGCTTTCATCGCCGTTTTAACATGTTCTAAAAATTGTTTGCCGATCGGCGTTAATTTAATATTTCTGCCTTCCCGTTCAAATAAAGTGACTTTCAGCTCTTCTTCAAGATTTGCAATCTGCCGGCTGATGGCGGATTGTGCGACATGCAGATGATCAGCCGCTTCTGACACATGTTCCCGTTCTGCTACCTCCATAAAATACCGAAGCTGGCGTAATTCCATTGCGTTCACACCCATCTATCTCATTTTGAGATGTATTTGATCTAAATTATATATTGTTTATATTGTTTTGAAAACTTACAATTAATTTAAAGTTGTCAGATTTTATGACCGATAATTAACGGAAACTGATCGGGGGAGAGGAATTATGACTTACAATCAAATGCCGAAAGCACAAGGTCTCTACCGTCCGGAATTTGAGCACGATGCATGCGGAATCGGCTTGTATGCCCATTTAAAAGGGAAACCTTCACATGACATTGTCAAAAAAGGACTGAAGATGCTTTGCCAGCTGGATCACAGAGGAGGACAGGGCAGTGATCCGAATACGGGTGACGGCGCCGGCCTGATGGTTCAGATCCCTGATGCTTTTTTTAAGAAAGAGTGCGGAGAAATGAAGCTGCCGGAAAAAGGCCGTTACGGGGTAGGAATGGTCTTTTTCTCGCAAAATGAAGAGGAAAGAAAAAAGATCGAAAAACAGGTGAATGCATTCATTGAGCAGGAAGGACAGATCGTTCTCGGCTGGAGAACCGTCCCTGTAAATGTCGGAAAAATCGGAACAGTGGCACAAAGCACTTGCCCGTATGTGCGTCAAGTATTTATCGGAGCCGCAAACGATTTGAAAGACAGCCTTGCTTTTGAACGCAAATTGTATGTTATCCGGAAGCAGGCGGAAAATTGGGGTGTTCAAGAACAGCTTGATTTTTACTTCGCAAGCCTGTCAAGCCAGACTATTGTTTATAAAGGGTTGTTAACGCCTGAGCAGGTTGACGCTTTTTATTTGGATTTGCAGGATGAAACCTTCGTATCTGCATTTTCACTCGTGCATTCAAGATTCAGCACAAATACCTTTCCTACTTGGGAACGTGCCCATCCGAACCGCTATCTGATTCATAACGGAGAAATCAATACGCTCCGGGGCAACATCAATTGGATGAGAGCGAGGGAGCAGCAGTTCGTTTCAGAAAGCTTCGGAGACGATCTTCACAAAGTGCTGCCGATTTTAAATGCTGAGGGCAGTGACTCATCCATTCTTGATAATGCGTTTGAATTTTTCGTGATGGCGGGGCGGAAACCGGCACATACGGCAATGATGCTGATTCCGGAACCATGGACGGAAAACACTCACATGTCTAAAGCGAAACGGGCTTTTTATGAATATCACAGCTCTTTAATGGAGCCGTGGGACGGGCCGACCGCCATTTCGTTTACGGACGGAAAACAAATCGGCGCCATCCTTGACCGTAACGGCCTGCGTCCGGCACGTTACTATGTGACAAAAGATGACCATATTATTTTCTCATCTGAGGTCGGCGTTATTGAAGTGGAGCAGGAGAACATTCTTCATAAAAAACGTCTGGAGCCCGGAAAAATGCTGCTCATTGACTTAGAGGAAGGCCGGATTATTTCAGATGAAGAAGTAAAAACAGAAATCGCCAATGAATTCCCGTATCAAAAATGGCTTGAAGAAGAATTAATTCAAGTAAATCCTGACCCGGAAATCCGGGAAGAGGAACAATTCGATGATCTTCTCGTCCGTCAAAAAGCGTTTGGCTATACGTATGAAGATATCCAGAAATATTTAATTCCTGTTATTAAAGAAGGAAAGGACCCGCTCGGCTCTATGGGAAATGATTCGCCGCTCGCCGTTTTATCCGATCGCGCCCAATCACTGTTTCATTACTTTAAACAGCTGTTTGCGCAAGTCACAAACCCGCCGATTGACGCGATCCGCGAGCAGCTTGTGACCTCTACGGTGACATGGCTTGGGGCTGAAGGTGATCTGCTGCATCCGAGTGAAAGAAATGCACGCCGCATAAAATTGTATACTCCTGTATTATCAAACGAACAGTTTTATGCGCTGAAAACACTTGTGCACCCTGACATTAAGAGCCAGAACATCCGCACGCTGTTTTCCGATGACCTGGAAAAAGGCCTGAAGGATTTATTTCAGCAAGCGGAAAAAGCGATCAAGGAAGGCGTATCTCTGTTAATTTTATCTGACAGGGCAATGAGTAAGGAATTGACGCCGATTCCGCCGCTTTTGGCCGTCAGTGCGCTGCATCAGCATTTGATCCGTCAAGGCCTGCGAACAAAAGCAAGCATTATCGTTGAATCCGGGGAAGCGCGTGAAGTTCATCACTTTGCGGCTCTCATCGGGTATGGTGCCGATGCTGTCAATCCGTATTTGACTTATGCTACGTATAAGCAGGAAATCGATGAAGGCCGGCTTGATATTCCGTATGAAGAAGCTGTCAGCAAATACGGAAAGAGCGTAACAGAAGGCGTCGTGAAAGTGATGTCAAAAATGGGGATTTCAACTGTGCAAAGTTACAGGGGCGCCCAAATTTTTGAAGCGGTCGGCATCGGTGAAGAGGTTATCGCCAAATACTTTACCGGTACTGCATCTCAGCTTGGCGGAATCGATATCGAGACGATTGCGCAAGAAGCGAAACAGCGCCATCAAGCGGCGTACAAGGATGATTACAGCCAAACTCTTGATCCTGGAAGTGAATTCCAATGGCGGAACGGGGGAGAGCACCACGCTTTCAACCCGAAAACCATCCATACGCTGCAATGGGCCTGCCGAAAAAATGATTACAGCCTGTTTAAGCAGTATTCTCATGCAGCGGATGAAGAACGAATCGGATTTTTACGCAATCTGTTCGCCTTCAAAGAAGACCGCAAGCCTTTAAAATTAGAGGAAGTTGAATCAGCTGCGTCCATCGTGAAACGTTTTAAAACAGGAGCGATGTCATTCGGTTCATTAAGCAAGGAAGCCCATGAGGCTTTAGCGATAGCGATGAACAGGCTTGGCGGAAAAAGCAACAGCGGAGAAGGCGGCGAGGACCCGAAACGTTTCGTTCCGGATGAAAATGGCGACGACAGAAGAAGTGCGATTAAACAGATCGCCTCCGGCCGTTTCGGCGTAAAGAGCCATTATCTCGTCAATGCGGATGAATTGCAGATCAAAATGGCGCAAGGAGCGAAGCCGGGAGAAGGCGGTCAGCTTCCGGGGAACAAAGTATATCCTTGGGTCGCGGATGTCCGCGGTTCTACACCAGGTGTAGGGCTGATCTCACCGCCTCCTCACCATGATATTTATTCAATTGAAGATTTGGCGCAGCTGATCCATGATTTGAAAAATGCAAATCGAAGCGCGCGAATCAGCGTCAAGCTCGTGTCAAAAGCCGGTGTCGGCACGATTGCGGCCGGTGTGGCAAAAGGCACTGCGGATGTCATCGTCATCAGCGGCTACGATGGCGGAACGGGCGCATCGCCGAAAACGAGTATTAAACATACCGGTCTTCCGTGGGAGCTTGGTCTTGCAGAAGCTCACCAAACGCTGATGCTGAACGGTTTACGGGATCGCGTGGTATTGGAAACGGACGGTAAGCTGATGACAGGCCGAGATGTCGTGATGGCCGCCTTGCTCGGTGCGGAGGAATTCGGCTTTGCTACAGCGCCGCTTGTTGTTCTCGGCTGCGTCATGATGCGCGCCTGCCATTTAGATACATGTCCTGTAGGTGTCGCGACGCAAAATCCGGAGCTCCGCAAAAAATTCATGGGCGATCCTGACCATATCGTAAATTACATGCTGTTTGTCGCAGAAGAAGTGCGTGAATATATGGCGCAGTTAGGCTTTAAGACGCTTGATGAAATGATCGGACGGACAGACGTTCTTCATGTCAGTGAACGTGCGAAAGCGCATTGGAAAGCGGGCCAGCTTGATTTATCCACACTGCTGTACCAGCCTGAAGGCATACGCACTTTCCGTACGGCGCAAAACCATAAAATCGACGAGTCGCTTGATATGACGGTTATTCTTCCGGCGGTGCAGGCTGCAATTGAAGCCGGTCAGGAAGCGGAAACTGAAATCAAGATCAATAATACAAATCGCGTAGCCGGAACCGTGACGGGAAGTGAAATTTCTAAACGCTACGGAGCGGAAGGCCTGCCGGATGATACGATCAGACTTCATTTTACCGGATCAGCCGGACAGAGTTTCGGAGCATTTGTCCCTAAAGGGATGACGCTTCATTTGAACGGGGATTCAAATGACTACGTAGGCAAAGGGCTTTCAGGCGGAAAAATCATCGTGAAAGCGCCTGATGCCTTCAATTGTGAAACACACGATAACGTTATTATCGGGAACGTCGCATTTTACGGAGCAACAAGCGGGGAAGCGTACATTAACGGGCGCGCCGGTGAACGTTTTGCAGTCCGTAACAGCGGAGTCAATGTCGTTGTAGAAGGTATCGGAGACCACGGCTGTGAATACATGACAGGCGGCCGGGTTGTCGTCCTCGGCGAAGTCGGCAAAAACTTCGGGGCGGGAATGTCAGGCGGTATCGCATACGTCCTGAGTGAAGATGCCAAAGCATTTAAACGCAAATGCAACATGGAAATGATTTCATTTGAAAAGCTGACGGATGAGGCGGAGATCAAAGAAGTGCAAGAAATGGTCAAACGGCATGCGGCGCTGACAAACAGCAAAAAAGCCGCAAATCTCCTGGACAATTGGGAAAAAGCCGCAGAAACCTTTATCAAAGTCATTCCGAAAAACTATAAACAAATGCTCCTCAGCATCGAAGAACAAAAAGCGGCGGGTTTATCAGAAGAAGACGCAATTATGTATGCTTTTGAAGCCAATACAAAGGTTCAGCAAACGCCTGCCAAAGATCAAAAACAAGCGGTAGTACAGTAAGAAAGGGGAGAGGAACATGGGGAAACCAACTGGATTCATGGAAGAAAAACGAGAAAAACCGGCTGAGCGGGACCCTCTCACTCGCTTAAAGGATTGGAAAGAGTATTCGGCTCCATTTTCAGATGAAGCGTCAAAGCGGCAGGGGGCGCGGTGTATGGATTGCGGCACACCGTTTTGCCAAATCGGCGCTGATATCAACGGTTTTACCTCCGGATGCCCGATTTATAATCTGATACCGGAGTGGAATGACCTCGTCTATCGGGGTCGCTGGAAAGAAGCCTTGGAGCGCCTTCTGAAAACGAATAACTTTCCTGAATTCACAGGGCGGGTCTGTCCCGCTCCTTGTGAAGGATCTTGTACGCTGGCCATTTCAGATCCGGCTGTTTCAATTAAAAACATCGAGCGGACGATCATTGACAAAGGTTTTGAAAATGGATGGATTCAGCCGAGAATTCCCGCGAAACGCACAGGTAAAAAAGTCGCTGTCGTCGGTTCAGGCCCGGCGGGTCTGGCAAGCGCTGATCAGCTGAATCAAGCCGGTCATTCCGTAACGGTCTACGAGCGTGCCGACAGAGCCGGCGGCCTGCTGATGTACGGCATTCCGAGCATGAAGCTTGAGAAAAATGTCGTCGAACGCCGTATTAAGCTTTTGACGCAGGAAGGTATAGATTTTGTGACAAATACCGAAATCGGCGTTGATATAACGGCAGATGAGCTGAAAGAACAATTTGATGCCGTCATTTTGTGCACAGGCGCCCAAAAGCAGCGCAATCTGCTGATTGAAGGCCGGGAAGCAAAAGGCGTCCATTATGCGATGGACTATTTAACACTGGCGACGAAAAGCTATTTAGATTCCAACTTCAAAGACAAACAATTTATAGACGCTAAAGGGAAAGATGTCATCGTGATCGGCGGAGGAGACACAGGAGCTGACTGCGTGGCAACCGCGCTGCGTCAAAAAGCGCGCAGCGTGCACCAGTTCGGGAAACATCCTAAACTTCCTCAGACGCGCACGAACGACAATATGTGGCCTGAACAGCCGCACGTCTTTACCCTTGAATACGCCTATGAAGAAGCGCAGGCAAAGTTCGGCAAAGACCCGAGAGAATATTCAATTCAAACGACAAAAATGGTGGCCGATAAGCAGGGCCGCTTACAAGAGATCCACACCATTCAAATGGAAAAAGTCAGAAACGAATTCGGAAAGTATGAATTTCATGAACTGCCCGGTACAGAAAAAGTCTGGCCTGCTCAGCTGGTGTTCATCGCCATCGGTTTTGAAGGGACAGAACAGCCATTATTGAAACAGTTCGGAGTCGATTCGGCAAATCATAAAATTCAGGCGGCATATGGGGATTATAAAACGAATGTTGACGGTGTTTTCGCCGCAGGGGATGCGAGAAGGGGCCAAAGCCTGATTGTATGGGCGATTAATGAAGGCCGGGAAGCAGCGCGCGAAGTCGACAGTTATTTAATGGGGAGCACTGTTTTACCGTAAATAAAGGGGTTTATTTATAAAACCGGCTGGGATCAGCCGGTTTTTCGTATTGAAATGGAACCTCCTTCTTCTTGTATTGGTCATATAAAGGTAATGTGGAAATGGAGGATAAATATGGAATTTTGTTTTACAGAGCGGAGAGATTGTTTTTTTCCGCAGACTGATACGATTTGCAAGCCTTGCGCAATCGATCAGGGTGCTGCTGACGGCGGAAGTCATCGCTGCCGTTTAAAATGACGCCTTAAAAAACATGACGGGCTCTGTGTGTCTGCAGTCGATTTGCGGGCAGATTTTAATCGATGAAGAAAAACATATTGAATTTCAAGCGGAAACGCTTAAAAACAAATAAGGGAACGGACGGGTCCGTTCCTTTTTTTAGACATCTATACGAAAGCCGATATTGCCGAACTGCCGTCCTTCCCGCATTCTGTTAAAAGCGGCAGCTGCTTCACTGAGAGGGTACATGCGGTCGATAATGGGACGGATGCCGCAGCGGTTTATCAATTCCAGCATATCCGCGAATTCCTCATTGCTTCCCATTGATGTACCGAGAATATGAATCTGCGGAAAAAACAGCGAGCGAATGGGAAATCCGAGCTGATCGCCTGAACTGGCGCCGAATGTTACGATCCGGCCATTCGGTTTAATAATGTCAAGATAGTGTTGATATAAAGCGGGGCCTACACCGTCAAGTATGATATCTGCTTTTTCGCCATTCAGCGCCTCATTCCAGTCACCGTAGCTGTCAATCGCCCGGTCTGCACCGTATGACAGTGCGGTTTGTTTTTTGTTTTCACTGCGGGAGGTGACGCTGACTGTCGCTCCGATAGCTTTTGCCATTAATAAGGCATATGTTGCCACGCCGCTTCCGATGCCCGGAAGGATAAGGTGTTCGCCTTTTTTTAATTGTCCTTTTGTAAATAAGGCGCGATAAGCGGTTAATGCTGATAACGGCAGGACGCCCGCTTCCTCCCAAGTCAGGTGTTCGGGTTTTAAAACGGCATTTTCCGCAGGAACGATGACATAAGGTGAAAATGTTCCGTCGCTCGGACCGCCTAAAATATCAGGGACGGCTGGTACGTCCTCAACAGTCTTCCAATTCAGTACCGGGTTGATGATGACTTCTGCATTCAGTAAATGAGACCGGATGCCGTGTCCTATTTCGGTTACGATTCCCGCGCCGTCTGAACCGAGAATAAATTCATGGTTTCCGGTTTCGTGTTTTTTCATTAAAAACAAATCACGATGGTTTAATCCGGCTGTTTTCAGCTTTATTTTTACTTCGCCGTTTCCCGGCCTTTTGTCAGGTGCCTGCCTGAAATTAAAGCCATTTTCGTGTATGATAAGGACATTCATGATTCTTCTCTCCTTTATGATTGATGAGAAAAATTTTACAGGCTGTATCAGCTGCAGTAAATAAATGAAAATTGATAGCCGGCTATCAATAAAAATCATAGCAAGAAGGTGCCCTTAGATGGAAAGCGGAGACTTAAAGATTTTTCAGGCTGTCGCCCGCAAAGGAAGTATTTCAAAGGCGGCAGAAAGCCTGCATTATGTTCAATCAAATGTGACAAACCGGATTCAGCAGCTGGAACGGCAATTGCAAACACAGCTTTTTTACCGCACAAATCGGGGAATGACGCTGACGCCAACAGGTGAAAACTTATTAAAAGACGCAGACAGAATCCTTCAATTGCTGCATGAGGCGCAAAAAACAGCGCGAGAGGCAGGCGATCCGAACGGCCCGCTTCGAATCGGTTCTCTTGAAACGGCGGCAGCCGTCCATCTCCCTCAATTTTTCACGGAGTATTGCAGCCGCTACCCGAAAGTACAGCTGTCTCTGTCAACCGGTGATACACATACCTTAGTGCAGCGCGTTCTACACTATGAGCTGGACGGCGCTTTTGTTTACGGACCGGTCGAATATGAAGATCTTGAGCAAGTCGCTGTATTTCAAGAAGAATTGGTCTTGGTTTCAAATAAGCGGGAAGGCAGTTTGCAAGACTTGCTGCGAGAGCCGATTCTGTATTTTGCCGCGGGCTGTTCGCACCGCCGCAAAATAAAAAACATACTGAAAGAAGAGGCAGTGCCCGCACATAAAATCATTGAATTCGGTACGTTGGAAGCCATTATTGGGGCGGTGCAGGCGGGGATGGGGGTCTCCTTTCTGCCTGCATCAGCCGTCCGTTATTTTCAAAACAGGAAAAATCTTTTTCTTCATGAGCTTCCTGAACATTTTCGGAATATGAATATATCATTCATCTACCGGAGTGATTTATTTTTAACATCGGCGTTTGAAGAACTGCTGAATGGATTAAAAACATTATCGAACAGAAGATGAGAAAACAGGACAGCTGTGTACGCCAATTTTTTTTCGTTCCGGTTTTTCTCAAAAAGAAAGCGGGTATCCGGGCTGAGCTCGATCAGCGTGATGAAAAACTCGGCTATAAAATCAGAGAAGCACAAATGAAAAAAATATCGTATATGGCGGTTGTGGGAGATCAAGAGTGCCGCCACCATTCTGTACATGTAAGGCAATACGGGCGGGAAAACACATTTGAAGAGAATGTGAGTGATTTTATTTCCCGGATCATAAGAGAGACAAAACAAAAAATAGAGATTCAAGAAAAATAACATTGACATATCGTAAAATCACGATATAATAAAGCGTATGAAACCTATTGATGTTTTTAAAGCGTTGTCTAATGAGTCACGGCTTGAGATTTTACAATGGCTGAAAGAGCCGGACCGTCACTTCGCACCGCATGATGGCATTGATATGAATGAGATCGGAGTATGTGTCAGCCAGATCACCGATAAGCTTCAGATGACACAGTCAACGGCGTCTCAATATCTTTCCATTCTTCAGCGCGCAGGCCTTATCCAAACAAAACGGATTGGCAAATACACCTATTATAAAAGAGATGAAGATGCGATAAAGGCGATGGCCGATTATTTTCAGCGCGAAATGTAGGGCTGAATCCTTTAGAAGAGGGATTCAGTTTCTTTTTTCGACTACACATCGACATATTGCGATTTGTTTCTGTTTGTTCAATTCTTTATATCGATATATCACAATATATCTTTATATAAATTATCAATGAAGGAGTGTGTCAGGTGCAAAATACCTGGAAGATTTACATTTTGGCAATTATCAGCTTTTTAGTGGGGACGTCTGAATATGTGATATCCGGGATGCTTGATAAAATTGCAGGTTCCTTGGGAGTTACTGTGGCAGCAGCAGGGCAGCTGATTACGATTTTTTCACTTGTTTATGCAATCGGAACGCCTGTCATGATGGCCCTTACAGCAAAACTGGACAGAAGGAAGCTCATGATCTATGCTCTTGGATTGTTTGTAATCGGAAATATCATTTCATTTCTTGTACAGGGATACGGCTTATTTGCGGCAGCCCGGGTGATCATGGCGCTTGGAGCAGGAACTGTGGTGGTCACCGCGCTTACGATCGCAGCAAAAATCGCTCCCCCGGGAAAACAGGCAAGTTCTCTCGCGACCGTCATTATGGGGTTTACGGCGGCGCTCATTATCGGTGTTCCGATCGGAAGAACCGTGTCTGAAGCTTTTGGCTGGAAGGTGGTTTTCGCCGGAATTGCGGCAATCGGAATCATTGCCATGCTTATTATACGTTTTGCGTTGCCTGAGATAAAAGGAGATAAACCGGTGCCGCTTATTCAGCAATTTTCTCTTTTGAAGAAACGAAAGGTGGCTGTCGGGCTTGCTATTACGTTTTTTTGGCTCGGAGGCTATTCGGTTGCGTATACGTACCTTTCTCCGTATTTACTGAACGTCACTCATATCGGCAGCGGAATACTGAGTACATTGCTGCTTATTTTCGGTGTTGCTAGTCTTGCCGGTTCTAAAGCAGGCGGTTTCAGTGCTGACAAATGGGGGGCGCGTATGACATTAACCGGCGGAATGGCGCTTCATGCTATCATGCTCATGTTATTGCCGTTTGTCACACATTCTGCTTTCGGAGCGGCGGCAGTACTTATTTTTTGGTCCTTCGCCGCCTGGTCATCAGGACCTGCTCAGCAGTATCATTTGGCAACGATGGAGCCTGAATCATCGGGTGTATTACTTGGTCTCAACCAGTCTGTGATGCAGCTGGCTATGGCGGCCGGGGCGGGCATCGGGGGCATTGTTGTCACTCATCTGTCTCTTGCGTCAGTGACATGGATCGGATCAGCGGGTGTTGTCATCGCGATGTGCGGCGTGCTTTCACTTGCCTCGTTAACATCTGAAAAACCCTCATCTGAATACAGTGCAGAATAAACAAAAGCCTCGTTTCTCAGCTTGAGAAACGAGGCTTTTTGTCTAGTTATTTTTTATATTGTTTCAAGTTTACGCCGATTGCGGCTCCGTTTCGGCTTGAATCGGCAACTCCGGTAAAGGTGCCGTTTTCACGGTCGATCAGGATGCTTTGCACATTACCGATATCAACCGGGCTGCTGCCGAATTTATGCCCCATTTCGTTCAGTTTTGTGCGGGCTTCTTCCGGCACTCCTTTTTCATATCGATAGGATGTCATGCTGTTTGTGTAAATTCTCGGCTCTTCGACCGCCGCTTTCAGATCCATGCCGTACTCAACTTTGTTCAGGATCGTTTGCAGGACGGAAGAAATAATCGTTGCTCCGCCGGGAGAGCCGACAGTCAGGACAGGTTCGTTATTTTTGAATAAAATAGTCGGAGTCATGCTGCTGAGCGGACGTTTATTCGGCTGCACTTCATTTGCGCCGCCAGGCACCGCATCGAAGTCTGTTAACTCATTATTCAACACAACGCCGTATCCGGGAACCATAATGCCGGAACCGAACAGCTGTTCAATCGTTGTCGTATAAGATACGACATTGCCGAAGCGGTCGGTTACCGTGAAGTGGGTCGTTTGGCCTTCTTGTTTGTCAGTCGGCTGCTTCACTTGTTTATAGTTTGCAGAACCTTCCTGATAGGCCCAAGGGTCGCCGGCTTTCGGTTTTTTATTGACTTTATCAATATCTATCAGCTGTCTGCGGGCATTGATATAATCTGGATTCAAGAGGCCTTTGAGAGGGACGTTGACGAATTCTGGATCCCCGGCAAATGCGGCGCGGTCAGCATAAGCCAAATGCATCGTTTCTGCGAGAAGCTGATATTTTTGCCAAGAACGGATATCATATTGAGAAAGCTTAAAATCATCCAGGAGGTTCAGCATTTGCAACAGGAAAACACCGCCCGAGCTTGGAGGAGGAGCAGTTGCGATATGATAGCCCTGGTAATCCCCCCAGATCGGTTCGTCAATCGTCACATTGAAGTTTTTGATATCTTTTTCTGTCATTGAGCCGCCGAATTCCTGCACTGTTTCCGCAAGCTTTTTGGAGAATGCACCGTCATAGAATGCTTTTGTGCCTTTGTACTTAATAGCTGTAAATGTTTTGGCTAAGTCTTTTTGGATGAGTGTGTCTCCTTCTTTCAGAGGTTCTCCGTCCGGAAGAAACACGTCTTTTGCAGCGGTGTGTGATAATTTGTCTTTATAATCTGAGATGGCATCAGCTAAAACCGAATCGATCGGAAAGCCTTTTGAGGCAAGTTTAATGGAAGGGGTGATGAGTTGTTTCATGGAGCGTGTGCCCCATTTGTCGAGCGCTTTTTCAAGTCCTTTTAATGTTCCCGGAACACCGACTGCAGTCCCTTTAGTAACGCGTTCGGAGAAAGGGATAGCTTTGCCGTTCTCGTCAAGGAACATATCCGGTGCTGCGCCTGCCGGTGCGCGTTCCCGGCTGTCGATAATGGTGGTGTCTTTCGTCTTCGCATCATAAACCATCATAAATCCGCCGCCGCCGATTCCTGACATCATAGGTTCAGTTACGTTTAATGCGAATTGAATGGCGACCGCGGCGTCAATTGCATTCCCTCCTTTTTTCAGCACGTCGGCACCGATTTGTGAAGCGAGAGGATGGGCGGTGGCAACCATGCCGTCTTTGGCGACATCTACCTGTTTGTAGTCGTCATAGGAAAACGGGTGTTTCTTAGCCTGAGCGTGATAAGGGATGCTTCCGGCCGTGAGCAAAGTACTGAGCAGAACGATAAAACAGAGATTCATAAACTTTTTCTTTTTCATAGTCTGCCTCCTTTGTTTTCCGCTTACAATTATAGAGTAAGTAAAATGTGCTGTTTTCACAAGTGACAAACGGAATAGTCCGGTGCGCAAAAAGCCGGAGTTTCTGTGTGAATATAATCAGTCGCAAATAGGCTAAATGGGAAACCGGGCAGAAAAAGCTGTGAAACAAGCATAAAGACAAAAAATAAGCTACAATAAACAAAACAGAATTCACTCACATGACATATGAAAGGAACGTGAGCCATGTATTTAACGATCAAAGAGACAGCTGAGTTTACCAGTCTTCCTGAAGAATATGTGCACAATCTTGTTTTGACGAATAAAATAAGGGCCGTACATGACGGACAGCAATATTTAATCAACAAGGAACAATTTCAAACCCATCTCGAACAGCTGGAAAAATATAAGGAAATGATTCAAGAGTTTTTAAATGAGCCGCTTCCTGAAGACATTGATGTAAAAGATGAAGACTAGGACACAATTTCATATTGTGTCTTTTTTTCATTTTTTTCGGTTGCTCACAAAAAAACGAATGCTCAGATTTCGTTTTAAGGGCGTTGTTTTTCTTTTTTAATACCGTGAGTCTCTATTGATTTAAAATCCCGTCATCGGGTCAAAAATGATGTTTTTGAAGACTTCGATGAAACTGTGTGCCTTATTCCTCTTATGTAACACTATGTATATTATGTTACATAAGGCCCTTTATCCTTTATCATTCAACAGGTTTCGGCTATAATAGTAACATAACGCTCAATATGTTACTTTACCAATTATAAGGGGTTTTTTGATGCATATCGTACAGCCGATCCGAAGTTTGGAGAAGATCCAGGAAGTCAAACAGTATTTAATGAAGAAAAGTGATCGTGATTATTTTTTATTTATTTTCGGCATGAACAGCGCACTGCGGATTTCTGATGTTCTGCCGCTTCGCGTGAGGGATGTAAGGAACAAAGATCATGTGTGGGCAACCGAAAGCAAAACGAGAAAGAAAAGAAAAATTCTGATACTGGAGTCTTTAAAGGCCGACATATACGCTTATACAAAAGACATGAAAGAGGATGACTATTTGTTTAAATCGAAACGGACGAATAAGCCCATTTCCCGGATTCAGGCATACAGAATATTAAAGGAAGCAGCTGCCGCGTGCGGATTGGAGGAAATCGGGACGCATACGCTTAGAAAGACGTTCGGGTATCATTTTTATCAGAGGACAAAAGACATTGCTGAACTGCAGAGGATTTTGAATCATTCTTCTCCGTCTATTACAATGCGTTATATCGGAATAGATGAAGATACGACGAGAGCCGCCTATAAAGTGTTCGGAGGGCTGTAGGCTTGAAAAAAACGGCCGCCAGCGTTACTATAATAGAAGCAGGCTCTAGTAGCACAGCGGATAGTGCAGCAGTTTCCTAAACTGCAGGTCGGGAGTTCGAATCTCTCCTAGAGCGTTTCCAGCATAAGATAGGTGCAGATTAATAATGTCGGCAAAACAGAAAAACCCTTGTTACACAAGGGTTTTTCTCGTTTTTGTAAGTTTTTTATTTGTGTATGAACCCGCTGAAAAACGATATGATTTTATTTTTTTTTGCACAAATTTTGCACATTTCTAAACAGATTTTTTCACGTCTGGCATTTTTTCAAACAGATCAAGGGTGTTTCGTGTATCTTCTTCACGGAGTTCTTTAATTATATGTGAATAATAATTAAGCGTGGTATCTATCTTGGCATGACCTAAACGCTCTGAGACATAATAAATTGAAATCTTTTTATAGAGCAACACGCTGGCATGTGTATGTCTCAATCCATGTATCGAAATTGATTCTATTTTCAAGTCTGTTAATGTCTTTTTCAATATTTTGTTGACAAATTCGTTAGTGATGACTTTCTTAGAGCTGCGAGGACTATAAAATACAAGATTATGTATGTTATCAGGTATTTCAGATTCTGCAAACAGCTTTTTGAATAAACCCATTGTATTAGAATCCATTTTAATGGTCCTATTCGAAGACGCATTTTTTGTCGTAGCAAAACCCGTTCCTTTTTTATAATCCCAGGTTTTGTTGATTGTAATCTCATTTAATTTAAAGTTGAAATCCTCAGGTGTTAACCCTACAATTTCTGCAAATCGCATTCCTGAAGTTAGGGCCAGTATTAATAAATAATATCCGATAGACTGATCCTTGCGCACATATAATTCATTTAAAAGCTTTTGACTTTCAACATAATTCAAGTGTTTTTCTTCGGGGCGTTTTGATTCCACACTTCCAGTCAATTTTGCTTTCCTGGTAAAATCAAACTGAATAATTCCTTCTTCAATTGCCTCTAGCACACAAGCTCTAATGTGCGTATTTATTTTTCTAACAGTTTCTTTTGCGTGTTCAGCTCCAAACTTATTTAAAAACTCTTGATATTCTCGTTTAGTAATGTCATTGATATATCTGCCTGCAAAATTCTCTGAAATTTCTCCAAGTGTAATATAGTAACCTTCACGAGTGATAGCGCTAATATCAGCTCTATAAACATTTACCCAACTTTTAAAGTATTCATCAAAGAGGACTTTTGTAGTGCCCGGCGTTTTATATTTCCTCAATCTTTCTTCAACCTCTGTGGCAGCTACTTGAGCTTCCTTCTTAGTTTTAAAACCGCCTTTCCTGATGGGCTTGGGTTTAGCGCTAACGCAATACTGCCACGTTTTACCGCGTTTTAGGAAACTAGCCATTTCTTCACTCCTATAGGGGAACTTTAGTTCTCAATAATAAGATAGCACTATCTTAATTTATTTAAAAGATTGTCCCAAATAAGGCTTTTCGATTAGTTAACCATTGTAAAATAAGTTATAATAAGTATTGAGAGGAATAAATTATAACGTAAAAAATCAAAAAATTCTAAATCTTATCGCCATCGTTCGACAAAATTTTCTTTGTGATTATGTTAAATTTGAGGTGAAAAGGTGATCATATGGAAACAGTAGCAGCTAGAGATATAAGGATCCATCTAAAAGAATTAATAAAATCCTCTGATGAAAAGCAGAATGTTATAGCTGCTAAAATCGGGATTAGCGAAGGCTATTTAAGTAAGTTTCTTAGCGGAAAAGAAATTAATTTTTGGATGGTTCGAGAGATCATAAGGTATGTTGATCCAGAAAATGAAACTGCATTGATGGAACAGCACTGCTTAACTGGAGTGAAAAAGAAAAATTATGCTTCTGCTTTGGAATATTGCTACACTAAGCAATTATATTCTGTTATAGAGGCATTGATAAGCGCCCAGATTGAAAGGGATGGCAAATACGATCAATGGTCTAATATTTATAGATTTATTCTTAATTCAAGATTCTCTTTTGGGAATATTGAGTATACCGAAGGATTAAAGAAGTTTAGTCCTTCTTGTGACGAAATGAGAACGTTGTTGAGTATACTAGAAATGTATGGGTACTTTTATAATGGCAGGTATGAGATCACTCTATACCATATTCGATCCATTCGAAGTCTTATTAAAAATTTATCAGATCCATTTTTGAAAATCGCATTTACTGCTCGTATAGAAGAAGTCTTAGTGAATATATATTTAAAACAAAACAACGACGTTAATAAGGCGAGAGAGGCGGCCTTCTCTCTCCTTGAAAAAGACCTCAGTATCAATTTGAATATGACAGCTTTGTACATATTGGCATTGTCTTATATGAATGAATCATATTGCCATTCTTATAGGTACTATTTGAGGTGTTTGAACTTACTTGCAAATTTCCCTGATCGCAGTGAGGAAATGGTCCAGAATAAAGAGGAAATAGCCATATTACAATATTATTGGAACAAAGAAATTTCAAAGGAGTTTCAAGTGACTGAATTCGCAAAGGCTTTAGGAAGATCCGACCCATTAAACTCTTTCTATTCGGATTCCTTTTATAAAAAATATGCTCTTCTTTTTGATGGGAAAAGAGAAGAAAACGCTGAAAAATTATTGCTATCCCTTTATTATTTTTCTCAACAGCAAGATCAATTTAGAGCAACTCTTCCTAAAATTGACTTGATAAAATTAGGATTTAATTTTAATATTTAGAAGTGGGAGGTGTTGCAGATGAGAAAAATGTCATTGACCTTAGTTTTAGCGTTCGGTATACTGACTACTGCTTTTGTGGGTGTTTCGTTAAACCATTCTGAAGCAGGCGGAAGTTTTCAAACGACTGAGATAAGAGTAGGCATGTAGTATATCTGACTCCCGAAAAGTACATAAAAAAACAAAAAGACGCTGCCATGACTGGCAACGTCTTTCGTACTTTTCGGGGATATTTCCTGTTTTCCGGAAAAACGAAAATAGGAAATTCCTGAAAAAGTATTTATTTTAAAATTGTTATTAAATATAATAGGAACAAACGTTCTGTTTTGGGAGGGGAAACACATCATGCATATTACATTCGAGAACATCATCGGGAATCTAAAAAAGGAAATTGAAAAGGAGAAAAATGTGGACACAAAAAAACTTAAAGTTGGTTAATTTAAATCTTTCAAATGTCGTTCTTTTAATTCCCTTAATTCCTTTAAATAATTTATAACCATTTGCAATTCTTCTTCTGTTATCTTACTTCCGTTATCGTGGACAATGTTTAGCTTCTTGAGATCATCTATTGTTATACTCTTCTGTGAAAGAAGCTGCTTCTCTGGTTCTGAATACTTTTCTAGGCTCTCTTCATCAAAAAACAAGTATGATTTGTGGACGCCTAAATAGTCAGCGATTTTTTCTATTACTTGTATTGATGGCTGTTGTAAATTTCTTTCTATTCTTGAAAGGTAGCTGTGTGTAATTCCCACAGCTTCGGCAACTTCATCTAATGTTTTTTTCTTTTCCTTACGAATACGCCGAATCGCTTCTCCCATTTTCATATTTCCCATAATAACACCTGCTCTTTTGAAAAATTAACCTTATTCCTCATAGGTAATTATACCATATCGTGTACCTCACGAGAAAATTCTTTTAAAAAGCACTTGTGTAAAAAAAATCGCTATGTTAAGATCGAATTGTTCCTTTCAGGTACAAAAAGGATGTGTTAAAACAAATGTTCGATCTGAAAGAGTTTGGACGTCTGCTCCAAAAAATCCGAAAAAAGCGGAAAATGTCTCAAATCGAATTCGCTCAATTCTTAGGGTACACAGCTTCATACATCTCAAGAGTTGAGAGAGGGAAAGCGAATCTTTCTATGCAGGCGATTGAAAAGGTCACGAAGAAACTTAATATTAAGATCCGATTTTTTTTTGAACAATAATGGTACTGACAGGAACAAAATAAAAGTGAGTAAAATTTTTAAAAGACATGAGAGGAGAAACTTATGGAACAACTTCTTGATGTTAGCCTGTCAATTCCGATCCCTGCTGACAAAATTCTCATCAGCAAGGTGGAACTCCAGGAACTAAGAGAACAATCGTTATCCGGGGTCTATTGGAACATGAAAGACCTTGAGAAAAAGACAGCACGTAAAAGCGAGTGGATCAAAGAAAACATTTTATACCCAAGTCGGTTCCGCAAAGTTTTAGATTCGGTAAACGGGGGTTTTGTATTTTACCCGCAAGCCAAAGGGCAAAACTGGAGCTTTCAAGCTTCTAAAATGGCTGCCTTTTTAGATAAGCACTTTGCTGAGATTTTCAACAAATAGCCGAAAGGAGAATACATGTGTTTTTAGAAAGCCACGTCTGGCTGCATAATCAAATTCACGTAATTATAAGCGAGTCTGTTAATACTCACGAAAGGGCAATTGCCGAACTAGAAGCTCAAGGCGGCACCTGCCTGTCTGATCAATGTCAGCAAAACACCCTCGGCTCTGTAATTGTCAACGGCAAGCGGTCTGTATGGTCTTTGACCAAGTCAGAAAGGGGGGAGTTGAATGGGCGAAATTAAATTCGTAAAGCTCAGCACCCATATGTTTGATGACGAAAAAATTAAGCTTATTGAACAGATGCCCGAAGCTGACACTTTGTTAATTATTTGGGTGAAATTACTCGCTCAAGCTGGTAAAACCAACGCCTCCGGTTACATCTTTCTTAGTGAAAATGTTCCGTATACTGACGAAATGCTTGCAGCTATTTTCTCGCGGCCGTTGGGGGTTGTAAGAATGGCCTTGGATACATTTAGACGGTTCGGAATGATCGAGATTAACGATCAGAACTATATCAGTATTTGCAATTGGGAAAAGCATCAGAACGTCGATGCGATGGATAAAATCAGGGAAGATACACGCAAAAGAGTTGCTAAATATCGGGAAAAACAAAAGGCTTTACAGCTTTCTCAACCTAGTAACGTTACAGGTAACGTTACAGTAACGCAAGGTAACGAACAAGAAGAAGAAAGAAGAAAGAAGAAAGAAGAAGAAGAAGAAGAATTAAAAGATATATTGTCGGGTAAACCCGACGACGCATCTTCTTCCGAAAACGAAAAGGACGAGATTCCATACAAGCTGATCATTGATCTGCTGAACAAAGTAGCGGGTACACGATACCGATATACCACAGAAAAAACAAAAAAGGACATCAAAGCACGCTGGAACGAAGGTTTTCGTTTTGAAGATTTTAAACATGTCATTCTTGTAAAAACAGAGGAATGGCTCAATGATCCTACTATGAATAAGTTTCTACGCCCTCAAACATTGTTCGGGACAAAATTTGAATCATACCTAAACCAAAAAGGAGGGGGTTCAATTGCTCAGAGCGGAAAGCCCGAGAAAGACCAATACTCAGGCCTTTTCTAAAGTGCTCCCCGACAGGCTCAAGCATTTGTTTCCTGACAAGATCGGAGAAAGAGAATGCGAATCATGCGGCAATACGGTTCCTATCTACATGCAAAACGGGGCTAGGCATAGCCGGTGTTTATCATGCGATAACTTAGCGCTTGAAAAAGAAATGATTCAATTTCAAGAAGAAACAGCAGCGGACGCTTTTTTCTGGAATAACAGTCTTGTCCCACCAGATACACAGAAAGCCAGATTCGGAAATTTTAATTTGAAGGGTTTATCCGATTCGCAACAGGACGCTTTTCGCAAGCTGAAATGGTATGCGGAGAACTTTGGAAACTGGGGTGATTTTGATTCTTTATTATTGCAAGGGAATTATGGAATCGGAAAGAGCCACCTGTCTCACAGTGTCGCACAGCATGTGAAGAGCCTACGAAAAAATGTCATCTTCGCCAATACAAAAATGCTGCTTAGAAAAATTCGAAACTCTTATGGCGATTCAAAAGAGACAGAAGCACATATTTTGAAAAACATTGAATCATGCGAGTTACTGGTGCTGGATGACCTTGGAGCTGAATACGTCAGGAAGGATAAAGACGGGGAGGAATCATGGGCTGCTGACTTGATTCTGACAATTATTGAGTCTCGAGAGGACAAGCCCAATATCATAACGACCAACTACAACGTTGAAAGCCTCCAAAGCAAATACGGTACACATGGCGGCCGGATCATATCTCGAATGATGCAAGGGACGAGGGTTGTCAAGTTTACCGGAGAGGACAGACGCATTAAAGGAGGTGGGAATAGTGCTTGGAACCAAGGCTGATATGATCATGCCCGGCGTTTGGGAATTCAAGGCGGAACGAAAGCTTACCGACGCTGAACGCAAACAAGAGCTTGATAATCTTATTGCTCTTCTTGATCAAAAAATAGCAGACTATCAGAACTTTAGGGGGAATGCAGTGTGAAACACGGGAAGCGCCCGACGCGCGCACAGAAAAATGTTATTAAGGCAAACGGCTTAAATCCAAACAACTGGCTTGTAACGAAGAATCTGCAGCATGAACACCGCCTCATACTTGTTCACCGCTATATGAATTACAAAAAGGAGTGTTTAGCATGAGTCAGGCGGTCAATGCCGAACGGTTCGAACTGGCTTTGGAGGATATGAATTATGAATGGTCAATGGTCCAGCTGAAAAAGGTAGTTCAATACTGGCATGATGGGAAATCAATTCTTGATATGTCGGAATTATTAAACAGGGATTCGGATGAAATCATTTTGCTGGTCATGGACTTTGCAAGAAAAAACATCCTGCCCGCCCGTAAGAACGGTTTACGCGCTAACAAAAGAATTAGAATATCCGAGAAAACCATGAAAGATAAAATGTTCCGACTACGCTATTTGTTTGAAGAAAGCCCGGTGTATATCCCTTTTCAGGACCTAAACTTCATGTTTTATGACAGTGAAATCAGGCGTTTCCGGGAGCTGTGGGCGGCAGATGAGTCTTACCTCAACATAGCAAAAGAGCTGAAACGGAATGAAGATGAAACGTTATTCCTTATCATCGACCAAGCAAAAAGAGACCTCATTGAGCCTCGGGAATCCGGCTTGCTCGGAAAGGAAGCGTCAGAAGATGAACGCAACAAGCAAAAGCTTCCGTTTTGAAAAAGCAACGGTCCAGCAACTTATGGTCATCGTGCGTTATGAAGACTGTACCCCGGAGGTGCGGAACGCGGCTTTACAAATGCTGATTATGAAGGGAGTGGCAGACGTTGGGACAGGCAGAACGAAAGCATTTAATGGAATGGCTTTTGCTTATCGGTTCTTATGGCAGAGATTTTTTAAACCGCCAGACAGATGAAGAGCTTGAGCGCTTATATAATCTTCAAATCAAAGGCATGAATAAAGAATAGGAGGACAGCACCATGACAGAAAACAAAAACTTGCGTCGGCACGGAGAAGTTACAACACGGGTGATGAGCGAAGAGGAACGCGTTGAGTATATAAAAAAACACCCAATCATTCCGACGGAAAAACCAAAGGTTGGCATACAGCTATTCCCGTCAAACTATTGGATGTAAGGACGGCCGCTAAAGCAACCGCCACCGTATGGTAAATAAAACCTAGACACTTTTATTATACCATACGGAGGCTTTGAACATGCAGCCAAAACATATATCACTCAATCAAAATACAAGTGTTTCTCAATTTATTGAGCCGGGGAAGGTGTCTGTCATCGTGTTAGACGGCAACCAAAACGCCGCATATGTCGTTGAGGCACCGGAACACGGTAAAACAATCATTCAAACAGTAAAAGGCGGTCTGGCTCGTTGTGATTACGAGATCGGCCATAAATTCAATTAGCAGGGGTTTTCCCCTGCGGGGGAGGAACGGAAAATGTATCAAAACGAAATCGCCCGCAAGTGTGAACGCTGCGGAAAAATATATTATTCAGCTCATTGGGTTGTATGCAAAACATGTCTTTTAGACCGGGAGGCCCGGGCATGAAAGAATTCAAAATCAACTTATCAAAAGGTGAAGTTTTATATACCGGCTCTTACATTTGCACCATTTCGAAAACGGCGGCCAGTACACCGGAGCAAATATCTTTAGAAGCAGCAGCCGAAAAGCTCGCGGAAGAGTTAATCATGCAACAGGCTATGAATCGGGAGCATCAGCGCCAGCAGGATGTCACGGTCATTCAGTTTCGGCAGGCTCAGGAAGAGATTCAGCGGCTTACAAAAGAGAACGAAGAACTAAAATTAAAGGTCGAGGGACAGGAAGAAGAAATAAGAGATTTAGAATTTGAAAACAGCAATTTAGAGGACGAGATAGAGGAATTGGAAGATAAAGTTGAAGCATTGGAGGGGGCTGCGGAATGAAGACAAAAAAAGTAACGATTCCCGCCCGCGATACCAATGGTTTCCTGACCGGATTCAAAACAATCAATGCACTTTGGGAATGCCCTACTTGTGGCGGGGAAATGGGAAATCCTCAGCTCACGCAGCACGCTGAAGACGGATTCTTTGGACAGGTTCATATTTGGAAAAATCCCTGCGGACATGTAGCTCATTATAAAAATCTTCAGATTGTAGGTGACGCGGAATGAGCGAATTATCCCAAGAACAAACTTGTCCGTATTGCGATTGCACAGAAGAAGCATCCTTTTCTAACTGGGATTCAGACAGCGACGGGATCGTAACATGCACGAGTTGCTACAAAGAATATTATTCAATGCCCCAATATCGCTTTGAGGGTTGGCAGGTTGAAAAAATATGCGAAGAATGCGGTCATGAAGAAAGTGAATGCCATTGCGAGGGGGAAGAAAAATGATGCCACTACAAGTAGAACTGCAACGGAACGTGAAGGCCACGAAGGACGAAGCAATGACCGTCGAGCAAGCGGCCGAGCTTTTAAAGGTTCACCCGGACTACATCCCGACGCTTGTCGCTCGGTCTGACGATCTGAAAATGATTGGCGATCATACCATTATCGCTAAACGGGATAAAACAAATATCTGGCTGGTCGGGGCTTGCGTGGGGCTCATCTTCTTCACTATCTCCGTGCTGCCGGGATTGATGGGGTGAGATAGTGAAACAGGATTACAGGCAGGCTTTTGAACAAGCATTGGCTGTCTTCCGTGAAAAGTACGGACCAGAAACAGGCGGCATGCTGCTGATGTGTCATGTACATGAATTTCTTCAAAATACCGTCGGCGGGCGGAAATAAGGGAGCGGAAACAATGAATCTACAAAAAATGTTTGAAATGCAAAAGGTGCTTGACGATCGGATCATCAAAGAAAAGGGGCTTGAGGGACAGGACTTGCTGCCGAACCTCATTCTCGCTTTACAAGTGGAGCTGGCCGAGTGTGCGAATGAATGGCGCGGCTTTAAGCATTGGAGTAATAACCAAAAGCCAAGAACAAAAGTATCAACAAATGTTGGTGCGACTCCTGAAAATGCATCCTTTTTCCGGTGTGAAAATGATAATTGCGGAGAGCATTTAAGCAAAAAAGATTTTGAAAACTTATTCGATCCTGATTATGAGGAGTGTCCAATTTGCAAAGTGGGTGATGTAACGGCTTTTCGTGATACAAACCCACTGCTTGAGGAATACGTGGACTGCCTGCATTTTATCTTGAGCATTGGCAATAGAATTGGATTTGATAATGGCGCTACGATTCAGCAGATCATGAGACGGGCAGAAGAAAGGGAATTAGAAACAAATATCGGTATTGGAAAAGCATTTTCACATTTAATGTCACTTGTATATGGTTTCTATTTTTCGATTGAAGACGAGTGGACTTATGTAATGTCTTTTGAGCGCTTTTTGAATTTAGGCAAATTGCTTGGGTTCGCGCCTGAACAGATCGAAGCAGCTTACATGGACAAAAACGCCGTCAATCATCAGCGGCAGCAGGAGGGGTATTGATGAACCACGCTGACAACCCGATCATTTCAGCCGTCATCAGCAAACTAAACGCACAACAGGACAAGGGGCTTGCCAAGTACGGCCAGCCCGTCCAAGTTAATGCCTATGATCTGCGCGGCTGGTTGCAGCATGCACTTGAGGAAACTCTTGATCTTGCAGTCTATCTGGAGGCGGCTATTCAGACTTTAGACAGAAAAGAAGAGACACTACAAGCGACATATAACAATTTGAAAAATAATCCACCTGCTTCCGAATCAATAGAAGATATGGGCGATTACTATATGAACCTTAATTCAGCTCAAGCGATTTATTCCACTGCATTTTTATTAGGTTTTAATCTTAAAAAGGAGGGCGCGGAATGAGCCACACCGACCATCAAATTTTTACGTGAAGTAATCAAAAATCAATATGTCCAAGACGGAGAGCCTGCGGACACTGATCATTGCACAGAATCACTGTGCTCTGATTGGTGTCCGTTTTTTATTTGAACGGAGGGACGGCATGAAGAAGAGGAAGGAAAAGCCCAATAAAAACGCTCAGGAGCGATCAGAGCGCTTTTGGCGGCAAATGATGGGACAAGACAGGCAAACACTTAAAAGAGGCAAAGGCGGGGCGTTAAAGCGTAAATAAGAGGGGGATCATTGTGAGAGATTTACTTTTCAGCTATAAAAGTACACTAAAACAAACAAGAGCAATGTATAAGCCACTTGCGGAAGCAAATGAAAGCGACCTTTCTGCTGCTGGTATGAGAGATAAAAAGAATCTCAGAAATATGATTTCTGATCTCCAATGGACAATCGACTGGCTTGAAAGTGGGAGGCAACCCGTGTCACGTCGCTCAATAGATCGCAGAGCCTCATATCAAAGGACTATGTTCATTGATCCTAAGATAATGGAAGTCTTCTCAAATGATTTTTCTATTCAGCCAGAGCAAACCGGATCAGTTACGGAGGAAGAGCAGAAAATAATTAATGATTGTCTCGGCAAACTTACGAATCGCGAAAAGGAAATTTTTCTTTTGCATATTGTAGAAGGTTTTTCTTATGAACGTATTAGTGCACTGCTCGGTATTGCAAAAGGAACTGTTCAAACAACAATTAACCGTTCACGAATGAAGATTGCAAGATACATTAATTCAAATATTAAAGGTGCATAGGGGGGAAAGAAATGAATCAATTGACATTAAATATTCCTCAAATTGACGAAGAAGCAACGAGAATGAAAGCAGAAAAGCTGCTCGAACAATATCGCATGTACTTGTTACAAGTGCCGGAGGATTTTTTGCCGAAAGTGACCGCAACATACAGCCTTGTTCCGCCCAGCTTTTCGAATGAATTTCATTCCTCCACAGAAGACGCAGCATTAAAACGTATGGATTGGGAGATTGAGAGGGAACGGTTTTTAAAGAGAATGCAAAGAGCGGTTAACCGGCTTTCCCAAAAGGAGCGGCAAATACTTGTCATGCTCTACATGCAGAATGAAGAAATGTATGATTATGAAGTCTATGCAGAAATGAGACTCAGTCAGCGGAGCTACTACCGGACGAAAGCAAAAGCATTTTACCGGCTGGCCTTTGCTCTTCGCGTGGAAGTCTATAAGGACGGGGGCGCGCCGGAATGAATTTTGTTCAGCCGATAAGGGACCCGGAATGCATTTTCTATATCAAACGGTTTTTAAAAGAACAGAGCGAGCGGAATTACATGCTATTTGTCACCGGGATAAATTCAGGTCTCCGCATATCAGATATATTGGAACTGAGAGTAAGGGACGCCAGACGGCCGTATTTCAACCTTATAGAGAAGAAAACCAAAAAGAAAAAGAGAATTGAAATGACGCCGGAACTTCAAAGAGAATTAAAGGCATATATTGAGGGGAAAGAAGATCACGAATATCTTTTCAAAAGCCGCGAAGGGATCAACAAGCCCATTTCCCGGTCGATGGCTTATAAGATTTTGAGGGCTGCTGCTGAGTATGTCAATTTGGATGATATAGGCACGCACACGTTGAGGAAAACATTCGGATACCATTTTTACAAGCAAACAAAAGACGTTGCCATGCTGCAGGAGATTTTTAATCACTCAGATCAGCGGACAACCCTTCGATACATTGGAATCAATCAGGATGCCATGAACAACGCCATGAAGAAATTCAAGATATAAGCAGGCTCATCTCATAAACAAGATGAGTCTTTTTTTCTGCATATTTTTATTGATTCCCTTCAAAAAGAAAACGTGGAATTCATTTTAGGGATATTGTTTGAAAACACGGATGGCAAGGGCTGACGGCACTTCGGGCAGTTGCACAGTATATAAGATATGAGTAATTGGTGGATAATGTGGATATGTTATACTATACAAAAAAGAGGAAGTGGAATAATGGTATTATGGGGAGAATGGGTTGATGTTGATAGAATGGATCCGTGTAAATATCAATGCGCCCACTGTGATGCATTAGTTGGCCCGGATTCAGGTTATTTATGTGATCGACATGGGGGTGCATTGGGGAAAGTCTATATATGTCCTAACTGCAACAGACCCACTTATTTTGAAATGAGTAATGATAGGACTCAAATTCCTTCACCGCGATATGGGAATAAAATAGAGCATCTTCCAGAAGAAATCGAAAAAGTCTACACAGAAATAAGAGATTGTATGTCTCATCAATTATATACGGCAGGTGTATTGTTAGCTAGGAAGCTGTTAATGAATATAGCTGTTGATTCAGGTGCAAAAGAGGGAGAAAGTTTTGTAACCTATGTAAATTTTCTTGAGAGTGAAGGCATTATTCCTAAAGACGGTAAGGATTGGGTTGATGCTATTAGACAAGCGGGTAACATTGCAACTCATAAAATTCCATCAATAAATCAAGAATTAGCAGAAGATATTGTAACGTTTTTAGAATTTTTATTAAGAATAAAGTATGAAATGCCTGGTAGAATGGCAAGAAAATAATTTTGGCACAAACTTGGCACGATAACGGCACACCATTTTGTTTTAGATAAGGTATTATGGTAATAGGTAATAAAATAAGGGAGCGGCACTGCTGATGAGCGGGGGCGCTTTTTTATGTTCTCTGTAAACTGCGTCCGGTAAATCTCAGGATAGACTATTGGATGTTTAAGAAGCCTTTTGAGTATGATTGGTTTAGAAAGAATATAAGTAAAGATGATTTATTGAAAATCTTAGTCGTTAGATATAATTTATGGTAGGATTCACATAGAAAGGAGGGGGGAATCTTGGATCCTAAGTTCGCAAAAATTGCATCTGAGTTAATAGAAGAGTACATGCCAACAATTGAGAAAATTAAAGGGCAGACAACGTATCATATCTATGAAGCTATGATCAAACTAAATGCTGAGATGTTGGCAAAAGCACTAGAAAAATACGAAAAAGCATCTAAAAATTAAGCGAGTTTGATAGTCGCTTTATGAGAAATTTTTGTTTCGCTGTAACTCTCTATGCAAAAAAACAGGCGCTTTCCCAATCGGGAGGGCGCTTTTTCTATTGGAGGGATTTCATTGAAGAATTTAGTAATGCGGGTTACACATTGCAAGGGAGCGGCTTTGGACAAAATTACACAGATTCTTGACGCTGGTCAAATATTAGAAGTCAAGTCAACAAAAGAAGAACCCTCTTTAAAGAATGAATACAACAAGCACGGCGACATTTGTTACAGCATAAGAGGTTATGATCCAGTTTAATTACTAATCGTTCGACAAATTTCGCAAATGATTCCCTTGTCGCTTCCTTTTACCGATAATAAGGTGGGAGGGATTAAGATGAAAAGAGATTTTGATTTAATACGAGAAATACTTATTACTTTAGAAAATGATAATAATCCAGAATCTTGGAAAGTTATTCAACTCGAAGAGAGAGACCAAAAGGTTATAAGTTATCATGTAAAATTGTTAACAGAAGCAGGATTAATAGAAGGAAAAGATACTAATTTAAATCCTGGATTTTGGTGGTATGCAAGGTCATTAACAAATCAAGGCCATGACTTTTTAGACACAATTAAAAATGAGACAACTTATTCTAAGATTAAAGAAAAAATGGGGAATCAGTTAAAGACGGCTCCTTTAACAGTAGTATCGAGTGTAGCAGTGGAAATAGCGAAAGAGTGGACTTTGAGTAAACTTGGTTTCTGATTAAGGATTTATTCTTTGCAAAAACTATTTCTAGTAAATCGTTCGACAAATTTCGCAATTGGTTCCATTATCCCTACCATTACCTCATAATTAGATAGGGAGGAGAATCGCATGAAAAATACAAAAATTACTATTAATGGTGTTGAAATCAACTGTAAGGCTGAGTATATTGATGGAAGAGATAATCACTTGTCAATACAATTTTTAACCCATGGTGCAAATGAATATCATCTGTATTCAAGTTTATTCTCGAATAATAAATTAGACGTGGTAACACCGAGAGGATCGTTCGTAGCAAAACTAGAGAGCTCAACAACAAATTACCAAGGAGAACTAGATAGAAATACGGCCGTCTCCTTTTCAATTGTACTTAAAGAAGCTGAAGCTAATTCTAATGAAAACTGGCAAGCTAATTCTGTGTTCTTATCAATTACCAACAAATTAGATATTGTTACGTTAGTTCAATTGCTTGTGGAAAAAGAATTAATTGACCTGGATGAATTCAATTCAAGATTAGAACAGGTAAATCAAAAGGAATTTACTAAGATTCATAAGATCATTTTTGGTGATTCGGAAGCTGGAGATTGAAATTATAAAAATATTTTAACCAAATATAATGAGTTTGAAGAAAGAAGAAAAACATCCTACGGGGTGTTTTTTATATTCTCTGTAAACTGCGGCCGGTAGATCTCAGGATAGACAATTGGCGGTTAACGGCTTGAGTGCGGGCGCAGTTTAGAAAGAATATGATTGGAGGGATTGGAATGAAGAAAGCTTTGACGCCTTGCAATGAACCCGGCTGTCCAAACCTCACACGAGAGGGCTACTGTGAACAACATAAGCGAACCAAGCCGGCTTATGATCAATACCGGGAGTCTGCGGCCAAACGGGGGTATAACAGCAAATGGAGGCAGTCGCGCGCTGGCTACCTGTCTAAGCATCCGTTATGTGCCGCCTGCTTAATGCAAGGCAGAAGAACCCCGGCGACAGTTGTCGATCATATCGTTCCACATAAAGGCGACAAAAAACTATTCTGGGACTCGGGTAACTGGCAGCCTCTCTGTGGGCCATGCCATAGCCGGAAGACGGCAAAGGAGGATGGAGGATTTGGAAACAGAACATCAAACGTGCGTGTGTGATCAATGCATGACCAGACTTCTTGTCAAAGGCTGTTCAAAGATCAGGAAGCACGACAACGGAATCAAGCAGCATTATATCAAGTGTCCACGCTGCAAGGCTGAGTACACATCCTTCTATACGAACGAGGACATCAGACGAATGCAGCACAGAATACGAAAGATGTTTACTCTTCGTCGTAACATGAAAAAGGAATCAGCTGTTGATCTATATTCAAAGAAAATAGAAGCAGCACAAACGGAAATACAAGCAGCCATGAGCCAGCTGAAGAAGGAGATGGAGACCCCCCACCCTTAAATCCCTAGAGGACTTTTGCCGGAGACCGCGCTCCCCTCCCCATTTTGAAAAATTCCCTAAATGAAAATTCGGAAGGAGGTGAGGGAATGGCCAGACCGCGGGAACCTTTAGATTTGTTACTTTATAAAGGCAAGAAAAACTTGACAAAGCAAGAGATTGAGGAACGTCGGGAACAAGAAATAAAGGCACCAAACGACAAAGTAAAAGCTCCATCGTATTTGCCAAAAGACTTAAAAAGAGAGTTTAAAAAGATAGCGGATGAGCTAAAAAACATCGGAATTATGACTAATTTAGATGTGGACGCGCTTGCCCGTTTTTTGTTTGCTCGAAAACAATACTTGGAAATGACCAAAGTCTTACTCGAAACGCCCATTACTGCATTAGTTGAGGATGATGACGGAAATAAATTTGAAGTAGCGAACAAGACATACAGTGATTTGCTTATCAATCAAGACAAGCTGTTCAAACAATGCAGGCAAGCTTCCAGTGATTTAGGGCTGACCATTTCCTCTCGCTGTAAACTTATTATCCCGAAAAAAGATGATGGGAAACCGAAGTCAAAAGAGGAAGAACGGTTTGGGGGCCGCATGTAATGCAAGAGATTACAGCCGAAATTCTCATTGAGCGGGTTTGGTCATATGCTGGGAAAATTCGCTCCGGGGAAATTAAGGCAGGCAAAAAGCAAAAATGGGCTGTAGAGCGTTTTTTTAAAGATGTTGACCGGCTCGCAGAAGATGACTGTCCTTATTACTTTGATGCTGAAGCTGTTGTGGATTTTTATGAATGGTCGCGGCAATTTAATCATGTCGAAGGTATACTTGCAGGGCAGCCGATTGAATTAACAGACTTTCAGCTTTTTATTGCGGCCAATATATACGGATTCTATAAAAAAGAAAATGGCGCCCGCCGGTTCCGGAAAGCTTATATCCAACTGGCCCGTAAAAATGCGAAATCGCAATTTTTAGCTTTAATCGCGTCGTATGAGATTTTCCCGACACAAGAAAAACACCGGGTATTTATCGCAGGCTGGTCCCGTGAACAATCAGATGAGGTATATCAAGCCATCCTTGAGCAGCTGCATCATGCACCAATACTAAAGGGGAAATACACCTCTGCTAATGGCCGCGTGAAAAAATATAAAACAAACTCTATTATCCAGCCTCTTTCCCGTGAGGCTCGGAAGCTCGGGGATGGTAAAAACCCATCATTGGGCATTGTGGATGAATACCACGCACATGAAACAAGTGAGATTTACGACGTCCTGGACAGCGGGATGGTCGCCCGGCGCAGTCCGTTAATGGCTGTTATTACGACAGCGGGTTTCAACATGGAGCGGCCATGCTTTAAGGAATATCAATATACGAGTAAAATTCTTGATCCAGACATTGACACGGAGAATGATGATTATTTTGTTATGATCTGTGAGCTTGATCCAGAGGACGATATAAAAGATGAATCAAACTGGATTAAGGCCAACCCAATTGTGGCAACGTACCCCGAGGGGATGGAGTCATTACGTTCTGCTTTAAAAGTGGCTCTTGAAGTGCCTGAAAAGATGCGCAGTTTCCTCACCAAAAATATGAACCGATGGGTTGACCAGAAGGACAATGGTTATATGAAGATGACAAAATGGCGCGCTTGCAGCGGGGAAATTCCTGATCTGCAAGGACTGCCCGTTTATTTGGGCCTTGATTTATCAATGACAACAGACTTAACCTCCGTTGGATATGTGGCCGTGCAAGACGGCTTTTTCTATGTCGGTCAACATTCCTTTATGCCTGAAGCCCGAGCCAAAGAAAAAATGGCGACGGATAAAGTGCCATATGATTTGTGGAGAGAGATGGGATTTATCACTTATACATCTGGCGAAGCAGTTGACTATCAATTAGTTGAACAATGGATCATTGAATTTATTCATAAAAACCGTTTTCGGCTACAAGAGACAGCATATGACAAGTGGAATGCTCTTCATTTAGCGCAGCGGCTTGAATCAAAAGGGCATACAATGGTGGAACTGCCGCAGAGAATTAATCATCTTTCATTACCAACAAAAAGCTTTCGAGAAAAGGTATTTGAAAGGAAAGTCGTGCATGGCGATGATCCGGTTTTAACATGGGCAATTAATAACGCAATTACGAAAATGGACCCGCAAGAGAATATCATGCTGGATAAAGCAAAATCACCGCAGAGAATTGACCCTATTGCGGCTGTTATAAATGCATTTGCCCGTGCGATGTATTTCGGCAATAGTGGAAGAGTTGATTTGAATGAACATTTTGGCTCCGGCAATTTCAGTTTTTAGGATGTGAGAAGTATGAAAAAGATTAGTGTCTTTTTTGCTGCCTTGTTTAACCCTAGAGTTTTTAAAAAAGGGTTTTCTTTTTTCTTATTGATATTAAATGATCTGCTGTTTATGGCGGGAGCCGCCTTTATTCTGACAGCTGTCTATAGATGGAGCACAAACATCGGTCTTATTCTGACGGGTGTCTTTTTAATGTTTTATGCGTACCTCATATCAAAGAAAGCGAGGTGATATAAATGCTACTCGAACGAATGTTTGAGAAACGTTCTGGCTCGTCAGATCATGAAGATGGTTTTAACAACATTTTATTAAACATGTTCGGCGGCCGGAAAACAGCAAGCGGCGAAAGAGTGAGTGAAAGCAACTCACTTGTGCAGCCGGACATATTTGCATGTGTCAATGTATTGTCGGATGACATTGCGAAACTGCCGATTCACACATATAAAAGAACGGAAGGCGGCATAGAACGGAAACCCGAGCACATGTCCGCGCATGCTGTTTATGCTCGGCCGAATCCTTACATGACAGCCTTCACGTGGAAAAAGCTCATGATGACTCATGTTCTGACTTGGGGGAATGCATATTCCTATATTCAATTCGGACCACATGGTTACCCGGAAGCGCTCTTCCCCTTACGCCCTGATTACACGAATGCTTACGTTCATCCGACAACAGGGATGCTGTGGTATCAAACTGTGTTAAACGGGAAAGCCATTGAATTATATGACTACGAGGTACTGCATTTTAAAGGGCTTTCGACTGACGGAATACATGGTAAATCACCTATTGGTGTTGTGCGGGAGCATATCGGGGCGCAAGCGGCTGCCACAAAATATAACGCCAAACTGTACAAGAATGAGGCAACTCCTCGGGGGATATTGAAAGTTCCGGCGTTCCTGGATGAAAAACCAAAAGAGAACGTGCGCAAAGAGTGGAAACGGGTGAATCAAGGTGAAAATATCGCCATTATAGATAACGGACTGGAATATCAATCTATTTCCATGCCTCTGCAAGAAGCTCAATTCGTTGAGTCTATGAAGTTTAACAAAGCACAGATTTCCATGATTTATAAAGTACCGTTGCATAAGCTGAACGAATTGGATAAAGCGACATTTTCAAATATTGAGCATCAGTCCATTGAATATGTCAGAAACACGCTGCAGCCATGGATTGTAAATTTTGAACAAGAACTAAACGTTAAATTGTTCTTAGATCACGATCAGAAAAGCGGCCATTACGTGAAATTCAATATAGACAGCGAGCTGCGCGGCGACAGTAAGACGCAAGCGGAGTATTTGAAAACACTTCATGAAACAGGAGTGCTGAATAAAGACGAAATCAGAGAATTACTTGAGCGCAACCCTATTGAAAACGGCGACAAATATATCTCCAGCTTAAACTATGTGTTCCTCGATTTTGTGGAAGAATATCAGCGGCTTAAAGCTGGCGGCGCCATGAAGGGGGGTGACAACAAGAATGAAGGATAAAGAGGTTCGGCATTTGACGACGCCGATCGAGCTGCGTTCCGAAGGTGAGGGGCAAAGTGAATATATCGAAGGGTACGCTCTCAAATTCGAAAAATGGTCTGAACGCTTGGGCTGGTTTAAAGAGATAATCAGCAGAACAGCTCTTGACTCAGCTGACATGTCTAACGTCATCGCCCTTTTCAACCATCAGCAAGATTTTCCCTTGGCGAGAAATACCGTTTCCGGGGATACTGGCCGCCTTGAATTAGATACAGACGGGATAGGCCTCAAATTCCGATTCAAGCCCTCAGACACGTCATATGCGCGTGATTTAATGGAGAATGTCCGGAGCGGCGTGATCAATCAGTGCTCCTTTGCTTTTTCATTGGATTATGGGGATGCTGAGGCAGATGAATGGCGTATCAATGAAGATGAGGACATTTACGAGCGACGAATCAATAAAATCAATCGCATTTTCGATATTTCACTCGTCACTACGCCTGCTTACAGCGATACTGAGGCGGTTGTAGGTGCCCGCAGTTTAGAAAAGGTTGAGCAGCTGAAAGAAAGACGTAATTCATCAGATGAAGCGTTAAAAATGGAATTGGAACTATTAGGCCTTGTACTCCCGGAGTAAGGTCTTTTTTAGTGCAGAAAACAAGGAGGAAATGATTTTATGCCAATGCAAATGAGCAAAAAAGAAATCGCATTAAGACAACAGTTTACTGAAAAGAAGCAGCAAGCAGACAAGGCGCTGCAGGAGGGCAATACCGATGAAGCGCGTGCATTGCTTGATGAAGTGAAACAGCTTAAAAATCAAATCGAATTGATGACCGAAGGACGTTCACTTGATGTCCCGGATTTACCGGGCGGTGTAAACTTTGTGCCCGAGCAAGAGCGCAACCCAGAGGGGCAGCGTTCACAAGGTCAAGGAAATGAGGAAAGGCAACAGCAATACAGCAAAGCTTTCCTTAAAGGATTGAGAGGCAAAAGACTTACCGACGAAGAGCGTGACCTTCTGGATAGTCCAGAATTTAGAGCGATGTCCGGTATAAATGATGAAGATGGCGGAATTTTGATCCCAGAGGATATTGGAAGGCAAATCCATGAATTTAAACGTCAGTTTGAGCCGTTGGAACAATATGTAACCGTTGAACCTGTCACAACTCGATCTGGAACTCGTTTACTTGAGAAAAATGCTGATATGGTGCCGTTTTCACCCGTAGAGGAATTGGGGAATTTACCTGAGATTGATCAGCCTAGATTCACAAAAGTATCCTACTCAATCATAGATTATGGTGGCATCATGACTCTATCTAATTCAATGTTGAATGACTCTGACCAAGCGATCATGAAATATGTAGCAAAATGGTTCGCAAAGAAATCAGTTGTTACCCGTAACAATTTGATTTTGGCTGCAATTGCATCATTGAAAAAAGTAGATATTGATGGTTTGGATGGTATTAAAAAAGCATTAAATGTCACGCTTGATCCGATGGTGGCGCCGGGTTCTATCGTGCTGACAAACCAAGACGGATATGACTGGTTAGACACGCTTAAAGATGGAACAGGCAGATACCTATTACAGCCAGACCCAACCAATCCTACAAAGAAGTTGCTTGATGGACGACCTGTCGTGCCTTTTACTAACAGAGTATTAAAAACTCAAAAAGGTAAAGCTCCACTCATCATCGGGAATTTAAAAGAAGCGATTGTTCTGTTTGATCGTGAACAACAGTCAATTGCATCCACAGACACAGGGGCAGGAGCATTTGAAACAAATTCAACAAAAGTCAGAGGGATTGAACGAGAAGATGTCCGTAAATGGGATGAGGATGCTGTAGTATTCGGACAAATCACGGTTGAATAAGGAGAGATAAGTATGAGCTATTCAACAAAAAACTACACCGCCGACGGGGGAAATCGTACCGTCATCGGCGGTGTTTTAGAAATTGCCGGGGGCAAGGTCATTAAAGATGGACAAGAGGTCAGTTTTGGCGGCAACCAATCTGAACCAGGACCCGGAAGCGTAACCCATGAAATGCTGGCGGATAAGTCGGTCCGCAGCAGGAATATCGGCACCGGCAGTGTAATGGAAGAACACTTAAATTCATCTGTTTTAGATCGTCTCAAGGCTATTGAGGATAAATTGAAAGAGCTTGCCAGTTCTGAGTCTGACGGAAAAACGGAATAAAAAATAAAAGGAAAAGGATGATTACAGATGGCTGAAGATTATTTATATGAAAGTAATGGAGTCAAAACTTCATCTGAAAAAGGAAAAGACGGCAAGGCGATAACGCCGGTCTATCTCAAAGAAAACAGCGAAGAAAATCCTCTTTTTGTAAAAGGACTGCAGGGTGAAAAAGGTGAGAAAGGAGACAAAGGCGATATCGGTAAACAAGGTCCTCAAGGAGAACCGGGGGAACCCGGCCCGCAAGGACCAAAAGGCGATAAGGGGGAACCCGGGGAACAGGGACCACAGGGTGAACCGGGACCGGCCGGACCAAAGGGAGATACTGGCGAGCAAGGCCCGCAAGGTGAGAAAGGAGACAAGGGTGATCCGGCTGTTATTGAAGAAAGCAGCATTACGTATGAAATGCTTGCAGAAAAATCAGTCCGGAGTAAAAACATCGGAACTGGCAGCGTGATGCCGGAGCATCTAAACAGCGAAATTACAAAATTGCTTGATGAATTGAAACAAAAAATGAATAACCTTGAAAGTGACCTGGCTGCTTTGAAAGGAACAGAAGAAGAACCGACAGAATAGGCGGTGTGTCCTGAATGGATTTAGAGGCTATTAAAAACTATTTAAAGGTCGAGCATGAAGAAGATGATCGTCAGCTTTTGAATCAAATGGCGGCGGCCAAAAGCTATATTATCAACGGGATAGGCAGGTATATTGAAGGGCACCCGCAATTTGAGCTGGTGCTTCAAATGCTTGTCCAACATTGGTATGAAAACAAAGGGATATATGAGACCGGGGGAACCGGCTTATCTATCCCTTTTACTGCTGAAAATATATTGACGCAGCTGCGTTATGTATCTGTGGAGGAACAAGAAAATGAGAAAAAAGATCAGCCAACTCCGGCACCGTCTGACCTTTCAAAAGAAAACCGAGACACAGGATGAAGAAGGTAATTGGAATGCAACCTATGTGGACTTATTCACGGTCTGGGGAGCTGTAGAGGGGGCTGGCTCTCTCGGAAATAGCGAAACTATGATTGCCGGAGCATTGGGAGTCAAGACTCCAAAAAAAATCACGGTGCGTTACCGGAAGGATATAAAACCGAATATGCGGATTGTTAAGCGCGTTCCTAAAGAAAAGACGGAACGCGTTTTTGATATTTTGGACACTAACGATCCGGATGATCAGGGGGAAGAGCTTGAGATTCTTTGTCAGGAGGTGGGAATCAATGGCTGATATGAGCTTTGACGGCATAGAGGATCTAACGCAGTATTTTAAAAAAATCGGCGGAGACGTCGAAAAGGTGGAACCCGTAGCGCTAAAGGCCGGCGGTGAAATTATCGCTGAACGGCAACGCTCCCACGTTAACCGGAGTGATAAAAAACAACCTCATATGCAGGACAACATCACAGTCTCCAATGTCAGAGAATCCAAGGACGGAGTGAGGTTTGTGGCCGTTGGTCCGAATAAAAAGGTAGCGTATCGCGGGAGGTTCTTGGAGTGGGGAACCTCAAAAATGCCGCCGCAACCGTTCATAGAAAAAGGCGGAAAAGAAGGGGAGGGCCCCGCTGTGGAACTAATGGAGCGAATACTTACAGCGCCGATCAAATGACCTACTCTCCTAAAATTGAATTGGTGAGCACACTTAATTCCAGTGCCTTATTAAAAGGCCTGACATCTGGCGGAATTCATAACCTCGTTGCGAATGATGTCAGCGCATTTCCGAGAGTAGTTTTTTCGGAGATTCAAGATGCTGATGCGGATTTTGCAGACAACCAGGTCTATTCATTTGAGGTGCGTTATCAGATCAGTATTTTCACTCAAGCGAGCACCCGCGGCAAGGAAACAGCGATTGCTGCGGAAATAGATAAGCTTATGCGAGAAATCGGCTACAGCCGGTATGATTCGCAAGATTTATACGAAACAGACACAAAGGTCTTTCATAAGGCCAGACGTTATAAAAAAACCTATTATCAGGAGGGGAAATAGATGGGGAAAGTATTATCTGGTTTGGATATGTTTCATATCGCAGAAGTATTAAAAGACACAAAAGATGAATTAAAATTTTCTGTTCCCGAAGAAATACCGGGCGCCGTTAACTTAAAAATTGATCCTAAATCAGAACAGGAGGTTTTTTATGCCGACAACGTGGCATATGCCACTGTTAATAGTTTAAGTGATATTGATGGTGAAATGGAAGTTGCCGACCTTCCTCTTGACATGCAGTCAAGGATTTTCGGTAAGCAAGTGGAGAATGGCATTCATTTTTCTAGTGCTGATGATAAGACACTAGAGATTGCTCTTGGTTTCCGGGCCAAGCTCTCTACCGGCGGGTACAGATACTATTGGGTGCTTAAAGGGACCCCAGAATTAGTACCGATTGAACACAAAACGGACGAAGGGAAAGCTACACCCCAAACAGCGCAGGTCAAAATTAAATTCATGCCTCTTACTAATGTAAAAGAGGGTAAGCGCAGATGGGATGCAAAAGCAGAAGAAGATAAGGCCAATGGGATTAATGCTGAAACATGGTTCAAACAAGTTGTCTATAAGGACATCACGAAAGAGGGAACGCCTGTCGTTGATGTCGGTAAATAATTCATTGAGCGCCTAAGAGCGCTCTTTTTATATGAAAAAGGAGGAACTTACATGGAAGCATTGTCTATTACACTTCGGCTTGATGGCAAAGATAAAAAATTTGTTACACCTGACCACATTACAGGTTTATTGTTTCGAAAGGCTGCAAAGATTGCAGACGATTTTGAATCACAAGATTCAGAGCGTCTTTTTACTAATGAACAGGTTGAATTTGTCTGTAATACCTTTGGCCAGAAATTTACACCTGATGAGTTTGAAAAAGGAATTGATGCCCGGCTGGTAGGAAGAACAATCTATGCTGCTGCACAGTATGTGTTGGGGAATATTGCGGAAGCAACGGCTCTTTTAAATAGCGAGGGAATTTCCAGCGGTGAAGAGCCGGGGGAGTGAGTCTGCCTGAGTCAGTCCTTGATATGTATAACGCCCTTGAGGAAATAGGATATACGCAGAATCAAATTGACGAAATGGACATTGTCTATCATCTGAAAAGACTGGCTCGGAGAAAATCACAAGAGAAGACCCAAACGAAGGCAAAAAACAATGATGAACCTATGTATATTGATCAATTTCTCGGATAAGGAGGTGCCCGATTGAGCAAAGACATAAAGGTCAGGCTGTATTCGAATTCATCTGAGTTTAAAAAAGAAATGAGCGCCTGTGCTGTTCAAATGAAAAATTTGAAGTCGGAATTTGAAAAAAACCGTACGGCAGTGGGTGTGTGGGGAAACGAATTAAAAACTGCTCAAGTAACCGAAAAAACATTAACACAACAATTGGAAACGCATAAACGCAGAGTAAAGGCGCTTGAGAGAGCTTACGCAGACGCGGCTATAAAAAAAGGGAAAGACATAAAAGAAACGCAAACGCTCGCCCGCCGTTTAAATAATGCTACTGCCGCAATGAATAAGACGCAAAACGCGCTAAATAGTACGACTCAGAGAATAAAAACGTTAGAGGAGGCAGCGAAAAGAGCTTCCTCCCGTGTTCGGATCATGGGCGAACGAATGGATTCAATTGGTGGAAAAATGCGTTCCGTTGGTTCGTCAGTAGCTATGACATCGGGCATCGCTTTTGGTGCGCTGGCTCTGTCCCTACGTGATGCTGTTCAGGTCGGCATGGACTTTGAAAAGCAAATGAGTAAAGTCCAGGCCATTTCCGGCGGATCGGCGGCAGAGATCGCAAAATTGAGAGAGCAAGCAAAAGAACTCGGTGCAACCACTGTCTTTACAGCAAGTCAGGCAGCGGATGCACAGGGTTTTTTGGCAATGGCCGGATTTAAGGTTAATGACATTTATGACGCAATGCCCGGGATGCTCAGTCTGGCGGCAGCCGGCCAACTGGAATTAGGTGCAGCAGCAGATATTACATCAAATATCATGTCTGCCTTTGCTCTAAAAGCAAAAGAGTCAGGGCACGCCTCGGATGTCATTGCTTACGCCGCAGCCAACGCAAACACCAACGTTGAACAGATGGGCGAAGCCATGAAGTTTTTGGCGCCGAACGCTAATTCCCTTGGTTGGGGAATGGAAGAATCAGCGGCCGCCATTATGGCTTTTGGTGACGCAGGTCTTCAAGGCTCAATTGCCGGGCAGGCTTTTGGTACATCCTTGATCCGTCTCGCTTCGCCAACGGGTAAGGCGTCGAAGCTTGTCAAAAAATTAGGTTTTGATTTCTTCGATGCAGCCGGAAACATGAAAAGCATGCCGGAAGTCGTTGAGGAAATGGAAAAAGGTCTGAAAGGCATGACCAAAGAGCAACAGGCGGCCGCATTAAAAACGATCGTGGGCGCTGAAGCATATAAACATTGGGCTGTCCTTCTTCAAAAAGGTTCAAAGGCTCTTGGGGATAATACTAAGGCGCTTGAAAAATCAGATGGAGCCGCTAAAAAGATGGCGGATACAATGCTGGATAATGCACACGGAAGCATAGTAGCTTTTCAGTCAGCACTTGAAGGGGCAAAAATCAAACTGACGGAAAGCCTTTTGCCTGCCCTGGGCGATTTAGCAAACAAGGGCAGCGACTTGATTATGATGTTTAATAATCTGGATTCCGGCACCGTGCAAACCATAGCGAAAACAGCCGTTCTGGCGACAGGTGTATTAGGGGTTACGACAGCCGTCGCCACGCTTACAGCTGGAATAGGGGCGCTTTTAGCGTTTACCGGTCCTGTTGGCCTTGCAATTGTCGGAGGTACAGCACTGCTAGGCGGTATTTCGGTTGCTACTTACGCTTACACTGAACAATTGAAGAACCAGAAAAAGCAGCAAGAAGAGGCGCGAGAATCTGCCTTGCTTTACGGTGAGGGTGTTTCTAAAGCAACACAAAAATCTGCTTCCACCTATGTGGACTTAAGAGAAAAGGCAGAACTGCAGCTGTTTGAATTGACCCGGGTATCTGGTTCAGAAGCTCAGAAGATGTCAGCTAAATTAGTTGAAACTTATGCCAGTATGCGCGACCAGCTAATACAAGAACTTGAAGGGCTTAAAAAGGATGCTCTGGTTGTCTTAAAAGGGCTATATGCGGACACCGATGAGAAAACAAAAAAAGCCGGCGAAAAGATGACTGACAAGATGGTCGGCGCAATTGATAAAGATATGCAAGAGGCTAGGAATAAACTAAAGCAGTTAAACGCACTGCAAAAAGAGACAGGCCTCGTCACTTCCAATATGAATGCCTCACAAAAGAAGCAATTCAATGACATTGTTTCCTATTTTGAATTGTCTACAAGTAAATTTGCGGCCAATCAAAAAGAAGCATTAGCAATGCAAAAAGTAGTAACGGATCAGCAAGGACAGCTTTCATTTAAACAAGCTCAGAAGTACAACAACGACATTAAAAAAGTCTATGACGATGGTAAACAAGCCGCCAAGAAAGATATGGAATACAGAAATGATGTTATTGAGAAGTTGTTTGCGCAGGGATATATAGAGGCGGAACAAAGAAGATCATTACTGAGCAAAAGCACGGCTGACTATAATACCGCATTAGCAAAAAACACGGATGCCTATGAAAAAAATTCAAGAGCCTTATTTTCCAAAATGTCACGAGACGGCAAGCTGCTTGATTTAGAGACCGGAAAGGCATTGGATAAACAAGATGAGTTTATATCTAATTCAATGGGGATTATGGTCAAAACTGAAGAGTCAGAAGCTCAATATCAAGAACGATGGGCAGCCCGGCAAATAGATTTTCTTCAAAAATTAGGACAATCCAAAGAAGAAGCAATTGAGACTACCCAACAGGCTTTAGAAGAGTTTTACCAAGGCATGGGGATGACCCAAGAACAAGCCCGTGAAGAAGCAAGTCAGATGGTTGCCAATGTTGAAGGGGAATTAGATAAGCCGACAAGCGCCGAACAATCAGGGAAGAAGGTTGCCGAGGACTTTTCCGCTGGCTTGAAGCAGTCCACACCAGCAGTTATTGGCGGGGGGACGGTCTTACAGCAGGCCCTTAACAATTCGCTTTCCGCAGATAACACCACGCCCGCACAGGCCGGACAAAATAAAGGAAATGCCTTTCGTACCGGTATCAATTCTACAAAGCCCGGTAATGCACAAGCAGGATCGTCTATACTTCAATCTGCTTTAAATGAGATGAAGAAAGGCGGCGGGCAAGCAAATGCAGCAGGACAAAACAAAGGAAATAAGCATAAAGCTGGTTTAACGTCTACCAAAGGCGCCAATACATCTGCGGCCGGCTCTCTCAGCTCATCGGTAACGAGCAATTTAGCCAAAACCTCAGACGGCGGAGGCGGTAAAAAGGCCGGAACTGAATTGGCCAGCGGCGTTCTCAGTAAAAAGGGCACAGCAAACAGCGCCGGAAAAAGTGTTGCAAACAGCGCAAAAACGGGGCTGAAAAGCGTTAAGACACATAGTGTTGGTTCTGACTTTGTAACCGGCTTTATAAATGGAATGGGATCGCAAAACGGCTCTCTCTTCAGTGCGGCGTGGAACTTGGGGAAATCCGCCTTGAGGTCTTTAAAGAAATCTATTGACTCCCATTCTCCCTCCAAACTAACAAAAGCGGAAGGAAACAACTTTTCTGATGGGTTTGCGTTAGGGATAGAGGACAAAGCCAAAAACGTAAAACAAAGTGCTGCTTTTATGGCGCAGAACGCAATGACCTCGTTTAAGCAGGAATTAAATCAGATGGCTTTCAACATAAAGGGGGCTGCTGATCAGCTCATTTCAATGAAGTCAGAGCTTACCATCCGGAATGAAGTTGACACGCCTGCTTTAAATCAAAAGCTAGATGCTCTAATCACACTCCTGTCACAGCAACAGTCTGGCGGGGCAGGCCAGGCCGCGATACCTCAGCAGCCTATTATCATCCATCCGGCTGCGGTGCATATGGACGGCCAACAAATTGCGACGATCGCTTTTGAAAAAGGAGATGGCAGGATACTTGACCAGAAAGCTGCAGACCGATACAACCAGAATGCCTATAAAGGCGGTGTCAGATCATAATGCTAGATTTATATATTGATTTTAATAACAGTATGGGAGAACAAAGCTTATCACGAATTCTCCCCCGTTTTAAGGTGCGCAGCTTCACGCCTGACTCACCGAATATTGAACGAGAAACAACAACCCTCCCAAGGATAAACGGTTTAGTGCTGCCGCAGCACCCCCGGGACGTTGTCTACAAAGAGAGAGACATCAAGGTTGATTTTTTATTAGATTCCATCATTCCCGAAACCTTTTATCAGAACAGGCATGAACTTTATTCATTGTTAGTGCAGCCGTTTCCTTATTATATTTCAACGGACCTTCTGCCTAACCGTCGGTTCCTTGTTACGTGTGACGGGAATTTTACTATCGCTAAGGACAAACAGAAAAACCATGCCACATTCACAGTGGGGTTCACGGATATTCTGGGGCTTGCCGAGTCGAAATATACCTCTTCTACCATCCAGAATTTCAATGGAGAGCACTGGAGTCCCGGTATGGGAATCCTTCGGAGAGATGATCTTGAATATCATTTCAAGAACCAAAAACGATTCAGCGTTTACAATCCCGGCGGCGCCGCGGTCAACACTCTGCAGCATGATTATAACGTCTTTCTGTGGGCCAAAGGGACAAACGTAACCATTGCGAACCGAACGAACGGGGAAAAATTGAAAATTGAGCAGGAGCTAAAACGCTCGCAAAAAGTCACATTCATCAGGCAGTACACTGTAATCGGGGATAAGCGTCTGAAAACATCCGGCCGTCTGCCGACACTGGATGTAGGATGGAACGATTTTGAAATTATAAACTCAAATGACTTTGAAATTTTATTTGATACTCGTTTTTATTATAAGTAAGGAGGGATGACATGGCTGTGGCTGACTTTATTAAAAGCCTGGTACCCGGGGCGAAAAAGGTATGCAAAAAATATAATGTCCTTGCCAGCCTTGTCATTGCTCAAGGCTGTCTGGAAAGCGGGTTCGGCACGAGCGGCCTTTCCAAACAAGCTTACAATTTGTTTGGGATAAAGGGAACCTATAACGGAAAATACGTGTTGATGTGGACCAGCGAGCAGGACAAATACGGAAATGTTGAGAGGGTACAAGCTAAATTCAGAAAGTACCCTTCATATGCTGAGAGTTTGGCAGATCTGGGAAGCTTGTACACTCGTCTTGATCGGTATAAAGCAGTGGTAGGGGAAACGGATTATAAAAAAGCATGCCGAGCCGTTCAAAAAGCTGGCTACGCAACAGACATCAACTATGCTAATAAATTAATTACCATGATCGAACAGTATAAGTTGATGCAATATGATGATACGTCAGAATTGCCGAACGAGCCTGATGATCCAGAATCCCCGGAGACCCCAGAAGAGGAACCGAGTTTTCCAAGTAAAGAATACGCGGGTAACGACATCCCTCTTAATAAAAAACTGCCGTCAGATGTGGACTTTCCTCAGCTGCATGTTTCCACGAAAGACGGAAATGACGTTGTGGAAGTAACAGGCGTGATCGTTGATCTTACAGACGATACTACCGGGAAAAAGAGCTTTACCTTTACAATTACCAAAACAGAGAGCAATGCGACTGAATTCGATTTACTGGTCAATGACAATATTCTTTACATTGACGAAAGAAGATTCAAACAACAAAAATACTATATTACAGATGTAGACTTGAAGCAGGCTAAAAACGTCCTGACAAAAACAATCACGGCCAATCATATTTTTACCGTTTTTCTTGCTGAGAACCAAGTAAATGACACTGTAACAAAGAAACTGACCGTAAAAGAGGCCTTTGACATTGCGTTAAAAGGTACTGATTTTTCATATGTGCTGGAAGAGCCTGAAAGCAAATTCGCCACCGCCGAAGAAGAGAATTTCGGTGATAAAAACTCCACCGAATTAATAGATCAGCTCATAAATGATTATGAGTTAGAGCTTGACGTGGATAATTATAAAATTCATGTCTATAAGAAAATGGGGAAAGAGATTCCTTTCACATTTGACTCCCGTTATAATATGCCGGGCATCAGTATCAAAACCAACTCGCAAAACTGCTCTACCCGTGCATGGGGATATGGTGCGATGTCTAAAGACAGTAAGAGCACAGACAAAAAACCGAAATACGTATTTGAGCCGATCTTGTACATCCATCCAGAGGAAAAGAAATTTCTGCGGGAAGGTAAGCCGAAGTGGGCCGACCCGATCAGAGACGAAACTATAAAAAAGTCGGGCAGCATGGTTTCTGCGCTGAAAAAACATGTGAATCCATATCCGGAAACAGTCGTCAGTGTAGATTATCAATATGTATACGAACCGAAATTGATCAAAATTGAAAAGCCGTTCTGGAAAGGCGATACAGTCCACATTTTAGCCGACACAGCAGACGGAACGACTTATGAGGATGATGTGCGGCTCTTAACGATTCAATACAATCCGCTAAATCCATACAGCAGCCCGAAGCTGACTTTTGCTAATTTCAGAAAAGACATACAAGATATTGCGGTGAATCAGGCGAAGAAGCTGAGAGAACAAAAACGATATATTGATCAAATACTGACAGCGCTTTGATAGGCGTTTTTTATTTTGTCGAAAAGGAGAGTGAATACAGTGTTGAGGTTGAAAAAAAATTACGATACCACTAGAAACTCTCGCTATGAGGATGAGCTATCTGGTGATATGGAAGCGATCGAGAGAAGCGTAAACGGACTTGAAAGTGAAATTACCCGTCATAAGAAAGCTGCTACGGCGCATACATCTGAGCAAATTGATCACGGGGGCTTTTCTTTACGAACTTATATTGACGGCCTGTATAATCGGGTGCGTAATCTCATTCTTAATGCCGACGGGACAAATGTAAAAGAAGTAGTGGACGCCCGTGTTAATGCTGATGGAGAAATTGCTCCACTGTTGAAAGAGCGTCTTGATAAGGAATATAACAAACTTCTGCGTAAAATCACCAGAAACGTTAACGTAGACGACTACGGGGCCGACCCTACCGGGGAGACAGACAGCACAGAAGCATTCAAAAGAGCGATCGGAAACGGAAAGGTGCGGCTCAATCTATCAGCCGGCGAATACGTGATAAGAGGCGTCAAACTGCCGTCATGGACGTATTTGATCGGCCAGGGCATGGGCGTCACCACTCTGAAGCTGCACGAGGACACGCCGGCCAGTGAGTGGGTTGTCACAAATGCTGATCATGCGAAAGGCAACCGGAATATCGTTGTGGAAGGTATGTCGCTTGACTGGAATCCTGATCGCCAGGGCGGCGTAGGCGCAACCGGTGGTGTACATTCAAGCTGTCTGCTTTTTGCGCAAGTAAAGTTTGGCATTGCACGTGGTGTTGAAGGCATTAACCCAGGTTTGCATTGTTTTGATGTATCAGCGCCTTCTTATAACATCACAGCAAAAGATTACACGGCAACAGGGAGCAAATATATTTGGATCGACAAGTGTGTTGGCTCTGGGTATGGTGACGACGGCATTACGACCCATTACAGCGAGTATGTTTTCATCACAAACAATGTGATGACGAATCCGCGCGGTACTGCACACCGTAAAGGCGGAGCCAATTCAAACGGAATTGAAGTGGACGACGGCTCTAAGCATGTCTGGGTTATAGATAATTATACGGAGGGGAATGTGCGGGGCGTAGAGGTAAAAGCTCATAAGGAATGGCCGGCACCGAGTGACGTTCACATTCGCGGTCATGAATCATTTCGTGACGTTCGCTCATTTGATTTACGGCATATTGATCACCATCTTGTAAAAGACCCTTGGAGCGAGACGGCTCGTGATGTGACGTTAGTAGACTGCACATCCCGTGAACCCGTCTATAATTCGCTTTATGAAGGATTAGCTCCGAAAGCCCTTGTCGTTTCGGCGTACCAGCGTGTTCAGATAATCGGTTTTAAAGCGATTGGCGATCCGACATATGACTACAAAGACGGCTCGATCATTGCCTTCCAGTATAAAAGCAGGAAGATAACAGTAAACAACTTGCACATTACCGGATTTAAAAAGGCTGATTGTGACATTTATATCACCGGCGGCGATCAGATGACCGACGATGTATTTATTTCTGATTTTGTTATCCATGATTCCGCAAGAACCGGCATCGCGATAGGGGGCGGCGTGCGTAATGTCAACTTGTTAAATGGCCTTCTGCATGTAGCAAGCGGAACGGCCGGCATCACCTCTCCGAACACCCAGACCAATATTTTTCTTGTCAGAGCTTACGGTTATAAGGATGCAGCTGTCCTTGCCGGAGAAAAGCATTCAGTAGTTCCGAATAACGTCAAGGGAGGATTTCGAGCAGCTTCCAGCTCGGGCCATGCACTTACGAAGTACAGTGCGATTATTGCGTGTACGGGGGCGACGTATGCGAAGGGTGAGCGCAATTTGCTTGCGGGTAATGCTGGCGGCTCTTCTTCTGAGGGTTCACGCAACGGCGTCATGTTTTCATATGACTCTCACACAACAGGAGATGGGGCGTCCGCGGGTGTCATGTTCTCCAAGGCCACTAAGAACAGCAAATCTTACACAATGGTTTTAGGCCATGGAAACGGCAAAGCCTCGGAAGCCAACAAAAAAATTGAATTAAACGCAAAGGGCGGAACAGTGCGGTCCACCGGCGCAATAGAAAGCGTATCGAATTTAAAAGACTTGGCGGAGTATTTTGAATCAGCTGACGGAACAAAGATAGAGGCATCTTATCTTGTAGCGTTAGAGGGCGACAAAATCCGAAAAGCTCAAGAAGGCGACAAGATACTAGGGGTCGTTTCCAAGACTGCCGGCGTTGTGCTCGGCGGAGCTGCCTTCTATTGGAATGATCGTTTTCTTCGTGATGAATTTGGGGGCATTATCTACCGGGAAGTATTTGACGGTGACGACATCATTACGATTCCAGCTGAGAACCCGAACTATGATCCGGAAGCTGAGTACAAGCCACGAGAGGAAAGAGACGAATGGCATATTATCGGTTTGATTGGTCAAGTCTTTGTGCGGGTTGATGATACTGTTAACGTCGGTGACAGCGTTTCAGCAGTTGACGGCATCGCCACAAAGGCGGAAAGCGGCGGCTACGGAACCGTTATGAAATTAGATACACCTTATGATGCGAAGAAAGGCTACGGCGTGGCTCAAATGATGGTTACGCCGCAGCACTAAGGGGGGGATAAACGACGATGTATAAAACGGGCAGCGTGCCGATCAACATTAATACAAATCCAATCAATGGCCGGAGTACAAATATACAATTTATGACGCAGGACACTGGCAGCGCAAAGCTGTTTTTTTCTTTTATAAAGGATGGTGTACCGTTGCCTCTGTCAGCCGTAGACGCAAAAATCGTTCTCCTGTATGATGATGGATCGTTTTATAAAAAGAGCCTTACCATCACTGACAAGATAAATGGCACGGCGGAATATGTGTTGTCGAATGCAGAACTCAAGCATTACGGGACGGTTAAGGCTGAAATCAAACTATATTACACGAACGGGCAAGCGCTGGCGACTTCTTTTTTTACTTTCTCTATCGCCAAAACGTTAGAGGATCAGAACATCATCCCAACAGCTGACTATTACATTGACGATTTTGAAACGCTGAAAGACGGGATAAAACACATCGTCGAAGAAATCAGCCAGACTGTCGAGGAATTGAGAAAGAAATTTGCTGACCTGGAATCCATTGAAACGAAAGAGGGCGCGCAGCAAAAGGCGGATGCTGCAGAGGAAAACGCCAAGTCTTACACAAACGAACATGCAAAAGATAACGTGAAACACATCACGGCTGCCGAGAGAAAAGAGTGGAATGCCAAGGAAACCCCTTCCGGCGCGCAGGATAAAATAAACGCCCATGCGAACGATGCAGATATGCATGTTTCTGCAACAGATCGGAAGTCTTGGGACGCCAAGGAAACCCCTTCCGGCGCTCAAGATAAAGTAAACAAGCATGCAAATAATGAAGACATTCACGTTAACAAACCTTTTAAAGATACATTGGAAGAGTTATCAAAGCTGTTCACAGCAGATTTTAAAGAAAAACTGGAAGAGTTATTACAACAGTTCACTGCCCATAGTTATAATCAAATTCGGCACATCTCTGCAGCTGAACGGAAGACATGGAACGGAGCCGCCACCTATGCTAACATCATGCTGAAGAACGGAGCCGCCGCAGGGACACGAACGCCTATATACGCAAAATGGGGGCCTCTTATCTTATTAAGGGGGCATGTTAGAACTGAACCAGAAATCATATTCGGCTCCATCCCCGAGGAATACGCACCAGCTGGCGGTGGCGTTTATACACTTCCGTTAAGTGGTACAGGTGGCACGGCCAATTTAATCATTTATGATAATGGGGATTTAAAAATAAAATACCCGGACCCGGCGGACTCAAGTAAGATGGGCGGAGGCTATTATCTGGATGTGGTCGTGGGCTTTCAGGAAGGAGGGACAGCATGATTCAGGTTTATGAATACGATGAAAATTTCATTTTGACCAAACCCGTTCAGATTGAGCCTGATGAAGAAGGTAACTATACAATCCCTGAGAATTGTACAACCGTCCAGCCTCCGTCTTTCATAAAGGCGATGTATCATCCGGCTGAGAAGACATGGACGGAGGCGGCCACCCAGGAAGAGAAAAAAGCCTTGGAAAAGCAAATTGAAAGCGGGCGGGTACCTTCTCCCGTTGATGAGTTGAAAGCTCAGAACGCGGCCATTACAACGCAGCTTGCAGAAGCTCAAAGTCTGGCCGAGTCACAAGCGCAAATGATAGCCAATCTTTATCTGATACTAGCGGAGGGAGGGAAAGGAGAATGATGGATTGGTTTACAAGCGTTAAAACAATCTATGGATGGGGGCCGCAGTATTACAGTAATGAAGACGTGGCCCGTTTTGTTGAGTGGGGGAGAATTACAGAAGATGAATACAATAAAATAACCGGCTTGACCTATCCGATGACAAAACAGCCTGTCAGTGTGGATTTAGGCGGCGCCGCAAACTGATCGACACCCCAGAGGTGTTTTTATTTTGCCTCGAAGGAGGTGATTAATAATTGGAGGGAATATACGTGTGGATGAATTTTGAGAGCTTACAGATCGCAAGAACATATCTTTTCGGGGAGGTGAAATACCTTGATTTACTTTTGATCCTCAGCATCTTGGATGTTATCACCGGCATTATTAAAGCGTGGAAAATGAAGCAGCTCCGGAGCCGCAGCGCGTGGTTTGGGTATGTTCGAAAGATGCTGAGTTTTATGGTGGTCATTGTCGCCAACATTATTGATACGATAACAAATTTGAACGGTGTTCTGACCTTTGGAACCGTTCTTTTTTATATTGCAAATGAGGGCCTATCCATCACGGAGAATTTGGCGCAGATCGGTGTTAAAATTCCGGCCGTCATCACTGACCGGCTTCACGTGATTGAAAGCGACAACGATCAGAAAACAGAAAAAGAGGAAAAAGCTGCTGAGTAAATTCAGCGGCTTATTTTATTACTCAAAAGGAGACGATGAAACATGGTGAAAATCACTAAAGACTTTATTCCAACGGGGCACAATAACAGACCGGGATACGCAATGAACCCGGCATACATCACAGTTCATAACACGGCAAACACGGCACAAGGGGCAAGCGCAGCCATGCACGCCCGTTATGAGAAAAATCCGGAAACACCCACCAGCTGGCACTTTACGGTAGACGACAAAGAGATTTATCAGCATCTGCCATTGAATGAAAACGGATGGCACGCGGGAGACGGAAACCGCGGAACTGGCAACCGGAAATCTATCGGCATTGAAATTTGCGAGAATAGCGATGGGGATTTTGAGAAAGCCGTGGCAAATGCTCAATGGCTGATCAAAAAGCTCATGAAGGAGCAGGGCATTTCCTTTGCAAACGTGGTCCCTCACCAGCACTGGTCCGGCAAGTATTGTCCACGCAAGCTGCTTGATCGATGGGACTCCTTTAAAGCATGTATCAGCGGCGCCCCGTCTAAAACGGTAAATTCTCCTGTTGATAAAACAAAAGAATCTTATATTAAAAATACAGTTGTTGCTGACAGCCTTAATGTGAGAACTCAACGCAATGCCAACTCGTCTATTGTGCTTGCTCTTCCTAAAGGTTCGACTGTCCAATATAAAAAAGGATCGACTCAAAATGGTTGGGGTTACATTAAATATACCAATTCTAAAGGAGCCACATACAGCGGTTACGTTAACGTAAGATATATCAAGAGTGATGCAGAGTTAGGGAAAACCTCTTCAAAATCTGCTCCTGCTAAACCTTCAAACAAGACTAGCGGGGGTATTAAGTCTGTAGGCAAAATTAAAATTGTTGGTGTTAAAAGTGCAGCCATTATTATGGACAAACCAGACCGTAAAAATGCCAAGAATGTGGATACGATTGGTCTCGGCAAGACAATTAACATCTCAGGTTCTGTTAAAGGTTCAAACAACTCTAAAGGCTATTGGGAAGTCATCCACGACGGCAAACGGCGGTATGTGTCTGGACAATATGGGGAAATGGTTTAAGTAAAACGCTTTTGAAATAATGAAAAAGCCCCCAAAAGGGGCTTTTATTTTGGTTCAATATTTATAATTAACGACATTTGAGGAATTTTAGCTAGTGTAACAAGATAGTCACCATCAAATACCTCAAGTGTATTTTGCTCGCTTTTTAGAAGGTCGTTTACATGCTTAATATCAATTCCTAAAGCATGAAAAACCGTAAGTGTATTAACCAGGCCTATTTGAGAAGCCATATTATCTGAACCAGAAGTGGATAAATGTAAACGGTAGAATTTATGATTCTTGTCATACCATGCTTCCAAAGTGAAAGTTCCACCGGAGTTATCAGTTTCTGTTTTCAGTTCTCTGGTGTAAATTGTACCATCTTTGGCTTCGGTAAGTTCAAAGTCTCCGATATTATCTTTATTAATACGATTGAGACCAGAGGATTCAATATCTTCATCACTTTCAATATCTCGAGTCGCTTCATTGAAAGACTGTACAAATTCTTCAGGACTGAAGTTAAATTCTTTTTGGTTATCTTCAACACTCCGGACGTCAGAGTCTTCCTCGTCTTCAGAATACATTGGCTCCTCTTCTGTACTTTCTGTGGCAGCAGTGACATCCTCAGTTTTGGTTTCGTGAGACTCTCGATTCAACGCACCCATAATGAAAAAAAGAGATAAAGCCAAAACAAGGCTTATTGGAGCTATTTGTTTACCTATTTTCTTAGTTTTTTCAAAGAAGATAAAAATCAATGCTGTAATAAAGACAAAGGTTGCTAATGTTGCAACAATACCAAGAATAATCATATGATCCCCCTCTTATTTTAAAACGAACGTTTACATTTTAAAGCAAAGGAGGATTCATTTCTATGCTTTGTAAAGGATTTGATAATGATTGGAATTGCGAACCGAAGACAAAAGCAATACTGGAAATATTATCGAAATAACAAAAAACCCTTCTCAAAAGGGAAGGGCTTTGTTTATATGGACTTTTTGTTTCTATTCTTCGTAGAGCTTATCTACCAATTCCGTAAACGAATTACATATATGACTCAGAGCACCCTCTGGATTTTCAAATGCAATTTCATGATCCCAAAAAACAAGAGGGGGATTACTATGATTCTTTCTAAAATCGAAACAGATCTCATTACCAAACACATCATCCGCAATAGGAATTACTTTATCAGGCATTCTGCCGTCTCGATAACGATTAGAAACGTTAATTATGTATGACTCACTATCCTCATGAAAACTATGTAAGTATCCGAAAGCAATCCCTTTTCTTCCTTCAAAATCAAAAGTCTCAGGAGTTGGTGTTGCGCCAGAATAACTTTTGACATATTCTAAGTAATCTTTTGGGAACTTTACTTGTAGCGTATTTTCTACTTCTTGAATTTCTTCGTTACTGATAGGATGTTCTCCGAAATCCCATTCAACCATGTTATTACTCTCCTTTTATCTGTATTCGGAACCTCCGCCCCAGATGTTTCTTCCACCAGTGTGACCTGTTTTACCATGTATATCTGAATCAACTAGCTGCATTATACCTTCATTTTGATGATGATGCCACGTAAACCCTTTTGGTTTTTTCCCTTTTAAAATTTGCTTCAACTGCATTTCTGTAAAGTGATTTTTCAACTCGGGATTTTTGTTGATTTCTTGCAACAGGAGTTCGGTTGCTTTTTTAAACTGTACAGTATCTTTTTCAAGATATAATGACTTATCAATTTTCACTTCTGCAACGGGCTCAAATATTGGAAAACCATTTTTATCATAGGGTATACCTGTTATAGGATGCACATCATTTTTTAAATGACCATTTTTTAAGTTAGTTGTTACTGTATTTCCAAAGGCATCTTTATGTGTGAACGGCGCGGCCTGTGTCAGCATATCTTGCTTTTTTTGAATTTCTTTCTTTAAAAGCGGGGTGTTTTTTACATTATGGGTGTTTTCAATATCTTTTGCTATTCCAACAAGGGCAGGTTCGTTTTTATTTTTCAATAAAGAGTTGATATAGTCTGTTCCGTTCTTTATTCCTGTGTGTACATGGCTTGCAGCGCCAGGCTCCAATAATTTTCCCACCTTGGAGAAGCCTGTTTTTGCGAGTTTGTTTGATACTTTAACCGTCGAGCCCACACCTTTCAGGCCGACAAGGCTGCCCACCGCATAGGAGACATAGTGCGCTCTAGAGTACGTATCACCATTCACCATTTGATCATTCCACGAATCGGCTAGGTTTGTCCATATGATTTTTGCGTAAGACGGAGTATTCAATACGGTAGAAATCGTTTTAACAACCTTTTGTTCATCAGAGAGCTGATAAAAGTCCCAGGCGCCGACAGCGAGGTCTTTCAGACCTAACACAGTATCTTTCCCAACATCATAAAGGCCGACTGCAACCCCTTTGAAACCGTCTGTGAGTTCTTGCGTGTTTTCAATTTGAGTGAAATAACGCTGCTGTTCTTTTGTCAGGTTTTCATAGCCGATTGTTTTAGCCATTGAGTAGAACTCATCGGCATTCGCATAGTCGAAATTGTTTAGCCTTTCTTTTAGTTTTTCAACCTCACGTTCTCTTGCTTCTTCTTTCTTAATCGTAAGGTAAGCATCCGAATGCCTAGCAATCTCGCCTTTTTTCTTATGGATGTCGCTTTCACGGTACGCCTTGGCATTGTAATGAAGCGGAGTTGCGCTTTTTCCTTTGCCCGTGGCGTTTTGAAGCTGCTGGAAGTCAGCTTGGATGAACTGTTCGTTCGCTTCGGTTTCTGCGTATTCTTTCGTTAGATCGTGATCAAGCTTGCCGAGCTTATGTATGGTTTCGCTTCTTTTTTTGTCAGCTGAAGAGAGCTTCTGATCCATGTTTTCGGTTGAAAACAGATCAAGCGAGATGATGTCTTCGATCTCTCCGAGGATGGAGCGCATGTCCTTTTTCTGCTCTTCCATAATCGCCTTTGATTTACTGAGGGCATGGGTGAGCTCGTGCTCGAGAAAAGATTCTTCTACATGAGATTCGGAAAGGCCTGCGTCTTCGACTTTGCCGGGAAGGCTTGTGAGAAATGCGATTTTCATATCGATCAGATCAAGCCAGCTGTCTGTGACGCCGGCGTGGTCCTGGAAAAAGGCTTTGATGTTATCTGCGCCCCGGCCAGAGAAATCGCCGTCACCGAGATCAGCCATGCCTTGAAATGCTTTTTTCAGGTTAACCATCTGGCCGCGGAGTTCTTTATATTCGTTTGCGCGTTGTTTAGCGGCAGAAAGCAGGGTGGTTGCTTCAAAGATTTTCATGCTCATATCCTTTCGCGATAAAATGTTATTCAAAATTTTACCACGTTGAAACTCGGAGTAAAATGAATATCTTTAAGAATTCGAAATTTACACAGATAAAAACACTTAAAATATTTTTCACAAATTTAGCACAAGTATTGTTTAAAAAGCTTATATATCAACGAATATAGAGGTATATTGTACGTTCTCCTAGAGCGTTTTTTGTATAAGATAGGCGCAGATTAATAATGTCGGCAAGACAGAAAACCCCTTGTTATACAAGGGGTTTTTGAGTTGAATATTTCGCAAGAGCCTGGTGGAAATGATGTGAAAAAAGCCCGCTGTAAGCAAGCGGGCTTTTTCTTATATGACAGCATCAAATTGATTGACTTTCCAAACGTTGTTTTCTTTTACGAATGTTACATCGCGTTTTGCTGACGGGGAACCGTCAAGAGTCGGTACAGTGAAGCGGTATGTTTGAACGCTTCCTTTTTTAGAAAGAAGAGTCATTTTTGCTTTTTTCCAATTCAGGAGGTTATCTCCGTCGCCGACCGGAACAGCCAATTTGCCGTCTTTTACAGTGAAGTGGTAATCTTTGAGCCCTTTGTCAATCGCTTGCTTTGTAAAAGCGGGTGTCAGATATTTTACGGCTTTCGCTTTTGTTCCGAGGTCTTTGCACATAAATACGTATTGAAGATTTTGATATTCAAACGGTTCAGATGTGCAGTTTGCGTTTGATTTAAGCGCACTGCCGCTCATCGTGTTCCAGAAATGTTCTCTCGCTGACAGGGCCAGCTGAAGTGCTTGTTTTTGTGTAAGGTCATTAGGTGCATTTTTTGCGGTCGCCGCAGTGCCCAATGACAGAATCAATGTAATAGTAGTGAGGAATAATAGCCATTTTTTCATGATATAATCTCTCCTTCAATCAATCTCTTTCTCTTATGTTACAAATGTTACAATAATTACGGTAAGATTACAATACCTTTTCAGAAATATTTTCCGGACTTTTTATTTTTATGGTTTATTTCCATGTAAGACGTGAGAATAAGATAAAGAGTTTCATTGAACAAAAGGTTTTTACAAGCTGTCTGCTGAATAATAAAATGGAAGAAAATCAAAAAAGGAGTCCTACATATGGAAGTACAAGATCATTTAGAAACAGCGGAAGGCCGCGGCCAGTCTGTCTGGCGATCGATGTCACTATTTTTAGTGCCGCTGCTTTTAAGCAATGTATTGCAATCTGTCGGCCAATTGGTCGGAATGGTATTTGTCGGAAGGTGGCTCGGGGTTGATGCGCTTGCCGCCGTATCGTCTTTTTTTCCGCTGTTTTTTCTGCTGATCTCCTTTACGATCGGAATCGGTTCGGGAAGTTCCATTCTGATCGGGCAGGCTTACGGCGCGAAAAACGAAGAGAGGATGAAGGCGATTGTCGGCACTACACTGACTTTTACCTTTATGCTCGGTGTTGTTCTGGCAGTTGTCGGCAGTGTGTTTACGCTTGATATTCTGCGGCTGATGGGAACGCCGGAAAACGTAATAGATGTCAGTGTCCGATATGCGCGTATTTTGTTTTGCGCAATGCCGCTGATGTTTTTATATTTTGCGTATACGACATTTTTACGCGGAACGGGAGATTCAAAGACTCCGTTTTATACGTTAATCGTCAGTACAGTCATAAACATCGGTCTCTTGCCCTTATTGATTCTCGGGCTTTTCGGACTTCCGAAGTTCGGCATTTACGGTTCGGCGTATGCAACCGTGATTTCAAACATCGTGACATTTATCGTACTCATGGTTTATTTGCGGAAAAGGAAACATCCATTGGCATTTGACCGGACTGCGCTCCGTTCTCTTAAAATGGACAAAAAGCTGCTCGCGCTTTTACTCCGTCTCGGTATTCCGTCAAGCATCAATATGATTCTCGTATCACTTTCTGAAATTGCGGTCATTTCATTTGTCAATCATTACGGATCAAACGCGACGGCTGCTTACGGGGTCGTCAACCAAGTGGCGAGTTATGTGCAGATGCCGGCGGTAAGCCTCGGTATCGCCGTTTCAATTTTTGCCGCCCAATCCATTGGCGCCAATCAATTCGGCCGGCTGAAGCAGGTCATCAAAGTCGGCATCGGCCTGAATTATTTGATCGGCGGGGTTTTGATTGTGCTGATTTACACCTTCTCCCGGCAGATACTGGCTTTGTTTTTAACCGATCAGGATACACTCCGCATTGCCCGCAATCTGATTATGATTACCCTTTGGAGCTATCTGATTTTCGGTCACGCTCAGATTGTTTCAGCAACAATGCGGGCGAGCGGTACGGTGTTATGGCCGACGATTATCAGCATTTTTACGATTTGGGGAATTGAAGTGCCTGTGGCCTTTATTCTTTCTCATTATACGAATCTCGGCATTCTTGGCATTTGGGTCGGTTATCCGGCGGCTTTTGTCGTCAGCCTGCTGCTGCAATACGGGTATTACCGGTTTGTATGGAAGAAAAAACAGATTACCCGGCTGATTCAATAAGGTTTTACCGCACATCGCTCAATTCATACGGGCGATGTTTTTTTTAGAGAAGGAAAATGAGTTTAGAAAATGGAATTCCTATACATGCTAGAAAACAAGGAAAGGGCAGGTGCTTATGACGATTGAACATATGACTTATTTAGGAGTTTCAGCCATAAAGGCGGAGACTGATCAGGCTGAATGCATCATTGTGCCGGAGTGGGGATCAAATGTCATATCGCTTCGGGATAAAAGAACCGGTATGCGGCTTCTGAGAGAACCGGAAACTGCGGAGGAATTCCTCAAAAAACCGATGCTGTACGGCATTCCCGTTTTATTCCCGCCGAACCGGATTACGGACGGGACGTTTCGTTTTGACGGGCGCGCGTATCAATTCGAGATAAACGAAGAGGATAAACATAATCATATTCACGGCTTTCTTCACAATCAGCATTGGAAAGCGGCAGCAGCGAAAGAAGAGGGGGGTGGAATGACAGTCGAAACAGAAATTGATCTTTCAAAGATTCCCCGTGTTCATAAACAATTTCCGCACGATGTCATTGTCCGGATGACCTATACATTAAAAGACAATGTGTTTACGCAGCGGGCGCTGATTATGAATAAGGGAACGGAGGCTTTTCCTTGGGGGCTAGGCTATCATTCCACATTTGTTTTCAATGAAGAGCGATCCCGTCTATTTTTGACGGCTGACCGCATGTGGGAATTAAATGAACGTTTCGTACCGACGGGCCGTTTATTGGATGTTCCTGATAAAGAAGCGTTCCGTCATGGGATGTCTTTGAAAAATAAACAGTTTGACGATGTTTTTCTTTCTTCCGGACGGAATGGCGGCAATAACGAAGCTGTTATTTATCATCCGAATGAGAAATTATCCGTTTTGTATCAGGCAGACACGTCTTTCAAGCATTGGGTGGTATATAACGGCGACGGCAAGCAGGGGTTTGTCAGTCTTGAGCCTTATACTTCCGTTACAGATGCTTTTAATCTGAATCAGCCTGCATCACTGACAGGGCTTCAGATTCTGAAACCGGGCGAAGAAGCGGCTGCATCATCCAGGATCACCATTTTGCATGACGAAGAATAGGAAAGAGGCGGGATAACATTGAAAACATATGTGAAACGCTTGTGCGCGGTGATTCTGCTTTTGATCATTGCCGAAGTTCCTTATATTGATGATGCGGCTAAGGCGGCTGAACAAAAAAATACTTTGCAAAAAGAGCTGGAACACATTCTGGATAAAGAACCCGCTTTAAAGGGAGCTTCAGCGGGCGTCAGTGTCCGGTCAGCAAAAACAGGGGAGATGCTGTTCGGCAGCCGGGAAGATATGCGGCTGAGGCCTGCATCACTGATGAAGCTGCTGACGGCATCTGCTGCGCTTTCCGTTCTCGGAGAAGATTACACCTTTAAGACAGAAGTACGGGCAGACGGCGCCGTGAGAGGAAAACAGCTGCGCGGAAACCTTTATCTCAGGGGAAAAGGCGATCCGACCCTATTGGCTTCTGATTTTGAGAAGATGGCTAAACAGGTCAAAGCCAGAGGCATCCATGTCATTAAAGGAGATCTGGTCGGGGATGATTCGTGGTATGACGATACGAGGTATTCAGTTGATCTTCCGTGGAGTGATGAAGGCCAATATTATGGCGCGCAAGTATCAGCTCTTACCGCTTCCCCAAATGAAGATTATGATACCGGAACGGTGATTGCGGAAATCAGCCCGGCGAAACAGCCCGGTAAAAAGCCGCGCATTTCAATTTCTCCCTATACGGACATCGTTCGTGTGAAAAATGAAGTAAAAACCGTCGCTTCTGATGAAAAGAAAGAATTGACGGTTGAACGGGAGCACGGTGGCAATGTGATTACGATAAAGGGAACCATACCTGCCGGCTCGGCAAAGGCAAGAGAATGGGCGGCAGTGTGGGATCCGTCGTCCTATGCTTTAGATTTATGGAAACAAGCGCTTACTAAACAGGGTATAACTGTAAAAGGGAAAATCAGAACAGACCGAATGCCGCACCGCACCCAGCTTGTCACATCACGGTCATCCATGCCTCTTTCAGAATTATTGATCCCGTTTATGAAACTGAGCAACAACGGGCACGCCGAAATTCTGATCAAGGAAATGGGAAAAGTGAAAAAAGGGGAGGGCAGCTGGGAAAAGGGCTTGGACGTGATGAAATCGGAGCTCAAATCGTTCGGGCTCAATCCGGATGAATTGATTGCAAGAGACGGATCCGGCGTTTCTCATATTAACGGCGTATCCGCCGGCCAAATCGGAGAGCTTTTGTATGCGGTTCAGAAAGAGAAGTGGTACCCGGCTTTCCTTCGTTCGCTCCCTGTCGCCGGTGCAAGCGACAGAATGACGGGAGGCACTCTTCGGAACCGGCTGAAGAATACTCCGGCAGAGGGCAAAATTAAAGCAAAAACCGGGTCACTAACATCAGTCAGTTCGATTGCCGGCTATGCAGACACAAAAACAGGAGATACGCTTATTTTTTCCGTGCTTCAAAACGGGCTGCTTGACGAAGATGACGGAAAAGACATTGAAGACAAAATCGCAGTCGTGCTGGCAAATCAATAAGAAGGGCCGGATCCTTAGAGGGTTCGGCTTTTTTGATGTCTGTAAAACATTATATTGCGATTATGAATCAATCTTTTCAAAAAGTAATATCGGCAACATTCTTCCTTTTTTTTACATGATACTTTCTTACTTGTTCACTGATTTTTCATTTTTTATCATAAAATTTCTTTTCGGAAAGCAAAACCTTTTTAAAAGCGCAATTAATTATACATTTTATTCCTTATTATAGTGTTTTAGAACCAGTTTGCAGTGTACATACATACTGTTTTACATGGTATAAAAATTATAGAAATGAAGAAGTGAAGTGAGGAATATATACTATATTCTAAAAAATGTTAGAAAAAATTTAATTTTTTATTGTGATTTCTAAAATATGTTTTAAAATAATGCTTATATGGATGATTTAGTCATATGCTGTCGAAATTTAATTGTAATTATTTCACTTTCTTATCCTCTTAAATTGAAATGGAGGGATTCCATTGAAGAACACTGTTTATTCTTTAACTCACGCCCAAAGAAGAGTCTGGTTTACAGAGCTGCTCGAGCCGGGCACAAGTATCTGCAATCTTGCGGCGTGCGTCAAATTCAGGGGGAATATCGACTTTGACGTATTGCGCCGTGCTTTAGATTTCTCTATCTTGCAAAATGATTCGCTCAGGTTTCAACTGACGGAAGGGGACGGCTCAGAACCCCAGCTGTATCTGGCCGGGCATCGGCCGATTTCTTTAGAGACCGTTGATTTTACTCATATTGATCAATCAGAGCGGGATGCATGGATTGACAAACAGACGCGTGTTCCGTTCAAGCTGTTTCATTCACCGCTGTATCATTTTACTCTGCTTGTCATGTCAGACGAAGAAGTTTGGCTTTATTCAAAATTTCACCATATTATTATGGACGGCATCTCGCTCAATCTGCTTGGCAATCAGCTCATTGAAATCTACCAAAAAATCATGCGAAGCGAGGATTTGGCCGAACACCAAAGCCCTTCCTATCTCAGCTACATGGAAAAAGAACAGCAATACTTACAGTCTTCCCGTTTTCAAAAAGACCGTTCATTTTGGACTGAAACATACCGAACCGTTCCGGAACACCTTTCACTGGCGGAACGAACCTCTCATCTTAGACAAAGCACTGCAGCTTCAAGAGATACAATCACTCTTTCCCACTCCTTAGAACAATCAATCCGGCGTTTTTGCAAAGATCATAATGTCAGCATCATCTCTCTGTTTATGGCTTCGTTATACATATGCATCAGCCGTCTGACGGCTAAAAAGGATATTGCCATCGGTACTTATTACGGAAACCGCGGTTCCAAGCTCGAAAAGGATATGCTCGGCATGTTCGTCAGCACGCTGCCGATCAGAATGACGGCAGATCCGGATGCGGAGTTCGTGTCTTTTGTCCGCAGTGTAGGAAAACAGCAGCTGTCTGTTATGCGGCACCAGAAATATCCTTACAATCTTTTTGTCAATGAATTAAGGCAGATTCATCACGACCTGCAAAATATCATCGGGATTTCGATGCAATACCAGCCTCTCGCGTGGCGTCAGGCAGAAGGTTTCGATTATGAAACGGCGATGTTTTTCAGCGGGCATACGGCAAATGAGCTGTCCATTTTAATTAAGGAGCGGACAGATACGGGATTGATTGAGCTGAATTTTGATTATCAATCCGCTTTATTTACTAAAACATCGATTAAACGAATTCAAACTCATTTGCTGACGATCGTTGAAAATGCCGTTAGAAATCCAAACCGGCTGATTCGGCATATTGATATGGCGGATGAAAAAGAAAAGAAACGGGTGTTAACTGCGTTTAACCATACAGAAACGGCTGAACCGCCGGCCCCGACGCTTCACGGGCTGTTTGCCCGCCGCGCCGCGCTTTCGCCGCATCGTCCGGCGCTCCGTTTTCCGGGCGGTATGCTGACGTACGCTGAGCTTGACCAGTACACAGACAGGCTCGCCGTTCGGCTCCGCCAAAAAGGCATCCGCAAAGAAAGCATGGTCGGCGTACTCGCTGAACGCTCGCCGGAGATGGCGGTTTCAGTGCTTGCCGTGTTAAAAGCGGGCGGCGCCTACGTGCCGCTTGACCCGGACTATCCTGAGGACAGGCTGCGCTATATGCTTGAGGACAGCGGCGCTTGTCTCCTGCTTGCACAGCCGGGGTTATCCGTTTCCGGTTTTTCCGGTGAAACGCTAGAAGCGTCTCTTTCTTCTCTGACAAGTGAGACGGAGACAGGGGCTGTCTCTGACGAAGCGGATGCTGATTCGCTCGCTTATATCATTTATACGTCCGGTTCGACGGGAACACCGAAGGGAGTGGCTGTTGAACACCGTCAGGCCGCCGCCTTTTTATCAGGGATGCAAGGGCAGTTTCCGTTAACGGAAGAGGATATTATTGTGCTGAAATCATCCTTTTCATTCGACGCCTCCATCTGGCAATTGTTTTGGTGGACGATGTCAGGCGCCTCCGTGTATCTGCTTCCTGCCGGCTGGGAGAAAGATCCTGTGCGGATGATTGAAGCGTTTGCCTCAGAAAAGGTGACGACCGCGCATTTTATTCCGGCGATGGTCAACAGCTTTTTAGACGCGCTGGAAACGGAGCCTGAGGAAACAAGAACACGCCTCGGCAGAACACTGACACGCGTGTTCGCCGGAGGGGAAGCTCTTTCCCCGCTTACGGCTGCCCGGTTTGCCGATCTTCTGCCGGAGACCATGCTTATTCACGGCTATGGACCGACGGAAGCGACGGTTGATGCGGCGTTTTACGTCTGTGACCGAAAACAGGACAGCGGACGAACGCGGCTTCCGATCGGAAAACCCGTTCCGGGTGCCCGTCTGTATGTATTAGATAGCGGAGGAACCATCCAGCCTGCGGGCGTGGCAGGAGAGCTGTACATCGCGGGGACCGGCGTGGCCCGGGGCTATCTGAACCGCCCTGAGCTGACGGAGGAGCGCTTTGTCGTTGATCCGTTTTATCCGGGAGAACGCATGTATCAGACGGGCGATATCGCACGCTGGACAGAAGACGGCCTTGTCGAATGGCTTGGGCGTTCAGACGGACAGGTGAAAGTCCGCGGCTACCGGATTGAACCGGGGGAAATCGAAGCGGCGATCCGGCGCATCGACGGCATTCGTGAGGCGGCGGTCACCGCCCGGACCGAACACGGCGAAACCGCGCTTTACGCCTATATCGAAGGACGAAAAAGCGATGACGTGCGGGCAGAGCTTGCGGCACGCCTTCCGGCCTACATGATGCCGGCTCAGTTTATAGAGATGAGCGAATGGCCGGTCACGCCGAGCGGAAAGCTTGACCGCCGCGCGCTGCCGGCTCCCGGCGGATCGGCAGACAGACAGGCGTACACCGCCCCGCGGAACGTCACGGAAATGAAGCTTTGCGCCCTTTGGGAAGAGGTGCTGAAAAACGGCCCCGTCGGCATCCGGGA
>NZ_JAAOBZ010000006.1:0-1122336 GCF_014872755.1 Bacillus sp. Bvel1 | reverse complement strand
ACCGCCCCGCGGAACGTCACGGAAATGAAGCTTTGCGCCCTTTGGGAAGAGGTGCTGAAAAACGGCCCCGTCGGCATCCGGGATCACTTTTTTGAGCGGGGCGGCCATTCGTTAAAAGCGACGGCTCTCGTCTCCCGCATCGCCAAAGAGTTCGGTGTTCAGGTGCCGTTACAGGACATCTTCGCCCGGCCGACGGTGGAAGAGCTCGCTTCGGTTATTCAGGACTTGGAAGAAAGCCCGTATGAAGCGATTCAGCCTGCGCAAACACAGGACACCTACCCGGTGTCTTCGGCGCAGAAACGGATGTATGTGCTCCAACAGCTTGAAGACGGCGGTGTCGGCTACAATATGCCGGCTGTGCTGGAACTGACGGGCCCGCTTGACCGCAGCCGGCTGGAGGAGACGTTCCGGCAGCTTGTGGAGCGGCACGAGTCGCTCAGAACGTCCTTTGAAACGGGGCCTGACGGCGAACCGGTGCAGCGCATCCATGACAGCGTACCGTTTCAGCTCGATGAGGCCGAGTCAGCTGACGCATTCGTCCGGCCGTTTTGTCTGGAAGAAGCGCCGCTCTTCCGTGCGGCTCTCGTGAAAGAATCGGATGAACGCCATCTTTTATTAACGGATATGCATCATATAATTTCTGACGGTGTGTCCGTCAACACCTTGATTAAAGAATTCGGCGAGCTGTACGCAGGCCGTTCGCTTGCGCCGATGCGCCTTCAATATAAAGACTATGCCGTCTGGCAGCGGTCGTTTCAGGAGAAGGAAGGATACCAGAAGCAGGAAGCCTATTGGCTGAAGCGGCTTGAAGGAGAGCTTCCGGTGCTTGAACTTCCGGCTGACAAGCCCCGTCCGGCTGTCAGAAGCTTTGCGGGCGGCAGCGTATCGTGCACGCTTGACGCTGACACGGCATCCGGCCTTCACCGCATCGCACGCGATCACGGCTCCACTTTGTACATGGTGCTTCTCGCCGCGTACAATACGCTGCTCGCGCGGTTGAGCGGACAGGAAGATATTATCGTCGGATCGCCGATTGCCGGGCGCCCGCACAAAGACCTTGAACCGATTCTCGGCATGTTCGTCAATACACTCGCCATCAGAACGGAGCCGAAGGGGGACAAACGGTTTACCGATTACTTGGCGGAAGTCCGCCAGGCGGCGCTTGAGGCGTATGAACATCAGGACTACCCGTTTGAAGAGCTTGTGGAGCGGCTCGGCGTGCAGCGGGACATGAGCCGCAATCCGCTGTTTGATGTGATGTTTATTCTTCAGAATATGGAGCGGGAGGAGATAAATCTGGCCGGTCTGAAGGCGTCACGATCAAAGCATACCGAACATGATGTATCAAGTTTTGACCTGACCTTATCAGCGGCTGAATCCGATGGAAACATCCGCTTTGAGATGGAATTCAGCACCGAGCTTTTTATGAAAGAAACGATTGAACGCTGGATGGGCCACTTACTGAATCTCTTGCGCCATGTTGCCGCCGAACCGGAAGTCACACTATCGAAAGCTGACATTTTGGATGAAGAAGAAAAACAAAAGTTACTGATTGAGTTTAATAACACACAAACCGAATTCATGGAAAAACACAAACTGTTTCACCAGCTGTTTGAAGAGAAAGCAGAAGAAACGCCTCATCAGACCGCTGTTATTGAAGGAGCACAACAGATCAGCTATTTCCAGCTCAATGAGCGGGCAAACCGTCTTGCCCGAACACTGCAGAAAAATGGATTCGGTCCGGGAAAAAGAGCAGCCATATTAGCAAACCGTTCGATTGAAGCGATCGTCAGTGTTCTTGCGGTCATGAAATCAGGAGGGGCGTATATACCGGTTGACTCCCATTATCCTGAGGAACGGATTCGCTATTTATTAAAAGACAGCGCGGCATCCGTCTTGATGGTGCAGTCAGAATACAAAGAACTTGCTTCACAGCTGACGGATCACAATTTATTTCTCATTCAGCTTGATCATGAAGATCAATACGATATTTCCGCAAAGAATATTCAGCCGACAGCGTCACCGGATGATACCGCATATATCATATATACTTCGGGAACAACGGGAACGCCGAAGGGAGTCGAAGTCAGAAATCGCAGCTTTACGCATGCAGCACTTGCATGGCGCAGGATTTATGAGCTTGATCTTATACCGGTCAGAGTGCTGCAGATGGCGAGTTTCTCATTTGATGTATTTTCAGGGGATCTAGCACGCGCCCTGCTAAACGGGGGAACGCTTGTCATTTGTCCGGATGACGTCCGGCTTGAGCCGCAGCAGCTTTATCGGCTCATTGATCAGCACCGTATCACGTTTATGGAGTCGACACCCGCGCTGATTGTTCCGTTTATGGAATATATATACCGCCGGAAACTCGCGCTGCAAAGCGTAAAAATACTGGTACTTGGTTCAGATATGATCAAGTCGCAAGATTTTTATACGCTTCATGAACGCTTTGGGAAAGAAATGCGGATCATTAACAGCTACGGTGTAACAGAAGCGACAATTGATTCTTCGTATTATGAAGCCGGAATGAGCGAAGAGCCGCGGGAAGATGATGTGCCGATCGGTGTTCCGCTTCCGAATGTGCAAATGTACGTCTTAAACATAGACAAACAGGTCCAGCCGATCGGCGTTTTCGGAGAGCTGTATATCGGAGGCGCCGGCGTCGCCAAAGGATATTGGGGACAGCCTGAGCTGACAGAGGACGCATTCAGTGACCCGTTACAAACGGGAGAAACACTTTACAGAACCGGAGATCAGGCTTGCTGGCTGCCGGATGGAACTCTTCGTTTTCAAGGGCGGATTGATAAGCAGGTGAAGATCAGGGGATACAGAATTGAGACGGGAGAAATAGAAAGTGTGCTTTTGAAACACGATCAAGTCAAAGAAGCGGCTGTTACCGTGATGAAAGATGCCGAAGGACAAGCCCGGTTAGCGGCATACATCGTTCCTAAAGAGGCCGATATCTCATCACTCCGCCAGTCTCTTATGCAGGAGCTCCCGGCTTATATGATGCCGTCTCATATTATCGGTTTAGACAGCATGCCCCTGACACTGAACGGCAAACTTGATAAATCGGCATTGCCGGCAGAAGAGATACATTCATCACAGGCATTTGTCGCGCCCGGCGATGAAAAACAGGCGATGTTATGCCGGATTTGGGAAGATGTGCTTCATATTCAGAAAGCGGGAATTCATCACTCTTTCTTTGAGCTTGGGGGAGATTCCATTAAGGCGCTTCAAGTGTCAGCCCGACTCGCCGGAGAAGGCTGGAACATGTCGATCCGCGATTTGTTTCAGTTCCCGACGATTGCAGAACTCGCGAAGCACCTCACGCCGGCTGTTTCAACGGCTGATCAGGGCCCGATAGAAGGAAGCGCTCCGCTGACACCGATCCAGCAGAGATTTTTTGAGGAGCCGGGTGCGTTTGAGCTTCATTATAATCAATCAGTCATGCTGTGCAGTGAAGACAGCCTCGAAATAGATGCGCTGTATCAGGCGGTTTGCGCGCTGACAGAACATCATGATGCGCTGCGAATGACTTTCACTGAAAATGAGCATGGGGAAGTTGTTCAATATAACCGCGGAATCACAGAGCAGCATGAAGAAATCTTTACGCTTAACGTCATAGATCTTTCAGAAGAAACACAGCCGGAAAAACGGATAGCCGCTGAGGAAAAAGAAATACAGCAGGCTATGCGCCTTGATCAAGGCCCTCTGCTTCATCTCGGAGTGTTCAGGCTGAAAGAAGCCGACCATCTGCTCATCACGATTCATCACCTTATCACGGACGGCGTGTCGTGGAGAATATTGCTTGAAGATCTGCAGACAGCATATCAGCAGGCATTGGACGGCAAACAAATCGAACTGCCGCCGAAAAGCGATTCTTATATAAAGTATGCCGAAGAGCTTTTTGACATTTCCAAGAGCAAAGCATTGCTGGAGGAAGCCGCATACTGGGACAGCGTGATGTCTGGTGAAACAGCGCCGCTGCCGAAAATAACTGATGAAAACGCCGGACGATTGCAGGAAAACGCGCGCACTGCATCATGGATATTAAGCAGCGAAGTCACGAAGCAGCTGCTGTTAGAAACACAGCAGGCATACGGAACGGATGTTCATGAATTGCTTTTAACGGCGCTTGGAATGGCGCTTCATGAGTGGACGGGTTATGAACAGATCCTTATCAGCACTGAAGGACACGGACGCCAGGGGCATATTCCTGACATTGATATGTCAAGAACGGCGGGCTGGTTTACATCTGTTTACCCGGTGCTTTTGGATATGAGAGTGCCGGACGGCTCAGGCGAAAAAAACGCGCACCGCATAAAAACGGTAAAAGACATGATGAGACGGGTTCCTCATCACGGAACCGGCTACGGGCTGCTGAGATATTCGCGAAACATTAATTATAAAGACCCAGAAATAAGCTTTAACTATCTCGGTGCGTTTGACGGTCTTGAGGGGACACTGAAGATGTCACCGTTCAAGCCGCAGCATGATATAGCGGCCGGGCGCATCCGCGAGTTTGATCTGGATATTAATGCGATGGTGGCGGCCGGGCAACTGGAGGTAAAAGCCGTTTATACCGATGTATTTGCACCGGGGGCAATCGAGTTCTTCATGAATCGTTTCCATACTCACCTCGGGGACATCATCGCCCACTGTTCCGGCAAAAAAGAGCGGGAAAAAACATTAACGGATTACAGCCATACAGAATTGACCGCTCAAGCCCTATCAAGCATTGAAGATCTCGTAAAAGGACTTTAATTTCATAAAAAGGTGTGTGGCATTCGTGACACAAGCGACAGAAATTCAAGATATTTACCCTTTATCATATATGCAGGAAGGCATGCTGTTTCATTCGCTTCTGGATTCCGGATCAAACGCATATGTCGAGCAGATTTCGTTTACAGTCAGCGGGGATTTATGCATTGATACATTCCAAAAAAGTCTGGATATGCTTGTCAGCCGTTATGATATTTTCAGAACGATTTTCATAAAAGAAGTGCCTGACCTTGAAGGGCCGCAGCAGGTTGTCCTTTCACGCCGTGACACTGCCGTACGGACTGAAGACATTTCAGATTATTCGGAAGAACGGCAGCAAAGCATCATTGACGAATTTAAGGAAAACGACCGGCATAAGGGGTTTGATCTGCAAAAAGGCCCCTTAATGCGCCTGACTCTTTTTCAAACGGGAGAAAACCGCCATACATGCGTTTGGACTCATCATCACATTATGATGGACGGCTGGAGCTTGGGCATTGTGCTGAAAGATTTCTTCAGCATGTATTATGCGATCCGGAACGGGCGGCCTGTAAACCTCGGCAGTCCGGCTCCGTACAGCTCTTATATCAAATGGCTCCGAAGCCGGAATAAAGAAGAAACGTCAGCGTTCTGGTCGCGCTGCTTGGAAGATTACGGAGAAACCGTTTCCGTTCAGCAAACGAAGAATAAGACGGCGCAAAACGGTTATGCATCTGAGCATTTCCAATTTTCCCTTGAGCCTGAAACCGTACAAAAACTGACAGACATTGCCCGAGGCATCGGGGTCACGCTGAATACTATATTTACGGGCATTTGGGGTCTGCTTCTCCATCGTTACAACGGCACTGAAGATGCGGTCTTCGGTTCAGTTGTTTCCGGCAGGCCGTCAGCTATCAGCGGCATTGAATCCATGGCCGGACTGTTTATCAATACCGTGCCGGTAAGGGTGCGCGCGGCTGGTGATATGACTTTTTCTTCTCTTCTCAAAAAGGTGCAAAAAGAGTCACTCGCTGCGGAAGAGCACAGCTATTATCCGCTTTATGACATTCAAAACGAGAGCGGCCTGCAAAAAGATCTCTTGAATCACATCCTGGTTTTTGAAAATTATCCGGTTCAGATGCAGGCTGCGGTAAACGGCTGGCAGCAAACGGAAAGCAGTGCGCTCTCACTTGAAAACTTTTCGATGGCGGAGGAAACCAATTACGATCTTAACGTCGTCATCGTTCCGGGAGAAGAGTTTTATGTGAAATTCAGCTACAATGCGGGCATCTACGATCGGGAAGACATGAAACGGATCAAAGGTCATATTCTGGAGGTCATCTCCTGTGTAACGGAAGATCCGGACAGGCTTTTATCAAGCATCAGTCTCGTACCTCCGGAGGAAGAAGCCCTGATTCATTCGTTTAACGAAACGAACCGTCCGTACCCTGAGACAACCGTTCATGGGCTGTTTGAAGAACAGGCGGCAAAAACGCCTGACCAAGAGGCGTTGAGATATAACGGGGTAAGCTGGAGCTACAAGAAATTAAATCAGCGGGCGAATCAGATTGCCCATGCGTTAAGGGAAAAAGGCGCCCGTTCAGATCAGATCACCGCTGTTATGCTGCGCCGATCAATGAGTACGGTTGCCGCTCTGCTCGGAATTTGGAAGTCGGGCAGCGCCTATATGCCGATTGATGCGGAATTTCCGCCTGAACGGATTTCATTTTTACTGAGAGACAGTGAAGCCTCACTGCTCCTGACTGAAAAAGACCTGCTCCCCCTCATTCCGCCGCATTTCAAGGGCAGCGTCGTCATCATGGAGGAAACGGTTTCCCAGCAGACTGCACCGCTTCCGCCGGTGTCCGACAGCGGAAATTGGGCGTATGTCATTTACACTTCCGGAACGACAGGCCGGCCGAAAGGGGTGCTTGTACAACACAAAGCGATCAGCAATACATTGCAATGGCGGCGTGAAGAATACGGGATGACAGAAGGAGACATAGCGCTTCATCTTTTTTCATACGTATTTGACGGCTCTTTGACAAGTCTTTTCACTCCGCTGCTGTCCGGCGCTTGTGTACTGTTGACTGATGAAGACGATGCAAAAGACGTTCTTTCAATGAAACAGAAAATCGCCCGCCACGGGGTAAGCCATCTTCTGATCGTTCCGTCTCTGTATCGCGTTCTGCTTGATTCGCTGACGAAAAAGGATGCGCAGACGCTTCGGGCGGTGACATTTGCCGGGGAAGCGGCCACCCCTGATATCGTGGAAGCGAGCCGCAACATATGCCCGAATGCCGAGCTGCTGAATGAATACGGCCCGACGGAAAACAGTGTGGCCACGACGATTCTGCGCAACCTGCAAAAAAGCAGCCGGATTACGATCGGGCGCCCGATTGCCAACACTTCTGTCTATATGATGCACGGAGATCGGCTGCAGCCGGTCGGAGCCGTCGGTGAACTGTGTATTTCCGGAAAAGGTCTGGCGGACGGATATTTTCAGCAAAAAGAGCTGACGGACAAAGTCTTTACCCCTCATCCGTTTCGTGAAGGTGAACGGCTGTACAGAACGGGAGATGCAGCCCGATTTTTACCGGACGGAACGATTGAATATATGGGACGCTTTGACGATCAGGTGAAGGTAAGAGGTTACAGAATTGAATTAGGAGAAATCGAAACGGCACTCAGAAGCCTGTCCGGGGTAAAAGAGGCGGCAGTCATCGTGCGCAAAACGGCGGACGGGGAACAGGAGCTTGCAGCTTATGCCGTGCTGGAAAACGCGGGTGTGACATTTGATCCTCATGCCGAATTGGCCGGGAGATTACCTGCTTATATGATCCCGGGAAGCTTTACCAAATTGACGGAAATGCCGCTGTCTGTGAGCGGAAAGCTTGATCGGGCCGCACTTCCTGAGCCGAAAGAAGCCGAGAGAACCGGTGATTATCAAGCTCCGCGCACAATGCTTGAGACTGAGCTGCTGTCTATTTGGCAAGAAGTGCTGAAACGGGAACACATCAGTATGAGAGATGATTTCTTCCAAATCGGCGGACAGTCGCTGAAAGCGGCGTCGCTTGTTTCAAAGATACATAAACGGCTGGAAATTGAACTTGCCGTCCGCCATGTTTTTGAACATCCGACCATCGAGAGCATGGCCCGCTTCCTAGAACAGAGGAAAAGAGGAGAATATGCAGAAATCACGCCTGCGGAGGCAAAGGACTTGTACCCGCTATCTTTTGCGCAAAAAAGGCTTTATGCCCTTCATCAGCTTGCGGCGGACAGCACGGGCTATCATATGCCCGCTTGTCTGGAACTGAGCGGCAGACTCAACCGGGATCGTCTTCACGAAGCCTTTTCAGCGCTGTTACAAAGGCATGAAGCGTTACGGACATCATTTGTTTTACGAAACGGGGAGCCGATGCAGCACGTACATTCACATGTCGATCTCGATCTCACAGAGATTCACATGCCATCCGGGACACTTCTTCAAGAGGCGATGGAAACTTTCGTCAAACCGTTTGACGTGGAAAAAGCGCCGCTTTTGAGAGTGACTTTAGCCAAAGCCACTGAAGAACGTCATTTTCTGCTGCTTGATATGCATCATCTTATCGCAGACGGTGTGTCAATGAGCGTTCTGATTCAAGAATTGACGGATTTGTACAGAGGAAAAGAGCTGCGGCCGTTAAAACTTCAGTACAAAGATTTTTCCGTCTGGCAGCATGAGCGGTTCGCCGCTGAAGAATTCAAAAGACATGAGCGGTATTGGCTGGATGCGATCGGGGAAAATATTCCCGTTCTTGATCTGCCGCTCGATAAAAAGCGCCCGCAGCTTCCTGATTTCAGCGGGTCCGTTGTTCGAACGCGCCTACAAAAAGAAACGGCGGAGAATTTGCGCCGGCTCATGGATGAGACGGGTTCGACACTGTATATGATTCTTTTGGCAGGCTACTCCTTGTTCCTTTCTAAATTGAGCGGGCAGGAGGACATTGTCGTCGGTTCACCTGCGGCCGGCAGAAGCCGCGCTGAGCTTGATGGGGTCATCGGCATGTTTGTAAATACCGTGGCAATGAGAAGCAGGCCGAAAGGGGATAAAACATTCCGCGCTTATTTAGAAGAGGTGAAAATGCTCGCCCTCGGCGCAGCCGAACATCAGGACTTCCCGTTTGAAGAACTTGCCCAAAAGCTTGATACACACCGGGAAGTCAATCGCAATCCGCTGTTTGATGCCATGCTCGTTTTGCAAAACAGTGATGATTTCAAAGTGAACCTTCCGGGCTTATCCGTTTCTTCACATGCAGTGAAACATGACATTTCAAAATTCGACTTGACGCTTCATGCCGAGGAACAGCCGGACGGCTCACTGGATTTTCATTTTGAATACAGTACCGCGTTGTTTGAAAAAGGTACGATCGAACGGTGGGCCGGTCATTTTAAAGAGCTTTTAGGACAAATCGCAGCGGATGATGAGCGGAAGCTGTCTGACATTCATTTGCTGGACACAAATGAGCGGCAGATGCTTCTTCAAGCGGAAAATCAAACAGCTGAGTATCCGAGGCATGAGACGATCGTCAGTTTATTTGAAGCACAGGCGGAAAAAATGCCGGATCAAATTGCAGCCGTTATGTCCGATGAGCGTCTCACCTACCGCGAGCTCAATGAAAAGGCGGATCGAATCGCCGATATGCTGTCGGAAAACGGCATCCGCTCCGGACAGATTGTCGGAATTATGACCGAACGATCCCCTGATATGCTGATCGGGATTCTCGGTATTTTAAAAGCGGGAGGAGCTTATCTGCCGATTGATCCTGACTATCCTGACGAGCGGATTTCATTTATGCTGACTGACAGCGGCGCGCGTGTTCTGTTGACGCAATCGGGTCTTGGGATATCCGGAATGGACGGGCTGCCGGTTTTATACATCGATAAGCCTGAATCCGTTTCAGCAGACAGAACGAAAGAAATGATAACGCCTGAACAGCCGGCTTACGTGATTTACACATCGGGCACAACCGGAAAACCGAAAGGCGTTATGACGGAACACCGCAATGTCATCAGCCTTATCACACATAAAGGACTGCCGTTTGATTTCGGCTCTGGAGACGTCTGGACCCTGTTCCACTCCTATTGCTTTGATTTTTCTGTCTGGGAAATATTCGGCGCGCTCTTATACGGCGGAAAGGTAGTTATCGTGCCGAAAGAAACAGCCCGTGATCCGCATTTGTACCGGCAGCTGCTGCAAAGTGAAGGCGTAACGGTGCTGAACCAAACGCCGACGGCTTTTTCCGGACTCATTCATGAAGAAGCCGGGCATACGGACAAGCTGAAGCTTCGATATGTCATTTTCGGCGGAGAAGCGCTTCAGCCCGGCATGCTGAAAAGCTGGAAAGAGAAGTACCCGGAGACGGAGCTTGTTAATATGTACGGCATTACGGAAACCACGGTTCACGTCACATGCAAAAAACTGAAGATGGATGATATTGAGAGAAATAAAAGCAATATCGGCAGACCGCTGGAAACCCTCCATGCTTTTGTCATGGACGCCTATATGAATCCGCAGCCGATCGGAATTCCAGGTGAGCTTTATATCGGCGGGGAAGGCGTCGCGAGGGGATATGTAAACAGGAATGATTTAACCGCCTCCCGGTTCATCACGAATCCGCACATTACCGGCATGCGGCTCTACCGGACGGGCGATATTGCCAAAAGACTCTCAAATGGCGAGCTGGAATATGTCGGGCGGAAAGATGCGCAAGTAAAAGTCAGAGGCCACAGAATTGAGCTGGGAGAAATAAAATCAGCGCTGCAGGAGCTTTCCTTCGTGAAAGAGGCCGCCGTGATCACACGTGCTGATCAGCACGGTCAGCACTCTATTTACGCATACGCGGTCTTACACGGGAATGAAAAAATAAAAGAAGCAGAGATTCAGGCCTCTCTCAGAGCTTTTCTGCCGGAATATATGATTCCCGCCCGTTTGATAGAGCTTGATGAACTGCCTTTGACGGCGAATGGGAAGCTGGACGAGAAGGCGCTCCCGCAGCCTGAATTAAATGAAAGCCTTGGAGATGATATCAGCCTGAGAAATGAAACTGAAGAAATGATGGCTGACATCTGGGAAGAACTCTTAGGTGTTGAAGGACTCGGCCCCAATGCTCATTTCTTCCATCTCGGCGGGGATTCGATTAAAGCGCTGCAAGTATGTGCGAGGCTGAAACAGCAGGGCTATGAAACGACCGTCCGCGAGCTGTTCGAGCATCAGACACTGGGAGAAGTCTCGATGCGGCTCCGGAAAGTCCGCCGCGTGATTGATCAGGCTCCCGTCACGGGAGACGTGCCGCTGACGCCGATCCAGCACTGGTTCTTTTCGCAATCATTGCCGCATGATCATTTTAATCAGTCCGTTATGCTCAGCAGTGCGGACAGGATCAATGAATCTGCTATGAGAAAAGCGCTGGCACAGCTCGCGGTTCATCATGACGCATTACGGATGGTATGCGGCACGCAAAACGGATCAGTGATTCAATATAACAGAGCGGATAACCTTTCTGAAGAAGAACTCTTTACATTTGAAACGCATGACGTGAGAGGGAAAGGGTTATTACAAGAGGAACACGCCGCAATTGAACAGGCGGCCGCCCGCATTCAAACTTCCATTCGGCTGGAGACGGGTCCGCTCGTAGCTGTCGGTTTATTTCACGCTAATGATGGCGATCATCTGCTGCTTTCCATTCATCACCTTGTCATTGACGGAGTGTCATGGCGGATTTTATTTGAAGATCTCACCGCGTGCTACAGGCAGGCGCTCGAAGGAAAAGAAGCCGCGCTTCCGGCAAAAACCGATTCCTATCAGACTTACGCGAAGCAAATCTCTGATTATGCAAAAAGCCGCCGGCTGTTACAGGAAGCAGACTACTGGTCCGAAAGAGAAAAAGCGGCGGTCAAACCGCTTCCGAAAGATGCCCGCATCTCTTCCAATCTTCTGAAAGATACAGATGTGATGACCGTTACATTGACAAAACAGGAGACCGAGCAGCTGTTAACGGAAGCGAACAGAGCATACACAACAGAGACGGGCGAATTATTGCTTGCCGCGTTAAGCCTAGCGCTGAACAGATGGACCGGAAACGAGACATTCAAAATCAGCATGGAAGGCCACGGAAGGGAAGAGCACCTGGAGCATCTTGATATCAGCAGAACCATCGGCTGGTTTACGTCAATTTATCCGGTATTGGTTGACGCAAGTTTTCAAGATCAGCCTGATGACGGCGAGCGTCTCGGCTATCACATTAAGCGGACAAAAGACATGATGCGCCGCATACCGCATAAAGGAGCGGGATACGGGGTGCTGAAATATATAAGCAAACTCTGGGGAGAGACTGAATCTGATTCTCCTGAAATCAGTTTTAACTATCTGGGACAGTTTGACCGGGAAATCCGTTCCAGCGGCTTCGGTGTTTCTCCCGTAAAAGCGGGAAATGAAGTCAGCCCAGACTGGGAACGTCCGTACACACTTGATATCAGCGGCTCCGTATCGTCGGAATGTCTCAGCATGCATGTCGTGTACAACCGTTTTCAGTATCAAAAAGAAACGATTGAAGTTTTGACGGGATATTTTCATACCTTTCTCAAGCAGATCATCACGCATTGCACAGGCAAAGAGGAGCGTGAATGGAGCGCCGCTGATTTCAGTGACGAGGAGTTAACGCTGGAAGATCTGAGTGACATTATGGGAGCCGTCAACAAACTATAGAAAAGGAGTGGCGCAATGGGGCAGCAACCGGAAATACAAGATATATATCCTTTGTCTTTTATGCAGGAGGGCATGCTTTTTCATTCTCTGTTGGATCATGACTCAAGAGCCTACTTCGAACAAGCGGTGTTTACGATCAGCGGAAAGCTTGACCGGGAACGGTTCCAAAAAAGTATAGACACTGTTTTTGAACGATACGATATTTTCCGTACGACATTTATTCACAAGAATGTGGCAAAGCCCCGACAAGTCGTGTTGAAAAACAGGCCGAGCCGCGTTCAGTTTCATGATATTTCTCATTTGGACGAGAAGGCGCAAGACAAATATGCCGACCGGTTCAGAAAAGAAGATAAAGATAAAGGCTTTGATTTGCAATCAGACCCTCTCATGAGAGTCTCCATTTTGAAAAAAGCGCCTGAACGCTATGTTTGTATATGGAGCCATCATCATATTGTCATGGACGGCTGGTGCTTCGGAATTGTCATGAAGGAATTTCTGATGATCTATCAATCTCTCGGAGACGGACGGCTTCCGTCTCTCGAGCCTGTTCAGCCATATGGGAAGTATATTAAATGGCTCATGAAGCAGGATCGTAAAGAAGCCGAGATTTTTTGGAAAACGAGACTTGCCGATCTTGAGCAAACGGCGTCTCTTCCGAAAAAATCCGCGGAACCAAACGGCGAACTTGAGCAGGCGGTTTTCACCATTTCTGAAGAGCAGACAAATGAGCTGAAGAACATTGCGGCAAGGGCGGGAGCAACGCTGAATACAGTGTTCCAGGCACTGTGGGGCATTTTGCTGCAGCGTGTCAGCCGCTGTGATGATGCCGTTTTCGGTTCTGTCGTTTCCGGCCGGCCGTCGGATCTCGCAGGCGTGGAAAAAATGGTAGGACTGTTTATCAATACGATTCCCGTACGGGTGAAAAGCGGTTCATTTTCTTTTCTGGAGCTCGTCAGGCATTTGCAGCAGGAGACGCTGCAAGCAGAAGCGTACAGCTATTATCCGCTGTATGACATTCAGGCGCAAAGCCCTCTGAAGCAAGCGCTGTTTGACCACATTATCGTGTTTGAAAATGTGCCGGCCCAGCGTGAAATTGAAAATGTGAGTCAGGCCGGTTCATTTGATTTTGCGGTAGAGGATTTTACGATGGAAGAAGTCACAAACTACGGATGCAGCATAAAGGTGATTCCGGGCAATTCTCTTTATATCCGCTTAAAATTTGATACCAGTATATACGACGATGTTTTTATGAAGAATATCGAAACATTTTTACGGCATATGGTGAACTCAGTCATTTCCGACCCTGAAATCGGCGCTTCCGAGATCGCATTGCTGGATGCGTGTGAAGCCAGAAGTATGATGGATGCATTTAACCATACAGAAGCGGTTGAACCGCCTGCTCCGACGCTTCACGGGCTGTTTGCCCGCCGCGCCGCGCTTTCGCCGCATCGTCCGGCGCTCCGTTTTCCGGGCGGTATGCTGACGTACGCTGAGCTTGACCAGTACACAGACAGGCTTGCCGTCCGGCTCCGACAAAAAGGCGTCCGCAAAGAAAGCATGGTCGGCGTACTCGCTGAACGCTCGCCGGAGATGGTGGTTTCAGTGCTTGCCGTGTTAAAAGCGGGAGGCGCCTACGTGCCGCTTGACCCGGAGTATCCTGAGGACAGGCTGCGATATATGCTTGAGGACAGCGGCGCTTGTCTCCTGTTTGCACAGCCGGGATTATCCGTTCCCGGTTTTTCCGGAGAAACGCTAGAAGTGTCTCTTTCCGCTCTGACAGGCGAGACGGAGACAGGGGCTGTCTCTGACGAAGCGGATGCTGATTCGCTCGCTTATATCATTTATACGTCCGGTTCGACGGGAACACCGAAGGGAGTGGCTGTTGAACACCGTCAGGCCGCCGCCTTTTTATCAGGGATGCAAGGGCAGTTTCCGTTAACGGAAGAGGACATTATCGTGCTGAAATCATCCTTTTCATTCGATGCCTCCATCTGGCAATTGTTTTGGTGGACGATATCCGGCGCCTCCGTGTATCTGCTTCCTGCCGGCTGGGAGAAAGATCCTGTGCGGATGATTGAAGCTTTTTCTTCTGAAAAGGTGACGACCGCGCATTTTATTCCGGCGATGGTCAACAGCTTTTTAGACGCGCTGGAAACAGAGCCTGCGGAAACAAGAGCACGCCTCGGCAGAACACTGACACGCGTGTTCGCCGGAGGGGAAGCTCTTTCCCCGCTTACGGCTGCCCGGTTTGCCGATCTTCTGCCGGAGACCATGCTTATTCACGGCTATGGACCGACGGAAGCGACGGTTGATGCGGCGTTTTACGTCTGTGACCGAAAACAGGACAGCGGACGAACGCGGCTTCCGATCGGAAAACCCGTTCCGGGTGCCCGTCTGTATGTATTAGATAGCGGAGGAACCATCCAGCCTGCGGGCGTGGCAGGAGAGCTGTACATCGCGGGGACCGGCGTGGCCCGCGGCTATCTGAACCGTCCTGAGCTGACGGAGGAGCGCTTTCTCGATGATCCGTTTTATCCGGGAGAACGCATGTATCAGACGGGTGATATCGCACGCTGGACAGAAGACGGCCTTGTCGAATGGCTCGGTCGTTCAGACGGACAGGTGAAAGTCCGCGGCTACCGGATTGAACCGGGAGAAATCGAAGCGGCGATCCGGCGCATCGACGGCATTCGTGAGGCGGCAGTCACCGCTCGGACCGAAGAAGGCGAAACCGCACTTTACGCCTATATCGAAGGACGAAAAAGCGATGACGTGCGTGCGGAGCTTGCCACACGCCTTCCGGCCTACATGATGCCGGCTCAGTTTATAGAGATGAGCGAATGGCCGGTCACGCCGAGCGGAAAGCTTGACCGCCGCGCGCTGCCGGCTCCCGGCGGAGCGGCAGACAGACAGGCGTACACCGCCCCGCGGAACATCACGGAAATGAAGCTTTGCGCCCTCTGGGAAGAGGTGCTGAAAAACGGCCCCGTCGGCATCCGGGATCACTTTTTTGAGCGGGGCGGCCATTCGTTAAAAGCGACAGCTCTTGTCTCCCGCATCGCCAAAGAGTTCGGTGTTCAGGTGCCGTTACAGGACATCTTCGCCCGGCCGACGGTGGAAGAGCTCGCTTCGGTTATTCAGGACTTGGAAGAAAGCCCGTATGAAGCGATTCAGCCTGCGCAAACACAGGACACCTACCCGGTGTCTTCAGCGCAGAAACGGATGTATGTGCTCCAACAGCTTGAAGACGGCGGTGTCGGCTACAATATGCCGGCTGTGCTGGAACTGACGGGCCCGCTTGACCGCAGCCGGCTGGAGGAGACGTTCCGGCAGCTTGTTGAGCGGCATGAGTCGCTCAGAACGTCCTTTGAAACGGGGCCTGACGGCGAACCGGTGCAGCGCATCCATGACAGCGTACCGTTTCAGCTCGATGAGGCCGAGTCAGCTGACGCATTCGTCCGGCCGTTTTGTCTGGAAGAAGCGCCGCTCTTCCGTGCGGCTCTCGTGAAAGAATCAGACGAACGTCACCTTTTATTAACGGATATGCATCATATTATTTCTGACGGTGTGTCCGTCAACACCTTGATAAAAGAATTCGGCGAGCTGTACGCAGGCCGTTCGCTTGCGCCGATGCGCCTTCAATATAAAGACTATGCCGTCTGGCAGCGGTCGTTTCAGGAGAAAGAAGGGTACCAGAAGCAGGAAGCCTATTGGCTGAAGCGGCTTGAAGGAGAGCTTCCGGTGCTTGAACTTCCGGCTGACAAGCCCCGTCCGGCGGTCAGAAGCTTTGCGGGCGGCAGCGTATCGTGCACGCTTGACGCTGACACGGCATCCGGCCTTCACCGCATCGCCCGGGATCACGGCTCCACTTTGTATATGGTGCTTCTCGCCGCGTACAATACGTTACTCGCGCGATTGAGCGGGCAGGAAGACATCATCGTCGGATCGCCGATTGCCGGGCGCCCGCACAAAGACCTTGAACCGATTCTCGGGATGTTCGTCAACACGCTTGCCATCAGAACGGAGCCGAAAGGAGACAAACGGTTTACCGATTATTTGGCGGAAGTCCGCCAGGCGGCGCTTGAGGCGTATGAGCATCAGGACTATCCGTTTGAAGAGCTTGTGGAACGGCTCGGCGTGCAGCGGGACATGAGCCGCAATCCGCTGTTTGACGTGATGTTTGTGCTCCAGAATATGGAGCGTGAATCCCTGAATTTAAATGAGCTGCATTTGACTCAAGCCGCGGATACAGGTCATAAAACCGCAAAGTTTGATGCCACGCTTTACGCGGCGGAAGGGTCTGACGGTTCCATCAGCTTTGATTTTGAATTCAATACAGATATCTATCAAAAACAGACAATCGAAAAATGGCTTTCTTACTTTACTCGTATTCTTACAAAAGTAATTGAAGACCAAACAATACCGCTTGGTGACATTCACGTATTGGATGATGCTGAAACAAATCGCGTCATTTATCAGTTTAATCAGACGAAAAGCGATTACCCAAGACACGAAACCATCAGCCGTTTATTTGAGCGGCAGGCTGAAGAAACCCCCGATGCCCGGGCAGTTGTATATGATGGACAAATCTTGACATACCGTGAGCTGAACGAACGGGCTAACAGAATAGCGGCGGCTCTCCGATCAAATGGCGTCGGTCCGGAAAGTGTTGTCGCCTTATTAACCGGCCGCACAACAGAGCTTGCTTCCGGAATCCTCGGAATATTAAAAGCGGGAGGCGCCTACTTGCCTATCGGTGACGATGTGCCTCGGGAACGGGGTGAATGGATGCTTAAAGACTGTAAAGCTGATATTCTTCTCCAATCTGATAAACTTGACGGTCTGCCGCTTTCAGGAAAACGTTTATTCATAGAGGATATTCAAACAAAGGCCGGCTTGAGTTCGGAAAATCCCGAACCGCTCGGCGGACCTGAATCGTTGGCCTACATGATTTATACGTCCGGGTCAACAGGTGCGCCAAAAGGCGTCATGATTGAACAGCGAAGCGTGATCCGCCTTGTGAAAAACAGCAATTATATTGATTTTACGCCGGAAGACAGACTGTTGTTTACTTCATCATTAGGATTTGATGTAACGACATTTGAAATATTCGGTCCGCTTTTAAACGGCGCTTCTTTATATGTAAGTGACCAGGAAACCTATCTCGACTCTGATGTTCTGGAAACATTTATACAGCAAAACGGCATTACGACACTGTGGCTGACATCGTCTTTGTTCAATCATCTATCAGAACAAAATGAACACATGTTTTCCGGATTATCCCGATTGATTATCGGCGGGGAAGCACTGTCCCCAAGTCATGTAAACCGGGTTCGGAAAACGCTGCCGCATCTTTCAATATGGAATGGATACGGACCGACTGAAAACACGACGTTCTCGACTTGCTTTTTGATTGAACAATCATACGATCATTCAATCCCGATCGGCCGCCCTGTCGGAAATTCAACTGCATATATCATAAACAGCAGGGGAACACCGCAGCCGATCGGCGTCATCGGCGAATTATGCACAGGCGGAGACGGTGTGGCAAGAGGATATTTCGGCCGCCCTGAGCTGACGGAAGAAAAATTTGTCCCTAATCCTTTTGTTCCCGGAGAACGGATGTACCGCACCGGAGATTTAGCCCGCTGGCTGCCGGACGGAACGATTGAATATGCCGGACGGATGGATGATCAAGTGAAAATCCGCGGTTATCGGGTCGAGCTGGGAGAGATTGAAGCCGCACTAAGGAGCCTGGACGGCGTGAAAGAAGCTGCCGTGTCAGTCAGAACCGGGCAGTCCGGCAATAAAGAACTGATCGCATATATGAGTCTGCAGACGGACATGGATACAGAAAAAGTGCGTTCATCACTTTCTAAGCAACTGCCGAATTACATGGTCCCGGCCTATATGATGGAACTTGAGAAGCTGCCGCTTACGCCGAACGGTAAATTGGATCGGAAAAATCTGCCCGAACCGGAGCTCGCGCTTCAAACCGCGTACACAGCTCCCCGCAATGAGCTTGAAGAACAGCTTTCCGTGATCTGGCAGGAAGTGCTCGGCACAAAACAAGTCGGGATTGAGGACTCATTTTTTGAGTTGGGCGGCGATTCAATCAAAGCGCTGCAAGTTGCCGCGCGGCTCGGACGCTACGGGTGGAAAATGACGGCAAGTGACTTATTCCGGCATCCGTCCATTAAGGAACTCGCGCCTCTTATCCGGAAAGCGGAAAGAGTCATCGATCAGCGGCCGGTGGAAGGAGACATACCTTGGACACCCGTTCAGCACTGGTTTTTATCACAGCGGATGGAAAACAGAAATCATTTCAATCAGTCCGTCATGATGTTCAGCTCTGACGCATTGCATAAACAGCCGCTCAAACAAGCCTTGGAGCATCTTGTCATTCATCATGATGCACTCCGGATCACTGTCAGTTCAGAAAACGAAAGTATCAGACAAATCAATCACGGTATTCAAAAAGATGAACTGTACAGCTTGGACATTTGGGATCTGTCTGAGACAGATACTTGGGAAAGAGAAATAGAAGATGAAGTGGCTGCGCTCCAACAGCGGATGGATATTGAAAAAGGGCCGTTATTAAAAGCCGGCTGGTTCAAAACCCGGTCAGGGGATTATTTATTCATCACCGTACATCACCTGGCGGTTGACGGAGTGTCATGGCGTATTCTGCTGGAGGATTTATCTGCCGCTTACACTCATGCCGTAAAAGGTCAGCCGGTCCAGCTTCCGCCAAAGACCGATTCGTTTAAGCAATACGCCGTAAGGCTTTCAGAATACGCAAAAAGCAGCAAGCTGATGCGTGAAGAAGAATATTGGCGTTTTATTGAAGAAGAAACAGCCGCCGAACTTCCTTATGAAAAACCGCAGCATCAGACGGGAGCCGACAGCATTCGGCAAACGGTAAGCTTTACACTTACAGAAGAAGAAACGTCCGTTTTGCTTCAGCAGGTCAACCGGGCATACCATACCGATACGCAAGATATTCTTCTGACTGCCGCAGCTTTGGCTTTACGGGACTGGACAGGGGGCGGCAGACTGCGCATCGCGATGGAAGGGCACGGGAGAGAGCACATCATGCCGGAGCTCGACATCAGCCGCACCGTAGGCTGGTTTACCTCCATGTACCCGGTGCTCATTGACTTGAACACAGCAGGCGCTGAGCTTGGAACGGCTGTAAAAACGGTCAAAGACACACTCGGAAGAATACCGGATAAAGGAATAGGCTACGGCATTTTAAAATACATGACACCGCCTGAACAAAAAACAATCCGCTTCAGACAAGCGCCTGAAATCAGCTTTAACTATTTAGGGCAATTCAATGATACAGAAGAGCAGCACACATTCAGTTTATCCGGTCTTGCGAGCGGGCACGACATCACGCCGACATGGCAGCGGGAACAAGCGGTGGAAATGAGCGCGATGGCCGCACAACATAAACTGCACTTCAGTTTGAGCTATCCGCCGAGCCGCTTCCGCAAAGAAACGATGGAACAGCTGCTGCAAACTTTACAGCAATATTTGCGTGATATTATGGCGCACTGCACAGGCAAAGAGGAAGCAGAAAAAACCGTTAGTGATTTTAGCAGCAAAACGTTAACATCTGATGATTTGGACAGCATAGCGAGTTTTGTCGAGGAACTGTAGAAAAAGGCGACGGGGAGATTATAACATGACAAAAAAGAATGCAATTCAGGATATTTATCCGCTGTCTTATATGCAGGAAGGAATGCTTTTTCATTCCCTCCTGCAAAAGGAATCACAGGCTTACGCCGAGCAGGCCTCCTTTTCAATAACGGGGAAGGTTGACACCCGCGTGTTTGAAGAGAGCGTTCATGCCCTTTTCGAAAGACATGATATTTTCAGAACGATTTTTATCAGCCAGAACGTGTCAGTGCCGCAGCAGGTCGTATTAAAAGAGCGGAACGTCAGCATCATTGAGGAAAATCTCACCAATTTAAACAAGGCTGATCAAATCAAGCATATTGAAGAAGCCAAACGAAGAGACCGAAAGAAAGGATTTCACCTGCAAAAAGACATGCTGATGCGGGTGACGCTGCTTCAAACCGGAGAATGTGAATATACGTGCATTTGGAGTTTTCATCACATTATTATGGATGGCTGGTGTCTAGGGATCGTGCTGAAAGAGTTCTTCCAGATATATGCCTCGCGGCTTCGCCGGACACCGTTAACGCTTGAGCCTGCTGTGCCGTACGGGACCTACATCAAGTGGCTGATGGAGCAAGATAAAGAAAAAGCCGCTTCGTACTGGGAGCGATACCTTGAAGGCTTTGAGCAGCAGACTGTTCTGCCGAAGCAGAAAAAAGCCGGCGAAAGCAGACAAGAGGAAGTGACGTTTTCCTTTTCAAAAGAGGACACGGCTAAGCTGAAAGATCTGGCCGTGAAAGAAGAGGTCACGCTGAGCACCATTTTCCACACGCTCTGGGGCATTTTGCTTCAGGCGTATAACCAGACAGAAGATGCGGTTTTTGGTTCTGTTATTTCCGGAAGGCCGTCTGAAATCGAAGGCATCGAGCGAATGATCGGCCTGTTCATTAATACCGTGCCTGTCCGGATCAGCGGGGCGGACATCCCGTTTCAAAAGCTGATCAAAAACGTGCAAAAGGACGCTTTGAAAGGACAGGCATACAGCTATCATCCGCTTTATGATATACAGGCGAATTCACAGGTAAAACAAGGCTTAATTGACCATATTCTCGTCTTTGAGAATTATCCGGTTGAACAAGAGCTTGATGTACTGAACAGCAAGGGGGACACGAAAGACCTTTTTCACATCCATGATTTCAGCATGGAAGACGAAACCAATTACAGTTTTTACCTGATGGTGGCGCCGGGTGACGAGATTCACTTGAAAATGAGATACGATTCAAGCGTGTATGACCGCCAATTTATCGAAAATATCAAAGGTCATTTGACACATATCGTTTCCCAGATTCTCGACAAACCTGATATCACGCCGGATAAGCTTGTAATCATCACTCCTGAGGAAAAAGAGCAGCTGCTTGCTCCGATTTCTGAAGAAACTGAAAAGCCTAAGTATGACACGATTCATGCGATGTTTGAACGGCAGGCCGCGCAAACGCCGGATCAAATCGCGATCCGGTATGAAGGCGGGTCAGTGACGTACAAAGAGCTGAATGAATCGGCTAATAAGCTGGCCCGTCTGCTGCAAAAACGCGGATTAAAGCGGGAGGAGCCGGTAGGCGTCATGCTCGGCCGTTCTCCTTCTTTAGCGGCGGCCGTTCTCGGTATTTTAAAAGCGGGCGGCGCCTTTGTTCCGATAGATCCGGGCAGTCCAAAGGAGCGTATCCGATATGTTATTGAAAACAGCGGCTGCATCCATGTTGTAACAGAGCGGCATCAGTCACTCCCCGCGGAACAAACGCTGCAGGTTACATATATAGAAGAGGCCGGGACGGAAGCGGACGGAAGCAATGTGCAATCCATTAATACGGCGGACGACCTCCTTTATATGATTTATACATCCGGTACGACAGGGAAACCGAAGGGCGTGCTGCTCGAACATAAAAATATGGCCAACCTTCTTTCTGACCAATTGACGAACACAGGCATTGATTTTTGCACAAATGTGCTGCAGTACGCATCTTTGGCGTTTGACGTCTGCTATCAGGAGTTATTTTCAGTACTCTTGAGCGGCGGCACCCTTTGTATCGTGCCCGAATCAATCAAACGGGATGTTTCTCAGCTGTATTCGTTTATCGATCAGCACAAAACGGAAGTGGTGTTTTTCCCGACTGCGTTTATCAAGATGCTTTTCAATGAAGAAGGTTATGCACAGTCTTTTCCCCGCTGTGTGAAGCATGTCATTACGGCCGGGGAGCAGCTGACTATCTCACGTTTGTTCAGGCAGACGCTCCGTTTACACGGTATGCAGCTGCATAATCATTACGGCCCGTCAGAAACCCATGTGGTTTCAACGTATACGATTTCTGCGGGAGATGACATACCTGAACATCCGCCGATCGGGAAACCGATCCATCATAACAAGATGTATATTCTCAGCAAAAACAGACAGCTTCAGCCTCTCGGAATTGCGGGAGAATTGTATATTTCCGGAGCGAATACAGGAAGAGGCTATGTGAACAATCCGGCGCTGACGGAAGAGAAATTTTTGCCGGATCCGTTCAGAAAGGGCGCCGTCATGTACCGGACCGGAGATTTTGCAAGACTGCGTGCGGACGGCCAAATTGAATACATCGGCCGGACAGATGATCAAGTGAAGATCAGAGGGTACCGGATTGAACCGAAGGAAATTGAAACCGTTCTGGCAAATCATCATGCCGTGAAAGAAGCTGCCGTGCTGATTCAAACGAATGAGTCGGGCGAAAATGAATTATGCGCCTACTGCAGCGTCTCACAAGCGACTGATCCTTCTCAGCTGCGAAGTGATTTGGCTAAAGAGCTGCCTGATTATATGATTCCGGTCAAATGGGCTTTCGTTGACGCGATTCCGCTCACTGCGAACGGTAAAGTCGATCAGCGGGCCCTTCCGGAAGCTTCAGCGTACGCAGCGGGCCGTCAATATACAGCTCCCCGGAATGTGACCGAGCTGAAGCTTACCCGCATATGGGAAGAAGTGCTTCAAACCGGCCCGATCGGCGTTCACGATCACTTTTTCGAGCTTGGCGGCCATTCATTAAAGGCGACGGCACTCGTTGCAAAAATAGCTAAAGAGTGCAGCGTGCAAATCCCGCTGAGTGATGTCTTCAGCTATCCGACTGTAGAAGAACTCGCCAAAATCATCGGTGAAGCAGAAGAGAATCCGTTCGCATCCATAGAAAAGACAGAAGCAAAAGAAACTTATCCTGTCTCATCCGCTCAAAAACGGATGTATGTCCTTCACCAGCTTGAAAATGGCGGTGTCAGTTATAACATTCCAGCCGTTTTAGAGGTGAAGGGGCCGTTTGACCGAGACAGGATGGAAGCCGTGTTCAAGGAGCTGATCCGGCGGCATGAACCGCTCAGAACGTCCTTTGAAGAAAAAAACGGCCGGCCTGTGCAGAGGATTCATGACGAAGTGCCGTTTGCATTTACAAAAGAACAATCAGCCGAAGCGTTTATCCGGCCGTTCGATCTCGGCAAAGCGCCTCTTTTCCGGGCGGGATTTGTCCAAATAGAAAAAGACCGGCATCTGCTTTTAGCTGACATGCATCATATTATTTCAGACGGCGTATCCGTCAATCTTTTGATACGTGAATTCAGTGAGCTGTATGCCGAGAGAAGTCTGCCGCCGTTACGGATTCAATACAAAGATTATGCCGTCTGGCAGCAATCATTTAAGGCGGGCGCCGCATATCGGAAACAAGAGGAGTACTGGCTGAACCGGCTTGCCGGGGAGATTCCCGTGCTTGAATTGCCGGCTGATAAGCCGCGTCCCCCGGTGCGGAGCTTTTCCGGTGACCGGGTGTCATTTGTCATCAGCGAAAAACATACAGCACAGTTGAAAAAGCTGGCGAAAGAAAACAAATGCACACTTTATATGACGCTGCTCGGTGTGTACACGGTTCTGTTAGCCCGTTTAAGCGGACAGGAAGATATGATTGTCGGGTCTCCGATTGCAGGAAGGCCTCATGCCGACCTTGACGCCGTTCTGGGCATGTTTGTCAATACGCTCGCTTTCAGGACGCGTCCCGACGGAAGCATGACGTTCAAAGAATATTTAAAGGAAATTCGCCAAACAGCGCTTGAGGCTTACGAGCATCAGGATTACCCGTTAGAAGAGCTCGTCGATAAGCTCGGTGTGCCGCGGGACATGTCCCGAAATCCGCTGTTTGACACAACATTTGCGCTGCAAAATATGGAACAGCAGAAGCTTAGGGCAGCCGGACTTGAACTGCAGCCGGCAGACGTCAGCCTGCCGATTTCTAAATTTGACTTATCGCTGTACATCTCCGAAAACGCCGGTGAATTGTACTGCCAGTTTGAATACAGCACTGATTTGTTTGAGAGAAAAACGATTCAAAAATGGGCGGAATTTTTCACGACACTTGCCGAAAACGCCGCAGCTGATCCGGGTTTGGAATTAGACGATATTTCTGTTTTGTCAGAAAAAGAAGAAGTGTCTCTGCTTCAAAATTTCAGCCCCTTGCAGAAAACAGCGTTTCCGCTTCATCAGCCTCTTCATGAGCTGCTGGAACAACAGGCGGAAAAAACGCCGGACCGTCCGGCGATTTTAACTGATGACATTTCGATTACGTATCAGGAGCTGAACGAAAGAGCGAATGAGCTTGCGCACCGGCTGATCAAGCGGGGAATAAGGCTGGAGGATAAAACTGCCATTATGGGCCGGCGTTCTCCTGACATGCTGATCGGCATTTACGCTGTCTTAAAAGCAGGCGGTGCATATCTGCCGATTGATCCGGATTACCCGGAAGAGCGGATTCGCTTTTTACTGAAAGACAGCGGCGTGAAATTCTTACTGGCAGAACCAGAACTTTTCGCACCAGATCTTTTTGAGGGAGAAATGATCTCTCTGAATAGCGGACAAACAGGAAACCCGGAAGCTGCGGCCAACCCCAATGTTCCGGTAAAGCCTGATTCATTGGCTTATATCATCTATACATCCGGTTCTACGGGACGCCCAAAAGGCGTGCAGGTTGAACATCAGTCAGCCGTAAACTTTTTATACTCGCTGCAAACGCGTTATGGATTAAATGATTCCGACACCATTTTGCATAAAACATCATACTCTTTCGATGCTTCGATTTGGGAGCTGTTTTGGTGGCCGATCGCGGGAGCTTCTGTTTTTCTCCTTCCGCAAGGCGGCGAGAAAGACCCTGAAATGATACTGAACGCATTGGAGAAAAACCGCATAACGGCAGCTCATTTTGTGCCATCCATGCTTCATGCTTTCTTGGAATATATAAATTCCAGAAAACAGCCGATCAAAAAGACCTGCTTAAAAAGGGTTTTTGCCGGGGGCGAACAATTGGGCCCGCACTTGGTTTCCCGTTTTTATGACCTTCTGCCGGGAACGGAATTGACAAATTCCTACGGTCCGACGGAAGCGACGGTAGAAGCGGCGTACTTTGATTTGCCGCAAGGAAAGGAATTTCACAATGTTCCGATCGGCATTTCCGGACATAACATGCGGCTGTATATTTTAAATCAAAAGAGACAGCTTCTGCCGCCGGGCTGTATCGGAGAGCTGTATATCGCAGGGACAGGCGTGGCCCGGGGCTATCTGAACCGCCCTGAGCTGACGGAGGAGCGCTTTCTCGATGATCCGTTTTATCCGGGAGAACGCATGTATCAGACGGGCGATATCGCACGCTGGACAGAAGACGGCCTTGTTGAATGGCTCGGGCGTTCAGACGGACAAGTGAAAGTCCGCGGCTACCGGATTGAACCGGGAGAAATCGAAGCGGCGATCCGGCGAATTGACGGCATTCGTGAGGCGGCAGTCACCGCCCGGACCGAACACGGCGAAACCGCACTTTACGCCTATATTGAAGGACGAAAAAGCGATGACGTGCGGGCGGAGCTTGCGGCACGCCTTCCGGCCTACATGATGCCGGCTCAGTTTATAGAGATGAACGAATGGCCGGTCACGCCGAGCGGAAAGCTTGACCGCCGCGCGCTGCCGGCTCCCGGCGGAACGGCAGACAGACGGGCGTACACCGCACCGCGGAACGTCACGGAAATGAAGCTTTGCGCCCTTTGGGAAGAGGTGCTGAAAAACGGCCCCGTCGGCATCCGGGATCACTTTTTTGAGCGGGGCGGCCATTCGTTAAAAGCGACAGCTCTTGTCTCCCGCATCGCCAAAGAGTTCGGTGTTCAGGTGCCGTTACAGGACATCTTCGCCCGGCCGACGGTGGAAGAGCTCGCTTCGGTTATTCAGGACTTGGAAGAAAGCTCGTATGAAGCGATTCAGCCTGCGCAAACACAAGATACCTACCCGGTGTCTTCAGCGCAGAAACGGATGTATGTGCTCCAACAGCTTGAAGACGGCGGTGTCGGCTACAATATGCCGGCTGTGCTGGAACTGACGGGCCCGCTTGACCGCAGCCGGCTGGAGGAGACGTTCCGGCAGCTTGTGGAGCGGCACGAGTCGCTCAGAACGTCCTTTGAAACGGGGCCTGACGGCGAACCGGTGCAGCGCATCCATGACAGCGTACCGTTTCAGCTCGATGAGGCCGAGTCAGCTGACGCATTCGTCCGGCCGTTTTGTCTGGAAGAAGCGCCGCTCTTCCGTGCGGCCCTCGTGAAAGAATCGGAAGAACACCATCTTTTATTAACGGATATGCATCATATTATTTCTGACGGTGTGTCCGTCAACACCTTGATAAAAGAATTCGGCGAGCTGTACGCAGGCCGTTCGCTTGGGCCGATGCGCCTTCAATATAAAGACTATGCCGTCTGGCAGCGGTCGTTTCAGGAGAAGGAAGGATATCAGAAGCAGGAAGCCTATTGGCTGAAGCGGCTTGAAGGAGAGCTTCCGGTGCTTGAGCTTCCGGCTGACAAGCCCCGTCCGGCGGTCAGAAGCTTTGCGGGCGGGAAAGTATCGTGCACGCTTGACGCTGAAACGGCATCCGGCCTTCACCGCATCGCCCGGGATCACGGCTCCACTTTGTATATGGTGCTTCTCGCCGCGTACAATACGCTGCTCGCGCGATTGAGCGGGCAGGAAGACATCATCGTCGGCTCGCCGATTGCCGGGCGTCCGCACAAAGACCTTGAACCGATTCTCGGGATGTTCGTCAACACGCTTGCCATCAGAACGGAGCCGAAGGGGGACAAACGGTTCACCGATTATTTGGCGGAAGTCCGCCAGGCGGCGCTTGAGGCGTATGAGCATCAGGACTACCCGTTTGAAGAGCTTGTGGAGCGGATCGGCGTGCAGCGGGACACAAGCCGTAATCCGCTATTTGATGCCATGCTTGTCGTTCAGAATATGGAACATGAGGAATTGCTGTTGGACGGTTTGCATATTCAGCCTGCGGACGTGTCCCGTCCGGTTTCCAAATTTGATGTCACTTTGCAGGCTTCTGAAGGCGGGGGACAGATTCATTTTCTGTTTGAATATGCGGCGTCTTTATTCCGGAAAGAAACGATGCAGCGCTGGGCTTCCCACTTTATGACGATGCTTGAACACATTGTCCGTGAACCGGAAACTTCTATACAAGCGATCAGCATGCTGACTGCTGCGGAACGGGACCGAATTCTTTCGGACTTTAACGGCATGACGGATAAACAGCTGCCTGAAAAAACAGTTCATGAACTGTTCATCACTCAGGCGCGAAAAACACCGGATGCGGCAGCCCTTATCAGCGGGGAAACGTTGGTCACATATAAAGAATTAGATGAATGGTCGAATAAAATCGCCAGAGCTCTGCAAAAACGGCAGATCGGACCGGATGCCGCCGTCGGCATTGTGATACCGAGATCACCGGAACAAGTCGCCGCAGTCTTCGGGGTTTGGAAAGCCGGGGGCGCCTACGTTCCGATAGATCCTGAATACCCGGAGGAACGCAAGCAATATATCATTTCAGACAGCGGCACAGCGCTTCTCCTTACCGTACACGGCGCGATAGACCAAGTGCCTGATCATTTTAAAGGTGAAGTGCTCGCACTGGAGGATATCCAAGAACAAGACGCATCACCGGTTCAGCCATTATCAGCACCGGAAGATTTGGCTTACATCATTTACACGTCCGGGACGACAGGCAGGCCGAAAGGGGTTATGGTCGAACATCGTTCCGTCAGCCAAACCCTTCAATGGCGAAGCGGATTTTATGATCTGAATGAGAAAGATACGGTTCTTCAGCTTTTTTCATTTTCATTTGACGGTTTTGTAACAAGTATGTTCACACCGCTGATTTCCGGTGCGAAAGCGGCCGTTTTAGCCGAAGATGAAGCAAGAGATATTCTTGCCATTAAACACTATCTTGCATCTTACCGCATCACTCATATGATCATTGTTCCCGTACTGTACCGTACACTGCTTGACGTACTGGAGCCGGGGGATGCAGAGTCTCTCAGAATTGTCACATTAGCTGGAGAAGCTGTCGACCAAAACATTATCAGCCGCAGTTTATCGGTTTGTCCTCACACGGAGCTTGCCAATGAGTACGGCCCGACGGAAAACAGCGTCGCCACTACAGCGGCAAGACATATAGAACAAAGTGAGAACATTACGATCGGCCGGCCGATTGAGCATTCACACGTTTATATTTTAAACGGGGATCACCCGCAGCCGATCGGTGTAACGGGAGAACTTTGCATTTCGGGTTCCGGCCTTGCAAGAGGGTACCGCAATCTTCCTAAGCAAACGGCCCAAGCCTTTGTCCAAGACCCGTTCCACAAGAACCGGCGCATGTACCGCACAGGCGATCTGGCAAAATGGCTGCCGGACGGCACGCTGCAATATATCGGCCGAATGGACGAGCAAGTCAAAATCAGAGGCTACCGGGTGGAACTGAAAGAAATTGAATCGGCCTTAACAGGCATAAAAGGTGTCAAAGAAGCAGCCGTCACCGCTCATACTGCATCAGCAGGCCAAACGGAACTATGCGCTTATATCGTGACAGAAGAAGGAACAGAAAGTGAAACCGTGCAGCAGGCGCTCAGAAATGAAATGCCCGCTTATATGGTGCCGGCGTTCTTTGAAACACTTGAAGCCCTGCCTGTCACACCGAACGGGAAGCTTGACCGCCGCGCGCTTCCTGAGCCGCGGAAAAAAGCGCACACCGGACGGGCATTTACGGAGCCTGAAAGCGACATGGAAAAAGAGCTTTCCGCGATTTGGAGCGAAGTGCTCGGAACTGAAAACATTGCCGCGGATCAATCATTTTTTGAACTGGGCGGCGATTCCATCAAAGCCCTGCAAGTATCAGCCCGATTACATCAGGCAGGAAAACAGATCGCCGTAAAAGATATTTTCAGCCGGCCGACAATTAGAGAGCTGGCGCCTTATGTCCGTACAGAGCGGCAGCCGGTCAGCCAAGCTCCTGCAGAAGGAGAAGTGAAGTGGTCGCCGGTTCACAAATGGTTCTTCACACAAGACATGAAGGAAGCAAATCATTTTAACCAGTCCGTCATGCTGACGAGAACAAATTCAATAGATGAAGAGGCTCTGAGGAAAACGTTAAAAGCCATTACCGTTCATCATGATGCTTTGCGCCTTGTCTGCAAAAAAGACGAAGAGAAAGGTCTTCTCCTCTTCAACAGACCGGCTGACCTCGAAGATGAGCAGCTTTACAACCTGACCATATTAGAAACGGAAGGCGATGAGCATGAGAAGGAACGTTTTATAAAACGCCGTGTCGCAGAGCTTCAGAGAAACATGGATTTGGAGAACGGGCCGCTGGTACAGGCGGGACTGTTCCGCTCTGAAGCAGAAGATTACTTGTTTCTGACGGTCCATCATCTCGCTGTCGACGGGATATCATGGCGGATTTTATTGGAGGACTTGGCTTCTGCTTATGAGCAGGCCGCCTCTGGACAGGAAATCAAACTCCCTCCGAAAACCATGTCATTCAAAACATATACGGAGCAGCTGGCCGATTATGCCGAAAGCAAACAGCTTCTTCAGCAGGCGGAGTATTGGCGGGAGATTGAACACTATGAAACAGAAAGTCTTCCTTACGAGCAGGCAGATCTATCCCAAACTCCTGCAAAAAAACGGAACACGGTATCCTTCACTCTGACAGAAAGTGAAACGGACGCCCTGTTGAAAGATGTGCACAGCGCCTACAATACGGATACGCAAGATGTGCTGTTGGCTTCCGCCGTGCTTGCCCTTCAAAAGTGGTCGCCGCAGCACGCTTTGAAAATCGCCCTTGAAGGACACGGACGCCAATCGGAGCAGGCAGGTGCGGACATCAGCAGGACAGTGGGGTGGTTCACTTCCATTTACCCGGTGCTTGTCCGGAGCGGAGTTTATGAACCTCTTGAAGAATATGAAATTCGCACATTGAAAACCGTTAAAGACACATTGCGGCGCATTCCGGATAAAGGGAACGGATACGGCGTCCTCAAATATTTAACACCGCCGAAGCTTGCCGGGATGACTTTCGGGAAAGCACCGGAGATCAGCTTTAATTATCTCGGACAATTCGATGCGCCCGGCGGGAGTCCGGCAGAAACGGAACAGCCTGACGCGTTTCAGTTTTCTCCTTTGGGAGGCGGAGATGATGTCACAGATACATGGAAACGGGAGCAGTCACTTGAAATCAGCGCGATTGCGGCAAAAGGCCGGATGACCGTCAGCATTTCCTATGAAACGGAGCGCTTCCGGCAAGATACGATCGAACGGCTGTCCGAAAGCTGCCGGTATTATCTCCTGAAACTGTCGGAACACTGCCTCAGCAAAACCGATACGGAGAAGACCGTCAGTGACTTTGATGATCGGGAGCTGACTGAGGAAGCCTTGCAGGATATTGCCGACTTACTCAGCTTCCACTAAACCGAGCGGGAGGAACACATGGACAAAACAAAAAATATCCAAAATATTTATCCCCTCAGCCGAATGCAGGAAGGAATGCTTTTTCATTCCTTTCTGCAAAAGGAGGGGGCTGCATATATCGAGCAATCCGTCTTCACCATAAAAGGCCGGCTTCGTCCTGAATTGTTTGAGCAAAGCGTACAGTCTGTCATCAGCCGTCACGATATTTTCAGAACGGTTTTTTTACCTCATGTCGCTCAGCTGAACGGCCCCCGCCAAGTCGTGCTGCGTGAGCGGGAATTCCGGCTGCACCGCGAAGATCTTACACATTTGGATGAAGCGGAACAGAGCGCCTACTTACAGCGATTTAAGGAACGTGACCGCTTAAAAGGCTTTGACTTGCAAAAGGATATGCTGATGCGTGTGTCTTTGTTTAAAACGGCTGACGAAAAATATGTATGCGTCTGGAGCCACCATCACATCCTTATGGACGGCTGGTGCCTCGGCATCGTCCTTCAGGAATTCATGCATATGTACCGGGCGATTGAATCAGGCTCACCCGTCACATTGGCGCCCGCAAAGCCTTACAGCACGTATATTACATGGCTGACTGATCAGGACAAAGACGCGGCTTCTGAGTATTGGAAAGGATATTTAGCAGGCTGCGAGACACCCTCAGGACTCCCGAAAATATCGGCCCGTCCCCAGGAAAAAGGCTACCGTAAGAAAGAGCTCCTGTTTTCTTTAGATCAAAATCTGACAGACAGGCTGAAAACCATCGCCAAAGAAGAGGGCGCTACGCTCGCGGTTCTTATGCAGACTGTATGGGGCCTGATGCTGCAGCGCTACAACCGGACGGACGATGCCGTATTCGGCGCCGTCGTATCAGGGCGGCCTTCCGTCATTGACGGCGTGGAAAGCATGATCGGGCTGTTTATCAATACTGTGCCGGTACGCATTAAAACGGGTGACGAAAGCTTTAGAGAACTGCTGGGCCGCTGCCAGAAAGAAATGCTTGATTCAGAGGCGTTCAGTTATCATCCGCTTGCTGACATCCAATCTCAGACTGAGCTGAAACAGGATTTAATCGACCATATCATCGTGTTTGAAAATTATCCGATTCAGCAGCAGATGAGAGACGCGGAAAAGGAATCGGATGCACCGTTCCGGATCGGGAATGTCAATGTTTCGGAACAATCGGGCTACGATTTTAACCTCATCATAGCGCCCGGCGATGAGCTGATCATCAAATTCAGCTACAATGCGAACGTTTATGACGAAGTATGGATAGAGAGCGTAAAAGGACACTTGGAAGAAGCGCTGCGCGGCGCCGCCTTCAATCCCGATGTTCCCGCTGATCGGCTTCCGATGCTCGGACAAAAGGAAAAATCAAGAATAATCGGCGAATTTAATGACACGAAAACAACGTATGAAAGAGACGAAAGCATCATCAGCCTGTTCAGCCGACAGGTGAAGAAAACCCCGGACCATCAGGCGCTTCACGCCGGCGGGCTGACGATGACGTACCGGGAGCTCGATGAACGGTCAACTGCGTTCGCCCGCATCCTGCTGGAAAACGGTTTGGCGCCAAAAGGAATTGCCGGGATTCTTGCCGAACGCTCACCGGAATTTATCATCGCTGTTCTCGCTGTATTGAAAGCGGGAGGGACGTACCTTCCGCTCGATGCAGAACTGCCATCCGACAGGATCGCCGAAATGCTCACTGAGAGCGGAGCACAGCTGTTAACGGTACAAAAAGGGATTGAGACTGACATTGACTTTTCTCACATCATCTCTATCCCGGCTGCAGCTGAAAAACAAACAGCTGAGGCGGGTAAACTGAATACCGTTACGTCACCTGGTGACCTTGCCTATATTATGTATACATCCGGTTCAACAGGAAAACCGAAGGGCGTGATGATTTCCAACCGCAACGTCGTATCGCTCGTGTCAAACAGTAATTACACGTCAGCCGGCACGACGGACCGTCTCATTCTGACAGGATCCATCGGTTTTGACGCAGTGACGTTTGAAATCTTCGGAGCGCTATTGAACGGAGCGTGCCTCCATGTGGTTGACCGTACGACAATGCTTGCCCCTGAGAGGTTCGGCAATTATCTTTCTTCCAACCGTATTACGATTCTGTTTTTGACGACGGCGCTTTTTAACCAGTTTGCCCAGGCGGATCCGAAGATGTTTTCCGGATTGCACACCTTATATGTCGGCGGAGAAGCATTGTCCCCGGCGCTCATCAATAAGGTCAGACACCGCTGTCCGAATCTCAGCCTTTATAACATATACGGACCGACGGAAAATACAACATTTTCTACCTTTTACGAAATCAGGCACGATTTTTCTCAGCCGATCCCAATCGGAAAACCGATCAGCAATTCAACCGCGTATATCATTGATAAAAATGGCGGACTTGCGCCGATCGGCGTGCCCGGTGAGCTTTGTGTCGGCGGGGACGGGGTTGCCAAAGGCTATTTAAACAGGCCTGACTTAACAAGTGAAGCATTTGTCAGCCACCCGGTTCATCCTGAAGAAAAGATCTACAGAACAGGGGATTTGGCACACTGGCTGCCTGATGGAAGCATCGGATACATCAGCCGTATCGACCGTCAATTCAAGATTCGCGGGAAGCGTATCGAGCCGGCCGAAATCGAAGCGCGGCTGACTGAAATTGATGGAATCAGGGAAGCGGCAGTCATCGTGTCAGACGAAGGACAAGAAGCAACCCTTTGTGCGTATTATACAGGCGCACATGCTGAAGAAAGAGCCATTCGATCCCTATTGGCCAGGTCGCTTCCCGACTATATGATTCCGCAGTATGTGATGAAGCTTGACCGTATGCCGCTTACCGCAAACGGCAAAGTGGACCGCCGCGGGCTGCCTGCGCCGGAACGGAAAAAAGCTTCATCAAAAGCCGTTCCGCCACGAAACTGGGTAGAGCGTGAGCTGATCGACATTTGGACGCCGATCCTCGGCTGCGGGGAGCTGGGCATACAGGATGACTTCTTTGAGCTGGGCGGCCATTCTTTGAAAGCATTGCAAGTGATTCATCAGCTGAAGACCAGGCAGCAGATGGACGTCCCGATTGAAATGATATTTGAATATCCGACAATCGAACAATTGGCTGAAAAGCTGTATTCAAACACACTGTCAGAAGCTGCCGAACAGCATATCAGCAGACTGAATCAGCCGAAAGGCCGCAATCTTTTCTGTTTTCCGCCTATCTCAGGTTTCGGCATTTTCTTTAAAGATCTGGCGGCGGCATTAAATGGACGGGCTGCTGTGTACGGTTTTAACTTTATTGAAGAAGACAGCAGAATGGAACAATACATTGATAAAATGCTGGAAATCCAGCCGGAAGGCCCTTATATCCTCTTCGGATATTCAGCGGGCGGCAATACGGCATTCGAGGCTGCAAAAGCGATGGAAAAGCGCGGCTTAGAAATCAGCGACGTCATTATCGCAGACGCGTACAGAAAGCTTGACGCACTGCCGCAGCAGCCAACAAACGCAACAGCCGAAAATGTCCCGGAAGCCGTCAGGGAAGCGGTCATCAGAAAAACAGAGCGCTATCAAACGTACTGGGCGGAACTGATAAATGACGGCCAAATTGCGGCAAACCTCCATTTTATCGAGGCCGGCTTAAAGGAAGAGCACAATGCTGAGTCTGAGCCGAAGAAATGGGAAGGCGCCACAACGGGACTCTACCAGGAATATCAGGGCGAGGGAGCCCATAAAGATATGTTTGAGCCCGAGTTTGCACACAAAAATGCCGAGGTCATACTGGACATCATCGCAAACAGCGGAAGACGCTTGGCGCGGAATCTGTAACATCCGGCAGAATGACTGAAGAAGACAAAGGGCAAGATAGGGGAATCACACTCAGTTTTTTTGGAGGCTTTGAGATGACGAACCTATCTTGGCTTACGTATGTAATGATTATTCTTGCCAGCTACCGGCTGACCCATTTGATCGTATTTGATAAGATTACGGAATTCATAAGAAAACCCTTTATAAAGCAAGAAAAAACCGTCGATCAAAACGGGCGCGCCATCCAAAAAAAAGTCCCTTCCTCCGCATTCGGTTATATGCTGCAATGTTATTGGTGTGCGGGCGTCTGGTGCGCCATATTGATCGGCATCTGCTATTTGGTCTGGCCCCGCTATGCACATCCGGTTATTTTCATTTTGTCCATTGCCGGAGCGCAGGCCATTCTTGAAACATGCGTCGGCGTCGGAACGAAGGTCATTGACGTGCTCGCCGCCATAAAACATAAAAAGTCCTGAAGCGTTTTGATTCGCTTTAGGACTTTTTTCTTTCCCTTTTAGGCTGAGAGGAGCAAAGCAGGCTTTCTGATTCACCGCCCGGAATGCTTCGGAATACCGTAAAGCAGAGAGGGGGAAAAACATGAAAAGCTGCCGTTTTAGCATGATATGGTTTTTGGCCGTTGTACTGACAGCCGGCATCTTTACGTTCTCAGCATCCGCACAAGCAAGCGGCACTCAGCCGGAGAGAGAAATGCGAGCCGTATGGATCGCGTCTGTCACCAATATCGACTGGCCCTCTAAAAAAGGGCTGTCACCGGAAGAGCAAAAAAGAGAATACAGCAAGCTGCTGGATGACGTTCAGAAGATGGGAATGAACGCCGTTATCGTCCAAATTAAGCCTGCGGCTGATGCTTTTTATCCATCAGATTACGGGCCTTGGTCAGAGTATCTGACAGGAACCCAAGGCAAAAATCCCGGCTACGATCCGCTTGCTTTTTTAGTTGAAGAGACACATAAACGGAATCTTGAATTTCACGCTTGGTTCAATCCTTACCGGATCACGATGAATCACACAAATTTGAATGCGCTTTCAGATGATCATCCCGCGCGTTCCCATCCGGACTGGGTCGCTGCATACGGAAAACAGCTGTATTATAATCCGGGCATTCCGGAAGTAAGACAATTTATAACGGATGGAATCAAAGAAGTGGTCAGCCGTTATGACATTGATGCGGTTCATATGGATGATTATTTTTATCCTTATAAAATTGCCGGACAGGAATTCCCCGATCAGGCGGAATACGAACGGTACGGAAAAGCTCACTTTGCATCAATTGATGACTGGCGCAGGGATAACGTCAACCGGCTTGTAAAAGAAATCAACGAAACCATCAAACGAGAAAAACCTTATGTCAAATTCGGAATCAGCCCGTTCGGCGTATGGAGAAATGCCGCAGATGATCCGACAGGCTCCGAAACGGCCGCCGGGGTGCGGAACTACGATGACTTATATGCTGATACAAGAGAATGGATCCAAAAAGGATACATTGATTACATCGCACCGCAAATTTACTGGAGTATCGGATTTAAAGCGGCGGCATATGACGTCTTAGCGGATTGGTGGGGAAAAGAAGTGAACAATCGGCCGGTGCATTTATATATCGGGCAGGCAGCTTATAAAATCAACAACAATACTGATCCGGCCTGGGCCGACCCGGGGGAATACGGAAGACAGATTACGCTAAACAGAGGATCAGCATGGATAAAAGGCAGCATGCATTTCAGTTTAAAGGATTTAAACCGTAATCCGCTCGATGTGAAAAACCGTTTGATCAATGACATGTACAGCCGGCCCGCATTAATTCCCGAGATGCCTTGGCTCGGACATTCCGCTTTAAAAAAACCGGCTGTCAAACGGGCGGAGAAGAATGCTTCAGGCAATACACTCTATATCGAAGATGCGAAATCCAACGGTAAAAAAACGGCTTATTACGCCATTTACCGCGCAGAAAAGGGAAAGCAGCCTTATTTAGTGGATACAGTCAGAAAAACATCGTCACGGACGCAGACATTTTCAGATACTGATATTCGGGCGGAAGAAGCATGCACCTATATCGTTACTTCTGTTGACAGGCTTCACCATGAGAGCCGTCCCTCCGCAAAACGGACGATTAAATAGCCATTATTAATAAAACTGACAGTTGCGGAGCTGTCAGTTTTTTTTGCGGCGGATGAGTCCGAATGTTCAGACTTTATTTGGATGGAATGAATAAAGACCCCCATTAATAAAATGTAGAAAGCAGCAGAAGGAGGAAGGTTAATGAATTTTCAACTGACAAAAGAACAGCAGATGGTGCGCGAAATGGTCAGAGATTTCGCCAAAAATGAAATTGCCCCGAAAGCCCATGAGGTTGATCAATCAGCCGTCTTCCCGATAGACACATTTAAAAAAATAGGCGAACTCGGGCTGCTCGGAATTCCGTTTCCGGAAGAATACGGCGGGGCGGGCGGTGACACCATTTCATATGCAGCAGCGGTTGAAGAAATCGGAAAAGCCTGCGGCAGCACGGGGCTGAGCTACGCGGCAGCCGTGTCACTCGGCGCAAGCCCATTATACTATTTCGGTACTGAACAGCAAAAGCAAGAACATCTTATTCCGCTTGCTTCGGGAAAAGCGCTCGGATCATTCGGGCTGACAGAGCCGAATGCCGGTTCAGATGCCGGCGGCACCCAGACAAAAGCCGAGAAAAAGGACGATGACTATGTGATAAACGGAGAAAAATGCTGGATCACAAACGCAAATTACGCCCGCACGGTCATTGTCACCGCCGTTACGGGAAAGAACTCCGCCGGAAAACCGATCATTTCAGCTCTCATCGTCCCGACAGACACACCGGGATTTACGATCACAAATCCGTACGACAAGATGGGTGTGAGAGGATCGGATACGGCCGAGCTTGTGCTGGAGGATGTCAGGGTGCCTGCCGATAACCTGCTCGGTGATCCTGAAAAAGGTTTTAAACAATTTTTATATACATTAGACGGCGGGCGGATCTCGATTGCGGCACTGGCTGTCGGTATCGCTCAAGGCGCACTGGAGGCGTCGCTGGCATATGCGAAGGAACGCAAGCAGTTCGGCAGTCCGATATCGTCATTTCAAGCCATTCAATTTAAGCTGGCCGATATGGCGATGGAAATTGACCTTGCCAGACAAATGGTGCTTAAAGCGGCATGGCTGAAGGATCAAAACCTGCCATTTACGAAAGAAGCGGCATTCGCCAAGCTTTATGCTTCAGAAATGGCCGTCAGAACCTGCCTTCAGGCCATCCAAATTCATGGCGGTTCCGGTTATATGAAGGAATGCGGTGTCGAACGTATGCTTCGTGACGCAAAGCTGATGGAGATTGGCGAAGGAACGTCAGAAATTCAAAGAATGGTCATCGCAAGACAGCTTTTGAAGTGAAATGAAAACGTTTACTAAGACAGGGATGGAAGGGGGCAGGTCATATGGCTGAACTTATCCATTTAACAGCCGGAAAGCTGCTTGAGCGGACCGCGGAGCTTTTTCCGGATCATGAAGCGGTTGTTTACCCTGAGCGCGGCCTTCGTTATACGTATGCCGAGTTTGACCGGTTATGCCGGCAAACCGCAAAAGGGCTGATGAAACTGGGAATTGAAAAAGGAGATCATGTGGCCATATGGGCATCCAACATACCGGAATGGCTCGCGGCGCAATTTGCAACGGCGAAAATCGGCGCTGTTCTGGTCACCATTAATACAAATTTTCAAATCGCAGAACTCGATTACCTGCTGGCGCATTCAGACGTCTCGGCCCTGATAATCATGGATTCCTACCGGCAGACATCTTATGTTGAGATGGTGAATAAGCTGATTCCGGAGCTGAAAACTTGTGAGCACGGCAGGCTGCGTTCGAAACGTTACCCCTTTTTACGGACGGTGTTATATATCGGTGATAAAAGTCCGCCCGGGATGCACCGCTGGGATTCTTTGCTGAAGGAAGGCGAAGCTGTAACGGATGCAGCGCTTGACGGAAGGATGGACAGCCTGAAAAAGGATGATTGCATTCATATGCAATATACATCAGGTACGACCGGATTTCCGAAAGGCGTCATGCTCTCACATTTTAATATCGTAAATAACGCGGCCAATATCGCAGAATGCATGAAGCTTACTTCAAGTGACCGTTTATGTATTCCCGTGCCGTTTTTCCACTGCTTCGGGTGTGTGCTCGGCGTGCTGGCGTGTGTTTCCGCGGGTGCGGCGATGATTCCGATCGAACAGTTTTCTCCGCCGGCCGTTCTGAAAACGGTGGAGCAAGAAGCCTGCACGGCTCTGCACGGTGTACCGACGATGTTTATCGCCCTCCTAAATGACAGCCGTTTTTCTGAATATGATCTTTCCCACGTCCGAACCGGGATTATGGCAGGCTCGCCATGCCCGGCGGAAGTCATGAGAGAAGTGATCGGCAAAATGGGGATGACCGGCATTACCATTGCCTACGGACAGACCGAAGCATCACCTGTCATTACGCAGACAAGAACGGATGATTCATTTGAAAGAAGAGTGGAAACAGCGGGGCGCGCGCTTCCCCATATCGAAGTCAGAATCGTTCGGCCCGGAACATCCCAAGAAGCCGACCGGGGCGAACAAGGAGAGCTCTGCACCCGCGGATATCATGTCATGAAAGGTTACTATAAAAATCAAGAAGCGACCGAAGAAGCGATAGACAAGGACGGCTGGCTGCATACCGGTGATTTGGCTGTCATGGACGAGGACGGGTACTGCAAAATCACGGGCCGTCTGAAAGACATGCTGATCAGGGGCGGCGAAAATATCTATCCGCGCGAGATTGAGGAAATGTTATATCGGCATCCCGCAGTGGCAGACGTTCAGGTCGTCGGCGTGCCTGATCCGAAATACGGAGAAGAGGCCGCGGCGTGGGTCAGGCTCAAAGAAGGACAAACCGCTTCCGCAGAAGACATCAGAACCTTTTGCAAAGAACATATCGCCCGCTATAAAGTCCCCAGGTATGTTTTGTTTACAGATGAATATCCAATGACAGCCTCAGGGAAAATTCAGAAATTCAAGCTGCGGGAAAAAACGATTGAAGAGCTCAAGTTAACTTAATGAAAAAGGAGTGCTTCACATTTGTTTAAAAAAGTCCTGATTGCCAACAGAGGAGAAATCGCCTTAAGAATTATCCGCACCTGCAAACGTCTCGGCATCCCCTCGGCAGCTGTGTATTCAGAAGCCGACAGGGACGCGCTGCATGTAAAAGCGGCTGATGAGGCCTATCCGATCGGTAAATCGAGAGTAAATGAAAGCTATTTACATATCGACAGAATCATAGAAGCCGCCAAATCCGCCGGAGCGGACGCCATTCATCCGGGCTACGGGTTGCTGTCAGAAAACAGCCTGTTCGCCGAACGCTGCCGGAAGGAACAAATCACATTTATCGGCCCGCCCGGTGATATCATCGCCAAGATGGGCAGCAAGATAGAAGCCCGAAAAACGATGCAAAAAGCAAAGGTCCCGATCGTTCCCGGTGTTTCAGAGCCATTGCCCGATGTCCACTCCGCCTTAGCCGAAGCCCGTGCCATCGGCTTTCCGGTCATGCTGAAAGCGTCTGCAGGGGGAGGCGGAATCGGCATGCAGATCGTACATTCAGAAGAAGAGCTGGCCAAAGCGTTCGAAGGCAATCAAAAGCGGGCCGCGTCCTTTTTTGGAGACGGCGCAATGTATATGGAAAAAGTCATTGAAAATGCCCGTCATATTGAAATTCAGATTCTCGCAGATTCTTTCGGCAACACCGTTCATCTGTTTGAACGTGACTGTTCAGTACAAAGGCGCCACCAAAAAGTGATAGAAGAAGCGCCGTCGCCGTTTGTTGACGCTGAATTAAGACAAAGACTCGGTGAAACCGCCGTTAAAGCCGCTAAATCGATCGGCTACCAAAATGCAGGCACAATAGAATTTCTCGTCGACCAAAAGAAACAAATCTATTTTTTAGAGATGAACACAAGACTGCAGGTGGAGCATCCGGTGACAGAAGAAATTACAGGACTGGATCTTGTGGAAGAACAGCTGAAAATCGCCGCCGGGCAGGCGCTGACTTTCTCGCAGAAAGATATCAACCACCGCGGTCATGCGATAGAAGTGCGGATCTATGCGGAAGATCCGGTCACCTTTTACCCGTCACCCGGTACCATCTCGTCTTTTTCCGTTTTAAGACACCCGTCAGTGCGACACGAATGCGCCGTCGAAAAGGGAAGCGTCATTTCTCCGTTTTACGATCCGATGATTGCCAAAATGATCGTCACGGCGAATACGAGAAAACAAGCCATTGAACAACTGAAAACCGCCCTTGGCGAATATCATGTAGAAGGGATTAAAACCAACATTCCGCTGCTTACAAAAATTGCACATTCAGAAGTGTTTGAAAAGGGTGAGGCAACAACCGGTTTTTTACAAACAATGAACGAGGGGGCGTCAAAATGAGCGTCATAAAAATTCAGATGGCGGGAAACCTGTGGAAAATTCATGTGAAGCTCGGTGATGTCATTGAAGAAGGACAGGAAGTGGCCATCTTGGAATCTATGAAAATGGAAATTCCGATTATCGCTGATGCAGCGGGTACGGTGAAAGAAGTGAAAAAATCAGAAGGTGATTTCACTGATGAAGGAGAGGTCCTGATTGAACTTCAATAAAACGGGAGGTGCAGCATGAACTGTCCGGAATATGTCCGCATCAATGAAGTAGGACCGCGTGACGGCTTGCAGAATGAATCGGCGTGGGTGGATACAGAAGATAAGATTGAGTGGATCAATATGCTGTCAAAAACAGGCCTTCCCTATATCGAAGTGACATCATTCGTGCATCCGAGATGGATTCCGGCTCTTCGTGACAGCCTGGACGTCGCAAAAGGCATTGCCAGGTCTGAACATACGGTCTACGCGGCGCTCGTTCCGAACCTCATCGGACTGGAGCATGCGGCAGAAGGCGGAATCGATCAGGCCTGTGTATTTTTATCTGCAAGCGAAACCCATAACCAAAAAAACGTAAACAAACCGATTGACCGGACCGTTCAAGAGCTCAGGCGGGTTATTACTGAAGCAAAAGCTGAAAAAATGGCGACGAGAGCTTATCTGTCCACTGTGTTCGGCTGTCCGTACGAACAGAACGTGCCGGTCGAACAAGTCATCCGCCTGTCAGACACCCTGCTCGAAATGGGTGTTGATGAAATATCGCTCGGCGACACGATCGGCGCGGCAAACCCCTTGCAGGTCATAGCCGTGCTTGAAGCCCTTTTGCCGAGAATTCCCGCCTCAAAAATCGCACTCCATTTCCATGATACAAGAGGAACGGCTCTAGCGAATATCATTCCCGCTCTTGATATGGGCATCACATCCTTCGATACTTCCTCAGGCGGGCTTGGCGGCTGTCCGTATGCTCCGGGATCAGCAGGCAACGCTGCCACAGAAGACGTCATTTATATGCTCGAACAAATGGGGATTGATACCGGGACGGACATGAATAAACTTCTTGATGCCGCCGGCTGGATCGCGGATAAAATAGGCAAAGATCTGCCAAGCAGAAATCTGCAGGCATTCAGAACGAAATGAGAAAGGAGAAGCCATGGGAGATTGCGTCTTGTATTCCGTCTGTCAAGAAACGATCGGTCTGGTCACGCTGAACCGCCCGCATGCGGCCAACTCGCTGTCTTCAGGAATGATTGATCATTTACAGCGTGTGATTGAAGACATCAAAAACTCGCCATCCATTCGCTGTGTCATTCTCACCGGCTCCGGAAACACATTTTGCGCCGGCGCTGATTTAAAAGAAAGAGCTGGGATGAATCATGAACAAGTTAAGCAAAGCGTCAGGCGTATCGGTGAAACGGCTGCATCCATTGAAGCTCTCCCGCAGCCGGTCATTGCAGCGCTGAACGGAACCGCTGTCGGAGGAGGCCTTGAACTCGCTCTCGCCTGCGATATCAGAACAGCCGTCAGCCGGGCGGGCCTCGGCCTTCCTGAAACAGGGCTTGCAATCATTCCCGGGGCGGGCGGAACGCAGAGACTGCCCCGGCTTATCGGCCCCGGCGCGGCAAAAGAATTGATCTATACCGGCCGAAGGCTTTCTGCCGAAGAGGGAAAAGACATGAAGCTGATCGAGCATGTTTGTGAAGCCGATGAACTTATGGAAAAAGCAAAAGCACTGGCCGGCCGCATCGCCGCTAATGGGCCGATCGCCGTCAGACAAGCAAAATCCGCGATAAACAAGGGTCTGGAGACAGATCTCAATACAGGGCTCGAAATCGAACGAAAAGCATATGAACAAGTCATCCCTACACTTGACAGAGAAGAGGGCCTGCGCGCTTTTAAAGAAAAAAGACCCCCTGAATACAAAGGAAAATAAAACATGGAGGGACTCGGATGGATTACGAAAAAGAACGGCAGACACGCAGCAAAACGATTAAAAAGGGAGGAGCCGCGAAATATCATGCAAGCAACGAAAAGAAGGGAAAACTTTTTGTAAGAGACAGGCTGAAGCTTTTATTCGATGACGGCATATCCGTTGAAGACGCTTTTTTCGCCGAGTGCATGTCAGACGGACTGCCGGCTGACGGGGTCGTTACCGGGATCGGAACCATCGGCGGCAGAACCGTTTGTGTGATGGCAAACGACTCAACCGTAAAGGCGGGCTCGTGGGGCGCGAAAACGGTGGAAAAAATCATCCGCATTCAGGAGACGGCGGAGAAGCTTCAGTGTCCGCTCTTGTACTTAGTCGATTCCGCAGGTGCGAGAATTACGGATCAGGTCGACATGTTCCCGGGCAGAAGGGGAGCCGGCCGCATCTTTTATAATCAAGTAAAGCTGTCGGGCCGCATTCCGCAAATCTGTTTATTGTTCGGTCCTTCCGCTGCGGGCGGCGCTTACATTCCGGCCTTTTGCGACATTGTCATTATGGTCGAAGGCAATGCATCCATGTACTTAGGTTCCCCGCGCATGGCAGAAATGGTAATCGGCGAGAAAGTATCGCTTGAAGAAATGGGCGGCGCCCGTATGCATTGTTCTGTATCAGGCTGCGGTGATCTCCTCGCCCCGACGGAACAGGAAGCAATCATGATGGCGCAGACATATCTCAGCTACTTTCCGGCAAATTATACTGAAAAAGCGCCCGTCAACAAATCTAAGAACCCGAAAGCTTTTGAAAAACCGCTCTCAGATGTCATCCCGGCACATCAAAACGCACCGTTCAACATGATGGATTTAATTGAACGTGTCATTGATGAAGACTCATTTTTTGAGATTAAACCGTTATTTGCGCAGGAATTAATAACGGGGCTTGCGAGAATTCACGGACAGCCGGTCGGCATTATCGCCAATCAGCCGCGTGTCAAAGGCGGAGTTTTATTTCTCGATTCGGCGGATAAAGCCGCAAAATTTATCGCTTTGTGCGACGCATTCCATATTCCGCTTCTGTTTTTAGCAGACATTCCCGGATTCATGATCGGAACGAAGGTGGAGCAGGCGGGCATCATCAGGCATGGCGCAAAAATGATCTCCGCAATGGCGGAAGCGACTGTTCCGAAGCTTTCCGTTATCGTCAGAAAAGCCTACGGTGCCGGATTATACGCGATGGCGGGGCCTGCTTTTGAACCGGACTGCTGTTTAGCGCTTCCGACTGCGCAAATTGCCGTAATGGGTCCTGAAGCAGCGGTGAATGCGGTCTACGCAAACAAAATCAGCGAGCTGGCCCCTGAAGAAAGGCCTGCTTTTATTCAAGAAAAGCGTGATGAATATAAGGAAGACATTAACCTTTACCGGCTTGCCTCTGAAATGGTGATTGACGGCATTGTTCCTGCTGATTCCTTGCGGGAAGAACTCAATAAACGCCTCACTGCTTACATGTCCAAACAACTGACATTCACACACCGGAAACACCCCGTATACCCGGTATAAATAAAAAAAGACTGCATAGATCCGGCTCGCAGCCGTTCTTATGCAGTCTTTTTTCACAGTCTTGATCTCATTTTCTTCACAACAAAATAAACAACAATAAATACGAGAGCCAATATAATGATCGGAGTTGTATACATTCCGGCATAGCTGTCTACGTCTTTCCACTGTCCCCCGAGCTGATACCCGAGATAAACGAAAATGACAGACCACGGAATAATGGCAAGCGTCGTCAATATGACAAACTTGGAAAGAGGCATTTTCGCAAGGCCGGCCGGGATGGAAATCGCATGTCTGACGACCGGGATAAACCGCGCCGAGAACACAACGCCGGCGCCGTAACGGCGAAACCAGTTTTCCGCAACATCAACATGATGCTTTTTCAGAAGTAAGTACTTGCCGTACTTGTCCAAAAACGGCCGTCCCCCATAACGGGCGATCCAGTATATAAAGCACTGCGCGATCGTTCCCCCGATCACACCGGCGACAATGGCGCCGATAAAGCTGATCGTGCCTTCTGACACCATATAGCCTCCGTAAGCCAGAACGATTTCACTCGGAATGATTTCGATCATTAATCCGAGCGCAATCCCTAAATAGCCCATACTTGTCAGCCAGGATAATATTTCACTAATAAAATTGCCCACACTGTTCACAACCTCTTTATCTTTTTACCCAATTATATGACTGATTGACAAGCAAAATGGTTACAAATTATTTTTTAACGCGCGATTTCTTCAGATTCTCTTTTTAACACCTCTTCTAAATAAGCTAAAAGTTTCGGTCTCATTTCTTCCCGCAGAAGCCCGATCTCCGTGCCGGCCTTAAAACAGCCGAACTTATCTCCTATATCAAACCGGCTTCCTTCAAGCTCCCGCGCGTAAATGCTTCGGGTGCGGCATACTTCGCGCAGCGCGTCTGTCAATTGGATTTCGCTGCCCGCGCCTCTTCCGATCGTCTTCAGCGCTTTAAAAATGGCAGGGGTTAATATGTAACGGCCCAACACGGCAATATGAGAGGGCGCCTTTTCAACGGCCGGTTTCTCAATCAGATCCTCAACCCGGTACACATGACCGCTCTGCCGCCCCGTCTGTATAATACCATATTTGCTGACATCAGCAGGATCGACGGGCTGTACGCCGATCGTTTCTGTGCCGTGTTGGTTATAGACGTCTATGAGCTGTGAAAGAGCGGGAGTGTCAGATACCATAATATCATCACCTAATAGAACGGCAAAAGGCTCATCTCCGATAAAATGCTCCGCACACAGCACCGCATGGCCTAGTCCGAGCGGTTCTTTCTGACGGATGTAATGAATATTGGCCAAATCGGCAATCCGCTGCATTTCCTTCAGCGTCTCTGACTTGCCTTTTTCCTTAAGATTGATTTCCAACTCCGCCGACCGGTCAAAATGATCTTCAATCGAGCGTTTGTTTCTCCCTGTAATAATCAGTATATCTTCAATTCCTGACTCTCTTGCTTCTTCGACAATGTACTGGATGGCCGGTTTGTCGACGATCGGCAGCATTTCTTTCGGCTGCGCCTTTGTCGCCGGCAGAAATCTCGTTCCTAAACCCGCTGCGGGGATGACCGCTTTTCTCACTTTTTTTCTCATTCATCTTCACTCCTGATCCTGTATGTTTTTCAGCGAATCTCCAAATACCCAGATTCGGTTTCCGATAAAATTCATCATCATTCCGCCGATAGTGGCGGCGAGCTTACTCACCAAAAGCGAACAGCCGCCTTTTTGAAACGCGTACAGCAGCAAAAAGGTGATTCCCGACGCTGCAAGATTAACGATGAGAAAGCGCACGATCTCTTTCCCGTCAGCCTTGTGTTTTACACGAAACGTCCACTTCCGGTTCCACACATAGCTGTTGATGATCCCTGCCGAATAGGAGCAGATCTGCGCCGGCAGATAGGGGACAAGGCAAGCGGTGAGAAGAAAGAAGACACCAAAATCGATCAGCGTATTGCCGGCGCCCACGGTGCAAAAACGGCCTGCTGTCTTTACTTTTTCTTTCAGCATAACGGCATCCGGTTTTGGCCTCCCTTCATAAGTAAGATGCGGATCGCTGTCCTGTTTGTTGATATGGATTACTTTAGCGGACAGTGTTGAATAAACAATTACTAAAATATGAACAAAACATGAAAACGTAATGAGGCTTTGTAAAACCCATTAAGTTAACAGTTTTATAGTTTAGGTTGACATATTACGTGCAAGACACTAATATTCTGTATTAGTGTTAACCTTTTATTATTTTGGTTAACATTAAATTTCGAAATAAAAGAAAGGAGGGAAATTTCATGCGGGAAGAGACCTATTACAGCGTCAGAATGAGAGCTTCCCGAAACGCCCCCCATGAGCAGGGCGGAAAACACATTTCCGGCGGAGAACGGCTCATCACTTACAGCGGTTTACAGGAAGCGGTAGATGGCTTATTACATAAAGGCTTCTCACACTCAAGAGGGATACCTGATTTTATGCAGATTCAGCTTGAAAGCGTTCATGAACCGATCGAAACGATCCGCCCTTTGCCGGTTGCCCTCCATCAAACAGACACCCCGGAAAAAGGACAAGCAATCGCCCGCAAGCTTCTGCAAAAGGCGGGGATTCCTCCGCACATGATCGAGAAAGCGTACGAAAACATTGCGGAATATGCAGAAGCAAGAGGAGCGGTCCTGTTTGATATCCGGGCAGGAAAACGCATTGACTGCAGAGGGAATAGAGGTGTGCGGGTATCCCGAGTGGATTGGCCGTCACCTGATTTTCAAAAATGGGCTTTTACTCACAACATGCCGGAAAATTCACGAATAAAGGAAGCACATGCCATCGCGGCAAAAGTTTGCGCACATCCGGGAATTATTGCCGAATTGTGCTGGTCAGATGACCCTGATTACATAACAGGCTACGTTGCCGCAAAGAAGCTGGGATATCAGCGGATTGCCAAGATGAAGAATGCCGGAGATGAAAGCGGATGCCGGGTTTTCTTTACTGATGGCTCCATAGATGCGGAGAGCTGTATCCATTTTTTAGAGAAGCAGCCTGTATTCATACAGCGGGAGGAGAACATATGAAACAATCAATGATTGAAAAAAGCAAACAGCATCTTTGGCTGCCTTTCACACAAATGAAAGATTACGATGAAGATCCGTTCATCATTGAAAGCGGAAACGGGATCATGCTGAAAGACATCAGCGGCAAAGAATATTATGACGGCTTTTCTTCAGTATGGCTCAATGTACACGGCCACCGCAAAAAAGAAATGGATGAAGCGATTCAAAAACAGCTTGAAAAAATCGCTCATTCGACTTTGCTGGGTATGACGAACGTTCCCGCAACAGAACTTGCCGAGATGCTGACGGGCATCACACCGGAAAAGCTGACGCGCGTTTTTTACTCCGACAGCGGAGCGGAAGCAATGGAAATCGCTCTGAAAATGGCCTTTCAATACTGGAAAAACGTAGGGAGACCTAAGAAGCAGACGTTTATTTCGATGCAGAACGGCTATCACGGCGATACAATCGGAGCCGTCAGCGTCGGCTCCATTGAACTCTTCCACCATGTGTACGGCCCGCTGATGTTTGAAAGCTACAAAGCCCCGATTCCATATGTATACAGATCTGAAAGCGGTGACCCCGTACAGTGCCGGGATGAATGCCTTCACGCGCTCGAACAGCTGCTTGCAAAGCACCACGAAGAGATTGCCGCACTTACGATTGAATCGATGGTGCAAGGCGCATCCGGGATGATCGTCATGCCTGAAGGCTTTCTGGCAGGCGTACGAAAGCTGTGTACGGCATATGATGTGTTAATGATCGTTGACGAAGTGGCGACGGGGTTCGGCCGCACCGGAAAAATGTTTGCCTGTGAGCATGAAAACGTCCAGCCGGACTTGATGGCGGCAGGGAAAGGCATTACGGGAGGCTATTTGCCGATCGCTGTGACGTTTGCCACAGAAGCCATTTATGAAGCCTTCTACGATGACTACGACAAAATGAAAACATTTTTCCACGGCCATTCCTATACAGGAAATCAGCTTGGCTGTGCCGCGGCAATTGAAAATCTGCGTTTATTCGAATCAGAGCGCATCGTTGAACGAGTCGCCGAAAAATCAAAAACGGCTGCGAAATTTCTTCATGATCTGAAGCTGCTTCCTCATGTCGGCGATGTCCGCCAGCTCGGTTTGATGTGCGGCATAGAGCTTGTGCAGGATAAGGGGACAAAACAGCCTTACCCGCCTGAAAAGCGGATGGGATACAAGGTGTCCTTGAAAATGAGAGAGCTGGGTATGCTGACACGGCCGCTCGGTGACGTCATCGCCTTTCTTCCGCCGCTCGCCAGCACAACCGACCAGTTACAAGCCATGATCTCCATTATGAAAGAAGCGATAGCCGAGGTGACCGGCCGTGGATTTTGACGGATGGCTCCTCGGAAGGCTCGATGCGGTGAAAAGAGACGGGCTGTATCGGACGCTGCGAACACAGGAAACCGCTCTTAAAACCAAGGGGCAAAAGCCGCAGACCTGGGCGTCCAATGACTATTTAGGCCTGTCAAAAGATGAACGGCTGATCACAGCCGCGCAAACAGCGCTGAGCCGGTTCGGAGCGGGAAGCGGCGGCTCACGGTTAACGACAGGAAATACTGTGTGGCACGAAAAACTTGAGCAAAAAATCGCGGACTTTAAACAGACGGAAGCGGCTTTATTATTTTCAAGCGGTTACTTGGCGAATATCGGCGTGCTTGCCTCACTGCCTCAAAAAGGCGATGTCATTTTAAGCGATCAACTGAACCATGCGAGCATTGTTGACGGCTGCCGTTTATCAAAAGCGGAAACCATCGTGTACCGCCATATTGATATGGCTGATCTTGAGAAAAAACTTGCCTCCGTCCAGACTCGGAACCGCCGCTTTATCGTCACAGACGGCGTTTTCAGCATGGACGGCACCATCGCGCCTCTTGACCGAATAATGGCGCTTGCAAAGCAGTACCAGGCATTTGTGATAGCAGATGACGCGCATGCAACCGGTGTACTCGGGGAAAACGGCGGAGGAACCAGTGACTATTTCGGTGTTTGTCCTGATGTTGTCATCGGCACATTAAGCAAAGCTGTAGGAACGGAAGGCGGTTTTGCCGCGGGATCCAACATTTTTATTGATTTTTTGCTGAATCAGGCGCGGACGTTTATTTTTCAGACGGCCCTCCCGCCGTCAATTTGTGCGGCTTCGCATACGGCATTTGACCTCATATCAGATATGCACGATACGCGCCGTGAGCTGCAGTCGTCTGTCAAAAAGATAAAAACGCGTCTGGCCGATATGGGCTTTACTGTAAGAGGCGGAGATACACCGATTATTCCCGTTATCATCGGTGATGCAAAAACAGCGGTTTCAGCCGCTGCGCTGCTTGAGAAAAAGGGAATCTGCGCCCCGGCCATCCGCCCGCCCGCCGTTCCGGAAGGCGAAAGCAGAATCAGGCTGACCGTTACGGCGGATCGCAGCTTACAGGACATAGACGAGCTGACAGAAGCATTTGATTCCATTAGAAAAGAGCTGAATATAAACAAATGAGAAGTTTTTTTGTCACAGGAACAGATACCGGCGTCGGAAAAACCATCGTTTCTTGCGGACTTGCCGCGGCATTCAGGCAGAAACAGGCGGATATCGGAGTGTTTAAGCCGTTTTTAAGCGGCGTGCCGCGGACTCATCCGGAAAGTGACACCTCGCTGTTGAAAAACATGTCACAAACCGCACTGTCTCATGAAGAAATCACGCCATTTGAATGGAAAGAGCCGCTTGCGCCGTACACGGCCGCCATGCTTGAGGGGAAATCCGTGAGCATGGATGAAGTCATGGCCCACTGGAGTAAGATCAAAAATCGTCATGAGTGTTTCATCGTCGAGGGGGCAGGCGGCATTTCCGTTCCGCTTGGTGAAAATTACTTAGTCAGTGATTTGATAAAAGCCTTGGAATTACCGGCAGTGATTGTCGCCAGGCCTGATCTCGGAACCATCAACCACACATATTTAACCGTTGAATATGCGAAAAACATGGGAATAGAGGTTCTCGGTATTATGATCAACGGCGTAAAGAGCCGGCCGGGGCTGGACGAGAAGACAAACCCGAGCATGATTGAAACATTATGCAAAGTTCCGATTTTGGGAATCACACCGAAGCTGGATCACGTTTCACCGGAAAACATTCAACACATGATTGAGAAACATATAGATGTTTCCTCTTTCATGAATCTGACACAAATGGGGAGATAAACATGAATCAATGGATGGATCTTGCAGAGAGAGTTCTGGACGGGGCGGAAGTAACGAATCAAGAAGCGCTGGCCATTTTAAATTGTCCTGATGAGGATCTTTTATTGCTGATGCATGCCGCTTTTCATATCAGAAAACGATTTTACGGAAAAAAAGTAAAGCTGAATATGATTATGAATGCAAAATCAGGCCTGTGTCCGGAAAATTGCGGGTACTGTTCACAATCTTCAATATCAAAAGCGCCGATCGAGTCTTATCGGATGGTGGATAAGCATATATTGCTTAAGGGGGCAAAACGCGCCCATGACTTGAATATAGGGACATACTGCATCGTCGCCAGCGGGCGGGGACCGTCAAACAGAGAAGTAGATCAAGTTGTTGATGCTGTCAAAGAAATTAAAGAAACGTACGGTTTAAAAATCTGCGCATGCCTCGGTCTGCTGAAGCCGGAACAGGCAGAGCGCCTGAAACAGGCAGGAGTAGACCGGTACAATCATAACATCAATACATCACAAAGGAATCACTCAAACATTACGACTTCCCACACGTATGACGACAGGGTCAATACGGTGGAAACGGCGAAACAATCGGGGATGTCGCCTTGTTCGGGTGTCATCGTCGGCATGAAAGAAACGAAACAGGACGTCATTGATATGGCGAACAGCTTAAAAGCGCTTGATGCCGACAGCATCCCGGTTAATTTTCTGCATGCGATTGACGGAACTCCGTTAGAAGGGGTAAGCGAATTACATCCGGTGTATTGCCTGAAAGTGCTCGCCTTGTTCCGTTTTATCAATCCGTCAAAAGAAATCCGTATCTCAGGAGGCCGGGAAGTCAACCTTCGTTCGCTGCAGCCGCTGGGACTTTACGCCGCAAATTCGATTTTCGTCGGAGATTACTTAACGACAGCAGGGCAGCATGAAACAGAGGATCATCAAATGCTCCATGATTTAGGGTTTGAAGTCGAATCCGTTGAAGAAATGAAAGCCGGCCTGCAATCCGCCTGCAATACGGAGGTATAAGATGACGGCGGGCCTATCGACTGCACATCCGTCCCTCCATGCGGATTCGGATTTTTGGAATGACCCTTACCCGTTTTATGAAAAACTGCGTGCCATTGATCCTGTTTATAAAGGAACCGTATTAAAACATCCGGGCTGGTATGTCACCGGGTATAAAGAAGCGGCAGCGATTTTGAAAGACACCCGGTTTAAAAACCGCGTCCCTTTTCCGGAAGCTTCAACGAAATATCAAAATCTATCTCATATCCAGCACGATATGCTGTTATTTAAAAATCAATCAGACCATAAGCGGATGCGGATGCTTATAGGTAAAGAATTTACCGCAAAGACGGCGGAATCACTTCGCCCCTGTATAAAAGAAACGGTTCATGACTTGTTGGATCAAATCCAAAACAAAAAAAACGCAGACCTTGTTTCAGAGTTTGCCTTTCCATTGGCAAGCCTCATCATTGCGGAGATACTCGGAGTGCCGAAAGAGGAGAGATATCAATTCAGACAATGGACGGCAGACGTCATTCAGGCCATTGATCTTACCCGGTCAAGAAAGATGTTAGTCAGAGCAAGCGACACCGCAGGCAGGCTGACTGCATATTTCAGAGATTTGATTCACGAGCGGAAAGCACATCCTCAGGAAGACTTAATCAGCAGGTTTATTATGGGGGAACAGCTTTCAAAAGACGAAGTGCTCGCGACATGTATCTTACTTGTCATAGCCGGACACGAGACGACGGTAAACCTCATGAGCAACGGTGTGTTTACTTTATTGAAACACCCTGAACAGCTTAGCGCACTGAGAGAAAACCCCTCGCTTATTGAAACTGCTGTCGAGGAATGTCTGCGCTACGACAGCCCCGCGCAGCTGACGGCACGCACCGCTTCAGAAGACTGTGAAATAAATGGGAAGACCATAAAAAAAGGAGAGCAGGTATATATCCTTTTAGGGGCAGCCAATCGCGATCCAAGCATATTCGATCAGCCTCATAAAATGGACATCCAAAGAAAACCGAATCCGCATCTTGCATTCGGAAAGAACGCCCATTTTTGCATAGGCTCCTCATTAGCGCGCATCGAAGCACAAATTGCAATTCTCACACTGTTTGAGCGGATGCCTAAGCTTCGGCTGGCCGCACACCGCCTTGAATACCGCAAGCTCATTGGTTTTAGGTCGCTCAAAGAGCTTCCGGTTGTCCTTGGCTGAATGACCATGCAGGAGGGCCGGATTTTATCGGTTCCTCTTGCAGGAAATAAATGAAAGAAAAAAGAATACATATTTATAAAGCAAAAATCCTCTCTGATCCATCTCACTATCCCTAAAAAAACTCGCTGCTCAGCCATTCAATATCATACAGCAAGAATCTCCTTTTCTTTCGCCAAAACGGAAAATTCACCATGATGCACATTTTTTCAGCCTCAGAAACGGTGCAAAATCGGCATGTTTTTTGCTTTATTTTCTTGATTTTTGTAAGCGCTTACTAATATTGAGCAGAAAAGAGGGGGATTTGTGGACATTGTTATTATTTTATTGGCATTAGGCATGCTGATGTTTGCGGCTTACCGGGGCTTTTCAGTCATTTTATTCGCCCCGATTTGTGCGCTGTTTGCCGTGCTCCTGACAGATCCAAGCTTCGTACTTCCTTTCTTCTCGAATATATTTATGGAGAAGATGGTAGGATTTATTAAGCTGTATTTTCCCGTATTTCTTTTAGGGGCCGTTTTTGGCAAGGTTGTTGAAATATCCGGGCTCGCCGAGTCGATTGCAAAAACAATCGTCAGGCTTGTGGGAGCAAAAAGAGCCATTCTCGCCATCGTCTTAATGGGTGCGATTTTAACGTACAGCGGCGTCAGTCTCTTCGTAGCGGTGTTTGCCATTTATCCGTTTGCTAAAAACCTATTTATTAAAGCTGATATTCCCAAGCGTCTGATACCCGGTACGATTGCATTGGGCGCGTTTACTTTTACAATGGATGCGCTTCCCGGCACACCGCAAATTCAAAATGTCATTCCGACAGCTTTTTTTAAAACAAACATTTATGCCGCTCCCTGGCTCGGACTGATTGGCGCAGCATTTGTGCTTACGGCCGGAATGATTTATTTAGAATCCCGGCGCAAAAAAGCGGCCAATGCCGGAGAAGGCTATGCTGGATTTCAATCTGAAGTTTCCGCTGCAGAGGATTCCTCAAGTCTGGCTAATGAAAAACATACGCCTGTTTTACCGCAGGAGGCAGAACCCAGCCCCGCGCGGCAAGTGCTCGCCTTTGTTCCGCTTATCCTTGTGGGGATCATGAACAAATGCTTCACGATGTGGCTCCCGCATTGGTACCCTGACGGATTTGATTTTGCGCAGCTCGGTTTAAAAGCGTTCGGGAAGATTGACCTTTCCTCCGTCACTGCGATCTGGTCAGTAGAACTCGCACTGCTCATCGGAATCATGACAACGATTTTGTTCGATTGGAAAAAAGTGCTCTTCAATTTGAAAGAAGGACTGAATGAGGGCATCGGGGGTGCCTTGCTGGCGTCGATGAATACAGGAGCCGAATACGGATTTGGCGGCATCATTGCGGCGCTTCCCGGCTTTAAAATGGTCAGCAGCGGCATATCGCAGACGTTTACTGATCCGCTCGTCAACGGAGCGGTGACGACCACTGCGCTTGCCGGGATTACAGGATCGGCATCAGGAGGAATGGGCATCGCTTTAAGCACGATGTCAGCAGCGTATACAGAAGCAATCAATACATTCCACATCCCGCCGGAGGTCATGCACCGGGTGATTTCGATGGCCTCCGGCGGGATGGACACTCTTCCGCATAATGGCGCCGTCATTACACTGCTCGCGGTCACCGGGTTGACCCACCGCCAATCCTACAAGGATATCTTTGCCATTACCGTCATTAAAACAGCCGCTGTGTTTGTCATTATCGCCATTTACAGTCTGACGGGCCTTGTGTAGCCAAAACAGAAAGGGGAAACGAATATGGGAAAAGGAAAAGTGATGGACTCTTATAAAGATGCTGCTGCACTGATCAAGGACGGAGACACCCTCATCGCAGGAGGCTTCGGCCTGTGCGGCATTCCGGAACAATTAATACTCGCGATCAGGGACAGCGGCGTGAAAAACTTGACCGTTGTCAGTAATAACTGCGGTGTTGATGATTGGGGGTTAGGCCTCTTGCTTGCAAACCGGCAGATCAAAAAAATGGTCGCATCCTATGTCGGAGAAAACAAAACCTTTGAACGGCAGTTTTTAAGCGGGGAGCTGGAAGTCGAATTGGTGCCCCAAGGAACGCTCGCAGAAAGAATTCGCGCGGGAGGGGCGGGCATTCCGGCGTTTTATACACCTGCGGGCGTCGGAACATCAGTAGCCGAGGGAAAAGAACATAAGACATTTGACGGGCGCACCTATCTTCTGGAGAAAGGGATTACAGGGAACGCCGCCATCGTAAAGGCCTGGAAAGCCGATCCTCTGGGCAACCTGATGTTCAGAAAGACGGCGAGAAATTTCAATCCGCTCGCTGCAATGGCAGGCAAAGTGACGATTGCAGAAGCTGAAGAAATCGTCGATGCCGGAGAGCTTGATCCCGATCAAATTCATACGCCGGGTATTTTTGTGCAGCACGTTCTGCTTGGCGGGATTCATGAAAAACGGATTGAACGCCGCACCGTCCGGCAAGCATGATAAAGGAGGCTGACAGAATGAGAGATAGCAGAAAACGAATGATCAAACGGGCTGTAAAGGAAATTAAGGACGGAATGAATGTGAACTTGGGGATAGGGATGCCGACGCTTGTAGCCAATGAGATACCGAATGATTATAACGTCCTGCTTCAGTCTGAAAACGGCTTGCTCGGAATCGGGCCTTATCCGGCGGAAGGAACGGAGGATCCCGATCTGATCAATGCGGGAAAAGAAACCATTACCGAGGTAAAGGGAGCCTCGTATTTTGACAGTGCCGAATCCTTCGCCATGATTCGCGGCGGCCACATTGATGTAGCGATCCTCGGCGGGATGGAAGTGTCCGAACGGGGAGATTTGGCGAACTGGATGATCCCCGGAAAAATGATCAAAGGAATGGGTGGCGCCATGGACCTGGTCCACGGAGCAAAACGGATTATTGTCATTATGGAGCATGTTAATAAATATGGGGAATCTAAAGTGAGAACGGAATGTACGCTGCCTTTAACCGGCAGGCAGGTGGTCGATCGGCTGATCACAGATTTGGCTGTATTCGATTTTCATGATGGCCGTATGACGCTCACCGAACTGCAGGAAGGTGTAACAATGGAGGAGGTCTTTGAGAAAACAGAAGGTCATTTTACTGTCAGCCAGTCGTTAAAAAACGGGGTCAGACCAAAATGAGGAGGTGCCGTCATGCATTCATTGCTTATTGAAAAAACAGCCGTTGTAACAGGAGCAGCCGGAGGAATCGGGCTTGAAATCGCAAGAGAATTCGCCCGTGAAGGAGCAGCCGTCATCATCTCTGATGTAAACGAACAAGCGGGGAAAGAAGCGGCGGCAAGACTGAAAGAAGAAGGCTGTGAAGCAGTCAGCATCACATGCGATGTAACAAATGAAAAGCAAGTGGCCGACATGCTGCAGACGGTCGAGAAACAATTCGGACGCCTCGATATCCTTGTGAATAATGCGGGCATTCAGCATGTCGCGCCCATCGAGGAATTTCCCACCGAACAGTTTGAACGGCTCATTCGTGTCATGCTGACTGCGCCATTTATCGCAATGAAGCATACATTCCCCATTATGAAAAAACAGCAATTCGGGCGAATCATTAATATGGCGTCTGTCAACGGGCTGATCGGTTTTCACGGGAAAGCGGCATATAACAGCGCCAAGCACGGCGTCATCGGTTTAACGAAAGTCGGCGCACTTGAAGGCGCGGCTGACGGCATTACCGTCAATGCGCTTTGTCCGGGATATGTGGACACTCAGCTTGTCCGCAATCAGTTAAAGGACATTTCCGCAACAAGGAATGTACCGTACGAGCGGGTGCTTGAGGACGTCATCTTTCCGCTCGTTCCCCAAAAACGGCTGCTGTCAGTGAAGGAAATCGCTGATTACGCTGTATTTTTGGCCAGCGACAAAGCAAAAGGGGTTACAGGTCAGGCCGTAGTCATGGATGGCGGGTATACCGCTCAATAGTTCTTATATTTTTTTAAAAACAGCCGCTCTGAACGGCTGTTTTTTTATGCCTGAAAAACTTGTTCACTCAATAGGCCGATTTACTGCCCAACCGGTATCCGGGCTGGGTCATTCACATGTTCTGCGGCGTATTTTGTCCTTGCAGATTTTTCTCATCCAGATCCATTTCTGCGCCGCATTTATAATCAAGCGCCATCAGTTTACAATCCTTCACAGATATACAAATGAATTTTTACAATAAACATAAAATATGTAATTTCTGACACAATAATGCCAATAGCCCTAAAACATATGAAACATGAAGAGCGCGACCTAAGTGATGAAGAGCCGGTAACAGGCTCCACTCCGGCTTTTCATCATCTCTCTTTAAGACTGATTTTCGGTGAAACCCCATGTTTTATTTTATGAATAAATATATCTAATTCGTTTGTAAAATCGAACAATAACTCCTCCGAAAGTATTCTATACACATTTGTTATAATCATGCTAGGATGTTAGATAAAGGGATAATTTGTAGGATATTGTATTTCTGTTCAATATGATCGGAGGAATCTCATGAACAATCTTGCCTTTTTATTTCCTGGACAAGGGTCTCAATTTGTAGGAATGGGCAAACAATTTTGGAATGATTTTGTGCTCGCAAAGAGATTGTTTGAAGAAGCGAGCGATGCGATCTCCTTGGATGTAAAAAAACTGTGTTTTAACGGAGATATGAATGAATTGACAAAGACAATGAACGCGCAGCCCGCTATTTTAACGGTCAGTGTTATTGCTTTTCAAGTGTATATGCAGGAAATAGGGGTGAAGCCCCGCCTCCTGGCAGGCCATAGCTTAGGCGAATATTCAGCGCTTGTCTGTGCCGGCGCCCTTTCTTTTCAGGATGCCGTTACACTTGTAAGGCAGCGGGGAATTCTTATGCAGAATGCGGATCCTCAGCAGCAGGGGACGATGGCCGCCGTGACTCACCTCTCTCTTCAAACGTTGCAGGAAATATGTTCGAAAGTGTCGACGGAAGACTTTCCGGCAGGAGTAGCCTGCATGAATTCAGAACAGCAGCATGTGATTTCCGGACACCGGCAAGCTGTGGAACGTGTCATCAAGATGGCGGAGGAAAAGGGAGCGGCATACACTTATTTGAATGTCAGTGCGCCTTTTCACAGTTCGCTGATACGATCAGCATCTGAACAATTCCAGACTGTATTACACCGGTATTCCTTCCGGGATGCCGCATGGCCGATCATTTCAAATGTCACCGCACGCCCTTACAGCAGCGGAAATTCAATCAGCGAACATCTCGAGCAGCACATGACGATGCCGGTAAGATGGACGGAATCGATGCATTACTTGCTTTTACACGGAGTCACAGAAGTCATCGAAATGGGTCCGAACAATGTCTTAGCCGGTCTGCTGAGAAAAACAACGAATCACATTGTACCTTATCCCTTAGGACAGACATCTGATGTTCACTTGCTTTCCAATTCAGCAGAAAGAAAGAAACATATTGTCCGTTTACGCAAAAAACAACTGAATAAATTGATGATTCAATCCGTCATTGCGCGAAATTACAACAAGGATTCAGCGGCTTATTCCAATATGACGACGGCATTATTTACGCAAATCCAAGAGCTGAAAGAGAGAATGGAAAGACATGAAAATGAGCTCTCAGAACAAGAGCTCGAACATTCGATCCATTTATGCAAATTAATTTGCGAGGCTAAACAGCTTCCGGATTGGGAAGAATTGCGGATTTTAAAATAAAGCGCCCAGGAGGGGACCTATGTATACCAGTCAATTCCAAACCTTAGTAGATGTCATTCGGGAAAGAAGCAATATCTCTGACCGCGGGATCCGTTTTATCGAATCCGATAAAAACGAGACGGTTGTCTCTTATCGCCAATTGTTTGAAGAGGCGCAAGGGTATCTTGGCTATTTACAGCATATCGGCATTCAGCCGAAGCAGGAAATTGTATTTCAAATCCAAGAAAACAAATCATTTGTCGTTGCTTTTTGGGCTTGTATATTAGGAGGAATGATCCCGGTGCCGGTCAGTATCGGAGAAGATGATGACCATAAGCTGAAGGTCTGGCGCATTTGGAATATATTAAATCACCCGTTTCTGATTGCCTCTGAAAAAGTATTGGACAAAATAAAGAAATACGCTGCAGAACACGATTTACAGGATTTCCATCATCAATTAAACGAAAAATCTGACATCATTCAAGATCAAACCTACGATTACCCCGCTTCGTTTTATGAACCTGATGCGGATGAACTCGCCTTTATCCAATTTTCTTCAGGATCGACAGGAGATCCAAAAGGAGTCATGTTAACGCATCACAACTTAATACATAACACGTGCGCCATTGGGAATGCCCTAGCCGTTCATTCGAAAGACTCTTTCTTATCATGGATGCCTTTAACGCATGATATGGGGCTCATCGCCTGCCACCTTGTTCCCTTCATAACCGGAATCAATCAAAATCTGATGCCTACAGAATTATTTATTCGCAGACCTATCCTTTGGATGAAAAAAGCTCATGAACATAAAGCCAGTATTCTATCCTCTCCTAATTTCGGATACAACTACTTCCTTAAATTTCTGAAAAACGAACCAGACTGGGATTTATCCCACATCAAGGTCATCGCAAACGGTGCAGAACCGATATTGCCGGAGCTATGTGACGAATTTTTGAAAAGATGCGCAGCATTCAATCTGAAAAGATCCGCCATTTTGAATGTTTACGGTTTAGCGGAAGCTTCGGTCGGCGCATCATTCTCTAAATTAGGTAAAGAATTCGTTCCCGTTTATTTGCATCGTGACTATTTAAATCTTGGTGAAAGAGCTGTAAACGTCAGCAAAGAGGATCAAAATTGCGCTTCATTCGTCGAAGTGGGACGACCTATTGACTATTGTCAGCTTCGGATCTCCGATGAAGCAAATGAAAGAGTAGAAGACGGAATCATCGGCCATATCCAGATCAAAGGAGACAATGTGACTCAAGGGTATTATAACAACCCCGAGAGTACGGAAAAAGCGCTGACTTCTGACGGCTGGGTAAAAACGGGAGACCTCGGATTCATTAGTGAAAGTGGTAACTTAGTCGTAACCGGAAGAGAAAAGGACATTATTTTCGTGAACGGAAAAAATATCTACCCGCACGATATTGAACGGGTAGCGATTGAAATGGAAGAGGTTGACTTAGGAAGGGTTGCCGCATGCGGTGTATATGATCAAAAGACACAAAGCGGAGAAATCGTGCTCTTTGTTGTTTACAAAAAATCACCTGAAAAATTCGCACCGCTTGTCAAAGATATAAAAAAGCATTTGCTCAAGCGGGGCGGCTGGAGCATAAAAGATGTCCTTCCGATCCGAAAACTCCCTAAAACAACCAGCGGAAAAGTTAAACGCTACGAACTTGCCAGACAGTATGAGGCAGGGAATTTTTCAACAGAGTCTGCCGCCATCAATGAATATTTGGAGAGCAGCCCGGAAACGTCCGGACAGACTCCCATTCATGAAATTGAAACGGAATTACTGTCTATCTTTTCCGATGTGCTCAATGGGAAAAAGGTTCACCTCGCTGACAGTTATTTTGATATGGGAGCAAATTCATTACAGTTATCGCAGATTGCCGAGCGCATAGAACAGAAATTCGGACGCGAGCTTGCCGTTTCAGATCTCTTTACGTATCCTTCTATCACTGATTTAGCGGCGTATCTGTCTGAAAGCCGGGCTGAAATCAAGCAGGACGTGGCAGCGAAACCAAGCCATGTGACACCGAAAGATATCGCCATTATCGGGATGTCGCTCAATGTCCCTGGAGCATCAACTAAAAATGATTTTTGGAATCTGCTTGAAAAAGGTGAGCACAGCATTCGAGAATACCCTGCATCCCGGCTGAAAGATGCGGCGGATTATTTAAAGTCCATCCAAAGCGAAATCAATGAGAATCAGTTTGTGAAGGGCGGCTATTTAGATGAAATCGACCGCTTTGATTACTCGTTCTTCGGTTTAGCTCCTAAAACGGCTCAGTTTATGGACCCTAACCAAAGACTGTTTTTGCAGTCTGCATGGCATGCGATTGAAGATGCGGGCTATGCCGGCGGCAGCATGAACGGGAGCCGTGTCGGGGTATATGCAGGGTACTCGAAGGTGGGCTACGATTATGAACGTCTCCTTTCTGCGAATTATCCGGAGGAGCTTCATCAATATATCGTGGGCAATCTCCCTTCCGTGTTAGCCAGCCGAATCGCTTATTTCTTAAATTTAAAAGGGCCGGCGGTCACAGTCGATACGGCGTGCTCCTCATCGCTTGCCGCCGTTCATATGGCATGTAAATCTTTAATATCCGGCGATTGTGAAATGGCTCTTGCCGGCGGTATCCGGACATCGCTCTTGCCGATCTGTATCGGACTTGATATGGAATCTTCGGACGGGTACACGAAAACGTTCAGCAAAGATTCAGACGGTACTGGCACAGGTGAAGGCGCGGCCGCAGTCCTGCTGAAACCTCTGCAGGATGCTGTTCGCAACGGAGACCATATTTACGGCGTAATCAAGGGAAGCGCGTTGAATCAAGACGGAACAACCGCCGGGATTACAGCACCGAATCCGGCAGCTCAGACTGAGGTCATTGAGACGGCCTGGAAAGACGCGGGCATTGCCCCTGAAACACTGTCTTTCATCGAAGCGCATGGCACCGGAACGAAGCTCGGCGATCCGGTTGAATTTAACGGGCTTTGTAAAGCGTTTGAAAAGTATACGGCAAAAAAACAATTTTGTGCGATTGGTTCTGTTAAATCGAACATCGGTCATTTGTTTGAAGCGGCAGGCATCGTCGGGCTGATCAAATCTGTCCTCATGCTGAATCACAAGAAAAATCCGCCGTTAGTGCACTTTAATGAACCTAATCCGCTCATTCATTTTCACTCTTCACCATTTTACGTAAACCAGGAAGCTGCAGCGTTCCCATCCGGTGATGAGCCGCTGCGAGGCGGAGTCAGCTCATTTGGCTTTAGCGGAACGAACGCTCATGTGGTATTGGAAGAATATATTTCTCAAAGTGAGTATGCGCCCGAGGATGAACATGGGCCGCACCTATTTGTTTTATCCGCTCATACTGAAAAATCACTCTATGAACTCGCACAGCAGTACCGGCAATATGTATCGGATGACAGCCAAGCTTCATTAAAGTCCATTTGCTATACAGCCAGTACGGGCAGGGCTCATTTGGATCATGGCATTGCCATGATTGTATCCGGTAAACAAGAACTATCGGATAAGCTGACCCGCCTGATTCAGGGAGACAGAAACCTTCCCGGTGTATACATCGGCTACAAGAATATGAAGGAAATGCTGCCCGCTCATAAAGAAGAGCTGAATAAACAAGCAGCCGCACTGATTAAGCAGCGTTTACGTACGCAAGATGAACGGATCACATGGCTGCATCGCGCCGCCGAATTATTTGTGCAAGGAGCCGTTATCGATTGGCGCGCGCTTTATTCAGGTGAAACTGTACAAAAGACGCCATTGCCCTTGTATCCGTTTGAACGGAGCCGATGCTGGGCTGAAGCTGACCAATTGCGCTTAAACGAGGACGAAAAGAGAGGAGAAGCGGCATTGAATATCAATCAATCGAAGTCGCATATTGAATCCTTCCTGAAAACTGTAATCAGCAATACTTCGGGGATCAGAGCGGAGGAACTCGATCTGAATGCTCATTTTATCGGACTCGGAATGGATTCTATCATGCTGTCACAGGTCAAAAAAGCCATCGCGGACGAATTTGGGGCAGACATCCCGATGGATCGTTTTTTTGATACGATGAACAACCTTCAAAGTGTCATAGATTACTTGGCTGAGACCGTTCCAACGTCCTTTGCATCCGCTCCGCCTCAAGAGAATGTTCCGGCGCAGGAAATGCAGGTCATTTCAGAAGCACAGTCTGAATCGGATCGCAGAGAAGGTCATCAAGAGCATATGCTCGAAAAAATAATCGCTTCTCAGAATCAATTAATTCAGGATACCTTGCAAGCTCAATTAAATAGCTTTAATTTGTTGAGAAACAGCGGACATCATTCCGATGAGAAAGAATACGCTAAAGCGCAAGAGAGATCAATTCCTTCTGTCCAGCAGGGGCCTCCGGCCGTCACTGCAGAAAAGAAAGCGGCTCAAGAAGCGAAACCCTATGTTCCTTTCCAGCCTCAGAACCTGCATGAACAGGGACACTATACCGCACGGCAAAAACAATACTTAGAAGATTTCATCAAGAAATACGCAGATAAAACGAAAGGTTCCAAACAATATACGGACAACACCCGATTTGCTCATGCAAACAACCGCAACTTGTCCAGCTTCCGTTCATATTGGAAGGAAATCGTATACCCGATTATCGCCGAACGTTCTGACGGTTCTAAAATGTGGGATATTGACGGAAATGAATATATCGATGTCACCATGGGATTCGGGGTTAACCTTTTCGGGCATCATCCTTCCTTTATTACACAGGTTATCGATGATTCAGCCCGTTCTTCATTGCCTCCGCTCGGACCGATGTCAGATGTCGCCGGTGAAGTTGCCGACCGGATCCGCACATGTACCGGGGTAGAAAGGGTCGCTTTCTATAATTCCGGAACAGAGGCCGTCATGGTTGCCCTGCGTTTGGCGCGGGCGGCAACAGGAAGAAAGAAAGTCGTGGCGTTCTCGGGGTCTTATCACGGCACGTTTGACGGCGTATTAGGGGTTGCCGGCACAAAAGGCGGAGCTGCGTCTGCGAACCCGCTGGCTCCGGGTATACCGCAGAGCTTTATGGATGATTTGATTATTTTACATTACAACAATCCCGATTCGCTGGACGTGATCCGCAGTCTTGGTGATGAATTGGCAGCCGTACTGGTGGAACCGGTACAAAGCCGCAGACCGGATTTGCAGCCGCGGGCATTTTTGAAAGAATTGCGGGCGATCACGCAGCAATCCGGAACAGCTCTGATTATGGATGAAATTATTACCGGATTTCGGATCGGTCTCGGCGGCGCACAGGAATGGTTCGGCATTCAGGCTGATTTAGTGACCTACGGAAAAATCATCGGCGGCGGACAGCCGTTAGGGGTAGTTGCCGGAAAAGCTGAGTTCATGAATGCGATCGACGGGGGCACCTGGCAGTATGGGGATGATTCCTACCCGCAAGACGAGGCGAAACGCACGTTTGTGGCCGGAACCTTCAATACTCATCCGCTTACCATGAGAATGTCATTAGCCGTGCTTCGTCATTTACAAACCGAGGGAGAACATCTGTATGAGCAGCTTAATCAAAAAACAGCCTACTTGGTGGATGAGCTGAATCGCTGCTTCGAACAAGCGCAAGTGCCTATCCGCATGGTTCGATTCGGTTCTTTATTCCGGTTTGTCTCATCGCTTGATAATGACTTGTTCTTTTACCATCTCAACTATAAAGGTGTCTATGTGTGGGAAGGACGCAACTGCTTCTTGTCTGCGGCGCATACCGCTGATGATATCGAAAAGATTATTCAAGCGGTGAAAGACACGGTGGAGGATCTTCGCCGAGGCGGATTTATTCCGGAAGGCCCGGACTCCCCTGATGGCGGAGGCCGTAAAAAGTCCGGGACGCGCGAGCTTTCACCTGAACAAAAGCAGTTGGTTATGGCATCCCATTACGGGAATGAAGCGTCCGCCGCTTTAAACCAGTCCATTATGCTGAAAGTGGAGGGCGAACTGCAGCATACACCATTAAAACAAGCCGTCCGGCATATCGTTGGCCGTCATGAAGCTTTACGTACGGTGATTCATCCCGATGACGAGGTACAGCAAGTGCAGAAACGGATGAATATAGAAATACCAGTCATTGATTTTACCGTTCACCCGCATGAACATCGGGAGTCGGAAATTCAAAAATGGCTGACAGAAGATGCCAAGCGGCCGTTCCATTTCCATGAACAAAAGCCTTTGTTTAGAATCCATGTGCTTACATCGGCTCACAATGAACATCTGATTGTGCTCACGTTCCATCATATCATTGCCGATGGATGGTCAATCGCCGTATTTGTTCAAGAACTGGAGAGCAACTACGCGGCAATTGTACAAGGAAAGCCGATTTCACCGAAAGAGGCAGATGTTTCGTTTCGCCAATACTTAGACTGGCAGCAGGCACAGATTGACAGCGGCCATTATGAAGAAGGGGTCCGTTATTGGCGGTGTCATTTCTCTGAACCGATACAGCAGCCAATTCTGCCGAGCACAGGTTCTGTCCGTTATCCGAACGGGTATGAGGGAGACCGGTGTACCGTCAGGCTTGGACGGCCATTGAGCGAGGCTTTAAGGTCATTAAGCATTCAGATGAAAAATAGCGTATTTGTGACAATGCTGGGTGCATTTCATCTTTTTCTGCACCGGCTTACCAAACAGTCAGGCCTTGTGATCGGGATCCCCGCAGCAGGTCAATCGCATATAAAACAGCATGATCTGATTGGAAATTGCGTCAATATGATTCCGGTGAAGAACACGTCTACTTCAGAAAGCACTTTAACCGGTTATCTTGGCAGTATGAAAGAAAGCGTGAATCTTGCAATGCGGCACCAAGCCGTCCCGATGACACTGGTGGCCAGAGAGCTTCCGCACGATCAAGTGCCGGATATGCGTATTATCTTTAATTTAGACAGGCCTTTTCGAAAGCTGCATTTCGGAAAGGCGGAAGCGGAGCCCGTTGCATACCCGGTAAAATGCACCCTGTACGATTTATTTCTTAACATAACAGACGCGCATCAAGAATATGTTCTTGATTTCGACTTTAATACGAACGTCATCAGTCCGGAAATCATGAAAAAGTGGGGAGCGGGTTTTACAAATTTGCTGCAAAAAATGGTTGAGGGGGATTCAATCCCTCTTGACGCCATGATGATGTTTTCCGATGAAGAACAGCACGATTTACAAAAACTGTATGCCGAACACCAGAAGCGGGTCTCTTCAATAGGAAGCAATACAGCAAATTTCACTGAAGCCTACGAGGCGCCGATAAATGAAACGGAACGGCAGCTGGCGCGGATTTGGGAGGAACTTTTCGGCCTTGAACGGGTCGGCAGATCAGATCGCTTTCTGGCTCTGGGAGGAAACTCGCTCCAGGCGACGCTTATGCTTTCCAAAATTCAGAAGACATTTCATCAAAAGGTTTCCATCGGACAATTTTTCAATCACCAGACTGTTAAGGAATTAGCACATTTCATTCAGAACGAAACAAAAGTCGTGCACCTCCCGATGAAGGCTGCCGAGAAAAAAGCGTATTACCCGACATCGCCGGCGCAGCAAAGAGTATATTTCCTGCACCAACTGGAACCGGATCAGCTGGCGCAAAATATGTTCGGCCAAATATCAATAACAGGGAAGTACGATGAGCAAGCCCTGATCTCGTCTCTTCAACAAGTGATGCAGCGGCACGAAGCGTTTCGCACGTATTTCGACATTATAGATGGCGATATCGTTCAGAAACTTGAAAACGAAGTTGATTTTAACGTTCATGTCCGGACAATGAGCCGGGACGAATTTGATGCCTATTCAGACCGGTTTGTAAAACCGTTCCGCCTGGACCAAGCTCCGTTAGTTCGTGCGGAGCTGATCAAGATTGAAAACGAGCAGGCCGAACTGCTCATCGATATGCATCATATCATTTCGGATGGTTATTCCGTCAACATCCTTACAAATGAATTGCTGGCTTTATATCATCAGAAACCATTACCGGACATTGAATTTGAATATAAAGATTTCGCAGAATGGCAAAACCAACGGCTGAATGAGGATGCCATGAAGCGGCAGGAGACATATTGGCTGGAACAATTTCAAGACGAAATTCCCATCCTTAACCTGCCGACAGACGGTTCAAAAGCGGCAGAACGGTCTTCTGAGGGACAGCGAGTAACATGCTCCTTACAGCCGGATGTCATCCGTTCGCTTCAAGATTTGGCGCAAAAGGCGGAAACCACTCTCTATACAGTGCTCCTGGCCGCCTATAATGTGCTGCTTCATAAATATACCGGACAAGAAGACATTGTCGTAGGCACGCCTGCTTCAGGAAGAAATCATCCGGATATCGAAAAAATCATCGGTATTTTCATACAAACCATCGGAATCCGGACGAAGCCGCACGCCAATAGAACGTTTACGGATTATCTGGAAGAAGTAAAGCGGCAGACGCTTGACGCTTTCGAAAACCAAGACTATCCATTCGACCGGCTTGTGGAGAAATTAAATGTGCAGCGGGAAACAACCGGACAGTCTCTGTTTAACACGATGTTTGTGTTTCAAAACATTGAATTTCATGAAATCCGGCACAATGAATGTACATTTAAAGTGAAAGAACGAAATCCAGGGGTCTCTTTGTATGATTTGATGCTCACGATCGAAGATGCCGGTCAACAGATAGAGATGCATTTTGATTATAAACCGGGACGATTCACAAAAGACACCATTGAACAGATCACCAGACACTATACCGGCATTTTAAACAGTCTTGTTGAGCAGCCGGAGATGACATTGTCTTCCGTTCCTATGCTGTCTGAAACCGAACGGCATCAACTGCTGACGGAGTGTAACGGCACAAAGACGCCGTATCCGCATAACGAAACAGTAACCCGATGGTTTGAAATGCAGGCGGAACAGAGTCCCGATCATGCAGCCGTTATTTTTGGCAATGAGCGGTATACGTACAGACAGCTCAATGAACGGGCGAACCGATTGGCGCGGATGTTACGGACAAAAGGCGTACAAGCGGATCAATTCGTTGCCATCATCTCTCCGCATCGCATCGAGTTGATTGTTGGTATTTTGGCTGTTCTGAAATCAGGCGGCGCATACGTGCCTATTGATCCTGAATATCCGGAAGATCGGATCCAATATATGCTGAGAGATTCAAGGGCGGAGGTTGTGTTGACACAGCGCAGCCTGCTGGATCAATTACCGTATGATGGTGACGTTGTGCTTTTGGATGAGGAAAACTCATACCATGAGGATCACTCGAATCTTGAATCGGACAGCGATGCGCATGATTTGGCCTACATGATCTATACGTCAGGTTCCACGGGAAATCCAAAAGGTGTCCTCATTGAGCATCAGGGACTGGCTGATTATATTTGGTGGGCGAAAGAGGTCTATGTAAGAGGTGAGAAAACCAACTTCCCATTATACTCTTCCATCTCTTTCGATCTGACTGTGACCTCGATATTTACGCCGCTGGTTACGGGAAATACCATCATTGTCTTTGACGGCGAAGACAAAAGCGCTGTGCTTTCTGAGATTATGCGGGACTCAAGAATAGACATGATCAAGTTGACCCCGGCACATCTGCACGTCATCAAGGAGATGAATATCGCTGGCGGCACCGCAATACGGAAAATGATTGTCGGCGGAGAAAATTTAAGCACCCGTCTGGCCAAAAGTGTCAGCGAGCAGTTTAAAGGCCGGCTGGACATTTTCAATGAATACGGACCGACGGAAGCTGTCGTCGGATGTATGATTTATCACTTCGACGCAGAACGGGACAAGCGGGAATTTGTACCGATCGGCACTCCGGCTGCCAACACGGATATTTATGTGGCCGATGCAAGCAGAAATCTGGTTCCGATCGGGGTAATCGGCGAAATATATATCAGCGGACCGGGTGTTGCCAGAGGGTATTGGAACCGTCCGGATTTAACGGCAGAGAAATTTGTTGAAAACCCGTATGTCCCGGGAGCGAAGATGTACAAATCAGGGGATTTGGCTAAGCGGTTGAAGGACGGAAATCTTGTATATATCGGGCGCATTGATGAACAAGTCAAAATCAGGGGACACCGAATCGAGCTTGGTGAAATTGAAGCAGCAATGCATAACGCGGAAGCGGTGCAAAAAGCCGCGGTTACAGTGAAAGAAGAAGAAGACGGCTTAAAACAATTATGCGCGTATTACGTAAGCGACAAGCCTATAGCGGCTGCGCAGCTTAGGAAACAATTGTCATCGGAGCTTCCGGACTACATGGTTCCGACCTATTTTGTCCATCTGGAGCATATGCCGTTAACGTCCAACGGGAAAATAAACCGTAAGGCACTGCCTGCACCAGAAGCGAGTCTGCAGCAGACAGCTGAATATGTTCCGCCGGGTAATGAGACGGAGTCCAAACTGACTGATTTATGGAAGGAAGTGCTCGGAATAAGCCATGCGGGGATCAAACATAATTTCTTTGATCTCGGAGGCAACTCCATCCGAGCGGCTGCCTTAGCCGCCAGAATTCACAAAGAGCTGGATGTGAATCTGTCTCTCAAAGACATATTCAAGTTTCCTACCATTGAACAATTGGCTGACAAGGCGTTACACATGGACAAAAACCGATATGTACCGATTCCGGCTGCAAAGGAAATGCCATATTATCCGGTTTCTTCAGCTCAGAGGCGTATGTATTTGTTAAGTCACACAGAAGGCGGCGAGCTGACTTACAATATGACGGGTGCCATGAATGTGGAAGGGACGATCGATCCCGAACGGTTAAACGCCGCTTTCCGAAAATTAATCGCGCGTCATGAAGCGTTGCGGACCAGCTTTGATTTATATGAAGGCGAGCCGGCACAGCGTATTCATCAGAACGTCGACTTTACGATAGAACGGATTCAAGCAAGCGAAGAAGAAGCGGAAGACCGTGTGCTTGATTTCATCAAAGCGTTTGACTTAGCCAAACCGCCGCTGATGCGGGCCGGACTGATTGAAATTGAACCTGCGCGGCACGTGCTTGTGGTTGATATGCATCATATCATTTCTGACGGCGTGTCCGTCAATATTCTGATGAAAGATTTAAGCCGAATCTACGAGGGGAACGAACCGGACCCGCTCTCTATTCAATATAAAGACTTTGCAGTTTGGCAGCAATCGGACATTCAGAAACGGAACATCAAGAGCCAGGAAGCGTATTGGCTGGATCAGTTTCACGGTGATATTCCTGTACTGGATATGCCTGCGGATTATGAGAGACCTGCCATACGCGATTACGAAGGCGAATCATTTGAATTTCTTATACCCGAACACTTGAAACAGTGTTTAAGCCAAATGGAAGAAGACACAGGAGCAACACTGTATATGATTTTATTGGCGGCCTATACGATTCTTTTATCCAAGTACAGCGGACAAGAAGATATTATCGTAGGAACGCCATCTGCCGGGCGGACTCATTTGGATGTAGAGCCGGTCGTGGGAATGTTCGTCAATACGTTAGTCATTCGCAATCACCCGGCGGGCCGTAAAACATTTGATGCCTACTTAAACGAAGTAAAAGAAAACATGCTGAACGCTTATAAAAATCAAGACTATCCGTTGGAAGAATTAATTCAGCATCTGCATCTTCCAAAAGATTCAAGCCGCAATCCTTTATTCGATACGATGTTTGTGCTGCAAAATCTCGATCATGCTGAATTGACTTTTGATTCTCTTCAACTCAAGCCGTATTCATTTCATCATCCGGTTGCCAAATTCGATTTGACCTTGTCGATTCAGGCGGACCAAGACAACTATCACGGACTGTTTGAATATTCGAAAAAACTGTTTAAGAAAAGCAGAATCGAGGTTTTATCAAACGACTACTTACACATTCTATCGGCGATTTTGGAACAGCCAAGCATTCTAATTGAACATATCGGATTGAGCGGCAGCAATGAGGAAGAAGAGAACGCGCTTGATTCTATTCAATTGAACTTTTAGGGAAAAGCATTATTTCTTTAAATTATATAAAATGAGGTGCTCCAATGTCGGTATTTAAAAACCAAGAAACGTACTGGGAAAACCTGTTTGATGAAGAAGACGGACTAAGCGCATTCCCTTACTTTAAAGCAGCGGATAAAGCGTCGTTGGCCCGTACCGGCTACCAGGAAAAATGCATCTGCCGTTCCTTATCTCCGGAAGTATCCCAAAGAATCATGACAATGGCGAATCATTCCGATATGGCGGCCTATCTGATTTTATTGGCGGGTATTGAATGCTTGTTATATAAATATACGGATCAAACGAGCCTGATTCTTGGCATTCCGACGGTATCGAAGCAAAAAGCCGGCCAGTCAGCCGTTAACAACATTGTCCTCTTAAAAAATACGCTTTCAAACGAGAGTACATTTAAAACCGTATTCGGGCAGCTGAAAGAAGCCGTTAATGATTCTCTGAAAAATCAAAACCTGCCGTTTAGAAAAATGGTTCAGCATCTGAGCGTGCAATACAATGACGAGCATCTGCCGTTGATTCATACCGTCGTTTCGCTTAACGAAATTCATTCCTTGCAATTTAAAGAAGATACTGCAGCCGATACGCTGTTTCACTTTGATTTGGAGAACAACGGGGTTCATTTGAAGCTTTTTTATAACGGCAATCTGTACGATGAGCGCTATATCAATCAAATTGTATCCCATTTGGATCAGCTGCTGTCTGTGATCCTGTTTCAGCCTCAAGCCGCGATCCATACGGCAGAGATTTTACCGGAAGCGGAAAAACAGAAGCTATTGTTTGATTTTAACGACACCGTCAGAGATTTCTCCGGGAGCAGAACAGTCTATCAATTATTTGAAGAGCAAGCAGAAAGAACGCCTGAGCATGCGGCCGTCAAGTTTAAAAACGACCATTTGACGTACAGGGAACTGAATGAGAAGGCGAACCGTTTGGCAAGAACATTGCGTAATTGCGGGGTTCAACCCGATACGTTAGTCGCCATTCTCGCTGATCGTTCATTAGAGATGATCGTATCCATTATAGCCGTTTGGAAGGCAGGGGGCGCTTATGTGCCCCTGGATCCTGAATATCCAAAAGAGCGGCTTCAATATTTGCTTCATGATGCGGATGCAGACGTTCTCCTTGTTCAGCGTCATTTAAAAAACAGTCTCACCTTTGACGGCCCGGTGATTGATTTGAATGATGAAACATCATACCATGCCGATAGCTCATTGTTATCACCAGCAGCGGGACACAGCCATTTAGCCTATGTCATTTATACGTCGGGTACAACAGGAAAGCCGAAAGGAGTCATGGTTGAACACGGCGGCATTGTGAATTCGCTCCAATGGAAGAAGGCGTTTTTTAAACATTCTCCGGCGGATCGCGTGCTTGTTTTGTACCCGTATGTTTTTGATGCGTTCATTTTAAATTTCTTCGGCCCGCTCATCTCGGGGGCAACTTTGCACCTATTGCCTAATGAAGAGAATAAAGAAACTTTCGCCATTCAAAATGCCATAAAACAAGAGAGAATTACTCATTTCTCAACCTCTCCCCGTCTTCTGAAAACGATGATCGAACAGATGAATGCAGAGGACTTCATCCATGTTCAGCATGTTGTTGTAGGTGGTGAGCAGCTGGAAACAGATACAGTTGAGAAGCTGCATTCTCTGCAGCCTCGCATTCGGATCAATAATGAATACGGACCGACAGAAAACAGCGTGGTATCTACATTTCACCCTGTTCAGTCCGCTGATGAACAGATCACAATCGGCAGCCCGGTGGCCAACCATCAAGCTTATATTTTAGGAGCGCACCATCAAATCCAGCCGATCGGCGTACCGGGAGAGCTGTATGTCGGAGGAGCGGGAGTGGCCCGCGGCTACCTCAATCGCCCTGAATTGACGGAGGAAAAATTTGTGGAGCATCTGCATGTCCCTGGTCAAAAGATGTATAAAACGGGGGATCTCGCCAGATGGCTGCCGGATGGAAGAATCGAATATTTAGGCCGGATTGATCATCAAGTAAAAATTCGCGGCTACCGGATTGAGATCGGCGAGGTAGAGGCAGCCATGTTCAATCTGGAAAACGTTCGTGAAGCCGCAGTCGTCGCGCGGGAAGACGCAGACGGGTCCAAACAATTGTATGCCTATTATGTCGGCGAGCCTTCTTTGACAGCAGCGCAGTTCAGAAAAGAATTATCCCGGGAACTGCCCAATTATATGATTCCCTCCCGCTTTATCCCATTGGAACGCATTCCGCTCACTTCCAATGGGAAGATTGATCTGAAAGCTTTGCCTGCTGCTGACGAAAATACGCGGGCGGAATACGAATACATAGCCCCGCGGAACACAATAGAAGAACTGCTGGCGTCCATCTGGCAAGAAGTATTAGGGGCAGAACGTATAGGAATTTTGGATAATTTCTTTGATTTTGGCGGAGATTCGATTAAATCAATTCAGGTATCATCCAGATTGTATCAAGCCGGATACAAGGTTGATATGAAGCATTTGTTTAAACACCCCTCGATTGCTGAACTTAGTCAGTTTGTAGCGCCGGTCAGCAGGGTGGCTGATCAAGGAGAAGTGAATGGCGGAACCAAGCTGACCCCGATACAGCATTGGTTTTTTGAACAAAACATGCCGCATGCACACCATTACAATCAGGCCGTCATGTTATATTCGGCGGAATGCTTTAAAGAGGCTCCGCTTCGCCGGACGATAGAACAGATCGCGTCGCATCACGATGCCTTGAGGATGATTTTTGAAAAAACGCCGGATGGATACGCTCCGCGAATTACAGGAACAGATGAAAGTGAACTATACCATCTGGAAGTGATGAATTATAAAGGGGAAACCGATCCGGCTCAAGCGATTGCCGATAAGGCGAATGAGATTCAAAGCAGCATGGTATTAGACAAAGGGCCATTGATGAAGCTCGGTTTGTTCCAATGTCCGGACGGAGATCATTTGCTGATTGCAATTCATCATTTGCTGATTGACGGAGTATCCTGGCGTATTTTGCTCGAGGATTTTGCAAGCGGTTATGAGCAGGCAGAACGCGGACAAACGATCCAGCTCCCGCAAAAAACAGATTCGTTTCCATTCTGGGCCGATCAATTGTCCAAGTATGCGGCGGAAACCGATATGGAAGAGGAGATTGCGTATTGGACTGAGCTTTCAAGCATAAAGCCTCAGCCATTGCCTAAAGACACTATCAGCGAAGGATCGTTATTAAGAGACAGCCAAGAAGTGACGATTCAATGGACAAAAGAGGAAACGGAGCAATTATTAAAACAAGCGAACCGCGCCTACAACACGGATATCAACGATCTGCTGCTGACTTCGTTAGGGCTGGCCGTTCACAAGTGGACAGGCACGGAAGACATTGTCGTGAATTTGGAAGGCCACGGGAGAGAACCGATTATTCCGGATGCTGACATTTCCCGCACGATAGGATGGTTCACAAGCCAGTACCCTGTCGTCCTGAGAATGGAAGCCGGAAAAAACCTGTCGCAGCGGATCAAGATTGTGAAAGAAGGGCTGCGCCGCATCCCTGATAAAGGAATGAATTACAGCATCATCAAATATATATCCGGGCATCCGGAAGCCGACAGCCTGCAGCTGAATCCGGAGATATCGTTTAACTATTTGGGACAATTTGACCAAAACCTGAAGCATCAGGCTTTGCACATATCGCCATATTCCACAGGGTTATCGATGAACGAAAACCAAGAGAGAACGGCCGTGCTTGATTTGAACGGCATGATTACCGAAGGGACATTATCACTGACACTGAGCTACAGCAGCAAACAATACGAAAGATCTACTATGGCGCAATTTGCCCAAGGGTTGAAAGAAAGTCTGCAAGAAGTCATTGCGCATTGCGTAAGCCGGCAGCAGACTTCTCTCACACCAAGTGACATCCTGTTAAAAGATATCTCAATCGACGAACTGGAACAGCTTGTGGAGCAGACGCGTGAATTAGGCGAAGCGGAAAATATTTATCCATTAACGCCGATGCAGAAGGGCATGCTGTTTCACAGCTTATTTGATCCGAATTCAGGTGCTTATTTTCAGCAAACGATGTTTGATCTGCATGGAGATCTGGAGATTGATTCATTTTCAAAAAGCTTGGACGGCTTATCGCAAAAATATGATATTTTCCGCACGAATTTTTACAGAGGCTGGAAGGATCAGCCGCTCCAAATCATATTCAAAACGAAAAAAATCGGTTTTCAATTCAATGACTTACGAGAGATGAAGGAATCACAAAAAGAAGCGATGATTCAGCAGTATGCCAGAGAAGATAAGATGCGGGGGTTCGACTTAGAAAAAGGTGCTTTAATGCGGCTATTCATCCTTCGTACGGATGAAAAGACATACCGTTTTATCTGGAGCTTCCACCATATTTTGATGGACGGCTGGTGCCTGCCGCTGATTACAAAAGAAATATTCGAGAATTACTTTGCCTTGCTTCAGCAAAAGCAGCCTGAACAATCATCAATTACTCCGTACAGTCAATATATTGAATGGCTCGGCCGGCAAGATGCGAAAGAGGCCACGGCTTATTGGGATCAGTACTTGGAGGGATATGAGGAGCAAACCGGCCTTCCTAAGGATCATCATGCAGCGGAAGACGGACGATACGTTCCTGAAAAAGTGACGTGTGACATAAGCTCCGATCTCACTTCGAAAATGAAGCGGACGGCAGGCGAGCATCATGTCACGCTGAATACGCTGCTGCAGACGGCATGGGCGGTTTTGCTGCAGAAATATAACCGCAGCCGGGACGTTGTGTTTGGAAGTGTTGTATCCGGAAGACCTGCTGGAATTCCAAACGTGGAAACCATGATCGGCTTATTCATTAACACCATTCCCGTCCGGTTCCGGTGCGAAGCCGGGACAACGTTTGCCGAGCTTATGAAAGAGGCGCAGGAAAGGGCTGTAGCGTCTCAACAATTTGAGACGCACCCGCTGTACGATATTCAAGCGCGTACAACGCAAAAACAAGATTTAATTACACATTTAATGATATTCGAAAATTATCCGGTTGATCAGTATATGGAAAGTATAGGCCGCCAGAACGGAACATCCATCACGATCTCCAACGTACAAATGGAAGAACAGACCAACTACGATTTTAATTTGACCGTTATACCGGGCGACGAGATGACCATCTCTTTTGAATACAATGCAAATGTGTATGATCGGGCAAGCATAGAGCGGGTTCGGGAACATTTCATGCAAATTCTGCAACAAGTCGTGACAAATGCGGATATCCGGGTGGATCAAGCGGAATTGTTAACGGAAGGCGAAAGAAGAACCCTTCTGCAGACGCTTAACGACACGGCCGCGCCGTTTCCGCAGACGCCGGTTCATCAATTATTTGAAGAGCAATCGCAGCGTACGCCCGATCAAGCAGCCATCATTGATAAGGACAGGCAGCTCACGTACGGAGAGCTCAATAAGCGGGCCAACCGACTCGCGCGAACGTTAAGAGCGAAAGGAGTCCAGACGGATCAGCCTGTAGCCATCATCACGAGAAACAGCATCGAATCGGTGGTCGGAATCCTTGCCGTTTTAAAATCAGGGGGAGCCTATGTCCCTATAGATCCGGAATATCCGCAAGACCGCATACGGTATATGCTGGATGACTCCCAAGCCGGAATCGTTTTAATACAGCGGGACGTCAGGAAACAGCTTGCCTATGAAGGCGTCACGGTTTTACTTGATGATGAAAGTTCTTATCACCAAGATGGCTCTGACCTTGCTCCGATAAATGATGTGAGCCATTTGGCATATGTCATTTATACGTCAGGTTCCACAGGCCGGCCGAAAGGCGTACTAATCGAGCACCAAGGCTTGACCAATTATATTTGGTGGGCGAAAGAGGTTTATGTAAAAGGCGAGAAAGCCAACTTCCCATTGTATTCGTCAATTTCTTTTGATCTGACGGTGACTTCTATTTTCACGCCGCTTGTCACAGGAAATGCAATCATCGTCTATGACGGAGAAGATAAAACAGCTCTGCTTGAATCGATTGTGCGGGACCCGAGGGTGGATATCATTAAATTGACTCCGGCCCATTTGCAGGTTTTGAAAGAAATGAACATTGCCGATCAAACGGCTGTCCGAAGAATGATTGTGGGCGGGGAAAACTTAAGCACCCGGTTAGCCCGCAGCATTCATGAACAGTTCGAAGGCCGGGTTGAAATATGCAATGAGTACGGACCGACGGAAACCGTTGTCGGCTGCATGATTTACCGTTATGATGCCGCAAAGGACAGACGGGAATCGGTACCGATCGGAACCGCTGCGGCAAACACGAGCATTTACGTTCTTGATGAGAATATGAAACCCGCGCCGATCGGAGTGCCGGGAGAAATCTATATCAGCGGCGCCGGTGTGGCAAGAGGATATTTGAACCGTCCTGAATTAACGGCAGAGAAATTTGTCGATGACCCGTTTGAACCCGGAGCGAAGATGTATAAGACCGGAGATTTGGCGAAGTGGCTGGCGGACGGAAACATTGAATATGCGGGCAGAATAGATGAACAAGTGAAAATCAGAGGCTATCGTATCGAATTAGGCGAGATCGAGGCGGCACTGCTTCAAGAAGAAGCGATCAAGGAAGCTGTCGTTACAGCCAGAGAGGATGTCCACGGGTTTAAACAATTGTGTGCATATTACGTAAGCGGCGGGCAAACAACGGCTGCCCGGCTCAGGAAACAATTGTCTCATACCCTTGCAAGTTATATGGTTCCGGCTTATTTTATCGAGCTTGATGAAATGCCTTTAACTTCTAACGGAAAAATAAACAAAAAAGGGCTGCCGGCTCCGGATTTCGAGCTGCAGGACAGAGCAGAGTATAAAGCTCCCCGAACAAAAGCGGAAGAAATATTAGTTTCTGCCTGGGAATCGGTATTAGGCGCTGAAAACGTCAGTATTCTTGATAATTTCTTTGACCTTGGCGGAGATTCCATTAAATCCATTCAAGTATCCTCCAGATTAAATCAGCAAGGATACAAAATGGAAATCAAAGACTTGTTTCAATATGCAACAATTGCAGAATTGAGTCCGCATATCAAGCAGAATCTGCGTATAGCCGATCAAGGTGAGGTCAAAGGAAAAGTCAGCCTGACTCCTATTCAGCATTGGTTTTTCGAACAAATAACGACAGATCAGCATTATTATAATCAAGCCGTCATGCTGTATGCGCCGGAAGGTTTTCAGGAAACGCAGCTTCGTCAAACCCTGCAAAAACTTGCTGAACATCACGATGCGCTCCGCATGACGTTCCGGACTACGGAAAATGGCTGCGAGGCACAGAATGAAGAAATCGCCCAAAGCGGACTGTACCGCTTAGAAGTCCTGAATCTGAAAGAAGATTCCGATCCGGGACGGACAATTGAAGCCAAAGCTGATGAGATACAAAGCAGTATGCGTTTAAGTGATGGGCCGTTAATGAAAGCCGGGTTGTTTCAATGCGCAAATGGAGATCATCTGCTCATCGCCATCCATCATTTGATTATAGACGGGATTTCATGGCGCATTTTACTGGAAGATATCGTTAGCGGCTACAAGCAAGCCGAGAATGGGCGAGTGATTCAACTGCCGCAAAAAACAGACTCTTTCCAATTATGGGCTAAGAGACTTTCAGAATATGCGAAAAGTGAAACCATAAAACAGGAACAGGAATATTGGACAAAGATCGAACAAACCGAAGTCAAACCGCTGCCTAAAGATTTTCATGAAACCCATACAACTGCAAAAGACAGTGAAACAGCAACTGTGGAATGGACGAAAGAGGAAACGGAGCTGCTATTAAAACAAGCGAATCGCGCTTATAACACGGAGATAAACGATTTGCTTTTAACTTCTCTCGGTCTTTCCATATCGCATTGGTCAGGACTGGAACAAATTCCGATTCATTTAGAGGGACACGGCCGAGAACAGATTATACAAGATATAGATATCTCCCGCACGGTCGGATGGTTTACAAGTCTGTATCCGGTTGTGCTGCACGCGCAGCCGGGCAAAGAGATCTCTGATTATATCAAGACGACCAAAGAAGGATTGCGCCAAATTCCGCATAAAGGGATCGGATATGGAATAGCAAGGTACTTAAGCGGCGGAATGCCATCGAAACTCAATCCTGAGATCAGCTTTAACTACCTGGGACAGTTTGACCAAGATTTACAGCAGCATGGGGTTCAATTATCTTCTTATTCTTGCGGTTCAGACTCTAGCGGAAATCAAGAAAGACCGTATGTATTGAATATAAACGGAATGATCACCAACGGCCGGCTGAAGCTTACGATCAGCTACAGCAGCAAACAGTACGCAAAAGAAACGATCATGCGGTTATCGGAAACGATTCAAAGCCGCCTGCGGACAATCATTACGCATTGCGTCCATAGAGAACAATCGGAACTGACGCCAAGCGATATTTTGTTAAAAGGCATGTCGATTGACGAATTGGATCAGCTCCTCATTCAACTGCCGCATGCAGGTGAGGTTGAAAACGTGTATCCGCTCACTCCGATGCAGAAAGGAATGCTCTTCCACAGCCTGCTGGACGAGGCCTCAAGTTCTTATTTTGAACAAGCATCGTTCGATTTGCAGGGAGAATTAAAGATTGATTGGTTTAAAGCAAGCCTTGAACGATTATTTGAAACATACGCCGTGCTCAGAACCCGTTTTTACAGCGGCTGGAACGATACTCCTTTACAAATTGTCTATAAAACGCAAACACCGCAAATTCATTTTGCAGATTTGCGTGATATAGAGGAGCACCTGAGAGAGGATGCAATCGCAGCCTATCAAAGAGAAGATAAGGCAAAAGGATTTGACTTGGCTCGGGATCCGCTGATGCGCATAGCGATTTTCCGTATGGAAGACCGCAAATATCATTTGATTTGGAGCTTCCATCATATTGTGATGGATGGCTGGTGCCTGTCTCTTATCACGAAGGAAGTGTTTGATCATTATCGCGCCTTACAAGAAGGCAGGGAACCAGAACCGTCATCGGCAGCTCCTTACAGCAACTATATCGAGTGGCTTGACCGCCAAGATCAGGGAGCGGCAAAGCGGTACTGGAGCGGGTATCTCGAAGGATATAAAGGTGAAACCACGCTTCTTCATAAAATAGAGCAGCATGAACAAAAAGAATACGCCTATGCCAATGTGACCTGCCGATTTGATCACGAACAGACAAAACAATTACAGCAGATCGCAAATCAGCATCAGGTTACATTAAATACGTTGATCCAAACGTTATGGGGAGTTTTATTACAGAAATACAGCGGGTCCGCAGACGTTGTCTTCGGCAGTGTCGTGTCGGGAAGACCGGCGGAAATTCCTGATGCAGAACAGATGATCGGCCTGTTCATCAATACCATTCCGGTTCGCATCCGCTGCGATGAGGACAGCACTTTTGCTGATACGGTGCAAATGGTTCAACAAAACGCTCTGGCTTCCCAATCATACGATACCTATCCTTTATACGAAATTCAGGCCCAAACGGAACAAAAGCAGAACCTGATTGACCATATCATGATTTTTGAAAACTATCCGATCGGTCAGCAGGTCGAAGAGACGGGACATCATAGTACGGAGCTGAACATTACGAATTTTCATATGCTGGAACACTCCCACTATGATTTGAATGTAGTTGTCATACCTGGCAAACAGCTGGCCGTTCATTTCGGTTTTAATGAAAACGAATATGAAAAATCAGAAGTGGAGCGGATCTGCGGACATTTTGAACAGCTCATGCAGCAAGTATTACAGCAGCCGTCTGTCAAAATAGAAGAATTGGAGCTTCTCTCTCGGCAAGAAAAAGAACATTTGCTCAGCCGCTTTCAGTCTAATGACATGCATTACCCGCTTGAACAAACGATACATGAGCTGTTTGAGGAACAGGCGCATCGTACTCCGGACAATACAGCGGTTGTATTCGAGGGTACACAACTCACCTACGGAGAACTGAACCGGCGTGCCAATCAGCTTGCGCGAACCTTGCAGGCAAAAGGTGTGCGGAACGATAAGCTTGTCGGTATTATGACTGAACGCTCGCTTGAGATGATTGTAGGCATCTTGGGAGTTTTAAAAGCGGGCGGCGCATATTTGCCGATAGATCCTGATTCTCCGTCTGAACGCATCAGTTATATTTTAAATGATTCAAGCATCAGCGTATTGCTTTACCGCGGGAAGCTGCAGGATGACATCGGCTTCTCAGGAACATGTATCGATCTCATGGAGGAACATTTCTATCACGAAAAAGACAGCAGTCTTGCACTCTCTTATCAGTCCAGTCAACTGGCCTATGCCATTTATACTTCCGGTACGACAGGCAAGCCTAAAGGCACGTTAATTGAACATCGCCAGGTCATTCACCTGATTGAAGGACTTCGACGCCAAATTTACTCTGCCTACGATGCGGAGCTGAATGTAGCCATGCTCGCTCCATATTATTTCGATGCTTCTGTTCAGCAAATGTATGCTTCCTTGCTGTCAGGACATACCTTGTTTATTGTTCCGAAAGAGATTGTGTCAGACGGTGCTGCCTTATGCCGTTATTATCGGCAGCATTCGATTGACATCACCGACGGAACACCTGCCCACTTAAAGCTTTTGATAGCTGCAGGTGATTTGCAGGGAGTTCCGCTTCAGCATCTTTTAATCGGAGGAGAGGCTCTTTCCAAAACGACGGTAAATAAGCTCATGCAATTATTCGGCGATCATGGCGCTTCACCTGGGATTACCAATGTATATGGGCCTACGGAGACTTGCGTAGACGCGTCTCTGTTCAACATTGAATGTTCTTCCAATGCGTGGGCACGCAGCCAAAACTATGTCCCTATAGGCAAGCCGTTAGGCAGAAACCGCATGTACATTCTTGATTCAAAAAAACGGCTGCAGCCGGCGGGCGTCCAAGGCGAGCTGTATATTGCAGGGGACGGCGTCGGGCGGGGTTACTTGAACCTGCCGGAACTGACGGACGAAAAATTTGTTGCCGATCCGTTTGTACCGGAGGACCGAATGTACAGAACCGGTGATCTGGCCCGCCTTCTGCCGGATGGAAATATTGAATATATCGGCCGGATTGATCATCAGGTGAAAATTCAAGGTTTTCGGATTGAACTCGGTGAAATCGAATCGGTGATGCTGAACGTTCCTGATATTCAAGAAGCCGCCGCAGCTGCCCTTAAAGATGCAGATGATGAATATTACTTGTGCGGATACTTTGCTGCGGATAAGACAATACAGATCAGTGAACTTCGCGAAAGAATGGCCCGGCATTTACCGGGATATATGATCCCGGCTCAATTTGTGCAGTTGGATAAGATGCCGCTGACGCCAAACGGGAAGTTGAATCGCCAGTTATTGCCGGCTCCGGTCAAAAAGCGTGACGGCGGCATAGAGTACGTCCCGCCGCAAACTTCGGCAGAAATCCAGCTGACAGCAATTTGGGAAGATGTCCTCGAATTAGAGCAGGTGGGGATCAGAGATCACTTTTTTGAGATCGGCGGACACTCCCTGCGGGCAACGGCGCTGATTGCAAAAATACAAAAGCAATTGCATGTCCAAATTCCTTTGCGGGACGTCTTCCGTCTCCCAACCATTGAACAGCTCGCACAGACGATCACGAAGACGGAGCTGACCGGATATGCTGCGATTCCTGCAATTGAAAAAAGACCTTATTATCCGGTATCCTCAGCACAAAAACGGTTGTACATCCTGAATCACTTGGAAGGCGGAGAACTCAGTTACAACATGCTGGGACTGATGGCTGTCGAAGGCAAGCTTGACCGTGACAAGCTGCAGCAAGCCTTCCGCACGCTGATTTTGCGCCATGAATCTTTGCGCACCGGTTTTAAAATGGCTGACGGAGAACCCGTTCAGTATGTCTTAGATCACGCAAAGTTCGAAGTAGAGTGGTATCAGGCAGAAGAAAATGATGCGGACCTTTATATCCGCAAATTTATTCGTCCATTTCATCTGGATGAGCCGCCGCTGCTTCGCGTGGGGCTGATTGAACTTCAACCTGACCGCGGAATTCTGATGTTTGATATGCACCATATTATTTCTGACGGAACATCCATGAGTGTATTGATTAAAGAATTTATCCGGATTTATGAAGGAGAAACATTACCGCCTTTGCGCATCCAGTACAAGGACTACGCAGTATGGCAGACCGGCGAAGCGCGGTTAAAACAGATCCAAAATCAAGAAGCCTATTGGTTAGAGCTGTACAGCGGCGACGTTCCTGTCCTTCATCTGCCGACCGATTATATCCGGCCGTCGGCACGGAATTTTGCGGGAGCCACAATGCAGTTTACGCTTGATAAGCAAAAAAGCGCCGGGTTAAAGCAGCTGGCATCCCAAACTGAATCGACTTTATATATGGTGCTCCTTGCGTCTTATACATTATTGCTTTCGAAATACAGCGGCCAGGAAGACATAATTGTCGGCAGTCCTATAGCGGGAAGACCGCACGCCGATTTGGAACCGATTATCGGAATGTTTGTGAATACATTGGCCATGAGAAATTACCCTGAAAAAGGGAAGACGTTCTCTCAGTATCTGTCCGAGGTGAAGGAGAATGCATTAAAAGCTTATGAGCATCAAGATTATCCGTTCGAAGCGCTGATCGATCAACTGAATATCGCAAGAGACTTGAGCCGTAATCCATTGTTTGACACCATGTTTGTGCTTCAAAACACGGGGCAGGAACAGTTAGAGATAAATGACGTCACTTTCAAACCATATCCAAGCGAACATACGATGGCTAAATTTGATTTAACCTTAACGGCTGTGGAAGAAGAGTCGGGTATTCAGTTCACAATGGAATACTTGACGGCTCTGTTTAAACCGGAAACGATCGAACGCATGATGGGGCATTTTGTGCAGCTGATTGATTCGATTATTAAACAGCCTGATGCCGAGCTGGCTCGTTTGAATATGATGACCAAGGAAGAGGAAGGAGACATTCAGCAACTCTTTAACGATACTGCAGTTGCGGAAAAACGAATTCCGACAACGATTCATCAGCTTTTTGAGCAGCAGGCTGAGCTTAACCCGGATCATGAAGCCGTCATGTTTGGAATTCAGACACTGACTTATCGTCAGCTGAATGAGCGTTCCAATCAGCTGGCGCGCATCCTTCAAGATAAGGGGGCCTGCACTGATCAGGTTGTTGCCGTTCTCACGGATCGCTCAGCACATATGATCATCGGCATTTTAGCCATATTAAAGGCCGGCGCAGCATTTCTCCCTATTGATCCGGAGCTTCCCGAAAAACGGCGGGCTTTTATGCTGAAAGACAGCGGCGCCGATGTGCTTTTGACTTGTGCAGGCCACGCTATTCCGCCGCGCTTTGAAGGAGAAGCGCTTCAGCTTGATGATCCGATGATATATCAAGGCAGAGCAGACAATCTTAATCTTTCCTGCTCGGAAAATGATTTAATGTATGTTATTTACACGTCAGGCACAACGGGGCAGCCGAAAGGAGTTCAGCTGGAGCACAAGACGATGACGAATCTGCTCGCTTATGAGCAGGATCATACGCAGCTTCGCTTTGACAGAGTGCTGCAATTTGCCGCGATGAGCTTTGATGTCTGCTATCAAGAAATGTTCTCCGCGCTTTCAAGCGGAGGAACACTCTTTATCATCGGCAATGAGGCAAAACGTGACATACGTCAGCTCAATGATTTTGTCAGAACGCACGGGATACAAACAGCATTCCTCCCGACAGCGTTCCTTAAGCTCCTTGCCTCAGAGAAACAATATTTTGAACCGTTTGCCGCGTGCGTGGATCACATCATCGCTGCGGGAGAACAGCTCATCGTAACAAGTATGCTGCGTGACATGCTGGCACGCCATCAAGTCACATTGCATAATCATTATGGCCCGTCGGAGACGCATGTTGTGACCATGTATACCGTCAATCCTGATACAGATCAGGAGCTTCAGCCGATCGGCAAACCGATTTCAAATACGGAGATTTTCATTTTGAATGAAGCCGGAACGCTTCAGCCTGTCGGAATCGTCGGTGAACTTTGTATTTCAGGAGCGAGCCTTGCCAGAGGCTATCATAACAGGGAGCCTTTGACACTCGAAACTTTTGTTCCGCACCCATATGACTCGAATCAGCGGATGTATAAAACAGGCGATCTGGCCCGTTACCTTCCTGACGGAAACATTGAATATGCGGGAAGGAGAGACCACCAGGTCAAAATCCGCGGTTACCGGATTGAACTCGGTGAGGTGGAGGCCGCTCTTCTCAAGCACGTACAGGAAGCAGTTGTCCTATCAAAAGAAAATACCGATGGCCAAATCGATTTATATGCCTATTTTACAGCGGAGCAATCACTCTCGATCAGTCAGCTGAAAGAAAAACTTGCTGGCCAAATACCGGGATACATGATCCCTTCATACTTCATCCAGCTTGAGAAACTGCCGCTAACCGGCAATGGAAAAGTAAATCGAAGAGCATTACCGATGCCTGAAGCAGGTTTACAAACGGGAACCGACTACGTTGCTCCGCGGACGAATATGGAAGAGCAGCTGATATGCATCTGGCAAGACGTTTTGAAGGTAAAAGAAATAGGTGTAAAAGATAACTTTTTCGATTTGGGCGGCCACTCGTTGCGGGGGATGACGCTCATCGCCAAAATTCATAAGCAATTCAGCAAAAACATTTCATTAAGAGAGGTCTTTCAATGTCCGACAGTTGAGGAAATGGCAAAGGCAATTGCAGGAGCTGAAACCAACGGGCCGGATTACATTCCGAAAGCCAAAGCAAAAGATGTCTATCCTGTATCTTCCGTGCAGAAGATGGTTTACCTGTCAACACAAATAGAAGGCGGAGAACTGAGCTACAATATGCCGGGAATCCTTACATTAGAAGGAAAACTCGACATAAATAACTTGCAAACCGCTTTCCAAAGACTGATCCAGCGTCATGAATCACTGCGTACCGGTTTTGAGCTGGTCCGCGGAGAACCGGTGCAGGTGATCAAACCGCAAGTGGAGTTTTCGATGGAAAGATACAAGGCAACAGCTGACGAGGTTGAGGAATGTTTCCGCACCTTCGTGCGGCCGTTCGATCTCAGCCAGGCTCCATTACTCAGGGCGGGACTCATCGAGTTAGAACAAGACCTGCATATTTTCATGTTTGACATGCACCACATCATCACGGACGGCGCCTCCATGAATATTTTTGTCGAAGAACTGATTCAATTGTATGACGGCAAAGAGTTAGCTCCGCTCCGTATTCAGTACAAAGACTTTACGGAATGGAAACATCAAAAAGAGCAAAGAGAACGAATCAAGAAGCAGGAAGGGTATTGGCTTGGTGTATTTCATGAAGAGCTGCCTTCATTTGAGCTGCCGAAAGATTTTGCGAGACCGCCGGTTAGAAGCTTTGATGGGAAAAGGCACAATTTTACGCTCGATAAGACTGTCACCCAAGGGATAAAGCAGCTGGAAGAATTGACCGGAACGACCGCTTACATGATTTTGTTCTCGGCCTATTCCATACTGCTGGCTAAATACAGCGGTCAGGGTGATATCGTCGTCGGCACACCTATTGCGGGGAGACCGCATGCGGATTTGGAACCCATTATCGGAATGTTTGTCAATACATTAGCCATCCGCACCGCTCCGATGGCGGAAAAGACATTTTTGGATTATATAACGGAAACGAAAGAAACCATGCTGAAGGCTTTTGAACATCAAGAGTATCCTTTTGAAGAATTAGTTGAAAAACTGGGTGTAAAACGGGACTTAAGCCGCAATCCATTGTTTGATACGATGTTTGTCCTGCAAAATACGGAACAAACGGATATTGAAGTGGACTCTCTCGCAGTCAGGCCTTATGAACAAACAGAGACGGCAGCCAAGTTTGATTTACAGCTGAACTTCTTAATAGATCAAGATGAGATTCAGGGCAGTTTTGATTACTGTACAAAACTGTTTAAAAAGAAAACCATTGCTGTATTGGCCAAGGATTACGTCATGATCCTTTCGGCGATTATGAGAAACCCATCCATTCCTTTAAAAGACATTCAATTAAGCGAAAAAGTAAACAAAAGTAAACATCTCGCAAGCACAATCGAATTGGATTTCTAATCACGGGGGCAGCGGCTGTCCCGGCATGAATGCCGCGGCTGCCGCCAGCTGCCTGAAAACAGGAATGAAACCAACTGGAGGGATATGAATGTCAGAATTCAAACAACAGGAGTTGTTCTGGGGCCGAATGTTTCACACGGAAGACCGTCCCGGTGCATTCCCTTCGTTTCAAGTGTCCGACTCAACAGTAAAGCGTGATATAACAAGCGGATCTGACTGTATTCACAGTTCATTGAGTGCGGAGGTATCACGGCGCATCCTGACCATGACGAACCAAACGCCAATGGCCGTCTATCTGGTTCTCCTGGTCGGAATTGAATCCCTTTTATACAAATACACGGGGGATGAGGGAGTGATTACAGGGGTTCCAGCCTTTGAAGACGAAACTGATGAAGATCTTCGTTCAGACCAGCTCATGTTAATCAAACAGCATATCAATTCCGGCAGTACGTTTAAATCAATTTTCCATGAATTGAAACATACGCTGGACGAAGCGATCTTATATCAGGACGTTCCCTTTGATAAAATGGCCGGACAGCTGAGGCTGAACTACAATGCAAATCATTTGCCGATCATCCATACAGTTGTTTCACTAGAGCAAATTCATTCTGATGGTTTCATAGAAACGGCTGCTGCAGATGCTTTATTTCAGTTTGCTATGGGTGAAGACTTGATTGACCTAAAATTATGTTTTAATGAACAAGTCTATGACCGTCAGTATATGATGCAGGTGCTCGGACATTTAAACCGGCTATTTTCTGTCATATTATTTCAGCCTGACCTCCCCCTCGGCCAAGTGGATATTTTGCCAGAATCGGAGACACATACACTTCTCGTTGACATTCAAACTGCGAAAACTGAATATCCGCGGGATAAGACGGTTTATCAGTTATTCGAAGAACAGATGAAACGAACACCGGATCAAGCAGCCGTTATTTACGGAGAAAAGCAATTCACATATCGTCAGCTCAATGAACGTGCCAATCAATTAGCCCGAACGTTAAGGAAAAAGGGGGTAAAGACGGACCGGCTCACTGCAATTATTTGCGAGCATGAGATCGAACTGGTCGTGGGAATACTGGCCGTTTTAAAAGCGGGAGGGGCCTATGTGCCAATTGATCCGGATTATCCGAAGCATCGCATACAGTATATAGTAGAAGACTCCCAAGCTGATATCATCCTGACGCAGAGCCATCTTCAAAAACAGTTGGAACTTGCGGGCACAATGGTTTTCCTCGATCAGGAAAGCTCTTACCACGAAGACGGCTCTTACCTGGAACCGATCAGCAGTACGAAGGATTTGGCTTATGTCATTTATACGTCAGGCTCCACAGGCAAGCCTAAAGGAGTGGCAATTGAGCATCAGGGCTTAACCAATTATATTTGGTGGGCCCGCCGGGTCTATGTCAAAGGGGAAAAAACCAACTTTCCCCTATATTCGTCCATCGCTTTTGATCTGACGATAACGTCTGTTTTCACTCCGCTCATTACAGGAAATTCCATTATTGTCTACGGAGGAGAAAACAGTGCTGCCTTGCTTGATTGCATTATTCAGGATTCAAGGACGGATATTATCAAGCTGACCCCGGCGCACTTGCAGTTATTGAAAGAGATGAATATCCCTGCTGAGTGCACCATTCGGAAATTCATTGTCGGCGGTGACAATTTAAGCACGCGGCTCGCCCGTAGCATCAGCGGGAAATTCGGCAGAAAAATCGAAATTTTTAACGAATACGGGCCTACAGAGACAGTCGTCGGCTGTATGATTTATTCCTTTGATCCGCAAAACGACAGACGGGAATCAGTGCCGATCGGAACCGCCGCGGACAACATGAACATTTTCGTGCTGGATAAGAGCATGAAGCCGGTGCCGGCCGGCGTTCCGGGAGAAATCTATATCAGCGGGGACGGCATCGCCAGAGGATACTTGAACAGAGCGGAATTAACAGCAGAAAGATTTTTGCAGCACCCCTTTGTGCCAGAGGTGAAAATGTACCGGACGGGAGATTTAGCAAGGCGGCTCCCGGATGGAAATATTGAATATTTAGGCCGGATCGACCACCAGGTGAAAATCCGCGGTTACCGCATTGAAATCGGGGAAGTCGAATCCGCATTTTTCCAAATACCGCCGATTCAAGAAGCTCTCGTTACGGCACAAGAAACCAACGGGGAAACATCCTTGTGCGCCTATTATACCGCACAGCATTCTTTAACCGCAGGCGAAATTCGGGAGCGCCTGTCCCGGCAACTTCCGTCCTATATGATCCCTGCTTATTTTGTACAGCTGGCAGCGATGCCGCTTACTTCCAACGGAAAAATAGATCGTCAGGCTCTGCCTGCTCCAACGGGAAATCTCACTGGAAATCCTTATACAGCTCCGCGGACAAAACTGGAAAAAATACTGGCCGGGGTGTGGGAATCGGTATTAGGCGCAGAACAGGTCGGAATCGATGATCATTTCTTTGAGCTGGGAGGAGATTCGATTAAGTCGATTCAGGTGACCTCAAGCTTATATCAAGCCGGGTATAAGCTTGACATCAAACACTTGTTCAAACACCCGACGATCTCCGGGCTTGCTCCTTTTATTGAGCCCATTACCCGAATCGCAGAACAAGGGGAGATCAAAGGCCGTACCTTATTGACGCCGATTCAGCATTGGTTTTTCGCCCGGCAATACCCTGATCCGCATCATTATAATCAATCTGTCATGCTTTATTTTAAAGGGGGTTTGGACGAATCGAAGCTTCAGAAAGTCATGAAGAAGATTGCCGAGCATCACGATGCTTTGCGCATGGTCTATGTTCAGGGAGATCATGAATACGAAGCCAGAACCCGCGGGATCAGTGAAGGAGAATTATTCAGCCTCGACGTGTTCTCTTTACTCGAAGAAAACAACCCTGCCGAAACGATAGAAACGATAGCAAATGACATTCAGCAATCCATCCATTTAGCCGATGGACCGCTCATGAAACTGGGATTGTTTCAATGTCAGGATGGCGATCATTTGCTGATTGCGATTCATCATCTGGTTGTAGATGGCGTATCGTGGAGGATTTTACTTGAGGATATAACGTCAGCTTATGAGCAGCTCCAAAACGGAGAAGCGCTCACGCTCCCTAAGAAGACGGATTCCTATCTGTTATGGGCTGAACGATTGAAACATTATGCAGAAACTCCGGAATTTGAAGCAGAAAATCAATATTGGCTTGAGCAGAAACATATCTCGCAACACAAATTGCCAAAGGATAATGAGCAGGAGACCGGTCTGGCCGAAGACCGGGAAACGATCATCGTCCAATGGACAGAGGAAGAAACCGAGCATTTATTAAAAAAATCGAACCGGGCCTATACGACTGACATTAATGATTTATTGCTGACCGGACTCGGAATGGCTGTTCATCGCTGGACGGGGCATGAAGAAATTCATGTTCATCTGGAAGGACACGGCAGGGAATCTATTTTTCAAGACGTTGATATTTCACGTACAGTGGGCTGGTTCACAACCCAATACCCGGTTTCTTTTCAAATCCAGGCAGACCGGGACATCTCCCAGCGGATTAGGACGGTGAAAGAACAGCTGCGTCAGATTCCCCAAAAAGGAATAGGATATGGCCTGATGAAATATTCGTCCGATCATCCGAAGGCATCAGAATGGACCGGACATCCGGAAATCAGCTTCAATTACCTCGGACAATTTGATCAAGATTTCGAAAATGGAGGAATCGAAGTATCTCCTTACTCCGGAGGGAAAATTGCAAGCGACAGACATCCCATTGCCTATACGCTTGACATTAACGGCATGATCTCAGACGGCCGGCTGTCATTGGCCATCAGTTACAGCGGTAAACAATATCGAAGAGAAACGATGGAAACATGTGCAGCTCTCTTAAAGAACAGCCTAAAAGAAGTCATCGAACATTGCGCAGCTCAAGAAGACATTCACCTGACGCCAAGCGATATCTCACTGAAGGACATAAGAATCGAGGAATTAGATCAATTTGTTCAGCAAACACAGCATATCGGCGAGATTGAAAATATATATCCTTTAACTCCCATGCAGAAAGGTATGCTGTTCCATAGTTTAATCGATTCGGCTTCCAGAGCTTACTTTGAACAAGCCGTTTTTGATCTCAAAGGCGACTTGGATATCGAGGCATTTACAATGAGTTTGTCGCAGCTGGCGGAAAGACATGAGATTCTCCGGACTCATTTTTATACGGAATGGAAAGATCAGCCTTTGCAGATCGTATTCCGAAAAAAACCGATCGAAATAACTGTTGAAGATATTCGAAGCATGAAGAATAAACAACGAAACGAGTTCATTGCCGGCTTTGTACAAAAAGATAAGGCAAGAGGATTCGACCTTACCCAAGATGCATTAATGCGCGTATCAATCCTTCGTACAGAGGATGACCAAGTCCGATTGATATGGAGCTTCCATCATATTTTAATGGATGGCTGGTGTCTGCCTCTTATTACGAATGAAGTATTTGAAACCTATTATGCGATTCTTGATAGAAGAAAAGCGGAGCGGGAAGTCGTCACCCCGTACAGCCGATATATCGAATGGCTGGAAGACCAGGATCATAAGCACGCTTCAGCCTATTGGCAAAAATATTTGGACGGTTATGAAGGACAAACTGTTTTACTGAAAGAACCTGTCTCAAACCAAGCCAAGGGATATCAAAAACAAAGGCTTGCATGCCGGCTCGGAAAACAGCTGTCAGAAGAAATCAGACAGACTGCAAGCAAGCATCACGTCACCGTGAATACGTTCATTCAAAGTGCGTGGGGACTATTGCTGCAAAGGTACAACAACAGTCAGGATGTCGTTTTCGGGTCGGTTGTATCCGGCCGCCCGGCAGAAATTCCGGGTATCGAGTCCATGGTCGGCTTATTTATCAACACCATTCCCGTCCGTATTACCGCTCAGCCTGGAATGACTGTGGAACAAGTGTTGAAAATGAGCCAGGAGCAGGCATTGGCTTCTCAAGGGTATGATACATTTCCGTTATATGAAATTCAGGCTCAAACTGAACAAAAGCAGCAGCTGATCAGTCATATCATGGTATTTGAAAATTATCCGGTCGAGAAACAAATGGAGCATATGAAACCGAATCGTGACGCACTGGACATTATCAATTTCCATATGGAAGAGCATACCCATTACGATTTCAATTTCATTGTCATGCCCGCGGGAGAAATCGACATTCATTTTGTATACAATAGCAACGTCTATGATCATGCAAGTGTCAAGCGGATGGAAGAGCATTTTATGCAAATCATTAAGCAGATGGTGAACAGTCAGGCGATTCGCGTCCAAGACTTGGATATACTTACGGGGGATGAACGTTCGCTCCTTATAGAGGCATTTAATGATACGGAAGCAGATTATCCAAAGGAAAAGACGCTTCATAAATTGTTTGAGGAACAAGCACAGCGTACGCCTGATCAAACGGCTGTCGTATACGGGGAAAGCCAGCTGACATACCGGGAACTGAATGAAAGAGCCAATCAACTTGCCCGGACATTGCAATCAGAAGGCGTGCAGCCGGATCAGCCGGTCGGGATTATGGCCGAACGTTCCTTGGAAATGATCGTAGGACTCTTCGGAATCTTAAAAGCCGGCGGCGCGTATGTGCCGATCGATCCGAGCTATCCGGAAGAACGGATTCACTATATATTGGAGGATTCGGATACGAAGCTGTTGTTAGTACAGAGTCACTTGAGGAAAAGCGTGCCTTTTACGGGAAAAGTGCTTGACCTGGAAGATCCGCGATTCTCTTGGGAAGATGGTTCAAACTTGAAACAGACGGCCGGACCGAATCACTTAGCTTATGTTATCTATACTTCGGGATCAACAGGCCGACCGAAAGGGGTTATGGTGGAACACCGATCCGTAATCAACCGTCTCGTTTGGATGCAGAAACATTACCCGCTGGATAAGCAGGATGTCATTCTGCAAAAAACCCCAATCACCTTTGATGTATCGGTGTGGGAATTGTTCTGGTGGTCGATGACTGGTTCTAAAGCAGTATTGCTTCCAAACGGAGGAGAAAAGAACCCTGACGTCATCTTAGATACGATTGCGCAGAAAAATGTCACCGTTATGCATTTTGTGCCTGCGATGCTGCATGCTTTTCTTGAGTCCATGGAGCAGAAATCCGAAGAGGAATTAAAGAGAAAGCTGGCGTCATTAAAATATGTATTTGCAAGCGGCGAGGCTTTGACGCCTGTGCACGTTGCCGGGTTTCATCGCTTGATCACACCGGCGGGTGAGGCTCAAATCATCAATTTATACGGGCCGACCGAAGCGACGATCGATGTATCGTATTTTGAATGCGAAGCGGGAGAAACGCTTAACTCAGTTCCGATAGGTAAACCGATTTCCAACATTCAATTGTATATCGTACACCCCGAATCGGAATATTTTCAACCGCTCGGTGTGGCAGGAGAGCTGTGTATCGCCGGAGACGGGCTCGCACGGGGCTATTTGAACCGCCCGGAGCTGACGGCTGAGAAGTTTGCAGCTCACCCATATGAAGCAGGGAAGCTGATGTACCGTACAGGCGACTTGGCAAGATGGCTGCCTGACGGCAATATCGAGTATTTGGGAAGAATTGATCATCAAGTGAAAATCCGAGGCTACCGGATAGAACTCGGCGAGATCGAAGCATCTTTACTACAACTCGATGCTGTCAAAGAAGCGGTCGTCATCGCGATTGAAAAAGAGGGCTCAAAACAGCTGTGCGCTTACTTGTCAGGAGACGAGTCATTAAATACGGCGCAGCTGAAGCGTCATTTGCTGAACAATCTGCCCACGTATATGATTCCGGCTTATTTTGTACAAGTAGAGAAGATGCCGATAACCGCTAATGGAAAAATCGATCGAAAAGCGTTGCCGGCTCCTGAGGGAAATAGGCTTACCGGAACCGAATACGCAGCGCCAGGAACGTTAATTGAAAAGCAGCTGGCCGATATATGGAAGGATATTTTAGCTCTGCCTGACCCCGGGATTAAAGATCACTTCTTTGACGTTGGCGGCCATTCACTTAAAGTATTGCAGCTCATTCATCAAATTAACGCCAGTATGGGAATCAACATGCATTATCAAGCCGTATACGATTTTCCTACCATCGAAACAATGGCACGCGCCATTCAAGCGGCCGTTTTCGAATCCGAGACGGATAACGTATTCGTCAAGCTGAATCAGGAAGATTCAATCCCTGTGTTCTGTTTCCCGCCTTTAATCGGGTATGGACTCGTTTATAATGAAATGGCGAAAAGACTTGACGGCGTCAGCACCATCTATGCCGCTGATTTCTTAGAAGAGCCGTCTCATGGGAAAGAGATCGTTGACCGGTATGCAGAGAGCATGATAAGCATTCAAGAACAAGGGCCTTTTGTTCTGCTTGGTTACTCTTCCGGATCGAATTTGGCTTTTGAGGTTGCCAAAGCCTTAGAAAAGCGGGGGCGCACCGTATCTGATGTGATTATGCTGGATTCTAAAATCACCGATTCGGTAACTCATTTATCGGAAGAGGAAATCCAAGAGATCGTCCATCTGAATATGGACATTATTCCGGACTACTACAGAGAAATATTAACCATTCCTTCGATTAAGGATAAAATCAGAGGCTATCTTGCGTATCACAATGAACTGATCAATTCCGGCGCCGTTAACGCCAACATCCATCATTTGCTATGCGGCGATGTAACCGATGATAGGGGCTGGACACAATCAACAGCACAGCATTATCTTGAGTACAAATTAAAAGGAGATCACGTGACGATCTTTGAACCTCACAATATCGAAGAAAATACGGATGCAATTCGATCTATTATTAAACGGATTGAAGAACGGCATCATCACGGACTTGTTCTTGAAGAACAACTGTCAATAGGATCGTTTGCTGGCGACACGAAGTTTGACAAAATGTAAGTGATCAAGTGTAAAACGCCGCTGGCCTGGCACTCAGCGGCGTTTTTTATTAAAAAGGCGAGAGTCATACTCCTGTGTTCGCAAGGCTTACTCCAGAGCCGTTCTCCATGACTGGTTGTCATCAAATGGTAAAAAAATCATCATACATTTTAAGGAAAAAGAAGGATGTCAAGTTATTAGAAAAAAGTGTAGCGTATGTTTATGGGTACTAGCTCTATTATTGAGTTGCTTAACTGCGGAGTCTGCTTTTTACTGCCGGTACTGCAATTTGGTCTCAAATGGTAAAAGTTCCCCGAATTTAAAGAAAAAGGAGGAGTGTTAAGTTATGTGTAAAAAATGTTGCGTATGCCTATGGGTCCTTGCTTTATTATTGAGTTGCTTCACTGGGAAGTCTGCGTATGCTGCCAGCACTCCAATTGCAAAACATGTTGGGAATTCAAATCCGCTTATCGACCATCATCTGGGCGCGGATCCGTTTGCGCTGACCTATAACGGAAGAGTCTATATCTATATGTCAAGCGATGACTATGAATATAATAGCGACGGCACGATTAAGGATAATTCATTTGCCAATTTGAATAAAATATCCGTCATATCTTCAGCGGATATGGTGAACTGGACAGATCACGGAGCGATTCCCGCAGCGGGTGCCAATGGGGTGAATGGCGGCCGGGGGATTGCCAAATGGGCAGGAGCATCATGGGCCCCGTCAGCCGCGGTGAAAAAGATCAACGGTAAGGATAAATTTTTCCTTTATTTCGCAAACGGCGGCGGAGGTATCGGGGTTCTCACCGCAGACAGCCCGACCGGTCCGTGGACAGATCCGATCGGAAAACCGCTGGTGACGCCAAGTACACCAGGAATGTCCGGTGTTGTATGGCTTTTTGATCCGGCAGTATTCGTAGATGATGACGGTACCGGTTACCTATATGCCGGCGGAGGCGTTCCGGGCGGTTCAAATCCAACGCAGGGACAATGGGCCAATCCTAAAACAGCAAGAGTCATGAAATTAGGGCCTGATATGACCAGTGTTGCCGGAAGTGCATCTACGATTGATGCGCCTTTTATGTTTGAAGATTCGGGAATGCATAAGTATAACGGAAAATATTACTATTCCTATTGTATCAATTTCGGGGGCGCGCACCCGGCCGATAAACCTCCAGGTGAGATCGGCTATATGACCAGCTCAAGTCCTATGAATTCTTTTTCGTATAGAGGGCACTTTCTGAAAAATCCGGGAGCATTTTTCGGAGGCGGCGGAAACAATCACCATGCTGTTTTTAATTTTAAAAACGAGTGGTATGTGGTGTATCATACTCAAACTGTCAGCTCCGCTCTTTACGGGGCCGGCAAAGGATACCGTTCTCCCCATATAAATAAGCTTGTGCATAATCCAGATGGCTCCCTGCAAGAGGTAGCGGCAAATTTTGCAGGTGTCAAACAGCTATCCAACTTGAATCCATATAACCGGGTAGAAGCGGAAACGTTTGCCTGGAACGGACGGATTTTGACAGAGGCATCCTCAGCACCCGGCGGGCCGGTCAATAATCAACATGTCACAAACATTCATAACGGAGACTGGATTGCTGTAGGAAATGCAGATTTCGGGTCAGGCGGTGCCAGGACGTTTAAAGCAAATGTAGCGTCCGCTCTCGGCGGAAAAATAGAAGTGCGACTAGACAGTGCAAACGGTAAGCTTGTCGGAACCTTGAATGTCCCTTCCACAGGCGGAACGCAATCCTGGAGAGAAATAGAAACTGCGGTAAGCGGCGCATCCGGTGTTCACAACGTATTCTTTGTATTTACCGGAACTGGTACAGGAAACTTGTTTAATGTTGATTACTGGCAGTTTACACAAAGATAAGCAAAGGTACGTTTTCTAAGTCTATAAAAGATAAATGAAGGAGAGGAAAAAATGATGTCGAGCGTAAAAAAACCAATTTGTGTATTATTGGTATGTTTCACAATGCTGTCCGTCATGCTGTTAGGACCGGGAGTTACTGAAGTTTCAGCAGCAAGTGATGCAACAGTTAATATATCTGCAGAAAGACAAGTGATTCGCGGTTTTGGAGGAATGAATCACCCGGCTTGGATTGGAGACTTGACTGCGGCTCAACGGGAGACCGCTTTTGGCAATGGACAGAATCAGTTAGGTTTTTCGGTCTTAAGAATTCATGTAGATGAGAATAGAAATAATTGGTACAAGGAAGTGGAGACTGCAAAGAGTGCGATCAAACACGGAGCAATCGTTTTTGCTTCCCCTTGGAATCCGCCAAACGATATGGTTGAGACTTTCAATCATAATGGTGACACATCAGCTAAGCGGCTGAGATACGATAAGTACGCCGCATACGCACAGCATCTTAACGATTTCGTTAATTTCATGAAGAGTAATGGTGTGAATCTGTATGCGATTTCTATGCAGAACGAGCCTGATTACGCTCACGAATGGACATGGTGGACGCCTCAAGAAATCCTGCGTTTCATGAGAGAGAATGCCGGTTCCATTAATGCCCGTGTGATTGCGCCGGAATCATTTCAATACCTGAAAAATATATCGGACCCCATTTTGAACGATCCGCAGGCGCTTAGGAATATGGATATCCTCGGAACCCACCTGTACGGCACTCAGGTCAGTCAGTTTCCTTATCCTCTTTTCAAACAAAAAGGAGCGGGGAAGGACCTTTGGATGACGGAAGTATACTATCCGAACAGTGATAACAACTCGGCGGATCGATGGCCTGAGGCTTTAGGTGTTTCAGAGCATATTCATCATTCAATGGTAGAGGGAGATTTTCAAGCTTATGTGTGGTGGTACATCTGCAGATCATACGGCCCGATGAAAGAAGATGGGACGATCAGCAAACGCGGATACAATATGGCTCATTTCTCAAAATTTGTGCGCCCTGGCTATGTAAGGATTGATGCAACGAAAAATCCTGAACCGAATGTTTACGTGTCAGCCTATAAAGGAGACAATAAAGTCGTGATTGTTGCCATTAATAAAAATAACACAGGGGTCAACCAAAACTTCGTGTTGCAGAATGGATCTGCTTCGCAAGTATCCAGATGGATCACGAGCAGCAGCAGCAATCTTCAACCTGGAACGGATCTCAAAGTAACGGATAATCATTTTTGGGCCCATCTGCCGGCTCAAAGCGTGACAACATTTGTTGTAAAGCGTTAAAGGCATCAGCATTGCATTAAGCCAATTTTCTTACTCGGAAAAGAAAATTGGCTTATTTTCTGTGGGAGAGAATGTTGATTTTTTAACGATACACGGACATTGGGTATAATAATGACAATGACTTCAAGGAGTGATCAATATATGTCACGGCTTCACAGCAAAGTATTAATCATAGACGATGAAAAAGAAATTTCGGAACTGATCAAAACCGTATTAATAAGAGAAGGCATTGATCGCGTAGTGACCGCTTCAACTGCCCGTGACGGATTGACTCAATTTCATCAAGAAAATCCCGATCTTGTGATATTGGATATCATGCTGCCAGACGGTGAAGGCTATGATATCTGCAAGCAAATAAGGGACATTTCACACATTCCTATTATCTTTTTGTCTGCAAAGGGGGAGGAAACGGATAAAATTGTAGGACTTGCCATCGGCGGGGACGACTACATTACAAAACCTTTCAGCCCTAAAGAAGTCGCATACCGGGTCAAAGCGCAGCTGAGACGGGTCTCTTACTTACAGCCTTCTCAAACCGGAACCGTGATAAAAAAAGGGCCATTTGAATTAAACCAACAACAAGCCGAGCTCACCAAAAATGGAGCGGCTATTGAGTTAACACCTAAAGAACTTATGCTTATGGCCTATTTTCTGCAGCATCCCAATCGGGTGATCAGTAAAGAAACACTCTATCAAGCTGTATGGGGAGAAGACTTTTTCGGTTCTGACAACACGGTGATGGTTCATATACGCAGGCTCCGTGAGAAAATAGAAACTGTCCCATCAAAACCAGACTTTCTCGTCACTGTGAAAGGGTTAGGCTACAAATTTGTTGTAAAGGATGCGTAAGGATGAATTGGCGATTAACAGGCAGATACATGGTATCTGTCATCATAGTGACCATCATTACAGTCTTCATTAATTTAATTATTTTTATGTTTTGGCTCGTTTTCCAGGCGAACACCCAACATGACGAAGAAAGTACACCGGAAACTTTCACAAGATCATTCGGACAATATGTCACGTTATCGAACAAGGGTATCACAGTAAACAAAGAGGGCCAAAAAGCTTTAAAAGAGCAGAATGCATGGATTCAAATATTAGATGAAAACGGACAGGATGTTTATCATGATAGAGAACCTAAAGGACTGAAGAAAAAATATACGCCTATTGAAATTGTAAATTTACATAAATATAAGGATGAACAATTATTATCAACCATTTACGCCGGCGGAAAAAAAGTAAACGGCAAGGAGTACAGTTACTTTATAGGGTTTAAAAATCCCTCTCTCGGAAAATTTGTCCTCTCATATGATACCAAGGAATTTGTGACGAAGTTCAATACAGGAACCATCATATTATTATCAATAGATGCATTGATCGCGTTACTCATTGGCTATCTATTCAGCCGGCAGCTCACAAAACCGCTCGGCCGTGTCATTCAAGGAATCCAGCGGTTAGCTAATGGAGATTATACGATCAAAATGAAATCCAAAGGCATTTATAAAGATGTGTTCTATAATGTCAATCACTTATCGGAACAACTATCTTTAAGCAAAAAAGAAAAAGATAAATTAGAGCAAATGCGTGAAGAGTGGATCAGTCATATTTCTCATGACATTAAAACACCATTAGCATCTATTCAAGGCTATGCAGAAATCATCAAAGATCCGAATTATCATCTCACAGTCGAACAGATCAGAGATTACGCCCGGATCATTGAGAGTAAATCGCTCTATATGAAAGATGTGATGGAAGATTTAAACTTAACGACAAGGCTGAAAAACAACGATGTGATGTTAAATAGAGAACGGGTAAACCTTGTATCGCTGCTGCGGGAAACGTTAATTGATATTTTAAACGATTCCAGATATGCGGATAAGTCCATTGAGCTTCAAACGAACCTGGAAAAGCTGATGCTGAACCTTGATACGATATTGATTCGGAGAGCGGTCACGAATCTCATTTTAAATGCCCTCGTTCACAATGATCCCGATGTGAAGATCGTTGTACAGCTTGAACAAAAAGAACGAACTCATGTGACAATTAAGGACAACGGCAAAGGGATAGAAGAAGAGGAGCTGGAAAAAGTGTTTGATCGCTATTACAGGGGGACAAATACAGGAACGACGCATGCAGGCTCTGGTCTTGGAATGGCCATAGCAAAGGATATTATCCAAAAGCACGGAGGGGACATCACCATTCACAGCACCGCGGGAGAAGGGACAACGATAGATATACAATTATCATAATGGCTATACAAAAAAAACGGTTCTGCTGATTAATAACAGAACCGTTTTTTCCTATTGTTCCGAAAACACTTTGATTCCTTTGACAATGTTCCAAATGAAAAAATAGATCGCCACAAGGAATGTAACAGCATAAGTCGCAAGCAGGAAAGGCCCGGCATGTCTGATATCATTCATACCAAGTAAACCTGAAGCGATGATGCCAATTCCAAAAATCAAATAAGGAATCAGATGCGTCCACAAAGATTTTTTCGCATGTTCTTTCACATCGTCCCGGCTTAAGAAATAGACGATAATCGGAAACAGAAACGGCGCAAAAAATATACTGAAGTAACATAATGAAGACAAAATTTTATTTTCTCTCAAACCTTTTCACCTCTATGATTTATTGAAGGGGGAATTCTTCTGGCTGAATCCCACACTGAAGTACAATCTTATTGTACAACTCCAACCTTAACCCGTATTAATCCGAACCTTACATCAACCTTAAATTAACAAGGACGGGCAAGGGCTCGTCTTCTTACAGCAATCATAAGATTCAATGCCATATTGAGACTCATCACATTACATTTAGAGCGTCTACGTCGGAAATACATTTAATTTTTCGATTCGATTGAAAAATAACGTGTAAAGTCCCGATTCAGTCCAGTTTTCTTTGTTCTATATGTGTCAGGTGTGTCTTATTCAATAGAGTTAGAGTAAATTGACAGGCTTTTAAACCTCCCAAAAACAAGAAATTAGGTTGATAGACAATCATGAGAAAGATTTTTACAATGAGTTCGAGCTCATAAGAAGTGAAGAGCCAAAATAATGCGAAGGAGGAAAAGATCAGATATGAAACGGTCAATTTCTATTTTTATTACGTGTTTATTGATTACAGTATTGACAATGGGCGGCTTGCAGGCTTCCCAGGCATCTGCAGCAGGGACAAAAACGCCAGTAGCCAAGAATGGGCAGCTTAGCATAAAAGGAACACAGCTCGTAAACCGGGACGGCAAAGCGGTACAATTGAAAGGGATCAGTTCACATGGCTTGCAATGGTATGGCGATTTTGTCAATAAAGACAGCTTAAAATGGCTGAGAGACGATTGGGGCATAACCGTTTTCCGCGCGGCGATGTATACGGCAGATGGCGGTTATATTGATAATCCGTCCGTGAAAAATAAAGTAAAAGAAGCGGTTGAAGCGGCAAAAGAACTCGGGATATATGTCATCATTGACTGGCATGTCTTAAATGACGGCAACCCAAACCAACATAAAGAGAAGGCAAAAGAATTTTTTAAGGAAATGTCAAGTCTTTACGGAAACACGCCAAACGTCATTTATGAAATTGCAAACGAACCAAACGGTGATGTGAACTGGAAGCGTGATATTAAACCGTATGCGGAAGAAGTGATTTCCGTTATCCGCAAAAATGATCCAGACAACATCATCATTGTCGGAACCGGTACATGGAGCCAAGATGTGAATGATGCAGCCGATGATCAGCTAAAAGATGCAAACGTCATGTACGCGCTTCATTTTTATGCCGGCACACACGGCCAATCTTTACGGGATAAAGCAAACTATGCACTCAGTAAAGGAGCGCCTATTTTCGTGACGGAATGGGGAACAAGCGACGCGTCTGGAAATGGCGGTGTATTCCTTGACCAGTCGCGGGAATGGCTGAATTATCTCGACAGCAAGAACATCAGCTGGGTGAACTGGAATCTTTCTGATAAGCAGGAATCATCCTCAGCGTTAAAGCCGGGAGCATCTAAAACAGGCGGCTGGCCGCTTACAGATTTAACTGCTTCAGGAACATTCGTAAGAGAAAACATTCTCGGCAACAAAGATTCAACGAAAGAACGCCCTGAAACGCCAGCACAAGATAACCCCGCACAGGAAAACGGCATTTCTGTACAATACAAAGCAGGGGATGGGGGTGTGAACAGCAACCAAATCCGCCCGCAGCTTCACATAAAAAATAACGGCAATGCGACGGTTGATTTAAAAGATGTCACTGCCCGTTACTGGTATAACGCGAAAAACAAGGGCCAAAACTTTGACTGTGACTACGCGCAGATTGGATGCGGCAATCTGCCCCACAAATTTGTGACGCTGCATAAACCTAAGCAAGGTGCAGATACCTATCTGGAACTGGGTTTTAAAACAGGAACGCTGTCACCGGGAGCAAGCACAGGGAATATTCAGCTTCGTCTTCACAATGATGACTGGAGTAATTATGCACAAAGCGGCGATTATTCCTTTTTTCAATCAAATACGTTTAAAACAACGAAAAAAATTACATTATATCATCAAGGAAAACTGATTTGGGGAACAGAACCCAATTAGTTAAGCTTTAGGCGGACATCAGCAACGATGTCCGCTTTTATTATCTTAAACAGCAATACATGGAGGTTTACGTGAAGGAGTAGATATTATCAAAGGATTTTTCGGATGTTATTATGGCGTTTTCTGAAGATCCGGAGATGATGGCGTTGGCTGGTAAGATGGTGATGCGTCCTGACGATGAAACTGCCATTGAGATGTGCCAAAACGTGCTTACACTTCCGATACTTGACAAGTTAACAGAGTATAGTGAATTACAGCAGAAGATGTAAGGTATGCAGCCGATTATCTTGTCAAAATTCCATCTTTAAGGACAGATTGTTGCTTAACATCGGCACGGGCATAGTCGGACATTCTTATGGCGGGGCTACGACGGCGATTGTTTGCCGAGACGACGACCGGTTCGCCTGCGGGATTGGCTTGGATAGCGGAGCGTTCGGCCTTCAGGGCAGCGACCTTTTATTTCTCTGTTGATCGTGCTGCGCATTTAGATTACTGCGATATCGTGTTTACCAGTGTGAATGAGGAACTTAGAGGCGAACGGAATGCCACGGAGATGCGAAATCTTGTTACAGACTATACGAAGAACTTTTTTGATCATTACATCCTGCAGAAAGCTGCAGGTGTGGAAAGTCTGGCATACGATGGCGTGGACTTGATCAAGAAGACCAGCAACAAGTGACATAACCGATGAAAATACTCAAACTGAAAAACCTTTATAACCAATTAAGGACGTAGAGGTTTTTTAATATTACCTTACAAAAAGGGGATGCTGTTAAGAATATGGACCCACTTTTATATTCTCTTCACAATTTCTAGTTTACATAATATATATTCTGGGAAGTTATAAAGAGAAATGAATTATAAGTCTCATGAACCAAGTATACTTTAGTTATTGAGACAAAGAAGAGAAATTTATAACTGCAATAATCGCACATTGTGTTATTGCAGTTATTGCGTTACACGTATAAAAATGTTTACAGCGCTAGTTTTGATTCAGCTGAAAAACCTAACGAAGCAAGCTTGAACAGCCGCCAGCCAGAGCACTGCCACGAAATAAAATCCGGCTGTGAGCCCAGCCAATCATTTTTAAAAAAATCCCGCAACCAAGGTCCCCCGAAAATACCGAGTGCATAAAGCGCCTGGTATGCCCCATCGATGTTGCTCTCATGCCCGCCAGAACAGACTCAATCGACATTCCAATATGCCGTCGTGAAGCCAAACATTGTCGTAAAAATCATGCCATGGGCTAAAATGGACAAAAACAAGATTTTCAGCAGGGACATCTGCCCGGCTGCCTTCATCATGCCGCTCAATGTAGGAATCTTTGCATGAGAAAAAGCCGCCTAATGAACAGACGGCTCTGCAGCTTGTTATTCCATTCGGTTACCTGCGGAAGCATGAGTGATCCGATAATGCACAGTTAAAAATTTCAGTCCGAACAGCCACATATGATGAACGGCCTTCAGGCTTGTTTCGCTCTGGGCTGAAATAAGAAATGTCTCTGCCAGCGGAAGATGACACGTCCCCCATTTCGTCTGCAGATAAATCCCTTCATCACCCGCTCCGCTTTTTCGCCGTCTGCTTGTCAAAACAAGATTCTGCTTACGCGCATAAGGTTTTAAAATGCCCGTCATTTGGCCGTACGGCAGCGGAAGAGAGATATTCATGTATCCTTCCCCTTTTGCCCTGTACGCTGAATACAGCGCAGTAAAAACGGTTTCCTGCTTTTCATTTGTTCTGATCCACGCACGGACATTTTTTCTGCCGTCTTTATCAGAGTCAACTCCTATAATATCACTGTGCATGATATACCAATCCGGATTCATGGACAGATGAATCTGCCCCGCTCTTCTGCTGAACGGCTCGTACACGCGCGCGAACGGACGAAACCAACCGCTCCACGTCACTTTCGCCATGATGTCATAATCAATTGTCTCTTCATAAAAGGAAATAACGGCCGGCGCCAGCTTTTCAGTTGAAAAGTCTTCAGAATGCAGTTCTCTCAGCTGATCCTGAAGGCCGGTATAATGGATGTCATTTGCTGCATGAATGTCAGTCAAAAAATCTTTGCCTATCGTTCCCTTCCCGTAAATTCTGCTGAACGTTCTTTCACTGTTCTCATCGAACGGTCTAGGATTTTCTATTCTCCACCCCGCCAAAGCCGGCAGGATAACGCCGAATGCATTGACGGCCCCGTGAATCCAAATCATCTGGCTGATCGTGAGCGTTGCCTCCTCGCGGTAGACACCGTACGAATATATCAAAGAAAAAGCAATTGTGATCATTAACACAGCCGAAGAACTCCTGATCAAGATCCTGCCTGTTTTCGTAACAAACGGCGCCTTAAAGACGAGATATGCATTTACATACAGACCCGCAAGATACAGAGCGACAGCAATCACATCAAGTGTCTTTGAAAATGTAATCCCCAAGGCAATTAGGACCGGCGAAATCAAAATAATGACTGTGCTCCACCGGTAAAGTCCGCGTTTCTCCCGTATGATCCTGCCGAGCAATCCGTTAAAGATCGGAATGAGAAAAGCGGAATAGTGAAAGTGCACCGCCGTCAGCAGAACGATAAGCGGGCCGAAATTCAGGACGGGAATCTCAAGGACATATGCGAAGAACCAGAATCCGCCCCCGGCCAAATAAATGAAACCCGCCATAACTGACATCTCTTCTGTTCTGTGAATATTTGTTTTCATCAGCCGGCGGACAGCATACAGTGCCAGTCCAAGCGTATAAATGAACCACACAAAGGCAAAAAAGCTGAAGCCTGTGACAAGCGCAAGCGCCGCACATATAGCGGCAACAGGATAACTCCGTAACCACACATTCTCTAAGGTCTTTGACGGCCGAAAAGCAAAGCAGAATACAGCGGGAACGAAAAAAAGCACGGAAAATAAAACAAATGTCTCAGCCGCTGATATATGCGGAGCTTCAGCCGCCGCAAATCCCAAAAAGCAAACAACGCTTACCATGAGATGACGCTTCAGCATGTTTCTCCCTCTGTTTCCCGGAAAGTCCCCCGGTAAGAGAAAAGCGTGCCGAGTATCCGGTTTTTCACATGAACCTTTATGCTGAAGCAATTCATTTCCTCATCATAAGCCTCATAAACGGTTGAATTCCCGCACAGCCATGCCGGAAGCGGGATTTTCTTTCCGCCTATCAGGAGCCACTGCCTTCCGGATGTAATAATAAGCCCTCCGTCTGAAGACGCTTCTAAATGCAGTTCAGACAGTAGGATGTGAGGTTTGCCGAAGTAATCAAGAATTCTGTTTTCCCGCTCATCATATTCCATGACCGCATCAAAAAAACGCGTTTTGCCTTTAAAGAAAAAGGTACGATTCCATTCCACGCCATTTTGCCTGTTTTTGTTTTCGATAGTAAAAGGGATATCGTTTCCCCTCTCTGAGAAAAAACATCTGAAAAAAACACCGCTCTTTAAAAGCATTCTGACAAGAAAAGAACCTCCCTTTATTTCTGACATAACGCCTTCTCCGCAAAACGTGCGTGATCCGTCAAATCTGTACCGTTTCTGCAGCATCGGGTGCAGTGATTGATAATGAGTAATCGTTTTTTCATACATTGAATCCGTCATTTCACTTCTCTCTTTCGTTTTGTATGCCAGGCGCTCGGCAGCTTGAGCTTAAGAATCATGCCGGCTATCGTAAGGACTCCTAATGAAATCAAGAATCCGCCGCCGGAATATAACAGTGCCGTTACACAAAAGAAGACTGACTGCCCGGCGTGAATCAGCCACTTTCTCCGCATGGGAAGCAGCCATAATACCCCTAACCCTGTCTCCAGCGTTCCCCTCACGATCTCTGCATCGGCACAGCCATCATGAAAGCCTTGAAAAAACCAATACAGACTGAATACGAGGCACATACAGACATAGACAAATCCGAAACGGACCGATATCTTCGGATGTCTGTTTTGTTCTATCCAAAGCCGCAACGCATCAAAGCTCCATGCGGTAGCCCAGCTTAGCAGAGGACGAAATAAAAACCGGTCTATCCAACTTCCCGGCAGACCGCGGGCCGTTTCATATTGATATTGAGTCAAAAATGAGGTTTGTCCGTTATCCCGCTCTATATACTTCCAGTAGCCCCTGCCTTCTTTTATAAGTGACAGCGGATGATCAGAGGCAAAAGCGAGCGAAGACACTCTTTCTGACAAGCGAGGCCTTATGTCACCTATTGATTCGCCCGTGCCGGATACCTTCAGCCCAAAACCGATTCGTGTTTCATATAGAAATCTCTGCGGTTCATCTGGCAGCCTATGAAGATATGTAATGTCAGAAAAACGCAGATCCCATTCTTTATGAAGATGCGGGTTTTGCGTATATTCCCAAAGCGTTTCTATATCAGATGCAATATTGATTTCGACATATATCGGCTTCTGTTTCATGCTCCCTCCTCTTCCCTTCTTTTGTAAACAATTCCTATATTATCATAGGAACAGATCAAGCGGGAGAACGAAAAGGCCATCCCGTTATCGGCAGGACAGCCTCAGTGGCTTTGATGACTTATGAATAAGGTATCGTGTCTTTTTTATCTTCAGAAACTGTTTGAATGATAATCGGACGCACAAAACGGATTACCGCAGCCGAGGCCAAAACAGCTAATCCGCCTGCAAGCAAAAACGCCCCGCTGAAAAGAGACCAAACGATCATCGCCGTACACAATGTCAATTTAGCCCCGTACCGGTCAGATGCAACACCGCCGAGGAAGTTACACACAGCGTATCCGACAGAAAAACTGCTGAAAATCAGCCCCATTTGGGTTGCAGACAATGTGATATCCTGCTGTATGAACGGTGCTGCAATAGATAGCGCTGAGCGGTCTAAATAGTTAATCACCCCGGCTGAAAATAAAAGAAGAATAATAGGGAATCTATCCTTTGAGAACATAAAATCCCTCCCTCTTATTTCATAATTTAAATTGCCGGAGTAAACCGGTTTATGTAATGAAACCGGTTATCCGGATTGCCTTGCCAGAAGCGCCGGTTTATAGCGGTGAATCCGTTTTTCACCGCTATCTTTTTCTTGTATCTGGCAAAGAAGAAGGCTTCCCGCTTTTCGCGCCATTTCTGCCGCAGGCTGGACGATCGTCGTAATCGGAGGAGTAAAAAAACCCGCAAAAGGAACTTCATCAATTCCGATGACGGCTGCCTTATCCGGGATTGTCATATCATGCTCCTTCATATACTTCAGCACCTCAACAAGAACGATATCGTTTGCCGCCAATATCGCTTTCGGAGGCTCCTGAAGTGAGAACAGCTCTGACAAAACATTGGAAATATCAGCCGCATCGGCTGTTTTGATATATTCGTTCCGCACCATCATCCCGTGGCGGTCAAGCGCCTTTTTATACCCTTCAATCCGCTCTACCCTCGGACTGATTTCCCGAATAATGGACGTCGTAATAATCGCGATTCTCTTAATGCCGCTCTCGATAAACCGGTCAACGGCAAGACCGGCTGCATGATGGTTATCAAGCATCACTGTCGGAATCCCGAGTTCTTCAATGGTTCTGTCCATAAACACGACCGGAAACGTATCGCGTTTCATCTTTTCATATAAGGAGAGATTTTCGCCCGTCGGAAAAATAATAATTCCGTCCACCTGCTTGGCCCTGAGCATTTCAATATATTTCTTTTCTTTTTCCGGTTCATCATCCGCATTGCAGACAATAATATGAAATCCTTGTTCATGAAAATAGTCTTCCACCGCCCTGATGACCTGAGTGGAAAAGGTGTGAAGAATATTAGCCACCACCACACCTACCGTAAATGTTGATTTCTGTTTTAAGCTGCGGGCGACGAAATTCGGCTGATAGTTCAGCTCATGAATGGCCGCTTCTATTTTTTGTTTCGTTTTCTCGCTCATATAGTCATAGCGCTGATTTAAAAATTGAGATACGGTGCTTTTAGATACGTTTGCATATTTCGCCACATCAGAAATTGTAATGGTTTTCATAGACTCATCCCCGTCTGTCTTCATTTTTCACTAGTATAAGTCAGAAGTAAATAGTTTACAATCTGACAGGGAACTGGATTCTGTCACACTCCCGAATAAGCCATAAAACCTCCGTCGACGGGAACGGTGACCCCGGTGATAAAGCCTGAGCATGAATCATCCGAAAGCCACAGGAGCGTTCCCAGAAGGTCTTCCGGTTTCCCGAAACGTTTCATCGGTGTATGTGCCATAATCTTATTGGATCGGTCTGTCAGACTTCCATCTTCCTGTAATAACAACTCACGGTTTTGCGCAGTCAAAAAGAAACCCGGAGCGATGGCATTCACCCGCAGCCCTTTTTTCGCGAAATGAACAGCCATCCACATCGTAAAATTCTGAACCGCCGCCTTAGCCGCGCTGTAGGCAGGCACCTTTGTCATCGGTGTATACGCGCTCATAGAAGAAATATTAATAATCGCGGGACATTCCGCCTTCAAAAGGTCTTTTCCAAACACTTGCGATGCCAGAAATGCACCGGTAAAGTTGCTTGAAAATACGCTGGAAAACCCCGTTTCGTCCATATCAAAAAATGATGGGCCCTGCTCATCCTCTTCATACGTCTCATTGGCAGTGATCGCATCAGCGTGGTTTCCCCCGGCTCCGTTAATTAAAAGATTGACAGAACCGAACCGGCTGATAATCTCGTCTTTTGCCTTTTCGAGCGAATCACGGGCTGAAACATCAGCCGGTACAGAAACCGCGGTTCCTCCAGCGTCAGCAATCTCGCCCGCCGCACGCTCTGCTTTATCAGCATTCCGGCTGACGATCGCAATTTTCATCCCCTGCCGTGAAAGCTCCTTTGCCATTGCTGAACAGAGAACACCGCTCCCGCCTGTTATGACAGCGGTTCTTCCTGATAAACGTTCATGAATCGTTCTCATCTCTTCACCTCTTTCTCATGAGACGAGAACGCATCCCACAGTCCGCTCAAGTACATAATTCCTAAGGCACGATCATATAAACCATAGCCCGGCCGGCATTGTTCGCCCCAGATATGACGGCCGTGATCAGGCCGTACATATCCTTTGTAGCCTTGGCCGTGCAATTCTTTTACCACACCGGTAATATCAATGGACCCATCACTGGTAAAATGCGAAGTTTCCGTAAAATCACCGTTATCGCAGATTTTCACATTTCGTATATGGGCAAACGGCGCAGCTCCCGCATAGTGTTTGGCGATCTTCACCATATCATTGGCGGGATCCGCTCCCATCGAACCCGTGCACAACGTAATACCGTTGGCGGGTGAATCTGAAATCTCTCGCAGCTTTTCATAACTTTTCTCACCGGTGATAATACGGGGCAGGCCAAAAATTGACCAGGGCGGATCATCCGGATGAATGGCCATTTGAATGCCGTGTTTCTCCGCTACAGGAAGGATTTCATGTAAAAAGAATTCTAGATTGGCCCAAAGCTGTTTTTCACCGACCGTTTGATAGGCTTCAAACAGTTCCTTGATCCGGGCCATTTTCTCCGGCTCCCACCCGGGAAGCGTCAAATCAGAAGATTCTTCAACCGTGCGGATCAGTTCCTCCGGAGGGAGACTTTCCACTTTCGCTTTTTCAAAAAACAAAGCAGTTGACCCATCCTCCAGTGCGCGGAACATATCAGTACGCGTCCAGTCAAAAATCGGCATGAAATTGTAACAGATGACTTTCACGCCGAATTCGGACAGATTACGAATGGTCTGTTTATAGTGCTCAATATATTGTCCGCGTTCTTCATGGCCGAGTTTAATGGCTTCATGAACATTCACGCTTTCCACGACTTCTGCATGAAACCCATAGGATTGAATGAATCTGACTTCCGCTTCAATGTCCTCCTTTTCCCATACTTCGCCCGCGGGCTTCTGGTGAAGAGCCCAGACGATGCCTTTGACCCCGGGAATTTGTCTGACATGTTCAAGCGTCACCGTATCATTACCTTGGCCGTACCAGCGAAACGTGATATTCATGTTACACCCCCGTATATTCGTTTTTTCGGCAGACGTATTCTTTGCTGAGGGATACGGCAGCTTCATAGCCGCCCTTTTGATATGCTTTTGTCAAGTCGCTTCCCACTCCGACCGCGACCGCTCCGGCAGAAAGCCAGTCATTCATGCTGTTTAATGAGATACCCCCGGTCGGCATAATACGGACATTCGGCAGAGGGCCGTTGACCGACTTGATAAATGAGGGATTAAACGAATTAGCGGGGAACAGCTTTACCACATCACATCCGGCTTCGAGCGCCAAAGCCATATCAGACACGCTCATGCATCCCGGCAGATACGGTACGCTGTACTGGTTGCATAGAGATGCTATCTCTTTTACAAAATGAGAGCTGACGATAAATGAGGCGCCTGATAAAATGGCGTGTCTCGCTGTTTCGGTATCCATTACAGAACCGGCTCCAAGAAGAATATCTTGATGCCGGAGTTCCTTAAAGACATCTTCCACTTCAGGAGTTGTGTATGTAAGCTCAATGGCGCTGATACCTCCTGAAATGGCCGCTTTTGAAACTTCAAGCGCCTCTTGGCTGTTTTGTCCCCTTATGACAGCCACCACTTGTGCATGCAGAAGTTTTTCGTAAATGGCGTACTTAGGCAGCATTCTCGCTCCTCCTTTAATCAAACGTAATGATTGCTTTTCCCACCTTGCCCGGGTGCTGTTCGATCAACTGAAATGCTCGATGGACGTCATCTGCTGAAAATGTATGTGTAATAAGACCGCCGTGCGTTAACAGGCCTTTATTCAGTAAGTCTGTAATGTACGGAAACTGATTCGTCTGCAATCTTGAACCGGTGATCGTGACTTCCTTTTTTGTGATCGGAAGCTGAGAAATGCCGGCAGTCCTCTCATCAAAACCAAGCACAACCACATGACCGGCCGGAGACACTGCGTCAATTGACGTTTCAAACGTTGAGGGGAGACAGACGGCATCAATGACGACATTAGCGCCTTCATTTTTTATCCATTCGTTCACCCGCAAAACGGGATCTTCTTTTTGCGCGTTGACGGTAACATCCGCACCGTTTTTTTCAGCGAAGGCCAAGCGTTCATCATTCAAGTCGGTTATCATGACGGAAGCGCCTTTGAACTTTGCCATTTTTAATATGCAGATTCCGATCGGCCCCGCTCCTTGAATCAAAACGGTATCTTCCTTCTCGACACGGCCTCTCCAAACGGCCTGGGCGCCGATCGTATATGGTTCTGCCATGACCGCTTCCTCCCAGGGTAGATCGGGCGAAACAGCATACAGCTGCTTTTCCGGAAGCACGATATATTCCCGCATCCCGCCATCTTCATGAACGCCGAACACCGAAAGCGCTTTGCAGACGTTCGGACGTCCTTTCCGGCAGGCATAGCATGTTCCGCAATAAGATATCGGTTCAATCACTACCCGGTCACCCGGCTTGAAACGCCGGATATGAGAACCGGTCTTTGCGACTTCCCCTGTGACTTCATGTCCGATTACTCTCGGCAGGGAAGCTAACGGATTTGCCCCATGATAAATATGCAAATCTGATCCGCAAATTCCGACCCGCTTCACCTTGACAAGAACATCATCCGCGTGGACAACAGACGGTTTCTCACATTCCGTCACCATCAGATCAAATGCTTTCCGTACTTGAACCGCTTTCATTTTTTCACCCGCTTTTTAAGTTGTGCTTGCTACCGTTCAATCACAGTCTCTTTGTTTACAAATGACAAAACCTCTTCTAGGCAGGGAAGCCCTTCATTGTCACCGGAAACTGTGGTGACGAGCGCACCGACTGCATTTGCAAACTCCAGACGTTTTTCCGGTTCAAAATCATGCAAATAACTGTACAGGTAGCCGGCATTAAAGCCGTCACCCGCTCCTACCGTGTCGACAGGCGCAACCGGGAAAGCCTCTTTGTGAACCCACTTATGATCATGATACAGCGCAGAACCTGCTTCACCGTCTTTTATGACAAGCTGACTGATTGAATAGCTCTCTGCAAACCGGGCTAATGCTTCATTTTCTCCTATACCTGTCAGCTGTTTCATTTCGTCCCGGCCCGCCAGAAGAATATCAGTATGCGGAAAGATTTGATGAAATGCCGCACGTGCCTCCTCAATCGTCCACAGCTTCAGCCTGATATTCGGATCAAAAGATACGGGAATCTTTCTTGCTTTGGCGATAGAAAGCACCCTTTCAGCAATTTCAAGATTTTTCTTATCAAGCGCGAGGAACACACCGGTAAGATGAACGATGTGAATGCCGTCAAACATATTCTCAGTTATATCTTCCGGTGCAAGAGTCAGAATTGGTGAATTGAAACGATAATAAAACGTCTTGCCTGAACCGTCATTTCTGATCTCTTTGACATTTAAAGATGTAGGAAAGCCTTCAACAAAGGAGACGTCAGTCACATCAATTCCTTCTCCTTTGGCAAACTGATAAATCACTCTGCCGAACTCATCCTTCCCCAGTCTGCTGACCCACTTTGAGTGCAGGTTCAATCTGGCGCATGCAATCGCAAAATTCAGTTCAGCTCCTCCTGCTTTTCGTTCAAAATGGGTAACAAAACGCAAAGGTCCTGTGCTTGCGGGATTTAAGGTGATCAACGCATCACCGATCGTAAAAATGCCATAATCAGAAGCCACATCAATACTCCTTTCCTTTAAGACTAAATCGGTTTGGTAAACCGGTTTAGTTAAACTTTATATGAAAGCACTTACATACACAAGAGAAAAATACAATAAATTCAAAAAAATCTGTTCTCAGTAAAAATAACCCGGTTTTTCACATAAAAAACCCCTCACAACAAAATGTAAGGGGGTTTTTTGAAAATTGTATGCATGTTTCCTCAGTTAGCAGTCTTACGTTCAGGGCTTGTACCTTCTTCTTCCGCCCATGTTTCAATATGCTTGAGCTCCGGAGTATTCTCGGCTTTGAATACGGGATCAAGACCTTTTTTGCGCTGAGCGGCATAATCCTTATAGATCTTGTAGGCTACATTACTCAGCAGTAAGATTGCCACTAAGTTAATGAGAGCCAAGAGTCCCATAAACAAGTTTGCCATGTCCCAGACGATCTGGAAGTCAGCCAAACATCCGTATACCACCATCACTACGACGAATACGCGGTAAATATTAAGCCATGTTTTGCTTGTTTTAATAAATTCAATATTCGTTTCACCATAGTAATAGTTGCCGACGACTGAGCTGAATGCGAATAAAAACATCGCAATCGCAATAAATGTCGGCGCCCATCCGCCGAGATGGTGCTGCAGTGCGGCTTGCGTCACTTGGATGCCGTCGCCTTTAGGCGTAACGCTGTACAATAAAATGATAAAAGCAGTCGATGTACAAACGATAAACGTATCAAAGAACACGCCGAGGGTCTGAATTAATCCCTGCTTAGCCGGATGCGACACATGTGCAGCTGCTGCGGCATTCGGCGCGCTTCCCATTCCCGCTTCGTTTGAAAACAGGCCGCGCTGCGCTCCGATAATAATGATGCTTCCTAAGCTTCCGCCGACGATCTGCTCAAGACCGAACGCATTTTTCACAATCGTAACAAGCAGCTCAGGTACCGCCGAAATATTTACAATCACGACATACAGCGCGATCAGAATATACATTCCCGCCATAACCGGAACGATTAATTGCGAGACGGAAACAACACGCTTCAGACCGCCGAATATAATGAAAGCCGTTAATACAGCTAAAATGATTGCGATAACTGTTTTATTCACATGGAATGCTTCGTCAAACGCCACAGAAATCGTATTTGACTGCACCGCGTTAAAGATAAGTCCGAAAGAAACGGTAATCAATACGGCGAATAAAATACCGAGCCAGCGGGCGCCCAGTCCCTTTGCCATGTAATATGCCGGACCGCCGCGGAATTCGTCACCGGAACGCACTTTATACAGCTGCGCCAAGGTGCTTTCCACAAAGCTGGAAGCCATACCGACAATCGCTACGATCCACATCCAAAATACTGCGCCGGGACCGCCTGTTGCAATCGCCAGCGCGACGCCGGTCAAGTTTCCGGTTCCGACACGAGAAGCTGCTGAGATAAAGAATGCCTGCATTGAAGACACTCCTTTATTTCCTTGCGGCTTCTCCCCGACGATTCTGAACATTTCAAAAAAGTACTGGAATTGAATAAAGCGAAAACGGAACGTAAAGTACAATCCGATCCCGACTAAAATATAAACAAGATACTTCCAAATAAAATCATTTGGAACATTTATGATTTCACTGATGAAAGCCTCCATGTTTAACCTCCCTTTTACATATCTTTTACTGTCATTTTTGCTGTATATGTTAGATCTTTTAACACAACGGGTATTATTATATCACAACAACAGTGGTTGAGAAGTTTTTTTAAGAAAATGTTTCGGTTTCTTCATCACATCTTTTGCTGTCATGCCCCGTTTTTTATCTTACAGCCTGAAAAATGTTGTCACGTTATAAGGAATGCGTGCATATCATAACAAATAGGTCTTTAAGAAAAAAGAGATGAAAAGATGGATGGAATGGTATATACTTAACCAGGATAATAATTTTTTAAATTTAATAAATGTGTTTACTTTACATTTAAATTAGGGTATTATAATAAAAATATTCAGACTTATGAAGGGAGGAGAACATTTGAAAAAAATCTTGTTTTTAAAAGCTTCTATTTTATTTTTAGCGATTGCAAGCTTTCATTTGCTCTCCATTCCCCATGCGTTTGATACCGCTCATCATTTTAAAGCGGTAGCCGACCAGCAGGAAATGCACGAAATGAAGGCCGGCCAAAATGCTGATGATGAGAAAAAATCGCTGACGGGCTCATATATCTTGACGGCGCTTTTTGCCGCTTCTGTCTCACTGATCGTGATATCAGACAGGAGACGCCCCGCTTCCCGGAGAAGACAGCGAAAGAAAAGCTTTTTAATCGCTAAATTTTATCAGTCCTCGTATTTCGATGAACTTCATGTTCAACATCGCCTATCTATGTAACATAAAATGAGGAGGTTGTTAAACATGTTGTTTATCTTACGAATGGTGATTTTAGGGTTGTTTTCATTCACTGCATTGAATTTATTTGTATGGCAGGGAATCGAAGTCATTCACGCTATCACTGACTTATTCGGCAGCCATGAAAGCTAAATAGTAAAACCTCCGCTCAATGAGCGGAGGTTTTTTATTTTATTTTTACTCTTAAACATCGTATGCAGGGATACGCCATACATCTGTTACCGGCCCTGTCTCATCTTCATCGGTAAAGAAGGAGCCGTTGCTGTATCGGTCATTCGCCCGCAAGGACTTCACGGCGATTTCGATTCTCTCGCCTTTTTCTGTTTCCGCAGTGATCATGTCAGCCAAAGCGCACGCAAATACGCCGACTGCCCGATGCGGGTTCTTTTTAAGCTCACGCAGCATGACGACACCGCGTTTCGCCCTGGATGTTTTTTCGAATTCAGATAGGTTCATCCGTTTGATTGCTCCCCGCTGTGTGACGAGGACAAGCGAATCTGTTTCATGCAGGATTTGCCCTGATACGACGGTATCACCCTCTTTTAAATTTATGCCCTTTACGCCGGCCGCACGGGCACCGACTACATTTACTTCATCTTCACCGAACCATAAACCGTACCCGAGGCGGGTGGCGATAAACAGCTGGCTGCCGCCGTCTGTGACATGAACATCAATCAGCTCATCATCCCCTTTAAGGTTAAGGGCAACAAGCGCTTTCGAGTAACGCTGCGCTTTGTAATGCGTCATTTCAGTTCTCTTCACCATACCGTTTTTCGTCATGAACAATAAATATGAAGATGGATCAAATTCTTTTACCGGTATAGCTTTCACGATGGTTTCATCACGGTCAATCGTGATGATGTTCGTTACGTGCTGCCCCATGTCTTTCCACCTGATATCGGGAAGCTGGTGAACCGGACAATAAACATAGCTTCCCTTATTGGTAAAGAGCAGAAGAACATCCGTTGTATTCATTTCAAATTGGTGAATCAGCCTGTCAGTATCCTTCATACCGAAATCCTGGCCGTTAGAAGCGGCAAATGACCGCTGGCTTGTTCGTTTTACATAGCCGTCTTTTGTGACTGTCACATATACGTCCTCAGAGGCAACCATGACTTCAAGATTGATTTTAATTTCCTCAATCTTTTCTTCAATGACAGACCGTCTGCTGTCAGCATAGGTCTTTTTCAATTTTTTCAGGCTGCTTGTAATGACTTTTAACAGCTTTTTATCATGACTTAAAATGGCTTCGAGCTCCTGAATTTTCTTACTGAGCTCTTCCGCTTCCTCTTTTAGCGCCGTAATATCCGTGTTTGTCAGACGATACAGCTGCAAGGATACGATCGCTTCGGCCTGCGGCTCCGTAAATGCGAATTTAGAAATTAAGTTTTGTTTCGCATCTTTCTTGTCGCTGCTTGCCCGGATGACCGCTATGACTTCATCTAACACGGACAGTGCCTTCATCAGTCCTTCAACGATGTGATGCCGCTCTTTTGCTTTTTGTAATTCAAAGACGGAGCGGTTTGTCACCACTTCCTTCTGATGAGAAATATACGCATCCAGGATGGCCGTAAGACTCATCAGCATCGGCCGGCGGTTATGTATGGCGACCATATTAAAGTTATATGTTGTCTGCAGATCAGTGTTTTTATATAAGAAATTCAGGATGCCTTTTGCATCGGCTTCTTTCTTTAACTCAACGACCACCCGAAGCCCCGTGCGGTCAGTTTCATCCCTGACTTCAGAAATGCCTTCGACTTTTTTGTCTATGCGGTATTCGTCCATTTTCTTAACGAGATTGGCTTTGTTTACTTCAAACGGAATTTCTGTAATGACGATCTGCTCCCGTCCGCCTCTTACGGATTCCACTTCAGCCTTGCCGCGGATAATAATTTTGCCTTTACCGGTTTCATAAGCCTTCCGAATGCCGTCGACTCCTTGAATAATGCCTCCTGTCGGAAAGTCAGGCCCTTTAATCACCTGCATCAAGTCATCGACGGTGCAATCCGGAGATTCAATCCGTTTAATGACGGCATCAATGACCTCACCCAGATGATGAGGGGGAATATCAGTCGCATAGCCCGCTGAAATCCCGGTTGATCCGTTAACAAGCAAGTTAGGGAACATGGCGGGCAAAACAACCGGTTCTTTACTGGTGTCATCAAAGTTCGGAACGAATTCAACCGTATTTTTATCAATATCACGCAAAAGCTCTGACGCGATAGAAGATAATCTCGCTTCCGTATAACGCATGGCAGCCGGCGGATCACCGTCAATGCTTCCGTTGTTGCCGTGCATCTCAATCAGCACATTCCGCACTTTCCAATCCTGGCTCATCCGCACCATCGCTTCATAAACGGAGCTGTCACCGTGCGGATGATAATTACCGATAACGTTTCCGACCGTTTTTGCCGCTTTACGGAAATTTTTATCGAATGTATTTCCGTCTGCGTGCATGGCGTATAAAATTCTCCGCTGCACCGGCTTTAAACCGTCACGAGCGTCGGGCAGCGCCCTGTCTTGAATAATATATTTACTGTAGCGTCCGAAACGGTCGCCGATTACTTCTTCTAACGGTAAATCATGAAATAATTCTGGCTGTGCCACTATTAAACCTCCTCAGCGACCGACAAGTTTTCATTTTCCAAAATATTGCTTTCCTCATCTAATCCGAAGGCAACATTCTTTTCAATCCATTTTCTTCTCGGTTCTACTTTATCTCCCATTAATGTCGTTACACGGCGCTCTACCCGTGCCGCATCGTCGATCTTGACTCTGACGAGCGTTCGAGATTCGGGATTCATCGTCGTTTCCCAGAGCTGGTCTGCGTTCATTTCTCCCAGACCTTTATAGCGCTGGATGGTATATCCTTTGCCGACTTTCTTTAAAACGCCGTCCATTTCTTCGTCGGACCAAGCATATTCAATAATCTCTTTCTTGCCGCTTCCTTTGCTCACTTTGTAAAGAGGCGGAAGGGCGATGAAGACTTTTCCGTGCTCGATTAAAGGTTTCATATAGCGGTAGAAAAACGTTAACAGCAAGACTTGGATGTGCGCGCCGTCGGTATCCGCGTCCGTCATGATGATGATCTTGTCATAGTTGATGTCGTCTATATCAAAATCTGCGCCGACACCGCCGCCGATCGCATGAATAATCGTATTGATTTCTTCATTTTTGAAGATGTCTGCTAGCTTTGCTTTCTCTGTGTTGATGACCTTTCCGCGAAGGGGCAGCACGGCTTGGAATTTCCGGTCTCTTCCCTGTTTTGCAGAACCTCCAGCAGAGTCTCCCTCCACCAGATACAATTCATTCTTCGCCGGATTTCTGGAACCGGCCGGTGTAAGTTTTCCGCTCAGCGTCGCTTCTGATTTTTTGCGCTTTTTGCCGCTTCTCGCTTCTTCTCTCGCTTTACGGGCCGCTTCACGGGCCTGGCTTGCTTTAATCGCTTTTTTGACAAGCAGGGTTGCCGTATCGCGGTTTTCTTCCAAGAAATAAGCAAGATTCTCAGAAATGACGGCATCAGCGGCGGATCTCGCCTCACTTGTGCCGAGCTTCCCTTTTGTCTGGCCTTCAAATTGCAGCAGTTCCTCCGGGATACGGACGGAAATGATTGCGGACAAACCTTCCCTGATATCGGCGCCTTCAAGGTTCTTGTCTTTCTCTTTTAAAAGGGCGACCTTTCGCGCATACTCGTTAAACGCTCTTGTCATTGCCGTTTTGGCTCCTGATTCGTGGGTGCCGCCGTCCTTTGTTCTGACGTTATTAACGAATGACAGCATATTTTCTGAATACCCGTCATTAAACTGAAACGCGAAATCGACTTCAATGTCATGATGCTCGCCTTCAAAGGACACCACTTCGCATAAAGCGTCTTTTTCCTCGTTTAAATAAGCGACAAATGCTTCAATTCCGTTCTCATAATAAAATACTTCTTTTACGCCGTTCCGTTCATCAATTAATTCTATTTTCAAACCTTTTAACAAGAAAGCCGATTCGCGCAGACGTTCTGACAGCGTGTCAAAATTATAAACCGTTGCGCTGAACATTGACGGATCAGGTTTAAAATGGGTAAGCGTTCCCGTTTTTTTGGTCGTTCCGATTTTTTCAAGTGAAGTCACGGGCTTGCCGCCGTTTTCAAACCGCTGTTTATAAACATATCCGTCACGCTCAATAGTAACTGTCAGCCACTCCGATAACGCGTTTACGACAGATGCGCCGACACCATGCAGACCGCCGCTTGTTTTATAGCCGCCCTGTCCGAATTTCCCCCCGGCATGCAGCACGGTGAAAATAACTTCCGGCGTCGGCTTTCCGAGCTTATGCATCCCGGTCGGCATTCCGCGTCCTCTATCCTGAACGGAGATGCTGTTGTCCTTATGTATCGTTACGATAATATGATCTCCGTAGCCGGCAAGAACTTCATCGACGGAATTGTCGACGATCTCATATACCAGATGGTGCAGGCCGCGTGCGTCCGTCGAACCAATGTACATTCCCGGTCGTTTTCTGACGGCTTCCAGGCCTTCAAGCACCTGTATGGCATCTTCGTTGTAATCAAATTGCTGTTTTCTAGCCAAACGTACAAACCCCTTTCAAAAAACCTGCTCTTAATCATTCTCTTTTTTAAATGTTTTCATGTCTTTGTTTTTCAGTATGCGCAAGCTTCGGTCCAATTCTCCTCGGACTCACAATTATAACCAATATGCTTGATTTCGCAACATATTTAAGCGAATGGCTCGTTTTTTAGGCCGCAAGACATACATTCGAACGGCTTTTCATCTTTTTGGTGCCCTTTTCGGCAGATAAGAACATGAGTTCGCTTTCTATTATATAGCTTTATGCCGGCCATCGCAAACAGACTGCAAACCCCTGTATAAAGGGGTTTCTAAAAAAGCTGTTCATGCTTTATTGTATCTGTTTCATCATCATACGCAAAGAGTATTCTTTCAATAAAAAAGCAAAAACCCCTGATTTGCCAAGGATTTTTGCCTTTTTTGTTCCTATTTTATAACAGCGCGGGCGACTTTTATACATAAATCCATTACAGCCGTCCGTCCTTTGTCTGTAATCATGCGATACGCTTCTTCATTTGCAAGACCCTGCTGCGCCCAAAAAACGGGAGCGTCCGTCTGTAAAAATTCTTCAGCAACGCCGGGAAGCTGCTCAGAGCGTCTGAACACATTCACGATATCAATCGGTCCCTCCACGTCTTTTAATGAAGCAACGGCTTTAACGCCAAGCGCCTCATCAATCGTTGGGTTGACGGGAATAATTTCATACCCTTCATCCTGCATCGCTTTGGAAACCATGTAAGAAGTCCGGTCGGGACGGTCTGACAGCCCGACGACTGCGATCCGTTTGCTCCGGTCCAGAATTTCTTTAATCTCTGATTTTGAAGGATTTTGCATCTTTACCATCTCCTTTTGATATATTGTACATGACCGCTTCGCCGGAATCAAAAAAAGCGATTTGTCAGCTTAATTCTCAAAAAACTTGTCATCAGACGGTAACAACTCGTGTTAAAATAGAGTGAAGGGACATTGAAAAGGAGAAATGTAGATGTTGATTGCTTTATTGATTATTTTGGCCTATGCAATAGGCAGCATCCCGTCAGGTTTAGTCGTAGGCAAACTTGCGAAAGGGATCGATATTAGAGAACACGGAAGCGGCAATTTGGGCGCTACAAATGCTTTTCGCACGCTTGGCGTTAAAGCGGGATCTGTCGTCGTCGCAGCCGATATTTTAAAAGGCACCCTGGCCGCGGCGCTCCCATATTTACTGCACGTCCCCATTCATCCTCTTCTCGCAGGGGTGGCAGCAGTGATCGGCCATGTATTCCCCGTGTTCGCAAAGTTTAAGGGAGGCAAAGCCGTAGCCACATCAGGGGGCGTCCTGCTGTTTTATGCTCCGCTGTTATTCGTTACGATGGTTGCAGTATTTTTCGTATTTTTATTCCTTACGAAATTTGTTTCTCTGTCTTCAATGTTAACAGGGATTTATACGATTATTTACTGTCTGTTTGTAAAAGACCCTTATTTATTAATCGTAGTGACGCTCTTGACCGCGTTTGTTATCTACAGACACAGGGCAAACATCAAACGGATTATAAACAAAACAGAACCGAAGATCAAATGGTTTTGATGAAACTTCAATTTTGACATCAAAATGCCATATTCGTTTATAATAGAGATAATTTCTTTATATGAGAAACAAAAAGGGAGTGTTCCGGATGAACATGAAAGTAACGAAAGGCGCGCTGGATTGGTACAAAGAAGAGCTCGATCTGGAAACAGGCGACCATGTCCGTTTCTTTGTCCGTTACGGGGGATGCAGCAACGTTCAGAAAGGCTTTTCTCTCGGCATTTTAAAAGACCTGCCGATGAACATCGGCACCAGCACGGAAGTTGAAGGCATTACCTTTTTTATTGAAGAAAGCGACTTATGGTACTTTGATAATCACGATTTGTCAGTCACATATTCAGATCAGGCAGAAGAGCCGGTATTTGATTACGTGTAAAAAAAAGAACGCAGCGGATGCGTTCTTTTTTTTTACAGCCTGAACCTTTTTAGGTGATCAGTCAGACGTTCTTTTTCTAATATGCTTCTTTGCGTTTCTCCGAGCAGGTCAAAGTGGGGAAATTCATTTTTATGGTGAATCCACTCCGGCTTCAGCCCGTACTCCGCTCCCCATCTGATCAGTTTATTGAGATCGCTTGAACCGGCCTTCGTCACGGTCTTAGCCTCCGGAAAGCGGTCGTCCAGCCAGTAATGCGTTAAAAAAGCGATTTTCCCTTCCGATACATCCCGCTTCCATCTTTCCAGTTCCTTACGCGTAATTCCAAATGCCATAAGTGCAGCCGCTCCTTATTTTTTTGCCTTTTCGTAAGCGGCATGCCAATCAGGAAAAGCCTTGCGAAACTGAATCGGTTTGAAGCTCTCTTTATCAACGCATATATGAGAGGATGTCGCTTTGATGGCAAGTTCTTGATCCGGATTATAGATGTGGTAGCCGTAAACGGTTTTAAATCCGTTATATTCTTCAATCCAAGTATGTACGACAGCCGTTTCACCGTAGCGGAGCGGCTTTTTATAAGAAATGCTGATATCCAATACAGGGGACAGCACTCCTCTATCTTCCATATCCTTGTAAAGGAATCCGAGTTCCTTAATCAGCGCCGTTCTGCCGACCTCCATCCAGACTAAGTAATTGGCATGATAGACGATGCCCATTTGATCTGTTTCCGCATAACGCACTTCTATTTCTTTTTTTGACACATGCAACGTTCTCTGCTCCCTTTTTATCAGATTAGCCCCATTTTATCACAACGAGCCGGAAAGAGAAAAAAACCAGGTTTCCCTGGTTTTTATTATGATTGATAGCCGTTTTCTCTTGCAGCCGATTCATCCTGAATTTCACTGCGGAACGATTCAATGCTTTCATTGCGTCTGGCATTCTTTTCTTGAATGCGCTGTTTTTCCTCATCTGTCGCAAATTCCATTGATTCTTTCGCTTCTTCTATATTTTCAATTGTATTCTGCACCATATCCTGCAGCTTTTCAACGTTATCCGAACGGTCATCCGGGTTCGGTTTTTGATCATTGTTTGTCATAATGTCTGCTCTCCTTTGATGATGTTATTCGCCTTTCGTCTGCATGACAATCGGATGTCCGTTTGACTTGTCATGAAACTTTTCCCCTTTGTTGCGTTTATATTTAACGGGTTTTGTCCCTAAGTGGCTCGGAGCGTATTGCGGCTGGCCGTCTTTCTTGTTTATGCCCATGTTCATCCCTCCTTAAGAGTATATTTTGCAAAAGGAGGTGCAAACATGACTGCAAATTAAAGGTTATTTTTGTTTGAACCGCTGCTCCAGCTTTTCTTCAAGCTGATTCAAATATTCCGTATTGGTCATCAGCTCACGTTTATTTTCCATAACCAATTCATGAAAAGAACGTTTTCGCATTTTTTTCAATCTTCTCACCTCCGTGTTTTCATTCATTTTTTCCAATTTTTCAAAACCTAAGCCCTTTACAATAAAAAAACTGAACCTCTATTTGAGATCCAGTTTTTCTTTCATTTCTTTTTTTGTCATCGTGCCTACGCGAATATGCTGAATGGTTCCTTTTTCGTCTAATATGTATGTTGTCGGATAAGAAAGCACGTTGAAATCCCCGTTAATTCCGCTTTTGTCAATCAGAATAGGAAAGGTCAGCTGATAATGATCAGCAAATGATTTCACAACCTGTATATTTTTTTCAGAGGACGTAAAATTAACAGCTGCTACCGCAATATCAGGATATTCTTTCTGCAGCTCCTGCATATCGGGCATTTCCATTCGGCACGGCTTGCACCACGTCGCCCAGAAATTAAGGAGCACTTTTTTTCCTTTATAATCAGAAAGGGAGATACTTTTTCCTGACAATGTATCAAGTGTAAAGTCAGGGGCTTTCATCCCTTCTTCTGTCCCTTCTTTCGGACTTTTTTGCACAGAATAAATGTTCCAGCCCGCATATACTAACAACCCGATAAGTAACATTCCGCCCAGCCATTTCGCAAGCATCTTAAGCCTCCCGCATAAAAAGAGAGAAAGCAGACTGCTTTCTCTCCTTTGTTCATTCTGCTACTGTTTCATTTTATCGCGAAGCACCATTTGTAAAATGCCGCCGTGGCGATAGTAATCAATTTCCACTTCACTGTCAAAACGGACAACGACTTCAAACGTTTTTACCGTACCGTCTTCACTGATTGCTCTGACAGTCAGCAAGTCGCGCGGACGTACAGATTCATCAACATCCACCTCGATGACTTCCTTACCGGTTAAGCCGAGTGTATCCGCGTTTTCACCCTGTTTGAACTGGAGCGGCAGCACACCCATGAAGACGAGGTTGCTTCTGTGAATTCTTTCAAAGCTTTCGGCAATGACTGTTCTGATGCCGAGCAGGTTTGTTCCTTTTGCAGCCCAGTCACGTGAAGAGCCCATTCCGTAATCTTTTCCGGCCAGGACGACAAGACCCGTTTTATCTTCTTTATACCGCATGCAGGCATCATAAATAGATGTCACTTCCCCGGTAGGCCAATGTGTTGTGTAGCCGCCTTCTGTACCCGGTGCGATTTGGTTTTTAATGCGGATATTGGCGAATGTTCCTCTCATCATGACTTCATGGTTTCCGCGGCGTGAGCCGTAAGAGTTAAAGTCACGAGGAGAAACGCCTTTTTCCTGCAGGTATTTGCCCGCCGGTGTGTCTTTTCCGATCGCTCCGGCCGGAGAAATGTGGTCAGTCGTCACGGAATCGCCGAATTTGCCGACAACGCGAAGTCCTCTTAAAGGCTCAACTTTTCCCGGCTCTACAGACATTTCCTCAAAGAACGGCGGGTTTTGAATGTAAGTGGAATCCTGGTCCCACTTATACAGCGCTTCATCCGTCGTTTCGATTTCGTTCCAGCGCTGGTTGTCGTCAAATACCGTTTCATACTCTTTGCGGAATAATTCCGGCGTAACAGTCTGTTTGACGAGAGAATTGATTTCATCCATGGACGGCCAGATGTCATCGAAATAAACATTTTGACCGTCATTTCCGACACCGATCGGATCCGTTTTCAGGTTGATGTTTACAGTTCCTGCCAATGCGTATGCGACAACAAGCGGCGGTGACGCAAGGTAGTTTCCTTTGACAAGCGGGTGGATCCGGCCTTCAAAGTTTCTGTTACCCGACAGGACAGAAGTGATCAGGAGGTCATTTTTAGCAACCGCTTCTTCAATCTCTGGAGAAAGCGGGCCGGAGTTCCCGATACATGTCGTACAGCCATACCCCACAAGGTTAAAGCCGAGCTCCTTCATGTAAGGAAGCAGACCTGAGTTGACTAAGTATCCAGTAACAACCTTAGACCCCGGTGCAAGTGAAGTCTTCACATAATTCGGCACTTTCAAGCCTAATTCTACCGCTTTTTTGGCTACCAATCCGGCACCGATTAATACATAAGGGTTTGATGTATTCGTACAGCTTGTAATAGCGGCGATTGCAATCGCCCCTGTTTTCATAACCGCATCTTCACCGCTGTTAAGTTTAAATGAAATTTCTTTGTTCTCTTCAGCAGCATCCGCTCCGAATCCTTGGTTGCCGGCCGGGCTGACAAGATGTTTTTTAAACGTTTCCTGCATAACGGAAAGCGGGATTAAATCCTGCGGACGTTTCGGGCCTGAAAGGTTCGCTTCGATTTTTGACAGATCAATTTCCACAACGTCTGTAAAAATCGGCTCTTCCGCGTCAGGCGTATAGAATAAACCGTTGCTGCGGCAGTATGCTTCCACAATATCGATCTGCTCTTCTTCACGGCCGGTCAGACGCAGGTAAGAAAGTGCTTCCTCGTCAACCGGGAAGAATCCGCAAGTCGCTCCGTATTCCGGCGCCATATTGGCAATAGTCGCCCGATCCGCAAGCGGAAGCTCAGCAACACCAGGACCGAAGAATTCAACAAATTTATTGACTACGCCTTTTTCACGCAGCACTTGAGTGACTTTCAGCGCCAAGTCAGTCGCCGTCGTTCCGTTAGGCAATTTTCCGACAAGTTTCGCGCCGATGACCTCAGGAACAGGGAAATATGAAGGCTGGCCGAGCATTCCCGCTTCCGCTTCAATACCGCCGACACCCCAGCCGAGGACGCCGATTCCGTTAATCATTGTTGTATGGGAATCAGTTCCCACCAAAGTATCAGGATAGGTCACAAGTTCTCCGTCTTCCTCTTTCGTATGGACAACGCTTGCCAAAAACTCAAGGTTTACCTGGTGAACGATACCTGTTGCAGGCGGAACGGCCTGATAATTGTTAAACGCTTTCTTTGCCCAGCTTAAAAATTTATAACGTTCTGCATTTCTTTCGAATTCTAAGTCCATATTAATGGCTAACGCATCTTCCGTACCGGCTTTGTCAACTTGTACGGAGTGGTCAATGACCAGGTCAACCGGAATTTCAGGATTGATTTTATCAGGGTCTCCGCCGACAGAGGCCATGGCTTTTCTTAAAGATGCCAGGTCAACTACGGCCGGAACGCCGGTAAAGTCCTGCAGAATAACCCGTGACGGTTTAAACGGCACATCGATATCTTTTAATTCAGCAGTACCCCATCTTGCTAAATTTTCAACATGCTCTTTTGTAATGACGCGTCCGTCTACCTGACGCAAAACGGATTCCAAAAGAACCTTAATAGAATAAGGAAGTTTTGAAACATTGCCGACCCCTGCGTCTTCCAATGCTTTTAATGAATAGTAGTTGTATGTTTTCCCATTTGAAGAAAATGTTTTTCTTGCTTGGAAAACGTCTTGTGTTGCGACTTTTTGCTGATTTGTCATTCTCCAAAATCCCCCTTCAATGATCAAGATCGTTCTTTAGATGAATGTTCACATTCCATCATAATTTTCTCACAATTTCATCTTAGTATAAAATCATACATAAGTAAATATCAATGTTTTTATTAAATACAATAAGATCGTCTTATCAGCATATTTTCGGTAAATTTTGTCCGATTTTCCGCCTCATACAACGGGCTGTAAAGAGCCATATTAATGTTGAGGTGATGATCATGGTAAAACGGAAAGCCAATCATGTAATTAACGGCATGAATGATGCGAAAAGCCAAGGCAAAGGCGCGGGTTATATAGAAAATGACCAGCTCGTCCTGACGGAAGAAGAACGGCAGAACAATAAAAAAAGAAAAACAAACCAATAGCCGGAACACCTTAAAAAGGAGGCTTTAACATGACAAATAAAAATACGAGTAAAGATATGCATAAAAATGCTCCGAAGGGCCATAACCCCGGCCAGCCGGAACCGCTGAGCGGAAGCAAAAAAGTGAAAAACCGCAACCATACAAGACAAAAACATAATACAAGCCACGATATGTAAAACAGACCCCGGTGTCTGTTTTTTTGTGCCATTCACCCATTTAAAGCTTCTGCATACGTTATAGCAAGGCTTTTTAATATGGAGGAATGCTTCCATGAATCACTCAAAAAACGCTGAAGAATTTGATGATACGGAAGAATGGCTGCGGCAGTTTTACGAGGACCCGTATGCTTGGTATGACGAGACGCTGCCGATCGATCTATATGAAACAAGCCGTCAATATATCGTTGAAGCCGACCTGACGGCCCTGAAGCAGGTGCAGGCGATCACCGTCACTCTTTCGGGAAATGAGTTTATGCTCTCTGTTAAAACGCTTGAACGGACATTAAACAAACAAATGGTGCTTCCTTTTTATCTGAATGACAAACATATTTTCACTGATTTCACCAACCATATTCTGACCGTCTCCATGAACAAGGAGCCTAATGAGACTCCTGCCTCATTTTCCTTTCAATTTCCTCTATAACATAAAAAAGCCGCTTTCATCCCTCAATGGAAGCGGCTTTTTTGTCCGGTCATATCAGTCATATACCCTCAAAGTGAATCTCCCATGGCCAAATAGCAGAATCACTATACGATAGAATATGTTCTAGCAACCGAATTGACTGGACATCTATCATTTTTTCTATTCTTTTTTTCATGTGTTCTTCTATTCTGTCTTCGTTTACAATATGGTTAAAGTAAGGAGGAGATAGAACAATGCTAGAAGGCTGGTTTATGTGGTTTATTTTATTTTGGGTCAACGTGATGATCGGATTGCTGTCTATCGGCGGATTTTTTATGTTTCGAAAATTTTTAAAACGCTTACCGAAAGAAGACGGCCGGTCAGAACTGGATTGGCAGGACTATTATATTGAAAAAAGCAGGCACTTATGGAATGCGGGTGACAAGGCGTTTTTGGATGAATTGGTCGCTCCCGTGCCGGAGCTCTTTCGGGATGTAGCCAAAGCGAAAATCGCCGGAAAAATCGGTGAACTTTCCTTAGCGGAGGAAGCTGAACAAATAAACCGTGATTTAATCATCAGGGGTTACATACTGGCCACTCCTAAGCGTGATCATCAATTTTTAAAAAAGCATCTCCGCGAAAAACAGATTGATCTTACTCCTTATCAGGCCCTGCTCAAATAAAAAACCTTTCCGGCGGACGGAAAGGTTTTAATTCATCTGAATATCAGCGGTCTTCAGTTCATTCGAAAGTTTGCGGTAAGACATAAACATCGCGATGCGCCACGGAACAATCATTCCGAAAGCCAGAATCCAAAACATTCCGCTTAAAGCTCCGTAATCAATCGTCGTGCTCAAAATGGATTTCATAGCGATTCTGATAACCAGCAAACCAATCAGGATAAACACAAACGCTTTTGACCGTTTTAAATAGATTTCATTATTTTTAATCTCAAATTTAGATGTTTTAATCAGAAAAATAGAGAAGATCACGCCCAGCGTAATGGCCTCCAAAAATTCTTCGCCCGTCACTCTGAAAATCGGAAAAAGGAACATAAGCGCTCCCGTACTCATGAAAATCGGCGGGAGAATTATTTTTTTAGGTGAAGCGGGCTTGTCGGAGGCTTTAATCCTGACGATCATCACGGAAATTGCCATGGCCGCTGCAATAACGGATGAAATTATAATCATCATCTTTATCATTCCTTTGCTTGCACGGAGTTTGATACTATATACTATACTCCAAAAACATAAAAAAAACCAATTTGAAAAGAGAACACGTTTACGTTCCCGTTACCCGGCCTACGGCCTCCAGCACTTTAGATGCTTCAAACGGTTTAACGATAAAGTCTTTAGCGCCTAATTCAATCGCTTCCAGAACGATCCGCTGCTGCCGCATGGCGGTGCACATGATGATCCGGGCTTTCGGGTCAAAAGCTAAAATATCCTGCAGCGCCTGTATACCGTTTTTGACCGGCATGGTAATATCCATTGTCACCAGGTCGGGACGGATTTTTTGATATACTGCCAGGGCTTCCTCCCCGTCAGCCGCTTCCCCGGCCACTGTGTAATTCGCCGATTCCAGAATCTCTCTGATTTTCACCCTCATGAACTTGGCGTCATCTACAACTAAAACTCGTGTCATATTCCCCTCCACATATTTAACATTAACTAGTCTTATTGTACCAAAAACGAAAGGGTATATAATAGTTCAAAAGTTATTAATCCGTTACAGACCCGTAAATCCTCCGAAAAGATTTGACAGAACGATCAGAATGTAGCTCATCCAGTTAAAAAACAGCATAACTCCGATCAGAATCATAAGAATGCCGCCGATTTTCATGATAAGCAGCTGATGCTTGCGAATCCAATTCATTCTGGTAATAAAAAATGAAAGAACAAGAAAAGGAATCGCAAAACCGAGAACATATAAAAACATATACGGCACTGCTGAAGAAGGATTTGTATTTGCCAGCGAAAACACGGCTCCTAAAATAGGCCCGCTGCACGGCGACCAGCCGGCTGCAAACGCAAGACCGATCAGAACCGAACCGATAAACCCCTCCGGACGGCGCTTAAAGTGAATGCGCCGCTCTTTCATCATGAATTTCGGCTGAAACACACCGGCAGTAATCAGCCCGAAAAGGATCAGCATGATAGCGCCAAACTGGCGGATCGCTTCATGATATTGGGTAAAAAAACTGCCGATAAACGAAGTTCCATATCCCAATGCGATAAAAATCACGGAGAAGCCAAGCAAAAAACAAAGTGTATGCACGAGGCCACGCTTTTGCAGCATCACCTTTTCTGTTTTCACCTCGTCCATACTGACACCAGTTATGTAAGATAAAAAGGCGGGGTACAACGGCAGACAGCATGGAGAAATGAAAGACAGAAATCCGGCCCCAAACGTCAGAAAGTAATTAAAACTCACGATGACACACTCCCTTCGAGTTATGACAAAATCATTTCATTTTTTTAACACTTTCCCGAGAAGGATTACTTTTTATAGAAAAAGCTTATATAATTTAATTTGACATCGAGATATTATACTCCTTCTTATTTGAAAAACAGTATAAATGTGGATATAATAATAGCGACTCAGGTGAAAGATTTATGTATGAAAGGATATATCCCTGTGATTAGAGAGCATCTATTAAATGAAATTGAAAAAAAACGGGCAGAGCTGCTTAAAATCGTCATGACAAACGGAATGACATCAAACATTACGATAGAACTCAGCCAGGAGCTTGACCACCTTCTCATACAATACCAAAAAGAACTGCACACCGGCAGTTGGGGTGAAACATGACGCCAAAATAAAAAACCCTCTCCGGGTTTTTTATTTTTATAACCATGTATCTCTATATCATAATCTGTACGTATTATTTCGCTTGATTATTCATGGCTTTCATCATTTGATTAATTTTCTTTTGAGAAGGTTTCATTCCCATTTGCATCATCATCATGCGTAACATTTGTTCATTAATAGGCGGATTCTTTTTCAAATAGCTCATCATATATTTACGAGCAATAAAAAACCCGAGTGCAACACCTATGAGCAATGCGACAACGCCCACTAGGATGCCAACCCATAAAGTCATTTTATTTCCTCCTTCATGTTGTCTAGTTTAAAGTGTACTAAACCAAAGGCTATTATACAACATTTACATCTCTTTTTCCTCGTTTTTAGACAAAATTTCTTTCCCTGACCGGATTTAACCACCCGTAGCGCCGTGTCTTGAAATCCATTGCAAGAAAACAGGGGCTGATTTTACGCAGAATCTCAAAGAAAATCGTTTCCGCCTCATAATCTCCCGAAGCCGCAATCTCAATTAAACTGTCTTTCATCATGAAGGTGGCGCGGCCCTTTTCTCCGGGCAGTGTAAGCCGGTAAATGGAATCCAAACGGCTGTAACTCATTCGGTTTAAATGCAGCTGGAGCCGCTGATGCATATGTATCACCGGAATCGGTTCCGTTATATATTGAACTTGCTTTTCTGTCATTTGATATTCCTGGGGTGTCAGATCTGTCCAATGATAGTCTCGAAACAACTCAAACATAGCCGTTTCCCGCCCAAAGTAGTGGTTCGCAAACTCATCCTTTATCAGGTGCGTATAGTAATGACGTTCCATTTCCTCATCCCCTTTTACAGCGCTTCGTTATTGCTTTCTATTATACAAAAGGAGAAAAGAAAGAATTGTCTATTACTGTTACGCCGCCCCTTCTATTTTTGTCGCAAAAACAGGAAAAAGAGGATGATTTGACTCATCCTCTTTTGTCTCGTTATTTGTTTAGAAGTTTTTTCACGCGGTCAACTACGTTTTCTGCAGTAAACCCGTATTCTTTCATAATTGTTTCTCCCGGAGCTGAAGCACCGAAACGGTCAATTGCGAGAACGTCTCCTTCAAGACCGGTAAATTTGCCCCATCCGAAGCTTGAACCCATTTCGATCGCAAGACGTTTCGTCACATTCGGAGGAAGCACGCTGTTTTTGTACTCAGCCGATTGTTTTTCAAAGCGGTCCCAGCTCGGCATGCTGACTACAGATACGTGAATGTTTTCTTCAGCCAGTTTCGCTTGAGCTTCGATCGCAAGTCCGACTTCAGAGCCTGTCGCTAAAAGAAGGGCGTCCGGTGAATCGGTTTTTGCTTTGGAAACGGTATAAGCCCCTTTTTCCACGCCCGCATACGCTTCTTCAGCCTGCTGATCAATCGTCGGCAGGTTTTGGCGTGTCAATACAAGAGCTGTCGGATGATCTTGGCTTTGAACGGCAACCTTCCATGCAGCTGCGGTTTCATTTCCGTCAGCAGGTCTGATCACAGAAAGGTTAGGAAGTGCACGTAAAGAAGCAAGCTGCTCAACCGGTTCGTGAGTCGGCCCGTCTTCTCCTACGGCAATACTGTCATGCGTGAATACATAAGTGACAGGGAGTCCCATCAATGATGCCAGACGAATGGCAGGTCTTAAATAATCAGAGAATACAAAGAATGTGCCGCCGAATACGCGGAGGCCGCCGTGAAGCGCCATTCCGTTTAATGCAGCGCCCATCGCAAATTCACGGACACCGAACCAGAAGTTTTTCCCGGCGTAGTCTTTGGCCGTGAAGTCTCCTCCATTTTTGATTGTCGTTTTATTTGAACCCGCAAGGTCAGCAGATCCCCCGACAAAGAAAGGAATTTTCTTGGCGATCCCGTTCAGTACCTCACCTGAAGATGCGCGGGAAGCAAGGCTGCTGCCTTTTTCATAAACGGGAACTTCCTGATCCCAGTCTTTAGGAAGCTCGCCTTTTATGCCGAGTGACAGCTGTTCAGCAAGCTCAGGATATTTTTCTTTATAAGCCGCGAACAGTTCATTCCATTCCTGTTCTTTTTTCGAGCCGGCTTCTTTTACAGCTTGATTGAAATGCCCGTATACTTCTTCCGGAACATAAAAATCTTCTTCAAACGTCCAAGCATACGCTTCTTTTGTCAGCTTGCTCTCTTCTAGTCCTAACGGAGCGCCGTGAACGCCGGATGTGCCCGCACGGTTTGGAGAACCGAAACCGATCGTGGTTTTCACTTCAATCAAAGTCGGTTTTTTATCATTCTGGCGCGCTTTTTCAATTGCAGCCGTCAATTCAGCGATGTTGTTTCCGTCCTCAACATAAAGAACTTCCCAGTTCATTGCTTCAAAACGCTGCTTTACATTTTCAGAGAAAGAACGGTCTAAATCGCCGTCTAAGGAAATGTCATTAGAATCGTATAATACGATCAGGCGGCCTAATTCAAGATGGCCTGCAAGAGAAGCGGCTTCGGAAGAAATGCCTTCCATTAAATCGCCGTCTCCGCAAATACTGTATGTATAATGATCAACTACGTTGAATGAATCACGGTTATATGTCTCAGCCAGATGGCGTTCTGCAATTGCCATTCCCACTGCCATTGCAATCCCCTGTCCAAGCGGCCCGGTCGTTGCGTCTACTCCGGCTGTATGCCCGAACTCCGGATGTCCCGGTGTTTTGCTTCCCCATTGACGGAACTGTTTCAAGTCTTCAATGCTGAGGTCATATCCGCTTAAATGCAGCATGCTGTATAAAAGCATTGAACCGTGGCCTGCTGATAAAACAAAGCGGTCGCGGTTAAACCAGCCCGGATTCTGCGGATTTACATTCATAAATTTCGTCCACAGCGTGTATGCCATCGGAGCGGCGCCCATCGGCATGCCCGGATGTCCGGAATTCGCCTTTTCAATTGCGTCTATAGATAGTGTACGAATGGTGGCAACTGATTTCTTTTCAATTGTATCCATTATAATCCCCTTCCTTATTGTTGTACCTTTTCATCATAAAGCGATGCTGACTTTTTCTCAACTCTTTCAGCTTAAATTTGAGATAAACTTGTTGAAAATTGTCGTAAAGCACATCCTGATATTAGTATATACGAAAAAAGAATACGTATTGCCGTATTCTTTCTGTTTAGTGAAGATTATTTTTCTGTTGTTCTCTTTTTAATTTTTCAGGGGTGACATCGTTGCCTTCCGGATCAATCACTTTTACGCTCTTTAACGTATTTTTCATTGAGGAGCGGAATCCTTTCAAATACTCCTGGCGAAGCTTTTGCTGTTCAGCTTTTTCCTCATCCGTTATCGTGTTTGATTTAGCTTTTTGAGCCAATTCGTTAATTCTTGCGATTTTTTCTTTAGAAATCATAATAAGCTCCTTTGGTGCGTGTTGATTATATACTACTAAAACGCAGTCTTTTTTACAACTGATGCGCGTCAGCTGCCTTCTGTGTCTGCGGTATATTCCTGAAACCGCCGGTGAACCGTGGCTTTGGACACGTCATAGCCGAATCCTCTTAAGGTCGCTGCGATTTCTGCAAAGGTAAGCTTGTTGGCTCTCAGCCTGATAATTTCCGAAACCGGAACCTCTTTTTTTTCTTTTCCGCTGTTTTCATGTCTGTTTTTCAGATTCCGTTCAGGCTTGTAGCCGTTTTTCACGGCTCTTTTCATTCCCCGCCGGATTTTCATATTGTGAATTTTCCTTTGATATTCCTCAACAATACTGACGATTTCAAGTACCATCGAATCAGCTTCGGAAAGCTCCAGTTCACCTTTATGAGCCGTCGTATATATTTTAACGTTCTCCCTGTAAATACAATGCAAAAGCGCAATCTTAGCGTTTCCTCTTCCTAATCTCGTTTCGTCCTGCACCAATATCGCGTCAATATGTGATTTTTTAATTTCATCAAGCATTTCAAATACTCCGTCGCGGTCCATTTCGTAACCGCTGGCTTTCTCAGAAATGACTTTCACGACTTCCATGCCGTTTGCAGCAGCGATCTCACTGAGCTCCTCTTCCTGTCTTTTTAATGACGTTTGCTGCTGTTCTTTGTTTGTGCTTACGCGGGCATAAATGAGCGCCTTCATTTCTCTCTTTCCTCTCTAATTGACAATGGCCAGCTGATATACGGCCGGATGCTTCTTCTTAACCGGTAGAATAAGTTCGTCTCCGGGCTTTATATCAGCAGTCTGGAGATGATTATTCTCCGTCACCCACTCAATGAAATCTTCTTTATTAATGTGTTTCTTTTCTGCTACATGATCTGCAAGTGACCAGAGTGTATCGCCGTCCTGAACCTTTATTTTAACATATTGGCTGAGGGACTGATCATTTCCCGCACATGAAACAAGTAAAATAGCGGCACTTAAAATCGCAGTAAACAGCCCGACAAATATGATAGATTCTTTCGCCATGTAAACAACCTCCGATAAGAATGTTTGTTCGCTTTTTATATCTTTCAGTATATACGAACAAATGTTTCTGTCAATCGTTTTTTTCGAACCTATGTTTGTACTGTCAGGAAAATCATGCTATAATCTACTTAAAATCGACGTTTTGAGGTGCGAAATATGACGAAGCTATCAAAAAGGCAGCTTGATATCCTGCGTTTTATTAAAGAAGAGGTAAAAACGAAAGGATATCCGCCTTCTGTAAGAGAGATAGGAGAAGCAGTAGGACTGGCTTCCAGTTCAACCGTGCACGGCCATTTGGCGCGGCTGGAGACAAAAGGCCTGATCAGACGGGACCCTACGAAACCGAGGGCGATTGAGGTATTGGATGAAGAAGAAGTCCATATTCCGAAAAGCCAGGTCGTAAACGTTCCGGTCATCGGGAAAGTGACGGCGGGTATTCCGATTACGGCTGTTGAAAATATCGACGAGTATTTTCCGCTTCCTGACCGGATGGTTCCTCCGGGCGAACATGTCTTTATGTTAGAAATCATGGGAGAAAGTATGATTGACGCCGGCATTTTTGACAAAGATTACGTCATTGTCAAACAGCAGAACACGGCCAATAACGGAGAAATCGTCGTAGCTATGACCGAAGATGATGAAGCGACGGTCAAGCGCTTCTATAAAGAAGACAATTATGTGCGGCTGCAGCCGGAAAATCCGACGATGGAGCCGATTATCCTGCAAAACGTAAGCATTTTGGGGAAAGTGATCGGCGTATTCAGAGCCGTCCATTAATTCTATTAAACTTCATTTATCGTAAAAAACCCCTCTGTAAGGGGTTTTTTTGCATAAAAAAAAGCAGATTCGCCCTGGCTTAAGAAACGAACCTGCTAAGGAGGAAAAACTTACATTCTTATTATCCGACATCACACTTTTGAAGTCAACTAATAATGTTTCCCTCAAGAAACTTTTCATCCATTTTTCAACTTTTTATATATTTGTGCGTGATGAATTTGCTTTTTTATCTTTTCTTTGGGCGGGCACGTCAAAAAAATTATATATGAATATTTAGTACATAGTGCAATAAGTTAAATATAAATATAAAAAAACCCGCTGCCTTTAGCGAGTATCTATTTTCAATCAAAATGATAATATTCTACACCGTAGAACCCTTTAATATAGACGGGACCACAGACGTTTGAAGAACTTTCAACCAGAATCCTGTATTTGTGATACGGATCAATTGATTTTTTATCCTGGGCACTGAGGTTTAACCAGCTGCCGCTGTAGTTTTTAGAACTTAATGTATAAAAATTTCCGTTCAGCGCCATCCGCTGGAGTTTCATGCTTAAACCGCACGAAGAGTTGTTCATTATGGTGAACTTATAGCCTAAAAAGTAATCGTCGGCAGCTACAGCACCCGGATTTTCAATATGAAACTCTTTTGCGTTTCCCTCCAAAGTGAAGCTTGTTTTTGATCCGAATTCAGTGGTAGCCGCTTTAGCTGAGTGTATTCCGCTAAAACATAATAAAAAAACAGCAATACATATCCAGTATTTTTTCATTTGCATCCCCCTTTTTACATATTTTAACTTGTGAATCCTGTGATGTCTATTCACATTTTACTTTATAACCACTATATACCAGTTTAAAAATTTGCGGATTGCTTACAATGAAGACTAAACGAAATAACGAAGGTGGTTCAAATGAAACACGTAATTGCTTTCGCTTCTAAAACGGCGCTCACACTTGCTTTACTGTACATTGTTCTGGATCTTATGTACCAAGTAACCTTTTTAAACGTTCTGTTTATTACAGTGATCTTAAGTTTAATCACTTATTTTGCGGGTGATTGCATGATTCTGCCGAGAACAAGCAATTTCACAGCCGTTGCAGCTGATTTCGGAATTTCATTCATTATATTATGGATATTCCTGATGAACATTGGCGGGTTTAATGTCTCTCCTGCCGCGGCAGCGGTTATCTCTGCACTTTGCATTTCTGTTTTTGAGGCATTTTTTCACCGGTATTTGCAGCAATATGTACTTCCCGAAGATTATAAGGACACAACAGAGACGGATAGCACGCTATGGAGCTATCAAACCGAGGCGTCTGAAGAATTAGTGCCGGAAAAAGACCCTCAGGAAAAAACATAAAAAGGAGGCAATCGCCTCCTTCTCTTTTTACTTTTGCTTCTGATCGTCCAGCGGCAGCTGCAGCAGTGAGTCTGTGCCTGTCGCTTTCGGCGTTTTTCCGTCCCATTTTTCAATCCATTTATATTTGATCATTTCATCGGACATTGATTTCTTAATGATTTCGTTATAGTCAGCGATCCCTTCCGCTTCAATTTTTTTCTTTTTCGCTTCGGCTTCGGCTATTTTAATTTCAGTTTGTGTCCGTTCAAGTTCCTGTGAAGACTTCACCCTTGCATCGATGGCTTCCTGTGTGGCTTTATCCGGCTTCGGTACGCCAAGCGTCAGATCATCAATTAAAAATCCGAGACTCTTCATATCATCAGCAAATCTCTTTTGAACATCGGCAGCGGCTTCAGCAGATTTTTGCCCGTATGTGTCAATAACCGAGTATTTGCTGATTGATTTTCGCGCCGCATCCCACAGCCTTGTTTTTAAATATGTATTTTCAATCGTTTCGACGTCTACCGCCCCGAATTTGTTAAACAGATCGACTACTTTATCAGGCTGCACGACATAGTTGTAAGCGATATCCATTTCTATATTTTTACCGTCAGAGGTTGCCACTTTTATATTTTCATTATTCACTGTCTGCATACGCACCGGATATTCCGTTACTTTATTAAATAATCCGACTAAGTGCCAGCCTTGGTCCAATGTGTCGGATTTTACCCCGCCATTCGGTGAGTATACAACCCCGACATAACCGTTCGGTATTTTTTCAATGAATAGTGACGCTGTGACGCCCGCAATTAAAAGGGCTGCACCTATAATCACACCGCCGAGAATTTTTTTTGTGTTTCCGCGCTTATTTTCGCTCATGCTGATCTTCTTCCTCCCATGACTTTTTTAATTTTTTGGCTCCGCTTCCCACTTGTTTAAAGATTGGACTAAGCATCAGCCATAAACCGAATCCGATGATGACAAGAAGAATGATAGACCCGATCATCACTTTCATTTGCCCACCTCTTTTCTTTCATCCTGTCAATTATGTATACGATCTTAAGAACTTAAAGTTTCATAAATTTCAAAAGAAAAAGCCCCGCCGACAAAATAGGCGTGCTCATTAATAATTGTCACTGATAAAATCAGAAATTGTTTTTGTAAATTGGTAAAAGGTCCCGTTTTGTGCGGATGCTCTGCTTTTCAGCGTAAAGGTGTCAAATAGTGATTTTCTGAAGCCGGCGCTCATTTCGATTTGAATACTCAATCCGGATGAAGATTGATTGGCAAGGTTGTTCGGACTGACGCCTGCGTATTTATCATTTGTGCCAAGAAGAACGGCAGGATACCCGTGCCGTTTCAGCACATCGGTCAAGAGTTCGGCCCGTTCTCTGTCTGTACCGCCGATTTTTATCTTTTTATCATCACTGCCGTAACCGTGCAATGAAATGACATTAGAGTGCTCTTTCACCATTTGCACGGCCTTGGTTTCATCGAAATGCGAACTTGTCAAATGCAGAGCTGCATTACCGGCTGATTTTAACCCTTCAAATAAATATAAACTCCGGTTTTCGGCAATTTCTCTGGCTAACTCACTGGTTCCCGGCTCTATGCCTCCGCCGTGTATAGCTAATATGAGGACAGAAGGGTCATGCTCCCGCGTTGAAATGGAAAAATCGGAAGGATCTTCATTCAGCTTTAATTCCTCGAAACTGCCGTAAATATCTGAAGCAGCATCAGCCCGAAAGAACGGCAGAAGCAAAAACGGTAAAATTAAAACTGAAATTCCTTTTTTGGTTATTGATGGCATTTGTATGTTTGTGTTACAATACAAATGCTTCAGCCTTTGAAGCGAACGGCAGAACAGGGTGACTTTGGACGGTTTCTTCTGCTCTGCCTCTTTGCCGGCTGCTTTACGGTCTACTCTTCTAACCCTTTTTTCCATAACATCATCCTTTCTTTTGTTTACACTTTTGTCACAATATTATATACGTTGGACAAAACCTCCGTTCATCTTGAAGAATAAAAACATCAAAACAACCTCTATCCTTTAACCTAAAAAAGTCTTTCTGTTCAAAGAGACGGAAAGCTTAAATGATAAAAATGAAACCCTTCTCCTTAGTTTTGTTTGATTTCCCAATTCAAGAATCCCCGAAAAAATTTGAATGTAACTGCTGTATCCATAAAAAAAAGACTGCTGTTAAGCAGTCTTTTTTTCGTTTTATTTCGTGCCTGTTGATCCCAGTCCGCCGCGGTCATTGTTCCCGAGCTTGTCTACTTCGATCAGCTCCACTTCAGGCATTTTCTTCATGATTCTGAATTGGCAGATCCGCTCCCCCTTGGAAATGTCGGTATCCCGAAGCGCGAATGCAGGAAAAAACCAGAAGTCATTGTCGCCTTTATAAGATTCATCAATGACTCCCATTGAATTTGTCTGAATGATACCGAAATGCTTATATGTACTTGAACGCGGAACGACATGGGCCTCGTATCCTTCCGGCAGTTCCATCGCAACTCCAAGCGGGATAAGTTTGAATTCGCCTTTTTTGATTGTTATATGTTCAGCTGCCCGCAGATCAATCCAATCGCCCTGTTCAATTTTACTGATTCTCGTTTGCGTATCATCTGAATATTTAATTTTGATTTGTAAAGTCATGTTCGCTGCTCCTTTTGCTTCCCTATTTCAGTCGTATTGATGACCAATCCGTGACCCATTATACCATTTAACTGATAAGAATGCTGATTTTGGTGTATATGCAGCCGAAGAGGAAGCACGGCGAAGACAATGAGAATAAACCTAAAATGAGGACCCCTCCTATCAGTTTTTCCCTCCATTTTCACATGACAGCTTCAATTACAATAATGCAAAGCTATATGTCCGTTCCTTTCAACAGAGCTTTTTTAAAATTTCGCCTCGGTTTCAAAAGGAATTTCGTTCTGAATAAAGAATTTGAAGAATAAGCGCTTAAAGGGCGCGCGATTCTTTTCTGTCACCTGCCTCAGGCGCTTATATCAAAAGAAAGAGGTGTCTTTAGAATGGTTCAATTTAAAAACTTTCCTGATCCGTCTTTAAACGCCCCATTGCAGTCTCGCCCTGCACAGCCCTCTGAATTGGAGCATCTCAAAGCAAGGATGCAGAATTTTATTAAGCATTCCGCAACGGATGATAATCTTGAGATCGCAGATGCCCGGGTGACGGCGGAAGGAATGGTCACCTCACTTTTAAAAGAACGGCTTGATACAGAATACGAAATGCTTATGAATAAAATCACCCGGGAAGTGAATGTGGAGGATTACGGAGCGGTCCCTGACGGCCGGGACAATACAGAAGCCTTTCGGAAAGCGATCGGGAACGGCCGGGTCAAAGTAAATGTTCCCGCAGGAGAATTTTTGGTTCAAGGGATAAAACTCCCCTCATGGACTACTATTTCCGGTGAGGGACAAGGGATTACCGTGCTAAAGCTTCATGAGGACACTCCCGCATACGAATGGGTCATTACTAACGATGATTACGAAAATGGAAACCGTAATATTTTTGTCCAGAACATGACTTTAGACTGGAATCCTGACCGTCAATGCGGAGTCAGGAACCCCGGAGGACAGTGTTCCAGCTGTTTAACGTTTGCTAATGTGCAATACGGCTGGATTAAGAATGTTGAAACGGTTAACGCGGGTCTGCATGGTATAGATATTACATCTCCGACTTACGATCATTTGCCTGAAACAGAATGGACGAAAGACGGCTGCCGTTATATATGGATTGATAACTGTGTGGCATACGGCGCCGGAGACGACGGCATTACCACCCATTACAGCGAATATATTTTCATTTCCAACTGCCATTCCGGAAACCCCCGCGGCACAGAGCATGCTGAAGGCAGCGCAAACTCGAACGGCATTGAAATTGACGACGGCTCTAAACATGTGTGGCTTTTAAATAACTATACGAGCGGAAATATCCGCGGGATTGAGGTAAAGGCGCACAGCCTGTGGCCGGCTTCTCAAAATGTTCATATTATCGGTCATGTTTCGTATCGTGATGTACGTTCATTTGATATTCGTCATATCGGCCATCATCAGGCCTCAGACCCCGAAAGCACGACGGCTTATGATGTTACTTTAACCGATTGCACCGCGATTGAACCGGTATTCAATGCCCTCTATGACGGTGTGACCCCGAGGGCGCTGGTCATCTCTGCCTATAAAAACGTCAATGTAAACGGATTCACAGCTATTGGTGATCCATCATACGACTATGGCGGGAACCCAGTCGTGGCTCTTCAATACCGCAGTCAAAATATTACGATCAACGGCATTAAAATACGCGGCTTTACACAAGCCGGGGTTGACATCAATATATCCGGCGGATCTAATAAAACCGATCATGTTAAAATTTTAAATTTTGATATATACAAGTCTTCTCCTAAAGGCATCTCAATCGGCGGAGGCCAATATAACGTAAATATTATGAACGGTACGATGATCGGAGACGGCGGTTCCGTCGGAATTACGTCCCCTAACAGTCAGGCTGTCATTCTCGGGGTGCAAGCTGAAGGTTACAGCGCGGCCGCATCTATAAAAGGACAGACTTATGAGCAGATCCCCGTCAATTTAAAGGGAGGCGCACAGCTCGCGACCAGCTCCGGTTTTGCATTCAACCCGACAAGCGCCGTTATTGCGGGAACAGGCGATATTACGGCCAGAGGTGACAGAAATGCGATCATCAGCTCTTCCGGAGGTTCAAGTTCCGAAGGTTCAAGGGCATTTATCGCCGCTTCAAACAATGTCCATATTACGGGCGGCAAAGTCTCCAGAACGATTCTGTCATCAGAAAGCATTACATTGGAAGAACCATACACGGTTGCCGGAGGGCATCAGTCCATCAAATGGAAACTGGATTCAGCGGGCGGCCACGGTACGTTCGCCGGAGCTGTCACCTCTTCCCTGTCAGGGTACGGAGAATATTTTGAAAGTGTAACCGGCCAGACGATTCCCGCCGGGACGATCGTCACAGTGAAAGGCGAAAAAATTGAACCGGCTCACGTCGGAGATTACATGCTCGGCGTCATTTCAGAAACAGCCGCTTTTATCTCAGGAGCCGCAAGCTTCGGATGGCAAAGCCGCTTTTTGACAAATGAGTTCGGCGGTTTCATATACGAAAATGTGACTGACGAAGAAACAGGAGAAACGGTACGCGTACCGAAACAAAACCCGGACTGCAGTCCGGCTCTTGAAGCTGACTATGAAGCACGCGCGGCCAGAGACGAATGGCATATTGTCGGACTCAACGGCCGGCATTACGTACGGGTCGACAGTACGGTCAGCCCGGGAGATTATATCACGGCTCATAACGGAATCGGGACTAAAGCCGCGGAAGGCTGGAAGGTATTGAAACTGACGGCCTTATACAGCGCTGAAAAAGGGTACGGCATTGCAATTGCGGTTATCAAATAGGACCTCAATATCAGGATCATCTTCTCTCTTTTCTATCGGGCGGGTATGATCCTGTTTTTTATACCGAATGAGATGCCTCTTTTTCAGCATACCGTTTCATTTGTCCAAGCCATCCATGCTTTCTGTCATAGAATACTACCGTCAGATGAAAAAAGGAGGAATATGAGTATGAGTATGGATATGGGTATGGATATGAACGGACATTATGATCACCAGCCAAAGCAGCCTAAACAAAAGAAGAAAAAGAAGAAACAAGATAAAAAGCATCTTGATTATGATTACATCGTTGTTTATAAAAGAAAATGCAAAAAATGCTGCTGACTTGACATATCAACACTTTTTACACCCGGTAAATCCCGGGTGTTTTTCTTATTATGACGTTTCTCCGGGCTATTTTCACCCAAAATCCGGTCATCCTATCACAATACATAAAAATACTCTATTATTTTCTTCCCTTTTCGCCTGATTAAAAGTATTTCATTTACAGAAAACAACATAAATAGAATGACATGACTTTTGAGAAAATCTGCTCTTTGCTTGGTCAATTTTTCTGCGATACCATGAATTTGCAACAATTTTTAAAAATTTCCTCAGGAGGTCATAGACATGAAAATCGCCAGAACAATAGTCGGATCATGCTTAGCTTTATCTCTAACAATTCCTTTCGCAGCCAGTGCCTCAGCAGCCAGTCAGTCTGAACACCCGAATGCGCCTCACGTTTCACCCGTTGCAAATCCGTTAGAAGGTAAATTATCCCAAACAGCAGACCAAAACGTAAAAGCAGCAGGTGTTGATGCCGGGCTGAACGTAAACGTAGATGTTCTCGGAATTTCAGATCGCATTGCTGAAGCGGTTAAGTCAGATCAAAACCGAACCGGCTGGGTAAAAAATGTCATGGAAACAACATTTTACGCATCAGGACAGAAGTACAACGTCATGGTGTTCAATTTAAATCAAGAATATGAAGACCGCTTTAACGGCGTTCAATTTTACGGATCAGCCGTTTATGACGGCATTACTTACGGAATCTGGGTCTTCGAAGACGGTTCCTTTGATAACAAAGGAGACGGGGGCTGGATCAATTGGGCATTCAGAGGATGGTTCGATCGTGATAATCAGCATATTGAATTCCACAGACCTTAATTCAGAGAAAACTTGCGGCAGCGCCCGCAAGTTTTTATTTTGATAACGGGATACTGTACATTTTTCACCGTTATAACGACTATACTTGAAGTGCGGGCTCCGATCGCAGCCCCGGTAAAGTCTTTCAAAGTGAGGGTATGCCATGTCAAAGTCTTTAAAAATAGTGTTGTGGAGCATATTGGTTTTCATTATCTTGTTAGTGATGATCGGAATCGTTTCTTACAATCAAACTCCGTCTGCAGAAAGCGCAACGGAAAGAATGCTTTACAGCGTCTAATCAATTTTAAGCCTTCATCGGCTTTTTTTATTTACCGCAGAACACTTGAAGTTCTTCTGTTTAGATCGTTACGTTCCCATTCGGAATGGAGTATACGCGTATATCACCAGGCAGTCCGTTTTGATACATGGTTCCGATTATGCCTTTCGCATCTTTTTTCTCTATTCCTCATCACATCCACTTTTTTCATGCTGCTGCTCTTGAAACCAACCAATCATTTCTTCAGCCTGTTCCGTTGAATCAAAAGGTTCCAATCCTAATAGCGTGTTACATTTTCATTTTTAAAAAAACAAGCCAACTGCGCATCCTCTTCGCAACTTCTCAATGTATGAGCCTATCCGTTTCTATTACAGGAAGCAGTACGATTCCTCCTTTTACTCATTTTAACGGATGGCCATGTAAAGGAAATATAGACTAAAAAACCTTTTTTCAAAAAGTAAACTAGCATCCCTATCAAACTTTTCATTTCGGCATAGTATGTATTAATCCTCTTTAGGAGGTGAGATTATATGGGATTCTCAGGTGGTTATGGTAGCTCCTTTGCGTTAATCGTGGTGCTATTCATTTTATTAATCATCGTTGGGGCTTCTTTCCTCGGCGGTTATTAAGAATCCTCTTACCTCCGCATCCATGTCAGCAGCACCTCCATGATCGTACGGCGCCATAAATGAAATGTTTATGGCGCTCTGCTGTTTTTCCCCTTTTCATTCACACATTAAAACTAAAAAGATCGGCCGATGAACATGCAGCCGATCAGTAATTCATAGATTATTGTGTAAGGTTTACATCGATGACGTTATAGAAGGCATTGGAAGTATCCGCAACGTCCCATACCCCCAAAATGACATGATACCCGCTTCGATCAGTCGGCACAAAAATCTTATGAGTCAGATTCGTATCTGCCTTGGAACCGTCGTGGTTTACCGTTCCGATTAATTCAAATTCATCTCTTGACAAAGGTTTATTCGGATTCCAGTTTTTCTTGGTGATATAATAGTGCCACTTTGATGTCGCATGAGGAGCTGTGTAGTACCAAGTAAAGGTGTTAAAACCGCCGCGGATGTTTTGTTTTACCCAATAATCTGCAGTCTGCTTGTCTAAACCGAAGTCAATTTGTCCCGATCCCCCATTTGCAGACGCAATTCTTCCATCCGGCGGACCTGCAGCCGGAAATCCTTTCGGCCCTTCTACAGACTGAGGATTATCAATGACGGAGCCATATTTCTGCGCAGCGGCCGTCCAGCCCAATGTTTGTTTCTCTAAAGCTCCCATGTACGCTCTGCTGACGGGCTCTTTTATATACCCGTGCGCAAATGCATCACTTGAATAGAAAGCGCCTCCAATCCCAAGAGTAACAGTTAAAACTGCAGCTTTGACCAAACCCTTCATTACTTCATCATCCTCCCTTTTTTGTTAATAAAAACCCTTTCGGTATATACACTTCACGATAGAGGATGAAATGACCTTCCTTTTCTTGATAGGAAAAAGCAATGAGGTTCGCGCTTTCCCCTTTGTTTTTTATAATCATAAAGAAAAAGCCGGGCCGATTCTGTTGTCGAATCCGCGATTGCCAAAAACCGGCCCGCCCCTTATGCTCAGAACTTCATTCGCTGGATTTGCGGGTTTCTTTTCGGATAACCGGTGCTACTTCCGCTGCTAATCGTTCGATGTTTTCCGCGGCTTTTTTAAACGGCATACCTCCTATATCGATTTGCGCGAGAAATCGCTGATGCCCGAACAACTCATATTGATGCATGATTTTTTCAATGATCTGCTGTGAACTTCCCACAAATAAAGCTGTTTCTTTTCCGGACGCCCGCTCAAAATCTTCCTTCGTTAAAGGCTCATCGATCCCGTGATATGAATGAACGTGAGACCAGTAATTTGAATGATACGGGTAAAATTCTTGTATTGCCTGTTCATTCGTTTTTGAAATGAACATATGTCCGGTTACGGCAACCTTCACATTTTCCGGAGGATGACCGGCTTTAGAAGCCGCTTCCCGGTATTTGTCAACAAGCGGCTTAGATGACATCGGATCACCGCTCAGTACAGCTAATGCCAAACCCGCACCTGCACGCCCGGCCCGTTCTGCGCTTTCCGGAGTCCCCGAAACACCTAACCATAGCGGAATGCTTCCGCAAAAAGGCCGAGGAGAAATTTCTGCCTCGCGCAGCGGCGGCCGGTAACGTCCTTTCCAGGTAACCGATTCTTCCCCGGAATTTAATTTTAAAAAAAGGTCAATGTGTTCTTCAAACAGTTCTTTATAATGGCCTACGTCATAACCGAAAAGAGGAAACGAGTCTAAAAATGCGCCCCGTCCCGCAATGATTTCCGCCCGGCCGTCTGAAATCAGATCAAGCGTTGCAAAATCCTCAAATAAACGGACGGGATCTGCGGTGGATAATACAGTCGTGGCACTGGTCAGCTTAATATTTTCAGTGATCTGTGAAATCGCTGATAAGATGGCCGGCGGCGAAGATACCGCATAATCAAGACGATGATGCTCGCCTACCCCGAATACATCAAGCCCTGCATCGTCAGCCAGTTTCGCCAGCTTCATCAATTCATCTATCCGCTGCTTTGCGCTGACTGTTTTCCCTGTCAGAGGATCGGGGTATAATTCTGCAAATGAATAAATTCCAATTTCCATACAATCACGGTGTTCAGCCCTCACATTTCTCTCCTCCTGCACTGTGTAAAAAAGCTTTTATGTTATTCTATTCAGCCGTTTTATAAATAGGAATTTATTCAAAATAAATACAGAAGCTTAACATGCAGAAGGCCGGTATGAGAGAAAAAAAAGTTTCCGGCGCCCTTCAATTCTGCCCATTATACTCATGCAGCCGGACTAGGCAAGAACAAAGCCGGCACAAGCGGCTTCGAATTCATGTGTTCGTTTTTTCAGTCCAATTCAATCCAATCGTGATATTGATCATAAAGCTTTCCTATTCTTCCGGCATCAAGAGCGATGACTTCACACCCTCTGTCATCATATAGAAGGAAAATAATATCTTTTGTCATATTCACAAAGAAAACATCGGGATACCCAACGGAACAGCTCCCGAACCTTGGCTTCAGCGGAAAATCTTCGTGGACGGCTGCCTTAAGTAATTGGGGAATACGCAGATCTTTCCGTTTACATAATAAAGAAAACTGCTGCATTTCATATTCTTCTGCATCATCTTCTTCAAACGGACAGGGGCAGGTCTTCACCTGGATCCGATATAAATCATCCTTACACTTCAGAAACGGCTGATAAACCTTTAATTTTCTCGGGTGATTACCTTGAGTTTTGTGCTTATATACGTTGGCAACAAGGTACATGTCATCGCTATGTTCAAACAGTTCATTGAAAAGTGCGGCGGTTTGATGATGAACAAGCTGAAAATACTCAAGATTCAAAGCACCGCTTTCATTAAATTGATACATATTGCCGCCGAGAGAAAAATGAATTCCCACGTCCCATTGATGATAAATGCCGGGCACTAATTTTAAAGTCGGAAACCTTTCCTTCAGATAATCATTTATTTTCATTCAAACATCTCACTTTCCGTTTCCCGCTCCAGAGACAGAAGAAGCCGAAAACATTCCGCTTATTTCTTTTTCACCCTTGTAATATTATTCCGATTGGAATACAATGAAATAGAACACTGTGAACCCCATTGATCAGGGTGGATGCTGGTCACATTCATCCTGATCCTTTCTTTTACACAAGATCGCACCAACTTTGATCCCCTCCGTTTCCAACCTTATACATATATTTCAATGGTATTATTTTCTTATACATAAGCATCAAGAGGTGTCAGCTTTGAACAACATCAGAAGATGAAGAGCATATTTCCGGTCTCACCGCAAAATGGGCCTTGACTCTGAACTGCTTTTCACATTTTGATTATCAAGCGCTTCTTTAAATTCATCAAAATGAATTGAACATTGCTGATTCAAATTACTTCCTGCACCTTCTGTCGCTAAACTGCAAAATGTCCGTCACAATCATCCTCTCTCTAATTTTACAACATTGCTATAATGATTTTCATGTTTTTCCCAACCTTCAAGCTGAATCTTTTTGATCGTTACTAGTAACCTAAATACAAAAAAACCTGCTTTCAGCAGGTTTTTTTCGGTAAAGGGAAGATTATTTCTCCACAAATTCTATTAACTATGTTTTTGTTTTAACCATTCTTTCTTTAGCAATGCGTATTGGTAAGTGTTTTCATATTTAGGTGTTCCATCCTCGTGGGCAGTAAATGAAATAAATTCAAGAAAATAACCTTCTTTACGCATTCCTAATCTCTCACATAGTTTTTGTGACCTGCAGTTATCATCTTCAACATATGCATAAAGCCTTCTTGCTTCTTTTTGCATAAAGAGATACTCAAAGAAAGCCTTCGCACTTTCACTTGCGTATCCCGCCCCTTCAAAACGGGCATTGAAATTCCAACAAACGGAATAGGTATCCGGCTCTTCTTTTAAATAAAATAGTTCTCCGACTAGATCATTACTGTCTTTTAAACAAACTGCAATATAAGAGTCATCTCGGCTTCTTTTTTGAACATTTACGGCAGCTTCTTCTAACGTAGATATTCTGTCATCAAGAAAACAATTCACTCTCGGATGTGCCGAATATTCCAACAGACCTTGTGCATCTCTCTCGGTAAAATTTCTTAAAATTAAGCGATGGGTTTCAATTTTTTGCATTTGCAGTCTCCTGTTTCATTGTTATCGACCTTTGAAAAGAACTTCTTCGTTTGTTGAAGAACTTATCACAATCTATTTTTACTATAATGATGGGTGTTATCATCTTTGTCAAAAACAATAATCATTCATTTGCCGCCCGCAATGTAAAGTACTGAACAATTTTCGTGAAAAACCCTCAGTATCGAATATAAAAACGAGCAATAGTAATAAAACAAAGTTAAGCCATTAAAAGCTTATTGAGTATTTTTTCAAACTTATTTACGCTCATCATCTCATGAGTGAGAAAAGCCCCCCTTATAAAACATGCTAAAAGTCGTCCAAACTGCCGGGGATTTTTGCGCCATATCTTTTGACGTTATTCTCAGGGCCTGAAAATGAAGTCCTTTCTTTTCAGTCAGTTCCTTTAAATGCTTTAACACTCCGACTGCAAATGGGCATTGAGCTGTATAAAATATTGTGATTCCCTCATCATTAACGGAATTACTTTTCACCTGTTTTTTAAATACAGGAGGATGTGCATGTTCATTCCACGTCAGTGACATCAACTGAAAATAGGGTTCTGCTTCATCTTGCACAGCAAATCCCATATGCTCGAAGAAATGCTTATCACTTAAATAAGGGAGTTTTTTCTTCCCCACTATATGAACTATCCCATCCATACCGCGGGATTTTGCATCTGACACACATTTTTCTAACAAGTGTTTTGCATGTCCGTTATTCTTATATTTACCTGAGACCCAAAGGCAATTAATAAACATAAAATGAGGTGCGCTTACCGGGACCCACGCTTCTTCTGCAGGTAAATATTCAATAAAAACTTTGGCCCGTTCGTTTAGGCGGTAGAACACCAAGCCATCACTCATCCGATCTTTGAGCCAGCTCTTCTTTTCATTTACCGCATCCTCATATTGTTTCGTACCTAACGCACAGCAAATATGATTGTCATCAATATTGTCCCTGGTCAACTCAATGTATTCCATTTTTCCTCACCCGCTTTCTTTTGGAAACATCAGCTTTACTTCCGATGAACATTGTAATTTCTCAGAAATATAGAGTCCCAGTACCAATATATGAACGCAGCAGCAATGCTCATTATGTAATAAATGAAACTTCTGAAAACCGTGAAATCAATTGACGGATTACCTATGTGCCAGAACAAGAACACAGCTAAAAAAGCGACTGCGGTATAAATGAAAAGATGAACCAAACTAAACTTTTTAGGCTTCTTTCTTAGCCATAGTTGCACAGGAACAGCAAACAAAAAGTAAGTAATGAATGCGTAAAAAGCAATGATAACTACAGTAACCAATGCAATTGGCACAAAACCCGAGTATACAAACATATATAGCCCGAAAATCAAACCATACGACAAACTTGAAAAAGCCAATGTGTAGGTATAGCTCTTTAATCTTGTTGAATTCAGCTTCAAGTCACCGCCCCGTTCATTTACTTCGCACTTACAATATCGTAGTTTTATTGTCTATTTGTCTGTTTTAATCACTATTTGACATTCAATTTTATAATCTGTTTCTCCTGTTTCAATCTTTGTATCATCGCGGTTAACTTTATATTTCCCTCCATACAAACTTGCTGATATCGGGTGCCTTATACCACTCTTTAACTGATCGTAAATGTATTTCTTGCCTTCTTGAAAATTCTTTCGAGGAACATGTCCTACTTTGCAATCATTTACATAGACAGCTATAGCTTCCGGATCGTACTTGTTGTTCTCTTCTAACCGCAATTCACAATTTGAGAAAAGGGAATTATGATAAATAAATATCGGCTCATCAAAAGTTGATTCTAGAATCTCTTTATTTGTCATACCATCATATTTTTCATCGAAGAAAAAGCTGTCTTCATCCTCAGTCTTGATGGCTTTCTTAATATCTTTTTGATAGTGTGATGTTCCTGCAACCTTAAAGTCTATATACTCGAAAAATGCAGACTTTTCTTCATATTTCCTTGAGAAGCCTGTCTCTTGAATCAAGATTGGGAAATTTTCTTTTTTCGATACCATCTCTGTTTCGTTATTAACGCCAACAGTGTTCATATTATTATTTTTATTCTCATTTTGTTCATTTTTAACTTTGTTCTTGAAAAAGTTGAGTATACCCAAATGTACCCCTCCATTTGAAATAAAAGATTGGTTTAATCAAAAAACTCATCATCAATAAAATCATTTTCTCTTGCAAGTTTATTCGAATCCTTTTTAAAAAACCTTTGCTTCAATTTTTCTTTAACTGTTAATTTTTTGTTTTTGTCCTGGCATATATGACATATATAATCTCCGTTGTTTGATAAATGAATAAGTAATTTATCGACACCTGACCTTTTGCAGATACACATCCTGTGCTGACCATCACTAAACGAAATATGACCGCAAGCATTTACGCTTGCATATATTCCTGAATGTTTTTTATGCATGTCCGGTTTTATGTAGTGCGCAGCCAATCTTCTGCATTTTAATGCATATTCATGCTCTTCGCCTTCTAAAGCATTAAATTCCTTATCAGTTAAATCTAAGGAGCACTTTCCTGTTCTAACTTTATAACAGTCATGTTTACTTAGCCTAAAATAAAAAGAATGTTTCGTAGGATTTATTAACTGATCCAACCTGATCCCCTTCTCTTTAAAAGAATGATTTTATGCAACTCCTTAAAATTTGTATTTCGTTACTTTTATTGTAACTTTAGTATACTATGATTACTTTTAATTATCAGTATACCCATAAAAAAGGTCAAGGAAATACCTTGACTGTGTATCGCTCACCAATCTGCATCCGGCTCATCGTGTTCAAATCCGTGAAATCCACACATCTCCGCAGCCGGCTCCTTTTGTGACCAATAAGTAATGATTTCTGTTTGCATCACCATTCACCTTATCAGCCGCGCTCAAGTTCAAATGATCACCCGTGAAATTCTTTTCACTAAGGGTAAAATCATATCCTGCCGGTGTAATTCTCTGCAGTGCAAGTCAAATATCTATAGAAAGATTATGACCACAAATTCAAAGCATTCTGTGCATTTGGAGATGACAAACCCCCATTTAAACACCCTTCGGATGACAAATCATCCAGAATCCTCCCTGCATAGCTCCCTCAATTTTTGTAGAGACACTTGTCCGCAAAAAATGTAAGGGTTTTCAAAAGAAGAGCCGTGTGCTAAATTGTAAGATAAGTAAAAATTTTCTGCGAATATTTGAAAGGGGTGTATGATTTGAAAGCTGTAGTAGCAACAAAAGACAAAAGTATAGCGATCGTACAAAAAGAATTACGTCCTTTGCGGCATGGTGAAGCCAAAGTTAAGATGGAATACTGCGGTGTATGTCATACTGACTTGCATGTTAAAAATGCTGATTTCGGGGATGTTACCGGCGTCACTTTAGGTCATGAGGGAATAGGCATTGTGACTGAGATTGGTGAAGGCGTAACAAGCCTGAAAAAGGGCGACCGCGTCTCTATTGCCTGGATGTTTGAAAGCTGCGGCCGCTGCGAATATTGCTTAACAGGCCGTGAAACCTTGTGCCGTGATGTAAAAAATGCCGGCTATACAGTTGACGGCGCAATGGCTGAAGAAGCAATCGTAGCGGTCGATTATGCAATAAAGGTGCCGGAAAATTTGGATCCTGCAGCAGCAAGCAGCATTACTTGTGCAGGTGTAACAACTTATAAAGCGGTTAAAGTCAGTGAAATTAAACCAGGTCAATGGATCGGTGTATTTGGAGTCGGCGGTTTAGGCAACTTGGCTGTTCAATATGCAAAAAACGTCTTTAACGCTAAAGTGATTGCTTTCGACATTAGCGATGAAAAATTGAATTTTGCTAAGAGCTTAGGCGCTGATGCGGTTGTAAACAGTTTAAACGAAGACCCCGTCGCTAAGGCAAAAGAAGTGACTAACGATTCAGGGCTTGATGCTGCGGTCATCACGGCTGTCTCTAAAACCCCTTTCAATCAAGCGATTGATGTTGTAAAAGCAGGAGCCCGTGTAGTCGCTGTCGGTTTACCGGTGGACAAAATGGATTTGGATATTCCCCGTCTCGTGTTAGATGGAATTCAGGTAGTAGGTTCATTAGTAGGTACCAGAGAAGACCTGAAGGAAGCTTTTCAATTTGCTGCGGACGGCAAAGTTGTACCTAAAGTGACAAAACGCCCGATCGAAGATGTGAATGATATTTTTGAAGAGTTGGAGCAAGGTAAAGTGACCGGCCGCATGGTTATCGATTTTACTTCCTAATCATTAAGGCTGCCGGGAATGATACGGCAGCCTTTGATCTCTATTCTTGCTCAGCGCCCCACCCAGACTGAATAAGACTTTGTCATTTAGTTCAGAAAAGAAACTTTACAGACCATTCGGCGGTTATTCATTTTGCAAGTACTCTCTGAACTAACCCTGATACCAATATAATGCAAGGTCATTCATTGCCGAAGCGTAGCTGTTATGAGGAAACCCCCCAGAGGTTCCTCATAACACTAAAAACCTACTCACTGCACTTTTTACAGCAGACCTTATCAGAGTGTTTGCTTAACACTTTGTCCATTCTCCCCACAGGCATCTTCTTCTCACTCGGAAGTGTAAGATAAGCTGTTATCTCATCCCCTGATTTTAATGTTTTTCCGCAGATAGAGCATTTTAACTCAGTATTAAAGAAATTTTTTAATCCCATTCAGAAGCCTCCTTATTTACCTTTATAAAGTAATACGTTAATGCTTTATAAAAGTTTCAGGTTAAAGAAATACTCCTTGCTTGGGAATTTACTTTCTTTCAGTTGTTACGTACCCGCACAGGGTTAACAATCGTCTTGTTCTTTAACTCACAGTGAGAAGATCGCCTTGTAAAACATTAGCGTAAAATCATCTTCATGCTTTGACCAGTTTACTGCAGTGCATGGATTGTTAATTTGTGACATTTATTTGTCCTCTTTAAATTTTTCTTCTTCTCTCAACTTGAAAAAGAAGGAATTATTTTATAAATATTGTAAATTTATAACTGTATCACATTCACTATTAAGAGGAGGAATACGAATGAAAAAGAAAATTATTGCCGGCGCTCTTGCTTTTGGGTTAATTCCGCTAATGGGGGCTGCAGATGTTTCTGCAAAATCTTTGCCGAATCAAGATAAAGTCATGAAACCTGCCGGTTGGTCATGTGACGCTCCGTATATTGCGTGTCAGCCTTTTTCTGGCGGTACCGGTAAGATTTCATTCAACTATCAAGGCAGCTCTCCAGGAAAAATCAGAGTTTTTGTAGCGAATGACGGCAGCAAATCTTTCAAATTCACCATTAATTATCCTAATGGAAATACACTCTTATCCTCTACGACATTAAATGCGGGGAAAACGTTCATTCAAGAATTCAGCGTTAACCAAAAAGGAGAATACATCCTGAAATATGATAGCGGCACCGGTGATAGTGTCGATGGTTTCTTTAGATCTGTTGAGATCTAAATTCCGTTAGGAAAGTCGGCAGTTTTGCCGACTTTCTTTTCCAAGCATTCTGCAGAAATAAAAGTAAAGTGTCGAATAAACATATGACCTTTTTGAAACGGAAACTTTATCTGCACCACAAACCCGCAAGCAGCCTCCTTGTATCGTACCTTCTGTCCCTTTGTGATTTGTTTTGATTTGTCGTATACTGCGCTTGCCCGGGAAATGATGAATATTTTCGTTAACTATAATTTCCCTGTACCTCTTCGTATGTGGCTCTGCATGATGAAGTAACTTCATGGCTCACCACTTTCATACACAGTTTTATTGCATGTTGAGCCATATCCCTCCTCTTTAAACAGCAACCCGTCCCATCCATTTCTCTCTTTCCATTATTTCATATTCTTAGAAGCTCTTCATTTTAGACTTAATATCCATTTTTTCTTATTTAGACTTAAATCTATGTCGAAATTTATCGTCCGGCATATTATGTACTATCCTAACAACAGGAGGTGGCAATAATATGGGGAACTACGGTGGAAATTACGGTGGAAGTTCTTTCGTATTGATCGTTGTGCTGTTCATTTTGTTAATCATTGTAGGTGCTGCATTCCTTTTCTAGCACATTGACGATTTATATTCGTCTCCCAAACATTGCATCCCTTAGTTCGGACAGACGCCATAAGAAGTTTTATGGCGTCTTTACTTTTTAAAAAAATCTATCTAAGATAAACATTTTTTATTTTCACTCTGGTAAGCGGGAGAGTTTTCTCCCCTGCCTGCGCCAATATTGCCGCTATGAAGAATAAGGCGAACAATTCAATTCAGAATAAAGACTTGTTCATGAACAAAACCCCTAAATAGTTGTTAAAAAACTAAGGCGTTTTTAATTCATCAGGATTACAGAGGTTGTGAACTTAAAAAGGATATTACTCACCTTTATAAAATTGTCATCGTTAGATTTAGCCACTGAATCTTTTTTGTAAGGGTTCGCCCACAAAATGCGGTGTTCTCACATTAAATCATTTTCACATAAAAAAACCGGATTCCTCTTCTAAAAGGTTCCGGCTTTTCTTTTTGTTCGGTATTTGTCAGTTAAAATGCGGGAAATATCTGGTGACGTGCTGCACACACCCGCTATTATAATATTTCAATAGAGCCTTCTGTTCCATGAACGCGGATTCGCTGCCCATCTTTTATCAATAGGGTTGCATTTTCAACTCCAACAACTGCAGGTAAGCCGTATTCACGCGCGATAACCGCTCCATGGGTCATCAGTCCGCCAACTTCAGTGACCAGGCCTTTTATGGACACAAACAATGGTGTCCAGCTGGGATCAGTATAGGGGGTAACTAATATATCCCCATCTTCCAAATCGGCATCTTCCATGTTTAAAATAACCCGTGCCCTGCCCTCTATGACTCCCGAGGAAACGGGCAGCCCGGCAATCGCTCCGGCCGGGAGATTTTCTCGTTTGTACTCGCCTGTAACGATTTCACCGTCAGACGTGATAACACGCGGCGGAGATAGTTTTTCATATACTTTGTACTCGCCTTTTCGTGTGCTGATGATTTGGTAATCCAATTCATTTGTGCGTACGACTTCCTGAAGTTCTTCAAAAGTGAGATAGTATATGTCTTCTTTTTCATGAATAACCCCCGCTTTTGCGAGTTGTTCGGCTTCTTTCAGTAAAGCCTGCTTATAAACGAAGTAGCGGCTGATCATGCCGTATTTTGGATATTCTCTGAATCCGCTGAAGTTCCGGATGATTTGGATCATTCGTTTAGTTTCTCTGGCTTTTTGTTCACCATCCGGTAATTGCTTCAATCGGTCTAATAACTCTTGTTCTTTCTTCAACGCCTCCTGCCGCCCTTGCTCAAATTTCCGCTGGCTGGCATTTGGCTCAAAGTTTTTGAGATTATTAAGAATCATAGGGACAAGTGCAATTGGTTTTTCGCTCCATCGAGTTCTTGTGATATCAATTTCTCCGGCACATCGCATTCCGTACTTGTTGAGATAAGCATAGATAGCGTCATGGGTTTCCCGCCCGCCTTCAAACTTCACCAGCCCATCCAAAAAGTGATCATCTTTTACATTCTCTAAATAGGCAATTACTTCTGGATAAGGACGGATCACATCGGCGACGTCCAATAGCGCAAGCCCCATTTCTGAAGTAATATTATGGGGTACAGATTGAGAAAGCGTATCTGCTGCGTTTTTTTCACCTAACCACTCGTTCATTTTTTCGTTAATCCATGATGAAGCATCCATTGCAGTTCGAATCAGCACCGAACTTTTTGGATTAAATAAAATATTCTTTAATTCCTGGATATCTTCCAAAATAAAACGAAATAAATCAGATCCTGATTTCGTCTGGATGTTTTGTTTTAACTCTTCTATCGATGCCTGACTGCTCTTAATCAAATCAGAAACAATTGCAGGATCGTTTTCAGCTTGATCCGGCATATCTGCATTGCCTTTGCCGGGAATCGGCGCCGTTTTATCAGGTATCGGCTTAATGAAATCATCTCGCTCTATTATGGTCATAAGTGCGTCTTTTAAGAGCGGATCGTGCTGCCCCATACCTTTTAAGAAAACTTCTCTGACATTAGGGGATGCCAGTTGATGTGTGACATCGACAAATAGCCTTCCGCCGGCTTTACGCATGGGTGCAGCAGTCGTCAACAGAAAAAAAGACAATCCAAGGGGTTTTATGGGATCCGTCATCATTTGCTGATGACCGACAGAGATATAGACGTGATTTTCTTGATCGTTCGCTTCAGGAACGGGGTATAACGTTGTGATCGGACGACTTTGGACAATATAAAAAGTATCGCGGTCCAAACACCATTCGATATCTTGCGGCTGGCCGAAATGAGCTTCGATCTGTCTCCCGATACGTGCCAGCTGTAAAATTTGTTCATCAGTCAGTGTTTGAATCTTTTGCTGATCAAGATCGATCTCCCGTGTTTCCGTTCCGCCTTCTCTTCGTTCATAGACAGCCTTTTTTTTGGTTTCTATTCTCTTATCGACGATTTTCCCGTCCTGTACTTTATAACAATCGGCAGATACTAAGCCGGAGACCAGTGCTTCACCAAGTCCAAAACCGGCATCGATGGACAGCAGCTTTCGGTTTCCGGTCATCGGATCAGCGGTAAATAAAATCCCCGAAGCCTGAGGGAACACCATCCTTTGGATGATAACAGATAAATAAACTTGGCTGTGATCAAACCCATTTTGCATACGGTAAATGACCGCGCGATCCGTAAATAGGGACGCCCAACATTTACTGATATGCTGCAAGATCGCATCGACGCCGGTAATATTTAAATAGGTGTCTTGTTGACCGGCAAAAGAGGCATGCGGTAAATCCTCAGCTGTCGCACTAGAACGTACGGCATAGGCATGTTCTTCGCCGAACCGGGAGAGATGGCAAGCGACTGCTTTGACTACATCTGAAGGAATTTCTGCTTCCATAATGGTTTGCCGGATTTTTTTGCTGACTTCACCAATTTGATCCCGATTCTCCGCTTTCAGCATGGTCAGTTGATCCAACAGCGCTTGTAACGTTTCGTTTTGTTCAATGGCTTTTTGATATCCGGCGGTTGTGACACAAAATCCTTCCGGTACTTGTATTCCTTGAATTTTTGATAATTCCCCTAAATGTAACCCTTTTCCTCCAACGAGCAAAGGCTGTGTTTTTTCAATTTCGTGAATGCCGAGAACCAAAGAACTCATTCTATATCTCCCCTTCAAAAAAATTTGACAAGAGCTTTTCAGCATGATATAATCATAATATAAGATGGATAACTATGACTTTTCACACAGAAAGCGCGCGTGTTCTGATTATATCACCGTGTCTGTTTTTGTGCAATATAAAAAGAACCTGGCCAATTTGGCGAGGTTCTTTCTTCATTTTCTAAGGAACTCCTGAAGTTGAGTGATACCTGTGAATCCATTGCAGAAAGGCTATCCCCACGGATTCAAGAAACAGGAAAATCTCAATAATAAAAAACATCCCCCACGCAATGTGAGGGGATGTGTTGTGTGTATACTTCTCATTTCATCGTCATATGAGTTTAGACTGATGCAGTCACAACTTACAAGAATGCTTATCTGTTTCCTTCAATAGTTAACACATTTGAAGTTATATTAGCGCTGCCGCTGCTTTGATATCCCTAAACTGTAATCGCTTAATGTTTTGCACGGGAGAAAGAATTGCATTCCATGATTTATTAATGCCGGCTTTCTCATTTGTTAACAGATTTATAAAACCAAGGCCATTGATAATGAGTGGCCGTTTATTGTTCTTCCTTTGACCTCCTGAAAATTAGGTTTGTCTAAAGCTCTTTAAAGCTGTATTGAGATCTTTTGTGTGAACGTAAATGTTTTTATACAACTCGAATAGTGTTTTATATTTTTGAACATTTTGTTCTTTTGGATAAAATGCAGCTGCTTCATGAATGAACTGCTCTGCACATTCTTCAAGAGAGTCAAACCACCCGCTTCCGAAGGCAGCTAACATCGCAGCCCCCATGGCGGGACCTTGTTCATTCTCTAACTTAACCACCCTCGTATTGAAAATATCAGCCTGCATTTGAAGCCACGTTTCATTTTTAGCTCCCCCGCCAATAGAGACAACCGTATCAACTGATTTTCCCGCTTCGTGGAATAGCTCAATTGATTCATATAAAGAGAATGTGATGCCTTCCATTATCGCCCTCAAAAAGTGCTCTCTTTTATGGGCTCCGTCTATTCCGATCAAGCTTCCCCGAATAGATGAATCAGCATGCGGCGTTCTTTCACCGACCAAGTAAGGAGTGTACAGCAGTCCATTTGCTCCTATCGGAACAGATTCCACCCCCCGCAATAATTGTTCAAACGATTCGTTCGGCGCAAACGTTCTTTTAAACCAGTCCAAGCTGTACCCTGCAGCGAGCGTGACCCCCATCGTATAAAAAGAATCCTTTTTTCCATGATTAAAAAAGTGCACTTTCCCTTTAAAATCTCTTTCTTTGTCTTCTTCACAGGAAAGTATGACTCCTGACGTCCCAATGCTGCATAACGTTTTTCCGGAAGAAAGAATACCGGCTCCGACAGCACCGCAAGCATTATCTGCTCCCCCGGCGTACACTTTTGTTTTTTCGAGCAGCCCTGTCTTCGCTGCAACGCTCGGAAGCAGCGATCCTACACAGTCATGGGATTCCACAAGCGGAGGACAAATTTCTGCTGAAATACCAAATTGATTGCAAATCTCATCGCTCCACTCTTTGCGGGTCATATGTAAAAGTAACGTTCCCGCCGCATCGGAGTATTCGGTGTGAATGGCGCCAGTCATGCGGAATCTCACATAGTCTTTCGGAAGCAGAAAAACAGCGGTTTTGTTAAAAAGTTCAGGCTCATGTTCCTTCACCCATAACATTTTAGGTAATGTAAACCCTTCAAGGACACGATTTTTTGTGATATCAAGCAGATGATTGCCAAATGTCTCGGTTATCCTGCTGCATTGAGGCGTCGTTCTGGTATCATTCCAAAGAATCGCATGACGCAGCACCCGCCGATCTTGGTCAAGCAGTACTAATCCATGCATTTGTCCTGAATAGCTAATCCCGTCAATATCCCCGGCTTGAACGTTGGATATCGAAATCAATTCAGCCAACGCTTCAATTGTTTGCTGCACCCAGTCTTCAGGATTTTGCTCACTATATCCCGCCTTCTCTTGGATGAGCGGGTAACTTTTGGACGTTTCTGCACAAACCTTGCCGTTTTGATTGACTAAAATGGTTTTAACAGCACTCGTTCCAAGGTCTATTCCAATGACATACTTCATTTTTTCACTCCTTCCTCTCTAGATAGATTTCCGTTGAAATGACCCGCCATAACAGTAACTTCATGACGGGCAATTCCGGGAACTTGGCTGCCTGCATCTTTTATGCGGGATCTGGAGCTTCTTTTTTCATTTGGTTATACCTGTAAAATGTATTGGTTTAATATCGCTTTTAGCCGTTCCTGTCTCCCTGATTCGTTTTTAATTGGCTGATTGTTCAGCGCATATTGCTCAAGTGTCTTAAAATCAGCTCTTCCTTCTGCAATTTCAAGACCAATCCCTTCAGTAAAGCTGCGGTAACGGTGTTGAATCACATCTTCAAACACACGATCTTCGATTAATTTGTGGGCGGCTTTCAACCCTCTTGCAAATGTATCCATCCCTGCAACATGGGCATATAGTAAATCATCAGGCTCAAAAGAAGATCTCCTGACCTTTGCGTCAAAGTTTAATCCCCCGCTTCCAAGACCGCCATTTTGCAGGATTTCGTACATTGCTAATGTCGCAGAATATAAATCTGTCGGAAATTCATCTGTGTCCCATCCTAAAAGCGGATCACCCTGATTCGCGTCAACAGAGCCGAGAAGGCCATGCACTCTCGCCATGCGTAATTCATGTTCGAATGTATGCCCGGCTAATGTGGCATGATTGGCTTCGAGATTTAATTTAAAATGATTGTCTAAGCCGTATTGCTTTAAAAAGGCAATGGTTGTTGCTGCGTCCGTATCATATTGATGGGTGGTCGGCTCTTTTGGTTTTGGTTCAATCAAAAACTGCCCTGTATACCCGATTTCCTTCGCATAATCCACTGCCATATGCATAAATCTGGCCATATTATCAAGCTCAAATTTTAAATCGGTATTTAACAAAGTTTCGTACCCTTCACGTCCGCCCCAAAATACATAGTTCTCGGCGCCAAGCTCTTTTGCTGTTTCTAATCCTTTTTTTACTTGGGCTGCGGCATACGCAAATACATCTGCATTACAAGAAGTCGCCGCACCATGCACAAAACGGGGATTCGTGAACATATTTGCAGTATTCCATAATAGCTTAACGCCGCTGGTTCTCATGTAGTCTTTTATCATGTCCACGATTATATCCAGATTTTGATTTGTCTCTTTTAACGTACTTCCTTCCGGTGCGATATCCCGGTCATGGAAAGCAAAAAATGGCGCATCCAGTTTTTCAAACAGCTCAAACGCTGCTTCTACCCTCGCTCTCGCCAGATCCATGCCTTTATAGTGATCCCACGGTCTCTGCATCGTAGCTGCGCCAAACATGTCTGTGCCGTCAGCGGTAAATGTATGCCAATAGGCAATAGAAAATCGCAGATGCTCTTTCATCGTTTTTCCGCCAATTACTTCTTGAGAATTATAGTATTTAAATGCTAAAGGATTCGTGGATTCTTTCCCTTCGTAAATCACTTTGTTTACGCTTTCAAAATAGTTGACTGAACCGGAATGAGAGTGAGCCATGTGTGATTTCCCCCTTAAAAATAAATTCTAAACTTGATGATTCGAATACAGATGATTTTATGTCATGTTATATATTAGTTTGTTGCCTAAACAAACTAACTTATTTTCATCTTATATAACCTCATCAGTATTTTCAATATTTTTTTTAGTTTTTTACGAACACATTAGATATAATAAAGGTTGGATTCGCTATGTAGCGTTTCGCACGATAAACACAGAACGTTCAACTTAATTTAAAGATTATACAAACGGAGTGGATGAAGTGGATATCGCTGATCAAGCCTTTGTCAAAAAAGTTAACCAAAAGTTATTACTAAACGAAATACTTAAGAATGCTCCTATTTCAAGAGCAAAATTATCTGAAATGACCGGATTAAATAAATCGACTGTTTCATCACAGGTAAACACATTAATGAAAGAAAATCTTGTATTTGAAATCGGTCAGGGACAATCAAGCGGCGGCAGAAGACCTGTCATGCTTGTTTTTAATAGAAAAGCAGGATACTCCGTAGGAATAGATGTAGGTGTGGATTATATTAACGGCATTTTAACCGACCTTGAAGGGACAATTGTTCTTGATCAACACCACCATTTGGAATGCAGCTCTTCTGAAATAACGAAAGATATTTTAATTGAGATGATTCTTCACTTTATTGCAAATATGCCGCAATCTCCGTACGGGCTTATTGGTATAGGCATATGCGTTCCCGGGTTAATTGATAAAAATCAAAAAATTGTTTTCGCTCCGAACTCCAACTGGAGAGATATTGACTTAAAATCTTTCATCCAAGAGAAGTTCAATGTGCCTGTTTTTATTGAAAATGAGGCAAATGCCGGCGCATATGGAGAAAAAGTATTCGGCGCTGCAAAAAATCACGATAACATGATTTATGCAAGTATCGGTACAGGGATAGGAATCGGCGTTATTATAAACAATGATTTATACAGAGGGGTTGGCGGATTCTCTGGAGAAATGGGACATATGACAATAGACTTTAATGGTCCGAAATGCAGTTGCGGAAACCGAGGCTGCTGGGAATTGTATGCTTCCGAAAAGGCTTTATTAACATCTCTTCAGACGATAGAGAAAAAAGTGTCCACTCAAGATATCATAGACCTCGCCCATCTGAATGATATTGAAACTTTACATGCGTTACAGAATTTTGGATTCTATTTAGGGATAGGCCTGACCAATATTTTAAATACATTCAATCCGCAAGCCATCATTTTAAGAAACAGCATCATCGAATCGCATCCTATGGTTTTACATTCAATTAAAAGCGAAGTATCGTCCAGGGTTTATTCCCACCTAGACAATAGCTATGAATTATTACCATCTATCCTAGGAAAAAACGCACCGGCATTGGGAATGTCCTCTATTGTGATTGATCATTTTCTCGACATGGTTCATAACTGAAATGTACAAACTTCTATGTTTTACGCTCATCTTTAAAGATGGGTTTTTTGTTTTGTTATTTTCATCCTGAATGGGAGCATTTCTGACGTGTTTTTCCACACGGGCATTTTCTAATATGAAAAAGGAGTTCCAAAATAGAAAGCTCCTTTTTCATGCGGACATTCATTTTTCTTTATAACGAAAATATCTGAAGTCGGCCGGAATATGATTTCCGCTCGTATCTTGGCATTGCATCCCTACAAAAGCTCCTGTAAAGAATCCCCCGCCGCGGATGTAATCATCTGATAATTTTTTCGATTCCAATGCAATATCGATTTTGTACCAATCTTCTTTGTTAAATGAATAGAAATAATAATATTTTTCGTTTTCAATATTCACTTTTAAATAGACGTACTTGACTTCACGAGGAATCACAATTTTATTTTTTAACGGTTGTGAAAAAGAAAAGTTATCACATATCGTTAATTCAAGAATACGGCCAAGTTCTTCATCATGCGTGACTTGAAGAGCCGTCCAGTTCTCTGTATTGTAATAGTTCACCAAACCAGCGGCTTGCTGAAAATTTTCCGGATAAAACGCAACAGCCGTTTCCGCTTCAAAATGGAGACTTTGCCAGCGTCTGGCTACAAATGCCTGAGTAAATGTCGAAGTTAAGGATTCATGGCCGTATAATCGTAAATGATTTGGCACTTGAGTTAATGAACCTAATTTCTCCGTAAAAGGGATTCTTAACGTTTGAAAATTAATATTTAATGTTGCATCCTCAAATTCATCAACTTCCGGATACGTGTCTTCAAATATGGTTTCAGGTATAGAAGGCGCATCCACCTCCAAGCTCCCTTCTTTTCCGCCTTCTACATAAGGCCAGCCATCTTTCCAATAGAGCTTTTGAATAGCTGTTTCTCTGCCCAAAGGACAATATCCTCTCTGCTGAAAAATTGAATCATCGTCCGGATGAATGGGACGTCCCGTTAAATGGGCTAAATACCACTCACCTGTATGTGTTTGTACAATGGATGCATGCCCGCATTTTTGCAATGGGTTTCCCGGATCATGCCATGACGTTAAGATTGGATTATCGGGATGAACTTCATATGGACCCTCGATATTTGCAGAACGGGCAATTGTAGCAGCGTGTTCGAACCGCGTTCCTCCTTCTGCGGTTAATAAATAATAATAGTTCCCGATGTGATAAAGGTGCGGCGCTTCCGTCAGCTTTCTTTCAGTTCCTTTAAATATCACTTTCGGTTTACCGATCAGTTTTTGCTCCTTATCAGAATATTCCTGCATGACAATGCCTCCAAAGGAGTGCCGATCAATACGCTGATCCCATAACATATTTAATAAATATTTTTTTCCATCCGTATCATGGAACAAAGAAGCATCAAATCCCGAGCTGTTTAATGTGATCGGCTCCCCCCAATCACCATCAATCGTGTCACAAGTCACTAAATAATTGTGGCAATCTTTCCAAGCGCCATCTACGACCTTAACATCCGTATAGATCAGCCAAAACTTTCCGTCGCTGTAACTTAAACATGGCGCCCAGACTCCGCCTGAATTAGGATTTCCTTTCATGTCTAATTGCGAAACTCTCTGTAATGGATGTGCAACTAAGTGCCAATTGACTAAATCTTTTGAATGGTGTATCTGGACTCCCGGAAACCACTCAAATGTAGATACAGCGATATAATAATCCTCTCCCACCCTGCAAATACTCGGATCGGGGTTGAATCCTTTAAGTACTGGATTGATAATCTTCATGCAGAACGCCTCCTCAGCTATTTTCTGTTGACTATCATGTTTTAAGCTTTGAAATCGTCAATATGATCCAAATAAACTTTGTCTCTATTCTCTAATTCTCGAACCATGTTTTTATATTTTTTCTCATCTAAGTTATAGAAATTAATATCAATCATGGCCAGAACCAGTAAGAACACGGGAATAATGGTTGCTGTAATTAAAATTCCCGTCAATGCCTCCGGCGTTTGCGCCTGATTTGCCACATATCCAAACTGATCTAGAACCAAACCCGGTACAACCCCTCCCAAGGCCATGCCGAATTTAAAGAAAAATCCGATAATAGCGTATATGAGACCGCCCATTCTTTTCCCGGTCTTATACTCTCCATATTCGATTGTTTCAGGAATAAGCGCCCACATATATCCCCCGGCAGTGAGACTTCCTGCAGCGGCCAGCAATCGAAAGGAAAGTATCAGGAATACATTACTTGGCGGAACAAACAGTAAAGCTAAGAGGCCGATCATATTCAGTAATAATGCATAGTTTAGTAATTTCTTCTTCCCTAATAATTGATGAAGCTTTGGAATAAACGGTAAAATGACCAAAGCAGGCAAACTTCCCAACAAACCGTACCACTTCACTAAATCCGCTCTTTCTAAATTATACGTTACGTAATAGATGCCAACCGAATTACTGATTGAATTCACTCCAAAAATAATAATAAAGAAAATACTTAATACAACTAGAGGCCGATTAACACGAAATTGCTCAAATATATCCGATAATTTAATTTTTTCTTCAGATTTTTGAAGCGTGACACGCTCTTTTGTGCTTTTAAAACAAAAGATTAAAAGGCACCCGCCTATAACTCCCATAATACCCATGGTTAGCTGCCAGCCAAGAGATTCGCTGCCGGAAGTATCGCTTAAATAAGCAGCCAGCAAGGGAACAAAAAATGCAACGACAAGTCCCCCAAGATTCGCAAATAACATACGGACAGACGTTATACTAACAACTTCTTGATTATTTCGGGTCATTGCAGAGGTTAACGCGCCATATGGCACGTTTATCATGGTGTATGTAAGCGATAAACCGACATAGGTGATATAGGCATATATTAATTTCCCCATATCCGAAAAATCCGGGGTTGTAAAACAGAGTATTGCCAGTATGACAAATGGAAAAGCTCCGAATAAAAGATACGGTCTGAAGCGTCCAAACCTGCTATTTGTTCTGTCTACTATCGTTCCAATAAAAGGATCAGCGAGAGCGTCGATGATTCTAACCACTAAAAACATCGTACCGGCTGTTGCTGCCGGTAAACCAAATATATCTGTATAGAAGAACAAAAGATAAGTAGACACTGTTGCATAAATTAAATTACATGCAAAATCTCCAGACGCATATCCAACTTTTTCAACCATGCTGATCTTCTTTACATTTTCACTGAGCATGATTTCCTCCCCTTTTCGATCCTTTACATAAGGAACATGATGAATGGTATAACATTTCTTCAATTTTATCGGCCAGTGAGGTCTTTATAAAAGCGCTTTCAAAAAAATGATAGCGGTTTACTTTCACAGAGCATTTTCATCATAGTGAACAGGATAAAAGCTTGGCTTTCGTTTTATATATACCTCCAATTAAATTGAGCCTCTTATCCCCCTCCCATTTAAGATTTTACATGATGGACAATTAAAGCGGTTTATTAGTTTGTTGATCGAACAAACTAACTTGGTTTCATATTATAAAATCTTTTCTGCTTTTTCAACTCTTTTTTCAGAAAATTTAAAACCGATCAAAGGACATACCATGTTGTAATTGCCGGCTCCTTCGACAGACGTTAAGTAAAAACCCTATGTGTCACCTGACTGATTTATTAAATGATAAGCACTTCCATCATCTTTTGTTTAGAAAAACTTATTAAGAAACATGCACTTGAAAAAATGCGAATCATATATAAGTGATATCCCGTTTAATTGGTTGAGGAGGATATGATGAAACCTATGCTGCCTTTTGAAAAATATTTTGGTGATTTAGAACTGGTTTATGCATTTTATGGAGCTATGCCTACCGGTGTTACTGTCTCAGAAACCGGACGTATATTCATTTGTTTTCCGAAATGGGGAGACGATGTTAAATTTACGGTAGCGGAAATAATTGGGGATAAATTGCAGCCTTATCCTGATTTACAAACCAATTTGGTTAACTTTGAGAATATCAAAATGACTTTCATCAGTGTCCAAAGTGTAGTTGCTGATGGAAGAGGAACGCTTTGGATACTAGATACAGCGGCGCCCAATTTTTCTGAACCAATTAAAGGCGGGGCAAAATTAGTCGCTGTTGATTTAAAAACCAATACAATCAGAAGAGTGTATACCTTTACAGAAGATGTTGTCCTTCCAACAACCTACCTGAATGATGTCCGATTTGATTTTCGTGTCGGAACTGCAGGTTATGCCTATATAACGGATTCTTCTTCCAAAGGACCAGGAGCTATTATCGTCGTTAATTTAGAAACCGGAAACGCATTTAGACGGTTAAATGGAGCAAATCCAACTTCACCGGATTCCTCTTTTATACCAAAAGTAGAAGGTAAAATTTTGATGAATCGTAACAAGGATGGTTCAACTTCCCCATTTAGGCTGGCATCCGACGGTATTGCGATCTCTCCCGACGGAAAGGTATTATTTTTTTGTCCCCTGACCAGCCGCCATTTGTTCTCTATCTCAACAGAAGCCCTGAGAGATAGAAATATATCGGACATGGATTTACTTTATCATGCGGCGTATTGGGGAGAAAAAGGCGCGTCTGATGGAATGATTACAGATGCAAAAGGAGCCGTTTATGCCGGAGATTACGAGAACAATAGTATTCGAAAGATGCTGCCGAATGGCACAATGGAAACCATCGCACATGATCCGAGAATTTTATGGCCGGATACTTTTTCGATTGGTCCGGATGGATACTTATACGTCATCGTGAACCAATTACATCGGCAGGCTAGATTTCATTATGGAGAAGACTTACGACAGAAACCTTATAGTTTACTTCGTATCAAAATTGATGAATTTCCTGCTCCTGCTTTTTGAAAATAAAAATGGCCGGTTCAATTTTAGAGCATAATTGGCTTCATTTAGCCTTCATCCTAAACCGAATAAGGGATTACAATAAATACGTGTCCTCAATTATGGAGTTAGATTCATAACTTCATTTTTTTTGGTCAAGGACCAAAATATCGACCTCTTAACCTTTTGACCAAAACTTAAAAAATCCCCTGACACCAATAGTGCCAAGGGATTGAGAGATTAATACTGAGACATGTATTGTTCGCGCTCCCACGGATGAACCTGTGTGCGGAACATATCCCATTCGATTTCTTTTGCTTCAATGAAGTGTTCGAACAGGTGCTCGCCGAGCGCTGCAACCATGACTTCGTTTGATTTGAATTCGTCGAGAGCTTCCGCCAGTGTCGCCGGAAGATCTACGATGCCGTTTTCCATGCGCTCTTCTTTGCTCATGACGTAGATGTTGCGGTCAATCGGAGCCGGTGCTTCAAGTTTGTTTTTGATTCCGTCAAGGCCTGCTGCAAGCAATACGCTTAACGCCAAGTACGGGTTTGCCGCCGGGTCTACGCTGCGGACTTCAACACGCGTGCTGATGCCGCGGGAAGCCGGGATACGGATCAGCGGGCTTCTGTTTTGCGCGCTCCATGCCACGTAGCAAGGTGCTTCATAGCCCGGAACAAGGCGTTTGTAAGAGTTCACTGTCGGGTTTGTGACAGCCGTAAAGCTTGTCGCGTGTTTTACGATACCGGCAATGAAATGTTTTGCTGTTTCACTCAGCTGAAGATCAGCGTCTTTATCAAAGAATGCGTTAACGTTATCTTTAAAGAGTGATAGGTTGCAGTGCATACCGGAACCGTTTACGCCGAACAGCGGTTTTGGCATGAATGTCGCATGCAGACCGTGTTTGCGGGCGATCGTTTTGACAACCAGTTTGAAAGTTTGGATGTCGTCACAAGAACGGATGGCACCGGCATATTTAAAATCGATTTCGTGCTGACCCGGAGCAACTTCATGGTGAGATGCTTCGATTTCAAAGCCCATTTCTTCAAGCTCAAGCACGATATCGCGGCGGCAGTTTTCTCCCAAGTCAGTCGGAGCCAGATCGAAGTATCCGCCTTTATCGTTCAATTCAAGCGTCGGTTCGCCTTTTTCATCTAATTTAAACAGGAAGAATTCAGGCTCAGGTCCAAGATTGAAATCGCTGAAACCGAGTTCTTTCATTTCTTTCAGAATCCGTTTGAGGTTGTTACGCGGGTCACCTTCGAACGGCGTGCCGTCCGGATTGTAAATGTCACAGATGAAGCGTGCTACTTTACCTTTTTCAGCCGTCCATGGGAAGATTACAAATGTGTTCAGATCAGGATATAAGTACATATCAGACTCTTCGATACGGACGAAACCTTCGATGGAAGAACCGTCGAACATGCATTTATTATCAAGTGCTTTTTCAAGCTGGCTCACAGGAATTTCCACGTTTTTAATCGTTCCGAGAATGTCTGTGAATTGAAGGCGGATATACTTTACGTTTTCCTCGTTTACTAATTTTACGATGTCTTCTCTTGTGTACTTTGCCATTTCGTAAAACTCCTCCTCTAAAAGGTAAATGTATATAGCAAAACAGTTGCTAACGGATTAATGAAAGAATCGGGACATGTCACCTTGGCGGAAAGTATTTCCCCGCTGGAAACGGCCTGCCTGCATCAGTTCGTTTTTCAGAAGCTTTCTGAGTTCGTCATCAGACAGATTGTGCTTCATCGGTTTGGCGGTTTTTTCGGATTTTTCTTCCGGTTCGGCAGATGCCTTATCCAGAATTTGTTTGATCCCCGCCATATTGACGCCTTGTTCAATCAGATTTTTGATTTCTAACAGTTTATCTACATCATGGAATGAAAATAATCGTCTATTTCCTTCGCTTCTCGCTGGAAATATCAATCCATTTTCCTCATAATATCGAATTTGCCGGGCAGAAAGTTCTGTTAACTGCATGACAATCCCAATTGGAAATAAAGGCATTGAGCGGCGAATGTTATCACTCATCTCAATTTCCTCCTTTTCTTATCTTAGTCTCATTATAGGTGATGTTATATTTTGTGTCAACACAATGTAAGGAATCTTAACATCAAATTCTTTGAAAATTGCAAACGCCCTAAATCAGCTCTTTTTCCATTAAAGCATTTACGGCGCTGCAAATCGCATTTTTCACGTGCGCGTAGGTTAGTCCTCCTTGGACATACGCGACATAAGGCGGTCTGATAGGTCCATCTGCTGATAATTCAATGCTTGCTCCCTGTACGAAAGTGCCCGCTGCCATAATGACATCGTCTTCATATCCCGGCATATAGCTCGGATAAGGCTTCACATGCGCATTAATCGGTGATGCATATTGTATCGCCTGGCAAAAAGCGATCATCTTATCAGGGTCCTGAAACTCAACTGATTGAATCAGATCCGTTCTCGGCGCATTCCATGCAGGGTTTGACGTAAAGCCGAGCTTTTCAAGAAAACGGGCGGTAAATACCGCTCCCTTCAAGCTTTGCGCCACTACATGCGGAGCGAGAAAGAAACCTTGATACATTTCCTGCAGTGAATAAAGCGAAGCACCGGCCTCACTTCCGATTCCCGGGGAGGTCATCCGGTAAGAGCAGGCCTCAATCCACTTGGCTTTCCCTACAAGATAGCCGCCCGTTTTAGCAAGGCCGCCGCCCGGGTTTTTAATCAGGGAGCCGGCCATAAGATCCGCTCCGACGTGGCAGGGTTCCCGCTCTTCTGCAAATTCTCCGTAGCAATTGTCCACAAAAACAATGACATCCTCTTTGATTTCCTTTACGAAACGAATCATCTCTTCAATTTCATTTATTCTGAAAGACGGACGATTCGCATATCCTTTTGAACGCTGGATGCCGATCACTTTTGTATTCGGCCGGATTGCAGCCCGGACTGCTTCAAAGTCCACTCTGCCTTCTGATGTTAAATCGACTGCATTGTATCCGATTTGAAATTCCTTAAGCGAGCCTGAATACTCCCCGCCTCTTACTCCGACGATTTCCTCGAGTGTATCGTAAGGCTTGCCTGTGATATAAAGCAATTCGTCCCCGGGTCTCAGCACGCCGAAGAGCGCGATTGAAATCGCATGCGTACCGGAAATGATTTGCGGCCGCACAAGTCCCTCCTCTCCTCCGAACACATCAGCATAGATCTTCTCCAGTGTATCCCGTCCGATATCATCATAACCGTATCCGGTTGAAGGCGTAAAATGCGTATCGCTTACTTTATGTTTTCTGTAGCTTTGCAGGACTCTCCATTCATTCCGTTCACTGATTTCTTCTATTCTTTTATGAACGGCGGAGATTTCCGCTTCTGTTTCTTCGGCGGTTTTTTGTAAAAGAGCGCCGTGGGTCAGTGTGTCAAACATGTTGTGTATACCTTCCTTACATGAATTTCTTCAATTCTCCGAGTATGCTTTGTTCTTCCTGTACATAACCTGAGACTTCGTAGCGTTCATTTTCTTCATTAAAATAAAGGCTGTCGATCATGGTCTCTGATTTGATGCGTGACATCAATTTGCCTTCGGCGGCAGGCACATGAACTTCATACGGCATCATCAGCTCTCGGCGCAAATAAGCTTCGATTTCCGCTTTTAGTTTTGCTTCATCCCCGGCGATTCTGGCGCTGATCATGATGTGGCCTTCTCCCGCTGTCGGGATGAAGTCAGGAAGTGTCTCGTCACGTTTGTTATAAGCGGTCAGCACCGGAATATCATCTGCCTCAAGCTCTTTTAACAGACCGAGGACAGTCTGTTCATGCCCGGCATAATCTTCATTGGATGAATCAATGACATGAATGATCAAGTCTGCTTCCTTCACTTCCTCAAGCGTTGAACGGAAAGCGGCAATCAGCGTCGTCGGCAGATCCTGAATGAAACCGACCGTATCAGACAAAAGGACGCTGTAGCCGCTTGGGAGCGCCATCTTTCTCGTCATCGGATCAAGTGTTGCAAACAGCAGATCTTCTTCATAGCTGTCTGAGCTTGTTAATTGATTGAACCACGTTGATTTTCCTGCATTGGTATAACCGACGAGTGCAGCCTGAAGCACGCCGTTCTTTTTACGTCTCTCCCGATAACGGCTTCTGTGGCGGATAACCGTTGACAGCTGCACGTTAATTTCGTGTATGCGGTTTCTAATGTGGCGCCGGTCTGTTTCAAGCTTTGTCTCACCGGGCCCTCTCGTCCCGATTCCGCCGCCTTGTCTTGAGAGATTGATTCCTTGTCCGCTCAGACGCGGCAGCGCGTATTGAAGCTGGGCCAATTCGATCTGAAGCTTTCCTTCTCTCGTCTTCGCCCTTTTTGCGAATATATCCAAAATAAGCTGCGTGCGGTCGATGATCTTCGCTTCAATTGCAGTGGCGAGTGATTTAAGCTGGCTCGGTGACAGTTCATCATTAAAAATAACCAGATCCGCTTCAAGCTCTTCACACAGCGCCTTCAGCTCGTCTACTTTCCCCTTGCCTATGTATGTAGCGGCATCCGCTCTGTTCCGTTTTTGCGTAATCCGGGTCAGCACCGTTCCGTCAGCCGTTTTTGTCAATGAAGCAAGCTCTTCCATGGAATGTTCAAAGTGCTCATCTGTCATGTGCGGAAGCTGGCAGCCGACCAAAATGACCGTTTCTTTTTTTCCTTCCTGTTCGTTCAAATGGATGTTCCTTTCTGTGTCGTATTGGGCAGTAGTACTATCATACCAAACCCGCAGGGCGTATACCACACATCCGGCGGGTTTTAAAGAGAGAAATAAAAAAGAGACCCCTCAAACCGGCTGAGAGGTCTATTCGTGAGCTGCCGCCTCATCTTTTATAAGTAAATCCTGGCTCTTGATCGTCATTAAATCGTTTTTCAAGTATTGGTCTCCCATTAAAAGTCTCATGGCCTGAGCGCGGATCGATTTTTCAATCACGTTTCTGACAAAGCGCCCGTTGCTGAATTTAATGGGGCTTGTCGTGCTTTTCACTGTCATTAAGTAATCTTTTAACTTCCACTCGGCTTCCTGGCTTAATTGATACTCCCGCTCTGCTATCATGCGCTTTGCGATGTCCATCAGCTGAGTGACAGAGTAATCCGGAAAATCGATGCTGATAGGGAAACGCGATTGCAGACCGGGATTTAATGACAGGAAATGTGTCATTTCTCTTGAGTACCCTGCCAGGATCAGAATGAATTCATGCTGTTTGTCTTCCATATGTTTGACAAGCGTATCAATCGCCTCTTTACCGAAATCCTTTTCTCCGCCTCTTGCAAGTGAGTATGCTTCATCAATGAATAAAATGCCCCCAAGCGATTTTTTAATCAGATCTCTCGTTTTTTGCGCCGTGTGTCCGATGTATTCACCGACGAGATCGGCACGTTCCGCTTCGATCAGATGTCCTTTGGAAAGAACGTTCATCTCGAAGAAAAGCTTGCCGATCAGTCTCGCGACGGTGGTTTTCCCGGTGCCGGGGTTCCCTTTGAACATCATATGAAGAGCTTGTTTTCCGACTTTCAACCCTTGTTCGGCCCGTTTTTGGTTGACGAATATCCATGCGTAAATTTCTTTAATGTTGCGTTTCATTTCTTCCATACCCACTAATGTGTTCATTTCTTTTTCAATTTCTTTCAGAATGCTGTGCTTGGCTTCATTTTTTTGCAGGGCGGCCTGATATTCCGCCTCAGCTTCTGCATTTGTCAGCACTTGCTTTTGGCCATTAAGAATGATGTTAATTTGTCCGTTATTTTTATAGGTTACAGCGCGCTCCAACATGCTCACCTCTCTGTTCTCTCTTTATCTTACTCATGATGAAGCGGTTCTGTGACATCCGCCTATCATCATGAGGCCCGTTTTCCTCTTTATCTGTCACTTTTTCCGTTCTCTTCGGGAATGATGTTGAATCCTGCGCTTTCCCGAGAAATATTTTTCATTTCTTATTGTATTCAGCAAAAACGGGAGGACAAACCATTTATTTTTATTTTCCGGGAAATGTTGGGTGTATTTCTCATTTTTTTCATGAATGACAGCCGTACAAGCACCTTTTGAATATCATCATATGCTGTAATGAGGTGATGGAGAATGGTTAAAATTTTTATAGACCCCGGGCATGGTGGAACTGATTCAGGTGCAACCGGAAACGGACTTCAGGAAAAAGCGGTCACGCTGGAGATCGCGCTGGCTTTGCGCACGATTCTGACGAATGAGTATGAAGGAGTTTCTGTCACGATGAGCAGGACAAGCGATAAGACGGTCAGCCTGACGGAAAGAACGGATGCCGCCAACAGCTGGGGCGCAGATTATTTTTTATCCATTCATATTAACTCAGGAGGCGGAACCGGATTCGAAAGCTATATTTACCCCGGTGTCGGAGCGCCGACCTCGACTTACCAATCAGCCGTCCACACGCAAGTAATTCAAGCATCGGGTTTTAATGACCGCGGAAAAAAAACAGCCAACTTCCATGTGCTGCGGGAGACAAGTATGCCGGCGATTTTGACGGAGAATGGTTTTGTTGATACGTCAGCTGATGCAAACAAACTGAAAACAGCCAGTTTTATTGAAAGCCTTGCAAGAGGACATGCCAAGGGCTTGGAGCAAGCTTTCGGTCTAAAAAAAAAGGCTGACTTATATAAAGTGCAAATCGGCGCATTCAAAGTGAAAGCAAATGCTGATGCGCTTGCCGCCGATGCGGTGTCTAAAGGTTTTGACGCGATTGTGCTTCCAAAAGGCGGCTTATTCAAAGTGCAGATCGGCGCATTCTCTTCCAGAGATTATGCTGAAGCGTTGGCAGCGCGGGCCGAAAAAGCCGGATTTGATGCCTTCATTGTGCAAGACTAAATGGAAAAAACCCCTGCTCTCCCTTTTTTGGGACGAACGGGGGTTTTTTGTTATTGAAGTATATCGGCGACAAACCGAGACCAAGCTTCAAGACGCTGATACACATTTTCCTCTTTCAGTTCGCTCAGTTTCATCCAGCGCCCGGCGATTTGATCTTTTTCTTTCACTTCGACTTATGCTGCAGGCGCTAACTGGAGCGCAGAAAGGATGCCGATATGCACCTTCCCTACATCGTTTTCATCATCATTGATCAGGCCGAGTGTGACAATATTTTGTTTGTCCTCCTCGCGAATGTACAGTTCTTCCGCCAGCTCCCGGTCGGTGTTCTGTTTCAGCACTTCCGAAAATGAAGCCGCCCCTTCCATAGGGTTCATGTGTCCGCCGAAGCCGAGAGAAAGCTTATTATGGAGGCGCGATTCCCCTCCGCCCGCGAGCCGTTCATACACAAATACCTCATCATCGCGGCGGATGACGACATACGGAATCGGCTGTTTAAATCGCGGGTCCTCTTCCGCGTCGCCTCTTCTGATTTCAAAAAAATGCGCCTCAATTTGAGCCATAATTTTTATGATACGTTCATCCTCGCTGTTGACTCCCTGAAATGTCAGCATTTCGTTTTGAAAGACGTCACTCCGCGGTGCAGCCAAGATGATTTCATCCATTTTATTCATGCCCGTTCCTCCTGTCTTACCTCTCCACTCAAGCCAAAAGAGCAGATATTATATCTGCTCTTCATCTTGGCCAAAATAAAAATCTTCGTCCTTAATCGGTTCTACCGTCGCCTTTTTGTAGCCGTTCCCTTTCATGGAGAAGAAATCATGTGATTTTGTTTTGGTGTTTAATCCGTTTAATACAATCGGATTAATATCTTCTTCTTCAAAGTAAGGATCGAACCCTAAGTTCATCAAAGCTTTATTGGCGTTATAGCGGATGAATTTCTTTACGTCATGAGACAGCCCGACTTGGTCGTAGAGATCCTCTGTATATTCAAGCTCATTGTGATAAAGCTCTTCTAAAAGCTCAACCGCAAATTCGCGAAGTTCCGCTTTTTTCGCTTCTGTTTGTTTATTGTATATTTCCTGGGCCAGCAGTCCGACATATACACCGTGGATCGCTTCATCACGAAGAATCAGGTTGATGATCTCACCGCTTTGCATCAGTTTTCCCTGTCCGTAGAAATATAACGGATAATAGAAACCGCTGTAGAAAAGGAAGCTTTCCAGATAGACAGAAGCAACCATCGCTTTGAACAGTGAAATTTCATCATCTTTTTGAATGGCTTTGTAAAGCCCGACAATCATTTGCGCTTTTTTCTGCAGATATTTATTCTGCTTTACCCATTCAAATACTTCGTTGATCGTTTCAGTCGGAGCAAGCGTCATAAAAATATTTGAATATGATTTTGCGTGCACCGCGTTTTCCATCATCGCCATGAAATTAAGAACCGCTTTTCGCTGATGGCCTTCAACGTGCTCGGCCACAATCGGCATGCCTGTGTTCCCCTGCTCTGTATCAAGCAGTGTCAGGCCGGCGAGCACCTTCATGTACGTATCCTGCTCATTTTTACCCAAATACTTCCAAGTAAGAAGATCGCCGTTTAATGCGATCTCTTCCGGAAGCCAAAACTGCTTTACGTTTTGGTTGTAGAACATTTGGGTGAAATCATCTTCATGCTTTGACCAGTTTGCTGCGTCATAAATTTTTGTCACTGTTAACTCTCCTTTAATCAAACGACACAAGAAAGACAGCTGTCCTGCCCGGTATCTTTCGTTCTTGCATAGTAAATGGTTTTGATGCCTCTATGGTGGGCATACAGATCAATACGGTTCAGATCACGAGTTGTCATCGTATCTTTCAAAAACAGGGTAAAGCTGATTCCCTGATCGATATGCTGCTGGATTGTCGCGATCATATCCACCACTTTGAACATGTCCATATCATAAGCTTCTTTGTAGAAGAACCAGTTATTAGACGCTAACCCCGGCATCGGGTAATACGTTTTTGAATTTCCGTATGTTCTTTCTTCGATCCGTTCCATGATCGGCATAACGGACGCCGTGCTGGATTGGACGTAGGAAATGGAGCCTGTCGGCGCGATGCACAGTCTGTAACTGTGGTACATGCCGTTTTCGGCGACAAACGCCTTCAGCTCTTTCCAGTCTTCAATTGTCGGGATGTGCATGCCTTCAAAGAGCGCAGCGATTTTTTCGTATGCCGGTGAGAACTCTTTTTCGATGTATTTATTGAAATATTCTCCCGTTGCATAAGTGGAGCCTTCGTAATGCTCAAACGTTTCGCCTTTTTCTTTCGCAAGCTCAGCTGAACGCTGGATGGAATAAAAGTTCACCATCATAAAGAACGTATTCGCAAAATCTCTTGCTTCCGGGCTTTCATAAGCGATGCCGTTTTGGGCCAGGTAGCCGTGAAGGTTCATGGCGCCTAAACCGATCGACTTCATCGCTTTGTTCGCGCGTCTGACTGCCGGCGCGTTGCGGATATCCGTCGTCTCAGATACATGAGTCAGGGAATCCGTCGCGAGTTTCACCGTGCGCTCAATCGATTTATGTTTCATGACATTCAAAATATTTAATGAACCAAGGTTGCAGGAAATGTCCAGGCCGATTTCGTCTTCCTCGTCATAATCTGTGTAAGCCGAAACCTGTGACGCCTGAAGCACTTCAGAGCAAAGGTTCGAGAATTTCACTTTTGATACGTGGTTATTCGCATGCTCTTTGTTTACGTTGTCCTGGAACATAATGTACGGATAACCTGACTCAGAACGGAGAACGGCAAGCTTTTCAAGCAATTTGCGCGCATTCACTTTTTCTTTTTTGACACGCGGGTTGTCGACAAGCTCCTCATACATCGCCGTCATGTCCATCTCATCCATATGCTGGCCGTATTCTTTATAAATCGTGTGCGGATAGAATACATAAGCCGCTTTGTCCTCACGTGCAAGCTCAACGAACTTATCCGGAATGACGACACCGATAGAAAGCGTTTTGACGCGCACATCTTCATCCGCAGAAATCTTTTTCGTATCAAGAAAGTCATTGATATCGCGGTGGAAAATGTTTAAGTACGCCGCGCCAGAGCCTTGTCTTTGGCCCATTTGGTCAGCGTAACGGAACGCGTTATCAAGAAGCTTCATGACGCCTACAACACCTTTTGTGGCGTTTTCAACATCTTTAATCGCTTCACCTTTCGCGCGGAGCTTGGACAGGTTAAGAGAAACACCGCCGCCCAGTTTAGAAAGCTGCATGGAAATATCGATCGCCCGTGAAATATCGTTTAAGGAATCATTGACTTCGAGCAAGAAACAGCTCACCAGTTCTCCGCGGCGTTTTCTGCCGGCATTCAAAAATGTCGGTGTGCTCGGCTGATATTCCTGATTGATCATCAGATTCACATATTCTTTTGCTTTCTCAGTGTCGCCGTTTGCGAAGAACAGCGCAACAATTGAGATCCGGTCCTCATAACGCTCGAGGATTTTTTTCTTGTCATTCGTTTTCAAAGCATAGTCATTATAGAATTTAAACGCACTCATGAAGGAAGGAAAACGAAACTTCTTAGCGTAAGCTGTCTTAAACACTTCTTTAATGTCTTCAAAAGAATAAAGGCTTAAGAATTCCTCTTCGTAGTATTGGTTTTCAATCAAATAATCCAGCTTCTCTTTTAAATCGTGAAAGAAAACTGTGTTTTGATTGATATAGTCTACAAAATAGCTATGTACAGCCTCTTTATCTTTATCAAACTGGAATTTTCCATCTTGTTGGATCATGATTTCGTTATTTAACTGGATCCATTTTGGCACTTGATTTTGTGACAACTCTTTCTACCTCCTGAGTAAACAATTCAACGTCTTTAGATGTGCCGCTGAGTTCAAATTTGTGCAAGATCGGCACCTGATATTGTCTAGAGATGGTATCGGCGCTTTTTGCAAAGTTATCGCCCCATACTTTGTTGCCGCTCGCAGCGACTCCTAATAAGAGATGGGCGTATTTTTCGAGAAATGATTGTGTTGATGCCGGTACCTGACCGAAGTTTGTCGTGTAGGTGACCAAAACAAACGGAGTGTCCACGTGGTCCATTTCGTCCACCTTGCGGATCAGCTGAAAGTCTGTTTTATTCACAAAACGCTGAACATTCCCTGTCTTTGAATCAAATATGATTTGAACCATCCTTATCACGACCTATCAAAAATAATGAATCTCTTAACACTATATATAGTATACTAACCTCTCAGAAAAACACAACATATTGAGATCGATTTATAAAAAATTCATATTTTTGAAAGAGCGGACTTTGGCTCCGGCCCGATTAACGCCCAAAAAAGAGAGCAGAACGAGAATCATCTCTCATCCTACTCAAGGTGTCATGTGTAAGCCGATGTCTATCATAACATGAAAAAAAACTGCTTAGTAGTCTAGACTTTTATTCTTATTTTTTGTAAGAATCACATTTTTTTTCGCTTTCAACGGTTTCTTCAATCTCTACATCAGCACCGATTTCTTTCAGTACGGCTTTCAGAGCGCTTGTGATGGAAGCCTCCCTGATCAGTTCTTTGCCGTCAACGATGATGCTGGTTCCATATTCATAGCAGGAATCATCTTCACAAGTTTCTTCCCAATGGTTGATTATCACCTTGTGTTTCAATCGTCTCACCCTCTGCATGATCAATGTCAGTACTTAGTGTAGCTTGTGCGGCCCGCTTTGTAAATTCGAACGCTTGTGAAATTTATTCAAGCTCATCCAGCGCCGTTTCTTTTTTCAGTTCGATTTTATTCGTTTTTTCATCATAGCGGTATATTTTTAAGTAACCGCCCTCGACAATGCCGAAACGATTATGTTCCAGCTGCACCATGCCTTCTGTCTGCGATTCGGCATCCGCCAAGCCGCCGTCATCATCCGTCACCACCGTCTCGTGATTGCTGCAAGCTCCAAACAGCAAAAAAACAGCGATCCAAACGAGCGTAATCCTGATTCTTCTCAGTTCATTTTCACTTTCGAACACGATTTTCCGAACCCCCTTTTATCTTTCCGATGTACGGCCTGCAATATACAGACGCGCATAGAAAAAGACCATTGTTCATGGTCTTTGTCAAAAAGTCTATTCAAGCTCAAGCTGGACGTTTTTTTGCGGGGCGAACGTGGAGATGGCATGTTTATAAATAAGCTGCTGCTTCCCCTCCGTTTCGAGCAAAACGGTAAAGTTGTCAAAGCCTTTTACCTGGCCGCGAAGCTGAAAGCCGTTGAGTAAAAACACCGTGACGAACGTATTGTCTTTTCGGATTTGATTCAAAAACTGATCTTGGATATTAATCGGTTTCATGTTTCGTCCTCCTTGGTTCTCAATACAATACTGTTTCGATTAAATTTCCAGTTTTCCTGCTATGCACTCGAAAATTTCCTTTTTTTTCTGCTCAATATCAACAGGCGGCGTCATATCTGTCCATGAAACGGGCATTTTATTGCGAAACCAGGTCAGCTGGCGTTTCGCATATCGCCTTGAATTTTGTTTTAATTGCTCCACGGCTTGAGGAAGCGGCACTTTTCCATCAAGATATTCATACAGCTCTTTATAGCCGATTGCCTGAATCGATTGGCTGTCCCGGATATTCATATCATACAGCCCCTTTACTTCGTCAAGAAGGCCGGTTTCCAGCATCAGGTCAACGCGCTCGTTAATCCGGCCGTACAGTACTTCTCTGTCCATTGTAAGACCGATAAGAACCGCATTGTAAAGCAGCTCCCGTTTTTGGGTTTTAAGATGCTCTGACATTGTTTTTCCCGATACATGCAGGATTTCGAGCGCGCGGATGACTCTTCGCGTATTGTTTTGATGAATGGCTGCCGCCGCTTCCGGGTCGGCTGCCGCAAGCTTGGCATGAAGCGCTTCCGCCCCTTCTTCAGCCGCCAGTTTCTCCATTCGCTCCCGGAATACAGGGTCGCCGGAGTTGTCCGTGAACGTATAGTCATACAGCACGGACTGAATGTACAGACCCGTCCCCCCGACAATCATCGGCAGCTTTCCTCTACCGGCAATCTCGGTGATTTTTCCCCTCACCATTTTCTGATAATCCGCCGTTGAAAAAGTGTCGGACGGCTCCAAAATATCAATCAGGTGATGCGGCACGCCTTCTGTCTCTTCTTCGGTGACTTTGGCCGTTCCGATGTCCATCCCTTTATATACCTGCATGGAATCTCCGCTGATGATTTCCGCATTCAGCATTTTCGCGAGTCCGATGCTTAGTTTTGTTTTTCCGACTGCCGTCGGTCCGACGAGTATGACGACAGGCTGTTTTTTATTTTTCAATATGTATCACTCTCTTTTATAAATCTCCCCCTAATTATAGCATTCATTTCTTCAGGCACCTATCCATTTTGCCCTTTTTCCTGAGCGCTAAACGTCCGCTACCACCCGATCGGCTCGTTTCCGACAACCTCTCTCGTTTTTCCTTTGAGCGTATGGCGGTGCGTTTTCCGTCCTTCCTCCCGCGGATCGTAAACGACGCCGCCATGCTGGATCCGAATCGGCTCATTGTAGGCGGCAAAGGTGGTCTCTGAAAGCTCATGGTAATGTGTTCCGTCAACCCTCGGGATGGCAGGGCCTGAAATGCCGTAATACCTATGAAAATGGCCGTTTTCAAACGAGGTGATGCCCGTATAGAAATGTGTATGCTCATCTGTATTGCTGCCGTTCTCCGGCTGCGAAAAGCCTTCGATCATATGGTAGTGCCCCTGCACTACATCCGTAACAGCCCGGTATGCGTGTGTGTGCGGAGGTTTTTTTGACCAATCGGACTGATACAGGCCCACAAAAGCTCACTCCTTTATTTTTTTGATAAATGCCCAATCAAAAATTGGTGGGCTGAATACTCTGTTATCATCTCAAATTTATTCTTGGAGGTACCTAAATTATGAATGAAGAATACACATATGCAGCAGATAGTGATATGAGACCGTTTGGACGGCCCGGATTTGGGTTTGGACGGCCGGGCTTCGGCTTCGGGCGGCCCGGATTCGGCTTCGGCTTCGGGCGGCCGGGTTTTGGATTTGGCCGGCCTTGGTTTGGTTATGGATTCGGACGGCCGTTTGGTTTTTACGGCGGACCGTTCTTCGGAGGGCTTGTCGGGGGGCTTGTCGGAAGCGCTTTATTCAATCCGTACCTGTACGGAGGTTACGGCTACCCTTACTATCCGTATTACTACTAAGACAATCAAAAAGGGCTCCTTTCAGGGGCCTTTTTATATAGGCCTAATGTCTTGACTTGGCGGGCAAAGTTCGGATATTATTTTATTTTACTGCCTTAAACAAAAGGCATAAGGATTATGATGAGAGGGGGATTTGATATGATTCTGGGTTATATCTTCCTCACAATTGCTATTTTATCAGAGTCAATCGGCGCGGCCATGCTGAAGGTCTCCCGCGGATTTACGCGGTTTTTGCCGAGCGCGCTTGTAGTGGCAGGCTATTCATTGGCCTTTTATATGCTTTCACTGACACTGAATCTCATTCCGCTCAGCTTATCCTATGCAACATGGAGCGGAGCGGGAACGGTGCTCGCATCCATTATCGGAGCGAAATGGTTTCATGAAAAACTGGACAAGCAGGCCGTCATCGGACTTGTATTCTTATTGGCCGGTGTCATTCTGATGAATTGGTAGAAAGGAGAAGCATGATATGAAAGGATTACTCTGCCTGGCATTAGCCATTGTATCAGAAGTGTTCGGAAGCACGATGCTGAAGCTGTCGGACGGTTTTACGCACTTATGGCCCGCTCTCGGCGTCATTGCCGGAATCGGAGCCTCTTTTATGTTTTTGAGCTTCTCTTTGAAAAGCCTTGATTTATCCGCCGCATACGCGACATGGTCAGGTGTCGGCACGGCTTTAACGGCAATTGTCGGCTTTTTTGTTTTTAAGGAAGCCATGACAGCCAAAATGATGATCGGGCTTATTTTTGTCATCACGGGCGTCATCCTGCTGAACCGTTCCAAGTCTCAAAAAGCTAAAAAAAATCAAACGGCCCGGAGCTGACCGTTTGAACTCGTCAAGCTCGGGCAGCTTTTACTTCAACCTCAAGCTCCATCTCCACGTTTCCTTGGACCGCTCGTGAAATCATACATGAGGACTCCGCTTTTTGCGCCAACTTCCTGGCGAGCGTAAAGTCCGTTTCGGCTGCATCCGGCTTTAATAATATAAACGGGCGGTGAATGATTTTCTGGTACGTGAACACACCGTTCGTGACGTCTACAATTCCTTCAGATTCCATATGTAGATCTTCTTTATCCAGGCCGCTTCTTTCCATCATCGCCGCAAGCGTTATAATATAACAGGTCGCGGCCGCTCCAAGCAGCATTTCATCAGGATTTGTGCCTTCTCCGGGTCCGTCCATTTCCTTAGGAATGGACACAGCGGTTTCCAGCCGGCCGCTTTTAATATCGCCGACGTCATTGCGATTTCCGGGCCAATTTGCTTTTAAATAAAAGTGATGTTTTGCCAAGGGACAAACCTCCTTTTTTTTCAGTTTACTCACCTTTCACTGGTTTGTCTTTTTTTAAGCTCACGAATACTCTTGATTGATCACTCTTTTTATCGTACGGACAAACCGGTAAAATTCCTCCGTTTTTGTGAATTCCCTTTCGCGGTAATCAAAATTATCAAAAAACGCCTCCCGCTGTTCTCTGCTGATCTCAAGCTGTATACTCAGCCCGGTTTGCGCCTGGTTATTGATATTTTCGGTGTCAACCCCGGCCAGACCGGTTTTTGAGGTTGCCAATTCTGCAGGAAATCCGTTTCGTTTGAGAGCTCTCACCAATTTTTTCGCCCGCTTCCGATCGCTTCCTCCGACAAGAGTATTTTTCTCGTCGCCTTTATAACCGTGAACTGCGATAACATAATGGTGCTGCTTAATGCTTTCGACTGCTGAAGGCTCATCGAACTTGGTGCTCGTAATATGAAGAGTCTGGTTATCATGCGCTTTTAATCCCTCAAACAGGTAGATTGAATAATCATCCCTGAAAGAGCGGACGATCTCGCTCACCCCGCCCTCAATTCTCCCTCCGTGCGGGGACATGATCAATACGGGGCTCCCCTTTCTCTTATTGTACGATATATGATAATCATCGGGGTCTTCATGTTCAGCCAGATCTTTAAAATCTGTGTATGTATCAGAAGAATTCGAGGGATCAGGGTCTGACGCATAATGAGCACATCTTATTAGTAAGACCATTGCTACGATAATGATGACATTAAGTAAAATTCTTTTCATCAGCTCTCCTTCTTTGCTCCTTTCTGAAAAATGAAATATTCATTATATGGATTTTTGTCAATAGGTCTTATCTTAACATTCTATTAACATTATCATCAGTGAAAAACTTCCCGGTTTCGAAAAATCAATGGATTGTCACGGTTCAAGCGCTCAAATGCCGGGCATCAGTGAAAAAAGGTTGAGAGAGGGCAAAAAAAAAGGGAGGAACGCCCGAATTTTCAGGGGCGGGAGATTCACGGCCGGAAACGGACGGCATCAAGAATACGCTTTTAGAAATGAATATCCGCCTCCCGAAGCAAATGCGCAGGACAGAATGGAGCCCGTCAAAAAAGTTCTCATCTGCCTTTTTGTACAGCAAAATGCCATTACAGCCCGCTCATCCCCTTTTTTTATCATAATGGTCCGTTTTGAAACGGAGCCGTCTTTTTTCATATATATAATATCAATCGGAAGCTGTTTTTCCAAGGAATGTCTCAATATGATGTTCATGTATATACTACCTTCCGCCGGCTTCATTACAAAACGAACAAACGTTCCGTTTCAACTCGATTTCTTCTCCTGAAAAAGCCGCAAGTAACCAGCGCTCCTGAAGGACAAACAAACTGACCGAACTTACGGCCTGTTCATATGGTATAGAGAGAATCGCCAGAATGGGAGGAAAAGTATATATGTTTGGTTACTCAATGGTACAAATGGTGCGGTCAAATGCTCATAAGCTGGACTGGCCGCTCAGAGAAAACGTATTACAGTTATATAAACCTTTCAAATGGACACCTTGCTTTTTACACAATTTTTTCGAAAAAAAGGTGAAAAACAGAAAGAAAATGTCAGTCATCATTGAATTTGAAGAGGGCTGCCATGAATCCGGTTTTCACAGCACAGGACAGGTCTTATCAAAAGAAAAACGCTGCACCATAAAAAAGCAGTTTCAAACAATCAATTGCTGCAGCGCCGAAGTCACGCCGTCCGCCCTTCACATGCTTCTTTCGCAATGCCGGGATATCCGTAAAATCTATTTAAACCGTGAAGTAAAAGCTCTCCTTGATACAGCAGCTGAATCGTCTCATGCAAAAGAAGTGACCCGTAACGGCACCGTATTAACAGGAAAAGGCGTAACCGTCGCCGTTATTGATACCGGAATCTATCAGCATCCCGATTTAGAAGGCAGGATTATCGGATTTGCGGACTTTGTCAACCAAAAGACAGAACCGTATGATGACAACGGACACGGCACCCATTGCGCCGGTGATATCGCAAGCAGCGGCGCTTCATCTTCGGGTAAATATCAGGGGCCGGCGCCGGAAGCCGATCTGATCGGAGTCAAGGTTTTAAACAAATCAGGATCAGGAACCTTGGCTGATATCATTGAAGGTGTGGAATGGTGCATACAATATAATAAAGAACACACAAAGAATCCGATCAGAATCATCAGCATGTCGCTGGGCGGAGATGCGCTCAAATATGATAAAGAAACGGACGACCCGCTCGTCAAGGCCGTTGAAGAGGCATGGAATGAAGGAATCGTCGTCTGCGTCGCCGCGGGCAACTCCGGTCCGGAAGCTCAAACGATTTCAAGCCCCGGTGTCAGCGAGAAAGTCATCACGGTAGGCGCCTATGATGACAATGATACGGCCAGCAATGAGGACGATACGGTCGCTTCTTTCTCAAGCCGCGGCCCGACGGTGTACGGAAAAGAGAAGCCTGACATTCTTGCGCCCGGGGTCGATATCGTATCTCTACGTTCTCCGCGTTCATATCTTGACAAATTACAGAAATCAAACCGAGTAGGCTCCTTGTATTTCAGTCTGTCGGGCACGTCCATGGCCACTCCGATCTGTGCGGGCATCGCTGCCTTAATCCTTCAGCAAAACCCGCAGCTTTCGCCTGACGAAGTGAAAACATTGATCAGACAAAGTCCGGATCAATGGACAAATGAAGATCCGAACATTTACGGAGCGGGCGCAGTGAACGCTGAAAACGCTGTGCCGAAAGAGTAACCTTTTTATCATGAGAACGGGGTCGTCTGCACCGGCAGATGACTCCGTTTTTCAGGTGAATAGATGAAACATTTATAATGAAGGAACTCGGAACAGTTCAGAACCGGCTGTCAGAAAAAAAGATCAATGCAAGGCAGTGTATTTCTAAAAAAATAGGGAATAAGTATGGTGTAGATAAAAGGAGGAATCACAATGGCACTTACAAACACCGAATTGTCTGAATGGCTGCAAAAACAGATCGGACAAACGCTTGATATCAGAAAAGGAGAGCTGACAGACAGCCGAAACGAGATTTCTGATATGGATCAGATCATGCTTCACCTTGATGACGTTCTCGTCCGCCGGACAAACCATCCCGATGACTATGTAGCGGATGAAGAACTCGTTTTAAAAGGGCACGGCACAACCTATACGGAGGAAGGAAATGTCCCGCTTCCCCAAGATGCGTATGAAATCCCTCTGCTCGGCGCCATTACCATCCAACAGGAGCAAGACGGATTAAAGGTACATACAGATCGGGCCGTGTATACAATCGGGACCCGGAAAGAGCAATAAAAAGAAAAAACGCCGCTGATTCAGGGCGTTTTTTTATTGGTTTTTTTCTTCAGAATATCCGTGGAACATCGTGAATGCGCAAAGCATAATGCCTAAAATAATGATAATCGGGAGCCAGATCACGGCAAACTTATAATCCGGTTCGGCAAAAGCGCCTATGACCGCTCCAAAGCAATACAGAACCAAGGCAAGCGCGCGCAATACAGCATCTCTCGTAAACTGCTTCCGCTTGTCCGCTTTGTAAAACCTTGCGGTGAGATCTTCAAAAAAATTAGCGAGCGTTCCCGTTAATACGGTCGTGGAAATCCCCGCTACACCAAGTTTTCTCGCGGCTGTCGTCTGCATTCCCATTGCGAAGCTGAGCAGCATAATCAGCACATAAACAGAAATGGCGTCTGCAAAAAAGCAGGAGAACAAAGCAAACAGCAGCAAAACAGCTCCTTCAATAGCTAAAGCGGCAGTTACCGCAGGGGGCCAGAATGATTTCTTTTTATTGCCCACAAGCAGGGCCGCGGCAATAACGCCGGCAATAAATCCGATTAACGAGGTTAACGATTTGAGTACAGCAAGGTGCCATGAGTTGCCGATCGCCAGGCCGAACAGAACGATATTCCCCGTCATATTGGCGGTAAAGATATGTCCCAGGCTTAAATAACCGATCACATCCACAATTCCCGCTGTTAAACAAAGAAGTAAAAGTGCAATATTTCGGTATGTAGTCACTGTCAATGTGATCCAATCCTTTCTCATGCTGATTCCAACATATAAGTTTACTCTTTGCCATTTCATATGTCCAGCCGGCGTGCCGCTTTTTCAAAGCATAAAAAAACTCCGGCGAACCGGAGAAGTTACTGAACGATAAATAATACTCTCGTGCCGTCGGAATAGCCGCTCATTTGATTTCCAACCCATGAACCGGCCCCGCGGTTATCCGATGGGGTTACATATCTGATATCAGCCCCCGCCCCGCCTTCTGTGCAGACTGCCATGGGCCATTCATCGCGGTCAAACCCGGGCTTTGTCGGAATTCCTTTCAATGATTCTTTCCTTCTGTTCTCCGCTCCGCCCCGATCAATTGTACAAATCTCAGAATGACCTGCCGAAATGGCGTCTTTTATATGATTTCCCGTCTCCGGATATTTTGACAGCGGGAAATACAGCACCTGATCGTATCGGGATGCAGCATGAGCAGCACTGTCCGAATGGATGCCGGCGCCCGTAAGGCCGAACTGAAGAGAGATCACCAAAAGCAGACTTGCCGCCCATTTCATAAACGCATTCATTCACATCCTCCTTAAGAAGTTGATATGAAGCGTAAATATGTATATTAGCCGGATTTAACACACATGATGAAATGGCAAAAAAAGTTTGCTGTTTTGTTGATAATCAACGAAAATGGCGGCTTTACGATTTGTCTATTGAACCGGCTTCTGTTTCCTTATATATTTTAGACATACTTATGAGCCGTTGTGATCAGTGTCTTCGGCAGATAAAAGGAGGAATGCCGTCCGGTCGGCAGGCACCGGCTGTTGGTTATGTCTTTTCAAAAACATGAAGGCGGGGAAATCCAGATGGAAAAAACAATGTTTCACCCACACTCACCCGAGTTTCACGAAGACCCTTTTGCGGTTTTAAGCAGATTCAGAGAGCAGGACCCCATACATAAATTCGAACTGCAGCGTTTCGGAGGCACCTTTCCGGCATGGCTCATCACGCGTTATGATGATTGTATGGCGTTTTTAAAAGACGGCAGAATTACGAGAGATGTAAAACGGGTTATGCCGAAGGAGCTGATCGCGAAGCTGAATGTCAGCGAAGATATCGATTTTGTCTCAGAGCATATGCTGGCAAAAGACCCTCCGGATCATTCACGTCTTCGATCTTTGGTGCATCAGGGGTTCACTCCCCGGATGATTGAGCAGCTTCGCACCGGGATAGAGCAGATCACAGAAGAGCTGCTGAATGAAATGGAAACAAAAGCAGACCCTGATATCATGAGAGATTTCGCGGCACCGCTTCCGTTTATCGTCATTTCCGAGCTGCTCGGAATTCCGAAAGAGGACCGCGCCAAATTTCAAGTATGGACAAACGCGATGGTCGACACGTCAGAGAGCGGACAAGATGCGACCAACCAGGCTCTCAAAGAATTTAAACAATATATGAAAACACTGATCGAAGAAAAAAGAAAACATCCCGCTGAAGATCTGACAAGCAAGCTTATTTACGCTGAAGAGGACGGCCAAAAGCTGAGTGAATCAGAGCTGTATTCCATGCTGTTTTTGTTAGTCGTTGCCGGGCTTGAAACAACGGTTAACCTTCTCGGCTCCGGCACCCTGGCGCTTCTTCTGCACAAAGACCAGATGGAGAAGATAAAGCGGCAGCCCGAAAATATCCAGACGGCGGTCGAAGAGCTTTTGCGTTACACCTCTCCCGTCATCATGATGGCGAATCGATGGGCGATTGAAGATTTCACCTATAAAGATGTTTCTATTAAAAAAGGCGATATGATATTTATCGGCATCGGTTCAGCCAATCGGGACCCGGAATATTTCGATGATCCTGATACATTAAATATAGCGAGAACACCGAACCGTCATATCTCTTTTGGATTCGGCATTCATTTTTGTCTCGGGGCTCCGCTCGCCCGGATGGAAGCATCCATTGCCTTTACTTCTCTTTTAAAACGGTTCCCGAATATAGAGCTGAAAGGCGCGCCCGAGGATGTAACATGGAGAAAAAATGTGTTTTTGAGAGGGCTTGAAACATTGCCTGTCAGATTTTAATATCGCCCCCTGTTTATCGGGGGTTTTTTTAATGTCTTATAAACAGGAAATCAATATAACAGTGAATATTTAGTACATAGTGTATTTAGTTCTATTTGTAAAAAAAGCGGCCGGATTGCTCCGGCCGTTCTCTATTACCGTTTTACCAACTCATTTGTTTCGTCCAGCTTTTTTTTGAAAGATTTAAGGAAATTTGCGCTTATCGTTCCTTTGTTTGCGTACAGTTTTTCGCAGAATGCCTTAATGGCGTTTTGCGGCTTTGGTTCCGACAGCATTGTGACATGATTGGAAGAGTGGACGTCCAGCAGGTGAAAGTGTTTCATCTGGTGTTCCCATTCTTTCCAATACGCATCATGGTCTAACGGAATTTGTTCTTCCTCTGCTGTCAGATAACGTTCAAAATCTCCGAGAAACAAACCGCTTTTATTACGGAAGTAGTAACATTGCAGCGCTTCCGGATGAGGCAGCGGCTTCATGTCATACTCTTCCATTCCGTAAGCGAGCTGCGTCTTCATCATTTGCTCCAGCTGCATCCGGATCGCTTCTTCGGATTTTGGCAGACCGCGCTTTTTGGCAAGGCCGATCAATTCTTTCAATACTTCTTCTTCCTCAGCCTGGACGGTAATGTCTTCTCTGCTGATTAATGCCTCTTCAAGGTTTTCAGGCTTAAGATATGCCGTAAGCATCGTATTGATCGTTTGCAGCATGACTGACTTAACAGATGGTTTTCTCTCTTTCCATTTTTCACTGTACGGGGTGTCGATCATGACGGCGCTTTTTACTGTATGACCTTCCTCCTGCAAGAGGCGCGCGGTTTCATAAGCAAGCATCCCGCCCAAGGAATATCCGCCGAGGTCATAAGGGCCTTTCGGCTGTACCGCTTGGATGATTCTCATATAAGAAGCGGCCGTCTCTTCGATTCCTTGCAGCGGCTCTTTCCCTGTCAAACCTCTTGCCTGGATGCCGTAAAAAGGACGCTGACTCTTTTTGGCGAATGGCTGGTATGCTTCAACGCCTCCTGTTCCGCCGTGAAACCAAAAAACAGGACGGCCTTTTTCTCTTTCATTCAGCTTGACGAGTTCGGGAAAATTCCGGCCCGCCTCATGCGGCTGGTTCGTTTTTAACAGCATGCCGATCTCCTGAAGAGTGCTGCATTTCTGAAGAGCTTCCAGACTGATGCGGCTGTCTCCGTCCTCAAGTTTTTTCAGCAGCTGAATAGAGGAGATTGAATCAAAGCCGTATTCAGTCAGCGGCTTATTTTGATCAATTTCCGCTGCCTTCATCCCCAAAATGTCAGCCACAATGTCAGCTGCGCTCTCGCGGCGGAGCTGAGGGTCCTGGGAAACCGGCGCAAGGATGATGTCTTCTGGCTGACCGCCATTCCAATACTTGTGGTGTTCAAAAGGATATGTCGGAAGCGGCACTCTTTGAACAGATTTGCCTTGGTGGAGTCTGTCCCACGGTATATCCGCTCCTTTCACCCAGCAAAATGCAAGCTTTTCCAGATTGTTTTCAGCCAACAGCGTCTCCGTGACGACTGTACCGAGAGTCCCTTCCAGTAAAACGCCGATATCTCCTGATCCAGTCTGCTGACTGCCTGTAAAGAAGCTTTTCATTCCATTGCTTTCTTCGGAAAATGCTCTGTACTCTTTCAGTTTTTCCAGCAATTCATCTTGATTGCGGGCAACGAGTGCCAAGCGGCAGTTCATCGCCTCACGGCCGGTCTGAAGCGTATAAGCAATATCCCGCAGTGACGGAGTATCTCCAGTTTGCACAAAATCAGCCAGCTGACCTGCGGCCGCCTTAAGACGCCCTTCGCTCTTAGCAGAAAGCACGATAAGCTGCGGGTCATGCGCAGATTCTTTGTCTTTATGGCTCGGACTGTACTGTTCCAAGACGACATGCGCATTCATGCCGCCGAAGCCATAGCTGTTAATTGCGGCCCGGCGCGGGATCGGTCTGCCCGTATGGTCGGTGAGCTGTGACCATTCCTGATTGTCTTCGGTGAAACGGAAGCGGCTTTTCTGAATAACCATTTGCTCATTTGCAGCTGTAAATCCGGGAATACCCGGGATGGTATGATGCTTCATGGCCATCGCTACTTTTATAAGGGCGGCCAGTCCGGAAGCGAGTTCGCCGTGCCCGATGCAAGGTTTCACGGTGCTGATATAACAAGGCGCGCTTTCCTCTTGATTTGCAGACTCGCCGTAACCCGCTTTGATTGCATTAAACTCCAGCGCATCTGCCATTTCGGAGGCAATGCCGTGCGCTTCAATATAAGTGACGGTTTGCGGATCAACATCGGTGTCTTCGTACGCTTTTTTCATCGCGGCCTTCATTCCCGCCGGATTCGGTGCGTGAAGCGACATGCCTTTACCGCCGTGAGACACTCCTGTTCCTTTAATGACCATGTGAATATGATCGCCGTCTTCAATTGCCGCCTCAAGCGGTTTGATGATAATAACGCCCGCCCCTTCGCTTCTGACAAAGCCATCGGCATCTTTTTGGAACGATTTCGCCCGGCCGTTTTTGCTTAAATATCCCATCGAGTCAAAACCGATAAAACCTTTCGGCGATTGCAGAATATTGGCGGCGCCCACGACAGCCTGCTCACATTCGTTATGACGGATTGATTGAACCGCCCTGTGCAATGCCACCAGCGTTGACGTGCAGGCAGCCTCGTAATATTCACTCGGTCCATGTAAATTCAAGGCATATGATATCCTGTTCGGAATGATGGACGGAATGGCTGTTCCATTGTTCGGATCGCTGTTGCCCGCGGCAACGAAAACGCCTGTCGGTCTGCTTGATAATGCCTTATTTGTCAGGCCCGCATCCTCCATTGCCTTCCATGTATGCATCAAAAGCAGAAACTGCTCCGGCCCCATTTGTGATGCCTCTTTAGGAGAAATTCCGAAAAAGAGCGGGTCAAATTCGCCGACACCGTCAATAAAACCGCCCCATCTGAGACTCGTGTCATTCTCATCGCCGGCGTAACGGCGCCAGTCCCAGCGGTCCGCCGGAATTTCGGTAATACAGTGATCCCCGTTTACGATGTGCCCCCAAAAAGACTGGATATCCGGGGATTGCGGAAACTGAGCTGACATACCGATAATCGCGATTCCTTGCTTGACATCGGCGTTTTCACAAGGCGTATGCTGTTTCTTCGGTAAAGTGCGCTCTTCTGTTTCCGTGACCCCGGCCTCTTCTGAATGCCTATGATCGGCAAGCAATTGAGAAAACTTGCTCTCATATGCTGACACGAAGTGGCGGGTCAGCTCCTCCGCCGTCGGATACTCGAAAAACAATGTTGGATTCACATCGATGTCCGCCTCTTGGCCGATCTCTTTTGTCAGCCCGATCAGACTCGCTGAATCAAGTCCCAATTCCATGATATTCGCATTAGAACGAAGAGATGACGCGGGTTCATCCATCATCTTGGCGAGCTTGCCAAGGATGTAGCTGCGGATATCATCTGTCAGACTGCCGGCAGAAATCGGTGCTCCCGCATTCTTAACAGCCGTTCGGGCCGGCTGATTCATCTGTTCGGTTTTCGGGCGGAACCGTTTCAGGGCATAGCCTTCAAAACGCATCACCACTTCCGATCGGCTGCTGATGACATCTGCGTTAATCAGAATCATTTCCCCCGTTTGTTTAGCCAGCTTGATGTGCAGCCAGCAATCGGTAAGATTTTCCGGGCTGCTGAAGGTGACGGAATTAATGCCGAACGGCAGATAGCTTTCCGCCTCTGTTTGGTCCAATAAAGAAAGCGAGGCCAAGTAAGCACTGTTGGCGATTAATGGATTTATGGCATAATGATGCGCTTGTTGTGCATCGCTATTGTTCAGGTTCACTTTCGCTAAAACGGCATCAGTGCCTTTGTACAGGCGGGTGATCGTTTTAAATTCTTCTCCCCACACGACGGTTCCCGTTCCGTCTCCGTATAACTCATCTATCCGGCCCACTTCCCGGTAAGAGCGCTGAATGGCCGCCAGATCTGCGTGCTGCTTTTGAAACGGATACGGGCTGCACTCGGCATACGCCGCTATGCTCCAATCAGGAGACGTGCGGCTGCGGTGCATTATGCTCAGCTCAAATCCATCCCCGTTTTGTTTCGATTCTGTTTTCAGCTCGATGCGATCGCCTTTTTTTACGATAATGGGGCTGACGTAATTCAGTTTTTTAATATGTCCTCCTTCCGCTTCAGGAAAAAGGTCACAAAAATGATCGACTGCCAGACTGTTATATGTAGCGCCGACGAGTACCGGTTCTCCGCTGAATTGATGCCCTTTCACGTATGGGTCGTCATCACTGTACACCGCCTGAACGCCGGCAGCGTTTTCTGATTCACCGAAATGAAAAGAAGTCCCGTGGTCAAAAGCGTAGGCCGGCAGATGAACGGCGTGCTCTTGCTGCAACTGATCAAACGTGATATTCTCTCCTTTTTCCCATTGCCGCGCACGCCGGCCGATATCAGAATCGGAGAAATTGAGATTCCGCTGATCCATGCGGTAAGCGGCCAGTTTTTCCAGCAGTTCCTGAACGGAAGCAGCCGTAAATGCCGCCCGATACTCCGGATGATGCGTTCTTTTTTGCAGCGCAGATGCGATGGCGGCCGGATGAAGAGATGGCGTCTTTTCTAAAAAGGCCGCAAGTCTCTCAAGATAGGCTTCAAAACTCCATTTTGTTTTCGCTGACACAGGGAAAATATATTCCTCATCGCCATGACGGGCCTGATCGGAATTCGGGCTGATATATTCTTCTACGATGAGATTTGCATATGCCCCGCCTGCCCCGAAGGAATTGATCATGCTTCTCCGCGGTACGATGTCTCCCGTCTCGGCATCCTTCAGACGCTCCCAATACTCGGTTTTCTCCTGCAGGTAAAAGGCCGTTTGTTCAAGCGCGATATTCGGATTTTGCGGTTTTGCGTTAATGGTCGGAACTAATGTTTCCCGCTCCATTTGCAGCAGCACTTTCGCGAGCTGGGACATCCCGGAGGCCGCCTCTAAATGGCCGAGATTTGACTTGACGGATCCAAGCGCGCAAAATCGTTTTTTATCGGTATATTGCGAGAACGCGTTCGTAAGGGCAATGACCTCAATCGGATCTCCCAATACAGAGCCGTTTGCCGCTGATTCAACATAACTGATTGTTTCCGGATTGATTCCGGCTTTGTCAATGGAAGCCGCCATGAGCTTCGCCTGCTGTTTCGGATCCGGAGCCGTGTACATCTGCCTTCCGCCGCTATGACACAACGCGCTGCTTTTAATGACCCCGTAAATATGGTCTTTGTCGGCAACCGCTTTGGAGAGCGGCTTCAAGAGCACCGCACCGACTCCTTCTCCCGGCATCAGACCCGTGCCGGTTCCGAAGCTTTTGCTTTCACTTCCCTGTTCAAGCAAATTCGCCCGTTCGAGCGCATCATATTTAGACGGTTCAAGCGTGAGATTGACCCCTCCGGCAATCGCCATGGAACAGCTGTTAAGCTTCAGGCTTTCACAGGCGAGATGAATGGCGCTCAGTGAGCTGGAGCATGCGGTCGTAACGCCCATGCTCGGACCCGTTAAATTGAAAAAGTGGGAAATGCGGTTGGCGATATGCCAATCCCCTCCGTTAGAGCTGAGCGCAGCTTTTTCCAATGACGGGATATTCCAGAAATATTGATTGTACATACTGCCCATAAATACACCGATTCCGCTGTCTGATTCCTGCCATTCGTTTACTCTTTCTAACGAGTAGCCGCCGTTTTCAAATGTTTCCCATACGGTTTCAAGGCTTAGACGGAGCTCAGGTGTCATCTCCATCACATGGTCTTCCCGGATGTCAAACAAGTGATGGTCAAAAGCGTCAATATGCTGCAGAAATCCGCCGTACCGTGTTTTGCGTTCTTCTTTTCGTGTTTCTTTTGCCATCGTTTTCAGAAGACCGGACTTCCATCTGTTTTCCGGAGCTTCCGTAATACAGCTGTCTCCGGCTTTTAAATGCTCCCACAGCTCATCGAGGGTTTCAGACTCGGGATAGCGGCCGCTGATGCCGATAATGGCAATGTCGTCACGATCTGAGCGATTATCGGTGACGGTTTCTGTTTCCGGCTTTGGCGCTTTTGGCTCTTTTTGTTCAGTGATAAATCGCCGCGTTTCCGTGACAAGCGGCACCGGTTCATTCATTGCAGGTTCCGGATGCTCCGTTTCAGGAGGCGCTTGATCGGCTCCGAATGCCTGTTGCAGCTTATCCGGGTAAGTTTCCAGCAAATACTCGGCAAGTTCTTTCGTATTCGTGTGTTCAAATAAGACCGTTTTCGGCAGCTCGCCCGTCAATGTTTCCAGTTCACGGATAAAATTCACCTGCAAAATGGAGTCGATGCCGTATTTTTCAAAGCTGGTTTCCGGCTGAATGCGCTCGGGAGCAAGCTTTATGGACTTGGCTAACGTTTCTTTTATGAATTGCACCGTCCGGTCTGTGACTGAGAAAGACGGTTCTATGAAATCAGCCGGCTCTTTGGAAGCCGCAATTTCTTCAACCGCCGGCGCGTCCGGCTGCTTTTGCCTGATGACGCCGTCGCTTTCTGCCGCCACGATCTGCTGGCCGAGGTGATGTGACGATTCCGCCATAAATGTAACGTACCGATATCCCTCGCTTTCCAGTGCAGACTGCCACGCTTCAGGATACAGCCCAGGGCATCCGGGAATACGCAGTTTGGCGTCTTCATACAGCCACCAGCCTTCCAAAAGACCGAATGTCAGATGAGAATAAACCGAATGGCTGCTGATCTCATTTAATAGCAAAATCCCATTCTTTTTAAGCACCGCTTTGGCATTGCGAAGTGTCCGCCGAATATTTTTTGTCGCGTGAAGCACATTTGCCGCAATTACCGCGTCATATGCACCCGCCTCTATACCCTGCAAAGCCGGGGGCTCTTCCACATTAAACCGCTTATAAGTCAAATACGGATTGTCGGGACCGTATTCTTTTTCAGCATGCATGAAAAAGGCCTTTGACAGATCGGTGTAGCAATATTCTTTCACATGATGTTTGACCTCTTTTAATCTTTTGAAAACGGCCGCGCTCGTCCCGCCCGTCCCCGCTCCGATCTCTAATATCCGGATTTCCGCGTTCGGGTCTTCTTTCAGGCGTTCTTCAATGAAAGCCGTCAATGTGTCAGCGAGCACCTCATTAAAGTAGTCTGCCGTTTCATTGTTTTTATAGATTCCTTCAACCAATTCCATTGAGGAATCAGGAAACAGAACATCAGTGGCAGAAACTCTGCCGGATAAAATATCCGGCAAAGCTCTGAGAGCGGTCTCCACTAAGGTGATCATCGCCCGTTTGCTGCTGTCCTTGAGTAAAGGAGCTTTCTTTTCATCCCATTCTTGCCACAGAACGTCCGCACGCTCTATCGGACCCGTTAACACATACGTACTGCCAGACTGTTTCAAAAAGCCGTTTTGCACCAAGATGGAGATGCTTTCTTCCAGCCACCTGCCGTAAAACCCCTGCATAACAGGCTGCGTTTCGTTTTCCGTAAAAAATCCGACAGATTTCAGCTGGCCTGCCAATAGTTTGTAAAGAAGATCTTCAGTGTTTTGCAAAGCCGTCCCCTCCTTAACTCAATTGTTGTACATGTCTTGTTACTTTAGGCTGATAGCTTCGCAGTTTTTGCATCGCCGAGCCGTGATGTTCAGGGTATACTTCTATCATTTCTTCCGGTTTTTCCTCCGGCTCTTCCGCCTGTTTCATCATGACGAACTGATTCAATGGGCCGCCGAGCAATCGTTCAAGCGCCGCCATTGCTTCCGGCGCTTCAATTGATCCGACTCCAGCCTGTTTCATCCGTTCTTGATATTCGGCAGATGATACGATTCCGACACTGCCCCAGTAGCTCCAATTCATCACTGCCGCCGAATACGGCCGAACTTGAGCCAAATGAGCGGCAAAGGCATCTTTGAAACTGCACCCGGCAGCATAATTGCTTTGTCCAGCCGCTCGCGCAAATGATTGAACAGATGAGAAGAACAAAGCAAAGTCCAGCGGCTCATTTTGGAACACGCGGGCCATATTCACGCTGACATTGACTTTTGCAGCGAGCACGCTTCTCAAACGGCTTTCCGGCATATTCGCCAGGCTCTGATCCTCTAAAACAATTGCGGAATGGATGATTCCGTTAATTTGCGGGTGCGTGCGTTTGATCGTTTCATACGCCCGTGTGAGCTCATCCGGGTTTGCCGCGTCAGCTTCAATATAAATCGGCGCCGGCCCGAATTGGCTGAGTCTGTCGATTTTTTCCTGGATGGCGCTGTTATGTTTTCGTCTGCCGATCCAAACGACTCGCGCCTGATACGTTTTCACGGCATATTCGCTCCATGCCTCGCCGATGCCCCCCGCGCCGCCGATGACGACATAAACGCCGCCTTTTTGGTAAGCGGGCCGGCTTGACACCGGCTGCTGTACAGGGATGAGGCGCTGTTTGTACCAGTGATTGTTGCGGTACGCCCATGTATTGCCTTGCTCATCAAACGGCGCTGAGAACAGCTCCGCCTTTGAAACATCTTCCGGACATCCGGCATCAATCAGCCGTGTTTGCCAGTTCGGATACTCTTTTGCGAGCGAACCGATCAAACCGTGAATGCCTGCATGAGCCGGATCAATGATGTCCGCCGGCTGTACGGACTGTGTTTTTATTGTGACTGCAGTCAAGCTGATTCGCTTGCTTCCGTATCCTAAAGCAAGCATCGCCTTAATCACTCTGTACATCTGGATGACGCCCGCATCTTGAGCTTTCACCATGTCACCATCGCTGTGAAAAGGAGCGATCCATACGATATGCCCGAAAGACCCTCTTGCTTTCAGTTCAGCCGCAACAGCCTCTATTTCATCCTCCGGGTTGATATGAAGCCGTTTCGCAGAAGGATGATGCAATTGAAAAGCCTCGCTTTCCTCATCTCCTGCGATAAAGACAACCTCTTCCGTCTTATATGCCGGGCTTTGGTCACAGAATTCCGCAAGATCCCATACCGGAGCCAGAAGGTTTGCTCCATTTAATGATGTTTCCGGCGCCGGTCCTTCCATCATTCTGGAAGAAATCCCTTTAATCCTGACACAGACGCGGCCTGTCTCATCGCATAAGTCAATGTCCAGCCGCTGTATTTTTTCATCCGTTCCCCGGGAGCTGACATACGCCCACATGCTTGTCGTGCACGGGCTGAAAATGTCCAGTTCCTCAAGGGCGAACGGCAGTGACAGCTGGTTATCATCTGCATGCAGCTTCAGTCCGATTGTCGCTTGCAAAGCTGAATCAAGCATACACGGGTGAAGAACGTATTGATCTGCCGTTTCTTCGAGGAAGGAAGGCAGACGGAGCTCAGCTAATGCTTGATTGCTTCCGATATGAATGTGCTGAATTCCTTGTTGTCCGGGACCGTAGTCAATGCCGATTTTGCTGAATAAGCCGTAACACTGTTCAGAAGTCAGCATACTGAGGCCGCATTGAGCTTTCAGTGCGCCTATATCACGGTGCGGAGCCTCCCCGGCGCCGAGAATGCCGGCAGCCCCCTGACAGTGTATCTGCCTGCCGCTTGCTTCTGTTTGTGAATCCGTGTAAATGTCATACACGATTTCACCGTTTTCCCTCGGGTTCAGGCTGATTTGCGCTTCAATCGGGCGGTTTCCCGCTTCGATCGGCCGAACCCAAACGATGTTTTTCAGACGGATGACAGACGGAACTTCCTTTTGCCCTTTGACTGCCTGAGCAACCGCCGCCCTGGCCATTTCCAAGTAGGCGACGCCCGGCATGACCGGCTTGCCTTTAATAAGATGGTCGGTGAAAATCGTCTCTTGTCCCGTAAATTCGGATCGGTACCGCTGCTCTGTTAAATCCGATACATTCTCGTGAAGCAGCGGGTGCAGCACCCGCGCCGTCGGCACAGCTTGCGGTTTTTCTGCTTTCGGCCGGTTGTCCGTGATCCAGTACCGCTCTTTCGCAAACGGGTAAGCAGGAAGACTCATCCGTTGGGGCTTGATATCAGAATATAAGCCGTCCCATTTGATATCCGCGCCCTGCACCCATAATTCCGCAAGCTTGTCATTCTCCCGGCGGCTTATCAGCTCTTCAATATCCGCTTCGCCGTTTGCGCCTGCCATAATGGATTTCAGCGGGGTTTTACCCGCTTTTCCTTTATAAATGCCCGATATGTCATAACGTCCTTTCGCACAGCTCTTTAGCTTGTCCCGCAGTTCTGCGGCCGAGGAAGCGATAATGGCCGCTCTTTCTTCCATCGCATCACGCCCCTGCTGAAGCGTGTAAGCAACATCGGCAAGATCCGCATCCGTAAAAGAAGCTTGCGCCAGCTGCTGCGCCTGTTCCTGCAGACGTTCTTCTTCTTTGGCCGACAGCACAAAGATTTGAGGTTGTGTGAAAACAGCTGTTTTTCTTTCTTCCTTCGGAATATATTCTTCAATGACGACATGGGCGTTTACGCCGCCGATGCCGAAAGAACTGATTCCCGCACGGCGCGGCAGATGATTGCCGTTTTCGTCTTTCAATGCCGTCCATTCTCTTTTTTCCTGTACGATGTAAAACGGACTGTCTTTCAGTTTGATATACGGGTTGATGACCTCGCTGTGGAGGCTTTTTGCAAGTGTTTTATGCTTCATCTGCATCAGCACTTTGATCACACCCGCGACACCGGCTGCCAGTGACAGGTGGCCGATATTGGTTTTGGCCGATCCCAAACCGCAGTGACTCGCGTAAACGGCGGGATCACCTGTTTTTTCGTACAGCTTTTGAAAGGCGGATTTCAGGCCGTTGATTTCAACCGGATCGCCAAGCTCCGTTCCGGTTCCGTGCGCTTCTATATAAGTGACGGTTCTCGGATCAATGCCTGCTTTGTCATAAGCCGTTCTGACGACTTCCGCCTGGGCTTTCGGATTCGGTGTCGTCAAGGAGTTCGCGCGTCCGCCGTGGTTGACCGCGCTGCCTTTAATGACGCCGTAAATATGATCGCCCGCTTTTTCCGCTTCTGACAGCTTTTTCAAAAACAGAATTCCGGCACCTTCACTGACGGCAAATCCGTCCGCCCTGTCGGAGAACGTTTTGCATTTCCCTTCTTTGCTCAGCGCACCCGCTTTGTCATAAGCGATGTGGCCTTGCGGTGTGACGACGGTATTCACGCCGCCGGCGATCGCCATCTCGCAGTTCCCGTTTTCAATGGCGCATACGGCGTGATGAATCGCGACCAGCGAGCTGGAACAAGCCGTGTCGATCGGTTCACTCGGCCCGTGCAGATTGAGCATATAGCTGACGCGGTTCGGCCCTGCTGACGGACTCATATTTGCGGCTGACGCACCGCCGATATCCAGGTCGGAAAACAGTGAGCCGTACCCGGTATTCCCCGTGCCGATATACAGGCCGGTTTTCGTGCCGGAAAGGCTTTTAGCGGAATATCCCGCATCTTCTATCGCCTTCCACGCATACATCATTAACAAGCGCTGCTGGGGATCCATCTGTTCGGCTTCCAGCGGTGAAATTCCGAAGAACAGCGGATCAAATTCCGCAACTCCGTCAATAAATCCGCCCCACTTTACATTTGTTTTGTTGGCTTCATTAAGCGGGTCACCGTAATACTCCCGCCAGTCCCAGCGATCCGCCGGCACCTCTGTTATACAATCTTTTCCCTCTTCTAAATTGCGCCAATACTCATCAATATTTGCGGCCTTCGGAAACACTCCGCTCATGCCGACAATGGCGATCGGTTCCGGTTTATGTTCAGCCGCAGTCTGAACAGGCTGTACGGCTGTTTTTGCAAATCGTTTGTTCCCTGCCAGTCTGATGCCGCCATCATCTGTTACACCGCTTTTCTTTTCTTCTTTCGGCTGTGTGCTGCCGGCAAATTGCGTTTGATAGTCTTCTGCTAAATGATGCGCCAAGGCTTGAATCGTCGCATATTCAAAAAATACGGTCGGTGTCAGATCAAGCTGATAAGTGTCATTCAGCTTGTTGGCGAATTCCGTCAGCGTAATGGAATCAAATCCGTATTGATTGAACTCCAATTCGATATCGATTTCTTCAATGTTTATTTTCAGAAGCCCGGAAACTTCTTTTGCCAGCAATTCCTGAAGTTTGGCCGTCAGGTCTTTCGGCGCAGGTGTTTCTTCCGTTTTCTTAACCGGTGCAAAAGCGGCTGCGGGAGTCTTTTGAAGCAGTTTTTCCCGCATTACGGCGCGGTTTCCTTGCATAACGAGCACGCTTGTTTTCCCCGTGCTCCATGCTTTGTAAAGAGCTTCTATTCCGGTTTCAGTGCGCATCGGCGTTACACCGGTTCTTTTTTCGGTGAGCTTCGCCATTTCTTCATTGACTTGCATTCCGCCGTCTTTCCAAAGCGGCCAATTGATTGACAATGTGTGACCGTGGCGGTACATTGCCGTAACCAGCGCGTTGCGGTATGCCGCATAGCTGTCCATAAATGCGTTTGCCGCCGCATAATCCGCCTGTCCCGCATTCCCGGTGACACCGGAAATGGATGAGAAAACGATGAAAAAGTCCAGCGCTAAATGCTCGGTTGCTTCATCAAGGTTGACAAATCCGTCCGTTTTAGGAGCCAATACACTGTAAAACTCTTCGGTTGTTTTCTTTACGATATATTGATCTTTCATCACACCCGCGCTATGAATGATGCCGTGAAGGCCGCCATATTCCGTTTCAATTGTTTTGACCAGGTCTGCCGCAGTTAGAGCGTTTGTTACGTCAGCCTGTTTGTATTCCGCTTTTGCTCCGAGTGATTCAAGCGATTGCAGCTGCATCCGCTGATTCTCGCTTAATGCGGAACGGCCTGTCAAAACCAGTGTCGGCTTTTTGACTTTCCGGGCAATTTCTTTCGCGAAAATAAAGCCGAGGCCCCCGGCTCCTCCGGTAATGAGATAAATCCCTCCGTCGTTCCACGGAATGCGTATTTTGCCGCCGGACACGGCCGTTTCTTTGACATCTGCGGTGTATCGGATGCCGTTTTCATATTTGATATGGCTGTCATCAGCCCTTGTTTTATTTTCTCTGATGATGTCTGTGATTCTGCCGTTTTCCGCCGGTTCTATTTCAATCAGCTGGGTTTTCAGTTTTTTATGTTCCAGGCCGGCTGTTTTTAACAGAGCTGAAATCCCTGAGAGCAGCTGATGCTTATCTGTTTTAGAAAGAACCGTCTGGATAAGGACGTCTCCTTCCGTCTCTTCCTTCAGCAGTTTTTGCAGCGTCTCCAATATCCGTCCTGTATAATCACGGAAGCGCGCCGCCGCTTTCCCGTGCGGGGAGGTCATTTCAATACATTCAGCTCCCGCGGCTTCAACCGCTTGTTTTAGTCCGGCGTCTGTGTCACAAAGCATTACGATATGCCGGGCAAAAACCGGTTCCGTTTGAGCAGCAGTTTCATCGCTTCGGGTCCATACCGGCTCAAGCATGAGCGTTTCCGGAGCTTTTTCTTTTTTCTCAGGTTCTTTTTCAGCCGTTCTGAATGACAAACCTTTCAGCCTTACGCACACCTTGCCGTTTTCATCACAAATATCAAGATCGCGTTTTTCAATCTGGCCGGCTTTGTGGTCTTCAGAAAGTCTGGCATATACCCACATCTCGGCAGCGCATGCGCTGAATACTTCGAGCTCCTGAACCGCAAACGGAAGCATCAGTTGTTCATCATTTGTTCCGGTTAATATGCTTGATGCCTGCAATGCAGAGTCCATTAAGCCCGGATGCATGACATACTCCTGTACCGTGTCCGCACAAGCCGCGTCAAGAGACAGTCTGCCCAATACGAAATCATCACCTGTATAAATCGCTTTGACTCCCCGGAAAGCCGGGCCGTAATCAAAACCGATTTTGCGGTACATATCGTACATTTCATCTGCAGAAAACGGTGTCTCGGCGGATTGTGATCTCAGTTTTTGGAGATCAATGACCGGAGCCTTTGCGTCAGGGCGGACTGATACTGCCCCTTGGCTGTAAACGGACGGCTGATCTGTTTCCCGGCCGCAGTAAATGTCGAATTGAACGTTATTTGCCGTTTCGGGAATGAGACGGATGTTGACATGAACCGGCTCGTCTTCAATGGTAATCGGCCGCACCCAAACCGTATTCTTAAGCTTGACGCTTCCTTGTCCGGCCGGAACTTCAGATGCCTGTTCCATTGCTGCGCGCGCCATTTCAAGATGTGCCACACCCGGTAAAATCGGCACGCCTTTTACAACATGATCCGCAAGGTAAAATTCTTCTCCTGTATAGATTGAGCTGAACCGCTGTTCTGCAAGGTTTGAAGTATTTCTGTGCAGAAGCGGATGAAGCGCGTCTTGTTTTCCGGAAGATACAGTGCTTGTTTTTTTGTGTTTTCCGGTGTGTTTCGCCGCCCAATAGCGGTCTTTTGCAAAAGGATACGACGGCAGGCTCATGCGTTTAGGCGGCCGGTCTCCATACAGCTTCGCCCAATCGACGTTCAGCCCTTTGACCCATAATTCAAGCAGCTTCGCGTATTTGCCTCGTGCCATCCATTTTTCAACGGCTTCTTGAATTTCTTCATCTTCCGTCAGCATTTGCAGCGTGCCTTTGTCTATTCTTCCTCTGTACAAATCCGCATGCTTATCTCCAGTGATAAACTGTGACAGTTTTTCCTGCAGTTCTTCTGCGGATCCGGCAATAACCGCCAGGCGTTCTTCCATGGCGTCCCTTCCGATTTGGAGAGTATATGCCATAGAAACGAGGCTGGAATGATCGTACCGTTTTTCAGTAAGCGCACGTTTCAGCTGTTTTGCCTGCTCTTTCAGGCGTTTTTCATTTTTGGCGGACAGAACGAAAAGACATGGGTCGATATGAGAATCATCTGCTTCCTCTCTGTCTTCTGGAATGTATTCTTCGATGACGACGTGGGCATTTACACCTCCGATGCCGAATGAGCTGATGCCCGCGCGGCGCGGCTGTTCGTTTCCGCGTTCGTCCGTCTGCGTCTTCCATTCCATCGTCTCCCGCACCAGATAAAACGGGCTGTCTTCAAGCTGAATGTACGGATTTACCGTCTCACAGTGGAGACTTTTGACTAATGTGCGATGCTTCATCTGCAGCAAAATTTTAATAATGCCCGCTGCTCCCGCGGCAAGGGATAAATGGCCGATATTCGTTTTGACCGACCCTAAGCCGCAATAGCCGGCTGCTTTCTCTTTTCCGTCTGCAAACGAGCTGAACGCTTGTTTCAGGCCGTTAATTTCAACGGGATCTCCCAATTCTGTTCCGGTGCCGTGCGCTTCGATATAAGAGACTGTTTTCGGATCAATGCCCGCTTTTTTATATGCGGCTTTAATAACTTCCGCCTGTTGTTTCGGGTTAGGCGTTGTTAAAGATGCCGCACGGCCGCCGTGATTCACCGCGCTTCCTTTAATGACGCCGTAAATATGGTCCCCATCCGTCTCAGCGGCTTTCAGCTTTTTAAGGAAAAAGAGTCCGGCTCCTTCACCATGGGCAAAACCGTCAGCCTGATCGGAGAACGTTTTGCATCTTCCTTCTTTACTCAGCGCGCCCGCTTTGTCAAAGCTGATATACACATCCGGAAGAACAATCGTATTGATTCCTCCCGCCAAAGCCATGTCGCACGTCCCTTCTTCAATTGAAGAAACGGCATGGTGTATGGCAACGAGCGAGCTTGAGCAGGCGGTATCAATCGGCTCGCTCGGCCCGTGCAGATTGAGCGTATAGCTGACACGGTTCGGTCCGACAGACGGACTTGTATTCGCCGCGGATGACCCTTCAATCGCCGCATCGGCATTGGCTAAAAGAGAACCGTAGCCGGTGTTTCCGGTCCCGATAAACACACCTGTCTTTGTGCCTGAGAGACTCTTTGACGCATATCCGGCATCTTCAATCGCTTTCCACGCATACGTCAGCAAGAGGCGCTGCTGAGGGTCCATTTGCTCCGCTTCCCGCGGTGAAATCCCGAAAAACAACGGATCAAATTCAGCAATTCCGTCAATAAACCCGCCTTGGTTGACGTTTGTTTTATTGGCTTCTTTTGCGGGATCCCCGTAATAGTCCCGCCAGTCCCAGCGGTCTTTCGGAATCTCGGTCATGCAGTCTTTGCCTTCTTTCAGGTTCTGCCAGAAAGCTTCAATGTCTTCTGCCATCGGGAAAATCCCGCTGATGCCTACGATTGCGATCGGTTCCGGCCCTTGGTCCCGCTGCACTGTCTGCGGAAGTGTTTCAGGCAGAGTGCGGCGTCGCTTAACGGCCGGGCGCGTAATTTGAGTCTCTTTTACCGGTCTTGCCGATTGAACCGTTTTTGTATTTACCGCAAACCGTCCGGCAAATTCCTCTTCGTATTCACTGATTAAATGAACGGCAAATTCATGGATTGTCGGATGATCAAAGAAAATCGTCGGCGTTAACGTAAGCCGGTACGTTTTGTTTAACTGGTTCGTAAACTCAGTCATCGAGATAGAATCCAGCCCGTATTTTGTCATTTCTTCATGAGGATCAATTTTGTCAATGTTTACTTTTAACAGCGAGGCCGTCTGCTGTTTTAACAGATGCTTCACTTTTTCAAGCAGGCTGTCAGCATCAATGTCATGACGTACGCCGGTCTCTGCTTCCGGATGATCATTCTCTTTGCGGAACCGTTTTGCTTTCATGTGTTTCACATCTCCTTCAAAAACCGTCATCCGGGCTGCCTCACTCATCAAGCCTTGATATAAAGCCTTGATGCCGGCATCTGTGCTGAGCGGTGCGATTCCCGCCTGCTGCATCAGCATATCTTCCGTCTGCTTTCCTGCCTGCATTCCGCCTTCTTTCCATAACGGCCAGCTGACAGAAAGCGTCTTTCCGTATCTTTGTCCTGCGGCTTGTAAAGAACGGCGGTACTCGGCATACATCTCCGTAAAGACATTTGCAGACGCATAATCAGCCTGGCCGACGCTTCCAAGCACACCTGATAAGGATGAGAAGACAATAAAGACATCTAATTTCTCATGTTGTGACGCTTCATCAAGATACACAAGGCCCTTCACTTTCGGAGCGAGAACGTGTTGGAATTCCTCTGCCGTCTTCTTCACCATGTAGTTGTCTTTTATAATGCCGGCACTGTGAACAATCCCGTCCAGCTTGCCGTGCCGTTTACGGATATTGCGGATCAATCGGTATACATCTGCTTCGTCCGTGACATCGGTCTGCTCGTAGAAAACAGAAGCGCCGGCAGCACGTACTGTTTCCAGCATGTCTTTCTGCTTTTCTCCGAGAGCGGACCGGCCGGTTAGTATGATGACGGCGTCTTTTGTACGGTTTGCGATCTCTTTTGCAAAAATCAGACCTAAACCTCCGGCACCTCCTGTAATGAGATAAACGCCTTCGTCTTTCCACGGAATGTCCGGCTCCGTTTGAGAAATATCCATCTCTTCCCAATCAGCGGCAAAGCGCTTGCCGTTTTCATATTTCACATGGACGCTTTCGGCATGCATACGGTTTTCCGCCGCTTTTTCCGCGATGCCTTCAGCACTTTCTTTCTCCTCGGCTTCGATCATTTGACAGATCAGCTTGGAATGTTCAAGACATGCGGTTTTGAAGAGGCCGGTAATGCCTGAGAACACCTGCTGTAAGCCTGCTGACCGCGTAACAGCCTGAAAAAGAACGCGGCCCTTCGGCTTGCTTTTCATTATGGTTTTGATATGGCCAAACAGCTGACCCGCATAAGAATGATACCGCTCTGCAATAGATGCGGGACGATCGTCCAGGATAATGACGCGTGCATGTTCAAGCTTTGCTTCGACAGCTTGTTTTACGGCTTCATCGTACTCACAAAGGAAAATGATATGCTCTTCATACGAAGGCGCGTGATCGGCCGGTGCCGGCTGCTCTTTCCAGACCGGTTCAGCGAACAATGTGTCCGTACGGCTGACCGAAACGCCGGCACCCGCGTTTTCTTCCATGATCCGCGTTGAGAAACCTCTCATCCGCACACAAAGCCCGCCGTTACTGTCATATAAATCAATATCGGCTTTTTGGATAGGATCGCCGGCTTTATTGTTCGCACTGAATGTGACGTGCACCCACATATCATCAGCGCACGGATTCAGAACGTCCAGCTCCTCTAAAGCAAACGGCAATGCGGCTTTGAATGGTTCCCCGCTTTCTGCCAGCAGCGCTCTCGTCACGTTTTGCAAATATTCGGCGGCCTGAAGCGCACCGTCCATCATACTCGGATGAAGGATATAATCAGCTTTCGTATGGGAGACGGATTCAGGAAGCTTCAATTTAGCAAGCAGCCGGTCTTCGCCTTTGTATACAAGCTGGACACCTTTGTAGCCAGGCCCGTAATCAGCTCCGATCATTCCTTTGTAAAACGCTTGAGATTCGATTGTTCCCTGCGTGCACCGGCGCTTCAGCTGCTCAATATCCGCCGCTTCCTCCGGTTCCTTCCGGATGATTTCAGCGATGCCCTGATTATAAAGAGGAGCTTCTTCACCGATAGAATCGTTACCGCCGTACATTCTGTATTGAATCTGTCCGTCCTCTTCTTCATAAAGTCCGATATGGACACGGACAGCGTCCTGATCGACTATCACCGGGCGGACCCATACGATATTCTTTAAGCGCAGGCCGAGAGAATCCTCTGTTGCCCCGCCGATGCTTTTCTCCGCTGCGGCCCGTGCCATCTCAAGGGTGACGGCAGCCGGCACGATCGCCATTCCTTTAATGATATGCTCGGCAATAAAATACTCTTTTCCCGTAAATTCCGAACTGAACCGCTGCTCCTGCAAGACGGATGTATTCTGATGTACCAGCGGATGCAAAAACTTCGCATCTGTTTGCTTCACAGTTTCTTCCGGCCAGAAGCGCTCCTCTGCGAACGGGTAGGTCGGCGCACTGATTCTTCGCGGCGCGGAATCCTGATACAATAAGCCCCAATCAACACGCGCTCCTTCAATCCAGAGCGCCGCAAGTGCTTTCAGCTTTTCATCACGTGTCTGACATGCCGCAAGCTCTTCCATCTCCTGAGCCGACACTTCTCTGCTTCTCACTTTTTCGCCCCGTAAGATGTTTTGGTCATTGCCGTTGATGAAATCCTGCAGCTGACGCTTCAGATCGTGACGATCATGACTGATAAAAACGGCTCTCTCTTCCATCGCTTCACGTCCGGTCTGATACGTAAATGCCAGATCATGCAAGGAAACATCGTTTTCGGCTTCATCCAGAAAGCCGGATAAACAAGTTGCATAGGCAGTAAGACGCTGCTTATTTCTCGCTGACAGCGGAACGATATAAGGCGGCTGTCCGTCATTTGATCCGCTGATCGTTTTGTTTTCATACTGTTCAAAAATGGCGTGTGCGTTTGTTCCTCCGAGTCCGAATGAACTTAACGCTGCCCGGTGCGGCGTCTCTCTCTCCGGAAGCAGTTTTCTCTTATCCGCCACATAAAACGGCGAACCGCTGAATTTGATATTCGGGTTCGGTGACGTGTAATTAATGGTAGGCGCCAGCTCCCGATGATATAAACTCATGGCGACTTTGATGCACCCGGCCAGACCTGCTGCTGTATCCAAATGTCCGATATTCGTTTTTACGGAGCCGATTCCGCAATACTGCTCCCGGTCCGTGTAACGTTTATACACTTGCTGCAGCGCGGACATTTCAATCGGATCACCCAATGTCGTTCCTGTGCCGTGCGCTTCGATATAGGAAATCGTCTCCGGGTGAATATTCGTGCTGTCTAAAACATGCTGGATGACGTCAGTCTGACCTTTTACACTCGGTGCGTAAAAACCGACTTTATCCGCTCCGTCATTGTTCAGACCGATGCCTCTGAGCATGGCGTATATGTGATCTCCGTCCTGAACGGCTTGCGACGCCTTTTTCAGAAGAATGACGGCAGCTCCTTCTCCGCCCGCCATACCGTCGGCTGAAGCGTCAAATGCCTTGACATGCCCGTCGCTTGAAAAATTCAATCCGTTTTGGTGCACATAGCCGATGCTTGTCGCTGCATGCAGCGTTGCTCCGCCGACGAGCGCGTATTCCGATTCTCCGCTCGTGATGCTTTTATAGGCTGAATAAAGACCGACTAATGATGATGAGCAATTGGAATGAACGAAATAGCTTGGCCCTTTTAATCCGAGCTTATGGGAAACCATCGTCGGAATCGTGCCGCTCTGCGCTAACACCCATGACACATAGCCGTCGGGAGATTCATGGCCTTCTGTCGTTTTTTCCGGTAAAAGCGACCGATACGAATTATTGCTTGCCGACATATATACGCTTGTCTTCGGAATCTCTTTGGATACATATCCCGCGTCCTCGACGGCTTTCCAAGAATGTAGCAGCAGAAGCCGAAGCTGAGGATCCATAAATTCTGCGTCTTTCGGAGAAATGTGAAAGAACTCAGGGTCAAAGAGATCTTTTCCTTCTATCGTCGATAATGCCGGCACATAGTCGGGATTTTCGATCAAATCTTCAGGTACGCCGGCTTCCCGAAGTTCTTCTTCCGAGTAGAACCGGACGCTTTCCTTTCCTTCTCTTAACTGCTTCCAAAACTCATGATGATTTTTCGCGCCGGGGAACTGGCAGGAAATCCCCACTATCGCCACACTGTCGTCAAAGTAAGACGGCACCCCGTTTTGCGGTGTTTGTTCTCTTTCTCTCTCATCTTGACCGGATGCCTCTGATTCAGCCGCCTGTTTAGTTTCAACAATAAATCGGCTGATCGCCTGAATGGTAGAGTGTTCGAATAAATCCGTGACGGTAAAATCGCATTCCAGCTCCTGTTTAATGCGTTCTGCCGCCGCAACAGCCAAAAGCGAGTCGCCTCCCACATCGAAAAAGCCGTCTTCGGTTTTGATGCCCGCCGTATTCAGCAGGTCTTCCCATATTGCGGTCACTTTCGCTTCCGCTTCTGATAACGGCAGTCTGCCCGTCTTTTCAGACCGGTGAACAATTACCTTGCGCTGTTTTAGGTCTTTGCGGTTCACTTTTCCGCTCGGTGTTAACGGCAGCGCATCCAGACGGATAAAATGGGCAGGCGCCATATAATCCGGCAGACTCGATAAAAGATGGTTGCGGAGCGCTTTTTCATCTGCCGTATGACCGGAGCGGGCCGTATAATAAGCAATCAGCTTTTTATGTCCGTTCTTTTCCTGAACAACAACCGCCTGATCAAGAATGTCCGGATGTTCGTTCAATTTCGTTTCAATCGCTCCCAATTCGATGCGGAAGCCGCGAATTTTCACCTGACTGTCAATCCGGCCGGCATATTCTATATTTCCGTCAGGCAGCCATCTGGCCAAATCACCTGTCTTGTAAAGCTTTTCTCCTTCACTAAACGGATTATCAATAAATGATGCCGCCGTCAGCTCAGGCTGATTGTAATAGCCTCTGGCCAGACCGGCGCCGGCCACGCAAAGCTCGCCGGCCACACCGTCAGGGACGGGGCTGAGCTTTTCATCGACGATATAAAGCCGTGTATTTTGAATCGGTTTCCCGATCGGCGTATTCCTGCTTGTGATTTCCTTTTGGCTGCAGCTGTAGTAAGCGGCATAAATAGATGTTTCCGTCGGGCCGTATATATTTTCAATTCTGGCATGTTTGAAGATGGAAACGGCCTTTTTGACTAAATCTTTCGGAAATGCCTCACCGGCCACCATCACATATTTCACAGGGCCGTCTTCTGTAAATGCCGTATGCCGCTTTACCGTTTCCAGAAATACATTAAACACGGCAGGAGCAAAATTCAGATGCGTGACCTGGTGGGTTTGGATGTATTCCATGCAAAGCTGCGGGTTTTTTTCTGCACCAGGCGGCAAAATGACAAGCCGTCCGTTTCCGATAAACCAGCCGAATAATTCAGAAATCGAAACGTCAAATACGTAATTCGTTTTTAACAAATAGGCATCCTCTTGTGCGACCGGATACTCAGCTTCCAAAAACTGCAGCGTATTCATGATGGCCCTGTGCTCAACCATGACGCCTTTCGGTTTTCCCGTGCTTCCGGACGTATATAGAATATAAGCGAGATGATGCGGTTTTGAACGCGGCGTCAGTTTTGCCCCGCTGACAGAACGTCCGCTGTTTTCAATTTCCACCGTGCTCACACCGCCGACGGCCAACTGTTCAATCATGCCGCGCGTATTTGCTTGCGTTAATACGATTGAAACGCCGCTGTCAGTCAACACGTGCGCCATCCGTTCGTTTGGAAAAGCCGGGTCCAGCGGCACATACGCGCCTCCCGCTTTTAAAATGGCGAGGATGCCGATGACCATCTCAAAAGAACGCTCCGTACAAATGCCGACCGGGCATTCCGGTGTGACGCCCTTTTCTTGCAGGTACACGGCGAGCGCCGTGCTTCGTTCATCTAATTCACGATATGTAAGACTGCTTTCACCGAATGTGACGGCTTCTCTGTCAGGGTGGCGTCCGGCTTTTTCCGCAAACACTTCATGAATGCAGCGCTCATTCGGCTGATGGGATGAACGGCTTGCTTCACGTTTTTGATTGAGCAGGCCGGAACAGGCTTCAAAAGTGATCTCCGGATCAGAAAGCACCTTTTTTGCCAGTTTCATATAATGCTCCGCCATCCGTTCGATGAAAGAAGGGCTGTAGACATCCGGGTTGTACAGAAATTGCAGGACGGTTCCCGTTTCTTTTTTATAGACTTCAAGCGCAAGCTCAAATTCGCCTTCCTGATGAATGTCTTCTATCATTTCAATGCCGAGTGATTGATATAGTTCCGCCAGCTTTTCCGCTCCTTCTGTCCGGAAGAAGTTTTGATAGAAAAACGCGGTTTGAAAAACAGGCGAAACCGCAGGCGAGCGTTCCGTCTTCAATTCTTTGACAAGCGCGGGAAACGGATACGCGGCATGGTCCAGCCCTTCTGCCAGTGTCAGCTGCAGCTCCTTCAAAAACGCCGTAAAGGATTTGGCGCCCGTCGCCCTGCTTCTGACCGCGATCATATTAATAAAGTATCCGATGACAGACTCAAATTGAGCCTCAGAGCGCCCCATCGTCGGCATGCCGACGATGACATCTTCCTGATTCGTATATTGATAGAGCAGTCCTTTGAAAATAGCGAGATACACAACGGATTCATTGACATTATGTTTTTGGGCGCACACTTTAATCTGCCGGTTCAGTTCATCAGGAAGCAAGCGCTGATACGCCTGCCCTTTGCAAGTTTGAACCGATGATCTCGGATAATCCGACGGAAGCTCAAGCACCGGCAGCGGTCCTTCCAGCTGCTTTTTCCAATAAGAGAGATGCGTTTTTCCCGCTTCGCTTTCCAGCAGCTCTTTTTCCCATTTCACAAAGTCATGATAATCTGCGGCCTGCTGAACCATGACAGGTTCTTTGCCTTCACTTGCTTTTACATAAGCGTCCAGCAGCGCCGACATAAACGTCATAAGAGAGACGCCGTCAAAAATGATATGGTGAATGGTGATTAACACAATCGGCTCCCGCTTCGCCCGCCGGAATACATGAACACGCAGGAGCGGCCCGGTTTCAAGCGCGAACGGTTCTTTTGCTTTTTCTTTAATAAACGAAAGAGCGTCACGCCCGCTTAATTCAGAAAGATCCATTTCTTCAATCGGAAAATGCCGATCCGTATCTTCTATCTGATACGGAAGGCCGTTTTCCTCTTTTATCACACTGGTCAAAATAGGGTGCTGGCGCTGCACGGACAAAAGGGCGTTTTTGAATGTCTCGATATCCAGCTTTTGAAAACGAAAGCATAACGGAATGTTATATGCGCTCATCTCCGGAAACATTTTCTGAAGCATCCACAAACCTTTCTGGCCTTCAGAAAGCGGACGTTTTGCAGTTGTCCGCTTGAAAGCCTGAAGCTTTTGTTCTACTTCAGCGATGGTGAGCGTTCCTGATCTGTAGGCATCGAGAAGTTCTTTATGATTCATAGGTCTTACTCCCTTCTATGATGTCTTGCACTCTTTTAAAATCTAATGTCCCCTCAGAGACCTGTTTCATCATGGCGATGATCTCCTGATCCGTGTACTCCTTGTTATCCGGAGCGGCGGCTTTTGTTTCAGTTTCTTCCGTTCGGTAAAACGTTTCGATCGTTTCTTTGTGTTCTGTCAGGTAATAGCTGATGACGTCTCCGAGCGTGGCATAGCTGTAAAATAACGCCGGAGTGACTTCAATGCCGTAATGACTCGACAAAAGAGCGGCAAATTTGGCTAAATAGATGGAATCAAATCCGAATTCCGCCCAGTTTTTATGCAGGACGAGTTTATCTTTAGATATTTTCAGCAGACTGTGTATCAGCTCTTTCAAATCCGCTTCGAGCCGTTTTTCCGTGCTTTCTTCCGGGATGCGGCGGCTCACGGTTTCCAAAAGCGCATCCGGTTTTGATGAATCGTCCCGCCGTATGCCTAAAAATCGTTCGGCGCGGCTTCTTTTGCCGGCAATGACAAGGCACTGGGTGTTGTCTTGAGAAATGATGCGCTCAAACAGCTCAATGCCTTCATTAGTTTCTAACAGGCGCTGGCCGCTTGATTGCAGGTACATGCCCGTCGTCTCTTCACCGCCGACGGCCATTCCGCCGTTTTTCCAGACCGGCCAGTTTATGACAAAAGCGTTTCCGCTTTCGGATTGTTCGTTTTTATAGCGGGCATACGCCATTTGGAACCTGTTCGCGACCGCGTAATCACAGCAGCCGAAATCTCCTAAAACAGCCGATGTGGATGAAAAGTAGCAGATGAAATCAGGCGTTTCGTTTTTCAGCCACTCGTCAAGAAGCAGGCTCCCGTTTATTTTCGGTTCAAGCGTACTGCGGAAATTCCCGATTTCATTTTCAAAGACGGATGTTCTGCTTTCGATGCCCGCCGCATGAATGACGCCGTGAATAGCTCCGAATCGTTCTTTCGCGCGCTTGATGCAGTCGCCCATTCCGATCGGATCACAAACATCGGCTTCGGCGTAAAGAACACCCGCGCCGAGATTTTCCAGGTCTTTCATTTTTTCTTTCTTTTCTTCATTGATCGGCGACCGCCCCGTGAGAATGACATTTGCCTGGTAGTTCCGGGCGAGATGGCGGGCAAATAAGTAGCCGAGCCCTCCTAATCCGCCTGTAATGAGATATGTTCCGCCGGTTCTGATCCTGCCGTTTTCTTTCGTTAGTCCGGTTGGTTCGGTGTGATAGACATATCGTTTTCTCTCTTCCAAGAAAACGGTATGGTCTGTTTCAGCTTTCAGCTCGTCCCAAATGGTTCTCATCCAGTCCGTTATGGCCGCGCCGGCTTTTCTGAAGTGGCCGGTAACACTTGTTTTCGGAAGAACAATGCCGAGCGAACGCTCAAAGCCGATCCATGATTCCAAGTAGCACCTTTCCAGACCGGATGCATATTCCCCCGCCAATAACAGCCTTTCCGGCTGCAGACCGGTCTCAGCCATTGCTTTGAGAATATGGACAATACATGAATAATCTTCGATGCAGGTTTTATCTTCAAGCGCCCATAAATACAAAATGGCAGAAGCTTCACCGTACTCTTTTTGAATATCCGCAAAAGCGTTCACATATGATTGCGGATCTTCCCGCACCACTTGGCAGCAGCCGGCGGACAAGGTCTCATACCGGTCTCCCTGAGCGATAAAAATAACGTCAATGTCACTGTCATACGATTTGATCACAGAGACGGCTTCCTGCTGCTTCTTCTGATCAGTTAAGAAAGAAATCACCGTTTTGACTTGCTTTTCTCCGGCAGCCGGCAGAGCCTGTTCTTTAAGAACTTCTCTAAAAGCCATTACTTCAAACTGTTCTGCCGGATCACTTTCATCAGCCGGCGCCTTAACGGGCGCGGCCTTGCTTTGTACAGGCTGCTGATGCCAGAAGCGTTCTTTCGCAAACGGATAAGCAGGCAGGCTGATGCGGGCCGGAGGACGTTCTCCGTATAATTTCGCCCAATTGATGTCCAATCCTTTTACCCAAAGCTCAAGCAGCTTAGAATATTTTCTTTTGCTGAGCCAAGCGTCTATGATGGTTTCCATGTCATCATCGGCCGCAAATACGGCAAGCATCCGTTTGTTTTCTTCCGTGCCGTCACGGTGCAGTCCGGCGCTGTTTTGTCCGGCGATAAATCCGTTCAGTTTTTCCTCAAGTTCATGAAGTGAATGGACGATAAAGCCGAGACGCTCTTCCATCGGCACCCGGCCAGTCTGGAGAGTAAAGGCTATGCTCATAAGGTCGCTGCCGCTGTATCTTTTTTCACGGATAGCGTCTCTGAGCTGTTTTGCTTTTTCAGTGAGCCGTTCGCTGTTTTTCGCGGACAGGACGATGATGGCGGGCTGATCTGCCGGCGTCTCATCAGGCACTTTGTCTGGCGTATATTCTTCTATAATGAGGTGGGCGTTTGCTCCTCCCGCGCCGAAGCTGCTTAACCCCGCCCTTCTCGGAAGCTCTTTGCCGCCGATGACGGGACGTTTCCACTCACCGAGCTCCTGCTGAACGGCAAACGGCGTATACGCGAAATCAATATTTGGGTTCAGCTGTTCCGCGTGCAGGGACGGCGCAATTTGGCGGTCTTTGAGCTGGAATAATATTTTTGTCAGACCCGCAATGCCCGCTGCGCTTTCGCAATGGCCGATATTTGATTTTGCTGAGCCGATGGCGCAAAACTGTTTGTCTGTTGTATCCTCATCAAATGCTTTCGTTAATCCGGCGATTTCAATCGGATCCCCTAATGCGGTCCCCGTGCCGTGGGCTTCAATATAACTGACGGTGCGCGCCGGGACGTTTGCCCTTTCGAAAGCTTCTTTTATTAAGGCGGCCTGCGCATTCGGATTCGGAACGGTGTATCCGTTCGTTTTGCCTCCGCTGTTAATGGCGCTTCCTTTAATCACACCGTAAATGTGATCGTTGTCGGCAATCGCTTGCTCCAACGGCTTTAATACGACCGCGCCCACCCCTTCTCCGTCTACAAAACCGTCCGCGCGGTCTCCGAACGATTTGCACGTGTCGCTTGCGGAAAGCATGTTCATGACTGACAGATTCATATAATGGATCGGGTCGGTCACTATGTTTACGCCCCCGGCAATCGCGCATTCGCTTGAACCGCTGTATATGCTCTCAAGCGCCAGATGAATGGCCGTCAAAGAAGAGGAGCAGGCTGTATCAACGGCAATGCTCGGCCCTTGGAAATCAAAAAGGTAAGATACCCTGTTGGCAATGGACCAGTAGCCGTAGCCTGTCGGGTAGTTTTTGTTCATCGCACCGGCAAAAACACCGATTTTTCTGCTTTGGCACAGGTTGTCAGGCGTATAGCCGGCATCCTCGATACTCGCATACGCCGTTTCTAAAAATAATCGCTCCTGCGGGTCCATTCGCTCCGCTTCCAAAGGAGAAATCTGAAAGAACAGCGGATCAAACTTGTCCATATCCTCAATGAAGCCGCCCCATTTCGTATAAATAGAGCCTTCTTTACCTTTCTCTTCATCATAGTAATCCTGCCAGTTCCAGCGTTCCCGCGGAATTTCTTCTATGCAGTTTTTTCCTTTTTTAATATTGGCCCAAAGCTGAGCCGCTGTTTTTGCCTGCGGGTAGCGTCCTGAAACACCGATGATGGCCACGTCGCGAACCGAACTTTGCCGGACGGTCTCTCTGGCTGCCCGCTTTTCCCTCCGCCGCCAGTCAGTGCGAAGCGGCTTGGCCGGCTGTACAGCCTGCGGTTCTGGTGATGCCTTCCGTTCTTCCTGAACAGGCGTTTGTCCCGTCAGTTTGATCATCGCGTCTTTTTTCGTTTTGATTAAGTGAGCGACGAGCGCTTCGATCGTCTGATATTCAAAAAATAAAGTGCTGCTGACTTGGTCCAATACATTTCGTAACGCGTTTGTCAGCTGTACGACGACGATAGAATCAATTCCGTATTTTTCAAGCGGCGCTTTCGGATCAATTTGAGCCGGCGGAATTTTTAACGTTTCTCCGATTAACGTTTTCAAGTACTCGGTGCTTTTTTCTGTTAAAGACGTGTCGCCTTTTTGCACCGTTGTTTGCGGCGCTTTAAATTCCGGCGCTTGTGCTGCTTTTGGCGGAGCGGTCCGTTTTCCGGCCCCTGCTTTAAGCGTTTTTTGGCGGACAACGCCGTTGCTTTTTGCCGCTATAATCTGATGGCTTAATTCATGTGCCGCTTCTGCCGGGAAGAAGACAGAATGCCAGCCTTCACTTTCTAACACGCGCTTCCAGCTTTCCGGATACAAGCCCGGGCACCCCGGAATACGAAGGGCAGAATCTTCATGCAGCCACCAGCCTTCAAGCAGTCCGAAAGTAATATGCGGGAACAGGCTGTTTCCCGCCATTTCATTTAAGAGCAGCAAACCGTTGTCTTTTAAGACGGCTTTAGCGTTTCTCAGCGTCTGGCGGATGTCTTTCGTCGCGTGGAGCACATTGGCGGCAACGACGATGTCGTATGCGCCCGGCTCTATGTCCTGGCCGGCAAGCGGCGCTTCTGCGTTAAAAAGCTTATACGTCAGATAAGGATTCCGTTTGCCGTATTCCGTCTCCGCATGCACGAGAAAAGCTTTCGATACATCGGTGTAACAGTATTCTTTTATATGGTTTTGATACGGCCTAAGCTTTTCAAATATGCCTGCGCTTGTGCCGCCTGTGCCCGCTCCGATTTCCAGTATGCGGATCTCGGCTTTTGAATGTTTGCTGATGTTTTCTTTCACATAAGCCGTTAATGTATCTGACAGGGCGCTGTTAAAGTAATCCGCGACTTGATTGTGCTTATAAATTCCTTCAACAAGTTCCATTGAAGAGTGCGGGAACATGATGTCAGTCGCCGGCACGTCTTCGCGCAGAATGTCCGGCAGTGCTTTAAGCATCGTCTCGGCTAAAACAGTCATCGCTTTTGTATCGGCGTTATTGAGCCATTCCTCTTTTTCCTGCTCCCATTTTTGCCATAGCGAGGCGGTTGTGTCTTCGGCACGGGCCGACAGTTTATATGAATCCGCATTCCCTTCCAGATAACCATGTTCCAGAAGGAAAGCGATCGTTTGATTGAGCCATTTTTTAAAATATTCGTGTTCGGGCTCATACGCTTTAAGGCTTTGCGGCGTCAGCAAGTCTGCTTCTTTAAGCTGGGCGATCAAAAGCCGATACAGAAAATCATCGAGCTTTTGATGTTCAGCCTCTTTTACAAGACGTGCGCCGGGCGGAGCGGCCTTCAGCTGTTGTGAAGAGACAAGCGGCTGAGACGGATAAACGGAAATTTTTTCTGTTTCACTCATCCCTTCGACTGCGACCGGTTTTGTCGTATGAATGAAAGCTGCTTGATCAACCGGCAGCGTCATAAGGGTTTCAAGCGCCTCCATCGCAGCGTCCGGTTCGATCAATCCCAATCCGATCTGATCCATCAGCTGAATAAAATCGCCGTCTTCAGCCGCTTCGCTGTTGCCCCAATAGCCCCAATTCATGACTTTGACCGGACAATTCCACGTCTGATCAAGTTCTTTCGCAAATGCGTCACTGAAAGCGCATCCTGCGGCATAGTGGCTTTGTTTCACGTTATGGATAAATGCCACAAGCGAGGAGAAGAAGAGCGCAAAGTCAAGCGGCTCCCGTCCAAATACCTCCGCCATGGACACACTGACATCGGCTTTTGCCCGCAGCACCGATTTGAACTCTTCTGTCTTCATATTATTTAAGCTTTGCTCAGACAGATCCATTGCCGAGTGGATGATTCCGTTCATTTTTGTGTGACGCTCTTTTATGAACTGATAAGCCCGTTCTAAGGAAGCACTGTCAGCGGCATCGGCGGAAACATATTCAGGCGCCGGGCCGAATGCGCTGAGCCGGTCGAGTTTCGCCTGTATGGAATCATTCAGTGTGCTTCTTCCGATCCAAATGATATGTGCTTTGTAGCGGCGGATCATGTATTCACTCCATGCCTCGCCAAGATATCCGGCGCCTCCGATCACGGCATAAACCCCGCCTGTTTGGTACAGCGTGCCGTTTTTCGGCATATTGTCAAGCGGTATCAGCTGCCGCTCAAACAGCTGCTGATTGCGGTACGCCCAAATTTGACCGTTTTTTCCGGCAGAAAGACTGAGCGCCTCTTTGACCGGCCAGCTGCCGTCCGTTTCCGTGTCAATCATGCGGATATTCCAATGCGGATATTCTTTCGCCATTGTTCCGGCAAGTCCGCTGACTGCGGCCTGTGACGGGTCGGCGCTGTCTTGATCGGAAAACGGCTGGGCATTTGCTGTGACGATGCACCAGTCCAAATGTTTTTCTCCGTACCCCAAGGCAAGTAATGCTTTCATCAGCTTGAACACATGAAGAACGTTTCTTTCCTGTTCCTTGAGGCTGCAAGCACTCTCAGCCTGCGGAGCAAGCCAAATGATTTGCTCCAGTTCTTTTTGTCCTTCAAGCATGTGCGTAAGAGATGTGATATCATCCGTACCTCTGATCGGATAATAGGAAGCGTTCGGCAGATGTTCTTTTATGCGCGTATGCGTTCTGTCAGTTTCACCGAAAACCGCAGTCTGCTTTTCCGCTGTTTTTGCTTTCTTCGTTTTTTCAAGTGCAACGGGCTCCCATGCCGGAATCAGCATCGTATGGCCGACAGGCGCTTCCGGGGTTTCTCCGCCCGCTGTTTGGCCTGTGTCAAGCGCCCGGACGGACGCGCCTTTCATCCGGACATAAACCGTACCGGCATCATCGCACATATCAATGTCAAATTTTCTTACGTTGTCATCTGCTTTGCTGCCTTCTGTGTACCGGATATATGACCAGATATGTTCAGGACACGGCCCGAACACTTCCACTTCCTGTATCGCAAACGGCAGAGAAAGCTCGTGGCTGTCTGCATCGTCATGTATTGAGCGGACAAGCAGACCGACGGAGGCGTGAAAAGCGGCGTCCATCATACTCGGGTGAAGCGTATACTGTTCTTTATTGTCATGTACGGCAGCCGGGAGTGAAATACGGGCCAATAATCGGTCTTCTCCGATCAGCAATTGCTGTACGCCTCTGTATGCCTCTCCGTAATCCAGACCGATCTTCTCAAAAGCACCGTAACATTCTTCCGCAGTCACGGTCCCTGAATTGCAGAAAGCTTTGACAGACTCGATATCAATCTGGGCGCTTCCCGGTTCGGTAATGACCGCTTCACCCTGGCTGTGAATAACCGGATCTTCGCCGTTTTCTGCCTCACTGTATATTTCATAGGTAATCTCACCATTATCTTCTGGGTAAAGGGCAATATGTATTTCCTTCGGTTTGTCTTCAATCATGACCGGCCGGACCCAAACAACCTGCCTGAGTGTGACGCTATGGCCTTTTTCCGTCACGGCAGCAGCCTTTTTGACCGCCTCTCTGGCCATTTCCAAATAGGCGACACCCGGCAATATTTTTTGCCCGTTGACGACATGGTCAGATAGGAAAAATTCATCTCCAGTAAAAAGAGACGTGAAGCGCTGCTGCGAAAAATCTGACGTGTTTTCTTGTAAAAGCGGATGCAGCACTGTGCCTGACGGGCTTTTCTCCTGTTTTTTCTGCTGCGGAATCCAATAGCGTTCTTTTGCAAACGGATACGTCGGAACGCTTGTTTTACGCGGTTTACCCAAAGCGTACAGCTTATTCCAATCTATTATTTTCCCTTCTGCCCATAACTCGGCAAGCCGTATCGGATCGTCCGTCTCAGGAGCGGTTTCGCTCAGTTCCGGCAGCTCGGCTTGTCCGCGCCAAAGACCGGGGATGTTTTCGTTTCCTTTTACGAAATCATTCAGCTTTTCTTTCAAGTCGCGGATGTCATTTACAAGGAAGACAGCTCTCTCTTCCATTGCTTCACGTCCTGTCTGAAGTGTATAAGCCAGTTCAGACAGCACCGTCTTTTCTGAAAGCGATCGGGCTAGTTTTTCCGCATAGGCCAGAAGCCTGTCTTTATTTCTTGCTGACAGCGGGATGAGTTTTGCTGCATTGTTCTCAGGTGCAGGCGCTTTTTGTTCAGGCTGAATGTATTCTTCTAAAATGATATGGGCGTTCGAACCTGATGCACCGAAGGAACTGAGTCCGGCCCGGCGCGGATAATGTGTGACTTTTCCGTTTTCTTCGGCTGCCGGCTGCTTCCACGGAGCAGTCTGCTGCTGTACGTAAAAAGGAGATCCCTCAAATTTCAGGTAAGGATTTAATTCCGCAGAATGCAGTGATTTGACAAGCGTTTTGTGATGAAGCTGCAGCGCCGCTTTTGTTAACCCGCTGATCCCCGCCGCTGATTCTGCGTGACCGATATTTGATTTGACCGAACCGATGGAACAAAATTGCTGATCCTGCGTCCCTTGGCTGAACGCTTTTGACAGACCTTCAATTTCAATCGGGTCTCCTAACGAAGTACCCGTGCCATGGGCTTCCACATAACTGACGGTCCGCGGGCTGATACCTGCTTTTTTCAGACAGGCCTTAATGACTTCTGCCTGTGCAGCAGGACTCGGGACGGTAATTCCGCTTACTTTCCCGACGTGGTTAACGGCGCTTCCTTTAATGACCGCGTAAATGCGGTCGCCGTCTTGTTCGGCTTTTTCCAGCGGCTTGAGCAAGACCGCACCGACTCCTTCTCCGGAAACGTAGCCGTCCCCGCCCTCGCCGAATGTGCGGCAGCGGCCGTCACTTGAGTGCATCCCTACGCTTCCGTAGCTGAGATATTTCGCCGGGTGCAGCGACAAGTTCACCCCTCCCGCAAGCGCGGCTTCACATTCGCCGCGGCGGATGCTTTCAATGGCCAGATGAACGGCGGTCAATGATGAGGAACAAACGGTATCCACCGCGATGCTCGGCCCGTGGAAGTCACAATAATAGGACACTCTGTTGGCGATCTGCGCATAATTCAGTGAAACCGGAAAAGGATCAGCTTCAGATAATTGTTCTGCGCCGATTAAGGAATAATCTTTATGCATCACCCCTGCAAATACGCCGATCGGATGCTGTTTCTCCCCTTTATTCCCCAGCGTTTCAGGCGTATACCCCGCATCTTCAATCGTTTCCCAGCATGTTTCTAAAAACAGGCGCTCCTGCGGATCCATCGTTTCCGCCTCACGCGGTGAGATTCTGAAAAACTGCGGATCGAAACAGTCGGCATCGTCAATGAAACCGCCCCATTTTGATACTGTTTTTCCAGACGGGGACGTTACGTTTTGATATGTTTTCCAATCCCATCGGGACTTCGGAACTTCAGTGATGCAATCCGTGCCTGCCTTAAGGTTTTCCCAAAACTCCGCCACACTTTTCGCTTTCGGATAGCGGCCGGCCATTCCGATAATCGCGATGTCTCCGGTGTTTTTATGATGTTCTGGCGCGTCCGGTGCTTCAGCTTCAGACCGTGATGATTCGGCTGCACGTTCCTCCGCATATTCAAATGAACCAGTCTTTTTCAGATAGGCTGCGAGTTCTTTTATATTTGTATATTCAAAGAGAAGAGTGGGCGCGAGGTCCGCACCCGTCTTTTTACTGATATCCTGTACAATCTCAAGCAAAGAAGATGAATCCAGTCCAAGCTCGTAGTAGCCTGCAAGAACGTCCAGCGTCTCCCAAGGCTGCCCAAGCTTATCAGCCAAAAGCTTCTTTAAAAACAGAATGATGTCTTTTTCATCTGCGCTTTCCGGCTCAGCTGCAGCCTGTTGATTCTGTTCGGCTGTATTCGCGTCTTCTTCGAGCCGAACCGCTTTTCCCGTAATGTTTTTAAGCTCCGCCACCTTTTGTCCGGATCGGCTGAAGTACTCGATCGTCATCGTTGTGAGTTCTTTTTCCTGACGGACGCCGGAAGCGGCGATACGCGCCGTGCACTCTGATTGAAGCCTGTCAGCGGCCGTGAACGATTCATAATATAAAGGCAGGTGAAGCCGGTTTGTTTCTGAAAGCAAACCGCTCCCCCCGATTCCGCTCGCATCCAAAAGGGCCGGATGGAATAAAAAGAAATCTTTTCCTTCTTCGCAAGAAAGCTCAGCCAGCATGCCGCCTTCTGTTTCGTACAATCGTCCGTTCGATTTCATCATGCCGGAATGAACCAAGTCATGATTCAGGCAGCGGTTATACATGTCATCAAGATTCAGAGACCTGGCTGACTGCTTCACATCGCTGAAATCAATGATTTCGTCAAATGTGACAGCGTCTCTTTTCACCATTTCAGCCGTCGCATATTGTATATTGTCTGACAGCTCGTCACCTTGCTGTTTCTGCCCTGAAAGGGAGATGAGCCACTTTCCATCTCCGCTATCAGAACATTGAATGGTCAGAATGATTGCAGCCGTTTCACTGACGGTTAAAGGCTGATAAATCGTAACGTGCTTCAATTCAAGCTCATTGTATACATAACCGTGTTCCTGAAAAACCTGATAAATCAAATCGATATAAGCAAGACCGGGCAATACCGCTTCACCAAAGACCATATGGCCCTTCATGATGGGATGATCCAGTGAGATATTGATTTTTTCCGATATCATTCCTTCCCACTCCTCTCTTATTTAAATGCTTTCCAAAACATTTTTTTCGCAGGAAGCTCTTGTTTCTCCGCTCGTACGACAGGTTCTTTTACCAGAGCCTTACGTCTTAATGACGGTACCGGCAGCGGCTTTCTTTTCAATCGGGTATCTTTTTCTTCCCAAGCTTCCAGAATGACGTGGGCGTTCGTTCCGCCGTCGGCAAAGCAGTTGATGGCTGCTGACGGTCTGGCTGCATCCCATTCGCCGGCTGTTTTATGAAAGTGAAAATCTGTCTTTGTTATATCAAAATGCGGCATCGGTTCGTCTCCTGAGAGAAACGGAACCGTTTGTTTATGCTTCAGCATTAATACGACTTTAATGAAGCTTGCAATGCCTTCTGCGCAAAGCGGATGCCCGATGTTCGGCTTGATTGACCCGATGCCGAGCGGAACATGCTGACCTGAGCGGTATACGGATTGAATCGCCTTCAGCTCAAGCAAATCAGTCACCGCGGAACCCGATCCGTTTGCTTCGATATAAGTGATGTCTTCCGGCTTTTTGCCGCTTTTGAGAAGCGCGCTTTGCATAACGTCTTTTTGCGCCTGCATATTCGGGGCTGACGGGCCTGCCGTTCTGCCGTCATTGTTCATGGCGGCAGCCTTAATGACCGCGTGTATCGTATCGCCGTCTTTTTGCGCCTGGCTTACTGTTTTTAACAGCACCATGCCGACGCCTTCACCGAGGACCACTCCGCCTGAACGCTTGTCAAATACGTGAAATGCCCGTTTCTCGTTTAACAGCCCGCGCTCTTGGAACATCCGGTGCGCCGCATCCGTGTTCAGCAGGCTGACGCCGCCAACTACCGCCGCTTTGATATCGCCGCTTCTCAGTGCCTGAACGGCCATGTTCATTCCTGTCAAAGCTGATGAACAAGCCGTATCAAGCAAGATACTCGGCCCGCGCAGATCAAAAAATTGCGAAACGTTTGCCGCTAAATAATTCTGCCCGCCCGCAACAATCGGGTTGCGGGTATTCGCAAGACTTTCAGGATCAGGCTGATGCTGGCTGCGGCCTCCGATATACACACCGGCTTCTATGCCCTTGATTTCTTCACGGGTATAGCCGGCATGGCACCAAAGTTTCAAGCTCTCTTCCAGCACCGCCAACGCCTGAGGGTCCATCGCTTTCACGTCGTTTTCCGGAATGAAAAAGAATTCGTAATCAAAGTGATCCATATTGTCAATCAATCCCGCAACATATTGATTTGCATATCCGAAACGTTCCGCCGGGACGGAGCCGATTGCGGACCTGCCGCTTCTCAGCAAGTCCCAATATTGTTCTAACGATTCCGCTCCCGGAAAACGGCAGCTCATTCCGACGACGGCAATGTCTTCAGTTACGGCAGCACGCTTTTGCTCAGTGTGAACCGTTTGTACGGCAGCCGGAACCAACATTTCCGTATCAGGTTCCTCCCTTTCTGCAAGCAGCGGCTGCCCATTGGATACAAGCCATTCGGCAAACGCGTCAATCGTCGGATGTTCATATAAAACAGACGGATCTAAGTCCTCTTTGAGCGCTTGATTCATTTGCTGTAAAAGCTGCGCTAAAATGATCGAATCAACCCCGTAATCCTGAAACGGTTCGTCTGTTTCCAGTTCATCCGGAGCGATTTTCAGCTCATCGGAAAACAATTTCACAAGCCACGCCTTCGTATCAAGAAGCAGTTCTCTGTCTGATTGTTTGTCCGCGGCTTTGCCGTTTATTACGGCTTCAGACTCTTTTTGTTTTTTCTCTTGACAGAGCAGCCTGTCGGGATGCCATTCGCTCCGATCAACGATAGCCGGCAGAACGGACGGGCGGATGTTTTCAGATAAAATGCGGTCCAGCAAGTCAAGTCCTTCCGCGTTGGACAGTCCCAGCAGCCCGGTCTGCTTCAGGTTTTCTGTGCGGACTTCACCCAATCCGGTTTCCTTCCAGTTCGGCCATTGAATGCTGACTAACGGATATTGATGCTGATGAGCCGCCGCGAAATAATCCATGTACGCATTTGCCATCGCATAATCCGACTGTCCCGCCGCGAGCGCCGGAACGACTGCAGATACTGAAGAAAATAAGACAAAAAATTGCAAAGGATCATTTGTGAAAAGGCTGCTTAATGTTTGAAGCCCGGCGACTTTCGGTTCAAGCACTTCTTGTATGTCGTCGGCAGTCTTTCTGATAAACGCCGGATTTACTGAATTAACCGATCCCGCACAGTGAATGACGCCGCCGATCGGTCCCATCGTGCGCCGGATCGTTTCAATTTCCGCTGCCGCCGTATCATGATCAGACAATTTCAGACTGATCACCGCCACTTGCACTCCTTTTGCTTCAAGCTCTTCAATCGCCCGTATCTTCTCTCTCAGCCTCGTATTAACGGCTGACCGTTTATGACGGGGAGGAATCGGCTCCCTGCCTGTCAGCACTACTTTTTTCACGCCGTGTTTTTCTGTGAAATGGCGGGCGCACAAGAGACCCAGTCCCCTCGTCCCTCCGGTAATGAAAAGCACATGGTCTTCAGGAAACGGTGCTGGCTTATGTTCTGCTCGCTTCCCGCTTGGAATCTCGCTGAACAAAGCACGGTATCTCTTTCCGTTTCGGCGGCAGACTTCCGGTTCTGTGCTGTCCGCCGAAAATTCATCTGCAATCTGTTTGGCAAGCGTCTGCTGATCCGTATCTGTATCGGCATCCATGTGTCTGGACGTCACGTTTTGATACTCATTTTGAAGCATTCTGTACAGGCCGCTTTTTGCCGCTCCTGCAAGATGAATCGTTTTCTGCTGAAATGGCTCCAAGCCTTTTGTTACATATAGCAGCGTCAGCGGCCGCGCTTGCCGGCGGCTTGTATCAATCAGAGTCTGGAGCCGGCTGATCCCTTCCAGTGAAGGGTCTTCGTCTCCGCATCCCGTCAGATCGATTACGCCATCTATGTGATTCCAATCGCTAGCTGCAGTGTCAGCGTCAGCGGCCGGGAGAATGAACGAGTCAGCGAAATGCTTCGCAGTCTCTTCGGCAAGTTCCGCTGTTCTTGCATCAGCCAGAATCATGACCGTCCTGCCGCTTTTCTCACCGGCCGAATCGATCTCACACGGAACCCATTGCTTTTCTAAAAGCACAGCCTTGCGCCGGTCTTCTGTTTCCTGCGATACGGCTTTCGGCTCAGGCAGCCAGTACGGCTCCTTCGCAAATGGGTAAGCCGGCAGACTGATTCTGCGGGGTTTTTCGCCTTGATAGAGTCTGTCCCAGTCCGTCTGAAGCCCTTTGGCCCACAATTCCGCTATTTTGGCGTATTTTTTCTTATCGAACCACGACCTGACAAGCTGCTTCAGATCATCGTCCGTTTCAAATGCTTTGATTTCTTTTTTTGCCGTTTTGATGTGGGCTTCATATATCCCTTCACCCGTATTTCCGTTTACAAAATCGGTTAAACGGCTGATCAGTTCTTCTCTCGAACCGGCTGTAACCGCAAGACGGTAATCCATCGCATCACGCCCGGTCTGAAGCGTGTATGCCATATCCGAAAGATTGATATTCTGATTGGCTTTTGCAAATTCGATCACAGACTCAGCATAGGTTTTTACCTGCGGCGCTTTTTTCGCCGACAGCACAAAAATGTTTGTCTCATCAGACTTGCGGCTTCCCCGGTCTTTCGGCTGATACTCTTCGATAACGAGATGAGCGTTTGTGCCGCTGTAGCCGAATGAGCTGACGCAGGCCCGCCGCGGTGCTCCGCCTGTTTCCCAAGGTTTAAGTTCGGTATTGACAAATAAAGGCGAGTCATCGAAATCAAAATGTTCATTCGGCGTGCTGAAATGAAGGGTCGGCACAAGCTGCTGGTGCTTCATCGACAGCAGAACCTTCTGTACGCTTGCTACACCTGCCGCCGCCGACGTATGCCCGATATTCGATTTAACCGAACCGATGGCGCAAAATTGTTTGCGGTCCGTTTTTTCCTTGAATACAGAAGATAAGGCTTCTAATTCAATCGGATCCCCCTGCTTTGTGCCGGTGCCGTGCATTTCCGCATAGGTGATGCTCTCAGGGTGGATGTTGTGCGCTTCATACACTTGACGCTCTAAATCCATTTGGCTTTTCGCGCTTGGTGCGGTAATGCCGTTGGTTTTTCCGTCTTGGTTAATTCCAGATCCGATAATGACTCCGTAAATATGGTCTTGATCGGCTTCCGCATCTTTCAGCCTCTTCAAAACGAGCGCCCCCGCGCCTTCGCCAGGCACAAATCCGTTCGCACTGTTATCAAATGCTTTACATTGGCCGTCAGGAGACAGCATTCCGGCTTCACACATGCTGATGTATGATTCAGGCGTTAAATACAAGGTGACGCCGCCGACAAGGGCCATGTCAATTTCATGATTCAACAGCGCCTGACGCGCCAAATGAGTCCCGACGAGAGATGAAGAGCATGCCGTATCGATCGGAATGGCCGGCCCTTTCAAATTGAGATAATAAGGAAGGCGGGCCGCCGCGATGCTGAAACTGTTGCCCGTCGCGCTTCCTCCTGTCTGATGTTTGTTTAACATCATTCCGTATTCATTGTTCATAATCCCCAAATAAACGCCGCAATTTTTTCCGTTTAATTCTTTTGAGCTGTAACCCGCATCTTCAAAGGCTTTAAAACCTTCCTGTAAAAATATCCGGTGCTGCGGGTCCATAAGTTCCGCTTCAGACGGAGAAATATTAAAGAACAGCGGATCAAACTCTTCAATGCCGTCAAGCATACCGATTGATCTGCAGTATACTTTGCCCTTCTTGTTTAAGGCCGGATCATAGTATTTGTTTACATCCCAGCGGGAAAGCGGGATGTCGCGAATGGCGTTTTTCGCACGGGCTAAGTTGTCCCAATATGTCTTTAGGTCCGGCGCATCCGGGTACTTGCCCGACATGCCGACGATGGCTATCGCGTCCGCTATCTCGTCTTTAGGCTCCCGTTTGGCCTGCACCGGTTCAGGTTCCTTTTGAACCGTTAATCTCTCCGGCTCGGCAGGTGTTTTCTCCTGCGGGGCGGCTTGCTGCGTAAGCGGCTTTGGACGTACGGGAACCGCCTGTTTTTTTCTGCCGCGGACGGACGGCTGCGTACGCAGAAAATCGGCAAATTGACGGATTGTCGGATAATCATACACTTTCGTTACGTTACAGTCCGTGCCGTACCGTTTATTGACGGCCTTTATCCATTCAAGAGCGGTAATCGAATCCATACCGAGGTCAATAAAGGCCTCATCAATATCCACTTCATGCCGCTCCATGTACAATACATCAGCCAGTGCTTTTGATAACTCGTCATGCACCGCTTCAATCGGTTCTTCCGGTTCGGCGGAAGCTGCCGTTTCAGACATCGCCTCCAGAATATCCGCTTCTGCTTGTATCACATGCTGCTTATGAGCGTTTAAAGGCTGCAGCAGTATGTTTGACGGTTTTTTTACGGCCTCTGTTTTCTGCGGTTCGGCTGCTTCCTCAAGGATCGGTTCTGTCCCGAGCTCTTTTTGCAAGAAGGCCGCAAACTGGCGGATTGTCGGATAATCATATACTTTCGTCACCGTAAGGGACGTGCCGTACGCTTTATTAACGGCCTTTATCCATTCAAGACCTGTGATTGAATCCATGCCGATATCAATAAATGTGTCATCTGCGTCGATATCGTCGGCATCCATATATAACACGTCCGCCAACCTTTCCGTTAATTCGGCACTTACTTTTTCAGCGGATACCGCCGGACGGGAAGCAGACTGTACGGTTCTTTTCGGTTTCGCGCCGCTCAAAGGCTGCAATGAAATGTTTGACGGTTTTTCTTTGGCAGTCTCCTCGTGAAGAGTTGGTACTTCAATGACCGGTTCCGGGACGGCCGCCGGTGCGATCGGCGCAGACTGTGTTTCGGCCGGTCTTTTGACAGCTGCATCAGCTGATGTGTCGATCCAATAACGGTCTTTTGCAAACGGGTAGGCCGGGAGACTGATTTTTTGCGGTCTGCCCATTTGATACAGTTTATCCCAATTCAGCGGAAGGCCCTTCACCCAAAGCTCTAATACCTTTGCGGCTTTGCCTTTTTCAAGCCATGCCTCAATGGTTTTTTCCATGTCCTCATCAGCCGCAAACAGCGCCATCGTGTCTTTATTCTGTTTGACTTGTCCGCGGTAGAGCCGGTCAATTGACTCCTTGCCGCCCGTAAATTCGTCAAGCTTTTCTTCAAGCTCGCGCAAATTGCTGACAATCATTCCGAGACGCTCTTCCATCGGTTCACGTCCGATTTGAAGCGTATATGCGATCCGGCTCAGATCCGCTTCCCGGTAACGCCCGCTCCGCAGCGCATCAAGAAGACGTTCCGCCCGTTTTTGAAGCCTTTGTTCATTTTTCGCGGAAAGGACGATCATCGACGGATGAGGTGCGGCAAAAGCCGTCTCCTTATCCTCATCAGCGGTATATTCTTCGATGACGATATGAGCGTTGACGCCCCCGGCTCCGAATGAGGAAAGCCCCGCGGTTCTCGGCAGTTCTTTATTTATTCCGTTTTCATTTATGACCGGTCTTTTCCACTCTTCAAGCGTCTGCTGCACTTTAAACGGCGTAGCGAGAAAATCAATATTCGGGTTAAGCGTCCGGGAATGCAGTGACGGTGCGAGTTTCTTATGTTTCATTTGCAGGAGCACCTTCGTCAGACCCGCGATGCCCGCCGCGCTTTCACAGTGCCCGATATTGGATTTTGCTGAGCCGATGGCACAAAACTGTTTATCTTGTGTTTGTTCTGAAAAGGCTTTTGTCAGACCCGTGATTTCAATCGGATCACCGAGTGAAGTCCCGGTGCCGTGGGCTTCGATGTAGCTGACCGCCCTCGGATCGGTTCCCGCGTCTTTTAACGCCTGTTTGATCACCGCGGCTTGGGCGTTCGGATTCGGTACGGAATACCCGTTTGTTTTTCCATCATGGTTTACGGCCGTTCCTTTGATCAGGCCGTAAATATGATCACCGTCCGCTTTCGCTTTAGAAAGCGGCTTAAGGAGTACCGCTCCCACTCCTTCACCGGGCACATAACCGTCCCCGCCTTCACCGAAACTTTCACATCTGCCTTTGCTTGATAAAAATCTGTTCTGGCCGAGCATCAAATATTTATTCGGATGAACGGATACATTGACGCCCCCGGCAAATGCTGTCTCGCATTCGCCGTTCCGCAAGCTTTGGCATGCCAGATGAATGGCTGTTAAAGAAGAAGAGCACATCGTATCCAGCGCCATGCTCGGACCGTTAAAACCGAATACATAGGAAGCCCTGTTCGCAATAGATGACGGATTTCCGGTCAGCGCAAGCGATTTTCCGCGCGCCTGTTCTTCGGCTCCGTAAAGCTGATATTCCTCATACATGACGCCTACGTAAACACCGACATTGGCGCCAAGCAAATCACCCGATTTTTCCGTGAGCTTTTTGCGCGTGTAACCGGCATCTTCCATCGTTTCGTAGACACATTGCAGGAATAACCGCTCCTGCGGGTCCATCAATTTTGCATCCCGGGGCGAAATAGAGAAGAATTGCGGATCAAATTTGTCCACGTCTTTCAAAAATCCTCCCCATTTTCCGTACGTCTTGCCTTCTTTATCTTTATCAGCGTCGTAATAAAGACTGTGATCCCAGCGATCGTTTGGAATTTCAGTTATGCAGTCAGTGCCTTCACTCAAGTTCTTCCAAAATTCCTGAAGATTTTCGGCCTGCGGATATCGTCCTGATATACCGATAATCGCGATATCTTCACGCTCCGTCACTGGATTTTTCCGCGTGTCTGTGCGGACTTGCGCAAAGCCTTTTTTGCCTTCATTCCGTATGGAAACGGGCTTTATTTCGGCTTTTTCAGACAGCACCGGTTTGGCTGCAGGGGTTTCTTCTGTTTTCAGCCCGGTCACTTCCAGCAGCGTGTCCCGGTGTGCTTTCATAAAATACTGCGCCAGCGATTCGATATTCTGATATTCGAAAAACAATGTTTTTGACAATGAACCGAAGCTCTTTTCCAGCCGGCCCGTCAAATGCATAATCATAATCGAATCAATTCCGTAATCTTCCATAGGCGCCTTGGCGTCAATTTTGCCGACAGGAAGTTTGGTTACTTCCGAAAGCACATGTTTCAAGAAATGCTCCGTTTTTTCTGCAAGCATGTTCTCTCCGCCTGCCGTAAGACCTGCCGGTTCTTCCGTTTCGCTGCCCTTATCCGGCTGATCATCCGCTGATTTTTTCAGAAACGCCCGGATTTTTGCGGCGTAGCCTTCCGTCACCATGATTTGGGATGTGTTTGCCGCCCACCCGCGGTACAAAGCATGGATGCCGTTTTCTGTTTTCATAGGGACCATGCCGCTTTCTTTTGTCAGCATCGCTTCCGTTTCAGCGTCAACCGTCATGCCGCCGTCTTTCCAAAGCGGCCAGCAGATTGAAAGGGTGTGTCCATAGCGTTCATTTCGGGCTTTTTTACGGTTTCTTTTTTCACTGAAGGCGTTCATAAACGCATTGGCCATCGCATAATCAGCCTGTCCCGCGCTTCCGGCGCTTCCGGCTCCGGAAGAGAAAAGAATCAGAAAATCAAGCTCAATGTCCTTTGCCGCTTCATCAAGATGAACCAGTCCGGAGACTTTCGGCGCCAGTACATCACGGATTTCATCTTTGTGCTTTTTCAGAATATAATTGTCTTTTATCATTCCCGCGCTGTGTATGATACCGTTTAATCCGCCGTACTGCCGGCAGATGTCCGCTGTGAGCGATTGAACTTCTTGTTTTTCCGTCATGTCCGTTTGTTTGTACACGGCTTGCGCGCCGAGATCGGACAGTTCTTGCAGCTGGTCTTTTTTACGGTTATCCAACAGAGAACGCCCCGTTAAAATAAGCACGGCGTCTTTTGCATGCCGGGCGATTTCTTTGGCGAATAAAAATCCGAGTCCGCCCGCACCGCCTGTGATCAGATAAACACCTTTATCCTTCCACGGCTTTTCGGCGCCGAACTGTTCAAGCCCTGTTTCCTGCCATTGTGCCGTATAGCGCTTGCCGTTTTCATAGCGAATATGTTTGTCATCAGGATGAGCGCTGCATTCTTTTACATATCGGGACAGCGTGTCTGCCTTGACGTCCGGCTCCAATTCAATCAGCTGGCCGGTCAGGTTCGGGTTTTCAAGCGCCGCTGTTTTCAAAAGCCCCGTTAAGCCGCAAAGGAGCTGCGTATCCGCTTCTTGAGGCACGACAATCTGAATGAGCTCGCGCCCGCCGGAATTTGAAGCGAGAATTTTCTTCACTTCTTCGAACGCCTGAAGCGCACAAGCTTCAAACCGTTCGTCTTCACTCTTATGCTGATCACGGAGCACGTGACAGCTGAAGTCTGTCTGTATGCTGTTCATTTGATCCGTAAACCGGTCTGATATCATCACGTGACGGGCTTTGAAATGAGTCGGCGCTTTTTCATGTACAGCGGCATTCTCTTCCCATACGTGTTCAAAAAATAGTGTATCTGTTTTATCCGTTTCAATTTCCCGTGCGGAATAACCAGTCATTTTCACACATACATTGCCTTGTTCGTCACATACATCAATATCCAGCTTCTGCACGGCATCTTCTGGCTTGCTTTCGCCGCTGTACGCAATGGAAACCCACATATCGCTTTTACAGCTTTTCAACACATCAATCTGTTCGAGAGCAAACGGCAGCATCGGCCTTATGTCATTCCCGTCTCTGTCAAGCATTAACCCGATTGTCGCGTGGAAAGCCGCATCCAAAAGGCTCGGATGGAGGACAAACTGATCTTTTGTATGAGAAATAGATGACGGGAGTGAGAGCTTCGCGAGCACTTTGCTGTCTTTTGCATAGATTTCCGTGACCGCTTTGTGAGCATCCCCGTATTCAATCCCCATCTGTTTGTATGCCTGATAGCAAGCGTCAGGTGTGATCAGACGGCGAGACTCTCTTAATTTGTCAATCTCGATTTTGGCCGGTTCGCCCCCTCGGACAAACGCCGCGCTTCCTTGCGCATAGAGAACGGGCTCTTGTTCCGAGGAAGCCGATTCACTGTAAACCGTGAAGCCCATCTCCCCATTTTCTTCATCATAAAGACGGAGATACAGTTCTGCGGATTCATCCGCCGCTGTAAACGGACGTATCCATACGACGTTTTTCAGACGGACTGTTCCTTCTTCCTTCGTTTCTGCCGCGTGTTCAACGGCCGCCCGGACCATTTCCAGATAAGCCGCGCCCGGTAACGTCCGCTCGTTTTTGACGACGTGATCTTTCAGGAAAAATTCTCCGCCGCTAAAAGAGGACCGGAAACGAACACCTGACATGTTTGATACATTTTCATGAAGGAGCGGATGCAGCATGCCTGCCCTTTTTTGCGGCAGCGATTCTCTTTTCTCCGCCTTCGGCACCCAATACCGGATTTTTTCAAACGGATATGTCGGCAGGCTGATCCGATTCGGTTTGTTTTCACCGTACAAGAGATTCCAATCCATCGTTCCTCCGCCGGTCCACTTTTCGGCAATCATCTCCAGACTCCCGGAAGAAAGCCATTTATGTATCAAGTCCGGAGCAAGCTCTGCCTGATTGCTTTTATCGGCTCGGTTCCGCCAGCATCCTCTGACCGTTTTACCCGCCAGAAAGCCTTCCAGCCGCTCTTTGAGCTGTGTCATATTCTGAGCGGTGAACGCAACCCGCTCCTCCATCTGTTCACGGCCGATCTGAAGTGTATACGCCGCATCCTCAAGCGGCAGGCCGGGATAAATAAATGAAGACAGCTTCGCAACATACTCTTTTAGCCGTTCTTCATTCCGGGCGGAAACCGGGAAAATGAAAGTCTGTTCTTCTGCCGGTTCATACGCTGTTCTCCGTGATTCTTCAGGGATAAATTCCTCCAGAATGAGATGCACGTTTGAACCTGTCGCCCCGAAAGAACTGATGCCCGCACGCCGGGGATATACGGTCTCGTTTCCGTTTTCCGTCACTGATGGCTGCTGCCATGCTTCGGTATGATGCTGGACGTAAAACGGTGATTGTTCAAAATCTAAATACGGATTCAGCTCCTCGGAATGAAGAGACGGCACCAAAGTTTTATGGTGAAGCTGCAGGGCAACCTTGCTTAAGCCGCTGATGCCCGCCGCCGATTCCGCATGGCCGATATTGGACTTCACTGATCCGATCGAACAGAACTGTTTGTCCTGTGTGTACTGGCGGAACGCCTTGACAAGGCCTTGAACCTCAATCGGATCGCCGAGAGAAGTTCCCGTCCCGTGCGCCTCAATATAACTGACCGTGCGCGGATCGATGCCCGCTTTGTCCAGGCATTCTTCAATCAAATCGGCCTGCGCGACAGGACTCGGCACGGAAATTCCGCTCACTGTCCCCACGTGGTTGACGGCACTGCCCTTTATCACCGCATAAATCCGGTCTCCGTCTTTTACCGCCTCTCGCAGCGGTTTTAATAAAACGGCACCGATTCCTTCAGCCGGTACATAGCCGTCTCCGTCTTTCCCGAATGTATGACAAACCCCGTCTGTTGAAAACATGTCCCATAAACCGTATGTCAGATATTTATTCGGATGCAGCGACAAGTTGACCCCTCCGGCAACCGCCGATTCACATTCCCCGCGCCGAATGCTTTCCGCAGCAAGGTGAACCGCAGTCAGCGAGGATGAACAGACCGTATCGACCGCCATGCTCGGCCCGTGAAAATTGCAAAAATATGAAACTCTGTTTGCGATTTGCGCATAATTAAGAGAAAGCGGGAATACATGATCTTCAGAAGAAGCTTCAGCCCCGACCAACGTATAATCCTTATGCATCACCCCTGCGAAGACACCGACGCGCTGCCTCTTATTCCGTCCGCGCGCCTCTGCGAGCGACTTCGGCGTATATCCGGCATCCTCAATCGTTTCCCAGCATGTTTGTAAAAACAGCCGTTCCTGAGGGTCCATTGTTTCAGCTTCCCGCGGCGTAATCCGGAAAAATTGGGGATCAAAGCAATCCGGATCATCAATAAATCCGCCCCATTTTGAAATGCTCTTTCCGGAAGGCGACTTTACATTTTCAAACCGGCGCCAGTCCCAGCGAGACTCCGGAATTTCGGTGACACAGTTTTTTCCTTCTTTCAGGTTTTCCCAGAATTCATGAATATTTTCGGCCTGCGGATAGCGGCCGGCCATGCCGATAATCGCGATATCTTCATCTTGCGGAACACTGCTTTTCCGTCTTCTTTCTGTTTGCTTCTCAACCTGCTTCTCTATTTTTGCAGGAGACGCGCTGAAATGGCTTCCGTACTGCTCTGTCAGGAAAGCCGCCAGCTCTGATGCCGTCGTATATTCAAACAGCAAAGTCGGAGAAAGGGTTTCGCCGATTTTTTCACTGATCGTTTCGACGACGTCAAGCAGTCCGGACGATGTCAGCCCCATTTCATAGTAGCCGACTTGAGAATCAATCTGTTCAAGCGGCTTGCCGATTTTTTCAGCCATCAGATTCATGACATACCGTTCTGCTTCCTCATGCGGGTGTCCGCCTTCAAGCGATGCCGCAACTTCCGGTAAACCGACTTTTTCAGGAGGCTTCTCAGCAGTCTTTCGGTCTGTATTGATCAGCTCGGCATCCCGCACGAGCTTGCTTGTGAAATCTTTCAGCTCGGCTACTTTTCGGCCGGATGTGTTAAAAAACTCCAGTGTAATGTAAATGAGCTCTTTTTCCTGCCGAAGCGACGAACGTTTGATTCTCGTGATGCAGCCGGCCTGCAAAGGTTCGGAAGCTGTAAAAGATTCGTAGAAAAGAGGCAGAAACAGCCTCTTTTCCCCATTTAACAGCGAGGAGATCAATAGGTTTGCGCCGACGCCGCTTCCGTCAAGAAGAGTCGGATGGAACAAAAACCCTTCGGCCTGTCCCATCGCGTCTTTTCCGAGCGATACATCAAAGGTGACGCCGTCCCGCTCCTCAAACACTTCTCCTTCCGCTTTCATATATCCGCTGTGAACCAATTCCTGGCTTCTGCATTGGGCATACAGCTCATTTAAATCGATGGTGCGTTCCGCCTCGCGTTTGACAGAGTCAAGATCAAGCGTGTCACTGAAAACTGCGGGTGCCGTCTCGTGCATTTCCGCTTTGACGTAAATACGTTCTTCCGGCTGGACTCGTCCGCCGCTGACCTCAGCCCCTTTTGCGGTAAGTTTCCAGCGCCCTTCTTTTACCTTTGTACATTCAACCGTAAGCTTGACGGCGCTGTCTTCTTTCGCGATAAGCGGCTGATATATGGATAAATGGCGCAGCTGAAGCCCGTCGTATGAATAGCCGCGCTCTTTAAAAATCTGATAAAACATATCAATATAAGCCAATCCCGGAAGGACTTTTTGTCCGTAAACGTCATGATGTAAAATAAACGGATTTTTCAGCGATAAAGTGATTTGCTTATTGAAGTTCTTCACGTTAAACCTCCACTTCATAGGTATCCCAGATGTTTGCCGCAGCTTTTTCGTTCGTTTCTTCTTTGCTGTCCGGCGAAATCAGCCGCTTATTTAATGCAGGCGGTGTTAAAGGGTGGCGCTTGATTCGGCGCCCTTCGTCTCCCTGCCACGCTTCCACAATGACGTGGGCATTTGTTCCGCCGTCGGCAAAGCAGTTAATTCCTGCCGCCGGCATTGGTGACGGCCAGTCTGCCAGAGTGCGGCTGAACTGAATATTGGCCTTTTCTCTATCAAAATGTGTGTTTTCATGCTCACCTGATAAAAACGGGATAAAGCTCTTTTCTTTCAGCATGAGAACAACCTTTATGAAACTTGCAATTCCTTCCGCGCAAAGCGGGTGCCCGATGTTCGGTTTCACAGATCCGATTCCGAGCGGGCCGGCGTCTTTTGAACGGTAGACGGATTGAATGGCCTTCAGTTCTAACAGATCCGTCACGACCGTGCCTGAACCGTTCGCTTCAATATGAGTAATGTCTTCCGGCTGTTTTCCGCTTTTTTCAAGAGCCGTCTTCATGACGGATTTTTGCGCTTCCAGACTCGGCGTAGCCGGGCCTGCCGTTCTTCCGTCATTATTGACGGATGCCGCCTTCACTACGGCATAAATAGAATCTCCGTCTGCAATGGCCTGAGACACGGTTTTTAAAAGAACCATTCCGACACCCTCGCCCAGCACGACTCCATCGGCGCGTTCGTCAAATACATGGAACGACTGCGCTTTACTTAATATGCCGCGCTGTTCAAATAATTTATGGGTTTCTTCTGATTCAAACAGGCTCACGCCGCCGACGACGGCCGCTTTTATTTCTCCTGTTACAAGAGCCTGCACGGCCATATTCATTCCGACTAAAGCAGAAGAACAAGCCGTATCGAGTACAACACTCGGGCCGCGCATATCAAAATATTGAGAGAGATTGGCGGCCAAATAATTCTGGCCCAGCGCGACGATCGGGTTTTTCGCATCCAGCAGTTTCTCTTCACCCGGTCTGTGACGGCTGCGTCCGCCGAGGTACACACCTATTGCTTCTCCCTTTATCTCATCCGGCGTATAGCCCGCGTGATACCACAGGTTAAGACATTCTTCCAGAGCGGCCAAAGCTTGAGGGTCCATTGCCTTTACATCTTCTTCAGCCAGTAAAAAGAAGTCCGGATCAAATTGATGAATTCCATCAAGCATTCCCGCGTAATAAGGCGTCTTCAACCCCCATCGCTCAGCCGGAACAGGACCGATAGCCGAACGGCCTTCAGCCAAAAGCGACCAGTACGCCTCTAAGGAAGCCGCCCCCGGAAACCGGCAGGACATGCCGACGACCGCGATATCTTCCCGGTGAATCTGTTTTTCGGCCGCCTCTTCTTGCACCTTAACGGCTTGTGTTACAATTACCGGCTCAGCCGGCTTCTTCATAACAGGCTCAGCCGCCGCCAAATCAAACCGTTCTGACAAAACTTCTGTATATCCTTCGAGAAGCCATTTTGCGAAAGATTGAATCGTCGGATATTCATACAGAATGGACGGGTCAAGCGATGCCGAGAGATTCCGATTGATCCGCTGCAGAAGCTGAGCAAGGATAATGGAGTCCACTCCGTAATCTTGGAATAATACGTCTGTCTCAAGCTGATCCTGGTCAATCCGCAGCTCTTCAGAAAATAATTCTTTCAGCCATTCTTCTGTTTTCCTTGTTAATTGAGCGTTGTCTGCGGCGGTATCAGCGGTTTTTTCCGCCGATTTTACCATAGCCGGGCTCATTGGCTGATCCTGCCTGCTCCGCCGCAGGAATCGCTCCGGTTTCCACAGCTTAGGATTCAGAACGGCCGGCAGCACCGGGCCCCTTGCTGATTCAAGAAGTATGCCGTCAAGGAGCTGTAACCCTTCTGCATTCGTGATGCTGTATAGCCCGCTCTCTTTATAAGCTTTGTTTGTTACTTCGCCCATTCCGGTTTCTTTCCAGTTCGGCCACTGAATGCTTACGATCGGCAGCTGCTCTTTGTATGAGTCTGCAAAATAGTCCATATACGCATTGGCCATGGCATAGTCGGCCTGTCCTGCCGAAAGCGCCGGTATCGCAGCTGACACAGAAGAGAACAAGACGAAAAACTTCAGCGGCTCTTCGCTGAGCACACTGTATAACGCCTGAAGCCCGTCTACTTTCGGCTCGAGCACGCGCTGTATGTCTTCATCGGTTTTTCTGATGAATGCGAGCGTCTCTTTATCGGTCACACCCGCGCAGTGAATCACGCCGCCGATAGGTCCGAGCGTCTGTTTGATCTGACTCAATTCCTGTCTCAGCCCGGCTTCATCAGCTAACGGGACTGACAATACCTTCACTTGTACACCTTTGGACTCCAAGTCGAGAACAGCTTCAATTTTCGCTTTTACAGAAGCCGTCACCCCATTCAGTCCGCCCGTCCACTCACTTCGCGGCGGAAGGGTCTCACGGCCTGTAAGCACCAGTTTTTTCACTCCGTAATGTTCGGCAAAATGGCGTGCGCATAAAAGGCCGATCCCTCTCGTCCCTCCGGTGATCAGAAGCACATGGTTATCCGGAAAATCAATTCTGTCGCCTTGCATATTCATATTTTCTGAGCCGCTCAATACGGCGCGGTAGCGCAAGCCGTCCCTCCGGCAAACTTCCGCGTCATCAGTACGGGCATGAAACTCATCGGCAATCTGCTTCGCCAGTTTGTCATCCGAAAGCGCTCCTTCAAGGTCGAGATGCCTTGAAGACAGATGACTGTACTCGCATGCCAGCATTCTGTACAGCCCGGCCCGTTTTGCTCCCGTTATTTGATTGGCCTTTTTCCCCATTGACTCAAGGTCTTTCGTGACACAAAGCAGTGTTATCCCTTCTTTATGCCCATGCTCAATCAATTGCTGAAGCCATTTGATACCGGTCATATCTCCAGAAGCTTCTTCTTTCGCTGCACCGAGAAGGTCGATGACTCCGCCAAACGCCTGCCAGTCATATTCACCGGTAAGGTCTGATGTTGTGATAATACGGTGATTCGGCATATGCGCTGCGATCTCTTCTGCGAGATTGATCGTGTCCCCGCCTGTCAAAATCGCAACGGAACGTGGGCACGGTTCACGCAGTTCGAGCGGGCTCGGTTCCCATTGTTTTGTCAGAATACGTTTCATCCGTTCCTCTGTATGGACCTTATTTTTGTCAGGATTCTCAGGCACCCAATACGTGTCTTTTGCGAACGGATAAGACGGAAGACTGAGTAAACGCGGCGTGCCCTTTTCATACAGCCGGTTCCAATTCAACACGCCGCCTTTCACCCATACCTCTGCCAGCTTGGCGAATTTTCCTTTTTTAATCCAGGCGTCAATGACGATGTCCATATCTTCATCTGCCGTGAACAAGGCAAACGTATCTTTATTGCGGTGAGACTGGCCGGTATACAGCCCGGCGATGTTTTTCTCATTTTTCGTAAATGCTTCCAGCTTTGTTTCCAATTCCGCCATCGTCGCTGCAAGAATGGCCAGGCGCTCTTCCATTTCGTCCCTTCCGGTTTGCAGCGTATAAGCGACGCCCGCCAAGTCTTGATCTGTATACGGCGTTTGACGGATCGCTTTTTGCAGCTGCTGCGCCTGTTCAAACAGTTTTTCTTTTGATTTGGCGGACAAAAGGATGATTGCCGGATTTTCCGGGCTGTGCTCAGGCTGCGCGGCTGCTTTCGGGACATACTCTTCAATGACGATATGGGCGTTGACCCCGCCGATGCCAAATGAGCTGACCCCGGCCCGGCGCGGAATCGCATTTCCGTTTCTATCTTTCGCTGCCGTCCATTCCTGATTTTCCCGCACGATGTAGAAAGGACTGTCATCGAGCTGAATGTACGGATTGATCGTCTCGCAATGCAGGCTTTTCACCAGCGTTTTGTGCTTCATTTGCAAAAGCACTTTCATGACGCCTGATACTCCCGCGGCAAGCTCTAAATGGCCGATATTGCTCTTGACCGAACCGATGCCGCAGCGGTGATCGGAGACTTCAGGCTCTTGATTTGTTTTCGCCAGCTCGTGAAACGCCGCTTTCAAACCGTTTATTTCAATCGGGTCGCCCAATTCCGTTCCTGTACCGTGCGCTTCAATATACGTGACGGTGCTCGGGTCCACTCCCGCTTTCCGATATGCTTTCACCAATAAATCAGCCTGCAGTTTCGGATTCGGCGAGGTTAACGTATTCGCCCGGCCGCCGTGGTTTTCAGCCGTACCGCGGATCACGCCGTAAATCGGATTGCCGTCACGTTCTGCATCTGTCAGTTTCTTCAGCATCAGAATTCCCGCGCCTTCTCCTCTGACATACCCGTTGGCATCTTTGGAGAAGGTTTTGCATTTTCCGTCTTTGCTGAGCATGCCTGCTTTGCTGTAGCTGATATGCGCTTCTTCCGTCAGAATCGTGTTGATTCCCCCGGCGATCGCCATGTCGCATTCTCCGTTTTCTATAGCGGATACCGCCCGGTGAATCGCAACAAGCGAGCTTGAACATGCCGTTTCAACCGGCTCGCTCGGCCCGTGAAGATTTAACAAATAGCTTAAACGGTTCGGACCGATGGAAGGAATCATGCTGCCTGTCGCCGCATGTCCTTCCGGCGCAAGACCTGCCCTTGTGAACAAATCTTTATAACCGGTATTTCCGGTGCCGATAAAGACACCCGTATTTGTGCCGGAAAGGCTTTCCGGCTTACAGCCCGCATCTTCTATCGCCCGCCATGCATAAGTCAATAACAGCCGCTGCTGCGGATCTAAATATTGGGCTTCCCGCGGTGAAATCCCAAAGAACAGCGGATCAAATTCAGCTATTCCGTCGATAAAGCCGCCCCACTTGATATTCGTTTTGTTCCTTTCAAGGTTCGGGTCGCCATCAAACGCTTGCCAATCCCAGCGTTCTTTCGGAATGGTTGTGATAGAATCTTTTCCTTCTTTCAGATTGCGCCAAAATTCCTCTATATCCTTCGCGCCCGGGAATCGGCCGCTGATTCCGACAATGGCAACCGGGTCCAAGCGGCGCGGCTCTTGTGCCGCTGCCCTAGCGTTCATTACCGTTGCGAAGCGCTTTTTCCGCTGCATTTTCGGTTTTTGGGCTTTTGGCTGCTCTTTTTTCGGAGACTCCTTCTTCTTTTCGCCGAAACGGCCCGGATGTTCTTTTGCCAAATATCCGGCGAGATTACTGATCGTTCCGTACTCAAAGAAAATCGTCGGCGCCAGCTCCAGCTGATACGCTTCATTTAATTGATTCGTAAAGACGGTAAAGGATACGGAATCAAAACCGTATTCACTCAGTTCCGTATCTGTATCAATGTCCTCACGGTCAACTTTTAAAATGCTGCTTACCATGGCTGTCAAAGCGGTGTGAAGCGCTTGAAGAGATTCTTCTGCATCGTGTTTTTCTTCCGGCTGAAAAGGAAGACCTCTTTCTGTTTCATCCGACAAATACTCTGCTAAACTGCGGATCGTCCCGTGCTCGAAGAAGATCGTCGGTGCCAGCTCCAGCTGATACGCTTCATTTAATTGATTCGTAAAGACGGTAAAGGATACGGAATCAAAACCGTATTCACTCAGTTCCGTATCAATATCAATCTCGTCTTGGCCGACTTTTAAAATTGAACTGACCAATCTGATAAGCGCACCGTGCCATTTGTCTCCCGAAACGGCGGATACAGGCTCTATTTTCTCCACCTGCGGCTTTTCAGTTTCAGAAACGGACAGGAACGACTGTTTTAATTTTGCTGCGTGTCCTTCAGCTGCTAAAAGCTGCGGCCTTTCCTGAGCCATTCCTTCATAAAATGCAGCCAGGCCTGACGCCTTTTGAAGCGGAACCATGCCGAAAGCTTTTTTCATCATTCTTTCCGTCTCGTCTCCCGCCTGCATACCGCCATCTTTCCACAGCGTCCAGTTAAAGGCGATCGTTTTTCCGTGCCGCAGGCCATTCTCCGTAAGGGATTGCCTGTAAGCGGCGTATGCATCCATAAACGCGTTGCCGGCGGCATAATCAGCCTGCCCGACATTGCCGAGAACGCCGGAAACACTGGAGAACAATACGAAAAAGTCAAGATTGCAGTCTTTGCTGGCTTCATCTAAATAAGCGGTGCCGATCACTTTCGGATCAAGCACTTCCCTGAACTCTTCCTTCGTTTTTTGCAGCAGGAAACGGTCTTGTATCACGCCCGCTGCGTGAATAATTCCGTTAAGCTCCCCGAATTCCGCCGTAATCTCTTTTATCAGCGCTTCATTTTCCCGCCGGTCTGCCGCATTCAGCTTTTTGTAGACGACATTTGCGCCTGAGTCCTGAAGCATAGCAAGTTCACGCTGTTTGGCTTCTGCCAGATTTGAGCGGCCGGTCAGAATGATTTTCGGGTGTTTTACGCGACCAGCGATTTCTTTTGCGAACATCAACCCCAGGCTTCCTGCGCCTCCGGTAATCAGATATACGCCTTCGTCCTTCCAGACGGCGCCGCCACCTGCAGGATGCATTTCTTCCCAAGCCTTCACATACCGTTTTTCTCCTGTATAACGGATATGTTTATCATGCGGCCGATGGCTGTCGTTTTTCAGTTTTTGAGCGGCAGCCGGCATTTCGCCGATTGATTCCATCTCGATGAGCTGACAGTCAAGTTTTCCGTATTCCAGCTCGGCTGTTTTTAACAAACCTGTTAACCCCGCAAACAATTGCTGGCTGCCGTCTGCTGAAATAACAGTCTGAATCAGAATGCGGCCCTGCCTTTTTTCGCTGATGATCCGCCGGATGTGTTCGGCGATTGTCTGCGCGTAGCCTTGGAAGCGTTCAGCGGCTGTTTCTCCCTCACCTTCTGCAATCAGCAGCTCGGCGTCTTTCAGGCCGGATGCCGCTTCATCTTTTATACGGCAGGCATCTTCACAAAGTATGATCAAATGCTCATCAGCATGGACAGAAGCTTTCTCGGATGCGGCGGCTTCTTTCCAAACCGGTGCAAACAAGACCTTTTCCGAGCCTGATGGCCGCTGAGCCGATTCTGCATCGCCTTCAAGCACTCTCGTAGAGAATCCTCTCACCTTCACGCAAAGCGCTCCTGTTTCGTCGAACAGGTCAATGTCGGCTTTCTGCACGGAATCACCGGTTTGATATCCTTCGCTGAAGCGTGCATGCGCCCGCATAGTCGGTGTGCATGGTTTGATGACTTCAAGGTATTCCAGCGCAAACGGCAGAATCAGCTTTTGTCCGGAAAACTCCTGCATAATGCAGATCGTCGCCGTCTGAATAGCCGAATCAATGATGCTCGGATGAAGCGTAAATTGTCCGTTCGTATGAGAAACAGAATCCGGAAGCTGTATATCCGAAAGCACTTCTTTCTCGCCGATAAAGGCGGACTTAATGCCTTGGAAGGCTTTTCCGTGGAACATCCCCCTGCTCCGGCCTTCCCGATAAAAGGCCGCCGGATCAAGAATGTCCGCTGTGCATCTGTTTTGTATGGCAGAAAGGTCGGCCTCAGGCTCTCGTTCAGCCTTTATGATTTCAGCCCGTCCTTGGCTGTGCAGCACTTCTTCATCGTCAGCGTTTACGCTGTAAATGTCATATGAGATGATGCCGTCCTCTTCAGGAAACAGCGCGATATGGACTTGGCGCTCTTGTTCGTGAACGACGATCGGTTTCATCCAGACGGTATGATGGAGCGTTATTCTGTCTTGGTCTTTTAATAAGCCGCCAAGCGCCCGTTTTACCGCTTCATAAGACATTTCCAAATATGCCGCTCCCGGCAGCACCGCTTTTTCCCTGACCACATGATCCTTCAGGAAAAATTCTGAGCCTGTAAACCGTGAGCTGAACCGCTGAACGGCCAAATCTGACGTATTTTGCTGCACAAGCGGGTGTAAAACTGAGACTCCGGTGTGTGCGGCAGATGTTTTCTTTTCTGCTTTTTTCGGCCAGTACGGCTCCTTTGCAAACGGGTAGACCGGCACGCTGATCCGTTTCGGATGCTTGTCTTTGTAAAGCTTGTGCCAATTAATGGCGACACCTTTACTCCACATTTCACAGAGCTTCGTTCCTTTTCCTTTCGCAAGCCATTTCTCAATGAGTTCAGCGCTGTCATCATCATCAGAAAGCCAGGCAATATCTTTTGCCTGCTGTTTTTCTCCTCTAAAGCAGCCTGTTACAGCCGGCTTATCATTGATAAAATCGGCAAGCTGCCGCTTGAGCTCCGCAGTGCCGCTTGTGATAAAGGCCGCGCGCTCTTCCATCGCTTCCCTTCCGACTTGGAACGTGTAGGCAAGATCAGCGAGGCCGGCGTCCGTTTTTCTTTCCAGAAAAGCCAGCAGCTGTTTTGCGTACTCCTTCAGACGATCTTTTTTTCTGGCAGACAACGGAATGATGAACGGACCGGCAGCGTCTGCTGCTTCGGATGCATCCGGATATTGTTCAAAAATCGCGTGTGTGTTTGTTCCGCCAAGACCGAAAGAGCTTAAAGCCATGCGGTGCGCTCTGTTCTCACGGGTTAACTCTTTCTTTTCTCCCGCTACGTAAAACGGAGAGTCTTCTAAATGAAGATTCGGGTTCGGCTCTTTGTAATTGATGCTCGGCGCGATTTCCTGATGATATAAGCTCATGACAACCTTGATGCAGCCCGCCATTCCGGCCGCTGTATCCAAATGCCCGAGATTTGTTTTGACTGAACCGATGCCGCAGTATTGTTTTTTATCTGTATATCGGCCGTACACCGATTGAAGTGCGGACAGTTCGATCGGGTCGCCGAGTTTTGTTCCTGTGCCGTGAGCTTCGACGTACGCGATCGTTTCAGGATGGATGCCGGTCTGATCAATGACCTTCTGAATGACCTCAGCCTGTCCTTTGACGCTCGGCGCATAAAATCCGACCTTATCCGCTCCGTCGTTATTGACGCCGATTCCGCGCAGCAGCGCATAAATATGGTCGCCGTCCTTAACGGCATCCGACGCTTTTTTCAAGAGCACGGCGCCGGCTCCTTCACCGCCGATCATTCCATCAGCAGCCGCGTCAAACGCTTTAATATGCCCGTCGCTTGAAAAATTCAGCCCCGGCTGATGAACATATCCGGCACTTGATTCCGTATGAAGGGTCGCACCGCCGACAAGGGCATACTTGGCTTCGCCGGACTGCAGGCTTTGAAAAGCCGAATGCAGGCCGATTAACGAAGATGAGCAGTTGGCATGGACAAAATAGCTCGGCCCTTTCAACCCGAGTTTATGAGAAATCATCGTCGGAATCGTGCCGCTTTGGGCAAGCACCCATGATACGTAGCCATCCGGCGTTTCCAGCTGTGCTGTCGTCTCCTCCGGCAGCAGGCTGCGGTAAGAGTTCGTGCTTGCAGACATATACACGCTTGTTTCCGGAATTTCTTTTGAGATATATCCCGCATCCTCGATTGCCTTCCATGAATGGAGCAAAAGCATTCTCAGCTGAGGGTCCATATATTCCGCATCTTTCGGTGAAAAGCCGAAGAAACCGGGATCAAACATTTCTTTCCCCTCTAAAACTGATTTAGCCGGAACGAAGCCGGGATGATCAGCCAGTTCTTCAGAAACACCGGATCGGCGGAGCTCCTCTTTTGAAAAGAAGGTGATGCTTTCTTTGCCTTCTTTGATGTTATTCCAAAATTCATAATGATCTTTTGCTCCCGGAAACTCACAGGATATACCGATAACCGCGACACTGTCCTCATAATAATCGGGAATTTCTCCCGCTGGGTGTTCCCGGTCTTCTGTATTCACTTTCTTTTGCGGCACAGGAGCCAAAACGGTTTCTTTCAGTTTTTGTTCTGTGATGTACCGGCTGATGTCTTTTACCGTCGCGTATTCAAACAGCTCCGTTACACTGAATTCACAATCCAGTTCCTGCGTCATCCGGTCAGTGACAGTCACGGCAAGAAGCGAATCTCCCCCCGCATCAAAAAAGCGGTCATCAAGCTCTATATCTTTGCTTTTCAATACATCCTGCCAAATCGCCAGCACCGCCTGCTGGATATGAGATGATGAAAATGTTTGTGTGTCCGGCTGCTTTTCCGTCAGATCGCGCGCAGCAAGAAGCTTGCGGTCAACTTTTCCGTTCGGTGTGAGCGGCAGCTCTTCAAGACGGATAAACGAAGCTGGCGTCATATAGGCCGGCAGCGCTTGTTTCAAATGATTGCGCAATTCCTTTGCAGACGGAAGCGGCTCTCCGTTTTTCAGGATATAAAATGCGCAAAGTTTTTCATTTCCGGAGTGATTGTTCACAACCACTACGCTTTCCTGTACGGCCGGATAGGCATTCAGCCGGCTCTCAATATCTCCGGGTTCAATCCGGTAGCCGCGGATTTTGACTTGGGTGTCCATCCGTCCCATGTATTCAATGCGGCCGCCGGGAAGAAAACGCGCCATATCGCCTGTTTTATAAAGCTTTGATCCCAATTCGAGCCGGTGGCTGACGAAAACGTTATCTGTCAGCTCAGGCTTGTTGAAATACCCTCTTGCCAATCCGTCTCCCGCAATACAAAGTTCTCCCGGCATCCCTTCTAAAACAGGGTTGAGAGCGGAATCCATAATATACACACGGGTATTGGCGATCGGGCGCCCGATCGTAAGCGCGCTCTCATTTTCCGTTATACGCTGCACCGCGGACCAGATTGTCGTCTCTGTCGGCCCGAACATATTCCAAGCCTCACTTTTCGTATCGAGAAACTGCTGCTTCAATTGTTCGCTAAGCGCCTCTCCGCCGCAAAGGATTTTCACTTTTTCTTCATTTGACCATCCGGAATGAAAGAGCATTTTCCACGTAAACGGCGTCGCCTGCATGATCGTCGGTTTGTACTCTTGAATCAGCTCTTTCAGCTTCCGTGCGTCTTTTGTGAATTCTGTCTTACAGATGTTGCACTCTGCTCCTTTGATTAAAGGGAGGTAAAGCTCCAGTGCCGCGATATCAAAGCAATATGTCGTGACGGCAAGCAGTTTGTCTTCGGACGTAAGCCCCGGTTCATTCGCCATCGAGATTAAGAAATTGGTCAGCGCCCGGTGCGGAATCATCACGCCCTTCGGTTTGCCCGTGCTGCCCGACGTGTAAATGACGTACGCCAGATCGTCAGGTGTCACTAACCGCTTCAGCGACGTTCTTTCCGCGGCTGTACTTTCAATACGAGACCAATCGCGGTCAATGGCAGTTGTCTGCACGCCTCCCCAGTTCAAGGAGTGCTCTAAATCAGCTGTCGTCAGACACATTGAAATCCTGCTGTCGGCGACCATATATTCCAATCTGTCAGCGGGATAAGAAGGATCAAGCGGCACATACGCTCCCCCGGCTTTTAAAATGCCGAGAAGGCCGACAGCCATATGCAATGAACGGTCTGTATAAATGCCGATGAGATCATCAGGGCCTGCACCGTGCGCCTGCAAATAGAGCGCCAGCTTCGTGCTTTTTTCATCAAGCTCACGGTATGTCAGCTTTTGCTGTTCATACACGACCGCACAAGCGTCCGGCGTTTCTGCCGCCTGACGTTCGAATAATTCATGGAAGCAGGCATCCGGATATTCACGGCTTGTCTCATTCCAAGTCTTAAGAATCATGTGCTCCTCTCTTTTTGTCATGAGAGAAACGTTCTCAAGCGGCATATCCGCATTCGCCGTCAAAGCTTCAGCGGCCTGTACAAATTGGCTGAAAAGTCTGGCCGCCCCTGCTTCGTCGAATAATTCGGTGCTGTATTTAATCGTAAGATCCATACCTGATGCTTCTTCCCACATTTCAAATACAAGATCATATTCCCCCTCCTGATGAATGTCTTTTACAAACTCACAGGAGAATTCCTTGTATTCATCCAGCATCGATTGATAGCTTGAATGCTGCAGAAAGTTCTGATAGAAAAAGGCATTGCTGAAAACAGGCGAACCGTTCTGCAGGGGTTTCGCATGCACATCACGCACCATTTTCGGAAACGGATAAAAGGAGTGATCCAGTCCGTCCAGAACGGCATCCTGCACCTTTTGAACAAAGTCAGCAAATGTTTCTTTTCGTCCGGCTCTGCTCCGTATAGGAAGCATGTTGAGGAAATGGCCGACCACTCCGTCAAAGCGTTCTTCAGGTCTGACCATTGCAGGCATGCCTGTCACAATATCTTCCTTATCCGTATATTTGCTTAAAAGCACCATATAGCAGCTCAGCATAACGGTAGACAAATGAATCGAACGGGATGCGGCAAACGCCGTTAGATTATTCAGCAGCCGTTCGGGAAAACGGCGTGTCAGCGTATCTTCTGTAAACTCCGGAACGCTGCTGTCCGTGCGCATCGGCGGAAGCTGAAGGTCAGGCAGATCGCCCCCGAGCTGTTTCATCCAGTAAGCGCGGGCAGCTTTGCTTTCTTCACTCGCTAAATACCGCTTTTCCCAAGCCGCGAAATCGGAATGAATGCCGGGAGCGGCGGCCGTAAACCCTTCTTTTCCCTCCAGCAGCGCCTGATAGTGATCCAGCAGACTGTGAATAAATGTAATGGATGAAAAACCGTCAAACACGATGTGGTGAATGACCGTCAAAAGATAATGTTCCGAGGCGGATTTTGAAAGCAGCTGCACGCGCAGCAAAGGCCCGCCTTCTTTGACAAACGGCTCTTTCACTTTTTTCCGTATCAGAGCGGGTATTTGTGATTCATTGACGTCAGAAATATCTTCTTCCGAGAATACAAAAGGATCTGCCGCTTCTATGAAATAAAACCCGCCGTCTGTTTCATTCACGGCGCTTTTGAGCATCGGATGCTGCTTTAATACGAGCTGAAACGCCTGTTTCAGTTTCTCTTTGTCGATTCCGGTTGTGAATCGGAAACAGAGCGGGACATGGTATGCAGTCGTTTCAGGCGACATTTTCTGCAATGTCCACAGCCCTTTTTGGACTTCTGAAAGCGCCGGCGCCGTTTGCCGTCTCTGCCGTTCTGCCGGCGGTTCGGCTTTTTGGGAATGATGCTCCGCTGACATGTTTGCCGCTTTTTCAGCAGTATAAGCCGCTAAAGCGCCAATCGTCGGGTTTTTGTGCAGCTCTCTTGCCGTCAGCCGGATGTGATACGTTTTTTCAATTGATCTGGCGAGTTTCATCATCTTGATGGAATTAACGCCAAGGCTTTGAAACGGTGTATTTGGATCAACAAGCTCATCCGCGATGGAAAGTTCCTCTTTCAGAAAACGGATAAAATCCCGTTCAATTTCTTTCTCTGCAGAAGCCGGGGCTGAATTGCCGCCTTCTTGTCTGTTATTATGTAATGAATCAAATTGCCCTTGTTCGAATGAATGTTTCAGCTGAGTGCGCTGGATTTTCCCGATTGCCGTCTTAGGAATGTCTTCTTTTGCGACCGGAAGCAGATAATCAGGGGTAACGCCGATTCTCTGTGTCACGTGCTGGTGAATGTGATGAAGAAGCTTCGTCATGCGGTTCTCATCCAATGGAACAGACGTCACAAAGAAAATCGCCAGCTCATCTGTCGTGCTTTGATTCGGCCGGACGGCGCATGCCGCTGTATATGACGTTTCAATTTCCGGCAATTCCTCAACGGCTGATTCAATGGCGTGGCTGTAATAATTCACACCGTTGATAATGATGGCATCTTTCGTGCGCCCCGTTATCGTCAGGCGGCCTTCACGCAGAAATCCGAGATCTCCCGTTTCAAACCAGCCGTCTTCTGTAAAGACACTCTCGTTTAAGTCCGGGCGCTCATAATATCCGCTCGTTACAGTCAGACCGGACACTTGAAAGCGGCCGATTTCTCCTTCTTCCACCACTTGATTGCGGTCATCCGTAATTCTCATATTAAACCCCGGGATCGGCAGACCGATCTCGACGAAACGATCGTCGTCACTCGTGTTTTCCAGTGTAAACTCATCTGAGAAAATAACGCCCGAAGACGTTTCGGACATTCCCCATGCGGGACGGATGGCATTAGCCGGCAGACCGTGCGGCTCTAAAAGCTCCATAATTCTGCGTCCGACTTTCGCCACCGCGGCCTCCCCGCCGTTCAGCATATAACGCATGGAAGATAAGTCCCATTTCCGCGTTTGAATCTCTTCTGCGAAATCGGCAAGCAGCCCAAAGGCAAAATTGGGGGCCCACGTGACCGAAGCGCGGTAATGATCAATCAGGTCGAGCCATTTTAAAGGATCCATCAAAATGGATTCGCTCGGTATGTTGATTTCCTCACATCCGAGATAAACATCACGAAGATGAAGCATTCCGATGCCGCCGACATGGTCAAAAGGCATCCAGTTAAACGTGACATCCTCACTTGTATAGCCCTGCATCTGAATATTTCCTTTGACCATGCAGACGATGTTTTCATGGCTGAGCATCACGGCTTTCGGCGTGCCCGTGCTTCCCGAGGTCAAAAGCAGCATCGCCAAATCTTCCGGACGGGGATGATGACAGTCCGTATCCATTTCATGCGCACTGAGATCTTCTGCCGCCAAAGCGCAAAACCCGGAAAGCTCCTGCTCCTCCGCCCATTCAGTCATCTCCGGCAGCACTTCACGGCTTGTGATGACATACGGCTGATTCAAAAGCGTCCAGGCGTCTTTCAGTTTTTGCGTCCCGCTGTTCATTTCTGTATAAGCCGGAGCGGCCGCAAGCGGAACCGGGATCGCTCCTAAAAAAACACAGCCCCAAAACGCAGGAATCAGCTGGGAATTGTCACTGAGCTGTAATATGACTTCATCCTGAGCCTTCACTCCTGATTGGCGGAGCCCTTTCACAATCGAAAGAGCGATCTTTTTCAGGCCGCTGTAAGTCTGGTACACTTTGGTGCCGTCAGGCTGTATATATGTGATGCCCTTTTGATCTCCCGCTGCCGCGGCGGTTTTGTGCAGGACTTCAGGAATCGTCATCGGCTGATCCGCTGAAAGCCGCAATGGTTTTCCGTAGCTGACAGATGGCTTGAGTAACCCGCTTGCCTTCATATCACTTTTCATAGAGCTGCCTCCATTTCATCTGTATGTAAGATGTATGTCTTATACTCCGTACATCGTCGTGATTCGTTTTTTCACTTCATCATCATGAAACGTCTCATCGTGCATGATTAACTCCTTCTCAATGACAGCCGGAAGCTGCTCGCGAAACGGCGTCACCAAGTGCCTTTTCAATGTAATTAAAGAGTTTCTCGGTTTTTCCGCAAGCTCACGGGCCAATTCCTGCGCATAGTCTAATACTTCCTGCCGCGGAAGCACCGGAAAAGGCACTCCTCTTTTCTCCAGGTCACCGCCGCGGTAGTGGCCGCCGTTTAACAGCATTTCATGGCCGAGGCTTGCCCCAAGCTTCTCCGGAACGATAAAGGTAGCCCCCATTCCGGGAGTGAAACCGTATTTCATAAAGTTTGCGGTATACACGCTTTCTTTGCTTAAAATGACAAAATCACTGAAAAGCCCCATGACAAACCCGCCTCCGATTCCGTGGCCCTGCATGGCTGAAATAACGGGGATATCACATTCCAGCGCCAAAGAATACATGCGGTCTTCCGTAAACTTCGTGATGCCCTGCTGAATCCTGAGCAGACCTTCCTGTGTGCCTCCGGAAGCAAAGTAATGGCCGTATCCTGTTAAAATCACAGCTTTATAGACTGACGATTTTTTTATACGGGTGAATGCTTCCATCAATCCATCCGTCAGTTCTTTGGAGAAGGCGTTTTTATGGGCTTTATCCTGCATTGTCACTTGGATAATATCCGGTTCAATTTCGAGCAGTTCAACTGCGGCGTTCGGCATGATATCCTCCTAACTGTTCTCCGTTTCCCAAGGAAGCCGCCCCGTTTCTGCATAACGGAAAATGGCTGATTGGTTATCCGGATCTGAAAACATCGCTTGATTTTCGGCTAAAGCAATGGATTTCGAACGATGAACAAGGTCGTTTAAGGAATCCATGTATTTTTTATAGCGGATGACTGCTTTTTTCGACAGCGGGCGAAGACGCAGCAAATGCTTTCTCAGCTCTGTTGCTGAGTCCGGAACGCATACGTCACAAAGTCCCCATTCAAGCGCCTGATGCGCCGGCACGGGCTTTGTCATAATCGTCATATAATGCGCCTTTTGAAATCCGATTCTTTGAATTAAAAACGGCAGAACGCAGGCTGGATAAAGTCCGAATAACAGTTCAGATAAACTGAACGAAGCACTCTCCTCTGCAATGACGATATCGCACGCGGCGGCAAAACCGACACCTCCAGCATTTACTTTTCCGCGGACGCGGGCGATTGTGATGTACGGCCCGGATTTTAATGCCAGCCACAAACGGTAAAGCGGCTCCTGCGATTCCGCATGCTGCATTCCCTGCCTCATTTTCCGGTACATCTCATCAAAATCCGCCCCGAAACAAAATACCTCCGGCTGCCCTTCAAGCACTACGGAGGTCACGGAGTCCTCACATTCAGAAAGAACGTGCAGGCATTCCTCCACTAAACGCTCATTAATCGTATTGTTGGCTTCAGGCCGATCAAAGGTGATGAAGCAGACATTTTGCTGAAAACGGACGTTGATCGTCTCATAGGTCACGGCATCCACCTGTATTTCCGATGAAATTCCGTGATTTCTTCCAAATATAAACGAGGGCTCCCGGCATGATGGTCTAAAATGTTCGGAATCATATTCATATCCAATTTGACATTCCGGGTTCCGAACTTCACCAGACCGCTGCCTTTAAACAGTTCTTCATACTCTTCCATGGACAGCCTGTATCTGTTGTTCAGATGCTCTTCTATTTTGAAAGAATGCTGCCGCGTTTGTCCTTCAGGCGTCACAACGCCGCTGTAAAATTCCGAACAGCATCCGGAGCCGTACGAGAAACAGCCGATCCGCTTAGAAGTGTCGAATGCCCCTTGGTCAATCGTGCTTGCAAGAGCCAGTAAAGAGGCTGCCCCCATAATGTTTCCGACTCTTTGGCAGTAGCGGAGCCCCGGCTCTACCCTGGTTTGAAAATCCTGTTCGATCTCAGCGTTTTTCGCTTTTGCAAGCTTGCGCATCATCGTCCGGTGAGCTCCTTTGACCATGCCGCCAAACGGTGTATGGAAGGCAAGATAGTGAAACGTCTCTTTATAGTCAGCGCCCGGCACACGGTTTTTGTACTCGCGAAATGTCTGTTCACAGCAATCGAGATAAGACATCAATGACAAGTCGGCGTCACCGGCTTCACTGTCCGGGATCGGACGGCATGTATCCATCACCTCATAGCCGTAATAGCCGTTGGCGCCCGCATCCGCCTGAAATACGATTGGGTTTTCACCGATCAATAAGGCGACGGCACCCGCTCCGGCGCTCGGTTCGGCGTAAGACCAATCCTCGCTTAACGCATCGCCGCCTTCGGCAATTAAAAACCGGGAAATATCCGTCGCGACGACAAGCGCCTTCGCTCCGGGGGATGTCTGCGACAAAATAAAATTAAGCGCCATCTGCAAACCCGCCGTTCCTGAATAACAGGCCTGCTTCAGTTCAAATAAACGGCAGTTCCGGTTGAGGCCTAAATAATCATGAATATATGTACTGAGTGATTTTCCGAAGTCGATGCCGGACTCCGAGCAGGTAATCAGCAGCTCGATTCTGTCTTTTTCAGCCTCTGTCAATCGGTCAATAATCGGCTTTGCCGCGTTAACGCCGAATGTGACGGGGTCTTCGTACGGAAGCGCCACCGCTTTTTCTTTCATCAGTAAATTCTCAAATCTGGCAGGGTCTAAGTTTCTATACTCCGCCAGCTGCATGACATCAAGGTATGCCGTCCCGCCAAACACATTTATCGCTTCTATTCCGGCAGCCGCCATGAACTTCGCCTCCAATATGAATTTTGAGTTTCCGATTTTTTCACCGTTTTATCAGACAGCCTGTACCTTTTCATAAAGCTTTGCCGCCAATTCGCCGATGTTTGACACTCCCGTCAGCTCAACACGCGGGATCTGCAGTGATAATTCTTCAAGCATCATCGTGATAATTTCGGCGCGGTCCACTGAGTCCGCCCCCAGATCAACTAACCGGTCTTCCTTTGAAAGCTGTTCGCCTTCTAAATCAGGCAAAACCTCGTAGATTGTGTTCTGCAGCAATTCAAAGATTCTTTCTTCACTCATTGTCAGTTCCTCCCTGTTTCATCTTTTATGAATATTCCATGTTTTCAATCTATCATTTCGTCTTGTCAACACGTTTGCAGAAATGAGCCTAACTTCTGATTCAAAAGTGAGGCCGTCTCTTCCATAAGACGAAGGCCGATACCATCGGCATGGCGGTTTTTCCAGGACTCCAGCTCCGTACCTTTCACCCATTGATTAAAGGCGCCTAATGCCGGGCCGCAATGAATCTGGAAGTCTACCTTGGCATCCGGGTCTCCTTTAATCGCCGAAGCAGAGCTTTGCCTGAAATACCATTTGAATATGAGCGCCATTTTCTGTTTCGGATTCCGTTCGGCTTTTGAAATGTCTTCATTCGAATAATGAGCCTTCACTTTGTCATAAATACTGCTTACACTTGCCTTAAAATACTTCTCTTCTATTTGTCTGAGTGTCTTTTCATCAATTTCTTCAATTGAGCGGTGACGCTGATACAGTTCATGCAGCTTAGAGGCCCGGGTCGGAAAGAACAGCCCTTTCTTTAATACCTGCACCTTGCTGCCTGATTCAAACATATCGCCGGCCGGCGCGTAGGCCGTGTCCTGTACATTCATCTGCTGCAGGAGATCCTTTACAAGGCCGCTCGTCGCTGCTTCAACGGTGCATTGGTTAATGGATCCGGTCACAATAAAATCAGCGCCGAGCATAAATGCGGCCATAGCAGCCTCAGGCGTTCCGATTCCCCCTGCGGCTCCGATGCGGACGGTTTTGCCGTATCGGTATTTTTTCATCATGTCATCTCGTAAACGGATGATCGCCGGCATGAGACTGTAAGCAACTCCGCCGTCAGTGTGGCCGCCTGAATCAGCCTCTACGCAGATGTCATGCGCAACGGGTATTTCTCTCATCAGACTTGCTTCTTCAGCGGTAATTTTGTTTTCGGCTGCAAGTTTCTGCAGAATGTGATCAGGGGCCGGGCTGAGAAATGCTTCCGCTACTTCCGGACGGGACAGCTTGGCGATAATCCGCTGACGCGCTATTATTTGTCCGCCGGCACCGCGTTTTAACCCCTTAGCGCGAAACCTTACTAAAGCAGGAGTAACCGTTAAAAATGCTGATGCTTCCAAGTTCTGAACCCCATGCTTCAGTAAAAGATCAATCATTTTTTCTTCTGAATCTGTATGTTTCATGTTATGTACAACATTAATACCGAAGGAACCGCCGTCACGAAGCTCATGCTGAATTGACAAAATGGCGTCCTCAACGTGCGCGATGTTCAAACCGCCCGTTCCGAAAAAGCCCATCATTCCTTTTTCGGCCAGTTTGACGACCATTTCCTTCGAAGAAATTCCGCGGTACATGCCGCCGGCCAAGTAGGCGTATTTCAATTGATAATCGCGCTTAAACTCTTCATTTCCTAAAGACTCCGCCGTAATTGAGCTTTTTCCAGCTTCAGCCGGGACTTTGATTTCATCTGTTATCGGCTCCGCTTCAGCCGTAATTCTTTGAATCAGCCCCGTCAGCACTTTTCCGGGACCGATTTCCTCAAAGCTCATGTTCTTTCTTCCCATTAAAAAACGGATGCTGTCTGTCCAGTTCACCGATCCCGTTATTTGTCCGGTGAGTGTCTTTTTCAGCTCGGTCTGCTCATAAGGTCTTGCCGTCACATTTGAAATGACCGGAATGGACAGCGGCTTAAAATGGAAAGTTTCAATAAACCGTGAAAATTCCTCCTTCGCTTCCAGCATGTATCTGGAATGAAAGGCGCCGCTGACATTTAAGCGGTGAACCATTTTTACGCCGTTTACGGCTTCAAAAACGGATGCGGCTTTTTCAATATCTTCTTTATATCCGGAAATGACAATTTGCTGCAAAGTGTTCATGTTGGCGATATCAATCGTATGCAAGTGATACTCTCTTAAAACGTCCGTCACCTGCTCATGAGTCAGGCCGATCACCGCTGCCATGCCGCCTCCTTTTGCGCGGCTCATCAGGTCGCCCCTTTTTTTGACCAGCTGTAGGCCTTCTTCAAAATCAAAGGCGCCCGAGGCGTATAACGCGTTATATTCGCCTAAACTGTGTCCGGCGGTAAAATCCGGTTTCAAGCCGGTTTCTTCTGTTTTTTTCAAATAACTGAGGGCATTGACGACATAGAGCGCCGGCTGAGTGAATTGAGTCTGATTGAGACGTTCCCCGTCCCGGCACAGCTCCTGAATGGAATATCCGAGAATGTGATCGGCCTTTGCGGTTAATTCAGGATAGCAGCCGAACAGGTCCTCTCCCATCCCTATTTTTTGCGAGCCTTGGCCTGGAAAAACAAAGCTGATCATCTTACAGTCTCCTTCCGGGCGGTGATAAAATGCTGTCTTCTATTTGCTGCAAATGGGTTTGTTCTTTATGAAACGGCGTCATAATAGCACGGATGCGTTCAGCCGATCCTGCGGGAAGAATCTGTTTGGCAAATGCGGCCAACGTTCCGGAAGGCCCGGCATCGATATACAATCCTTTTTGGCGGCTGTCTGCGAATTGAAGCGCTTCGCGGAATCGAATCGGCTTTCTTACAATATCCCAGAAAAAGTCCGCTTGTATATCGGTCTCAGCCTCTCCGGTCGCACTGGAGATGTACGGTATAAACGGAGTCCGGATTGATTTCTGAGCTAAAAAGCGCTTGTACGGCTGTTCCGCCTGATCAACCAGCGCTGAGTGAAACCCGTAAGATACCGGCAATAGCTGATGAGGAATCTGCTTTTCTCTCAGATCGTCCATGATCTTTTTGATATGTTCCCGCTCTCCCGAGATGACAAAGTGAGAATGATAGTTTACAGATGCCAATTCACTATGTTCGCCGAGCAGCGGATCATCTTGATATAAAGCCGGATCACCCAGTATCGCAAGCATGCTGCCGTTACGGCAAGTTTCCGTAATGATTCGGGCCTGTTCCAGCACGCAATCTAAAGCATCCTCAGCGCTCAGCACACCCGACACAGCGGCCGCTGCATACTCTCCAAGGCTTGCTCCGATCACATAATCGGGACGTATGCCTCTTTGCTCCAAAGCATATGCAAGTGCGTACTCAGCCATAAAAATGGCAGGATGGCTGAAAAGAAGGCGGTCAAATGGATCAGACAGACGATTGCCTGTATGATAAACCTCTTTCAGGACAGAGTAACCGAAACGGCTGACTGCAAAATCGTCCAAGTCAAGCATTTTCTGCCGAAAAGCGGCGTTATGTGCAAACAGCTCTTTCCCCATTTGATAGTATTGGGAACCCTGTCCAGAAAACATGAAAACAATTGGCTGGTTCATTTGTTCTCCTTTTTGCTCTTTATTTTTTTAAAATATTGATTTGTAAGTTTTTCTTGATGTTGTGTGCAGGTGAAGTGGTCGTGATGTTGTATGGCTGGCACTATTATGTGAGATAAGAATTTTGACTTGCGTTCCGCTACATGGCGGGTGAAGCTTCAGTTTCTTTTTTGATGCGGTGAATAAGTCCTGTCAGCACATGGCCCGGGCCGACTTCTTCAAATTCCATCCGCCCTTTGTCCAGCAGATAGCGCATGCTGTCGTTCCATCGCACTGAATGGTCGATCTGATCGGCCAGAACGGAGTGGATTCCGTCTTGCTCATAAGGTCTGGCATGCACATTAGAAATGACAGGAATTGATATAGCAGAAAAATGAAATGACTGTAAAAATTTTTCGAACTCTTGTTTTGCTTCGCTCATATATCTCGAGTGAAAAGCGCCGCTGACGTTTAACGGATGAAACATCGTAACGTCCTTTATTCCTTCGAATACGCTTTTGGCTCTTTCAATGTCTTCTTTGCGTCCGGATATGACAACTTGGTGAGGAGAATTCATATTGGCAATATCAATCGTATGTAATCCGTGCGTTTGAAGGGCGTCCGACACTTGAGCTGCGGTTAACCCCATAACGGCGGCCATTTTTCCGTCAGTGGCCATACTCATTAATTCGCCTCTTTTACGGACAAGCTGCAGGCCGGTAATAAAATCAAAAGCACCTGCTGCAAACAGCGCATTATATTCTCCCAAACTGTGGCCGGCCAAATAATCCGGCTTTATGTCATTTTCTTGGATTTTTTTCAAATAGCTTAACGCGTTTACAACATATAAAGCAGGCTGGGTGAACTGCGTCTTGTGAAGGTTGGAATACGGATTCTCAAGACAAAGCCGTTTCATGGAATATCCGAGTGTTTCATCAGCCTGCTCCGTTAAGTCTTTAAATTCATCAAACAATGAGCTTCCCATCCCCTGCTTTTGAGAACCTTGTCCGGGGAATATGTATGTGATCATTTTCTCAGCCATCCTTTCTCGGATTCAGTTAAGAAGCATGTTCAAGTTGATAGTAACTTCACAAAAATACCATGTCAAGTTAATTTATCCTATGCGGAATCCTGAATAATGCCTATTTTTCCCTGACGGAAGGCGGACTCAGGGCTTTTGGAATAGATATAAGCAGAATGTCCCATTCAGCCTGCCCGGCGCTTTTATCCGCAAACTACCGTTACTCAGCCATTCATCACCAAAAAGCGAGCAATGACTATCATTTCAATTCAGAAGTTCCGTGGCCTAAAAGAAAAACTAGTTAGATAGAACCAAATTATACGCTACTTAAAGTGAAACAGCCCTTTTTGATTTTTTCTGTTGCGGAAATTCACGAAATGTTCTTTTTTTTCAATCTGAAAGTAAATATTGTTTTTCAAAAGACTCTCCATTTTTTGACCCGGCTTCTCCCCGAAGGAGTGCCCCGGATACACACGCACATGCGGCGGAATAGAGGCTTTGATCCTCTGTATACTGTGAAACATATCTTCAGCTGAGCTGCCCCTGTCCTCACATATACCGCACCCTTCTGTAAACACGGTGTCACCGGTAAAAAGGTGATCAGATAGCAAATAGCACATTCCACCGGCCGTATGTCCCGGGGTCAATATACTTCTGATGATAAACCCTCCGGCTGCAAAGGTTTGTCCGTCTTCAAGCGCTATTAAGTTTCTGCACCGGAATTGATAGAAATCGATTTCCGCCGACGACATGTATATATCAGAATGATAGATTTGCTGAAGCGGCTCCGCCAAGTTTACATGGTCATAATGCGAATGTGTTAATAAAATAGCTGATAAATCAACATCCAATTCATGCAGTTTATCGGTTATTTTATCGATTTCCCAGGACGGGTCCACCGCTATCGCAAATTTTTTTGAGCGGTCTGCGATAATATAACAATAGTTGGACCACATCTGGTGATAAGTTTTGATTTGATGCACTTCATATGTATGATCCATTGTCACCATTCCCATTTAAAAGATCCGGGCAGACTGCTGCCGCCGCCCAGCCGACTGTAACCACTTTACCAGATGGCACCACGTTTTTCCATGGATTTTCCGGTAAAGTTTAAAAAACTTTCTGCTCCCGCCAAAAGCACCAGTCAGGGCCTTTCTTACAAATTGCTATGCTGATATATAAGGAAATCAGAATATTAATTCAGATGAATTCTTTAGGGAATTTTATTCAGAAAATGAAGGATGGTATATTTCAATCCTTTTCTTCAAGCTAAACTAAACCCCTACGGCAGCTTCCTCAAAATATATCAGAATACATTAGCTCCTTACACCGAATTTCAATGTTATGTTTATGAGTTGGCATTAACACACAATTCGAATTAGAAAGATACGACGTAATTCACACACAAGATGTTGTTTCTTCACTTTCTTTTGCCAGAATACAGTCCAAAACTTAGAACGCCGGAGCATTCTCCCCTGAGTAATCTTTTATGCTAGAGATAAAGCAGCTTCTGGACCAAATGGCACATACGCCGCTTGATGGATTACTTAAACTCTTATGTTTTCCTTTTAAATGGGACTATTGTTGGTGATTATCAAATTTAACCTGTGTTAAGCTTTAGACGGGAGGTAATTATGGAAAATAAAAGCAACGCTAAACTGAGCCCCAAAGCTATAAGAATTCTAACTTACATCATTCCTATGTTTTTAATAGGGCTTATCCTTGTTCTTAAAAATATTAACACCCCAGCAGCAGAAATTTCATTTTATATCGTTGCTGTCGGTGTGGTTCTCTTAGTGGTTTTCAGTTTGATCAAAAATAGAAAAAACCGCAGGCAGAACTAAATGTAAGGGGGGCTAATTACTAGTCCCCTTTGACTCTTTTAGATTGTCAGCTCACCAAATTCCATTTTGATTTAAATTCTTCCCCCATCTCCCTGTGAATTTGTAAAAGCAGGTACTCATGATAATCATGTAGCCCTTCAAGAGATTTTTCACGAGTAACATTCAGATTTTCAGGAATGGGTTTCTTCATTATTTCACTATTAATTGACGATATAGACGATCACACCAAACACGGCATTCTGAGCTGTCAAACCAAATGCTGTCCATAAACAATGTTTATATCGCATAAAGCAGCAACTCGTTTGAATTCCTTTTTTTTCGACTTTATCCAACCACGTTGGCGGTTTTATATTATCGGATCGCATTTTATCTTTTTCTCGTGCTCAGCCCGGGCTGCCAACTCTTCCGTATTCTTTTTATTTGGCTTGTTTTTTCGCCAATCGTGATACGATGAAATCAACAACAAAACCAGTTGTACCAAGCCTTATCGGCAATGCCGAGGAGCCTTTCTGCTGTTTTCGGAACTTTGAAAAGCTTTGTTTGTTTACAGAAGGAGGATCGCCTTTCTCCGTTCGTTTCCCTTCCAGAGATTTGTTAGGGCCCTTACTGCCGTGAGTCTTGTTATGACAGGCATTACACAAGCTTTCAAGGTTCTTTATGGCTAATCGTTTTGACCAATCTTGCTTTACTTCCACAATATGATGCACCATGCCAGCCGGAGTGAAGCAATGATCTTTCAAACAATGCTGACATAGATGATTGTCTCGTATCAAAGCAAGTTGTCTAGTTCGTTTCCATTCTGTTGATTTATAAAAACTTGTGATTGTTTTGTTTCTTGAATGTTTGTTGTGTCTTGTGTTCTTCACAGTACCTATCCCAGGTAAGGGCACGGCAACTACGGGCGGCGCATATTTTCAAAGGCTTAAGGGGCATCAATCTTATCCTCTGTTTCTTCTTTTATAGTTTTTCCAATAACAAAATAATCGATTGGCGGATATAGTTAATAATTTCACCTTTATTACAATGTTATTTAATAACAACATACATTTTGTAAAATGCACAATGTTTTAATATCTATTCATCTTTATCTATTTCTCTTAGTTATTAAATAAAAGGATAGTATTCTAGGATTAGGTGTAGGGTTGTGAATAGTGATTATCCATTGATCACTACGGTTGTGTATAATATCATTGAAACTTTCCATTGCATAAGCAGGCAAATAGTCTGAAATAGACCACCCTGCGCTTATAGCTTTGCTACCTGACCCATCTAAACGTATTGCAAGATACGCATTTCCAGGAACTTGCGTTCTTTCTCGCCATAGCCAAAGGTCAAAACCATCTCCAAGATCTTCATGACGTGTGTGATCAGATGTATATAATGTTCCTCCATCTACAACTTGCCTTTGTTCTCGGTTCTGCTTATGCTGTATGAGTGGTTGATAAACCGGATACCCATAATTAGGAACATAATTTGCTCCTGTACTATAATTTTGATTTAAATCCATCAGAATCACTCCTCAATTAATTCGTTTTATTTTATGACAAGAATCTAGACAGGTGCTTAGTCAATTTGTAAATATTACCATAATATCCTTTTTTACATCTGTTTATTCTACGCTTAGAAAGTGTCAGTCTCCAATTGTTTCACCTAACGAATGCAGTTTACAGAGAATATAAAAAAGCACCCCACAGGATGCTAAATCTTATTTTTTAACATTTTGTCTAAAAAACTTCCTTGAAAATAATTCAAGTTTGCAGAGTAGTATCTGAAACTTGATACAGAAATAAACAATATTACAAGTTGTATAATTAACATAGCTATTACCATCGGCGGGTAAGAAAAAGAGCCATACTTATATAGAGTTGCTATCACTGTAAACAAAACAGCTAAAAAATGACTTACAAATACAGTACCCAAGGCATGAATTGTTGATAGCAAGTACCTATACCTTCCAACGATATAGTTTCTTTTATCTTCTTCTTTAATCTTTAATAAATTTTCATGCCATAAAACCTCAAAATAAAAATAATCTTTCTTATTGTTATCTTCCCAATTGTCAGGCTTGGGAAAATTCTCAACCTGCTTAATTGCATTATCAAAAATCCGGTTTTTATTAAATATCCAATTTGCTACAAAGTAGAGATGATGAATTATATAACCTACTACCACGCCAAATATACTCAGAGAAATAAAAACACCTATTAATTTTTCCAGCCCAGAAAACTTTAAATGAGCTGATATATAGTCGGTTTCAGTGAGTACAAAATAGGCTCCTATCCAAAAAATCAACATCCATCCGGGTATACCCCACCTTATTAAATACTTTGTTTCAAAACTCATGAAATCTCCTCCCACCCTATTATCGGTAAAAGGAAGGAACAATGGAACCATTCGCAAATTTTGTCGAACGATTTACAGGGCAGTTTACAGGGAACATAAAAAAAGCGCCCCCGCTCATCAGCAGTGCGCTACCTTGATTTATTACCTATTACTATAATACCCTATCTAAAACAAAATGGTGTGCTGTTATCGTGCCAAGTTTCTGCCAAAATCGTTTTAGTACATTCCTTTTTGCTCTGCAGCAGTCCCTCCCGCCGTTTGATATAGAAAATGCATTCCTCCGGGTCCCTTATCGGGTGAACAAAATTCATTCCGACACGCCCCGTCCTTATAGACTTCCGCGCGAAGGGCAAAGGCCAGCCGGTAAAACGCTTTTGCTTTCGTTTAGATATCAAATTTGTAAGTGAGCGACTCGGTCATACCGATGTGAAAATGACGGCTAATGTCTATATCCATATCACACAGAATCACAATCAAAAAGCATTAACCAATTTGATGAATACCTAAACAGCTAAAATCCATGGGCAAAATGTGGGCACGAGGGGTACATCCCACACGAAACCCTTCTACATCACACGCTTAAACATCTTCTCCATCTCATACGTACTGTGGTGGATAATGATTGGCCGGCCGTGCGGGCATGTGAACGGGTCTGTCGTTCGGCGCAGGTCGTCCAAGAGCGCTTTGATTTCGTCATTTCTCAAATGGCGGTTCGCTTTGATTGAGCCTTTGCAGCTCATCATAATGGCCGCTTCCTCCCTGAGTTTTTTAATATCGATCTGTTTGGCGTCAAGCACCTGCTGAATGATTTCTTCAATCAGTTCAGCTTCTTCCCCTTTTGGAAACCAGGCCGGATGGCAGCGGACGATGTAGCTGTTCGTGCCGAATGCTTCTAAAAATACTCCGACGCTTTCAAGCTCATGCTGATGCTGATCAATGATCAGCGCTTCATTTGCCGCATAATGAAAGGTGAGCGGCACGATCATATCCTGCACTTCAGGCTCGACCTGCCCGACTTTCTCCCGGAAATATTCGTATTTAATCCGTTCTTGCGCCGCATGCTGGTCAATGATATACAAGCCGTTTTCGTTTTGGGCTAAAATATACGTCCCGTGCATTTGGCCGATCGGATACATCACCGGAACTCTTTCTTCCCGTATTTCTTCAGAGTCAGCCTCCTCTTCAGGCTCCGGAATATCGGAAACAGGCGCTTCCGTTACCGGCATGCCGAGCTCCGGCGGCACTCCGTGACCTGCTTCATCCGGCAGGGACTCTTCTTCTATGACCGGCTCCGGCTCTTTTACGACCGAACTCAGCTTCATCGGTGAGTAAGACGGCTCCGGCGTTTTTTCAGGAAGTTTCCGCTCAGGCGCGCTTTCCTCGAATGTCATAAATTGCTGTTCGTTTTTGGCCGGTGCCGGCGCTGTTTTTTTCGGGAGCTGGGCGCTCGGAATAAGCCGCTGCTTTTGAAACACTTCCTTTATCCCGTCACGGATCAGCTCATGCAGCTCCGTCTCTTTGCTGAGGCGAACTTCAAGCTTCGACGGATGGACATTGACATCGACCAAAATCGGGTCCATCGTAATTTCGATAAACGTAATCGGATGGCGGCCGATCGGCAGAAGTGTGTGATAGCCCTCATGCACCGCTTTTACAAGCGGAAAATTCTTAATGTATCTGCCGTTAATGACAGATGACATGTAGTTTCTGGATGCACGCGTGATTTCCGGAAGCGCGATGTAGCCCTTGACTTCAAAATCAAGCGAGCTGACATGGAGCGGTATCATTTTTTTCGCAACCGCCGTCCCGTAAATTGCGGCCAGCACATGGCGCACGTCCCCGTTACCGTTTGTCTGCAACAGATTTTTCCCCTGATGGCGCAGACGGATGGATACTTCCGGATGCGCAAGAGCAATCCGGTTGACAACATCCGTAATATTGCCGAGCTCCGTATGCACGGTTTTCATATATTTCAATCTGGCGGGCGTATTGAAAAACAGGTTGGTAACGATAATCTCCGTTCCTTTTCTGCTGGAGGATTTCTGCTCAGAAATGATATTCCCGCCCTGAAGAATGAGATGGGTTCCCGCCCCCTCTCCGATGCTCGTTTTGATTTCCAGATGAGAAACAGACGCGATACTTGGCAAAGCTTCTCCGCGGAAACCGAGTGTTCTCACCCGGAACAGGTCGTTTTCATCTTTGATTTTACTGGTCGCGTGGCGGCGGAAAGCCCGCTTGCAATCATCGGTTTCCATCCCTTCGCCGTTATCGAGCACCCGAATCGACGAAAGCCCCGCTTCCTCTATGTCGATCTCAATGACTGTGCTGTTTGCGTCAATGGCGTTTTCCACCAATTCTTTAACGACTGAGGCAGGCCGTTCGACCACCTCGCCGGCCGCTATTTTATTCGAAAGTTCATCTGACAGCTGGATGACTTTTGCCAAGTCCGTCACCTCTTTCTATTTTAATTTTTTTTGCAGCTCGTACATTTCATTCATCGCCTCAAGCGGCGTCATATCGAGAATATTGATTGACTTAAAAGCTTCAAGCACTTGTTTTTCTTTATTAGAAACCGCCGGTGCCTTCTGTTCTTTTTCACCGTCAGCAAAAAAGGACAGCTGTGCCGGTTCTTCTTTGACGGCGGGCTTTTTCTCAGGTGCCGCCGGAAGCTCCGGTTTATCTCCCGTCTGCTCAAGCTGTTTCAAAATCTCCTGCGCGCGGCTGATCAGATCGTCCGGGAGCTCCGCAAGCTGGGCGACATGAATGCCGTAACTTTTATCTGCGGCTCCTTCTTTGATTTGATGGAGAAACACGACCGTTCCGTTATATTCCTCTGCACGCACATGAACGTTTTTCAGCTGAGGAAGCTTATCTTCAAGCACCGTCAGCTCATGATAATGCGTGCTGAACAGTGTTTTAGCGCCGATATGATCATGAACATATTCAATAATCGCCTGTGCCAGCGCCATTCCGTCGTACGTTGATGTCCCGCGGCCGATTTCATCAAACAGGATCAGGCTGTCTTTTGTGGCGTTCACAATCGCGTTTTTCGCTTCCAGCATTTCCACCATAAAGGTGCTTTGTCCGGAAATCAAATCATCCGCTGCCCCGATTCTCGTGAAGATTTGATCAAAAATCGGCAGAACCGCTTCTTTTGCGGGCACAAAACAGCCGATCTGGGCCATGATCGATAGAAGTGCGATCTGTCTCATGTACGTGCTTTTACCTGACATATTCGGACCCGTAATCAGGAGCATTTCCCGCGAATCGCCCATCAAGCAGTTGTTCGGCACGTATTCTTGACTGTCCATCACCTTTTCAACGACGGGGTGTCTCCCTTCAATGACTTTTACTTCATTATCAGAAAAGACGGGCTTTGTGTAATGCCTGTTTTCACTGATCGTAGCAAAGCATTGCAACGCATCCAGCTCACTCATTTGTTTGGCAAGACGCTGCAGACGCGGAATAAATTGTTTGACCTTTTCACGCAGACCGGCAAAAAGCTCATATTCCAGCTCGCAGATGTTGTTTTCCGCTTCTAAAATAAGCGCTTCTTTTTCCTTCAATTCCGGCGTAATGTACCGTTCGGCGTTTGTGAGGGTCTGCTTCCGCTCATACCGCCCGTCCTCAAGCAGATGAAGGTTTGCTTTTGTGACTTCAATATAATAGCCGAACACTTTATTGAAACCGACCTTTAATGAACGGATGCCCGTATAAGCGCGTTCCTGCTGCTCCAGTCTGGCAATCCAGTCTTTACCGTTTTTGCTGGCGTCACGGTACTCATCGAGCTTCTGATGATAGCCGTCTTTAATTAAGTTGCCTTCTTTTAACGATAACGGCGGGCTTTCATGAAGGGCTTCTTCTAACAGGTCAAGCAAATCTCCGCACGGATCAATCAAGCCGGCGCGTTCTTTTGCTTTTTTATGGTTAAGAGATCCTACAAGCTCTTTAATGCTCGGCACTTGTTTTAAAGATTCTTTCAGCTGGATTAAATCTCTTGCGTTGACGTTTCCGAATGCGACCCGGCCCGCCAGACGTTCTAAATCGTATACTTCCTTCAGGCGCTCGCGCAGATCTTCACGCTCAAACAGATGATTGATCAGCGTCTCGACCATTTCCTGGCGTTCTTCGATTTGGGATGCCCTGATCAGCGGGCGGTCAATCCATTGTTTGAGAAGCCGGCCGCCCATTGCTGTTTTCGTCTCGTCTAAAAGCCAAAGCAATGACCCTTTTTTGCTTTTCGAACGGATCGTTTCCGTCAGCTCAAGATTCCGTTTTGAATACAGGTCAATTTTCATCGCTTCTTCCAATTCATATACTTGAACCGGCTGCAGATGATCCAGGCTCCGTTTTTGCGTTTTCTGCAAATACGTATATAAACGCATAAACGTCTCTGTCAGCTCTTCGCCCGGCAAGTGCTTTGCGATTTCAATGCGTTCTGTTATTTCCCCGTCTTCGATGGAAATCGTTGCGCCGCACCGTTCTTTCAGCTGAGCAGCCGTATGTTCGTTAAACTTGCTTGATACGACAATTTCCTTTGCGCCGACTGAGTAAATTTCTGACATGACATCTTCAATCCGCTCAATAAATACGGCCAGGTTTTCTCCGGTCGTTAAGTCTGATAAAGCGAGACCGTATCCGTTACGAAATTCGGAAACGGAAGCGATAAAGTTGTTTTCCGACTCATGGATGCCTTTTCCATCCATCACGGTTCCCGGGGTGATCAGCTGGACGACTTCTCTTTTTACAACGCCTTTAGCCGCCTTCGGATCTTCCGTCTGCTCACAGATCGCCACTTTATAGCCCTTTTTAATCAGCTGTTCAATATAAGCCGCCGCGGAATGATACGGCACGCCGCACATCGGAATTTTATCAGCCGAACCTCCGTCTCTGCTTGTCAGTGTAATTTCAAGCTCTTGCGACGCTTTTTTTGCATCTTCAAAAAACATTTCATAAAAGTCACCAAGCCGAAAAAATAAAAAGGCATCTTGGTGCTCTGCCTTTATCTTCAAGTATTGCTGTATCATAGGCGTGTAACTAGCCATCATTTAATCCCTCACTATGTATCTTCTCTTATCCGAATCCCATTATAACATAAACAAAAGAGTGATATCTTTATATATAAAAAAGAGACTCGGGGTGTTAAACTCCCCTAGCCTCAACTTATTCTTCAGGATCTCCGACTAAAAATTCAGGGTTAATGTCCTCTAATTCTTCGTCAAGATCGTCTTCCCAATCATCATCATCGTCTTCTTCCCAGTCAGGATTGACTTCGACGACGACTTTCGTTTCACCGACCACTTCTGCTAAAAATTCCCTCTCTGCCTGAACAACGATTTTATTTCCGTTAGGAGAAATGGTGACTTCAAGACAATTCGGCTGCTGCAGCACTTTGGCAATGACTTCGTGTTCGTCATCTAAGTAATTTGTATCTCTGTATCTGAGTTTAATCACATCGACATACTTTACTCTCTCGGTTACAACTTCCGTTTTTGTATTATCGGCGTAAGAGTACCAGACGTTTATATCATAATACCCTTCAATTTCTACAGTCTTCCCGATCTTTTCGGCATCGTACTTGTGGTTGATAATCCAGCCGCCCAGTATACTTGACGGTTTTTCTCCAGGCGAGATCGTGTTGGTGCATTGGGTGAATTTTCTTCCTTTCGCAACTACCGCTTTCGTAATAATTTCCCTGTATTCAGACATTCCGGCAGGCCTCCTTGTTCTTCTTCGTGTTATCTTATGCTGGGCATTTGTCTCATGTGCATTTTTATAATAAAAATATAAAAATACAAAGTTTCTGTTTCATTGTATGCAGCCCTGCCCAGAAACTTTACTTTTAAGTATGATAAAACTTTCCAGTAAAAAGAGGACAAAACGTTGAGACAATGAAAATTTAGTACATATCACAATTAGTTCTTAAACAGCAAAAAAACACGGGCCGATGAAGGCCCCGTGTTTAAATAGAACAGCTGTTATTCGAATGTTTTACTTTTGAACCGGTTTCTCCCGTCAGCAGGTTGCCTCCGGTAGATGTAATAATTTCGTTTGTCACCTGATTTGAGATCGTATGTGCGACAAGCTGAAGAAGGTCATTGACCTCAATCTGGGAATCTCTGAATTCCTGAATGATCGGAATCCCTTCAAGCTCTTCCTGCAGGGCGTCAATTTTACTTTCCACTTGCTTCAGCGCTTCAAGCTTTTCGTAGTGCTTCAGGTTAACGGCTTGCTTTTGCAGGGTTTTAATCTGATTAATAATCGCAGAGACTTTTTCATTTTCGTTAATCTGCGCCTCGGCGCGTTTGAAAAAATCAACTTCTTCTGTTTCAGAAATCATTTTCGCAAGGTTCCTAGCCTGCTGTACAATGTCTTTCTTTGAGTAAAGCGTCATTATTATTTCACCTCGATTGCTTCTCCTGCCATCACACCGTCAAGCGACCATGTTTTCGCCTGTTCGATTTTGACGCGTACAATCTTGCCGATGGCGTCTTTCGGCCCTTTGAAGTTGACGAGCTTGCTTTTTTCCGTATAGCCGGCAAGAATGTCAGGGTTATTTTTGCTTTCTCCCTCAACTAATACTTCGACAGTCCTGCCTTCATATTCCTTCATTTTTTTGGCTGAAATTTCTTTCACCAAATCATTAAGGCGCTGAAGACGTTCTTTCTTGACCCTCATCGGAACATTGTCTTTCATCTTCGCTGCCGGCGTGCCTTCACGAGGAGAGTAAATAAACGTATATGCGCTGTCAAATTCCACTTCGCGATATAACGAAAGCGTTTCTTCAAATTGTTCATCGGTTTCATTCGGAAAACCGACAATAATATCGGTCGTCAGTGAAGCGTTCGGCATCGCCGCTTTAATTTTTCCGACAAGCTCCAGATAGCGTTCTCGGTCATATTTACGGGCCATCATTTTTAACATCGCTGAGCTTCCTGATTGAACCGGAAGATGGATATGGTCTAAAAGGTTGCCGCCTTTGGCGAGCACTTCGATCAGATGATCATCAAAGTCACGCGGATGACTCGTCGTGAACCGGATTCTCGGAATATCAATTTTACGCAGTTCGTCCATTAAATCACCGAGACCGTACGTCATATCCTCAAAATCTTTTCCGTACGCATTCACGTTTTGACCGAGCAGCGTGATTTCTTTAAAGCCTTCGCTTGCAAGTCTTCTGACTTCCTGGATAATTTCCTCAGGACGGCGGCTTCGTTCTTTTCCGCGGGTATACGGTACGATGCAGTATGTGCAGAACTTGTCGCAGCCGTACATAATGTTGACCCAGCCTTTAATTTTTCCGTTGCGGACTTTCGGAAGGTTCTCAATGACATCCCCTTCTTTCGACCACACTTCAATGACCATCTCTTTTGATAAATATGCCTCTGATAACAGTTCCGGCAGACGGTGAATGTTGTGCGTGCCGAAAATCATATCGACAAACGGGTGCTTCTTAAGGATGCGGTTTACGACTGATTCTTCCTGTGACATGCAGCCGCAGACGCCGAGAATCAAGTCCGGGTTATTTTTTTTGAGCGCCTTTAAATGGCCGAGCTCTCCGAACACTTTGTTTTCAGCGTTTTCCCGGATGGCGCAAGTGTTTAATAAAATAACGTTCGCGTCATCTACCGAATTTGTCGCTTCATAACCGAGCGCCATAAAAATACCCGCCATGACTTCCGTATCATGCTCGTTCATTTGGCATCCGTACGTGCGGATATAAAATTTCCTGCCTTCACCAAGGCCTTTAAATTCTTCAGAGATTTTAAAATCGTTATGATATTGAACGGATTCTTTGCCCCGTTTTTTTGCATCTTTTAAAGAAGGCGGAATATATACGGCTTCAAAATACTTGCTGTAATCCTTTTCGGATTTTTTGTCCGCCGGATTCACTTGTCCGCTTTCCTGCTTTTGCTTTTCATTCATGTTCGAATGTCTCCTTTCAACCGAAACTTCCACCCTCAAGTATACTGGTTAAAAGCGTTTGGCACAACCGCCAGCCTATTATTGTACACCTTATTGAGAATAAGAATCAATAAGAAATAAAAAAGAGGGAATCATTTCCCCCTTACACAAGCTGAAGCTCTTTTGCGGCTGAACGGATTACTTCAAGGGCCCGGTCAAGCTCCTCTTTTGTATGCTCCGCCGTAATAATGGTGCGGATTCTCGCTTTTCCTTGGGCGACCGTCGGATACACGATGCTTTGTGCAAACACGCCGCGGGTCAATAAAAGGTCTGATAATGCCTGGGCTTTTTCTTCCTCCCCTATTAATATCGGCACGATCGGTGTTTCGCTTTTTGTGAGGGTCAGCCCCATTTGAACCAGTTTGTCTTTGAAATACGCCGTGTTCTCCCATAGCTTTTCCATATGCTCAGGCTCTTCCAGCAGGACGTCAATGGCTTCTATGCATGCGGCCGTTACTGCAGGCGGATGAGAAGTGCTGAATAAGAAAGGACGCCCTTTATGGCGCAGGTAATCGATCAGAACCTGCGACCCTGCGGCGTAACCGCCAAGCACTCCGATGGCTTTGCTTAATGTGCCCACCTGTATGTGGACTCTTCCGTCAAGCCCGAAGTGATTAACCGTCCCCCTTCCGTTTTTTCCGAGTACGCCGGAAGCATGCGCATCGTCGACCATCACAAAGGCATCGTACGCCTCGGCAAGTTTGACGATGTCAGGCAAAGGAGCGATGTTGCCGTCCATTGAGAATACGCCGTCGGTGACGATCAGGCGCATGCGGTAATTCATTGATTTTTTCAGCACCCTTTCCAAATCGTCCATATCAACATGGCGGTACACCTTTTTATCTGCTTTTGTCAGCCTGATCCCGTCAATAATGGAAGCATGGTTCAGTTCGTCAGAGATCACGATATCTTCTTTTGTAAGAATGCTTGATAAGACGCCCTGATTCGTTGTGAACCCCGATTGAAAAACAAGTGCCGCTTCTGTTTTTTTAAAGGTTGCCAATTTTTTCTCCAGCTCATTGTGCATTGTGAATGTTCCGGCGATTGTACGGACGGACCCCGTACCCGCTCCGAATTCTTCCGCGGCGCGTTTGGCCGCTTCGACAAGTCTCGGATGCGACGTCAAACCGAGATAATTGTTCGATGAAAGCTGTATCACGTTTTCCCCTTTGACTTCCACCGACGGACCCTGCTTCGTTTCAATTTGTTTCATTTGCTGCCACGTTTTATTTTCTTTCATTTTATCAAGCTCTGCTTTTAGAAATTCAAATTCTTTCATTATAGAACCCTCCCCTTATGGAATCAAAATGACTTTGCCGCACTGTCCCTTTCTCATCAGGTCAAACCCTTTTTCAAAGTCTTCAAGCGGAAACTGATGCGTGATCACCGGCGTCAGATCAACAAGGCCGGATTCAAGCAGGTGCGATACCTGCCGCCATGTTTCAAACATTTTTCTGCCTGTGATGCCTTGGACGGTAAGTCCTTTAAACACCACGTCATTTGTCAGGTCAACCGTCACCGGACGTTCCGGCAGACTCAGCATGTGGAACCTCCCCCCGTTGGCCGCCATCTTTAATCCTTGTGTTATGGCTGCCGGGTGGCCTGACATTTCGCAGACAAGGTCGATCCCTTCTCCGCCTGTTAAGGTGTCGATCACCTCAAGCGGATCTTCCTCGTCAGCTGAAATGGTGATCGCAGCTCCCAATTTCTTCGCAAGAGCCAGCCTGTAATCATTTTTATCAATGGCCGCAATACGGGATGCACCGGCCGCTTTAGCCACCGCCACCGCCATCAGCCCGATCGGTCCGCAGCCGATAATTGCAGCGGAACCGCCCGCAAGCCCGCTGCTTTCCAGCACCGTATGCACCGCGTTGCCAAGGGGCTCTTGAACAGAGGCGACGGCGGGGTCCATATCAGCGGGGTTTTTCCAAACATTTCGGGCCGGCACTTTGACATATTCAGCGAAGGAGCCGGCTGTATCTACCCCGAGGATCTTTGTATGGGTGCACACATGATGTTTTCCTGTTAAACACGGGACACAAGTACCGCAGACGAAGTGGGTTTCAGCCGAAACGTAGTCACCTATTTTGACATTTGTGACGTGCTTGCCCGTTTCCGCTACGATACCGCTGAATTCATGTCCGAATACTTGAGGTGTTTTGATTCGTTTCTGCGCCCATTGATCCCAATTATAAATATGCACATCTGTACCGCATATAGATGCGGCCTGTACTTTAATGAGAACTTCATTCTCATTAATGGAAGGTATGGGAATTTCTTTCAGCGTTGCTCCGAAAGCGTTTTCATTTTTAACGATAGCTTTCATCTTTCCTCCCAACATGTACACTCCTCCTCGAAAAAACACTGTAATAACTGGATTGTAACATGAGATAAAAAGGAGGTAAACACCAGTGTCCAATCGAGGAAAACAACTGCTTCCGTCCGGAAAAATGGGCGGGATTTTTTTTGAATATTATATGAATAAAGCCATTTATCATCTCTTCGTACTATCAATATAATATTGTGAGAAAATATGACAGCAATAAAAACAACCTGCTCGCCTTACGCAAGCAGGTTGAGAATGTACATGTTTTTGTTTTTAACGGGGTTCGACGATTAACTTAATCGCCGTTCTTTCTTCTCCGTCAATCTGTATATCTGTAAAAGCCGGAATACAAATCAAATCTACGCCGCTTGGCGCGACAAAGCCTCTGGCAATCGCAACCGCTTTAACAGCCTGGTTTAAGGCACCCGCCCCAATTGCTTGAATTTCGGCGGCTCCGCGTTCCCTCAATACGCCGGCAAGCGCGCCTGCTACTGAATTTGGACTTGATTTTGCTGAAACTTTTAAGATTTCCATTTCTGCTCCCCCTTAGTTTTACAATGGATAAGTGAGTGTTCATTAGAACAATCATTATTAGATGTTGCTATCCAAAAAGCCATCCCCACAATGCTTTTCAAAAATAGCGGGCTACCTTCCATTTCTACTATATTCACTAAGAAGTTGCTATATTCCTGCTTTTCCTTTTAATATTTTTATAAAATAAACACATGATCACCTATTCAAAGAACATATGGTCATCATTGATTAATATCCGTTCGATATTTACGGCCTTTTTCGTTTGATCGTCGATGTCAATGAGCACTCCGCTCAGCGTAGTTTTACCTTCCGCCACCGTAAACCGGACGGGAAGATTGGTTTTAAACCGCTTGATGACCGTTTCTCTGTCCATACCGAGAATTCCGTCGTACGGACCCGTCATGCCTACATCAGTAATATATGCCGTTCCTTTCGGCAAAATGCGGTTATCTGCCGTTTGCACGTGTGTATGGGTGCCTACTACGGCAGAGGCTCTTCCGTCTGTATACCAGCCGATCGCAATTTTTTCGCTTGTCGCTTCCGCGTGAAAATCAATAAAAATGTACGGTGTGCGCTTTTTCGCTTCTTCTATTAATTCATCCGCTTTAGCAAACGGATCATCAAGCGGCGGAAGAAACGTCCGCCCCTGTAAATTAATGACGGCAAGCTCTTTTCCGTTCGATTTAATATAAGTAATGCCTTTGCCCGGCGTACCTTCCGGGAAATTCGCCGGCCGGACAAGATGCGGCACATCATCAATAAAGTCGAAGATCTCTCTTTTATCCCACGTATGGTTTCCCATTGTAATGGCGTCGGCTCCCGCTTCCATCAGGCTGTGGTAGATCTTTTCCGTCAGTCCTTTTCCGTGTGCTGCATTTTCTCCGTTAATAATTGTAAAATGCGGTTTATGTTTCGCTTTCAGTTTCGGGACATATTCTTTTACCATGTCGCGGCCCGGGGAACCGACAACATCTCCGATAAATAAAATTCTCATACATTCCATTCCTTCCTTTTCAGGGACTCAAAAAAATAAAGTGATGCGCTAAGCATCACTTTATTTTGCATACTCTACGGCTCGAGTTTCTCTGATCACGGTCACTTTAATGTGTCCCGGATAATCAAGCTCGTCCTCAATTCGTTTACGGATATCACGCGCCAAACGATGGGCTTCTAAATCATTAATGGAGTCCGGCTTCACCATGATGCGAACTTCACGGCCGGCCTGAATCGCAAATGATTTTTCAACACCTTCGTAAGACTCGGAGATTTCTTCAAGCTTTTCAAGTCTGCGGATATAGTTTTCGAGCGTTTCACTTCTCGCGCCCGGTCTTGCGGCTGACAGTGCATCAGCGGCAGCGACCAGAACGGCGATAATGGAAGTCGGCTCTTCGTCTCCGTGGTGTGACGCAATACTGTTAATGACGACTGGATGCTCTTTATATTTGGTCGCAAGCTCCACTCCGATTTCCACGTGGCTTCCTTCCACTTCATGGTCAATTGCTTTTCCGATGTCATGCAGAAGACCGGCCCGCTTGGCAAGCTTTGCATCTTCTCCAAGCTCGGAAGCCATTAAACCGGCTAAAAACGCAACTTCCATAGAATGTTTCAGTACGTTCTGCCCGTAGCTTGTACGGAATTTCAACCGGCCGAGGATCTTGATCAGATCCGGGTGAAGTCCGTGAACGCCGACTTCAAACGTCGTCTGCTCACCCATTTCCCGGATATAGTCATCAACCTCACGGCGGGATTTTTCAACCATTTCTTCAATTCGCGCCGGATGAATACGGCCATCCTGAACGAGTTTATCAAGAGCGATTCTTGCCGTCTCCCGTCTGATCGGATCAAATCCGGAAAGAATGACTGCTTCAGGTGTGTCATCAATAATCAGGTCAATACCTGTAAGCGTTTCAAGCGTACGAATATTACGCCCTTCACGGCCGATGATACGTCCTTTCATCTCATCATTCGGAAGATTGACGACCGATACCGTCGTTTCGGCAACATGATCTGCTGCACAGCGCTGCAAAGCAAGCGACAGAATGTTTTTCGCCTTTTTATCTGCCTCTTCTTTCGCACGGTTTTCGGTTTCTTTTGTCATGATGGCGATGTCATGTGAAAGCTCATTTTCAACCCGGTCAAGAATGATTTGTTTCGCTTCATCCCGTGTCAGGCTCGAAATGCGTTCGAGTTCTGACTGCTGCATACGAATCATCTCATCCACTTTGCTTTCCATCTCTTCAATATGTTGTTGTCGTTCATTCAGAGAATGATCTTTCTTCTCCAACATCGCTTCCCGTTTATCAATTCCTTCATGTTTACGGTCAAGATTTTCTTCTTTTTGAAGTAAACGGTTTTCTTGTTTTTGAAGCTCATTTCGTCTTTCACGAACTTCCTGTTCAGCATCTATTCGAAGTGTATGGATTTCGTCCTTTGCTTCAAGCAGAGCTTCTTTTTTCAGTGCTTCAGCATCACGCTTTGCATCTTCAAGGATTTGCTCGGCAGCACCGCGTGCGCCCGCAATCTTTGCTTCGGCAATGGTTTTACGAACATAGTAGCCAACAACTAAACCGAGCAGAGTCAGCAAAATGGAGATGAGAACCGTCATTGGGGTCATACTTTCACCTCCTCTTGCTATGAACTTGGTTTTTGCTTAAATAAGTGCCGGCATGTACATTGTCTGATTTTCTCAACATACAGAACCTTCACAGGGAATGAGTCTCTCATGCCCTTGTCAAGTTTAAATGGTTTAACAATCATGTTAAAAAAACAAATGTTACAACTTCATTGTAATTGTGTCGGAAATACTTGTCAAGCTTGCCAGCTTAACGATTCGCCTTCAGCTCGGATCGCCGCCCATGTATATATCATACCATACCTTCATCCGCTTTTCGTGAATGACGGCTCTGTCAGTCCGCCTGGTTAAGCAATTGGTAAATTCTATTGTTTACCTGTCCTAATTTGGCGTTATTCTGAATGTTTGACAGTAATATGACATATTTGCTTGCCGAATGGCTGAAGCTGTTTAAAATGTTGTAACCGGGCATAACACCGTGATTGGAATAGCTGCCCGGATCAATGTAAAACCCCATCCCGTAAGCGGCACTGCTTCCTGCTGTAAACATTTTTGTGAAGCTTTCTTTTGAAAGGAGCGTGCCGTTTACGATCGCTTTATCAAATTTATAAAGATCTTCAGCGCTCATATACATGTCGCCCGCCCCGTAAAGCTGCGATAAGTCCAAAAGGTGCGGCGTTACAAGACTGCCGCTCTCATCGACTTTGTAGCCGACGGCAGGATATTTGGCTTCAGCAAATGTTTTGTAAAATCCGGCATGCTTCATTCCGGCCGGTTTGAACACGTGTTCTTTTATATATTGTTCATAAGACTCCCCGCTGACCTGAGATACGATATAAGCAAGCACTGAATAGTTGGAATCCCTGTAATCCCAAACCCCGGGCTGCCTTTTAATTCCGCGGTATTCTATATCCTTGATTAAATCAATTGGAGAAATCGGTCCCCGACCCTCAATATGCCCGTTTATGCCGGACGTATGATTGAGCAGGTTTTTCAATGTGATGCGCGTGCCGTTAGGAAAATTCGGCAAGTATGTACTGACGGGGTCACTCGTCTGCAGCAGCCCTTTTTCTTCAAGCTGCAGGACAGCCGTCGCGATTAACGCTTTTTGTGAAGAACCGATATAATATGATGTCTCCGGATTGTTTTTAATTTTTTGTTTTCGGTCTGCATAGCCAAAGCCTTTTTTCAGCACAACTTTTCCATCTTTTACGATCATTGCTGTGCCGCTGAACCCGATCTGTTGCAAGTAATTGCTGATCTGTTTATTGTGATCGATTGATTTAGGTGTTTTCTCTTTTTGCGTCTTTTCTTTTTTCTGTTGAGTCTGGTCTTTTGAAGTATCAGATTGAGCGGCGGGAGCGTTTTTAACGGATTCCTTCTCCCGATGATGCGCTGTGACGGTCCAGATCATAATAAAAACAGTGACAAGCAGCAGAAAAAGAAACAGCCCTCCCGTTTTCATCAGCTTCTTCTTTCTTTTTTTATTTATTCTTGTGCGGCGGGGGCTCGTCATCTTTTTTCCTCCTCAGATATAATTTCAACTTTCGCCATGATGTTAGACGAGTGAAGGGTGAAAAAAGTTGTAACATTCCAGATAAAATTTTCCGAAACAGCCAGTGTTTTTTTGAAACATACAAAAAAAAGAGCGGAAATTGCTTATTCCGCTCTTTTGATCGTGTTTTTATTCTTCTAATTCCATCTCTTCCTGAACTTCTTCCGCTTTGTCCGTTACACCGTTATTGTCTAAACCGTAATATTCACGGATTTGTTCCTGAATCATCAGCATGATGTCTTTATTTTCTTTTAAGAACTGCTTGGCGTTTTCACGGCCCTGACCGAGGCGTTCTTCTTCATAAGAATACCACGAACCGCTTTTTTGCACGATATCCAGTTCAGTTCCAAGGTCGATGATTTCCCCTTCTTTGGAGATTCCTTCACCGTACATAATGTCCACTTCAGCCGTACGGAACGGAGGAGCGACTTTGTTTTTTACGACTTTAATTCTCGTTTTATTCCCCATCACGTCGTTGCCCTGCTTTAATTGCTCGGCACGGCGCACTTCAAGACGCACGGAAGAATAGAATTTCAGCGCGCGGCCGCCCGGTGTCGTCTCCGGATTTCCGAACATAACGCCGACTTTTTCACGAATCTGGTTAATAAAGATTGCGATTGTTTTAGATTTATTGATAGCGCCGGAAAGCTTACGGAGCGCCTGAGACATAAGACGCGCCTGTAAACCGACGTGTGAATCACCCATGTCACCTTCAATTTCAGCTTTTGGAACAAGCGCCGCAACAGAGTCAACGACTACGATATCAACAGCTCCGCTTCGCACCAGCGCTTCAGCAATCTCAAGCGCCTGCTCTCCCGTATCCGGCTGAGAAAGCAGAAGCTCTTCGATATTGACACCGAGCTTTTGCGCGTAAACAGGATCAAGAGCATGCTCAGCATCAATAAATGCGGCCTGTCCGCCTTTTTCCTGAACCTCAGCGATTGCGTGAAGCGCTACAGTCGTTTTACCTGAACTTTCAGGTCCGTATACTTCAATAATCCGTCCGCGCGGGTATCCGCCTATTCCGAGAGCGGTATCAAGTGCAAGGGAGCCGCTTGGCACCGTTGAAATTCTTGTATCCGTTTTTTCTCCGAGCTTCATGATGGAACCTTTGCCGAATTGTTTTTCTATTTGCTTAAGAGCCATATCTAAGGCTGCCTGACGATCACTCATTTATTTTTTCCTCCTTTATCTTGCCACTACATATACTATACCTTGTTTACTGGCATTTGCCAAGAAAAAAGCGAACGCATATTCGGATTTTTTCCGCGTTCGCTTTTCTGCAAAAGAGCATAATTTCCCTTATGAAACTTAAAAATCAGAGAAAAAAGCTCTTTAAAACTTTATTTTTGATCCAGCATTTTTAAAATGAGATGGCAGCCGTATTTAGCGGCGCGCTTTCTGATTCCGGTTCTTGAGCCGGCAAAGCGAAATTCGTGCACCTCTTCTTTTCCTTCCGCTGAAATGCCGATAAAGACGCGGCCCGGCGCATGCCCTTCCTGCGGGTCGGGACCCGCGACCCCGGTAAAGCTGATGCCGATATCGCTTCCGGTCAGCTTTCTCACACCGGCTGCAAGCTCTTTCGCACACTCTTTGCTGACCGCTCCGCTTTCTGCGAGCGTCTCAGCTTTCACGCCGAGCACATGCTGTTTCACGCTGTCGGAATAGCAGACAACGCCTCCTGCAAATAGTTGAGACGCACCGCTTAAATCAGTCACCCACTCTGAAAACAGGCCGCCTGTAAAGCTTTCGGCAGAAGAAATCGTGATTTTGTTTTGTCTGCATGCTTTTGAAAGCTCCTTCACCAGGGACGTATCATCATATCCGTAGAAAAATTCACCGACACGTTCTAAAATGGCGGCTTCCGTTTCTTTTAAAAGCCGTTCTGTTTCTTTTTCGTCAGCATGTTTCGCCGTTAAACGCAGCGTGACCTCGCCGTCAGCAGCAAGCGGCGCAATCGTCGGATTCGTCTGCGCGTCAATGATATCTTCTAAATCAGCTTCAAGCTGGGATTCACCGATTCCGAAAAACCGCAGCACGGTTGAAACGATTTTCTCATTAGAACCAAGCTTTTTAAGAAGCAGCGGTTTCGCTTCATTTTCAAACATCGGACGCAGCTCGCTCGGCGGCCCGGGAAGCAGCATATAAAGCCTTGAGCCGTGCTCTGCAAGCATTCCCGGCGCCATGCCGAAATGATTCGCCAAAACGTCCGAGCCCTCAATGACGAGCGCCTGTTTGCGGTTATTCGGCGACATGGTCCGTTTTGTTTTCGCGAAATATTCTTCGATCGACCGGAACGCTTCGTCATTCAGAACGAGCGGGCGCCCCAGTGTGTTTGCAATGGTTTCTTTCGTCAAATCGTCCTTGGTCGGTCCGAGGCCGCCTGAAAAAATAATCAGGTCTGAGCGCTCTTCGGCAATGCGGATGACTTGCTTAAGCCGCTCCGGATTGTCACCGACAGCGGTATGATAAAACACGTTTACACCGATTTCCGCCAGCTCTTTACTGATAAACTGCGCGTTCGTATTGGCGATCTGGCCGAGCAGAAGCTCCGAGCCGACCGCAATGATTTCTGCTTTTTTTGCTATTTCCATCTTTAAGTCCTTCTTCCTTAGTTAGATGTTTTTAACGCATCCCAGTTCTTCGCAAAATAATCCCAGCCGGAAATGACTGTGAAGAGCACGGCCACCCATAAAGCGATATCGCCGAACGGGAAAGAAACGAGCTCAAACGGAAGATTATGCAGCAAAAGCGCGGCAACAGCGATGATCTGGGCCCATGTTTTAATTTTCCCCAGCATATTGGCGGCTACAACTTCCCCCGTTCCCGCCAGCACAAGTCTTAATCCCGTTACGGCAAATTCGCGGCTGATGATGATGATGACCATCCACGCCGGCGCAAGGTCAAATTGCACAAGCGTAATTAATGCCGCGGACACCAGCAGTTTGTCAGCCAGCGGATCTAAAAATTTCCCGAAGTTTGTCACGAGGTTCAGTTTTCTGGCGTAGTAGCCATCCACCCAGTCAGTCGTTGATGCGATAATGAACAAAACAGCTCCCGTAAGATGCGCGACCGGAATCGATTCATCCCCTATATGAACGCTGCCCCAATGAAAAGGAACAAGCATGATAATCATAAATACAGGAATTAAAGCGATTCTTGCCAGTGTGATTTTATTCGGTAAGTTAAACATAAAGCCCCTCCAATAATATGTACTCGGACGTGAAGAAAAAGTCATCTTAATCGTTCAGATGACTTTTTCCCCTTTTATTTTTTCATCTTGATTGTGATGGTCTGCGCCATCACATCATGCGGATTGAGTTCATAGGACAGAACCTCTCCGTTGATTTTAATTTTCAGGTTAGGGGCATAGCCCGTGCGGATTTCAATCTGCTTTTGATCCGTGACGTCTTTTTTAAAGGTTTCGCCTTTTTGCAGCGTTCCTTCTTTTAAAGAACCGCCGCTGTCATCACGGACGCGGATCCACGCGCTGTCAGAAGCAATCAGTTCAAGCTTATACTTATCTGCCCCGGAGACGTTGTATGAAGAAGCCGAGCCTTCCGTTCCGGCCGCTTTGATCTCCGTCTTTTCACTGCTTTTTTCTTTCTTTTTCTGCTCTGACGCTTTTGTGTCTTTTTTGCTGTCAGATTGCGCTTCGTCGTTTGTATTGCCGTCGTTTTTCAGCGCAGAATCCTTAGGAATCTCATACTTGCTCTCACTTTGGGTGACGGCCTTATCTCCGTCTGTCTGCCCGGATTTGCTCATTCCGAACTGAATAATCGCATAAATGATCGCGATGACGATAATGACACCGATGACGACAAGGACGGTCGGAAGCCATTCCGCCGCCTTTGAAGCGGACTTAGGAAGCTCCCTTTGCATGGCGAGACCGGAGATTTTTTCCGACACATCGTCATGGTACGTCTTAGGGATGTCTTTTTTATATTCTTCGAATAACTGATCTGAATCAAGCCCGACAGCTTCAGCGTACTGCTTGATAAACGCCCGCACATAAAAATTGCCGGGAATGACGTCATAATTGCCTTCTTCCAGAGCGGTTAAGTATCTTTTCTGAATTTTCGTCGCCGCCTGGAGTTCATCCAATGACATCCCTTTTTCCTCTCTGGCTTCTTTAAGCCGGATTGCTAATTCTGTCACAACAAACACCTTCCAATATTAAAAATCAAAGCTTGAAAAACCGGTCTGGTCAAACATTTGCGGTTCTTCTGCATGTTCATATGTAATGACTTCGTCAGGATCATTTCTGAGTTCGATAATATAATCGAAATCATCGAGCGTATACTCCGAATTTTGAACAAAAATATCGGGGTGCTCCACGACCTTTGTCGCCGGAAGCCGCATAATTTCACTGACGAGCTGAAGATGGCGCTCAGATCCCCGTCTTGTCGAAACGATGCCGTCGAGGATAAACACGTTTTCCGTGCTGTATTCATCGGCAACCAGCTGGCTCCGGATCGTTTGTTTTAGCAGCGTTGATGATACGAAAAGCCATCTTTTGCTGGCACAAACGCTTGACGCAACGATGGACTCCGTCTTTCCGACCCTCGGCATTCCCCGGATTCCGATCAGTTTGTGCCCTTCTTTTTTAAACAGCTCGGCCATAAAGTCAACCAGAAGACCGAGCTCGTCCCTTTCAAAACGGAAGGTTTTTTTGTCATCGGCATCACGCTGAATGTATCTTCCGTGGCGGACTGCGAGACGGTCGCGAAGCCTCGGTTCTCTCAGCTTCGTTACTTTAATGGTCTCCATTGTTTTTAAAATTGATTCCAATCGTTTAATTTGATCTATATGCCGGCATCTGAGCAGCATTCCCCTTCTGGAAAGGTCGACACCGTTAATTGTGACAATATTAATTGACAGCATCCCGAGAAGAGATGAAATATCCCCGAGCAGGCCGGGGCGGTTCACTTGAATTTCATATTCAAAATACCATTCGAGCTTTGCCAAATGATATACCCCCTCCATTGTGGCAAATTTTTACCTTCCTTTATCATAAAACATTTTTCTCTAATTAGAAAGAAGAATGTTGCTCTATAGAGGAAAACATAAAAAAAGAGAGGAGAAATCCCCCCTCTTAATGAGTGCTGTTATTTTCAACAAGCTTCACCATCATATTTGCGATGGCGCGCTGTTCATCTTGAGAAGCAACGCTCCAAAGATCAGCAAGCACTTTTTCCTGATGGTTTTTCGAGTCGACTTCGTTCGCAAGGTAACCGCCGATTTCTGTAGCGAGGTCAGTGATCGTTTCATCACTCATCCCTTTTTCCTGCGCATAGTTCAATCTGTCGCCAAGGAAATTCTTCCAATTATCCCAGTTTTCTAATACTGACATGTTGGGTTCCTCCATTTCATCTGTTGTTACAAAATTATTTTGTCCGTGCAGATGCAAACTATACACACATTTTTTTCAGCAGTGCCAGCCGCCGTTTACGGATAATATATGCCCCGTAATATAGGAAGCCTTGTCCGATAATAAAAAGGCCGCCGCTTCGGCGATTTCCTCCGGCTTTGCCAGCCGGCCCGCGGGAATTTCCTCTGCCAACGCTTCTTTTTCATCAGACGTGAATTGATCAAGCATATTTGTATCAACGGCACCCGGCGAGACCGCATTCACGCGGACGCCGCTCGGAGCGAGCTCTTTGGCAAGCGCTTTGACGAACGAATGCTGCGCTCCTTTGACCATGCTGTATAATACCTCGCACGATGCACCTGTTTCTCCCCAGACGGAACCGATCGCGACAATGCCCCCGCATTTTTTCCGGATCATGCCGGGCACCAGATTACGCGCCAAAAGAAACGGACTCGTCACATGCAGCTGCACCATCTCCCGCGCCGTGTCATCCGTAACGTCCGTAATCAGGCCGAAATGACTTTTGCCGCTGTTTAATATCAGAGCGTCCACAGGCTGCTTAACGGAACGGCTGAGTGTCTCCGCGCCATCCGGTGAGGACAGATCAGCCTGGATAGCGGAGGCTTTTACGCCGAATGATGCGCTCAGCCTTTCCGCAAGCCTGTTTGCGGCTTCCTTATTAGAATGATAATGCAAAAGGACGTCATATCCGTTTTTTGCGAGGACTTCACTTATACTTTGTCCGATTCCGCCGCTTGCTCCGGTTACGAGCGCTGTCTGTTTCATCAATCAATACTCCTTCTTTCCCCAGAAAAACATCCCTCAGGGCGTGAGGGATGTTTTGTTATGATTTTGGCACGACTTTGCAGACTGTCAGCCTGTCTTCTGATATTTCTTCTTTAATGACCCGCTTTACGTCTTCCAGGGTGATCTGCTCCAGTACGGTTACGACATCAAACAGACTCATATCTAAAAAGGCGTAGCGTGTGAATTGGTTGGCGATGTATTCAGGCGAATTGAGCGCTTTTAAAAATGACCCGATCTTCTTTTTTCTCGCAAGGTCAAGTTTTTCCGCAGTCACGGCTGATTCTGCATCAAGAAGCATCTGTTTTAATTCGTCAGCGAGCTTATCCGGCTCCGGTGTATCTCCTCCGACAGAGGCAAAGCCGAATCCGTATTCAGCCGTGTAATCAAAGCTGAAGGTTTCATCAATGTAGCCTTTATCGTACAAGTTGCCGTAATGCGGTGAGCTTTTTCCGAAGAGACATTCAAGCATGAGGTTCATGCTGAGCTCGTGCTTCAACAGCTCCCGCCCCGTTTTATAAGGGTCTTTCGCCTTTAAACCGACAAGACATTTTGAGCCTTGCACGTTCATTTTTAATTCCTGCTCCCGGCGGAAAACCGCTTCCTGCTCCTGAACCTCTTTACGTTTGATTTCAGGCTGGTCTGTAAACGGCTTTTTCTCCTGGTTTTTCCGCACCTGGCTGATGATCGCTTCAGGATCTGCGGGGCCGACGATAAAGAGCAGCATATTGCTCGGATGATAAAACGTTTCGTAGCACTCATACAGCAGATCTTTCGTAATATGAGAGATGCTCTCCACCGTTCCGGCAATGTCAATTTTTACGGGGTGGTCTTTATACATATTTTCGATAAGGCCGAAAAACAGCCGCCAATCCGGATTATCATCATACATATTGATTTCCTGGCCGATGATGCCTTTTTCTTTTTCAACTGATTTTTCCGTGAAATACGGGTCCTGAACAAAATCAACGAGTGTTTCCAGGTTTTTCTCTACATTAGAAGTGCTGGAGAACAGATAAGCGGTTCGTGTAAATGATGTAAAGGCATTTGCCGACGCCCCCTGCTTACTGAAGTCCTGAAACACGTCGCCGTCCGCTTTTTCAAACAGTTTATGTTCCAGAAAATGCGCGATTCCGTCAGGCACGTGTACCATTTCTTCCTTATTTAAAGGAACGAATTGATTGTCAATGGAACCGTACTTTGTCGTAAACACGGCGTATGTTTTATTAAAACCCTGTTTCGGCAGCACATAGACATCAAGGCCGTTTGCCATTTTTTCATGATACAGCGTTTCCTGAAGCTGTTCGAAATTTATCGGTTTAGTCAAGATGCTCCCCCCGTCCCTTTTAAGAAATAAGTCGTATCCAGCTTAATGTTCTTTCCGACATTGATAATGTCCTCTTTTGTCACTTTCTCGATATTGTCGAGGAAAGTTTCGATCGGTATCTCCACTTGGGCTGAAGCCTGCTGATACAGAAATTCCGCTAAGCCGTATGCCGTATCAATCGTTTCTAACACTTGGTTTTTAATAACGGCTTTCGTTTGGGCGATATCGTCCTCTGAAAAGTCACCGTTTTGCATAGCCTGAAATTGTTCTTCGATAATGGTGACGGCCTGCTTATAATTTTTCACCTCAATGCCCGACATGACCATCAAAAGCCCTTTGAAGCTTTCCACCCTTGAGGCTGCATAATAGGCGAGGCTTGCTTTTTCACGGACATTTATAAACAGCTTTGAATGAGAGAAACCCCCGAACAGCCCGTTAAACACCTGCAATGCCGGATAATCCGGATCTGTATATGTCGTATTGGTCCGGAATCCGATATTCAGCTTGCCCTGCTTGACGTCCTCTTCATCAATGACTTCCTTCGGATCAGGCTGTTCATTCGCCGCGCTTCTTTCAAAAGGCTGCAGCTCCCGTTCTTCCGTTTTAAAATACGTATCAACGGCCGTTTTCACCTGATCTGAATCAACATCGCCGATGACGTACAGGTCCAGCTGATCTTCGCGTATGGCTTTTTGATAGGCTTCATACAAATCTTGCGGTGTAATGTGTTCGACATCATCGAACTCGCCGTTGACGTGAAGGGCATACGGTTCGCTTTTGCACATTTCCTGAACGAGACGCAGATTAGAATATCTCATCTTATCATCATATACGGCTTGAATCCGCTGTTTCAGCGTCCGTTTTTCCTGCGTGACATAAAGGGGCAGGAAGGCACCGTTTTCCAAAGCGGGCGAAAAGACAAGCTCTGATAAAAGCTGAAGGCCTTTTTCCAATAACGGTGTGCGGTCCTTCAGATACTTTTCGTTAGGAATCTCAAGTCTGAACGTAATGACATGACGTTCTCCCTTTTTTGTCAGATCAGCTGAAACGGATGTGCCGTACAGCTCATCAAAATAAGAACGCAGATCAGCGGTTTTCGGGCGGCTTTCTGTTCCGCGCAGAAGCACATGCGGAAACAGCGCCCTTTTTGTTACGAGCTCTTTCGTTAAAGGAGCCAGCATTTTAAACGTCAGCGAAACGGTTTTAAATTTCTCAGTCTTTACGATGTGGGCGGTGATCCCGCCGTGCTTTGACTTCATTTCATTTACGTAAGTCATGTGAAACCTCCTTCGTTCATTCTTTAATAGTATGTATTATGGCCAAATTTCAGGATTCGCAAAAAAGAGTGCGCAGATGTAATTATATCAACTGGAGGATTTATAAGGAAACAAAAAACCTCTGCCCGAAAACAGGCAGAGGCATTGAACGTTATTTTTTCAAATTGAAAGGCCACCAGTTGGCTCTTCCGAATATTTTCACCATGACCGGCACAAAAAACGGAAGGACGACAATTGCGTACATGAGAAGGCCTGTTAATACCACGGTTGCAATCTGTAATAAGGAAAGAACGCCTGACGGCAGCATGGCCGCAAAGGTTCCCGCTAAAATAATCGCCGCAGAAATGATGACGGAACCCATATTTTTCATACTGCTGATCATTGCGGGTTCCGTTCCTTCTTTTTTCAGCTCATTAAAGCGGTCCATTAAAAAGATGGAATAATCCACACCAAGAGCCATCAAAATGACAAAGCCGAAGAACGGCACGGCCCAGTTTACGCCCGGATACCCGAAGAAGTGTGTAAAGATGTATTCCGTCACGCCGATGGATGCGAAATACGTCAGTACGAGCGACGCCACTAAATAAACAGGCATAATGAGAGAGCGCAGCATTATGATGAGAATCAGAAAAATTCCCGCCAGCATAAACATTGCCGTCCGTTTGAAGTCTGAATCCGATACTTCTTTCAGATCGGCATTCATGCTGGAGACTCCCGAAACGCCGAAAGAGGCATTCTTCAGATCCGTGTTCGGAATGGCCCTTTTTACGCTCGCTTTGATCGCTTGAATATCTTGAATGGCCGTATTTGAGTAAGGATTGTTATCAAGAACGACGGTCAATTCTGTCGTTTTTCTGTCATCTGACATGTACGTATTAAACACGCTTGTGAAATCACTGTTTGTCAACGCGTCTTTCGGCACAAACCAGCCTGTCATTTCTTTATCTGAGGCCTTGTGAAGCTCACCCAGGTAATCATTCGCCCCCATCATGCCGCTTGATACTTTCTTAAGCCCTTTTACACTATCGTTAAGGCCTGAAGAAAGATCGCTGAGCCGGGAAGAAAAATCACCGAGACCGCTCTTCATTTTTTTCTGGCCCTCCGCGAGCTGTCCTGCCGCCGATTCAAGGCGCGGCATTTGTCCTGCAAGAGCCCCCTGTCCGTCTGACACTTGCTGCAGACCGTTTTCAATACTGGTCAGACCGTTGATCATTGCGTTAATTTGAGTGTCAATCTTCTTTTGAGCGGCTGCCAGCCGGGCAAATTGTTTTTCCGCTTGCTGCAGATGATCCTTTTGACTGTCGACCTGTTTAGAAAACGCTTCTGCATCCGCGTTTGCCTTGGAAACGGCTGACTGTACACCCGTAAAGGCCGATTTGATTTCTTTGTAAGAGGGATCGGTTTTGACTGACGGTATTGACGCTTCCAATTTTGCAAACGGCAGCCGGGCAAGCTGCTTGTTCAAATCGGCAAGCTGTCTGCTGGCTTCATCTTTCATCGGCAGGACGGTTTTTACCAATTTTAAAGCATTTTGCGTTTCTGAAGCGAGACCGCTGTTTTGTTTGAGCTGTGAAGTCAGCATTTGTTTTTGCTCTTCAATCTGCTTTCTCATCTGGGCGACGCCGGCTTTATTCTCATTCACGCCAGCCTGCAGTTTATTCAGGTTTTCTCCTATATCAGAAAGCCCGGATTTCAGAGACAATGTTCCGTCAATAAGCTGATTGACGCTTTTCCCCGACTCTTCGATCTGCGGCTGTGAATCAGCTAACGACTTTGCGGCATGCCCTAATCCGTCCGTGATTTTTTCAAGTCCTGTATTGCCTTTATCAAGCCCTTCTTGAAGCTGCTTTGCCTGATTTGTGACAAATAATTGATTCAATCCGTTTCCGGCAGGGCGCGTGGCGCTTCTGACCGTTTTTACCCCCTCTGTTTTTTCAAGTTCCCTGCTGATTTTTTCGATATCAATCAGGTGTTTTTCGGTATTTAGAGGCTCATCATTTTTGATGACGACTGTGGCCGGAAGAAGCTCCCCCGGGCCGAATGCGTCAGAAATCGTATTAAACGCGCGGACGGATTCATATTTATCCCCGATTTCGTCAAGGCTGTTGTAAGATAGCGATCCTTTGTAAAGAAGGATAGGCGGGACGGTGAATACCGCAACGATTGCAAGACTGATGAGCGGCCTTTTAAATGAAAACCGCCCTGCCGTTTCCCAAGCTTTGCTTTGAGGATGGGAAATATCACCCTTAACGGGCCAAAACAGTCTTTTTCCTAAAACAGCCATAAAAAACGGCACGATCGTCATGAGCGCAAGCAGCAGCACCGCGACACCGACCGCAACGGCGGCTGCCGACTGATACAGCTTAAATGTCGCAAACCCGATGCAGGCAAATCCGATCAGCACCGCACCGCCGCTGTACAAAACCGTCTTTCCGGCCGTTTTGTAGGTGACGACGATCGCCTCTCTTATATCAGCGCCATGCGACAGTTCTTCTTTAAATCTGCTGAGAAGCAGAATGCAGTAGTCTGTGCCGATTCCGAACATAATCGCAACCATGAAAATCTGCGTAAAAGTTGAGAGCGGAAAATTCAGCTGGTCGACTAAAAATGCGACAATCGACTGGCTGACTAAATAAGATATCAATACAGATAAAAGCGGCACAAACGGAGCGACCACTGACCGGAATACAAGGATCAGCACGATCAGGATAAAAGCGACCGTTATATATTCAGTCTTTTTCAATCCGTCCTGTGAGCTTTTTAACACATCTTCATCGATCAGCGACTGGCCTGTAATGCCGTATGATACGCCGTACGGTTTCAGCTCTTTATCAATTTTATTTTTGATTTCGAGGATATCGTTTTTGGATGTATCAAGCTGCAGCTGAACGAGCATCGTTTGTCTGTCTTTTGACAGCAGCTGTTTTTTGATGTCGTCATTTTTCTCCCCGAAGTATGAAGTCACCGTTTTAATCTGAAGCGCTTTTTTCTGTTCAGACAAAGTGCTGACGGCTTCTTCCAGACGATCTTTTTTGTCTGTCATTAAGCCTTTTTCGTGAAATACGATGACGGCAGAAGAAGACGGTGCATCTGAATCAGACATTTCATCAAGCAATTCATGGGCATAAGAAGAGGAATATCCGTCCGGTACGGAAATCTGCCCTTTCTCCCGTGTCAATTCAGCCATATCAGGCGCTGTAAGCATAAATATCACCGTTGCGGCGATCCATACCGCGGCGATGATCCAGCGGGCTCGGATAATGTTTTTCATTATGTCTGCTGATCCTCCTCTGTCATCATCAATCGATATAATTTTTCATATGTATTAACGAACATCTCCGCCTCGTCTTCATCAAAATACATAATATATGAACGGACGAGTTCCTCAATCCGCCGCTCCACACGGTGAAATACTTCCGTCCCCTTTTCCGTGACATTTAAAAGTATGCTCCGGCGGTCGCTTTGGCTGCGTTCTCTATTGATGTAGCCTTTTTCATACAGGCGGTTCGTCATCGATGTAATGGCGCTTTTGTTGACGTGGCACACCGCGGCCAGTTCAATTGATTTGCAATCCGGATTGAGCATAATATAGCGGAGTATGTAATATTGATCCAATGTCAGCTCTTTGTTCACTTTTTCAGCGATAATGCTGTCAATTTTTTTTAAGACGTGCAGGTATACATCGGAATAACGCTGAATCAGCTGCTTTACTTTTTCTTCATGCATCTTTTCCCCCTCCTTCCAATAGTTAAAATGTTTAACTATTAAAAAGGATAACGACTTGACGATATCATGTCAATCTTCAAAATAAAATAAAAAAAGACAGTGCAGATTACACCGTCTTTAATGATTCCTTTTTTTCTTTTGCTTGTGATGAGATATTTAACAGCGCTAAAAATACAGACACAATGCCGCAAAAAGCGGATAAAATAAAAATCAGCCAGCCTGCATTTGACATCAGGGCAGCAAAGATCGGCGGTCCCGCAGCTACTCCGATAAACCGCATGCTGTTATAAAATGAGGTGATGGTTCCCGATTCCTCGTTGTCTACGCCTTCTGTGATGACAGCGTCTAATGCCGGTAATGCTATTCCGATACCGATACCGCTGACACACAAAAAGATAAATAATAAATAAAAACTGTGATTCCACCATAGGCCGATAAACGACAGTGTCACGGCACTCATTCCGAAAACGATGCAGAACTTCATTTTGCCTTGGTCTTTCCCGATTTTTCTGCCTGATATATATGAACTGACGGATAGAAATAAAAGCGGGATTGCCAAAAGCGCTCCTTTAGCCACACCGTCAATTCCGTATTTCTTCTCCAGTGAGTCTGATAAATAAAAAAGAACCCCGAACAGCAAAAACATAATCACGCAGCCGATGATAAATACCGTAAAGAGCCAGCGTCCGTCACGCTTAAATATGCGGCCGACATTTTTTACAAACTCGGAAATAGAAGGGGCTTCTTTTTGTTTCTCCGGCTTTGCCACCAAAAACAATACGAGAAAAAAACTGATAAGCGAAAAAAACGGAATGAACCAAAACGGCATAAACCAAAACCATGCAGCCAAGAGCGACCCGAGAATCGGGCTTAATACTTTCCCGGCCGTGTTTGACGTCTCAATGTCGCCGAGCCCCGCGGTAATCCGCTCATCATCCCCTTTGAATAAATCACCGATAAACGGCATCACTACAGGAGCCGCCCCTGCCGAACCGATTCCCTGCAGCACCCGCCCCGCCAAGATAATGGGATAAGGATGCTTGAACGCGGTGGAAGCTATCGCGGCAAGCGCTCCGCCCGCACCGGCTATGAGAAGACAAGGCAGAAGAACCTTTTTTCTTCCGAATTTATCGGACAAATATCCGGCAATCGGAATACAAATAATCGCCACAATCGAATAGACCGTTATAATTAACGATACTTGAAAAGACGATATGGACAGCTTCTTTTCAATCATCGGAAGCACAGGAATCAGCATGGAATTCCCGAGTGTCATCACGAGCGGTACAGAAGCCAGAGCAATGATATTTTTTGTTCCATTTTTCTTCTTACTCAACTTATTCACCCATTCACTATACTTGGTTGTTTCCTGTTTTATTGTGCCTTGCGGAAAACAAAGTATGTATTGAAGCGGCAAATAAAAAAACAGACACATGACGCGTCTGTCTTAAAAACGTTTTCTTACAACATGAAAACTGAACTTATCAGCCCGGAAATAATTTAATGAATACAGCACAGGTTCATCATTCTGATTATAGTGGGTTTGCTTCAGCAATAAAAGCGCCGTCTCCGGCTCGCACTCCAAAACCGGTGAAATCGTATCGTGATATCCGATCGGTTCGATATCAGCAACGGCATAGCTGATCACAGACCCGGAGTTTTTTTCCAAAAGATCAAAAATAGATTCCTGTTCATGACAGAAAGAATTCGGCAGAATGTGCATCGGAATCGTATCTAAACAGTAAACGACCGGAGTGCCGCTTGCCGTTCTCACGCGTTCCAAATAAAAAAGCTCCTGCTCAGGCTCAAGCCGGAATCTAGCGATATCTTCATCAGACGGCGTAATGACCTGAGACGACAAAAAAATCGTACCCGGCACCATGTTCGCCTGCTGAATCATTTTCGTCACGCTGTTGAGCTGTTCAATACCTGAAAGAAACAGCGGTTTTGTATGGACGAAAGTGCCCACACCGTGCCTTCTGATAATCACATGCTCCTCTTCAAGGATACGCAAAGCTTCACGCAGAGTTGCCCGGCTGACACCCATAGATTTTGAAAGCTCAAATTCAGAAGGAAGCTTTTCCTTTTCGGTGTAAATTCCGTTTTGTATATCCTCTTTGATTCGCTCAATCACTTTTAGGTACAAGTGACGATTGTCAGCTTTTGTAGACATGTTTCCCCTCCGTAAACCACTTTCATAAATTATTGAACAATTGGGACAACTATATCATGTTTTAATAAAAAAATAAATAGGAATGATTTTGGTGATATCATTTTCAGTGAAAACTCTCTCCTTTTTAAGAAGAGAGCTCATCATATTGTTCCTTAGATAATAGTACTTCCCTCGGTTTGCTTCCTTCATACGGCCCGACGACGCCCCGTTCCTCCATTGCGTCAATCAGACGGGCAGCTCTCGTATATCCGATTCTGAACCGCCTTTGAAGCATGGAGACTGATGCCGTCTGCATGCCGATAATCAAATCGACCGCCTCGTCATAGAGATCATCCGTTACTTCACTGTGTGTTTCCGACACTTCTTCCGGAATCATCTCTTCTTGATACTGCGCTTTTTGCTGCGTAATGACATGATCGACGACATGCTCAACCTCTTCATCGGATAAGAATGCCCCTTGCACACGCACCGGCTTATTTGCGCCTACAGGCAGAAACAGCATGTCTCCGCGCCCCAGAAGCTTTTCAGCGCCGCCCATGTCTAAAATTGTCCGTGAATCGGTCTGAGATGAGACACTGAAGGCAATTCTTGACGGAATATTGGCTTTAATAACACCGGTAATGACATCGACTGAAGGCCGCTGAGTCGCGATAATCAAATGAATTCCCGCCGCCCGCGCCATCTGTGAAAGTCTCGTAATTGAATCTTCCACGTCGGAAGAAGCGACCATCATCAGATCGGCAAGCTCGTCAACGATGACGACGATGTACGGCAGCTCAGGCTGCTTGACTTCTTCTTCGGCATTTGACCGCTTAATATGGTCGTTATAGCCTTCTATATTTCTCGTACCCGTATGGGAGAACAGCTCATAGCGGCGCTCCATCTCATTGACGACCTTTTTCAAAGCCTGCGAGGCCTTTTTCGGATCTGTCACGACCGGCGCAAGCAGATGAGGAATGCCGTTATACACATTCAGCTCAACCATTTTCGGGTCAATCATCATCATCTTCACTTCATGCGGTTTGGCCCTCATCAGAATGCTCGTAATAATACCGTTGACACAGACGCTTTTTCCGCTTCCCGTTGCCCCCGCTACGAGCAGGTGGGGCATTTTGTTCAGTTCGGCAAGCACGGCTTCCCCGGAAATATTTCGTCCCAAGCCGATCAGAAGCTTCGCGTCCGGCTTGTCATTGAGCTTGGATTCAAGCACTTCTTTTAACGAAACCATCGCAACTTCAGCATTGGGCACCTCGATGCCGATTGCTGATTTGCCCGGAATCGGCGCTTCTATCCGGATATCCTTCGCGGCAAGCGCGAGCGCGAGGTCATCGCTCAGATTCACGATTTTACTGACTTTGACCCCGACGTCCGGATACACCTCATATTTTGTGACCGCCGGGCCGAGATGAACTTGGGTCACTTTCGCCTTTACCCCGAAGCTTTGAAAGGTCCGTTCGAGTTTTCTTGCATTCTCGTAAATGTTTTTCTTATCGGTCTGCTGGCCGGTATGTTTCGGGTCAGCCAGGATGTCCAATGAAGGCATTTGATAATCTTTATTTTCAAGCTCTGTAAACGTCATCGGCGGAGCCGCAGCCGTTTCGTCACTGTCTTGAACGCCGCCGGAAGGCTCATCTTTTGCCGTTTGCGCCGTCTCCTGCGTTTTTTCCGGAATCAGCGGTTCGACGCGTTCTTCCTGACGGTCTGAAAAACTTGAAATAATCGGCTCTGAATGGATGATCGGCGAAATGATTTCCTCATCCTCTTCTTCGGGCTCAGGCACTTCTTTTCTCTTTTGAACCCGTTTTTGTTTTTTGCCCGATTTGGTTTTTGTTTTCGGCGAAGACATATTCGTTCTGACCGTTTTCATATCCTCAAGAAATGCCTGCCATTGACCGCGGATAAACCGGCCGACGGGGCTCGTCCACTTTTTGAGCGTTTCCTGCAGTGAACGCCCCGTTACAAGAATCAGCCCCATTAAGATCAGCACGATCGCCATGATCTGTGAACCCGTTGATGCAAATAAAAAGTGGGAAGCTGCAAACAGCACCGCGCCGATCATGCCGCCGCCCAAATCAGGGGAAGCAGCCTGCTGTTTCATGTCAATCATAAACAGCTCCCACGTGTTGCCGATGACACTTGCCGACCGAATCGACCCGTGATGAGACAGATTTTTAAAGAGCTGCACGTGAGACAGCAGCAAAATACTGGCGATAATACAGTACAACCCTGCCTTTCTCCTCGTTAAAAGGCTTGGACTCTTCTTTTTCCAAAACAGCGAAATTCCGAGAAGGAAGAGCGCAATTAAGCATAAAATAAACCACTCTCCGGCAAAAAAACGGAACAAGTACACAAATGTCTGTCCCACAACGCCGAGCTGCAAAACAGCAATAATCGAGATTGCAACACAGAGCAGTCCGCTTAGTTCGTATTTTAGATTGAGCTTACTCTCTTGTTTCTTTTTAGATTTCCGTTTTTTCTTTGCCACACTCATCACCTTACTGCGTTAAAAAATGTAAAATCATACATCATGAAGAAAAGCAGCCTTTTGCCGGCTGCATTTTTCTGTAGGATTCCCCTATTATAGCATATTTTGCCCCCGAGAAACGGACTGAATGCCGGTTAGATTTTCAGCTTGATTTTTTGTCCCGGAGCGATGTCCGGATTCAGAAAATCCATCGGGTTCGTACTTAAAATCTGTACGACTTCAGCTTCATTTCCCTTCATCTCAACCAGCAGCGGCACGCCGGCGTAATCTACCTGTTCATGCACGCTTTGCTCTATATCCTGACCGTAAACGACTTCTTGTGGCATGACGGTATAAAGGATCATTGAATCATCCTTCCTTCCTCGCCCTTTCGTTCCTCAATCAGCTGATTCAGCTTTTTTATCGCCTGTCCGACGCCGCCCACGGCATCAATTAATCCGTAATCAGCCGCATCTTTGCCGACTACGTTCGTTCCGATGTCCCTGGTTAAGTTTCCTTTTGAAAACATCAGCTCTTTGAATTTTTCTTCGGAAATATTTGAATGATGGGTCACAAAGTTGACGACCCGCTCCTGCATTTTATCCAGGTATTCAAACGTTTGCGGAACGCCGATAACCAGACCTGTAAGCCGAACGGGGTGAATGGTCATTGTCGCTGTCTCCGCGATAAAACTATGATCACATGACACGGCGATCGGCACACCTATGGAGTGGCCCCCGCCGAGTACGATTGAGACGGTCGGTTTTGATAAGGATGCGAGCATTTCCGCAATCGCAAGCCCCGCTTCCACATCGCCTCCGACGGTGTTTAAGATGATCAGAAGTCCTTCGATTTTCGGATTTTGCTCAATGGCGACGATTTGCGGAATGACATGTTCATATTTGGTTGTTTTATTTTGCGGCGGGAGCTGGACGTGCCCCTCAATTTGGCCGATGATCGTCAGGCAGTGAATATTGGTATCTTGGGACATTTGCGGCAGAGATGTCTCTCCCAGCTGCTGAATTTTGCTCATAATGCTGTCTTTCGCATCTGATTTTTCGGGCTGCTGTTCTTCGGTGTTTTCCATACGATGATCCATTTTATCTTTCACCCTTTCCGAATGTCTCTTTGTATTATGAACAAAGATGATGATTTCCATCCGGGACATGAACAAAAACAAAGCCGGAGCATCATGCGCTCCGGCTTTGTAACATTATACTTCCATAATGATCGGAATGATCATCGGCTTGCGTTTTGTTTTTTCATAAAGGAATTGATTCAGCGCATCACGCATTGCTTGTTTCAGCGTGGACCATTCTACGGCAGATGTTTCCGTCGCTTCAGTCACGATAGAGCGGACGAGCTCAGTAGCTTGTACAATTAACCCCTCTGATTCTCTGACATACACGAAACCGCGCGTAATGATCTCAGGGCCTGAAACAAGGTTCTTCTTCTGCTTATCGAGTGAAATCACGACGATGAGAATGCCGTCTTGTGACAATAAGCGGCGGTCTCTCAGCACGATGTTGCCGATGTCGCCGACTCCGAGGCCGTCAATCAGAACGTTTCCGTATGTGACTTTATCCCCGATTTTCACATTCTGGCCGCGGAATTCAACGACATCACCTTTTTCAATCAAGAAAATGTCGCTGCGTTTCATGCCGATCTCTTCTGCGATTTTGGAATGCGCTTTTTGCATTCTGAATTCACCGTTAACCGGAATTAAATATTTCGGTTTCAGCAAATTAAGCATGAGTTTCAATTCTTCCTGCGAACCGTGACCGGACACATGCACTCGTTTTTGGGCGAAAATGACTTGAGCGCCGGCGCGGGCAAGCAGGTTGACGGTTTTGGAATATATCAATTCATGCCCCGGAATCGGTGTTGATGCAATGACAACGGTGTCTCCTTCTTCAATGTTAAGCTGCTTGTGCGCCTGCTTGGCCATTCGCGTAAGAGCGGCCAGCGGCTCACCATGGCTTCCGGCTGTAACAATTGCCACGTCCCGCTTCGGATATTTTTTCACATCCTGCACAGGAATAAACATTTCATCTTCGGCTTCAATATAGCCGAGCTTGCGTCCAAGCTGAAGCACGTTTTGCAGATTTTTTCCGGCGATTGCAAGTTTGCGGCCGTTCTGGACGGCAGCCTGTATCACTTGCTGAATCCGGTTGATATTAGACGCGAATACAGCAATGATGACACGGTTTTCTGAATTGTTCATCGCATCGGAAATTTCACCGCTTACATATGCTTCTGACGGAGTATACCCCGGGCGCTCCGCATTGGCGCTGTCAGAAAGCAGGGCGAGCACGCCGCTGTTTCCGATTTTGGCAATTTCGCCAATATCACATGATTGATGATAAGCAGGCGTCTGGTCAAATTTGAAGTCTCCCGTGCATACAATAGAGCCAAGTGATGTTTTGAAGCTGACTCCCACTGAATCCGGAATACTGTGAATCGTTTTAAAGAACGATACTTTCGTTGATTCAAATGTAATGACTGATTTAGAGTGAACTTCACGTAAATCAGCTTTTCGATTATGCCCGTACTGCTTGAGTTTTTCTCTCAGTAATGCAAGCGTAAGCTTCGTTCCGTATACCGGCACCGACAGCTTGTTCAATAAATAAAAGACGCCCCCGATGTTTTCATCGTGCCCGTGTGTCAGAAAGATGGCCTTCACGCGGTCAGCCCGTTCTACTAAGTAGGAAATATCCGGAATGACGACATCAATACCGAGCATTTCATTTTCAGGGTGCATCAGCCCCGCATCCACTACAAATATGTCTGAGTCAATTTCAATGACATATAGGTTCTTCCCAATTTCTCCGACGCCGCCAAGGGCGATAATTCTGACGTTTTCTGTATTTTTCTTTTTCAAAATCTGTATCCTCCTAGTCTCATACCCGTCCATCATCACTTGTTCCTATTATAACTGATATCAATTTTAGAAAACAAGAAGAAGCGGAAGGTTTAGGGAAAACCAATATGTATACAAAACGGTCAAACTCACGATAAAAATGAGAATGACCGCGTATTTCAACTGTATAAATTTTTTCTTACAGTTCGCTGATGACGCTGCTCAGGCTCAGACGTTCATCTTCATTCAGCGGGATAAGAGGAAGACGCACAGATCCGACATCAAGGCCTTTCAGCTGCAGCGCCGTTTTGACCGGAGCCGGATTAGGCGCTTTAAAGAGCTCCTTCATGATCGGCAGAAGCTTCTGATGAATCAGTGCCGCGGTTGCCGTCTGCCCGTTCGTATAGTTTTTAATCATCTGCTGCATGTCAGAACCCACAATATGGCTGGCCACTGACACGACTCCTCTTCCGCCGACTGCAAGAATAGGAAGCGTTAACCCGTCATCACCTGAATAGACGTAAAAATCTTCCGGTGTTTCGGCAATGATTTTCGTAATGGCATCAAGATCGCCGCTCGCTTCTTTAATCGCAGAGATATTCGGAATCTCCGCAAGTCTGATGGCCGTTTCCGGCGCAAGCGAAGCGACCGTTCTGCCCGGCACGTTGTAAAGCATCACAGGAAGAGACGTTTCTTCAGCTATGGCTTTAAAATGACGGTACATCCCCTCTTGGGAAGGCTTATTATAATACGGCGTGACAAGCATAACGCAATCGACGCCGGCTTCTTCAGCTTTTTTTGTCAGTTTAATGGAGTCTTTCGTATTGTTGCTTCCCGTACCCGCAATAACAGGCACGCGTCCGTTCACTTCTTTGACTGTAAATTCAAAGAGTGCAATTTTTTCTTCCGTTGAAAGTGTCGGGGATTCGCCGGTCGTGCCTGCGACGACTAAAGAATCCGTGCCGTTTTTCAACAAATAGTCGATTAATGTAGACAGTTTTTGAAAGTCTACATTCCCTTTACTGTCAAAGGGGGTAATCATCGCTGTAGATATATTTCCGACATTCATTTTTTTCACCTCATCATGATTCAATCACATTTACTTTGAAAGTTCAAACACTTCATGCAGCGCATTTACGGCCGTTACCATATCTTTTTCATGAACGAGCACCCAGATCGTCGTATGGCTGTCGGCAGATTGCAGAATCGGAATGCCTTTATCAGAAAGTGCGGAGACGATTTTTGACGTGACACCCGGAACACCCATTATTCCGGCGCCGACCGCTGACACTTTCGCACAGCTTTCCGTCACTGTCGGCTCATATCCTAATTCAGCCAAAATGCTGCGCGCGGCTTCCGTTTTACTGCCGGCTACGGTATATACGATTTCACTCGGCGTAATGTTAAAGAAATCTACACTGATTCCGGCATTTGCCATTGCTTTAAAGACTTCAGTCTGAACGTTGTATTGCCCCATTTTGGCGGGAACCTTAAATTGCGTCACGTCTTTCACATGGGCGATCCCCGTAATCAGCCGTTCGAATACATCGCTGCCGATGTTAGACGAATGATGGGACGTCACCAAAGTGCCTTTGTCTTTTGAATAAGTGGAGCGCACGCGGATCGGCACCTTTGCCTGCATGGCGATTTCCACCGCGCGCGGATGAATGACTTTCGCGCCTTGATAAGCAAGGTTGCAGATTTCCGTATATGTGACATTCGGAAGCGGCTTAGCATTTTCCACGATTCTCGGATCGGCTGTCATAACACCTTCCACGTCCGTAAAAATGTCGATAAACTCAGCATCAACCGCCGCGCCGAGCGCCGCCGCTGATGTATCGCTTCCACCTCTGCCGATCGTCGTCGTGTCGCCTTTTTCAGTCGCTCCCTGAAAGCCTGCGACAACGACGGCATCATGGCTGGCGAGTGCAGCGAAAAGCCGCTCTGTTTTCATTTCTATAATTTTGGCGTCAGTATGCTGGGCATTGGTTAAAAAGCCGGCCTGAGCTCCTGTTAAAGCTGCGGCTTTTATGCCGTTTTCCTTCAGCATGCTGGAAAAAACAACGGACGAAATCGTTTCTCCGCAAGACAGAAGCATATCCTGCTCTCTCGGAGAAATGTCGGACTGGCTGCCGTAAAGGAGCCCGATTAAAGAATCTGTCGCGTACGGGTCTCCTTTTCTTCCCATCGCCGATACGACAACGACAACCTTATAACCTTCACTTATGGCATCTTTTATGTGTGCTAGCGCAAGCTTGCGGCCTTTGTCATCTTTTACGGATGTTCCGCCGAATTTTTGAACAATGATCTTCACTATTTTCACTCCAAATTAGTCTGACGTAACAGAAGAGAGCAGGCAGAGCCTTACTCTCTTCTGTTCGCCTATAGAAAATACGTTTGTTTTATACGAGGTTCAGTTTTTGCAGGCTTTCCGCGATTTGAACTGAGTTCCAAGCGGCGCCTTTTAACAGGTTATCAGAAACAACCCACAAATGAAAACCGTTTGCTCTGTCCAAATCTTTCCGAATTCTTCCTACAAATACATCGCGTTTGCCGACGCAATCAGCAGGCATCGGGTAAAGCTGCTCCGCCGGATCATCCTGAAGCGTAACACCCGGAGCTTCTTTTAAAAGCTGTTTAATATCTTCAACGGTTGCGTCATCACGGTCAAGCTCAATGTAAACAGATTCTGAATGCCCTGTTTCAATCGGCAGTCTTACACATGTCGCAGCCACTTCCAGCTTCGGCATATGCATGATTTTTTTCGTTTCATTAATCATTTTCATTTCCTCAAACGTATAGCCGTTGTCTTGGAATTTATCAATTTGCGGAATGGCGTTAAATGCGATTTGATAATGCTTTTTGTCGCCTTTAACCGGCATAATGGACGGTTCTGCGGGTTCATTGTTTAAAATCGCCTTTGTCTGGCTGTACAATTCTTTCGCCGCTTCATTGCCGGCTCCGGACACAGCTTGGTAAGTAGATACAATGACTTTTTTCAAACCGTACGCTTTGCGGATCGGTTCAAGCGCAGCCACCATCTGAATCGTTGAACAGTTAGGGTTGGCGATAATGCCGTTATGTTTGTGCAGATCACCTTCGTTCACCTCAGGCACCACGAGCGGTGTATTTTCGTCCATACGGAATGCGCTCGTATTGTCAATCACGATGGCTCCCCGTTTTACAGCCTCAGGCGCCAAGCTTTGTGATACGCTTCCGCCGGCGCTGAATAACGCGATATGAACGCCTTCGAAGCTTTCAGGAACAGCTTCCTGCACTGTATATTCTTCGCCTTTAAACGTTACTTTCGTACCAGCAGAACGCTTTGAGGATAGTAGTGTGAGTGTTTCGATTTCAAAGTTTCTGTCTTCCAGTGTTTTCAGCATTTGCTGTCCTACGGCTCCCGTCGCTCCGACAACTGCTACGTGTAATCCTCTTCCCATCTGTAAAACTCCTTCCGCCAATTAAGCATCATTTGTTGAATTGACTTTGCATTTTACGTTTTATTTTACCATAGAATAGTCACGGATTGACCGAATTTTTTTATTCCGGAATGATTTTCTGTCATCATGATTTTTTATTCATGATGGTGTACGAGCACCGGCTGAACCTGCTGGTGCAAAAGAGCTTTTTCTACCGTAATCGGAAGGAGATCCATTCTGGCGACGAGCGATGTCGGTTTTTTCACGTGGTCATCCTGTCCGAACGGGATGAAATATATGTTTTTTGCGGACATCAGCCTCATTAAATTCGTTCCGTTTAAACCAAGTCCGTCATTTGTCGAAATTCCGAGCACGACCGGGCGGCCGTTGCGGATCGTGGCTTTCGCAGCCATAAGGACGGGGCTGTCGGTCATCGCATTTGCGAGTTTGCTCATTGAATTTCCGGTTAAAGGGGCGATGACCATGCAGTCGAGCGGAAGTTTCGGCCCGAGTGGCTCCGCTTTTACGATGGAATCAATCGCCTCAAAGCCTGTTGTTTCTTCAATTTTTCTGACCCAATCTCCCCCCTCCCCAAAGCGGGTATCGGTCGATTGAACGGTTGATGTCACGACCGGCCGGACTTCAGCTCCTTGACTGATAAGCGCCTCTATTTGCGGAAACACTTCCTCATATGTGCAATGCGAGCCGGTTAATCCGAATCCGATTCTTTTCCCTTTCAGAGACATGGTTATTTCCCCTCTTTCTTTAAGTCTGCCAAAAGCTTGCTCAATACGTTCGCAATAATCTGTCCGGCTGTTTTCGGGGCCACAATTCCCGGAAGACCCGGAGCAAGCAGCGCTTTAATGCCTTGTTTTTCAGCATATTTGAAATCCGTTCCGCCCGGACGGGATGCTAAATCCAAAATCAAGGTCTTCGGCGTCATGCGCGATAAAACGCTTTGATTCAGAATCAAGCTCGGTACGGTGTTAATGCAGATATCAATATCATTTACATGATCAGTAAGCTCTTCAAGTTGAAAAGGAGAAAGCCCCATTTCCGATATACGGGCTAAATGAGCCGAACTCCGTGCGCCCACTTTTACTTTCGCCCCTAACGCTGCAAACGTCCGGGCGATCGTCATACCGGTGCGCCCCATGCCGAGAACGGCGACATTTGATCCGTGAATGGTATAGTCCGTATGCTGAATCGCCATCATGATTGTTCCTTCAACAGTGGGAATCGAGTTGAATATCGCGATGTCGTCCCGCTCAAATAATTTCACAAGCTTACGGCCGGCTTCGCTGGCGATCCCCTCAAGATACGCGTTGGAGATGCCTGAATAAATGACGCAATGCTCCGGTGTCCGCTCAAGATAGCTCTGCTTTAATACCACTTCTTCATTTGAAAAAACCGTGGAAACAACGCCTTCTCCGGTCGTTGCCGATACAGGCAGGATGATACTGTCTATTTTTTGAAAGGGAATCTCATCAATTTTGCATTTGACGGTTCCTGTAAAACCGTCATCCAATTGGTCAAACCCTGCAAGATAAATATCGGCATGCTGTTCTGTCAGCTTTCTTATAATCTCAAGCTGTCTTGCGTCACCGCCAATGATCGCAATTGTTAATCCGGTTAACATCTGAAACGTTCACCTTCTTTACAGTTACTGGATCCTTTAAGTGTCATCCTCCTCTTCATCGTATGTGCAAAGAGAAAGGGCGGTGAATGTACAGCGTCTTTTTCATAAAAAAAGCACCGGCTGTATGAGCCGGTGCTTGCAAAAAATGAATAAGATCTACTCTTCGGGAGGCGTGATCTCCCCCGGAACGTCTAAAATGATCATGTCTGACCCGATTTTTTGGATATGGTTCCAGGGGACGCGGATGTCGTGGCCTTGTTTTCGCAGTCCGAACCATTTTACCGTCGGTATCAACAGCGCGGTAATTTGTCCGTCCTGTTCATTAATTTCCAAATCGGTCTGGCCGAGCACGCCGAGCCGCTCTGCCCGTTTAATGTCCACAATTTCTTTACCTGACAGTTCACTGAGCCTCATGATAGCCACCCCCTTGTACTATATGACCGGGAGCAAAAAAAAATGCCTGCCCCGTACAGAGGCAGACTGCTTTGCAGCTTAAGACGAGGCCGGTATATTGCCGGTCGGGCTGATGAGCGATAGTGCGTAATCATCCGTAAATAAGCGGCGGCTGAGGCCGTTGACGCTTTCCAGGCTGACCGCATTTAATTCAGCGATAATTTCATCCATGGTCTTATGCTTTCCGAGCAGGAGTTCATTTTTCCCGTTCCGGCTCATTTTGCTGTTTGTGCTTTCTAAGCTGAGCATTAAGCTCCCCTTCATTTGCTCTTTGCTGTTTTCCAGCTCTTTCGGGGTGATACCGTCACGTTTTAGAACCGATAACGTTTCCTGAATGGTTTCAGACAGAAGTCCGAGCTGATTCGCGCCGGTGCCTCCGTAAATCGTCAGCATACCGCTGTCTTCATAGGAACTGTGATAGCTGTATACAGAATAGGCCAGTCCTTTATCTTCGCGCACATCCTGGAAAAGACGGCTGCTCATGCTTCCGCCAAGCACGTTGTTTAAGACGATCAAATCGTAAATGTCCGGATCTCCGACTTTCAGGCCTTTGAAACCGAGACAGAGATGCGCCTGTTCGGTGTCTTTTTTTCTCGTCAGCTTTTCATAATGAAACTCAGGCTCGCTGATGCCGCTTGCTTTGCCCTTCGCTTCGTATGTACCGAACCATTTCTCCACGTCTTTAATGAATTGTTCCGTTACATTTCCGGCGACAGAAATGACGACGCGGTCCGGCGTGTAAAAGTCATCCATATGCTGTCTGAGAGAATCGCCGTTAAACGACGAAAGCGTTTCCTCCGTCCCGAGAATCGGGTATCCGAGCGAATGATTGCCGTATGTCGCTTTGCTCAGCAGATCGTGGACAATGTCATCCGGTGCGTCTTCATACATTTTGATTTCTTCATATACGACGTTCTTTTCTTTTTTGAGCTCATCTTCGTCAAAAGCAGAATGAAAGAACATATCAGCCAGCACATCAAGTGCGTAGTTTGCATGCTCATCCAGCACTTTGGCGTAATAGCACGTATATTCTTTTGAAGTGAAGGCATTCACTTGGCCGCCTATCCGATCGAAGGATTCTGCGATTTCACGTGCGGACCTGGTATTTGTTCCTTTAAAAAACATATGTTCAAGAAAGTGCGAAATACCGTTTGTCTCCGGCGTTTCATGACGTGATCCCGTCCCGATCCATACGCCGATTGCCACAGACCGCACCGTTGGATTATTTTCAAGCACAACTCTTACACCGTTTTGGCATGTATAGCGTTTTATCAAGTCTGTTCCTCCTATTCAAAGACAGGCAACTGCCTGCTACTTCATCAGCCTGTTTTCATCCATTAAGTCAGACACTGAGCCGAGCGCGTAGCCTTTTTCTTTGATTTTTGCAATCAGTGTATCCAGGCTTTTCGCAGTCGGATCAGTCGGATGCATTAAAATCATGGCTCCGTTATGTATTTTGCTCAAGACCCTTGTTTGTAAAACAGCGGGAGACGGTTTTTGCCAGTCAATGGTGTCAACGGTCCACATGATGGTGCCCATTCCTTTTTCCGCCGCAAGGTCGACCACGGCTTTTCTGAAGCTGCCGCTTGGCGGCGCAAACCATTTCGGCTTCATGCCGAGCGTCTCGCTGATTTGTGCATTGGTTTTGTCAAGCTGTTCGGAAATGCTTCCTGAAGTCAGTTTGCTCATATCAGGGTGATTGTATGAATGATTTCCGATTTCATGTCCGTCTGCCGCTATTTTTTTCCCCAGTTCCTGATTGTTTTTCAGCCATTTCCCTTCAAGAAAGAAAGTTGCTTTGACCTGGTGCTGCTTCAGAATAGGCAGCATTTGCTCCACGTATTCATTTCCCCAGGCGACATTTATCAGGAAAGCGACCATCGGTTTGTCGGGATTTCCTTTATAAATGGGTTCGGGCGCGAGAGAATCAAGATGGACTTTCGGCTTTACCTGCTCATAGACAAGGTCGTCTTCGTGAAATTCTCCGTCCTTTTTCATTTGTTTATAGGATTTTTCCACATTGACTTTTAAACCGTTATATCCCGGTATACTCTTCCATATTTTATCAATCCGAGCGTCTTGCGGCTTCACTTCATACTCTGACGCTTTTTGCAGTAATTCTTCATAGAGCGGATCTTTTGATGCTGACACAGTTACCGCGTCTTTTTTCATTGCGTCTATGTAATCAACTGTATACGGGTTTTTTAACATTTCAAACGAAACAAAAAAAAGAAATAAAAAAACGGCAAACGGCACGAATTTTTTCAACATGTCCTTCCCCCCTCATCACACATTATGTATGAGGAGGACAAGGTAGAACCCGTCTGTTGTCTTTCTCAAAATAAAGAAGCCGGGTCTCCCAGGCTCCTTGTTAGGTTTTCATTTATGATTGTTGTTGTTCCTGTTCTTTTTCTTTCTCTTCGCGCAGCACTGCTTTACGCGACAGATTCACTCGTCCCTGTTTGTCAATTTCAGTTACCTTCACAAGGATTTCGTCACCGATTTTCACAACATCCTCAACCTTGCCGACCCGTTCGAGCGCTAGTTCAGAGATGTGAACGAGACCGTCTTTTCCGCTGAAGATTTCAACGAAAGCGCCAAATTTCTCAATCCGTTTCACTTTACCGAGGTAAAGCTGGCCGACTTCGACTTCTCTGACAAGATCTTCGATGATTTTTTTCGCTTTTTGGTTGCTGCTTTCATCAGTAGAAGAAATAAAGATGGTGCCGTCTTGTTCAATGTCAATTTTAACACCGGTATCTTCAATGATTTTGTTGATTTGTTTACCGCTCGGTCCGATAACGTCACGGATTTTATCCGGATTAATGGTCATCGTTAAAATTTTCGGCGCATATTGAGAAAGTTCTTTTCTTGATTCACCAAGCGTGCTGAGCATGCTGTCCAAGATTTCCATTCTTCCTTTTTTCGCCTGCTGAAGCGCTTCTTCAAGAATTTCTCTTGAAAGGCCTTCAATTTTAATGTCCATTTGCAGCGCTGTCACGCCTTTTTCCGTGCCGGCTACTTTAAAGTCCATGTCACCGAGGGCGTCTTCCATCCCTTGAATATCCGTCAATACTGTATAGTACTCGCCTGATTTCACAAGTCCCATCGCGATACCTGCAACAGGGGCTTTAATCGGAACACCTGCGTCCATCATGGCAAGCGTACTTGCGCAGATGCTGGCCTGTGAAGTGGAACCGTTTGATTCAAGCACTTCAGATACGAGGCGGACCGTATACGGGAAGTCTTTTTCATTCGGAATGACCGGCTCAAGCGCACGCTCTCCAAGAGCACCGTGACCGATCTCACGGCGTCCCGGTCCGCGCATCGGGCCTGTCTCCCCTACGCTGAACTGCGGGAAGTTATAATGATGCATAAAGCGTTTTGACTCTTCCACGCCTAAACCGTCAAGAATCTGAACGTCTCCAAGGGCGCCTAATGTACAAACGCTGAGCGCCTGCGTCTGTCCTCTCGTAAACAGCCCGGATCCGTGCGTTCTCGGCAGAAGGCCGACTTCTGAAGAAAGCGGGCGGATTTGATCAACGCCGCGGCCGTCCGGACGGACTTTTTCTTCTGTGATCAAACGGCGCACTTCGTTTTTCACGAGTTTAGACAGTGTCTGTTTCACTTTTTTAATTGTATCTTCATCATGCTCTTCTTCTTCGAATTTCGCGACAACTGCATTTTTCACTTCATTGATCGCGTCTTCGCGAGCATGTTTTTCGTGAACCTGAATGGCGCTGAGAAGATCCGGCTCCGCAAGGCTTTTTACTTTTGCGCTGAGCTCTTCGTCAATTTCATACAGTTCGATCTCTGTTTTCTCTTTGCCGACTGCTGCGACGATTTCTTCTTGGAATGCGATCAGGCGCTTAATTTCTTCGTGACCGAACATAATCGCCTCAAGCATGATTTCTTCAGGAACTTCATCCGCTCCGGCTTCCACCATGTTGATGGCATCTTTTGTGCCTGCAACGATGAGGTTGATATCACTTTTTTCAAGCTGGTCAACCGTCGGATTGATGACGAATTTCCCGTCAATGCGGCCTACCGTCACACCCGCGATCGGGCCTTCAAACGGGATATCGGAAACGCAAAGAGCGAGTGATGAACCGAACATTGCAGCCATTTCAGATGAGCAGTCCTGATCAACACTCATGACAATGCTGATGACCTGTACTTCGTTACGGAATCCGTCTGCGAAAAGCGGGCGGATCGGACGGTCGATCAGACGGCTGGCTAAAACGGCCTTTTCACTTGGACGGCCTTCTCTTTTAATAAAACCGCCCGGAATTTTACCTACTGCGTATAATCTTTCTTCATAGTTAACGGTAAGCGGGAAAAAATCTAGCGGTTTCGGTTCTTTTGATGCGGTTGCTGTGCTGAGCACTGCAGTATCGCCGTAGCGGACCATGACAGCGCCGTTTGCCTGTTTGGCAAGCTGGCCGGCTTCTACTGTAAGCTGTCTGCCGGCCCAATCTATGGTAAAGACATGTTTCTCTTGTCCCATTCGATTACGAGCTCCTCTCTTAATGTGTGAAATAATCAATTACTCCTATTATGAACGAAATGAATTGAACATATCAATGTCAAAGTAGTATGTAAAAGGATTTCATTGTTTTTTTATTATTATTTTTTTCGCTTTAATACGATAAAAAAGCGGGAATCCTCCCGCTTTTTACGATTATCGACGTAAGCCTAGTTTGTTAATTAACTCACGGTAACGAGTTACGTCTTTATTACGCAGATACGTAAGAAGATTACGACGTTTACCTACCATTTTAAGAAGACCGCGACGTGAGTGGTGATCTTTCTTGTGAGTACGCAAATGCTCGTTCAAGTTGTTAATTGAGTCTGTTAGGATAGCGATCTGAACTTCTGGAGAACCAGTATCAGATTCGTGTGTTTTGAACTCGCTGATGAGTTGATTTTTACGCTCTTGAGTAATTGCCATCCTGTTTCACCTCCATATCATAATTAGCCCCAGTTACCTAGCAACCGTCGGTGACTTCGGATTGCCAAGCAATGGTTTTAAGACTACGAAACATATGATACTAAAAATCGCGCCCATATGCAAATCTTTTAGAATAAAATTTGTGTACTTTTGATGTTTTTTCCGTTATTTGCTGAAAAAACGGATCGCTTCTTGTTTGTCTTTCCCGATCTGAGCCGTCAGTTCATCGATGCCGTTAAACTTCCGTTCGCTTCGGATTCGTTTGTACCACTCGATTTTAACGTCTTCTCCGTATACATCCTGTTGAAAATTAAACAAATGAACTTCAATTGACGGCTGATCGGGACGCTTTTCATAAAAGGTCGGTTTGTAGCCGATGTTGCAGACGCCTTCATACACCTCGCCTTTTATTTCGGCTTTCACTGCATACACGCCTGTCGGCGGCACGATATAGCTGTTGTGCAGGCCGATATTCGCGGTCGGAAAACCGATGGTGCGGCCTCTCTTGTCTCCGTGAATCACAGTGCCCCGGATAAAATACGGCTGACCGAGAAGAGTGTGCGCAAGTTCAACGTCACCATCCTGGAGCGCTGACCGGATATAAGTAGAGCTGATCTTTCTGTCCTGCTCGGTCTGTTTCTCGACAGTCGTGCATCCGGCCTTGCCGTTTAAATCGTCCGGCAGCGTCTCCATCGTGCCTTTTCCGTATTTTCCGTACGTAAAATCGAAGCCTCCCACAGCGTGCCGCGCGTTCAACCCTAAAATATACTCCTCGGCAAACTGTTTTGGAGACAGAGACGCAAACGCTTCATCAAACTTTACGACATACAGCACATCAGCGCCTAAACGCCCGATCTGGCTGATTTTATCTTCAAGCGGCGTAATCAGATCCTTTGGCTCTTTGTCCCTGCCCAACACATGGGAAGGGTGTGGATGAAACGTCATAACGGCCAGCGACAGGCCTTTTTCTTCGGCAATTTGTCTGGCTGTTCCGATTACTTTCCGGTGTCCCAAATGAACGCCGTCAAAGTAGCCGAGCGCCATGACAGACGCCGGCTGCTCTTCTTTTTGTAAATGATGCGGATGAGAAATATGTATCGTCTTCACAGAACGGTCACCTTTTTTCTTATTGTTCGCTTTTTTGCATGAGCACTTTAGCCGGTTTCAGCAGTCCTTTTTTTGAAGGATGCGGCATATAAATGGCCACACATTCTCCGTCTTCAGTACAGACCGCTATACGGGCATCAGCTGTCATTGCAGAAAATTCCGCCGGGATGTCAAACACTGACCCGTTTTCAGCTTTCTTAGCTAATGTATCACTTATGACCCATTTCGGCAAATGATTGAGCGCTCTATCGATCGGCACGGCATGCTCTGCAACCGTTCCGTCCGAAACCTGCTGTTCAAGTTCCTCAAACGTGAAACATTCATCAAGGCTGAAATCGCCCGAAGCAGTGCGGATGAGATGCGACATATGCGCGGGATAGCCGAGTTTTTCACCGATTGTCACCGCCAACGTTCTGACGTAAGTGCCTTTTGAGCACGTGACTGTAAAGCGGAATGATGCTGTGTCTTCGTTATAAGTGACAAGGGAAGTGAGCGCGATATCTTCAATCGTGATATTCCGCTTCGGCCGCTCCACTTCAATACCCGCTCTGGCGTATTCATAGAGCTTTTTCCCGTTGACCTTTACCGCGGAATACATCGGCGGCACTTGCTCCTGCGGTCCCTTCAATTCGTCTAAAACGGCTTTGATATCCGCTTCTTCCAGCGGCTCCCTGACAGGCTTTACGCTGACCGTTTCTCCAGTCTGATCTTCGGTCGATGTGGAGAAACCGAGAGTGATCTCAGCATCGTACGTTTTTGACTTGTCGGTGACGTACTCAACGATCTTTGTAGCCCGTCCGACACAGATCGGCAGTACGCCTGACACTTCCGGATCAAGGGTTCCCGTATGCCCGACTTTCTTTGTTTTTAACAGTTTTCTTATTTTCATTACACAGTCGTGAGAAGTCATGCCGACCGGTTTATGTAAAAGGAGAACTCCGTTAACCATCTGTCTTTCGCTCCTTTGTTATCAATTGTATCCCGTAAAACGCAGAAAAGAGGACAGACGACACTCGCCCATCCTCTTTCCCGTTATTCAGACGGTTTATCTGAATGCAGTTCGTGAATCAATGTTTCAATACGATTGCCGTACTCAATTGATTCATCAAATTCAAATTCAAGCTCAGGCGTTTTGCGGAGTCTGATTCGGCTGCCGATTTCGGAACGGATAAATCCTTTCGCTTTCTCAAGCCCTTTCAGCGCCTCCTCTTTCTTTTTCTCTCCGCCGAGAACGGAGATATACACCTTCGCTATTTGCAAATCACCTGAAACACGTACGTCTGTTACAGTGAGAAATCCGATTCTCGGGTCTTTCAGCTTTCGGCTGATAATATCCCCGAGCTCTTTTTTCATCTGCTCGCCGACACGGTTTGCTCTCATACTCAATTCAATCACCTCTAAGTTAAAACCACTCTGTTCTAGTGATCGTCCGTTCTATCTCGGGAAAGGAGTCAATAAACGCGAGTACGCGCTGGATCTCCTTTTCCGCCTGAACGTGAGAGGAAGAGACGACGGCGATTCCGAAGCTGGTCCGCTGCCAAGTGTCCTGATAGCCGATTTCTGCGGCCGACACGTTGAACTTATTCTGAACCCTCGTTATAATCCGCTTCAGAACGGCTCGTTTCTCCTTTAATGATCCCGCATCATAAATGATGCATTCACATTCCGCAAATCCGATCACTTTCTTTCGATTTCCTGCATGACATACGCTTCAAGGACGTCGCCTTCGCGAATGTCATTGTATTTCTTAATCGTTATACCACATTCATATCCTTGTGAAACTTCTTTCACATCATCTTTGAAGCGTTTCAGAACGTCTACTTCCCCTTCGAAGATGACCACGCCGTCACGGATCAGGCGGAGTCCGCTGTCACGTGTAATGTGGCCGTCTGTTACATATCCGCCGGCAATCGTGCCGATTTTCGACACTTTGAATGTTTGGCGCACTTCAACCTGACCGATGACTTTTTCTTCGTACTCAGGATCAAGCATTCCTTTCATCGCCGCTTCAATTTCTTCGATGACTTTGTAAATGATACGGTGAAGACGGATATCTACATTTTCAGCTTCAGCCGTGCTCTTAGCATTTCCGTCTGGGCGCACATTAAACCCGATAACGATTGCATTTGAAGCTGATGCGAGAATGATGTCTGATTCCGTAATCGCACCGACGCCTGTGTGAATGATTTTCACTTTTACGCCTTCTACTTCAATTTTTTGAAGAGCGGCTGTTAACGCTTCGGCTGAACCTTGAACGTCAGCTTTTACGATTAAATTGATGTCTTTAACATCGCCTTGTTTAATTTGTTCAAACAGATCATCAAGGCTCAGCTTCGCTTTGTCGCTGCGCTGTTCTTCCAGTTGCTTGGAAGCGCGTGCTTCACCGACAGAACGGGCTGTTTTTTCATCTTTAAAGACGAGGAATTGATCGCCAGCCTGCGGTACGTCGTTTAAGCCCGTGATTTCTACAGGTGTGGACGGTCCGGCTGTTTTCACGCGGCGGCCGAGATCATTGACCATGGCCCGCACGCGGCCGAATGTATTTCCGACAACGATCGGATCTCCGACATGCAATGTTCCCGTTTGAACGAGAAGTGTTGCGACAGATCCTCTTCCTTTATCGAGCTCAGCTTCAATAACCGTTCCTTTTGCCTGACGGTTCGGATTGGCTTTCAGCTCTTCCACTTCACTGACAAGCAGAATCATTTCGACAAGCTCGTCAATTCCCTTGCCTGTAAGAGCAGACAGAGGAACGAAAATCGTTTCTCCTCCCCATGCTTCAGGAACGAGTCCGTATTCAGTCAGCTCCTGCATGACACGGTCAGGGTTCGCGCTTTCTTTATCCACTTTATTCACGGCAACGATAATCGGAACCTCAGCCGCTTTCGCATGGTTGATGGCTTCGACTGTTTGCGGCATAACGCCGTCATCAGCCGCTACGACTAAAATGGTAATATCAGTTACTTCCGCACCGCGCGCACGCATTGTTGTGAACGCCGCGTGTCCCGGAGTATCTAAGAACGTGATTTTTTTGCCGTTTTCTTCGATCTGGTACGCCCCGATATGCTGGGTGATTCCGCCGGCTTCACCTTCAACAACCTTTGTTTTTCTGATACTGTCAAGGAGGGTCGTTTTCCCGTGGTCAACGTGGCCCATGATCGTCACGACAGGCGGACGGATTTGAAGATCTTCTTCTTTGTCAGCCTCTTCATATTTTTCAAGCTCAGTTTCTTCAAGCACAATCACTTCTTCTGTTTCCACACCGTATTCAGATGCGATCAGTTCGATTGTGTCTTTGTCAAGCTCCTGGTTAATGGTAGCCATTACACCCAGAAGCATCAGTTTTTTAATGAGTTCAGACGGTTCTTTGCCAAGTTCTTCGGCTAAGGCCCCGACTGTTAAAGAGCCGGAAAACGTAATTTTCTCAGGAAGCTCTTTTTTCGGTTTCAGCGGTTTTTGCTGATACTGATTTTTGTTGTTATGATTGCGTTTGTTTTTGTTTTTGTTGTTGTTGTTATTCTTCTTGTTTTTGTTAAATTGATTATTCTGCACGTCATTCTTCTTTCCGTCTCGAATTTTGTTTGGTTGATTCCCAGCAGGCTGCTGATTAATCCCTTGCGGCTTGTTTTTGTTCGTTTCCGCAGGCTTCTGAGATGTAACGCCGGCGCCGCCTTTTTTAAATTTCGCATCAAGCTGCTTAATGGTCTTTTCTTCAAGCATTGCCATATGGTTATTTACTACTATATCCATGTTTTTCAGCGCAGTCAAAATTTCCTTGCTTGAAACATTGATGGCTTTTGCATATTCGTAAACTCTCATTTTAGCCATTCGTTCACCCCCAAAAATATTAATCGAGCAAGCTGATCAGCTTATTCGCAAAACCTTGGTCAGTGACGGCGACAACGACACGTGATTCCTTGCCGATAGAGCGGCCGAGATCCGCGCGGCTTTCGACTTTTTTATAAGGCACTTTATAATAATTGCATTTATCGGATACTTTTTTTGCAGTATTCGCAGATGCATCTTCTGTCAGCAGAACAAGTTTTGCACGCGCATTTCTAATTTCTTTTATAACCAAGTCCTCGCCCGACACGACCTTACGAGCTCGATTGGCCAGACCCAGCAAGGGAAACCATTCCATTCCAGACATGTTATTTTTTCACCTTTTCCGCCAGTTCCAGCAATTCTTCGAAAATCTGGTCATCGATTTGTGATTGAAATTGATTTTGCAATGTGTTTTTCTTTTTCGCAGCTAAGATGCATTCTTTCTCAAGGGTGATATAGGCACCCCGCCCGTTCTTCTTTCCGGTCGGATCGACTGAAATCTCTCCTTCTTTAGAACGGACAATTCGGATCAGTTCCTTTTTAGGCTTCATTTCCCCCGTTACCACGCATTTGCGCAGAGGAATTTTTTTTCGCTTATTCACCTAAAGTCACCTCTTATTCATCCGATTCGGCTGTTTCAGGCTCCATAAAGAGCGGCTCTAAATCGTCATCTTCTTCATGCTCTCTCGGATAGATGCCAAGGTCTCTTGCATCCGTTTCACTTTTGATATCGATTTTCCAGCCTGTCAGTTTCGCGGCTAAGCGGGCGTTTTGCCCTCTTTTTCCGATTGCCAGAGAAAGCTGGTAATCAGGAACGATGACAGTCGTGGCTTTTTCTTCTTCGCTGACGATGACATCCAGTACTTTAGACGGGCTGAGCGCATTGGCAACAAATTCAACCGGATCATCAGACCAGTTGACGATATCAATTTTTTCGCCTTTCAGTTCATTGACGATCGCCTGCACCCGCTGGCCTTTAGGACCGACGCATGAACCGACCGGATCAACGTCAGGGTCATCAGTGCGGACGGAGATTTTAGAGCGGTCGCCCGCTTCTCTGGCAACGGATTTCAGTTCGACCGTTCCGTCATAAATTTCCGGCACTTCGATTTCAAAAAGACGCTTCAACAGACCAGGATGCGTTCTTGATACATAGATCTGCGGCCCTTTTGTCGTTTTTTCGACTTTTGTGATAAATACTTTAATCCGATCGTGCGGTTTATAGCTCTCATTCGGCATTTGTTCATTGACGGGCAGCAGCGCTTCAATCTTGCCGAGAGACACGTAAATAAACTTGCTGTCTAAGCGCTGTACAATTCCCGTCATGATGTCTTCTTCACGATCGATAAATTCTGAGTAAATCACGCCGCGCTCAGCTTCACGGACACGCTGCGTCACCACTTGTTTCGCCGTCTGCGCAGCAATGCGGCCGAAGTCTTTCGGCGTGACTTCTATTTCAACGACATCTCCGACAAGGTAGTTCGGATGGATGTGCTGGGCGTCGTCAAGCGAGATTTCAAGTCTTGAATCGTATACCTCGTCTACGACATCCTTTCTTGCGAACACGCGGATCGTGCCCGTCTCACGGTTCAGATCGACCCGTACGTTTTGCGCCTGGTTAAAATTTCGCTTATACGCGGAAATTAAGGCAGCTTCAATTGCTTCGATGATAATGTCTTTACTGATGCCTTTTTCTTTTTCAAGAATAGTGAGAGCATCTAATAGTTCACTGCTCATGTTAGCGGTCTCCCCCCTTAAACACTAATACTTCATTCATTAAAATGTTACAGCTAATCTTGCGTTAGCTATTTTTTCATACGGAATATTGACCCGTTTCTTTCTTGTTTTGACCGTCATCTCTATTGTAACAGTTTGTCCATCAAATTCAGCCAATTTGCCTTCAAACACTTTTAAACCGTCAATCGGTTCGTACGTTTTCATGTACACATTTTTGCCCAGTGATTTTTCGAAGTCGGCTTTTTTCTTTAATGGACGCTCGGCTCCAGGAGAAGATACTTCAAGAAAGTAGTTCTGAGTGATCGGATCGGCCTCATCCAGCTTTTCGCTTAACGCTTCGCTGACTTTGGCGCACTCCTCAATATCAACACCGTTATCGGAATCAATAAACACGCGAAGGAACCAGTTTTGACCCTCTTTGACAAATTCAATGTCTACGAGTTCAAGCTGAAGGTCATCCAGTATGGGCTGAGCCATTCCTTGAACGGTATCAGTCACTTTTTTGCTCATGTTTTTCCTCCTTGTGCTGTCGATATCATATCAGCCGTTCCTCTGCATAAAAACCCTGCTTCTAAAGAGCAGGGGCATTGAGAAAACGATGGACATGTCGAGGCAAAATTGCCTGTTCAATACAAAAGAGCGGGTTTCCCCACTCTTTGCCTCGGTAATCGTTAGCATTTCCAATAAAACTATACCATAACCATATATTTAATGCAAATCAAACTCCGCTCGGAGGCTGTGCACAAAGCTTAAAACAGCGACAGCTGATTTTGGTCCGGAAGCGACTCAAGACAGCCGTGACGATCTAAATACTCTAAAATGGTTTTTGACACTTTTCCTCGTTTTTGAAGGTCCTCTTTTGAAAGGAACTCCCCTTCTTCCCGCGCTTTCACAATATTGAGAGCGGCGTTGGTTCCGAGTCCCGGAATTGAGTTGAACGGCGGGATGAGACTGTTGCCGTCAATGATAAATTCCGAAGCGCTCGAACGGTATAGATCGACCTTCTGGAAGGAATAGCCGCGCTCACACATTTCAAGCGCAAGCTCTAACACGGTAAGGAGGTTTTTCTCCTTAGGCGAAGCATCAAGCCCTTTAGAGCTGATATCATCCATCACCGCTCTGATGGCGGTCGAGCCTTTAATCATTGTATCAATGTCAAAGTCATCTGCGCGGACGGTAAAATACGCAGCATAATATAAAAGCGCGTGATGCACTTTAAAATAGGCAATCCGCACCGCCATCAGCACGTATGCGGCGGCGTGGGCTTTCGGGAACATGTATTTGATTTTTTTGCATGAATCAATATACCAGTTCGGCACATTGTTCTTTTTCATTTCTTCTTCCCATTCCGGCGTCAGGCCTTTGCCTTTACGCACGAATTCCATGATTTTAAAGGCCAGTGAAGGCTCAAGGCCCTGATAAATCAAGTAAACCATAATGTCATCACGGCAGCCGATCACTTCGCTCAGTTCACACGTATTGTTGTGTATCAGTTCCTGCGCGTTGCCGAGCCATACGTCCGTGCCGTGGGAAAGCCCGGAAATCTGGACAAGCTCGGAGAACGTCGTCGGCTTCGTATCCTCAAGCATCTGCCGCACAAATCGCGTCCCGAATTCAGGAATACCGAGCGTCCCCGTTTTACAGCCGATCTGCTCTTCAGTGACGCCGAGCGATTCTGTACCTTGGAAAATCTTCATAACTTCCGGATCATCTGTCGGAATCGTCTTCGGATCAATTCCGCTTAAATCCTGGAGCATCCGGATGACTGTCGGGTCATCGTGCCCCAATATATCAAGCTTCAGCAGGTTGTCATGAATGGAGTGGAAGTCAAAATGAGTCGTTTTCCATTCAGACCCCGTCGCATCTGCCGGGAATTGTATCGGGGAAAAATCGTAAATATCCATGTAATCCGGGACAACGATAATCCCCCCCGGGTGCTGGCCGGTCGTTCTCTTAACGCCGGTGCAGCCCTGCACCAGACGGTCGATCTCCGCGCCGCGCATGTGTAGGTTGTGATCACCCGCATAGCCTTTCACATATCCGTAAGCCGTCTTTTCCGCAACGGTGCCGATCGTTCCCGCGCGATACACGTTATCTTCACCGAACAGCACTTTCGTGTAGTTATGGGCATGGGGCTGATACTCACCTGAGAAGTTCAAGTCGATATCGGGTACTTTGTCACCTTTAAAGCCTAAGAACGTTTCAAACGGGATATCATGCCCGTCCTTTTTCAAAGGTGTGCCGCAAGACGGGCAGCTTTTATCCGGAAGGTCAAAACCGGAACCGACTGATCCGTCATTAAAGAATTCGGAATATCGGCAGCTCGGGCACACATAGTGCGGAGCGAGCGGATTCACTTCAGTAATTTCCGTTAAGGTCGCCACAAGCGATGAACCGACGGACCCCCGGGAGCCGACGAGATAACCGTCATCCAGAGACCGTTTTACAAGCTTATGGGAGATGAGATAAATAACGGCGAATCCATGACCGATGATGCTTTTTAATTCTTTTTCTATTCTCGCTTCCACAATTTCAGGAAGCTCTTCACCGTAAATGCTTCTGGCGCGCTGATAGCTCATTTCACGGATTTCTTCATCGGCTCCGTCAATTTTCGGCGTGTACAGATCGTCTTTGATCGGTTTGATCTCATCGATCATCGAAGCGACTTTCTGCGTATTGTCAACCACGATTTCTTTCGCTTTTTCCGCACCGAGAAAGGAGAAAGCATCCAGCATTTCATCTGTCGTTCTGAAGTGCACTTTAGGCAGTTCGTGCCGGTTTAACGGGTTGGCGCCGCCTTGGGAAGATATTAAGATCTTCCGGTAAATTTTATCCTCATCGTTTAAATAGTGGACATTTCCGGTGGCAACGACCGGCTTATTCAATTTTTCCCCGAGCTTCGTGATGTTGGCGATGATTTCTTTCAGCGCTTTTTCATCCCGGACGAGCTCAAGCTGCAGAAGGTGTCTGTATACTTCCGGCGGCTGCACTTCAAGATAATCATAGAATGATGCGATATCTTCAACCTCTTCAGGTGATTTTTGCATCATGCCTTCAAAGACCTCTCCCCTGTCACAGGCAGAGCCGATTAACAGACCTTCTCTGTATTTATTAAGCTGCGACCTCGGAATGCGCGGCACTCTGTAGAAATATTGAATATGAGAAATGGACACGAGCTTAAACAGATTTTTAAGGCCGGTCTCATTTACGGCAAGCAATGTAGCGTGATAAGGCCTTGATCTTTGATAAGCATTGGATTGTCCCATATTCTCATTCAGCTGATCATGATAAAAAATGTCTTTTTCAGCGGCATCTTTGAGCATTTTCAACAGCAGGTAGCCCGTTGCTTCAGCGTCAAAGACCGCTCGGTGATGCTGGGTTAATTCGATATCAAACTTCTTACATAACGTATTTAAGCGGTGATTTTTAAACTCAGGATACAGGAAACGCGCGAGTTCCAGCGTATCAATAACCGGATTTTTCGCTTTTTCCGTTTTCAAAAGACGCTTGTACGCCACATTTAAAAATCCCATATCAAAGCTGGCGTTATGAGCCACAAGCACGTCATCGCCGATCCATTCTTTAAAATCCCGGACGACGTCAACGACATCGGGAGCGTCGCGGACCATGTCATCCGTAATCCCGGTAAGCTCTATCGTCGTTGCTGACAGCGGATGGTGCGGATTGGCGAACGCTTCGAATTTATCGATGATTTCTCCGCCTCTTATTTTGACTGCGGCAAGCTCAATGATGGTGTCATACACTGCGGACAGACCTGTCGTTTCAACGTCAAAGACGACGTATGTGTCTTCTTCCAAGAGACGGTGAGCTGGATTGTATGCGATCGGAACGCCGTCATCCACGATATTGGCTTCCATTCCGTAAATCATTTTAATGCCGTGTTTTTTCGCGGCGGAATAAGCATCCGGGAAAGACTGCACAACGGCATGATCAGTTAACGCAATCGCTTCATGTCCCCATTTTTTCGCCTGTTCGACAAGCTTTCCGATGCCCGTTACAGCATCCATTTGGCTCATCGGAGAATGCAGATGAAGCTCAACCCGTTTTTCGCCTTCAGGAGCGGTGTCTTCACGGGTTTTGGCTTTTATTTCATTCACGTCATTTGCAATCATGACGAGGTCTCTGACGAATGTATCGTTTTGAATGCTTCCCCGCGCCTTCACCCACATGCCTTTTTTCAGCGTTTTCATCAAAGCGGCGTCTTCTTTTTCTCTGGCGAACATTTTTACTAAAATACTGTTTGTATAGTCCGTGATTTTGAAAATGCAGAGCGTGCGTCCGCTTTTCAGCTCGCGTGTTTCAGCATCAAACACAAACCCCTGCACCGTGATTCTTCTTTCTTCATCCATGATGCTGTCAAGCGTCCGGATTTCTTCGTTCTCTTTAATTTGATAGCCGATGACAAGCGGGCCGGACGGCGCTTGATCCTCATCGCCCTCTTTTTCCTTCTTCTCCATTTCGATAAGCGCCTGCATCGCCCGCTCCTGATCTTCAGCAAGCTTTTGCTCGCGGAATTTCTGGACTTCTTGGTCAGATACGAAAATTTCGGTATCCAGCTGCAGTTCCGGAAATCCGAATTGGCGGTAGCTGTGCTGAATCAGTGCGCTGTATTTATTTTTGAGCGCCGATGCTTCTGTATCTGTTTTTGTTTTCACGATCAGTTTGTTTCCCTTGAGCTTCGGCTTCTGCTGATTCAAAAGAGCCACCATCGGCGGCGAGGTTCCTTCAAGCTCTTCAATACAGCGTGTCCAATAATCCTGTACAAGCTCCTCTGTCACTGTAGGATCGATGACCTGAACAGACGATGTGACACGGGCGATGTGAGCAAACGATTGTGTTAACCTCATCATGAATGAATCGTATATTTGATACGGCAAAAGAGCCTTAAAGCGAAATTGGAAATGCCAGGCTTTTTCTGCTTTATGGATTGTCAGTTTATCAATCTCTCCGTCTTCAAAGTATGTCATGAAGGTATCATCTGTCATATTAAGCTGCTGCAGAAGAATCTGAAACTGTCTTCTGTTTACTGATAACTGTTCCATTCAGACAGTATCCCTCCCTTAAAACATCATAAGTGAAGGTACCTCCGCAGGTGATGAGGTACCTTCTTTTTTCTCTATTTTAACATGATTTTGTACGATTCGTTATGGTGATTACTTCGTCTTAATAAATTCAGAAAGCTCATCCACTGAAACTTCAGCAGATTCACCGGTTTTGCGGATTTTCACTTCTACGATGCCTTCGTCGGCACGTTTTCCGACAGTGATGCGGATCGGAAGGCCGATCAGATCAGAATCAGCAAACTTCACGCCTGCGCGTTCAGCGCGGTCATCGTATAAAACCTCATAACCTTCCGTCTGGAATTTTCCGTAAAGCTGTTCAGCAAGCTCTTTTTGCGCTTCATTTTTCATATTCAGCGCCAAAATATGAAGATCATACGGAGCAACGCTCTTCGGCCAGATCAAGCCTTTTTCGTCGTGATGCTGTTCAGCGATGGCAGAAAGCGTTCTGGACACGCCGATTCCGTAACATCCCATCAGCATCGGCTGCGCACGCCCGTTTTCATCAAGGTATGTCGCATTCATCGCTTCAGAGTAACGCGTGCCGAGTTTAAAGACTTGTCCGACCTCAATCCCTTCAGCGAAACGGATCGTGCCTTTTCCGTCAGGTGACGGATCGCCTTCCTGAATGATTCGAAGATCGGCATACGCTTTTACAGACGCGTCACGTTCGATGTTTACGTTTCGGTAATGACGGTCTTTTTCATTCGCGCCGCAAACGGCGTTTACCATTACTTTCACGGCTTGGTCGGCATAAATCTCAATGTCGCCGGCAGCGCCGATCGGCCCCGCAAATCCCGGCTCCGTGCCAAGTTTCTCCGCTACTTCTTCATGAGACGCAAGCTCAACCACTTCCGCGTTCAGAAGGTTTTTCACTTTCACGTCGTTGACCTCATGATCGCCTCTTACTAACACGAGAACAAATCGGTCATCCGCTTTAAACAGCATTGATTTGATGCAGGCGCTCGGCTCGATCTGCAAGAACGAAGCGAGCTCTTCAATGCTTTTGACATTCGGCGTATCAATTTTCTCCAATGCCTCGGGTGTTTCATCTGAAGGCTCGCTGTTCATGACAACTTCCGCCATTTCCGTATTGGCTGCGTAAGAGGATCCATCGGAATAAGCGATGGTATCTTCCCCTATTTCAGAAAGAGCCATAAATTCATGCGTGTCTTTTCCGCCCATCGCGCCTGAGTCGGCAATAACGGGACGGACGTTTAATTCACAGCGTGCGAAAATGCTGCTGTATGCGCCGTACATGTTTTGGTACGTTTCCTCCAGACTTTCTTCAGAAGCATGGAAAGAATACGCATCTTTCATGATGAATTCGCGTCCGCGCAATAACCCGAAACGCGGGCGTTTTTCATCTCTGAATTTAGACTGGATCTGGTAAAGAGTGAGCGGCAGACGCTTATAAGATTTCACCTCATCACGCACGAGAGAAGTAATGACTTCTTCATGTGTCGCGCCTAAAGCAAATTCACGGCCGTGGCGGTCTTTCAGACGCATTAATTCAGGCCCGTACGTATACCATCTGCCTGATTCCTGCCATGTTTCAGCCTGCTGAAGGGCCGGCATCAGCATTTCCACCGCGTTGATTTTTTCCATTTCTTCACGCACGATCTTCTGAATGTTTTGAATGACCCTGTAAGCCAGGGGCATGTAGCTGTAAACCCCGCTCGTATTTTGTCTGATAAATCCCGCTCTCAGCAGAAGCTTATGGCTTTTTGCTTCAGCATCAGCCGGCACTTCTCTCAGGGTCGGAATAAGCGTCAAACTTTGTCTCATGTCTTCGCACCTCTGATTTTTTACTAGTCAATTATAAGAATAAACGCTGGATATCGTTCCATGTGACAACCAGCATAAGAAGCATTAAGAAAGCTACGCCGATAAATACGACAAATGCTTCCTTGTCACGGTTTATCGGCTTGCCGCGGATTGCTTCAATGAATAAAAACAGCAGCCGTCCGCCGTCAAGCGCCGGTATCGGCAGCAGGTTGACGATTCCCAGGTTGATGCTTAAAAACGCCGCAAACTGGAATAGGTTGATAATACCGGTTTTTGCAACTTGATCCGTCATATCATAAATGCCGACAGGACCCGAAAGCATATCAAGCTTAAACTGGCCTGTCACAAGTTTGCTCAGATTGGTCAGGATCGCTTTTGTGACATCAACGGTAGATGTCGCGCCGTAAGCAATCGCTGCAAGCGCGCCTTTTTCAGTCGGCGCATAAGAGCCGAAGCGGCCGATTGTTTTTTTATTTTCATCTTTTACAGCTTCAGGTGTAACCGAGATATGAAACGATTTGCCATCCCGTTTGACGGCGACATCGATTTTTTTCCCGGGATTTTCTTTTACCGCTGTCACGATGTCGGTCCATGACCTCATTTTTTCACCGTTAATGCTCTGGATATAGTCGCCTTCTTTTAAACCTGCAGCAGCTGCGCGTCCATTGTCTGTCAGCTTCCCGAGCTCAGGCTGATTTGAAGGCACGCCTTGAATGAATCCGAGCATGACGAGAATGACATACGCTAAGATGAAGTTCATAATCGGACCGGCAGCAATCGCCTTAATCCGCTTCCATACGGGTTTAGACCCGAATTGTCGATTGTAAGGCGCAATCTGCACTTCTTCTCCGTCTACGATAAAAAAAGAGGTCTGACTGACAGTAAAGCCCGCCAGTTCATCTTCTTTCCCCTGCTCGTACCCGGTAATCTTCATTTCGTGCTCAAGATCAGCCGTCTCCACCTCGATAATTAAAGCGTCGGGATACTTTTCCTTTTGATTAATGATGACTTTTTCCACTTCGTCCTCTTTATTAAAAAGAAGCCCGACGGTATAACCGGGTTTGACTTCGATCATCTCTGGGTCTTCACCGGCCATGCGGACGAACCCTCCGACCGGAAGGAGTCTGATCGTATACACGGTTTCATTCTTTTTAAATGAAAAGATTTTAGGGCCGAAGCCGATCGCAAATTCACGGCAAAGGATTCCCGCTCTTTGGGCGAGCAATAAATGCCCGAGCTCATGGAAAAAAACGAGCGTTCCGAAAATAATAATAAACGCGATAACTGTATTCACGAACATACCACCTTATGTGAGTATTGAATTAACGTATCCCCGGGTGTCTTTGTCCACTTCTTGGATATCCGCAAGACTCGGATCCTGAATTACGCTGTGGCGGTCCAATGCTTTTTCAATCAGGTCCTCAATCGATAAGAATGAAATCCGTCCGGCAAGAAAAGCGGCAACGGCTTCTTCGTTGGCCGCATTTAAAACCGTCGGCATCGTTCCCCCTATTTTACCTGATTCAAAGGCAAATTGTAAGCAGCGGAACCTTTCAAAGTCAGCTTTCGCAAAATGAAGGCTTCCGATCTCCCATAATTCAAGCCTTTTTGTTTCAGGCAGAGGCAGCCGGTCCGGATATGTCAGCGCGTATTGAATCGGCACCCTCATGTCCGGATTTCCGAGCTGGGCGATGACGCTTCTGTCGTGAAATTCAACCATCGAATGAATGATGCTCTCTTTATGTAATACAACGTCAATCTGTTCATACGGAATGTCAAACAGCCAATGTGCTTCAATGACTTCAAGCCCTTTATTCATCATTGTAGCCGAGTCAATCGTAATCTTTGCACCCATCGACCAGTTCGGGTGATTAAGGGCGTCGGCAATCGTTACAGACTCAAGCTCCTGCCGCGTTTTATCCCTGAAACTGCCGCCGGATGCCGTAATGATCAGGCGCTCGATATTTTTGCTCTGTTCGCCTTGCAGCGCCTGAAAAATAGCGGAATGTTCGCTGTCAACCGGAAGAAGAGGAACACCGTATCGTTTTGCGTGTCCTTTCACTATATGCCCGGCAGTGACGAGAGTTTCCTTATTTGCAAGCGCAATTGTTTTTTTCTGTTCAATCGCTTTCAAAGTCGGGATTAAACCGACGCTTCCAAGCAGCGCATTGACCACGATATCCACTTCGTCCATGACTGCCGCTTCAATCAGGCCTTCTTCTCCAATGCCGATTTGACATTCATGCGAAAAAGACGCTTCTTTCACTTTTTGATATGTATCCATGTCGCCGACTGCTACATATTTCGGCTGAAACGTTCTGATCAACGGGATCGCTTTCTCGGCGTTTTTACCGAAAGTCATCGAGACGAGACGGAACTGATCTTGATGCATGCGCAATACGTCTAACGTCTGCTCCCCGATTGATCCTGTTGCTCCTAAAAGACAAATATTCTTCAAAATGCCACTCCCATTCTATGCGTCCAGATCGGTCTTATTTTCATATTAGCCTTTCTCATGAAAAAAGCGCAAGCAGAAAGTATAAGAACGGCATGACAAACAAAAAGCTGTCAAATCGGTCTAAAATGCCGCCGTGCCCGGGAAGGATTTTCCCCGAATCCTTCACATCATAGTGCCGCTTAAGCGCTGATTCAACCAAATCCCCGATCTGTCCGAACACAGACAGAACAAGCGTGATGACCAAAAGAACCGGATATGAAATCGGAAGGTGAGCAAACAGCTGAAAAACGGCCGTAAAAATAAGGGCGATGACAATACCGCCGAGAAACCCTTCCACTGTTTTGTTGGGACTGATTTCGGGCCACAGCTTCCGCTTCCCGAGCGACTTTCCGACGAAATATGCGCCTGAGTCCGTTGACCATATGACAACGCAGGCATAAAAGATATACAAAAGCCCGTTTGTTTCAATGTTTCTGATTTCAATAAAATAATGAAAACACAGTCCGATATATACCGTCGCGAGAACGATAAACCCGACTTCGTCAAACGTAAAGGTGTTTTTCACGAGCACCGTATAGCTGAGCAGAATCAATACGGCGAAAATCGTTACTTCCATTTTCGCATCGAAAAAATGATATTTGTCCGGCATCATATACAGCCATAACAACAAGAAGCTGATCAGACCCGGAAAAGAAAAAAATCTGAGCTTTTTCATCCGCAAAAGCTCAAAAAGCGCTATACTTCCCATCACGTAAACAAATACGGTGAACGGCAATCCTCCGAAAATAACCAAAAATAAAAATAGTGCCGCTGCCAGAACACCTGTTAACAGTCTTTGTTTCATTTCCACCATCCTCTAAATTCCGCCAAACCTCCGGCCCCGCTGCTGAAATTCTCCCACTGCCTGCAGAAAGTGATCTTCTTTAAAATCGGGCCACAGGACATCTGTAAAAACAAATTCACTGTAAGCCACCTGCCAAAGCATAAAGTTGCTCAGTCTGATTTCTCCGCTCGTTCTGATGAGCAGCTCCGGGTCCTGGATTGATTCTGTCATTAAATGCCCGGAAAAGAGCGCTTCATCAATGTCTTCGATATTCAGCGTGCCGCTTTTCACCTGTTCGGCCAATGCTTTTGCCGCATTGACGATTTCCGTGCGTCCGCCGTAGTTCAAAGCGAAATTGAGAATCAGCCCGTCATTTTGTTCTGTATCTTTTACGGCCTTCTCAATCGCCCTGTACGTATGAGAAGGGAGCGCGGATTCATCTCCGATAATTTTCACCTGTACATTTTCCTCTATCAATTCAGGAAGATACGTATTCAGGAACTCTTCCGGAAGCTTCATCAAAAAGTCGACTTCCATCTTCGGTCGCTTCCAATTCTCCGTTGAAAACGCATAAAGAGTCAGAACTTTAACGCCGAGCTGATTTGCGAGCTTTGTCACCCTTTTTACCACTTTCATTCCTTCATGATGTCCGGCAATCCGCGGGAGTGAGCGCTTCTTCGCCCAGCGTCCGTTTCCGTCCATAATAATGGCAATGTGTGCGGGAATTTCACCCTTCAGTATGTCTTCTTTTGTATACCGTTCTAAGTTGGAAGCCGCATTCTGCTGATTCTTCCAATTTTTGAGTATGTTGAGCATGAGATTCCTCCGTCACCCAAAAAGGTTGCGTTGCTGATGATCAATGTAATCAACAGTATTAACAAAAAAACCCCCTGTAAACATGAGAGGGTCTTTTCACATTATCTATTGTACATAGTTTTTCATTAAACTTCCATGATTTCTTTTTCTTTGTCTTTCGTGACGCTGTCAATTTTTGACACATATTCATCTGTCAGCTTTTGAACGTCTTCACTGGAAGCACGAAGCTCGTCTTCTGTAATGTCCCCGTTTTTCTCAAGTTTTTTGAGGTCGTCGTTGCTGTCACGGCGGACATTACGGACTGCTACTTTCGCTTCTTCCGCGTATTTTTTCACGACTTTGACAAGTTCTTTACGTCTTTCTTCCGTCAGAGCCGGGATCGCGATGCGGATAATTGTGCCGTCACTTGTCGGAGTTACGCCAAGGTCAGCTTTCAGGATCGCTTTTTCAATATCGCCGATTGCCGTTTTGTCATACGGTGTGACAACAAGCATACGCGCTTCAGGCACATTGATGGAAGACAGCTGGTTTAAAGGTGTTTGGGCACCGTAGTATTCTACTGTCACTTTATCCAATAGAGATGGGTTGGCACGTCCCGCGCGGACTGACGCCAATTCACGTGAATAAGCGGCAACCGCTTTTTCCATGCGTTCTTTTGTTTGTGTTAATACTTCGTTTGACAACGTTATTTCCCCCTTACGATCGTTCCGATTGATTCGCCGATTACGGCACGCTTAATATTTCCTTCTTCCATAATAGAAAAGACGATCAGCGGAATATCATTATCCATACATAGTGAAGAAGCCGTAGAATCCATGACTTCCAGCCCGTCTTTTAACACATCGAGATAAGATAACTTTTCGTATTTAACAGCTGACTCATCTTTTCTCGGATCGGCATTATACACACCGTCGACATTATTTTTCGCCATTAAAATCACATCCGCTTCGATTTCAGCGGCACGCAGCGCTGCGGTTGTGTCCGTAGAGAAATAAGGGTTTCCCGTTCCCGCGGCAAAAATCACAACGCGTTTTTTCTCCAGGTGGCGGATGGCTTTTCTTCTGATATAAGGCTCAGCGACCTGACGCATTTCAATTGATGTCTGCACTCTGGACTGAATTCCGAGCGTTTCCAGGCTGTCCTGCAGGGCAAGTGAGTTCATGACTGTAGCAAGCATGCCCATATAATCGGCCGTCGCACGGTCCATTCCTAAGTCACTGCCTGTTTTTCCGCGCCATAAGTTGCCGCCGCCTACAACTACGGCCACTTCGACGTCAAGCTCAGCGATTTCTTTTACCTGTTTAGCGATGGATTGGATAACAGTCGGATTAATGCCGTTTCCCTGCTCTCCTGCCAATGCTTCTCCGCTAAGCTTTAAAACGATACGATTGTATTTTGGTTTTTCCATAATAACCTCCAAGTGTAAACATTGCCGTTTCCTATTATGCAAGAGAAAAAAAGGTTTGTAAATATAGTTTTAAAAATAGGGAACACAAGTAGTGTCCCCTATACTGCCTGAAAAGCCGCGAAAGATTCGCCAAGGCTTTCCGCCATTATTTTTTCACTTGGTTCATAACTTCTTCAGCAAAGTTTTCTTGGCGTTTTTCAATGCCTTCTCCAACTTCGTAGCGGACGTAAGTTTTAACAGATGCGTTTTTCGCAGCCACAACTTGTTTCACTTTTTCGTCTGGGTTTTTAACGAAAGCTTGGTCTAATAAGCAAATTTCTTCGAAGAATTTGTTCAGACGGCCTTCAACCATTTTAGCTACGATGTTTTCCGGTTTGCCTTCTTGAAGAGCTTGCTGAGTCAGGATCTGACGCTCATGGTTTGCTTCTTCTTCAGACACTTGGTCGCGGGAAATATAACGAGGATTTACCGCTGCAACATGCATCGCGATGTCTTTTGCAAGATCTTCGTCAGTTGTTCCGCTAAGAACGGATAATACGCCGATGCGGCCTCCCATGTGAAGGTAAGCACCGAACGCTTCGCTGTCTTCTTTTGTAAGAACAGCAAAACGGCGAAGAGTGATTTTCTCTCCGATTTTAGCAACGTTGCTTGTGATGTATTCTTCAACAGTAGAACCGTTTTCCATCTTTTGACCCATCGCTTCTTCAAGATCAGCAGGAGCGTTTGCAAGAAGGTGGTCAGCAAGCGTGTTCAGAAGCTCTTTGAAGCCTTCGTTTTTCGCAACGAAATCAGTTTCAGAGTTTACTTCTAAGATAACGCCTTTGTTGCCGTCAGTTTTAATAAGAGTAGAACCTTCAGCAGCGATACGGTCAGCTTTTTTAGCCGCTTTCGCAATTCCTTTTTCTCTCAGAAGGTCGATTGCTTTGTCCATATCTCCGTCAGTTTCAGTCAATGCTTTTTTACAGTCCATCATACCAGCGCCTGTTTTTTGACGCAGTTCTTTTACCTGCTGTGCAGTAATAGCCATTTGAATTCCTCCTTATATGTGTAAACAAGATATGTATAGATACATTTTTCTTGAAAAAAGGTGATAAAAGGCAGTCCCTCTTATCACCTTTTGATTAGGTTACGCAGTTGTCGTTTCTGTTTCAGGTGCAGTCTCTTCAGCAGCTTCCGCTTCTTCTTCGCCTTGCTTCGCTTCAAGAATGGCATCTGCCATTTTAGAAGTAAGAAGTTTGACAGCGCGGATTGCGTCATCGTTTGCAGGGATTACGACATCAATTTCATCAGGATCACAGTTTGTATCTACGATTCCGATGATAGGAATGTTCAATTTGCGAGCTTCCGCAACAGCGATGCGCTCTTTGCGAGGATCGATGATGAATAATGCATCAGGAAGATCCTTCATGTCTTTAATTCCGCCGAGGAATTTTTCAAGACGCTCTAATTCTTTTTTCAATTGAACAACTTCTTTTTTCGGAAGTACTTCAAATGTACCGTTTTCTTGCATTTTCTCGATGTCTTTCAGACGCTTAATGCGTTTTTGGATTGTTTCGAAGTTTGTCAGTGTACCGCCCAACCAGCGTTGGTTGACATAGTACATGCCAGAGCGTACAGCTTCTTCTTTAACAGAATCCTGAGCTTGTTTTTTTGTGCCGACGAAAAGGATTTTTCCGCCTTCAGCAGCAAGGTTTTTCGTGAAGTTGTAAGCTTCCTCTACTTTTTTCACTGTTTTTTGAAGGTCAATGATGTAGATTCCGTTACGCTCCGTGAAAATGTAACGCTTCATTTTTGGGTTCCAGCGGCGTGTTTGGTGGCCGAAGTGAACACCAGCTTCAAGCAATTGTTTCATAGAAATAACTGACATGTGATTTCCTCCTAATAAAATGGTTTTTTTCCTCCGCTTAGGTCATTTTTGTGCAGAACTGCCGTTTGCAGCACCCTCTGCATAAATCGTTAAGCGTGTGTATTTAACACCAAGACATAATATAACACAGCTTTATGCGACAATCAAGAATCCTTTACAGCTTTGCCGCGAAATTTTAAAAACAGCTCGATTTCTGTCTTTCCGCTCTGCACCCGTTTGGCGATTTCCGCAGGGGTGAGCCCTTGTTCATATAATTCTGAAACACGTTCTTCAAACGAATGCGCACCGTTGTTTTCGTCACTTTCAGCCCGTTCCGTTGCACTGATGAGCTTTTCCATGTGATCCGGAATATCAGGCTCTTTTTTCGGTTCCGGCCGGGGTTCGGCGTCTTCTGCGTCAGGCGCTTGATCATTCCGGCTTTTTGTGTCTTCGAGTCTTTCATTTTCTTCTTTCAGCTCAAGCAGAAACGCTGCAAGGGTGTTTTCCGTCTCTTCAAGAATCTTCTTCTGCTGGCGCTCCGTCTCCTTGAGGGCTGAAAACCTCGTGTACAGAATAATGACGGCATAAAGCAGTACGCCGTGAAGCACAAAGCTTAAAAGCCATAATAGTGTTGACATGTTTTTCACTCGCTAACCATGAGTTCATTATTGAATTACTTTTTCAAGCAGGTGCTTTAATTTAAACAGCGCCTTTGAATGAATCTGTGAAATCCGCGACGTCGAAAGGTTCAGGACTTGTCCGATTTCGGTCAAAGTCAGTTCTTCTTTATAGAATAAACTGACGACAAGCTGCTCTTTTTCAGAGAGCTCGTGAATTTTGCCCGCAAGCTGAGCGATCAGCTCGTCCTTCATGATTTTTTCTTCCGGCGGCACATTTTTGTCATCTCTGATCATCACTTGAATATTCTCACCGTCATCCTGGTCGTGAAGCTTTTCATCAATTGATAAGAGATTGGCAAAAAACCCTTCATTCATCGTTGATACTACGTCCTGCTCCGTCATCCCCAGCTCTTCTGCGATCTCTGAAGGCGTCACATTCCGAAGGTAGCGCTGTTCAAGTTTTTCGATTGCCGCTTCGACTTTTTTTGTCTTCTCCCGTGAAGTTCTGGGCAGCCAATCTTCTTTACGCAGCCCGTCGATGATTGCACCGCGAATTCTAAACGAGGCATAGGTATCAAATTTTAAATCCCGGCCGGGGTCAAATTTTTCTAGGGCATCATATAAACCAAGCATACCAAGGCTCATTAGATCGTCTTTATGCACCGATTTCGGCAGTCCGACGGAAATTCTGCCGACATGATATGTGACCAGCGGCATGTAACGGCGCATTAAATCATCACCGGCTTTAGGATCTTTCCACTCTTTCCAGCGCGACCAAAGCACCTGATCTTCATAATTCAAGGATTGCATTGTTATCCCCCTACCTCATACCTTTATTAAATCGTTGTTTCACCTTGTTTAACAGTTCGAATGTGCAGCATGCAGGACTTTGGCTCAAATTCAATCGTCCGGCCGCTTGAGCCGCCCGTATCTTCACTGATGACCGGAATGTTATACAATGAAAGCTGCTCTTTGATAGCCGCTACATTCCTCGGGCCGATTTTCATCAGGTCGTTTGTCATTTTAAACTTAAACATCTCCGCTCCCCCGGCGAGTTTTGCCTTCAGGGCAAACTTGCGGCAGCCGGCTTTCAAAAGCATATCAATCGTCATCTTAACGGCGGTGTCCGCGTATTTTGCACGGTTGAGCTCCGCCGTTTTTGATAAACCGGAGTCCGGCAGCATGACGTGAACGAGTCCTGCCGTTTGTTTGTCTTTATCGTATAAAACCAGCCCCACGCATGAACCGAGTCCCGAAGTCCGGATTTTATCCGGATAACGCGCGACTTGAACATCCGCAATCCCCACTTTAACGACTGCGGCTTCCGCACGGCTCATAAAGCCGCACCCAATGAGACGAAGAGCTTTTCAAAAGAATCATAGTCCGGGAGCATAAACATATGGGCTTTGAGCTCCTGCCGGCTGCCCTGGTCAAAAATAGAAGTATCCACGACAATGGCATGCTCTCCGACTTGGCTGAGCTCCATCAGTCCTTCACTGATAACCGCGCCGAACATATCAAGTGAGATTTCCGGCACGCTCGGGTAAATCTCAAGCTTTGTCAAATCAGCCAATGCCGTTAAATAGGAGCCTGCTAAAATATTGCCGAACTCATGTAAAGCAGAAGAACTCAAATGATCTTCGCCCAACTGGTCAATATCAAAATCCGGATTTCCGATCAGCTCTCTGATAAACTGTTCCGCCTGATGGAAAGGCATGATGAGAAAGATAGAGCCTGTCATGTCGCCTTCCATTCTTAAAAAGATACTGGCGACCGGCGTTTCAGCCCCGCCGAAAAAATCAGCGAGCTCATCAAATGTCAATAAAGTCGCAAACGGCACTTCCATGTCTATCTTTCTGTTCAGCAGCTGAGCCATGGCAGAAGCCGAGTGACCCGCCCCGATATTTCCGACTTCCCGCAAAATATCCATCTGCTCTTCTTTGATCGCTTCAAACTTACTCATGTTGTCTTTTCCCCTTTAAGCATTCGGCTCTCCGGACGCAGATGCCGAAGCACCTTTATCCAGCACCGCATGCGCATCAATAATATTGAGGAGCCTGTTATCTTGCTTGACGATCTGTTTAATCCACACATCCGTTTCCTTTGTCTGGCTTTCAGGCGCGGATTCGATTTCATTTTCATGCACGGTGATGACGTCATTGGCCTCATCCACGACCCATCCGACATCGGCGTCACGGTAAGAAATGATGATAATCCGTGTCTCTTCTGTGATGTCCTGTTCAGGCTGGTTCAGACGTTTTCTTAAATCAAGAACCGGGGTAATTACTCCGCGCAGATTGATAACGCCGCGGATATACGATTCCACACCCGGGACCCTCGTCGGTTTTTGCCACTTTTCAATTGATTTCACCTGGGAAACTGAGATAGCGTATTCTTTCCCGTTTATCATAAACACAATCATTTTTTCACCTGTTTTGATTTCAGCAGTCATGCGGGCACCTCCTCGTGTCGTTTTAGTAGATCAGCGCATTGCAATCAATAATCAGCGCCACTTCTCCGTTTCCGAGAATCGTAGCGCCGGAAATCGCAAAGACGTTCGTCAAATAGTCGCCGAGTGATTTCAGTACGACTTCCTGCTGTCCGATAAAAGAGTCCACGACAAAAGCAGTGGATTTATCGCCCTTTTTCACGACGATTACATGGAACTGATCGGCATCCTGTTTTGAATCTGTAATGCCGAATTCTTTTTTGAGATAGACGATCGGAACGATTTGTCCTCTGAAATCAATCACTTCTCTGTCATGCGTCTGCAGGATATCTTTCTTATCAATAACAGCCGTCTCTATAATAGAAGAAATCGGTATCGCAAACGTCTCTTCTTCCAGTTTAATGAGAAGAACGGATATAATTGAAAGTGTCAGCGGAAGCTGGATACTGAAAAGAGAACCTTGGCCTTCCGCGGATTTGACACTGACAGAGCCGCCGAGTGATTCGAGTTTATTTTTTACGACATCCAGACCGACGCCCCGACCTGAAATGTCAGAAATTTGATCGGCAGTCGAGAAGCCAGGAGCAAAAATAAGCTCGTAAATCTCATTATCTTCAAGCGTTTCAGCATCACGTTCGGTAATTACACTCCGCTCGAGCGCTTTTTCAAGAATTTTCTTTCTGTTCAGGCCGGCCCCGTCATCTTCAACCTCAATAAAGACATGATTGCCGCTGTGATATGCCTTAAGCACGACATGACCCGATTCCGGTTTTCCTTTATTCACCCGCACTTCAGGCGATTCAATGCCGTGATCGATGCTGTTTCTGATTAAATGGACAAGCGGATCGCCGATTTCATCAATCACCGTGCGGTCCAGCTCCGTTTCAGCTCCGATGATGGACAATTCGATTTTCTTGTTTAATTCCTTTTGAAGCTGGCGGATCATTCTCGGGAAACGGTTAAAGACGGTTTCTACCGGCACCATCCGCATATTAAGAATAATAGACTGAAGGTCGCCCGAAATTCTGGTCAGGCGTTCAACGGTTTCAGTCAGCTCATTGTGGTCAAGCTCTTTGGCGATCTGCTCAAGACGTCCGCGGTCAATGACAAGTTCTTCAAAAAGGTTCATTGAAGAATCCAGTCTTTCAATGTTGACGCGAATCGTTTTCGAGCCGCTGTGATGCTTCGGCTGCTCTTCCGTTTTCGCTTGCGGTTTCGGCTGTTTTTCAGCCTTTTTAACCGGAGTTTCCTTCACCGGTTCAGCTGCTTGCGGTTTTTCGGCCGTTTTTAACGGCGCACCGGCAGAAATTTCGACATTCTCCACTTCTGAAATGCCGCTGATGAGTTCTTTAATTTCTTCAGCAGGCTGCTTTGTCAAGAAACACACCTGAAAATCCGTTCCGAAATCTTCCGTCTCAAGCACTTCCGCGGCAGGTATCGTTTTTGCGACTTCCCCGGCTTCATTCAGCTTTTCAAATATCATGTACACGCGCACGGCTTTGAGCATGCAGCTTTCATTCAGGGAAACCGTTATTTCATAGCGGCTGAATCCTTGCTCTTCCGCCTCTTCAATAACAGTCCGTTCGAACTCATCATAATTCCATTCAGTTGAAGTCTGTTGTTTTGAAGCCGGCGGTTCTGCTGTTTCGGCTGAAGCCGCAGTCTCATGCACCGCATTTACGTCGAGCTTCGCACTCACTTCAGAAATATCACGTTTGCCGTCTCCTCCGTCAATAATGGACTGCACCATCTCTTCAAGATGATCAAGCGCTTCAAACAGCACGTCCAGCCAATCCGATGTAACGGGCATTTCTCCGTTGCGGATGGCGTCCAGCACATTTTCCATCAGGTGGGTTAAATGCGCCAGATCTGTATATCCCATCGTTGCGCTCATGCCTTTCAGCGTATGGGCAGCTCTGAAGATGTCATGCACAAGCTGAAGGTCTGCCGGATCTTTTTCCAACAGCAGCAGCTTTTCGTTACATGTCTGTAAGTGCTCTTTACTTTCATCAATAAAGACATCTAAATATTGATTCATATCCAATTGATTCACACCCTCTCTTTTTTCACACATCCGGTGATGGATGCCGCGATATCTTCCACATGTTTAATCTCATGAATGAGGCCCGCCTTTATCGCTGACTTCGGCATTCCGAACACAACACAGGATTCGTCCGATTCCGCAATCGTTTTAACGCCGCCTGTTCTGAGCATTTCTTTTACGCCTTCGGTTCCGTCGCTGCCCATGCCTGTCATAATGACGGCTACCTTTTCGTAACCGGATAAACGGCTTGCCGACCGAAACAAATAATCGGCTGACGGTTTATGCCGGCTTTCCGTATCATGAACATCAAGAATGATGCGGAGCCTTCCGCCTTCCTCTGCAACCGTCATATTTTTTCCGCCGGGCGCGATGTACACCCATCCGTCTTTCGCTTCTTCACCGTTTTCCGCTTCTTTGACCTGAATATCTGACAAATGGTTGAGTCTGTCTGCAAGTGAAGCGGTGAAGCCTTCAGGCATGTGCTGAACGACAAATACAGGCGCCTTTAAATCCTTCGGCAGTTTCGGAACCACCTTTTGCAGAGCCCGCGGTCCGCCTGTAGAGGTCGCGATGAATACGGCCTGCTTTGCGGATTTTGCTTTCGGTCTTTCAAATCCCGCCAAAGCCGGACGTTCCGGGATAGAAGACTCTTTCACTGCCGCCTCAGGTTTTTGTGCGCGGGACATCCCGGCTGCAATCACCCTCTCAATCAGCTGCTCTTTAATTTTATAAAGATCAAGTGAAATCGCTCCGGAAGGCTTAGTGATAAAATCAAAAGCGCCCATCTCCAGGCAGTTGATCGTTCGGTCCTTCCCTTGCTGTGTCTGGCTCGATACCATGATGACGGGAAGTTTATATATGCTGATGATCTTCCGCAATGTATCCGTTCCGTTCATGACCGGCATTTCAATATCAAGCGTGACAACATCCGGTTTGAGAAGCTCTATTTTCTTCAGCGCCTCTTCCCCGTTTCTGGCTGTCCCGATGACTTCTATCTGCACTTCCGCAGCCAGAAAATCGGTAATCATCTTTCTCATAAAAGCTGAGTCATCAACGACAAGCACACGAATCACTGTAAAGTCCTCCTCAATAAAAAAGAAGATAATCTCTCAATAAAAGCCGGTTTCTCTTCTCTTGGTTTGTTTTCTTCCGTTTGAAACAAGACATCCGTCAGAAGACGGACGGACCTGCTGGCTTTTGCTTGAGGACTTTTTATTAAAAAAGGCACCTGGTCAATGACGGCTTGACTTACTAGCGGATCATCGGGTATGGAGCCGGCGAAACGCACCTCCGCGCCTAAAAACGTGTGGATCGCATGAGAAAGGCGGTTGTACGTGTCCAGCGCCTGTTTTTGGGCGCGGGCGCGATTGACGGCAATGTTTACGGTCAGCCGTTCATCCGCGAGCAAAAGATGTTTGATCGCGCTGTACGCATCCATAATGGCCGTCGGCTCAGGCGTTGTCACGGCGAGAATGTCTTCCGCCGATAAAATAAACGGCAGCTGTTCTTTTGAAAGTCCCGCTCCCATATCAAACAGAACGTAATCAAAATCGCTTAATACAGCGGAAAGACCATTCATAAAAGCCGACCACTTCTCTCTGTCTGCTTGATAGAACGCCTCAAGCCCCGTTCCTCCGGATATGTAGCGAAGGCCTTTCGGACCGGAGGAAAGTGATTGAGCCAACGCGTGCCGATTCTCCATCACATCAATAATGGTGCGGGAAGAAGCAGCTCCGATCAGCACATCAATGTTGCCCATTCCGATGTCAAGATCAATGATGAGTGCTTTTTTTCCTTTTTCCTGCAGGGCAACTGCCATGTTTAATGTTAAATTAGATTTTCCGACGCCGCCTTTACCGCTTATGACGGCTAATGTCTTCGCTTTTTTCTCATAAAGCTCCGGCTTGATCATTTGCCTCTCTCTCATTTTCCTTCTTAATGACTCTGCCTGATCGGGTTTCATGCCAAAAGCATCCTTACAAACTCTTTTGGTGAAGCCGATAGGATGTCTTCAGGCACATCCTGTCCATTTGTCAAATAGGCGGCGCCGATTCTTGATTCCGACAGCACTTGAAACACGGAGCCGAGTGAGGCGGTTTCATCCGTTTTCGTGAAAATGAATTGATTGACCGGCACACCGGAAAACTGTTTCAGCACCTGTTTCATATCTTCATATTTTGCAGATGCCGATAATACGAGAAAGGATTGTAAGCCTGATTCAAACGGAATCATCTCTTGTAATTCCGTAATATACTGCTCTTCTTTAAAGTTTCTGCCGGCTGTATCAATGAAAACATGGTCGTATTCAGCGAATTTTTCCAGTGCCTTCAGACATTCTTCCTTTGAATAGCATACTTCAAGAGGAGCCTGAAGCAGCTCCGCATATGTCTTCAGCTGCTCGACCGCGGCAATCCGGTAAGTATCCGTCGTCATAAAGGCAATTTTTTTATGCTCTGTCAGCATTGATGAGGCCGCAAGTTTCGCAAGTGTAGTCGTTTTGCCGGCCCCGGTTGAACCGAAAAGCACGACGTATTTTGATTGAATCCCTTCCTGCCACCTGTCTGTCGAAGGGAGTTTTTTCACTAACAAATCCTGCAGCTTTGAGCTGACATTATCTTCAGTTAAATCTCCGGAAACAATTGAAGAACTGAGCAATTCACTGAGTACGGCGTTTTGCGTATGATCAGGAAGCCCGGCTTGCTTCAATAGTCTCTCGGCTTTTTTTAATGGTTCAGGGAGCACTTCTTTCAAATGCGCCAGTTCGCCGGAAATACTTTGATCCGGAAGACGCGGCGGCTGAACAGGCTCAGCTTTCTCCGCCGTTTCCGTCTTTTTCATTTCTTCAGCGGCAGCCGGCGGCGTTTTTCTCGCTTCCCTGACGTCACGATCTAAAACCGCTATCACTTCGACGGCCTGCTGCGACCGCAGCCCCAGCCATTTTCGTTTCTTTACTTGTTTGGAATGTAAAATAACGGCATCATTGCCGAGTTCCTTTTTGATTTGCTTCGCGGCATCCTGCATTGAAGCGGCTGTAAATTTTTTTATTTTCATTAAATATCCACCACTCCAATGCTCTGTACTTCAACATTTGCTTCCAGCTCATTATAAGAAAGAACCGGAAGATCAGGGAAATACCGTTCTAACAGCTGTTTTACATACATTCTGACAGCAGGCGAGCAAAGAAGAATCGCCGACTCCTGACGGATGGAAAGCTGCTCGGCCTCTTTAGCGACAGAACGGATGATGCTGTCCGAAACCTCAGGGTCGAGTGACAGGTAATTGCCCTGTTCAGTCTGCTGAACCCCGTCTGCAATCGCTTTTTCCACCCGGCCTGAGCATGTGATGACCTTCAGCGTTTCATGCTCTCTCGCATATTGTGCCGTGATTTGTTTGGCAAGCGACTGTCTCGCGTATTCTGTCAAAAGGTCTGAATCTGTCGTTAATCTTCCGTAATCGGCAAGAGTTTCAAAAATGGTCACCAAGTTTCTGATTGAAACTTTTTCTCTCAGCAATTTGGCAAGCACCTTTTGAATATCGCCGACAGAAAGAGGGTTCGGCGTGACTTCCTCAACAAGCACAGGATAATTTTCCTTCAGATGATCGATCAGCTGCTTTGTTTCCTGTCTGCCGACCAGTTCATGAGCATGCTGCTTAATTTTTTCTGTAATATGCGTAGATACGACTGACGCCGGATCAACAACTGTATACCCCAGCATGTCCGCTTCATCTTTTGCAGCTTCGCTGATCCATTTTGCGGGAAGTCCGAACGACGGTTCAATCGTTTCAATTCCTTCAATGACGTCATCTTCAGGCGTCGGTGACATCGCTAAATAATGATCCAGCAGGAGCTCTCCTTTAGCGACTTCATTGCCTTTAATTTTCAATCTGTATTCATTCGGCTGGAGTGCGATGTTATCCCTGATGCGCACAACCGGAATGACAAGTCCCAATTCAAGCGCAAGCTGACGTCTGATCATGACGATGCGGTCAAGAAGATCACCGCCCTGCCCCGCGTCTGCAAGCGGCACGAGTCCGTATCCGAACTCAAATTCAATCGGATCAATATGTAAAAGCTGCACAACGCTTTCCGGGCTTTTCAGTTCATCCGCCTGAGCCTCTTCTTCAAGAATTTCTTCCTCTTCTTCGCTCGGCTTATCCGCTTTGGACAGCATATAAGCGCCGAATGCAAGCAGACCGGCGATCGGCCCCGTCAGCAGAATACCGATCGGTGTAAGCAGACCGAGCAAAAGTACAGTTCCCGCGGCTACATACAAGAGCTTCGGATAAGCAAACAGCTGGCCTGTAATATCATGACCGAGGTTTCCTTCAGATGCCGCTCTCGTCACGACAATCCCCGTAGCCGTTGAAATGAGCAAGGCCGGCATTTGAGAAACGATACCGTCACCGACCGTCAGCATTGTAAAGTGAGACGCAGCTTCTTGTATGCTCATCCCCTGCTGCAGCATGCCGATTACGATTCCGAAAATAATATTGATCATCACGATGATGATCCCCGCGATGGCATCCCCTTTGACGAATTTGCTCGCACCGTCCATGGCGCCGTAAAAATCCGCTTCCCGGGCGACTTTTTCACGTCTGTGCTTTGCATCCTGCTCCGTAATCATGCCGGCATTTAAATCCGCGTCAATACTCATTTGCTTTCCGGGCATCGCATCGAGCGTAAATCTCGCCGCCACTTCCGATACCCGCTCGGCGCCTTTTGTAATGACGATAAACTGAATAATAATTAAGATAATGAAGACAACAAGCCCTACCAGCACATTTCCGCCGACAACGAAATTCCCGAATGTCTCAACAACCTTTCCCCCTTCTCCGTGAGAAAGAATCGAACGTGTCGTCGACACATTGAGCGCAAGCCGAAACAGCGTCAATAACAGCAGCAATGACGGGAATATCGAGAATTGCAGCGGTTCTTGCATATTCATTGTGGTGAGAAGCACGATCAACGCAAGAGAGATATTAATGATGATCAAAATACTTAACAACCATGGAGGGAATGGAATCACCAGCATTGCCACAATGAGGACAACACTTATTAAAACCGATAAATCTCTTGTTGACATGCTGTTTTTCTCTCCTTTTGAATCTGAAATTCACTATACTTTTTGTTTCGTTTTATATACATAAGCCAAAATTTCCGCAATGACTTTGAAAAACTCTTCCGGCACAGCCTGGTCAATGTCAACCTGATCATATAACGCACGCGCGAGCGGCCTGTTTTCAATCGTCATGACATCGTGTTCTTTGGCGATCTGCCTGATTTTTAATGCAAGATGGTCGACCCCTTTGGCAACAATGTAAGGGGCGTCCATTTTCTTTTCATCATATTTTAAAGCAATCGCATAATGGGTCGGGTTGGTAATGATGACATCCGCTTTCGGCACTTCCTGCATCATCCGCCTCATCGCCATTTCCCGCTGCTTCTGCTTAATTTTGGACTTGATAATCGGATCACCCTCCGATTTTTTGTATTCATCTTTTATATCCTGCTTTGACATTCTGATATTTTTCTCATAGTCAAAACGCTGATATAAATAATCAAGCCCGGCCAGCAGCATTAGAGCCCCTGATCCCGCAAGCCCCATCCAAAGCGTGAGCTTAGAAACGAAAGTGAGCACTTCCGCAGGTGTTAAAAGCGGAAGGCGGAGAATATCGCCATAATGCAGCCAGAGCACCATAAAGGCGGCAAAACCGACCACAGTAATCTTCAAAATGGATTTGACCAGTTCAACAATCGCCCTCATGCTGTAAATCCGCTTAAATCCTTTCAGCGGGCTGAGCTTATTCAAGTCAGGCTTGAGAACTTCCGCAGAAAACAGAAAACCCACCTGCATGTAATTGCTCACGACACCTGCCACAAGCGCGACCAGCATAATCGGCGCGAGGATGAGGCTGATATCTTTCACCGTATCTACGAACAGTTCATGCACGGAAGATGCTGACAGATGTAATGATATCGATTTCGTATAAAACGTTTTAATAAAGGACAGCAGCCTGTCCCGCATATAAGGACCGAGCGCGATCAGCGAAAGAAAGATAATCAGTAAAGAAACGGCTGTATTCACATCCGTACTTTTCGCGACCTGTCCTTTCTTTCTTGTATCCTTCCGTTTTTTCGGAGTGGCTTTCTCCGTTTTTTCACCGGCAAAGAATTGCAGATTCAGTCTGAGTCTCATCATGTCACACCGACCAATGCCAATAGATTCCGCATGGTTTCAACGGTAAGGCTGAAGATGTTGCGGACGACGACAAACATCACCGCCATACAAACGATCAGCATAATAAAGCTCACGGCTATTTTCAGAGGAAGCCCGACAACGAAAACATTCAGCTGCGGCACCGTTCTCGCCACAATACCGAGCGCCAAATCAACTAAAAACAGACTGGCCACAACCGGCGCAGACATTTGAAAAGCGATAATGAACATGGCATTGAAGCTTTTTGCGATAAAAAGTCCAAAGTGATCATTTCCAAACGACGGAAATGCCTGATCAAGCGGGATATACTGAAAGCTGTAATAAATCCCGTCCAATAAAAGATAATGGGCGTTTACGCTGAGCATAAATAACAGCGCCAGCGTATAAACGAATTGTCCGATCAGCGGGCTTTGCGTTCCTGATTGCGGATCAATGACATTGGCGATGGAAAAGCCCATCTGAAAATCAATAAAGGAACCCGCTATCTGAATGGCTGTCATCATCATGAAAGCAATCAGCCCGAGGCTCAAGCCAACAACGGCCTCTTTTATGACAAGCAGCATATACTGTTCCCCTATTTCTATTTCCGGCGCATGTTTCAGCGTGCTGAAGCAGATCACCGAAAGAAAAAAAGCAAAGCCGATTCGGTGAACCGCCGGCAGATTCCGATGTCCGAACACCGGCACCGTTACAAAAAAAGCAGAGATTCTGATAAAGACCAATAAAAAAGCGGGAAATAAATCAATGATGGAATTCATTTGATTCTACCCTGCAAATCGGTTCAGATGAGAGAACAGATCAGTTGTGAACGAAAGAATCGTCGACAGCATCCAAGGACCGAAAAAGATCAGTCCAAGCATCACCGCCACGATTTTCGGAATGAACGCAAGCGTCTGTTCCTGGATTTGAGTTGTCGCTTGAAAGATACTGACGAGCAAACCGACGATCAGCGCGATCGCAAGCAGCGGCCCGCTGATCATTAGTGTTACATATACGGCTTTTTCCGCCATGGAAATTACAAATTCTGAACTCACAATTAGCACCTACCCTAAAAGCTGTCAAGCAAAGATTTCACGATTAAATACCATCCATCGACCAAAACGAAAAGCAATATTTTAAAGGGCAGAGAGATCATAACCGGCGGTAGCATCATCATTCCCATTGACATTAAGACGCTCGCCACGACCATATCGATAATTAAAAACGGAATAAAAATCATAAAGCCCATTTGAAAAGCGGTTTTGAGTTCTGATATCGCATAAGCGGGCACCATCGTCGTCAAAGGAATATCCTGAATCGATTCAGGTTTTTTCATTTTGGCATAGTTCATAAACAGCGCCAGATCCTTCTGCCTTGTATGCTTGCTCATATACTCTTTAATCGGCTTCTCGGCTTTTGTATATGCTTCATCGAGACTGATTTTGTTGTCCATCAGCGGCGTTAAGGCTTCCTTATTAATCTCTGAAAAAGTCGGCGCCATAATAAAAAACGTCAAGAACAGCGCAAGGCCGATTAAAACCTGGTTCGGAGGCATGTTCTGCGTCGCCAGTGAGGTTCTCACAAAAGACAGAACGATGACGATTCTCGTAAAGCAGGTCATCAAAATCAGAATCCCCGGCGCTACTGAAAAGACAGTCAAAAGCAGCAGTAATTTAACAGTGGAGCTGACTTCGGTCGGACTGCTTGAATTAAAAAGATTAACGAATTCATTCATGATGATAAGGGCCTTTCTTCTTTCCTTCAGAACGGCTTTGTTTCAGCTCGTTCAGCTGTTCTTTCAGCGCTTTTGAAAACGACGGAAGCATCGTTTGCGGCTTTTTTTCTCCATCCTTACGCGGATTTACGAGCTTGGTCCATTCCACTTTTGAAGACATCGACTCTTCGTATTGGCTCAGAATCGCCTCGCGCTCTTTTTCATCTTCAATTTCTTTTAAAAGCTGTATCGTTTCGCCCACACCGACTACGAGAACGCTGTTTCCCACTTTAATCAGCTGCACGGAACGATTTTGGCCGACTGACGTTCCGCCGATATTTTCTACATATTGAAACGGCTTCAGCAGACGGTTTCTTCTATTCATCAGTTTGACAAATCCATAGATCAGCAGAATGACGAATAATAACGCCCCGATCATCTTTACAAAATCAAAAGCGGAGACAGAAGATGCAGAAGCATCCCCTATCTCTTGATCAGCTGTTTGTTTCGATGTATCGCTTTTTTTCTCTGTTTTGTTTGTTGATTGTTTGTCAAACCATTCGTTGACGGTGGAATTATCAGACTCCGCCGCAAAAGCAGGGAACGGATGTACATTGAGTAAAACGAAACAACAAATCAAAGCTAGTAAACCATGACTCTTTTTCAACAGTCGTACACCCTTTAGCTTAATGTTTTATTAATGGCTTCAAGCACGCGGTCCGCTTGGAACGGTTTCACGATAAAGTCTTTTGCGCCGGCCTGAATCGCGTCAATAACCATTGACTGCTGGCCCATAGCCGAACACATGATGATTTTCGCCTGCGGATCGATCTGTTTAATTTCCTTTAGAGCTGTAATCCCGTCCATTTCAGGCATTGTAATATCCATTGTCACTAGGTCGGGGGAATGCTCTTTGAATTTTTCAACTGCCTGCGCTCCGTCTGAAGCTTCAGCTACAACGTCAAAACCGTTCTTCACTAAAATATCCTTGATCATCATTCTCATAAATGCTGCATCGTCTACAATTAAAATTCTGTGTGCCATAATCTGTTTCTCTCCTCTATGTTCGCTTATTTTAAATTGTTAAGGCGGTCTGCCTGACTTAAAATATCAGTGACTCTCACGCCGAAGTTTTCTTCTATGACAACGACCTCGCCCTTTGCCACGATCCGCTGGTTGACCAGGATGTCAACAGGTTCACCAGCCAGCTTGTCAAGCTCAATAATGCTTCCCGCAGAAAGTTCAAGGATTTCTTTGACGCTTCTCTTCGTTCTGCCGAGCTCAACCGTAACGGAAAGCGGAATATCCATCAGCATATCAAGGTTATTCCTTGATCCTTGCGCCGCTTCGTTATGATCAAACGCCTGGAATTCTACCGGAGCGACTTGAACAGGAGCAGCTTTTTTTGCGGTTCCCTGTCTCTTCGGAAGCTCGGGTTTTGCCTGCGGCTCCGGCTGCATGGCAGGTTCCGGCTGCGGCGTTTCGTATGTTTCCTGTGGTTCTGATGCGGTTTCTGCGGCCTCTGACTCATGCTGGTCTGCAGTCATCAGGTCTGCGATCAGATCTTTCGCAAACGTAATCGGATAAAGCTGCATGATGCTCGAATCGATTAATTCGCCGACTTTCAGACGGAATGACACTTTTACGAGCAGGTCATCCTCAGGTATTCTGTCGGTCCCTTTTTCTTCCGTCACATCCAGAAGTTCAACCCTTGGCGGAGAAATGTCAATCTTTTTACTGAATACGGTCGACATTGACGTAGCAGCCGAGCCCATCATTTGATTCATTGCTTCCTGCACGGCGCTCAGGTGGATTTCACCGAGTGACGGATCGGCGCCCCGGCCGTCTCCGCCGATCATCAAATCCGCGATGATGGCCGCGTCGCTTTGTTCGACGACGAGCAAATTGCTGCCGTCAAAGCCTTCTGTGTAGTTCACTTCAATGGCAACATACGGATGAGGAAATTCATCACTGATTTTGCTTTTTGAAATGACGGTCACACTCGGTGTCGTAATGTCCACTTTTTGATTTAAAAGAGTGGACAGCGCCGTAGCCGAGCTGCCGAACGAAATATTCCCGATTTCTCCGATCGCATCGCGCTCAAGTTCAGACAAGTTCGCCTCTTGAGGCTGTTCTGTATCCTCTGACTGACTGCTTGTGCCGTTAAGAAGAGCATCGATTTCATCTTGAGATAATCTATTGTTCATCTTGTTCACCTCTTATGTCGTGATCTAAAATTTGCACTGCTTGTCTTCGATTCACCCGGCCGGCCTGCCCTAAAAACTTCGGTTTGTTTCCGACCAATACAGTAAGAGGATCAGTCACTGATTTGTCCAGAGTTATACAGTCCCCGACTTCCAAACTTAAAAATTCTTCTATTGTCAGTTCAGAAGCGCCCAAGAGAGCCACAACGGGAATTTGAGCCGTCATGATGCGCTTTTCAAGCAGCTTCGTTTCTTCGGGCTTCGCTTCATTCCGGTCTGATTGCATCCAATAATGTACGGAAAGCTTAGGGATAATCGGCTCAAGTACGACATGGGGAATACAAAGATTAATGACACCGCTGATTTCACCTATCTGTGTATTGAGAGAAATGACAACGACTGTTTCATTTGGGGAAACCATCTGTACAAACTGAGGATTCACTTCAAATTCAGTCATTTCAGGGTCAATATCAGCAATCGATTGCCAAGCTTCTTTGTAGTTGCCCAGTGCATTTTCAAATAAGTTAGAAATAATATTCGTTTCAATTTCCGTAAGGCTGTCAGCTTTGTTATGAGTGATGCCGATGCCTCCCATGACGCGGTCAAGCATTGCGTATGCGATGGTGGGATTAACCTCCATCATGATTCTGCCTTCCATCGGATGAACATCGAATAAATTTAAAATCGTCATGTTCGGTATGGAACGGATAAATTCTTCATACGGCACCTGGTCAACTGAGCTGACGGATATATGAATATACGTTCTGAGCTTGGCGGAAAAGTGTGTTGTGAGAAGCCTCGCAAAGTTATCATGTATCCGGGTTAAACTGCGTATCTGATCTTTCGAGAATCTGAGAGCCCGTTTAAAATCATATACCTTTACTTTTTTCTCTTTAACTTCCTTTTTCAGCTCTTCCGCATCCGCCTCACCCGTGGAAATGGCGGAAAGCAGTGCGTCTATTTCATTTTGGGAGAGAACTTCTCCTGACATTTTCTTCACCTCCGTATTCTGTCAAATTTGTTTTTATTGCAGATTAAAGGAGGTAATGTACACTTTCTGAACTTTTCCTTCTTGGAGATAGCTGTTTACTTTCTCTTTTAATGATTGTTTAAACGCTTCTCTTCCTTTATCTCCCTCAATCTCTCCGGCGCTTGTGTCAGCTAAAATGGAAATGATGTTGTCTTTCACCTGAAAATCGCGTTTTTCAAGTTCTTCCTTCGCTTTAGCCGAGTCGGTTTCAAGCTTGATGCCGATACGGATGATGCTGTCAGACTTTAAGTTTGTCGTGATATCGTCGACAGACACAGTGGCTGCAACGACTTCGTCAATTGTCGGCTTTTTATCTTTGCCGGAATGTCCGCTGACGACAAAATATGCTGCCGTTCCGAGGCCGGCGATGACAATTAAAATAATCAGCAAAATGATGACTAATTTTTTCTTCATTCTTCTTCCTCTATTCCCTGATCCAGTGAAAATATTTGTATGCTATGGTAAAACGATATGACTTTTTTGAGAACTGCTTCTTCCGGTTCTTTCACTACGAACTTTTTGCCGTTGGACAGTGTAATCGTCGTGTCGGGGAAGCACTCAATCTGTTCGATAAACAGCGCGTTCAGCGTAAAAGGCTGGCCGTTTAAACGGGTGACTTGAATCATGCAATCCGGAGAAGCGGCCTAACCGCCTCTCCTCCCTCCTTACCGTTTCAGATTAACCAGCTCCTGAAGGATTTCATCTGAAGTCGTAATGATTTTTGAGTTTGATTGGAAACCGCGCTGAGCAACGATCATTTCGGTAAATTCATCTGTCAGATCTACGTTTGACATTTCAAGATAGCCTGCCAAAAGCTTACCCGTTCCGTTTTCGCCCGGAGTGGTGACTGCGCTCGCAGCTCCTGAACTTAATGATTCTCTGTAAAGGTTGCCTCCGATTTTTTCCAGACCGGCGCTGTTAGGGAACGTGACAAGACCGATTTGTCCAGCATCATGAACCGCATCCCCTGCATCAGTGTATGTAACGGTTCCGTCTGCACCGATGCTGTAATCTTTCGCATCAGTCGGAATATTGATTTTGCCGCCGCCGATTTTTTCAAGGTAGTACCCGTCAGTCGTAACAAGGTTGCCTTGATTGTCCTTTCCGAAATTCCCCGCACGTGTGTAAACGATTCCCGAACCTGTATTAATCTGAAAGTAGCCGTCTCCGTCAATGGCTAGGTCGGTTTTATTCTGTGTAGCCTGCGGGGCGCCGGTTGAATGAACGACATCAATGGAAGAAGTCGCGGCACCCAAGCCGATTTGTTTTGAATTGGTCACGTTTGAACCGCCGGCGACTGTCTGGCTGATCATATCTTTAAATGTAACGCGGCTTTTCTTAAATCCCACTGTGTTGACATTGGCGATGTTATTGCCGATTACATCTAGTTTTGTCTGAAAGTTTTTCATGCCGCTGATACCGGAATATAATGAACGTAACATGTTAAATTCCCCCTGGGTTTCTTTTTATTTAGATGTTTCGCTGACGGCCGTGACATTCCACGGACTGACCTCTTTGCCATTTTCAAGCACGAGCACGTAATTGCCGTTTGAATGCTTGACTGAATTGACTGGGCTTGTCTGATCCTTCCCGTCGCTGTCGCTGAATGTGACATTTTTGCCGATCCAGTTCACATACATCGTAAACGGATCTTGATTTTCTACAAATTTAGTCATCGTCGTATTCATATTCATCATTTGTTCCAATGAAGAAAATGTCGCCATCTGGCTGATGAATTCTTTGTCATCAACCGGATTGAGCGGGTCCTGGTTTTGAACCTGTGTCATTAAGATCTTCAGAAATTCGTCTTTCCCTAAATTCGTACTGCTGTTTACTGCGGAGGTGCTCTTCGCGTTTGAAGTGGTTGAAGCGCCCGCCGCGGCATAATCCGAGTTTACTGATGTCAACTATTCTTCCTCCATTTCATTGAGAGAAAGCTCCTCCAGCATATCTCCGAAATCGCCTGACTGCTGCTGGTTCTTCTGCTCTCTCTGTCCCTGATGCTGCTGTTTATTGTGATCGGCCGTCTGCCCGTAAACAGACTGCTGATCCCCGCCTTGAAGCGGGACTGTAAAACGGTCGACCTGGACCGACATATTCGGAAGCGACTGTTTCAGCTGAGGAAGATGCTGTTCCAGCAGCTCTTTCGCGGACTGGCTGGATGCGATTATTTTGCTTTGAAACATCCCGTTTTCGTTTGTCACCTTAATTGTGACAAATCCGAGGTTCTCGGGATTAAGACGAATCGTAAAGCTTCCGGTTGTTTTCCCGAAAGGCGTGTATTTCATCTGTTTCCAGCCGCTGATGACCTGATCCGTTAACGGTTTATTTTCTGCCGGCTGCTGTTCAGCTCCTGCGGACGCTTGCTGAATGCCGGCAAGGCTTCTCGTTCCCGAAAACAGTATATGTGCAGACAATTTGCTGTCAGGCGCCTTTGCGTGAGAAACCGTGCCGCCGTTTTGCTGTTCCGTTTTCCCGGCTGACTCTTGGGATGATTCAGATGATTGAGATAACACAAAAGCTTTCAGCTCAGTTTCAGCCATATCCCATTCCTTTGTTCCCTTTTGAGAAAGGCCCGCAAGCTGCTCCGCGACGCTTTGAAAGCTCTTCAGCTCAGCGGCTGTCATGGAGTAAAGTTTAGATGCAGATTCGTTTTTCGGAAAAAATGTCTGCCGCAGGTCTTGAATCACGCGGTCCGGAACGCCTTGTTTTTTCAATGCCTCTAATAAACGGGCGCCTTCCTGGTAAACCGCCTTTGCCTGCGTGCTGTCCGGCAGTTCCTGCTGAGATGTGAAGAGCTGGGATACGGCTTCTTGAATGAAAAGCAGGCCCTTCTCAAGCGCATCCTTGACGGAATCCCCGTCTTTTGCGGAAGAATCCGGCTCATTCGTTTCAGGCTTCGCCCCATGCTGTTTTCCCGCTAACATGTCTTCAACGGATTCGGCAAGCTGTTTCAATAAAGGAAGAGCTGTTTCAGCCGTCTGCTTTCCTTCAAGAGCTTTTACCGCCTCAAGCAGCTGTTTAAGCTGCAATTCTTTATCTTCCGGGCCGGCTTTCAGCCAATCACCGATTTTCGATAGGGCATCATTCAGCTCTGCGTCACTTGTTTTTGTTTCATCTCCGGGCTGCCGGGGAGAAGTGATTTCCGACAGGAGCCAGTTCTGAAATAGACCTAAGCTGTTTACATTCATCTTCACATTGCTGTTTTGCGCAGTCTGCGTACGATTACCCGTTAATTCAAGCAGCTTCAACTTACATCACTCCTTATTTCCGTCAGCGGATAGTTTTTCTGTATATTTAGCCGCTTGTTCAGGAGTCATTTTCGTCAAGATTTCAGCAAGCTGCTTTTTACTTAATCCGTTTAAAATATCGAGGGCTTCTTTTTCTTTCAGCTTTACGATAATGCTTGCCGCTTTACCGCTGTCCATACTTTTATAGATGTTGATCATTTTATCTTTTCCGGCTGAATCCGAAGCGTCTTTTTTCGTTTCATCCGTCTTCGTTTTCTGCTGCTGTTCAGCTTCCTGTTTCAGCGAACGGATTTTCTGATTCAGATTATCGATTTCGGACTTGCTTGTATCTAAATCTTTATTCAAAATGTTAATTTCACTTTTTTGTTCCTTTATGGTCTTTTCAAGAGAAGCCGTTCTGTCTTCCTTCTGCTTTTCCGCCGCGCTTTTCATTTCTTTCGTTTCGGGAACCAATTCTTTTAAAACAGGCGTTTTAGCGGCTGTTTCCTGAATCGGCTTCATCACATCAACGCCGGCAGCCCAAAGGATGATGCTTGCGACGATGATCAGAAAAATCAGCGGGATCATGATAAAAAGCAGGATTGAACCGAACTTTCCAGATCTCTTTTCTTTATCGGCCATTTCATTCGCTCCTAATGCCCCTGAATCATAAACTGCTTGATTGAAATGTCGTCCATTTCCCTCATCTCTGCAGCTTTGTCTTCAAGTGCGAACATATTAAATTGTTTTTCCCGCATTTTTTCAAATTTCTTTACTTCAATGTTTTTTTCGGTGAGCTGTTCCTGCTTCTCATTCATTTCATTTCGTTTCATGATGACAAGCTTTTGATAATGATAGATGGTGTTCTCAAGATTGGAAACGAATTGCTGATAATGTCTCATTTCCTGAACGCTCATCCCGCATTTCAGCTTTGATTCTTTGTCTTTTTCGAGCAATTCTTTTTTGCTCATATTTTCATATAGTTTTTCAGCCACTGTCTCAAATTCAGAAACCGATTGTCTGTATTCAGTCAATGTTTGGTCTTTTTCATTTTCTTTTAATTCCAGCAGCTTTTGAAATCTGAATTGGTACGCCATGATGTTTATTCCTCTTTTCCTGTCAGACTCGTCAATGCCGCAATGCTGTCTTCCAATTGAGCAGGTTCTTCCGTTCCTTGTTTTAAAAATTGAATAAGCTGCGGATAAAACTGAATCGCTTCATCAATTTCTCTTGATGACCCTCTTTTGTAAGCTCCAATATTAATGAGATCTTCAGAGTTTTGATAAGTTGACAGAAGATCGCGGAATTTGTTGGCCGCCTCTATGTGCGCTGTGTCTGAAATATTAGACATGACCCTGCTGATGCTTTTCAGGATGTTCACGGCCGGGAACTGTCCTTTGTTGGCAAGCGCCCGATCGAGAACGATATGCCCGTCTAATATTCCGCGCACCGTATCGGCAATCGGTTCGTTCATGTCATCTCCGTCAACGAGAACCGTATAAAAAGCGGTTATCGTTCCTTGTTCATTTGCGCCCGTTCTTTCCAGCAAACGGGGCAAAATAGCGAACACAGAAGGTGTATATCCCTTTGTTGTCGGCGGTTCTCCCGCTGCCAGGCCGATTTCCCGCTGAGCCATCGCGACCCTCGTGACGGAGTCCATCATGAACATCACATTCCGGCCTTTATCGCGGAAATACTCCGCAATGGCGGTGGCCGTATACGCCGCTTTCAATCGCATTAACGCAGGCTGATCAGAGGTCGCGACTACGACTATCGAGCGTTTCAGGCCTTCTTCGCCTAAATCCTTCTCGATGAATTCACGCACCTCGCGCCCCCGTTCACCGACAAGTGCGATAATGTTTAAATCAGCTTCAGTCTGCTTCGCAATCATTCCCATCAAGGTGCTTTTTCCGACTCCGCTTCCGGCAAAAATCCCGATTCTCTGCCCTTTTCCTACCGTCAGCAGACTGTCAATCGATCTGACGCCGACACCCATCTTTTCCCGTATCGGCGGGCGTTTCATCGGGTTTGGCGGCGGCTGTTCCGTCGAAACGGGGGACAAACCTTTCGGAAGCGCCCGGCCGTCAAGAGGTTCGCCGAACGCGTCGACAACTTGTCCGATTAAACCCGCCCCTACTTTGATGCGGAGCGACTCGCCAGTGGCCTCCACAATGCTGCCCGGCGCGATGCTGGCCGCTTCCAGATAAGGCATTAGCAGAATGTTTTCATCCTGGAAGCCTACAACCTCAGCTTTAATCGCTTTTTTTGCATGGCCTTTCGGATAAATGAGACAAACATCTCCGATTGAGCTTTCGGGCCCTTTTGATTCAATCATCAGCCCGATGACCCGTTTAACCTTGCCGTAGCGTTTGTACGGATCCGCTGTTTCAATTGAGTCTATTAAATACTGTGTCTTCATTGCTCCGCTCCCGCCTCAAGCGCCGTTAAAAGCTTTTGCTTTAATTGCATCAGCTGAGTGTCTATGCCTGCATCAACACGTCCGAACGGAGTTTCTATCGAGCACGTTCCCTTCGCGGCTTTTTCATCGGCATATAAGCTTAATCTGCATTCTTTGTATAACAGCTGCTGAATTTCGTCCATATGCTGATGAACCGTCTCATAATATTCAGGGTCCACATAGATGGAGATGTCATCATAATCTTTTACTTCGGCTACTACCTGTTTGACCAGCAGAAGGAAAGCCTCTTTATCGTCACTTTTTTGCCGCCATACTTTTTTAGCGAGCGCAACGGAAAGCTCAATAATTTCTTCCTCAGCGCTTTCCAGTTTTTCCTCGACTGACTGTCTCGCCATTTCCATAACGGCATTGGCCCGGCTGATGAGATTGGCATATTCTGCTTGAGCATCGGCTTTTCCCAATGCCATGCCTTCTTTATATCCTTCTGCCTTCGCTTCTTCAATCAATCTTTGTTTTTCTTCCGCCCAGCGGTTTTTCTCTTCTTCAATCTGCCGAAGAGTGTGATCCAATTGACTTTTCGCTTCTTCAGACACCCTGTCGGCTTCGGCCTTGGCAAAGGCCATGAGTGCCTCCGGATTTTCAGGTTCCTCCCGATCTGGCTGGGAATGTGTTTTCCTGACTTCCTGCAAGGATAGCTTGCGCCGTTTTTGTTCAGGAGAAAATGATGATTGCTGTTTAATGATATTAGACAATAATATCGTCTCCTCCGCCTCGCGCGATTACAATTTCTCCGGCTTCTTCCAGCTTGCGGACGACGCCCACGATTCTTGATTGCGCCTCTTCCACATCACGCAAACGCACAGGCCCCATAATTTCCATTTCCTCTTTAAATGTTTCAACCATACGCTGTGACATATTGCTGAAGACAATCTCTTTGACTTCCTCGCTCGCAACCTTCAATGAAAGCAGGAGGTCGTCGTTTTCAACATCTCTGATCACGCGCTGAATCGCACGGTTATCAAGGGTGACAATATCTTCAAAGACAAACATCCGTTTTTTGATTTCATCCGCCAATTCAGGATCTTGGATTTCTAATGAATCAAGGATCGTTTTTTCCGTTCCTCTGTCTACGCCGTTTAACACTTCAACAACGGCTTCTATGCCGCCGGTCTGCGTATAATCCTGCGTAAAGGAGGAGGACAGCTTTTGTTCAAGGACCCGCTCCACTTCATTTATGATTTCGGGAGACGTTCTGTCCATAACCGCAATCCTTCTTGCCACCTCAGCCTGAACGTCCGGGTTCAGCTCAGACAAAATCTGTCCGGCCTGCACCGGGTCAAGGTAGGATAAAATCAGCGCCATCGTTTGCGGATGTTCCTGCTGAATAAAATTTAAAATCTGTTCGGGCTCCGCTTTTCTCGCAAAATCAAACGGCTTTACCTGCAAAGAAGAGGTGAGCCTGTTTAAAATGCTTACCGCTTTGTCTTCTCCGAGCGCTTTTTCAAGCACTTGGCGGGCGTAATTTAAACCGCCTTGTGAAATATAGTCCTGAGCGATTGCGATATTATGAAATTCTTCAATGATTTCATCTTTTCTTTGATGATCGACGCTTCTGACTCCCGAAATTTCGAGAGTCAATCTTTCTATTTCTTCTTCAGACAAATGCTTGTACACAGAAGCTGATACATCAAGGCCTAAGGAAATCATGAGGATGGCTGCTTTTTGTTTTCCTGTAAGCTTGTTCTGATCACGTTTCGCCATTTTCCATTCCCCCTAATCCTCGTCCAGCCAGCTTCGAAGCAATTTAGCAAAGTCTTCCGGTTTTTCTTTAGCCATTTTTTCAAGCTGTTTTCGTCTGACTGTTTCTTCCGTTTCAATTTTCTCTTCGTTGATATCAGGCAATCGAACCGGCTCCGGCGGTGTTTCATATTCATATTCTTCGTATTCATCCTCTTGTGAGCGTTTCTTTCTGATAAGGAGAATAATAAGCAGAATAATGGCCGCAAGCAGTACGCCGCCTGTAATATATACCCAGATCGGAAGACCTGAAGATTGTGCCGAATCTGTGTTCAGGCTTGTTTTTCCGTCAAACGGCTGAACGGATACAACGATTTTATTGTTGATATCATTGTCTGTCAGGTTTTGATTTTGCGTTTCGTTTTTATCAAGAGACGTTCTGACGACCGTTCCTAAAATCTTCTGTATATCAGCCTGTCTCTGTGCTGATAAGGAAGCGGCATTTTTCGGATTAGGCGGCTCCACCATGACCTGAATGCCTAAATCACGCACTTTATACGGGCTTTCCGCGATTTCTTTATGAATGCGGTTGACTTCATAGTTGATTTTATTGCTGCTTTTTTCGTAGTCCCCGCTGTTTGAACCGCCGTTTGTCTCGGCATAGTTCGCGGTGTCATTGCTTCCCGTTCCGGCCGTGCCGCCGTTGGCCGCGCCATCGCCTTTATACGTTTCCGCGACTTTTTCGGCGCTTACCGCTATGCCTTCCATGTTATCTTTATCGACAGGTTCAACAGTGTCTTCAGTGCGTTTTTCCTTCGTGAAGTCAATATCCGCCGTTACAGAAACAACGACCTTATCCTGCCCCATCATTGTGCCGAGCAGTGACTGAACATGTTTTTGAATGTCCTTTTCGACCTGCGACTTAATACCTTGCTGAGATGCATAACTGTCAGAAACGGACCCTGCACCGCTGTCACTTTTGTCATAATATGTAGAATTTTGATCCATTATGACGATATTATCTTCTTTTAAGTTCGGAACACTTTTAGAAACGAGATGGTACAGCCCGTTGATCTGGTTTTGATCAAGCGAGTAGCCCGGTTTCATCTGCAAAACGATGGATGCGGACGCTGCCGGCTGATCTTCACCGACGAACACGGCTTCTTTCGGCATATTGATCATGACCTTCGAGCTTTTAATACCGTCCATTTCATTTATCAGGTTTGACAATTCGGTCTGAGTCGCCTCAACCTTTAAAACGTCAAACTCATTATCTGTCAGGCCGAAGCCCGCATTTTGTCCGAAAAACGAATAATCAATTGATCCCGTTTTCGGCAGGCCTTCCGCGGCAAGCTGGACTTTAAGTGAATCCACTTGGCTCTCAGGAACCTTAATGACCGTGCCGCCGTCAGCAAGTTCAGAAGACACCTTTTTCGTATCGAGCTCTTCTTTAATCTTCCCCGCTTCTTCCGCGGACAAATCTTTATAAAGAGGCACCATCTTTTCAGACGAAGTAAAAATAATAACGACGATGAGTAAAATAATGAATGCGGCCAAGCCGCTTACCATGAGTATCTTCTGTGTTTTTGATCTGTTGTTCCAAAACGCTGCCGTTTTGGTTTTCATTTGCATTAGAGTACGATTCATGTTAACCCCCGGTCATTCCAGTCATTCTCTTCAATCTGACCACTACATCTGCATTCTCATGATTTCCTGATAGGCTTCCACGGCTTTATTGCGGAATTCGGTAGCGGCCGTCAGAGAGATATTTGCTTTTTGGGCAGCGATCATGACCTCGTCAAGGTTTACATCCTTTCCTGCAGCCAGTCCGTTCGTTATTTGGTCAGATTTTACTTGTGACTCATTTAACGAATCAATAGAGTTTTTTAAAAGCTCCGAAAAGCTTGTTTGGTTTGAAGAATCAGTTTTTTGAGTTTGGTTTAATTGATTCGTTACGTTTTGAGTGTTTTGGGTTTGTTGAAGCTGAAAAGGAGTAATAGCGTTAACCACTTACATCACCTTACTTTCCGATTTCTAAAGCCTTCAAAAGCATGCCTTTGGAGGCGTTTAATGCAGTTACGTTTGCTTCATATGATCTCGTGCTGCTGACAAGATCCACCATTTCTTTTAATGGGTCTACATTTGGTTTTTGTACATATCCGTCTTTATTCGCGTCAGGATTCTCCGGATCATAAACGAGATTAAAAGCGGACGGGTCTTCCGTAACGCCAGATACCTTTACGCCATTTCCCGCGCTTCCTGTTCCGTTCATCTTGGAATGTAAAAGGGACGAAAATGATTCGCCTCCGGATTGGAGAGATACCAGCTTTCTTCTGTAAGGCACCCATTCGCCATTTACCTGCTTCGCTCTCGTTGTATCCATATTGGCCAGGTTGGACGATACGACGTCCATCCGGACACGCTGTGCAGTTAAAGCGGAGCCCGAAATATTTAAGCTTTGAAAGCCACTCATTATTTTCCTCCTGTCAAGACGGTTTTCAGAGAATTGAATTTGCCGCTCATTCTTTCAACCAAAGCCTGATAATTAATTTGGTTTTCGGCTAAATCTGTCATTTCTTTGTCGATATCGACATTGTTTCCGTTTTGCTGGTACGATGTATCACTGCTGGACACGATAGAATAATCGTCCCCTGAACCCGTAAAGTCAACGTGCCGATAGTCGGTTTTTACCGCTTCAAGATTGGATGTTTCCTGATCTAACAAATTTCGGAAAGAGACTTTTTTTGCCTTATAGTTCGGTGTATCTATATTGGCGATGTTATTAGTTAAGACTTTTTGCTTAATGTCCGCTCTCCCCAAGGCATTCTCAAGATTTTGTATAGTTCCAGAAAATAAGTCCAAATCCACTTACCTCCATTTCAGATATTTTTCTCCTAAAAATCCTTGTCGAGAATTGTAAAACCATATGCTTATTGTAAGAAATAACAGGCTTAAAGTCTATGAAGTTAGGCTAAAAAAAAGTGCTCAATTATATCTATTTTGCATGTAGGTATTAAGTCCTAGAGTATTTGGACTACAAGCATTTGTTTAATATAAGACTGAAAATAGCAGAATTTCTGTATCTTCCTCCTTTTTTCACACAGCAAGATGGATTATCTCAGATCAGCTTCCAATAAGCAACTTTAAACTGCAACTTTTCACCTATTGTCCATAAAAAAAGCAGGACCCCCATTTTCAGGGATCCTGCTTTTGTCTTAATGAGATTTAAGGTTTTCCAATTCAATAAGGAATTTGTTGTTCAGAACTTTAATGTACGTCCCCTTCATACCCAGTGATCTGGATTCAATGACGCCTGCGCTTTCCAGCTTTCTCAGCGCGTTAACGATTACTGAACGCGTAATGCCGACACGGTCCGCAATTTTACTTGCCACGAGCAAGCCTTCGTTTCCGTCAAGCTCTTCAAAGATATGCTCAATCGCTTCAAGTTCACTGTAAGACAGAGAGCTGATCGCCATTTGAACAACCGCTTTGCTTCGCGCCTCTTCTTCGATTTCTTCCGCTTTTTCTCTTAAAATCTCCATTCCTACAACGGTTGCCCCGTATTCAGCAAGAATGAGATCATCATCTTCAAATTGATCCTGCAGACGGGACAGAATCAGCGTGCCCAGTCTCTCTCCTCCGCCGATGATCGGCACGATCGTTGTTAAGCCCGCTTGGAACAGGTCTCTGTTTTCCACAGGAAATGCCGTGTATTCGCTGTTGATATCAAGGTTTGAAGACGTCTCCGGAACATTGAACAGATTTCTCGTGTACTCTTCCGGGAACTGGCGGTCTTCAAGCATTTTTTTCATGCGGTCATTTTCAATCTGCTGATTAATAGAGTAGCCCAAAAGCTTTCCTCTGCGGCTGACGACGAAAATATTAGAATCAATGACGTCACGAAGCGTTTCAGCCATTTCTTTAAAGTTTACGGGTTTGCCTGCCGCAGCCTGCAGCATGCTGTTAATAATTCGTGTTTTTTGTAGTAAAGCCATGATAAATAATCCTCCTAGAATTCCTCTTATTAAATTTTCACAATATAAATTGACTTAGATCTTTGTTGTTTGCAATCGTTCCGAGCTTTTCTTCAACATATTGCGGCGTGATGGCGACTTTTTCCATCGTCACGTCCGGCGCTTCAAACGACAGGTCTTCCAAGAGACGTTCCAATATCGTGTGAAGCCTTCTCGCTCCGATGTTGTCCGTATCCTGATTCACATGATAAGCCACTTCGGCGATCTTACGAATAGCTTCGTCAGAAAATTCAAGAGATATACCTTCTGTCTGCAATAAAGCCTGATATTGTTTTAACAGCGCGTTATCGGGTTCGACGAGAATCTTCACAAAATCATCCACCGTCAGCTTGCTCAATTCTACACGAATCGGAAAGCGGCCCTGCAGCTCCGGAATCAGATCAGACGGTTTGGCCATATGGAATGCCCCGGCTGCGATAAACAGCACGTGATCTGTTTTGACGGAGCCGTATTTCGTGACGACGGTAGATCCTTCGACAATCGGAAGGATATCTTTTTGAACGCCTTCTCTCGATACATCTGCTGAGGAAGAAGCCCCTCCGTTTTTTGCGATTTTATCTATTTCGTCAATAAAGATAATGCCGCCCTCTTCAGCTCTTAACACGGCCTCTTGGCCGACTTCATCCATATCGATTAATTTGCCTGCCTCTTCATTGGTCAGAACCTTCCTTGCTTCTCTGACCGTCATTTTGCGGCGTTTTTTCTTTTTTGGCATCAGATTGCTCAGCGCATCCTGCATATTCATGCCCATCTGCTCCATCCCGGAGCCTTGCAGCATGTCAAACATCGACGGCTGCTGCTCTTCCACCTCTACGGAAACGTAATGGTCTTCGAGCTCTCCCAATGCGAGCTGATGCGCCATGCGTTTTCTTTTTTCTTCAAGGCTTGCTTCTTCCTGCTGATCGGCTTCATCATCATTTGCCGTCTGACTTCCTCCGAAAAGCATTTCAAACGGATTTTTCACACCCGCTTGTTTTTTCTTTCCCGGAACGAGAAGCCGCACGATACGTTTGTTTGCATTTTCTTCAGCCTGTTCTTTCACTTCGCTGATTTTTTCTTCTTTAATGAGCCGCACGGATGTCTCAACGAGGTCTCTGACCATTGATTCGACATCTCTGCCTACATAGCCGACTTCTGTAAATTTTGTCGCTTCAATTTTTATAAATGGCGCACCGGTAAGCTTGGCGATCCGTCTGGCGATCTCTGTTTTCCCCACCCCGGTCGGGCCCATCATCAGGATGTTTTTGGGAACGATCTCGTCTCTCAGTTTTTCATCAAGAAGACTTCTGCGATAGCGGTTTCTTAATGCCACGGCGACAGCTTTTTTCGCATCCTGCTGTCCTACAATGTATTGATCCAACCGATCTACGATTTGTCTCGGTGTTAACGGTTTGTTTTCCATGCGCCTCAAGTCCTTTCTATTCAAGTTCTTCCAAAATGATCTGATCGTTTGTGTACACACAAATCTCGCCTGCGATTTTCAAAGCGGCTTTTGCAATATCTTTGGCGGACAGATTCTCTCCGGCATAGGTTTTCAGCGCTCTTCCTGCTGAAAGGGCGTAGTTTCCGCCGGAGCCGATTGCCAAAATGCCGTCATCCGGCTCAATCACTTCACCTGTTCCCGATACGAGAAGCAAGGTATCCTGGTTCATGACAATCAGCATGGCTTCCAGCTTGCGCAGCACTTTATCGCTGCGCCATTCTTTCGCAAGCTCAACCGACGCACGTTTTAAATTGCCGTTGTATTCTTCAAGCTTCGCCTCAAACATTTCAAAAAGTGTGAAAGCGTCTGCAACAGATCCCGCAAATCCGGCCAGAACCTTTCCGTTAAACAGCTTTCTCACTTTTCTCGCGGTATGTTTCATGACTACAGCCTGACCGAATGTGACCTGGCCGTCTCCTGACATAGCGCTTTTCCCGTTATGCTGGACGGCAAAAATCGTTGTCGCATGAAAAGATGACATGAGAAGGGCCTCCTTTTAATTTTCTTTAAAAGCTCTCGGGTGGTGGGACATATATGTGTTTCTCAGCATTTCCTTCGATACATGCGTGTATATCTGCGTAGAAGACAGATTGGAATGGCCCAAAAGCTCCTGGACGCTTCTTAAGTCAGCCCCTTCATTCAGCAGATGAGTCGCAAACGTGTGCCGAAGCATATGCGGGTGTATATGTAAAGTGCCGGATGCTTTTTTTACAAGCCCGCTTAAAATATACCGGATTCCTCTGGCGGTCAGCGGGCCGCCTCTTTGATTGACAAACAGCACATCATGAGGCTCTTTTGCTTTTTCAAGCAGGCACTGCCTTCCGCTGTTGATATACAGCTCAAGCGCATCACGGGCATATGAGCCGAACGGGATATAGCGCTGCTTCTTGCCTTTCCCGTGAACGAGCACCGTATCCATGAACAGGTCAAGATCGCCGACAGTGAGCGTACAGCACTCACTGACCCTCATTCCGGTCGCATAAAGAAGCTCAAGCAGGGCCTGATCGCGCATCCCTGACGGCTGACTTCTGTCTGAGACAGCGAATAGTTCCTCAAGTTCTTTTTCATAAAGAAACTTCGGAATCCGTTTCTCTTGTTTCGGCAGATGAACAAGCTGAAACGGATTCTCTTCAACAAGCTTTTCCCTCATTAAAAATTTATAGAAGCTTCTCAAAGCTGAAATTTTCTTGCTGATTGTTTTTCTTGACAGGCCTTTTTCATAAGCCTCTGTCAAAAATATTCTCACATCATGATATGCAGCTTCTTTCATTCCATTTATATTTTGAGCATGCAGAAACATCCCAAATTCTTCAATCGAATTAACATAATTCACAATAGTATATTGTGAATAATTTTTTTCAATTTGTAAATATTCAACGAATAACTTTAAAAAAAAGTTAACATTCTCAGTCATTATGAAGACCTCCCTCTCCGAAGGGCTTTTAAATGGTATCATATAATGCATCGAAGTTGCAATGAAAAGCTATATCGTTTTCGAAATAGTTTGAATAGTCTCAATTGCGCGTTTAGCGTATTCTTCATTTCGTTCTTTTTTGTTTTTAATTTTTACAGGCAATTCTTTTAAGAGGCCGAAGTTTGCATTCATCGGCTGGAAGTTCTTCTGATTTGTCGTCGTAATGTAGTGAGCCATGCTTCCGATCGCCGTCTCCTGCGGGAATGTCACAAGATCCTGACCGAGCACAAGTTTGGCGGCATTGATTCCCGCTACAAGACCTGAAGCGGCAGATTCAACATAACCCTCTACACCGGTCATTTGGCCCGCGAAAAACAGATCGTTCCGCTGTTTAAATTGATATGTCGGGTTCAAAAGGCTCGGCGAGTTGATAAATGTGTTTCTGTGCATGACGCCGTATCTGACGATATCAACATTTTCAAGGCCGGGGATCAGTTTCAGCACTTCTTTTTGATCTCCCCATTTTAAATGTGTCTGAAAACCTACAATATTATAAAGCGTTCCCGCCGCGTCATCCTGTCTGAGCTGAACGACTGCATAAGGGCGCTTGCCTGTTTTCGGATCTTCCAGTCCGACCGGTTTCATCGGTCCGAACAGCATCGTTTTCTTGCCTCTTTTCGCCATGACTTCAATCGGCATGCAGCCTTCAAAGAAGATTTCTTTCTCGAATTCTTTTAAAGGAACCGTCTCAGCCGTCGTCAATGCTTCATAGAAACGGTCAAACTCTTCCTCTGTCATCGGGCAGTTTAAGTATGCCGCTTCTCCCTTGTCATAACGGGATTTTAAGTACACTTTATCCATATCAAGGCTGTCTTTTTCGACAATCGGCGCCGCCGCGTCATAAAAATACAGATACTCTTCTCCCGTGAGCTCTTTCAGCTGCTGTGAAAGCGATTCTGATGTAAGCGGTCCGGTCGCGATAACCGTCGGGCCTTCCGGAATCTCTGTTACTTCCTCAGTAAGAACCGTTACGTTCGGATGGTTTTTCACGAGATCCGTCACGCTTTGCGCAAATTCATGGCGGTCAACGGCAAGCGCTCCCCCTGCCGGAACCGAGCATTTATCAGCAGATTGAATGATTGCTGAGTCAAGCGCCCGCATTTCTTCTTTTAATACGCCTACCGCATTGGCGAGTGTATTTGAACGGAGGGAGTTGCTGCATACCAGTTCAGCGAATTTATCGGTATGATGGGCTGCCGTCTGCCTGACGGGCCGCATTTCGTATAGTTTTACTTGAATTCCTCGTTTTGCAAGCTGCCATGCCGCTTCACTTCCGGCAAGGCCTGCTCCGATTACATTAACTGTTTGCTGGTTCATTTCTTTTCATCTCCTGTTGTTTGTCCCTTCCACACAAAGAAGGTGAGCAAGGCTCTGCTCACCGCTACTTCTGTGGTTCTTCCTTATAATCGCATTCGACGCATTGGACTTGTATGCCTTTTTTAAGCTTTTTCTCTACGAGCATATTTTCACATTTCGGGCATTTTCGTTCAATCGGTTTGTCCCAAGATACGAAGTCGCATTCAGGATAACGGTCACAGCCGTAAAAGACGCGTTTCTTTTTTGATTTTCGTTCGACAATATTTCCTTCATGGCACTTAGGACATTTTACGCCGATTTGTTTAACAATCGGTTTTGTATTCCGGCAGTCAGGGAAGTTGGAACACGCCATAAATTTACCGTATCGGCCCATTTTATAAACCATCCGGGAGCCGCATAATTCACAATCTTCATCTGCGTATTCAGGTTCAATTTCCACTTCTTTCATTTCAGCTTCCGCTTTTTTCACGCGTTTTTCGAAATCGGTATAGAAGCTGTCAATGATTTGAACCCATTCTGTCTCGCCATCTTCAACATGGTCAAGGTCCCTTTCCATTTTAGCCGTGAATTCAACGTTGATGATTTCCGGGAAAAACTCCATGATAAGATCCAGCACGATCTGCCCAAGCTCAGTCGGCACAAACCGTTTATTGTCTAATCCCACGTAACCGCGGCGCTGGATGGTGTCAAGAGTCGGCGCATATGTCGAAGGACGGCCGATCCCCAGTTCTTCAAGCGTTTTAACCAGGCGCGCCTCTGTGTAACGCGGAGGCGGCTGAGTAAAGTGCTGCTCAGGCTCAATATCTTTTGATAAAACCGTGTCTCCCTCTTTAAGGTCCGGAAGCATGCGGTCTTTTTCTTCCAGCTGATCGTCTTTACCCTCTACATAGACTTTCATGAAGCCGGCGAATTTGACTTTACTTCCGTTTGCCCGGAATGTCAATCCGTTATTGCTGAGATCGACGCTCATCGTATCAAGTACGGCAGGCGCCATCTGGCTTGCAACAAAACGCTCCCAAATCAGCTTGTATAGTCTGAGCTGGTCTCTTCCAAGCACCGCTTTTAAGTCGGCAGGTTTTCTGAGCACCGAAGTCGGGCGGATCGCTTCGTGGGCATCTTGAGCGTTTTCATTTTTCTTTGCCGGTTTCCGTTTTCCCGCTAAGTACTCTTTTCCGTATGCCTGATCAATAAAAGCTGACGCCTCTTCAACGGCTGTATTGGAAATCCGCGTTGAGTCCGTTCTCATATACGTGATGAGTCCGACTGTCCCTTCTTTGCCGAGATCAATTCCTTCATATAATTGCTGAGCGATCATCATCGTTTTCTTCGCTCTGAAATTCAGCTTCCTGGCAGCCTCCTGCTGCAGAGTTGACGTTGTAAACGGCAGAGCGGGATTTCGTTTGCGCTCTTTTTTCGTCACCTTGTCAACTGTATACTTATTGCCTTTCAGCTGAGCAAGGACGGCTTTTACGTCTTCTTCGCTTTTTAAAGGAAGCTTTTTGCCGTTTTTCCCGAAAAATCCGGCTTCAAACGTCTCTTTTCCCTTTAAAAATGAGCCGGTAATCGTCCAGTACTCTTCAGGTTTAAAGTCATTGATTTCCTTTTCCCGGTCGATGATCAGCCGGAGCGCAACGGATTGAACACGGCCCGCACTGAGGCCTTTTTTTACTTTTTTCCAAAGAATCGGGCTGATTTTGTATCCGACGAGTCTGTCTAGTATGCGGCGCGCCTGCTGCGCATCGACAAGATCCATGTTAATCATGCGCGGATGTTTAAATGATTCTTTAATGGCGTCTTTCGTTATTTCATTAAAGACGACCCGGCAGTCAGAGCTGAGATCCAGATCAAGGCTGTGTGCGAGATGCCATGCAATCGCTTCCCCTTCTCTGTCGGGGTCGGCCGCGAGATAGACTTTTTTTGCTTTCTTTGCCGCTGTTTTTAATTCTTTTAAAACAGGGCCTTTTCCGCGGATCGTAATATATTTCGGTTCAAAGTTCTGTTCGATGTCAACTCCCATTTGACTTTTCGGAAGATCCCGGACATGTCCCATTGAAGCTTTGACTTTATATTTCTTCCCTAAATAACGTTCAATCGTTTTCGCCTTTGCCGGCGATTCCACGATGACTAGATAATCAGACATTTTCATCCCCCTCAAGAGGTGTTCTCTCTCTTTTCAAGTATCAATTCATTTTAGAGCTGCCTTTTTATGGCTTTCAACATTTCATTCTTTATGATGAACGTCATTTTATACATGAAAATAATATGCAACTTTAAATCCTCACTATTATTAAATATTACAATACCGTTTGTCAAACGATATTTCAAAAGGGTTCCGTATACTGAACGCATCGGGCGGTCAGCTCTCCGTCAATATCCTCTGCGCATAATACAGCTTTCGCCCCTTCTTGAATGAGTTTTATAGGTCCTCCGGAATATGGATTAAATATGGAACCCGGAACGGCAAATACCTCTCTGCCTTGATCGAGGGCCTGGTAAGCTGTGATTAATGAACCGCTTTTTTCTTTTCCCTGCACGACCACAATTCCTTCACTTAGTCCGCTGATTATGCGGTTTCTCATCGGAAAGTGCCATTTTTTCGGCTTTGTTTCAGGAGGATGTTCTGAGAGTAGGAGATGGTGTTCAGCCATGTATTCTGCTAACAGGAGATTTTCCCGGGGATAGATGTGATGGAATCCGCCGGCTATCACGCCGATCGTAAGCCCTTTTGCCCTGATGCTCGCCTTATGAGACAAACCGTCTATACCGGATGCAAGCCCGCTTACAATGACCCAGCCTTTTTTTGAGAGTTCGGCGGAAAGATGCCCAGCCGCTTTTATTCCGTCTTCCGTCGGTTTCCGCGTTCCTACAATCCCGATTTTTCTGCCTTTTTCAAGAAGCGGTGTGTTTCCTTTTGCATACAAGACAGCCGGCGGATCATAAATCGCTTTAAGCCATGTTGGGTAGCGGCTTGATGAAATCGGAATGACAGTAATGCCTTCGCGGCGGTAATCGGACAGAACTTCATCAAGTTCCGGATCCTTGCGCTCTATTTCCCGAAAAATTGCTTCCGGGGCTGTTTTCCCTTCTGATAAAACAGTTAATGGATGCGGATCCGGTAAAAAAGACAGAGAGTGATCAGCTTTCCACCATTTTAATAGAAGAGACGGGGAAATGATTTGATTAATACTGCAGACCATTAAACAGCGCGATGCTTGATCCAAATCGGGCAACCTCCTCTTTTTTCAGCAAAAACAGGAACAGCCGTTACGGCTGCCCCTGCTTCGATCAGTGCGTTTTGCACGTTTCAAATAAGCCTTTTTCTTTTAACACCTTAATCAGCGTTTCACCCATTACAGAAGGGGTTTCCGCGACTTCAATGCCGCAGGCGTTCATCGTTTTGACTTTTTCTTCTGCCGTGCCTTTTCCTCCGGAGATGATGGCGCCCGCATGGCCCATGCGTTTTCCCGGAGGCGCGGTTTTACCGCCGATAAAGCCGACAACAGGCTTCGTCATGTTCGCTTTCACCCACTCAGCCGCTTCTTCTTCAGCTGTGCCGCCGATTTCTCCGATCATGATGACGGCATGTGTTTCAGGATCTTCATTGAACGCTTTTAACACGTCAATAAAGTTCGTGCCGTTGACCGGATCGCCGCCGATCCCTACAGCGGTAGACTGGCCTACGCCGGCTTCTGAAAGCTGATGGACGGCCTCGTATGTCAATGTTCCTGAACGGGATACAACGCCTACATGACCCTTTTTATGAATGTATCCCGGCATAATGCCGATCTTGCATTCTTCAGGTGTAATAACACCCGGGCAGTTCGGCCCTATTAATCTCGTTTTCTTGCCTTCCATAAAGCGCTTCACTTTCACCATGTCCAAAACCGGAATGTGCTCAGTGATACAAATGACAAGATCAATTTCCGCGTCAACCGCTTCCATAATTGCGTCCGCCGCAAACGGAGCCGGCACGTAAATGACTGACGCATCAGCGCCCGTTGTATGAACCGCTTCTGCGACCGTATTGAATACCGGTACGCCTTCCGCTTCCGTTCCGCCTTTTCCAGGTGTTACACCGCCAACGATATTCGTGCCGTATTCCAGCATCTGCTTTGTATGAAATAAAGCGGTAGAACCTGTAATCCCCTGTACAATAACTCTTGTATCTTTATTGATAAAAACACTCATTATCTGGTCCCCTGCCTTTCATTCTTTCCTAAACTAAGGATACGATTTTCTGTGCGCCGTCTGCCATTGATTCCGCAGATGTGATGTTTAAGCCTGATTCATTCAGGATTTTCTTTCCTAAATCTACGTTTGTCCCTTCAAGGCGCACGACCAGCGGCAATGTCAATCCGACTTGTCTCGTCGCTTCAACAACGCCCTCGGCGATGACATCACACTTCATGATGCCTCCGAAAATATTAACGAAAATTCCTTTTACGTTTTGATCGGAAAGAATGATTTTAAAAGCTTCCGTCACTTTTTCTGCGGTTGCGCCGCCCCCGACATCAAGAAAGTTTGCAGGTTCTCCGCCGTAGTGTTTAATGATATCCATTGTAGACATTGCAAGACCCGCGCCGTTTACCATACAGCCGATATTTCCATCAAGGGAAATGTAGCTTAAATCGTATTTTGACGCTTCGATTTCTTTCGGATCTTCTTCATCTAAATCTCTGTATTCCATAATGTCTTTTTGTCTGTATAACGCATTGCTGTCGAAGTTCAGCTTAGCATCCAGCGCCATGACGTTTCCGTCCCCCGTAACGACGAGAGGGTTGATCTCAGCGATGGAGCAGTCCTTCTCAACAAATGCTTTATATAAACCGAGCATAAATTTAGCGGCTTTGCCGACAAGCTCTTTCGGGATGTTAATTGCGAATGCAATTTCCCTTGCCTGATAGCCCTGAAGGCCGACAGCCGGATCAATTACCGCTTTTTTAATTTTTTCAGGTGTTTTTTCCGCTACTTCTTCAATCTCCGTTCCGCCTTCTTCAGACGCCATTAAAACGATTCTTGAAGTAGCGCGGTCAAGTACAAGCCCGACATAGTATTCCTTTTTAATATCGCAGCCTTCTTCAATAAGTAAGCGTTTTATTACTTGTCCGTCCGGACCCGTTTGATGTGTGACGAGCGTCTTGCCTAACAGTTCTTCGGCATACTCTTTCACTTCATCTTTTGTTTTTGCAATCTTTACCCCACCAGCTTTGCCGCGGCCGCCAGCATGGATTTGCGCCTTTACGACATAAACCGAGCTTGACAGGCTCTCTGCTTTTTCAACTGCTTCCTCTGCTGTAAAAGCCACTTTACCTTCAGGAACAGACACCCCGTATTTTCTGAGGACTTCTTTTCCCTGGTACTCATGGATATTCATTTCCCATCCTCCTAACTTATGTAGCAAAACTAAAAATAGACTGCGCTTTCATTCTATATAATACTGGAAGAATTGTCTAGGGTTCAAAACAAAATCTTTATATCCTTCCAAACATTCTAACTTTTATTTTATTGAAAATATAAATTTAAACGGAGTCCGGGAAATGAATGGTCCTTATTTTTCGTTTTTCAGGGTTTCGTCCAGTCTGTAAACAAATGAAAAAATTTCGGCAACGGTTTCATAAAGCGCCTCCGGTATGTGATCGTCAACCGTCAAATGGCGCATTAATTCGACAAGGGTTCTGTCTTCCTGAATGGGGACCCCAGCCTTCTCAGCTTCTTTTATAATATTTTCCGCCACATGCCCCCTGCCTGTTGCGACAACTTTCGGGGCTTGATCTTTCTGCCGGTCGTAATGCAGGGCGACAGCTCTTCTTAACGGCGTTTGCTCTTTCATATTTTCACATCCACTTTTCTTCCGCCGTCTTTTTCTATAAACTCTTCCACAAGAGCGCTCTGGTCTTTCGGGCGCCGTTTTTTAGACGTGACGCCTGACAGGCTGAAGCCCGTTTCTTTTACGGCTTCTTTTAAAGCCGGTACGAGAGGGTCGATGGCCGCCTGAAGCTCAAAATCAGTCTCAACCGTAATGGTCATTACATTTTGCTGAATCATGCAGTCCACAACGGTTTCTTGCAGTGTTTCAAGATGCAGCAAAAACAGGAGCCTGCAATGTGACGGATCGAGTTTTCCGTCCGGCTTCTTCCGTCCTTTAAAGAGAACTGTGATGTCATTCTCATACGCGGACGCTCCCAGCGGAAATGACAGCACCATCTGCGTAAAAGAAGGGTTATGCTGCTCAATAAGCAGCTGGCCGTTTAATTTATGAATAAGCGGTTCCGCCTCTTGTTTAACGGATTGGGGCGCTTCTTGAAGCGTCCGGACGGCTTGGAGGGCCGTTTTCAGCGCTTGTTTCTCCGGCTGCGGAGATACGCCTTTTTCAAGCGCTGTAATGAATGATAATTCATCACGCGTGCCCAATCCTTTTTTGATTTTCTGCAAAAGGCTTAATACATCATGTTTTTCCGCATATTTCAATTCGGTGAGCTGAACGGCTTTTTCGAAAACAGCCGCCTCCTGTTCTGTCAGATGTGCTTTTTGAAGAACAGGTGCTGTTTTAAATGTTTTTTCTTGAGAAATGAAAGCCTTAATGATCTCCGCCGTTTCTTTTACGGGGCGGTTTTCAGTTTTTTCTGCCGATGTCATTAATTTCTCTATAATCTGTTTTGCCGTTTTTTCAGGAAGTTCCGGATCTGTCCGCGCACTCGGAGGAGAAGGTTGGCTTGAGACTGCCTTTCCGTTTTCACGAGTCTCTCTGACAAATGGTGATTGTTTTGATTCCGTCCGTTCTCCTTCATCCATCAGCCCGGTTTCTGGGATCGGCATGCGTGCAGCCTCGGCAAGCTTCTTCAAGAGACGTTCTGCATGAAGATCCGTTTCCGCGTTTAATACGTCAGAAACCGCCTCTTTGAGCACAGACAGCTCTTTTGCCGATTGAGGAGCCTGATTGATTGCCTGAAGCAGTCCTGAGAGGAGGCGACGGGTCGGAACCGGATATTTAACGGCATGAATGGCTGACAAGACTTCCGGATGTGCGGGCAGTTCCCGTTTCAGCGCAAATACGATTGTTTCCGCCGCTTTTTTCAATTCGGCGGCCGGAAGCGATTCAGCCCAGCGGATGCAGGCTTTGAGGCTGTTTTCCGTCATCGGCAGCTTCTGCTGCATAAACGTTTCGGCAATCTGCAGAGACACAGGGCCCGGTTTGACGGAAAGAGCGTTTAACAGTCTACCCGCCGCTTCCTGAACGGTTTTCGGGCTTCCTTCGAATTGATCGATGACATGAAGCCGGCCCGTTTTTTCCGCCGGCTGTTTGTCATAAGAAAACCAGTAATACGCCTGCGGCCGGAGGGCGGTTTCAAGCTTTCCCTGCATCGTCCGGCCGCCGATCTGGATAAGAGCGCTTTGATCGTCCAGCAAACGGAGAACCTTCCCTAACAGCAGCCTTTGAGTACCGCTGTCTTTACCGCCGTCCTGCCGGTCCGGAGGGATTTCCGCCGTCAGCTGTCTGAAAGCCGCTTGGATTTCGCCGCTAATGTTCATGTCTTAAGCCTCTTTTCTAACAATAAGATTGAACGGGAGCGAACGTTTTTCGGTGAATAGTTGTCGGTCCGTATGCCTGAAGAGCTTCAAGATGTTCTTTCGTTCCGTAGCCTTTATTTTTTTCAAAGCCGTACATGGGGTAAGTTTTGGCGTACTCAGCCATGAGACGGTCCCGCGTTACTTTTGCTATGCAGGCTCCGGCGGCAATTGACACGCTTTTGGCATCCCCTTTTATAACTGATGACTGCGGAATGTCAAGCGGAAGGGTCATGGCATCAACAAGCAGATAATCAGGTGTTTCCGTTAAAGCATTGACGGCTTTTACCATCGCCAGTCTCGCGGCCTCATAAATGTTGATCCGGTCAATGACGTCCGCATGGACAATGCCGACTCCTACAGCCGCCGCTTCTTCCGTGATCCGGCTGTAATACTCCTCGAGCTTCTTTTCCGACAATTTCTTCGAGTCCGTGAGACCGAGAATCTCGCATTCTGCCGGCAAAATGACGGCGCCGGCGACAACCGGTCCGGCAAGCGGCCCTCTTCCGGCTTCGTCAACACCCGCAATCAGGCGGAAGCCCTTTTTGGATGACAGTCTTTCGTATGCCGTCATGTCCAGCCATTGCTCTTTAAGAGCTTTTTCCTTCGCATGCTTTTTCAGCCATTGCTCTAAAAGCGTCTGTACGCTTTTTCTCGGGTCTTTCTCACATTGGGCAAGGAAGGGGTCGCTTTCGTCCCTGATCTCTTGCAGGCGTTCTTTTACGCTTTTTACGGTTAATGTATTCACGTTCTCTTCTCCCTTACATTATGTATATCGGTATTCTGCGGAAAAAATAAAGACCCGCATCGCTGCGCGTCTTTATTCTGATGGTGCTTCAAATGAAAGCCTGCCGAATTTTTCCGTCCGGATGTCCCGAATGATAACTTCCGTTGTTTTATCATAGTCAACCATTCCGCCGCCCATCAAACAGCCGCGTTTTTCACCGATCGCGTCGAAAAGAGCGGCGATATCCTCAGGGATTTCCTGAAGTCCGTAGCGCTCCTTCAAACGGTCGGGATAATGCTCTTCCAGAAAGCGCAGCCCGAAAACAGCCACATCCTGCAGGTTGATAATCGTATCTTTAATCGCCCCGGTGATCGCCAGGCGCAAGCCGACAAGCTCATCTTCAAATTTAGGCCATAAAATTCCCGGTGTATCGAGCAGCTCTAATTCCTTGCCTACCTTTACCCACTGCTGTGAAGTGGTAATGCCGGGCCTGTCTCCCGTCTTGGCAATGTTTTTTTTGGCCAGCCGGTTAATGAGCGTAGACTTGCCGACATTCGGAATGCCGATGATTAATGCGCGGATTGCTCTCGGCCTAACACCTTTTGCTTTCATTTTATCGAACTTATCCTTCAGCAGCTCTTTCGAGGACGGCACGATTTGATGCAGTCCCTGCCCGTTAACGGAGTTTATTGAAAGAGAGGGAATGCCCTGTTCCTGAAAGTGGTCCTTCCACTGGGCAGTCACAGCCGCATCCGCCTTATCGGCTTTATTTAAAAGCATAATGCGCGGCTTATTTTTTAAAATCTCCTCAATCATCGGATTTCTCGATGACATCGGGATTCTCGCATCCACCAATTCGTATACGATATCAATTAATTTCAGTTTTTCTGTTACTTCCCGTCTCGCTTTAGCCATATGGCCCGGGAACCATTGAATGGTCATGTGACTTCGACACCTGCCTTATTTACCGGAACCGGATGTTCCGATGATCTCTTATGTATTTTACGTTGCTTGTTCCGCTTTTACAAATTTCATATAAAAAAAGAGCCTGTTACGGGTAACAAGCTCTTTTCGTTCGTTATCATTATCGTCTGATTTCTTTAATACGAGCCGCTTTTCCGCGAAGTTCACGCAGGTAGTAAAGCTTAGCGCGACGTACTTTACCGTAACGTACAACTTCGATTTTCGCGATTTTTGGTGTGTGTACAGGGAATGTACGTTCAACGCCAACACCGTAAGAAATCTTACGAACTGTGAACGTTTCGCTGATTCCACCACCACGACGCTTGATCACAACACCTTCGAAGATCTGGATACGCTCACGGTTACCCTCAACAACTTTTACGTGTACACGTAAAGTGTCACCAGGACGGAACGCAGGAAGATCAGTGCGAAGCTGTTCTTTTGTGATATCTTGAATTAGTTTTTGCATCGTTTTCAACTCCTTCCAACAGATGCTCTTGGCCACAACTGCAAGGCACAGCGGAACATCGTTTTCAAGCTTCTGAAGGATAAGCCTCCTTAAGCCACAAGTAGTATCTTATCATATCTTCATCACCTGCGCAATAGAATCTATTCGTTTTCCCACTCGGAAATCCATTTTCTTTGCTCATCAGTGAGAGGATAGTTTTCAAGAAGATCCGGACGTCTTAAAAAGGTTCTTCTGATTGATTCTTTATTGCGCCATTCTTGTATTTTGGCATGGTTGCCGGACAAAAGGGTCTCAGGCACTTTTAAGCCTTTATAATCGGCTGGCCTCGTATAGTGAGGATGCTCTAAAAGCCCCGTGCTGAAGGAATCCTCCACGTGGGATGCTTCTTTTCCGAGGACGCCCGGCAAAAGCCTGACAACGCTGTCGGCAATCATCATGGCAGGGAGCTCTCCCCCGGTCAGCACAAAATCCCCGATGGAGATTTCATCAGTGACAAGATGTTCCCGGATCCGTTCATCATACCCTTCATAATGCCCGCAAATAAACATGAGATGTTCCTCTTCCGCCAGCTCCTCGGCTTTCTTCTGCGTATAACGCTCACCTTGCGGGCAGACGAGAATAATGCGCGGCTTGGCGTCCGTACCGGCTGTCAGCTTTTCAACCGCATCAAATACGGGCTGCGGCTTTAACACCATCCCGGCTCCCCCGCCGTACGGGTAATCATCAACCGTTTGGTGTTTATTATCCGAAAAAGCCCGGAAATTGATGACGTCAAAACGGACAGCCTCTTTTTCCTGTGCTTTTTGCAGAATGGATGAACCGAGCACCCCTTGAAACATTTCGGGAAACAGTGTTAAAAAGTCGATTTTCATTCGTCTATTAACCCTTCCATTACATGAATCTTAATTTTCTTCTCATTTATATTAATATCCTTCACCACAGAAGCTATATACGGAATGAGCGCATCTTTTTTGCCTTTTCTTGCAACCACCCATACGTCATTAGCCCCGGGCGTCAAGATTTCCTTCACTGTGCCGATCAGTTCCCCGTCTTCTGACACAACCTCGCAGCCGATGATTTCATGAAAATAAAATTCATCTTCTTCAAGCTCTCCCAAGTCTTCTTCAGGAACTTTGATCACCATGTTTCTTAGGTGTTCGACTTCATTGAGACTCGGCATTTCTTTGAATTGCAGCAGGTGAAACTGCTTGTGAAGCCTGTGGGCGCTGACCGTTACTTTGATTGGCTCCGCAGCCCCCTCCGCAAACAAATAGAGCGTATTGCCGGGCTTGTACCGTTCTTCGGCAAAGTCCGTTTTAGAAATGACCCGCACTTCGCCTTTAATGCCGTGGGTATTTACAATTTTGCCTACATTAAACCATCTGTTTGTCATATTATCACCTCGGGCGGATTTCAATTACTACCCCGTCTTTTATGACGATGGTATTTGCCGCTGTTTTTTCATGCCAGTTATCACCGACGTTGATTGAAAGCAGCGCATCGATCTCCTTTTCCTTCACTTCGCTTCCAAGCGGGAGCGACTCTGTCTGGCTTATTTGGAAATCGATCATTTTGATTTTATCTTGTCTTTTTTCAATGGCTTTTTTAAAAGATTCCGCTACATCGGGATTCTGCTGATCTTTTTCATGTTTTCTAAGCTGAAAATAGAGCTGGCTGCATTCTCGTTCAAGCGTTTGCTTTTTTTCTGCAAAAGAGGCCAAAAGCTTTTCCTTGCTTTGCTCGGTCAGAACCTGCATAACGGTTACCCTGTGAATAATCTGCATAGGACCAGACTCCCCACTCTTCCAACATATTTCTGTTCATTTGCCTTTTTTACGTGTAAAAAAAGGGGAGGTGCCGGCCCTCTCCCTTTTTCAGTCAAATATTTCAAATTGAACTTTCTTAGAAGACTGTGCGCCAGCTGCAAAAACGACGGTTCGAATCGCTCTTGCAGTCCGGCCTTGCTTTCCGATAATCTTACCGGTATCTGACTTATTGACAGATAAGCGCAGCGCAATCTTTTGATCAGTCTCTTCCTTTGTGACCGTTATGTCTTCCGGATGGTCGACAAGCGGAGCCACAATGCTGACAATCAAATCTTCCAAGTTCTGATCAGTCATTACTTGCCTTGTTTAGCGTTGTGGAATTTTTCCATAATTCCTTGGCTTGAGAACAAGTTGCGGACTGTATCAGAAGGTTTAGCTCCTGTTTGAAGCCATTTAAGAGCAAGCTCTTCGTTGATTTTCACTTCAGCCGGCTTTGCAACCGGGTTGTATGTGCCGACTGTTTCGATGAAACGGCCGTCACGCGGTGAACGAGAATCTGCTACAACAATACGATAGAAAGGAGATTTTTTTGCTCCCATACGTTTTAAACGAATTTTTACTGCCATTTTACTAGCACCTCCGAAAATATTTCAACAAGATAGTATATTAACAATGATAAAAGTGTTTGTAAAGTGTTTTTTCTTAACAACGGTTTTATCATGTATAACCGATTACATAAAAGGTAATTTAAAGCCTTTTTTCTTCCCTTTTGACATGTTGGTCATCTGCTTCATCATTTTTTTCATTTCCTCAAACTGCTTTAAAAGACGGTTGACTTCCTGAACGGATGTTCCGCTTCCTTTGGCAATCCGCTTCCGCCGGCTGGCGTTAATAATATCCGGCTGTTCTTTTTCAAGAACAGTCATTGATTTAATGATCGCTTCCACATGATTCAGCTGTTTTTCATCGACTTGGATGTTTTTTAAGCCTTTCATTTTGCCTGCGCCGGGCATCATTTGCAGCAGTTCGTCAAGAGGCCCCATGTTTCGGACCTGGCCGAGCTGCTCCAGAAAATCATCCAATGTGAAGCTCATCGTTCTCATTTTCTGCTCAAGCTCTTTGGCTTTGTCTTCATCAACGGTCGCCTGAGCTTTTTCAATCAGCGTCAGCACGTCACCCATTCCGAGAATCCGGGATGCCATCCGTTCAGGATGGAACGCTTCAAGAGCATCGAGCTTTTCTCCCATTCCGGCGAATTTAATCGGCGTTTCGGTGACCGCGCGGATAGAAAGCGCCGCACCTCCGCGGGTATCCCCGTCAAGCTTTGTTAAAATGACGCCCGTTAAACCGAGCTGGTCATTAAAGCTTTTGGCGACGTTTACCGCATCCTGACCGGTCATTGAGTCGACGACAAGGAAAATTTCCTCAGGATTTGCGACTTCCTTTACGCCGGAGAGCTCATCCATCAGTTCATGATCGATGTGCAGCCGTCCGGCGGTATCTAAAATCACATAATCATGATGCTCTTCCTTCGCTTTTTCAATCGCCTGTCTGGCAATTTCCACCGGGCTGACCTGATCGCCAAGCGAAAAGACCGGCATATCAAGCTGTTTCCCCAGTGTTTCCAGCTGTTTAATCGCGGCGGGGCGGTAAATATCCGCAGCCACGAGCAGCGGTTTGCGGTTATGTTTTTTGCGCAGCAGGTTGGCAAGCTTCCCCGTGGTTGTCGTTTTACCGGCACCTTGGAGCCCGACCATCATAATAACGGTCGGCGGGCGTTTGGCGGCGGCAATTTTGCTTTCTTCGCCGCCCATCAGCTCGGTAAGCTCTTCTTTTACGACTTTAATAACCTGCTGACCGGGTGTCAGACTCTGCATGACGTCCTGCCCGACAGCCCGTTCACTTACTTTTTTCACAAAATCCTTTACGACTTTAAAGTTAACGTCAGCCTCAAGAAGCGCAAGACGGACTTCACGCATCATCTCTTTTACGTCTTGTTCGCTGACTTTTCCTTTTCCGCGGATTTTTGAAATCGTCTTTTGCAGTCGGTCGGCTAATCCTTCAAATGCCATTGTTTGCCGCCTCCTAATCTAATTTCTCAAGCGCTTCAATCAGAGCCGTCATTTTTTCCTCTTCCTGCAAGCCGGAAGCAAGCTCTTTCAGCTTTGTAAACATTTCTTTACGCTCCTGAAACTTTTTAAAAAGGAGCAGTTTTTCTTCATATTGTTCAAGCATCGCTTCAGTCCGTTTGATGTTATCGTAAACGGCTTGCCTTGAAACGTCATACTCTTCGGCTATTTCACCAAGGGAGAAATCGTCCAGATAATAAAGCGACATATAGCTCTTTTGTTTTGACGTCAGCAACGACTGATAGAAGTCAAACAAATAGTTCATTCTCGTCGTTTTTTCGAGCGACATTTGAGCTCTCCCCTTTGTTAAGTCAAATCCCTTTACAAAAACTTAGTTTACATGGTTTCAGAGCGTGTGTCAAGTTTTTATCTTGTCAAAGCAGGATGCTCTTTTTACATAATAAGTGTTTTCAAAAAAATTCATACAGACCGTCGTTAAAATACTCGAATTCTTGTTTTGATACACGATAGCGGCAATAGCCTTCGTAAAAAGCATTGAGACATGATTCATTTGTGACAAAACGACTGATCGCTAATGATTCATCATAACGCGGATCTCCCGCCGATATTCCCGCAGCATCGATAAACAGATAGACCTCTCCGTCTCTCACCAGCACATTATCAGTCGTGCAGTCACCGTGAATCATTGTCTGCTGAACAGGAACAGGCCTATACCTGTCCAATTCCTTCAAAAGCTCTGCACTTCCTTCAGCTTGTCCTTTTTTGACATATTCCCCGGCTCGTTTGATTTGCAGATCGAGCCAGTCTGTTTCCGGCTGTAAACCAGAGACCATTTCGGTTTCATGCAGCCGCTTCAGAAACTGGCCGAAACTTTTGATCAGCTTTTTCTTTTCAGTATCCCCTTTGGCTTTTCTTAAAGCCGAAGTCAGGGTGATTCCATCCTCAAATGACATGATGATATGGCTGGCATGCTGTTCCTGTATCATCCCATAGTAAATAGGAACAGGCAGACGACGAGTTTCCGTCAGTTGTTGTAAAACGAAGGCTTCTCTCATTAACCATTCCCGATACTTCTGTTGAAAAGAACTTTTCAGCAAAAATGCGTCTTGACCGGTCACTATTTTTCGAACGGTTGAAGTGCCTCCCTGTTCATCCAGCAGCAACATATGGTTTATCGCGCCGATCTTACTTTCCAATTCAGCTTTCAGCCATTTGTCCAACAACTGCCCCCTCCATTCCGATCTATCAATGCGTATAAAAAAACGAGTATAAAACCGTCCATTTTATACTCGTTTTTTATTCATTAATCTTCGGCTTTTTCAACTAAATCCGAAAAGAGACCGTATACGTAAGATTCTGCATCAAACCGCTGGAGATCGTCAACCTTTTCTCCGAGGCCGACCAGTTTCACAGGGATGTGAAGCTCATTGCGGATCGCCAGGACGATACCGCCTTTTGCGGTGCCGTCAAGCTTCGTTAATGCGATACCCGTCACATTCGTCGCTTTGGAGAATTCTTTCGCCTGCGCCATCGCATTCTGGCCTGTCGTCGCGTCCAGCGCAAGGAGAACCTCATGCGGGGCCTCAGGCACTTCGCGTTCGATGACGCGTTTGACCTTTTCAAGCTCTTTCATTAAGTTAACTTTATTCTGAAGGCGGCCGGCCGTATCACAAATCAGCACATCCGCTCCTCTTGCTTTAGCCGCGTGTACGGCATCATAAATAACCGCAGCAGGGTCGCTTCCGGCAGCCTGCTTAATGACAGGCACGCCTGTACGCTCCCCCCACACTTCAAGCTGTTCAATCGCCCCGGCTCTGAAAGTGTCTCCGGCAGCGAGCACAACGGATTTGCCTTCATTCTTCAGCTTATGGGCAAGTTTTCCGATCGTTGTCGTTTTTCCGACGCCGTTTACCCCGACAAGCAGAATAACGTTCAGGCGCCCGTCCTGAATATTTAATTCAGAAATCTGTTCGTCGCCGCTGTTATAAATGTCGACAAGCTTTTCAGAAATGACGGACTGCACTTCCTGAGGATCCTGAATGTTTTTCAGCTTCACTTCTTTTTTGAGCTCATCAATCAGCTCCATGACGGTTGTAAAACCTACGTCAGCGCCAATCAGCACTTCCTCAAGCTCCTCGAAGAAATCCTCGTCGACTTTCCGGTAGCGGGAGACGAGTTCGTTCACTTTATTTGAGAAGGAATTTCTTGTTTTTTCAAGACCATCTTTAAATTTTTCAGAGACGGAGTCTGTCTGTTTCGTGATTTTCTCTTTTAATTTTTTAAAAAAGCTCATCTTTCAACCTCTTTCCTCGTTACTGAACGAATTCTTTTGTTTCTTCCAGTTTGACCGAAACCATTCGGGAAACGCCGGATTCCTGCATCGTAACACCGTAGAGGACATCCGCTTCTTCCATGGTGCCTTTTCTGTGGGTGATGACGATAAACTGGCTGTCGCCGCTGTATTTTTTTAAATATTGCGCAAACCTGAATACATTGGCTTCATCAAGCGCAGCTTCCACTTCATCAAGGACGCAGAACGGCACGGGCCTTACTTTCAGAATAGAGAATAAAAGGGCAATGGCAGTCAGCGCCCGTTCTCCCCCTGACAAAAGATTTAAGTTTTGCAGTTTTTTGCCCGGAGGCTGCGCGATAATGTCCACCCCGGAATTAAGAAGATCATTCGGATCAGTCAGCTTCAGTTCAGCCCGTCCTCCTCCGAATAAAGAACGGAACACGTCGTTGAATTGAGAACGGATCTGGATAAACGTTTCATGGAATCGCTTCGTCATTTCAGAATCCATTTCTTCAATGACTTGAAACAGTGTGTTTTTCGCTTCCGTCAGGTCATTTTTCTGCTCTGTTAAAAACTGATACCGTTCGTTTACTCTTTCAAACTCATCGATGCTGCCGAGATTGACCGTTCCGAGCTCTTCAATTGAAAGCTTGATCAGTTTGACCCGTTTTCTCGCCTCTTCAGGCTCGAGTTCAAGCTGATATTGTTCTTTTGCCCCTTCAAAGGATAAGCTGTACTCCTCGCGTAAATACTGCAAGAGATTATCAAGCTCAACTTCCATCCGGCCGAGTTTTACCTCTTCATCTTTCAGAATGTCCGTTTTTTGCTTGTACAGACGCTTCATCTCTTTCAGCTCAAGCTCGTTCGTATCAAGCGCCCGCTGGAGCTTCACACGCTGGTCGCGCCGGCTGGCGATCAATTCGATCGTTCTCGTTTTATCGTGAAGCTTATGATGGGCTGCTTCTTCAAGCTGCTCCTCACCGCTTGTGCTGGACGTCATCTCTGAGGTCAGGAGGCTTAAATCTTCCCGTGTTTCTTTCAGAGCGAGCTGCGTTTCTTCAAGCTCTTTTTTCAGCCTTTTGAGGTTGTCTTCCTCACTCGAGCACGCCTGTTCTTTTTTCGCAGCGGCCACTTTACATTCCGTCAGTTCATGAGAGAGCGTTTCTTTTGTTGAGGATAGGGTCTGCTTTTGTTTTGTCAGCCTTTCCATCTCTTCCTCAAGCTCTTTCAGCTGGCCGGATGCCTCACTCAGCTGTTCTTCCAGAGCTGATTTGCGCGTCTCTTTTTCCCGGCTGCTTTCCGTCAGTGATGCTTTCTCCTGATCGTAAAGCTCCAAATGGGTATTGATGTTCTTTTCAGCAACTTCGAGTTCATACAGCCTGCCTTTTACATCCTGCTGCTTTGTTCTGAAAGCCTCACCGTCTTCACGGAGGCCGCTCAGCGTATGTTCAAGCTCTTGAATGGCCTGCTTCAGCGCTTTGACCTCTTTTTCGAGCAGAGCTGTTTTTTCTTCCATTTCGGCAAGCCGCGCAGTCACCGTCTCAAGCTCGCGGCTTCTGCCGAGCAGAGAATTGTTTTTCTTTTTGACCGCGCCGCCTGTCATTGATCCGCCTGGATTGACGACATCGCCCTCAAGCGTGACGATGCGGTAGCGGTGCCCGAGAAGCTTGGCCAGTTCATTCGCGCCTTTTAAATCTTCAGTGATCAGCACGGTGCCGAGAAGGTTTTGAATGACATTCCGATACGCCGCATCATATGTGACAAGCCCGCTCGCTGTGCCGAGGAAAGACGGATGCTTTGAAGCCGTCTGTTCATCACGGGTTTGAAGCTGGCGCGGTTTCATAACTGTAAGCGGCAGGAACGTCGCGCGGCCGAAGGAATTCTGTTTTAAATATTGAATCGCTTTCCGCGCCGCCTGCTCATCGTCTGTGACAACGTGCTGCGCCGCTGCGCCGAGTGCAATCTCAATCGCCGTTTCATATTTTTGTTCGGTCGCAATCAGTTCGAGAACGGCGCCGCGGATGCCGCCGAGCTGCTCTTTCTGCTTCAGCACTTCTTTTACGCCTTGGTAAAATCCTGAAAAATCGCCTTGCATCGTTTCAAGCATATCTTTTTTGGATCTGGCCTGCTGGACGAATTGATATGCCTGATACAGCGCTGATTCTTTCTTTTCATACTGGCGTTTTTTCTGTTCATATGCTGTCTGGACTTCGCGAAAGCGGACGACCTGATTGTGAATATCCTCTTCAACGGCGGCCAATTCCTCTTCGCACGCCGCTTTGCGGACTGCAATATCGTTACGTTCTTCAAGGTATTTTTCATTGTTTGCGGTCAGTCTCGCCTGCTGGACCGCAGATTGGGACATCTGATCATCTAAAAGCTGCAGCTCGTTGCGAATCGACGCCTGGCTGTTTAACAATTCAAAGTAATCGCTTTTTAATTGTTCGATTTTCTCTTCTACATTTTCATTATGCAGACTGAGAGCCTGCTGCTTTTCTTTCACCTGGGCGTTTAACCGCTTCACTTCCGCACGAAGTTTATCATAGACGGCAGACTGTTTTTCAATGTCCGCTTTCAGTTCGGCTTCTTTGTTCGTGTAATGTGTAACGGATTCCTCTAGCTGTTCCCGGTTTTGAGCGGCGTTTTTTTTACGCTCTTTCAGCACTTCTTTCCGGCCTTCCAGCTTTTCCAGCTCTTCACTTGTCACGAGCAGCACCTGCTGCAGTTCGTTGACTGATTCATCAAGCGCGTGGATTTTATCTCTCGTCTCTTCTATCATCGCTTCTTTTGCGGACAGAGCCGATGATTCCGCCAATTCTTCTTCTTTAGCAGCCTGCACCTTTTCTTTTAAACCCGACCATCTGCTATGCAGTTGTTCAATGTCAAAGGCGGTAAGGGCGATTTCGACATGCTCAAGCTCTTTCTTTTTTTCTAAGTAGTCTTTGGCGATTGATGCCTGGATTTTCAGCGGTTCGACCTGATCTTCAAGCTCGTGGAGAATATCTTCCACCCTGTTTAAGTTATCCTGCGTCTCAAACAGTTTGTTTTCCGCTTTTTTCTTTCGTGTTTTATATTTCAGCACGCCGGCCGCTTCTTCAAAAATACTGCGGCGGTCTTCCGCTTTGCTGCTGAGGATCTCTTCGACTTTCCCCTGGCTGATAATGGAGAATGCTTCTTTTCCGAGCCCGGAGTCCATAAATAAGTCAATGATGTCTTTCAGGCGGCACTGCTGATTGTTGATGAGAAATTCACTTTCTCCGGAACGGTACACCCGCCTCGTCACGCTGACTTCGTGATAATCGATCGGGAGAAAATGATCTTCATTATCAAGCGTTAACGTGACTTCGGCAAGGTTCAGCCGCTTGCGCGAATCACTTCCCGCAAAAATGATATCTTCCATTTTTCCGCCCCGAAGCGAGCGGGCTGATTGTTCGCCGAGCACCCAGCGGATGGCTTCGGTAATGTTGCTCTTTCCGCTGCCGTTCGGACCGACAACGGCCGTGACGCCTTTTACAAAGTCAACGGATATCCGTTCTGCAAATGATTTAAATCCTATAACGTCTAAACGTTTGAGGAACATCCCAGATCCTCCTTATCGTATAAGTATCTCAATATTATCATAATCACCCGCTTATATCAGGCGCAGACATACTGAAATCCCCCTAGGGATACAGGGGGATTTTATTGTTTCGTATGATGTTTTTGCAATTTTGCAAGAGCTTCCTGTGCCGCATGCTGCTCGGCTTCTTTTTTGGAACGTCCGTTCCCGATACCGAGCGCCTCACCTTTAAGAGAGACGAGCGCCTCGAATTCCCGGTTGTGGGCAGGCCCTTTTTCATTGAGAATTTTGTACTCAAGCGATCCTTTTCCGTCCCGCTGTACAAATTCTTGAAGCTGGCTTTTGAAATCCATCACATGAGAAAAAGCACCATCGTTTATTTTAGGGAACACGTACTCTTTCAGGAATTGCTGAACCGGCTCAAGGCCCTGATCCAGATACAGTGCGCCGATAAACGCTTCAAACACATCCGCTAAAAGCGCAGGACGCTTTCTGCCGCCCGTCATTTCTTCTCCTTTTCCCAAGAGAACAAGATCGCCGAATGACAATTCGTGGGCAAGTGAGACGAGTGACGGCTCGCATACGATAGCGGCTCTCAGCTTCGTCAAATCTCCTTCACTCATGGCCGGATATTTGGCAAATAAGAATTGGGAGATCGTCAGTTCCAAAACAGCGTCACCTAAAAATTCAAGCCTTTCGTTGTCTTCATACGGCTTTTTCCGATGCTCATTCACATAAGATGAATGTGTAAATGCTTGATACAAAAGTTTCTCGTTTTGAAAATGAACCGAAATCCGTTCTTGGAACTCTTTAAATTGCTCTATTTTTTTATAGAACTTTTTTTTATCTTTAAAATGTGAGTGTTTTGACATAGTAACCTCCATAGGCACATCAGGTTCACCGCGCTCCCCGCCGTAAACGGAATCAGCAGCGCGTACAGCGTCAGACGCCGGTAACCGAACGATTAAAGGGCTAAAGCCCCGCTGTCAGGCGGGACTTTTAGCATCAGCTTATTGCTGGTTTTGTATGTAGTTCACAGCGTCGCCGACTGTTGCAATCTTTTCAGCATCTTCGTCAGAAATCTCCATATCAAACTCGTCTTCAAGTTCCATAACAAGCTCAACTACATCTAGGGAATCAGCACCTAAGTCTTCCTTGAAAGAAGCTTCAAGTTTGACGTCAGCTTCATCAACGCCAAGGCGGTCTACGATGATTTTCGTTACACGCTCTAATGTATCTGCCATAGCAATTCACCTCCCCTCAAGTATTATAGAGGATTCGTTTTTAAAAAACTAGAGAAACTAGGATGAAATTTTAAAAACAAATCTTTACATCACCATTCCGCCGTCAATATGAAGGGTTTGGCCCGTCATATAACGCGATCCTTCAGAAGCAAGGAACGTAACAACGCTGCTGATATCGGAAGGATCACCGAAACGCGCGAGCGGAATCTGCTTCAGCATTTCATCTTGGACTTCTTTAGAAAGCTTGTCCGTCATATCCGTGGAAATAAAGCCCGGAGCAATGGCATTGACCGTAATATTTCGGCTCGCAAGCTCTTTGGCTGATGACTTCGTTAAGCCGATTACACCGGCTTTTGCCGCCACATAGTTTGCCTGGCCGGGGTTTCCGCTGACGCCGACGATTGATGATACGTTGATAATCCGGCCGGAGCGCTGTTTCATCATCTGTCTTGTAACGGCTTTCGTGCAGTTGAATACACCTTTTAAGTTAATGTTAATGACATCATCCCATTCATTTTCTTTCATTCTCATCAGAAGATTGTCTTTTGTGATCCCCGCATTGTTCACGAGAATGTCGATTGAAGAAAATGCAGCGACAGCCTCTTTCATCATGTTTTGTACTTCTTCGGAATTTGATACATCGGCTTTTACGGCGATCGCGTTTCGGCCCAAAGATTTGATCTCATCTACGACTTCGTTCGCTTTCGCTTCATTCCCGGAGTAGTTGACTACTACATTACAGCCGTTTTTCGCAAGATCAAGCGCGATCGCCCGCCCGATTCCGCGGGACGCTCCCGTTACCACTGCTGTTTTTTCATTAAGCATCCTGATTCTCCTCCTTCAGCGTTTGAATCGCCAGTTCGATGGTTTCATGGTCAGAAACCGAGATTGTTTTAAGGCGGCGGTTCACTTTTTTCACAAGGCCTGAAAGCACTTTTCCGGGCCCGATTTCAACAAACGTCGTGACGCCTTCGTCAATCAGTTTGTTAATGGTTTCTTCAAAGCGAACAGGCGAATACAGCTGTTCGATCAGTTTTTTCTTGATATCGTCTTTTTCCGTCATAACGTCAGCCGAAACGTTTGAAATCACGGGAACAGCCGCATTTTTTAACTCACAGGCGCTGAGCACCTCCTCGAGTTTTTGCGCTGCCGGCTTCATTAATTCAGAATGGAACGGTCCGCTTACTTCTAATGGGATCGCCCGTTTTGCTCCGTTGTTTTTCGCTTCCTCTGAAGCCAGCTCCACGCCTTTTGCCGTTCCGGAAATGACGATCTGGCCGGGGCAGTTCAGATTTGCAAGCTGTACGAGATGACCGTTTTCCGTCACTTGATCCGTCACCTTTTTCAAGGACTCCGCATCCATTCCGAGAATAGCGGCCATGGCGCCTTCTCCGGCCGGCACGGCTTCATTCATGAATTCTCCCCGTTTTCTTACCGTGTAAACGGCATCTTTAAATGTCATCGCTCCCGCCGCAACAAGCGCCGAATATTCTCCGAGGCTGTGGCCGGCGGTGAAATCAGGGGTGATGCCGGATTCTTTAAACTTTTCCAATACGGCGATGCTCGTTGTCAACAGCGCAGGCTGCGCATTGTATGTAAGGGTCAATTCTTCGGCGTCACCTTCAAAAATGAGCGAGCTCAGCTTTGTTTCAAGCGTTTCATCCGCTTCATCAAAAATACGATTTGACGCTTCTTCGCGTTCGTACAGGTCTTTTCCCATACCGATATATTGTGATCCCTGTCCGGGAAATAAAAATGCAATCTTACTCATGATGCGGTAACCTCCAGACTACTCATCTGTTTTTTCTTCTTTTACTTCTTCTTCTATAAATGCGGCCACGTTTTGGCTGACCATTTCTCTCGCCTGGCGCAGCGCATGGTAAACAGCGCGTGCGTCAGAAGAGCCGTGCGCTTTAATGACGGGCGCTTTCAAACCGAAAAGACTCGCCCCGCCGTACTCAGAATAGTCCATTTTCAGTTTCATTTCCATCAGCTTCGGCTTCAGCACTCCCGCTGCGAGCTTAGAAACAAAACTTGAAGTCAGTGTATCTTTCAGCATTTTGAAAATCGATAACGCTGAACCTTCCAATGTTTTCAACGTGACGTTGCCCGTAAAGCCGTCTGTAACGATGACGTCAGCAGCGCCTTCGAGCAAGTCTCTCGCCTCAACGTTTCCGACAAAATTCACGTTTGTTTCTTTTAATAATTCAAACGTCTTTTTTGTCAGGTCGTTTCCTTTCTTTTCTTCCGTGCCGACATTTAACAATCCGACGCGGGGCGAGCTGATTCCGAGGACCTGCCGGGCATATACAGATCCCATAATTCCGTACTGGACGAGGTGCTCCGGTTTGGCATCGACATTGGCGCCCACGTCCAAAAGAAGGAAACCGTCGCCTGAAACGGTCGGAAGCGTCGGCGCAAGCGCAGGCCGGTCGATTCCTTTAATTCTGCCGACGATAAACAGTCCCGCTGTCATGAGTGCGCCCGTATTCCCCGCTGAGATGCAGGCGTCCGCTCTGTTTTCAGCCACTTCCTGCGCCATCAGCACCATAGAAGAGTTTTTCTTTCTGCGTACGGCGCGGACCGGTTCATCCGTCGGTTCAATCACTTCATCGGCGTGCAACACAGTGATGCGGTCTGATGTTGTTGGCAAGTGTGATTCTATCGTTGTCTTGTCACCGACCAGCGTAATATGAAGATCGTCAAATGCCTCAATACTCTTCATTACTCCGTCAATAACAGCTTTGGGTGCGTTGTCGCCTCCCATTGCATCTACAGCTATTCTCATGCATGCTCCACCTTTATGATTGTTTTGAACGGTACATGTCAAAGCTGCCGGAGAACACGACTTCTTCTCCCACATAGCTGTTGACTTCAACTACCGTTCTGCCTTTTTCTTTTTCGACTGCCGTCACTTTGGCTTTCGCAACGACGCGCTCGCCTTCTTTCACCTGTCTTGTAAAGCGGATATTTGCGCTTGCGGTCAGCGCCAGCTCATCATCAATGACGGCTACGGCGAGTGAGTTCGCCTGCGCAAACAAATGATGCCCCCGCGCAATTTGATTGCGGCTGAAGACATGTTCGCGTCTTACTTCTAATATGGAAATGGCCTGGCCGTCAAGCTCCAGATCAATGATTTCACCGATCACTTCGTCTAAAGACAATGATTTCACTTCATCATCAAGCGTTTGTTCTGCCACGTTTTTAATTCTTTCCCTCAGCTCCGGTATTGAGAGCTCTAAGCGGTCTAAACGGATCGTCTGAATGCTGACGCCGAATTTCCCCGCTAATTCTTCATCTGTGATGAAGGGTGTCGATTTGATCGTCTGCTGCAATAATTTTTGGCGTTCTTTCTTGCTTCTTCTCATCTGTAAACACCATCCGGACAATTAAGACTAGGTACTAATAGTAGTATATAATCTCATAGATTGGAATGCAATGATTGTTTTTTGAAAGCCGCCGAATTTTACAGAATCAGCTTAATTTCTCCCCTTCTAAGACGCCGCTTGAAAGTAATTGACCGCGCAGCATGCGGTATTCGTCATCTTTCCAAAAAGCCTCTGAAGACACCAGATTGGCCGCATCCTGGCGGGCCGTTTCCAAAGCTCTGTAGTCATGAACCATATCCGCCACCTTGAACTCGGGCATACCGCTCTGTTTTTTTCCGAAGAAATCACCGGGACCGCGCAGTTCAAGGTCCTTTTCAGACAGCTCGAAGCCGTCGTTTGTCTCTGACATGATTCTCATCCGTTCCTTCCCGGTTTCGGATTTCGGATCGGCCATCAAGATGCAGAAAGATTGGTGGTCTCCCCGCCCGACCCGGCCGCGGAGCTGATGGAGCTGAGATAATCCGAAACGGTCGGCGTCATAGATGACCATAATCGTCGCATTCGGCACGTTCACCCCGACTTCTACGACGGTTGTTGACACAAGTACCTGACATTGATTAGCGCTGAATTCTCTCATCACTTGATCTTTTTCATCAGAATGGAGCTTCCCGTGCATCAGGCCGACATTCCATTTACCGCGGTAAACGTCAGACAGCATGTTATATACGTCAATCGCATTCTGTACATCCAGTTTATCCGACTCTTCAATGAGCGGGCAGATAATATAGGCTTGCCTTCCCTGCTTCAGCTCTTTTTCTATAAAAGCCAAAATCCGCTCCAGCATGTCGTGTTTCACCCAATACGTTTCGATTTGTTTTCGCCCCGCGGGCATTTCATCTATCACGGAAACATCCATTTCTCCGAAGACGGTAATGGCCAACGTTCTCGGAATCGGAGTGGCTGTCATAAACAGCACATCCGGATCCTGACCTTTATTCTTGAGTTTTTTGCGCTGTTCGACCCCGAACCGGTGCTGCTCGTCCGTAATAACAAGACTCAGCGCTTTGAATTCCACTTCATCCTGGATTAAAGCATGGGTCCCTACTAAAATATCAATCTCTCCGAGAGCAAGCCGCTCCAAAAGCTCCCTGCGCCGCTTTCCTTTTACAGAACTCGTCAAAAGCGCGATATTTACATCTTCATTTGCAAACAACGATACGAGAGAATCTGCATGCTGTTCGGCCAGAATTTCAGTCGGCACCATTAATGCCCCCTGATGCCCCGACAGAATCGCAGCGTACAAAGCGATGGCGGCGACGGCCGTTTTCCCTGAACCGACATCACCTTGCAGCAGACGGTTCATTCGGTAAGGGGATGTCATATCAGCGGTAATTTCCCGAAGCACGCGCGCCTGTGCGGTCGTGAGCGAAAACGGCAGGCTGTCTGTGAAAGCGGTGAGCTTTTCAGCAGGAAACACATGGCTGATGCCTTTTGACTGTTCCCTTTCCGCTTTACGGAACGCCTGCATTTTCAGCTGAAATAATAAGAATTCCTCATAAACAAACCGGCGTCTTGCCTGCTGTAACGATTCCCTCGTTTCAGGCTGATGCATCGTCTGCAGGGCATGTTTATAATCAGGCAGCTTGTAGCGGATTCTCAATTTTTCAGGAAGCGGATCGGCTGCACTGTCCAAATGATGCTGCAGCGCTTCCTTAATAAACCGTCTCATCATTTTTACGGTGACGTTTTCTTTAACGGAATAAACAGGCTCAATGCTTTTATCTTCTTGATGAGGACCGTTTTTTAATTCCTGCACGGAAACGGTCTGTCTGTGTTTATCCCATTTCCCGGATATCGTGACGACAGAACCTAACGTCAGTTTCTTTTTTAAGTAGGGACGGTTAAAGCAGACCGCGGTAATTAAATAATTGCCGACAAGCACCCTGAATGTCAGCCTGTTTCGTTTTTTGCCGTAATAGGTAAGAGAAGGTTCTGAATGAACCTTCCCTTCTACCGTCACTCTTTCTTCATGTTTTACTTCTTCTAAATCCCTCAGCTCATAGTCGTCATAACGGTAAGGGAAATAATTCAGAAGATCAGAAATGTCATAGATACCAAGTTCGTGCAATGTTTTTTCTGTTTCCGGCCCAATGCCCTTAATTTCCGCTATACTAGTTTGCTGATGGTGTGTCACTTGATTTCAGCGCTCCTCCGAAAATTTTTTTCTCTAATTCTCTTCCCGTCGGTGTCGCAGCTAAACCGCCTTGTCCCGTTTCACGCAGTGCTGTCGGCATTGTCTGGCCGATTTTGTACATCGCGTCAATCACCTCATCGCAAGGAATGCGGCTTGTAATCCCGGCCAGCGCCATATCCGCCGCGATCATCGCGTTGGATGCTCCCATTGCGTTTCGTTTGACACACGGCACTTCTACCAATCCGGCGACCGGGTCACATACGAGACCGAGCATATTTTTCAGTGTAATCGCCATTGCTTCCGCTGATTGCTGAGGCGTTCCGCCCGCCATTTCCACAATCGCGGCCGCTGCCATGCCTGATGCTGATCCGACTTCCGCCTGACAGCCTCCTGCCGCTCCTGAAATACTCGCATTATTTGCTACGACAAAACCGAACGCGCCGGCTGTAAACAGAAAACGGATCATTTGTTCTGTCGTAGGGTTCAGCTTATGCTTTACGGCAAATAACGTTCCCGGCACAACCCCGGCAGAGCCGGCGGTCGGTGTAGCGCAGATCGTTCCCATCGCCGCATTGACTTCATTTGTCGCCACAGCTTTAGAAACGGCGTCTAAAATCAGATTGCCCGACAGACTTCTTCCCGATTGGATGTATGCCTGAAGTTTCACGGCATCTCCGCCTGTTAAACCGGTCTGACTCGTGACGCCCTTCAGCCCTTTTTCAACAGCTGCTTCCATGACGGAGAGATTGCGCTCCATTCCTGAAAAGATTTCTTCCCGTGTTTTTTGCGTCACTTCCATCTCTTGGGTGATCATCACTTCCGAAATCGGAATTTGTTTTTCTTGAGTGATTTCTATTAATTCTTTTACATTACGAAACATGTCATTTTCCTCCTGACTTTTTAGTCAGCTATCTTAGTAACCTGTATAATATTAGGAAGTGTTGAAAGCTCGTCAAGCACTTCTTCTTCAATATTCTGATCGACCTCAATCGTCATCAGCGCAAGCTGGCCGACGTCCTTACGCGCCACTTCCATATGTCCGACGTTGATGGAGAATTTCGCAAGCACATTGGCAACGCCTGCAATCGTGCCGAATTTATCATTGTGAACGACTAAAATAGCCGGGTGGTTTCCGGAAAGTCGCAGCTCAAAGCCGTTAAGCTCCGTGATTTCTATTTTTCCGCCGCCGATGGAAATACCGGTAAGGGCAAGCTCTCCCTCATCATCAGAAATGACGATACGCGCCGTATTCGGATGAACGGGCACGGCATCCTCTGTACGGAACTCTACATATATGCCCTTCTCTTCCGCAATTTGAATCGCTGTTTTAATCCGTTCATCAAATGTATCGAAATCAAGCAGGCCGCCGATAATCGCGACATCAGTGCCGTGACCCTTATACGTTTCTGCAAATGATCCGTAAAAAGACACAACGATCCGGCGGGGCTCCCGCCTGAATAAGCTTCTGGCCACTCTGCCGATCCGGGCGGCGCCTGCGGTATGTGAACTGGACGGACCGATCATGACCGGGCCGATAATATCAAAAACGCTTCTATACTTCATGCTGGTTTGCTCCTCCTTAACATCACTTCATTCAGCGCTTTTCTTTAGACTAATTGAACATTTCTCAATTGGCAAGCAGGCACACTGCCGCACTGCCGCAGGTAAATAAAGGCATAAGAATAGAAGGGCCTGATAAGCCCTTCTATTCTGCCGCAAATATATATGGATACAGAGGCTGTCTGCCGTTATGGATTTCAACCTCGATATCTTCACAGACACTAGCAATATACTCAGCGAGTTTCTCAGCTTCTTCTTCCGGCGCGTCCTCTCCGTACAGGATGGTGACGATTTCATCTTCTTCCCCGATCATTTCATCCAGCAGCAATTTCGCCGCACTTATCCGATCTTCGGCGCTGCCGATAATTGAACTGTTTAAAATGCCGATAAAATCACCTTTTTTAATATCTTTGCCGTCAATATGGGTGTCTCTGACTGAATATGTCACCTGTCCGCTTTTCACATTCCGGATGGCCTCAAGCATATTGGCTTCATTTACATCAGCCGGCTGGTCAGGGTTAAACGCAAGCAGGGCGGTCATGCCTTGAGGGACCGTTTTTGCCGGAATGACAATGACATTTTCTTCAGCCACGCTCGCCGCCTGATTGGCAGCCATCACAATATTGGAATTGTTCGGAAGAATGAAAACCGTCTCCGCATTGACAGACTGAACGGCTTCAACAATATCTTCCGTGCTCGGATTCATTGTCTGGCCGCCTTCGATTACGTGTGAAGCGCCGATGCTCGTAAACAATTCAGAAATGCCCTCTCCCATTGCCACAGTCACGATGCCAAAAGGCTTGCGGGCTTCTTTCATAACGCCGGCCGGCTTTTTTTCATCATGTTCTTGGCTGATGATTGAAGTATGCTGTTCCCTCATGTTTTCAATTTTAATTTTAATCAGATCGCCGTAACGCTGTGCGAGATTGAGTACGTTCCCTGGTTCTTCGGCATGAATATGAACTTTCGCCAGCGTATCATCAGCCACGACCAGCAATGAATCGCCGAAACGGCTCAGTTCGTTTCTGAACGCCTCTTCCTTGAACGTCCGTTTATCTTGATCCAGCCTCACCATCACTTCCGTACAAAATCCGAATTCAATGTCTTCTGTACTCAGCATGCTCTGCGCGCTTTTATGATGCTCGGCATTCACCATATCATCGAGTGCCGGAAGAACCGCTTTTTTCGGTACGGCCTCTCCTTTTAAAGCAGCCAAAAAGCCTTCATATACACAAAGCAGACCTTTTCCGCCGCTGTCAACGACACCGACGTCCTTTAAAACAGGAAGCAGATCCGGCGTGCGGTTGAGCGACGCTTCCGCTTCTTCAATAACGGCCTCCATGACTGAAATAATATCGGTTTCTTCTTTGGCCGAGGCGACCGCTTTTTTAGCCGCATCCTTGGCCACGGTTAAAATCGTTCCTTCAACCGGTTTCATAACCGCCTTATATGCCATATCCACTCCCGCTTGGAGTGCTGCGGCAAACTCTTGGGCGTCAATTTGGTTTTTGTTTTCAATGCTCTTTGTGAAACCTCTGAACAATTGGGACAAGATCACCCCTGAGTTTCCTCTCGCTCCCATAAGCAGGCCTTTTGACAGGGCGATGCCGACTTTGCCGATGTCGGGTGAGTCAATGTGCTCTACCTCTCTTGCACCGGATGACATCGATAAATTCATATTTGTTCCGGTATCGCCGTCAGGAACGGGAAACACGTTCAGCGCATCCACCGCGGATGCGTTTTGAGACAATGTCTCAGCCCCCGCCAGAATCATTGCCGCAAAAGCTCTCCCATCTAAGTTTCGTCTAGACAATACTCATCCTCCTCACTACGGGTTCGTTACTCGTACGCCTTGGACATAAATATTTACAGAATCAACTGCAAGTCCGATTGTTTGATTTACTGTGTATTTTACCTTCGTCTGAACATTGTGGGCTACTTCGGATATTTTAGTGCCGTAGCTGACAATAATGTACATGTCGATATGTATTTGTTCGGCTTCCTGACGGACATGTACGCCTTTTGCGAAGTTCTCTCTCCGGAGGATTTCAGACAAACCGTCTTTAATCTGGTTTTTTGAGGCCATCCCCACTATTCCGTAACAGTCAATGGCAGCGCCTCCGGCAACCATTGCGATGACTTCGTTGGATATATCAATCTGTCCGTATTTTGTCTTCATTTCAATGGACACACAGGTTCCTCCTTCAGGTGCATAGAGTTATCATTATTCTACTATATGTATCCCATTATGAAAAGAAAAGATACAGACAGCGGCCTTCAGCGCGGAAATGTGATTGGTTTTACATGTCAAGTGATTTTTCTTGAAAGTAAGGGAAACAATAGGTTGCAAACGGTTTTTAGCTGTGGTAAATTATTTAAAGTATTGTATAACGAAAGCATCTGAGACACTATGTTTAAAAAGATGTTTCGCGCAGTTAGGAGGGAAACAAATGGCACGTAAATGTTTTATTACAGGTAAAAAAACAAAAGCCGGAAACAACCGTTCTCACGCAATGAACGCTTCTAAGCGTACTTGGGGCGCCAACCTTCAAAAGGTCCGCATCCTCGTTGACGGCAAACCTAAAAAAGTGTATGTATCTGCCCGGGCTTTAAAATCCGGTAAAGTTGAGCGTGTATAAGCAAAAATGAACGCCTGCCCTTTTATGCGGCAGGCGTTTTTTATGCGTTCAAAGAGGGCAATTTCAGCTTCTTGGGCTTACTCTTTTCTAAATGAGCCCAGCATCGCCCGGACAATTCCTCCTAAAAACTTCGGCAATTTAATGGTATAAAATTTCATTTTGTCCCCTCCTATAAGTCCCGTATCCGCTGCGTTCATCACTTTAGGATTCATGGTTTTTTCCGCATATGGCAGAAGCCGCTTTTCTAATCCGCGCTCCTTACCATTATTAATATGCCTTTTGCAAACGAAAAAGTACCTCGTGAATGAATGAGTTCGTTACTAATACATAGTGTGGAACCCAGAGGAATATGACAATTATCAAGGGGATATTTAAAACCGTCGAGTGTCAGGCCGTCTGCCGCTTCCGTAAACGGAATGAAAGAAATATAGCGTCTGCGCACTTTTTCTTCAATTGTATAACGGCCGGGCCCGAACATCTGAATGTCATTCTGCCGGTCGATCAGCTTGACATCGGTATGCTTATGTAAGGCTTTATACAGCAGCTGGATGTTCCCTAAAAAGTGATCGGCTCTTCCGCCCGTCACACCGAATACCCGAATGTTTTCCGGTTCTTTTTGTAAAGCCCAGTCAAGGGCGAGTTCAAGATCGGTATAATCTTTTTCCGCCTGATACACATGGAGGGCCGGCGCCGCTTTTTGAATCTGCATGAGCTCCTCTTCCGTAATGCTGTCAAAATCACCGAAAGCTTCCTGCGGAATGATTCCGGCCTCCAAAAGAGCAACCGTCCCTTTATCAACTCCGACCCACGTCGTATCTCCGTCTGTGTATTCGGATAGATCGGGAATAAGCTCCCGCGGGCCGCCCGCAACGATATTGATTGTCTTCATATGCTATCCTCTCTCTTAGACGCGAAAAGAGCCGGCGGCTTTCACCGGGCTCTTTTTCAGCATGTTTATGATGCGTTTCGGATGTCAGCGATGGCTTTTTTCCGATCCGGCTGATTATATACGGCAGACCCGGCAACAAGCAGATTGGCGCCCGCTTCAGCGCATAAAGGGGCTGTTTCTTTATTAACGCCTCCGTCCACCTCGATTAAAAGCTCAGACAGGCCTTTCTCCTCAGCCAGCTGTTTGACCTGACGGATTTTCGGCAGAACCGAATGAATGAAGCGCTGTCCGCCAAAACCGGGGTTAACCGTCATTAACAGCACAAGGTCAAGCTCCTCGATCACATGTTCAATCATTTGGACGGGCGTATGCGGATTAAGCACAACTCCCGCTTTTACCCCCTGCTCTTTTATCAATTGAATGGTCCGGTGAAGATGCGGACACGCTTCAGCGTGAACGGAAAGGATGTCCGCACCGGCTTTTGCGAATGCCGGGATGTAGCGGTCCGGGTTTTCAATCATAAGATGGACATCCAGCGGCAGATCAGTCACCGGACGGACGGCTTCAACGATAAGCGGCCCGATTGTAATGTTAGGGACGAAATGGCCATCCATGACATCAATATGGATATAGTCCGCCCCTCCTTTTTCCACGTCTTTAATTTCCTCGCCCAGTGAAGCAAAATCGGCGGAAAGAATTGATGGCGCAACCTTAATCATATTAATACCTCGGCTTTCTCTCTTTTATTTCCTGCATAAATTCTTTGTAATGCTCGTAGCGGTACGGCTGAATCTCTCCTTCTTCCACCGCTTGCTTTACCGCGCATTTCGGCTCCTTAAGATGCAGACAGCCTCTGAATTTGCAGGAGGCGCTTATTTCTCTGATCTCAGGGAACGTGCTGCCCAGCTCTTCTTCCTCAATGCCGGTAAATTCAAGCGAACTGAACCCCGGAGTATCCGCAACCAGACCGCCTGATGTATGAATGAGCTCCACATGGCGCGTCGTATGTTTTCCGCGTCCCAAATGTGCGGAAATCTCGTTTGTTTTCAGCTCAAGCTCCGGGCTGATCGCATTTAAAAGCGAAGATTTTCCGACTCCGGACTGACCGGCAAACACCGTCGTTTTGTCCTCGAAGTGTTTCACAATGCCTGTTAAGCCGCTGTTTTCTTTTGATGACGTCACATATACGTCATAACCGATCGCCTGATAGTCTTTCACGTAAGAAAGTATCGCCTCTTTCGATTCCCCGTCTGCAGCTAAGTCCATTTTGGTTATGCAGATGATCGGGTGAATGCCGTTGGCTTCCACAAGGACGAGAAAACGGTCCAATAAAGACGTGCTGAACGCCGGCTGAACGGCAGAAAAGACGAGAACGGCCTGATCGACATTTGAAATCGGCGGCCTGATCAGCTCATTTGTTCGTTCTTTGATTTCCAGCAGGTAGCCTTCTTTATCATTTTCAGCCTGATAAACGGCATAATCGCCGACCAGGGGCGTTATTTTATTTTTTCTGAAAATGCCCCGGCCTCTGCATTGAATGATCTTGTCCTGTGATTCATCCAAGACATAATAGAATCCGCTTAACGCTTTTATAATTTTGCCCTCAGGCATAGGGTCCCTCCTTATCAGTCATTATCTTTCGGGTATTCAATCGTTTTGTAGCTGACGACTTTATGATCGACCATCACTTGATAATACCCCTTCTGTCCCTGATCAATCTTCAGTTCAATTGTTTTTTCGGTCGGCTCTTTTATTTTAAATGAGTCATACGTATCAGAGATGCTGTGGTCCTTATCATCGATGGCGATTTGCACTTCAAGCTCGTCCCCTTCATGTTCGGGTTCGTAAGGAATGCTGATTTTTTCTTTTAGCGTTTTCGCCGGTTTTTCTTCAGGTCCGAGCGAGAACGTCACTTCAACATTACTTCCCGGCTTAACCGCAGTGCCGGCTGACGGCTCTTGTTTCATGACTTGTCCTTCCGGCACGTCATCTGAATGGGCTTGTTTTTCAACAAGCTGCAGGCCGTTATCTTCAAGATACCCTGAAGCCGCTTCTTTGCTGTAAGTCTTTAAGTCCCTCAGCGTAACGTCCGCCGGGCCGAGGCTGACCGTTAGATTGACTTCATCGTCGCTTGCGACCATATCGGTGCCGGCTGACGGGTCCTGCTCAATTACGGTGCCGGCCTCGCTGTCATCGTTTTCTTCTTTGACATTGACATGTTTGAAACCTTTTTCCTTCAGCGCTTTTTTTGCGTCGCCGATCTGCCGTCCTTTCACGTCGATCAGCTGGGTTTTCGGTTTTCCGATGCTTTTGTACAGTTTTACAGAAGAGCCTTCTTTAACGGTAGACCCCGCTTTTGGGTCCGTTTTGACCATTAATTCCTCTTCTATTTTTTCATCTTCAATATCCGTTATATCAGGATCAGCCCGGAGCCCGTTCTTTTCAAGCAGGGCTTCCGCTTTTTCGTACTTCATGCCCCGTACGTCGGGGACGCTTACATCTTTAGGCATAAATAAAGACGGGAACACGGTGACCGCAAGAACAGCCGCCATAATGAAAATGAAACAGACGGCCAGCAAAACCCACGGCCATTTCCGTTTTTTCTTTTTGGCTGGCTGCTGTTCCTTATCATCCGTCTCCCCCGGCGTTTCCGCCTGAGACGCGGCTTTTGCGCCGTCAGTAATAACGGGAATGGCTTTTGTCATTTCCTCATCATCCTGCACGGAAAATTTTTGTTCATTCAGCCTGCCGGCGTCAAAAGCCGTTCTGATGTCCGCCTCCATGTCCTCCGCGCTTTCATAGCGGTGAAACGGGTCTTTGGCGGTTGCCTTTAAAATAATGTTTTCAACGCTCTGCGGAATGGAAGGGTTCCACTTTCTGGCGGAAGGCGTTTCTGTTTGCAGGTGCTTTAGCGCTATGCTGACGGCTGATTCTCCGTCAAAAGGGATTTTGCCTGTTAAAAGCTCAAACAGCACGATGCCGAGCGCGTAAATATCTGATTTTTTCGTTGCCAGGCCGCCTCTCGCCTGCTCCGGAGACAAATAATGAACCGAGCCCAGCACAGAATTCGTATGTGTGATTGTCGTAGACGTAAGCGCTGTGGCGATGCCGAAATCCGTCACCTTGATATGCCCTAAATGATCTATCAATATATTGTGCGGTTTAATATCCCGGTGCACGATATGGTTTTGATGGGCATGGGCGATGGCCGAGACGATCTGCTCCATAACGGACAGCGCTTCTTTCGGATGAAGCGGTCCGTGTGCGGTTATGTATTCCTTTAATGTCATGCCTTCCACATATTCCATGACAATGTAATAAATATCGCCTTCCTCCCCGATATCGTAAATACTGACGATATTCGGATGATCGAGGCTTGATGCCGACTGTGCTTCTCTTCTGAAACGCCTGATAAAATCAATGTCATTCACAAAGTCAAACCGCAGAATTTTAATTGCGACTTCACGTTCGAGAATGATGTCCTCAGCTAAAAAAACGTTTGCCATTCCGCCGCCGCCAATGGGCCGGAGGATATGATAACGCCCGCTGATCCGCTTGCCGGTTAGCACTTGTCTTCACCCTCTTTTGCATCTGCGGAAAACTCAATCAACACAGCCGTGATGTTATCTTCGCCGCCGTTTTGATTTGCTTTGCTGATGAGAAGGTCTACTTTTTCCTGAGGATCAGATTCGGCTTGAAGCATTTGTTTGATCTCGTGATCTTCTATTTTATTTGACAGTCCGTCAGAGCATAAAAGCAGCTGATCGCCGTCAGACAGTTCAAAAGAACGGGCGTCGGGGCTGATGGTTTCATCTGTCCCCAGCGCTCTCGTCAATACATTTTTCCGCGGATGGTGCTCGGCGTCCTCTTTCGAAATTTCCCCCGTCTTGACCAGCTCATTCACAAGCGAATGGTCCTCAGTCAGCTGAGTGAATTCCCCCTCTTGAAGCAGGTAGCACCGGCTGTCACCAATATGAGCCACAGTGACAAACTTCCCCGTGAATAAGGCGCAGACAATGGTGGTGCCCATTCCCCGGCATTCTTCATTGGCTTTAGCGTGGTCATGCACTTTGACATTCGCCTCATGAATCCGGTCTTTCAGCCAATCCTCGCAAGCAGACGGCAGAGAAGGAACCGTTTCGGTCCGGTTCCACTGCTCTTCCATCGCCGCAACCGCCATCCTGCTCGCTACATCTCCGGCAAGATGACCGCCCATGCCGTCGGCGACAACCGCAAGCACCGCGTCTTCTTTTGTGAAAATGCCCGCCGCATCTTCATTATGCCGGCGGACTTTACCTGTATCTGTTTTCAAGGCTGTAATCAACCTCTTCACCTCGTCTCGTCTTGACGCTCCTTCGCGCGAAGCTGACCGCAGGCCGCGTCAATGTCATGGCCTTGCTCTCTTCTGATCGTGACATTTACACCGCGGGATTTTAACGTTTTTTCGAATGCGAAAATCTGATCTCTCGGTGTGCGGACGTAATCCCGTTCAGGCACATAGTTTACCGGAATTAAATTGACATGGCATTTCACGTCTTTTAACAGTTCTGCAAGCTCTTCTGCATGTTCGACCTGATCATTTACGCCGCCGAACAGCCCGTATTCAAAGCTGATCCGTCTGCCTGTTTTCTCGATGTAATATTTGACGGCCTCCATAAGGTCAGGAAGCTTATAGGCTTTGTTAATCGGCATCAGACGGCTTCTGATTTCCGTATTCGGAGCATGCAGAGAAATCGCGAAATTGATCTGCATTTTTTGATCGGCGAAATCGTAAATCTTCGGAATGATTCCGCTGGTGGAAACTGTGATATGACGCGCTCCGATGTTCAGCCCTTTATCGTGGTTAATGATTTTTAAGAAAGCGAGCATTTCATTGAAATTATCAAACGGCTCTCCGATTCCCATGATGACGACTGAGCTGACGCGTTCATCCGTTTCATCAAGCGCCTTTTGCACTTTCACGACTTGAGCGACGATTTCTCCCGCTTCAAGATTCCGTTTCAGACCGCCGAGCGTTGACGCGCAAAATGTGCAGCCGATCCGGCAGCCGACCTGTGTCGTTACACATACAGAATTACCATACTCGTGTCTCATTAAAACCGTTTCAATCGTATAACCGTCATGAAGTTCAAATAAAAATTTCATCGTGCCGTCTTGAGATGTCTGTTTTACAGCCGTTTTCAGCGTTGTCAGCACAAAATTGCTCTCGAGTTTTTCACGCAGGCTTTTTGAGAGGTTCGTCATTTCATCAAATGAAGAAACCCGCTTTTCATAGAGCCATTCAAAAATCTGTGCTGCGCGGAACGGCTTTTCGCCATTCTCGGTCAGCCATTGTTTGATTTCATCTAATTCAAAAGAGTAAATGGACGGCTGCTCAGTCCGCAGCTCTTTCCGTACGCTTGTCTTTTTTAATTGTGTCATTTTTATCCCTTCTTTCTCATGCTGCTAATAAAGAAACCGTCTGTTCCGAAATAATGCGGAAGAATTTGAAGGCTTCCATCCTGAACAAAGGGTCTCGCCTTTTCAGGCAGCCGCTTTTCAAGAGACAAATCGGGTTCAAACTCAGGGTGTTCTTGTATAAACGCATGCATAACTTCTTCATTTTCTGTCCGATCCATTGTACACGTACTGTATACGAGTGTGCCACCTTTTTTTACTAATGGGGCGATTTCCCTTAAAATGCCGAGCTGGATTTCTGACAGCCGTCTGCTGTCCTCCGGCGTCTTCGTATATTTCATATCGGGTTTTCTTCTGATGACGCCGAAACCTGAGCAAGGGGCATCAACGAGAATACGGTCAAACCGTTCTGCGCCAAAGGCCTCTCCCGCTTTTCGCGCATCCATCGTTTGCGCGTCGATGATCGTAAGTCCGAGCCGTTCTGCGCCCTCTTTAATCAGCTTCACTTTATGGCGGTGAAGATCAAGCGATGTGAGGCTCCCCTCGTTCTCCATCAGTTCCGCAATGTGAGCCGACTTTCCGCCCGGTGCGGCGCATGCATCTAAAACGGTTTCGCCCGGCTTCGGGTCCAGCGCCCGCGCGACAAGCATTGAGCTTTCATCCTGTATGGATACCCGGCCGTTTTGGAAAAATGCCGTGTTCGCGATGCTTCCTTTCAAAAGCTTAATCGCATCAGGAGAAAGGTCTCCGGCTTCCGCTTCCAGACCGGCATTCTCCATCTCATTCAGCACCGTTTCCCTGTCGCTCTTTATGTGATTGACACGGAGCGTCTGCTTCGGCGGAATGAGATGAATCCGGCAGATTTTTTCAGCCGCCTCAAAGCCGTACGCCTCGACCCACTCTTTTACGAGCCATTCGGGATGGCTTGTCTCTGTAGAAAGACGGAGAACCGGGTCTTCAATTTCAGCAAATGACGGCGCCCCCTCACGCTGCAGGGAGCGGAGAATGCCGTTGACAAAGGACGCAATGCCCTTATGCCCGCGTTTTTTGGCGATTTCAACCGCTTCATGGATGGCGGCGCGATCCGGAATTTTTTCTAAATACTCCATTTGATACGCGGACAGACGAAGCAGCTGAATCACCCACGGCTTCACCTTATTCGGCTTGCGGATAAAAGGCTTCAGCATATAGTCTAAGGCGATTTTATTTTGCAGCGTTCCGTAGACAAGCTCTGTCAGCAGTCCTCTGTCCTGATCGCTGAGCGTGTTCGTTTTGATAACCGATGTAAGAAGCAGGTTGCTGTATGCCTGATTTTGCTCAAGCTTCTCAAGCGCTTCAAGGGCGAGCTCCCGGACATTAATTTTCTTCATTTGCTGCTCCTAACACGTCACCGGACTGCACATTTTTGCCTCTTACAAAATCTTCGCCCTTCATCCGTTTTTTCCCCGCCGGCTGCAGCTCAGTGATTAAAAGGGCGGTGCTGTTTCCTGATGCGACGACAATGCCGTTTTGCTCCGTGCGGATGACTGTTCCGGGCGCAGCATCAGTTTTTGCCGCAACTTTTTCAGAAGCCCATACTTTAATAGTTTGACCGTTCAAAGTTGTATAGGCGACAGGCCAAGGGTTTAAACCTCTGATCTGGTTGTAGATTTCTTCTCCGGGCTTTGCCCAATCAATCCGCTCCTGCTCACGCTTAATGTTAGGCGCGTAAGTCGCTTTTGATTCGTCCTGTTTGATCGGTTTAATATTTCCGGAGATGACGTTCGGGACGGTCTCTGACAAAAGCTTTGCCCCCGCTATGCTTAATTTGTCGTGCAGCGTGCCGACGTTATCCGTTTCATGAATTTCCACTTCGATTTTAGAAATCATATCGCCCGCATCAAGCTTTTCAACCATATACATGATCGTCACGCCCGTTTTCTTCTTGCCTTGGAGAATCGAATAATGTATCGGCGCTCCGCCTCTTAATTCAGGCAATAGTGACGCGTGTACGTTGATACAGCCGTATTTCGGACCGTCCAGCAGCTGCTTGGGCAGGATCTGTCCGAATGCCGCCGTAACAATCAGGTCCGGCTTCAGGCTTAGCACTTTTTCTATTTCTTCTTCGAGCCTTACTTTTTCGGGCTGAAGCACGGGAATGCCGTGACGTTCAGCTTCAGCCTTTACAGGAGGGGGCGTCATGATTTTTTTTCTGCCTTTCGGGCGGTCAGGCTGCGTAACGACACCAACCACTTCATATCCGTCTTCAATAAGCGTGCGCAGGACGGGAACTGAAAAGTCGGGCGTTCCCATAAAAACGATCCTTGTCATCCAATCATCCTTCCATTTCTGCCAGTTCTTCTTCAGTGTAGTAAGCCGTAATTTTTGATGTGAATAAAATGCCGTCTAAATGATCCATTTCATGCTGAACGGCTCTGGCCAAAAAACCCTCCGCTTCTAAAATAAACGGTTTTCCTTTACGGTCGTGGGCTTTTACCTTTACGTAATCCGGGCGGGTGACATCACCGAAAACCCCGGGAAAACTTAAGCAGCCCTCGACTCCGGTCTGTTCACCGCTCTTTTCAAGAATAACCGGATTTACAAGGTCGATCCGGCCGCTTTCTTCACCGATGTCCACGACGGCCGCTCTTTTTAAAATGCCGATTTGCGGCGCGGCGAGACCGACGCCATCCATTTCGAGCATCGTATCGTACATATCGTCAAGCAGTTTTTTTAATTTTTTATCAAACACTGTCACTTCATCGGCGGGTGTTTCCAGAACCTCCGCCGGGTGTGTGACGATTTTTTTTACAGCCAAAATTTTGCCCTCCAAAAACTAATGTTACATCAGCATGTACGGATTCATATCAATTGAAATCATTACATGCTTTTGCGCAATGTCGCGTTTATAGTGCTCCAGTATCTTTTTCAACTGAATCTGCAACTCGTTTTCCTGTCTGTATTTTATCACGCATTGATAGCGATATCTATCTTTGATCCTGGCAATCGGGGAAGCCGCCGGCCCGAGAATTTTCGTATCAGGCCCGCATCCCGCTCTTAAATAGTTTGTAATCTTTTCTGCGGTGACCGCGGCTTTTGCCGCTTCTTCATGAGAAACGGTCACCAGCGCCACGTAATAATACGGCGGGTATGACTGGGCCCGTCTGTGCGCCATTTCCTGCTGAAAAAAAGTTTCATAGTCGTGCGTTTTCGTCAGCTGAATGCTGTAATGAGACGGTGTATACGTTTGAATGACCACCGTTCCCGGCTTTTCATGCCGCCCGGCCCGTCCGCTTACCTGCGTCAGCAGCTGGAATGTCTTCTCCGCGGCTCTGAAATCTGGGATGTGAAGCGTCGTATCTGCGCTTAATACTCCGACGAGCGTCACGTTCGGAAAATCAAGCCCTTTTGCGATCATCTGCGTACCGAGCAGGATATCCGCTTTCCCTTCACCGAACGCTGACAACAGTTTTTCATGGGCGCCTTTTCTTGAAGTGGTGTCCACATCCATCCTGATCACACGCGCCTGAGGCAGCACTTTGGTAAGCTCCTCCTCCACACGCTGCGTTCCCGTGCCGAAAAAGCGGATATGTTCGCTGCCGCATTCCGGGCATGTCCCCGGGACAGGTTCCTCATGGCCGCAGTAATGGCATTTCAGCCTTTGTCCGTAGCGGTGATAAGTCATGGAAATGTCGCAATGCGGACATTGCGGCACATAACCGCAATCCCGGCACATCACAAACGAGGAATACCCCCGTTTATTCAGAAAAAGGACGGCCTGCTCTTTTTTTGCAAGCTTCTCTTCCAGCTGTTCCATCAGCTCTCTTGAGAACATTGATCTGTTGCCGTTTCTCAGTTCTTCTCTCATATCAACGAGAGAAACGTCAGGCATGAGCTGGCGGTTTACGCGATGTTTTAACGGAAGCAGCTCATAAACGCCTTTTTTCGCCCGCGCAAATGACTCCAATGTCGGCGTGGCGCTCCCGAGGACGACCGGACAGCTGTGATGCTCGGCCCGGCGGATAGCTACGTCCTTTGCATGATACCGCGGCATTTCCTCCTGCTTATAGGAAGATTCGTGCTCTTCATCAATAATGATCATGCCGAGATTTTCAAACGGGGCAAAGATGGCCGATCTGGCTCCGACGACAAGCCGGACTTCCTTGCGCTGAATCTTCCGCCATTCATCGTATTTTTCACCTGTGGATAATCCGCTGTGCATGACCGCAACCTGTGAGCCGAAGCGGCCTTTAAAACGGTTGACCATTTGCGGTGTCAACGAGATTTCCGGAACGAGCACGATGGCTTCTTTTCCTTTTGCCAGCACTTTTTCAATGGATTGCAGGTAAATTTCCGTTTTGCCGCTTCCCGTGACGCCGTGAAGCAGAAAGACGTGATGGACATGGTCGGCTACAGCTTGTTTAATCGGCTCAAAAGCGGCCTGCTGCTCTTCTGTAAGAGAGAGCGGCTCTGTTTTTTTGAACATTCTGTCCTGATAAGGATCACGGTAAACCTCCTCAAAGCTTTCCGTAAGAAGCCCCTTTTTAAGAAGCGTTTTCAGCGTCGCGGAACTGGAATCGGTCTTTTGGCAAAGTTCAGCCGCGGAAATCTTTTCTCCCCCGCCGATAAAATAAGTAAGCACGGCGAGCTGTTTAGAAGCCTGCTTTGTCAATGAATCTGCGTGCCGGGCGAGTTCTTCTTTGTCTGCCCCCGCTTCGATCATGCGGATCATTTTTTTATTCGTTTTTTGGGCGACTTTATATGTGACATCAATGCTTCCTTTACGCACGAATTTCTGAAGTGACGAAAGAATGCTTTCATCGGTAATATCCGAGTACAGAAGACTTTTTTGATTCCTGAAAAGCTGTTTGATGTCCGGTGTCAGCGCTTCTTCGTCAACGACTTTCAGCTCTTTCTCGTACTTCGCCTTCAATGCGGCGGGCAGCATTGCCTGAAGCGCCGTGATTTTAAACGACAGCGTTTTGTCAGAAAGCCATGAAGACAGCTGCATCAGTTCCTCAGTCAGAACGGGCGTCAAATCAAGAAGCTTCTCGACTTCCTTCATTGAGCCGCCGTTTAATTCGGACGAATCTTTCAAACCGGTCACAAATCCTTGAAGCTTGCGCGGGCCAAACGGGACAATCACCCGCATGCCGACTTCGATCATCCCTTTTAAATGATCGGGAATTTTGTAATCAAAGGGTCTGTCAATGTTTTTGGAGCTGACATCGACAATGACTTCTGCTACATTCATACGGGTTTTCGGTCCTCGGCTTTCAAAGCTGTCATTTCCTTCAGCATTTCAAAGGAAACGTCAAGTTTAGACATAAGCGCAAGCTCCCGTTTTCTTCCGTCCCGGAAATAGAAGGTGACGACATTCGTATCCGTGCCAAATCCGGCCCCTTCCGCTTTCACATCATTCGCAACGATCATATCAAGGTTTTTCTGTTCGAGTTTTCTGCGCGCATAGCGTTCGACGTCTTGCGTTTCAGCAGCAAATCCGACCAGCAGCTGGTGTGTTTTCCGTTCGCCGAGTTCTTTCAGTATGTCTGCCGTACGGTTGAATTCGATCACGAGCGAACCGTCTTTCTTCTTCATTTTGTGATCAGAAACAGCCGCCGGCGTAAAATCGGCCACGGCCGCCGTCTTAATCACCATGTCGCATGAATCAAACACAGAAAGCACGGCTTCTCTCATATCGGCTGCCGATTGCACAGGAAGAAACTGATACAGCCCGACTGGCGGCTCTATTGACACCGGGCCTGAAATCAGCGTCACCCGCGCCCCGAGACGGACGGCGGCTTCAGCAGCAGCGTAGCCCATTTTGCCGGTGGATTTATTTGTGAAGAAGCGGACAGGGTCCACGGCTTCGCGCGTCGGACCGGCCGTAATGACAATATGTTTTCCTTTCAGCGGCGCATCGTCTTCAGGCTCCTTAAAATGCTCTCTGACACGCTCAACAATAAGCTCCGGCTCCTCCAGCCTTCCTTTGCCGACATATCCGCATGCCAAATAGCCTTCACTCGGCTCGATAAAGCGGACCCCGTCCTGATAAAGCACAGAAATGTTCCGTTTCACCGCCGGATGATCATACATATGGACATTCATCGCAGGCGCCACCCAGACCGGGGCCTCAGCCGCCAGCACCGTCGTTGTGAGCATATCATCAGCAATTCCGTTGGCAAGCTTGCCGATAATATTTGCCGTAGCGGGCGCGACAATAATTAAATCCGCCCAGTCAGCGGCATCAATATGAGAAATCACCTTCGGATTTTGTTCATTAAATGTATCTGTATACACTTCATTCCGGCTCAGCGCCTGAAATGTCAGCGGAGAAACAAACTCACGCGCGGACTCAGTCATAATCACTTTGACATTTGCGCCGGCCTGAACCAGCTTGCTCGTGAGTGCGGAAGCTTTATAAACGGCGATTCCTCCGCTTACGCATAGCAAAATGTTTCGGTTTTTCATGAAGTCTTCTCCCCTTTATGAAAGCATTGGACAAATCCCAAACGGAAAAAAATAACAACCTATGTAGAGATAGGTTGCTACGTGTGCTTGTTATTCGCTGTCTTCTCTTTCAAACGAAAGCAGGCCCGCGTCAATTTCTTCTAAAGCTTTGCCTACATATTTGTGAGAAATGGTATGTTCAATCTGCTGGTCCTTTTTGATCTGCATTTCACGCGCGCGTCTTGCAGACACGGTCACCAGCGTATATTTAGAATCTAATTTATTCATTAAAGAGTCAATTGACGGATCTAACATAAGTTATTCTACCTCCAGCATTTTCTTATATCTCGGAGCAACGCGTTCACGTTTTAAGTGCTCGGCGAGAACGATTGCGTTAATCTTATCACAAGCCGTTTGGATATCGTCGTTTTCAACGACATAATCATACGCGTCCATCATTTCGATTTCAGCTTTTGCGGCATTCATTCTGTTTTCGATTAAATCGTCGGTTTCAGTCCCTCTTGTCACGATTCTGTTTTTCAGCTCAGAAAGACTCGGCGGCGCTAAGAAGATAAACAGGCCTTCCGGAAATGCATTCCGCACTTGGAGCGCGCCCTGCACTTCAATCTCTAAGAAGACGTCTTTTCCTTCTTGAAGCGTCTGTTCGACATAATCAACGGGAGTACCGTAATAGTTGCCGACATATTCTGCCCACTCAAGCAGTTTGTTGTTTTCAATCATGCGTTCGAATTCATCTCTGGATTTAAAGAAATAATCGACGCCGTCGACCTCGCCCTCTCTCGGGTTTCTCGTCGTGACTGAAATTGAGTATTCAAATTTCGTGTCCTGTTGTGAAAATATTGCTTGCCGAACCGTTCCTTTTCCAACTCCGGAGGGACCTGAGAGAACGATTAATAACCCTCTTTCTTTCATGCGGCAATTACCCCTGCCCTTCATCCATAATTTCTTCTTTCACAGAAAGTCTGTGTGCAACTGTCTCAGGCTGGACGGCAGATAAGATAATGTGATCACTATCCATGACGACAACTGCACGGGTTCTTCGTCCGTATGTAGCGTCTATTAGCATTCCGCGGTCTCTTGCATCCTGGATCATTCGCTTTATTGGCGCAGACTCCGGGCTGACAATCGAAATCATCCGATTGGCGGAGATGATATTGCCAAATCCGATATTAATCAGTTTAATCGTCATCTTCTACGTTCCCCCTGTAAAATAGACGTCTCTAGTGTAACCTGAAGAGACCGTCTGTAAACAATACGCACAGTCGCTATTCTATATTTTGCACTTGTTCCTTCAATTTTTCAATAGAACTTTTCATTTCAACGACAAGCTTTGTGATTTGATGATCATTGGCTTTTGAGCCGATCGTGTTCGCTTCCCGGTTAAGCTCCTGAACAAGGAAATCAAGTTTGCGGCCGACTGCCCCGCCTTCTTTTAATATATCACGGAATTGAACAAAATGGCTCTTTAATCTGGTAATTTCTTCCGTTATATCAGAACGATCGGCGAAAATGGCGCATTCCGTGATCAGCCTGCTTTCGTCGAGCGCGTCCTCCGTCCATTCCTTCATTCGGGCGTAAAGACGCTCGCGGTATTGAATAACAACGGCCGAAGCGCGCTCTTTCACCTGTTCGGACAGCGTCTCAAGCCGCTCAATGTGCAGAAAGCAGTCTTCCGCCAAAAGCCGGCCTTCTTTTTCCCTCATGTCACAAAGTTCCTTTACAGCCAGCTCAGCGGCTTCCCTGATGACTTCTTCAAGCTTGTCATCACGCATCTGTTCTTCGTGAATCTGCGCAATATGTTCAAATCTAAAGAAATCCATTGCATCGGGTTCTGCGGCCAGGCTGTAGCGCTCTTTCATGGCGCGTGCGGCGCTCACATATTCATCAAGGAGCTCCCAATCGATGTTCAGGCTTCTTTTTATAAGCGCGTCACTGTTTACAGTGAGAAACAGCTCTACTCTTCCGCGCTGTATATGCTGCAATATCGTTTGTTTCAGCTTATCCTCTACATATAGCAAAGGCCGTGGCAGGCGGGCGTTCACTTCTTTGAACCGGTAATTGACGGATTTCAATTCAACGGTTGCCGAGAGATCGCCTTTTGTGCTGCTTGCGCTGCCGAAGCCTGTCATACTCCGTATCATATGAAACACCCAATTCTTTCCCGTTATCAAAATAAAAGGGCAATAGACATGCTATTACCCCTAAGATTATATCATATGGAATTATTTTTTTCTTGTCAAAAGTGAACCCGCCAGCAAAAAAGTAGGTATGCCAGACATCCCGATAATCAGCATCCAATCGCCCGGCGTAATCGGCACTGTTTTGAAAATCGGCTGCAGCGGCGGATAATAGATGACGATGGCCATCAGGAAGACAGAAGAAATGATGGCGCCGAGCAGATAGATATTTTCAAACGGATTCCGGGAGAAAACAGACGTTTCGCTCCGGCAGTCAAACACGTGTATAAGCTGAGCCAGGACAAGAGTCGCGAATGCAACGGTCTGTGCGTAGGGCAGATTTTCAGGATTGCGGTGATAGACGATGATAAACGCTAAAATGGTTGCGGCTCCGATTAAAAACCCTCTTGATACGACTTTCCAGCCCAGTTTTCTCGCAAACACTCCTTCTTTCGGATGCCGCGGCTTCCGCCTCATCAGGTCTCCTTCCGGCTGATCCATACCGAGGGCCATCGCCGGCAGCCCGTCAGTGACTAAGTTCACCCACAATATCTGAATCGGGACGAGCGGCAGCGGCAGAGCGAGAAGCATCGCAAACAGCATCACTAAAATTTCACCGACGTTGGAGGCCAGCAAATACCGGACGAATTTTCTTATATTTTCATAGATATTCCGTCCCTCTTTTATAGCTGATTTAATCGTAGCAAAGTTATCATCTACCAGAATGAGAGAAGAGGCTTCCTTTGCCACATCCGTTCCCGTCACGCCCATGGCAACACCGATATCTGCCTGCTTTATGGCCGGCGCGTCATTAACCCCGTCTCCCGTCATGGCGACGACGTGTCCGTTTTCCTGGAACGCTTTGACGATTTTCAATTTATGTTCAGGTGACACGCGTGCGAAGACGTAGACATCATCGACCGTTTCGATAAGTTCTTTGTCCGTAAGCTCATTCAGCGTCTTGCCGTCCATCACACGCCCCTTTTTCGGAAGAAGACGCAAATCTTTTGCAATGGCCTTTGCCGTTTCGACGTGATCCCCTGTGATCATAACCGTTTTAATGCCGGCTTCACGGCATTCTTTAATGGCCTGTCTGACCTCCGGACGGGGCGGATCAATCATGCCTGACAAGCCGAGCATCGTCAGATTTTTTTCCGCCTGCTCCATTGTCGGCTTTTCTCCGGGCTTAAGCGGTTTATAAGCGATCGCGATCGTACGCAAAGCTTGCGACGCCAGCTCTTTCAGAACCGCTTCCGTTTCTGCTTTCTTTTCTCCTGAAAAAGGCGTACTTCTTGCGCCGTGCATCAGATGTGATGAGCGGTCAATCAGCACATCGGGCGCTCCTTTAGTGATGACGAACTGCTTTTTTTCCTGATCCTCTACAATGACGGTCATCATTTTGCGGACGGAGTCAAACGGAAACTCGGCAACCACGCGGTAATGCCCGCTGAGCCAATCGTTTGAATAGCCGCCCTTTCTTGCAGCCGTCAGCAGCGCTCCTTCTGTCGGATCACCATCGAGTACATAACGGCCGTCTTTCAGTGCGATTTCAGATGTGTTGCACAACGCGCCGAAAACCAGCATCTGTTCAAGAATCTTCTCATCTTTCGGCTTGATTTCCCGCTCATCTCGGGTGAAAACGCCCTCCGGCACATAGCCGATGCCTGACACTTTATAAATTTTGCCGCCTGACCACATATGAGTGACGGTCATTTTGTTTTGTGTCAGCGTGCCGGTTTTATCAGAACAAATGACAGAGGCGCAGCCCAATGTTTCAACCGCCGGGAGCTTTCTGACAATTGATTTTTGTTTGATCATGCGCTGGACGCCGATTGATAATGCCACCGTAACAATGGCGGGAAGCCCTTCCGGAATTGCGGCGACGGCCAATGACACCCCGGCCAAAAACATGCTGTAAAGATCATGTCCCTGTAAGACGCCGACTGCAACGACCAATACCGTTAAAAGGAGCGCGACGATAATTAAAATTTTGCCGAGCTCTTCAAGTCTTCGCTGCAGCGGTGTTGAAAGGCTGCCGGCGGATTCCAGCATATCGGCAATTTTCCCCATTGCCGTATTCATTCCTGTACCGACGACGACGCCGACACCGCTGCCGCGCGTTACGATCGTACCCATAAACGCCATATTGCTGATGTCGCCTAACGAAACATCCGGCTTTCTCAATTTATCGGCTTGTTTAACCACCGGAATTGATTCCCCGGTCAGCGCCGATTCCTCAATTTCAAGGCTTTTCGCTTCAACGATCCGCACATCCGCGCCAATCCGGTCGCCGCTTGAAAATTTCATGATATCGCCGGGAACGAGCTCCTTGGACTGAATTTTCTTCCAGCTCCCGTCCCGCAACGCTGACACATACGGCGTTGACAGCTCTTTTAATGCATGTAAAGACTTTTCCGCCCGCCGCTCTTGAAAAAAACCGAGAACCCCATTGACAAATACAATCGCCATAATCGCTACGGCATCTACATATTCGCCTAAAAACCCGGATATTAAGGTTGCCGCCAGCAGCACGAGCACCATAAAATCTTTAAATTGGGCGAAAAACACGGCGATCGCCGGTGTCCTCTTGCCCTCCTGAAGCTCGTTCGGCCCGTGCTTTTCAAGGCGTTTTTTCACCTCTTTTTCGGTCAACCCCTGTTTAATGGACGTATTTGTTGCTTTCAGCAAATCGGTTTGTCCCATTTCATGAAACTTCATTCTTCTCGTCCACTCCCCTGCCTCGCTTTAGAGATGTCACTCTGTAAACAAGCTTATTCTGACTCGTCCCTTTTCATGCTATAATTATCGAATGCAGGAAGAAGGAAAGGGTGTTTTATATGTCTTTTGATGGCATGTTTACATACGGAATGACACATGAATTAAACAGCCGGATCGCCGGAGGACGGATCACGAGAGTCCATCAGCCTTTTAAGCACGATGTGATATTCCATATCCGCGCCAACGGAAAAAACCACAAATTATTATTGTCGGCGCATCCGAGCTATTCACGGGTGCACATGACAAACCAGGCCTATGAAAATCCGAGCGAGCCGCCGATGTTTTGTATGCTGCTCAGAAAGCATATAGAAGGCGGATTTATTGAGAAAATAGAACAGGCCGGATTAGACCGGATTATGATATTCCGCATAAAAAGCAGAAATGAAATCGGCGACGAAACCGTAAGAACGCTGTATGTTGAAATTATGGGACGGCACAGCAATATTATTCTGACTGACGGAGAAGGATCCATCATCGACGGGCTGAAGCATTTATCTCCGTCGATGAACAGCTACCGGACCGTTCTGCCGGGCTATGATTACAAGCTTCCTCCCGCTCAGGAAAAAATTTCGCCGCTTGCCGCGGATGAAGAGGACGTTTTGCGTTATCTCAGTTTTCAGGAAGGACGGCTTGACCAGCAGATCGTCAGACATTTTTCCGGTGTTTCTCCGCTGTTTGCAAAAGAAGCCGTGCACAGAGCGGGTCTCGCTAACAAAATAACGCTGCCGAAGACGCTGATTGAAATGTTCCATGCCGTGAAAGATTGCAGGTTTACACCGAACATTACGACAGCCGGCGGAAAGGAATACTTTTATCTCCTGTCTCTCACACATGTAAACGGAGAGGAGCGCACCTTTCACTCACTGAGTGAGCTGTTGGACCGGTTTTATTTCGGCAAAGCGGAACGCGACCGCGTCAAACAGCAGGCTCAGGATCTCGAGCGTTTTGTCGCAAATGAACGGAAAAAGAATGCCAATAAGATAAAAAAGCTGGAAAAGACGCTCGACTACTCAGAGAATGCGAAGGAATTCCAGCTATACGGCGAACTGCTGACTGCAAATTTGTATATGCTGAAAAAAGGTGACAAAGAAGCGGAAGTCATCAATTATTATGATGAAGAAAGTAAAACGGTGACCATCCCTTTAAATCCGAACAAAACACCGTCAGAAAACGCGCAGATGTATTTTACAAAGTATCAAAAGGCGAAGAATTCCGTCGAGGTGGTAAAAGAACAGATCCGTCTGGCCGAGGAGGAAATCGCTTATTTCGATCAGCTGATCCAGCAGCTCTCCTCCGCCTCCACAAAGGATATTCACGAAATAAGGGAAGAGCTTGTGGAAGGCAAATATCTGCGGCCGAAACAGCAGAGAGGACAGAAAAAACAGAAGCAGCACGTTCCTGTTTTGGAGCAATATGAATCTTCACGGGGATTGACGATTCTTGTCGGCAAAAACAATAAACAAAATGAGTACTTAACGACAAAAGCTGCCGCGAGGGATGATTTATGGTTCCACACGAAAGACATTCCGGGTTCCCACGTTGTGATTAAAAGCAGCGATCCGGATGAACAATCCATACTGGAGGCGGCTGCGATCGCCGCTTATTTTTCCAAAGCGAAAGATTCCGGCTCCGTTCCGGTTGATTATACAAAAATCAGACATGTGAAAAAGCCAAACGGCGCAAAGCCCGGATTTGTCACCTATGACAGCCAGCATACCGTATTTGTCACACCTGATGCCGACCTTGTCATACGGCTGAAAAAATAAACGCACCTCCAAGCTGAAACCCGCACTCGGCTTGGAGGTGTTTTTTATTACGTATAAACGGAGACGAAACTCTCCCAGCCGTCAGAACCGATCTTTACAGTATCTGATCAGTTTCCCGTCATGTCTGCATGATCCGCCGGGCCGTCTGTGATTTAAACGGTCACACCTGATTTGGCGGCGGATACTTTCACCTTCCCTCGCCGAACCTGAGCACATCCGGGCGGGTCTCTGACCTTTCCTTTGTATGCGGGCGAAATCCAGGCGGCATCGGGATCACATACATATTCCGCATCACTTCGCAATCCTGACCGCTTGTCGGCATATACCATTCAAACTGCCCGCTTTCGTTTTGAATTTTTCACATTCGGCGGACTGTCAGGACAGTATAAAAAACACCCTGCCTGATGACAGACAGGGTGTTTTTTATGGTCTTCTTCTTTTCTCAAATAATCGATCCACTTCTTCAGCCAAATCAGCAGTAATGAGAGGCTTTATGTCCTCAGCCAGTCTTTTCGTATGTGCAGGGCTTGCGCCGCTTGTTGATACGGATACTTGAATGCGCCCTTTGCGGATGATCTTCGGCATATACACGCTGCCCCGTTCAGCCTCGCTTACACAATTGACCAGCTGCGTTTCAGAAGCGCCCTCGGCTATCTCCCGATTCACGCTGCGGTCATTTGTCGCGGCAATGATGAAAAAAGCGGGCGCAAGATCCTTCATTTCAATTTTACGGGAAACCCAGCGGATACGTCCTTCATCCGCCAGCTGTTTAATTTCAGGCAAGGCATCGGGACTGATTACAGTAATATCCGCGCCTTCCGGAAGCACTGTTTTGAGTCTTCTTAAGGCAACATTGCCTCCGCCCGCGATGACAATTCTTTTTCCGCTGAGATTAATGTGCAGAGGCAGCATACTGTCCCCCCTTAAAATCAAACTGCCCGCCGGGGTTTCGGACAGCTTCCGTCACACGGTTCAAAAACGCCTGCTTAATATGCGGGTGAAAACCTAAGTATGAAGCGAGATGAACATTTTGATTGACCGTTTGAAGCTTTTGAACTTCCCGTTCAATCTCAGTCATTAAAAGCCCGGTAAACAGAAGATATGGAACGATAAAAACGGGTGCTCCGTCATCCTCTTCAAGGCCGGCAAACACTTCTTTATAGTGCGGGTCACATGCTGTTAAAAAACAAGGGATGACTTCTTTAACAGGTGTAATCGCCTCAAGTTTTCCGGCAATCTCACTGACTGCGCTTTTAACTGCCGGATCTGTGCTTCCTCTTCCGATCAGCACCACTTTCGCCTGCTCAATGGACACTCCGGTATCTTCAATGCGATGATGGACCGCTTTTACGACTTCATCGTCCACTCCGATCGGAACACCATATGTCATTTTTATATCGGGATGCAGGGCCGCCGCACGGGCGATTTCAGCCGGAATGTCATGTTTCGCGTGGGCAGCGGTCAACAGCAGCAAAGGCACAGCCGCAATATGAGTGGCGCCTTGTCTGACACAAGCTTCAAATCCCGCTTCAATAGACGGTTCCTGCAGTTCTAAAAAACAGATTTCCTGAATGGGAGCGTCAGCGTGCGGCATGCACCCTTTTAAAAACGCCGCCGACTCTGTCTGCGCTTTTTTCAGCCTGCTTCCGTGCCCGATATATAAAATCGCCTGCTTCATTTACAACGCCTCGCTCAAATCCGGATTTTTCTGATCAGATGCATACCAGTCCAGTTTGCAGTGATAATTGACGACATCACCGATAACAATTAAACTCGGGTTTTTGATTTCTTCTTTTATCACTGTGTCTGAAAGCGTGCCGACGGTGCAGACGACTGTTTTTTGCCTGTCCGTCGTCCCCCAATGAATAAAGGCTGCCGGAGTGCCGCCGTCTCTGCCGTTTTCCAGCAGCATTCTTTCAATCTGCCGGATATTTTTAATTCCCATATAAATCACCAGCGTATCAATGCCCGTCGCCAGCGCTTTCCATTTTTCTTCAAAGTCGTCTTCTTGTTTATAATGCCCCGTAACGAATGCGACATTGGAGCTCGCCTCTCTGTGCGTCACCGGAATGCCGGCATAAGCAGCAGCCGCGATTCCTGATGTAATGCCGGGAACGATCTCAAACGGAATGGCGTTTTGCGCGAGAGCCTCCGCTTCTTCGCCTCCTCGGCCGAAAACAAACGGGTCGCCCCCCTTGAGCCTTACAACGGTTTTCCCCTTTTTCGCATACTTCACAAGGAAACGGTTGATCGTATCCTGTTTCATAATGTGAAAATCCGGGAGCTTGCCGCAGTAAATCAGATCCGCTTCTTCTCCGGCGTACTGTAAAATCTCTTTGTTTACCAATCTGTCATATAATATAACGTCCGCTTTCTGTATGGCTTTCATTGCCTTCACCGTTAATAAGTCCGGATCTCCCGGACCGGCTCCAACGATAAATACTTTCCCCATAGCATGTCTCCCCGATCCGTTTTGAAATCTTCCCAGAACAGCCGCGAGGCCGCACTTCAGCTATTTTACCATATCCCGCCATTGCGGAGGATATCCGGCTGATTGCGCGGCCTTTTTGGACCTATTATGCTAAGCTGTTTTTCACAAAGTCAACCAGTCTTCCGGTGCATTCTTCACGTTCAAATTTGCCTGAATCAAGTACGAGCTCAGGCGCTTTCGGCTCTTCATACGGTGAGTCGATCCCCGTAAAGAACGGAATTTCACCATTTCTTGCTTTTTTATATAACCCTTTCGGATCGCGCTTTTCACATATATCGAGGTCGCATTTCACGTAGATTTCATTAAATTCGCCCTCTGCCACAAGCTCTCTCACCTGATCTCTGTCCTCACGGAACGGAGAAATAAAAGCCGTGATGACGATGGTTCCCTGCTGAACGAAAAGCTTCGCCACTTCCCCGATGCGGCGTATATTTTCCTTGCGGTCATCATCGGAAAAACCTAAGTCCTTGTTTAAGCCGTGGCGGATGTTATCACCATCAAGCACAATGACTTGATAGCCTTGTTCAAACAGCTCGCGCGCTGCGGCGTTTGCAATTGTGGATTTCCCTGAACCGCTTAAGCCCGTCAGCCAGAGGATAGAGCTTTTATGCTTGTTTTTCTGCTGGTATTCTTCTTTCGTTATTGAGGCTTCATGCCATACGATATCACGATTTGTCACTCTATTTTCCTCCTTAAGAAACGCCTGCTTCTTCTTTCGTTTTCAGCCCTTTAATCAACACCTCGACAACTTCAGGACGGCTGAATTCCGCCGGCGGCATGACGCCGCTTCGCAGCATTTCTCTGACCTTTGTTCCTGACAGAATGACGTGGTCTTCTCTGTCATGCGGACATGTTTTGGCCGTTCCCATGTTGCCGCATTTCTGGCAGAAGAAGCTGTGCTCGAATTTCATCGGTGTAATTCCGAGTTCATCCGCTGTAAATTGATCAAACAGCTCTTGCGCTTCATATGTGCCGTAGTAATCACCGACGCCGGCATGATCGCGGCCGACAATAAAATGCGTGCAGCCGTAGTTTTTGCGGACAAGCGCGTGGAAAATGGCTTCTCTCGGCCCCGCATACCGCATTGCCGCCAAAAACACGCCGAGGAATACGCGGTCTTTCGGATAATAATGATCGAGCAGCACCTGGTAGCTTTCCATTCTGACATCCGCCGGAATGTCATCTGATTTTGTTTCACCGACGAGCGGGTTCAAAAACAGGCCGTCAACCGTCTCAAGCGCGGTTTTTTGGATATATTCGTGGGCGCGGTGGACCGGATTTCTCGTTTGGAAACCGACGATGGTTTTCCAGCCTTTTTCTTCGAAGCTTCGTCTTGTATCGGCAGGTTCAAATGTAAACTCAGGAAACTGCTTTGACGCTTTTTTAATTAATGTGATCGGCCCGCCGACATACGTATCGCCGCGTGAAAATAATTTTTTCACGCCCGGATGCGCGGCATCATCGGTTTTATATACGTGAACGGCTTCTTTTTGTTTATCCGGCGTATAAATATCTTCGATGTCGACGACGCCGTATGTTTCTCCGCCGTAAGTCAGTTTCACCGTGTCGCCGACGGCAAGCTCAGCCGCTTTTTCTGAATCGACCGGAAGCGTGATCGGCAGGGACCAGACAACCCCTGATGCCAGACGCATATTTTCAACGACTGACACGTAATCTTTTTCTGTGAAAAATCCTTCAATCGGGCTGTACCCCCCGATCCCGATCAGCTCTAAATCAGCGAACGAAATCAAATCAAGCTCAATTTCTTTGTGGACGGATGTAAGATCATACTGCTCATTCACCCGATTAATTAATGTTCCTCCGTGCGGTGCTAAACTCATAATACATGATTCCTCCCAGTTAACAGATAAATAAACTCAGATTAATAGTTAAATGCCCCCGCCTTGTTCATGGACAGAGCGTTTCTCTTTTCGGATGGCTTTCATCAGACTGGCGGCTCCGCCAGCTGCCAAAAGCACGCTGGCCATCATAAAGATGGAATAGTAATCTCCTTTTAACAGCAGGGAGACAAGCAGATACGAAATCGACAGTGACAAAAACGGCGAAACAACCCATACTTTGAGCATCGTTTTCACGACTTCTTTATGAAAAACGTTCGGCCCGTTTTTGGCCATTCCGATACCGATAATTGATGATGATGTGACTTGCGCCAATGGGACCGGCAGACCGAAGACGGAACTGATAATGACAAGCCCCGCACCGGTTCCTGAAAGCAGTATGCCTTCTCCGGCTGAAAACCTCGTAATCTTTTTCCCGTTGGTTTCAAGCACTTTGCGTCCTAAAAGCAGAGCGCCGAGAGCGACAAAGATGCCTCCGTACAGCGTTCCTTTTGACACGCTGAGTACGCCCGCAGCCACCAAAGGGCCCACCGCATTTGCGACATTGTTCATTCCGGCTGAAAAAGCTTCCCAAAAACCCGCAAAAAGCAGCACAATTCCTAAAATCTTCTGTTTCCGTTTCGAAATGACTCGAATATTCAGAGAACTGAATACCTTCGATACGAGAAAAGTGAAACAGAACGCGACGAACGGTACGAGCACCCAAAAAATCACGATGACCAAAAGATGCTGTAAAAACAATACTTTGTACGCGACGCCGACACCGACAATCGCCCCGACAGTGACCTCACTCGTCGACAGCGGAATGCCGAGCACATTCGCCGTGAATAACGATAGCGCCGCCGCTCCGATTATAATGCAGACAATGGTGAGCGTAATGGTTTGTTCGGGAATGATTCCGCCGCTGATCGTCTTAACGACTTCACCGCCGCCGATAACCGCCCCTGACAGGACTCCGGCCGCGCAGATGATCAGCGCATACGTTTTCTTTTTAACGGCGCCGGACCCGTAAGCGACTCCCATTGATGCCGCGGCTCCGCTGGCTCCGATATTCATGGCAAAAAACAGACAGAATAAAATAGCGGCTAATTCCATCGGGCAGCTCCTTTATTCATGCAGTCCGCATTCTGTTTTCGCCATGCCGTTCCATCTGCCGCTCCGCAAATCTTCCGCGGTAAACGCAGGTGAAGTGCACGGTTCACAGCCGATGCTCGGATACCCCTGATCATGGAGGATATTGTAATCCAGCTCATGCTTGGAAGTATATCTCCAGATGTCTTTCCATGTCCAATGGATCAGCGGGCATACTTTAATCGATTGAAACTTGTCGTCTTTATTCAGGAAATTCGTATTCGCCCGGCTCGGCCCTTGATCCCGGCGAAGGCCGGACAGCCATGCCGGATGCCCTGCGAGCGCTTCTCTTAACGGCAGAATTTTTCTGATGTAGCAGCACTGGTTCGGTTCTCTTTCCCACAGTTTATCTCCGTGAGCCTCGGCCTGTTCCTCGAGAGTAAGGCTGGGCTTTTTCAGGATAATGTTCAGCCCCGGATAACGTTCTTTCACTTTTTCGATCGTTTCATATGTTTCTTTAAAGTGAAGACCCGTATCGAGAAACACGATTTCCGCGTCTTTCTTTACTTTAGAAATTAAATCGATCAGGACGATGCCCTCAATCCCGAAGCTGCACGCGTAAACAAGCTGGTCTCCGTAGTGGCCGTATGCCCATTTTAAAACGGACAGCGCGCCTTTATAGGAATCGTCTTCCGGAAATGTAATCGCCGGTTCCTCCCATGTGTCATACGTTAGCATTTTTTCTTTCCTCCTCCCGGAGACAATCAAACAGCTGTTGTTCTCTGCCGGTTGTCTTATCCCTCAATCTTTTTTTCATATAAAAAACTTTCAATCCAGCGGAATGAAAGACAGTGACCCGGTATAGCCCTTATCTTCAAAATGCTGTGCATTTTTCTGGATGCGGCACCTTGCAATACACGCAGGTTGCCGGGCGTCATCGGTCCAGTCCCTCAGCCGCTCTTGATAAGCTTTTTAGATTTGTACTAAATTTTAGCACAATTCTAACAGAAGTCAACCCGAGTTTTTTGATAGGAATAATAAAACAGGCCCTGAGGCCTGTTTTTATTATCATTATTTTTTAAACCAATCTTTTGACTCGGGATTCAGTTTCCATGATTTCAGTTTTTCAATGTCAGCTGAATGTATCGTACCGTTTTCAAGCGCAACTTCAATCAGCGTGTCATAATCGGTTAACGAGTAATAAGGAAGACCCGCTTTTTTAAAGGCTTCTTTTGCTTTCGGCAGTCCGTATGTAAAAATGGAAATGACGCCGAGGACTTCCGCGCCCTCTCTTTGAAGGGCCGCCGCAGCTTCAAGCACGCTGCCTCCGGTAGAAATCAAGTCTTCAATCACGACTGTTTTTTGTCCTTTCTTAATGGCGCCTTCTATTTGATTTCCTTTGCCGTGCGCTTTCGGTTTGCTTCTGACGTAGCACATCGGCGCGCCTGTACGGTCTGCGAGAAGCGCAGCATGCGGAATGCCCGCCGTTGCAGTGCCCGCGATCATCTCCGCCTCGGGGAAATGCTCCTTCAGCAGTTTGCCGAGCCCGTCCGCCACATCATTTCTCACTTTTGGATACGACAATGTCAGACGGTTGTCACAATAGATCGGTGATAAAATGCCGCTCGCCCACGTAAACGGCTCATTCGGGCGTAAAAAGACAGCTTCAATGTGTAATAGATGTTTTGCGATAGCCTGTTTCATCGGCGAACGCCCTCCCATTCCAGTTTAATTGCTTCATATGCTTTAACGGGGTTTTCCGCTTTTGTAATTGAGCGGCCCACGACGATGGCTGACGAACCGTTTTCTTTCGCAAATGACGGAGTCGCCGTACGGACTTGATCGTCAGCTGCGTCACTGGCGGTGCGGATGCCCGGCGTGACTGTCAGAAATGAAGGCCGGACCGCTTCATAAATGGCTTTTGTTTCATGGACCGAACATACCACTCCGTCCAGCCCGCACTCTTCCGCCATTTTGCCGTAATGCACAACCGTTTCTAACAGCGGCTTATGCAGCAGAAGCTCTTCCTTCGCCACCTGCTCTGAAGTGCTGGTCAGCTGAGTCACCGCGATTAAAGACGGGCGTTTTCTGCCTGCCGGCGTGCCTTCTTCAAGCCCCTCAAGGGCCGCGCGCATCATGCGTGCGCCCCCTGCCGCATGCACATTGACGAGATCAACGCCGAGGCCGGCCAGCCGCTTCATCGCTTTATTGACCGTAGTCGGGATATCATGAAGCTTTAAATCTAAAAATATATCACAGTTCCGTTCTTTTAATTGGTGAATGATGGCGGGGCCTTCCTGATAAAAAAGTTCCATCCCCGTTTTGACAAAGAGCCTTTCCTTTTCAAACAAGTCTAAAAACGTTAAAGTCTCTTCCCCTGATGCAAAATCAAGCGCGATGATGGGCAGGTTGTTTTTCATGTTTCCAGCTCCTTCTGATGCATTCACTTACAGATTGAAAGCCGTGTTGGCGCAGCACATGGGGGAGCTGTTCTATGATTTCCGGGCAGACGAACGGATTGACGAAGTTCGCCGTGCCGACGGCAACCGCACTCGCTCCCGCAAGAAGAAATTCTAATGCATCCTCTGCGGTCTGAACGCCGCCCATCCCGATAATCGGAATTTGAACGGCCTGGCTGACTTCGTATACCATCCGGATGGCGACCGGTTTGATCGCCGGGCCTGACAGTCCGCCCGTTTTATTTGCTAAAATCGGCCGGCCCGTCTTGAGATCGAGCCTCATCCCGATGAGTGTATTAATCATCGTCAGACCGTCAGCACCGGCCGCTTCAATCGCTTTGGCAATTTCGGTTATGTTTGCGACATTAGGCGAAAGCTTCACATACACAGGCACTGCGGAAACTTCTTTCACCGCTTTTGTCAGTTCGGCCGCCATGACGGGATCAGTACCAAAAGCAATCCCCCCCGTTTTGACATTCGGACATGAAATGTTAAGCTCAAGCGCATGCACATTCGGCGCTTGGCTGATGTGCTCGGCCACTTCTTTATAGTCGTCCACCTGAGAACCGGCGACATTTGCGATAATCGGCGTGTCAAATTGTTCGAGCCAAGGCAGCTCGTGATTGAGCACATGCTCAAGGCCGGGATTTTGCAGTCCGATGGCATTCAGCATTCCCGCGCTTGTCTCCGCCACTCTCGGCGTCGGATTTCCGAAGCGGGCTTCGTTCGTCGTGGCTTTAATCATAATGCCTCCAAGGCATGATAAATCGTAAAATCCGGCATATTCTTTCCCGAAACCGAAACATCCGGAAGCGGGGATGATCGGGTTTTTCAATTGGAGACCCGGCAGATTCACCTCTAACATTACAGCGCCACCTCCTCAGCTTTAAATACCGGCCCGTCAAGGCAGACCTTTACATAGGATGTATCGCTTTCACCCGTGCGGCACACGCAGGCGAAGCAGGCCCCGATGCCGCAGCCCATCCGCTCTTCCATCGAAAGATAAACCTCTTTATGGCCGTACTGCTGCTTCAGAGCTTTCAGCATCGGTGTCGGTCCGCAGCTTAGCAGGACATCGAATTCGAGCTGCTTTTCACGGATGATATCGGTGACAAATCCTTTCTCTCCATATGTTCCGTCAGCCGTCGCCACATAAGTGTCTCCGTACGCACGGCATTCCTGTTCGTAAAAAACATCCTTTGCTGATTGAAATCCAAGCACATGAATGACGTTTACGCCTTTTTCCGTCAGGCGCTTTGACAGTTCCTGCAAAGGCGGAACCCCCACTCCGCCTCCGACTAACAGCGCGGTTTTGCCGGGTTCAATCCGCCGCACGGGAAATCCGTTGCCGAGAGGGCCGAGAACGTCTATTCTGCCGCCCTCTTTTTTCCCGGACAAAAGGCGCGTTCCCTCACCGTCAGCTCTGTAGATAACGGATACTTCATCCGCGGCGAAATTGACGTCCGCAATGCTGAGCGGTCTTCTTAATAGCGGTGTGACCGCGTCACTCACCTTCAGATGAAGAAATTGTCCCGGCTCGGTAAGGTGCCGGACAAGCTCTCCTTTCAGCACCATCTTATAAATCCGGTCGGCAATTTCTAAGTTGGATTGAACAGTCAAATGCGCTTTTTTCATATCGTGACTGCCGCCTTTTGATTGGTTTCGGATGCAGGCATATGATCCGCCCGGAATGTCATGCTTTCCAATACCCGCAAAATGGCTTCGGCCGTATCTAAAGATGTCAGGCAGGCGACTCCGTTCTCAACGGATTCGCGGCGGATTCTGAAGCCGTCTCTGGCCGGCTGTTTGCCCTTTGTCAGCGTATTGATGACAAATTGCGCTTCTCCGTTTCTGATCACATCGAGCAGATTTTTCCCTTCTTCGCCGATTTTCCCGACGACTTGAGCCGGAATCTGAGCGTCTTTCAAATAAGCCGCCGTTCCTTCCGTCGCCAAGATTTTATAGCCGATGGCGTGGAACCGCTTGGCGATCAGGAGTCCTTCTTCTTTATCTTTATCAGCAACGGTCAACAGCACTGAACCGTAGTTCGGGATTTGAATGCCTGAGGCAATCAGCGCTTTATAGAGCGCTTTTTCCAAGGTTGAATCTTTGCCCATGACCTCTCCCGTCGACTTCATTTCAGGGCCTAACGTGATATCCACTCTTCTCAGCTTCGCGAATGAGAAGACAGGCGCTTTCACGAACACCCCCTGCTGTTCAGGCTGCAGCCCCTCTTGATAGCCGAAATCAGCAAGCTTTTGGCCGAGAATGACCTTTGTCGCCAGATTCGCCATCGGAATCTTAGTGATTTTGCTTAAGAACGGCACGGTTCTGCTTGACCGCGGATTTACCTCAAGCACATACACCTCACCTTGCGAAAGTACGAACTGGATGTTCAGCAACCCGATGATGTTAAGGCCTTTTGCCAAGGCAACAGTGTATTGTTCGATTTTTTTCTTAATGTCTCCGCTTAAAGACTGAGGCGGATAGACGGCGATTGAATCCCCTGAATGGACGCCGGCCCGCTCGATATGCTCCATAATCCCCGGAATAACGACTGTTTCGCCGTCGGATACGGCATCGACTTCGATTTCTTTCCCCGTCAGATAACGGTCGATTAACACCGGATGCTGCGGGTTGATTTTGACCGCATTTTTCATATAGTGAAGCAGTTCTTCTTCGTGATAGACGATTTCCATCGCCCGGCCGCCGAGCACATACGAAGGGCGGACAAGTACCGGATAGCCGATGGATGCAGCGATTTTGACCGCTTCGTTCACCGACACGGCGGTTTTTCCGAGCGGCTGCGGCACATTCAGCGCCTCAAGCGCCTGCTCGAACTTATCCCGGTCTTCCGCACGGTCTAAATCTTCAAGTGATGTACCGAGAATTTTGACGCCGCGGGCGCTCAATTCTTCCGCAAGGTTGATCGCCGTCTGGCCGCCGAATTGGACAACAACGCCTTCCGGCTGTTCCAAATCAATGATGTGCATGACATCTTCTACCGTCAGCGGTTCAAAATACAGTTTGTCTGATATGCTGAAATCAGTGGACACCGTCTCAGGGTTGTTGTTGATAATAATCGCTTCATATCCTGCCTGCTTAATCGCCCAGACAGAGTGAACGGTCGCATAGTCAAATTCGACGCCCTGTCCGATGCGGATCGGGCCGGAGCCGAGGACGACGACGCTTTTTCTTGATGTTACCTCAGACTCGTTTTCTTCCTCATATGTGCTGTAGAAGTACGGGGTTTCTGATTCGAATTCCGCCGCGCATGTATCCACCATTTTATATACAGGCTTGATGGCTGCTTCTTTTCGCATTTGATACAGCTCTTGTTCCGGCATATTCCATTCCCGGCTGATATATTTGTCGGAGAAACCGAGTTCCTTCGCTGTCTGCAGGACGGCGAGGCTGCCTTTTTCCGCTTTCAGCTCGGTTTCAAAAGCGACCAGCTTACAGAGCTTGTGCAAAAAGAATACGTCAATTGCGGAAAACTCATGAAGCTGCTCCACTGTGTAGCCTCTTCTGAACGCTTCTGCAAGATAAAACAGCCGTTCATCTCCGGCCTTTCTGATCCGTTTTTCCAAAAGCCCGTCAGAAATCTCTTCCGCATCCTTCAGTTCCAGGTGATAGACATCGGCTTCCAGTGAGCGGACCGCCTTTAACAGCGATTCTTCAAGGGTGCGTCCGATGGCCATGACCTCTCCGGTGGCTTTCATCTGCGTCCCGAGCCTGCGGTTTGCCGACTCAAATTTGTCGAACGGCCAGCGCGGGATTTTAGAAACGACATAGTCAAGCGCGGGCTCAAAAGCCGCATATGTTTTTCCCGTTACGGGATTCATCATTTCATCAAGAGAAAGCCCGACTGCGATTTTCGCCGCAAGCTTTGCGATCGGGTAACCCGTCGCTTTTGAAGCGAGGGCAGATGAGCGGCTCACCCGCGGATTCACTTCGATAATGTAATATTGGAAGCTGTCGGGATCGAGCGCGAGCTGAACATTACAGCCGCCTTCAATGCCGAGCGCGCGGATCAGCTTTAATGAAACATTGCGCAAAAGCTGATATTCCCGGTCGCTCAAAGTCTGGCTCGGGGCAACGACGATGCTGTCGCCCGTATGGATGCCGACCGGATCGATATTTTCCATGTTGCAGACGACGATCGCGTGATCTCTGCTGTCTCTCATGACTTCATATTCGATCTCTTTGTAACCGGCGATGCTTTTTTCCAGAAGGCACTGATGGACGGGGCTGAGCTTTAATCCGTTTTCGACGATCTCTTTCAGTTCCGCTTCATTCGAGCAGATGCCGCCGCCCGTTCCGCCTAATGTGTAAGCGGGGCGCACGATAACCGGAAACCCGATCCGGCCGACAAATTCCTCGGCTTCCTGTAAAGTGCGGATGATCTCACTTTCCGGCACCGGTTCATTCAGCTCATTCATCAGCGTACGGAATAAGTCGCGGTCTTCCGCCTGCTGGATGGCGGACAGCTTTGTGCCGAGCACTTCCACTCCGCATTCCTCAAGAACCCCGAGTTCAGACAGCTCGACGGCAAGATTCAGTCCGGTCTGTCCTCCCAGAGTCGGCAGGATGGCGTCCGGCCGTTCTTTTCTGATAATACGCGTGAGAAACTCCGGCGTCAGCGGTTCTATGTATACCCGATCAGCCATTTCCGTATCCGTCATAATCGTTGCCGGATTCGAGTTGACGAGAATGACTTCATAGCCTTCTTCCTTTAAAGCGAGACACGCCTGTGTGCCCGCATAATCAAATTCCGCCGCCTGTCCGATAATAATCGGGCCTGATCCGATCACTAAAATCTTTTTAATATCTACGCGTTTTGGCATACCGCTTCCCCTTCTTTCTCAGTTGTTTCGATCAAGTCAATGAATCTGTCAAATAAGTGATTGGCGTCTTCCGGTCCCGGTGAAGCTTCAGGGTGGTACTGAACCGTAAATGCCGGCAATGTTTTATGCTTGAGTCCTTCGATCGTTTGATCATTGATCGCAATGTGCGTCACTTCAAGCTCTGTCTCATCTATTGAAGAAACCGTATATCCGTGGTTTTGGGCTGTTAAAGCGACTTTCCCTGTCGAAAGCTCTTTAACCGGATGATTGGAACCCCTGTGTCCGAATTTCATTTTTTCCGTTTCCGCTCCCGATGCCAGCGCAAATAATTGATGGCCGAGACAGATTCCGAATAACGGCACCTTCCCGAGTATGCCTTTTATCATTTCAATGGCTTCCGGCACATCTTTCGGATCTCCGGGTCCGTTAGAAAGCATGATGCCGTCCGGCTTGAGCTGAAGCACTTCTTCCGCCGTTACATTGTACGGCACAACGATGACATCGCATTTTCTTTTGTTTAACTCTCTTAAGATGCCGTGCTTCATACCGAAATCGACGAGCACGATGCGTTTGCCGCGGCCCGGACTCGGATATGCCGTTTTCGCCGATACTTGAGCAACTTGATTTCTCGGCAGTTCCGTTTCTTTCAGCCTTGCAAGAACCTCTCCGACATTCTCCTCACTTGATGCAAACGTTCCTTTTAATGCGCCGGCCGTGCGGATCATTCTGGTGAGTTTTCGCGTGTCGATCCCTTGTAAGCCGGGGATATTTTTCATTTTCAGATACTCATCAAGCGTGTAAGCCGAGCGCCAGTTGGAAGGCAGCTCGCACAGTTCTTTTACGATCAGCCCTTTTACAAAAGGAGTGATAGATTCAAAGTCATCTCTGTTAATTCCGTAGTTGCCGATCAGCGGATACGTCAGCGTCACGATCTGCCCGCAGTAAGAAGGGTCTGATAAAATTTCCTGATAACCGGTCATTCCCGTGTTGAATACGACTTCACCCGCGGTATGCTCCAGGCTCCCGAATGCTTCACCCTCAAATACCGCTCCATTTTCCAGCACTAGTCTTCTTTTCATTTGACGAGTCTCCCTTCTTCATATGCAAGCTTACCGGCAGCCATCGTTACAACAGGCCAGCCGAAGCACTTCATCTTGTTGAATGGCGTATTTTTTCCTTTAGATAAAAATGTATCTTTGTCAATGGCCGCTTCTTTGTCCAGATCAATCAGGGTGATGTCAGCCGGCGCCCCCGGTGCAAGCGTTCCGTACGGAAGACCGAATGCCTCGCAAGGTTTTACCGTCATGAAATCAACCAGCTGCTTCAGCGTCCACGCCCCGTTTTTCACAAAATGTGTGTACAGAAGCGGAAAGGCAGTTTCTAACCCGACAATACCGAAAGGCGCAAGCTTCATATCCGTGTTTTTCTCTTCTTCTGTATGCGGCGCATGGTCAGTGGCGATGAAATCAATCGTGCCGTCTAAAAGCCCTTCAATCAGCGCCTCTCTGTCCTCTTTGCTGCGAAGCGGCGGATTCATCTTAAAATTGGTATCAAGTCCCGGGATATCTTCGTCACAAAGCAGCAGGTGGTGCGGCGATACTTCCGCCGTCACGCGGATGCCCGCTTTTTTTGCGTCTCTTACGGCTCTGACGGATTCTTTCGTGCTGATATGACACACGTGGTAATGGCAGCCCGCCGCTTCCGCCAGCAGCACGTCACGGGCGATATGTACCGCTTCACAAATGGAAGGTATACCCTTCAGGCCGTTCGCTTTTGAAAAAGAACCTTCATGCACGCTCCCTCCGTAAATAAGCGAGTTATCCTCACAATGAGCGACAATCGCTTTATTTATTGAAGCCGCCCGTTTCATGGCTTCATACATCATTCCGGCCGTCTGAACGCCGACGCCGTCATCGGTGAAGGCGAATGCGCCCGCTTCATGAAGCGCCTCAAAATCTGTCATTTCTTCGCCGGTTTGTCTGATCGTAATCGATGCGTAAGGAAGGACCCTGACAGATGAGGTTTCTTTGATCCTGTTTTGCAGCCATTCCATCTGCTCTTTCGTATCCGGCACCGGCCTTGTATTCGGCATGGCGGCGACTGTGGTAAAACCGCCCCGCGCCGCGGCTTTAGAGCCCGTCTCAATGGTTTCTTTTTTCTCTCCGCCCGGTTCTCTGAAGTGGACATGAAGGTCTACGAGCCCAGGTGAAACGAACAGTCCCTCAGCGTCGATCACCGTTTCTCCGTCTTTCGCTGTCAGAAGCCCGGTTTCCGAAATGAATTCACCCGTTACCCGGATATCCTGTACCGCTTTTTCTCCCTGTTCATTTAATATCCAGCCGTTTTTAATGAGATAAGACATAAGCCGCTTCTCCCCTTTTCACATTGGTTTGCAGTGCTCTTTTTAAGACTGCCATTCTGATATACACACCATTTTCCATCTGTTTAAAGATTCTTGATTTTCCGCATTCCACTAATGTTGTGTCAATTTCGACTCCTCTGTTCACCGGTGCGGGATGCATGATGATAGCATGCCGCTTCATGCTCTGCGCCCGCTTTTCGGTCAGCCCGTATGCTTCCAGGTAGCCTTTTTGGTCGGCTTCTGTCTGATGCCTTTCATTTTGGATGCGGAGCAGCATGACGACATCTGAAGCTTGTATGGCCTCATCCGTCTGAACACAGGTGCCGAAGGCGTTTTTCTCATCCTGCCACTGCGGCGGCCCGGAAAACAGCACACGTGCGCCGAGCCTTGTCAGCACCTCGGCATTTGACCTTGCCACTCTGCTGTGTTTGATATCGCCATGAATGGAAACCGTCAGGCCCTGAAAGGTCTCAAATTCCTCTTGAATCGTCATTAAATCAAGCAATGACTGGGTCGGGTGCTGTCCGCAGCCGTCTCCTGCGTTTAAGACCGGAATATTGACTCTGCCGGTCAGATCTTTGTAATATTCATCCGTGCTGTGCCTGATGACGCAGACGTCCGCTCCGATTGATTCCAGTGTTTTGACCGTGTCGTATAAGGACTCGCCTTTTTGAACGCTTGTGCTCGTGCCGTCTAAGCTGAGCACGTTCATCCCGAGTTTCTTTTCCGCCACTTCAAAGCTGAACCGCGTTCTCGTGCTCGGTTCAAAAAACAGATTCGCAACGAATTTTCCCGCGAGATCGGGACGGACTGCACCCTCTTTTATCGCTTTTGCCTCTCGCAGCAGTTCTGTAATTTCAGCCGCGCTCAGTTCAGATATCGCCGTTAAATGATTCATGTTTTTTCTCCTCCGTTTCCGCTTGAAGGCCGTAAAAAACACCCCGGTCTATAGACTCGGGGTGCGGTTAAAGAGAGAAGAGCCGTACAGCGTCTTCCCGTTATAACCCTTCCAAGCCTCTCTGGACTTTCTTTAAAAGGTTTACATATGATTTGGTTTTTCCGATGCAATCGCGTCTTCTTCATTTGCATGCGGCAGGATAAGGTTCAGGATGACTCCGACGATTGCCGCAAGCGCCATGCCGGATATTTGGAACCCGCCTTTTGATACTTGAATAAAAGCCCCTCCGACGCCGATCACGAGGATGACGGATGTGATAATTAAATTTCGCTTGTTTTCATAATCAATGTTGTTGTCAATCAGCATTCTCAAGCCGCTGGAGGCAATGATTCCGAAGAGCAGGAAGGAAACGCCTCCCATAACCGCGGACGGAACAGAGCTGATCAGCGCTGAAACTTTGCCGATAAATCCGAAGCACAGCGCAATCACTCCTGCGCCGCCGATGACAAAGACGCTGAAAACTCTCGTAATTGCCAGGACACCGATGTTTTCGCCGTATGTTGTCGTCGGCGGGCCGCCGATTAACGAAGCGATAATCGTCGCTACGCTGTCCCCCATTATGGAGCGGTGCAGTCCCGGCTTTTTAATGAAATCCTGTCCGACGACTTTACTCAGCACCATTTGGTGGCCGATATGTTCTGACATCGTCACGAAAGCGACCGGCACCATCGCAGCGGCAATGCCCAATGTCACTGACGGCGTGTAGTCTTTGAAAGGGATGATAAATTCAGGAACGGCGAACCATTTTGCATCAATGACCGGCTGAAAATTGACGATGCCCTGTGTCAGCGCAAACAGATATCCGCCTATAATGCCGATCAATACCGGAATCAAGCTTAAAAATCCCCGTAAAAAGATGGCGCAGATAATGGTGATGGCCAAAGTGACGCCGGCTACACTGAAATGTTTCAGGCTGTAAACGAGTTCCTTCGCATTCGGATCAGCATACATTGCCATATTGACGGCTGTGCTTGCCAGTCCGAGACCGATGACGATGATGACCGGCCCGACGACCACCGGGGGCAGCAGCTTCATCAGCCACCCCGTTCCAAGCTGCCTGATGAGAAGCGCGATCAGGCCGTACACAATTCCCGCCAGGAAAGCGCCGACCATGGCAGCCCCCGGTCCTCCCGTCGCCTTCACCAAGATAATTGGTGATATAAAGGCGAATGATGAGCCGAGATAAGCGGGAATCTGGCCTTTTGTCACCAAGAGATAGGCGAGTGTCCCGATTCCGCTCGTGACAAGCGCCACTGCCGGGCTCATTCCGACCAGTTTCGGCACGAGTATGGTTGAACCGAACATGGCGAATAAATGCTGCAGGCTGAATGACAGCCAGGACAATGGATTGGGGACGTCCCTGACTCCCAGGTTTACTTTTTTCTTACTCATGGCGTTTTCCTCCCGGTTGACTTTCAAATGGTATAAAAAAACCTCTTTGCTTTTTGCGCAAAGAGGCATACAAAGCCCGGCCGCGTCGATCCGCCCGGCTTTGTGTTTTAAAATCCTCTTTGCAAACTCTCTGGAATGCATTTAAAAAGGGTGATTATTCATTTTCGTAAATGGCGACCATATCAGTCTGATCAACTTCGCTCAGCTGAACCATCACTTTTTCAGCTTTTGAGGTCGGAATGTTTTTCCCGATATAGTCCGCTCTGATCGGCAGCTCCCGGTGTCCTCTGTCGACAAGCACGGCAAGCTGTATCGATGACGGCCGCCCGACATCAACGAGAGCATCCATCGCAGCTCTCACCGTCCGGCCGGTATAAAGCACATCGTCAACCACAATGACCTTTTGGTCTGTGATATCGGCCGGAATGTCCGCGCCTTTTACAAGCGGCTCTTCATTGCTCGTTTTTTTTGTGAGATCGTCACGGTAAAGGGTGATATCGATTTCCCCGACGGTGACCGGATTTCCTTCAATCTGTTCGACCCGCTCGGCCAGCCGCTTCGCTAAATAAATACCTCTTGTTTTAATCCCTACAAGAATGCAGTCATTCATTCCTTTATTCCGTTCGATCATTTCATGGGCTATCCTTGTCAGCGCCCTTCTGATGGCCTGTTCATCGAGAATAACAGCTTTTTGATTCACTCGTGACACCTCTCCATTCGTATATAAGAAGAAAAAACCCCTCCTGCCAGAGCATAGAGGGGTTCCTTTCCAGGACCAAGACACACGTGTATCTCTTCTGTCCTATCCGTTATCCTTCTCAGCCTCTCCGGACTGTGTTAAAGAATCTATTCAGCTTGTTTTTATTATTTCAGAAAAGAAACTCGCTGTCAATGGCTATTTCTCAAATGTTCAATGAGTTTTTTCATATCTTCAGGAAGGGGCGCTTCAAACTCCATGTATTCGCCCGTCCGCGGATGGTCAAAACCTAATATTCCGGCATGAAGCGCCTGACCGTTGAAATCAATGGTTTTTCTCGGTCCGTACTTCGGGTCGCCTGCCAAAGGAAATCCGATATATTTCATATGAACACGGATCTGATGCGTTCTTCCGGTTTCAAGACGGCACTCTACGAGCGTGAAGTCTTGAAAACGCTCAAGCACGTGGAAATGCGTGACGGCGTTTTTGCTGCTTTCTCTTGTTACGGTCATGCTTTGTCGGTCTTTTTTATCTCTCCCGATCGGAGCGTCAATCGTTCCGTCATCATGTGAAATCAACCCGTGGACAACCGCTGTGTACTTTCTCGTCACGGTTTTATTGACGAGCTGATTAACGAGTGATTCATGCGCCATATCGTTTTTGGCGACCATTAACAGGCCGGAGGTATCTTTATCAATCCGGTGGACGATTCCCGGGCGCATGACGCCGTTAATGCCTGAAAGATCGTTGCAGTGAGCCATCAGTCCGTTTACGAGCGTCCCTGTCACATGGCCGGGCGCCGGGTGTACGACCATGCCCCGCGGTTTGTTCACAACCAAGACATCCTGGTCTTCATAGTAAATGTCCAAATCCATCGGCTCTGCAAGCACGTCCAATTCTTCCGGTTCAGGAATGGTGACGTTTACCTGATCGCCGGGCTGCATTTTATAATTCGCTTTTACGAATTTGCCGTTAACGGATACCAGTCCCTCTTTTACCCATTGCTGCACTTGAGTGCGTGACCAGTTTTCTCCCGTTGAAGCCAAAAATTTATCAATCCGTTCGCTCTTTTGTTCAGGCTGAACGGTTATCTCAAATTGATTCATGTTATTGCTCCTTCTTTTTCCCGCTGTCAAACAGCATATGAATAAATAAAAGTATTACACCGACGCACAGTGAGGAGTCCGCGATATTAAAAATCGGATAGTGATAATCCACGATGATGACATGAATAAAATCCACCACTTCCTGGCGCGCCGCCCGGTCAATAAAGTTTCCGGCCGCACCTCCCAGCATTAAGCCGAGAGAAATTCCGAGTAACATCTGCCCTTTTGCATAACGCTGTATGTAATAAACGATTCCGATAATCACGGCGATGGTAATGACGTAGAAAAACCACATTTGGCCGGCTAAAATCCCCCACGCCGCTCCCGTGTTGCGATGAGATGTGATATAAAGCACCTGGTCGATGACAGGTATGCTTTGTCCCAATTCCATATGGCTGACGACAAGCCATTTGGTCAATTGGTCGGCAATAATAATAAAAAGAGCGATAAGATAATAAAGCACACACGTTCCTCCAGTATACAGTTACTTTTATCCTTTATGAATTTTATCAGTAAAAGATGCCGGAGTAAAGGCAGATCATAAGCGTATACAAACAGACGCTGTCACTCATACAGCGCCTGATCATATGCATAATCTCCGGTTACCCAGTATGGAAGGGTTTTCTTTTCAAATTGAGCGGGATAATAAAAATCATCAGCGGTTCTGGCCGTCGGCAGCACCGCAAGTTTTTCAATCGGAATGGGGGCGCCTGTTTTTTCACAATAACCGTACGTATTGTTTTCAAACTTAGACAGGGCAAGAAGAACATCCTGAAGTTCTTCTTTTATATGATAGATCAGAGTTGCTTCTTGGTCGTTCATTGAAGGTTCAACAGATGCTGACATTTGAAAGCAAGAATATTCGAATAATCTTGATTGAAGTTCTTCTTTCATCATGAGAAGCTCCGTGTGGATTGCGGTCAGTTGATCATTCATTCATCACAACTCCTGCTCTTGATGTTATAGCTTTATTGTTGCCCTCAGAGCGCCATTTGAAGCCCATAAGAATTTTCCTGCCGTTCTAATCGATGACATTGCTGGCATGTAAAAAAGCGCCCGGCTGACACCGGGCGCTTTCTCATTTATTATTTTTGATAATATTTTTCAACGATTTCCGCATTGCGCAGTGATAATGTCGGATATTTCGGATTGGCTCCGACATCTTTAGAAATTACGCGGGAACGCTCACACATCTGGCCTTCCGCTTTTTCTACGGTCATTTTTCCTGTTGTAAAGCTTTGCGCGTTTTCCGGCGCTTCACTTTCGTCTTTTACTGTCAGTTCTGAGACGATAAACAGCTGCGCGATGTTTTCTTTAATGGATGACAAGAGGTCGCGGTTTTCTTTGTTCGGATACAAAGTCAGGCTCGCTTCCAATGATCTTCCGATAATTTTTTCGTTACGGGCTGTTTCCAAAGCTTTCAGCACGTCGTTTCGAAGCTCCATGAAGCGGTCGAATTTTTCTTCTGTCGCCTGACTGTCCGGAACAGCAATGGTTTCCGGCATATCTGTCAGCTGCACGCTCGCTTCTTCAACAAATGATAAGTGAGACCACATTTCATCCGCCGTATGCGGGAGAATCGGCGCCGTCAGTTTCACTAACGCCAGCAGCGTTTCATAGAAGACGGTCTGCATGCTGCGGCGGTCCGGATGATCCGCATGCTCGATGTACACAACATCTTTTGCAAAATCAAGATAGAAGGAGCTGAGCTCGATCGTACAGAAATTGTGAATGCTGTGATAAACAACCGCAAATTCGTATTCATCGTACGCTTTTTTCACCTTATCGATCAGCTTATTCAGCTTGATCAGCATATATTGATCCACTTCGCGGAGATCTTTTACATCCACGGCATTGACGCTTGGATCGAAATCGAACAGGTTGCCGTGAAGGAAGCGGAACGTGTTGCGGACTTTCCGGTATACTTCCGCGACCTGCTTCAGAATATCTTCAGAAACCGGGTGATCGGCCTGATAGTTTACGGAAGATACCCATAAACGCAGAATTTCAGCTCCAAGCTGTTTTGCGATTTTTGTCGGGTCAATCGTATTGCCGAGTGATTTACTCATTTTACGGCCGTTTGCATCAAGTGTAAATCCGTGGCTTAATACGCCTTTATACGGCGCTTTGCCGGTGACTGCAACAGCAGTGGAAAGAGAAGAGTTAAACCAGCCGCGGTATTGGTCAGAGCCTTCAAGGTATAAATCAGCCGGACGGACAAGATCATCTCGTTCTTCAAGAACGGCCTGATGGGAAGAACCTGAATCAAACCATACATCCATAATGTCTTGCTCTTTCGTGAAGATTCCGTTCGGGCTTCCCGGATGTGTAAATCCTTCCGGCAGGAGGTCTTTTGCCTCTCTTTCAAACCATACGTTTGAGCCGTGCTGTTTGAACAGCTCAGACACGTGTTCAATCGTTTCGTCAGTGATGATCGGCTCACCGTTTTCTGCATAAAATACCGGGATCGGAACCCCCCAGACGCGCTGTCTTGAGATACACCAGTCACCGCGGTCGCGCACCATGTTGTAAAGGCGCTGTTCGCCCCACTCCGGCACCCACTTCGTTTGTTTGATGGCATCAAGCAGATCGGATCTGAAATCTTTAATTGACGCAAACCATTGCGCAGTCGCTCTGAAGATCGTCGGTTTTTTCGTTCTCCAGTCATGCGGATAGGAGTGTGTAATAAACTCGAGTTTCAAGAGCGCGCCGTTTTCTTCAAGCTTCTCCGTGATCGGTTTATTGGCTTTATCGTAAAACATTCCTTCAAAGCCCGGCGCTTCGTCGGTCATGTTTCCTTTTTCATCAACAGGGCACAGTACTTCTAAGCCGTACTTTTGGCCGACGATAAAGTCATCTTCCCCGTGGCCCGGGGCAGTATGAACACAGCCTGTTCCGGCATCGGTTGTGACGTGGTCACCGAGCATGACGAGTGAATCTCTGCCGTACAGCGGATGTTCTGCAGTGATGTATTCTAATTCTCTGCCTTTATATGATGCGACAACTTCAGGATTTTCAAAGCCGCATGCCTCCGCTACGTTTTCGATCAGTTCAGCCGCCACTACATAACGCTTGTCTCCAACCTTGATGACATTGTATTCAAGATCAGGATGAACGGAAATTCCGAGGTTGGCAGGCATCGTCCACGGCGTCGTCGTCCAGATGATGAAGCTTTCTCCGTTTTCCAGAACGCCTTTACCGTCTTTCACTTTAAACGCAACATAAATAGACGCGGAACGTTTGTCCTGATATTCAATTTCCGCTTCTGCTAAGGCAGATTCACTTGAAGGCGACCAGTTGACCGGCTTCAGACCTTTATAAATATAGCCTCTTTTCGCCATCTCGCCGAAAACGCGGATCTGCTGCGCTTCAAATTCAGGCTGAAGCGTAACATACGGGTTTTCCCAATCGCCTCTGACGCCGAGACGCTTGAATTGTTCGCGCTGTCTTTCGATCTGCTGCCATGCATAATCTTCGCAAAGCTTGCGGAAATCAGCGACGGACATTTCTTTCCGGTTTACTTTTTTGTTTTTCGTCAGCGCCGTTTCAATCGGCAGTCCGTGCGTATCCCAGCCCGGCACGTACGGTGCGTTGTAACCGCTCATTGATTTATAGCGGACGATGAAGTCTTTCAGGATTTTGTTCAGGGCATGGCCCATGTGGATGTCTCCGTTTGCATAAGGAGGTCCGTCATGCAGCACGAATTTCGGGCGGTCTTTCGTCCGTTCTTGAACAAGACGGTAAATGTCCTGCTCCTCCCAGTCTTTTTGCATGTCCGGCTCACGATTCGGCAGATTTCCCCGCATCGGAAAATCTGTTTTCGGCATTAACAGCGTATCTTTGTAATCCATTTTCATTCCTCCACAACATTTTTCAGAAAATAAAAAAAGCCCTCTCATCCCATAAGGGACGAGAAAGCTTATCTCGCGGTACCACCCTTTTAGAAAAAACGGATCATCCGTCTTTTCCTCTCGAACATCGTAACGTGATGGAACGTCCTTTCCTACTCTCGGTTCAGAAAGGAAACTAAAGGGCTGATCTGCATGATTCCGGCCATCCCGGGCTTTCACCTTCCCCGGTTCGCTTTATAGCCTGTTTTGAGTCATGCCGGTCCCTTTCAATCGTCTTTTCATCTGAATTTATGAACGTATTATATTCGAACGGGCCGAAGAATGTCAAGAAAATCAGAAAATTATTCTTTTTCCTCAAATACCGCGTCGACTTCGTATTCCAGCAGATGATCCCAATCATCGTTCTTCAGCAGGTCAAGCTGCGCTTCAATCAGCATTTGGAAACGTGTTCTGAAGACTTTAGACTGTTTTTTCAGCTCTTCGATTTCCATTGCGATTTTTCTTGATTTGGAAAGTGACTCATTGATGATGCGATCGGCATTTTTTTCTGCTTCACGGACGATCAGCTTCGCTTCTTTCTGCGAGTTGCGCTTTACGTCTTCTGCTGCTTCCTGGGCTACGAGAATTGATTTATTCAGCGTTTCTTCGATATTGGCAAAGTGGCCGATTTTTTCGTCCAGCTCGTTCACTTTCGCCTCAAGCTCCGTTTTTTTACGGAGTGCGATTTCGTAATCTTTTCTGACCTGCATTAAAAATTCATTTACTTCATCTTCATCATATCCGCGAAAACCTTTTGTAAACGTTTTGTTATGGATATCATTCGGCGTTAATGGCATATTGCCACCTCCATTTTTACATTTCAGTACGGTTATCTAGTTCACATTATAAAACAAATACGGCACAGATGGAGAAAAAAACTGAAAAAACGACTCATTTTTGCCGTTCAAATGTAACTTTCCATTTGTCTTTTTTCGTTTTTCCGTCAACTTTTGCCAAACTGCATCGTCCGAAGCCGCGAATCGAGAGCATGTCCCCTTCAGCAACCTGAAAAGACGGATCTTCAATAGCTTTCCAATTCACCTTAACGAGCCCGTTTTTCACAAGCGCCTGCGCTTTCTGCCGGGATTGCCTGCTCATTGAAGCGCAGACGGCGTCGAGACGCAATGAAGAAACCGTGTCATCCCTTATTTCGACATCTGAAGCGGGAATGTGAAGAGCGGAAAGCTCGATTTTCTCAAGCTTTACCGGCGCTTTGCCCGCCTTCGTCAGCTGAGTGCTGACAAAATCGGCGATTTCACCGGAGACGATGAGCTGCACGGCTTCCTCTGAGAAAATCAGATCGCCGTATTTCTGCCGCTTTAAGCCGACCCCCATTAATGATCCTAGAAGAGAGCGGTGGTCAATGCTGACGAATTTTTCAGCGTATTGAACGTCAAAAGCCCGGAGCTCAAAATCATCCTGTTCAGGTTCCATATATTCAGGGTATAAAATCGCGCGTTTGCGCTCAGCTCTGTCATATCCTCCGAAAAACGCAAGACCGCAGGCGTCGCCGATAACGGCTTTTACAATCACCTGTTCCCTGGGATCTAAGAAATCAGTCAGCTTCATCCGATACTGGTCCAGGACAATCTGTTTCCATTCAAGCACCTGATCAATAAAAGGCCGCTCGTCTTGTCTGAAGTGCTGGTAAATATCGCTCATGTTCTTTCCTTTCTATGTAAAGAGGCTTGGCTGGTGCCAAGCCCGTATCAAACTGTCGCATTCAAGTATACATTGCGATCATGCGGTATAGGCCCCAAAGTCCCGTCGTGGCAAACCGAAGCACGATAATCGCTACAATCGGGGATATATCCAGCATGGCAATGGGCGGAATGATCCTTCTGAACGGCTCTAAATACGGTTCGCAAATCGCTGCGAGAAACCGTCCGACCGCCGTTTCTCTCGTACTCGGCACCCATGACATAAAGATATAGATGATCAGGGCAAACGAGTAGATGTAAATTAAATAACTCAGAACGGAAAAAATTTGATAAAGAATCATCCTGCTTTACCACCTCTGATGTTCGTCTTCATTTATAAGCTCCGAAATCGTGCCGGAAACGTCGACATTATCAGGCGTGCACAGAAAAATATCTGAACCGATTCTCTGAATGTCGCCGCCGATGGCGTAGACGGTACCGCTTAAAAAGTCGACGATTCTTTTCGCCTGATCATGCTGGATGCGCTGCAGATTGACGACAACCGCCCGCCTGTTCTTTAAATGATCGGCGATTTCCTGCGCTTCCGCATATACACGCGGTTCACTCAAGACCACTTTAGAGGATTTCTGAACACTTTGCAAGCTTACTACGTTCTGCTTGCCCTGCGGCTTCTGAGCGTAAGCAGGCTGTTTATCTTTCTGCTGTTCATGCTCTTCCTGATGATCCTGCTCCGTTTCAATGTATTCGTACTCGTACTCCTCCTCATCCATTGAGAAAAAGTTTTTCAGTTTATTTTTCATGCTCATTTGTTTACACCCCCCGGTTCATTTCCGACTAATGAAGAGCCGATTCTGATAAAAGTTGCGCCCTCTTCAACAGCGATTTCATAATCATTTGACATGCCCATTGACAGTTCCCGGCACGGCGCGTTTGTCTGATTCAGTTTTTGCACCTGATCCCTCAGATCACGCAATTGCCGGAAGCAGGCTCTGATCGTTTCTGTATCGTCTGTCAGGGGAGCCATCGTCATCAGGCCCTCTACAGAAATGTTTCTAAACTCAGAAAGCTCTCTGATAAAGGGGATGACCTCCTCTGTTTTCAAACCGTGCTTAGACGGCTCAAGCGAAGTATTCACCTGCACAAAACAGCGAACCGTATGCTGCGCCCGTTTTTCAATCTCTTTTGCCAATGACAGTCTGTCTAAGGAATGAATATAAGATACACGGTCAACGACGGCCTTCACCTTTCTGGACTGAAGACTGCCGATAAAGTGCCACTTCGGGCTTCCTTTGATGACTTCCTGCTTATGGATAAGCTCGGCATCCCGGTTTTCTCCCAGACTTGTAATACCGGCATCAACGGCCTCTTGAGCCCTTTCAGCTGATACGTATTTTGTAACCGCGATGACGGTAACATCTTCGGGGCTTCGGCCCGATCTGTTACATGCTTCGTTTATTCTTTCGTTTATATGTCGTAATTGATCAGCAACACGCAAGATCTTATGCCTCCTTCATTCCGATAAAGGACATCATGCGTCCCGTTTTCCCTTTGTCGCGGCGGTGTGAAAAGAATAGTTCACGCTCTCGTTCGGTGCATAATCCGCTGACTGAAATGTTTTCTTCCGGAATGCCGCAATGTATCAGAAGAAGACGGTTGACCTCTTTTAAATCAAGCTGATACTGGCCTTTTTCCGTTTCGCATATGGCGGATTCAGCCGTAAAGGGCAGCGCCCGCACTTCATTGATGACGCGGTCGTCGACTGTATAACTTCCCGCGCTGATGGACGGACCGATGACAGCCTGAATATCTGTTAAACGGGAGCCTTCTTCGTTTACCCAGCGTTCCGTCATGATGCGTCCGATTTGTTTGACCGTCCCCTTCCATCCGGCATGGGCAGCGCCGATAATGGATTTCACCGGGTCATAAAAATACAAGGGCACACAGTCCGCAAAACAAAGGGCCAAAAAAAGATTCGCATCTTTCGTGTAGAGCCCGTCCGTCCCGCGGAATGCGGAAGAATAGTCTCTCGCTCCTTTTCCTTTATCCCCGGCTGTCACGCGCCGGACGCGGTTTTCATGTGTCTGGTCGGCGAACACCCAGGAATCCAGATCAGTACCGCATAAGGACGCTATGACTTCACGGTTTGTCACAACATCATGAGCTTCGTCCCGGACGTGCAATCCGGTATTTAATGACTCATACGGAGGATTGCTGACACCGCCGTTTTTCGTTGTGAATCCGGCGATGACCTTTGTGTTAAGCTGATTCACACAGTTCCAGTCTTCTATCATGAGTGCCGAGGGGGTGGTAAGACTAAACGGGTGATATGTATTCATGGAGATCCAACCTTTCGACAAACATTAAAAAAGCGTAATTTCCCACTCATTTTAACACAATTTTAAGCATACGTTTAGCGGCTGATTGAAAAATGAGATAAATAAATGTGCCGGAAACATTGAGATTTCCGGCTTTTTACAAGTAAAGGGAGGATTACGCTCCCCCCTTTGGTTCATTTACACGCACTAAGATGACATCTTCCCCAATTTTAACTATATTTCGCCAAGGAATGATCATTTCCTCTTCTTTTCCGAAAAAACCGAGAACTTTTCCGCTGCCGCCTAAAATAATCGCCTGAATTTTTCCCGTTGTCACGTTAATATCAATATCCCCGATGCTTCCGAGTTTTTTTCCGTTCGACACGTTTACCACATCTTTTATTTGAAATTCAGATATGCTGATCATCCGTATCACGCCCTTTGCCCGTTCTTTTTCCTATTATATGAACGGCCGGGCTGAACCTTGTCACATCGGGCAATCTTTTTTGCGGCTGCACCAGCCGAGAATAAATCTCAGCATGATTTTCGTATAGTCCATAAGCTCATCAACGGACACTTCCTCGTTTACGGAGTGGGCGTTTTTTAAATCGCCGGGGCCGTATATGACGCTCGGAATCCCGGCCTGATAAAGCCATCCTCCGTCTGTTACGGTTTGGGAAACATCAATGACGGGCTCCTGTTTTTTGACGGCAGAGTGTGATGCAGCCAAGACAGAAACTGCCGGATGATCCGGATCGATTTCCAGCGCCGGGAACACCTCTCCTCTGTCTTCAATCATCGAAGATCCGCCCCATTTGAACACCGGCCTGTTTTCTTTGAGCCACAGATCACTGTCAGCGACACGATTAATATAGTCTTCGATTTCTGCGGCTGCTTGTTCGTGCGTTTCGTTCGGATAAAAGTGGACGGTGATCCATAACCGGCATTCATCGGCGACAAACGCTGCGTGTCTTCCGCCTTCAATGACGGCGGGGTTGATCGTATTGGTGCCGGGCGCAATGCCGGGATAGCTTTTCGTTACCGCCCAGTGGCGCTCCAGCTCTCCCAAGGCAGTGATGATTTTCGCCATTTTTTCGATGGCGCTCGCTCCGAATGTGCCTCCGCCCGCATGAATCATATTGCGCCTCATGCCGTCATGAAATGTTTGTTTGCTTTTCAATTCTATCCAGCCGGTGATGACACCGCCCTGCCCTTGAATATGCAGGCTGCTCGTATCCGCGACAACCGCAAAATCCGCGTGATAGCCGCGTTTGCAGCATTCCAGCGTCCCCGCCTCGCCGACTTCTTCTCCGATTACAGACTGTACAATGAGGTCGCCCGGAAGCTTAATGCCGGCATCATGGATCAGCTTCAGAGAGAAAAGAACACACGCCAAACCTCCTTTCATATCAGCGGCGCCCCTTCCGATCAGCATGCCGTCTTTTACGAGCGGCTGAAACGGGTCAGAGTTCCAGTCTTCGCCCCCGGCTTCTGCCACATCAATGTGTCCGTTTAAAATCAGGCTTTGATGCCTGCTTGAATCTGTCCCTTTTAAAACACCGACTACATTCGGATCTTCCGGATACACATCCCACATATCGACCGAGCAGCCCGTTTCTTTTAAAAAGCCGGCCACCCACTTTTGGGCTTCTGCCGTATTTCTTGCTGGCGGGGCCGGAGTGGGAAAGGCGATCAACCTTTCAGCAATATGTATGAAGTCGTGCCTCCGTTTCTCCGCCTGGTGTAACAGCATATCAATCTGATGCATTGGAAATCTCCCCTTTGGCTGTATCAAAAAACCCGTTTCATTAAAATGAAACGGGTAAAAAACGGATCTTCCTCCGCTTTTTTCACCGCTTCCCTCCGCCGGCATGATCCGGATCAGGTCCGTTAAGGGTTGAGACAACGTCTCTCTCAGCCGCATGGCAGCACCCCCAGGGTGAATTGATGTTATTTTACGGATGATGCCTCTTTTGCACGTGTTAAAAACGGGCGGCCATTGTTCCATAAGACATTGACAGGCGTATCGAAAAACGCTGTAAGCCGCTCGTCAGAAAGCATATCCCTGATTTCCCCGGAGGCGAACACCTCGCCTTGTTTTAAAAGCAGCGCCTGATCAAATACCGGCAGAATTTCTTCAGCGTGATGGGTGACATAAAGGATGGACGGCGCATTTTCTTTTTCGGCGATCGACGTAATCGTGTCCAGCAGCTGCTCCCTTGCCATAAAATCAAGACCCGTCACGGGCTCGTCCAAAATCAGCAGTTTGGGATCAGCCATAAGCGCCCGCGCAATCAGCGCTCTTTGTCTTTCCCCTTGTGATAATGTTTCGTACCGCCTGTCGGCGTAACTGATGGCGCCCAAATCCTTCAGAAGACCGATCGCTTTTTCCCTTACCTGCTCACTCGGAGTTTCGTACAGCCCGATTGAGGCGTACGCGCCGCTGAGGGCGATTTCAAAAGCGGAGTCCGCGGCATATAATTTGTGCTGAAGACCTGCCGAAACAAGGCCGATTTTCCTTCTGAGCCTGTCACCGAGCTCTGTTTTGCCGAACTGATGGCCGAGCACCTGCATCTCTCCTGAAGTGGGGAAGTAATAAGAGCATAACATATTCAGCAAAGCCGTTTTTCCGGCTCCGTTTAATCCGTACAGCACCCAATTTTCGTTTTTCTCGACGCGCCAGTTAATATCTTTCAAAATCCATTTCCCGTTTCTTTTTAATGACACACTGTCCAGCTGTAAAATCATTGCCGTTTCCCCCGTTTACTTTATTTAAATTTTCTAAAAACTTTTACACATTAGAATACATCACTTTTTTGCAAACGTAAACCATCGCATGAAAAAAGCCTTTAAACAAGGTTTAAAGGCTTTTTCCGTTATTGATGGATATTTTTATTCATTTGTTTAATGGCTGCCTTTTCAAGCCTTGAGACCTGAGCTTGGGATATCCCGATTTCTTCAGCGACTTCCATTTGGGTTTTCCCTTGGAAAAAGCGCTTTCGCAAAATCATTTTTTCCCGTTCGTTCAGTCTTCTCATGCCTTCTTTCAGAGCGAGCTCCTCAATCCATTGTGTATCCTTATTGCGCTCATCGCTGATCTGGTCCATCACGTAGATCGGATCGCCGCCGTCATTATAAATCGGCTCAAACAGTGAAACCGGATCCTGGATGGCGTCAAGGGCAAACACAATTTCTTCATGGGGCACTTCAAGAACTTTGGCGATTTCCTCTGCTGTCGGCTCCCTGCTTGTCTCACTGATTAACCGCTCTCTTACTTGAAGCGCTTTATATGCGATATCGCGAAGCGACCTCGAGACGCGGATCGGATTGTTATCCCGCAAATATCTGCGGATTTCTCCGATGATCATCGGTACAGCGTATGTTGAAAACTTAACATTATGGCTTAGGTCAAAATTATCAATGGATTTCATTAGTCCGATGCAGCCGACCTGAAATAAGTCATCAACATACTCTCCTCTGTTGTTAAACCTCTGAATGACGCTTAAGACAAGGCGCAGGTTGCCGTTTACAAGCTTTTCCCTCGCTGAATCATCGCCCTCATCCTGCAATTGCCTAAACAGCTTTCTCATCTCTTCATTCTTGAGCACCGGTAATTTGGAGGTATCCACCCCGCAAATTTCGACTTTATTTCTTGACACGTTTTTCCCTCCCACTAGGAGCTGCTGTACAACGTTAAGTATCTCCTCGGGTGGGAAAAATATGCACCGCCATTTTACAGAAATAAACATCCGGCGGCGGCAATCCTTGCAGCAGTAAGGGCTGTCAGATGGAAAAAATTTTACACCATTTTGTTAAACTCTTTTCTCAGTCTTTTGATAATCCGCTTTTCGAGCCGGGAGATATAAGATTGTGAAATCCCCATCATGTCGGCTACATCTTTTTGGGTTTTTTCTTCTTCTCCGACAAGCCCGAAACGCAGTTCCATAATCTGCTTTTCTCTTTCGTTTAATTGCTCAAGCGCTTTTTTCAAAAGTTTTTTATCCACATTGGCTTCAATGTCTTTCGTAATAATATCATCATCTGTGCCGAGCACATCCGAAAGCAGCAGTTCGTTTCCGTCCCAATCAATGTTCAGCGGTTCATCAAAGGACACCTCTGAACGGATTTTATTGTTTCGGCGCAAGTACATTAAAATTTCGTTTTCAATACATCGCGATGCGTAGGTGGCGAGTTTGATTTTCTTTTCCGGATTAAACGTGTTTACCGCTTTGATCAAACCGATGGTGCCGATGCTGATTAAGTCCTCGATATTGATGCCGGTGTTTTCGAATTTGCGGGCAATGTAAACGACAAGACGTAAGTTTCTCTCAATCAGGATGGCCCGCGCCGCCTGATCACCGCTCGGCAGCTTTAATAAGAGCACCTGCTCCTCTTCTTTAGACAAAGGCGGCGGCAGCGCCTCGCTTCCTCCTATGTAATACACTTCATCGCTTTTCAGTCCGAGTTTCATCAGCCATTTATACCACAAATATGTCAGACGCAGCTTAAGTTTTTTCATCTTCCTCCCCCTTCTAAATACCACGCGTTTTGAGTATGATGAATAACAGACTTTTCGTCAGGAAACATGTTTTACAGCCTTCCCTGTCAGCATCTTCGGATGAACGATTCCGTCAAATTCACCGTCAGCGGATAATGGCTTCGTGCTGATGCCGATCAGGCATTTTTCACATGCGATCATCTCGTCTTTTGTTAAAATCGTGACGTAATCCGGCTTTAAACAGAGTAAAAATTGATTGTCCTGGCCGACGCCCCTGTATGGAATCAGCCTCAGCTTATCCGCATGGCGGAACGAATCATCAAGCTGCTCTATCACTTCAAGCGGACTGGCGGATTTGATGAAGTCCGTTTCCTTTTCGCTGAGGATCGGAGCGAATTTGTTAATGTGAAGGATCATGACCGGCGTTTTCGTCAGCGGATCATACAGCTGATTCCCGGAATCCACCAATCCTTTCGCGCGGATTGTCTGTCCGCTGAATTCCGCCTGCACCATGACAAGTTCATCGTACTGAATGGACTTCGTCTCGATGTCTTCAATTCTCTTTTTCGAAAAAAACCATATGGCCGGAAATCCGATAACTACAAACATCCAGCTGATCGGGTCGCCGAATCCGGTCTGGCTTGTAACCATTACGCCTTGCTGCACAATTGATTCTGTCTGCAGCAGGGAATGTACGCCGATCATTCCCCCGCCGACGAGAAAAGTCGCGAAATAAAAGGCGAACAAATTTTGAAAAAAGTATCGGAACCGTTTAAAGCCAAAAGCCGTAAGCACGATGACTACCGAAAACGCCATTTTTCCCGCCGGATGCTCCACAAAGGGAGAAATAGGCGTAAACATCAGAAGCACAATGGCTGACCCGATGAAACCGCCGGCGGCCACTCTTCTTTTTTTCACCTGGCGTTTTAAAATAAAGGCGGTCAATAAAAGCAAAAGAGAATCAAAACAAAAGTTCAACAGCCAAATGACATCCAGATAGATTTTCACATCTGACCCCTTTCCTCTTTTGTCTTACATATCTGTTTCTCTCTCTTGTTTCATAAGTATAAAGCAAGCTCTGTGGGAAAGTCTGTCAATTAATGTTGAGGGTAAAGTACAATTTTTAAGGGATAACCGTTTTATTTGTCGAGGGCCGAAAAGGTTGATTTTCTATTGTCCCCTTCAACTAAAAAAGCGCTGCCGTGATTTGGCAGCGCTCTGTTTTTACTCATTGATATAAAGTTTTCCTTTAGCCGTCTGTCTCGTTTCATTTCCGTAGTCATCTCTTGCGATAACGTCAATTTTTGCTCCGCTTGCTTTGATGGAAGAAGCCGCCGTCCAGTAACCCTCATATCGTCCCGGAGAAATTTCTCTCAGCGGAAGCTCTGTTGCGTTTTGGCTCCCTGCCCGGGCGTTTGTCAGAGGCAGACGGATCACGAAGGAAGCGTCTAATTTCTTTCCGCTTGAAAAAGCGATTTTCACTGATTCTCCGGCTTTTAATTCCTTATCCGCTCCGGGAACCAATCCGGAAATGACGGGAGCATTGTAATTGACATCGATTACCGTCTTTTTCGTTGTTTTGTTACCAGCTTCATCTGAGGCCGTGACCTTGATCTCATTGCTGCCGTTTTCCAGAAGGGTTCTCGCTTGATAAGAACCGTTATTTACTTCAGCTTTTTTTCCGTTCACCTTTACCCATTTTAAATGGGCGTCGTGCACTTTTCCTTTTACAGTCACTGCTTCTTTATTTGTTTTATCACCGTTTGCCGGACTGTCAATCGTCACATCAGGCTTATCCTCATCCAGTATGACCGTGACAGGGCGTGACTCGTCGGTTGACCCGCTGTCTGTCACAGATGCCGCTGTCAGCCGATTGCCATCTTTAGTGAGTGTGACACCGGCCTGGAAACTGCCGTCTGCATCTGCTTTCGTTTCTGCGGCGGTTTTACCGTTATTGGTAAGACGGACAGCGGTTTTTGGTGAAGCCGTTCCTTTCACCGTGATTGACTTCTTGTTTGTAAATGACCGGTTTTCAGGCGACGTTATCTCAGGCACAGAAGCTTCGTAGTCGACCAAAGCCCTGATCATAAAGTTTCCGTCTGATTTATCGGCTTTTGACCAGCGGCCGTCGAGGTATTGCCAGTTTCTGTTCGAGTACGGACTGCCGTCATCAGATGACAGGGCAGGTGTATAAGGATCGGGTTTCGTCTGACGGAACACAAGATAAAAATCCTTTCCGACCGCGATTCCTTTTGAGCTGAGATCCACTTTGGTCCACTCGCCGTTTCGAAGCGCTTCAGCTTGGAACGGGCCGGCAATTTTGCTGCCCGGAGCTCCATCAGGGCCGGATGCATCATATACTTCTGCTTGAAATTCGGTACCGCCCGGATCAGGCCAGTCGGCGCCCCAAAATTTAAAAAGGCCTCCCGTCAGCATACCGTGTTCTTTTCCGTCTTTGAGGGTCATCTTAACGGCAGATTTGCTGCCGGCTTTAAAATATGACAGCGCGGCTTCTTCCGTCCCGTTATCATAGGCGATTTCCCCTTCATAACCGACATACGGCTTAAGCTTGACGTTTTTTTCAGCATCTCCTTTGATGTCGACAGAAAATTCGCTATTGTAAAAGCCTTTTGCCGCTACTTTGATTGTGTAGGAGCCTTCGTACGCCTTAAGCGAATATTCCCCTTTATCGTTTGTCACCGCCGGCTCAATTGCGGCATCCTCGGCCACATAAAGCGCAGCCCCTTTTACCGGTTCGCCTGTGGACTGATTGGTGATGGTTCCTTTTAGCGTGCCGGACGGCATTTGCTCCAGTGTAAAGTCTGCCTGCGCGGTTTTGTCTGCTTGAACAGAAACTTGTTTCGAAGCGGACTTAAATCCGTATGCCTCGGCTTTCAGCGTATAGCTTCCCGCTTTATGTGACAGGCTGTAGCTTCCGCTTGCAGGGTCGGAATATACGGATTTCCCCGTCTCGGCGACACTGATTTGCGCTCTGAGCGGCAGGAGGTTTGTTTCACGTTTCACTCTTTTTCCGGGTGATTTCACTGCCGGTTTGGCCTGTTTCGGACTGATGGCTTTTTTCTTCAGGTGGCCGGGAGGTGTTTGTCTATTGTGTTTACTTTTTTTAGCCGCCTTGCCGAGAGGGCTGCTTGAAAGCCGGACATCATCGATATACCATCCGTCTTCATTGAGTACTTCGTCAGACTGCATATTAAACATGAGCTTTATGTTTTGGCCTTTATACGCAGATAAATCCGCCTCTTCATCATTCCATCCTGCGGAATCACCATTGTAAACGGCCGCCTGCTCCCAATTTGATTTCCCTTCCGGCAGAACGAACACATACCCGTAATCAAAAAATTCTTCGAGCTTGTGCCAGCTTTTAAATTGTAAAAACAGCCGCCCTGTTTCCGGAACTTGAATCGGAGGCATCACGAGATTCATGTTGGCCGAATCGGCATAAGGGCCGGACAGATTCGTCGCATACACTTTATCTCCGGAAAATGCGGCGCCGGGCCCTGAACCCGGGATACCCCATTCCCATTGATCATGTGTCCCGTAACTGGACCAGCCCGCCGGCTGTGATTCAAAATCCTCTTTGTATCCCGCCGTAATGCTCGGTTTCACGTCAGCCCGGTACGTATCAGATTCTACAGAATGACCTCCGAAATCTTTTATGGTCCATTTATAACTTATCTTGCTTCCCGTTATGTCCGGAATCTCCGCCTGGTATGTTCCCTTTTTTTCATCACCGCTTTTTTGAACGGCGGCTGTCGTTTTCCACTCTCCTTCATCAAACTGATAGGAGAGGATCACCTCAGTTATGCTTACATCATCTTCTGCTGTAACCGTTAACGGAAGGTTTGCCCCTTTGTAAGCCTCTGAGACCGGTTCATGATGAAAGCTGGGCGGATTGTGATCTTCACCCGCAGAAGATACCTTGCCTTCTACGCTTCCGATTCCGTCCGTTACGGCAGAAACGGCATCAAAAGCGTTAACGAGGCCGTGGCCGTAACCGTTATTCGGTGATTCCGGAAAAACGGAATCTGTCAGCTTTTCGGCGGTGCGCGTCAGAACGTCTTCCATTTCATCGACCGTAATAGAGGCGTTCGCCTGCCTTAACAAAGCCGCCGTCGCCGCCACATGCGGCCCGGCCATTGAAGTTCCGTCCCAGCCGCCTTCGTATGTTCCTCCAGGAATAGAAGAACGGATATTCACGCCCGGAGCCGAAATGTCCGGTTTTGTTTCATGATACGGTGAGGGGCCTTGAAGTGAGAAATCAGCGAGTTTCTTGTCGATGTCAGTCGCACCTGTCGCAAATGCTTCAGGATAATTGGCCGGATTTGCGATTGAACCCGGTCCTCCCGGTGTAAATAAGTCTTCATTTCCCGCAGAGAATTCCGGAAAAATCCCTGCCGCTCTCCACGCATTCACCATATCGCGGTACCACTCGTCCATTCCCGAACCGCCCGCCCAGGAATTATTGACAACATCCGGCGCCATCTCGGGATGCGGCGTGCCGTTTTTATCTTTAGGCGCAAGCACCCATTCACCGGCATCCAAAATATCGGCATCGGTTCCTCCGTCATCTGAAAATGCTTTTACTGCGATCCATTTCGCCCCCGGAGCCACACCGATTTGATTTGAGCCGTCAGGTTCTGAACCCGTCATGGTCCCTGTTACATGAGTGCCGTGTTCAAGATCGTCGTAGGGAGCGTCTTTATGGGACACGGCATCATACCAGTTCATTTCATGATTCGGCGCTGCGGGATTTTCAGGATCGTAACCCCGGTATTTTTCCTTAAGCGCGGGATGATCCCACTGAACTCCCGTATCAATTGAGGCGACAACCGTGCCGGTTCCGTCGTATCCTGAGGCCCAGGCCTGCGGCGCATCAATTTGGCTGATATTCCATTCGATGCCTTCCTTTGCTTTGACCTCTTTTTGTTTTTTCTTCATTTGAAAAGGAGCTTTTGCTTGCCGTTGAGTAAGCTGACGTTTTTCATTCGGAAGAACTTTTTCTACTTCAGGAAATGAGGCGGCTTTTTCCATTACCTCTTTCGAAGCAGTAACTGCCATTCCGTTGACAATATAATAGGAATGGATGTGATCAGCCTTTCCTTTCTTTTTTTGTTTTTCCAAATATGTTTTCAGATTCTGCTGCGCATCATGAGCTGCCAGTTTTAAAGAAGAAACAACGGCTGACCGCTTTTGATATTCGGTTTTTGCTGCGGAAAGCGAATGAGACTCGGCATTTTTTTCTGCTTCTTTGACCGCTTTTTTCGTATTGGCTTTCTCTTTAAATTTGATAAGAAACGTGACTTTATCATTTTTTTCAAAACGCTTCTTGACTGAATCGGAAATCTTATGCTGAATGCTCTTAGAGGAAGAAAGATCTTTGGTGAAAGAAACTGCCCCCGGTGTGCTGTTCGCTCCGGCTGCACCCGGAAACAACAGTGAACTGACGACAATCGCACTTAAAACGGAGCCTGTCCATCTGTTTCTCGTTTTTTTCTTCAATCGTATCCCCCCTTATTTGGTAACGCCCTATAAAATGTGTATCCCCCCTTCATAATTGGAATCGTTTGTCATTTCGATGCTGTACGTTAAATGTAGACAATCTTCCATCCAGATATTGTCACATTCTGTAGAAAGCCGTATGAAACTAAAAAACAATCAATTCGTCATAGGTATAAAGCTTCTTTTTTCACTGTATAGATCATGGGGGATAGGAAGGAAGACTGTGCACAAAAAAGAAAAAGGACAAAACCATGTGGTCTTGTCCTTTTTTACATCAGCCGCGTTTGTTGCGGTTTCTTAAAAATGTAGGAATGTCGAGGGCATCATCCGCCGGTTGTGATGTATGGCGGTTCACCGTGTTTTGATGCTGTGTTTCTTCTCGTTTCGGCTCACGTTTCGCAGCGTTTTGGCTTTGAGACTTCAATCCTTGGTTTAAAGTCGGACGCTGCGGTTTTGAGTCATCTTTTTCCTGTTCGATAAAACCGGTCGCAATAACGGTGACGACGATTTCATCTTTCAGATTTTCATTGATAACTGAACCGAAAATCATATTGACATCAGGGTCAGAGGCAGAAGCGACGATGTCGGCTGCTTCCTGCACTTCGTAGAGGCTCAGGTTTGTACCTCCCGTAATGTTCATCAAAACACCTTGCGCTCCGTCGATTGCCGCTTCCAGTAACGGACTGGAGATCGCCTTTTTGGCGGCTTCAGCAGCACGGCTTTCTCCTGTAGCGATCCCGATACCCATCAATGCTGAACCTTTGTTGGACATGATGGTTTTGACATCGGCAAAGTCCAAGTTGATTAAACCAGGCGTTGCGATGAGGTCAGAGATACCTTGCACCCCTTGGCGAAGCACGTTATCAGCTTCACGGAATGCTTCAAGCATCGGTGTGTTTTTATCGACAATTTCAAGAATGCGGTCATTCGGAATAACGATCAGTGTGTCAACGGCTTCTTTCATTGCCGTGATACCGCCTGCAGCCTGCAGCTGGCGTTTTCTTCCTTCAAATGTAAACGGTCTTGTTACGACACCGACAGTCAAAGCGCCTAAGTCCTTTGCGATTTGAGCGATCACCGGTGCGGCTCCCGTTCCGGTACCGCCTCCCATTCCGGCTGTAACGAACACCATGTCAGCGCCTTTTAACGCTTCTTCGATTTGTTCCTTACTTTCTTCAGCGGCTTTTTTGCCGACTTCCGGATTCGCTCCCGCTCCGAGACCGCGGGTCAGCTTTTCCCCGATCTGCATTTTCACTTCCGCTTTTGACAGGTTAAGAGCTTGCGCGTCCGTGTTTACCGCAATATACTCTACACCCTGCACTTCATTTTCAATCATTCGGTTGACCGCGTTATTACCGCCGCCTCCTACTCCGATTACTTTAATTGATGCTAAGCCGTCTATGTTTGTTTCGAAATCCAACATGCTAAATCCTCCTAATCTGCCGAATGACTATCAATCTATTCCCAAAACATGCTTAATAGTTTTTTCATTTTGCTCGGTTTGTTGTGTTCGGCTTGTGTTTTTTGTTTTGCTTTTGGACGCTGCTGCGCCTCTGGCCGCTGATGATGTTCTTCTTCGTGAGAGACCGCGATTTCCTGCACGGCTTCTTCCGGCATATGAAAGCCTATTTTTCTTCCCTGAATTCTGGCATTTCGGCAGGCAAATTGTATCAAGCCGACACCCGTCATATACTGAGGGTCTCTTACACCGATGTAATTCGGGCTTGCGACCCTTACATTGTGCCTCAGCACTTCCTGTGCCAATGAAAGCACTCCGGGCATTGCGGCCTGTCCGCCGGTCAGCACAAAGCCGCCGGGCAGATCTGTAATTCCCATATGCTCAATTTCGGCTGCGGCAATCTCAAGAATCTCTTCCACTCTTGCTTCAATAATATTGGCAATTTCCTGCTGTGTAAAAGATTGCTTTTGATTCGTTCCTATGACGGTGACTTCAAATACTTCATCTTCTGAAGCCTCATCGTAGAATGCATGTCCGAATTGTTTTTTTACTCTTTCAGCCTCTTCGGTGGAAGTGCGCAATCCGATCGATACATCTTTCGTGATGTTTTCGCCTCCGAGCGGAATGACGGCTGTCTCCTTCAGGTGCCCCTGTTCAAATACCGCCACCGTCGTCGAGCCGCCGCCGATATCAATCATGGCGACTCCGAGGTTTTTTTCGTCTTTTGACAAAGCCGCCGAACCGGCCGCAAGCGGCTGCAGGCAGATATCAGTAATTTCAACGCCCGCTCTCTCCACACAGCGAAGTAAATTATGTAAGATCGTTTTGGAGCCGGTAATCAGCGTGCCTTCTACTTCCAGGCGCACTCCGAGCATTTTTTTCGGATCGGTAATTTCGTCTCTTCCGTCAACGATAAACTGTTTCGGAACGACGTCAACGATCAGCTGCTCATGCGGAACCGACACGACCTGTGCCGCTTCCATTACCCTGCGGACGTCTTCAACGTGAATTTCTTTGTTTTCACTGGAAACAGCGACAACGCCGTTCGTATCTTGAATATGAATATAATTTCCATTAACGCCGACAATGGCTTTTTTCAGCGGAAAACCTACCATTCTTTCAGCTTGGTCAAACGCTTTTCTTATAGAATGAACGGTTTCATCTATATCAACGATTGAGCCTTTTTTCAACCCTTCAGACGGTACATTTCCCACTCCGATAATGTTAAGGGAATCATCTGTCATTTCTCCGACGATCACTTTTGTATTGGACGTACCGATGTCAAGACTGACGTAAAGTTCATTGTTGTTCATTCTATGGCACCTCCTCACATTTCGATCAAATTCTATTCTATTATTTGCGGAACAACAATACAATGAATGTGGCTTTACAAGTGTGTAACAAAAACAACAGCATCAACAAATTCTTATCTGATTTCTCACAATTTATGTTTAATGAAACTATTCGTTATATTCTATGTATATCCTCTTTTATATCGCATTTTTTTTATTTTTTTTAGAGACGGCCCACCTTACCGTAAGATTTCTTGTCACGGTGCCATAATGTGCAAACCAGATGCAAATATACCCGCTTTCCATTAGTCTACACTAAGATGAACCTCCAGAAAAGCTATAGATATTGCCAGAAACATCCAAAAAAAGAAGAAACAGGAGGAAAATTCCAAATGCAATGTTCATTGAAGAAGACACGCCCATTGCATTGAGAATTTTCCCCTTGTCCGGCAGCCATATCCCGGGCAAAAACAAACATAGTCATAATTATTCCGCTATCGGTTATATCGGCTGCCCCGCTGATTGTAATAGATTCTTTTGAATCACCTTAAAATTAGTTCTTTAGAACTATTAATCATTTTCTTTTTTCTTGCCGGATTTACCTTTGTTAAATTCTTCAAAATACGTAGCGACTTCTAAGTGGATAATCCCCTTTTTCCCGCCGTCCAGCTGGGAAACGATAGAAGGATAGGTCTTCATCCGGTCGGCAAATGTTTTAATAGAAGCGGTAACTACATACCCGTCGTTCATATACAGCTTGATCCGGTCCTGGTCCATTTTTACCGGTGTATAATAGATTTCAGAAATCGACTGCTTTAGCGAACCGGAAAGCTTATCAAGCTGCTCCGCCATTTTGACCCGCTTTTTCGCGTTTGTCCAGTCAACCAAAATCGGGCCCGCGTCATCCGGCGTGACTTCGTTCGGCAGCACGGTGCCGTTCTCCAGCACTTCATAATACACATCATTCCGCTGCAGATACGCGATCGTCTTGTATTCTTCAATGTGAATGCTGACTTTATTAGGAAATACTTTTGAAAGATCCGCCTTTTTCACCAGTTTATTCTGCTCAATCTTTTCTTCTGTTTTTTTCTTGTTCAGACTCCAGAACTCGGTTTGTCCGTTATGTATATCAGAAAGCGCGTTGATCTCTTTTACAGACACGTTTTCGTTCCCGGAAACGGTGACAGAAGACACTTTGCTGATCGGCATCTGCAAGTACACGATGATCAGCACCATCATAAAAAAGAGCACAATGAATGAAATCAGCCGGCGGTTTGCTTTTTGTTTCCGCTGCTCTTTGATTTTCGGAATCCGCTCTTCAATATTTACGATTTTTTCTCTTTCATGATTTGGGTTCACTGCCTGTCCACCTCACTAAGAATGAAACAGCTTGACATTCGTCTGATTGAAAAACAAACGGCATGCTGTGATGCCGTTTGACATTTGTTAAAAGTATATCACATGAGCTCATGGAAATCAGAGAACCTTTTAACGATTCCCTCCGATGATTTCAACTTCCGTATGCATGTCAACATCATACTGCTCACGGATTGTCTTTTTCACATACTCAATCAGGTCGAGAACGTCCTTGGCAGTCGCTCCGCCGGCATTGACGATAAAATTCCCGTGCATTTCGGATACTTTCGCTCCGCCGATCTGATGTCCTTTTAATCCCGCTTTTTCAACGAGGTTTCCGGCATGATTCGGCAGCGGATTTCTGAATATGCTTCCGGCGCATGGGCTTGAATACGGCTGCGTATTTTTTCTGTAATCTTTGTTCTGCTGCATTTGCGCCGTAATGGCTTCCCGTTCCTTTTGCTCAAGCTGAAGAACTGCCTCGAGACAGACGCCGGGGCGTTTTTTCTGCAAAACAGACGTTCTGTAGCTGAAATCCATCTCTTCGTTTGTCAGCCATTCGATTGTGCCGTCTTCAAATAAGATACGCGCTTTCACAAGAATTTCACTCATATCAGATCCGTGCGCCCCGGCATTCATATAGACGGCCCCGCCGATTGATCCGGGGATGCCCGCTGCAAATTCGAGACCGGACATTCCTTTTTTACTCATGGAAGTCGCAAGCCGGACGACCGAATAGCCGCCTCCGACCGTCACCTGATCACCGTCAATCTCCAAATGATCCAGACCCGCGCCCAGTTTGATGACAACTCCTCTTATGCCTTCATCAAGCACGAGCAGATTTGAACCCCGGCCGATAACCGTCCATGGCAGATCATGTTTCTTCACAATATCCATAATATCTTTGACCGCTTCCACACTGTTGGGGATGATCAAAATGTCCGCCGGGCCGCCGATTTTCATCGTTGTATGGTTCGCGAGCGGTTCTTGTTCCAGCACTTTGCCGACTTCGCGGTCTCTTAATTCCTGAATTACGTTCTCCATCATAAACCTCCGCATTCCATTTGCTCTATTTTTTTATGTCTTCCATGATACTGTACAGTCTGGCTGCCGCATCCGGAACACCGAGTGATTTTGTCCGCTCACTCATGTCTTTTAAGGTTTCTTCATTCATGACGATTTTGTCCAGCGCAGCGATCAGTTTTTCTCCGCTGAGCTCGGTTTCCTTCAGTACGATTGCAGCGTCATGCTGGCTGAGCGCCTTCGCATTGACTTCCTGGTGATTGGCTGTCACATACGGGCTCGGAATAAGCACGCTCGGAATGCCGAGAGCGGTGATCTCCGCAATCGTCGTCGCTCCGGCTCTTGCCACAATGACATCAATTGATTGTAAGTACTCCGGCATTTGGTGCAAAAACGGTTTTGTCACCATATTATCAGCGGCTTTTCCGCCTTTCAGCTCAGCCGTTACCTTCTCGTAATGCACTTCCCCGGTAATATAAAGCACTTGGTAAGGTCTCGTTTTCAATTCTTCCTGCATATCTATCACGGCACGGTTAATGGGAGCCGCGCCTCTGCTTCCGCCGAAAATGAGCACCGTTTTTTGATTGTCTTTCAGCCCGAACTCAGTTAATGAGCGGCCTGTCTTAATTGAGACGACTTCAGAGGCTCTCGGGTTTCCCGTAAACACAACTTTTTCAGCAGGAAAATGCGATTTTGCTTCTTCAAAGCAAATTGCCACCTTATTAACATATTTCGAGAGAAACTTATTTGTGATGCCGGGCAGGCTGTTTTGCTCATGAATGATCGTCGGAATTCCCATTTTTGCCGCCGCGTATACGACCGGACCGCATACATAGCCGCCTGTACCGATAACGGCATCCGGTTTAAACTCTTTTAAATATGATTTACTTTTCTTCACGCCTTTTAAGAAACGCATGACGGTTTTTACATTTTCAAAAGAAAGTTTTCGTTTGAAACCTGTAATTTCAATGGCGCGGAACGGGATATTTTCCCGTTCAACAATTTTTTTCTCCAGACCGTTCTCTGTTCCGATATACAAAAATTCCACATCCGGATGCCGGCGCTGAACTTCTTTAATAAAGGCCAGGGCCGGATAAATATGTCCTCCGGTTCCGCCTCCGCTTACTGCAATACGCATTCGTATGTCCCCCTTAATCACATAGCGATAACCCTGTTTTTTAGGACAGGGTTATTGATGTTGTCTGTTTTTTTATAGATAACGTATAGATCATGAGTGATGAGGCAAGATACAGATCAATACCTCGAGTACCGGCTGACATTTAAAAGCACGCCGACCGCTGCGAGCATCAGCGTCAGTGATGAGCCTCCGTAGCTTAAAAACGGCAGCGTAATTCCTGTTACCGGGATCAGCCCCGTCACAACGCCGATATTAATCATGACTTGAATAGCTATCATAGAAATAATACCGATGGCGACAAAGCTTCCGTATAAATCCGGCGCGCCGAGGGCAATCCTGACGCCCCGCCATAATAAAATACTGAACAGCAGCAATATGAGCGAACCGCCGATAAAGCCGAGTTCCTCAGATAAAATAGCAAAAATGAAATCGGTTTGCGGCTCCGGCAGGTAAAAAAACTTTTGCCGGCTTTGGCCGAGCCCCATCCCGAACAGTCCCCCCGGACCTACGGCATAGAGCGACTGAATGATCTGAAATCCGCTTCCAAGCGGGTCCTCCCACGGGTTTAAGTAAGAGGTAATCCGTTTAATCCGATAAGGAGCGGACAGAACAAGCGCCGCAAATCCGCTTAAACCGATGAGTCCGAGGAACGCAAAATGAGCGATTCGCGCACCGGATACAAAAATCATCACGATGCACGTGCCCACCATTACCGTCCCCGTTCCCAGGTCCGGCTGGCACATAATAATAATAAATGCAGAAAACACGATTCCGAGCGCGGGAACGAATCCGCGTCTGAATGACGTAATATTCTTCTGTTTTTCAGAAAGAAATTTAGCCAGAAACGCAATCATCGCGAGTTTCATAAACTCCGAAGGCTGAATGCTGAACGCTCCCACTCCGATCCAGCTTCTTGAACCGTTCCGCACCATTCCGACTCCCGGAATCAGCACAAGCACAAGCAGAAAAAAACAAATGATCAGAAGCAGCTTCGACCATGTGCGCCATGTCCAATAATCCACATTCATAATGAAAAACATGGCAATGACGCCGATCCCCGCAAACAGCAGCTGCCGTTTCGCGAAGAAAAACGAGTCGTCAAATTTATAATCCGCCCATACCGCACTTGCACTGTAGACCATAATTAATCCTATTGTTAAAAGCAATAACGTAATGATAACTAATAACAAATCAGGCGCTGTTTTTTTAGTAGTCAAAGCAATCGACACCCCAAGCATAAGTCATTTAGGGCTGCCGATGAACAGAGACAAGCCCTTACTTAAGCATATGCACGGCATCTATAAACATGTCACCGCGTTCTTCAAATGTTTTGAACTGATCCCAGCTTGCACACGCGGGTGACAAGAGGATGACGTCTCCTTCATTTGAGAGCGCAAACGCCGCAGATACTGCTTGTTCAACATTATCGACACGTTTGACATGTTGTATTCCCAGCTCATTGCCCAGTTTTTCTATCTTCGGCGCTGTCTGTCCGAACGTCAGGACCGCTTTGACATTGTCCATATACGGTTTCAGATCGTCAAAACCGTTGCCGCGGTCAAGTCCGCCTGCAAGCAGAATAACCGGTGCTTTGAACGCGGAGAGCGCTTTGCTTGTGGCCAAAATATTCGTCGCTTTGCTGTCATTATAAAATTTACGATTCCGGATCGCTGTTACATACTGCAGACGGTGTTTGACACCGGTAAAGCTTGTCAGCACCTTCTGAATCGCTTTATTAGACGCGCCCGCCGTTTTTGCCGCGGCTACAGCTGCCAATATATTTTCTAAATTGTGCGCGCCCGGCAGCACGATGTCATCAACAGGCAGAATCGCTTCATCGCCGAACATCAGCATTCCGTCTTTAATAAATGCGCCGCTTGACAGTTCCTGGTGCACTGAAAACGGAACGGTGCCGGCTTTTCCGCTTTCGGCAAGCCGCACGACTGTTTCATCGCTTTGATTCACGATGGCCGTATCACTCTCAAGCTGATGAAGATACACGTTCTGCTTGGCTTTTTCATAGTTTTCACGGCTGTGATGGTAATCCAAATGAGCGTCGAACACATTTAAAATCAGGCCGATTTCAGGTCTGAACGCATGAGTCCCCATAAGCTGGAACGAAGAAAGCTCTGTGACGATCCATTCATCACCGTCAGCATGATAAGCCACTTCACTGGCGACAGTGCCGATATTTCCTGCGATCAGCGCCTTTATCGAGTCAGCTTTCAGCATTTCATAAATCAGGGTCGTCGTTGTTGTTTTCCCGTTTGAACCTGTAATGCCGATGAATTTTGCATTGGTGATATAATACGCAAGCTCGATTTCCGTCCAAACCGGGATGCCTCTTCTTTGCGCTTCCTCCACCATGATATTTTCATACGGGATTCCGGGATTTTTGATCAGAATGGTAATGTGATGCTGATCAAAAAGTGACGTCGGATGCTCACCGCAGATGACCTCGATTCCTCTTTCTGAAAGCCTTTGGGCAGGTTCGTTCTCTTCAAAGGCTTTTTGGTCATTCACGACGACGTTAATGCCTTTTTCATGAAGAATCGACGCAGCCGCATATCCGCTTTTCGCCAGTCCGAGGACCAGAAAGTTTTGTTTTCGCAAAAAAAGTTCGTTTTCCACTTATAACCACACCTCGATGTAAATTCCTAAAACGGCAAGCAGCAGTCCCGCAGTCCAGAATGTGACGACAACTCTCCATTCAGACCATCCGACCAATTCGTAATGGTGGTGAAGCGGACTCATCTTAAAGATTCGTTTTCCTGTCGTTTTAAAGCTGATGACTTGTAAGATAACAGATAAGGTCTCAATAACAAAAACTCCGCCGATAATGACGAGCAGAATTTCAAGCTTCGTCAGAATGGCAACGGTCACGATCGCTCCTCCGAGCGCAAGCGAACCGGTATCCCCCATAAATACTTTGGCGGGATGGGCGTTGAATACAAGAAAACCGAGAACGGCGCCGACAACGGCAACCGAGAAAATCGCAACGTCATATTGTGACTGGTTCCACGCAAGGATGGCGAAAGCGCCGAATGCGATAGCCGCGGTACCGGACAAGAGACCGTCCAGACCGTCTGTCAGGTTGACGGCATTTGAACCTCCGACAAGCATAAAGAGAACGAGGATAAAGTATCCCCAGCCGAGATCGATTGACAGATGTGTGCCCGGCACCCTGATGCCGGTTGAAAAATTGCAATAATGATATACTCCGTAAAATACAACGGCAATAATGATCTGGCCGATCAATTTCTGCTTCGACGTCAATCCGAGATTCCGTTTCATTACTACTTTAATATAGTCATCCAGAAAGCCGAGCAGGCCGTATCCGATCGTAACAAACAGCAGAAGAAACATTTCCGCGCTCAGATGCGAAAATTTCTGCGTCATGACAATCGCCGTAATGGCGATGGATACGATAATCATGACCCCGCCCATCGTCGGCGTCCCTGATTTTTTCATATGTGATTTCGGCCCCTCTTCCCTGATACTTTGGCCGAATTTTAAACGTCTTAAAAACGGGATAAGAATCGGAGATATCAGAACACTGATTAAAAATCCCATTATTATTGTAAATAAAATCACTTGCTCAAGCATTGCTCTTTTCTCCTCCCGTTTCGTTCAAACGACATACGTATTTATCATATTCACATTGTGTCCCCGTAATTCTTTTCATTTCCCTCATTCTAACACTCTTTCCTGTTTTACTTTTTATTCAGCTCAACAATAGCTCTTCCCGCTACTTCGGCGTCATCAAAGTCGAATGTTTCATTGCCGATCTGCTGATAGGTTTCATGCCCTTTCCCGGCAATCAGAACCACATCTCCCTTTTTCGCGTTGGCAATGGCAAAAAAGATAGCCTGCTCGCGGTTTGCGATACTGTGATAGTAGGTGCCTTCTACCCCTCTTTCCATATCTCTTAATATGGCCAGCGGGTCCTCGCTTCTCGGGTTATCTGAAGTGAAAATCGGTTCGTCGGCAATCCGCACCGCAATTTCCGCCATTTTCGGGCGTTTCGTTTTGTCCCGGTCTCCGCCGCAGCCGACGACGACGAAAAGCTTGCCCTCTGTCATGTCTTTGCATGTATTCAGAACGTTTTCCAGACTGTCAGGCGTGTGCGCGTAATCGACGACCACAGGAAACGGCTGATTATGATTCACCAGTTCAAACCGGCCTCTGACACCTTGCAGCTCTTCAAGAGCGCTCGTGATCGTATCAAACGGCAGACCCGCTGCGATCGCTGTCGCCGCTGCAGCCAGTACGTTATACACGTTGAAGCGGCCGACGAGTGAAACCGTGATCTGCTTTGTTCCTTTCGGCGTAACGAGTTCAAAACTTGTGCCTTGCGCAGAGATCTCGATTTGTTTCGCCATGACATCGGCATCGTTCTCGATTCCGTATGTAAGGATGTGCGCCGCCGTCACTTTTTCAAAATAAGCACTGGCTTTGTCATCTGCGTTTAAAACGGCCCGCTTCGGCTTTTCATGGTTAAAGGAGCCGCCCAGCTGGGAAAACAGGAGGCTTTTAGCCTGTCTGTAGTCTTCCATCGTCTTGTGATAGTCTAAATGGTCCTGCGTCAGGTTCGTGAATACGGCGATATCATAATCGCAGCCGTGAACCCTGCCGAGTGACAGAGCGTGAGATGACACTTCCATAATAGCTGTGTCAACATGCTCATCATTCATTTTCTTGAACGTTTTTTGCAGTGTGACGCTTTCGGGCGTTGTATTTTTGACCGGGAATGTCTCATCCCCGATTTTAATGTACATCGTTCCGATTAAACCGGTCTGTCTTCCCGCTTTTTTGAAAATCTCATCAACCATGTGCGTCGTTGATGTTTTGCCGTTTGTGCCGGTGATGCCGATAAGCTGAAGCTGCTTTGTCGGCTGCCCGTAAAACGCGTCAGAAAGAACGCTGAGCGCCCGCTGTGACCGGCGGACGATAATGACAGGAACATCGACGTCAAGCTCTTTCTCGGCAACGATGGCCGCTGCGCCGTTTTCTGCGGCTTTTTGGGCGAAATCATGTCCGTCTACCGTATACCCTTTTATACACACAAAAAGACTCCCTTTTCTCACTTCCCTGGAGTCCATCTCAATTGAAGTTATGTCAGGGTCATGAAAGTCATTTTGAACAGGTTCGGCCATTAAATATGTAAGCAGCTTTGTAAGTTTCATTGTATCAAACCTCTCAGAAATTCTATTCATTCTTTTATCATGATAACCGTTTATAAAAGTCAGAATGGCTTTTAAACATACAGTTCATATTTTAGCGTAAATAAAAGGATACATCCAGTTAATCTTAAAAGTTATCTTCTTTTTTTCTCTTTATGATAAAAGGCAGCCGAAAACAATCGGCTGCCTCAAAAAGACTCATTCTTCACTCAAGTAAACACGGATCTTTGAGCCTTCTTTTACTTTCGTTCCGGCTGCAGGTGATTGTTTCACAATTTTGCTTCCTTTTCCTGAGGAGTCAATATTCAAATTGACAAGCAGCGACTCAAGATCAGAGACAGACATCCCTACAACATTCGGAACCTCTATTGTTTTTGTGTCGTTCCATTGATATTTTTTCTCGATTTGATTTTTTCGCGGTTTCACGCCGAGCTCCGGCAGACTGTCTCTCATCATATTTCCGACAATCGGCGCGGCGACGGTTCCCCCGAATTGAATCGTGCCTTTCGGATTATCAACCGCGACATACACGACGAGGCTCGGGTCATCAGCCGGCGCAAAACCGATAAAGGAGACGATATGGTTGTTTTCGAGATATTTGCCGTCTTTGACCTTTTGTGCGGTACCTGTTTTTCCGCCGACGCGATATCCTTCCACGAAGGCATTCCGCCCCGTTCCCTGAGCGACGACGCTTTCTAAAGCATATCTGATCTGCTTTGACGTTTCCTGGGAAATAACTTGCCTTTTCGCAATCGGCGATTGTTTCTTAACTGTTTTTTTCGTAACGGGATCAACCCACTCTTTGGCGATAAACGGAGTATAAAGCGTTCCGCCGTTTATTGCTGCGGAAACGGCTGCCACCTGCTGAATCGGCGTGACGGAAACCCCTTGTCCGAAAGCGGTTGTCGCCTGTTCGACCGGGCCGACTCTGTCAAGCGGGAATAAAATCCCCGTTCCTTCCCCTTGCAGATCAATGCCTGTTTTCTTTCCAAAGCCGAAGTCCTTAATATATTGAAACAGCTTTTGTTTTCCGAGCCGTTCCCCCAGCTGTACAAACCCGGGGTTGCAGGAATTTTGAACGACTTCAAGATAAGATTGCGAACCGTGGCCGCCCTTTTTCCAGCATCGGAGGCGGGCGCCGTCAACCTCGGCAAATCCTTTGTCATAAAAGTGGTCTCTTTGCAAGTTTACTTTTTGCTCTTGGAGAGCCGCCGCAAGCGTAATAATCTTAAAGGTCGAACCCGGTTCATATGTGCTCCATACCGGCAGGTTCCGGTTGTAAACGGACGGATCCACCGATTGATAGTCAGCCGGATCAAAATCAGGACGGCTTGACATGCCGAGCACTTCCCCGTTTTTCGGATTCATTGCGACCGCAATCATTCCGTCCGGGTTATATTTCGCCGCTGCATTGTCGAGCTCCCTTTCTATAATCGTCTGAACCTTGGCGTCAATCGTCAATTTCATATCAAGTCCGTCTTTCGGAGGGGTGTAATCATCCGCTTCATCAGGCATTTTCTTCCCCTTGGCATCCGTATAAAATTTCACAGATCCCTTGACACCTTTTAAGTCATCATCATAATAAGCCTCCAATCCGAGAAGGCCCTGGTTATCAATACCGGCAAAACCGAGAACATGGGACAAAAAGCTTCCGTACGGATAATGACGGATGCTGTCTTCAGCCACATAAACCCCTTTTAAGTCGAGCGCTTTGATTTCTTTCGCTTTTTTATTGGAAATTTTCCGCCCCTCGGGTGAGATTTTTTCTATGGAGGTTTTCTTAGTAATATGTTTGTAGACCTTCTCTTCCGACATATTTAAAACTGACGCGAGAAGCTTGCCCGTTTTTATGGGATTTTGAATCTGGCGCGGTACGACAAAGACGGTCGGCGCGCTTTTATTCGTAGCCAGCTTCACGCCGTTTCGGTCAAGGATCTCTCCCCGCTCAGGCTCAAACGGCAAATTCCGGCTCCAGGAATCCTTAGCCAGTGAAGTCAGCTTTTCTCCCATCACAAATTGGACATAGCCTAATCTGCTGTCAATGATCAAAAAAATGATTACGCCAAAAAGCAAAACCAGTAATAAACGTTTTCGAACCGTTACATTTGAAACGCGCAAGGGACCGTCCACTCCTTATTTAGGCTTGTTTCAATTTATGCCTCAGCTTGGACACATAGAACGGCGGCGCATAAAAAAGAAGCCCGCGGGCATCCGCGGACTTCTCTGTCCCGTTAATCAGGATTTTTAAATTTCACCTTGATCACGGTATTTTCTTTCAGTTCTTTGCCTTTTTTCACACTTTGGCTTGAAGCGTAACCTTCACCGCTCACATCGATGTGAATGCCTGATACTTTGCTGAATTGAAGCACTTCCCGTCTCGACCATCCGGACATATCCGGCATCGTCATCTTTCCGTCTGTTTTCAAGAAGATTTTCTGATTGGTGATCACATCTTCTCCGGCTGTCGGATACTGCTCTTTTACGGCAACATCGCTGCCGATGACAATCGGTGTGAGGTGTTCATTTTTCGCTTCCTTCTCAGCGCCCGTGACCGTTTTATCTGTCAGGTCAGGCATCTTTTGGCTTTTCGTTTCTTCCTGACCGGAATCTGTTTTTTCCGTCGGTTCGATGTTCATGTAGTGGAGGCTGTTTTTCATCGTCGGGTTAAAGATTTCCGCAACAGGATCAGAGCTGCTTTGCCCCGCTTTTAACTGCGGCTGCTGCACGGCTACATAGATGACGAGCTTAGGATCATTTTTCGGCGCCATGCCCATGAATGAAAACACATAGTTGCTCGTTCCCCTTAAATATCCGCCCGTCCCGGCGATTTGTGCGGTTCCCGTTTTACCCGCGACGTCAAAACCTTCAATTTTATAAGGTTTCCCCGTTCCGATGTCTGACGTCACGACTTCTCCGAGCAGGTTCCGGACTTTTTTCGCCGTATCGGCTGAAATCGGCGTGCCTACTTGCTCCGGTTTTGTCTGCTTGACGACTTTTTTCGTATCGGGGTCGACAATATGATCAATGACGTAAGGTTTCATCATTTTGCCGTTATTGGCAATCGCCGTGACGGCCTGAAGCTGCTGGATCGGTGTTATCGCCGATGCTTGGCCGTAAGCCGTAGACGCTTTGTCAAAATCATATTTGTAGTTAATTTTACTTGATACTTCACCGGGCAGATCAATCCCTGTTTTTTGATAGAGCCCGAATTTGTGCAGGTACTCATTAAACCGGTCAAACCCCAGTTTTTCGTTGGCCAGTTTGGCGAAAGCAACATTCGATGACCTCATGAGGCCGTCATGGAAGCTTGTCATACCCCATCCGGCGCCATCGTTCCAATCTTTAACAGGTTTGCCTCCCACTTTATATGTTCCTGATTTATATTTCTCGTTTGCGGAAAACACATTTTCCTGAATCGCCGCGGCAAGCGTAAAGATCTTCATCGTTGAACCCGGTTCATACGCGTACGACACTAAGTCGTTGTAATAATTGGTGACGTTTCTGATATTCGGGTCAAAACTCGGACGCTGCCCCATCGCAAGCACTTTGCCTGTTTTCGGTTCTACGACAGCCGCCATAATTTTTTTCGGTTTATATTTTTCCGCTACTTTCGTCATGCTGTCTTCTAAAAAGGTTTGAATTTTCTGATCAATGGTTAAATATACATTGTCACCGTTTTTAGGTGCGGTGATTTTTTCCTTGCTGTTCGGAAGTTTCCAGCCGGATTTATCACTTTCGTAAGTGACGGACCCGTCACGTTCCGTCAGATAGTTATTCAGTATTTTTTCAAGCCCTAAAGAGCCTTGTATCTCGTTTGTTTTTTCATTCACATCGGCATAGCCGAGAACATTTGACAAAAATATGCCGTTCGGATAGTAGCGCTTCGTATCTCTTAAGAAAGAAATACCCGGAAGATCCATTTTTTCGATCTTTTGTTTTTTCGCATAAGAGATATCGCGGCCGGCTGAACCGAATTCCACCTGCTTCGCGCCATTCCTGTTTAAGATGTCCAGAATCTCGCTTTTATCAAGATTGATAACGGTCGCCAGTTTTTCCGCCGTTTTCTCTTTGTCTTTGACATGCTGAGGATGCTTCGGATCACTCGTCATTTTTTTATCAAGCACGGCAATGAGCTTATATGTCGCCGTGTCCTCTGCAAGCACTTTGCCGTTCCGGTCAAGAATAGAGCCGCGGCTCGCTTCTATCGTCCGCTTTTTTTCGTGCTGCTCGGTCGCTTTTGTTGCAAGTTCTACTCCGTTTGCTTTACCGGTTAATTGAATGTACGCCATTCTCCCGAGAATGACAAAGAAAAAGAGAGCGAAACAAATACTGAGTATCGCTGCTCCTCTGTTCATAAACTTATTTTTTTTCGGCATGGGTTATCATTCCTGTATGTTTTTCACTTTTTTATCTTTCAGATTCAAACCGTGCTTTTTAGCGATATCCATCAGGCGCTGCGGCTGGCTTAAGTCAGCAGCCGTCTTTTCGAGATCACCGATCTGCTTATTCTTCTCAGATACTTTCTCCTCCAGTTTTTGCACCTCAATATTGGATTGGTACGCCGCGTATGCCTTTGATACGATAAACATTGATGTGGAGAGAACGGCAATGGCAAACAGGACGAGCAGCACCTTTTCCCCGAGTGTAATGGAAGCCCTCTTTTTGACAATCACCTTTTTTTCGGGACTTATCACTGGCCGTTGTTGTTTTTCCTGCTGGTAAGCTAAGTTGCTCATAGGCTGATGACCTCCTTTAATGTTGTCATTTGCTGCCCGTTATTTTCGTTTCTCCGCAATGCGGAGCTTCGCTGACCGGGCGCGGTTATTTTCTTCAAGCTCCTCTTTTGATGCCGTAATGGGCTTTCTCGTAATCAGTTTTAATTCCGGTTCAAATTCTTCCGGTATCACGGGAAGACCCGGAGGCAGTTCGGGAAGTGATGATTTTTCCTTGAATGTCGTCTTGCACATTCTGTCTTCCAGCGAGTGAAAAGTGATCACAGACACCCTTCCGCCCGGCTTCAGCACCTCTATCGCTTGCAAGAGGGCCTCTTCAAATACCTGAAGCTCGTCGTTTACGGCGATTCGAATGGCTTGGAATACACGTTTGGCCGGATGACCTCCGCTTCTTCTTGCCGGAGCCGGTATCGCGTCCTTTATTAGATCGACCAGTTGGCCGGTTGTTTGAATAGGCGATTTTTCTCTTGCCTCTTCAATTTTCCGGGCGATCTGCTTGCTGAATTTTTCTTCTCCGTATTTAAAGAAAATTCTCACAAGGTCCTCATACCGCCATTCATTTACGACTTCTTTCGCCGTAAGGGCGGCCGACTGGTCCATCCTCATGTCCAGCGGTGCGTCATGATGATAACTGAATCCCCGTTCCGGTGTATCAAGCTGCGGAGAGGATACTCCTAAATCAAATAAAATTCCGTCGACACTCGTAATGCCGTGTTCATGTAAACACTCTTTTAAATAACGAAAGTTGCTTTTTACCAGAATGAGCTGTCCTTTGTATTCGGACAATGTTTTCTGTGCGTTTTCAAGTGCCGTGTCATCTTGGTCAAAGGCGATCAGGCGTCCTTTTTCCGATAATTGCTGCAATAAATATGTACTGTGCCCGGCGCCGCCAAGGGTGCAGTCCACATAGGTTCCGTCCGGTTTGATATTTAAACCGTCGACGGTTTCACGAAGAAGTACTGTCTTATGCTGAAACATTTGTGTCGGTCCCACCTTTATCAGGAATGAATTGAATTGTCAGTTGTTGTTGTGATGCACGAAGATCCATTATATATCAAATCCAATCATGTTTTCAGCAATTTCAGCGAATGAATCTTCTTGCTCTTCTGTGTATTGTTCCCATATTACCTTACTCCACAATTCAATTCGATTGGAAACCCCGATGACAACACATTCTTTTTCCAGTTTTGCGTAATTCAGAAGAGATGACGCAATATTAACCCTTCCCTGCTTGTCCAGTTCGCATTCGGTCGCACCGGAAAAAAAGAATCGGGTAAATGCGCGGGCGTCTTTTTTGGTGAGCGGCAGAGCCTTCAGCTTTTCTTCAATCAGCTTCCATTCATTCATCGGATAGCCGAAAAGGCATTGGTCAAGTCCTCTTGTCAGCACAAACTGCTCACCGAGGCCTTCTCTGAATTTTGCGGGTACGATCATGCGGCCCTTTGCATCAATTGTATGCTGGTATTCACCCATAAACATGATAAGGACCCCCACTTTCTCCCCTAAACTCACCACTATCCGCCACTTCTCTCCACAACCTCATTTTACACTGTTTACACATAAAAAAAAACCCTGAACTATTCAGGGTTCTTTAAAACTTTATTTCAAAGTTTGACAATCTGATGTTGGTTTTGAAAAGAAAATGGCAGATGTTTGAAGGTTGTGAAGAATTTTGGACCATAACGGTTCAAATAATACATTACATTCCAAATCCGTTCCTGCGGAGCGCCGAGCGGTCTGATGCTGTTTTGGATTCTTTCATAGTCACGCAGCACAAAATCTTCTTTTTCTTCAATTCTTTTCGTTACCGTCCGTTCTAAAAACAAGAGCTGATCCTGAATGAAGGCGGCATTCTTCTGTAAGAGCGGCTCAAGGCTTGAATCGACCTTCAGCGCTTCGTTCCTTGCGCTTTTATGGACAGCTTCAATCTGCGACTTCGCCTGTTCCATTACAGAAGAAAACTCTTCCGGAATCTGCTCTTCAAAATAAGCGTCTTTCAGGTGTCCGGTGCCGTGTTCGATCGCTTCCTGAAGCGGAATATTCCGTTCTGAAAGCTTCTTTTCAATATGGCGCTCAAGAATCGTAATGTTCAGTCTCGGCACTACCGGCGTCATGCGGAAGCCCATTAATGAGAAAGCCTGCTTCAGCTCACCCCAATAATTGATCTCCCCCGGTCCCGCGATAAACGCCAGAGTCGGGATGAGAAACTCCTGCATAAGCGGCCTTGTCACAACGTTATTGCTGAAACATTCCGGTTTTTCTTCCATATGGGTATGAAGCTCGTCGTTCGTCCACTTCAGGTCAAGCTCCTTAATGACAAAAACGCCGTTTTCTTTTTCAATTAAGAAACGCTCTCCCTCGTGTTCGTAAAACAGATTAGCCTGATCTTTGTCCGATTCAATAATCGGGTGATAACCGGCTTCCCGCATAAGACGCTGCTGGTCTGACACGGCTTTGGCAAGCTCGTGATTGTGTTTTAAAATCTGCTGAAACATACCCGTTTCCAGCTTTTTAATCCCCGGATCTCCCGAATTCATCAGAATAAGGCCTTCTTCTTGAAACAAGTCGGCGATCAACAGCTCAAAAAAGTCCGTGAATGTCTCTGATGAGCGTAAACATCGCTTCACGTTTTGAAGGAGTGTGTTTGTGTGATCCGTTTCCTCAAAAGCAGCGAACACTTCATCAATCCAAGCCGCGCATTTTTCCTGATCAAGCTCGGTTTTAGCCGCCGATGTTTTTTTCCAGTACGACTGCGGCAGTTTCCGCTTCACCAGACCTTTATTCTCTGTTGACGTATGCACATAATTAATTTCTTCCAGATCGTGATCTTCACCCGCCACCCAGAAAATCGGAGCGACAGGAATCCGTAGCGCCTCTTCCTGCTGTCTGGCAAGTACGATAATGGAGATAATTTTATGTATGGTGTAAAGAGGCCCTGTTAAAAGACCGGCCTGCTGGCCGCCTACAACCGCTGCGCTTTTTGGATCTCTCAGTTTTTCGATGGAGGCCTGCATGGCGTCGGAATGAAATTTTTCGTGATAGGAGGATAAATAATCCGCTAATTCCTCTCTGGCAAACGGCCGCGAAGAGAGGTCATGAAGCCGCTTTTGCCATACGTCCTCTGAATGAATATCATAATCAAAAAATGAAGACATGTTTTCTCCATCTATATAGTGCTGCACAAACTTATTTTGACTTTTGATGGAAAGTTCAGTTAGCTGCATCTGTCTGGAACTTCCTTTCTCCAATAAATAGTTAGGTTTCCGAAATGAGTATAGCATGTTACCGGAAAACCTCAAAAGACTTTGTTTCAGTTTCTTTCTAACGCTTTTATGCTGCGGTGTAAAAACGTGAGATGAACGGCCGGCAATCCGCGGCTTTCCGCTTCTTTTACAAGGTAGCCGATAATCGCATCGGCCTCTGTCCGCCTGCCTGCCATGATATCGACGAGCATGGAAGAATGATTTTTTTCCGTCAGTCTGCAAACTTCGCAAACCTTGTTCCACGCTTTTTCTCTATCGGCGAGGCCAAGTATTGTCTCCGCTTCTTCAAAAACGTTTCTCATATATTTTTTGTAAGCGTCATTTCTTAACAGCTCTCCGTTTTTCACGCGCAGCAATGCAGTTAACGGGTTGATGCATACATTGATGATCAGTTTTCCCGTTAAAAGCCGATACCAGTCGTTTTCATCATATACGGGAAAATCCCGGTGCATGCCGGAAAAGATGCTTTTGAGCATTTCCGGCCGGGATGCGCTGAATACACTCCATCTTATGGCTCCCGCTCCCGTATGTTCAACGGCATGATCCGATATCTTTTTTGCTCCGTGCTCAACTGTGCCGGCATAAAGCGAATGATCCGTATGCCAATCTTTAATGTCGTGTATGTGTCCCATGCCGTTTTGCAAAAACAGCACATTCGTCCCTTTTACCGTCTCAAGATCCCGCAGCACAGCACTGAGCTGGTGCTGTTTAACGGCTGCGATTAAGAGGTCGAATCCGGAAGTGATGCCTGTTTGCGCTCTGCATGCCGCCGTACATTCTATTCCGTCTTTCAAAAGCCGTATACCGCCTGAGTTAATCGCATCAGCCTGCTCCGTCCGCCGCGTAATGACTGTTACCTGATGGCGGGACGATAAGTAGTAAGCACATAAAAGGCCTACCGCTCCGCCGCCGATAATTCCGATTTTCACACTGTCACACCCTATATCTGCATTTTTCCATATTATCATAGCAGAAGCCGCCGCAAATTACTTCAATTTCGTTTTGAGCAAAAAGACAGGCAAGCATATTATAGTTGGAATTTTCAATTAAAGCGTTTACAATAATGGTAGAACACAACAAAGGGGGAGTTTGTGTTGAAAATAGAGCGCCTGCTCATCAACTATAAGACACTTGAAGAATTTAAAAGGTTTAAGGAATACGGGATGCAGGAGCTGTCGATGCTTGAAGATCTTCAGGATAATATCATTGAAAATGACAGCACCTCGCCTTTTTACGGGATTTACTTCGGGGATAAACTAGTGGCGAGAATGAGTTTATATCAGGTAAACGGAGGTGCGAATCCGTATTTTGATCAGCGTCAGGACTTTTTGGAACTTTGGAAACTTGAGGTTCTTCCGGGCTATCAAAACAACGGATACGGAAAAGCGCTTGTTGATTTTGCAAAATCCTTCAGAATGCCGATCAGGACAAATTCACGCATGAAATCAGCAGAATTCTGGGATAAGATGAATTTCGAGCCCGTTAAATATGATATGGCGCGTGATAAAGGAGAAAATCCTTACATCTGGCATCCCGATATGGACGGTGAAATGACATCCGGAGAAACGGCATAATAAAAAACCGGCCGGGCCGCCGCCCTCAGGCCGGTTCATTTTACAGGCTCTGCGCCGATTTCCTGTCGTCTTCTTTTGAATTGACCATCCTTCTCGCTCTGTCCATAATGTCAATTAACGCTTTATAATCTTCTTCCGTCATCTCCAGCTTGTTTCTCAAGCTTTCATTTTCCTCACGCAGATCCTCGACTTCTTTTTGCAGCGCGGTCAGCTGTTCTGTGAGTTTTTCTTTTTCATGACGAACATCCGCTGCGGCCGGCGACTCTTTAAATTGCTGAAGAAACAAAATGACATCATCAATGGACAGCTCTTTTTCTCCTTCCGCCCTGCGGATCGGAGGCTGTTTGACGGTTCCCGGCAGATTGGCGGAATGCACCCCGATCTGCTTTCTTAATTCCTTCCGCTGTTTTTTCGCCAGTTCTATCCCTGACTGATATTGTTTTCTGACATAAGAATTCCATCTGAACCCGCAGGCGGCAGCCGTTCTCGTCAGCGCTCTGCCGACTTCTTCAAAAGCGGAAAGCTGGGTCCCGCCTTCCCGAATATGCCTGAGCACCACTTCGGCCAGCAGCAAATCTTCATCTTGCGTCCACGCGTCTTGTCTCGTTATCGTCAATCGTATCTCCCTCCATATTTGCTCATTTACCTCATACATATGCCGCTGATAGATTAGATAGACTACTGGCGCTCACAATTTTTTCGGCGGAAGCAGGCCGGAGGGGCAAAAAAAAAGAAAAGCGCAGGAACCGAGATTCCCGCGCTTTTCTTCATACATTAATTGCTTTTAACATTTATGTCTTTGCCGTTGTATGATCCGCATGCTTTACATACACGGTGAGACAATTTCATCTCTCCGCATGACGGGCATTCTGTCATACCAGGTACATTTAGTTTGAAATGTGTACGGCGCAATCTTTTTTTCATTTTAGAAGTTCTTCTAAAAGGTACAGCCATTATTCCCACCTCCTTAAAGAGTTAAGATTCATCATCTTGTGTTAAGAGCTTTTTCAGATCCGCAAGTCTGGGGTCGATTTGATTTTTCTTGTCTTCCTCAGAAATCACTTGCCAATCCTTCCCCACTTGGGGAGCGGCTCCTTCTTTTTGTTCAGTTTCACAAAAGACTTGCATAGGAATTTCTAAAAGAATCTCTTCTTTTACGATCGGAGTTAAGTCGACGATATCGTCTTCAGCAATATGAACGTCCTCATCTTCTATATCATCCGACTTATGAAATCTAAACAGTTCTTTTGTCGCGATTGTAAATGGATACGGCACATCAACTAAAGTTCTTGAGCACGGCAAAACCATTTCGCCTGAAATCGTAAAGTCAAACGAAACTTGCTTGGATTCAATCTCCGCGCGGCCCTTCACCCGGACGGGAGAAATGCGGCGGATGTCAGAATTCAATTTTGTCAGCTCATTTAACTCAACTGTTTCATCAAATTCAAAGCTCTTTTTCGCCATTTGATGAAGCTGATAAATCGTCCATTTCATTTGTATCACCTCAGGAAAGCAACAAACATGATTATAGCTTTTCAGAATGTTTTTGTCAATATTTTTTCTTTACAGCATAATGCCGCCGTCATGCAATCGTTGACAGCCGGATAGGCTATGCATACACTAAACGAAACGGACTAAAATATGCACTTCATTTGCAAATGTACCACACGAAGCAAAACATAGCAAGAAAGGCGGGACAAATATGAAAGCAGTCGGCCTGGTTGTTGAATATAATCCCTTTCATAACGGACACCGCTATCATGCGGAACAAGCAAAAATCAAAACGGACAGCAGCGTCGCGGCGGCGGTGATGAGCGGCCCTTTTTTGCAGCGCGGAGAACCGGCCGCCGTCTCAAAGTGGGCCCGGACAAAAATGGCGCTGGAAAACGGCGTGGATATCGTCATTGAGCTCCCTTATATGTATGCCGTACAAAAAGCGGAATTATTCGCGCGCGGCAGCGTTTCGCTTCTTCATCATTTAGGATGCAGCAGCTTGTTTTTCGGCAGCGAAAACGGGCGGATCGAACCCTTTATTGAAGCGTCTGAAGCGTTCAGCCGAAAGGAAGATGACTGCAGCCTGATTCTGAAAGAGGAGCTGAAAAAGGGTCTCAGCTATCCGGCCGCCGCCTCAAAAGCTTTTTCACACATATTCAAAGGGCGGGACATGCTCGATTTGTCCAAGCCGAACAATATTCTCGGTTTTCACTACGTTAGAGCGATACACGCCTTCGGTTCCGCTATGAAGCCTTATACGACAGTCAGAATCGCTTCCCAGTATCATGACGCCGAGCTTCCCGGAGATAACAGCCGGATAGCCAGCGCAACAAGCATCCGGAAAGCGCTGATAGAAAAAGGAACGGCGGCCGCAAGGAGCTTTCTCCCGGAAGCGTCTGCGCGTGAGCTGGAGGCATACAGAAATTCATACGGGATATGGCACAGCACGGAAGACTATTTTTCATATGTAAAATACAGCCTCAGCACTCTGTCCGCTGAAGAATTGAGCCGAATCTATGAAGTGGAAGAAGGCCTTGAGCACAGAATTCTGCGCACCATCAGACAAGCCCGATCCTATCGCGAAATGATGGAACGATTGAAAACAAAACGATACACGTGGACGAGGCTGCAGCGGATGAACACGCACATTCTGACACGGACGAAAAAGGAGGACATGCATCGGCTCTTACAGCCTTCAAGCGCTCCTTATATCCGTCTTCTCGGAATGACGAAAAAAGGACAGGCGTACCTGTCGGCAAAGAAAAAAGAGCTTACCGCACCTCTCGTCAGCAAGCTCTCTTCTTTCTCTCATCCCGCTCTGGATCTGGACATACTGGCGGGACGGGTTTACAGCCTGCCGATAAAAGAACCTGAACGCACATTGTTTGAGAAACAGGAATTTTCACAAGCGCCGATCCGCTATGATGAAGACGAACAGCGTTTTTTGAATGCGTAAAAAAAGCACCTGCCTGTATCAGGTGCTTTTTACTTTCAGCTGATCCAAATAGTCAAGTGCGTCCTGCATGGTGTCGACAGGGACGATCTTCATATCGGACTTGATTGCTTTCGCTGTTTTTACCGCATTTTTGTAATCAGAATTTTCAGCTCCGTTTTGATTCGGCGCAAAGAAAATATCTTTTCCCGCTTTGTCTGCGGCGACGACTTTCTGATCGATTCCGCCGATCGGTCCGACCTTGCCGTCCACGTCGATTGTCCCCGTTCCGGCTATATTATAGCCTTTTGTTTCGTCAGGTTTTGTCAGCTGGTTGTAAATTTCTAAAGACATCATGAGACCCGCAGAAGGCCCGCCGATATTTTCAATGCTGAAATGGAGATCCGGCTTCACCTTCACGTTCCGATCCGTATATAACGCGACGCCGATTCCCGCTCTTTTCGGGTCGTCCGGGAATGATTTCAGCACAATGTCAACGGTCTTTTCTTTCGTGTCCCGTTCAATGTGGAACGTTACTTTTTCCCCCGCTTTTTTGCTGCTGATATAATCAATCAGCTTTTCAGCGGATTCGTATGTTTTCCCGTCCGCGCTGATGATTTTATCTCCGACCTCTATTTTTCCTTTTGCCGGCATGTCAGAGACGACTGAGCTGGCGAAAATCCCGTTAAATGAGTATTTCACCTGTTTCCCGGCTTTTTGATAAGCGGCAATGACCGCGTTTTCTTGGGAGCTTTTCATCATTTGCAGCTGGCGCTTCATATAATCCGAGTCCGATTCGCCCTCTTCTTTTATGCTTTCATCAGGGACGATTTCATCGTAAGGATGCACTTTCGCCCAAAGATATGTATACGGATTGGCGGGGCCTACTTTGACAGTCATCAAGGAAAGGCTTCCTTTTTCAGGATAGCCTCCGTCCACCTTAATCAGCGGTCTCAGCTCTGATGCTTCTCCCGGCTGTGTAATATAATACGGAAGCTTAATAAATGTAACAGCAATTAATAAGATCAGGATGATAAACACCCAGCGAAAATGTTTTGCTTTCATATGAGTTAGCCCTCCCAGTTCTCTATTTCTTGTTTAATCCGGCCGATCATCCGGTCTGCGGCTTCTTCGCCCGCTGTGATCATATGATCAATGTTGGCAAAAGAACTTGAGCTGAATGATTCAAGAGAAGGGCGGATCATGACGTCTGCGGCAATGGTCTGGTGACGGACCAATTCATTTTGCAGTATATCCATACTTTGCATGATTACATCAAAAATATGTGCCGCTTTTTCCGTTTTTTTCACCCGGGATACGTCAGAGGCGATGACGATATCAGCACCCATGTCTTTTACGGCGGACACCGGTATTCTGTCGACCACCGCGCCGTCGACTAACATACGTCCGTTCATTTTTTGCGGGACGAAAACGCCCGGTATGCTGATGCTCGCGCGGACGGCTTCGGATACTGAACCTTTCGTAAAAACGAGTTTTTCGCCGGTCTGAAGGTCGCAGGCCACGATGCCGAGCGGGATCCGCAGTTCTTCTATCGGCTTGCCGTACGTATAGGCATGAACGAGCTGCCTGATGCGGTCTCCTTTTAAAAATCCGAGCCTCGGCATCGTATAATCCGCGTACAGCCGCCGCTTAAATGCTTTGGCGACTTTTTTCATCGTAGCCACGTCATGCCCGGCCGCATAAAAGCTCCCGACTAATGCTCCCATGCTGCTGCCGGCAATCATATCAATTGGAATCTGATGCTTATGTAAACTGGATAACACTCCGAGATGAGCGATGCCTCTTGCCCCTCCCGAACCTAACGCTAACCCGATTGTAGGTTTGGCCAACGCGACGAACCCCCTAATAGACATCCTATACATGAATTCTATGGTCTAAATTGAACCCCTATGCTCGTATATTAGTACAGGATGACAAATAGGTACTTGCCCGGCCGCCTTTAAGGTCTGTTCTATATTTTATCATGATATAAATGTCAGTGTGCAATTTTAGCATCGGGGAGGTAAGAATGAATTTGTCTAAGTTTCATACATTTTTGATTTCATTGTTTTTCATTTTTTTGACGGCGACGGTTATTTCACACCCTCAGGCCTCATTCGAAGCCTCCAAAACCGGTCTTTCCATGTGGTGGGAGGTCGTTTTTCCTTCATTGCTTCCGTTTTTTATTCTATCTGAGCTTTTAATCGGATTCGGCATTGTCAAATTTGTCGGCCTTTTACTCGAACCCTTTATGCGTCCCATTTTCAGAGTGCCGGGGGTCGGCGGATTTGTACTGGCTATGGGCATGGCTTCAGGCAATCCGGCCGGCGCGAAGCTGACTGCACGGCTGCGCCAGGATAAACAAATCTCCAGAGTAGAGGCTGAACGCCTCGTCTCTTTTACCAATTCATCCAATCCGTTATTTATATTCGCTGCCGTGGCGGTCGGCTTTTTTCATAACGCGTCTCTCGGCATTCTGCTGGCATCGGCTCACTATCTCGGAAACATCGCCGTCGGCCTGACGATGCGTTCATACGGACGGAAAGAAGAGGCAGCATATACCGGTAAAAAGACGATCGCTCTCCCTTCTCTGAAGGAAGCATTTCTGGCCCTCCACAAGGCGCGGCTTTCGGAAAAGCGGCCGCTCGGAAAAATTTTGGGCGACGCCGTCACTTCTTCTGTACATACCTTGCTGATGGTGGGCGGTTTTATTATATTGTTTTCGGTTTTCAGCCGGTTATTATCAATCGTACAAGTCATGGATGTGCTTTCTGTATTTACAAACGCGCTGCTTTCCCTTTTTCATCTTCCGGCAAATCTGGACATCCCTCTTATCAGCGGAATGTTTGAAATTACACTTGGGAGCAAGCTGGTCAGTGAAGCTGATGCCGCCTTGCTGCCGAAAGCCATGATTGTGAGTTTTATTCTCGGTTTCAGCGGCCTTTCCGTACAGGCCCAGGTAGCCGGCATTTTATCGGAAACAGATATCCGCTTTAAACCGTTTTTCGCGGCGCGTATCCTTCAGGGCATTTATGCTGCACTTTTTATTCTCTTACTGTGGAAGCCGCTTTACCTTGCATTGGACGAACCTTATCAGTCCGTATTCCTCCCTTTCCGCGATCAGGACGCGGGATCTGCTGCCGTCAGCGGATGGAATACACTTGTTGAAACCGGGCCCGCCATCACGCTGACAGCTCTCGCCGTATACGCATTGATTTATTGTTACAGGCTGTCAGCACGGACAAAAAAAGGATGAGACGCCGATCAGCGCTTCTCATCCTTTAAATTTCTGCTTCAGCGCCTGTTCAACTTCCTGAGGAACAAACTCTGAAACAGGCCCGTTATATTTTGCGACTTCTTTTACGATGCTTGAACTTAAAAAAGAGTACTGATTGTTCGTCATCATAAAAAAAGTTTCTATTGATTCGTCAAGCACGCGGTTGACGGAAGTCCCCTGCATCTCATATTCGAAGTCAGAAACAGCTCTGAGCCCCCTGATAATCGCCTTCGCCCGCTTTTTTTTCGCATAGTCGATTAACAGTCCCTGTGACGTCTCGACCGTAATATTCGGAATGTCTTTTGTCACTTCTCTTAACAGCTCACAGCGTTCCTCGACTGTAAACAGCGGCTGCTTAGAAGAATTATTGAGCACGCATACGTACACATGCTCAAACACGTTTGCCCCCCGTCTGATAATGTCCAGGTGTCCGTAGGTGACGGGATCAAAACTTCCGGGACATACAGCTATACTTGCCACATCATTACCCCCTATTTCGGTATATCGTCACTCCTGTAAGCCCGTAAATTTCCCTTCTTGTTACAGAAAGCGCGCCGACGGCTTCAGGAAGCACAACGGCTTTATCATGCTCGGCTACGACAAAACCGTCTTCATTCAGCATGTTCTGCTCATCAATCATTTCGATAAGCGCTTTCAGCTTTTGTTCCTTATACGGAGGATCTAAGAAAATTCCGTCAAAACCTTTTTCCCGTTTCACCGCGGCATAGAGGGCCCGCTCTGCATCATTGCGGTATACTTCCGCTGAAGACAGCAGATCGAGCGCTTTGATATTTGCTTTTACCGTTTGGATGGCTTTGAAATCACGGTCCACAAAGATACAGCGGTCAAATCCGCGCGACAGCGCTTCAATCCCGAGGCCGCCGCTCCCCGCAAACAAATCCAGCCCTGTTCCTCCGTCAAAATACGGGCCGATCATATTAAAAATAGACTCTTTTACTTTATCCGTCGTCGGCCTTGTTGATGTGCCCGGCACCGCCTTTAAGGCTCGTCCTTTTCTTGAACCGGAAATTACTCTCATTATTCACACCACTTTTTCTGAAAACTTTGATGTTTCTCATCGGCTGAGCCGTTATGTATAAAAACAATCCCTATCTTATCATAAAGCATTCTTTCAAACAATGAACGTGAAAAACGTGTATACATATTCACATTCCTGTCAAGACTACGTGTAACAGCATCAATGAATGATGTTGTTGCCAACCGCGGAGAAGACTTACGTTTCCCCATAAGTTCTTCCTCCGGTTTCTCCTCTCCCTTTTCCTTCTCCTTAACTTGTTAAGGAATAGAAGGACCCCGCAGGTATCTGCGGGGATTTTTTTATATACCGACTTTATAATCGTACTCTTTCGCTTTATCAAGCTTTGATTCAAATTCCAGCTTTAAAAAAGGTTTATAAGAAGGCTCTACCTTCTTCACATAAGAATAAGAAGAAATCTTTTCCATTGTTTTTTCGATCAGGTCCATATCGCAATACAGCACAACGTATTTCAGCCGCTTGGAAACATAATGAACGTTGCCGAATTTTCTCAGCATTTTGCTGTGTTTTAAAGAATGCAGATATACGATTATGCCTTGGCGCTTATTTTCCATCATGATCACCCGCCTGACTTTCTGTTCATTTTATGTAAAAGACGAGACGGCCGTCTCGTCAGGAAACTTTGCATCCGCAGCCGCCGCCGGAACCGCAGCCGCCGCCGCAGGATGACAGGCCGTCAAAATAAGGATTCCCCGTCGGCACTTTTACATGCTCCGAGACGGCCGTTCCGAGTTCAATGCTGATCTCGTCAAGCAGCGACTGAAGCTCAGTCTCCGCTTTTTTAAATTCGGCCACCTTATCGTTTAAATCGAGCTCCCGCTTCATTTCTCTCATTTTGCGGGAAATCTCTCTATAATCAGGATGGTATTTGCCAAAGCGCTGCACATCCTCATACTGCTCTTTAACGCTCATAAAAGAACGAATGATCCGCCCTGCCTCTTCATCTTCACGGAGACGCTTGTAACAATCGCGGTAATTTTCAGCCGTCTCAGACTGCAGAATCATGCCGGCAAGCTGTTCCGCTTCACTTTGAAGCTTGACGGACTCAATTGTTGCATACATAAATACGCACCTCCAGTTGCTAGTTTACCATGAAACCACCCAATTGGAAAATGCGGCGTTTAAACGCTTTTTAATCCTGCGAACGCATGGCGTGTACCATCTGCATCATCATCTGCGCCATTTGAATCCCGTTTGAGAATTGACTTACCCGATGCGGTATCGTCTTTTCATAAAAATTCATCATGTCAAGCTGAAAGGAATTGAGATCGTCCGGTTTTCTCGCAAGTCTGCGGTACCAGACGGGACGCTGCCGTATAAACCGTTTCCGTTCCTCATCTGCGGATATGAATTCCTGAACCTCTTTTCGCATACACGATCCCCTTCTTTAATCCTTTCTGAATGAAAAAGGATGTTGTCCGGAGCCTTGCCGGGGCTGCTTCGTGCTGCTCCCCGAAAATTGGCTTAAAAGGCTTTGCAATGATGAAATGGACTGGCTCATTTTATTGATCTGCTCATTCATTTGGTTGATATCCATCTTTTTGACGGCAGTGACCATTTTTGAAACGAAATCGTTCTTTTCAGCTGGTTCCTGTTTGGTTTCCGCGTCGGAAGAAGGCTGAACGGCCTCGTCTTTAAAAGGATCCCACATCGAATCATCCTCGCCCAGGAGCACCCAGTTTTCATAGACTTCCTGCCAGCTTCTTTGTTCCTTGCGAACATTTTGGATCAGTTTGGGATGCTTTTTTACGAATTGTTTAAAATCATCGATTGATTGCCGTGATTGCTGATTCGCCACAATTCTCACCCCCTCCGAAAAGTTTTGCCTGCTATAATGTATCGGTTCATGCGCCTTAATGTTCGCCTAAATTGCGAAAAAAAGCAGGTATATTTTTTTCAGCAGGAGCGCCGCTCGCGAAAAAACATAAAAAAACCGCGGGGGACGCGCCCCTCTGCGGTTTTTTACTGCCAAGGCTTAATGAAGTTTTGCGTATAATACTTCCGGTCCACGCCGACACCGAGGTGCGTATAATCCGGGCTTAACAGCGCCTTCCTGTGGCCTTCGCTGTTCAGCCAGCCCTCCACGGCTGCAGGACCGTCCACATAGTTGTAGGCAATATTTTCACCGGCCTCCCGGTATTTCACATCGCCTTTTTCCAAGCGGTCCTTCAGAGTCCCGTATTTCTTTGAGACGTGAGAGAAATACTTGTTATCCTTCATGTCCTTGCTGTGGCCGAATGCCACTTTCGCGGCGCCTTCGTCCCATTTCAGCCTTGCCAGTCCGTGTTTCACGCGGATGACATTTGTAATGTCGAGAATCTGCTGTTCACTCGCTCGTTCAATGTCGTTCCATTTTTTATCAGAAACTGGCTCGGGTTCTGTCAGCTTTCCTCTGTACATGACCTCATACGGCCTTTGTTTCACCAGCGTTTCCGCATCAAAAGCCCTGATGCTTGACAGATTCCCGTCAAATTTGTCCATGTACAGCTGAACATACATTCCGCCTATCTTGACGGTGGGACGGGTATTGATATCTTCTTCGGAAAACTCAAACCGATACGTGTTTCCCTTGTCAGTCACATTGACAAAAGGAGAAACCTGCGTCGTTTTAAAAACTTCGCCCGTCGATTCGCCGATCTTAAACGGTTTTGCGTTGATGCCGCTTCCCGAAGCGTATAAAGTCACGGCTTTATCATTCAAAATACCGACTTGTACGTATTGGTCTTTCCCCTGGTTGTACACCCACCACTCGTAATCGTAGGCAGAAGGATCTTTCCGGGACGGTTCCCCAAGTTTCTTTTTCACATCGGCGGCAGATTTCCCCATGAGAGAAAGCAGTCCGGATGACGGCATTTTCAGCCGTTTTCCGCTCTCTTCTTCATTGGAAACCTGAGGCTCCTCCTGATTGGTCTTTTTCTGAGGAGCCGATCCATATTGTATAAACAGAACATACGCTCCGTAAATAAGCAAAAGGATAACGAGAGCCCTTGCAATATTTTTCAACCTCTCACCCCCATATCATCAAACCGTTCTGTTTTTGTGTACTCTTATACAGTACAGCCTATTTGCATCGTCCGTGATTTATGTTTAATGGATAAACCCCTCCGGACCTCCGTCTTCAGAAATGTCAGACAGCGCCCGGCCTGCTTGCTCATTTGATTGCTCGGCCAACGAAAGATCGCCGAGCGTAACAATGCCGACCAGTTTTTTATCCCGTGTGACGGGAATTCTTCTGAGCTGATGTTCAGCCATCAAATGGAGCACCTCCTCCACAGAGGCGTCTTCTTCTGCACTGATAACCCGCTCTGTCATTGCGTCGGTTATTTTTTGAGAGTTCGGCTTTTTTGAAGCAATTCCCCGTAATACGAGATCTCTGTCTGTCACGATCCCGACAAGTGTGGCGCCGTCTTCATCCACTATCGGAATGGCGCCGACATCCGCGTCTTTCATCTTCACCGCAGCTTCATATACATTATCTAATACTGTACAATATTGCAAGTCTGACGTCATGAGCTTATTGATCTTTGTCATTGCGGAATTCCTCCTTTTTTCTGCTACTATTGTCGTCAAATTTTTGTTTTTGCATACTTTCACCGTATGAATCATTGAAAGTGTAACGCTTTCATACTATGATTGTCAGGAAAGGGCATTTTTAAAAGGAGGGGGAAGGTTTGAAGTTTGAAAACAGCGGTCTTGAAGGGGTAACAGCGGAGCTCAGCCGCTTGAACGATCTGATGGAAGGCAAAGGGCTCATTCTGGCTGGACAATGGGATTATGAAAGAGTGACTTACGACAAAAAGTTTTCAGTACCTGAGGGGACATTTTATCTGCGGATTCAAGGAACGGCAAAAGAGGGCGATGTCGGCGGCAGACGGGCCGTGATTCAGCTGAAGGCCCCTCTTTTAGGAAAGCATTATTATCCGCACGGCGTAGAATACGGCAGCGCTGAAGAATTTCCGGAACATGTCGTCGCTGAAAGCAAAGCTTTACTGCTTGAATTGGAAGAGTCATTAAAAACAGTGCAAATGTAATAAAAAAGTACAGCATATTCTGCTGTACTTTTTTTATGAGACGGTATGCTCGATATACGGCGGCTCTGACAGCGTATCTTTTTCCCGTTCCGTTCTGACCCACTGAAAAAAGATGACAGCCAAATATATTCCGTAGACCGCCTCTTGAATGATTTTCATCAGCACTGCTCCAAGCTGCTGATCTTCCAGAGGAGGTAGCGTGTTAAACATCTCCGGCCCGGATAAAGGGATCTCCTCCAGCAAATCTAAAGGAACGCAAAGCTTCATTGCTTCGGCCCAAGCCGCCGGATCTGTATACGTGGCATACATGGGCGCCCCGCTGAACATAATGAGCGCGCAGGCCGGCGTTAACAAAATCCCGTCCGCCATAATATACCCCAGCTTCATTAAACCGCTGAGACGGGGCAGACCGTCCACCTTATGCACAAGCGGCCACCACATAAAAAACGCCGTTACAAAGATGAGTCCGTTCATCAGCGTGTGATACAGCGAATCCGTTTTGACGAAATCAAATATAAACGGGATGTGATACAGCGAAAAAATACCGTTAAACAGCACTAAAGCGATAAGCGGCATTGAAAAAAACGAAAACAGCGGCTTTACGACAGGACGGAAGATCAGTTTTTTCCATGCCCAGCCGGGAATTCCGGAGATCAACAGCGGCGGTACGACTAAAAACAGAACCGCCATCTGCGCCATATGGGCGCTGAACATCACATGGCCCAATAAATCAACCGGACTTCCCGCAGCCGCGTAAAAAAATAGCGCGGAAAGCACAAACAGCACCTTCTCCTTAACGGCCACACGTCCTTTATGCCTGCTGCACCAGTAAAAGTAAACACCTGTTATCACGGCAGTTATACAAAACAGATACGGGCTCCACATTGCGCGAAACCCGAACATTTCCAAATTAATCAAATCTCTCACTCCCCGCCGCCCCGATTACCACCAAATAATTGTGACAAATGCAAGCACGGTGATAAACGCGACAAATATTCCCGAATACAGAAATAATGACGGCGCTTCATGCCCCTTCTGGCTCATATGCATAAAGTAAAACAGCTGAAAGATGACCTGAATGACCGCAAGCAGGATCAGAAACGGCATCGTAAACCATCCGGCAATGCCGTCTGCAGCCACCGTCAAAAACGCGACAAGCGTAAGGCCGATCATCAAGCCGAAGGAGATGACCTGATATTTCATCTCCTCGGCATTTTTCCTTCTCCGATATTCAAGATCCGTACTGACAGTCTCTCTGTTTTTGTTATCGTCCATCGTTATCCCACCATCCCCATCAAATATACAACGGTAAAGATAAAGACCCACACGACATCGATAAAATGCCAATATAAGCTGGCCACATAATATTTCGGCGCATTATAAAGGCTGAGCCCTCTTTTCGCATTCCGGATCATGAGCGCGCTGATCCACAACAGCCCGAACGCCACGTGTGCTCCGTGTGTGCCGACGAGCGTGTAAAACGCTGAGCCGAGCGCAGAGCTTGTAATGGTAAATCCGAACTCGTGAGTGTAATGCATAAATTCATAGATTTCAACCCCTAAAAATCCCGCTCCCAATAATACGGTAACCAGAAGCCACACCTGCATTTTTTTAAAGGAGAAATTTTTCATATGATACATCGCATACACACTCGTTAAGCTGCTCGTCAAAAGAAGCATCGTCGCGATAAACACGATCGGCAGCTCAAACATCTCAGCCGTTGACGGCCCTCCGGCTTTAGATTCCCGTAAAGCAAGGAATGTCGCAAATAGCGAGGCGAACAGAACCGTTTCGCCGCCGAGAAACAGCCAAAATCCCAAAAACTTATTTTTCCCCTCCAGCGTTGCTTTTTCAGGAGAAGCCGGAAAGGTTTCAGCCGTCATTTTTTCCTGCAGCTGCATTACGCCTTCACCCCTTTATCATCATTCGGCAGATCTTCTTTGTGAATATGATAGCCGTAATCATCGACCACAGAGCGAAGCAGCATGGTAAAGAATGTGATGCCGAGCCCTATGAAGATAACCGGAAGCCCCCATGAATAATCGGAGTGGTATAAAAACCCGAACGCTGCGACAAACAGCCCGAAAGATATGATAAACGGCATGATGGAGCCGTTCGGCATATGAATGTCCTCTACAGGCTCTGCAGGCGCCATCCCTTCATTTCCGGCCTGCTTTTCAATCCACAGCGGGTCAAGTCCCCGGACAAACGGAAGCTGTTTAAAATTATATTCCGGCGGCGGCGAAGAGACCGCCCATTCAAGCGTACGACCGTCCAGCCACGGGTCGTTCCCGACGTATTTCCCCTTTATTGAGGTATAAATAATATTGACGACGAGTAAAGCGGCCGCGCCTGCCATGAAAAACGCGCCGATTGAACTGATCAGGTTGCCGGTATCAAGCCCCTGGCCGGGCAGATATGTGTAAACGCGGCGCGGCATTCCCATCAAGCCGAGAAAATGCTGAATGAAGAAGGTAAGATGAAACCCGATAAAAAATAAGACGAACGAAATTTTCCCCATCGTTTCATGAAGCACCTTCCCGAACATTTTCGGCCACCAGAAATGCACGCCCGCCAGGATGCCGAACACAACGCCGCCGATAATGACGTAGTGGAAATGCGCTACGACAAAATACGTATCGTGGAACTGATAATCTGCCGCTGCGGCCGCCAGCATGACACCCGTGACTCCTCCGAGTACGAAAGAAGGAATAAAGGCGACGGCATACAGCATAGGCGTCGTGAATTTGACGTTTCCTCCCCAGATGGTCAAAAGCCAGTTGAAAATTTTAATGCCGGTAGGCACCGCGATCGCCATCGTCGCAACCGCAAATATCGCATTAGCGATCGGTCCGAGTCCCGTTGTAAACATGTGGTGAACCCATACCATGAACCCGAGAAAGCCGATCAGCACGATCGCAAAGACCATAGACGAATAACCGAACAGACGTTTCCTCGCAAATACGGGAATGATTTCTGAAAAAATCCCAAAGGCGGGAAGAATTAAAATGTATACTTCCGGATGCCCGAAAATCCAAAACAGATGCTCCCAGATTATCGTATTGCCGCCCAATTCAGGATTAAAGAAATTCGTTCCGAACAAACGATCCAGCATCATCAGCGCCAAACCGACGGTGAGCGGAGGAAATGCGAATAAAATGAGTGCCGACGCCACAAATGTCGTCCACGTAAACAGCGGCAGTCTCATATACGTTAAACCCGGCGCCCTCATATTAATAATCGTGGCGAGAAAATTGATCCCCGCAATGAGCGTACCTAAGCCTGATATTTGCAGGCCGAGCACGAAAAAGTCTATGCCGTGCCCTTTCGAATTCAGCGCAAGCGACGCGTACGACGTCCAGCCTGCATCAGGAGCGCCCCCTAAAAACCAGCTCAGATTCAAAAAGATGCCTCCGAAGAAAAACAGCCAAAATCCGAGCGCATTCAAAAATGGGAATGATACGTCACGCGCCCCGATCTGCAGCGGCACAACCGCGTTCATCAGCCCGAATAACAGCGGCATTGCCGCCAGGAAGATCATTGTCGTGCCGTGCATCGTCATAATTTCATTAAACTGCTGAGCACCCATAAAATCGTTCCCCGGCCTCAAGAGCTGAATCCTGATAAGCATGGCCTCAAGTCCGCCGACGACGAAGAAAAATCCCCCGGCGATCATATATAAAATCGCGATTTTCTTATGGTCAACCGTCGTCAAATAATCCCAAAGCAAAGAGCTTTTTCTTTGCTGTCCTGTAAGCGTATTCATCATTTGCGACCTCCCCCCTGATATCTCCCTGTCCTCACTTGTTCTCCGCTTTCAGCCCTTTTAAATATTCATACAGCGCATCCGTTTCAGCGTCCGAGAGCTTCGGATAAGTGCCTGTCATTTTATTGCCCGGTTTAATGCTGTCCGGATTTTTCAGCCAGGCTTTTATATTCTCTTTATTCGCATCCTTAATGCCGGCCACTTTGACCCGTTCACCGAAGGTAGCGAGGTTCGGAGCCGTTCTTGCCGCTTCAGCCCGTTTATCATTGGGCTCAACCGCATGACAGCTCAGGCAGTTTTTTTCCTTAAACAGCTCTTCTCCTTGTGCTGCTAAATCGGAATCTGTTGTATGCTTATAATTTTTCATCGCTTTCGTCCATTGTTTAAATTCTTTTGACGGCAGCGGTTTCACTTTGAAATCCATCAGCGCATGTGAAGGTCCGCACAGCTCTGCGCATTTCCCGAAGAAATATTCTCCCGCTTCTTTGCTGCGTTTAGAATCGAAGGTCAGAAAGAAAGTGTTGTCATTATCCGTATTCGTATCGATTTTTCCCCCGGCTGACGGAATCCAGAAAGAGTGTTTCACATCTGAGGACTTCAGCTTGAAATAGACGCGTTCATCTGTGGGAACGATCAGCTCCTGACTTGTCACAAACCCGTAATCGGGATACTCGAATTCCCACCAGTATAAATTCGCCCTTACATTAATCACGAGCGCATCCTCTGCTTTACGGTTTTTCTTATCCATCGGCGACGTATCCGCCAGTGCCAATGTATCGATGACAACCGGAATGACAAGAATAATCAGAAGCAGGATCGGAATAACGGTCCAGGTGATTTCTAAAAAACGGTTCCCCTCCACCTGTTTCGGTATCGTGTCTTCCCCTATACGCGACCGTCTGAATCTCACAATGACGTAAAAGAAAATAACTGCTACGACCGCAACGACGACAACCATGATAAGTGTGCTGAGCACCGTCAGATCATATTGTTTATCAGCCACTTCGCCGGCAGGCTTGAGTGTGGACAGAAACGGTTTTCCACAGCCGCTCAATAAAAGCGGCACTAAGGCTAATAATGATAAAAGACGCCAACGCTTTAACATTTCACCCAACCCCTTTTTTGAATCAGTACGAGATGCACAAGCAGTAAATCTGCTTCCAGCCGAAATACTTCATTTCCTCATTTCTTAAAATATGAGATTTTTTACTTAAAATTCCATCTATGTATAAAAGCAAAGCCGCCTGATTAAACAAAAGGTCAAGGCGGCGTTTACTAGTTGTCATTGTTTGTTTTGGCGATCAAACAAGCTCATTATTCAATTAAAACAGCGTGAAGACCACCATCGCTACAAAATAAATGGTCATGTAGTTAAGCGAATAGACAAACATAAGGGTTGCCCACTTCATGATGTTTTTCATGCGGAATCCCATCAGTCCGAGAACAAGCCATCCGACATTCAGCAAAGTGCCGAGAATGACGATCGGAAGACCGAGACTGCCGAGGAAAAACGGAAGCGGCAGCAGGCATGCGACCCAGACGATAATCTGTCTTTTCGTCACTTCAAAGCCGTGCACTACCGGAAGCATCGGAATATTCGCTGCTCTGTAATCTTCCGTCTTTTTAATCGCAAGCGCTAAAAAGTGCGGAATCTGCCAGATGAATAAAATCATGAATAAAACCCACGCGACAACACCGATGTGCCCTTCAACCGCTGTCCAGCCGATTAACGGCGGCACGGCGCCTGATACACTTCCGACAACCGTATTAATCGTATAACGGCGTTTCGTCCACATTGTATAAAGAACAACGTACGTAAACACGCCGATAAAACCGATGACTGCTGCCATCACGGTGGTCATCAAAAGCATGATAAGTCCTAAAGCAATGAGTAAAATTCCTGACCACAGCGCTTGATTCGGCTGAATCTTTCCGGTTACCGTCGGTCTTACTTTCGTGCGTTCCATTAAATGATCAATATCACGGTCGTAATAGTTGTTAACCGCACAAGAACCGGCGATGATCAAAGAAGATCCTATTAATGTAAGAAGCACGGTGTTTAAATTGCCTAAAAAACTCAGACCGGATATATGTAACGCAAGCCACATGCCGGTAAAAGTCGTAATTAAATTCGAATTGACGATTCCTATTTTGATAAGCGAAAGGAAATCCTTCCATGCCGTCGTCTCTTCAATCTGTCCGTCTATAGCTGTATCGTTTAAAATTCTGGAATTAGCCATAACGTAAACCTCCCTTACAAACCTAAAGCAGGTTTTTTAAGACCTGCAACTCTATCATACAAGATAATGACCTGTAAAAAAACATCCTCTTAAATATTAAACGAGAAACAGGAATTTATTTGTGAACTTTTTATGAATTTTACCAAATCCGCCGGCTTCATAATAAAGCGGTTACTTTATTTCTATCAGACCCATCTGGAATAATCAACCCCATTATCTAAGAAGTCCTGATTCTATTATATTTTTGTGAACAAACAGAATTGAGAATTGCCACAAAACACATATTCGCTTACACTTGGTACGTATATCATTTTGTCCAGTTTGTTAAGAAGGTGAATGTAAAATGAATAAAGCTTTGAAAGCGCTCGGCGTGCTGACGACGTTCGTTATGCTCGTCGTGCTGATCGGCGGCGCTCTTGTCACAAAAACAGGATCGGGTCTCGGATGCGGAAGGCAGTGGCCGCTTTGCCACGGCCGGTTTTTCCCGGAGCTTAACGCCGCTTCTATCATTGAATGGAGCCACAGACTCGCAAGCGGTGTCTCAATCGTTCTCGTGCTGAGTCTCGCTTTTTGGGCATGGAGAAAAGTCACGCCTGTTTTCCGTGAAACAACCTTTCTCGCCATTATGTCCATTATCTTTTTATTTTTACAGGCGCTTCTCGGCGCATTAGCGGTTGTTTTCGGATCAAATGCGCTCGTTATGGCGCTTCATTTCGGTATATCGCTGATTTCTTTCGCTTCTGTTCTGATTTTGACGCTGCTCATATTTGAAGCTGATAAATCAGACAAAAAGCTCGTCAAGCCGCTCAGAATCGGCAGGAAAATGCAGTTTCATATGATCGGCCTTTCGATTTACACGTATATCGTCGTTTATACGGGGGCTTACGTCCGCCATACGAAATCAAGCCTTGCCTGTCCTGACGTTCCGCTTTGCAGCAGGCTGAACCACGGACTTCCGTCCCAATTTCAGGAGTGGGTGCAGATGGGCCACAGAACGGCAGCGCTGCTTCTGTTCGTATGGATTCTTGTCGCTTTTGCGCATGCGGTGCGCTCCTACAAAGACCAAAAACAGATTCTTGGGGGCTGGATAGCGGCTCTTGCCTTTGTTGTATTACAGGCGCTCTCCGGAATCATGGTTGTTTATTCAGAAATGGCCACCGGCTTTGCACTTGCCCATTCGCTCTTTATTGCCGGCCTGTTCGGCGTCTTATGCTATTTCTTATTATTAATCGCCCGCTTCCGCTATGAATCAAAACAGCGGAACATCTGAGGCACACGAAAAGGCCGAAGCATCAGAGCTTCGGCCTTTTCACATATAAAAAACCTGATCGCACACGGGGCGGATCAGGTTTTTTATGTTCATTTTTTACGCTTTTTCAATTTCGATCAGTAAATCGCCTGTCTGAATCGGTTCACCGTTTTTCACATGAATCTGCTGTATTGTCCCGGAGAACGGTGCCTGTACCGTCGTCTCCATTTTCATCGCTTCATTAATCATCAGATGATCGCCTTTATTTACCTTTGCCCCGGTTTCCGTTAACAATTTAATGACCGTTCCCGGCATGGATGCCGCAATGTGGCTTGGGTTTGTCCGATCTGCTTTTAATTTTTCCTGTACGGACGATTTAATGCTTTCATCTTTAATGACCACCTCGCGCGGCTGGCCGTTCAATTCGAAATAAACGACACGTGTCGCATCTGGCTGCGGTTCACCGATAGATACAAGCTTCACGATCAGCGTTTTTCCGCGCTCGATTTCCACTTCGATTTCTTCACCGAGTGTCATGCCGTAGAAGAAAGTCGGTGTGTCCAATACGGAAATATCACCGAAGCGTTCAGCCGTTTTAACATATTCAGTAAATACTTTCGGATAAAGAGCATACGCGATTGCGTCCTGATCACTCAATTCCATCTGATGCGTTTCTTTCCATTCTTCTTTAATGCCTTCAAAAGATACCGGTTCAAGCAGCTCACCCGGTCTTACCGTGATCGGCGTCTGTCCTTTCAGAACGAGCTTTTGCAGTTTTTCCGGAAATCCGCCGTGCGGCTGACCGATCTGCCCTTTAAAGAGCTCAACGACTGAATCCGGAAAATCAAGCGTTTCGCCTTTATCATAAACATCTTGTTCTGTTAAATTGTTTTGCACCATGTAAAGCGCCATATCTCCGACGACTTTGGAGGAAGGTGTTACTTTCACGACGTCGCCGAACATGCGGTTGACGACGCTGTACATGTCTTTCACCTCATTCCAGCGATCGCCCAGACCGACTCCTTTTGCCTGCTGCTGCAGATTGCTGTACTGCCCGCCCGGCATTTCATGATTATAAATCTCAGTATGCGGAGACTTCATCCCGCTTTCAAATTCACTGTAATACTGACGGACGGATTCCCAATATTGTGACAGTCTTTCCACCTGCCGGACATCCATTTCAGGACGGCGGCTGTTTCCTTCAAGCGCATGATAAAATCCGCTTGCGCTCGGCTGTGAAGTCAGACCCGCCATTGAGCTGACGGCGACATCCACGATGTCCACACCCGCTTCAACAGCTTTGGCATAGAGAAAGACGCCATTGCCGCTCGTATCATGCGTATGAAGATGAACGGGAATATCAATCGTTTCCTTCAGCGCTGAGACAAGTTCATATGCGGCTTGAGGTTTCAAAAGACCGGCCATGTCTTTAATGCCGAGAATGTGCGCACCAGACGCCTCAAGCTCTTTCGCCATAGAAAGATAATATTGCAAATCATATTTCGTCCGGGTCTTATCAAGAATATCTCCCGTGTAACAAATCGCAGCCTCCGCCACTTTTCCGGTTTCACGGACGGCATCGATGGCCAGCGTCATCCCTTTTACCCAGTTCAGGCTGTCAAAGATCCGGAATACGTCGATACCGGACTCCGCTGACTGCCGGACAAATTTTTGAATGACATTGTCGGGATAGTTTGTATAACCGACGGCATTTGATGAACGAAGGAGCATCTGGAACAATGTGTTCGGCACTTCCTTACGGAGATCTTCAAGGCGTTTCCAAGGGTCTTCTTTTAAGAAACGGTACGCTACATCAAATGTCGCGCCTCCCCACATTTCAAGGCTGAACAGTTCAGGCCACAGGGCAGCCGTAGGATTCGCGATTTTTTTCAAATCATTGGACCTGATCCGTGTTGCGAGCAGGGACTGATGGGCATCCCTGAACGTTGTATCGGTCAGGAGCACGGATTTTTGCTCTTTCACCCAGTCTGCAAGTCCCTCGGCGCCTCTTTCATCAAGGATCTGTTTCGTACCGCTTGCCGGCTTTTCCCCGATATCTAACGTAACGGTCTGAGGCTTATCAAATGCAGGTTTTTCTTTTTTCCCGATTCCCGGAAAACCGTTCACCGTGACATTGCCGATATAGGAAAGCATTTTTGTTCCGCGGTCCTTCTGTTTTGGGAAAACAAACAGCTCAGGCGTTGTGTCGATAAACGATGTGTCGTATTGGCCCGTCAGGAATTTTTCATGCTTTGCCACGTTTTCAAGAAACGGAATATTGGTCTTAATGCCCCTGATCCTGAATTCCTGCAGGTTGCGGACCATTTTCGCTGATGCCTGTTCAAACGTCAGCGCCCATGTCGACAGCTTGACGAGCAGTGAATCATAATAAGGCGTGATGACGGCGCCCTGGAAGCTGTTTCCCGTATCAAGGCGGACGCCGAAACCGCCGCCTGAGCGGTAAGCCATAATTTTACCCGTGTCAGGCATAAAGTCATTCAGCGGATCTTCAGTGGTCACACGTGATTGTATCGCATACCCGTTTGTAAAAATGTCTTTCTGCTCTGGGATATTGACGGCGCGGCTGTGCAGTCCGTGGCCCTGCGCGACGAGAATCTGCGTCTGAACGATATCAACCCCCGTTATCATTTCCGTAATCGTATGCTCCACTTGTACGCGCGGGTTCACTTCAATAAAGTAAAATTCACCGCCCGCTACGAGAAATTCCACGGTCCCCGCGTTGATATAGCCGACATTTTTCGCAAGCGCCACAGCCGCTTCACAGATTTCGTCCCTTAATTCAGGCTGCAAAGATACACTCGGCGCCACTTCAATGACCTTTTGATGGCGTCTCTGAACGGAACAGTCCCGCTCATACAGATGGACGACATTGCCTTCTTTATCTCCGATCACCTGAACTTCAATATGCTTAGGATTTTCGATCAGTTTTTCAACATACACTTCATCATTTCCGAATGCGGCTTTCGCTTCTGATTTGGCCCGCTCAAACGATTCTTTCAATTCGCTTTCGCTTCGGACGATTCTCATGCCGCGGCCTCCGCCTCCGAGCGATGCTTTAATAATAAACGGAAATCCGTGGACTTTTGCGAATTGTTCGACATCTTTTAATGTTTCAGCCGGTCCGTCACTCCCCGGAATAACGGGGATACCGGCTTTTTCCGCCTGCTCCCTCGCCTTTACCTTATCTCCGAACATATCCAAATGCGCTGACGTCGGTCCGATGAATACGATGTCCTCTTCTTCACAGCGTCTCGCAAATTGGATATTTTCAGAGAGAAATCCGTAGCCCGGATGAATGGCATCAACGCCGTTTCTTTTTGCGATCTCAATAATCCCTTCAATATCAAGATACGCGTCAATCGGTTTTTTGCCTTCGCCCACAAGATAAGCTTCATCCGCTTTATAGCGATGATAGGAGCCCGAATCTTCTTTTGAATAAACGGCTACCGTTCTGATGTTCAATTCTGTGCACGCCCGGAAAATCCGGATCGCAATTTCTCCCCTGTTTGCTACTAACACTTTTTGGATGGATTGTTGTGACAAACTTTTCTCCCCCTTGGCCTAATAAATATGTAGTTTATAATAAAGGAATATCCGCCCTGTGTATACACTTGTTTTTTAGAGATACACAGATTTTTCCGTCTGCCGTCTTTTTACCCCTTTAGACGGAACGGGCTCCCTCTTTTTCTTCTTTTCTGAGTACTTGACATGCATGCTGACATTCACCAATATACCGGCGCTCGTCAATAACAAAAACATTGATGATCCCCCGTAGCTGATAAACGGCAGCGGAACACCTGTGATCGGAATTAAACCGCTGACACCGCCGAGATTGATAAAGGTCTGAATCGCAATCATGCTGGATATCCCGATTGCCAAAAGGCTTCCGAACGGATCTTCACATTTTCTCGCAATATAAAAACCTTTTAACACCACAAAAGCCAGCAGCACAATGACAAACAGGACGCCGAAAATGCCGAGCTCCTCTGAAATAACCGCCATAATAAAGTCTGTATGCGATTCAGGCAGATAACCGTATTTTTGAATGCTTTCTCCAAGACCGAGACCGAAAAAACCGCCTGAGCCGATCGCATAATACGAATTTATAATCTGCAGACCTGATGTGCTGGCGTATTTAAATGGATTTTCAAGGCTTTCAAACCGGCTCATACGCCCGGGTGTCAAAATATCGTCCCATTTCAGATAAATGATCGGGCTGACAAGGAGTAATACGATTCCCGCCATGAGAACCAGCCTGAGCAGGGTCCTTCCGCTGAATCCCGAACACATAATGACGCAAAACGCGATCAGACCGATAATCATCGCCGTTCCGAAGTCGGGCTGAATAGCGATAAGCGCACAAATGACTACGGTGACGATCACCGGCGGCGCAACCCCCGTCAAAAGCTGATCGATGTAGCTTTGTTTCTTTGCGTACACCGCGGCAAGATACAGTATCAGGGTCAGCTTGACAAATTCCCCCGGCTGAATGGCCATTCCGCCGATTTTAAACCAGCTTTGCGCATTTCCGGCAACATGTCCGAAAACAAACAGCGCGCAAAGCGCAGCCACTGACGCAAGCAGTATGATTTTCTGAATCTTTTGATGGGCGAACACTTTGTACGGAAAAACGGCCGCGATAATAAACAGCACAAACCCCGCGATGACGGCGAACAGCTGCCGTTTAAAGAAATAGTCGCTGCTCACGCCGTAACGCATAACGGCGGTAATCATGCTTGAGCTGTATACCATTACCAATCCGAAACTGCACAGCAGAATGATAGCGCATATCAATGAATAATCGTAAGATTTTAACATTCTTTTAAACATAACATCCTCTTTCCTGCTTAAAGCTTACGTTTAATACCTATTGCGTATTATATTTTACTATAATTCATAAACAATTTACGCAGTTTCTTTATAGTTTTTCGGATGAAATGCAGATTAAGAGACCGTCTTACGAAAAGAAGATGCAAAAAAACGGTTTACGGTTATAAAAAAACCCAAACCGTTGAATAGTTTGAGTTTGATCATTTATTTTCCTGTAAACGCGTCATGCAAAGCAGACAGTTCTCTTTCAAGTCTGTCCAGCAGCTCTTTGCCGTCGTTTTCGTCAACTAATCCCAGGCGGACAGCAAAATCGATTTCCCTCGACAGTCCGAACATCTGAGTATCCAAGACCTCTTCATACAGAGGACATTGAGGCATCGTTAAGTTATCCATTTGTACTCGGATCAGCTTCAAAATCTTCTCAGCATCTAACTTCAACAGCTCGAATGCTTTCTGCTGATGGTCAACTATAATCTCTGAAGCCAAAAGTATCCCTCCGTTCCCCAGGCGAGTACCTAATTCTTCTATTTATCATAAAGGGTATCAGATGAAATTGCAAGAGGATTTAAGCAGATGTTATGATAAAAAATGTTTCAAAAAATACTCAGCCTGTATTTCTCAGACATGATTTCCAAAAGCTTCACACCCGCGATGCTGTTGCCTTTTTCATCAAGCGCCGGGCCGAATATACCGATTCCGAAGTTGTACGGCGAAATGCCCATGATTCCTCCCGAAACGCCGCTTTTAGCGGGAATGCCGACCTTGATTGCGAATTCCCCGCTCGCATTGTACATGCCGCATGTCACCATAAACGTCTTGCAGATTCTCGCCACATCTTTTTTAATGACCTGCTCCCCGGTTTCCGGATGCTTGCCGTCAAGGGCGAATACACAGCCGATTTTGGCTAAATCCAGACTGCTCATCTTAATCGCGCACTGTTTTGTATACAAATCCATGACCTCTTCAACATCGCCTTTAAAAATGTCATACTGCTTCATGTAATAACACATGGCCCGATTAATCATGGAAGATTTGAATTCCGATTCCGCGACATGTCTGCAATATGTAATGTCCTGATTGTTCGCAAGTCTTCTGATGAATCCGAGCAGGTAATCCAGGCGGTCTTTCGGCGAATGCCCTTTAATTAAACCCGTAACGATGAGAGCTCCCGCATTAATCATCGGATTTAAAGGCTTGCCCGGATTCACTGTTTCAAGCTTAATCATGGAGTTAAACGGGTCGCCGGTCGGCTCCTGACCCACGCAGCTGAACACCTTTTCCTTTCCGTAATCCATCAGTACGAGCGCCAGAGAAAGCACTTTCGAAATGCTCTGCAGCGTAAATGTCCGGTCGGCGTCTCCTGCCGTCAGACATGTATTTTCCGCATGATAAATCGTGACCGAAAGGCTGTCTTGTTCAGATTCAGCCAGAGCCGGAATATAGTCTGCTACTTTGCCTTCTTCGGTTCTTTTTTTCGCTTCCTGAACTAATGCGTCCAGCTCTTGGTAATGCCGGCATACCATGTCGATCATCCTCACTTCGCTGCCGTTGTATACATCTAATTTGCAACGCAAAGTGACAATTCATGCGAAAACTTTTATACTTTAAGTAAAGGGGGGCTTCAACATGAGCGTTATTCAAGTAAAAGGCAATGTTACATACCCGATTACAATTGATCCGAGTGTCTGGATTTTCGATGACCGCAAATTTCCGTTTGAAAACAATCAGCCTGTTCATCCGGACGGCTCTGCAGAAACCCAGGAGCATACGCTTGATCCTGAACGGGTGATCAGAGAAGGGCGCATTTCGCCGCCGACTTTAAAAAGTGAAAAACGTTATGAAAAAGAAAGACTGATGAACGGCAGCTTCGCCATGAAGCTCGGCGCTGTTTTAGCAAATGCCGAGCCGAAAGAAAGCGCTGTCCTGTGCGCATTTATTTCAAAATCAGAAAGAACCGAAGTGCCGCTTGAAAAGGCGATGGACGCAATCGCGCATTTCAGCGATGCGGGGAAACCGCTTCAAGACGGCGGTCCGGTCCATTTTTACGTGGACGGAGACTTTGAAAAACCGATAACGGGCGTCACAGAAATCGAAGTTTTATAACAAATCGGCGGCAAGCTGTGCAAGGCCGGATCTCTCACCTTTCACAAGCTTCACGCTGCCGGAGACGGTTTGTCCTTTAAACCGCTCTACAACATAAGCAAGTCCGTTGTTTAAACTGTCTAAGTATGGGTGATCTATTTGCTCCGGATCGCCCATCAGGACAATTTTGCTGCCCTCTCCCACCCTTGTCAAAAGCGTTTTGACCTCATGCCTCGTCAGATTCTGAGCCTCATCAATAATAATAAACTGATCCGGAATGCTTCTTCCCCGAATGTATGTCAGCGCCTCCACCTGAATCGATCCGATTCCTGCCAAAATCGCTTCAAGTTCACCCGGCTTTTTCGCATTGAATAAAAATTCAAGATTATCAAAGATCGGCTGCATCCACGGCTTGAGCTTTTCCTCCTTTTCGCCCGGCAAATATCCGATATCCTTTCCCACCGGGACGATGGGACGCGCGACGATCAGCTTTTTATAAATACCGAGATCCTCCGTCTGCAGAAGCCCTGCCGCGAGAGCAAGCAAGGTTTTTCCCGTTCCCGCTTTTCCGATCAGGGTGACAAGCGGGATATCTTCCCTCAGCAGGAGTTCGAGCGCCATTGTCTGCTGGACGTTCTTCGGCCTGATCCCCCATACGTGCTCATCATCGAAAACGAGTCTTTTTACGGTCTCTCCTTTCTTATCCGCCATGCCGACCGCAGACGAAGATCCTCCTAATTCATCTTTCATCAGCACAAATTGATTCGGATAAACCTGATGCTGCTGAAGCTCCTTGACTGGAATTTGTTTGTTTTTATAAAACGAGGCAAACCGCTCTTTATTCATAAATATATCTTTGTACCCGCTATATATTTCATCATGATCAACGACTCTGTCGTTTAAAAAATCCTCCGCCAAAAGCCCGATGGCATCCGCCTTTACCCTGACAAGCACATCTTTGCTGACCAGGATGACGAGGCGGCCGTTTTCTTTCGTTTCCTCCTCAAGGCTTAAATTTTTTGCCACCGCCAAAATGCGGTTATCATTCGTTTTTTCGATAAATATTTCTTGGAGCTGATGAAATGACCGGTGGTTCAGTTCAATTCTGAGCGTTCCTCCGCTTTCAAGCGGAACTTTCTCGTGCAGCCTTCCTTTCTCCCTGAGCCCGTCTATCAGCTTAGATACGTGCCTCGCATTTCTCCCGACCTCGTCCATATACCGCTTTTTTGAATCGACCTCTTCCAGCACGACGGCGGGGATGACAACTTCGTTTTCTTCAAAGGAAAAAATGGCGTTAGGATCCTGCAAAAGTACATTCGTATCTAACACATAAATTTTACTCAAGTCTCAGCCTCCTGAAATAAGGATCAAAGCCCATCGTGTGCTTCTCTTTCCGCGAAAAACGGGGATGCCTGCTAAAATATATGATTTGGTGAATAAAGATAGAAGGTTAATTCAACAATAAAATAAATGAAAGCATTCAAGGAGGGAATCTGACGTGCGAATTCTTTTCATTATCATACAAGCCTTGTTTATCCTGACCGGCTGCACTGCTGTACAGGACGGCCGCGGCCGCAATATCCAGAACGAATCAACCGATCAGCGTGATGCAAAACCGATTCATGTGAAAAATACGGCTCCTGAGACAGCTGAAAATCCCGGCCGGACAGACATCGCTAAGCATCTCGTCGAGGTAACCGAAAAAATCCCCGGCATTTCAGATGCCACCGCGGTTGTACTCGGAAGATACTCCGTTGTCGGAATCGATGTGGATGACAATTTAGAAAGAAGCAAAGTGGAGAGCATTAAATACACGGTTGCCCAGGCGTTAAAAAACGATCCTTACGGCGCCAATGCCGTTGTCGTGGCTGATCCTGATACGGTTTCCCGTCTGAGAGGCATGGGCAGCGACATTAAAGCCGGCCGCCCCGTTTCAGGCATTTTGGACGAACTTGCCGCCATCGTCGGTCGTGTCATGCCGGAAGTCCCGAATGATGTGACCGACAATGAAAAAGAATCACCGACTCAATCGAATGATGATCAGCTGAACCAAAGAGACCAGAACAAGCTGCAGAACGAACAGAACGATCAATCGGATCATCATATGAAAAACCGCCAGTAAAAAGCAGCGCCCGCTCCAAAAGAAGGGCGCTGCTTTCTTTCCCTTTGGCAGGAGGGGCATCCATGATATAATGCTTGTCATAGTGAAAGAGGTGAAAATCAATGAGAGTAAAATGTTCCATTTGCGACAAAATCGAACAAATTGATGATGAAACACTGACAGCCAAACGCCTCCGCAATCGTCCGATTCATACATATATGTGCCGGGAATGCCATGACCGAATCAAAATCAAAACGGAGGCGCGGCTGAATACCGGACACTTTTCCTTTCATCCTGGACAAAAAGCGAAAAAAGATAAACTGAAAAAATAAACCGAATAAAAAATGACCCGCCGGAAGGCAAGGTCATTTTTTTATTGCGGTTTAGCTGACTGGCTTTTTTTGGACTGGTGCAGACGGATTTTGTAAATGATCAAAATCAAGGCGGCAACAACAAGCCCTTCTCCGACCGGCAGAAACACACCGAAAAAAGTCAGCACGGTGCAGCCGAGCACGAGAAAGAGATAAACTGCCGCAGCCTTCAAAACCGGCAGCCGTTTGGCAAAGCCGAGTTTAAATACAATCACCGAAAGCACGACGATCGTTCCGTATAACAGCCACATTCCCGCCAGCGGATGCTCATCCACTTGGTAAAGAGCCGCAAAGAACGACAGCCGTTCACTTACTTCATTCAAAAAGATCCCCCTCCCCTTTTCCGTTCGGGTTCTACCTTTTCAAATTCTGCAAGTGATTAAGACATTCCTGCTGTTTTTTTCTTTTTCGCCGCTTTTTCACGTTCGTTTTTATTCAGGATTTTCTTTCTTAAACGGATGGATTCCGGCGTTACTTCGCAGTATTCATCCTCGTTTAAGTACTCGAGTGATTCTTCAAGCGACATAATGCGCGCTTTCTTAATCGTAGTCGTTTGATCCTTCGTAGCGGAACGTACGTTTGTCTGCTGTTTCATTTTGCTGACATTGACAACAAGGTCATTGTCACGGTTATGTTCGCCGACAATCATGCCTTCATACACTTCTGTTCCGGGCTCAACGAAGATGACGCCGCGGTCTTCAATACCTTGAATTCCGTAAGATGTCGCTTTTCCGTTTTCCATGGAAACGAGCACACCCTGACGTCGGCCTCCGACTTGGCCTTTTTGCATCGGCTGATAGCTGTCAAACGTGTGGTTCAGGATACCGAAACCGCGTGTCAGTGACAGAAACTCAGTAGAATAGCCGATGAGTCCGCGTGAAGGTACGGTAAAGATCAGGCGGACCTGGCCGTTTCCGTTATTAATCATATCAAGCATTTCGCCTTTTCTCGCACCCATTGATTCCATAACAGAACCGGTATGCTCTTCAGGCACGTCAATCTGCACGCGCTCAACAGGCTCGCAGCTGACGCCGTCAATTTCCTTAATGATAACTTCAGGTTTAGACACTTGAAGCTCATAGCCTTCACGGCGCATGTTTTCAATTAAAATGGACAGGTGAAGCTCACCGCGTCCTGAAACAACCCATGCGTCTGGTGATGCAGTCGGTTCGACACGAAGACTGACGTCAGTTTGAAGCTGCGCGTTCAGACGCTCTTCAATTTTGCGGGCTGTGACATATTTGCCTTCACGGCCTGCAAACGGGCTGTTGTTTACGACAAATGTCATTTGAAGCGTAGGCTCATCAATGCGCAGAACCGGCAGCGGCTCATGGTGGTCAGCCGGACAAACCGTTTCACCGACGTTGATGTCTTCCATGCCCGAAACGGCAACAAGGTCTCCCGCTCTCGCTTCTTCAATTTCCACGCGTTTCAATCCTTGGAAACCGAAGATTTTCGTTACGCGGAATGATTTAACCGTTCCGTCAAGTTTCATCAATGAAACCTGCTGACCCACTTTCATCGTGCCGCGGAAAACGCGTCCGATACCGATACGGCCGACATAATCATTGTAATCAAGCAGCGCCACTTGGAATTGAAGAGGCTCTTCGGCGTTATCTACCGGGGCAGGGACATGTTCAAGAATCGTTTCATACAGTGATTCCATGTTTTCGTCCTGCTTTTTCGGATCCAGACTTGCCGTTCCGTTAATCGCAGAAGCGTAGACGACAGGGAACTCAAGCTGTTCTTCGTTTGCGTCAAGCTCGATGAACAAATCAAGCACTTCATCAATGACTTCTTCCGGGCGGGCGAAATCACGGTCGATTTTGTTTACGACGACAACCGGATTTAAGTTCTGCTCAAGGGCTTTTTTCAGTACGAAACGGGTTTGCGGCATGCAGCCTTCATAAGCGTCAACGACTAACAGAACGCCGTCAACCATTTTCATAATCCGTTCTACCTCTCCGCCGAAGTCGGCGTGTCCCGGAGTGTCCAAAATATTAATGCGTGTATCTTTATAGTTAATCGCAGTATTTTTCGCAAGAATTGTAATACCGCGTTCACGTTCAAGATCGTTTGAATCCATTGCGCGTTCGGCAATATTTTCGTTGGCACGGAATGTTCCGGCTTGGTGAAGCAATTGGTCTACCAAAGTCGTTTTCCCATGGTCAACGTGGGCAATAATCGCGATGTTGCGAAGATCGTTTCGAAGTTTCACATTTTCATCTCCTAAAAAAATTAGATAACTTTCATATTATACCACACATCCTCTTTAAAAGCGTTACGTTTTTCTGTAAACTGAAAGTATGACGTTAAAGGGGATGGAAATATGAAAAAATTGAATTGGCTCTTATTATTATTTGCATTCGCAGCAGTCTTCAGCATGATGCTGATCGGCGTATCAATCGCTGAGAAAAGCGCATGGGGTATCATCGGAAGCATTGTTCTCGTTATCGCCATGATGGGAAGCGGTTTCACCGTAAAGAAAAAAATGCGCGAACAGGGACTGCTTGATTAAAAGCATGACCCTTTGCAAAATTCCGTAAACATGGAAAGACAATATCTTATGAAGCCTGAATCAAAGATTCAGGCTTTTTTACCTCCTCAAAAACAGACTCCAGATGTAAGGCTTATCTCCCCCGCCGTCTAGTCAGGAAGCCGGGAATGACGGCCCCCATTCTAGTTACATCAGCAGATTCCCTCAGAATATACAGTCTGAAATAGTCCGGCATCGTTATGCAGAAAATACCATACCTCCTATATCAATTCCATCATTGTCTTTTTATACTTGTGACTGTAAGCAAATACACATGACAAGGAGAGAATGAAATGAAAACATCTTTTTTGAAGAAAACCGCTGTAACTGCCGCCGCAACCGCCTCAGCCGCCTTGCTTGCATTCAGTCCGCTTGATTCTGCCGGCGCAAAAACGATTCAGGCAAATGAACCGCATGCCCTGCAGGCTTCCGCAGAGAAAACACCGGAAGACACGGCAAAACTCATTGACATCATCAGCCAATCGATTTACGAAAAAGACGGCGTCTATTATTTTGACGGTGAAAAAGCGGTTGAATTGGGATTAGATAAAGAAGCCGCACAGACCATTCAAAAGCTGTGGGACAGTTCAACCGAATTTTTAACCGTTCTTTCTCAATGTATTGAGAAAACGGACGGCGAATATACATTTAATAAAGAAAAAGCGGTGGAGCTCGGATTTACGGAAAAAGAGGCCCTTATCGCTGATCAGCTGTTCACCGCTTTTTCCCAAAGTCTTCATATCCTTCAATCTGCGCTGATTGAAGAAGACGGTGTGTATACGTTTGATCAGGACCTTGCTGAAAAAGCAGGAGCAGGAAAAAAAGAAGCAAAGCTGTGTGCCGGATTCTTTAATTCACTGCCTCAGGACTTGCTTGAAGGCATTTATACAGCCTTTCATCCGGCTGAGTAAACGGATAAAACGCCCGGTCATGTCATGCAGCCGGGCGTTTTTTTAAATCAGCAGTTTAAAGATCAGCATGATAAAGAAAACAGCGCCGAACAAACAGGCTGCTTTTATCAGCAGCTTCCCGTAATACCGTTCCTTAAACCGCCTTTCTTCTTCTGCATAACAGGCGGGCTCCTTCATCTCGGGGCTGCCGAGGTCAAGCGGCTCCTTCATCATATGATATAAACTTTCGCACTTACCGCATGATTCAAAGTGGCGGGAAATAAACCGCTCCGTTTCTGTTTCACAATCGCCTTCAATATATAAAGGGAGTAAATCTCTCACTAAACAGCAAGTCATATCTGTCCGTCCTTCCTTTTTTCCGCCAAGTGCTGTTTCAGCTGCATTCTCGCCCTGTACAGAGTGCTCTTCACCTTCGAAAGACTCCAGTCCAAAACATCAGCAATCTCTTCGTAAGACAGCTCTTGAAATTCCCTCAAAATTAAAACGGTCTGCTGATCGCTTTTCAGACGCTGAATCTGCCCGGTCAGCGCATTCTGAGTGTCTGTCCGGGCGACGTAATTCTCCGGCAGTTCATATGTTGTTTGCTGAAGCCCTTCATTCAGAGTGATATCTGAAAATTGATATTTTCTATCACGTCTGTACCAATTGATGAAGGTATGATGGGCAATTGCATAGAGCCACGTTCTGATAGACGAGTGGCCCTTAAATGAATCAAGCCCGTTAAATGCTTTCATAAATGTATCCTGAGCGAGGTCTTTAGCGGTTTCAGCATGTTGTGTGCGTCTGTAAAGGTAATACATAATATCTTGATAATGTTCACGATACAGCTGTTCAATTGACATCTTGTTTTTCATTTAAAAGTAAAACCACACTGTCATCCAGATTGAGAGCACAATAAAGAATCCGTACAATCCATACGTCAGGCATTTCATGTATTTAATCTGGCGGATATCGCCGGACGGCGCATTCAAGCCATGTTCATTCTGCCGTTTTCTGTTTTCCGCCTCTGCTCCGAATAAATGCTCATGTTCTTTCATCCACTGGAGCGTGCCGCCTTCAAGTTCTCCTTCTTTATAAAGGTCGTATAAATCGAAGAAGACAGCCTTTTTTTCTTTATTGTTCATAAAGGTTCACCGCCTCGTAAGTATCCGCGTTCACTACATATACGTCATGACGGTTTGAACCGAACGGCTGAATAATGACGAGCCATGCGTTATATGTTACGCCGGCTTTCACCGCTATGACAGGCTTCACCCGCTTTTTGTAAATGATGCCGTTATATGCCCCCGCCACTCTTTTGAAGGCTGTTTCCCCGTCTCTGTATGTATGCGGGAATGTTTTGGCGCTTACCTGTCCGTAGAATGAGACCTCTTTCATGCCTTCTTCATTCCGGAGCGTAACGAATGTGCCTTCAGAGTTTTCAAAAACGAGAGTGCCTTCCGATTTGTCAATTTGTCTAAGTTTTGAAGTATCCGCGCCCAGCAGCAATGAAAAGAGCTTCTTCTGAAGTTCTGTTTTTGTTAAAACGGTGCTGTCAGGTGAGACTCTGATTTTCATAAGACGTCCGGATGCTGCATCAAATATCAGCTCTGTTCCGTTAGTCGCAGTTACGGTCAAACTGCTGCCGATCAGGCTGTTTATATCTGTATTTGTGATTTCAAATGTCTGATCAGGCATTTGCAGCGTACGAAAGGCGGCTTTTGATGCTTTCACTATGTCTTTTTCCGTCATATGCACCTGCGGCAGTGACTCAAGCTGATAAATAGACGGATCTTCTGAAAAACCCATAATGGTGTCTTTTTCCCAGTAAAATACTGTGCCTGAATTTTCGTGTTTCGTCCCTTGTCTTTTCGGCGCAATCTCCACGACAAACTGTCCGTCTTCTTTTTTCACTGTTGTCTGAATGCCTTGTGTTTTTATTTTTCGGCCGTGCGCCGACAAGAAATCCAGCGACTTTTTCCGGTATTCCTCTTCTGTAAAAGTGCGGCCTTCCGGTTTTTTAAGATATTGATAATTTGTAATCAATCGGGAAACCTCGTCCACTTCCGCTTCATAATCTTCCGTTTTAAAACGGTAAAAGTAATGGAGGTCCTGATTGGTCTCTGTTAAATAAATCGGATTCTCAGCCGGAAAAAATGACGTAAGGATCCGTTCCGCTTGGTCTGAAGTGATATGTTCACCCACATTATCAACAGAATCTTCAGCTATCGGCTTTGAAACCGCAAAAGCTGCATCGCCCGCATTGTATACCGGGTTCAAAAAGACAATAAAACCAGCGGCCGTTGCCGCCGCAAGAAAGCTTCTCGTCCGCTGTCTGATCCTGTCTGACCGATGAAATAAATGATGGGTCATCAGAAAACCGACCATCGTTAAATACACCGTAAATGGGAGAAGTCTGCCGTAATCTTTTGTTACACCTGCCGAGGGCGCAGCGAGCACCCACACCAACAGCCCGATGACCCCGGCATAAAACACGCCGATAAAAACGGGTCTCGGTTTCCAATACATTTTAAAGAATAAAACATTCATAGAAATCAGAAGTAGTAAAACAACCGTAATAAAACATAGCATCGAAACTATATCCTCCCCCGCCATCGCATCGGGACTGTTATTCCAGAAAGCGAAAAAACTGAAGATCAGCTGAATGACGGGCAGTGTCACCACAGTGAGATCAAAGGTATAAAATATGCCCTTTCCCCTCTGCTTCTGCGGCATGAGCATATAGTGAAACGCGGTGAGCAGCACATACCCATATATTAAGAGATGAACGATCGGAAGAAGCTCTCTTTCTTCCGATATCAAATAGTGCGCGCTAAAGCGAGTACTCTGCACCTGATGAACCAATTCAACTGTTATGCCCGCCAATAATACGGCCCTGAGCAGAATTCCTGAATAAAACCAAACTCTCTCACGACTGATTTTCGAATGAAAAGTCAGCGCGTATAAAACAGCAAGGCAGACGGCTGACCACTGAATGATCAACACGCTCTGTCTGCTTAAAATGAAATATCTGTCGAAATGCTGAATAAAATGACTGAAAATCTCTGACATCTGAAACAATCCTTTTCGTTTATTAAGGCCTCACCTGTTTAGACAAACGGCTATAAAAAAAGTTTTACAGATCGGAACATTTTTCCTCTATCATTTCTCCCGACTTCATTTGTCATTTTTTTCAGAATAAATCGCATCATTCGACTCATGTTTGATTCAACACGTGCCTCTCGGCTTATCCCCTGACGCTGCCCGCCTGAAGCCTTTACGGGACGATTCTATCAATTCATCAGCGAAGTCTAGTTTTATATTGCAGAATGAGAGAATGCTGGTTTATTATAACAATATAAGTTTTCATTATTTTCAAAAAGGGGGATTTATTGTGGGTTTAGGTAAGAAATTGTCTGTTGCTGTCGCCGCTTCCTTTATGAGTTTAACCATCAGTCTTCCGGGTGTTCAGGCAGCTGAGAATCCTCAGCTTAAAGAAAACCTGACGAACTTTGTGCCGAAGCATTCTTTGGTGCAATCTGAATTGCCTTCAGTCAGTGACAAAGCAATCAAGCAATACTTGAAACAAAACGGCAAAGTCTTCAAAGGCAACCCTTCTGAGAGACTGAAGCTGATTGACCACACGACCGATGATCTCGGCTACAAGCACTTCCGTTATGTGCCTGTCGTTAACGGTGTGCCTGTGAAAGACTCGCAAGTCATTATTCACGTCGATAAATCCAACAATGTCTATGCGATTAACGGTGAATTAAACAACGATGCTTCTGCCAAAACGGCAAACAGCAAAAAATTATCTGCAAATCAGGCGCTGGATCATGCTTTTAAAGCAATCGGCAAATCACCTGAAGCCGTCTCTAACGGCAACGTTGCAAACAAAAACAAAGCCGAGCTGAAAGCAGCGGCCACAAAAGACGGTAAATACCGACTCGCCTATGATGTAACCATCCGCTACATCGAACCGGAACCAGCTAACTGGGAAGTAACCGTTGATGCGGAAACAGGGAAAGTCCTGAAAAAGCAAAACAAAGTGGAGCATGCCGCTGCAACCGGAACAGGTACGACTCTTAAAGGAAAAACGGTCTCATTAAATATTTCTTCTGAAAACGGCAAATATGTAATGCGTGATCTTTCGAAGCCTACCGGAACACAAATTATTACGTACGATCTGCAAAACCGACAATATAACCTGCCGGGCACGCTCGTATCAAGCACTACAAACCAGTTCACAACTTCTTCTCAGCGCGCTGCGGTTGATGCGCATTACAATCTCGGCAAAGTGTATGATTATTTCTATCAGACGTTTAAACGCAACAGCTACGACAATAGAGGCGGCAAAATCGTATCTTCCGTTCATTACGGCAGCAGATACAATAACGCGGCCTGGATCGGCGACCAAATGATTTACGGTGACGGTGATGGCTCATTCTTCTCGCCTCTTTCCGGTTCAATGGACGTAACGGCCCATGAAATGACACACGGCGTTACACAGGAAACAGCCAACCTGAACTATGAAAATCAGCCGGGCGCTTTAAACGAATCCTTCTCCGATGTATTCGGGTACTTCACCGATACTGAGGACTGGGATATCGGTGAGGATATTACGGTCAGCCAGCCGGCTCTCCGCAGCTTATCCAATCCGACAAAATACGGACAGCCCGACCATTACAAAAATTATCAAAACCTTCCGAACACTGATGCCGGCGACTACGGCGGCGTGCATACAAACAGCGGAATTCCGAACAAAGCCGCTTACAACACGATTACAAAAATCGGAGTGAAAAAAGCGGAGCAGATTTACTATCGCGCACTGACGGTATATCTCACTCCGTCATCAAGCTTTAAAGATGCAAAAGCAGCTTTGATTCAATCAGCGCGGGACCTTTACGGCTCTCAAGACGCTGCAAGCGTAGAAGCGGCCTGGAATGCGGTCGGCTTGTAAACAAGAAAAGAGACCGGAGAAATCCGGTCTCTTTTTTATATCTGAACATTTCACAATGGCTTCACCATGATCATATATGTCTTTTCCCGATCGTCTTTTTCAAGCTTAAGCTGTTCAAAGCCGCATTGGCTTAAAAACAAAACCCATTCCTGCCTGTCCAGGGGAACGGCTGAAAACATCGCTTTATGCTCTCCTCTCAGCCGGCCCGCAATCTCTTCAATGACCGCGCGACCGATTCCTTTCTCTTTTGCCTCCGGAGCGACGGCCACGGTTCCGAGCCACGGTTTTCCGTTTGAAGGCGCCCATTCCAAATGAAAACTGACGGCGGCAGGAGCGCCGTCAATCTCCCATACGAGCCACGTTCCATTGTACATGGAGTATGCAAGCATAAACTCCGCCGCATTTTTTGTTCCGAACTCTTCGTTTTTCCACACCGGGTGTGATGCCGCCAGCTGCTCCAGAAACCCGAGATCTTCTTCTTCAAAATCTCTACCTGTCAGCATGTAAATAGTCGTCAAAGATAATTTTATGTATAGCCGGATTGCCCGCAAGCACGCTGTGGTTGTCTAAAAACGTGAACGGTTCGCCGTCTGTGGTCGTGTAAATGCCCCCGACTTCGTTCAGCAGCACGCAGCCGGCAGCGTAATCCCACGGCGCGAGCCTCATCGTAATGTATGCGTCAATGCGGCCGGCCGCAACACCGGCCAGCTCAAGTGCCGCCGAACCGTAGGAACGCGTTCCTCTGACCCGTTTTACAAGCGGCGCCAAAATACTCGGGTCAATCCTTCTGTTTTCCGTCACCCATGTGGCATTGATTGCAATAATGGCTTCTTCAATGGAAGCTTCTTTTAAAGGAGCAAGCGGCGTATCATTCAGATAAGCCCCTTTTCCGCTGAATGCGTGATACAGTTCGTCCTGCATCACATCATAAATTAAGCCGATTTTGCCTTTTCCGTCTTCAAAGATGCCGATGGAGATCGCGAAATGCCGCTTTTGATGGACAAAATTCATCGTCCCGTCAATCGGATCAATGATCCAGACGATTCCGTCAAGGGAGCGGAGTTTATCCCCCTGCCCTTCTTCTCCGAGAATCCGGTGTCCGGGAAAAGTTCCTTGTATACGGTCAATGAAAAAGCGCTCCGTCTCTTTATCAATATTTGTGACTAAATCATTCGGATTTGATTTTGTTTCAATCGTCAAGCTTTCCTGCATGGATTGTCTGATTCTCGTTCCGGCTTCTTTTACCCATTGTTTTGCGATATCATCAATTTCCGTCCAATTTGTCATACCGTGTACCTCTTTTCTATGTATAGCTTATTCTATAGCATACTGATAAAGGCGATGAAAAAGCAAGGAAAATGAAAAAAATGCCTTCTCACGTAAAAACGAACCATTTCCTGCGGTTCGTTTTTACTATTCTTTATCCGTTAAGCCGAATCCATTCTTTTCTGAGACGTTCCAGTTTTCTTTTGCTGAGATCGATTTGATCTTCATTCTCTTTTTGCATGGCCTCATACAGGGTTGCCAATTCATAATCAACCTCTAGTCTCCAGACAGCTACACGGTTATTTTTTTCCTCCCTGAATCCTTCCTTCACCACTTGCCTCATTGTCTTTCGCCCCTTCCAGAGATCATTTGTTAAAAAAGCATCCCATTTTTCCAATTCATTATTGATACTTCTTATATCGTATGGAAACTTATATTCGGCTGTAACAACATTCTTAAAATTGTGTGTTTACCTATTCGTTTTTTACCACCATTCCTCTCGGCTCAAACGTTCTCAATGTTTTTGCGGCCGGCGGCGGCTGTGGTAAAATATGAATACTTACGTTAAGGAGGAAAAAGATGACTCAGATGCGTTTTACAAAAGAAGACTTCGATACATTTACAATAGAAGGTTTAGATCCGCGCATGGAGGTGTTAAAAGAACAAGTCCGTCCGAAGCTGACCTTGTTAGGAGAGCATTTCGCACCGACATTGTCAGCATTGACAGGAGATGAAATGTTCCCGCATGTCGCCAAGCACGCGAGAAGATCTGTCAACCCGCCGGCTGACAGCTGGGTTGCCTTTGCCAACAGCAAACGCGGCTATAAGAAACTCCCTCACTTTCAGATCGGTTTATGGGACACCCATATGTTTGTATGGTTTGCCATCATTTATGAATCTCCGATAAAAGAGGAATACGGCAGATTGCTGGAAGCGAAGCAGGAGGAAATCACAAAACAGATTCCCGGTCATTTTGTATGGTCGCCGGATCATACGAAGCCAGGTGCGTACAAGCAGTCCGACATGGATCAGGAGCAGCTGAAAACATTATTTGAACGCCTGCAGACAGTGAAAAAAGCAGAGCTTTTATGCGGCATTCAGCTGCAAAAAGAAGACGTGATCAACATGAACAACAATGAATTCCTGCAAACCATTGAAGATGCTTTTAGGAAGCTTTCCTTTTTATACACACTGACTCAGAAAGTCTCATAACATAAAAAGCGGGCCGATTGCCGGCTCGCTTTTGTCTACATTTTGATAATCGCTTGATCTGATTGTTTCGCCTGTTTCACAGTCCGATACGGGGAATAGGTGCTGTCAGCTTCAAATCGGCTGCAGATTTTCTTTTCTTCCGCTTTCCCGGGAACGATTTCTTTAAAGCGGCGGTACGCATTCAGAAGTCTGTCTCGGTCAGCTCCTTTTTCATAGGCGTTTTCCACCTGCTGAAAAAAAGCAATGACATCCACGGCCTCCTCTGTCGTCCAGTCCTCATTCATCGGATATTGATATTCCAAATGTCTTCACTCCTTTATGATCATGCTCAAAAATAAGCATCTTCCATAGATCATAAATTGTTCTTTACTTTCTTTCAAGTTCATAATATAATTCATTTGTTTTACGTTTAAAAAACGGGTAATAAAACTGAATGTAATACAAACTAATCCGTAGGTATTATGATAAAGGTGGGAAAACAATTGCCGCAACATGAAACACCCCTGTACAGCGGACTGAAAAAGCACGCGGACAGACAGCCTGTCCAATTCCACATTCCGGGCCATAAAAAAGGCGCGGGAATGGATCCGGAATTCAGACAATTTATCGGAGAAAACGCGTTAAGTATAGATTTAATTAATATTGAACCCCTGGATGATTTACATGCGCCAAAGGGCATCATTAAAGAAGCCCAGGATCTGGCCGCGGAAGCATTCGGCGCAGACCATACCTTCTTTTCCGTACAAGGGACGAGCGGCGCCATTATGACGATGGTCATGGCCGTATGCGGACCCGGAGATAAAATCATCATTCCGAGAAATGTTCATAAATCCATTATGTCGGCCATTGTATTTTCCGGAGCGGTGCCGATTTTTATACACCCGGAAATTGACGATGAGCTCGGAATTTCTCACGGCATTACGCTTGAGTCCGCCGAGCGGGCTTTGACGGAACACCCTGACGCAAAAGGCCTGCTTGTCATCAATCCGACATACTTCGGTGTGGCAGCTGACTTGAGCAGCATTGTAAAGCTCGCGCATTCTTTCGATGTGCCTGTTCTTGTCGATGAAGCGCACGGCGTGCATATTCATTTTCATGATAAGCTTCCTCTGTCCGCCATGCAGGCGGGCGCTGATATGGCAGCCACAAGCGTGCACAAATTGGGAGGCTCCCTGACGCAGAGCTCCATTTTAAATGTGAGAGAAGGCCTTGTTTCCAAAGAAAGAGTACAGTCGATTTTAAGCATGCTGACGACAACGTCAACATCCTATCTGCTTCTCGCTTCACTGGATGTCGCAAGAAAACGCCTCGCTACAGAAGGCCGCGATCTTCTTGAAGATACGATTCTGCTGGCGGATCAGACACGGGAACGTCTCAATCAAATTGAAGGCATCCGCTGTGTCGGCGAAGAAATCACAGGGTCTAAAGCTGCCTTCAGTTATGATCCGACTAAATTAATCATTTCGGTCAAAAACCTCGGCCTGACGGGTCATGACGTTGAAAAATGGCTCCGCGAATCATTTAATATCGAAGTCGAGCTGTCCGATTTGTATAATATTTTATGTATTTTTACACCCGGAGACAGAGCAGGAGATGCCGACCGTCTTGTAAGCGCGCTTACAGACATTTCAAAGCAGGCTTCCGCAAATGACTATGCTCATCAGCAAGCGGAAGTTCTGCTTCCTGAGATTCCTCTGTTAGCGATGACGCCAAGAGACGCGTTTTACGCAAATACGGAAGTCATTCCGATAACAGAATCCGCGGGACGGATCATTGCAGAGTTTGTCATGGTGTACCCGCCGGGAATTCCGATCTTTATTCCGGGTGAGATCATTACTGAAGAAAATATCAGCTACATTTTTAAAAACTTGGACGCCGGCCTTCCTGTGCAGGGTCCCGAAGATGCCACGCTTGAAATGATCAGAGTCATCAAAGAGCAAAAAGCCATCCAATAAACATAAAGAAGCCCGAAACGAAATCGTTTCGGGCCTTTTTTACGCTTTTTACTCTTCTTCAAGATGACACTGGCATTGTCCGCAGCATGTTCCGTATAACGTCGTGACCTTCTCATCCTCAAAGTAATGAATCGCTTCGTTACAGTCTTGGCAAACAATTGTACCCATCTGTCATTCCCCATTTCTCAGAATTTGAAAACGCTTAATTTTCACTTGTTGTTATTATATTATTATGTCACATTTAATATGTCAACCGATAAATTGTATAACACATTTATTTTTTACGGTCTTTTTATAGCTCGAGGGTCAATCACGGTATATCCTTTATGACGCAATCCTTTTACAATGTCCGGCATGGCTTCAGCCGTCCATTTCCGGTCATGCATCAATATGTTGGCGCCGTCCCGCAGGTAAGGACTGCTCAGTGTGATATCGGTAAGCGCTTTTTTGGATTGATATTTCTGATCCCAATCATACCCGAAGGTCCAGTTCATTTTCACCATACCTTCTTTTTTTATAAGTCTGTCACTGTAGTCCGTATTGCTTCCGAAAGGCGCCCTGAAAAATGCGGGTTTCTCTCCTATTACCTTTTCAACCGCTTTATTGACGCCAATGATTTCTTCCCGTTGTTTTTGTTCGGAAAGATCTTTTAAGTTTTGATGAGTCATTGTATGATTTCCGATCATAAAGCCTAACTCATGAATATGCTTAAGCGCTTTCTTATTTTCATCTTTTTTCAAAAAATGTCCGTTTACAAAAAAGATCGCTGACGCATTGAGATCATGCAGTTTGTCCGCAATCTCAGCGGCATGCTGATCAGGCGCGTCATCGATCGTTACCAATGCGATCGGTTTTTTCTCTTTCTGTTCATCCATTTTTTCCACAGAAAAGGTTTTCGAATTGATATAGTAACGGGGCTCCGCCTTCTGTTTTTTCTCTTTTGTATGATGGTTTTCCCGTTTGGCATGATTGGCCGCGGCTTGAGAATGGGGTTTGTTTGTTTGCAGCTTTTCATTTGATTGGCAGCCGGCGAGTAAGCACATACATATGACGGCTGCAATGGCTTTATACATGCAATCCCTCCTGATATGGTTTTGCCCCCAGTATAACGAAAAAACAGCGCTCTCACGAAAAACAATGTGCCTTTTTTACACATCGGCTGTGCAAGTTGTCACACGTATTATTTCTTCATTAAAAACGGTTTCAATTATATAACAATTCAGTAACAAGCCTTAGGTTTTTCACCTCTCGTGATACACTTGATATAGTCCTTATAAATGGATGAACCAATATATTATATAAAACAGAGGAGTAAGATAGATGCGCTACCGTACGGTGATTCCCTTTTTTTTGATGCTGTTCGTTCTGTCAAGCTGTTCGGTTTCTACTGTCAGTCCATTCAAAAATAACCGGATCGACAGCATTCATCACACTCAAATCTTGTTTTTTTCCGATGAAAATCATATAGATAAAGAAGTTCCTTATTACGATGCGATTCTTGATTTAGAAAAGAAATATCCCCATCATGTCGATCAAATGAAGGTTTATGACAACAGAAAGGGATGGGAAGAGGAAATCAACACGTTCCCTGCGCTGATGGTGATCAATCATCGGCATGTGGTCATGAAGATTGAGGGATCCGTAAAGAAAAAAGAGGATATCATCAAACCTATGCAGCATGTGCTTGCACAATAAAAACAGCCCCCGCTTTTATAAACGGGGGCTGTTTCTTTGTTACATCATTATTTTACGATGTGGATCGGGCTTCCGATTGCTACTTCGGCAGCTTCCATAGTGATTTCGCCCAATGTCGGGTGAGCGTGAATTGTCATTGCGATATCTTCAGCAGTCATTCCGCCTTCGATCGCCAGGCTCAATTCAGAAATCATGTCAGAAGCGCTTGCGCCGGCAATTTGCGCACCGATTACAAGACCGTCTTCTTTACGGGTGATCAGCTTCATGAAGCCGTCAGTTTCGTTAAGAGACAGCGCACGTCCGTTTGCTGCAAACGGGAACTTAGCTGCAACGACTTCAATGCCTTCTTCTTTCGCCTGTGCTTCAGTGTAACCGACAGAAGCCAGTTCAGGCTCAGAGAATACAACCGCCGGAATACCGAGGTAATCGATTTCAGCCGGCTCTCCTGAAATAGCTTCCGCAGCGATTTTACCTTCGTAAGACGCTTTGTGAGCCAAAGGAGGTCCGTCAATGATGTCACCGATTGCGTAAATGTTCGGTACGTTTGTGCGGCACTGCTTGTCTGTTTTAATGACACCGCGGTCAGTCATTTCGATACCAACTTGCTCAAGGCCGAGCTCATCAGTGTTCGGACGGCGTCCGACAGTGATTAATACGTAATCAGCATCAACCGTTTTTTCTTCGCCTTTTACTTCGAATGTAACTGTTACGCCGTCAGGTCTTTCCTCAACGCCTTTAGCCATGGCGCCTGTATGGATTTCAACGTTGCCTTTTTTCTTCAGTCTGCGGGTAACGAGAGAACTCATTTGTTTTTCGAAGCCAGGAAGAATTTCATCTCCGCCTTCTAAAATAACCAATTCAGTTCCGAAGTTCGCATACGCTGTTCCAAGCTCAGTACCGATATACCCGCCGCCGATAACAACGAGCTTTTTCGGAATTTCTTTAAGCGCCAGTGCGCCTGTAGAGTTCAGAACGCGTTCGCTATATTTGAAGTTTGGCAATTCGATAGGACGAGAACCGGTAGCAATGATCGCGTTTTTAAATGTGTATGTTTGCGCAGAGTTCTCATCCATTACGCGGACAGAGTTGCTGTCTACGAAATAAGCTTCCCCGTTTACAACGTCCACTTTATTTCCTTTTAAAAGACCTGCAACACCGCCGGTAAGCTTATTTACAACAGAAGCTTTCCATTCTTGGACTTTTGTAAAGTCAACCGTTACGTTCTCAGCAGTGATTCCCATGTCATCTGAATGTTTTGCATTCTCGTAACGATGGCCTGCATTGATGAGCGCTTTTGAAGGAATACAGCCGACGTTCAGACAAACGCCTCCAAGAGTTGCTTTTTCAACGACTGTTACTTTTTGTCCAAGCTGAGCAGCGCGGATGGCAGCTACATAGCCGCCGGGTCCCGCACCAATCACAAGAGTATCTGTTTCAATAGGGAAATCTCCTACTACCATAACATTACGCCTCCATTAAAATAAGTTGTGGATCGTTCAGTAAACGCTTGATGTGGTTTAACGCATTTTGTGCAGTTGCTCCGTCAATCATACGGTGGTCAAAGCTGAGAGAAAGAGCTAAGACAGGAGCAGCTACAATTTCACCGTCACGGACGATCGCTTTTTCAGCAATACGGCCGATACCGAGAATCGCAACCTCTGGGTGGTTGATAACCGGTGTGAACCATTGGCCTCCGGCAGAACCGATATTTGTGATCGTGCAAGAAGCGCCTTTCATTTCCGCAGGTGCAAGCTTGCCTTCACGCGCTTTTGTAGCAAGGCTGTTGATTTCATCAGAGATTTCGAAAACGGCTTTACGGTCGGCATTTTTCACTACCGGCACAAGCAGGCCTTTTTCGGTATCCGCTGCAATTCCGATGTTGAAGTAATGTTTTTGGATCACTTCATCTGTTTTATCATCAATCGATGTGTTTAAAACAGGGAATTTTTTCAAAGCGGATGTTAATGCTTTGACGACGTAAGGCAGATAAGTCAGCTTGATGCCTTGATCAGCAGCAACTTGTTTGAACTGTTTGCGGTGAGCAACAAGATTTGTTACGTCAACTTCATCCATAAGAGTTACGTGCGGTGCAGTATGCTTAGAGTTCACCATTGCTTTCGCGATCGCTTTACGGATACCGCTCATTTTTTCGCGTGTTTCAGGGAATTCGCCTTCAGGAGCCTGAGCTGCTGCAGGTTTAGCTGTTTCCTGAGGTGCAGCTGTTTCTTGCGGTGCCGCTTCTTGAGCCGCTCCTCCATTTGCAAAGCTGTCGATATCTTCTTTTACAACACGTCCGTTATTGCCTGAACCTGTTACTTTACGGATATCCACGCCTTTTTCACGGGCATATTTGCGTACGGAAGGCATCGCGATCACGCGTTTGTTCGGATCAGCTTCCGCTTGGTCCTGCTGTCCTGCGCCGGTTTCTTTTGCAGGCTCTTTAGGAGTCTCTTCTTTAGAGATATCCTGCCCTGCTTCAGCAGACGACTGAACTTGAGCCTCAGTTTTCGCCTCTCCTGAATCATGGCTTCCTTTAAATTGAAGATCTTCGTAACCAGGTGCGTCAAACGTAATAATCGTTTGTCCAACAGTTGCAACTGTTCCCTCTTCAACTTTTAATTCTAATACTTTTCCTTTAACAGGTGAAGGAATTTCTACCACTGCTTTATCATTTTGCACTTCAGCCAGAACATCGTCTTCTTCTACCTCGTCGTTCGGCTTCACAAACCATTTTACGATTTCGCCTTCGTGGATACCTTCCCCGATATCCGGAAGTTTAAATTCAAATGCCACAGTTTTCGACCTCCTAGTTGATTAAGCAAATTTTAGTTATGCATACGCAAGCATTGAACCTAGTAAACAGACTCCTTCATCATAAGAGAAAAGGACTCTCTTTACCGTCTTTTAAGATGCCTGATTAAAATTCAAGAACTTTTTTCGCAGTTTCAAGAACGTCTTTATGGTTTGGAAGCCATACGCTCTCAGCAAGCGAGAAAGGAAATACTGTATCAGGCGCCGCAACACGCAGAACCGGAGCTTCCAGGCTCAGAATCGCGCGGTCATTGATTTCAGCTACAACGTTGGCAGCGATGCCGGCTTGTTTTTGAGCTTCCTGCACGACAATTGCGCGGCCTGTTTTTTCAACAGAAGCAATAATCGTATCAATATCAAGCGGACTTACAGTGCGAAGGTCGATAACTTCAGCAGAAACGCCTTCTTTTTCAAGCTCTTCAGCAGCCTTAAGCGACTCATGAACCATCGCGCCGTATGTGATGATAGAAAGGTCAGTACCTTCGCGTTTCACATCAGCTTTGCCAAGCTCGATTGTGTATTCCTCTTCAGGAACTTCCTGACGGAAAGAACGGTAAAGTTTCATATGCTCTAAGAAAACAACCGGATCATTGTCTCTGATAGAGGCAATCAGCAGTCCTTTTGCATCGTAAGGAGTGGAAGGGATAACAACTTTAATACCCGGCTGCTGAGCGATAAGGCCTTCCAAACTGTCAGCGTGAAGTTCAGGTGTATGAACCCCTCCGCCGAATGGAGAACGGATTGTCACCGGAGAAGTCCAGCGTCCGCCGGAACGGTAGCGGAGACGAGCCATTTGTCCTGAGATTGAATCCATTACTTCATATACGAATCCGAAGAACTGGATTTCCATAACAGGACGGTAATCTTGCAGGCCTAAACCGAGAGCGAGACCGCCGATACCGGATTCAGCAAGCGGCGTGTCAAATACGCGGTCCTCACCGAATTCTTTTTGAAGGCCTTCAGTTGCACGGAATACGCCTCCGGCAACGCCTACATCTTCCCCGAAAAGCAGAACGTTTTCATTGTTTTTCAGTTCTGTGCGTAACGCATCAGTGATCGCTTGAATCATTGTCATTTGCGCCATGGCTTACTTCGACTCCTTCGCTTTGTAAATTTCAAGTTGTTCTTTCAAGTTGAACGTCGGCTCTTCAAACATATTCTCAATCAGCTCTGTTACTTTCGGTTTTGATTCGCCGTCAGCCTTTTTGATAGCTTGTTTGATTTCTTCTTTGGCCTGTTCAATCACTTTGTTCTCTTCTTCTTCAGACCATAGTCCTTTGTTTTCCAAGAACTTGCGGAAACGTACGAGCGGGTCTTTTTGCTCCCATTCATTTTCTATTTCTTTCGTACGGTATTTAGTCGGATCGTCACCGGACATTGTATGAGGTCCGTAACGGAATGTAAGAGTTTCAATCAGAGTCGGACCTTCACCGTTAATTGCGCGCTGGCGTGCTTCTGCGGTTGCAGCGTAAACGGCTAGTGCGTCCATTCCGTCTACTTGAACACCTGTAATACCGACGGCAACTGCTTTTTGGGCAATTGTCTGTGCGGATGATTGCTTTTCTACAGGAGTTGAAATCGCATAGCGGTTATTCTGAACAACGAAGATCGCCGGCGCTTTAAATGCTCCGGCAAAGTTCATTCCTTCATAGAAGTCACCTTGAGAAGCTCCGCCGTCACCAGTGTAAGTAATAGCAACCGCTTTTTTACCGCGCTTTTTAAGACCTAAAGCTACACCTGCGGTTTGAATAATTTGAGCACCAATAATAATTTGAGGTGATAAAGCGTTTACTCCCTCAGGCATCTGATTACCTTTAAAATGGCCTCTTGAGAACAGGAATGCCTGATGTAAAGGAAGCCCGTGCCAAATCAGCTGAGGAACGTCACGATAACCCGGAAGGATAAAGTCGTCCTGTTCAAGCGCGAAGTGTGATGCAATTTGAGAAGCTTCCTGGCCCGCTGTCGGTGCATAGAAACCTAAACGTCCTTGACGGGAAAGAGAAATTGAACGCTGGTCTAAAATGCGGATATACACCATTCTTCTCATTAATTCCTTTAACTGATCATCTGAAAGATCAGGCATTGCGTCTTTATTTACGACTTCTCCTTCAGCATTTAAAATTTGGAACGTTTCAAACTGCTTATTAATAGCATCAAATTGTTTTTTGCTATCAACAATTGAAGTTTTTGTCTTTGCAGCCATTTTTTAAACCACCTCTTCTTTTGATTTAACAGGGTTAGGATACCGTTTAGCCATCCGTATTAAAAACAGTCTTATCATGCTCTGCAATTCTAAAATTAATCATTCAGAAATTCACATAGCGCTTAAGCAAAGATAATGACGTTTAAACTGTACTAATAAAAAAAGATTTTTTATTAGTACAATATGATCAACAACCATAGTTTACAGTAATTAAACAAAGCCGTCAATTATTTATAACCTTATTTTGAAACCGCTTATAAAACTTAAGATCATACTGCGTCAAACTGTACTATAAAAGACTTTAAACTGTATTATAAAAACGCTCTACTGTACTATAATTAAAAAAAATTACAAAGAGTAAATTAAGTTATTTAACTTCGAGGGCGGGCTTTGAGAAGGTGCCGCGGGATAAAAACGGGCAGTTAGCAATCGTCCCGCCTGCCGGACAGGCGGGACGATGCTTTTGTCTAATTATTCAATACCCGCCCACACGATATTCAGCGGCGTCAGTACGGCATGAGGATGAAACTCGGAAATCGGAGTGAAAAATACATACGTAAAATCTTCGGCTGGATCAGAAAACATGCCGCACCAACCCATTCCAAGATGTGAGAACGTGCCTTCTGTCATGAAATAATGGTCACCGGCCGGCCACAAATTAATGCCTAAACCAAAGCCGCCCTCCTCTCTTGGCGCTCCGAAGAAGTAAAAAGGAAGACCGGGCTTTATTTGATTTCTCAGCATGGCCTCGACTGTTTTTCTTCCAAGCAGCTTCTTATCTTTCAATCTGCCTTTATTTCTAAACATTTCAGCTAACTTCCAAATATCTTCCAATGAAGAGTACAGACCGCTTGTCGCTTTATTCGGAAAATACGGGTGATGACTTTTTTCCAGCTGTACGCACTCGTGCTCATTGATCACACAAACTTCTTCTTTTAAAGCATCAGGCACATAAAAAAACGTTCTTTCTAATCCGAGCGCTTCAATAATATGCTTTGTTACATACTGTTCGTAGGACATGCCTGTTACTTTGGAAATAATGATGCCAAGTATGACAAAGCCGGTTCTGGAATAGTTCCATGCTTCATCCACTCCGTACTCTAAAGGCGTACTGACCAGATAGCTTATCCATTCTTCCTCATTCGTTAAGTCAATGCCTTCAGCCTTTTGAATATCCAGCTCAAAACTTAATCCCGCTGTATGAGTCAAAAGGTGTAAAATTTTAATGTCTCCGAAACCCGGTTTATCAAATGCAGGCAAAATGAGCTTGACCGGCATTTTCAGATCGAGCAGACCTTTTTCGACGAGCTGCATGACCGCTGCAGCGGTAAACACTTTTGTCAAAGAACCGATTTCTCTGATTGTATCAAGCTGAAATGTTTGCTTTTCTTTTTGTCCGCCGGTAAATTCCCCTAACGACTCAGCCGCAAAAACCTCGCCTCCTCTTGATATCATATAACTCGCACATTGCAGATCTCCATTGTCTATCATCGTCTGATAATGGCTGTTAAGAGCGTTAATTTGTTTCATATCAAATGCCGGATTGCTTATTGTTTGTTTCATTGTTTTCTCCCCCTGTACTGTATGTATCGTTTTCATCCCTTACTTACTGATTTCTTGATGAATTCTGACACCGCTTTATTAAATTCTTCCGGGTGTGTGATGTTCGGAAGATGCCCCGCTCCCTTAATTTTCTTTAATTCTGCATTGCTCAGCAGTTTCTTCAGCCTTTTTGTTTCTTTCTGATCAACTACGCTTTCCTTCTCTCCCGTAAGGATAAGCGTTCTTGTATAAATGTCTTTTAAAAAGCCGATCGTAGAATAGCCTTCTTGTTGATGTATCTTCATAAAACGTTCAATAGAAGCATTTAAGAATTGATTCCTGTATAAACTTTCATATTCATGCGATTTTCCTATAGCTATAAAATCATTTTTCAGTTTTTCCTCAACACTGCTTTCAGGGTCTTCTTCGTATTCGGTGTAACTTCCGGAAAGAATGAGTGTTTTTACTTTTTCAGGGTATTCATAGGCTATCCTCTGTCCTATCATGCCTCCCCAAGAAGCTGCCGCAATGTGGATCGGCCAAGCAACCCCTATCTCGTTCAGCACTTCAATAAAAGTCTGAGCCAGCCCGCTCAGTGTAAAATCGGCGCTCCCCTCACTCAGCCCGTAACCCGGTGTGTGTATGACAATTACATTAAATTGGTCTGCCCACTCCTTCATTTGTTCTTTCCACATGTAAGCAGTGGTAGCAAAACCGCAAATCAGTAAAATTGTTTCACCCTTGCCGCTCATCAATATTTCCATATGCCGGGCATTTTCTGTGTTAGCCAGAAAATGAACGGTTTCCGTTTCTCCTGTCTGGTAAAAAGCGATGAGTTTTTTTGCGGCATCGCTTTGATCGTGCTGAAGGGCTCCTTTCTTCAGTCTGCTCCAATAATGCAAATAATCGTCGAGATGACGATTGGAAGCTGTGCCGAGTATTCGGAAAGGACTTTCAGCTTCTTCTTCCGTAACGATTGACGAAGCATCAAAATCGGCTGCAATCGCTGAATCTCTTACTAAAGGCGGTGCTGAACGGGCGGATAACGGATTGAAATCATTTTGTATTTTTTCTTTTTCTCCGTATAACACGATCAGCTGGTGGCCTTGGCCGAGAAGCGAGTGTTCAAAAGCTTTGATTCCGGCAGTATTTTCTAATGGGTGCAGTCCGTAATCGGTTTTCATAATGTCTTGAATGCCGGGATCAACTGACATGCCTCCGTCTTTCCAGAAAGGCCAATTTACAGCGATGGTTTTTCCTGATCTCCCCTCCTCCTTTCTCATACATTCCCTCCACTCGGCAAAATGCTCCAGAAAACGATTGGCGTAGGCGTAATCGGCTTGACCCAGACTTCCGATTTCTGAAGAGATGGAAGAAAACAAAACAAAAAAGTCTAAAGGCATATTTCTGAGCGCTTCATCCAAATGAATCACACCATTGACCTTTGATTGCAGCACCGCCTGAGCTTCCGCGTCTGTTTTATTCATAATGAAAGAGTCTTTTAACACGCCTGCACTGTAAATGACCCCGTTGATTTCGGAATAATCAGCATGAATTTTTTCCGCTAAATTGATGACCTGCTGTTTATCTGACATGTCAGCCTGGATGTAAGAAATGTTTGCCCCGTCATATCGGATGCTGTCTAATTTTTCTTCCATTTCTGCTGTCATTTTCGATCGTCCGGCAATGATAACGCTGGCTCCGTGATTTGCATAAATAAACGCTGAAATAATCCAGCCGATGCCGCTTAACCCTCCGATTATGAGATACACTCCGTTTTTTACAAACTTTGCGGCCTTTTGCCCTGGTTGCAGCGAAGCATCTTTGTATGCTGTCACCCGCCTTTTTTGATCGCCGTCATATTTCACAGCCTCATGATGTCCGGCACTTAATTCATTGAGAAGCAAAGATGCTTTTTCAATGGTTTGTCTTGAAGAAATCTCAACCGTTTTACACTTTATATTCGGCTGCTCCGCATTAAGCGTTTTAAAAAAGCCTCCAATCGCGGCGTAAATCGGATTTGTATATTGATCCTTGTCATGTACGTACAAAAGGTTGATGTTATCTTTTATTTTTTGACGGATCAACGCTTTGCTTAAATAAAGGATTGAATAAAAGCTGTGAGTCAAATCTAACGCTGCCTCAGTATAAGCTTGTTTTGACAGGTAATGAATGATTGACGCCGGAAACGCTCCGGACTTTTTCATATCATCTAACAGTCTGGTGTAATGAGCAGACTGCTCCGGATTAAATTTATAATGCTTTTCATTTACCATTTCATATTCAGCGGCGGCTTCCGCATAAATAACATTTTCACTGCCGATGTACTTTCGGATTTCATCACTCAATGAACTGCCGAAATCGAAAATCAATGTATTTTCCTTAGGCACTTCTCCGGACTTTAATGGCGATTCTATCCATTCTTTTTGTAAATATAAAGATTCAAGCATCGGCTTTTCAGACGGCTCTTTCGTTTGCGTTTTTTCTTTAAAAGCTGCGGCCGGCGTATTACGCACATCATATTTTTCTTCTAAATAAGCTGCTAAATCATGAATATTGTTATAATCAAAAAGCAATGTCGGATACAGTTGTGTATCTAATCTTTCCTCGAGCATTTTCGATATATGAAGCAGCTGTTTTGAGTCAAGACCCAGTTCGTAAAAAGATTGGTGTTTGTCCGCTTTATTTGGCGGCGTGTTTGTCACATCTCCAATAATGGATGACAGCTCATCTGTTAATGTTTTTTGACTGTCTTGGTGCTGAACTGTATCAGAGATAGAGTCTGTAACGCGAGCTCCGTATTTCTCCTGCAGATATTCCGTCAATTCACCGATTGTGGAGTAATCAAATAATAAAGTCGGGTACAGCTTTGAACCTAACAACAGTTCTAATTTTTTAGATAAGTCTAATAACTGTTTAGAATCCAAGCCCATCTCGTAAAAGGAAATATCATTCTTCACCGTTTCAGCAGGCTTTTCAATCATGCCGGCTATCTCTTGGATTAAATTATTTCTGATCATTTCTTTATTGTTCGTTACGCTGCCGACGTCTTTAGCTTTTTGGGAATGCTCCAGCCTTTGTATTGATTTTTCATTTCTGACTCTTTTCACACCGAATCGCTCATAATAAAAAGCAAGCTCTCCATCAGGCCTGTATACTTCTATGTCCGCATATAAAATGTCTTTAGAAGGCGGCTGCGTTATACTGTTTTTATCAATATACACAAAACAAGACCCGGTTGTTTTATGCAGTGCCCGGAATGTCTCAATATATATAGGGATAAACGCATTTGTTCCTTCATCCGGCAAGTCTGATGTAAGGACTCCCAACAGGCTGAGAGATCCATCCAAAAATGCGGGGTGCATGTAAAAGTCATCTGTATATTCTTTTGAAAGTCCGCTTAAACTGACCTCTCCCAGAATATAATTTTCACCTTCATATACCGTACCTTCCAATTTCATAAAATCTTTATGAATTAGGCCGCCCCTGCGCAAATTACGATAGGCGGCTTCAGCATTCGAAGTCCGGACGGCCCCTTTCTTTAATGCTTCGATTGAAATTGTCTTTTCGTCTATCGCATTTTTTCTTATGATTTCCGCCTGCAAGTTGACTGACGCTTCACCTTCCGCCTTTTCAGCGACCCATTTCCTGCTTGTTGTTTCAACAAGCCAGCCGTTTTCTTGTTCCGTAAACTGGAAGGTGACTTTTTTATCAAAATGGACTGACGTCGCAACAGGTTCACGGAATAAAACATGTTTGATTTCAAAACTTCGGGGTGATATCCCTTTCTCAGCTAAAAATCGTGTTATTAAATCCAGATACGTTACGCCGGGTATCGTACGCACTTGATGAAGGACATGGTCTGAAACAATATAATCGTCATGTTTGACTAATACGCTGAACCTCATGCAACTCGACAACCTTTCTTCTTTTACAAAGTAAAGAAACAGAGCAGGTGCTACTCTGTTTCATCAATAATTTCAAGAAGCCGTTTTTTATTCTGTTTGATTTGTTTTTTTCGATTTGAATCCGGCCAGTACTCTTTTCTGACAAACTCGGCAGGCGGCAGCGGAGTTCTGACGGAATGATATGAATCATCCAGGCCGCTTACCAAAAGGTGGGCGTTTGTTCCGCCGAAACCGAAAGCGCTGATGCCCGCCCTCCGTTTTCCATCCTTCCAGCTTCTCAGTTCTGTATTCGGATAAAAAGGCGACTTTTCAAATTCAAAGCGGGGATTTGGCGTTTCACAATTCAATGTAGGCGGAATTTCCTTATGCCATATTGATAAAATCACTTTAATGAAACTTGCCGCTCCGGCGGCGCTTAATAAGTGTCCGATATTGGTTTTTACACTTCCTACTCCGCAAAATTGCGTTTTGTTTGTGTCTCTTCGGAATACTTTTGTCAGAGCCTGAAGCTCAATCGGATCTCCAATCATCGTGCCTGTGCCGTGAGTTTCGACGTAGCTGACTGATCCGGGAGTGATATCGGCTTTTTCAAATGCATCTTGAATAACCTGCTCTTGAAGCTTAGGATTCGGAGTCGTAATTCCCATTGTCGCACCGTCGTTATTAATAGCTGATGCTTCAATGATACCGTATATCCGATCTCCGTCAGCTTTTGCTTTCTCCAGCGGTTTTAACAGAACAGCGCCAAAACCCTCTCCGGGTACAAAGCCGTTTGCCCTTTCATCAAAAGTAAAACACTGACCGTCCGGCGAAAGAGCTCCTCCTTCTGTTAACATCAGGTAAGGAATTTCATCCAAAAGCAGATCCGCCCCTCCTGCCAGCGCCATTTCTGAATCACCGTTTTTTATGCTTTGGCAGGCTAAATGAATGCTGACTAATGAAGAAGAACAAGCGGTATCAGATACCATGCTTGGACCGTGAAAATTAAAGAAATGCGACACATGTGAAGCAATAAAGTTTTGACTAAGCCCGACGATGTGGCTGCTGCTTTCTTTCGGCAGTTTGTGACCGTAGCCGCCCATTCTGGAACCGACAAATACGCCGACTTTTTTTCCCGATAATTCTGTTTCTTCATAACCGGCATCACGTACAGTCTGTACACTCGTTTCTAAGAAATGTCTTATCAGCGGATCCGTTTGGATGGCTTTCTCCTCTTCCATACGGAAATACTCCGGATCGAAGCTGCCGATTCCATTAATAAATCCTCCCCATTTGCTGATGCTTTTTCCCTTTTGCTGCACCGGAGAGTAATTTTCTTCTATATTCCACCGGGAATCAGGTACTTCTTTAATATGATTCTTCCCTTTTCTCAGATTGTCCCAAAATTCCTCTTTATCAGCCGCGCCCGGAAACTTACATCCGATTCCGATAACAGCTATCTTTGCAGAGGAAGCCGTCTGCGGTTCTGTATTTCGGCTCGTCACAGACTGCATATCATGCTGATTGCTGCTTTGAGAATCAGTCTGTTCGATTTGTTTTTTCAACGGCGGCGCCGTCTTACCGATATATTCCGCGAGACCATGAATCGTGTTGTGTTCAAGAAGCACAGTAGGGTCGATTTTTTTCTGAATCATTGCTTCTATACGATGTATAATGCTGACAAGAAGTATAGAATCCACACCGTATTCCTGAAAATCCGTATTTGGGTTAAGCTTTTCAAGGGGTATGCTCAATTCCTCGGCAAATACGGCAGAAAGTTCACTGACAAGCCCTTCTGAATGATCAAAAGTGCCGGGAGTCTCCTGTCTTCGAGCTGGAAATGAAGCCTTGCCGGTTTTATTGATGTTCAGGAGACTGTCTGCATGAAACACTGTTCCTTTTTTCACGATAGGAATGATATTGGCCGATTTTTTCTCCAGTGCATGATACAAAATCGCCAGTCCTTCCCGCGTGGATAGAGAGTCCAATCCCAATTCATCATATAAAGGACTCGTCACAGTACCCATTCCGACTTCTTTCCAGCTCGGCCAATTGATGGACGTGAAATACGTTCTCCCCTTTTGAAAATGATAAGCCGCGAAATAGTCCATATATGCATTTGCAGACGCGTAATCAGTCATTCCTTTCGACAGTTTGGGTGACTGTGCTGCAATTGATGAAAACAGAATAAAGAAATCCAGCGGCCTATTATTAAAAATCCGCTCCAAATTCTGAAGTCCAGTGACTTTCGGCCCGTACACCGTCTTAAATTCACTCATTCTTTTATGAATAAAGGCCGGATTTCCGCCGCTGTGCAGTCCGGCACAGTGTATGACACCGCTAATATCTTTAAATTCAAGGCTTACTTGGTGAAAGAATGATCGAAGCTTCTCTTCATTTGTGAGAGAACCGCTGTAATACAGATAGTCGACACCTTTTTCTTCAAAACTTTGAAACAGTTTTATATTGCTGACTGTCTTTTCGTCCTGTCTGCCCTCTTTCAGCAAATGATCCCATTCACTTCGCAAAGGTAATGGACGTGTACCCGTCAGCACGAGTTTTTTCACTCCCCGTTTCACCAAATCTTCAGCTATTGCTCTGCCAATGCCCCCTGTCCCGCCGGTAATGACGATGGCTTTATCCGCAGGAAATGAAACAGGACCGCCGCCGGTATGGATTCTTTCTTCTTCAAAATACGGAACATACCTGACGCCGCTGCGGTAGCATACTTCATTCTCTCCGGTACATTGCGCCCTTTCAATCTCAAAGATTTGTTTCAGCTTATGCGTTTCTTTCATGCTGTCTATATCTATTGTTTTCACATGAACAAAGCCGTATTCCGCAGAAAGGGCTTTCAGAAAAGCCGCTGATTCTGCACCCGTCAGCTTTGGTTTTTCCGCTTTAAATACCTGCAAGCCATTGGTTAGTTGTAAAATGGATAATGGTGTTTCCTTTTTACTCCGCTTAATTATTTCTTGTATAAATAAGAATTTACCATATGGGATGCCGTTCTGATTTTCACTCTGGTTTCCGATATCTGAGAAATCAAATATATTTTCGACCTGCCGCTCACCGCCCGAGAAGATCTCACAGATAACGTCGTATGCGTGGGTTTCATCTAATAAAGAACACTCAAACATTTGATCAGAGTGTTTTATAAATGAAGAGTGATGTTTTATGACAATCAGATTCTCCTGATCTATATCCGGACAAATGGTGCGGGCAATTGATTCTGTGTCTTGATTCACAAATGCGACTGTCAGTCCGTACTCTTTTGTTTCGGATGGATTTACAAACGGATTCTCCCTCCATTTTTTTTGCAAGTGATGTTGAGAAGAATGCTGAGGGATCTCTGTCCTCTCAGTCCTGGACGGAACCCAATAACGTTCTTTTGCAAACGGATAAGTCGGAATTGAGATCCGTTTACCCGGCTGCTGTAAATGTTGATGAACGGATTTCCAGTCGATATCCGCCCCCCAAACCCATAATTGAGCCAGCTTTTCCGCTTCACCGTTCTCAATAATGGTCTTTACAAACAATTCGCCTGCTCTGCCTTCCGTTAACGCCTTCATTTTTTCAGCAAATGCATCTGATTGCTGATTAACATATACGCCTGGAACTTGCTTGTCACCGCGGCAAAACTGAGATAATTTATCTTTCATTTCTTTAAGAGAGGTACCGGTAATCGCCGCTCTGGCCTCCATCGCTTCTCTGCCCGATTGTGTAGTGTATGCCAGATCCCGTAAAACGACGCTTTCCGATTGGCCGCCTTCCATCACTTCATTCGGGAACATGTCTCTTATCGCTCCGGCATATTCCTTCAGTAAGTATTCAGTAACCGCTTGAATGGAGGGGCAATCCGTTAATTCATACATCGTGAGTTCAATATGAAACATTTCGTTAATAAAATCCGCCATCCGGCTTAATTCCAAAGGACCTACGCCAAATTCACTCAGGTGATCAGAAATATTAATTTCTTCCGGATGAATATGAAGCAATTCCGAAACAAACGGTTTGAGTACTTCATTCACCTTTTCTTTCATATCAGGCTGTTTATCCTTTACTTCAGGACTTAGTGAACGCTGAATAAAATCTTTCATGTTTTCGGCATACTCAAGAAGACGTTCATTGTCTTTGGCAGATAACAGGACAATATGCGGTTCGTTCTCAACATGTTCTGTTGAGACGTTTGTTTCTTCATATTCTTCTATAATGATATGAACATTCGTTCCTCCTGCTCCGAATGAGCTGATTCCCGCTCTTCTCGGAACAGTTACTGTTTTTCCGTTTTCCTGCAGTTTCGGTTTCTTCCAGTCTTGCAATGACCGCTGTACATAAAAGGGAGATGCTTTAAAATCAATATTTGGATTCAACGTCTCTGCATGTATGGAAGGAAACAGTTTTTTCAGTTTCATTTGCAAAAGAACCTTTGTCAAACCGGCAATTCCAGCTGCGGCCTCAAGATGACCGATATTTGATTTGACAGAACCGATTGAACAATATTGAGTATGCTCCGTAAATTCCCGAAACGCTTTTGTTAATCCGGTGATCTCAATCGGGTCTCCCAGAGAAGTTCCCGTTCCGTGAGCTTCAATATAACTAATTGTACGAGGGTCAATACAAGCTTTCTGAAGCGCGTCCTGTATCAGTTCAGACTGACCATTTGGATTAGGAACCGTAAAACCGTTTGTTCTCCCTCCGTGATTGACCGCTGTCGCTTTAATCAGCGCATAAATATGATCTCCGTCCCTTACCGCTTCCGCCGCCGGCTTTAAAAGTACGGAGCCCACTCCTTCTCCCGGTACATAACCGTCACCGCCCTCGCCGAATGTACGGCATCGGCCATCACTTGCAAAGAAGCGGCTTTGATTTAATAATGTATATTTATTCGGATGAAGCGTAAGATTGACCCCGCCCGCAACAGCAAGTGTGCTTTCTCCTCTTCGTATACTTTCACAGGCTAAGTGAATGGCGTTAAGAGAGGATGAACACATTGTATCCACCGCCATACTCGGCCCCTTAAAATTAAAGAAATACGATATTCTGTTTGCTATTGCAGAAAATGGAGACCCGACGGCCAGTTCATTTCCTTTAAGTGATTCTTCAACGCCGAAAAATTGATAGCTTCCATATGTGACGCCTGCAAATACTCCGACCTTTTTGCGTGTCAGATCTGAAGGTTTATAACCCGCATCCTCTATGGTATTGTACACTGTCTCTAAAAAGAGACGTTCCTGAGGATCAAGAAAAGCAGCTTCTTTCGGTGATATCCGGAAAAATAAAGGATCAAACCGGTCTGGATTTTTCAGAAAACCTCCCCACTTATAGCAGCTTCCCTCGAGCATTTCCTTCCGGTCATCAGGAATTTCGCTTACGCAATCCCGTCCATTCATCAGCACATTCTGGAACTCTCTGATGTTTTCCGCACCCGGATATCTGCCGCTGACACCGATAATGGCTATATCAGCAGAAAGGGGATCGGCCGCAATGTGCTCTTTTGAACCTTCTCCTTCAGAGCGTGCCGGCGCTTTTGTTTCCACTGGTTTTCTTTTTTGCTTTTTTTGATATGAAACAAGTTCAGATTTGCCGGCCGGGTCCAGCAGTTTCATCATTCGTTCGCTGTGATGACTCAGGAAATATTCGGCTAACTGCGATATGGAATGATATTCAAAAAATAATGTTTTCGACAATCTGCCGATACTTTGCTCCAGCTTTTTGGTCAGACGCATGATCATCACTGAATCAATGCCGTATTTCTCCAGGTATTGTTTTTCATCTATGAGTGAGGCCGGTAATTTCAATTCCTCTGACATTATATTTTTTAGATAGCTGATGATATTTTGTCTTAATTCATCGCTTTGCAAATCGGCATCTTCCTGCTGGTCTGAATGTAAGCTGATTGTGCCGGCACGCTTCAGCACATCCTCAATCTTTTCTTTTCGGCCTTTCAGGGCGATCAGCTGTTCAGATGATTGACACAAGCTGTTCTCCAGAGCCTGTATTCCGTCACCGTCATCTAACGGGTCAAGGCCGAGTTCCTGTTTCATGTAGGATATTCCTTCATCGTCAATATTCATCCCGCCGGAAGTCCATAGCGGCCAATTGACTGACACTACCCTTTCGGCAGACTCTTTTGCGGTCATAACTGCTGCATACTGATCCAAAAAGGCATTGGCGAAAGCATAGTCACATTGGCCGGCTGAGCCGAAGACTGCCGATGTGGATGAAAACAAGACAAGTAATTCAACTTTCATTTTTTTGATTTCTTCCGCCAGCCAGAGCGTGCCATAAACTTTCGAACTTGTGACTTGATCGATTTCTTCTTTTGTCTTTCTTAAGATAAAAGAGTCACGGAGTACGCCGGCACTGTGAAATACTCCATGCAAGGTGCCGAACTGCTCTTTTGCAAAAGCAAACATCCGTTCAGCATCACTTTGTTTTGAAACATCAGATCGGATATATTCAACTGTTGAACCTGAACTTCTTAAATATTCGATCTTTTTTTTCTGCTCTTCAGTTAAATCAGAGCGCCCTGTCAATATGAGATTCGCTTTCCATTTTTCCGACAGATGTTTTGCCAGTATATAACCGAGACCGCCCAGGCCTCCTGTAATCAGATAATTCCCATGATGTTTCAGCGGCTGGGTTAAATCGAATGAGCCGGCTTTATTATAGCTTTTCGTAAAACGTCTGCCGTTTTCATAGCGCACTTCAAAATGGATATCCCGTTTTTCGTCACACTCTCTCTGATATATATCAGCTATTGCTGGAAGAGCGGCTCCCGCACCCTCTGATTGAGTGATATTGATAATCTGATAGTGAAAATTGGGGTGTTCCTGGTGAACGGTTTTCACCAATCCGCCGAGAGCATGATGCAGCGGCAGTTGTTCTTTATTCTGAGTTTGAAAAATATGCGTCAGTTTTATTATCTTTTTCCATTTTAATTCAATCAGCGCCTGTGTAATATACAGAAGAGAAAACAATCCGTTTTCCAATTGTTTCTGTATACCTCCCTTACTCATGTCAGCCTGAGAATCAGACCACAAGTGAAAAATCTTTTCGGGCGGCTGATAATGATCATGAATGTATCGGAACAGCTTTAGATAATCGTCTTTTTTCACGTGGTTCATACAAATCGTATCATCATGTAAAACAGCAAATTCTTCTCCGCGGATGACAAACAAGAGAGTGCAGTCCTTAAACAAACCGCTCAATTCTTGTATTTGCCGTTCATTTTCTGCAAAAATCAGGAGCAATCCCGTCAAGGGTACGCTCTTCGTACTCGGAATGAACGATTCTGTCCATTCCGGCTTGTAATATAAAAGAGGATGGTTCGATGCCCGTGATTTTTGATTCTGAATGGATGTCACACGGGCATAGCCTTCGTCAGCCGACATTTGTCCTGTTTGAATCAGATCAAGAATATCGCTGATTTGTTCACGTTTTCCGTTCATCATTCTTCCCCCATTAATTGTTTCAATACAGCCTTCTGATCAATATCATTGGTTTCCAATTGACGCAGGAGACGAATGAGTTCATCGTCCGTCTGAACAGTGTCTTTTTCATGACCATATCTGAATCTCACATCTCTGCACTCCGCCAGAATGCTTCCGTTTCCATCTGTAAATGTCATATGACACGTTACATCACGGCTGTTCTGCCGGTTCACTTTTTGAGTATAAACATAAAAATTTTGAGCGAGAGGCTGATAGACATCCGCCGCTCCCATTCCGATCAATTCCGGGAAGGTTTCTCCGCTGACAAAAAATGCACTGGCTTGAATCGCGGACTCAAGCGCTTCAGGAGAAATCGTAAAATTTTCTCTTTTTGCATAAAGCTCATCCGGCATTGAATGAAGCGACAGCATTCCGTAACTGTTTTTCGCTGATTCAATGACAAAAGGCGCTTCAGCCGGATGTTCAGTCATTTCTGATTTGACTTCAGCAATATCAAGCGCTTCAGGAAGCATACCGCTTTCAGGCTTAACCATATGCGCATTTCCGCTGGCAAGTCGTACTTTATTCTCATTTTTTGTGTTTGCATATATGTCAAACCGCGCAAAGTCACGCTCAGGCGTCAGCGTAATCATCAGTTCCCGTATATCTGTCATTCCGTTCATGCTTTCGTTCCACAATAAATCGGTCAATGTTTGAACTGGTTGTCCAAATGCCGCCGCTGCATTGACGATAGCCATTTCAGCCAAAGATGCATAAGGGAAAAAGGACACGTTTCCTTCAGACAGACTTAGTGCGAACGGATGATTACGGCTGATTTTTTTCGTGAAACTGAACTGATGAAAATCGGACGTGTTACTCCCCAAGAAAGGGTGACCCGTCTTACTCACATCCGCTGAAACAAGTGCTTCCCCTTTTTCCGCTATCCAATACCGCTGTTTGATCAGCGGTTGTCCCGGAATAGAAATCCTGCGGGCATTCCGATTCACCTCAAAAGTCTCCCAATCTATCTTTCTTCCATTTACCCATTTGGATGCTGCTTCGGCGTAATCTGAACAAACGTGAGGCATTTCATTGTGAACTTCTGATTCGAATGTATTACCGGTATGGCTCAAGCTGCTTTTTTCACCCCTGATATAAGCTGAAAGCTCTTCAGCAATGACCTGCCCGGAATCTGCCACTATCGCCAGCCGTTCTTCCATATGATCGCGTCCCGTCTGAAGTGTATAGGCAATATCCTGAAGACGCAGTTTATGATTGTTATCCTTCGATTCATTTTCTGATAGAAAATCAGCCATAACCTTTGCATATTTTATCAGCCGTTGTTTGTCTTGAGCCGATAAAACAAAGATCACTCGGCCGCTTTGATGATCAAAAGCTTTTGGCGGTTCATACGCTTCCAATATAAGATGCGCGTTTGTTCCTCCTGCCCCAAAAGCGCTTACCCCGGCTCTCAAAGGATGAACAGCATGGCTGTTTTGCGGAATATTCCATTCAGCCGCTTTCCGCTGCACTTGAAAAGGAACCTGATCAAAATCTATAAACGGATTAACAATATCGGAATGCAGAGAAGGAACAAGCTGCTTATTCTTCATTTGGAGAAGCACTTTCGTTACCGCAGCGATTCCTGCCGCAGATTCTAAATGTCCGATATTGGATTTCACCGAACCGATGGCGCAAGGATGGTTCAATTGATAGGAATCTTTGAGTCCTTGAATTTCAATCGGATCGCCTAATGATGTCCCTGTTCCATGCGCTTCAATATAATTGACGGTGTTCGGATCAATGTCAGCTTTACGAAGCGCTTCTGAAATGACCTCCGCCTGCGCATCCGGATTCGGTATGGAATACCCGCTCGTCTTTCCTCCATGGTTAACGGCGCTTCCCTTAATCACACCGTATATTTGATCTTGATCTTCTATTGCTTTTTTCAATGGTTTTAACAATACGGCTCCGACTCCCTCACCGGGAACGTAACCGCTTCCGTCTTTTCCAAAACTCCGGCATCTGCCGTCACTTGATAGAAACTGTCCCATGCTGAGGAACTTATATTTATTCGGATGTATTGACAAATTCACTCCGCCGGCTAATGCCATATCGCTCTCTCCGCAATGTATGCTTTGGCATGCGTAATGAATAGAGGTCAATGATGAAGAGCACATTGTATCCAGAGCCAAACTCGGACCTTTTAAATGAAAATAATAAGACACCCGATTGGCAATTGAAGAATAGACGGAAGCCGGCGAGAAAGCCGCTCCGTTTTCTTCTCCTTCAAATAGTTGATATTGGCCCCACATTGCACCGACAAATACACCGACTTTCATCTTTTCCAGCATGTTTCTCGGGTACCCTGAGTCTTCAAAACAATTTTTGGCCGTTTCTAAAAAGAGCCTTTCCTGGGGATCCATAAGTTCTGCTTCCCGTGGGGAAATATGAAAGAAAAGCGGATCAAATTGATCGGCTCCGCTGATAAAACCTCCCCACTTGCTGTAAGACTTCCCTTTCATATCTCTGTCTTCGCTGAAGAAATCATCTATATTCCAGCGGTCAGGCGGGATTTCTGTAATACAATCTTTTCCGCTCTTTAAATTCTCCCAAAATTCAGGTAAGTCTTCAGCCATCGGATACTTTCCGCTTAAACCGATAATGGCAATGTCTTGATGCCTTGTATCAGCTGTTTCATTTATTTGGATCTCACGGCTTTCATCCTCCTTGAAGGTATCTTGAAGTGCAGATTCCAATTTTTCTTTGTCACCTTCAAACACGATCAGCTGTGATGCGTTCATAGAGAGTGAATCTTGAAAAGCTTTGATCCCATTGGTTTTACTAAGGGGAACCATACCGATTTTTTGTTTCATCCATTTTTCAGTTTGTTTATCCACTTTCATGCCGCCGTCTTCCCATAGGGGCCAGCCGATGGCTACTGAGACGCCGGAGCGTTCTTTTTTCCGCCTCATTCCTTCACGCCACTCAGCAAAAAGATCGATGAACCGGTTAGCCAATGCATAATCCGTCTGTCCGATATTCCCGTACATCGAGCTGCTTGATGAAAACATCACAAAGAAGTCCAAAGGTTCGGTTTGCAGCAAGCTGTCCAATAAGACCGTCCCATTTATTTTCGGAGCGATCACTTCCTGAATTTCATCTTTTGATTTTTGAATCAATAAAGCGTCGTGCGTCACACCGGCACTGTGTATCACACCGTTGATTTCTCCGAATTTCCTTTTAATAGTTTTTATGATTCGCTCTGCATCGCGGCTATCTGAAAAATCTCCTCTTATATATTGAACGGAAGAACCGCCTGCTTTCATTCGGCTGATTTTGTTCTTTTTGTCTTCCGTCAGTTCAGAACGGCCCGCTAAAATAATATTGGCTTTCGTTTGCGCTGCGATATGTTCTGCAAATATAAGGCCTAAGCCGCCGGCCCCTCCTGTAATCATGTATACTCCGTTTTCTTTAAAGGAGAAATCTGAGTTTTGAGCCGGTTCTGCTTCCCGTAAGGCACGGACCCAGCGCACATTTCCTTCATAATAAAGATCGGTTTCTCCCGGATGCGCTTCAGTTGATTCGCATCTGATGATTTCAGCTGTAAGAGCCGGCAACGATGTCTTGTCTGAAACTGATATCCCGATTGTCTTAAGGGCCAGTTTCGGGTTCTCAAGCAAAATAGACTGCCCTGCGCCATGGACTGAAGCGTAAAGCGGCTGATCATTTTTATGGTCCGCCGGATAAAGGAAAAGCGATACAACCTTTTTTTCCGCCTTGCTGCGCATCAATGCCCGGCTGAAAAAGAATAGCGGGTAAGCCCCTTTAGAAAGCTGTTCACTTATTTTTTCCGGGCCGGCAAATGATCCTTCCGGCCACCCGTACACCACGGTGTCGGGCATTTGCCCCCTTTTTTTCAGATCAGCTGCAAGCCTGTCAAAGTGGGCTTCCTCCCTGTGATCTATCTCATAAATTCCGTCTCCGTGATAGGAGAAACGATTCCCTGATAAAACGAGAATGATCTGTGTATTTTCGAATCCATTTTCAGCATTTTCCCGCATAAAATGAAAAAGCTCTCTGTCATATTGAAACAGCAGACATGTTCTTTTCTTTTTATTTCCGCAATGCGGGTCCCAAGCGGCAGCCTTTTGTCTCCAATACGGCGTTAAATAGGTCAGAGCCGTATGATTCTCTCCATGATGTAGAGGGAGGTCTTTGTCAACGGAAGTCTTTTCCCCGCTCTCCACAAAATAATTTGCAAGTTTTTGAATCGTCGGATACTCAAACAATAAAGTAGGATACAGTTCCCTGCCTGTTTTCTCCTCCAATGCCTTTACGGCTTGCATAAGTGTGACGGAATCCAGGCCTTGTTCATAAAAACCTTTTACCACAGAGAGTGTTTCAGGGGCAGTCCCTTTGATGTCTGCGATCAGCTGCTGAATGTCTCCTTCTGTTATAAGAGCGGAAAGATTTTCGTTCTTACTTTCTTTCATGTCAGGCTTTTCAGCCGGTTGATTTTGCGTTAAGAAATAACTGGACATTTTTTGATTTTCTTTAATATACGCGGCGAGTTCCCGGATCGTTTTCTGCTCAAACAGGAGTGTAGGATACAGCTGTTCCCCTGTTTTGTTTTCAAGTTCTTTGACAATGGCAAGCAAAGAAGCGGAATCCAGGCCTTGTTCATAAAAACCAATGTCTGTCCTTATGTCACGCAGATCTATATTTGAAACCCCGGATATTAATTCTTTAAGGTGTGTCTCAATGCTTTCGCTTCGATCTATGATTGAATCTTTTCTCATCAGGCCGTCTTTTGGCTGAGAAGCCGCTTCAGTTTCTAAACGAGTCTGCTTCAGATTTTCAATTAAATCTTTTGAGCGAATATGTTTCACAGACAGCCGGGTAAAATAAGCGATCATCTCCCCGTGTGCATCGTACAAACCGTAACTGACTTGGATGACATCCCCTGAATCATGATTTTGGTCTTGCTTCTCTATGTACACATAACACCTGTCTTCCAGGCGCTTCGTCATACGGAAAGATTCAATATGAATGGGAATATACGTTTTCATCCGGCTTGCCGGAGATCCTTGTGTAAAATATTCGGGACATGCCTGATAAAGGATCGATATGATGGTAGACGCATCAAGAAAAGTGGGATGCAATTGAAAATAGCCGGTATATTGTTTGGCAATTTGGCTGAGCGACAACTCTGCAAGTACAGAATGATCAGACGCATAAACCTTCCCCAGACTCTTCATAAATTCAAAATGCTCTATATCAACCTTTTTTAAATAGTCATAACATATCTCCATATCGGCTTCACGGACGGAGGCATGTTTGATTTCATCGATATGAATTGAACTCATGCTTTCTGGGAATTTCTGCATGAGCCTGCAGTTCATATTCTCATCCCAGCTTTCATCCAGAATCCGGTCATCTTTTACCTTTCTGCTCTTCGCCTGGATTTCCCATCCCTGTTCCAATCCCTGAAAACGGATGCGGATTTCTCTGTCAAAGGTATCCGATGTTGCTACAGGTTCCAAATACAAAATATTCTGACACTCGAGTTCTTCAATAGGCAAACCTTTACTCAGCGCCATACGGTATATCATATCTAAAAATGTGACACCGGGTATAATCCGGGTGCCATGCACCCGGTGATCCCTGACAATATAGTCCGTATGTTTAATTGTTAATGTGAACTGATAGTTTTGATTACTGGCCACCTGTCTCATTCCTTTTCTTTTCTTTATAATTCTTTGAAATCAAGTAAAGGAATCAGCAATTCTGACTCTTCCTTTTCTGGAGCTTCTCCATTGTCGATCCAGCATTGTTCCTTATTAAATATAACCGGAGAAAGCGGGTGTCTTTTTGTCTCTCCATATCCTAATGTGAGATGGCTGTCGCTCAATATCATATGTGCGTTCGTGCCCCCGAATCCAAAAGAACTGATTCCGGCTCTCAAAACCCCTTTTCTGGGACGCCATTCTTTTAAAGACGTGTTCGGAAAGAAAGGCGACTGATCAAATTTAAAACGCGGATTTGGCGTTTTACAATGTAGTGTCGGCGGGAGCATCTGATTTTTTATGGATAAGGCAACCTTTATAATACTCGCTATCCCCGCTGCGCTCATTAAATGTCCGAAATTCGTTTTTACGCTGCCTACTCCGCAAAATTGCGTTTCTTCCGTAACCTCCCGGAACACTTCAGTCAGCGCTTTTAATTCAATCGGATCTCCTATCATCGTACCGGTGCCATGCGTTTCGACATAACTGAGAGTATCTGCATCAATTCCGCCTTTTTTCAGGGCTTTTTTTATCACTGCGCTTTGCGCTTTCGGATTAGGTGTTGTCATCCCCATTGTCTGTCCGTCATTATTAACCGCGGAGGAGTCAATTACCGCGTAAATTCTGTCACCTTCGGCAAGGGCGTCATCAAGTCTTTTCAAAAGGACTGCGCCGCATCCTTCTCCCGGTACAAATCCATCTGCCTTCTCATCAAATGTATGACATTTTCCTTCAGGTGAAAGCGCCCGAGCCTCACTCAGCATGACGTAAGGCTTTTGATCCAGCAAAATGTCAACCCCGCCCGCAATCGCCATATCTGACTCTTTTGACATCAGGCTTTGACAAGCGAGATGGACGCTGACCAATGAAGAAGAACAAGCCGTGTCTACAACCAGATTCGGTCCTTTCAGATTAAAAAAGTGTGAGATATGCGCGCCTATGAAATTTTGTCCTATACCCACGATTGTATTTTTTGAAGGGGAACCTATTTTGGACATAAACGTCCCGGTGCGCGAACCGATGAAAACGCCGACTTCTTTGTTTGATACTTCTTCCTTTGTATAGCCGCCGTCTCTCAATGTCTGGACGCTGACCTCAAGGCATTTTTTGATTAACGGATCAAGCTCTGATGCCTCACTTTTGTTCATATTAAAAAACGCGGGATCGAAAGACTCAATATCTTGAAGAAATCCGCCCCACTTACTGATACTTTTTCCTTTTTCATAGGTGTCAGAGTAGTATGAAGAAATATCCCATCGCGACGCCGGGACTTCACGGACACTATTTTGTCCTTTCTTCAAATTTCTCCAGAACGTTTCTGTGTCCGGAGCATCCGGAAACTCACAGCCCATTCCGATAATAGCGATTTGATTCAGACTGGTTTGTTGCATTTGAGATCCGCTGTCCCGTACTTCGGAAGCATTTTGATTTATATGTTGCTCTTTATTCCGAACCTCAATGTTTTCTGAATTAATTTGAGGACTGATCCCCTCACTTGCAAATAACTCGTTCAAATAGACGCCCAGTTGTGAAAAACTCGGATACTCCAGAAAAGCTGAAGGTTCAATTTTTATTTGAAATGCATCTTCCGCTTTTTTGACAAGCTGAACCAGTAAGATTGAATCAACTCCGTAATCCGCAAAAGACGTATCCTGATCTAAATTCCCGTAAGGTATTTTCAGCTCCGCGGAAAAAATCTCCATTAACTTCCTGATCATAGCTTCATTGTCTCCATGACCAGAGACCACTTTTTCCTCAGCATCCAGGTTATTTTTAGCCGCTTGAATTCTTGTCTGAAGCAGCTGCTGCAGCTTGAATTTCTCCGGATGTGTCTTTGCCGGTATAAGGCATGGATATCCGTTTATCGTCATCATTTCATCCAGCATGGAAATACCTGTTTCTGTTGAGTGTGAAAGTAAACCGAGTGCCTGATATGATGGACTTGTCACCTCGCCCATCCCAATGTCCTTCCAGCTCGGCCAGTTAATTGATTGATAATATGTTCTGCCGGCTGCATGCTGATACGCCGCAAAGTAATCCATAAAAGCGTTAGCCGCGGCATAGTCACTTGTTCCGGCGCCTAATAAAGGAAAAGCGCTCGCAACAGATGAAAACAAAATGAAGAAATCAAGTTCGTCATCAATAAAAACGTCATGAAGTACTTGCATCCCCTGTACCTTTGGCTCAAATACTTCTTTTATTTCTTGATCAGATTTATGAATAAAAGCCGGATTCGAATGATTGGCTGCACCAGCGCAATGAATCACCCCGCCGATTTTGCCGAACTTCATTCGCACCTCTGAAAAGAAGCGATGTAATTTTTCTTTTTCCGTGAGCGGCCCGGAATACACTTCCACCTGAACTCCCTTTTGATCCAACTCATGCAGCAGTTGTAATTTCGAATAAAGAGGTGACTTTTCATCGGTGTCTTCTAACATGCCGGCTATTTTATCAGATTCCGGAAGGTCGGTTACTCCCATCAGCACAAGTTTTTTGACTCCCTTGCCGGCATAATGTCTGGCAAGTTCTGCTCCGATCCCTCTTGTTCCCCCTGTAATAACCAAGGTTTGATCCGTACGGCAGACCGGCAGACCGGATAGGTTCCGGTTTATTTCCGCTGCATGTAATTTCTCAACGTATGGAATATAACGTTCACCGTTCCGGTAGCAGATTTCACTATACAGCCCGTCAGCGCAAGCTTCATCTGTGATTACCTGTCTCAGTTCCGCCGCAGTCCCGACATGCCCGTCTACATCTATTGTTTTTGATTTTATCTTTTGATACTCCGCGCTCAGCATTTTATATAGTCCGGCTGTTTCGGCTCCGGCTAATGACGGCTTGTCATTCAGAAATGTCTGGAGCCCTCTTGTCACATGTAAAACGAAAAGCTGTTTACGTGTCTTTATGATTTCCTGCAGCAGTATCAGCTTCCCGATTGTGCCGGTGCGTGCCCCGTTTTGATTACTCCGCAAATCTGACAGGTCAATCATGCCGATGATTTCCGGATTTTCTTCTATGACTGCTAGAGCCGTTTTTTTGGCTTCTCCATCCGAATGATCCCAGTTATCTGCGCAAATGACAGCGGGTTCAATCAGAGGATCTGAATCAAACAATTCGAATGCGAGCCGCTCACTTTCACTATTAGCCAGGATCACCACCTGTCCTTTCGTAAAAGCGGAAAGCGCAGCCTTTTGTTTTTTCCACGATTTTTTTAATACATCAAATGATAAGTCAGTCGGTGCATGGGGCAGACTCTGCGGTACACCTGTTTTCTGTTTCTGTGCTGCTTTTGCGGCAGGCGCCCAATATCTGTTCCGTTCAAAAGGGTATGCAGGAAGAGAAATAAGCTTCGGTAATTCCGCAGTGTACATCTCTTCCCATTCAACGTCTCCTCCGTTCACCCAGTGAATGGCCATATCTCTTGCATTTTCAAAGTGAGCGGCTGACAGGGCATTCTTTTGACCGGCGCCTCGGCGGGCGTTTCCCCTATATAAACCGTTTAACTTATGATCTGACCGCAAATACATCGTCAGCTTATCGCGAAGATCGTCAAGGCTGCTAACCTCAACAGCGAGCCGCTCTTCCATAGCGTTTCTCCCGGTCTGCGAAGTGTACGCGGCATCAGCTAGTGACGTTTTTGGCTCCAGTTCTTTTATATATGCATCAATCAAGAGTCTGAGCCGTTCTTCATTTTTGGCAGAAAGCAGAATAATTTGCGTCTTGTTGCTCTGTACCGTTTCCATCTTTTCTTCATTCTTGTACTCTTCGATGATAATGTGGGCATTAGATCCTCCAGCGCCGAAAGAACTGATACCCGACCTTCTGGCTTGATTTTGCGGCGTCTCCCAATCGGTCAATTCAGACTGCACGTAAAACGGTGTTTCCTCAAAATCAATATTAGGATTTAAGTTATCGGAATGAAGGGAAGGAGCAAGCTGTTTATACTTCATTTGCATCAGCACTTTTGTGATAGAAGCAATTCCCGCCGCGGCCTCTAGGTGTCCGATATTTGACTTAACCGAACCAATTGCACAACGATAATCGCTTTTCGAGCTGTGCAAAGCTTTGGTTAAACCTGAAATTTCAATCGGGTCTCCCAAAGATGTCCCTGTGCCATGCGCTTCAATATAACTTATGCTGTCTGCATCAATCCCCGCCTTATCAAGAGTTTCACTGATGACGTTTGCCTGCTCGCCCGGATTTGGCACAGTGTATCCATTTGTTTTTCCGCCGTGATTTACAGATGTTCCCTTAATCACACCGTAAATCCTGTCCCCGTCAGCCTTTGCGGCAGAAAGCGATTTCAAAAGAACGGCCCCGACTCCTTCTCCCGGCACATATCCGTCTCCTCCCGCTCCAAAGCTTCTGCAGCGCCCGTCGCTTGAAACAAAATGATTTTGTGAAAGTAAAGTATATTTATCCGGGTGTAAGGATAAATTCACTCCTCCGGCTATGGCGAGGGTAGATTCTCCCCTTTTTAAACTTTCACATGCAAAATGAACAGCAGAAAGTGAAGAAGAACACATTGTATCAATTGCAAGGCTGGGTCCGTGCAGGTCAAAGAAATATGACACCCGGTTTGCGATAGACGAATAAGAAGACAAGAGCGCCTGACGTCCCTCATCATCTGAAGCACCGGCTGCAAATAACTGATAGTGGCTGTAGGTGACGCCGACAAATACCCCTGTCTTATGCCGTTTCAACTTTTTCTTTGTGTAACCCGCATCTTCAAACGTGTGCCATGCTGTCTCTAAAAATAACCGTTCCTGAGGATCAATTAACTCGGCATCACGAGGCGAAATTGAGAAGAACAGCGGATCGAATTTATCAGCGTCTTTTATAAAACCTCCCCATTTGCTGTCATGACGGGCATTGTCACCTGTGTGATAATATTTCCGAAAATCCCAGCGCTCTTTCGGTATTTCCGTTATACAATCTTTTCCGGAAGAAATATTTTCCCAAAACTGTTCCACATCCTTCGCCATCGGGTAGCGGCCGGCTATACCGATAATTGCAATATCTTCCTCGGAAGGTGCGGATGGTATGCGGGAAACGGAAAGCTTCTCCCGTTTCGCCGGCGCCGAATGATCAATTCGCTGTTCGGCTGCCGGTAAAAACGCCTTCTTCAACTCATGTTGATAGTGTTCAAGAAAATACTCTGACAGCTCTTCAACACTGCTGTATTCAAAGAAAAGAGTCTTAGACACTCTTCCAAAATACTTTTCCAGACGGGAGTTAAGACCTAAAATCGTTAGAGAATCAATTCCGTAACGGTCAAATGTATCCTCGGGTAAAATGCTGTCCGCCGGTCTTCCCGTTTCCGCACCGACGATCTCTGTCAAAAGACGGATCGTTTGCTTTTTCAGATCTTTTTCATTTAATTGCGGCAGACTGTTGTTTTCAGGCACATTCTCTATCTTTTTATGGTCAGTTGAGAGTAATTCACTTATTCTATCTTTGTCTCCGCTGATAACAGCCAGCTGAGAAGCAGAACGGCTCATACTGTCCTGAAAAGCGGCAAGCCCTGCTTGGGCAGATAAAAGTTCCAGCCCCGTGTGTCTTAAAGCCTGCAGCTCTGCCGGACCAACTGTCATATTACCCGCACCCCATAAAGGCCAATTAATAGAAAGTGTTTTCCCGGGACGTCCTTTCATGCTTCGATACTGGGTGAATCCGTCCATACATCCGTTAGCGAAGGCGTAGTCGCTCTGACCCGCATTAGGCAGAACGGCCGAAAGGGATGAAAACATAACGAAGAAATCAAGAGGCTCTTCTTCAGCTGCTTTATCCAGCCAAACGGTTCCGAATACTTTAGGCGCTATAACTTCTTCTATGCTTTCTTTCGCTTTTTTTATGATAAATGCATCCTTAACAAGTCCGGCACTGTGCAAAATTCCGTTTAATTCCCCGAATGTCTGCTTAATGTGCTTAATTAACGCGTCCGCCTCTTTTTCCTTTGAAATATCTGCCGGGACATATAAGGCTTCAGCGCCGAGATTTTCAAGCGCGCTCAATTTTTGCGCCGTTTCACGGGATGCCGGAGAACGCCCGGTTAATACCAGCTTGACTTCCGCCTGTTTCGCCAGATATTCCGCAAACAGATACCCGAGGCCTCCGGCTCCTCCCGTAATTAAATACACACCGTTCTTTTTTACACTGAAACTATGTTTCTCCCCATCTTCTTGTTTTACTCTTTTAAGCTGCCTTTTATAATAATGCCTCGGCTCATAACAGGTAAAGTGGTCCGTCTTGCATTGATTGTTCCATTCAAAAGAGATGACATCTGCAATATGCTGCTTTGTAAACGGCTCGTCAAACATTGATTTCAGCTCTGCAGCCTTACATGTGAAATTCGGATTTTCGGCCTGTACGGTCTTAAGAAAACTTTCAACCGCATTATAAATGGGCTGAACCTCGCCCTCGGCATTTTCATACAGATACAAAACTTCTGCTTTCGGACAAAGTTTGTTCGCCATGAAAGCCTGAAACATTTGAAACAAGGAAAACAGACTTTTATTGAGCTGCTTTCTTATTGCATCTTCTGTATTTTTGAAGAGCCCGGCAGCTAAAAAATGAATAATATGGCGGGGTCTTATATTTTGAGAACGCAGAACCCCGCATAGCGCATCATAATCCTCATCATTTGCAAAGTTCATTTTAAAACGACCGTTCCGGCAATCTTCGAAACGCTCGCCGGAAGTCACGTAAATGAAAGGCGCCTCATAGCCTTCAAGCTGCCTCTTCATTACGGTATACATGCTGTCGTCTTTGCAAAAAAATAAAATTGGCTCTTTCGTATTCGGGAATTTTTCACTGCCTTTAAATTCATGTCTATCCCATACCATTTCATATAGATGGGTTTTCCCCAAACTCTTAATTAATTCCAGCCCTTCTTCACGCGTCAGGCTGCCTTCTTTCACCTTTTTCACGATTTGCTCAATTTGCATCGTTTTTTCATTCATGGAAAAGCAACTCCTCTATCAGCTCTGACGTCTCTTTCGTATTCATCTCACCTGTTTGTGCTTTTTCAAGAAGCGACATGATTTCTCCATCTGCTGTATCTTTATTTGAATTGTGAAGCTCAGTGTTCGAGAAAGCCTCAATCTTCTGCGCTTCATCTTTATTTAAATGAATCCAATGTCTGTTCTTACTGAAAGGATAAAGAGGAAGAGGCCGTTTAACCGGTTTGAGTTCCTCCTCATACAAGTCTTCCCAGCTGATTTCACAACCGATCGTCCACAACTGAGCCAGTTTGGCCGGCTTGTTTTGCTGAATCAGTGATTGAACATATGCATGACCTTCGGGGCCGCCGAATAAAGGAGCGTACAGACTATCAAAATCCGTTACATTTCCTTCATAAACACCTTGCAGTCTGCTCCCCTGAATGTAACCGTTTAATTTTTCAAGAAGATCTCCGGTATTCGAGCAAGTGATCGCAAGGCGGCATTCAAATGGTTCCCTTCCGGTTTGCAGCGTATATGCTATTTCTTCAAGACCGATTCCGGACTTTTCTCTAAAATTGCCGTTATACGGTTTATCAGCTGATCGATTCCGGACGCTGCTGATATAGCGGCACAGCTCACTCAGGGTCATTAATTCCTGAAATATATCTAGTGATATTTCTGTGCCGTACATTTGGTTTATATAAGAGATTAATTCGGAATAAGCCAACGGATCAAATCCGAATTCTGAAAGAGGTGTCTTTGCATCTATATTTGCGGTATCTAAACGCAGGATACCCGCTGCCGCTTCCCGAACCGCCTCTTGCACATCACGTTCCTGCACCTCTTGATGACTGAATTGAACTGATAGTTCTTCATGTAAAAACGCTGTTAACTCTTTGGCTTTAACCATCAGCCTTTCCTTTGTTTTGGCCGATAGAACAATGATTTGATCCCGCTCGGCAGTTACTGCTTTATCTTGTCCGTATTCAAATTCTTCCACGATGACATGAGCATTTGCCCCGCCGAATCCAAAGGAACTGACTCCGGCGCGGCGCGGAATTTCATTTCCTTTTCGATCTTTTAATCTGGCCCACTTCATAGTTTTATTGACAATATGAAACGGTGTTCCGCTTAATTGAATGTAAGGGTTCAGCTCCTTGACATGAAGTGTGGCAGGCAATGTTTTATACTTCATGGATAGTAATACTTTAATCAGCCCCGGCATTCCAGAGGCGGGCTCTAAATGACCGATATTCGTTTTTACTGAACCGATGCCGCAATATTGGTCATGATTCTTTCCTGGATGCGGCTCAAAAGATCCAAACGCTTTTTTCAAGCCTTCAATCTCAATCGGATCTCCCAGTTCTGTTCCGGTTCCGTGTGCTTCAATATAAGATATCGTATCAACAGGAATATCGGCATTTTTGTAAACAGACGTTATTAGTTCTGCCTGAGCTTCCGGGTTCGGAGCGGTCAATGAAGCAGATCTTCCTCCGTGATTTTCTCCGGTTCCTCTCAGGACTCCGTAAATATTGTCTCTGTCATTCATTGCCGCTTGCAATGGTTTCAATAACAGAACAGCTGCACCTTCACCGCGGACATAACCGTCGGCAAGTTTATCAAACGTCTTACACCGGCCGTCCCTAGACAAAATACCGAGTTTATCGGTATACATATGCGTGACTGGATCTAAGAGCAGCGAAACCCCGCCTGCTACCGCCAGCTCACTTTCGCCATTTTGAATCGAGCGCACAGCTCTGTGGATTGCTACAAGACTGCTTGAGCAGGCTGTATCAATGGACTCACTCGGACCTCTGAAATTAAAATAGTGGGATACACGATTGCTGATGAGCGCCTGGCTGTTTCCGGTTCCCGCAAACGCATGCGCCCCGTCCGAATGCCTCATCAGCAGCTGGCGGTAATCATTAAATTGAATGCCCGTAAACACCCCGATATGTTTGCCGGACAGCTTTGAAGCTTTGTAACCCGCATCTTCTATCGCTTTCCAGGTTTCCTGCAAATAAATTCTGTGCTGAGGATCCATGAGTTCTGCTTCCCGCGGATTAATATTGAAAAACGCCTCATCAAATTTATCGGCATCTGTGATAAATCCGCCCCATTTCGAATGTACTTCGCTGCTTCCTTTGCCTTCGGCGTATTTTTTCCAATCCCATCGATCCGGGGGAATTTCCTGAATCGAATCTTTTTCATTGATTAAATTGATCCAAAACTCATCTGCATTTTTTGCTCCCGGAAAAACACAACTCATCCCGATAATGGCAACCGGCTGCTTCTCCGGATGATGGTCAGCCTGTCTTGCTGTCTTTTTTTCAAACGGAAAACTTCGCGGCGGCTTCACGGTTTTCCCTGCGGTTTTCCCGGCGTGCACTTTCCTTTTTTCAGAAATGTTTTTTTCTGCATCTGTATTCCCTTTTGCAACAGTACGCAGTTCACTGCTTAGAAATTCTGAAAGAGACTTTATATGGCTGTAAGTAAAGAAAACGGCAGGTGTCAGCTTAAGCTTGTATTTTTTATTCAGTCGGACAGCTAATGTTTTCAAACTGATAGAATCAAAGCCGAGATTTCCGAAATTCTCTGCCGTATCCAGCTGTTCAATGTTAATTTTCAATAATTCCGATACCATTTGCTTCAGTTCTTCAAGGACATTGTCTGCAGAATCCGGTCCTGTATAAGAACTTTCCTCTTGACGAACCGGAAGCGTATTTACTTTTTGATGCGGCAGATCTTTTTTTGCTGGTGTTGTTCCGGCATCCCCGGTAACAACCGAAATTTGCGGACAGTCACTTGCCAAAATCGCCTCAAAAGCCGCTATCCCTTCTTCCGTTTCCAAATAATCAAACCCGGATGCGGAAAGATATGCGTCTTCAGCTTCTTTGTTTAAATGCATTCCGCCTTTACGCCACAACGGCCAGTTAATCGAAATGCTCTTGCCTTGTCTCTCTTGCCGGCTGCTCTGTTCGGATCTCCAATTTATATATTGATCTTGAAAATAATTGCCCATCGCATAGTTAACCTGTCCAAAATCTCCGAAGACCGAAGAAATAGAAGAAAATACGATAAAGAAATCAAGCGGCTCATCTTTCGTTAATTCATCTAAGCATACCGTTCCTTCAATTTTAGCAGTCATGCCTTCCGTAAAATCAGTCAGATTCATCTCTGTAAATAACCGATCATCGGCATGACCAGCTGAATGAATAACACCTTGAAGGGAGCCCCAAGTCCGTTTCGTTTCTTCTATGACCCGTCCCATCGTCTTTTGATCTGCGGCATCAGCTTGATAATATACCGCGTCTCCTCCAAGCGCCTGCAGCCGGTCAATGTTATGTCGTTTATCAGCTGTTAACGGTGATCTTCCCGTCAATACTAATTTTGCTTGATACTGAGAGGCTAAATATTTTGCAAAAATCAGGCCCAGACCGCCCAAACCGCCCGTTATGAGGTAAATCCCTTTCTGTTTCAGCTGATGAGAGTGCTCTGTATGATTGAATACATACTCCTTTAATGTCTTAACATACCTCTTGTCATTTATATATTTAACTTCTTCCGCCTGCCGTTCCACGCCTGAAACCATTTCGTTAAGACAAAATTCAGCCATTTTTTCAATTGATATACGTTCTGAAAAACCGATTGACTTCACATTCTCTGCGGATGGCACCAACATATTTGCCGTTTTTAAACAGCCTGCAAGAGCGCCCGTATACGGGTCATTCATGCCTTCTTTAAAAGAGTGAACAAGAAGCAGAGAATGAAGATAAAGAGAGGCGTCACTGCGGGCACTCAGGGCTTTTAATAAATAAAAAATTGATTCCAGGCCGCTGAGAAGGCGGTCACCCGCGTAAAATGTTTCTCCCGTGTGCAAGATGACATCAGGAGAAAACCCCTTTTTCTCCAATTCTTCGAATAAACGAATATAATCTGACGTCACTTCCGGGTTTATACAGAATGTCAGCAGATTTTGATCGGTCTGCCGCTGATCCGCCGTGACGAGAATGACACGGCTGTCTGATTGATTTTTCAGAGCTCCAGCCAATGCTTCATCTTTTGCAAAAACCAGAATTGTTTTTGGCTCCCTATCTTTCTTTTCAATCAGAGGGTTTTTTTGATCCCACTCATGCTCATAAAAACGTACATTTTTATTAGGCTTTTCGCCAAAAACCAGCCCGCTCAGTTCCATCAAAATCCCGCCGGCATTGTCTAATACATACACATCATAAGCCGAATCGCTTTCTTCAGTTTGTTCTGCATATACATAAACGGGTTCAGTCTCATGATCAAAAATCGTACATTCTTTAATATTTTCCGGGGTCTCTCCGGCATTTTCCCCCGCAAGGTATACGACGGCTTGATATGCGCTCTCAATCACTTCCGGTTTGATTATGCACCCTTTCGGCCCGGCCTTTGCTTTTATCTTTAAAAGCACCTGTCCGTTCCTGCTGACGCAGTGCTCTGCGGCTTTCAGACTGTCACTGCAGCTGTATCCGAATTCGGCAAGCCGCTGATAAAACGCTTCGTACGGTATACGGTCTGCGCCCTGAGACAGGAACGGCTCAAGATGAATATTTCCGTTCTCGTACGCCCCGCCTTCTAATTTGAGCCGCCCTGAGGAATAAATGGATGAGTCGCTCTGTTTTTCTATAGAATACGATGCACCCTGATTATCCGGGGTTAATACAATCCGGATCTGCTCATTGCTTCCGCTTTGTAACATCGGTTCTCTAAAGGAGAGCTCAGTTAATTTAATAATCGGATTCCCTGAAGCCATCGCTCCGGCAGCTCTCGCCATTTCAATCTGGCTGAGAAACGGAAACATTTCCTTGTCTTGATACTTTGTTTTTATATACAAATCGGTATCGCTTACATTGATAAGAAACTTCTGGGCTTTAAAATCAGATATATTGCATGAAATGTAAGGATGCAGATCGTTATTTACGTTCATCCGGCGGCTTCCCGTATTTTGCGCATCTATTCTGCATAGCTCTTTGGCAAATGGATATCCCGGTGCTGATACCCGTCTCAAAGTGACATCTTTATAAAGTGACGGCCAATCTACTCCGTTACCGCCAACCCAGTATTCAGCAATCTTCACAAGATCCCTGTTTGCGGCTGCTTCTTCAATTTCAGCTTTGTTCATCCTTTGAGCTTCTGTTGTGTCTTTACCGCTTGTAAAAATATGATCCCTCGCATTTCCGAGAGTATAGTCTGTCAGCCCTTTAAGCAATTCATCTCTTGTGGAGGCGATAACAGCCAATCTGTGCGGCATTTCTTCTCTCCCGGTTTGTAAAGTAAATGCTGTATTTCTAAGTGTTTCTAATGAATAATCTCTGGCTGCTATTTGTTCTTTTGCGCGTTTTGCATATTCTGCCAGCCTGTCGGTATTTTTTGCAGAAAAAACAAATAAAAGCTGTTCAGGTTCTTCAGCCGCCGCGAGAGGAGAGATAGCTTCATCCGCAAATTCTTCTAAAATAACATGGGCATTAGCTCCTCCTGCCCCGAAAGAACTGATTCCGGCACGCCTGGGAACGGATGACTCCCATTTTTCGGCTCTGTCCGGTACATAAAAAGGTGTTTTTTGAAACGGTATATTCTCATTCAATTCAGCAGAATGAGTCAGTGACGGAACAATCGTTTTATGTTTCATTTGAAGAATAACTTTCGTAATGCCCGCTATGCCTGCAGCAGCCTCAAGATGTCCGATATTTGATTTAACCGACCCGATCGCGCATGTCTTCTTATCGCGTTCGGCACCTGAAAATGCTTTGGTCAGGCCGGTGATTTCAATCGGATCTCCTAACGCGGTGCCTGTTCCGTGAGCTTCTATATAGCTGATGCTTTTTGGATCAATACATCCTTTTTTTAAGGCTCTCGTAATGACCTCACTTTGAGCTTTTGGATTCGGCACGGTATATCCATTCGTCTTAGCACCATGGTTGATCGCTGTTGCCTTAATAACTGAATAAATCTGATCACCGTCGGCAATAGCCTTTTTTACCGGTTTCAGCAGCACGGCACCTGTCCCTTCTCCCGGCACATAGCCGTCTCCTCCTGAACCGAAGCTTCTGCACCGGCCATCACTGGATAAAAATCCGCCTTGAGTCAGGAGTTCATATTTATGAGGATGAATGGATAAATTGACGCCTCCTGCAATTGCAATTTCACATTCATTCCTGATTAAACTTTCACAGGCAAAATGAACAGCCGTTAATGATGAGGAACACATCGTGTCCAAAGCAATACTTGGCCCGCTGAAATTAAAGAAGTAGGATACCCGGTTTGCGATTGATGCATATGAGGAAGAAACGGCCGCTTCGTGACCAACGCTGTACAGCTGATATTGGCCGTACATAACCCCTGCAAAAACACCGACGTTTTTTCTTTCAAGCGTTTTCTTTGCGTACCCGGCATCTTCTATGGTGTGCCAAACCGTCTCTAAAAACAGTCTTTCCTGCGGATCAATTAATTCAGCTTCGGCAGGAGAAATATTAAAGAACAACGGATCAAAATGATACACATCGTCAATAAATCCACCCCATTTGCTTTGGTTTTTTACTTCGTCGCCCGCCGCAGGCTGATAGTGCAGCCTCGAATCCCACCGATCCTCAGGTATCTCAGTTATACAGTCTTTACCGTTCAATAAGTTTTCCCACAGAGTATCAAGATCATTTGCCATCGGGTAACGTCCGCTGATACCGATAATAGCGATATCATTGTCATGATACTTCTCCTGCTGCACCTGATTTTTCATCTGCATTTTCTGTTTCCCGTTAACATCGGCTGTCTGTTTATTATCTTTTTTCTTCTGAGATGGGGTGCCGCTCCCGTTTTCTCCTAACCGGAGTTTATGAAGAAGAGTATCCCTGTGCTCCTCAACGAAATACTGTGACAATTCTGCCGCAGTCTGATATTCGAATAACAGCGTTTTTGAGAGCGCGCCGAAATGTTTTTCAAGCTCATTCGTCATATTGATAATCATAACGGAATCAAGTCCGTATTTTTCCAATGCCTCTTCTGCATCTATTTTGTCCGCAGGCATCCTGAATTCTGCAGCAATTATTTTTATGATAAAATCGGATGTTTCAGCTGTCAGTTTCTCTGAATCAAATGATTCGATATTTCTCCCTGTTCCTTCATCTGCCTGAATATTGTCTTTTCGTTCATATAATTGATGAACATGATTGTCAATTTGCTCATCTCCGTAAAATACAGTAAATTGCGAAAAACCGGAGGACAATGCGACGGCAAACGCTTTTTTACCTTCTTCTTTTTCTAAAGGATAAAAACCCGCCTTTTTCATTGTCTCTACCGTTCGCTCATCCACTTGCATGCCGACTTCTTTCCACAGCGGCCAGTTCAGAGAGAGAGAAATCGTATCAGAATGCTGGGCAGAACGCATATTCATGAAATGATCCATATAACTGTTTCCGAACGCGTAATCAGATTGCCCGACATTTCCCAACACTGCGGAAGTAGAGGAGAAGCAAATGAAAAAGTCAGGATTTTCTTTCTCAACAGCATCATTCAGCCACATCGTACCCAATACTTTCGGTCTGATTACCTGATCGAATTCCTCTCGTGACTTGTTAAGAAGGAAAGAATCCCGGATGATTCCCGCGCCCTGAATGACCCCGTTTACTTTTCCATAAGAAGTTTTGGCTTTTTTGACTACATATTCGGCTTCTTCCTTATTGGTAATATCAGCCTGAACATAAACAGCTGAAGAACCGGCATCCTCCAATCGCCTCAGCTGTTTTCTTATATGATCTGAAAGCGGAGATCTACCTGTTAAAACAAGGCAGCATTTTGTTTGAAAAGCCAAATATTCTGCAAAGGTAAATCCTAATCCGCCCGCGCCGCCCGCGATAATATATACTCCATTTTCTCTCAGCGGCACATCTCCGCTTCCGGAATTTTTTTCGGGTTCATACGTTTTGAGCTGTTTGACATAACGCTGCATGTCTTTATAACGGATCTCTACATCTGAAGGCTGGAAATCACTCAGCTCATTGCGTATGATATCAGCTGCGTGAACGGCTGCTATTGACTGCTCCATTTCAATGCTTTTTGCTGAAATTAACGGATTTTCCAGCTGTAATGTCCGCAAAAATCCGCTTGCCGCCGCGTAAAGAGGCTGTTCTCCGGAAAGGTGCGAAAAATATCCATATAACAGCTTGATCGGTTTGCGGCAGTTATTTTTGAAGAGCGCCTGTTGTAATAAAAACAAAGAATAGACTCCGCTGTCGCATTGTTCACGAATTGCTCTCTCTGTTTTTTCAAACGGCATGTCTGACCATAAATGCACCGCTTCCCGTATATCTGACTTCTCTTCTTCTATAAGCCATCCTAACAGGTTTATGTAATCTTTTTCAGAGCGGGGGTCGATTTCAAATACACCGTCCCCGGTTTTTCGAAACTCTTTCCCCGGCTTAACCAAAATAACCCTTGTATCATGCAATGCAGCAAGTTCTTTACTCACATCTTCATTTTTATCAAATAATAAAAGGCTGCCCTCACGCCGGCCGCCTTTTACATGAATGCTGAGATCTGTCCGCTGCCAGACCGTCTGATAATATATCGCCTGTCCGTTAACCCCTGCGGAATGAAAACCAAGCTGCTGTATCCGCTTTACTCCTTCTTCCAAAGAAATGTTGCCGCTTTCTATGTCAGAAAGTACTTTTTTTCTAATATGACGGGCTTCTTTCATAAAAATCTTCATCCCCTTTACAAATGGCACTTCCGCAAAATGATAAACTAATCCTGCATACGCTCCAGCGCATAATCTGCTTCTTCGGCAGTCAGTTCGCCCGCTTTTAATTGTCTGAGAAGCTCTTTTACTCTCTCGTTCTTTCCATTGGAATCCACTGTTGCACGAGTCTGTGCCTCCGCGGAAAACGTTTCTTTTTTACGAATGGTTACATCCTTCAAACCTGCAAGTCTTTCTCCTTGTTCATTAAGCAGCTGAATATCGTAAATAAGCTCGGATTGACCTTTTTGGCCTGTTTTACGCGCATAAGCCCAGCATTCTGCTGAAACTTTTTTCCGAATCGTAATCTCTCCTATTGAAAAAGGAACATAAACAGATGCCTCTTCTCTTCCGTCCGTAATCCCGAACAAAGATTGCAGAGCCCCATCAATTAAAGACGGATGCAATGTATAATTTTCAAGAGCATATGCGGCTTCTTTTGGCAGCAATAAGTGTGCAACCGCTTCTGTTTTTCCGCCCCATAAACGTTGAATCGGCTGAAAAGCGCGCCCATACAGGAACCCGTTTTCCCGAAAATACTTGTAACATTCATCTTGTTCACGGACAAAAGCACTTCTGTTTATCATCTCTTGTCTGTCGATATTCTCTATATCATCATCACCGTAATGATGATCATAATCTAATTCCCCCGTCACAAATCCATTCCTTACAGCAGCATCCTCGTCAGATGACATATTAAATAATATTTTGCCGTCTTTTACGGAAACGTGAGTGTAAATGGTCAGGCTCTCTTGCAAAAGCATGGCCGGTCTTGCAAATATCACGTTTTTTAAACGAGTGACCTCTTTCTTTCGATATGACCGCGTTCCCGCTGCGCATGCCATTTCAAGAAAAGCAGCTGCCGGGAGAATGCTCTTGTTTTTTACGATGTGGTCTTTTAACCAAATCTCTTTTTCTCTTAATGTCGTTTTAAAAAACTGCTGTTCCAGAGTAGATTCATTCGAATCCAGAAGCGGGTGCAGTGAAGACTGCTGCGGCAATATTTCCGGAAATATTGCGCTTTGATTTCGAGGCACCCAGTAAGACTCCTCAGCAAATGGATATAAAGGAAGCTTGACCTTTTGCGGGGTATACTCTTCATATAACTCTCTCCATTGAATATCAGCCCCGAAAGACCATAATTTTGCTAGAAGATTCAAGTCCTTTGTCTCCATCATCGCTTCGAGGAATTTATCTTTCATCTTTTGATCATGAAAGATAAAGACTTTATCAAAATCTTTTGTAACATTGCCTTTGTATACGCCCTCTCCAATTGTTCCTTCAGTACAGAAAGTTCTCAGCTTCTCCTTAAGTTCCGGCAAATCGGAAGCTACAACAGCAAGTCTGTCTTCCATAGGCTCCCTGCATGTCTGCAATGTAAAAGCGATATCAGCTGCCGAGGCTGTTGTCTCCCGCTCTGTGAATTGCAGAAGGCGCCGGGCGTATTCTTTCAGTCTGTCTTCATTTTTGGCAGAAAGAACTGCGGCAAACGGACCGCTTATTGTTTGTGTGTCCGCATGGTTTTGATATTCCTCCACAATGACATGGGCATTTGCTCCTCCCGCTCCGAACGAACTGATTGCTGCTCTCCTGTTAGAGGCGCCTGATTCTTTCCGCCACTCTTCTTCTTTCTGCTGAACGTAAAAAGGCGTCTTTTCAAATCGAATATTTTGGTTCAGCTGTTCCGAGTGAATGGATGGCGCCAACTTCTGATGCTTAAATTGTAAAAGAACTTTTGTAAGGGCTGCTATACCTGCGGCAGACTCCAAATGTCCGATATTAGACTTCACTGAACCTATGGCACAAAATTGTTTATCATCCGTAAATTTCTCAAAAGCTTTTGTCAATCCTGCGATCTCAATCGGATCTCCGAGCGAGGTACCCGTTCCGTGTGCTTCCAAGTAGCTGACGGATCGCGGACTGATGCCCGATTTCTTGAAATTTTCAGCAATCAGCTCAGCTTGTGCATTCGGATTCGGAACCGTAAATCCATTGGTTTTTCCGCCATGATTTACAGATGTTCCTTTAATCACTCCGTATATATGATCCTGATCAGCAATTGCTTTTTCCAGAGGTTTCAACAGAACGGCTCCCGAACCTTCTCCCGGGACATAGCCGTCTCCGCCCTCTCCGAAACTTCTGCACAATCCTTCGGTGGAAACAAAATTACCTTGACTCAGCCAAAGGTATTTGCTGGGGTGTATGGATACATTAACGCCGCCTGCAAGCGCAATTTCACTTTCCCCTCTTTTAATACTCTCACATGCCAAGTGAATGGCCGTCAGCGATGATGAACACATCGTATCCAGTGCAATGCTCGGGCCGGAGAGATTAAAAAAGTATGAAACCCTGTTGGCAATAGATGAAAAGAAGGAACTGAGCGCAATCGGATTGCCCCGCGCAGTTTCTTCTGCGCCGAATAATTGATATTGTCCGTACATGGCTCCGACAAATACACCGGCTTTCATACCGTTAAGCTTCTCTTTTGTATATCCTGAATCTTCAAACGTATGCCAGGAGGTTTCGAGAAAAATTCGCTCCTGAGGGTCCATCAGCTCAGCTTCTTTATGAGAAATGTGGAAAAACAGCGGATCGAATTGATCAACACCGCTGATAAAACCGCCCCACTTACTGTTGATTTTCCCCTTCTCCATTCTGTCGGGACTGTAATTCGATCTGAAATCCCAACGTTCCTCGGGGATTTCAATAATACAGTTTTTCCCTCCGGCAATGTTTTCCCAGAACTCCTCAAGAGTATCGGAATTCGGATATCTTCCGCTCACACCGATAATGGCAATATCCTCCCCCGGCTGATCCATGCTCGGTGCAGGTGTATCCTTCTGCTGCCGGTGCTGTTTTTTACTCGGATTTTCTCTTTTCTTCTGCACTCTTGTTACCGGAGCTGCCCCTGCGGCCTTAAGCACTTTTTCTTTAAAAGATGTTAGGAAGAAGTTTGAAAGCTCTTCAATGTTCTGATATTCAAAAAAGATTGTTTTCGGAAGATCCCCGAAAGTATCTTCAAGCTTTGCAATAAGTGACATGATCATAAGTGAGTTGATTCCGAACTTCTCAAAAGAGTCTTTCGCATTTATTTTATGAGCTTGGATTTTCAAGACACCGCTGATGATCTTGATTAAATAGTCATTGACTTTTTCTTTCGCAGCATATTCCGCTTCTTCATCGTGTTCCGCCGTGAGTGTATCTTGATCTGCTGCAGCTGTATTTCTTTGAATCGAAAGCGCCTTTATCATTTTATCCCGCTCACCTTCTGCAGGCATTAAGCTGGTAAATGCAGACCGCAGCATTTTCAGAAACGCTTCCAGAACAGAGGAAGCTCGCATCGGAGTCATTCCGTATTTTTCTTTTATTTGAACGATTCCACTGCTGTCGAGACTCATTCCGCCATCTTTCAATAACGGCCAATTGATTGATAGTGTTTTTCCGTTTCGAGAGAGCTGGGATCGAAGCATTGCAAAACTGTCCATAAAATGATTTGCGTACGCATAGTCACTTTGGCCGGCATTTCCGTAAGCGGAAAAAGAAGAAAAGAGAACAAAAAAATCAAGATCTTCGTCTTTTGTCAGCTCATCCAGCCAGATTGTCCCGTAAACTTTCGGTTTCAGTACGTCCGTAAAATCACTGAGACTTTTATTTACAAGAAATGAATCACGAAGGATGCCGGCAGCATGGATGATCCCGTTTATGCTGCCGTACCGCTCTTTAACGCCGAAAATGAATCGCTCTGCCTCTGTTCGATCTGTTATGTCCGTCCGCTGATATTCAACAATAGAGCCGCTCTCATTAAGCTTACTGATCCGTTCTTTTTGATCAGCTGTTAAAAAAGAACGGCCTGTAAGTATAATCACGGCTTGGTTTTCATTAGCGATGTGTTCCGCAAACAGCAGCCCGAGTTTTCCGGCTCCTCCGGTAATGATATATATGCCGCCTTTTTGATACGTTACAGATCCGTTATCGTGTTCCGGAATATCAATAGGCTGCAGTCCTTTCACATAACGGGTATATGAGTCTATTAAAACCTCACATTCATCCGTTTGAATGCGCTGCATTTCACTGATTGCAGCATCCCACATCTCGGAAACCGGAGGATTTATGTCAGAATCCTCGTGGCGTATCTGTATGGTTTTCGCTTTAAGCTTGGAGCTTTCCATGTTTACCGTTTTCACGAACCCTCCGACAGCTTCATGAAACGGCTGATTCAGACCGCTTGTCCAATAAATATGCAATAACGTAACAGGTTCGTTTCTTCGCATTAAAGCTTTTGATAATAAAAAGAGCGAGTTTATCCCTCTGCGAAGAGTTTCATTAACAGATTCTTCAGTGAATTCTCTGATTTCTCTATTCCATAAATAAAGCACGACATCAGGTGTAAATCCGTTTTCAGCCAAATCAGACAGCAGCATTTCGACATGATGTTCATCAGAAGGATTGATTGTGCATCTATTCCGTTCAATTCTGTAATCAGAATCGGGCGTTACAAGAATGACACGGTTATGTTCTCCATTCATCATCTCGGCATGCTGAAAAAGACGGTTATCCTGATCAAAAATCAGCATATTCCCCGGTGCCTGCTGATTCGGCATATCAATGTGATTTGTCCTGACCCAATCGGTCTTAAAAAAAATGGTTGGGGACGGAGCTTGTGATTCCGGCTCCGCCTTTTTTTCCATTTGTTGTTTTCTGTAAGTACGAATTAGCTCCAGTCCTGCATCAGGAGACATTTGCTGTTCTTCAATTAAGGAAAGTATTTGTTTGATCTGCACTATTTTCCCTCCAGCAGCTGATAAACTTGGTCAGCAGAAAGTTCACCGTTTTTCAATTGTTCCAATAAGAAGAGAATTTCCTGATCTTCATTTTTATGACCTGCGGTTAATTCTCCCCCGGTCACTTTTCTGACAGAGAAGTCTTTCATGCTCACGGCTACTTCGCCGCTCTCGTTAATAAAATCAATGTTATACGTATAAAAACCGGTTTCTCTCACCGAAACATGGCATCGGGCAGTAAGCGCTCTCTTAATGTGAAGCTCTCTAAGTGAATAAGGAACAAATAAGCCGTCTTCCTCATTTTCTCTTAACAAAAATGCCGCCGCTTGAAAACCGCCGTCAATTAATGAAGGATGGAGTGTAAAATGTGAAAACCCGTTCGTTAAATGATCCGGAAGCTCCAATTCTGCCATTAACTCCACATCACCGCGATATACGGCTTTCAACGTTTGAAAACCGCTCTGATATGTCAGGCCCATACCACTGAAGCGGTGATAACACTCTTTCCGGCTTATGACCGTTTTACTGCTGCGTATGAACTGATCAATATCGACATACTCAGGATTGCTGTTTATGTCTCCGAATACTGTTTCACATTGTGTGCAGATTTGCTGCACGCCATCCGGGCCCTCTTTACATATCGTTACGTTCAACTTATCTTGTTTCATTTCCAAGCCGGTATAAATGTGCAGCGTTTTTCCTTTATATAATATAGGTCTGTTCCACATCACGTCTTTTATTTTATATACTTTACTTTCTCCGCTTATTTCCGCACAAACTAGAGCCATTTCAAGCGAAGCGGCTCCCGGCAACACACAGTCTCCTGAAACAAGGTGATCAGTGACGAAAAATTCAGTTCCGGAAATAACAGTTTTAAATGCTTGTTTCTTTAATGTTGAGACATTCTCGCTGATTAATGGGTGAAGACTTTTGCTATTAACCTCGCTTTTGTTCTTTTTCGGAGTAAACCAATAACTCTCTTTTGCAAACGGATAAGACGGCAGCGGCACTCTATTCAATTTCTCATTGCCGATGGTCTTCCATTCAAACTCGGCTCCATTGGCCCACCATTGTGCGAGCAGCTCCTCTTTTCCGCTTTGAAGAGCTTCCTGAATCATATATTCAGAAACAGCTGCGCGCTCTTCAGTGTTTTCGCTTATAAATACGCCATTTTGCACCTTGCTTTTATCAAGAAAGCTGACGTATTTATCTCTCAGCTCAGTCAGACTCACTGCACATACGGCAATTCTCTCGTTCATTGCTTCCCGGCCGTTTTGCAATGTAAATTCCATGTCACTGGCATTAACGGTCATGTCACCGGCAATCACGCGATCCAAGTACTGAACCATAAGCCGGATATACTCAAGTAATTGATCTTTGGTTTTCGCAGATAAAACAAAAATGTGTGTTTTACCGTTGTTTTCCGGTACTTCTTTTTGAGGTTCCCTATATTCCTCTAAAACAATATGTGCGTTCACACCGCCGAATCCGAATGAGCTGACACCTGCTCTCCTCGGCAGATCGTTGTTCTCTTCATCTTTTATCGGATTCCACTTTTGAGCGGTTTCTGTGATATAAAATGGCGTATTTTCCATTTTGATGTATGGATTGAGTTCTGAAAAATGGGCGAGTCCCGGAAGTTTGCGATATTTAAAAGCCAGTAACACTTTCAGCACTCCGGCTATTCCGGCAGCGGTTTCGAGATGGCCGATGTTTGTTTTCACAGACCCGATTCCGCAGCTTTTCTGTTTCTCAAAAGGAATGTCCCATTCTTGATATAACGTTTTAAATGCCTTTATGATGCTGTTTACTTCAATCGGATCGCCAAGACTTGTCCCTGTGCCATGCGCTTCTATATATCCCGCAGTGGCGGGACTGACCCCCGCCTTCCGCCAAGCTTCGGTTAATAAGTCCGCCTGTGCGTTCGGATTCGGAGCTGTCAAAGAATTGGCGCGGCCGCCGTGATTTACAGCTGACCCTTTAATCAAACCATAAATATGATCACCGTCTGCCTGTGCTTTGCTGAGCGGCTTAAGCAGTACTGCAGCCGCCCCTTCACTCCTTACATAGCCGTCAGCGCTTTTATCAAACGTTTTGCACTTTCCGTCTTTGGAAAGCATACCTGCTTTATCAAAAGCTATAAACAGAGTAGGGCTTGTCATAATATGCACTCCGCCTGCAATCGCCATTTCAAAATCGCCTCTTTGAATCCCCTCAGCCGCACGATGGAGTGCAACTAATGAACTTGAACAGGCAGTGTCAATCGGTTCGCTCGGACCCGTCAGGTTCAGCTGGTAAGAAATACGATTAGCCAATATACAATGATTTAAACCGGTTGCGGTCTGCGCCTGAACAGAGACGCCATTTTCATTGAGACGTTCCGCATAGTCCGTTGTGGCGACCCCTGCAAACACCGCGGTTTTCGTCCCTGCCAGATCTGACGGCTTATAGCCCGCATCTTCTATTGTTTTCCATACAGTCTCCATAAAAATTCTTTGCTGGGGATCCATTAATTCTGCTTCGGCGGGAGAAATCCCGAAAAACAACGGATCAAAACTGTCCGCGCCTTTGATAAATCCGCCTTTTTTTATTTTTGTTCTATTGACGTCCCTGATCGGATCGCCGTCAAACTCTTTCCAGTCCCAACGGTCTTCAGGAATGTCTGTAATCATATCCCGCCCTTTTTCAATTCCTTCCCAAAAGTCTTCCAGCGTATCTGTTTGGGGGAAACGGCCGCTCATTCCCACTATTGCAACAGGCTCATTCATATGTCTTTCCTCTTGCCTGGTTTTGTTTTCAGGCTCAGGGGAATGTTCATAGGATTCGGGCGGAGGCGTGCTGTACAATGTTTTTTCGTCTGCTGCAGAAAAAGGTTCTGTCTCAGCAAAAAGGATTTCTCCGTATTGCTCGATTACATAATCAGTCAGTTCAGCCAGTGAATTGCATTCAAAGAAAATGGACGGCAATAATTCCGTACCATATTGTTGATTGATTTCATTTCCGAGTCTGGTAAACGTAATAGAATCAAATCCGTACTCGCCGAATGAAGTCTCTTCTTCCATTTCCTTTCTGTCAATCTTTAAAATACTGGACATCATCTTTGCGATGCCCTCAATCAGATTTTCTCTCCTGTCTTTCGCCGCAGATTCATCTGAAGAAAAAGATCCGCAGAGATGAAGCTCTTCGGAATACTCACTCTTTAAAAACTCAAGAAGTTCATTAAAATCAGTAAGACCGAAAAAATCTGACGGCATCATTGATATTCCTAATGTTTCGTTTAATTCGTTGCCCAGCATTGTAAACATAATTGAATCAAATCCGTATTCACTTATCGGCAGTTCAAAATCAAATTCCCGTTCTTCAATTTTTAATACGCCGGTGATGATGCGCGTCAAAGTGCTTTTTAAAGATTCAGTTATTGACAGCTCTTTCGGTTCGTGATTTTCGTCGGCGATTGCCGGGTCACTTTTTCCGCTGTCAATCGTTATCATTCGTTCCAGCTTTAATTCATTACCGCTAAATACCATTATTTGATGTTCACACCCTGTCATTGCTTGATCAAATGCTGCAAGGCCTTCCCGTTTTCCCAGAGGCAGCATTCCGAAACGGTCATAAAGGAACTTCTCTGAATGAATGTCAATTTGCATACCGCCTTCTTTCCATAAAGGCCAATTAATCGAGACTGTTTTTCCAGGTTTATTTTCCGCCGCTCTCATTTCCGCAAAGTAATCCATAAACCGGTTTGCATAAGCATAATCAGTTTGTCCGGCATTCCCGATTATTGCGCTGATAGATGAAAACATAACAAAAAAGTCCAGAGGTTCTCTGTCTGTATACCGGTCAAGCCATATCGTTCCGTAAACCTTGCTGGCCAGGACTGAATCGAGATCCTCTTCACGCTTATTGATGAGTAATGAATCTTTTATCACACCGGCGCTGTGAATAACTCCTTTAACAGGACCTAATTTGTTTTTGACGAGTTTTATCAGGTTGTTGACATTTTCCTTATCAGAAATATCGGTTTTTACATAAAAAACTTCTGATCCGTTTTTTTCGAGCTCTTTTACATTGCTTACGGCTTCCTCAGAAAGCTCTGACCTGCCGATAAGCACAAGCTTTATTCTCCCTTTTCGCACAAGATGTCTGGCAAAAATCAGGCCCAGGCCGCCTGTTCCTCCTGTAATAAGGTAAACTCCCCCTTCTTTTACTTCCATCTTTTTGGGGGGCTCTGCCCTTTCAATTTCTGCAGAGTGTTTCACCTGCCTGATTCCATCTCTGTATCTGATCTCTGAAGCATCATCGCTGATGACTGTTTCTTTCACAAGGTTTTTTAATTCAGGCAGACCGGTGTTCAGCTGTAACTGAATTTCATCGCTGTGTATTTCAATATTTTTACCGGACAACATTGGATGTTCTAAATGAAGCGACCTAAAAAAGCCGCTGATTGCCATTTGATAAGGTAAGATTTGATTGTTCCTTGTGAAAAATACATGTGATATCAGAATTTTATGTCTTGGGATTGTTGCTAACAGAGCTTTCGTTACATTGAAAACCGGCAAAACAGCCTCTTCCAGCTTTTCATGAATGTTATGCTCAATTCCCGTTTCAGGGCTCATCCCGATTAAAATGACGCGGTCAATTGTCACTTGTCTTTCTTTAAGAATCGCCAGCAATTTCTTATAGCCTTCAAGTTTGACGCTGTTCAATTCAAAGGAATCAGCTTCTTTTTCTTGAAAACTTCCGCCATGGCGGACAAAGATCATGTTCAGGCCGATATCTTTATATGCCTGGCGGATCAGCGGTTCTGATATATCCTGACGGAGTGAAATTACAAGGCAACTGTTTAAACCGCTGCCTTCAGGCTGATGAAGCATAGGGGCCCGCTTCCACATATCAGCGTAATACTTAGCTGAATGCCGCTCATTTTGAGTCTGCGGTGCAGCCCTTAATGCCTTCAACGCTAAGTTTTTTATTTTAAGACTTACAGATCCGTGTTCATCCATAAATAGTATATGAAACCTTTTGACATCATCATGTTGTCTTTCATCGGCAGCAGTAATGTAAGCATAGCCGTTTGCCGAAGGTGGGTGAAGAATCTCCAGCTCACCTAATTCAAAAGGCAAATATGCAGTATGATCGTCTTCCTGACCGAACGTAAACCCGATTGTGGATTGAAAAATGCCATCCAATAAACACGGTTCCAGCAGCGCGCCGGATTTTTTATCAATGCTCTCAGGAAGTGATATTCGTGCAAGAACAGCATTTTCATGGATAAACAGCTGTTTTATTACCTGAAAGCCGGCTCCATAGTCCAAACCGCTCTGCCGGAAGTTTCTATAACACTCAGCGCCGCTGATTAATCTTTTCTGCCCGGTTAACCAGCTGTCCAATTTAAAATGCTCTGTATGAGAGGCGTCTTTATCTCCGCATGTCATAATGTTTCCTTGGCAATGAACTGCCGCTTCAGATTGCATATCGGTTTTTACCACAAATCTGCCGTCTTTTTGATTCGGCAGCAGATCTATCATTATCGTCTTTTCTTTTTCAACGGTTATCGGAACCGCCCATACAACCTGACTCAGTTTTATGACTGATTTTCCGTACAGCCTCTCTCCCGCTTCTCTGGCCGCTTCGATGATTGCCGCTCCGGGCAGAACCATATTCCCATGCACAACATGGTCTTTTAAATAATATTCAGAATCTGAAAGCGTTTTATAAAATCGGCACTCACCTGCAGAAAAATCAAATAAAGGAGCTGTACCGGCTGCTGATGTTGTTTGCGCCTTATTTGACACCCACAGTCTGTTTTTTAAGAAAGGGTAAGTCGGCAGCGCAATTTTTGCCGGTTTTCTGCCGGTGCGGAAATCTTCCCAGCTTAAATTCCCTCCCGATACCCAGAATTCAGCCATGTCGGCTAATGTGGTTCTGCCGGATTTGAGCGGAAGATCCGATTGCCGCTGTCCGCGTTTATGATTCGGTTTTTTCCCTCTGAATATTTCGTGATCGTCAATTCCATTATAAAAGTGATTTAATTTCAACATCAGGTCATCGATATTTTTCGAAATGACAGCAAGCCTTTCCGGCATGGCTTCCCGCCCTTCAAGAAGGGTATATGCAATATCAGAAAGGTGAAGCGGCTTATTTGTTCCCGCCGGCTGTAAACACTCGCCCTGCTTATGACGAGCCTTTTGAAGATATTCCTCCAGCTGTTTTGCTGATTCCCGTAAACTCAGTGAATGCTTGGCTGAGAGTACGATAAGTTCTTCACTTTCCTCACGCCCCGTTTGACAGTCAGCAGCAGACTCATACTCTTCCACAAGGATATGAGCATTTGCCCCGCCCGCTCCGAAAGAACTTAATCCCGCACGCCGCGGATATTTGCTGTCAGAATGTTTTTCATTCGCGGGTTTTATCCAGTCGGCGGTTTCCCGCTGGAGACAAAAAGGTGTCTCTTCCAGATAAAGATCCGGATGCACCCGTTCAGCATGCAGTGTTGCGGCTATTTTTTTATACTTCATTTGTAAAATAATCTTTGTCAGGCCGGCAATTCCCGCGGCCGCTTCGAGATGACCGATGTTAGATTTAATCGATCCGAGAGAGCAATATGAAACATCTTCGGTATAAGCTCTGAACGCCTTGGTCAGACCTCGGACTTCAATCGGGTCACCCAGCGGCGTTCCCGTGCCGTGTGCTTCAATAAAGCTGACACTTCTGGCACTCCAACCGGCCGCTTTAAGAGCTCCTTGAATTAAATCCGCCTGTGCGGCAGGATTAGGCACCGTATAGCCATTCGTCTTTCCGCCATGGTTAATTGCCGTTCCTTTTATGACGGCGTACACAGTATCATTATCACGTATGGCATCTTTAAGCGGTTTAAGAATAACGGCCCCGACACCTTCTCCGGGCACGAAACCGTCGCCGCCTTCTCCAAAACTTCTGCATTTTCCCGATTTTGAAAGCATTCCCATCTGACACCGGTATAAATAGTCAGAAGGATGAAGATACAAATTTACTCCTCCCGCAACCGCAACCGAGCACTCACCTTTTTTTAAACTTTGGCAAGCCATGTGAATTGCCGTTAAGGATGAAGAGCAAGCCGTATCTACAGGGATACTGGGACCCGTAAAATCAAATGTGTAAGACACTCTGTTCGCGAGAGACCACGGGAACGAATTTGGAAGTACATCGTTTTTGTCCGTCGGTATTCTTTCGCCGAGCAGCTTGTAAGAATTGGTTGTAACTCCCGCAAATACACCGACATGTTTTTCGGTCTGCTTTCTCAACCCTTCAATGGTATATCCCGAATCTTCAAATGCTTTCCATACGGTTTCGAGAAATATTCGTTCCTGAGGATCCATCGCTTCTGCTTCTCTCGGCGATATTTGGAAAAACAAAGAATCAAATGATTCAGCATTCTTTAAAAATCCGCCCCATTTGCAATAAATTTTCCCCTCATGCGCTTTAGCGGGATCTGGATCATAGTAGGTCTCATAATTCCATCGTTCTTTCGGAATTTCTGTGATTGAGGTTCTCTCTTTTGATAGAAGATCCCACAATTCTTCGATATTTTCAGCCCCGGGATAACGGCCGCTGATACCGATTACCGCTATCCCGTCAAGATGTTCTTTTTCCTCCGCCGCAGATGCAGTGGTGTTTTGTTCCGGCCTGGCGGGGGTAATGCTCTGAATCTGTTTTCCTTTTTCCTCCCGTGAAAATAAACGTCCCAGCCGATCCGGGTATTCCTTTACAAGATGATCTGCTAAATCTCTGATTGTATGAAATTCAAATAAAAGCGTTTTCGAAATTGCTCCCAGTGACTGCTCCAGCTTTGTGTTGCATTGATGAATCATAACGGAATCCATTCCATATTCAGCCAGATGCACATCTTGATCGATCTCTTCCCGTTCTGCACCGACCTCACAGGAGATGATATTGGTTAAAAACAAAACTGTCTGATCCAAAATATCGCCTTGAGCCAAAGGAACGGCACTGCCTGTCTCTGTTTCGTCCGTCAAAAATCTCTGCTGCATAAAATGTTCAAAGCGTTCATGATCACCGCAGACTGCAATATTATGCAGCTGACCCGAAGTTACAATCCGCGAAAACCATTGCGTTCCGTCTTCAGCAGGAAGTTCTTCGAGCCCTGAACCATGAAAAAGAGACGTCCGCCCTTGACCTGACAGGTTCGCCCCCATTCCGATGTCTTGCCATAAAGGCCAATTGATTGTCAGGGTGCGGCCGCTGCGCAGAGAATTTTGCCGTTTCTGTTCCCGATATTCGGCAAAATGATCTAAAAAGCCGTTTGCATATGCATAATCACACTGACCTTCGTTGCCTGCAATAGAGACGACTGAAGAAAAAACGGCGAAAAAATCTAATTCGAGCGACTTCGTTGCATGATCAAGATTCAATGCGCCATGAACTTTCGGAGCAATCACCTCTGAAAGTTCATGCTTTGTTTTTCGAAAAAGCAGCGAGTCTCTGATAACTCCTGCACAATGAATGACGCCATGAAGACCTGCATGCTGATCGGTAATACCGTCAATCATTTTTTTTACCGCTTCTTTATCGGATATATTCGCCTGTATATAATAAACCTTGGCTTTAAAGCTGTTCAGGTATTCTAAATGTTTCTGCTTATCTCCGTTTAAAACAGATCGCCCCGATAGGATAATAGTGGATCTTTCAGTTTTCGCGCAATATTCAGCGATTTTACTGCCAATCCCCCCAAATCCCCCTGTAATTAAATATACTTTATCTTTTTCAGGGTATTGAATGGTCTTTCTGTTTGTTTCTCTCTGCTTCTCTAACATCCGTGCATATCTTACGCAGCCTCTGTAAGTGATATGAATATGCCGATCAGGCGCTGTGTTTATTTCTTTATAAAGAATGTCAGCCTTCTCTGAACATGAAACGGATGCAGAATCATGTTCAAAGCAAACCGTCTTACAATGCAGCTGCGGGTACTCTTGTTTTACCGATTTTAAAAAACCGCTCACACCTTCAAAATACGGCAATTTTTCTTTTTGATCTGCGCTGAATGTATAAATGAACGTTACTTTGTTTATAAGGTTCTCGCTGATTAAAGCCTTAGTCAGATAAAACACAGAATAAATTCCTGATGCGAGTGTTTCTTCCAGTTCAGGCTGTTTTTCAGACCAAGTATGCAAAATTGCATCGGGCGCTGCGCCTTTTTCCTTTAACAGACGAATGACACCTTGATAATCTTCGGGACACTGCCTGTTGATGGTGAAAACACTGTCGCTTATCTGCTCTAAACGGTCACCGGGCATAATAAGATATGCGGACGTATTCTCTCTTTTTTTCAGCTCTTCAAAATAGTCTTTATTCCCGGAGAACAACAAAATAGTACAGGCTTGTCCGCTGCCCGCTTCATTCTCAAGTGCGGTTTCTTTCCATACCGGCGTATAAAGTGCCTGATTCTTCTTTTCTGAAAAAGCCGCGTCTGATTTTACCGGCTGAGGGTTTAAAGAAAATTGAGAGCGCTCAAACGGATAAGGCGGAAGCGGGGCTTTTCTTTTATGATAATCACCTAGTTTCGCCCATTCAATCTCTTCTCCTGAAAGCCACATTTGCATAAATGAATGATAAAGAGCCTCATCGGCTGGTTTGTCCGCTTCAAAAGCAGCCGCTTTGTTTAGTTTTGCTGATGGAGGGAGCGATCCGAATTGAAAAACTGAAAAATCAGAGATATTCACATCCGGCTCCGTTCCCTTTTCTTCCGTGTGAAGCGGCATATGGTCAGCTATCTCCTGAAACACGGCATCCATCTGATTGTATTCTGTCATCAGCGGAAAACGGGCCTTATTATAAAAACCTGACGGATGCTCATTCATACAAGCAACAGCCTGTTTAATTCCGTCTTGCTTTTTCAATAACATGCTCAGAAAAAGTTCTTTAGACAAGATTCCTTCATCCAGTAAATTTAATATTTCCAGAACATAATCATTATCAAAGAATCCATCATAATCTGTTAAATCCCATCTCTTATACAGTCTTCTCATAGAGGCAAGGATAGCCATGATCGCCGCTTCCTCTTCAGCCGGCAATGCGTTTCTTTTATCCGCCGTGCGATTCACAATATAAGATAAAATCTCGATTTCCTGAGTCTTTCCCGCTTTATCCCACTCTTCTAAAAACCCTTTAAACGTATATTGGTGCTCAAGAAGCAGCCGTGTTTTCCCGTACAGGCGGTCTGTAAAATCAGCCGGGAAGCTCAGACCGTTCAGCAGCATCCTTACATATTCTTCATTTAATCGAACCGGCGGGTACGTTTTTGAAGTGTACGGATTGACAAATGGAATGGACGGCGGCTCGCAGGATAAGTGCGAAGGTTTTTCAGCGCCTGTGATGACAGAAATGGCCTTTTCAATTTTGATGATATCCGCTGCTGCAAGAGCGACGTAATATCCGTCTCCGGCGCCTGTAATGAGACTTGGCTTAAAACCGGATGCCAGGATACTTTTTATGATTTCCGTATTGATAACTAAAGAATACAAGCGGATTTTCTCAGGCGTCCATTTTCTTTTAAATGAACTGTGCAATGCTGGTATACCCTTCAGCACCGACCTTACGTTCTTTTCTAGATCAGGGAACACGCGTTTCAAAACGGCAAATTGTTTATAACTTTCCCATTTGAAGTCACCGATGGCAAGCGCCCATTCAGAATTATGTTTCCTCCGAAAACTTAATCCCTCTTTAAGCTGATTTTTAAATTCCTCCTTGCTGCCTGCCAATAAACCCGCCCTGTAATCAAACGATGTCCTTGTTAAAAGGGTGCTGCTGATCGCTTCATTTGATATTTTGCAAAATTCCTCAGAATCGTCAGAAAAGGTTCTCCAATTATGTATCATTTGTTTCATGCTTTCTTCACTTTTAGCGGAAAAAAGGAAGGGAACCCTTCCCTTTCTGTCAGTTTCGTCATTTGTATGTATAAATTCTTCGATGATGACGTGAGAGTTAACACCCCCAAAACCGAAGGAGCTGATTCCCGCCCTGAGCGGCCCCCCGTCTGCCGCCTTCCAATCACTTGAATCAAGCGCCGGCCTAAACGGTGTTTTTTCAAACTGTATAATTGGATTTACCGTATGTACATTCAGGCTTTTCGGCACCCTCCGATGTTTCATCATCATTAGAACTTTTATCAATCCGGCCATTCCCGCCGCTGCTTCTGTATGACCGATATTTGTTTTCACACTTCCGATTCTGCAATATTGAGTATCCTCAGTATATTGCCGATATGCTTTTGTCAATGCTTCTATTTCTATCGGATCGCCCAGAGATGTACCTGTGCCATGTGCTTCTACATAAGAAACCGTCGCAGCATCAACAGCAGCGTTGTGTAAAGCTTCTGAGATGACCCGGCACTGCGCTTCTGCTCTGGGAGCGGTTATGGAACGGGATTTACCGCCATGATTAACAGCCGTCCCTTTTATGATCCCGTATATATGGTGACCGGCTTTTACTGCATCACCAAGGCGCTGCAGCAATACAACGCCTGCCCCTTCTCCGGGAACGTACCCGTTCGCCGCTGCGTCAAAGGTTTTACATTTGCCGTCAGGACTCAGCATTCTGGCTTTAGAAAAAGAAATATATTTTCCGGGTTGGAAATTCAAGTTTACTCCCGATGCAATTGCATAATCGCTTTCTTTTGTCCGCAATGACTTAACCGCTTCATGTAAAGCAACAAGCGACGATGCACAAGCGGCATTTACAGACATGCTTTTTCCGGTCAAACCGAATGTGTATGAAAGCCGGTTGGAGAGCATAGCTTCGAAACTTCCTAAACAGGCGTAACTGTCGATTTCCGATTCATGACCTGTCTGCCGGTAGTCAGAATTCATAATACCCGCAAAAACAGAAGTGGTTTTACGCTGGAGATCCCGCAAAGAGACCCCGGAATCTTCGATGCACCGCCAAGTTTCTTCTAAAAGGATTCTTTGCTCAGGATCCATGTTTTTCGCTTCCCGGGGAGAGATATTAAAAAACTTATGGTCGAAATGGTCAGCTTTATGAATAAAACCTCCCCACTTGCTGATTGTTTTGTTCGGTATACTGATATCAGCTGAGTAATAAAGATCGGGATTCCACCGTTCAATCGGCACTTCCCGGATGGAATCTTTGCCGCTATTTATGTTTTCCCAGAATTCATGATAATGATCTGCATCGGGGAATCTGCAAGCAACCCCGATTATCGCGATATCCGCACTCTGTTTATTCAAATGAACCATTGGCCTCCACCCGCCCCTTTTTAGTGTAGAAATAACGTATCCAATCTGCGTCTTAGCAGACTTTCGGTCTCATTCATCATTTTTTCACCAATGTCATCGACATGTCTGTTTCTCCATGATTCCAACTCCGTGCCCTTTACCCAATGGTTAAAAGCGCCTAAAGACGGGCCGCAATGAACTTGGAAATTCACCTTTTGTTCTTCCTCCCCTTCCAAAGCAAGCAGACATCCTCTCTGCAAATACCACTTAAATAGTAACAGCATCTTATATTTTTGATTGCGCTCCGCTTTTTGGGCCAGGTTCGGCTGTTTTTCTATTATGCTTTCGTAGATTTCATCAAAAGTCTTATTAAAATAAACATTTTCGAGCTGAATCTTTGTCTCTTCATCTATCTCACTCAAAGACTCATATTGTTGGTAGATTTGAAATAATTTATTTGCCCTGACCGGAAACAGCGTGCCCTTTTTCAGCACCTGAACCTTTGTTCCGAACTCAAACAGAGTCTCCGAAGGCGCATAAGCAGTATCGCATATTTCTGTCTCACTCAGCATTTCTTTAACAAAACCGCTTGTTGCGGCTTCAACTGTACATTGATTAATGGATCCCGTCATAATAAAATCAGCGCCCATTAAAAAAGCAGACGCCGCAGACTCGGGAGTTCCGATTCCTCCCGCGGCCCCGACTCTGATCTTCCTTGCGTATTTATGTGTTTCCATCATTTCATCCCGCAGGTTAACAAAAAACGGCAGCATCGCCGTCAATGAGCCCTGTTCGGTATTACTGCCGCAATCTGCTTCAATAATGATATCGTCTGCTGACGGAACACGGCTGAGCCACTCCGCCTGCTCTTCCGTCAGCATACCGTGCTGACACATTCTCTTTACGATACTTTGGGGAGGCGGACTCAGAAATGCGGCCGCAACTTCCGGCCGTGAAACTTTGGCAATGATCCGATTATGAGGTATGACCCTGCCGCTTTTGTCCATCTTCAACTGATGCGCTTTGTAATAAATTAATGGCGCGCTGACGGAAAGATACGAAGACGCTTCTATTACCCGTACGTCATGCTTGATATATAAATCTATCAATTCCTTTTCTCTATCTTGATGATCCGGCTCAAATCGCAGATTCATTCCGTAGGGCTGGCCATTTTTGAGTGTCTCCTTAATAGAAATAAGGGCCTGTTCAATTTCCCTTATAGTTAAACCCGCTGTGCCAAAGAACCCCAGCATTCCTTTCTTCCCGAGGCGGATCAGCATTTCAGCGGAAGAGATCCCTCTATGCATCGCACCTGCCAAATACGCGTATGTCAAACCGTAATCTTCTTTGAAAGATTGATCACCCAATCGGGACACCGGTGAAGCCGCAACGCTTTCTATATTTTCGGCCATGAGGCCCTTCTCTTTCCCGCTTTCGGAATTGTCCTTGTTCCCTTCAGAAAACAAGAGACTGTCTTTTGGCGCACTAATATTAAGCGGTTCCTCATCTCTTTGTATGGTTTGAATTAATTTAGTCAGAATGTTTCCGGGACCGATCTCTTCAAACACAGTGACGCCTTGTCCCATTAAGTACCTGATGCTTTCAGTCCATTTCACCGAGTTTGTTATTTGTTCAATTAAATTCCGTTTGATATCTTCTTGTTTATAAGGTCTTGCCGTATAGTTAGAGATGACCGGGAAATTCAATTCAGAAAAATGAAACTCCTCGATAAATTCCGCAAATTCACGCTGTGCACTTTCCATGAAACGAGAATGAAAAGCTCCGCCGACTTGCAATACGATATAAGCTTTCGCCCCTTCTTTTTCAAAAAAAGAGGCTGCACGCTTTATCTCTTCTGCAGCCCCTGCTATCACAATTTGTGAAGATGTATTGTAATTGGCGATATCTATTTGGCCGAATTCATACTTTTGAAGTATTTTTTTTATGTGATGCTCATCCAGTCCGATCACGGCAGCCATTCCGCCCTCGGAAGCCTCACTCATTAACTCGCCTCTTTTAGCAACCAGCCGGAGACCTGTTTCAAAATTAAAAACACCGGCCGCAAAAAGCGCAGTATATTCACCCAGACTATGTCCTGCAACAGCATCAGGGCGAGTATGACCTTCTTTTAAACCCTTTAAATATTGCAGTGCGCTCACTGTATAAATTGCAGGTTGTGTATACTTCGTATCAGTGAGCCTCTCTTTTTCATCTGAAAGGCATAAATCCTTTATGGAGTATCCTAAAATATGATCTGCCTTTTTAATGAGCTCACTGAATTCATCGAATAAGTCTCTGCCCATTCCTTTAAACTGCGCTCCCTGTCCGGGAAAGACGTAAGCAAGCATTTGTTTTCCTCCTTGTTCCGTATTTCTGCCGTTTCTTTTCGTTCCGATTGTGATTTGTTTAACATTTTTCACTTCAATTTTTAAAATTGTCATTTACTCTAAGCACCCGGCACCATTACTTAATAAGCATTACGAAGCAAAATAAAAAAACCTTTATGCCGGATAAAGGTTTAAAAGCAAAAAGCATGTACAAAGATCATATTGCCGCAAATAATAGATAGAATTTTCTGATAATTAAAACCGCATTTTCATTCTGTTTTTTATATATCAATATAATAAAAACATCCCAACGTGCCGAAACAACGATTGGTTTTATGTGAATATTTCCCTAAATAAATACTATACCATGATTTACATGTTGTCAATGGGAAACACACGTATATACCAATTCTTCAGCCGCCATTTACAGGCGGCTGAACTCGGTTGTTATCAGTTCATCAGCCCATGCCGATATGCCTTCACTATACTATTCGCGGAATAATAGTTCTTTCTCTTTGTTGTAGTCTTTAGTAAATTGATTGAACTCATCTGCTTGTTTATGCACTTTTTCGTAAACTGAGTTTACTTTGCCGATTTGCTCTTCCAGCTGCGATAATGTGAGCTTTTTATCTTTAATCAGTTTATAAAGGTCCTTATCAAGTGAAATGGCTTTTTCGTACTTTTTGTACAAAAGATCATAAGATGCATACCTTTTTTCCATTAAAGCGACAGCATGCCCGGCTTTTTCTTTTACTTTCTTATCCTTTATTTCTTGAGAAGTTTTTTTTGCGGATTCAAATGCTTTTTTTGAATCATCAATACTGTCTTTTTCTGCTTTCAGATGTTTTTTTCGCTGATTTGCATTGCTCAGAGCCTGATCAGACAGTGTGACGATTTTCTTGTAATCATCCATATTCAATTTAACCGCGCTGTCGTAAAGCTTATGCTCTTTTTTCTCCAATTTTCCCAATGTTTTCTGCTCTTTTTGAAACGGTTTTTCCGCTTGAACGGCTTTTTCCATCGAGTCATGAAGCGATTCAACCGGATCTTTTCCCCCGCAGCCCGCAAGCAGCATACTTGCGGCGCCGAGCGCTCCGATTCCTGCTAATACCTTTTTTTGAATCATATTCACTTAAAATCCCCCAATCTTGACAATTTCCACTATAGAAGCCCGAACGCTTTTTGACAATAGCTGAGCTGTAATTGGCATGACCGGGTAAAAAGACGCTTACGGTGCTGTCAAAGAATACTTGCGTAAAAAATTGAGAAAACAGGGCGGATGACCATACATCTTTTTGGCTTTTACATAGTTTATAGTAGACGCCGGCCCTGCTGACAAAGGGTCAGCGTAATTAAAAGAGGAGGTTTTTTTATGTACGGATATGGATTTGGCGGCGGATTTGGCGGCGGTTGCTGCGGCGGATACGGTTATGGCGGTTACGGTTATGGCTGCGGCGGCGGATACGGCCGCACATTCGCATTAATCGTCGTATTGTTTATCTTATTAATCATCGTCGGTGCCGCTTATTTAGGCTGCGGCTGCTGACCTTATACACCATGAAAATCGGCCGGCCTGCTTTGGCCGGCCAATTGTTTCGTTGCGCCGCGATAAAGAAATTCGCTATAATTTACATATTAAGCTTTAGGAGTGAAGTTTCTTGATTACTATGGAAAATATTGTACGCGACGGACATCCCGCGCTCAGAGAGATCGCTGAAGAGGTTCAGCTTCCCGCTTCCGACGAAGAAAAACAGCATCTTGCTGATATGATTGAGTTTGTGAAAAACAGCCAAAATCCTGAATTAGCCGAGAAATACAAGCTTCGTCCGGGCGTCGGTCTTGCCGCTCCGCAAACAGACGTAAAAAAACGGATGATCGCCGTCCATGCAGAAGATGCGAAAGGCACTTTATACAGCTATGCTCTTTTTAACCCTAAAATCGTCAGCCACTCAGTGGAAAAAAGCTACTTGACGAGCGGAGAAGGCTGCCTGTCGGTAGACGAACCCATTCCCGGCTATGTGCCGCGCTACGCCCGCATCCGCGTAAAGGCGGTGACGCTTGAAGGAGAACAGATTGACATCCGCCTCAAAGGTTTTCCGGCCATCGTGTTTCAGCACGAAATCGATCATCTGAACGGCGTGATGTTTTACGATCATATCGATAAAGAAAATCCGTTCAAAGAACCTGAAAACGCCATTGCCATTGACCGTTAAAAAAACCGGCACTTCCCAAAGTGCCGGTTTTCTTTATTTCAAAAGGCCCAGTTCTTTGACGGCCCAGCTGATTCCCTCTTCATCCACCGGCTTTGTGACGAAATCGGCGGCAGCTTTTAATTCCGGAACCGCATTTCCCATCGCCACCCCGGTGCCGGCAAAACGGATCATCTCAAGGTCATTTAGTCCGTCGCCGAATGCATAAGTGTCACTTACGCCGTACGGAAGCCGCTCAAGCACTCTTTTAATGCCTTCCGCTTTTGAACCGCCTTTCGGAAGCACATCCGTTGACAATTCATGCCAGCGGACGTAATCAAACTCCGGAAAAGCGGCATATGCTTTTTCTTCATGTCCGCGGCAGAATAAAAGCAGCTGATAAATTTCCTTTCCTTTATAAAATGTTTCATCAACTTCGGGATAAGGCGCTTTCAGACTGCCGATACCTTCCGAGACGTGCGGATGTCCGGGGACGGTCGTTTTCATCGTGTCTTCCGCCATAAATACGACGGGGTGCTCCCCTTCTGCCGCCTGCTTTAATAAACGCGCAACCGCATCTTCAGGAAGCGGATTTTTATAAATGACCTCACCTTCAAATACGACATACTGGCCGTTGTATGAAATAAATGATTCAATCTCAAGCTCTTCCAGAATCGGTTTTACCATAAACGGGGACCTTCCGCTGGCGATAAAAACGTGATGTCCAGCCTCTTTAAGCGCCGTCACGGCGTTTCTTGCGCTATCGGGAATATGTTTATCATGGTCATAGATCGTGCCGTCAATATCAAAAAAGATCAGTTTTGGTTTCATGTCAATTTCTCCTTTTTCCCGTTTATCAGTCGTGTCTTTTTCAATATCATCATACAGAAAGTTTTTCTTCCGGAAAACCGCCTTGACGAAATTCCAGTTTTACCCACGAAAACAAATTCATTTTTTCCGCATACTACTGCTATAAAGGGCTTTAAAGGAGGTATACGATGCTGCGCCGATTACGGAAGAAACTCAGAAGACAGTGGGGCGGAATGCTCCGGAAAAAAGTCATCGCATAGAAGGGATCTTTCGGTTTTTGAAAGTCCCTTTTTTGCTCGAGACTTTCCTTATAATCCGTTTTCGAATATAATAGAATAAGCGAGTCTAACATACGGCATTTAAGGAGAGATTTGGATGATTTATAAGGTATTTTATCAAGAGAAGGCTGACGAAGTACCTGTTCGGGAAAAAACAGATTCACTTTACATTGAGGGCGTTTCAGAACGGGACGTCAGAACGAAACTGAAAGATCAGAAATACAACATTGAATTTGTTCAGCCTGTGGACGGTGCTTTTTTAGAATATGAGAAGCAGAGCGAAAATTTTAAAGTATTGGAGTTATGAGCGGAATGAAATTTGTAAAAAATGACCAGACTGCCGTTTTCGCCCTCGGCGGATTGGGCGAGATCGGGAAAAATACGTACGGGGTGCAGTTTCAGGATGAAATTGTACTGATTGATGCGGGAATCAAGTTCCCGGAAGATGAACTTCTCGGCATTGATTACGTAATCCCCGATTACACGTATTTAGTAAAAAATGAAGATAAAATTAAAGGTCTGTTTATCACCCACGGTCATGAAGACCATATCGGCGGTATTCCGTACCTGCTCAGACAAGTAAATATTCCCGTTTACGGCGGTAAACTCGCGATCGGCTTACTTCGGAATAAACTTGAAGAGCACGGGCTGTTAAGACAGACCAAATTAAACATCATCGGTGAAGACGACATCGTGAAGTTCCGCAAGACGTCTGTATCCTTCTTCAGAACGACACACAGCATTCCGGATTCATACGGAATCGTCGTCAAAACACCGCCGGGCAATATCGTACATACCGGGGACTTTAAGTTCGATTTCACACCGGTAGGCGAACCGGCCAACTTGACAAAGATGGCTGAAATCGGGAAAGAAGGCGTTTTGTGCCTGCTTTCTGACAGTACAAACAGTGAGGTGCCTGATTTCACCATGTCAGAACGCCGCGTAGGCGAAAGCATTCACGATATTTTCCGAAAAGTGGACGGCAGAATTATATTTGCGACATTCGCTTCGAATATACACCGTCTTCAGCAGGTGATTGAAGCAGCCGTTTTAAACGGCAGAAAAGTTGCCGTATTCGGACGCAGTATGGAATCGGCTATTGAAATCGGACAAAATCTCGGTTACATTACCTGTCCTAAAAATACGTTTATTGAGCATAACGAAATCAATCGTATGCCTGCCAATAAGGTAACGATTTTATGTACGGGGAGCCAAGGTGAACCGATGGCGGCGTTATCACGAATCGCTAACGGGACGCACCGGCAGATTTCCATTAATCCCGGAGATACGGTCGTCTTTTCTTCCTCTCCGATACCCGGAAACACAATCAGCGTAAGCCGCACCATCAACCAGCTGTACCGTGCGGGCGCAGAAGTCATTCACGGTTCATTGAATGACATTCATACATCCGGACACGGCGGACAGGAAGAGCAGAAATTAATGCTCCGCCTGATCAAACCGAAGTTCTTTATGCCGATTCACGGTGAGTACAGAATGCAGAAAATGCACGTCAAACTCGCGACTGATTGCGGCATACCTGAAGAAAACTGCTTTATCATGGATAATGGCGAAGTGCTGGCCCTCAAAGGCGAAGAAGCCGCTGTGGCAGGCAAAATTCCGTCAGGCTCCGTTTACATTGACGGAAGCGGAATCGGTGATATCGGCAATATCGTGCTCCGCGACCGCCGCATTCTTTCAGAAGAAGGCCTTGTTATCGTTGTTGTCAGCATCAATATGGACGACTTTAAGGTTTCGGCGGGACCTGATTTAATCTCAAGAGGTTTTGTATATATGAGAGAATCCGGTGATTTGATCAATGACGCGCAGCAGCTCATTTCGAACCATCTGGAGAAAGTAATGGATCGGAAAACAACGCAGTGGTCCGAAATTAAAAACGAAATTACCGATACGCTTGCTCCGTTCCTATACGAAAAAACAAAACGCCGCCCGATGATCCTTCCGATCATTATGGAGGTCTAAAAAAAACTGCACTCATTACGAGTGCAGTTTTTTTATTGCAGCGGAATATGCTGAAAGGCTTTGACATCAAACAGACCGGCCGCCGTCATTTTGATATCCGGAATCACCGGAAGGGCTAAAAACGATAAGGTGAGAAACGGATTGAAATCACCGGTGAATCCGAGCAGAGGAAGCTTTTCATGAAGCACGCCCAAGCTGTCATTAACCCATTCCGCCGACTTATCAGACAAAAGCCCGGCGATCGGAAGCGGAACGGAGTGAAGCAATTCTCCGTTTTTCACGGCTGTTAATCCGCCCCCGGTGTCACGGAGCCTGTTGATTGCTTTTGCCAAATCGGCATCGTTTGTACCGACGGCGATGATATTATGGGAATCGTGAGAAATGGTTGTGGCGATGGCGCCTTCTTTTAACCCGAACCCTTGTACAATCCCGAGTCCTATCATTTTTTCGCCGCTGTGCCGCTCTGCGACGGCGATTTTTAATAAATCATTATCTGTATCAGGACGAAACGCGTCAGCAGACGGTGCAGGCACTTCTTTTTTTCTCGTCTCCAAATGATTCGGTATCATTTCGATTACATTCATTTTCCTGCCCTCTTGAATCGGTATATGAAAATCCGATTCAGTCAGCGGCGCTTTCAGCCGCACTGTATCCAACAGTGCCTGGTCCGGCGAATAGGAACCGGCAGACTGTTCATAAACCGTCCGTCCGTTCTCGGCAACGGTCCGGCCGGCGACCATGGTCTTCGTGACGGCAGCCTCCCGTACATCTGAAATGAACAGCAGATCTGCGTCAAAACCCGGCGCTACCGCCCCTTTTGTTTCAAGGCCGTAGCACTCAGCCGCATTTAAGCTGGCGAGCTGATACGCAAGGAATGGATCAAGTCCCGCCTTTATCGCCATTTTGACTTGGTGGTTCACACTTCCTTCTGAAAGCAGATCATCTACATGCTTATCATCCGTACAAAAGAAAAAGCGGCGCGCGTTTTTTTCATTCACCGCCGGCAGCACATTGAGCGTATTTTTTGCCACCGATCCTTCGCGCAGCATGACGTACATTCCCCGTCTGATTCTGTCCAGCGCTTCTTCTTTTGTCGTCACTTCATGATCATTTGACACCATTGCGGTTCTATATATATTGATGATATCTGAAGACAGTCCGGCTAAATGCCCGTCGATCCGCTTTCCGTGACGCTTGGCATCAAGCAGTTTCTGAAGCATATCCTCTTCACCTTCCGCAACAGACACATAATCCATTACTTCCGCAAGCCCGAGCACCTCTTTCTCCTGATAAAAAGGCTTTAAATCCTCGGCTTTTAATACAGCTCCTGAGCGTTCAAAGCTAGCGGCGGGAACACAGGAAGGAAGCATGAAACGGATGTTCAGCGGCGCCTTTTTCGCCTGCTCTATCATAAATGAAATGCCTTTTGCTCCGGAAACGTTCGCAATTTCGTGAGGATCAGTAATGACAGTAGTCACTCCGTGAGGGAGGACGGCTTTAGCAAATTCAATCGGAGTAACCATAGAGGACTCGATATGAACATGTCCGTCAATAAAGCCCGGAACGATCATTTGGCCTTCTGCATCAATGACTTCTTCCCCTTCATATTCCCCCAGCCCGACGATCACTCCGCCCGTAATGGCGATATCTGCAGAAATCCATTCCTGGTTAAATACATCCATGATTTTTCCGTTTTTAATGACGGTATCGGCTTTTTGTCTGCCGGCTGATGCATTCAGCCGTTCAGCCAGTGTTTCTTTGTTCAAAATGCGGCCTCCTCTTTTTCTTTATATGGTACAATATGCTATCGGATCGCCTGATCATAGTCAATAAAAATTGCAGAATATACCGCTTACATGATAAATGTCTTTCTATTCTGACATAATAAAAGACCGTCCTTTTACGGACGGCTTTTCACTTTGTATGAAGCACTCTTTTTTCAAATCGGGAAATGTCCGTAAGAGAGCCGATAACGATGAGAATATCTTCTTTTTGGATCATTTCAGTCGCCAGCGGAGATACGATCACTTCTTTTTCTCTCTTGATGGCCACGATATTAATGCCGTACTTCGCCCGGATGTCCAGATCAAGCAGTGTGTTGCCCGCAAGCCTGCTGTTGGCCACGATCTCCACAATGCTGTGTTCGTCGGACAGCTCCAAATAATCAAGCACATTATTTGATACGATGTTGTGGGCGATGCGTTTTGCCATGTCACGTTCAGGGTGGACGATGTGATCGGCCCCGATTTTCGCAAGCACTTTCTCATGATAATCGTTCTGCGCTTTAACCGTGATCGTGTTCACGCCGAGTTCCTTTAAAATCAGCGTCGTTAAAATGCTCGCCTGTATATTTTCGCCGATTGCCACAATGACGTGGTCAAAGTTGCGCAGCCCCAAGTTTTTCAGCACCGATTCATCGGTTGAATCGCCGATGACCGCGTGTGATGCGATTTTGGCGTATTCATTTACTTTATCTTCATCAATATCCATCGCCATGACCTCAAGGCCTTCTTCACTTAATGCTTTGCAAATACTTCCGCCGAAGCGTCCGAGACCGATAACGGCAAACTCTTTTCTCATAACAGTACTCCTTTAAACAATATCTCTAATAGGAATAGTATCACATTTTCGGCAATGAGTTCATATAGCGTTTAAGCTTTTCTGAAAAGGCGGGTGATAAATACAGGTCCGCTCCGCGTTCGATTTCTTCCTGATAGTGACCCGGAGGCGCAATTTCCTCAGCTTTATCAAGAACCAGAAACGTCAGGACGCCTCTGTATACACGGCCGCCGGCACACACTTCTATGAACGCGGGACGGTATGTGTGATTATCAACACCTTCTCTTTTGTACAGATAGGTTGCCGCTTCAAACGGGAGCTTGTACAGCACGCCTTCAGTTCGTCCCCCGTCTTCAACAAGATCGGCTCTGGAACCGTCAGGACGCCTTAACGTGAATCTCGTCGAATACCCTTCAACAACCGCCCCTCCGACCGGCTCGGCAAAGAAGTGGTCGACCCCCGCCTGTTTAAACCGGGCATTGTCCATACAGGAGCCGTAAGCGAAATAATAAACCGGACTGTCATCCTCCCGTTTCATAAAACGGTATTCTTTCCAGTCTCCGCTTTTGATACGGCTGAATGAGGCACACTGGCCGGGCTTTACGACATATGCGAAGGCGGTTTTATTCCCGGCATCCGTCGTCACGGCAACCTCTTTCCGGTCAAAATCAGCATAATACATATCCAGCTTACGGATCATCTGATGATCTGTTTCATACAATTCCCCGTACACAAAAGCTGTTTCTGCTAAAGACGCCGCAGGCTGACCTTTATCCGTTTCGTACAGCACACCGTTTATCGCGGCCTGCTCGCACACACACGGAGCGCCTTTCAGCAGTTCATGGTTTCTTTCACGCTTCCGTAACAAACCGTATACAAAAAGAAGCAAGTTATTTTTCCTCCTTTTGGACAGCAGCCGCTTCTAAAGGCAGAATCACCTGAAACGTACTGCCTTCTCCATTTTTGCTCTTAATGTTAAGTTTACCATTATGCTCCTTCAGAATTCGTAAACAAATCGGAAGCCCGAGACCCGTTCCCTGATCTTTTGTGGAGAAAAACGGTTTCCCGATATTTTCAAGCTTTTCTTTCGACATGCCGTTTCCTTCATCCTGTATGCTGATCACCGCGTATTCTTCATCCCGTTCTGTATAAATATGAATATTCCCGCCGTCAGGCATCGCTTCAATCGCATTTTTAATAATATTGATAAATACCTGTTTCAGCTGGTTTTCGTCACCGTTGACCATACAGGACTCAGTCTGCCTGAAATCCTTCTCAATCACAGTGTTCGACAGCACCGCGTTCGTGTCAAGAAGCGTCGCCACCTGCCTTAAAATATGGTTGAGATGATGAGCGGTAAACGTCACGGTTTGCGGCTTGGCGAGCAGAAGCAGCTCCCCCAGCACGAGATCAATCCTTTTAATCTCCGAAAAAATAATATCGAAATAATCCGTTCTTTCCGGATACTGGGCTTTCATCAGCTGGAGAAAGCCGCTGACTGACGTTAAAGGATTTCTTACTTCATGGGCGATTCCTGCCGCAAGCTCCCCGGCAATGGCCAGCTTTTGAGATTGCATGGCAAGGCGTTCGTTCGTTTCCAGAAGCTCGTCGACCGCTTTTTTCCGTTCACTGATATCAGACATCGTCCCCAGGCTTCCGACAAATTTCTGTCTGCGGTCATAATACAGCTTATAATGGACTTCTCCCCAAAAGATCGTGCCGTCTCTTTTAATATATTTGGCCGTAAACATTCCTGACGGGGACTGCTGCTTGATTTGGGAGATAATATAATCAATGATATGTTTTTCTTTTATAAAATAATCATTATACATCGTGCCCATACATTCGCTGATGGAGTGGCCCGTAATCGTCGTCCAGGCCTGATTCAAATATGTAATATTCCCTTGTGAATCCGTCTGAAAAACGATTTCCTGCAGATTGTCCATGATCCGGTTTTTCTCATCTGAAAGCGCCTTTGCTTTCTGCTCGCTGTCCTTCAGCTCCGCCAGCAGCTGCTTTTTATTGTCCACATAATAAGCCAGCAGCCAGACGCTGATTAATGTGACGGCGGTAAAGGTGATGTCAACGGGCCAGTTAATCGGATTCCGTTCAATCATATAAAATAAATAATCCCAAAACATAATAAAAATCATTGCCAAGATTAAGGAAATGATACGCGCTTGATATTTTCCCATAGTCCCACCTGCCGCTAACATTTCTACATATATTGTAACATTGTTGACTGCATTATTGACTAAAAAATGATAACTATTCCCAATTAATTGAGCAGGTTCGCTTACTTTTCCCGTGAGTTTTTGCACAAGTTCATAATAAAAGGACGGAATGATGCCCCGCCCTTTTTGCTGATTATGATCTATCTTTTAACGCTTCTTCGATTTCCTCAAGCAGCATTTTCGCTCCTTCAGGACTTAAAATAATTTTGCCGTTGCCGTACTCCTGATTTTCGGAGGTAATTTCCCCGGTCATCAAGCAAATGCCGTGCGGCTTGTATTTTTTTAAGACAATTTTGTCTCCGTCAACGAAAAATTCAATACTATCTTTAATAGCGATATCCAATGCTCTTCGCAATTCAATCGGCATGACAATACGCCCGAGTTCGTCTACTTTTCTTACTACACCAATTGATTTCATAGAAATCCCCTACTTCCTTTAATGTCTCTTCTTTATGTCCAAGGAAAATCCTTCATAAACGTAGACGAAAGGAACGGAGCAAAAGTTTCTCAGCATCCGGAAATGAATGTTTTTTACAAAAGAAAGCCTTTTGAAATACGGGATACAGACTTTCCCTCCTTTTTTACAAAAACATTTCATTCCCGGCGGAAACCCCCAAAAATCGTGGTTTTTCTCAGAAACTTTAAATGTAGAATCAATTAAATCAGGATAGGGATTGGGTGAAAACATGTTTCAATCAACTGAGATCGGAATCGACTTAGGAACCGCTAATATACTTGTTTACAGTAAAAATAAAGGAATTATTTTAAATGAGCCTTCCGTTGTCGCTGTAGATACAACAACGAAAGCGGTGCTTGCCATCGGAACGGATGCCAAAAGCATGATCGGAAAGACGCCGGGGAAAATCGTCGCCGTACGGCCGATGAAAGACGGTGTCATTGCTGATTATGATATGACAACTGACTTATTAAAACACATTATGAAAAAAGCCGGAAAAAAAATCGGAATGACCTTCCGCAAACCGAATGTCGTCGTCTGCACGCCTTCAGGCTCAACAGCCGTTGAACGCCGCGCCATCAGTGACGCTGTCAAAAACTGCGGAGCGAAAAACGTTCACTTGATTGAAGAACCCGTAGCCGCTGCAATCGGGGCCGACCTCCCTGTTGACGAGCCGGTCGCAAACGTCGTCGTAGATATCGGCGGCGGTACGACTGAAGTCGCCATCATCTCATTCGGGGGCGTCGTATCCTGCCATTCGATCAGAATCGGCGGCGACCAGCTTGATGAAGATATCGCCTCGTTCGTCAGAAAAAAATACAACCTGCTGATCGGGGAACGCACGGCAGAACAAGTGAAAATGGAAATCGGATTTGCATTGATCGAACATGTGCCGGAAACGATGGAAATCCGCGGGCGTGACCTCGTAACCGGTCTGCCGAAGACAATCAGACTGCAGTCTAATGAAATTCAGCACGCGATGCGTGAGTCGCTCCTGCATATTCTTGAAGCGATCAGAGCGACGCTTGAAGATTGTCCGCCGGAGCTCAGCGGTGATATCGTTGACCGCGGCGTCGTGTTAACCGGCGGAGGCTCCCTTTTAAACGGGATGAAAGAATGGCTGACAGATGAAATCGTCGTTCCCGTTCATTTGGCGGCAAATCCGCTTGAATCAGTGGCTATCGGCACTGGACGTTCATTAGACGTCATCGACAAGCTGCAAAAAGCGATTAAATAATAAGATTGTGCTTCTTTTTTCTCCGGCCGGCTCATATTGTGAGAACTGGAGAAACATTAAGGAGGAAGCATATGCTTAGAGATGTGGGAAGACGCGTAGCAGTAGCCGTCATTTTAAGCGGAATTATTTTGGGGGGTATGAGCATTTCACTGGCCAATATGCCCCATTCTCCGGCCGGCGGCGCCGTAAAACTGAATCACCCGTAAAGACGCAGCAAAAGCTGTGTCTTTTTCGTTTGTGCTCCTTCCTTTCCTTTATGAGGCGATATTTGATATGATGAGAAAAACCGATGAGGAGGAATGAACGATGAGTTCGTTTACTGAAAAGTTAAATACATATGCTCAGCTGGCGGTAGAAGTCGGCGTCAATGTCCAAAAAGGACAGCATGTCGTAATCAATGCCTCAACTGATGTCCGGGAACTTGTCAGACTGCTTGCCAAACATTCTTATGAAAAAGGCGCAAAAAACGTCACCGTAAATTGGCAGGACGATGAACTGTCCAGATTAAAATACGAGATGGCACCTTTTGAAGCGTTTGAAGAGTATCCTGAATGGGAAGCAAAAGGCAAAGAAGAGCTCGCGAAAAAAGGGGCTGCGTTTATTTCTGTCGTCTCATCCGACCCCGACCTGCTAAAAGGCGCTGACGGCAAACGGATTGCAGCGTTCCAAAAAGCCGCCGGAAAAGCATTGCATACATACAGACAATATATTCAATCAGATAAGGTCAGCTGGACGGTGATCGGAGCGGCTTCAACAGGCTGGGCGAAAAAAGTGTTCCCGGATCAGCCGGAAGAAACAGCCGTTCAGCTTTTATGGGAAGAAATTTTCAAAACAACCCGCGTAAATGAAGAAAACCCTGTGGAAGCATGGAAAAAACACGATCAAAATCTTCATGAAAAAGTGGAACACCTGAACAAAAAACATTACAGCGCCCTGCATTATCAGGCTGAAGGAACAGACTTAACCATTGAACTGCCGAAAAAACATGTATGGGCAGGCGCGGGAAGCGTGAATGAAAGCGGGCATGAATTCATGGCCAACATGCCGACAGAAGAGGTTTTCACCCTTCCGCAGCGTGACAGGGTGAACGGCACGGTTTCCAGCACGAAACCGCTGAGCTACGGCGGCAACATTATTGATAACTTCACTCTTACCTTTGAAAACGGGCGCATTGTCGATGTGAAAGCTGAAAAAGGCGAGGAGATTTTAAAAGGCATCGTCGAAACCGATGAAGGCTCACACTATCTCGGTGAAGTGGCCTTAGTGCCTTACGATTCACCGATTTCACAATCAAATATTTTATTTTACAACACACTGTACGATGAAAACGCCTCTAACCACTTGGCGATCGGCAGTGCGTATGCCTTTAATATTGAGGGCGGCAAACAAATGACACGGGAAGAGCTTGTCAAAGAGGGCTTAAATGAAAGCATTACACACGTAGATTTTATGGTCGGTTCCAAAGACATGAATATCGACGGCATTACCGCGGACGGCAAAAAAGAACCGATCTTCAGAAACGGAAACTGGGCATTTTAATAAAAAAAGGAGGCGATCAGGCCTCCTTTTTATTTCGCTTCATACATTTGCAAGTTGGCGCAGACGGTTTCCAAAACAGGTGTATCAATTGACAAGTCTTTCGCTTTCTCAAGCAAAAAGCCGTGTAAATGATCACCTTCCGTCACCCTGCCCTTTTCCATATCTCTCAGCATCGACGATTTCATATGGTAAGACATGCTTGTCAATGTGCGATAACTCTCTTCTTCCAGACCAGGATCTTTCGGGATGCCGGCAGCCTTGAAAATGGCTCCGATTTCAGCAAAGAGGCGCTTTGCCGTGCTGCGGCCGCCTTCTGTTTCTAAAATCGGTCCGACCGGCTGTTGAAACAGAGTGGTCACTCCCGCCTGCGCGGCAATAAACATATATTTTTTCCAAATGTCCTTTTCAATATCCCCGCTGATGATGACATCCGCTTTCACGCCTGCAAATGCGTTTTCCAGCTCATTCATACGTTCTGTGCGCTCCCCGTTCCATTCACCGAAAACAAAACGGTGGGCAGCGCTCGTATGAAGAATTTCCCCTTTGTCGTTAAGGGCGCTCTCAATAAAGCAGAGGCCGCCCAGCACCTGCCGTTTTGAAAAAGCTTCAAACAGCTGGTTATAGTGCCTGTATCCGTTTAAAAAAGGAATAATGACCGACGAAGGCTTGACAAACGGTTTGACATCCCGAATGACGTCCTGCAAAGAATACGCTTTTGAAGCGATGATAACGGCGTCAAATGCTCCTTCTTCGCCCGCCAACATTAATTTCGGCTTGATTGAAACATCACCTTTTGCACTTTTGACGGTCAAACCCGTTTCTTGTAATTGTTCCGCCCGTTTCTTGCGGACGAGAAATGTAACGTCATTTCCCTTTTCTGCAAGACGCGCACCGATATATCCGCCCACTCCCCCAGCTCCGGCAACTAAAAACTTCATGATGCATTCCTCCGTCTCTTTTCAATTTATGTATTCCTTTATTGTAATGGGAAGTCAGAAGATTGAAAACTTTTTTCATAAATAAAAAAGCAGAGTCTCCCCTGCTTCTTTATTACGCGTATAGCTCTTCAAGCTTTTTCTGCACATCCGCGTTTTCAAGAAATTCGTCATAAGACATTTGTTTGTCAACAATGCCTTTAGGCGTTAATTCAATGATGCGGTTGGCAATTGTCTGTACAAACTGATGGTCATGAGATGAAAACAGCATAGCGCCTTTAAAGCTGATTAAGCCGTTGTTAAGCGCTGTAATGGATTCCAAATCTAAGTGGTTTGTCGGTTCATCCAGAATTAAGATATTCGCGCCGGAAAGCATCGCTTTTGAAAGCATGCAGCGTACTTTTTCTCCTCCGGAAAGGACGTTTGATTTTTTGTTGACTTCTTCTCCTGAGAACAGCATGCGTCCTAAGAAACCGCGCAGAAAGCTTTCGCTTTGGTCATGCGGCGAGTATTGGCGGAGCCAGTCGACAAGGTTCGCATCGCTGCCGTCAAAATATTCGCTGTTGTCTTTAGGGAAGTACGCCTGAGAAGTGGTCACGCCCCATTTAAATGTGCCGCTGTCTGCTTCCATTTCCCCGGAAATGATTTTAAACAATGTCGTAACGGCAAGTTCGTTGCGGCCCGTAAATGCGATTTTGTCTTCTCTGTTCATAATAAAGCTGACGTTATCAAGCACCTTAACCCCGTCAATCGTTTTTGTTAAGCCTTCAACCCGCAGCACGTCATTTCCGATCTCGCGTTCCGGCGTGAAATTGACATAAGGATAACGGCGTGATGACGGTTTGATATCATCAAGCGTGATTTTATCAAGGAGTTTCTTTCTTGATGTCGCCTGCTTTGATTTAGAGGCGTTGGCGCTGAATCTGGCCACGAACTCCTGAAGCTGTTTAATCTGCTCTTCTTTTTTCTTGTTGGCTTCCTGAGAAAGCTTTAAAGCAAGCTGGCTTGATTCATACCAGAAATCATAGTTGCCGACGTACACTTGAATTTTATTAAAATCAAGATCGGCGATGTGCGTGCACACTTTATTTAAAAAGTGACGGTCATGGGATACGACGATAACTGTGTTCTCAAAGTTGATTAAAAACTCTTCCAGCCACTGAATCGCTTTCAGATCCAAGTGGTTGGTCGGTTCATCAAGCAGCAGAACGTCCGGCTTGCCGAACAGCGCCTGTGCCAAAAGCACTTTCACCTTTTCTGAACCGCCTAAGTCGGCCATTTTCTTCGTATGCAGGTCTTCAGAGATGCCCAGCCCCTTTAACAAAATAGCGGCTTCACTTTCAGCTTCCCATCCGTTTAATTCCGCAAACTCTCCTTCAAGCTCAGCGGCGCGGATGCCGTCTTCATCTGAAAAATCAGGCTTCATATAAATCGCGTCTTTTTCCTGCATGACTTCGTATAAACGTTTATGTCCCATAATGACGACTTTCAGCACTTCGCAGTCTTCATATTCAAAGTGGTTCTGCTTCAGAATGGCAAGACGTTCGCCCGGACTCATATGGACATCGCCGGTCTGAGGCTCCAGCTCACCGGATAAAATTTTCAAAAATGTTGATTTTCCGGCACCGTTTGCGCCTATTAATCCGTAGCAGTTGCCCGGCGTAAATTTAATATTGACATCTTCAAATAACTTGCGATCCGCAAAACGCAAGCTCACATTATTTACAGCAATCATTTAGAATCCTCCATCGTGTCTATCATCATTAAAAGTATACCATGAATAAAGGGGAAGAGAAATGTTTCCCTGCGAATATACGGGTTTGAAAAGATGCAGGCGTCAAACCCGGAGCGCTGTGATACAATAGATATATATACATATTCATCACGGAGGAACAAGTTGAAGCTTTTAACACTCACAGAATACTGTCTTATGATTTTCTTCACCGGGGTTTTTCTGGCCGTCACAGGCTTTACGGCACGTGACATCGGCTTGTACGTCGGAATCGCCCTCATTTATACGTTTTCGCATCTCTTTTCCAAACGGATGCTTGAAAGACGCGGCAAAGAGAAGAAGCAGGTGAATCTTTTTTTCAGCGTTCTGGCCATTGTCGGATCAGTGCTGGCCACGGTATTGTTCATCGCCGTCGCGGCCTCGTTTGCCAAATAAAAAACGCCTGCTGTCCGAATCGGGCAGCGCGGCGTTTTTATTTTGTCTGACGCATATCATGAAACGGGAAGAACACAAACTTCGAGGTGCCGACGATCCGGTTTTCGGCAATTAAGCCGAGGCCGTTCCGGCTGTCCATTGAGTTCAGCCGATTGTCGCCCATGACGAAGTATTTGCCTTTCGGAACCTTTACGGGGCCGAAATCTCCCGTCAGGTTGACTCCCAGTTTTTTCGCTTCTTTTTTATTGCTCGCGAGGTACGGTTCTGCGATTTTTTTGCCGTTTATGTAAAGCGTGTCATTTTTCATTTCCACCGTTTCTCCCGGTTTTCCGATGAGCCGCTTTACATAATGGACTTTCGATGTATCGCCGTTAATAATGACGATGTCCCCCCGCTCGATTTCTCCGATATAATTGACGCTTTTGTTGACAAACAGTCTTTCACCGTCATGTAATGTCGGGTACATTGATGATCCTTCCACTAAGTACGGTTCAAACAGGAAATGGCGGATTAACAGCGCAAGTGCAACCGCTATAATGATGGCCTTTCCCCATTCCCAATACGTGTTGGATTTTCTTTTTACCGATTTTTCAGAAGTAGGTTTTTGTTCTTCAGTCAACGTGGTTCCTCCTAGACGATCACTGTTTCGGTTCATGTACCATCTTTACTTTATCACAACTCATCACAAAATACATAACGCTTCTATGCGTATATGATTGAAAAAAGCGCCCGTAAAGGACGCTTTTCGCTTATTTCTCTACTACCGGTTTTTTGATGATTCCCAAGATAACCGCCGTTACAATCGCTCCGATCACGATGCTCATTAAGTAAAGCAGCGGATGGTTCGTAATGAATGCAACGAATATCCCTCCGTGCGGTGCAGGAAGCGTTACCCGGAAAAACTCTGTCAGTCCGCCCGCTACCGCAGAACCGACAACGGCTGCAGGGATGACGCGAAGCGGATCAGCCGCTGCAAACGGGATGGCGCCTTCTGTAACGAAAGCTGCTCCCATGAAGTAGCACGTAATACCGGCTTCACGGTCACGTTTAGAGAATTTGTGTTTAAAGAATGTTGTCGCCAGTGCGATTCCAAGCGGCGGAGCCATTCCGCCCGCCATGATGGCCGCATGCGGCGCATAGTTTCCGGCATCGATCATCGCGATACCGAAAGTGAAGGCCGCTTTATTGAGCGGGCCGCCCATGTCGATAGCCATCATACCGCCTAAAATAATACCCATTAAGACAAGGTTTCCAGTTCCAAGGCTTTCAAGCCAATTTGTTAAGAAATTCATAAACGCTGCTACAGGTGTGTTAATGACAAACTGCATCAGGACACCGGTGATAAAAATACCGAGCAGCGGATAAATCAATACAGGTTTTAATCCGTCAAGAGTCTGAGGAATAAAGACAAACAGCTTTTTCAAAAGGACTACGACATAACCGGCTAAGAATCCCGCAATCAGTCCGCCCAAGAATCCGGCATTCGCCTGCGTAGCCATAAATCCGCCGACCATACCCGGCGCAAACCCCGGACGATCCGCAATACTCATTGCGATGAATCCGGCAAGTACTGCAACAATCAGCTTTAACGCATTACCGTCACCGATAAAGTTCAGCGCTGCAGCAAACGTGTTGTATGTCGGGTCTTTCGGATCAGCTGAATGAATTCCCCAGAAGAATGAAATCGCAACGAGAATTCCGCCGCCGACGACAAATGGCAGCATGTTGCTGACACCGCTCATTAAGTGTTTATAGAAAGTACTCCCGATGCTTGTGCCTGATTTCTGTTTCGGGCCGTCTTCATTTGATGCGGAAGATCCTCCGCCGCTGCCCTCGTAAATCGGCGCATCTTGGTTAACGGCTTTTTCAATCAGTTCCTGTGGACGCCTGATACCGGCCGTCACAGGCACTTGAAGAACATGTTTGCCTTTAAAGCGCTCCATTTCAACCTGTTTATCAGCCGCCACGATAATCGCAGGCGCGTCTTCAATTTCTTGAGCCGTCAGCTTATGTTTAATACCGCTTGAGCCGTTTGTCTCGACTTTAATGTCAACACCGAGCTCTTTCGCTTTTTCTTTCAATGCGTCAGCTGCCATGAACGTATGAGCGATACCTGTCGGGCATGCCGTAACCGCAAGGATTTTCCCTTTTCCTGACGGCGCTGCCTGTTCTTCCTGCTCTTCTTCTTCCTCATCGTCATCTTTGTCATGCTGATTGATGATGTCAATGATCGCATCTTCTGATTCAGCTTCAAGAAGCTGTTTGCGGATTTCCTCACGCATAAGAAGCGTTGAAAGTCTTGATAATGCCTCAAGATGCGTATTGTTCGCTCCTTCGGTTGCCGCAATCATAAAGACCAAGTGTGCCGGCTGACCGTCTAATGATTCATAATCCACACCATCTTTTGAACGGCCGAATGCGATGGCCGGGTTAATGACGCTCGCCGTCTTCGCGTGAGGAATGGCAATACCTTCGCCGATTCCCGTCGAGCTTTGGCTTTCACGATTTAAAATGGCTGCTTTGTAAGCCTCTCTGTCATTTAATCTGCCGGCTTTGTCAAGCACTGTCACCATTTCATCGATAACGTTTTCTTTCTCTTTGCTTTCTATATTGAGATGAATTGTATCTCTTGTTAACAGCTCAGTTATCTTCACTTTTCTTTCCTCCTCTATAGACGTGTGACTTTAACTTCAGGAAGAAGCTGCTGTACAAACTCTTCAGTTCCGAGTTCTTCAGAAAATGCCGTCGCGCTTCCGGAAGCAACTCCTAAACGGAACGCATCTTCCAAAGGCAGCTGTTTTGAAATTCCCGCAAGGAATCCCGCGACGACGGAATCACCTGCGCCTACCGAATTGACAAGCTTTCCTTTAGGAACATTGGCGAGGAAAACCGCCTCTTTCGTAAATAAAAGCGCACCGTCGCCAGCCATCGAAACAATCGCGTGTTCAGCGCCTTGTTCAATTAATTTTTTACCGTAAGGAACGGCAGCTTCGGCTGAATCAATGACCGTATTGAACATTTCCCCAAGCTCATGATGATTCGGCTTCATCAAAAACGGTTTCATTTCTGTCGCTTTCATCAGCGCTTCACCGGAGATGTCCACCACTACCCGGGCATTCTGCTTTCTGCATGCCTCAGCAATTTTTTCATACGTGTTATGCGGCAGGGAAGAAGGGATGCTTCCCGCTAAAACGACGATGTCTCCCTCTTCCAGAGCGGAGAACTGTTCTAAAAAGGCATTGAACACTTCGTCTGAAATCGTCGGGCCCTGTCCGTTAATTTCCGTTTCATCGCCCGTTTTCAGTTTTACATTTATACGCGTGTCTTCATCCACCTCAGAAAAAGCCGTTTCCAGACCTTCCTGCTGCAAAAATGACGTGATATAATTTCCGGTAAATCCGCCGACAAACCCCAATGCTTTTGACGGCACATGGTGTCTTTTCAGTAATCTCGAAACGTTGATGCCTTTTCCGCCGGGATACTTCGTGTCATAGCTGGAACGGTTTAAACCGCCTACGGCAAAATCTTCAACGTGAACGATATAGTCAACAGACGGATTGAGAGTTACAGTGTAAATCATGGTTTCACTACCTTTACGACAGTTTTTTCTTGGTAATCATCGAATGCAAGTTCTTCAGCTTCAGTGGTAATGATAGCTGCATCGCCCAAGGCGGCGAACGCTGCGAAAGAAATCTCGCCGAATTTAGAAGGATCGGCTAAAACATACGCATTTTTCGCCTGTCTCACAGCCTTTGTCTTCAGAAGAGCCTCATCCGGATCGGGTGTTGTAAAGCCGGCTTCAATGTGCACGCCGTTCACCCCGAGAAAGCTTTTGTCAAAACGGTACTGGCTGACCGCCGTTAATGAGGCGCCGCCGATCATCGCACCTGTTCTATGCTTCACATATCCTCCGAGAAGATAAAAAGGAATCCCCTTCCTTATTAAAGCGTCGATATGCATAACCCCGTTTGTGACAACCACAATGTCCTTTGTATGATCTATAAAATCAATCATGTGCAATGTAGTTGTTCCCGCATCAAGGTAAATACAGTCACCTTCTTCTAATAAAGATGCCGCTTCTTCAGCGATCTTCAGTTTATCCTGAAGGTTTTTGGAGGATTTTTCAAGCATATCGGGTTCTTGCCTGCTGTTGGAAAGTTTAGACGCCCCGCCGTGAACGCGCTTTAAAAATCCGCGCTCTTCAAGTGTTGATAAATCTCTTCTGATCGTTGATTCAGAAGCGTTTGTCATGCTTATCAGCTCTTGAATCTTCACCACATCTCGCTTTTCAATCTGATCCATAATCAGCTGATACCTTTCAGGAGTAAGCATATTCCGCCTCCTTTGAAAACGTATTCATTTCGGCTGCAAGATAATTGTAAACGCTTTTTTTACTTCAAGCAACTAAAATCACTCAAATTCATTCAATAACTATCAAAATCTTTCACATTTGTTCATATTAACGTATGTACATAGGGTTTGTAAACTGTAAATTCGACAAAAAGGGGGACAATTGTATGACATTTTCTTTTTATCATAAATGAAAAAAGTCTATTATATTCATTCAATCATTAAAACACAAAAAACCCCATGCAGACTGCATGGGGCGCCGGTTATTCATACCGTAACGCTTCAATCGGATCTAAGCGTGATGCTTTGTTGGCGGGCAGCATGCCGAAGATGACGCCAATCAGCATACTGAACAGCACGCCGATACAAACCACCTGCCAGGAAACGAGCGACGGCCAGCCTGCGATAAGGGAAACGAGTGTTGCTCCCCCGTAGCCGAGACCGATTCCGATTAAGCCGCCGATTAAAGTAAGCACAACAGATTCAATTAAGAATTGTGTCAGAATCTGTCCTCTCGTGGCACCGAGCGATTTGCGGATGCCGATTTCTCTTGTCCGTTCCGTCACTGATACGAGCATAATATTCATGACCCCGATCCCGCCGACAACGAGAGAAATACCGGCGATCGAACCGATGATCGTCGTCATAACGGTCGTGACCTGACCGATTCCCGCCGCGATTTCTTCCATATTCATGACTTGATAGGCCTCTTTTGTACCGTGATTGTCATTTAAGAGACGGGCCGCTTCTTTTCCTGTTGTTTTGATTTGATCAGCGGACTCCGTCTGAACGGAAACGTTGCTGTAGTCGTTAGTACCGAAAGACGTTTTCAGCATGTTGAACGGCACATACATTTCACTGAGTCCTAACGATAAAAAGCCGCTCTCTTCTTTCAGTACGCCGATTACTTCTACGGGCTGTCCGCCGGCCCAGACGATTTTCCCGAGCGGAGACGTTTTCCCGAACAGCTTTTCAGCCATTTTTTTCGAGATGATTCCCGCTCTTTTCCCGGAAAGAAAATCATTGTCCGTAAACGTCCGTCCATCTTGAACGTCCAGCTTTTTTACGTCCAAGTAGCCGCTGTTAATGCCGTTCAGCGTAATATCCGTGTCTTCTTCATGGTAACGGGCCGTCATGGATTTTACCGCGGAAGCGACAACCTGCTTTACGCCGTCCACTCCTTTTAATCCATTAATATCTTCTTCTGTAAAACTCGCTTGCTGTAAGGCGTTCGGATTGGCTGTTAATTCTTCATCACTGGGCATGTAAAACAATTCAATCGTATTGCCCGGCCCGCTGATGGATTGCTTCAGCATTTGCTCTCCGCCCTGGCCGACAGCCACAACAACGATAACTGAACCGACGCCGATAATGATTCCGAGCATTGTCAGAATCGATCTCAGCTTGTGAGCTCTTACGGAACTGAGGGCCATCCGGAGATTTTCTGACAGGCTCATTCCCCCACTCTCCTCTGCTCAGAATCGCGGGAAACGATCATGCCGTCACGGACGAAAATCACTCTGTTTGTACAGTCCGCCACTTCAGGCTCATGAGTGACAAGCACCACGGTCACGCCCTCTGCATTAAGCTCTGTGAACTGCTCCATAATGGAAATGCTTGTTTTCGTATCCAGCGCGCCGGTCGGTTCATCAGCTAAAATGAGCTTCGGTTCGTTCACGATGGCTCTTGCAATCGCGACACGCTGCTTCTGGCCGCCGGACAGCTCATTCGGCATGTGACGCATCCGATCCGCCAAACCGACTTTTTCCAGCGCGTGCTCAGCCCGTTCCTCACGCTCTTTTTTGCCGATACCGGCGTAGATCATGGGAAGTTCGACATTTTTTCTTGCATTCAATCGCGGCAGCAGCTGAAACTGCTGAAAGACAAAACCGATTGATTTGTTCCGGACCGCCGCAAGCTCTTTTTCGGTGCATGAAGAAACATCTTCGCCCGCAAGACTGTAATTGCCGGACGTCGGTCTGTCCAGACAGCCGATGATATTCATGATCGTAGATTTTCCCGATCCCGAGGGTCCCATAATTGACACATATTCTCCTTCTTCAATCGTCAGGTCGATTGAACGGAGAACATCAAACGTCTCCTTGCCGATCTGATAGCTTTTTTTCACCTTTGAAAGCTGAATCATCTATGCTTTCACATCCGTTCCGTCAGTCAAACCGTCAGCCGGATTCAGAATGACTTTATCATCCTTTGAAAGCCCCTCTTTTATCTCCGTAAGCTGATTTGCGGTATCGCCGACTTTAACTTTCACGCGTTTGGCCTTCCCGTCTTTTACCGTAAAGACCCAGTGCTCATCTCCGTCTTTTTTGACTGCGGAGGACGGCAGCGTGTCGGCTTTCCGTTTGTCGGTTTCAATGTTCATAATTAATTTAAATCCCGGCTTGCCTTCCGGAAGGTTTCCGATCAGCTTAACCTGAAACGGATACTGGACGGCTTGTTCCGTGCTTTCCCCCGAAGCAGCGCTTGACTTTTGATCCGGAACGAGGCCGACAGCCGCCACTCTCCCTTTCCACGTTTTACCGGGGATGGCGTCTGAGGTGATTGTAACGCTTTGGCCCTTTTTCACTTTCAGCGTGTCGTATTCGGACAAATTGCCGGCAACGACCAGGTGTTCCGGGTCTCCTATATGTATAACCGGTTCTTGAATATCCGATTTTTTAGAAGCCGCTTCTTGATTTACCGAGATAACCGTCCCGTCCATCTCACTCTTAACATTGAGATTCGACACTTGATTTTCAAGAGACTGCTTTTGCAAATCAGATTGCTTTAATTCGATTTCCGCCGTTTTTTGCTGAAGCTGCAGATCAGTCCGTTCGGATTCAATTTGTTTTTTGGCTTCCGCTTCTCCCACTTGTTTTGCCAGATCTTGTTCCTTGCTGTTTAATGCTCTGAGTTTTTCTTCAACTTGTTCGATTTGCATCCGTTTTGATTGTTCCGTCAACTCATTTTGTTCTTTATCAAGGTTGAGCTGCTCATTTGTATACGTGACTAACGACGACCCTTTTTTTACTTTGTCGCCTTCTTTTACTTTCACTTTATCAAGAGTTCCTTTATCTGCTTCATAAAAAACATACTGTTCTTTAGAGAATTTAAGTGTTCCCGGAACCATAACCGTAGATGAGATTTCTCTGTTTTCCATGGTTCCGGTTTCGATTTTTTTTTCGGCGCTGCCGCCCGCGGGAGCGGCAGACTTATAAATATTGATACCGATGAATACTGCAACAATTACGGCGATGCCGATTCCGATCCAAATTTTTTTCATGTTATACACCTGCTGTCACTGAACTTAACAGTCCTCCGACTGCCGAAACCAAAAGCATAATAACAAACAGGACAACCGCGGAAGTCCAGGCCGCTTTTTTCGAAATGCCGCCTGTATAGCGAAGTCCCAAAGCCAGCAAAATATAGCTCCAGATGCTGAAAATGTCGAACGCGCTTAAAAAGACCGCGACGCCGTCTCCGGCCGGTATGACACTCGCCAAAGATGTAACGGCGTACAATGAGCCCGCACCGGTAAAATAAGTGACAAGACCGTTAATAACTAAGCCGATATTGGTAATAAACGCCGTAAACAGGCTGAGTGAGAGCATTTTTTTGTAAGTTGTCACGCCGCCTGAAATTTTGACGCACAGCCAGTAAATGAGCGGAACGATAAACAGAGCGATAATGCCCCCGAAGATTCCTCCGAACATCGTGCCGAATTTAGCGAAGGTTTTGGTCATTTCAATCTGATCATCCGTCAAACCGTCAAGAGATGAGCTGTTCAGCACTTCTTCATAATTCATCCCAAGCCCGCGCAAAATACTCCCCGCCGCAATGAGAATGATGACAATCAGGAGAGGAATGCCGATGACCGGCTTTTCTTTTAATCTTTTAAACTGCACAACAGGACTTGTAATGACGCCGAAAATTGACGGCTTTTCCGTGACTGCCGCATTGCTTTTTTCCAGGTTTGGTTCCATATAGCTGATGCCTCCTATGTATTATTCTGTTTATACGTACGCTTTAGGCTGAGAGAAGTTTCAATTTTTTTGCCGTTTGCGTATTTATGCTAAATTGTAACACAAATTCTCAGCTTTACGTTCCATAATTATGTAAAAAAAAGCATCGTCAGACCGGTATGACGGGTGGCTCAAAACCTTGTAAAGGCACTGTTATCAGCCTATTCATGCAGTGAAAACCGCCTCAATTGCAAAACCCTTTAAATCCCATTTAAATATTCTCTGAAATTCAGCGCCTATATACAAAAAGAGCCGGATGGCAATGATGCACACCCGGCTCTTTTTTCACCCTCCGCTTACAGGAGGGATAAAGGCAATGGTATCACCTTCTGTTACGATGCTGTTGTCTTTTACATATGTTTCATTGATTGCGATCATGGCATTGTCAATCGTCTGAAGGCCGTACCGTTCCTTTAACAGCGTTTTTACAGCAGACGCCGCCGTCTCTTTTTCGTCAAGTTCAATGACCGATGTTCCCGCCTGCTCCGCAAGCCCGGCAAATAATAATACTTTAATCATCGCGATTCCCCTTTATCCAAATCCGGTTTTCCGTTCGGATAGGGCGTTGTTTCCAGCTGATCGCCTATCCATTCTTCCCCGTCTTCCCAGATTTCTTTTTTCCATATCGGCACAATCTGTTTTATCCGTTCAATTGCATATTCATTCGCCTCATATGCCGCCTTTCTGTGCGGAGAAGACACGGCGATTACGACCGCTGCTTCACCGATATCAAGGACGCCGACACGGTGAGTGATTGCAGCTTCGGCTCCTTCCCATTTCGCGCTGATTTCACTGCCGATTTGAGAAAGCATTTGAACAGCCATCGGTTCATACGCTTCATATTCGAGACGCACCGTCCGCCGTCCTGCAGTCCACTCTCTGACCGTGCCGATAAACGTTGTGATGGCGCCGGCTTCACGCTTTTCAACTTTTTTTACGATATTTTCCGCAATGATAGGTTCCCTTGTAATTTGAAAACGTTCCATTTAAGCAGATTCCCCTTTCAGCTGCGAAAGCACAAACATAATGGCAGCCGGATCGTCCGCATGGAATACGGGCTTGCCTGCATCTGTCGGCATATGCTCCGTATTTCTGCTGACAACCGCGATCACGCGCTCCAAATGCTTCAGCTTTTGCCAATCTTCGCTGTTTTTGATCATAATGATTTTCGGATGCGGCGCATGTTTAAATCCCTCTATGAGAAGACCGTCAATTCCCAGACATTCATACAGACTGATCAAACCCGCCAGATCCCATTTTTTTCGCGCCGTAAGCTGCAGGACGCCGGCCCCTTCTACTGCCGTAACCGCGGCTCCGGCTTTTGAAAAGCGCTCCGAGTCTTTCCCGTCAGAAAAAGGTTCCGGTTCTCCGCCATGTCCGTGATGTTTTAAACATCCAATATCGCACTCTTTCGGCGCCGCTTTCAGCACACGTTCAATAAACGTTGTTTTACCGCTGTTTTGAAAACCTACGATCTGGACGATCGGGAAAGAATTGACCACGGCCATTCACTTCCATTCTCATCACGAATGAGGAGCGCGTGAACCGTCCGGCCCGCTTCATACCCCCTCGTTCCTCCCGGCAGAAGGATAAACGCGTTTGCTTCGGCAAGAGATGTGACTGAGCTTGATTTGTCGAGACCGACCGGTGACGCCATCATTTTTCCGTCCTTATGATAAACAAATGCCCTCACAAATCTCGTAAACGGATTCGGCTTCGGAAAGTCGTTTGTTAACACGGCTTCCGCCCATCCGGAATGAGGTTTTTCATTCAGAAGCCACGTCTGAATCATCGGTTTGACAAACAGGGTGAATCCGACATAACATGCGGACGGATTGCCTGAAAGGCCGAACAGCAGCATGTCATCGGCCCGGCCGACAGTTGTCACGCTCCCCGGGCGCATTGCCACTTTGTTAAAAAGAACTTCCGCTCCGAGCTTATTATAAATGTCCGGAAGAAAATCAAAATCGCCGACTGACACGCCGCCGGTCGTGATCAGAAAATCAACTTTTTTCATAGCTTCCTTCACCGCAGCATAGCTGTCATCAAAATCATCGGAAATTTTCCCTAAGTTCAGCGGTACCGCACCCGCTTCAATGACCTGGGCATATACCATGGCAGCGTTGCTGTTGCGGATTTTCCCCGGCTCAAGCGGATCGCTGACATGAAGAAGCTCGGTTCCCGTTGCGATAATGCCGACAACCGGCTTTCTGACCACGGGAACGGAAGCATAGCCGAAGGTTGCTAAAAGAGCGGTTACGCCCGGCGTGATTTTCGTCCCTTTTTTTAATAGCGAGCTGCCTTTTTTCGCATCTTCTCCTTGATATGAAATATTATCCCCCGCATGAAAAGGGCGTTTCACTGACATGTAATCCGTGCCGTTTTCAGAAAACGTTTTTGTCAGCTCAAGCATCACTACGGCATCCGCGCCTTTGGGAATCTGCGCCCCCGTCATAATGCGGACCGCTTCATAAGGCCCGAGTTCTTTTTCTGACACGGCGCCGGCTCCGATATGGTCAATGACTTCAAAGGTGACGGCATTGTCACGGGAAGCCGTTTTTGAATCGCTCGCCCTGATGGCAAACCCGTCATACGGAGAACGGTTAAAAGCCGGCACATCATGATCCGCCTTAACATCCTCCGCCAAATAGCGGTGGAGACTGTCCTCAAGCGCCACCCATTCGGTATCCCCCTTTTTTTTATACCGGCTCACCCGGCGGACTGCTTCGTCCACCTGAATCGGCGTTCTTTTTTCAAGCATAGCAATACATCCCCTTCCTACAGTCCGATCACTCTGGCCAGAACTGAATTCGCTTCTTTTATATCGTTTGTACCGTGAATCAGAGCCCGTCCGTCCTGAAAAATAACGATTCTGAAGCGCTCGTACGCCATGTGCAGCAAAAATTCATTTGCTTCCACTTTACCGATCTGCTTCAGACGTTTGACAAGCTCTTCTTTATCCAGCCTCTTTAAGGCTTCCGATCTGATTTGAACGGTGTCTCTTCCGCACAGCACGCTTGCTTTCGGCCTGTTTTCAGGCTGCAGATACGGATATACGGGCTCCGCGCCGCAGGAAGGGCAATGTTTCCGTTTGATCTGATCCACATTTATGCTCATATTGGTGTTATTCCACACGTCAAACGTGAAAAAGCGCCGATTTACCGCCGCATGATTTCCTGTCAGCAATTTCAGCGCCTCAGCCTGCTGATAGGCGGAGACGATATGAACCGCCGGAGGTATGATGCCTGCTGTATCACATGTCGCTCCGCCCACGGGCATTTGCTCAAACAGGCAGGATAAACACGGCGTAACCCCCGGAATAATCGTCATGCACATTCCCTGACTGCTGACACAGGCACCGTAAATCCAAGGTGTTTTCGTTTTCAGCGCCAGATCATTGATGACCATTCTCGTTTCAAAATTATCTGTCGCATCCACAATGCAATCCGCTTGTTCGATCAGCGGTTCGAGCGTTTCCGCCGTACCTTCCGCCGCGTAAGCATCGATATGTATATTACTGTTTACCGCTAAAAGACGCGCCTTGGCCGCCATTGCTTTCGGCAGGCGCTGTCTCGCGTCTTCTTCTGTATACAGCTGCTGTCTTTGTAAATTGCTCCATTCCACATAATCCCGGTCAATAATCGCCATACGGCCCGCTCCGGCTCTTGCAAGGCCCTCTGCCGCGGCTGTTCCGAGGGCTCCGGCTCCGACAATCAGGACACTGCTGTCAGCCAGCGCCTGCTGCCCTTTTTCCCCTATCGGCTTAAATCTTGTCTGCCGTGAATAGCGCTCTTCCATCTGTGTTGTCCCCTTGCATTTTTATTTCCATCATACCATGTTTCTTACCGATCAGTCCTGATTTGAAGACTCGACATGCGCCAAAAGTCTGGTGTAATCGTCCCGTGTGTTGATATTAGCGAACTCCTCCGGCCCGGCGCCGATGTCTTCAGCCTGCACATAACAGACAGACAGCCGTTTCAGCGTGTCTGTCATTTTCAGTTTGTTTTGTGTCAGCTGATCAAAAAGCACATCCTGCACCCGTTTATGGTAAACCGCCAAGAGGGGCTGCTCTCTGTTTTCACAAATCGGTATGACAGCGTCCAGATTTCCCGTCAGCTTCATTTCAAGCGCAGCCATCGTTTTTCTTGTCACGAGCGGCGTGTCACAGGATATGACCGTATATGTTTCGCCTTCCGTTTGTTTCATTGCCGTATATATGCCGGCAAGCGGGCCCATTCCCCGAAACCGCGGCTCATCGGCAAAAACATGCCGCTCCCTGTTTGATAAGAACTTTTTTATATGCTCAGGGCGGCTGATAATTACCGTTTCTCCGCCGCCGAAGGCTTTTTTCGCCTGTTCATAAAACATGCCGCCCTTCCACTTTGCAAAAGCTTTCGGTTCTCCGAATCTTCGGGAAGCTCCCCCCGCTAATATTACATTCACCCGTTTCATGTCATCGCTCTCCCATTCTATATAAAAGCATAGCAAACGCCTCAGCCGAAATACAATATTACGGTGCTTGTCTGTTTAATTAAGAGGAATAGCCGTTGTTCCTTTCCCATATTGTAGTGTTAACATCATGAGGGAGATGGTTCTTATGAAAATATCAGGTCCGTTTTTCCACGACACTTCTCAAGAGAACCTTTACTTGAAATCCGAACTTTCCAGATGCAGAAAAATAATTTCGGAATTTGAAGCAAGCTACTTCCATCAAAAAAACAATAAGCTTCAGGAGGAAAACGCCAATATTAAAGAGCGGCTTCACAAGCTTTCTGACGAATTGGAAGCCATGGCTCAAAAACACAAACAGACAAGTGACACGGAACGTTCTTTGCATGAAATCAGGGCCGGGCTGCTCGATAAAATCGTCATTCTGCAAGAACTGCTTCAGCAGGAAACGTTTCGGCGGAAAAATGAGATGGAAGAAAAACATCGGCTGCATCTTACAAATGTAAAATTTGAAGAAGAAAATAAAAACTTACATACCCGCATCCGCTCACTTGAGACCGCCGTTCAAACCGAACGGACTTCTCACGAAGATATGAAACAGCGTTATCATGCCGCTGCAGACGAAAATACCCGGCTCCAAACACAAATGATAGAAAAAGAATACCAGCTCAAACATATTAAAATAGAAATTAATCATATGAGAGATCGAATACTAGAAACAAAAGAACGGCTTGTAGAAATAGAAAAAACGAAAGAAAAGTTATTTCAAGAAACCATTCTTTCATATAAACGGCAGCTTGACGAAAGCGATGCTTGGATTGCCGGCCATTTTGCTGATATTGACAGCCGCACGGCGGAACCGGCGGAACAAACTCTGGAAATTCCTTCCGTTTCCAAAGAGACTGTTCAGGCAGAAGACTTGCTTACAGCCGTTACCGAACAAGTCATCTCCCTTCAAAAACAATTTGTAGAATCAGAGTCCCGCGATCAGTCGTTTGATGAAAAACTGGATGCGTTGAAAGAACGAGCTGACGGCGAAAAGCCTTTCCAAAAATATGTTGTCAAGCTTGAAAAAAAGCCTGGAAAAGATGCGTCACTTCCGCAGAATAAACGGGAAAACGCAAAAAAACTGCTTGAGTAACGCAAGCAGTTTTTACTGTTTTATTCAGCAGCCGTATCATTTGCCGTTTCTGCTGTTTCCTGAGAGATTTCTCCCTCAAGAATATATTGGCCGCGGTATGGTTTTTTCACTTCCGGATACATTTTAATTAAGCTTTGCATAAATGTTGTCATATTAGGAATTTCAAGGCCGCTTTCCTTTTCAATTTCCTTTTGCAGTTCGGAACTTTTGATCGCTGCATTGTGGCGTTTCAATGTTTTAATCGCTGCTTCGCGCAGTTTTGCCGCTTTTGATCCTGGTCTCGCCGTCCCTCTTCTTCTTCTTGTAGAACCGTCTGGAATGCCGGCGGGAAGAGACGTAATAGACTGCATCTGCGGCTGGGAGGATTGCGGCTGTGTCTGCGGCTTTTGATAGCTTCTCATTTCCTGTGCTGCAAGCTCTGCAAGCACCGGGAGAGAGTCACTTTTTTTCTCCGGACGAAACTCTTTTTTTGTATCGGACAGGCTGCCCGTATTGTCTAATTCTCTCAGTTTTGCATATATTTTATCACGTTCTATTTGATATTCACGAATGACTTTTACCTCTGCTTCGTTCAATTGTTCTAAACGTAAGCGCAGCGCTTCTCTTTCATTAAACATGTGTAAAACCCCCTGTCAAAAATTTAAACGCTTTTATTAAGATATTAGATTACAAAAGTAATTTTATCAACTATTATTTTATCATTTTACTATTTTATTTACTCTATGAAAAATTGCTTATTTTCTGAAAATGGTACTTTATATACAAAAACCCCTTATCATATAGGGGATTCTGGACAAAGTTCCAATTTATTGAACGATTTCAAAATATAACTTGAAATTACTTGTTTAATGAAAATTAGCGTGATATCTACAATTTTCGACTATAATATGTAAAAGTTAATGATATGGATAAAACAAGCGGTACAGCGTGTTTACAGCTGTTTCTCTTATTTTTTAAGCCATACATGCCATATTGGAATTTTTTATCCAATAGTCACAAAAAAACCCTGTTACCTAACGGCAAAGGGTTTGCAGAACCGAGACAATAGTCCGGCGGAGATTGTCCCGATTACTCAGAAGCCTGCTCCGTTTCTGAAAGTACCCGGCTGATGCGTTTTTCAAGCATTTTCATCCCGCTCTCTCCCGCTTGAAAATGGCGGAGCTGTCCGCTTTTATCAAAAACGTAATAAGCCGGCACATATTCATTTTCAAATGCGTCAGTCAGCGTATGATCGCTGTCGACGTAAATCGGCTGAGAGATATCGTGTTCAGCCGCTGTTTTCTTGATTTTCTCAAGATCAAGATCGTCTTCGGAACGGGGCATGTGGATGGCCACCACATTCAGCTGATCTTTATATTTATCACGAAACCCGTTCACCTCAGGCATCGCTTCTTTACACATGCGGCAGCTGGCGGACCAGAAGTGAATCAGTGCCGGCTTTCCGCCGACCAGCTGTTCCTTCGTAACTTCTCTGTTAATCCATGCTTTAGCGCCTGTTAATTCAGGCATTTGCTGATGTAATTTCATCTTATTTCCCTCCTTATGAAAAAAGTTTTTTGCCGGGGCTTTCAGTCCGCCGGGCAACGTTCTCCTGTTTTCCCTCCAAAGGAAATGATTTGGCTGAATCACCATGTTAAAATGAGTGTGGCGATTCCTTAGTTCATATCTTCACAAAAATGAAGATATTGAAACCGGGCAATATGAACAAATCATAAATGTAATAACTGGTTTCTATGAAAAGGTTTATCTTATTTAAAAAACGGGTATATCACTTTTAGCTTTTTCCTCAATAGACTTGAAAGGAAGACATCACTATGATTGATTTAAAACACTTTGATTGGGCCGGGCTTCTCACATCTGCCGGGATTTTCATCATAAAGCTGGCTCTCATTATTTTAGCGTATTTTATTTTCCGGACGGCAGGAAAAAAGCTGATCAAGCATCTGTTTCAGAAATTCGAGCAACAAAACAACCTCTCCACAGGCCGCGCTTATACTTTGCGAAGCCTCGCGCTTAATGTGTATGGATACATCCTGATTTTCGTTTTTATCGTAATGATTTTGGATTTATTTCACTACAATCCGAGCGCTCTCATTGCCGGCGCCGGCGTGGTCGGTCTCGCCGTCGGCTTCGGGGCTCAGGGGCTTGTCAGTGACATCGTCACCGGATTTTTTATCCTTTTGGAAAAACAAATCGACGTCGGTGATTATATTACGGTTGCCGGCTACAGCGGCATTGTCGAGCAGGTCGGTCTCCGTACGACGCAAATCCGGAGCTTTGACGGCACGCTTCACTATCTTCCCAACCGGGGCATCACGAATGTGAGCAACCATTCCCGCGGAACGATGCAGGCGCTTGTCGATATTAAAGTGCCGCTTGAAAAAAATCTTGATGAAACCATTCAAATCCTGCAAACCGCATGTGACAAAGCAGCCGCTGAGCTCCCGCAGATTAAGGAAGGGCCGGACGTCATCGGGGTTCAGGATTTAAGCACGTCAGAAATGGTGATCAGAATCATTGCCAAAACAGAAAATATGGAGCAATGGCGGGTTGAACGCGTACTGCGGAGAGAAATGAAAATCGCGCTCGACCGTTTTAAAAACGCCGCTTCCGCCGAATAGAAAAACCGAAGCGTAAGCTTCGGTTTTTTCTTTTTAATGAAATTTTTTTTCCACTTCGCTGCAGATTTCGTCGGCGGTCATTCCGGAAGCCGTAATGACGGGAGCCTGAGTTGACGTATCGGCAATGCCTTGGACATTGCTGTCAAGTCCGGTTACGACACAGCAGTCACAATTCTTCGCATCCTCAGGAGTCTTCATCATCACTACGTCATATCCTTTTTGTTTTAACGCCTGTTCTACATCCGATAAAGATTGTTCAATTCCAATTTTTTTCGTCATATTGAACACCTCCGTTATGTAGAATGCTCAATTTTTGTTAGATTATTCTTCTTTTCGGATTTAATTGGCATACTTCGAAAAATATCCGACCATGACATTTACCGCGGTTTCCATCGCTTCTTCATCCGGGTTCAGCTTGGCGTGATGAAGCCCGTGGGATGAATCGGCCCCCAGCCAGAACATAAAGCCGGGATATTTTTTCAGCATATATCCGAAATCTTCTCCGGTCATCGCTTCTTTCGCCGTTTTCACGTCAGCAAGCTGATGATCGCTGACAAATTGCATAAATTCTTCGGTCAGGCCGCTTGTATTATAAACTTGATGATAAACGGACGGATACGTGACTTTTCCTTTGCATCGGAAGCCGATTTCAATTCCTTTGACAAGCTCTTCAATCCGCTTTTTCACCATACGCATTGATTCCTCGGAAAGCGTCCGGATGGTTCCCTCCAGATGAGCATGCTCTGCGATGATATTTTGCGCCGTGCCCCCGGTAATCGTTCCGACAGTTATCACAGCGCTGTCAAGCGGATCCGTATTTCTGGATATGACCGTTTGCAGCTGCGTGACAAGCGTGCTCGCGGCAACGACCATGTCATCTGCTGTATGCGGATATGCCGCATGTCCGCCTTTCCCCTCAAGGTCGATGACGAGCTCGCTCGTATTGGCAAACAGCAATCCGCTTTTGGTGGAAATGGTGCCGACCGGCAGCTCTGGTGCTATATGTAGGGCGGTGATTAAATCCGGCGTCCATTTTTTCAGCACATCGCTTTCAAGCATCGGTGCCGCCCCGCCCGGTCCTTCTTCAGCCGGCTGGAATAAAAAGAGCAGATCATGTTTGACGGGGTGATGGACAAAATGATCAATAATGCCGAGCGCGATGGTCATGTGCATATCGTGTCCGCATGCGTGCATAAAACCGGGGTGCTCAGATGCAAACGGAAGCCCCGTCTGCTCTTCAATCGACAGAGCGTCTATATCCGCTCTGTAGGCGAGCATTTTTTCCGGAGCCGTGCCGTTGATTTTGACAAAGATGCCGGTTCTCCAAGTTTCGATTTCAATTCTTTCTTCCGGATATTGGTTTAAAAGATTCAGCAGGTACTGCTGGGTTTTATATTCCTGAAAGCCGATCTCCGGAATGCGGTGCAGATCTCTTCGGATGGCAATGAGCCGCTCTTTTTCCATATGTATTCCTCCTTGAGATAAGAATAAGGCGTGGATTTTATCATCCACGCCCATTCTATCAAACCATTCCTTACAGCTGGCGTAATTCCTGTTTGATTTCTGTTTTGCCTTTTGTTTTTTCATCGATATCTTTGATTTTTTTCGCTGGTGTTCCCGCTACAACGGTATATGGCTCGACGTCATTTACAACAATGGCTCCGGCGGCGACAACTGCTCCTTTACCGATTGTTACGCCTTCAAGCACAACCGCATTTGCGCCGATCACAACGTCGTCTTCTACGACAACAGGCTTAGCGCTAGGCGGCTCAATAACGCCCGCTAATACAGAACCCGCTCCGATGTGGCAGTTTTTGCCGACAGTCGCGCGTCCTCCGAGAACAACGTTCATATCAATCATCGTACCTTCGCCGATGACTGCACCGATATTAATAGATGCACCCATCATGATAACGGCATTGTCGCCGATTTCGACTTGGTCGCGGATAATAGCGCCTGGCTCGATTCTCGCTTTCACATCTTTTAAATCAAGCATCGGGATCGCAGAGTTGCGGCGGTCATTCTCAATGACGTAATCCTCAATTTTGTCTTTGTTTTCTTCGATTGCGCTTTTAATTTCAGCCCACTCGCCAAAAACGACGCCGGATTGGCCGTTCAGGAATGTTTTAGCGGAATCGCCAAAGCTGATTCCTTCGAGATCGCCTTTTACATACACTTTTACAGGCGTTGATTTTGTACTATTTTGAATAAATGAAATAATTTCATTTGCATCCATCATTTTCATATGTATTGTCCTCCTCTGATTTTCTACCTCATTACTGTAACAAAGGAAGGATACAAAGACAAGAAAAAAAGGAACAAGCCTTTATTCTGCCGGCTGGCTGCACAGCGCGGCAAACTGTCTTCCGAATTCCCGGAGCTCTTCTTCCTCACTGCCCTCAGGGTTGTTTTCAATTTTGACCGACGGCAGCACCACCCGTCCGCCGCGGGCCGTAATTACTTTTTCCAATTCGTCAACCGCTCCGCAAAAAAACTCATAGGACGTATCTCCGGAACCGAACAAAGCAAATGTTTTTCCCGTAAACTCCAGTTTTTCCATATCTTCAGCAATATCGAGCATTTCATCAGGAAGATCCCCGTCTCCCCACGTATATGTGCCTAATAAAATATACTCGTAATCATTAAAAAGTCCGGCATGAATATCCATCGCTTCATATCTGTCTACGGATGCTTGTGCTTCGATCAGCCCTTTTTCAATTAAATCCGCCATCGCCTCGGTGTTTCCTGACATTGTAGCGTAAACAAGCAATACATTCCCCATCTTCGTCTCTCCTTTATGCATAAAAACTAATGTGCGAGCCGAACCGCCTCATACGGTCTGACAAACTTACTTTCGTAAAGGCCCGCGCAAAAAAAGTCTTCTTCCCGGTTGGCCACCCGCCATCCGTGACCGCGGATCGTATCAAACCACTTTAATTCACCGGCAGCGAGATCAGCTTGATAAATACGCGAAAATCCGCTTTCGTCCTGTGACGAAGTGACATAAATAATCCCGTTATCCTCAGACACGTCGAGAAATGATTTTTCCCGTACATTGTCCCCGGCTGTAATGGCAAACTCCTCATGCGTCCGCACGTTTCGGACAGCAAGCTCCCCCCGTTCTCCCTTTGCCGCGCCCTTTGCTGCAATGAGCCAGTCATTCTGATACATCATCATTGAAGCCGTCATGCGCTGCCTTTCGCGGCTTATACGCCGGATGCGGCCTTCCGTCAGATCATACGCCCAAATGCCGCCATGATTCATATGAATCCGGGTGCCGATATAAACCGTCTGACCGTGTAAACAAAGCGAACGGATGACAGGCGGCTCCTTTAATTGTGAAAAAGGCTTAGCCACATGCCAAGTGACGCCGAAATCATCAGATAAGTAGATGCAGTATGTGCCGTGCGCACAGACAAATCCGTCATTCCGCCCGGCAACGGCCCATACGGAGGCGCTGGTCGGAAATCGGGAGGCCGTCCAAGTCTTTCCTTGATCGGCCGATCTGAGGACGGCGCCTTTTTCTCCAGCCGCGAATATGTAGGGCCCTATATAAGTCAGCACATGAATCCTGCTCTTCACTCGGAATAGTCTTTTCCAGCCTTCTTCCGCCGAAAAATGAAAAATACCTTCGCCTTTCACAGCGACAAAAAATCCTGAAGATACTGATGCCATGACAGCCGTCGCGCCTTTATGAAACATGGCACCGGTCTCCGTGGTGAGCGGCCCATGCAAGAAAACCGCGGACAAATTCTTTGCAGCATTCTTGATCTTCAGCCGTCTCGGGCGCCAGCTCAATTTTCAGCGTTTCCGGATATAAATTGGCTCCGGCCTGTTCAAACGCATCGCAAAACAGCGTGACCGCTTCGCAAAACTTCGGGTAGGCGTGATCGCCTGAACCGAAACAGGCCGTTTTCAGTCCGTTGAGCTGGCTGTGCAGAATATCTTCGTAAAAATCTTCCGCTTCGTAAGGAAGATCACCATCCCCCCATGTGTATGTGCCGACAAAAACATAATCATATGCTTTTAGAGAATCCGCATCTGCTTCGTCCATATCAAGACAGTCAACCGCTATCTGATGCCCGCTCAGTGTTTCTTTTATAATGCCGGCAATATCCTCTGTATTCCCCGACATGCTTGCGTATATCATTAATGCTTTCTGCATATGATCACCTCGTAATTGATAATGATTTTCATTAACATATATAACACTTTAAATGATAATGATTTTCATTGTCAATAAAAAATAAAAAATAAAAAATAAAAAAAGACAGCATGATTGCTGTCTTTCTAAAATGGGCGTTCCTGTTTCAGCATATCTTTAATGACAGAAACAAAAGCCTGCACCTGTTTTAATTCAAATGCCGGCTCATAACCGAGCAGCCATGTGTCACGGCCGATCGGATGGTCCTTTGTATCAAGCAGGGGCATTTTATTTACTTTATCTTCCTCTTCTAAGGTGACTGACGGCAGAATGGCATAACCGATCCCGTGCAGCGCCATCTGCTTGCACGTTTCAATCTGATCGACAAGGATGGTCTGTTTCGGCGAGGTTTTGAATTTTTGATGCCACCAATGCTGAATTTCCTGAAAATATGTACTGTCACTTTTGAATTGAATAAACGGCCGGTCGGTATGGGCAATATCATCAATACAGGAAATTTCCGTATCGACCAAATATAAATGATCGGTCATTAAATAATCTTTCCGGCCTTTCCATTCCGGATTTCCCCGGATAATGCCGATATGTACCTGATCTTCATACAGACTTTTCAGCATTTCGCTGCTCCACCCTGTAATGAGAGAGACCTTTGCATTCGGATATCGTTCCACATATGTTTTTAACACTTTCGGAAGCCAGTGCTGCCCGATAATCGAGGCGACGGCAAGCTTTAATGTGCCGTGAATCTCACCCTCAAGTTCATCAATGTTTTCTCTGATTCTTTCTTGCCGATCCGTGACGTCATTTGCAAATTGTATGATTTTTTCTCCTGCCGGCGTTACCGTAAGTCCTTTTTGAGACCTAAGAAAGATCTTTGTTCCCCAGGTTTTTTCAATGGTCTGCAATCGCTGGGACAGAGCCGGCTGTGACACGAATAACCGTTCGGCAGCCTTCCTCATGTTTAATTCCTCAGCTAAAACTACGAGCATATGAAGCTCTTGAAGCTGCATGTCGTCCTCCTTTTCAATGCCTTTTCGTATTTCTTATCTACCATTCTAATCAAATAAAGGCTGCCGAGGCAAGCGCCACTCATATGTATGCGTTTTCTTTTTCTGGCATGCGAAAGAACAAATAGGCTGATCGTGCGAGCCTACTTATTCAATGATCTGATATGACTGCTCAACTGCTTTAATACGACTCTTCTCGTGAAAATGCCTTCAAAGACGCCTTCATCATTTTCAACGCAGACAAAGCCGTTGTTAATGACCATGCTGAACCCTTTGATAATCGGATCATTGATGTGGAGACGGGGAATGTCTTTCAGCATGACTTCCTCAACCGTAATTTGATCCAGCTTCTCAAACTCGATCCGTTCAAGTCCGAAAATGCTGTTCATAATCATATTTGTCCCGATCAAACCGTGCAGACGGTACGAAGCGTCAAGGACGGGAATGGCGGTATAGCCGGTTTTCGTCAGCACTAATAGAGCATGCTCAAGGTTGTTTCCGACTTGAACGTGCGCCACTTTATCCGCCTCGATCATAAATTGTCCGACTGTTGCATCAAGAAGCTGATCTGATTGTAAGCTAATCATGTCACTTCGACCCCTTTACATTTTTCATCAAAGCATGTATTCCCTATATTGCAATAATATAAACATTATCATTTTTTGTCGAAAAGTTTCCGTCAATAAAAAAGATACTCTTTGCAATCGAGTATCAATTTATAGGCCGCTGATTAATTTTCGTTCCGAAAACGGTCATAGAGCGTTACGAGTTTTTTATAAGTGGTTCCATCAACGCTTTTTGACCCTGCTTCTATATCGTTGATTTCGCTGGTCAAAAGCTCAATGGCATATTCTTGATTGATCAGGATATTCAGCAGAAGTTTCTGTTCTTCTTCCGTAAATCGTTCACTGATAAGACTCATACGTAATCAGGCCCCCTATTTTTAACTGAATACCTCTGAAAGCAATGTGAAATTTGCTTTCAGCTCTACCGCTAGAATAAGTAAACAGAAAAAAATCGTCAACCGCATAATTCGACATTTTGCGGATTCTGTATGAAATATTATTTTGTGTAACGATTGGCATAACTGAATGCTGTGCAGGAATCGGGCTTGATTTTCGCTTCAATGCCCATCGAGGTAATGCGGCCGGTCATTTCTTGTATCAATTCTTTTGTCAGCCCTTTTTGACCGATATCCAGATGCACTTCAAATGAAAGATCCGCCCCTTCATCCGCAAAAGGCAAGAGCAAATCTGTCAGTTCCATAAGACAGCCGTCGAGGATATGCGCAGCCATCTCCTGGCTGAACGCGGTTTCCAGCGAGATTTTTTCGCGAAGGCTATGTATCGGTCTTGCAAGGTCGTGATTTTTCAAACAGCCCCAAGCTCCCTTGCCTGTACGGTGCAAGTGTATAGCCGTAATAAACTTTGTGAAGTCGCGGTAAACTTGTGAATCAGTCCCTACAGACAGCACGTATGCTGAACGGGGGTCTTTATTGACAAAGCGTTTCAGCCGCTCCGTCACGTCTTGAAAGGTCATCTGTGCCTCAGAAAGATTATAAAACAGAAAAGAATCAGCCATGTACGGACACTCCTCTTTCCAGAGTCTACAACCAAACGAACAAGCACGTTCCTTTGCATAATTTAATAAAGCTCCGCTTGCGGAAGACCGGAAGCTTGGTCAGCCTGAAAAATCAAATCACATTACTGAAGGAGCTCAAAAATTTCAATAGAAATCATGTCAATGTTATCAAACGGATATGTGTTAGGTTTTTCACCTTTTTGGAAAACCGTCAGTTCAAACGTTTGATTTTTTTCGAAATATTTAACACTGCAAATTTTTTCGCCGTTAACTTCAAAATAACGCTGCATCGGCTCGTTAGCCGCTTCCGCTGTTTCTTGCAGACTTTGCAGCCGCGTGATGATACCCATTAATTGTGACATTCTAAAAAAAGACTCCTTTCAAAAAACAACTTCAAATCAACAAGTATTTATTATAATACAAGTCCTACAGAGCATCATACCATAAAGTAGACCGGGATGGCATTTTCCCGCTGGATTTTCAAAAAGAAATAAACGGGAAAACCGTGTTTTCGAATAGTTTGAAGCTTTTTTCGGAATGTCATACGCCTTTCAAAAATAATTTTTCGCTTTTTGAGCCGCCATTGTCAGATGTATGTAAGGAGAAGCCCTTTTATGCGCAGACAGCATAAAAAAACTTGGCGGGGGTAGCGCCAAGCTTTTTCGGATCTTGATCTGATAGAGGGGTTGGGGAACAGAGAGTAACTTCTCTCTATAACTAAATGATAATGATTATCACTATCATTGTCAATCGTTTTTTAAAACTTTTTCACATTTATAAAAAAAGCGGCTTACAGCAGCCGCTTTAAAGTAACCCGTCCTGTTCATATAAATAAGAGTAAGGCAGATCGATAAATAAATACATATTGTCATCCATCGGATATGAAAAGGTTCTGATCATCTCACCCGTCTCAATATCACTGTACAGGTCACTGAAAAAGCCTTTTCTTGAATTCCGCATCTTCATAATGTTTTCTAAAAAGTACGGACGCCAGCTCCAGTTTTTCTCCACGTATTCAGGCTGATAAAGCCATTCGCCGGACTGCTTGAACACATTTCCCGTCAGCTGATAGCCTTCTTCATCACACATATAAATTCTGAAACAGCAGTCGGTCAGGTTTTCCGCCAGTTTTTTAATAAACTCATCGTCCGCCTGATGGGTTTTCTTCAGTTCGGAAACTGCCTGATTGACCCGCTTATAAAAATTCTCAGAGTGTTCGTATACTGTCTCCAGCTTCTTTTTTTCTCTCGTGATAAATTGCTGAAACTCCGTTTTCAAGCGTGCTTTTAACAGGCTCCGGTCTATAAAATCGCCGCTCGGCGCCTGCAGATAATAACCTTGAAAAAATCGGCCTCCGTTTCTCCATGCGTACTGGAGCTGAAAATCAGCTTCTATATCTTCATACAGCAGCGCGGCGCCGATTTTTCTCGCCAGCAATGAAATGCTGTACAGCACATGCTCATACGAAGGTGACGGCTGAGATACTTTCAGCGCCTGCAAATCTATTTTCAGAAGGTCCGGTGAAAGGAGCGCGATTCTGTCCAGGTTGCTGCTCTCCTTACCTATATTGTCCACCGCGATTTTAATGCCGTATGTACGATAGTAGGCAAGCATATGGTACAGCTGTTCAATGTCGCCTTCGAAATTGTGCTCGGTGATCTCAAGCACAATACGGTTCAATTCAATGCCCTGCTCTTCGTATTCTTTCAAAAGCTCAAGAAAGCTCTCGCCGTGGTCAAGCATCAATACATTCGCATCCTGATTGATAAAAATCAACAGATCGCGATCAGCTTCTTTAAACCGCTCCAGCGCCTGCCTGATGACTCTGTCATCGACCTCAAGCTTATATTCTTCCGGAATGCCGGAATCTAAGAAAAACGGCCCGAGGCTCTCAATCTCCGCATCTGCCAAAATACGGCCAAGCACTTCGTAGCCTACGACTCTTTGTTCCTCAGCGTTAAAAATCGCTTGGTAATACGGAATAACATCATCAATATTCGTCAGTATATCAAGTGGGTCCAACATGTTATCACCTGCTTCTCTATCTTTGTCTGATTATACACAATTATATCAGCACCACAAATGTTTAGATTAGGGGAAAAAGGAGGCAGTATGGCAGCAGTTTAAAATAAAAGGGGAAAACTTTTTAAGATCACTCTTCAGACCGGTTAATTAAGGACGTTATTCATTTGTTTCACCATCACAAATAAAAGGATAAATATAAGAGCATGATAACCGGCGGCTGTCCAAAAATAATGGCTCCAATCAGTACTGTTAAATATCCAATCATCATGTTTCAACTGAAAGAAAGTTCCTTTTTTATCTAAAGTGCCAAATGTAAGAGTTGTTAACCCGCCAGCACTCTTGGAAACGTCAACTCCATACATTGAACCGGCATGATCAGTATGATTTATTGGCATATACGTATAATCAGATAAAATTGTTTCCGCCAGCTTGGTTGGCAGAGACACATATCATACAGCCGATGTATCGCCTCCGAGCCCACTCAAATACTCCCCGGCTTTAATAAATTTCGTTTCATCAGGAAAATCTATATGATATAGCTTTTCAAATCTGATTATTTCATCAGATGTAAGATTGGTATTTTGATAATACTCCGGAGTAAAAGCGCAAATGATAAAGTACCAAATATTAAAGATGATAACGCAACTGCTTACAAATAGTACAACGAACCATTTTAATAATTTCTTCACTTATTCACCTCTTAATCTTTAAAAATTATATCATAATTTTGAATAGAAAAATAAAACAAGCGAACGGTCACCTTTAACGTTCGCTTGTTTTGCAAATATGTCATGTAAATTAAAACGGGTAAGGATTCAGCCATTGCCCCCCGTCCATTGTGATACAATCCCCGTTTATATAGGATGCTTCATCGGATAGCAAAAACGCTGCCAAAGCGGCGATTTCCTCCGGTGTCCCCAGACGGCCGAGCGGCACACTGTTCATAGTGCGGGACACCGCTTTTTCCGATTCAAACAGCTTCTCCGCACCGCCTGTCCGTTCAATCGGGCCGGGGGCTATCGCGTTTGTGCGGATGCCGTATTTGCTCCCCCATTCAACGGCCAGCGTTCTTGTCAGTGACAATACCCCCGCTTTGGCTGCAGCGGAATGAACGACACCCGCTCCCGCTCCCCATGCGTATGTAGCGGCCATATTTAAGATGACGCCCTTCTGCTCCTGCTCGATCCAATGCCTTGCCGCGGCTTGGCTGCAGAAAAATGTGCCGTTTAAAACAATCTCAATAACAGCTTTCCATCCATTGGGCGTCAGCTTCTCTGCCGGGCAAATAAAATTGCCGGCCGCATTGTTAATCAGCGCATCGAGCCGGCCAAAGACTTTTTTCGCTTCTGTAATCATGTCTGAAGCGGCGGAATCAGAACGGACATCCATTTGAAAACAGGCGACCTGCCCCTCAAAGGTCTCAATTTCTTTTTTTGTTTCCTCAAGTGCTTCATGGTTCCTCCCTGTCACCATGACGTGCCATCCTAATTCAGCCTGTTTTTTCGCCATTGCTTTTCCCATGCCGCTCGAACCGCCTGTAATGATTACCGCTTTCTTATCCATAACAAACCCACCCCTTTTATTGAATGAATAATCATTCATAATTTTATCATAGATGTCTTTCCGCGTCATTACATGCTGAGAAGGGATTTTTCAGCCAGGCTGATGATATAATAGAACAACTCTGACAAAGGTTGGTTTTACATATGGAGAAAATGACGAGAAGAACATTTTTAAAAAGAGGATTCGGCATTTTGGGTGCAGCTCTCGCAACGGCTTGCGGAGGTTACGGCTATGCCCGGTATATTGAACCGCGCATGATTGAGATCACCCGTCATACAATCACCAGCCGCCTGATCCCCCGCGGCTTTGACAATTTTAAAATCGTTCAATTCAGCGATACGCATCTCAGTGATGTGTTTACATCCGGTGACTTGAATAAAGCAGCGGAAAAGATCAATCAGCTGAAACCCGATCTGCTCATCTTTACGGGAGATTTAATTGATAAGCCGCATTTATTTAATGATCACCAGCAAGCACTGGCCGTGCTGCAAAATCTGGAAGCTCCCTTCGGCAAACTTTGTGTTTACGGAAACCATGACCACGGAGGCTACGGTACGAACACGTACAAGGCTCTGATGGAAGCGGCTGATTTTCAAGTGCTTCGAAATGGCTGCCGTCAGGTGCAGCTGACAGACGGAAGCCGGATTGAATTCGCGTTTTTGGATGATGTAATGCTCGGAAAACCCGATTATGAAGGCACCCTTTCCCGCCTTTCCGAAGATGCGTTTTCCATTTTAATCGTCCACGAGCCTGATGCCGCTCTCAAGATCGGCGGATATCCCGTAAACCTCCAGCTCTCGGGACACACTCACGGCGGCCAGGTCCAGCTCCCGTTTTTCGGCCCTCTCATTACGCCTCCATACGGAAAAACGTATACCGACGGCATGTATACGCTGCATGACACAGCCGTTTACGTCAATCGCGGGCTCGGTACGACAAGACTGCCGTATCGATTTTTAGCTAGACCGGAAATCACGTTGTTCACATTGAAAACCGTACAAAAATAAGACTTTTATCCCGATGCACAGACACCCCCTCCGTAATATGTATATGGAAAAGAGCAAAAAGGAGGGTGATGAAACTGCTGACATATCAAGTGAAACAAGGAGAAACCATCTCAAGCATTGCGCAAGACTTCAGAATAAGCACTGCTGCTCTCCTTCAGGCAAATCCCTCAATCCAATCGGTCATATACGCGGGACAGCACATTATCATACCGAATCTTCCCGACCCATCCACCATTCCCTATTCCATTGTCGTGTATATCGGAGCGAAGAAACTGGAGTTATACCGCCTCGGCAGGCTCATCCGTACGTACCCCATCGCCGTCGGAAAAATATTGACGACCACGCCGACCGGAGAATTTTACATTGTGAACCGCCAGCCCAAGCCCGGCGGCCCGTTCGGCGCTTATTGGCTCAGCCTCTCTAAAATTCATTACGGCATTCACGGAACAAATAACCCTTCCTCCATCGGCAAAGCGGTATCAAAAGGATGCATCCGAATGTATAATCAGGACGTCACTGAACTTGCCGCTACCGTGCCTAATGGAACAAGGGTGACGATTATAAGATAGAAAGATCTTATTTGTTAATGGAACGAGCTGATGATAATATATTACAGTGGGACCTTTAGGGTAAGGAGCGTGTTTATGGATATATTTAAAAATCGTAATTTTGTCCGTCTCTTTTTCGCAGCACTCGCTTCTCAAATGGGAACGACTGTAGGTAATATGGCTTTCGCTTTTTACTTGCTGGACCATTTTTCAAACCAGCCGGCATACACAACTTTGGCTGAGCTGATGTATTCACTGCCGACAGTTTTCGTATTTCTGATTGTCGGTGTCGCAGCTGACCGGCTTGACAGGAAAAAGGTCGCAGAGAATTGTGACTGGATCAGAGCCGGACTGACGATCATATTGTTTGCCGCATTATACACCGGGAGCATCCCTCTCGTGTTCTGTATTTTGTTCATCAGAAGCGCCGTGACCAAGTTCTTTTTCCCGGCGGAAGCCAGCCTTGTACAAGCTATTCTGCCTAAGGAGCATTATGCGAAAGCGGCGGGACTTAACCAGATCCTGTTCAGCATCTTTATGGTATTCGGCGTCGGTATGGGCGCGTTTATGTATAAAACGATCGGTATTCACGGAGCCATTATCCTTGATTTTGTCAGCTTTATTGTATCAGGCTTTCTGATCCGCGCCTGCCGCATTCCGAAAGAAGCCCGTCAGCCGAACGGCCCTTTTAAATGGGGAGATTCGTTTCTGAAAGACTCGGTCGCTGATTTTAAGGAAGGGATCGTATATATTGTTAAAAACAAATTGCTTGCTTCCCTTATTTTCGGCTTTTTTATCTTTGGTTTTGTCAACGGCGGCTTTGCCGTACTGCCGATGTTTACGATGAAATACGGACTTGCGCCTGATCATTACGAATCACATACTTCCATCTTCACCGTCGCACTCGGCTTCGGCCTGCTTGCAGGAAGTGTGATCGGAACAATGATCGCAAAAAAAGTCAAACCGCATCATTTGATGTCGATTCCTATTTTGGCAGCCGGACTGCTCATTTTTGTCCTCGGCTATACGGATAAGCTGTGGATTTATTATGCGGCGGCTTTCATCCTCGGCATGTGCATCGGCCCTGTCAATATCGCCATCGGCGGCTGGATGCCGAAAATCGTTCATCCGAAAATAATGGGCCGGGTCAGCGGCTGGCAGGATCCTTTTATGATGTTTGCCCAATCGATTACACTCGGACTGGTTGCCCTGTTATTTCCGAAATTCGTTTCCAATATTGATTACCTTTATTACGGCATGGGAATCGTGATTTTAGCGGTATTTGTGTTCTATTTTATCGCTCTTCCGAAATACAGCGCCGAGGCAGCAGAGGTCGATGTGCAGCAATCATTAAAGGCTGATTCCGAAAAACATGCGAAACCTGTCTAATAAAGGAAAAAAATGCGCCCTTTTCATCAGAAAAAGGCGTATTTTTATAATCAATATTTGCATTTCAACGCTAAAAAAGTATAATCTATATATGAACTTGATCAATGCAAAGGAGAGAAATAATGGACGACCACGCTTATTCGAAAGAGCTGCAGCCAACCATCGAGAATCTTTCAAAAGCTGTTTATACTGTGAACCGCCATGCAAAAACCGCCCCCAACCCTAAATACCTTTATCTGCTGAAAAAACGGGCATTACAAAAGCTTGTGAAAGAAGGCAAAGGGAAAAAAATAGGGCTTCACTTTTCAAATAATCCCAGGTTTAGCCAACAGCAGTCAGACGTACTTATCTCTATCGGAGACTACTATTTTCACATGCCTCCAACAAAAGAAGACTTCCAGCATCTTCCGCATTTAGGTACGTTAAATCAATCGTACCGCAATCCTAAAGCACAAATGTCTTTGACAAAAGCGAAAAACGTATTGCAAAAATATGTGGGCTTAAAGGAAAAACCGCTTGCCGCCAACAGGCAGCAGCCCGCTTATCATAAACCCGTATTTAAAAAACTTGGTGAGAGTTATTTTTAATTCCGCCGCAAAAAAGCCGATGCGTCATGCATCGGCTTTTTTCTATTCAATCACGTACGTATCCACTTTTTTAATGAGCTCGCTGATTTCAGGCTTGCTGATCTGTTCATCCGCTCCGACTACTTCGCCCCGGTGGCGCAGGTCGTCCGTAATGAGGGACGAGAAAATCATAATCGGCACATCAGAGCTTTGCGGGTTATCCTTAAGGAGCTTCGTCAAACGATGCCCGTCCATTTTCGGCATCTCAATGTCACTGATAATCATGTCAATATGATCTGACAGGTTTGCTCCGTTATCCGTCAGTTCCACGACGTAATCATACGCTTCTTTTCCGTTTTCAAATGTAACGATTTCACTGTACCCCGCCTCAGTCAGCTCATCCGTCAAAAGACGCATCAGAAGCGGCGAATCTTCAACGATGATCAGTTTTTTACCCGCCCGTCTTTCATCAAATCCTTCCTGATGGACATGATAAGTCTCAACTCCGGATGCCGATTCAATATCGTAAATGATCTTTTCATAATCAGGCAGAAAGATCATCGTGTCTTCCAGTTTGATGATTCCCGTTAAATGCCGCTCCATGCCCTGGTTCAGGGAAGTCGGCTTTTCAATCGCCTCCCAGGACACCCTGTGGATTTGTGAAACGGAACCGACGTGAAAGACGATTTTCCGCTTGTTGAATTCCGTTACGATATATTTATCGTCTTTTGCTCCTTCGGCATCAACGCCGAAAAAGGTATACAGACTGATGACGGGAAGAATTTCGCCTCTCAGCTTAATCATCCCTTCTACGTCTTTATGAGACTGAGGCACAGATGTGACATCTACCGGCTGAATGATTTCCCGGACTTTCATCACATTTATGCCAAATGTATTGACGCCTACTTCAAATTTGACGATTTCTAATTCGTTTGTGCCTGAATCCAATAAAATATCGTATTGTTGTAAAGACAATTCAATCCCTCGCTATCCGCATTCAGTATTGTACTGTATATATCGGCTGTAAACGGAAAAAGTGAATGTATTCGGGCCAACTGGCCATGAACTCTTTATAAAAAGATGCTTTTTTCTGATATCCCATTGACTTTTTGACATCGAGTGGTAAAATAGTCAAGGATTTTTCAGGAAGAAGGGTGTAATAAATGGGTACAGTAGTCATATTCGACCAAGATCAAATGACGGTGTTAGAAGATATCAGCAAAACGGCTTACCTGCAAATGAAAAAAGAGGCGAAAGAGCGTCCCGACAAGCCCGCTCCATACATCTTATGGCGGGAAGACGTCAGCTTTGAATACGGGTATTAATGACATTCGCCACATATCACAATAGATAGATCATGATACAATGAAGACAATCATTTCAGCTGGTTGTCTTATTTTTTTCTGAAAGAAGGTATGTTTTCACATATCGGACATATACTCGGGATAGTTCAATAAAAAGATGACAAATGCTCAGCTAGTGGTAAAATAGGATAAACTCAATATATAGTATAAGGTGATGAATTATGGAACATTTGCTTAATCCGAATGTAAAAGAAATTGAAATTTCAGGAATTCGCAAATTCTCAAATCTTGTAGCTCAGCACGATAATGTCATTTCGCTTACGATCGGCCAGCCGGATTTCTTCACGCCGCACCATGTCAAAGCGGCTGCCAAAAAGGCAATCGACGAGAACGCAACGGCATATACTCCGAACGCGGGCGGCCTTGAGCTGAGACAGGCCGTTCAGCTTTATATGAAGAAAAAAGCTGATTTGAATTATGAGGCTGAAACTGAAATCATCGTCACAACCGGGGCAAGCCAAGCGATTGACGCGTCTTTGCGGACGATTTTATCTCCAGGCGATGAAGTTATTCTCCCCGGACCGATATATCCGGGCTACGAACCGATCATCCGCATGTCGGGCGCCGTTCCGGTTCATGTGGATACGACGACACACGGATTTAAGCTGACGGCGCGGCTTATTGAAGAATCGCTGACACCAAAAACAAAATGCGTCATTCTTCCTTATCCGTCAAATCCGACCGGTGTGACATTGTCTGAGGAAGAGCTGCAAAACATCGCAGCCGTCCTGAAGGGCAGAAATGTTTTTGTCCTGTCTGATGAGATTTACAGCGAATTAACCTATGACAGACCGCATTATTCGATCGCGTCTTATTTGAGAGACCAGACGATCGTCATCAACGGCCTGTCAAAATCACACAGCATGACGGGCTGGAGAATCGGTTTCATTTTCGCACCGAAAGAAATTGCCAAGCACATCTTAAAAGTTCACCAATACAGTGTGACATGCGCGTCTTCAATCTCTCAGAAAGCGGCTCTTGAAGCGGTGACAAACGGTGTTGATGATGCGCTTATTATGAGAGAACAGTATAAAAAGCGGCTTGACTATGTATATGACCGTCTTGTTTCAATGGGGCTTGACGTCGTAAAGCCGTCAGGCGCATTTTATATCTTCCCTTCCATTAAGTCATTCGGAATGTCATCGTTTGATTTTAGTATGGCTCTTTTAGAGGATGCAGGTGTGGCTCTTGTGCCCGGCAGCTCGTTTTCAAAGTTGGGTGAAGGGTATGTGAGGCTGTCATTCGCATATTCACTGGATACATTGAGAGAAGGCTTGGACCGGCTGGAAGCATTTATTTTAAAAACGAGAGAATCCATGCAGACTATTTAAACAACGGCATAACGCCGTTGTTTTTTTATTGTTTCGGGAATGTAATGTGAAAGGCCGTGCCTCTGTCCGGTTTGCTGTCTACTTGGATGGCTCCCTGGTGGTTTTTAATAAGGTTGAATGTGACCATCAGCCCCAGGCCGGTTCCTTTTTCTTTCGTTGTCAAAAACGGTTCGCCTATTCGTTTCAGCACGTTTTCCGGTATCCCGTCGCCCTCGTCTTTCACCGTCACATTAACGGAATACTCATCTTCTGTCATGATGATGTGAACCGTTCCCCCATCCGGCATCGACTCAACGGCATTTTTAATCAGATTGATAAACACCTGTTTCAGCTGATTTTGATCACCGTTAATATACATGCTGTCATGTTCGTAATCCGTTTTGATAAAAATCCCTTTAAGATTCGCCTGCGTCTCTAAAAGAGCGGTCACTTCACTTATAATTTTCTTTAAGTTTACACGCTCTTTCACGGCGTTTTGCTGAGGTTTGGCAAGCATTAAAAGCTCACTTAAAATTAATTCGATTCTGCTCAGTTCAGAAAACACAATTTCAAAGTAATGTTCGTTTTCCTCCATCGTCGGCTTCATGAGCTGTAAAAATCCTTTGATCGCCGTCAGCGGATTGCGGATTTCGTGAGCGATTCCCGCCGCCAGCTGCCCTGCGATAGACAGCTTCTCCGACTTCAGCATTAATTCCTCCGTCTGCTTCCGCTCAGAAATGTCACGCAGAATGACCTGCACGGCCGTTTCTCCGAAAAACGTCGTCGGAATGCAGACCATTTCCGTGTAGATCAGCCGGTTTTTAAAGGTAAACCACGACTGCTTAATGATTTCTGACTCGGTCTTTCGGTCGATAATATTTTGGATCCGCTGTTTTACGCCGTCATGATCGCAGGGATGAAGCTGATCATAGACGTTTTTCCCGATTAAATCTTCATAGGTTTCAGCCTCAAACAGCGAAATGCCCGACTCATTCATGAATACCCATTTATCATTGTGAATCACGGCGATCGTGTCAATTGAATTCTGAATGAGGAGCTGATAACGCTCTCTGCTTTTTTGCAGAATCGTTTGGAATTTTTTCCGTGAAGAAATATCAATCAGAAGCAGCAATTCCGCCCGCTGATTTTTATATGTCGTCGGTGCCGCCTTCACTTCTAAATGAACGGGCGTGCCGTCGAGCCTTCTCCACGTCTGTTCGATCATTCCGACTTCCATTCCTTTTTGCATCCGCACAATTCGGTTTTTCACAATGTCGTGATACTCTTCTTCAATAAACTCATAGGAGCGCCTGCCGATTACCTCGTCTTTGCTTTCGGCTCCCAGCATGGCAAGCATCGCGTTGTTGGCGTAGGCGATTGTGCCGTTGATGCTGACATATAAAGGATTCGGCAGCATTTCAACAAGACGCTCGAATTCGCCGTTTCCAGCCGCATCTTCCGACTGTTGTTCTGCCTTTTGCTTCTTTTGTTCATACATATAAGGCCGGCGGGGCGTCTTCTCCTCAAGCACCTTGATTTTGAGGATGATTTCCCGATCCGTCCCCTCCATTTGCGGTGTGACAATTTCCACACCCGCTTCAAGCCATACGATGGTATGATCTTTTTTAATAAGACGAAAGGTGCAAGGCATCAAATGATGCTCATTATAGAAGTAACTTTCAACCAAAAATTGATCTTCTTCATGCAGGAACGTTTTGAGAAATGACCCGATCATCTCTTCCTGAGAATAACTGAAATACGATTTGCAGTTTGCAGAAATATACATAATACGCCCGTTAGACGTCAAAACGGCATGAAGATCGGTTTTCGATTGAAACTGTTTGACATGCTGAGTATCCTGTTCCACAGAATCCCTCCTTTGCATTATACTCGCACTGCAGGCTGGACACGGACTGATATAAAAAGAAATTCCACTAGATTGATTCGCTAAAAAATAAGCATTCTCCTTCTATTCTTATTGTGAACGTCAATTTTCCTGAATGAAAGAAAGGGCGCACGAGATGTTCGGCCGCCCTTTCATTTGTTATTTTTTATTGTATTTCTTTTCAAGTTCTTTGTAAGCGTCAATTGCTCCTTTAGCAATGTTTTTGCTGACATGATCGTGATCATCCTGAACAGTCGGTACGACGACGCTGAATGCCACTCGTGGATGTTCTGACGGATAATAGCCGACAAAGGTCAGGTTATACGTGTCTTTCCCCCACCAGTTTTTGTTCGTGCCGTAATAGTGCGTCTCCGCGGTTCCCGTTTTACCGGATACATCAGCGCCTGAACCTTGAAATGTTGAATAAGCCGTTCCCTGAGGTGAGCTTGTAACCAATTTCATCCCTTTATGAACTTGGTCAAAATCGCTCGGGCTGTTATTTACTTTGTTCAAAATTTTACTATCTCGCTGTTCAATCGCTTTTCCAATCTTGTTTTTGCTGTCCGGTTCATGAATGCTTGTGACGATCCGCGGCTGGACGCGATACCCGCCGTTTGCGATGGCTGAAATATATTGAGCCATTTGAAGCGGCGTATACGTATCAAACTGTCCGATCGCAAAGTCAAGCAGCAATCCCCCGACCATTTGCGGATTTGACTGCATGCCCGCTGATTCCTGCGGAAGATCAATCCCGGTCTTCACACCCAAACCGAATTGGGCATAGTAGTTCCGCATTTTTTTAATATCGTCTAATCCGGCAGGCAGTGTACCGTACGGCCTGTAGTTAATGCCGGCGATATGCATGGCCACATGAAACATATATACGTTTGAACTTCTTTGCAGCGCGGTCAGCTCAGTAATGGCTCCCATTTGTGTCCACGATTGTTTTCTCGTTTTGCCTTTAAATACAAGCGGTGCATCGACAAACGTTTTATAATGCGGGAGGCCGCTTTGGTAACCCGCGAGAACAGTCGCTCCTTTAACAGCAGAGCCCATCTCATATTGGGTCGTAAATGATCCGATCGCAAAATCCTGTATTTTATTTGTTTCGAGATCGATGCGTTTCCCCGCCATTGAGAGGATATCCCCGTTGTTCGGGTCCATCATGACGGCAAATCCTCTGTCAACCATATAGTTGCCTGCGGCGCGGCTTCTTCTCAGCTCTTTTTCAATGACTTTTTCAACTTTCGACTGCAATTCCATATCGAGCGAGAGCTGCAGATCGTAGCCTCTGCTGCCTTCATCGACGGGCTTTTGGCTGACGACTTCACCTTTGCTGTTTTCCACATACTCTACTTTTTCTTTATGTGCGTTTAAATAGTCTTCATACTGATATTCAATGTAGCTTTTTCCCACCCGGTCATTCAGTGAGTATCCTCTTGTAACATAATAATCTTTCCGTTCGCCCAACAATCCCTGTTCCGGTGTCGTCACACCGCCGAACAGAGAGTACAGCGTTTTGTCGTACGGATATTTCCGCGTCCAGTCATTAATTACGTCAATGCCGGGGAGCTCTTTCAGGTGCTCAGATACGACAGAAACTTCTTCATATGTCAGGTCGCTTTTCGGTTTCTGTTTGTTGTTTTCATGTTCGTCAAGCAGTGACCCGCTGTTTCCGTTTCCGTTCAGCTTATTCGGGTCCATTGATTTGACGACTTGCGGCTGATAGGCGTTGCCGCTTGAAAAACGCGTATAAATCGCCGCGATTTCCAGCTCTTTTTTATTTTGTTTGATCGCATCAATCTCCTGCTTCGGGACGCGTTCAATCTGGCGTTTGTACACTTCTTGCGGCTTCAGGCTGTTTTCTGAATCCTTCATAAGCTTTTCCGCCTTCTTCGGATGTGCGGCAAGCCAGTAATCAATGATATTTCGATCCTTCATAAATTCAGTATCAATATGAATCAGTGCGGCGAGATTTTTTGCCGTTTTCAATTTGTCCTTTGCCGAGGTTTTTGAGGTAGAAACGTATACAATTTCAGGCACAGCCTGGTTATCAACCGCCACTCTGTTCCGCTTGTCATACATCTTTCCCCGCGGTGTCGGATAATAGGCGGTTTTTGCATTTGCCTTCTCCGCATCCTGGCGGTGTTTATCCCCTTCGACAATCTGGACGATGCCGAGTTTAAAAATCAGTGCCGTAAAGAGAAGAAAAACAATCAAAAAATAGAGATTCATTCTCAGCGCTCTGTAACGTTTCGTTTTTTTCTTTGGTTCGCGCGCAACTTCAGCCACTTTCTGTTACACCTCTCAAATCATTGAATATATTTACATAAACAGATTTTAATTGTAACATTTTTGTAAAAGTTGTTACAGCGAAAACGGGTAAAAAAAACTGTCAAGATCAAATTATCTTAAAATATATCTAACACTTCAAATAATTTGAAGAGATGTAACGGATTTTAAAAAATAAATACAGATCGTTTTTCCCGGTATAGAGCCATTTTTCTGCGCTCAATTACAATTATGACAAGAGTTTGTTGTCAAAGGAAATGGCTGCCTGCATTATGACAAAAAAGCTGTGATAAGATTTTTCATGTAGAAAAAAACAACTTCTCTGGGAGGCTATAAACTTATGAAAAAAGCATTTCTCTTATCTGCCGCCGCGGCAGTCAGTTTGATTACATTCGGAGGCATTCAGCAGGCATCTGCCAAAGAGCTGTCATGCCAGCACGTCGTTACCGTGAAAAAAGGAAACACCGTACAGCATCTGACTCTTCAAGAGGCTGTTGAAAAACTACATATGAAAACGAGCGCGAAACAGCTGAACGTTAAAAATGAGAAAGAACTGAAACAGCTGCTGCAAAAACACGCAAAGCATTCTGACATGACAGTTAAGGATGTACAAAAAGAAACACCGGCAAAAACGGCTCCGGCAGCTGCCGAAAAACCGAAAGCCGATCAAAACAAGACGGCTGACAATGCAAAGCAGACAGATAACACAAACAACAGCAGCGAGAAAACTCCTTCATCTGTCAGTGCGTACGAAAAGAAAGTCGTTGAATTGACAAATGCAGAGAGACAAAAGCAAGGCTTAAAACCTCTGCAGATTGATGAAAAATTAAGCAAATCAGCTCACGCAAAATCACAAGATATGAAAGACAAAAACTATTTCGATCACCAAAGTCCGACTTACGGCTCACCTTTCGATATGATGAAGTCTTTCGGAATCACTTATAAAACTGCCGGTGAAAATATCGCCAAAGGACAGCCGACTCCTGAAGCTGTCGTTAAAGCTTGGATGAACAGTGAAGGCCACAGAAAGAACATTATGAATCCTGAGTTCACTCAAATCGGTGTCGGTTATGTAGAATCAGGAAACATCTGGACACAGCAATTCATCGGAAAATAAATAAAAAAAGATTGCCCCGGCGGGCAATCTTTTTTTTTATTTCACCCAAAGCTTATAAATGCTTTGAGTTCCGCTGTTTTCTTCACCTTGCGCGGAAAGCTTGTCGTACAATGATTTGGCCAGCGCCAATCCGGGCATTTCTTCTCCCATGAGCTCCGCTTCTTCAAGAGCAATTCCCATGTCTTTAATAAAGTGTTTCACGTAAAATCCGGGCGCAAAATCGCCTTTCAGCATACGGGGAGCGAGGTTGGACAATGACCAGCTGCCAGCCGCTCCGGTTGTAATGCTTTTCAGCACTTGTTCCGGGTTCAGACCGGATTTTTCTGCGTAAGCCATCGCTTCAGCCACTCCGACCATCCCTGCTGCAATCGCGATCTGATTGCACATTTTCGTATGCTGGCCGCTGCCAGCCGGCCCTTGATACTGAATGTTTTCCCCCATAACGGAGAAAAGCGGCAGGCATGCTTCAAACGCTTCTTTTTCTCCTCCGGCCATAATGGCAAGCGTTCCGTTCCTCGCGCCGATGTCTCCGCCGGAAACGGGTGCATCCAAGGCGTGAATGGATTTTTCTTTGGCTTTCTCCGCTATCTTCTTCGCCAGAGACGGTTTTGATGTCGTCATGTCAATGACAAACGCCCCTTCTTTTGCGTGCCGGAGAATGCCGCTTTCACCGAGATAGATTTCCTCGACATCACTCGGATAGCCGACCATGGTAATAATGATGTCTGCTTTTTCCGAAAGGTCTTTGACCGTCTCCTGCCAGACCGCTCCCTTATTCAGAATCTCTTCCGCTTTTTGTTTCGTCCGCGTGTAGACTAAAACAGGATAGCCCGCTTTTAAAATGTGCGATGCCATACTGTTTCCCATGACGCCCAAACCGATAAATCCGACCGTTTTGTTCACTGCGCTTTCCTCCCCTGATGCGATTCATATATCACTCTTTCATGTCTATATTACCATATTATAGGCTGATAGAGACTGCGTCACAAGGTGAATTTAGAAATGGCGCTGATCAGATCTTCGCTTGCGCTCTTTAACATATCAGTCGATTGCTTCACTTTTTCAAGCGTAACGAGCTGTTCATCAGTAGAAGCATTCACTTCTTCCGCCGCTGCCGCAGATTCTTGAGAAATGGCGGAGATGCTTTGAATCGCTTCTTGAATCGCGGCTTGTTCTTCACTCATTTTTTGAATGTCATTGTAAATATGATCTATACCTTGAACGAGAGACTGCATTTCCGTTGTAATCAGATTGAGAACCTCACCCGTTTCATGAATGGCGCTGTTTTGTTCATCATTCATTCTGCTTGCCTCAATCATCGCGTGTGACGCTTCTTTTGTCTCAGATTGAATCAGACGGACCGTCTCACTGATATGGCCGGAAGAAAGAGCTGATTGTTCAGCAAGCTTGCGGACTTCTTCCGCGACGACGGCAAAGCCCCGTCCGCTTTCTCCCGCTCTTGCGGCTTCTATGCTCGCATTCAGCGCCAAGAGATTCGTCTGGTCTGAAATAGCGGATATTGCCGTCACGACTTCTTCTATGTTTTTCGTTTGTTCTTCCAGGTCATTCAGCATTGCCTCTACTTTTTTCGTTTCTGAATTGGCTTCGTTTGACTTCATCAGCAGCTGCCCGAGCGCGTCCAATCCTTTGTAGCTGGCATCCTCTGAAGATTTTGAGAGTTGTTTTATGCTGCCTGCGCGATCTGCGATTCCTTTTATTTTGACTGAGAGATTTTCTGATTTTTCGTTGATCGTCTCAACCTCTGACGCTTGCTCTGTCGCTCCGGCGGCGACTTCCTCTATCGCTTTTGCGATTTGTCCGCTCGTTTCATTTGTTTCTTGTGAAATGACGGTTAGCTGGTCAGATGTATCAGACACATTTTCTGAGGAGGCCTTGACCTGTTCGACCATCTCTTTCATATTTTCAACCATTTGGTTAAAGTCTTTTGTTAACTCGCCTACTTCATCTTTTGATTTCGTCTGGGCGCGGACGGTTAAATCTCCCGCTGAGACTGAATTTGTTTTTGCGATCAGCTGCTGAATGGGCCCGGTTATCGTTTTTGCGAGGAAATAGCTGAGTCCGATCGTAATCACAAGGGCGATCAGTGACATAAAAATGCTCACCGTGTTCATTTTGTCGGCTACTCCCATCAGCTGATCTTTTTCAAACTGCGTTCCGACTTTCCACCCTGTTTCTTTTACCGTTTGGTAGACGACCATGTTCCCCTGCAGCTCTTTGATGCCTTCTTTGTCCGCAGTGATGTCTTTTAACGTCTGATCTTCCGAAATATTTTTTCCCTGTTTTGCCGGATGGGCCAGAAGAGAGCCGTTTTCATCCGCCAAAAACGCAAATCCTTTATACGGAACCTTTTGCTCGTTGACCATGCTCTGAATGGAGGACAGCTTCAAATCTAAGCTCGCCACTCCGACGACGGTTCCTCTGTTTTGAATGGCTTTTGACGCCGTCACGATCATGTCTCCCGTCACTGCATCTTTATAAGGGTCAGTCCAGACAACCTTATCGGGTTTTTCAGCCGCCATCTTATACCACGTTCGATTTGTCGGATCATAGTCTTTGGCAAAATCGGCCTTTGGATATGTAAACATTTGTTTGTTTGCGGTTCCGACGTACGCAAGCGCGACATATTTGTCATTCTGTCCGATCTGTTTTAACTCATCGTTAAAAAGCCGCGCGGTTTCTTTCTTCCCATCTGATAGAAAAGACCGGGACAATTCACCGTCTGCTAATCTCATTAATACGGTCTCATCATTTTTCAGCTGAAGCTCAATGTTCTGACCGAGTGAATTGGTGACATTCTCTGTCGTACGTTTTGCTTCCTCCGTCATCATCGGCTTTAATGTCAAATATGAAGAAACCGTTAAAAAAACAACCGTTACAATAAGCATTGCCGATACAAACACAGCAATTTTGATATGCATTTTTTTAAACATAACCATCCCCTCCTGAGAGTTATATCGGTCTTTCGGCCAAGAAAATGAATAAATCTTGAAATAAATATCAAACATTTCCGTCATTTGGCGCAGCAAAAAAAAGAGCCGTCATGCCGACAGCTCCGCCTTACGTAAAATATTCGATTTTCGCTTTCGGAAAATAGGTTTCGATATAAGATTCGAGTGTTTCCCTTAAGGCATGTTCTTCGTCTTTTTGGTATATATATTTGCCGATTCCGTAGCGTCCCCATTTGTACCTGCGCTTTTCTTCATCAAGCTCAAGCTTTGTTTTCGGATAGTTCTTCTCAATCACCCGTTTGGCCGGTTTTGTAAAACGATGCTGGATCAGTTCAAATGTGATGTCATGCCGAACGTCTTCATCAAGCGCCGCATCCAGTTTCTCAAACAGCTCCTTATAGCCTTCCTCCCAGCCATCGTGAATATAAATAGGCGCCACGATGAAACCGAGCGGATAGCCCGCTTTAGCGACTTTGACGGCGGCTTCGATCCGTTTGTCGAGCGGAGAAGTTCCCGGTTCAAAGTTTTTTATGACATAATCCGCATTGATGCTGAATCTGAACCTAGTCTTTCCGTTATGTTTTGCATCAAGCAAATGATCGACGTGGTGAAATTTAGTCACGAATCTGAGCTGCCCCAATTCGCTTTGTCCGAAATGTTCAATGGCTCTTTTTAATGTATGTGTCAGATGATCGATTCCGACGATATCAGACGTACAAGAGGCTTCAAATCTTGTAAATTCCGGCGCCCGTTCTTTCATATACTCATCAGCCTGATCCAGAATCTCTTCCACATTGACATATGTCCGGATGTAAGGCTTTGACCCCATCGTCGTCTGCAGGTAGCAATAGTGGCAATGCCCCATACAGCCTGTCGCAAATGGAATGGCATATTCGGCGGACGGCTTTGAAGAATCGAATTTCAGTGTTTTCCGGACGCCGATTACCAATGTTGATTTCGCGTTCCGGTATTGCTGCAAGTGATTTTTCCCCGGAATATTCCGGACTTGATTATGCGATGTCGTTTCTCTGATCTCAAGCCCCATGTTTTCAAACTTATTCTTCAGCTCTTGTCCTAACGGGTATTCGAGCGCTCTCGGTTCAATATAAACAAGCTGGGGCACAAACGGCTTCAACATAGACAGACACTCCCTTTACATATTCTCATGTTGTTACTTTCCGTTTAAAAGAGAGTGAATATGCGTTGTAAACATTTCCTTTGATCAATGATACCGGTCTTCTTCAAAAAGCTCGCTGTAAAGCGCTTCCGCTTCCTCATATGTCGAAAAGACCGCGTCATCTTCGGCCAGCGGATGATAGGTTTCATATAAAAACAGAGACAGTTCTCCCTCATGATACGGATGATGGACGATCTCCGCCTCTTTAATATGGGCAACATTGGCCGCATGCGGATTGCGGTAAATCACATAGACCGTATCCCCCGCTGCAAATGATTTTGTCATAATAATCCCTCCTGTTGAACGTTATTGTTCCCCCCTTTTTTCCGAATATGAAAAAAACCAGACGGCTTACACCGTCTGGCTTTTGTATTACTTATTGAATGTTTCTTTAACGAATGCGACAACCTCTTCTGTCGTGCTCATAGACAAGATTGTTTCTTTGAATGATTCAGCTTCTTTTTTAGAAAGCTTGCTGATCTGCGTTCTTGCCGGAAGGATGGATGTAGCGCTCATCGAGAACTCATCTAAGCCTAAGCCGAGAAGAATCGGAATCGCAATTTCGTCTCCCGCCATTTCTCCGCACATGCCGACCCATTTGCCCTCTTTGTGAGCGGCTTCAATAACAAGGGTGATCAGACGGAGAATCGCCGGATTGTATGGCTGATACAGATAAGCTACGCGCTCGTTCATGCGGTCAGCAGCCATCGTGTATTGGATCAAGTCATTTGTTCCGATACTGAAGAAGTCAACTTCTGCGGCAAACTGATCTGCGATCACGGCTGTAGACGGAATCTCTACCATCATACCGACTTCAATATCGTCAGAAACCGCTACGCCGGCTTCGACGAGTTTTTCTTTTTCTTCGAGAAGAATCGCTTTCGCCTGTTTAAACTCGTTTACTGTCGCAATCATCGGGAACATGATTTTTAAGTTTCCGTATGTACTTGCACGAAGCAGCGCACGAAGCTGAGTTCTGAAGATTTCTTGCTCTTCAAGGCAAAGGCGGATGGCTCTGTAGCCTAAGAACGGGTTCATTTCTTTAGGGAGCTGCAGGTAAGGAAGCTCTTTGTCGCCGCCGATATCCAATGTCCGCACGACAACTGATTTTCCTTCCATACGCTCAAGAACCGTTTTATAAGCGTCAAACTGCTCGTCTTCCGTCGGAAGCTGGTCGCGTCCCATGTAAAGGAATTCCGTACGGTAAAGCCCTACAGCTTCTCCTCCGTTTTCAAGAACGCCTTTTACATCGTCAGGTGTGCCGATGTTTGCGGCAAGCTCTACATGATGGCCGTCTTTTGAAACAGTCGGTTCATTGACGAGCTTCGCCCACTCAGCTTTTTGCGCCAGGTAAGCACTGTGCTTTTCTTCATATTTCTTTAACGTTTCACTGGAAGGATCGATGATCACATCACCATCGATGCCGTCTACGATTACCGTAACACCGTTTTCAATTGTCCCTGTAGCCGCTTTTGTGCCGACAACAGCCGGAATTTCAAGCGAACGGGCCATGATCGCGGAGTGTGAAGTGCGTCCGCCGATATCAGTTGTAAAACCTTTTACAAACTGGCGGTTTAATTGCGCCGTATCAGACGGTGTCAAATCTTCAGCCACGATAACAACCTCTTCTGAGATCATGCTCGGGTTCGGAATTTCCACGCCCAGCAGGTGCCCCGTCACACGTTTTGTTACGTCACGGATATCCGCCGCACGCTCTTTCATGTATTCGTTATCCATTGATTCAAACATAGTAACGAACATGGAAGCTGTTTCTTTCAAAGCGAATTCAGCATTGACTGAATCTGTGCTGATTTTCTCCTTTACCGGGTTCAGCAGCTCAGGATCACTCAGAACTAAAAGGTGCGCGGAGAAAATGTCAGCTTTGTCTTGTCCCAGTTCTTTTAAAGCATGCTCTTTAATTTTTTCAAGCTCTTCTTTAGAACGTACAATCGCTTCATCAAAACGGCTTACTTCAGCCGCAGCATCAGCAATGTTTTTCTTTTCAACCGTTAAGTCCGGCTCTTCAAGCCGGTATGCTTTCGCAATCGCAATTCCGGCTGAAGCGCCTATTCCTTTTAATTCTTGCATTACTCGCCGAGTCCTTCGCTTTTCATTGTTTCTTCTAAAGCGTTAAGAGCATCGTTTTCGTCAGCGCCTGAAGCGGAAATTGTGATTTCAGCGCCTTTAGCGATACCTAGAGACATAACGCCCATGATTGACTTAAGGTTTACTGTTTTGCCGTTATATTCTAAGTTTACGTCAGCATCGTATTTGCTTGCAGTCTGTACAAGAACTGTCGCAGGACGAGCGTGGATTCCGGAATCTGCTGTTACTTTAAATGTTTTTTGTGCCATGATTATCATTCTCCTTTAAATTAAAGCTATTTTACTACACAATATTATATCATACAGCCGTACTTGTCATCTGACAAGCACGGCGTATTTATATGCTTATTTTCCGATTTTCACAATATCTTTTTGTTCCCGTTTTACGGTACCTTCGGCCGAAAGGGAAATCGCTTCACCCTCGGCAAGATTTGTAAAGACAATCGGTGTCATTAATGAAGGAACATGAGGTTTAACCGCTTCAAGATCAACTTCAAGCAGCTTTTGCCCCGGTTCAACCCGGTCACCCTCAGAAACAAAAGAAGTGAATCCTTCGCCTTTCAGGCTGACTGTGTCGATTCCGAAATGAATCAGGATCTCTCTTCCGCCGTCAGACTGAAGACCGATCGCATGTTTTGTCGGGAAAACATTCAGCACTTTTCCGCGGACAGGCGATACGACGATTCCTTCTTCAGGAAGAATCGCAAAACCGTCACCCATCATTTTTCCTGAGAACACCTGGTCAGGCACATCGGTAATCGGATGGATTTCGCCGGTGATCGGAGAAGCGAACACTTCTTCACCCTGCTCGTTTCGGAGCGGATCTGCGATAACCTCCTCAACCTGCTGGCTGACTTCTTCTTGTGCGGATACTTTCGGTTCAGGGCGCGGCGTGCGTCCGGCGATAATATCCTGCATCTGTGTTTTTAAACCGTCAGAACGCGGGCCGAAAATGGCCTGAATGTTGTTTCCGACTTCAAGAACGCCTGAGGCGCCAAGCTGTTTCAAACGAGTCTTATCCACTTTCTTCTGGTCGTTGACCGTAACGCGGAGTCTCGTGATACAAGCGTCAAGGTGCTTAATGTTTTCCTGGTCACCCATTGCCTGCAGGATTTCATAAGGAAGGTCGCCGGCTTCGCCTGAGGCGCCCGCACCTTCATCCGCAGCCTCTTCTTCACGGCCCGGCGTTTTCAGATTGAACTTTCTGATCGCAAACCGGAAACCGAAGTAGTAAATAACGGCTAATCCTAGGCCGACCGGAATGACAAGCCACCAAGCCGTCCGGTTAGGCAGAATTCCGAACAGGAAGTAGTCAATCAGACCGCCTGAGAACGTCATACCGATTTTTACATGCAGCAGCTGCATAACCATAAAGGAAAGTCCCGCGAATACGCAGTGAATCGCAAACAGGATAGGAGCCACAAATAAGAATGAGAATTCAAGCGGCTCGGTAATTCCCGTTAAGAAACTTGTCAGAGCGGCAGAACCCATGATTCCGGCTACAAGTTTTTTCTTTTCAGGCTTCGCTTCATGATAGATTGCAAGCGCTGCCGCCGGAAGACCGAACATCATAAACGGATATTTCCCCGTCATAAATGTTCCCGCCGTCAGCTGTACGCCGTCTTTGATCTGAGCCATGAAAATCCGCTGATCTCCGCGGATGATGTCTCCGGCCGCATCTTTATAGCTGAAAAATTCATACCAGAACGGCGAGTAGAAAATGTGATGAAGACCGAACGGAATCAATGACCGCTCAATCATCCCGAAAATAAAGGCCGCCAAGGTTGGATTCGCTTCCACAAGACCCGTGGAGAAGGAATTCAGACCGTGCTGGATCGGAGGCCAGATCACTAACATAATAAGTCCGAGAATTAATGCGGAAATTGATGTGATAATCGGGACGAACCGCTTACCCGCAAAGAATCCGAGGTACTGCGGAAGTTCAATTTTATAAAACTTGTTGAACAATAACGCGGCCAGGACCCCGACGATAATACCGCCGAACACGCCAGTCGCCAAAGTGGGTATCCCCAGCATGTTAATATAGGCCGGATGGTTTTCCGCAAAAAACTTTGCCCGTTCAATTTTGTCAGACGGAATACTGCCGTTCGCCATAAGCACGGCGCTCATGGATACGTTCATGACCAGGTATCCGATAATGGCCGCGATTCCGGCAACACCGTCTCCGTTGGCAAGACCGATCGCAACCCCTACTGCAAAAAGAAGCGGCAGGTTGTCAAATACGATTTGGCCGGCGCTTTCCATGACGTTCGCCACAAGCTGAACGTTATCATTGCTTAAGAAATGCATGACTTGAATCATATCTTTGTTCTGCATGGCATTCCCTAACGCAAGCAAGATCCCCGCAGCCGGTAAAATCGCAACCGGAAGCATAAGAGCACGGCCGATTTTCTGGAGAACGCCGAATAATGCTTTAAACATAAAAGATGTACCTCCTCTGTTAGCTAGTGTGACCTTACAGCGAAAATTCATGACAACGAATTCACTGGCGCAAGTCTTCAGTTTAACCGTTTACATTTGCCCTTTTACACAACAAAAAAGGCATGAGTAAAAAGGGTGTGCAAAATAACGGGATCGTTCTTCCCGTTTTTTACCCTCAATCACTCATGCCTGATCGAATCAGTGACACGTTTTTAAGGTTTCAACTGAAATTATGAAATTTTATTGGTTAATCGGTACAAATGAAGCGTGAGATAAACCGCTTCCGCCTCATGAACTGGTTTTTTCAGTATTTGCTGCAAGATTTTTATCAGTTTCCAAGCAGTATTGTAGCATAGCGGGTATTCATTTTTCAATAATAACATTAACTTTTCTGGTTCTTTTGTCTGCTCTTCCCGATTAATCCTGTCTATGGTAAATCTGATATGCCGGATCAGCCGCAAATAGTGGACGCTTTCTTTATTCACTTTCATCTGGAAAGATTCCTCAATCACCTGAACGAGGCGGGACATCAGCTGTGAATGCTGATTGACCTCTGAAAGGGGCCGATTCGTCAGGGCGGAATGGATATGCAGAGCGATAAAGCCGATCTCTCCTTCAGGAAGGCAGATTCCCGTCTTTTCATTAATCATGCCGACGACTTCACGGGCAATTTGGAATTCTTCCGGATAAAGCGTTTCGGTTTCCATGAGAAACGGGTTTTTAATGTCAAACCCCTGCTGCAGCCGCTTTACCGCAAAGGCGATATGGTCAGTCAGCGCAATATGAATATGCTCATTTAACGGTTGGCTTGTCCGCTTCTTGATATGATAAATGACGTCATTGGAGATGTCGACAAGTGTCTCGTCCACATAACCGAGGAGCTTTTTAAATTGTTTTTGTTCTTTTTCATCCTTTAAGATGAACATCTTGTCATACCCTTTATCTTCAATGACATCCGCTTGTTTTTTTCCAAAGCCGATCCCTTTTCCGATTAAGACGACCTCACTGTATCTATCATGTGTTGCGATGAGCACATTGTTATTTAATACCTTTTCAACTGTAAAGGACCCCTTCATGATCCTCAGCTCCTTTGTCATTCAATACCTCATATCGTACAAAACGAACGGAAAGCGCGTCAATTCTTTTTTTAGACGGTTGATCGTTCAATAAGGCGGTAATCAAGAACTTTCCTTCCCGGAGGCCCGCCGCTGATCCGGTTCTCAAGCATGTGAAAAGCCTGCTTTCCCATTTCTTTCGTTTGTATATCTATTGTGGAAATACCTAACATCTTGCTGATATCATGATTGTCGATGCTCAAAATCGCAAGCTCTTCCGGGATGCGCGTCCCGTTTGCCTTGGCTTCAAGGTAAAGACCCGCGGATACTTGATCATTCGCCGCAAACAGCGCAGTCGGTTTGTCATCCCAGCTCTTCCATCTATGAAAAAGGGCTTTCCCGTCAAGCAGCGTCAGCACCTTTTCCACAACCAGCTCTTCCCTGTAAGGCTGCCCGATCTTCTTCAGCGCCTCTTTGTATGCGGCGATGCGGACTTGACTGTTTTTTCCCTTTTTTCTGGCCAGGCTGATCGCTATTTTCCGGTGTCCCTTTTCTATCAGATAATCCAGACCGTGCCGAAATGCTTCCCGATGCGGATTACTGATGGAGGAAAGCCCTGCCGCATCAGTGTACTGGCAGAGGATGAGCGGTTCTTTCACGGCAAGCAGATGCTCATCAGGAATTGCTTTGGAGCAGATAATCAGGCCGTCCACTTGGCGCTCCTGTAATTGTGATAAGGCAAAACGTTCTTTTTGCTGCTCATAATCTGTCTGGTATAAACAAAGATGCACGCCTGACGCTTCGGCAGCCTCGGCAATACCCGCAACAAGGTCTGCAAAATACGGAAGGTTCACCGACGGAAGCACAACGCCGATCATATCGGAAAAACCTTTGGATAAATGCACAGCATGAATGTTGCGCGTGTATCCGAGCGATTGCATCGCTTTTTTCACTCTTTCTCTTTTGTCCTTACTTACATAAGGGTGATCGTTTAAAACTCTTGATACCGTTGTAACGGAAACCCCGGCAGCGCCGGCAATGTCTCTGATCGTAGCCATGGCGTCCCCCCTTTCTTTTTTTCCCTTGATCTGGAATGCGTTTCATACAGTAAGCTAGAAACAGATACATCCTATTCGTTTGAAAGGAGAAGAACAGCGATGGGGATTCTTTGCTTAATCGGTTTGTGTCTGGCCATCCTCGGCGGCAGTTACCTTGCCCTGCGGCCCCTGAATGAAAAGCATGACATCAAACCATTTCAGCATTTTGATGATTTTTTCATTTAAAAGGTGATAAAAAAGGACGCTGCGTTCCAGAACCGTCCTTTTTTATCACAAAGCTTTCTATTTCAGAATCGTTAATTCTTTCGGATACTGCGTTAATGCTTCGGCGCCGTCTTTTGTGACAAACACATCGTCTTCTATGCGCACGCCGCCGACATCCGGCACGTAAATCCCCGGTTCTATCGTGTACACCATGCCTTCTTTGAGGAGTGTGTCGTTCGCGCTGCTCATTGATGGATATTCGTGAACCGAAATCCCGAGTCCGTGGCCGAGGCGGTGCGGGAAATAGTCTCCGTATCCGGCTTTTTCAATAATGCCGCGGGCTTTTAAATCAAGATCGCCGATTCTGACGCCGGGTTTACTTAATTGAAGCGCCGTCTGTTCAGCTTTAAGCACCGTTTCGTAAATCTCTTCCTGTTTCGGGCTGATTGATTGGTATGCGAATGTTCTCGTAATGTCTGAACAGTAGCCGTCAAGAATAACGCCCAGATCAAACAGAACAAAATCCCCTTTTTTCAACCGGTCTGCACCCGGATTCCCATGGGGCTGGCCTGATTTTTCCCCGAACAGCACCATCGTTGAAAATGACATGCCCTGCACACCTTTTTTCTTCAGCTCAAACTCAATCTGCGCGAGTACTTCGGTTTCACTCACACCCTCTTTAAGCGCCGCGACACCGACTTCAACTCCGTAATCCGCGAGTTTTGCCGCTTCCCTGAGAATGCTGATTTCCTTCTCATCTTTCACGAGACGGAATTGGTTGAGCGTTTCTTCTGCCGAAACAAATGCCGCGCCCCCTGAAGCTTGTTTGAGCTGTTCTGAGCGGGAAAGAGAGATCGAATCCTTTTCAACCGCGATGGAATCAAGCGGCACATTTCGTTTTGTGAGCTCGGCTTTGATCAGCTCCCACGGATCTTCGTGATCGCCGTAGCCGATAATACCATGCTCCCATCCGGCGCTGCGGGCTTGTCCGGCTTCCATTCCCGGACAAACGAAAAACGGCTCCTGTTCCTGAAACAGGAACAATCCCATTAACCGCTCATGCGGATCCGTGTAAAAATCAGTTAAATAAAATACGTTTTCCTTTGTATGTATAAACGCCGCATCATGTCCTTCTTTTTTCAGCCAAGATGAAACACGTTCTAATCTGTTCATTTTTTGCTTTTCCTCCTTACCAAAGTGACTCTTTATTCATTCTATCAGTTTTCCGGCGTTTATGCTGTGAACGAACATTAAAAAAACAGCCGCCCGATGTGCGGCTGTCATGTTTATTTTAATAATCTCAGTCCGTTCAGTATAACCAGAATCGTGCTCCCCTCATGCCCGATTACGCCAAACGGCAGTTCCATCACCTGCATAAAGTTAGCGCAGATCAAAAGGCAGATGACCGAGAGCGAGAAAACAATATTCTGCTTAATAATCCGGTTCATTTTCCTTGAGAGTCTGCACATTTTCACAAGCTTGTGAAGATCATTTTTCATAAGGACTAAGTCAGCCGTTTCTAGAGCCACGTCCGTGCCCCCGCCCATCGCAATACCGACGTCAGCGGTTTTCAGAGCGGGCGCGTCATTAATGCCGTCTCCGACCATGGCGATTGTGCCGTACGTTTCTTTCAGCTTCTTCACTTCTTTTGCCTTTTGGTCCGGCAGACAATCGGCAACAACCGTCGTCATGCCCGCCTCTTTCGCGATGGCAGCCGCAGTTTCAGACTGATCGCCGGTGAGCATGGCTGTTTGAATGCCCAGTGATTCAAGCTCAGCCATCACGGCTTTGGCTTCAGGGCGGATTTGATCCTTTAAGGCGAAGCAGCCTGCAATCCGGTCATCTTTTTTAACAAAGACCAGTGTAAAGCCTTTATCCTTTAATTCTTTTCCCGATGTCTGCAAAAAAGCATCTGCCGCATGTTCACCTGCAAATCCCGCTTTTCCGACCATCCATTTGACGCCTTCTATTTCAGCCTGAACACCGAATCCGGACGTCTCGTCAATCGATAGATGGCCTGCGGGCGCGGCGCCCCGGCTTTCGGCAAATTCAGCTATCGCTTTTGCAAGCGGGTGGCTTGATTGCTTTTCTATCGCATACACCGCCTGCATGATCTCATCTTCACTCACATTTTCCGCTGCTTGAAATGCCGCGACTGCCGGCTGTCCCTTTGTGACCGTGCCGGTTTTGTCAAATGCGATCATCCGTACGCTTCCCAGCTGCTCTAAAAACACACTTCCTTTAACCAATAATCCGTTGCGGGCCCCATTTGAGATAAGGGAAAGCGCAGCGGGCATAATAGAAGCAACAAGCGCGCACGGGGAGGCGACCACCATAAACACCATCGCCCGGTAAAAGGTTTCACTCCAGCTCCAGCCTAAAGCGAAATGAGGAACGAATAAAAGCACAGCCACGGCTAACAGCACGCCTTTGACATAGACACTTTCGAATCGCTCAATAAATGCCTGAGCCGGTGACACGCTGTTTTGGGCTGATTCCACCAGCCGGATGATTTTTCTGAATAAAGACTGTTCATTTGTTTTCGTCACACGAACCGTTAAGGAGCCGTTTCCGTTTACCGTTCCTGTAAACACAGAATCTCCTGCTGTTTTTTCCGCCGGCATCGCTTCACCCGTCAGCGCCGATTCATCGAGGCTCGTCACGCCAGACTCAATAATCCCGTCTGCCGCTACGCGTTCGCCCGGCTTAATGACGATCATGTCACCGATCTTAAGTTCAGCAGCCGGCACCCGCTTTTCCCGTCCGTCCGCAAGCAGGGTCGCTTCCTCCGGTTCCAGTTTCATCAAGGATGTTAAATCACGGCTGCTTTTATTCATCGTATATGTTTCGAGCGCGCCGCTTAACGAAAAAATAAAGATAAGAACTGCGCCTTCCGCCCAATAACCGATCAGGGCGGAGCCGACAGCCGCAAATATCATCAGCAGTTCCACATTTAACGCCTTCGTCTCAATGGTATCCTCAATTCCCTCTTTTGCTTTTGCAAATCCCCCGATCAGGAAGGCAAGGATATACAAAGTGACGGACAGGCCTTTTGTTTCGGTAAAAAACCAGGCCGCAAGAATAAGGACGCCGGATACGAGCGCCGCAATGAGTTCTGCATGCTGGAGCCACCTTTTTCCGGCCCGCTCTTCTTGTATCTGCTGTTGTGAATGGGTTTGTGTCATCACTTGTTCATTCATTATGAATTCTCCTCTCTAATTGAGAACGCAAATCATCTTCAATTCCCCGATAAAAGTAAAACAGCCGCCTGACAGGCAGCATTTTCACAGTGTTATCGCAGTGTTTTCTTTATTATAGCATGCCGGCGGAAGATTTCAATTATAATTGTTTTAATTTCTTTATGATAATAATTATCATTAGTGTTTCTTCAGCTGTTCATTATATGCAAAAAAGGTGCGGGAGGAATTCCTCCCGCACCTTTTTATTTCTCTGACCATTCTTTTAATTGTGAGGCGGTCATCGGACCGACGATCTTTTTTTCGATTTCTCCTTTTTCATTCAGCAGAAATGACGTGGGAATCGTCATGACATCGTATTCCTTCATAAGCTCGCCTTTCGTGTCAAGAACAATCGGGAATGTGAGATGGTGCTGATTGACAAAGTTTTGAACGGTATTTTTATTTCGCTCGGCATTCATCAAATTTACCGTTACAAGGCTTACATCATCAGACTGATGCTGTTCAAAATAGGTTTGGAATTGCGGCAGTTCTTTTTTGCACGGCGGACACCACGATGTCCAAAAATGTAAAATCGTTTTCTGCCCTTTATTCGGAATCGATATTTCGTCTCCTTCAATCGTCTTCATCAGAAACACGGCGGGAACTGCCTGTTTTTCTGAGGAGGCTTTTGCTTCAGGCATCCAGACGGCGGCAGCTATCAAAAGGACTGCACATACAATTAGGCGGTTTTTATGCATATGATCTTCCTTTCACGCGTTTCGGATAGCTTGCCCTTCCTTATTGAAATGTATCAGCCTTTTCAGCTTTCGATCCGGGGCGCTGTTCTTCCGCCGCCCGTCAAAAACACGGAGACACCGAGGTCTTTGCAGATCGTCGCGTAATGTAAACTTGTCAGAAGAATCATGCCGGTATTCATACCGAGTATAATGCCGAGCATTTGCAATTCCGGCATAGAACCGAGCACATACATCATCGAAAGCCCTACAATGCTGCTCCATACGTTATGATAAAACGCCGTTTTCACGTGGCCGATGCCGATCAGACAGGCCTGAAGCGGCATCACAAACAGATGAAAAAGAAAAAACGGCCACAAAAGCTGCAAATAATACTGCGCTTCCGGAGACTGAAAAAACAAATGGGTCAGCGGGCCCGCGAACTGAAACATGACCCAGACAGCCGGGATGCCGTAGCCGAATGTAATAAAAATCGCTTGTCTCAGCCGTTTCAGCACAATATCATATTGGGACAGCGCATACGCTTCTGAAATGCTGGGAATCATAACGACCATCAGCGAATGGGCGATAAATGCGGGAAACGAACCGATTGTCATCGCTACACCGGCAAGCATTCCGTATTGATCAATCGCGGCGGTCCCGGCTGCCCCGGACGCCAGCAGCGCTCCTTTAACCAAGAAGGGTTCAATTGCGTTTGTCACCGCATGAAATATACGAAGTCCCGTTGTCGGGATGGATACGGCCAGGAGGCGTTTCCGCACGTCTTTCCCGCGAAGATGAATGTGCTGATGGCCGGAAAGCGCCCTCCGCGCCAAAATAAACTGCGTATACAAGTAAACGAACACCACAACATCGCTTGCGACCAGCACAAATAACGAAATAAGCACGGCCATATCAATTTCAAAAGAGTACCATTGAAAAAAGATAAACAGACAAAGCACTTGAATGATTTTTTTCAAGACATTCGCAACCGCGATTTTTCCCATTTGCTGCACACCCATAAAATAACCTCTGGCGATGGATGTAAAAGCGACGACTGGAATCAGCCCGATGACAATCCCTTTAATAAACGGGTGATACGTATCGAATACAGGAATGAACGGCAGCGCGATGCTTGCGGCCGCGGTTGAAAACGCGGTAAAAACGGCGGTCATTCTGAAGGCATGCCGAAGCATGCTTTCATGCAGCTTCTGATTGGATTCCGCGATGAATTTTGAAATAGAGATCGGAAGCTCCAGACTGGCGATCACGATAATTAAAAAAATGGTGGGCAGAATGCTCATGTAAAGCCCCATTCCATGCTCGCCAAGCTCCCGCGCCAGTATCATATTCACGACAAATTCCAGACATTCCGCGAAAAAGGCGGCGATGGATAAAAGAATGATCCCTTTCACAAATCGATTCATGGTGTCTCTCCTTGTCTCACGTTCTTCCATCATCATATGAGACAAGTTCTGAAAATATTTTCGATTTCTCAAAATTGAAAAAAGCATAGCGGGGATTCTTTTGATCCCGCTATGCTTACATCGCAAATACGTGTCTGCCGATCCGTTCGATAATTTTTCGGGAACGGATCCAGTGGTCAGATGCCGTTTTCGGATTGTAGAAAAACAACGCGTTCGTTTCTCTGCCCGGATGGTCTAGCGCCTCATTTGCGGCGGCGATGGAATCCTTATCCGGCTTTTGATTAATGCTTCCGTTTGCTACCGGTTCAAATGCATTCCTTTGATAGATCACGCCCCGAATGGTATCCGGGAAACCGTTTTTTTCAGTACGGTTCAGCACTACGCTGGCTACCGCAACCTTCCCTTTATAAGATTCACCTTTCGCTTCTGCGTGAACGAGACGTGACAGGAGCTGTCTGTCAGCGCGGGAATACGTTTTTTTCGGCGGCTGATAAGCCGTCTCTTCCGGTTTTGCTTTCTTCTCTTGGTGAGATGACAGCTTTATCGGTTGGATAGAGTGCTTATGATCCGTTTCTGAGAGCTTCGGAACCGGGCTTTTTTTATTTAAATCAGCAACCAGTGTGCTGGGTTCTTGCTTTGGCTTCTTCGCAAAAGTAAACAGAGCTTCTGTATGTTCAATTTTTGATGCAGGCATAAAACATAGAAAAAAGACAGCCAAGGCAGCAAATTTTGTCGTCATACGATTTCCTCCTTAAATACTTCACTACCTTAACAAGAGCTGTACGCAAATTCACGGTTAAAGATTTTCCAATGCTCCCAATCAGCTTTTATGATGGAAGAAGTTTGTTAACAGCCTTGTTATTGGCAGGAAAACAGCCGTCATTTTCACAACATTAACCAAATAGCAGTAAAAGTATCCATCGGAGGGATTTTACATTTTGTTTACATCTGTTACAGCCAGATGAAATAAGCAGCGAAAACAAAAAAAGACTCCTCAAGTGCGAGGAGCCGTCAGCTTCTTGGCTGTTCTAAATACTGGAAGATAACATCTCCGCCCTGCTGGGCAATACCGCGGAAATGCTTAAAATCTTCCTGCTTCGACAAAACTGCTCGAAATGCAAGAAAATGTTCTTTCTGCACCCTGAATTCTTTGATTTCACCGATGCGCATTTGGTTGATACGTTCTGAAATTTCCTCAGGCAGCAACGAATACAGCCTCCTTTTCTCGGCTTTTTCCCGAAAAACAATATACCATCTTTCCCCCGCCGGGACAATGATTGAGCGGGCTGATACCCATATCGCTTTACTTCTTAAAGAAAATACTGCAAAATATTTTCAAACAGGATTTATGATAAAGGAGAGGAAGCTCGTGAAAATTGCTAAGGTTGGAAACGTCATTGAATTTAAAAACGGATTAACCGGTATTGTTGAAAAAGTAAATGAAAACTCCGTCATCGTTGATGTAACCATCATGGATAATTATCGTGACCTTGAATTAGATTCCCTCACTGTCGTCAACCATAAGAATTATAAAATCATCAGAGACTCCTATTAAACTCCCCGAACAATCCGAACCATTTACATATCCCGCACAAAAGCTGCCGCCCGGCAGCTTTTTCAAATGAATTCAGATCTCGGTCATTTCCACAAAAAAATCACCGGCCTCATCTTTATTGTAAAGATTTGTGACGGATGTATAGTAGTTGGTTATTTTACCGCGGAATTCAAGCCCACGCTCGGGCGCCTTGATGTCAAATGTTTTTTCATACAAAAGGACGGCAATATCATGATACGTTTCAGAGGTCACCTTCAATACGAATGAAATCATACGGCCGTTTTTACCCGCACTTTCTTTACAATCATACATTTTCAGCCTTACACCGTTTAACTCTAACGGCTCCATAACGAACACTCCTTCTTTTTACAGGACATGCTATCATGCTGACCATTCCTTTACAATCGATCCGCTCCGAATGAGAAAAAACAGCGCAGTCCTTTACAAACATACGTTCCCTATTTTATAATGAAACAGACGAGCTGCCATCCAGCACCCGTCACGTATTGAAGCGGCGAGTACACTCCCCCCCGGGTTTACTCGTCTTTTTCTTTTCTCCAAATGATCTCTCTATTCCTTATAGAAGTTCTGTGCAAATATCATGCACCTTTTTGGCTGCGTGGCAGAGACGAAAAATACCCCCGCTTAAAAGGCGGGGGTATTTAGGTTATAGTCCGAGTCCGTACTCCGTCTGAAATTAACGATTATCAATCGTCTCCGGATACATATCATGATTCATCATCCGATGTTCGGCCATTTTTTCGTATTTTGTTCCCGGTCTGCCGTAGTTTGTATACGGGTCAATGGAGATTCCGCCTCTTGGCGTGAATTTGCCCCATACTTCAATGTAGCGGGGGTCCATTAATTCGATCAAGTCATTCATGATGATGTTCATGCAGTCCTCGTGGAAGTCTCCGTGGTTGCGGAAGCTGAAAAGATACAGCTTCAGCGATTTGCTTTCCACCATTTTTTCATCCGGAATATAGCTGATGTAGATGGTTGCAAAATCCGGCTGTCCCGTTTTCGGGCAAAGCGACGTAAATTCCGGGCAGTTGAATTTAACGAAATAATCACGGTTCACGTGTTTATTCGGAAATGATTCCAAAACCTCCGGCGCATATTCAAATAAATAGTTTGTCCCTTGATTCCCCAGGAGCGTAACTCCTTCTAATTCTGATTCTTTTCTTGTCATATAAATCTCCCTTTCTATTAAACTCCCCGTTTATTGCCCCAAAGCAATGTATGCAGCTGAGGCAGGACTCTGACGAGATTCAGATCCGAATCGGCTGAAACCTTATCAACGAGTGTTTCGTATTTTCCGAGCAGATGTGCGATCAATGCCCGGTCGTCCGTCGTATGGACGTTATCGTTTCCGACCTGAAGATAAAACGGGATATTCGGATACCGCTTGTGCACGGTTTTCGCGAATTGCAGATCTTCATCATTAAAAATGACGACCTTTAAGCTGACCGCGTTAAGCCTTTCTGCCGCATCAAGCGAAGACATAATATGATCGAGCTTTGCAAAATCGGTTGTCATCCCCGAACTTGGCGGCTTCGGTGAAATCGTCAGGTCGTTAATCATTGTGAACCAATCCTGATAGACTGTTCCCTGCGTTTCTAAAGCGGCGCGCACCCCGTGCTCTTTCAGCAGCAGAATCAGCGCGTCAAGCTGCTTTAACAGCGCCGGGTTTCCTCCTGAGATGGTGACATGAGAAAAGGCGTCTCCGCCGATTTCTCTCAGCTCGCGGTAAATGTCTTCCGCCGTCATCCAGCGGATATCTTTTTTGGCTGATCCGTCCCATGTAAAAGCGGAGTCGCACCAGCTGCAGGAGTAGTCACAGCCCGCCGTGCGGACGAACATGGTTTTCTGGCCGATAACCATGCCCTCCCCTTGTATCGTCGGTCCGAAAATTTCTAATACCGGAATTCCTTTAGCCATTCCTATCACCTTTTTTCGGGCGGTATACGCAATAGCTTGTCGGGGTTTCCCTGACAAAAACCTGCACGCAGACCGGCTGATTCTCCAGTGTTTCGAGGTAGGACTGCACCTTATCATAAATCGTTTTGGCTACGACCTCGGTCGTCGGCAGTGAATATCTGTCATCATCAGAAAATTCCTCATGGTCATTCAGCAATGTATGGTCATAAGCGCCGTGCACCAATTTCTTCAGCACGCTGAAATTCACGAGAAAGCCTGAATCGTCCAGTTCATCCCCCGCAACTGTAATATTTACTGTATACGTGTGCCCGTGGACTCTGCTGCACGCTCCGGCGCTTTCGCGGGGAATAAAGTGCGCGGCTGAAATGTGCATGTCCTTATTCAACTCAAACGAATAAGGATGCTGAACCTGCGGGTAAATTTGAGAAAGCAATTAGTTCCGCTCTCCTTTCATTTTCATATATTCATCATATCCTTTATTGCGGAGCAGGCATGCCGGGCATTCGCCGCATCCGTCCGCAATGATGCCGTTATAGCAAGTCAGTGTGTTATTCTTTACAAAATCAAGCGCGCCGAGCTCATCCGCAAGTTTCCACGTTTCTGCTTTGTTCAGCCACATAAGGGGCGTATGAATGACGAACGGCTTTTCCATCGCCAAGTTGACGGTGACGTTGCAGGATTTGACAAACTCGTCACGGCAGTCCGGGTAGCCGCTGAAATCAGTCTCGCAAACACCGGTAATAATGTGGCGCGCGCCGATTTGATATGCAAGAATCGATGCAAAGGATAAAAATACAAGGTTGCGTCCCGGTACAAAGGTTGTCGGCAATTCCCCGTCCTTCGCTTCAATTTCGATATCATCTCTTGTCAGCGCATTCGGCGCAAGCTGATTTAAAAGAGACATATCAAGCAAGTGGTTTTTGACACCGAGCTTTTCGGCAATCGATTTTGCCACATCGATTTCTTCTTGGTGACGCTGATTATAATGGAATGTAACGGTTTCCACTTCTTCAAAGTTTTGCAAAGCCCATAATAAACAAGTCGTGCTGTCTTGGCCTCCGCTGAACACCACAACCGCTTTTTCTTTTTTCATGTCTTTCTCTCCCTTATCTATCATTCCATAAAAAAAGCGCCTTTTTCGGAGAAGGCGCCCTAAAAAACATAAAAAAACCGTATCCAAGGATACAGCTCGTCCTTAGTTTTTTATAGAGGGTGTAGCTAGAACCTCTCCCGCATCAATACGGATTTTCTTCTTTTTTCACTTTTGCTATCATACCATAATGTTGTTTCCCGTGACAATAAAAAAACAGCCTGAACCCTGTGTCAGGCTGCAAAAGCGGGTTTAAGCCCCGCGTTTCTTCCCCGGAAATGCCATCAGCACAATCCCGATCAGAACAAATAAAGCAGGCCAGAAAACAGAAACCGGAATGATCGGCTGATACGTCATCATAAAGCAAAGTGCTGTCAAGGTCAGCACCGCAACCGGAATGAGCAGCGCCTTCTGTTTCCCGCCGAACAGCCACAGCTCAAATAAACCGAATGCCGTTGCCAACAGGTAAACAGGCCATGTCACATCAGAGTAGGACCAATTGGTTGCCGTTTCAAAGACAAACAAGATCCCCGTAATCAATAAGATGCCGCCCGGTACGAGAAGCCCCGCGTTTTTGACAGGTTTCGGGCCGAAAATCGGAATGTGAAAAGCGGCGCCCAGCAACAGAATGAGAGCGGGCCAGCCGCGTTCGCTGATGACTTCATTTGCATTGGTGAATATGCCGAAAATGCCCGCGGCGCACAGAACCGCCGCAGCAGTCAAAAGCCCTCTTTGCCTTCTGCCGAACAGCCAGGCTTCAAACAGCCCGAATGCAACGGCAAAGAGGTAAACAGGAGATGTCACATTTGCGTATGTCCAATCCGTCAGCGTTTCAAACCATAACAAGCCGCCCGTCACAAGCAAAATGCCGCCCGGAATAAGAAGGCCCGATCTTTTTTTCGGCTGCATAAAGGCAGCGGCGTGAAACAAAAGCGCGGCTGCGATGATCAAAAGCGGCCACAGCCCCGTCATCAGCATACCGGCAAAGCAAAGTGCTCCCGCGGCTGTCAGGATAAAAGCAGGAATCAATACGCCGATCTTTCTCCCGCCGAAATACCACAGCTCAAACAGACCGAGAGCAGGCGCCCATATATAAACAGGCCACGTCACGCCTGAATATGTCCATCCCGTTGCGGTCTCAAAACAAAACAGGCAGCCCAGCACAAGAAACATACCGCCGGGAACGAGCAGTCCCGCCTGTTCAGGCGTTTTTTTCGCAAAAATAAATCCGGCGTGAAACCCTGCGGACATTATAATGAAAAGAAACGGCCACGCCGAACCTGCGGATATATGTATAACTCCCGCCTTCTGTAAAAAAAACGCAATGCCGATACAAATAAAAATAAATCCCAATAATACACGTCGATCCTTCATCTCTTACTCCTCCCCATCATTTCCCAATTCATTATACAGAAAAGGCAGTAAAAAAGAAGGGGAATTCCCAAAATATACAGACATTTTCCTTATATCCTTATTTATCTTTCGGGATTTTTTTGCAAATCAATGCGCCGATGAAAGCGAGGCTCACATACCCAAACACCGGATAAACGGTGGAAATCAGCTGTCCGTAACCGATTTGGCTGATAATGAAAGCAAACGCCAAAATGCCGCCGTAAATATATGTACTTTTTATATGAAGAAAACTGTTTAATTGTTTTTCCAATCCGTATAAATTGCCGATAACCGACGTAAACACTTCCCCGAAAATAATAAACAAATAAATGATATGAAGCGAACGCGAATACGAATAGACAACTTGAGCCATCGGAATGTCAAACTCCAGCACATCCGGCAGCACCGATAATGATAAAAAGCTCGCGGCAAGCACCAGTGTCAACAGAACGCCGCCTATATAAGCTCCTCTTCTGATCACCTTCTCTGAAGACATTTCGTTCGCAAGCGGCACAAGGACGGCTTGGGCGAGCGATAAATTTAACGCGCCGTAAGAGACGGCGGACAAAAGCCAGTTCCACTTGTCAGGCCATACCCATTCGTCCGCGTTTCTCGTGCTTGTAAATACAAATGAATCAGCTGTCACGATAAAAGAGAAAGAAATTAAAAGCGGCACAACCAATATATTGACGCCGAACACACCTTTAACACCGCTTGTCATGACGGCAAAGCTCAGTACGATCGTCAGAAGGATCCCCGCTTGTGCGGGCCAGCCAAGCTGTTCATGAAACAGCGCTCCGGCTCCGGACAGCATGACAGAGGTCACTCCCAGCAATATAAACATCATAAACATGTTCACGGCGCGGCCGATGGACTGGCCGAATAAATATGTGTTCAATTCCTGATAAGATGCTGCATGAATCCGTTTGGAAATAATCATGATTTTGGCGCCTAAATATGTAAACATCAGACCGCTTACCACGATACCGAACAGACCGATCCAGCCAAACTTCAGAAAAAACTCAACGATTTCCCGCCCCGTGGCAAAACCGGCTCCTACAACCGTGCCTACGTATACAAATGCAAGCTGACTTGCAGAACCTTTTGTTTGTCCCATTTCACCCTCCGGCTAAACGCAGATTTGTCCAGGCCTTTATATATGCTTATGAGACAAGTCTCCCGAAAAGACGAACAAATCGTCCTTCCCCGGAAAAAACAGATTCAGCTCTCTCCTCTAAGCAAAAATATTGAAAGAAAAAAAGGGCCGGGGTATACTCTTCATCAAGAAAGGTCAAAGCATTTCATTTCCTTTCCGACTATATTGGTCAAAAATAATCAAACCTCACGAATATCACTTATCATGCTGTAAACATTTATTTTTCGGGGTTTGAAACAAAATACTTGAAAGTCAAAGAAGGTCAGATTATACTGATAATCAAAGAAGGTCAAAGTTTCGGCCTTATTTTCTAACCCATTTGGTCAAAGATGGTCAAACATTTTTCGAGGAGGTTTTGGCAAATGCGTTGTCAACATTGTCAGAAAAACGAGGCGACGATTCGCCTGAACATGCAAGTCAATTCCATTCAAAAACAATTCGTTTTATGTGAAACATGTTATACAGAATTAACCCGAAAACCGTCTATGAGCATGGGGCCGCAATCATTCGGATTCCCGTTTGAGCAAGGTTTCGCTCCCAATCAAAATAAACAGCAGGCCGGCCCTGAAAAAGGCCTGCTCGACGAGCTCGCTCAAAACGTCACAAACGGCGCAAAAGCAGGTCTGATTGACCCTGTGATCGGCCGCGATAATGAAGTGGCGCGCGTAATTGAAATTTTGAACCGCCGGAATAAAAACAATCCGGTGCTGATCGGTGAGCCGGGCGTCGGTAAAACGGCTATTGCAGAAGGCCTCGCGCTTAAAATCGCTGAAGGCGATGTGCCGAACAAGTTGAAAAACAAAGAGCTTTACCTGCTTGACGTCGCTTCTCTCGTCGCCAATACAGGGATCAGAGGCCAGTTTGAAGAAAGAATGAAACAATTAATGAACGAATTAAAAGAACGGAAAAATGTCATCTTGTTCATTGATGAGATTCACCTTCTTGTAGGCGCCGGCTCTGCCGAGGGATCAATGGATGCCGGGAACATCCTGAAACCGGCGCTTGCCAGAGGCGAGCTGCAGGTCATCGGGGCGACAACGCTGAAAGAGTACCGCCAGATTGAAAAAGATGCGGCGCTTGAAAGACGCTTCCAGCCTGTCATGGTTCACGAGCCTACAATAGAACAAGCCATCAGCATTCTTGAAGGCATTAAAGATAAATACGAGAAATACCACGGCGTCACATTCAGCAATGAAGCGATAAACGCCTGTGTTACGCTTTCATCCCGTTACATTCAGGACCGCCACCTGCCGGATAAAGCGATCGACTTATTAGATGAAGCCGGCTCTAAGGCGAACCTGGAACTTGATACCGTAAATGAAGAAGATGCGGCTGAGAGACTCAATGCAATTGACGCGGAGAAAACAAAAGCGCTTCAGGAAGAAAATTATGAGCTTGCCGCGAAACTGCGTGATGAAGAAGCGGCTTTGGAAAAGCAGCTGGCGCATGAAACACCGGCCTCTTCACCTGAAATCGGCGCGGAGCATATTCAAGCCATCATTGAACAAAAAACAGGCATTCCGGTCGGAAAACTCCAGGCTGATGAACAAGTCAAAATGAAGGAACTTGAAGAGCATCTTCATCAGCGTGTCATCGGTCAGGAAAAAGCCGTGAAAAAAGTGACGAAAGCAGTCAGACGAAGCCGCGCCGGTTTAAAATCCAAAAACAGACCTGTCGGCTCCTTCCTCTTTGTCGGACCGACCGGAGTCGGAAAAACCGAGTTATCAAAGACACTCGCAGATGAACTGTTCGGTACAAAAGATTCCATTATCCGTCTCGATATGAGTGAATACATGGAAAAACACGCCGTATCAAAAATTATCGGTTCACCGCCGGGATATGTCGGACACGATGAAGCCGGTCAATTAACGGAAAAAGTGCGCCGCAATCCGTACAGCATCGTGCTGCTCGATGAGATTGAAAAAGCCCACCCTGATGTCCAGCATATGTTTCTGCAGATTATGGAGGACGGCCGTCTGACAGACAGCCAGGGCAGAACGGTCAGCTTTAAAGATACCGTTTTGATTATGACAAGCAACGCTGGAACCGGCGAAAAACAGGTGAAAGTCGGATTCCAATCTGAAGAGAGCGTCATGGAAGAACAAACGCTGATTGATTCACTGAGCGCGTTCTTCAAACCGGAGTTTTTAAACCGGTTTGACAGCATTATTGAATTCCAATCCCTGAAAAAAGAACATCTCGTAAAAATCGTCAGCCTGCTTCTCACAGAGCTTGAAGACACATTAAAAGAGCGCGGCATCAGCCTGAGCGTCACCGATGATGCGAAGGAAAAAATCGCTGAAATCGGCTACCACCCCGCTTTCGGAGCACGCCCGCTCAGAAGAACCATCCAAGAATTGATCGAGGACGAAATGACAGATCTCTTATTGGATGACAACGAAATCAAAGCCTTCCATGTCGTAATGGAAGAGGACGGCATCAAAGTCCGGGCACAATAAGAAAAAAGCGGCTCCCTCCTCGCGGGGAGCCGCTTTTTTGTTTCTTTCTCCATGCCGGAAGGGAGAAACTGTGAAGAATTCGGGAACAATTTTTCAATCACCCTAAAGTTCCATGCACTGCCACCGATATTAACCATAGAAAGCTAGTATAAAGGATTTGGTGAAAACTATGGATAAAACATCGATTATCGGTATCATCCTCGCAGTGATTGCTTTAAGCGTGGGCATGGTGCTGAAAGGGGTCAGCTTAAGCGCACTCGCTAACCCGGCAGCTATTCTGATTATTTTGTTCGGTACGATTTCTGCGGTGATCATCGCATTCCCCGGAAAAGAAATCAAAAAAGTGCCTGCCCTTTTTAAAGTGCTGTTTAAAGAAAACAAACAGCTGACAATTGCGCAACTAATTCCTATGTTCTCTCAATGGGCGCAAATCGCCAGACGTGAAGGTCTGCTCGCATTGGAAGCAAGCATTGAAGACGTGGATGACGCATTTTTAAAAAACGGCCTGAGCATGGCGGTTGACGGACAAAGCGCAGAATTTATCAGAGATATTATGACTGAAGAAGTTGAAGCGATGGAAGACAGACACCAGGCCGGCGCAGCCATCTTTACACAAGCCGGCACATATGCGCCGACACTCGGCGTTTTGGGTGCGGTCATCGGCCTTATCGCCGCTCTTTCCAACATGAACAATACCGAGGCGCTCGGACATGCCATCAGTGCGGCGTTTGTCGCCACCCTTCTCGGGATTTTCACAGGATATGTACTATGGCATCCCTTCGCCAACAAACTGAAACGCAAATCAAAGCAGGAAGTCAAACTGCGTGAAATCATGATCGAAGGCGTTCTGTCAGTGCTTGAAGGACAGGCCCCGAAAGTGATCGAACAAAAACTTCTCATGTATCTTCCTGCGAATGAACGCGCAAAAGTCGCTGAACAAGAAGGAGAGGCAAACAATGGCGAGAAAAAAGAAGAAGAAGCATGATGACGAGCATGTGGATGAGTCTTGGCTGATTCCGTACGCGGATTTGCTCACCCTTCTTTTGGCTCTGTTCATTGTATTGTTCGCCATGAGCTCGGTCGATGCGGCGAAATTCCAAATGCTGTCTAAATCATTTAACGCCGTGTTTACCGGAGGCACGGGTGTTCTTGAATATTCAAGCGTCACCCCTCCTGAAAACGAAAAAGACGGCGTTGATCAGTTAAAAAAAGACAAGGAAAAAGATAAAGAACAGAAAAAGAAAGAAAGAGAAGCAGCCGACCGCGAAGAACTTGAAGGCGTGCAAAAGCAAGTCAATCAATTTATAAAAAACAAAAAGCTTGAAACTCAGCTGGAAACAAAGCTGACTAAAGAAGGACTCTTAATTACCATTAAAGACAGTATCTTTTTTGATTCCGGACGGGCGGATATCCGTCAGGAAGATATTCCGCTTGCCAAGGAAATCTCGAATCTCCTTGTGCTGAATCCGCCGAGGAACATTATCATCAGCGGACATACGGACAATGTGCCGATTAAAAACTCACAATATCAATCTAACTGGCATTTAAGCGTCATGCGGGCCGTCAACTTCATGGCTATTCTCACGGAAAACCCGAAACTTGACGCAAAAGTATTCAGCGCCAAAGGTTTCGGAGAGTATAAACCGGCCGTGTCGAACAAAACCGCTGAAGGGCGCAGCAAAAACAGGCGCGTCGAGGTATTGATACAGCCTAGAAACGCCGCGACTGACCAAAATCAGTAATATAAAAAAGGAAGCCTTTCAAACGGCTTCCTTTTTTATTTCTGATGAAAATGTTTAGCGTTTAACCCCACTCTTTTCAGCATTTCCGTACACATTTCTATCTCTTCATCACTCAGCACACTGATCATTTCTTTAATTTCTTCAGCATGATCAGGGAAAATATCGTCCAAAAGACGGATTCCCTTTTCGGAAATTTGTGCGAAAGTCACTCTTCTGTCAGTCGGCGAGGCTTTTCTGATGAGAAGTTCTTTTTTCTCTAATTTGTCAACAACGTATGTAATACTTCCGCTCGCTAATAAAATTTTGTCGCCGATCTGCTGAAGCGGCTGGTTGCCTTTGTGGTACAGCAGCTCAAGCACCGCAAATTCCGTCGGGTTCAGACCGTGCTTATGAATATGTTTATTCATATGGTCGTTAATAGATCGGTACGCACGTGACAGTACAATAAATAATTTCAATGAGTTTTCTGTTTTATCCGTCATACATTCAATCATCCTTTTACAAAAGAAACCGTTACAGAGAAACATTAATAAACAAAATGAAAAATGTCAACAAAAATGTTTCCAAAATTTCTCTTCTTTTTGTCTGGCCTTAATAAAATAATTTGTTTTTCTATCATTTTGGTTATTTTTTCTTATTAAAGAAGTATAAAAATGATATAATACCTCTATTCAAGTGTAATGTTGGAGCGATGCAGAGTGAATACATTTAAAGGTGCCCGGGGAAAGATCAAACTTTATCTCATATTGGTGATCATCCCGGCACTTATTATCAGCTTTTTCATTTATGAAAAAGAAAAGCAGAAAATAGCCGATAAACACATACAGGAAGCCAGTATGATGCTCAACCTTCACCGCAATAAGCTCAATTATTTAATCGGTGAAACAAAAGCCCGGATGACAACACTTGCGATCGCTGTCGATAAGCCTGTCAATGAAGAAAAGATCATTGATATTCTCGATCAGGCTTTTGAGGATGAACCCAGATTCAGCGGTCTGTATATGCTGAATTCCAAAGGTGATGTCATCGCAAGCACGACTGATCTGAAATCAAAGGTGAATTTGGCCGACCGACCGTATTTTACGAAGGCGAAAAAGACGAAAAAAACGGTTATCACAAATGACTACTCCAGCAGAATTACAGGCCAGCGCATCTTCACGATCTGCGTGCCGGTGTTAGACGCAAAACGGGAAGTCACGGATTATTTAGTAGCCGCCATTCAAGTCGATTATTTGAGAAATATGATCAATATGCTGAGCCCTGACGTTTATGTCAAGGCAACCAATCAGAATAAAGTGATATTTGCCAGCGGACGGGCTGATCAATCAGAAGGGGTGAAACCGGTCAGCGGCTATCTGGATGATATTAATTGGAATATCAATGTTTATCCGAAACCGGTTGAGCTGAACGAGCTGACCAAAAGCGTGCTGCTGCCGATGTCCAGTATTGCCGTGCTGCTGAATATTCTGTTCATCCTCGTCCAATATTATCTGCTTAAGCGCAAGACCCAGCTGGAGCGCGCTCAAAATGAAGCGCAGAAATTGGAGCTGATCGGAACGCTTGCCGCCAGCACCGCCCATGAAATCCGCAACCCGCTTACAGGGATCAGCGGCTTCATTCAGCTTTTGCAGAAAAAATACAAATCGGAGGAAGATCAGCTGTATTTCTCAATTATTGAGCAGGAGATTAAACGGATCAATCAGATTGTCAGTGAGTTTTTAGTGCTCGGTAAACCCACTGCTGAACGGTTGGAAGTGAACTCGCTGCAGGATATTCTTGATGAGATTATGCCGATTATTTATTCTGAAGGGAATCTGTATAATGTGGAAGTGAATGTGGAGATTCTCGTCAATCGGCCGCTCAAGGTCAACTGCACGAAAGACCATATTAAACAGGTGATTTTAAATGTCGCAAAAAACGCGCTGGAATCCATGCAGGAAGGCGGCCGGCTGTCCATCTATTTAGAAGCCCGCGACCATAAAGCAGTCATTAAGGTGGCCGACAACGGAATGGGCATTTCTGAAGATATGCTTGAACACATTTTTCTTCCGTTTGTAACGTCAAAGGAAAAAGGCACCGGCCTCGGGCTTGTCGTATGTAAACGAATCATGCTGATGTACGGCGGTTCGATTGACATTCAAAGCGAAGTCGATAAGGGCACAGAGGTCACCATTACCCTCCCTGCCGCTTCACGATGAAAAAAACACCCTGGGTCGGGGTGTTTTTTATTTAAAGAAGAATATGTGTAAGAGGATATACCAGAGGAACGGCATCATAGCCGGCAGATAGTACGAGGCGCTTCGTGAGCCGTGCCAGCGGAAAAATCTGCTGACTGTACGCGGTCATCTTTCGGATGCGGCGCTTGATCAGGAAGCGCATTCAGTCTTCGTTATCTGTTTTATCATCAATCATTTGTTTGCTTCATATGCAGGCATGACGTCACCGCGGGAGAACAAGCCTATTTTCTTCACAAGGCCCTGTATTCCTTGGTGATGTGTGCGATCACGGTTTACCAGCTGCTGATACGCGTTCATCAGACAGTCCAGTTCCTGGCTGTGCCTGATCGTGTCATATCCGGTAAACCCTTGTCTGTTAGCCGCATCTATCATCATTTTTCTTTTTTTATCAATAGATACAAGCAATTTTTCTTGTTCAGAATAACTGCCCATTCACTTCACCCCTCACCGCTAAAAGAATAGGAAACAAGTTTGATTGGGTTATTGAGCATTATTACAGATTATACTTTATTTGTAAACATTTTTTTACTAAATAACTTATTTTTTCATTTCATATTGGAATCTTTAGCATGAATACGAGAATAATACCCATTCAGGTAATGATATAAACAGAATGCGGCATATTCAAGATTTAAAAAACAGCCACAGCTGACTTTATATTACAATAAAAAACCTCTCATGCCGGCGGGGGCATGAGAGGTTCGGGCGTCTATCAGTTTTGCACACTTTCATTTTCGTAAATCGGCACCCAGCCCTCAGTCGCCACGAAAATTCGGATTGCGACGACCCGGCGGTCTTCCTGAAGCGTAAAGTAGTGGCGGATGTTCTCCGGAACTGAAATCAAATCTCCCGGATTTAAACGGACGTCGAAAAATGTGCCGTCTTTGCCTTGAATGACGAAGATGCCGTGTCCGCTGACGATAAAGCGGACTTCATCATCCGTGTGGTGATGTTCTCTTTGGAAATTTTTTAATAATTGATCAAGATTCGGCGTGGTATCTGATAAAGAAATGACATCCTGAGACTGATATCCGCGCCGGGCTGAAATGTCCTGAATCTCCGTGTCAAACGCCGCGAGAATCCGTTCTTTTTCATCTTCTGTCAGATTGTATTTCTCCGAAAGCTCAGACGGAAGTTTTTCAATGTTCCACTGCTCATAGATCACCTCTTGTTCGTCTAAAAAGCGCGCTACTTCTTCCTGATTTTCAATGAGCGTATTCTTTTCGTCATGAATTCTGATGGTCGCCATTTTCCGTTCCTCCTTTTATTTTACAAGCTGCGGCCGCAGTGACAGAAGCTTGAGGTGGCAGCTGAATAAAAATTCATAGGCTTCCAGCACCCTTTTCGCTTCAAATGCGGTCCGCCCCCATGCCGTAATGCCGTGATTACGGATTAACACCGCGCCTGAGCCGGCGTCCGCATGGTGCGCGAAGTTTTCGGCCAATGCCGGGATGTGCGCCGGATTGTCAATGATCGGAACGGTCACGGACGCGTTTTCCTCCCATAATCCGAGCGCCTTAATCATCTCCTGCCCCTGAAACGTGATTTGTTTTTCATCCCCGTAAAGCTCTGAGATGACATTATTATTGACGGTATGGACATGCAGACAGCAGCCGGCGTCTGTCTTTTGGTATAAGTAAGTATGGAGAAGCGTTTCCGCTGAAGGTTTTAAAGAATGGCCGGTCTCAGCGGGCTTCCCATTCTCATCGATTAAGAGAAAATCTTCGTCTGTTTCTTTTCGTTTGTCTTTTCCGCTCGCCGTAACGAGGAAAGTCAGCGGCGCGTCGGATACTTTGATGGAAAGATTCCCGCTCGTTGCCGGGAACCAGTCTCTTTCGGCCAGCTCGCGCTTTACCTCGGCAAGTTCGCGCCAGCGTTCTTCTTTTGCAGCCATGCCTGCACCTCCCCGATGTTTTCAATGCCTGTTTTCACCTCATGAAAATCTTGAAAAGGCAGATGCCGGAGGCCGAGTTCTTTGCATTCAGTCAAAAGATAATCTCTCGCAAAACACATATCGGATAACTTTGCAGCCTCGACATCCGTGACCGAATCACCGATCATAATGAGAAATTTCTGCTGATCGGACAGCTTCCGGATGACTGACGGTTTGCAGCAGCCGCATTGATTGGTGCAGCCTCCGTCACAGGCGTGCGGCCAGTCTATATGAATATATTCATTGTCAAAGGATGCATGATTGCAGAAAATCCGCTCCTTTTCTACGATCCCTTCCAAAAGCGGATGCACAAAAAAGTCCATTCCTCCGCTTACGATATAAAACGGGAGGCCGTTTGACCGGACAAACGAGACAAAATCCAAAAAGCCGTCCCGTATTTTCGCATCCTTCAGAATAAAGCCGGTCAGTTCTTCTTTTAAGCTGCTCGGCAGCAATCCGAACATCCGGCCGACTCCTTCTTGGATTGATAGGCTTTTAGACAGAACACCGTCTTTTAATTCAAGCCACTCAGGGGGCGCGAATTCTTTCATCATGCTGACAATGTTGTCGTTCATCGTGACCGTTCCGTCGAAATCACAAATAATCAGCGGTGTGCGGGTCATACGGCTTCCACCCTTCCCCATTTGTCTAATGCGAGCTGAAGATCTTTGCACGACGCGGCTTTTTCTTCAATCGGCTGCGCTTCAAGCACCGCATCAATGATGGCGCGGAACGCTCTTCCGCCGCCCTCGGCTCCTTTCGGATGGCCGTGAATGCCTCCGCCGGCATTGATAATGTGATCGATGCCGAAATCGCGCATCAACAATGGCACCATACCGGGATGAATGCCTGCCGACGGGACAGCAAACGACGGATGAAAGACATCGTCTTTTACACATTCATCATGGATTGCAAGCGCGGACTCCTTCGGAAGAGCAACGGATCCGTAAGGTGACGGAAATAAACTGAAATCAGCGCCGCAATAGCGGTTCAGCTTGCCGAGCAAAAGCGCATGCGACAAGCCGTAAACGGGAGATGAAGTGAACGCGCCGCTGACTGCCGGATGCGCCATGATCGGAAGCGGGATTTCCCTGTCTTCTGCAAGGCTCTGCATCACATCTAAACCGTAAGCGAACACATTCAATAAAAGCGCGTCCGCCCCGAGTTCTGCCGCGCGCCTCGCTTTATCCCGCAGTTCAGCGGTCCTTCCCGTAAGGTTTACGGCATACAGCGTTTTATGCCCCATCTCCTCCCGGGTTTCCTTCAGGACTTGTTTTCCTTCGATAATGCGGGTTTCAAACGGAGCCAGTTCATTTTCAAAGAAAATTTCGTCATCTTTAATCAGATCCACGCCTCCGAGCGCCTGCTGTCTGAGCTGTTCTTTAATGTCGGCGAGATTCCGTCCGATCACGCCTTTAAATATGCTCATCAGAAGCGGTCTTTCAAATTCGCCCAGCAGTTTGCGGATGCCGTATATACCGAATTTCGGCCCGGGAAGGGAGCGTTTAAACCCTTCGGAAAATTCAAGATCAGTCAATTTTATTTTTCCGTCCAGTGACAGCTTTCCGAATACCGTCGTCAGGACGGCCGGAATATCTCTTGAAAAGTTCGCCTCGGGATAGGCGATAGTGATGACGGATTGTGTTTCGTTTTCTGAGGTTCCTTCTTTCTCCTCAACTTTTACGACCCGGCCTTTATGTTTTCTGAGCTGTTCCTGCTTCACCAGGGGCAGGTCAGTCCAGGAGCCTACCGTCAGCCCCGCCGCAATCTGTTCCGCCCGCTTTTCACTGTCCGTTGTGTCTGTCAGAAGATATGTTGCCAATACTTCGCTCATGCGTGAACGCCTCTCTTTCTTTCACAAAACATAAAAAAACCTCTTCCCTATGAGCAGAAAGAGGCTTCGTGTTATGTCCGAATCTTATCTCTCAGCTCCTGCTGCAAGAATTAGCACCGTGCTTTATCAGTCGGTTGCCGGGCTTCATCGGGCTCGTCCCTCTGCCTGCTCTTGATAAGAAAAATGATTTTATAAAGTATTTTGAATTATCGCATTGTTATCCAGATATGTCAATGCTTTTTCGGGTGAAAAGATTCAGTTTCCCGATCCGTTCCGCAGCTTCTTTAAGTCTTTCTTCACTTGTCAGAAGACCGACTCTTATATAGCCTTCCCCCCATTTTCCGAACCCGTTTCCGGCAGCGACGGCGACATCCGCTTTCTCGAGCAGCAGATCTGAAAACGACTGTGACGTATAACCGTCGGGCACAGGGAGCCATGCAAAAAAGGAGCCAGCCGGAGCCGTCACATCCCAGCCGATACCGCGGCAGGCTTCAATCCATGCATTGCGCCTCGATTCATATCTGTCATTTTGCGCTGCGACGCATGCCTGATCCTCTAAAAGAGCGGCTGCCGACGCCTGCTGCGCCGCGGGAAACAGGCTGACAAACATATGATCCTGATAAAGATTGATCGCTTCGATGACAGAAGCGTTGCCGACGGCAAATCCGACCCGCCAGCCCGCCATATTATACGTTTTGGACAAGGTATAGATTTCGATTCCCGTCTCCTTTGCGCCTTCCGTCTGCAAAAAGCTCAGCGGTTTATGCCCGTCAAAGCCGACGGCTCCGTACGCGAAATCGTGAACGACACAAATACCGTTTTGTTCCGCAAAACCGACCGTCTCCTCAAAAAACGCCTCTGTCGCCACAGCGCCGGTCGGATTATTCGGATAATTGAGATAAAGCAGCTTCGCCTCGCTCCGCACCTTTTCAGGAATTACGCTGTAATCAGGGAGAAACCCTCTTTCTTCCGTCAGCGGCATCATTTTCATTTTCGCTTTCGCAAGGGCGACGCCCGACCAGTAATCAGGATATCCGGGATCAGGCACCAGAATGGTATCTCCCGGGTTTAAAAGACATTGCGGAAGCTCAACAAGTCCCGCCTTGCCTCCGAACAGCACGGCGACTTCCGTTTCCGGATCAAGCGTGACCCCGTACTCCCTTTCATAAAATGCAGCGGCTGCTTTTTTGAAGCTGTAAGCGCCCCGGAATGATGAGTATTTATGATTTTCCGGCCTTTCGACGGCGCGCTTCATTTCTTCAACGATATGCTGAGGCGTCGGCTGATCAGGGTTTCCCTGCCCTAAATTGATGACGTCTCTGCCTTCTTTCAGCTTTTGATTCACTTTTTGCACCAATGATGCGAAAAATTGTTCCGGCAGCTGTTTGAGTACATCTGAGATTTCAAAGTTCATATTTTTCACCTTCTAAAAATGTCTTGAAATGATAGTCCATCATCATATATGGTTAAATAAAAAAAGTAAAGAGAAACTTGAGGTGTTAAAAAATGAAATGGACCGTTTCCTGTTTGCAATTTGATATTTCATACGGAAATCCTTCAGAAAATTTTAAAAAAGCGGAATCTTTGATTGAGCAAGAAAGCCGCCATGCGGATGTAATCGTGCTTCCTGAGTTGTGGACAACCGGCTATGATCTCACACGGCTAGACCAGCTGGCGGATGAAAACGGCAAAGTTTCGGAACAATGGCTTAAAGAAACGGCAAAAACATACAACGTACACCTCGTTGCCGGATCTTTTGCGGTCAAAGAAGGCGAAAATGTCTATAACACCATGTACATCGCCGATAACAGCGGACAGATCGTGAAGCGGTATCAGAAAGCCCATCTGTTTCAGCTGATGGATGAACACCTTTACTTGTCAGCGGGAAACAGCGACGGTTCCTTTGAGCTCGACGGTGTCAAGTGCGCCGGGCTGATCTGCTATGATATCCGTTTCCCCGAATGGATCAGAAAGCATACGTCCCAGGGCGCGAATGTCCTGTTTATCTCTGCGGAATGGCCTCTGCCCCGCCTTGATCATTGGCGAAGCCTGCTTATCGCCAGAGCAATTGAAAACCAATGTTTTGTCGCAGCCTCTAACTGCACGGGGTCCAATCCCGATAATGAATTTGCCGGCCACAGCCTGATTATTGACCCGTGGGGCCGGATTTTAGCCGAAGGAGACCGGACGGAAGGCGCAGTCCGGGCGGAAATCGATGTGTCAGAAAGCGCGGCCGTCCGCAGAACCATTCCGGTTTTCCAAGACTTGCGGCGTGATTTATATTAATTTTCAAAAAAATGTTGACAAGAATATCCGGCACCTGCTAATATTTTCATCAACTGATTAATCCGAATTGTGATACAAATCAATATATTTTCTCTTATCGAGAGTTGGGCGAGGGAATTGGCCTTTTGACCCCAACAGCAACCGACCGTAATTCCATTGTGAAATGGGGCGCGTACATTTTGCGCCGAGACGATTGTCTCATAAGGCACGGTGCTAATTCCATCAGATGTTATCTGAGAGATAAGAGGCGGACTGCACTGTTTCAGCCTCCTTCTCTTTCAGAGAAGGAGGCTTTTTTTCGGGCGTATTCTCCGTCACGATCTCTTACTGCCACTACATAATTGGAGGGTAAATCCATGTCAGCAACCAAAACAAGTCTTTATGAACAATTAACAGAAAGCTCCGCCGCCGCGTTAGCTGTCAAGCTCGGCTTATTCCAAAGCAAAAGCACTCTGACATGCCGTGAAATCGGCGACGGCAATTTAAATTACGTCTTTCATGTTTACGATAAAGAAAACCAAAAAGGACTGATTATCAAACAGGCGATTCCTTACGCGAAAGTCGTCGGTGAAAGCTGGCCGCTTACAATTGATCGGGCGAGAATCGAAAGCAGCGCCCTCATCCGCCAGGGCGAACACGTGCCGCACCTCGTTCCGGCCGTTTACTATTCCGATACTGAAATGGCCGTCACGGTAATGGAAGACCTCTCACATTTGCAGATTTCAAGAAAAGGGCTGCTGGAAGGGCAGCATTATCCGAACTTATCGGTTCATATCGGTGAATTTTTAGGGAAAACGCTTTTTTACTCATCCGATTATGCGCTTGATGCGAAAGTAAAGCAGCAGCTCGCAAAGCAGTTTACAAATCCTGAGCTTTGCAATATTACAGAAAGGCTTGTGTTTACAGAACCGTTTCTCGACCATGAGACAAACGATTTTGAGGAGGAGCTGCGCCCGTACGCAGAAAAAGTTTGGAACAATTCCCGGCTGAAAGAAGGCGCTGACGAATTGAAAGCCATCTTTCTGAATTCCGCGGAAACATTGGTTCACGGCGATCTGCACACGGGAAGCATCTTCGCCGATGAACATGAAACAAAGGTGATTGATCCCGAGTTTGCTTTCTTCGGACCGATCGGGTTTGACATCGGCCAATTTATCGCCAATCTGCTGTTAAACGCCCTCAGCCGCGACGGTGACGACAGACAGCCGTTATATGACCATACTGCCGCCGTATGGGATACATTTGTGAAAACATTCAGTGAAGCATGGGAGAAAGACTGCCTGCCTTCCCGCAGACACCTGCTGGAAGACACACTGAAAAACGCGTTTGAAGAAGCGGTCGGTTTTGCGGGATGCGAATTGATCCGGCGCACGATCGGACTCGCCCATGTGGCTGACTTAGATGAAATCACTCCGTTTGACAAACGAATCGAACGGAAGAAGCTGGCGCTTGAGATCGGCGCCTATTATATCGAAAACAGAAAAGAACTGAAGCATATCATCGAGGTTCTGGACCAATTTAAGCTCCGTGTAAAGGAATGATGCAGCATGACCAATGAATTTGCCATCCCCCGTTCTGTGGAATGGAAAGAAACCTACATCCGCATTTTAAATCAGCAAAAACTTCCCGACGTCACTGAGTATGTGGAACTTGAAACAAAGGAAGATGTATTCGACGCGATTGTCACGCTGAAAGTAAGGGGCGCCCCGGCCATCGGTATAACCGCGGCATTCGGACTCGCGCTCTCCGCCAAGTCATTTGAAGCCCGCGATCTTTCAGATTTCCGACGTCAGTTCGCGGATGTCAAAGCGTATTTAAACAGTTCGAGGCCCACTGCCGTCAACCTCGCGTGGGCGCTTGACAGACTGACGGATTCCATCAGGGATGCAATCTCAATCAATGAAGCGAAGACAACGCTCGTTCATGAAGCTATTCAAATTCAGATTGAGGATGAAGAAACCTGCCGAATGATCGGCCAAAATGCGCTGCACCTTTTTAAAAAAGGCGACCAGATCATGACCATCTGCAATGCGGGCTCGATTGCTACAAGCCGGTACGGTACGGCGCTTGCTCCCTTTTACTTAGCGAAACAAAAAGACCTCGGCCTTCATATCTACGCATGTGAAACAAGACCCGTTCTCCAAGGATCCCGGCTGACGGCGTGGGAGCTGATGCAGGGCGGAATTGATGTCACACTCATTACGGACAGCATGGCCGCCCATACAATGAAGGAAAAACATATATCAGCAGTCATTGTCGGCGCTGACAGAATTGCTAAAAACGGAGATACGGCCAACAAAATCGGAACTTACGGCCTCGCTATTTTGGCAAACGCCTTTCAGATCCCGTTTTTTGTGGCCGCACCGCTTTCGACCTTTGACTTGCAGATTGAAAACGGCGATCAGATTCCGATTGAAGAAAGAGATCCGGATGAAGTCAGACAGATCTCAGGCATACGCACCGCTCCCGAAGATGTGCCGGTCTTCAATCCGGCCTTTGACATCACACCGGGCAGCCTGATTTCAGGCATTATCACCGAGAAAGGAATTGTGACCGGTTCTTACACGGAAGAAATTGAACAATTATTCGCCGACTGTCAGCTGAGCTGAAAAACCGCTGATGATGTTGCCTCGGGCAATGTCAGCGGTTTTTTTGTCTGCACAATGTAATCACTTCATCTTTTTGGGCGGCTGTAATGAGATGCATTTTAAAAAACAGCTCTGCATAACCGGCTATCTTTTGCGGACGGCTCATTTTCATCAGGCTTCGTCCTCCTTTTTCACCAGACCAACTTTTTTCACTTAATAAAATGATATGTCGGACGCGAAAAAACGGAACGTGCCATATGTTTTATTTTTCTTTATAGGATATTTGTTCGATGTTCAGCAGCACCGCTTTTACATCCGTCTTCGTGCCCGCGTATCCCGTTAAGGCGCTGTTTTTGCCGATTACCCGATGGCACGGGACAAAAATCGGCAGCCGGTTTCGTTTATTGGCTTGTCCGATGGCGCGCACCGCTTTCGGTTTTCCGATCGCTTCGGCCATATCGCCGTAGCTTCGGGATTCCCCGTAAGGAATCATCGTCAGCGCGTTCCATACCCTTTCCTGAAAGGGTGTGCCTTTTTGTCTCAAAGGCAGAGAGAATTGCTTTCTTTCTCCTGAAAAATAGGATGCCAGCTGCTGTTTCGCCTCCGACAGCAAAGCGGTTTCGCACGGCTTTACGCCGGGCGCGTCTTTCCGCCATTCCTCAAAATCTTCCCCGGTGAGAAACAGGCCGGTAATAAAGCCCTCTTCCTCTGTTACGATAACGGTTCCAAACGGCGCTTTTACACTTGTAAAACAGATCATTCCCCGCTCCTTCTTTCTTCGGTATTCTGCCGGATCGGAAGCGTCAAATGAAAAACCGTGCCCTTCCCTTCTTCACTTTCCACATGAATGCGTCCCTGATGTTCTTCGATGATTTTATAGCTGACCATCAGACCGAGGCCCGTTCCCCTGTCTTTTGTCGTGTAAAATGGCTCGCCCAGACGTTTTAGTTTGTCTTCGGAAATGCCTGTTCCTTCATCTTGAAAAGAAATCAAAATGTGGTCTTGATCAGAAGGCTGGATGGTCACGTAGATATTGCCGCCGCCCGGCATGACTTCAATGGCGTTTTTTAAAATATTGATAAACACCTGTTTTAATTGATTCGGTTCACAGTAAATCGGCGGGATGTTTCCGGTCAGGTTCAGATGAATCTGCACATTGACAAGATTGGCCTGGGCATTCAAAAGATCAGCCGTGTCTTTCAGAATCTGCGTCACGTCTTTTTCTTCATATAATATCGCCTGAGGTTTCGCTAAAATTAAAAATTCAGTGATGATAGACTCGATGCGTTTTAATTCTGAGGTAATGACGTTAAAGTACAGGGAATATTCGCCTTCAATGCTTCCTTGAAGAAGCTGAATGAACCCTTTCAGCGCTGTCATCGGGTTTCTGATTTCGTGGGCGATGCCCGCCGCCAGCTCCCCTACAACATGAAGAGTGTCGGATTTCCGCAGCCTCTCTTCAAGCTCTTTGGCCTCTGTGACATCTTTAAAGATGGCCAGATTCATATTTTGAATGATATTTCTTTTGAAGGAGAATTCCAGTTTGCGGCTGTCACTGCTGCTTAACAGGAAGGGGATTTCATTATCCATTCCTTCTAAATCAATCTTTCTGGCGGGAACACCCGCGTTTTCAATATCAAATAAAGAAAGAATATCCGGAACGGTGTACGCTCTCAGCTCCTCATCCGGCATGCCCAGTATACGGCTTGCGAGAGGATTCGCGTCAATAATGCGGAATTGGTTGTCAAATAAGACCTTGCCGTCCATTGAGCCGTTGAATACTTTTCTGAATTTCAGCTCGCTTTCCCGCAATTCTTTTTCCATCCGCTTACGATCGCTGACATTTCTTAAAATGGTTAAATGCTGACCTTCAAGTATGGTTCGTTTTGATGTGAACTCAAGCTCTTTGTATTGGCCGTTTGCCATCTGAAACAGCATTTCTTCACGAATTTCCCCGTATTTTTCATATTTCTTCTTAATCTGCTTGTATTTTTTCTGCGGATCAACGATAAACGTACATAAATTCGTCTCCAGCAGCTTATCCATCGGCAGTTCGAAAATGCGGCACGCCGATTCGTTTGCTTTGGCAATCTTTCCGTCATCAGACCAAATGACAATCGCGTCCATCGCGTTTTCAAAAATTTCGCGGAATCGCTCTTCGCTTTTAAAGAGTTTCAATTCCATCAACCGTTTCTCTGTTATATCTCTCATAATGGACATGTAGAACCCGCTGATTAAGTTGGACGTAATCGTAAATTCAAACAGCTTCTCTTCGCCGGACCGAAGCTTGACGGGCAGTTCTCCTTTGGCATTTCCTTTTCTGCGGAGGGTTTCCCAGATTTCTTTCAGATGCTTTTTGTTTTCGCCGTCGGTAAAATGGCGGAGCGACAGATGCGACAATTCATTCTGGCCGATCTCAAAGCTTTTGCAAAAAGAGAGGTTCGCATCAATAAACCCGCCGTCCTTATCAAACAGCACGATGCCGTCGACAGCCCTGTCAAACAAATCTTTAAACAGCTGCTCGTTCATGGAGAATTCGCGCTCTAATATTTTTTTAGAGGAGATGTCCCTCATCACCACAAAAAAATAATCCTCCCCAATTCCGTCTCTGGCGAGGAATTCAATGTATTTCGTCGCGCCGCTGTCAAGCTTAATCGGCACCTCTTTCCACAGATGGCCTTTTTTTAAAAACTTTTTCACGGCCTTATTCAGTTCTTCCTGAGGCACGGAATATAAAAAGTCCAGGACGGAGCGGTTAATAAGGCTCTCTGCCTCAATCTGCATCATCCGGGCCGCAGCCTCGTTCGCCTGGACGATTTTCATTTCCTTACGGCATATAAAAATGGCATCAAGCGTGTTATTCATAATCACATGATACCGGTTTAAATCACTCTTCAGGCGGTCATTTTCCTCTTTCATCCGCTTCAGCTGCTCTTTCAGCGACTCGTTTGTTTGCAAATCCAGAGTTTCAGCCATTCAGTACACTCCTTCTTCAAAAACCTATCCTTCAATATTTCTACAAAATACCTCATCTTCCTTCATTCGCCCTATACATTTCAGAAAATTTCAATGATATGACAAGTTAAAGTCTTTTTCTACGATCCTTACCTCCCCGTTACATCATCCTAACAATCCCTTTTGTCCTCCTTCAATTTTTTGTTTTTTATTTTAAAATGAACACCAACAGGAAATAATCATGCAGTGGATGATTTTTGAAGAGAAGGTGATGCTATGACAAAATCGCGAGACAGTTACTTTGACAACGCCAAGTTTATCTTGATTTTTCTGGTGGTGTTCGGCCATATCCTCCGGTCATTTATTAACGGAAATGAGTTTATGCTCCATCTCTACAAATTCATTTATACTTTTCATATGCCGGCCTTTATCCTGGTTTCCGGCTATTTCGCAAAAAACTTTAAGCGGAAAGGTTATGTGAAGAAGCTGGCTGTGAAGCTGATTATTCCGTACCTGATTTTTCAGGGCATTTACTCGGTTTTTTACTATTTGATTCAGGATGAAAGCATGGCAAGCGTCAATCCGATTGATCCGCAGTGGTCTCTCTGGTTTTTAGTCAGCTTATTCTTTTGGAATCTGCTGCTTTATCCCTTTACGAAGCTGCCGAAAATGTGGGCGCTTGGGGCGAGCTGCGGGCTTGCCGTCATGATCGGGTATCTCGATTTCATCAGCAGCACGCTGAGTCTTTCACGGACGTTTGTCTTTCTTCCGATGTTTCTCGTCGGGTTTTATTTAAAGAAACGGCACTTTGATTTGCTTCGGGCTAAAAGAGGCAGGCAGATTGCCGCGGGCGTACTGGGGATTGTTTTCCTCTTATGCTGGTGCATTGATTTTGATTACTCGTGGCTGTTCGGATCAGAGCCTTATTCTACATTCGGCACAGTATCGCTGTTGAGCGGTCTGTCACGCATCGGCTGGTATGTTTTGGCCTTTGCCGCCACTTTCAGCTTTTTGGCGCTCGTTCCGCAAAAGCGTTATTTCTTTACGAAATGGGGTACGAGAACGTTTTACGTGTATCTGCTGCATGGATTCATTATAAAAACGCTGCGGCAGATCGGGCTTGAAGATCACTTGTCTGATTATCAGAATTTAGTCATGCTCTTAATGTTAACAGCCGCTCTTACGTCCATTCTCTCCAGCAATGCGGTGAAAACGGCCGCACAGCCGTTTATTGAGCTGCGGATAACCGGCTTGCTTCAAGCGGTGAAAGGAACAAGAAACGGTGCTTATTCGAAATAATGCAAAATACCTCTTAAGCGTTGCCGCTTAAGAGGTATTTTTTATTTTTTGCCGTCTTCTTTTTTCTTCGGCTTCGTCTGTTCAAGCGTTTCAATCCATTTTCCGGCGTTATAATCACCGAGCTCGCTTGAAAACTCTTCTTCAAGCAATTTAGGGTCCATCGGCTTTTTATGGTTTTGCATGTCTTTGCTGTGGCGGTTTTTTTTCGTCATATTACTCGCCTCCTTGTTTGCCGTGTTTTGATTTGCGGTTTGCGCCTCTCAGTCCGGGATCACCGTCATATTGTGTTTTGTATGCATCTTTGTCCATGCTCTCAGTCGGTGTATTGTTGTTGGTTAAAGCTTCATTCTTTGCTGCTTTGCGTTTCATTTGATTTCCTCCTTCTGTAAGCAAATCTGTTTTGAATTCATTAAGCATTTTTTTTAAGTCGCGCACTGTCACGTTTTTGGCCTCATCAATGAGTTCATAGCCGATCTGTCCGTTCGGCTCAAGCAGCACATATTTAAAATCTTGAATGTCTCCGAGGCCTTCCTGCCTGATCCTCATTGACAGCTGGTCTTCGGTAAAACGCATTTTTTTTAAGTTTTCCGGGATGATTTTTCCGTTTCTGACAACGGCGACGGTTTTTCCTGAAAATAAAAACTCAAAAAAGCTTGATTTGATTTCTAAATATTCCATCAGAATCAGTACCGCAATAAAAATCGCCGCCGCGAAAATGGTTTCCCATAAATTATGTTCAATAAACGGCTGAATAATAATCGAGCCGATCGAAATCATGATGACTGTCTGGGTCACCGACAGCTGGCTGATGGATTTCCGTCCGGCAATCCGCAATAAAAAGGTACCGACCGCTATCATAACTACCGACTTCCAAAATACGGCAAACAATGACGTCACCTCTTTACAAGTAGAATCTCCAAAGAAACTGTTTCCACTCATCCATTTTACGGCAATAAAAAAACACCGCTTTCTGAAAAGCGGTGTCAGCCGATAATCATCCTTTCCTTCGGATAATGATAATTTGCTTCGATTTCTTTTCGGCCGATCAAATAAAGGAAAGTCAAAATGCCGATCCGGCCGATAAACATCACAATCATGATCACACATTTTCCGATATCGCTTAAATGCGGAGTAATCCCGAGCGACAGGCCGGTCGTTCCGAAAGCGGAACACACTTCAAAAAGCAGTCCGAGGAGCGTCTGATTTGTCTCCGTCACGGAAAGAATCAGCGTCGACCCGAACACGAGCAGAATTGCCATCATCGTAACGACCAGCGACTTCATGACATCAGCCTGATGAAGCTCGCGTTTAAAGACCTTGACCGCTTTATTCCCTCTGGCAAAATGAAACAGGGCAAGAAGGTTAAGCGCAAACGTCGTCGTACGGATTCCGCCGCCGACCGAGCTCGGTGATGCGCCGATAAACATGAGGGCGCAGATGAAAAATAATGTCGGCGCCGACAGCTGGCTGATATCAATTGTCGCAAGCCCGCCGCTTCGCGTAGCAGTTGATTGAAAGAGACATAAAAATAAAACATCATGCCAGCTTTTCCCCTTCATAACATGGCTTGCTTCAAGCGCGTAAATGCCCACGGCTCCGAACAAAACGAGCATTCCGAACGTAACGGTCGTAATTTTCGTAAACAGCGTGAATGAGTATCTGCGCTGTTTTGAAAACAAAAAGTCTTTTACTTCTACGAGCACCGGAAAACCGATCGCGCCGAAAATAATCAGAAGCATCGTAATAAACTGCACGAAATAGTCATGTCTGAACGGGACGAGTGAATTTCCCGTAATATCAAAGCCGCCGTTTGTCGTGGCGCTGACGCTCGCAAAGAATCCGTGCAAGTACGCCTGTTCAAACGAATCATAGTACGTTAAAAAATATGTTCCTAAGATGATGCCGCCTAAAAACTCGATTAATAAAATCAAAAACAGCACTTGCTTCATCAGGTTGACGATACCGGAAAACTGCGATTGATTCTGATCCACCATAATGAGCTTCCGTTCCCGCAGACCGATCCGTTTGCCCATAATGAGCCAGACGAATGTTCCGAGCGTCATAATGCCGATTCCGCCGAATTGAAGCACGAAAGCCAAAATGACAATCCCGGCCGTGCTGAATGTATCAGCCGTGTTGACGACCGTTAAACCGGTGACACTGACTGAGCTGACAGCCGTAAACAGCGCGTCTATAAACGACCAGCTGGCCCCTTGTTTGTGGGCGGCCGGCAGACTTAGCAAAATAAATGCCACCGTCACAGCAAGAAAATAATATAATGCAATCAGCTGTGCAGGCGACAAGATCTGTATGAATTTCTTCAGTTTTAATTTCATAAGATAGTTCCTTCTGCCTCTCAAATGTAGTACGTAATTATTCTAATGATATTGGGAGAATTTTTAAAGGCCTTTTTAGAAAGATTTTTCATTACCTTATGTAATTTGCCGATCTTTAAACAAAAAACCTCTGAAACGATTGTCAGAGGTTTTGTTTATTATTTTGCTTCCAGCCTGCGGATGCGCTCATCGAGATCAGGGTGTGTGGAGAACAGTGACGAATGCTTTTTGCCGTTAATTTTTAACGTCTGCACCGCCGTCTGGTCTTCTTCATTCACATGTCCTGTATAAGACTTCAGCGTACGCAGGGCGTGAATCATTTTATCCTTGCCGGCAAGGTCTGCACCGCCGCGGTCAGCGTGAAACTCTCTGTGGCGCGAGTAGGCGAAGACGACAAGACTGCCGAGAATGGAAAAGATAATCTGAAACACGATCATCGCGATAAAATGCACGACCGGTGCGAGGTCTTCTTTGACAAAGCGGCTTGCAACCCATGCCGCGATTCGGGAAAGGAATACGACGAACGTATTGACGATTCCCTGCAGCAGCGTCATCGTGACCATATCACCGTTTGTGATGTGTGCGACTTCATGGGCAAGAACCCCTTCCACCGCAGCATCATCCATCTGCTGCAATAAACCTGAAGAAACCGCGACAAGCGAACGGCGCTTAGAAGGTCCGGTCGCAAAAGCATTGACCTCCGGGGACTGATAAATGCCGACTTCAGGCATTTTCGTCATCCCTGCGGCACGGGACAATCTGTGCACACGGTCAACCAATTGCTGTTCTTCATAGCTGAGTGACTGTTTCTTCGGATTTAACACCCGGACGCCCATCATCGTTTTGGCCATCCATCTGGACATTCCGAGAGAAATAAAAGAACCGACAAAACCGACGACAAGACTGAACACGAGCAATGCCATCAGATCAATGCGGCCATTTTGTATATACGAGCCGACACCGGTAACGCTTGTAATAATCGTAAGCACAATTCCGATTGTCGTAATGACCAAAAGGTTCGTTAAAATAAACAGAAATATTCTTTTCGCCATAATTACCTCCGTCTTTTTTAAGATCAAAAGAACTTATTTAATTAAATTATAAATGATCTGTTTGAAAATGCAACAATTTCGACGTATGATGTAAATGTAATTCTCAGTGATATCAGAAAGTGAACACGTAATCAATCAGAGGTGAACCATGAACACGTTTAAACTGACCCGAACTGATATGGTCCGGCTTCTTTACGCGTTAAAAGGCCAAGGAGACGCAACTCCTCTCCAAATCTTATTGCAATCAGCGGAAATGACATTGGATGAAGCGGAAAGCCGTCTGCATATCCCTGAATTTCTGACGAGATTCGAACGAAAAAAAGAGAAAAAGGAATACGGGCTTTCAACTAACGAGATTGTCGAGCTGGGAAATCTGTGCGAGCTGACGTCTTTAAAATCAACCGCCGTCCAAAACTGGGTGAAGCGCGATATTAAAGATTTAATCGGCCACCCCTTACTCGGCAAAAAATATACAATTGAACAAGCTGTCATCCTTCTCATTGTACGTGATTTAAAATCAATTTATGACTTCGAACATATACGCGGCATATTAAAAATCGCTTTTAACACGATCACAGACAGATCAGACGACGTCATCAGCCCGATCAGCTACTATGAAAGCTGCGCTCAAGTGATTGATTATCTTCATCATAAGGCAAACCCGCCGATGAAGGAAACGAGCCTGCAGGAGCTCGTCGAAGAGCAGACGGACAAGCTCAAAGGCTGCTTTAAAGAACTCGGAAGCGGACAATGGAACGATATCAGATCCATCATCGCCGTCACGGTGCTCTCCGTTTTGACTTTCCATATTCAAGCCTCAGCCTACAAAATGACCAGCCATTTATTATAATTCATAACGCTTCTTCGCCCCGGTGTCTGCGCCGGGGTTTTTTGCTGTACAACAATTGCCAGCATAATCAATACCGTTCCGTTTGAAACTAAAATGCGTAAACACATCTTGCCAGAGAAAAGGAGATGAAAAAGATGGCGAGCAGAAATAAACTCTTAGTTCCAGGGGCTGAGCAGGCACTTGACCAATTTAAATACGAAGTGGCTCAAGAATTCGGCGTGAACCTTAGCTCTGATACAGCAGCACGCGCAAACGGCTCTGTAGGCGGGGAAATGACAAAACGTCTTGTACAGCAGGCTCAATCACAATTAAACGGGAAAAATCAATAATGCAGCTTATTCGCCGGGACTTCTCGGCGAATTTTGATATTTATCGGCATTCTCCTTTCCGTGCCGGTAGCCGTTCGGATTCCTGCGGTCTGATGAATCTTCATGATGCCGATAGGAGTCCCAATGTTCATTGCGATCATGATTCCGCTGATTCCAGTAATGATTGTAATACTTTTGCTTAGGCTCTTTGTCATTTCCGTTTTCCTGAGGATTTTGTGTTGGGGGCTGCTCTGTTTCCCCATCTTGTTCCTTCTGTGTGTTTTCTTCTGATCCGGAAGCTGCATTTTTGTCGGTTTGCTGACTGCCGTCCTGACTGTCCGGCTTCGCTTCTTCCGTGCCGGGCGTTGTTTCATTGTTTTCCGGCTTCTCTGCTGCCTTTTCTTCATCAGGAGCTGTCTTTTCATCAGCCGCCGGCTTTTCTGTGTCCGGCTGCTTGCCTTGATCAGCGTCTGTTTCGGTATCTTTTTGATCTGTTTCATTGCCGTCGGTTTGCTTTTCAGACTGTTTTTCTTCTGTTTTCTTTTCGTTTCTTCTTATGTAGCTGCCTGTTGACATCCCTTCCTGTTTTGCTTTTTCTCTTGTTTCCATATCAGATTCAAGAGATTGGACCTGGTAGGTGCCCTTATATTTTTCAGTCATGTCAGCCAGCTGTTTTTTAACGCCTTTTTTATATGTATTGTCATCTGTATTTTCATAAACCGTGGAAATTAAAATCTCTTTTGATTCCTTTACATATCCATGCTTGCTGCAATCGGTAATAATATTATTGATGACTTCCTTAAAATCGCTGCTTTTCCAATCTCCGATGTCACTGATGACCTGTTTGGCGTCATGGTTCAGCGGTGTCAGTTCAATGACTTCATATTTGCTGTTTAAAGCCATTTCAATGCTGGGATTAATGTCAAGCGTCATATACGCGTAAGCTTTGTTATCAGAAAAAACCGGGAGCAAAATTAAAATAAACAAAATAATAGCAGTCATCGTAAACACTCCCAATTTAAAAGGGCGCAGTTTCAGAAAATCAAAAAAGCTGGCCCTTCTTCCCATACGCGTTTCGCCTTCGAACGTAATTTCCTCTCCGATTTCACAAGTGCGGTGATCATTTTTTGTTTTTAAAAATTGTCCGTCAGGGGTTAGCAACGTGACGAATTTTTTATTTTTCTCTACTATGATCCCTCTTCTCATGAGTGCAACACCCCTTTAAGATAATCTTTTAAATAAATATAATCACCGGTAATAATAATACTCATGGCGATGATATATTTTCGGTTCCGTTCGATCGTTTTTCTGCTGACCGACACGAGCTGCTCAAGCTGTTTGACAGGAAGCTGTTTTTTCTGGTGCAAAATGGACGCCAGCTCTTCATTTTCAACAAGCGTGTAGGCTACCTTAATCGCATTCTGCCTCGCATCAGTATGCTTCGGCGATTGTTCCAGCAGCTCTTTAAAAGACAGGCCGTATTCTTTCAGCTGCTTCTGAAAAAAAAGAATTTCTTCCCGGCGCTGTTCCTGTTCTATCTGTTTGCGGTATTCATCAATGGAAAGCTCCGCTTCGATAAGGCTCTGCGAAGATTCCTGGTCGTCGCCCTCCTGCACATCCATATTGATATGCTGAGCGGTTCTTGCTTCTTTTCTGATATAGTCTATCACTTTTCTTTTTATAATCAGCTCTGCAAATGCAAGCAGCGAATTACCTTTTTCAGCCGAATACTTTTCAATAGCTTCGTTAAACGCGATCAGCCCGATGCTGAATTCGTCGTCTTTTTCATCTATATATCGTTTACAAACGGATGAAACCGTCTTCGCGATAAAAGGCTTATATTGCTGTATTAAATCGTTCTGCAGATCTTTGTCGCCTTTTTGTATTTTTTCAACAGATGTTTCAAGCGTTTGCTTCTTTTTTCCCAATTTAAACAAAAGGCTAAGCACTGGTTTCACCTCAGTTCCTCCCTATAACTACTCATAATCATAGCTAATTTAGTAGGGATTCGCAAAGGAAGAAAAAGAGAAATCGATTTCATTTGTCTCAATTATGACAAGCCAATAAGACGTACTATACATGATTTCGTGCCTCCAGGCAGAATTAAGGGGGTTTTCTCTGTGTTTTTTGTAACAATGCTGTTATAAAATTGTTATCATATGTCTTAAATGTAAGCGTTTCAAACAAAAAAGGGAACCTGCTTTCTAAAAAGCCAGACTCCCTTCTTGATCATTTTACGCGTGTTCTCTTTTTTCCGATGCCGCGCCGGACTCTGTTTGTTTTAATCCTGACATAAACCATCCGCAAACCGCAATGGCAGCCAGAACCGCCCAGAAAATGATTTTCCAGGCCGCCGAATGGATGACATCTGCCGGAATTATACCGAGTTCCTCATGGGCCAACGTATAAAGAGCGAGCTTCACGCCTACCCATCCGACAATCACAAATGCCGCCGTTTCAAGGCCCGGCCTGGTTTTCAGTAAGGATACGAACATTGATGCCGCAAAACGCATAATGATTAAACCGATTACGCCGCCGGCTAAAATAACGAGAAACTGACCGCCGTCCAAGCCGCCGATGGCAGGAAGCCGTGTTCCCGGAAGCGTTACGGCAAGTGCGACCGCCGCTAAAATGGAGTCAACGGCAAAAGCGATGTCCGCGAGCTCCACTTTCAAGACAGTCTGCCAAAACCCGCTTTCTTTCTGCGTTTTCTGCCCGGCGTTATCTTTGAATACATACCGCTTCAGCAAATGGCTGACCGCAATGTAAAACAGGTATAAAGCGCCGACGGCCTGGACCTGCCAAACATTCACCAAAAATGAAATGGCGAACAGCGACCCGAAACGCAAAATAAATGCGCCCGCCAATCCGTAAAATAAAGCCTTCTTCCTTTGTTTTTCAGGAAGATGCTTCACCATCACAGCCATCACCAGCGCGTTATCCGCCGCCAAAATCCCTTCCAGCCCGATTAAAACGAGAAGAACCCATCCATACTCCAATAATAATGCAAAGTCCAATCCATTCCCTCCGTTTCTTTTTTCTATCATCCGAGCTTATACCGGCGGTTTTTTTACGCAAAAAAGACCTTTGCCGATATAAGGCAAAGGTCTTGCTAGACATGAATGATTGGCATGCCAACAAAGCCGATGGATATGATCCATGAATTGACGACTTTGTTTCCGGAATATCCGGACGCTACTCCCCTTTGAGATTTCAAGAAATATTTGTTTATACGCTCATGATAAAGCCTGTTTCATCATTTGTCAACGCTTAACTTTTTTAACAAATTGAGAAATTTTTTCTGTTTTGACCCGCTGTTTTCTTCTCTTCAAAAACATCCAAAGAACGAGAAGCAACACAATGAATATACCGAGCGGCAGCATATATTGATCGAGAATGGAACCGACGCTTTTCCAATTTTCCCCGAGTTTCATACCGAGGTATACGTAAGCAAATGTAATCGGCAGCATCGCTGCATATGTATAGAGAGAGAACACCCAGATATTCATCTTCGCAATGCCGCACGGCAAAGAAATCAGCGTCCTGATCCCCGGTATAAAACGGCCGCTGAACGCTACCAAACCTCCGTGCTTCTGAAAGAATTCATCTGATTTCTGCAGGGATTCGGGTTTTATCCATATGTACTTTCCATATTTCAGCAAAAACGGCCGACCGCCCAGCCTGCCGATCCCATATAAGACAAGCGGACCTGAAACACCGCCGAGCGAACCGGCAAACACGGCTCCGGCAAGCGTCATATCCCCTTTTGAGACCCAATAGCCCGCAAGCGGAAGAACAATTTCCGCCGGGATGAATTCTATACTGAGCGCCAAAAAAATTCCGGCGTAAGATAAGCTTTTAAACGCTTCAATTATTGATATGATGAAATCTTCGATGATCTATCACTCCCGGCTTACGTCTATATTCTGAAACTTAAGAATGATTTTAACACAAAACCTTGAGGCTGAAATATCTTTTAGACATGCCCGTTATAAATATGAGTCGTTTCAGATCGGTATAGCGGGAGGGAATGACATGCGCAATACAACGTCCCGCCTGTCTCCTGATTGCTCGTCTGGCGGCGGTTACATCACTTAAGATCTCCGGAAAAGTTACCCTTCGCGGTAAGCGGCGGCTGACCGGAATTCAGTTCATATGGGCAGTGCGTTTTGCCGGGATCTTTGCCATCGCCGAATCTGTTTTTATGGGAGCGGGAAATTCTCTCGGTCACTACATGGAAATGCGTGGGCATTTCCCGGGGAATGATTCTATATAATCTTTTTGATCAACCATTGATGATTTTCGGGGACTTCAGCGATTTAAAGAACTTACCGATTCACATGCGATTTCCTTTTCAGCCGGCCATTACCGCTTGAGGAAATGGAACAGCCGCTCCATGAAGCGCCGCATCACCCATAAGTTGCTACACATGGAACAGACCCGTTTATCCACAATAAAGACAAAAAGGAGTTTTTATTCATGCACACGATGTGGAAGGGTTCGATCAGTTTCGGCCTCGTCAATATCCCGGTCAAGCTTTTTGCGGCCACTGAAGATAAAGATATAAAATTCCGCAGTCTTCATAAAGAAGACCATGCGCCGATTAAATACGAAAAAATCTGCACCGGATGTGAAAAGAGTCTGGAGCCTGATGAAATCGTGAAAGGCTATGAGTATGTAAAAGGAAAATACGTCATTATGACAGACGAAGACTTGAAAGACGTAAAACAGGAACATGAAGAAAAAGCGGTTGAGATTGTTGACTTTGTCCAGCTGCAGGAAATCGATCCGATTTATTTTAACCGGTCATATTATGTCGGGCCGGGAGACAACGGCACAAAAGCCTATACACTTCTGCGGGAAGCGCTGAGGACGACGGGTAAAATCGGGATTGCCTCCATTACGATCCGCTCTAAACAGCAGCTTGCGATTCTTCGCGTGTATGACAACTGCATCGTGATGGAATCCATTCATTATCCAGATGAGGTCAGAAATGCCGGACATGTGCCGGGCGTTCCTGAGCAGACAGCCGTTAATGAAAAAGAGCTGCAGACGGCGATCACATTAATTAATGAGCTGACAACCGAGTTTGACCCGGAACAATACGAAGACACATACCGGAAAGCCCTTCTCGCCAAAATTAACGATAAGCTCGAACATGAAGAAGCGGGCGTGACACCTGCTCCTGCCGGCCCGCGAGAAGATGTCATTGATCTTGTCAGCGCGCTTCAGGCAAGCATTGACCGGACGAAGCGGCCGAATCGCGAACAGGCTGCACCGGCACGGACAAAAGACACAGCGTCAGCTGGCGGCGGAGGCAAAAAGCAGAAGACGACCAGACAAAAAGCCGGAACGTCTTAATCATGGTGCTGACGATGCAGCCGATTTTGACCTCTGTACCGCCTGAAGGCAGTGAGTGGCGCTATGAGGTAAAATATGACGGATTCCGCTGTCTTCTCCGCATAGACGAAAACGGTGTTACATTAACCAGCAGAAACGGACAGACGCTGACGAATCAATTTCCGGAAATCACGGCTTTTGCGGCCCGGTGTTTTCAGCACATGAAAGACAGGTTCCCCATTACGCTTGACGGAGAGCTTGTCTATTTAATCAATCCGTACAGAGCGGACTTTGAGCATCTTCAAATCCGCGGACGTTTAAAACGAACCGAAGCAATTAAAAGCACCGCTGATAGACGGCCGTGCCGCTTTCTGGCATTTGATCTCCTCGTTCTGGAAGGCGCGGGCACCGTCTCATTACCGTATGTGAAACGGAAGCGCGCCCTTTCCAATCTGCTTAAAGAAGCAAATCTTCCCGCCTGCCCTCATCACTTAGCGGAAGAAGCGATTCAATACATTCCGGAGCACACTGACTTTGACGCGCTTTGGGACAAGGTCGTCCGCCATGACGGAGAAGGTATCGTAGCCAAAAGGGCTTCCAGCGGATGGGCGGAAAATAAACGCTCTCCCGACTGGCAGAAGTATAAACATATGAAAACGGCTCACGTGCTATTAACCGGATTCAATCCGAAGAACGGGTATGTGACGGCCTCTGTTTTGAAAGACGGCATCGTCGTCCCGATCGCTTCCGTTTCCCACGGCATGCAGGCGGAAGAAAAAAACGCCGTCAGAACCATTATGGAGACCCACGGAAAAAAACAAAAAAGCGGCGAGTATACACTTGAGCCTTCTATCTGCATGACCGTGCAGTATTTAACCATATTGCAGGACACGCTGCGTGAAGTATCTTTTGTGTCCTTTCAGTTTGAAATGGATTGGACGGAATGCACGTATCAGCAGCTTATCCTCCGCTCTAAAACGCTGCCGCCGAAGCTGCAGTTCACAAGCCTGGATAAGATCGTTTTTAAAAAACGTGAAAAAACGAAAGCAGATTTCCTTAGTTATATGGTGAAAATGAGCGATTTTCTGATGCCCTTTCTTAAAGATCGGGCCGTCACGGTGATCCGTTATCCGCACGGCGCGCCTGGCGAATCTTTCTTTCAAAAAAACAAACCGGACTACACGCCGGACTTTGTCACAAGCGTGTTTGACGGGAGCCACGAGCACATCGTATGCAGCAGCGTACCGTCACTTCTATGGCTGGCTAATCAGCTGGCGCTTGAATTTCACGTTCCGTTTCAGACAGTGCATTCTGAAAGGCCCGCAGAAATCGTCATTGATCTTGATCCTCCGTCAAGGAATGATTTTCCTATGGCAGTGGAGGCTGCGCATGTGCTGAAACAGCTGTTTGACTCATTCAGCATGACGTCATTCCCGAAGCTCTCCGGAAATAAAGGCATTCAGCTTTACATCCCGCTTTCACCGGAAGCATTCACCTATGAAGAAACCCGTGCGTTCACAATGCTCATCGCCGATTATTGCGTCAGGACGCGCCCGGATCTTTTTACGACAGAGCGGTTTATCAAAAACCGAAACGGCAGGCTCTACCTAGATTATTTGCAGCATGCCGAAGGGAAAACCATTATCGCCCCCTATTCGACCCGGGGCAACGAATTGGGAACGGTTGCGGCTCCCCTTTATTGGAGCGAAGTCAACTCCTCTTTAACACCTGATGATTATACGATCGATACAGTAGTGAACCGCGTCAGGACAGAGGGAGATCCGTTTTATGATTTTTACCGGAATCCGCAGGACGGCCCGCTTTCAATCGTGCTTGAGCAAATCAAGAGAAAGAGCTGACGCTTTTGGTCAGCTCTTTTCAGTCTGATACGTGCACATCAATTTTTCTTTGGAAATAAATAAATAGCAGGAGTAAGGAATGTTTTTGAGGGTGAGCTGTTTTGCAGTAAAGTATAAAATCGGAAGATGGGCCGCTTTCTTAAACAGCCTGTAGCAGCCGCTGGACGGTTTTATCACATCAAAACCGAGTCTCGCCGCTCCTTTATGAAGCATTGTAATGCCGACGACTCCCTTAATCTCGTCTTTCCGTTTATGCTGGTTAATATAATCCGCTAAATGAGGCATGGATTGATATACCTTCTGATATAGCATAATCCCCCTTCTGACCGCGCTTTCAATAGGCTGCAGCTCTTTCAGGAGTTTGACATTATGAAGATGAATCTTAACTAACACGTCGTTTTTTTTAATCCTGGTTCCGTCGCTCAGGATGACTTCTTTTCCTTTATATCTAGTCAAACGGACGCGGAATACATTCGATTGCCGTTTATCAATCAGCGTCAGCCGGGTAAAGAAGAAATAAAGCGGATCAAGTAAGTACCATATAGACAGCAGACAGCTTCTCACATGTTCACCTTCTTTATATTCAAAGCACCCTCATATTTTGGCATGAGGCATGACACATTATGATTGGTAAATAATGATGCAGCCCTGTATCAGCTTATGCAAAAACCGCTTCAGGCTCTACTGTCCGAAACAGAAAAAAACACTCTTCATGAAGAAGAGTGTCTGTATCCGCTTTCTTTTAACGGAAAAGCAAATGCTGGCTGTGAATTCCCGCTTTTTTCAGTAAGGCTATCAGCTGTTCCTGTTCCTCAGGCATAAGTCCTGAAAACGCTCTCGCAATTCTCAATGAATGAATCGGATAAATTTTATCCAAATACTCGTTTCCTTTATCAGTTAAATGGGCGTAAACAGACCGTTTGTCCTTCGGGTCTTGTTCTCTGACCAAAAACCCGTTTCTTTCAAGCTTGTCGATGACATAGGTGACATTCCCGCTGACAAGCAAAAGACGCGACCCGATTTGCTGAAGCTTTTGCGGTCCTCTCGTATAGAGCAGCTCCAAAACGGCAAATTCAGTCGGATTAAAACCGTGTTCTTTACTGTCGCGGATGCTGTGTTCAGACACACTCTTGAAAGCCCTCGCAAAAACTTTGTACAAATTCATCGAACGCATCACTTCTTCTTCGTTAAATGATAATCTCATCATATCTACCCCGTATTTAAGATTTTTATAAAAAAATAATGTAAACCCTTACAATTCATAAGAGTCGTTCTTTGTTTTATATTCTATTCGTGCCGTTTTTCAGAATTCCTTCTTTTTTATATAAAAAAATACCCTTATACATCATTTAATTTGTATAAGGGTTCCGTTCTTTATAGGGAATGTTCCGAAAAAAATACGCGTATTCCTTTCTCAGCTCCGTAATTGTCATGGAATTAAGTATTTCTTTCGTATAGACTCCGATCTGCAGAAGCTTTTTGGAATAATGGTTTCTCTCTTTATCCAATGCATTTTGAAGCAAACGACTCATGACGGCCTCCTTTGTTTTCCGTTATTCTATGATCAGAATAACGCTTTTATATCAAAGATGTATAAAGCCATTGTAAAACTTCTGTAGATTATGATGTTTTTCGGTAAAGACCGTTCTGGACGGCTCTGAGCAGCGGAAAAGCGTGTTCCCCGGCAAGCTGCATGAACGCCTCCAGCATTTCATCGCGTTTCATATCTAATTCAATGATTTCTTTTGCCAGCGAAACCGCTTTTTCTTTCTCCATTCCTATCCTTCCTCCTCATTGTATCTGTACAATAAGCATAAAACGGGGGCACAGAACCATGCATTAACCTTGTCAATTTTTCTGCCGCTTTTTTTCTAAAATTTTCTATTTCGCGTCAGAAAACCTGACAAGCGTCAGGTTTTTTCTCTTTTTTTCTTATATAATATGAGTAAAAGACATCCAGGGGTGGAAAAATGACGACAGACGAACAATCTTACAAAGATAAAAAAGTAATCTCGATCGGCATTGTAAGCGAATTAACCGGATTGTCAGTCAGACAGATCAGATACTATGAAGAACGGAAATTAATCTACCCGCAGCGATCATCACGGGGAACGAGAAAGTATTCCTTCGCGGATGTTGAGCGGCTGATGGATATTGCCAACAAGCGGGAAGACGGCGTGCAGACGGCTGAGATTTTAAAAGACATGCGGAAAAAAGAACAGGCTCTCAAAAACGACCCGCAGCTCCGCAAAAAAATGCTGGAAGGACAGCTTAATGCTCATTTTAAGTATAAAAACCGCTGATCAAAAAAGTCCGCCTCCTGTGAGACGGACTTTTTTTATAAAGCATGAAGAAATGCAGTTGCAATGCCGAAATAAATTAATAAGGACAAAATATCGTTCAGCGTCGTAATCAGCGGTCCTGACGCAATCGCCGGGTCAATGTTCAGTTTATGAAGAATAATAGGGACGATCGTTCCGGCCATCGTACCGATAATCAACGTTGCAAGCAGCGATGAACCGACGACAAAACCGAGCGTTAAGTCTTTCTGCCAGACGGTTGCGACGATCGTAATCGCGATCGCACAGACAATGCCGATGTAGATACCGGTTCTTAATTCACGGAAAATCAGTTTAAAAATGGTTTTTTTATTCATTTCTTCTTTAGCCAGTCCTCTGATGACGACGGCGAGTGACTGTGTGCCTGTATTACCCGTCGTTCCCGCGATCATCGGCATGAAAAACGCGAGGGCGACTACTTTTTGCAATGTATCTTCAAAATAATTCAGAATGCTTCCGGAAATCAATCCGATAAACAAAAGCAGAATGAGCCACGGCAAACGGCGGTACGCCGCCACGTATGCTTTCGTATCAAATGTAATCGCCTTACCGGAGGCTGCGAATTTTTCGTAATCTTCATCGGCTTCTTTAATCACGACGTCAATAATATCATCGACAGTGACAATACCGACAAGCACATTATTTTCTTCCACGATGGGAATGGCTAAAAAGTCATACCGCTGGATCAGCCGGGCGACTTCTTCCTGGTCTTGGAGCACCCCGGCCGAGATGACACGCGTAAACATGAGATCCTGCACTTTATCGTCAGGCTCGCCGAGAATTAAATCTCTGTAAGAGAGCACTCCGACAAGCTGCTTGCTGTCATTAATCACGTACAAATAATTTATTGATTCTGCGATTTCTGCAAAACTTTTCAGCTTCACGACCGCATCTTTTACTGTATAATGCTGCGGAATCCAGACGAAGCGGTTCGTCATCATCCTGCCCGCCGATTCTTGCGGATAGTTCATCAAAAGCTGTACGGCCTTTGATTCCTCAGCCTCCATACTGGATAAAAGCTGTTCTTTCAGTTCTTCATCCATCTCTTCAAGCAATGCGGCGAGATCGTCGTTATCCATTTTATTCATTGCGAGAGTGGCTTTCGTTTTACCGACCTTATGCAAAACGGCAAGCTGAAATTCCCGCTCCAGCTCTCCGATCATGTCGGTGATGTCATCAACCGTCATATATGACAGATAGCGGGCCCGGTGCTTTTCCGGCATTTCTTTAAATAAAAATGCCATGTCATAGGGCTGAAGCTCATCTATCATGTTTCGGAATTCTTTTATTTTTCCGTCCCGCAATAAAATGATAATGCGTAATATGAGTTCGTCATAGGTCATGTTTTGGACCATCGGGACTCGTACCTCCTTTACGGAGACGCGCCGTCCGTCAAGGGAAGTGCGGCGGTTTGTCTCCTCATCATGTCGTCACTGGTTATCTGGCTGTATATGGGTACTTCTTCTGACATACTCGAATGGGGAGAATCCATACTCCGCACCTCCTTATCATGCTCAGTCGTGTACGTTTTGAGGCATAAAAAAAACCTTCCGATATGAAGGCGAAAACAAGCACGGCAAATAAACGTGCGGGGCCTCCAATCGTAGAGCTTTAGCACTGTATGGCATAGGACAGCCATCCAGCTGCGTTAAGAATCACCTTATGTCGATGATTCCTGTTGACCCATTGGCGTCTTTGGACATTTTTGGGCAGCAGCGTATCTCCATACAGGAGCCTCACCTAACGAAGTTCTTATTTGAATTGACACACTGAGATTACAGAAAAAAAAGGAATGTGTCAACCTTAAATTTGTGATTTCAGCACATACCTATAAAATAAACGGAATAAAGGCATAAAGCCCTTATTCCGGCAAATCGCTTTCATCCTCTTCTGAAAGGAAATGATAGGATTCATGCAACATGAGCGCGTATTCCCCTTCTTTTGTCGGGTGCGGTACATACTCAGCCTCGTTGATATACTGCTCTTCCCTTTTCTTCATATGACAGACCTCCTTCTCAATTTTAGATTGTCCAAAAGAAGCTCCGTTATCATAGGAAAGAAAAAATCACTTACGGAGAGGGACATGCAGCTATATTTTTCGGATCGTAAAAAAGTTCCTAAGCAGCCACGGGCCCGGTTTGAAACCGAGCGTTAATTGCCACGCGCCGATCGCCTGCAGTCCGAACTCCCGAACGAGAACCATTTTTTCACTCATGCTTCGCACATCCTCAAACCACACTTCATGCGTTCTTCCATTTTCATCAGTATACCGGAAGTAAGGGGAACGCTCCTGCTGGGAATAACGGATCATTGATTGATGCTTCATCGCCGTTTCCATGGCGCGCTGATTGGAGATGGCAGATCCGATCGTTCCGGGACGGTACGGAATCACCCAATCATACCCGTACAGCGGAACACCGAGAATCACTTTTCTTCTCGGCACCCTGCTGATGGCAAAATTGATCGTTTGCCTGACCTCTGTTAAAGGCGCCACGGGTCCCGGCTCACTGCCGGCGTGGTGCCAGTCGTACGCCATAATGAACATATAATCGACGACGGCTCCGATTCCGCCGTAATCATATCCCCTCAGCCACGGCACTGCATCACTTGTTTTCGCCGGAACCGATATCGTTAACGCGAGCTGATGCTCTGAAAGCCGGGTTTTTAACTGCCGGAGAAATCCTGTGAAGAGATCCCTGTCAGCTTCTCTGACCCGTTCAAAATCGATATTTACACCGCCGTATCCCTTTCTTACCGTTAAGGAGACGATATTGTTGACGAGATTCGTTCTTGCCGCCGGATTTTGCAGCACTTGATGGGCTAATTCCGGACTGAATCCCCCTTCTGTCAGATTCGTAATGACGGCAAGCGGGCGCACTCTGTTCTGCCATGTGGTTTCTATTGCGGTTCTGTCGTTTAAATCGTTCATGATATCTCCATTCGGGCCGAAATGATATTCAAACAAAGAAATCGCCGAAGAATACGGCGCAAAATCATTAATCAGCTCTCTATCCGCTTCAGGCGTCCGAATGACATAAAATTGCAGGGTTCCCGCAAGATAGTTAGAGATATCAGGGATCTTCACTTTCATACCCGTCCGCAGCCGGTTCGGCGGAATATCCGGGTTTGCCTGCATCAGCTGCATCTGCGGCACATAAGCCTTACCTGCGATAACGGCATACGTATCATTCGGCTGAACCGTATATTCATTAAGAGGGATTAAAAGCGCCTGCCCCGGAACGATATTCGTTTCCTCAAGCCCGTTGACGCTTCTGATGCTGTCAACAGGGTATCCGTACTTTCTGCTGATGGAAAATAACGAGTCGCCAGACTGCACTGTATGAACAAACATAGATGTCCTCCGTTTCCTTTTGATCAAAAGGGCTCTTCTTATCTTTATGAATGATCTTCCGGTCCGATTCCAAACTCTGTTCGGAGAAAGGCTGTTTACAAATCAGACATGATCAACTATGATGATGTCATCATAAAAAACTGTATAGGAAACGCACTAGGGGTGCTGTTATCGGCTGAGATAAAACATGCGGCAGGCGTGTTTTGATCCCTTATAACCCGATCTGGATAATACCAGCGTGGGGAAGTGCAGATTGACCGGAGCGCAGGGTTTTTCCCCATGCGTTTTCGTTCTGCTGCTGCATATTCCCTCGGATATGCAGTTTTTTATTTTTCATTAAAAAACGGGGGAGGACACCGCAATATGAAACTTACGATCAATCGTCTTTCGTAAAATCAACTCTTTCATACTTACGACTATCGATAAGAAAGCAGGAGATCACAATGAAAAATTGGAAAATGAGAGAAATTGTCGTCATGTCCGTCATCAGTGTTGTATTTGCTGTCATTTATTTAGTATCAACTCATGCAAGCAATATAGCGGCAGGATTTTTCGGCCGGATGAGCTACGAACCGATTTACGGTATCTGGTTTATCGTCTCGGTGATTGCCGCGTACATTATTCAAAAACCGGGAGCGGCTCTCGTTTCTGAAATCATCGCCGCGTTTGTGGAGTGCTTACTCGGAAATCCGTCAGGACCGATGGTGATTCTGATCGGGATCGCACAGGGAATCGGTGCGGAAGCAATCTTTTTAGCGACACGCTGGCGGGTGTATACCCTGCCCGTGCTTCTTTTATCCGGTATGGGGTCTTCTGTGACAAGCTTCATTTATGACTTGTTCGTTTCCGGATACTCTGTTTTGAATCCGGGTTTATTAGCCGTCATGCTTCTCATCCGTCTGGTCTCAGGTGCGCTTCTTGCCGGCCTTCTCGGCAAAGCAATCAGTGATGCGCTGGCTTACACAGGAGTGCTGAACGGCATGGCGCTCGGAAAACAATTCAAGAAGAAAAAGAAACAGGTGAACCAAGATGCAGGCATCTGAACCCCTTCTATCCGCCGGCCGTCTTACCTTTTCTTATGATCAGGATGAAAAGCCGATTTTTCAAAACGTGTCCTTTCAGCTCCGCAAAGGAGAGCGGGCTTTATTGCTCGGGCCGAGCGGATGCGGCAAAAGCTCGCTCGCTCTCTGTTTAAACGGTCTGTACCCGGAAGCATGCGATGGGGTTCAATCGGGAACCGTTTCTTTATACGGAACACCTCTTTCACACCTGACAGAACCCGCCGCCAGATCCATCGGCGTCGTGTTTCAAGATCCGGACCAGCAGTTTTGCATGCTGACCGTTGAAGATGAAATCGCCTTCGGCCTGGAAAATTTGCAATATACAAAAGAAGATATGGACGCAATCATCGATGACGTTTTAGAAAAATTAGAGATCACTCATCTGAAAACGCGAACGATCGCTTCGCTGTCAGGCGGTTCAAAACAAAAAGTGGCGCTTGCCTGTATCATTGCAATGGAACCGGAACTCATTATTTTGGACGAACCGACGGCACAGCTTGATCCATATTCGGCACGTGAATTAGTGCGGCTGATCAAAGATCTTCAAGCAAAAAAAGGCTTCGGCCTTCTCGTTATCGAACATCAGCTTGATCACTGGGCGCCGTGGATGGACAGGACGATTGTCCTTGACGAAACGGGTCAGAAGGTGATGGACGGAGAGACAGACGTTATCTTTGAAACAAAGATTGAAGAGCTGATGCAGCTCGGCATTCCGATTCCGCGTGTGATCTCATTGCAGGAGCACGTCAGCATTCCTTTTACATTGTGTAAAGAAAATCTGTTTGACGAACCTGTACCATCTCTGCCCGAACCCCGGCCCGCCGCGCTTTCGGCAGAAGACGCGCTGAGCGTTCACGAACTGTCATTCTCAAGAGGAGCAGAAGTCATTTTTCAGGATGTGAGCTTTTCCGTAAAAAAAGGTTCAATCACCGCGATTGCCGGTCCTAACGGAACAGGAAAATCCACGCTCCTTTCTGCCGCGGCCAAGCTCATCCGTCCGCTGGGCGGAGACATCAAAATAGACGGCAGACCGATTGATTCCTATTCTGAAAAAGAGCTGCGGCGACAGATCGGATATGTTTTCCAGAATCCTGAACACCAGTTTGTCACAGATTCCGTCATTCAAGAGCTGATGTTCGGTTTTGAAAGCAACAGAGCCGCAAAGGAGAAAGCTCTTCAGCTGTTAACCCGATTCGGCATGAGACGCCATGCCTCACAGCATCCGTTTTCTTTAAGCCAAGGACAAAAACGCAGGCTCAGCGTCGCGACGATGCTTATGCACAATGTGAACGTTTTGATGCTTGATGAACCGACTTTCGGACAGGATGCCAAAACGGCGCGGGAGTGTATGCAAATGCTCCGTGAGATTCAAAAGGAAGGAACGGCTGTTTTGATGGTGACACACGATATGGAACTCGTCTCGGATTATGCCGACACGATCCTTGTGCTCTGCGGCACGAAGCTGGTGTACCGCGGAACGCCCGACTCATTGTTTTCTGATCATATCGGAATCGCGGAGCGGGCGCATTTAGCTTTGCCCCTGCGGTATGAATGGATGAAACACGACAGGAGGCGGAAAAATGAACTTGCGGCTGGAGGCTGTTAACCCGTCAATAAAGGCGGCGGCTGTATTGTTATGCGTCATTATGCTGTCATTTATTTATAATCCGTACACCCCTGCTTTGTTTTATATCATCATTGCGGGAGGCGTCCTCTCGGCGGGGCGTGTGCCGCTGAAAAAATGGCTGCTGTTCACGATTCCGTTTGTCATTCTGGCCTTCGGTTCTTTATGGACAGCCGCCGTATTCGGAAACGTCCCGACAACCGGGAGCAATCTGCTGTTTAAACTCGGGCCGATTGCCGTCAACAGTGATAACGCGGCGCTCGGGATTTCTATCGCGTTTCGTATTTTATGTTTTTCCGCTTTGTCGATGATGTTTCTTTTTACAACCGATCCGATTCTGTTCATGCTCAGTCTGATTCAGCAGTGTAAGCTGCCGCCCAAGCTTGCATACGGCGTTATCGCGGGATTCCGGTTTCTCCCTCTTCTGAAAGATGAAATCCTGATCATCCGGCAGGCGCACAGAATCAGGGGTGCGGCGTCTGATTCCGGGCTGAAAGGAAAGCTCTCCGCCTTCAGGCGCTTCACCATTCCGCTATTGGCAGGCGCAATCAGAAAGGCGGAACGCACGGCCATCGCGATGGAATCTAAAGGCTTTACTGGGAGCCGAAACCGCACGTTTTACAGAACTGTTACTGTGCGCCGCGCCGACTGGTGCTTTTTCCTGCTCGTGCTTCTGTTATTCGGCGCAAGCTGGCTCATTTCATTGTTGTTTGTATAAAAACAGGCCGCCGGAGTGATTCGGCAGCCTGTTTTGTTATGTATGTTATTGATGATAATTGAGAGCCTGAGCGAGATTGGACTTGACCGTAATCTCTGAGAAATTAATGCCGAGCTGTACGGCGGTTTGAGCAATTTCCGGCCTGATTCCGGATAAAGTGGACGTGACGCCGATCAATTTCAGCGCTTCAATTAATTTAAAAATCTGATGCGCCACCATCGTATCGACAACCACTACACCCGACAGGTCAATTAACAGATGTTCAATCAGCCGTTTTGCACATGTGCTCAGCGTATTTTCAAGAATGAATTTGGCGCGCTCCGTGTCAATATCGCCGACAAGCGGCAGCAGCGCCGTCCGTTTGCTCAGCGTGATAACCGGCGAGCTTAACTCCAAAATCATTTCTCTTTGCGCATTCAGCTGCATTTTTGAGTTATGCTCAGCATGATCGACAAACGTGTAAATCGTAAAATCAAATACTTGTGCAATTAAATTCTCCCATTTCTTCCTTTCTCCCTCGGCAAATGAAGATTCATGTTTATCGGCAAACGCATCATAATAACTGATGTATAGTCTCCGGTTTCTCATGAATTCACGGACTACATACTGGACGGGAGTATCCAGATGCTTCTGGTCTTTCGCAAGCTCAATCACCCACCGCTCGAACTCTTCTAAAAATTCTTTTTCCGGCATGATATACATTTTATTAATATGCCGGTAAAATTCTTTATCCTGCTCCGTCAGTTCTTCTGTGATGACGGGATTTGTCAAAGAATAAATCGAATTCGGATCCGAATCTTCCATCGTTTCGATCCACTCTTTCGCAATTTGATCCACTTGTTCTGAAAAATAGCTGTATAACGCTTCATTTATCTTCATCTCTCTTCTCCTTTCCCATTTCCAATTATAGCGTCAGCGGGTCATGAATGAAAATGAAAGCTGTCAAACTATCCATTTATTTGAAATTTTTTAGTCCGATAGATTACGCCTTTTTTATGAAAATGCTTCAAATGACTCTTTCCGGCCGGCATGCTCTGCCATAAAATAGTAGCAACACCCTTGTATCCACTCGCAAGCATAAAAAAGGAGGGCTTTTTTATGAATGGTGAAATGCATTTGATTCCTTATGTCACGGATGAACAGATCATGGATGTGAACGAGCTTCCTGAGGGGATTAAAGTGATTAAGGCGCCAGAGTTGTGGGCAAAAGGGTTTAAAGGCAAGGATATTAAAATCGCGGTGCTTGACACAGGCTGCGACATCAATCATCCTGATTTGAAAGACCGGATTGTCGGCGGGAAAAACTTCACCGATGATGACGGAGGCAAAGAAGACGTGATTTCCGATTACAACGGACACGGGACACACGTTTCCGGAACGATTGCAGCCAATGATTCAAACGGCGGAATTTCGGGTGTCGCGCCGGAAGCAAGCCTTTTAATCGTTAAAGTTCTCGGCGGGAAAAACGGCAGCGGCAAATACGAATGGATTATTAACGGCATCAACTACGCCGTTGAACAAAAGGCGGACATTATTTCCATGTCACTCGGCGGGCCAAGCGATGTGCCTGAACTGAAAGAAGCGGTCACAAATGCGGTAAAAAGCGGTGTTCTGGTCGTTTGCGCGGCAGGAAACGAAGGCGACGGAGACGAGCGTACAGAGGAACTGTCGTATCCGGCCGCTTACAACGAAGTGATCGCAGTCGGATCAGTCTCAATCGCCCGTAAATCGTCTGAATTTTCAAACGCTAATAAAGAGATTGACCTGGTGGCTCCGGGAGAAAATATTCTCTCCACTCTTCCCAACCATAAATACGGGAAGCTGACGGGCACTTCAATGGCCGCCCCGCATGTGAGCGGAGCGCTTGCCTTAATAAAAGGGCTTGAACAGGACGCGTTTCAGCGGACGCTTTCTGAGGCTGAAGTCTACGCCCAGCTCGTGCGGCGGACCCTTCCTTTGGACATCGCCAAAACATTGGCCGGGAACGGATTTCTGTATTTAGACGCGCCTGAAGTGCTGATGGAAAGAGCCGAACAGGCACAGCTGCTGTCTTTCTGATATTTTTCTCGTATAATGATTGATCAGTTTGTCACATCACCAATTTTTAAATTGTGAGATTTTCTATTGACAGTGATCTGAATAAGCTGATAAGATAACCAACAAATGATGTAACTTTTCAAAAAAATTGAAATACTTTCTCTTATCGAGAGTTGGGCGAGGGATTGGCCTTTTGACCCCAACAGCAACCGACCGTAATTCCATTGTGAAATGGGGCGCGTGATTTTTGCGCCGAGACGATTGTCTCATAAGGCACGGTGCTAATTCCATCAGACGTGATCTGAGAGATAAGAGAGGCTTGCATTTTGAAGTTAAAGCCTCTTTCTCTCATGAGAAAGAGGCTTTTTTGTTACATCTCACTTAAAGGAGGAGACTTAATGACAACAATCAAAACTTCGAACCTCGGTTTTCCGAGAATCGGCTTGAACAGAGAATGGAAAAAAGCACTTGAGGCTTATTGGAAAGGAAACACTGATAAAGAAACGTTTCTTAAAGAGCTTGACGGTTTATTCTTATCAGCTGTCAAAACACAGCTTGACCAACATATCGATATCGTGCCGGTCTCTGATTTCACTCATTATGATCATGTGCTTGATACCGCCGTCAGCTTTAACTGGATTCCGGAAAGATTCCGCAGCATCACGGATCCCGTTGATACATACTTTGCGATTGCCCGCGGTGTAAAAGACGCCGTTTCCAGTGAAATGACGAAATGGTTCAATACCAACTACCATTACATCGTTCCTGAATATGACGAAAGCATTGAATTCCGTCTGACGAGAAACAAACAGCTTGACGACTACCGCCGGATCAAAGAAGAATTCGGAGCGGAAACGAAACCTGTCATCGTCGGTCCGTATACATTCGTCACGCTTGCGAAAGGATACGAAGAATCAGAAGCGAAAGCGATTCAAAAACGCCTTGTTCCTCTTTATGTGCAGCTGCTGAAAGAGCTTGAAGCTGAAGGCGTCAAATGGGTTCAGATTGATGAGCCTGCCCTTGTGACAGCTTCCTCTGAAGACGTCCGCGCCGCCAAAGACCTCTATGAAGCGATCACAAAAGAGCTTTCAGGGCTGAATGTCCTCCTGCAGACATACTTCGATTCGGTTGATGCATATGAAGAACTCGTTTCTTATCCCGTACAGGGAATCGGACTTGATTTCGTGCATGATAAAGGCAGAAACCTTGAGCAATTGAAAAAGCACGGCTTCCCGAAAGATAAAGTGCTGGCAGCCGGTGTGGTCGACGGCCGGAACATTTGGAAAATCGATGTTGAAGAACGCCTTGATGCGGCTTTGGATATCCTCAGCCACGCTGATGTTGAGGAGTTATGGATTCAGCCTTCAAGCAGCCTTCTGCACGTGCCGGTGGCGAAACACCCTGACGAGCATCTTGAAAAGGATTTGCTGAACGGCCTGTCATACGCTAAAGAAAAACTGGCGGAACTCGGCGTCTTAAAAGAAGGGCTTCTGTCCGGCAAAGCGGCCGTCAGTGAGCAGATCGAAGAATCAAAAGCGGCACTTAAGGCTTTAAAAGCATTCGCAACAGGAGCGAACTCCGCTCAAAAAGAAGAGCTGAATCAGCTGACGGAAAAAGATTTCTCCCGTCCGGCAAGCTTTGAAGAACGATTGGCGCTGCAGAATGAATCACTCGGTCTTCCCCTTCTGCCGACGACGACAATCGGAAGCTTCCCTCAATCTGCCGAGGTGCGGAGCGCACGGCAAAAATGGCGGAAAAAAGATTGGACGGATGAACAGTACCAAGCCTTTATTAATGCGGAAACGAAGCGCTGGGTTGACATTCAGGAAGAAATCGGCTTAGACGTGCTCGTTCACGGAGAATTTGAGCGGACGGACATGGTGGAATACTTCGGTGAAAAGCTGGCCGGATTCGCCTTTACGAAATATGCATGGGTCCAGTCTTACGGTTCACGCTGCGTACGTCCGCCTGTCATTTTCGGAGATGTCGAATTTATCGAACCGATGACGGTAAAAGATACGGTCTACGCCCAATCGCTGACGGAAAAACACATGAAAGGCATGCTGACGGGACCTGTCACCATCTTAAACTGGTCATTCCCGCGTGTGGATATTTCAAGAAAAGAAATCGCCTTCCAGATCGGGCTTGCCCTCAGAAAAGAAGTAAAAGCGCTTGAAGATGCCGGTATTCAGATTATCCAAGTGGATGAACCCGCGCTCCGCGAAGGACTGCCGTTAAAAACGCAGGATTGGGATGAATATTTAACTTGGGCCGCAGAAGCATTCCGGTTAACGACGTCTTCTGTGCAAAATGAGACGCAGATTCATACGCATATGTGTTACAGCAACTTTGAAGATATCGTAGATACGATCAATGATCTTGACGCGGATGTCATTACAATCGAACACAGCAGAAGCCACGGAGGATTTTTAGAGTACCTGAAAGAACATCCTTACGTGAAAGGCCTCGGACTCGGTGTATACGACATTCACAGCCCGCGTGTGCCGGCAACTGAAGAAATCTATCAAATTATTGATGACGCGCTTGAGGTGTGTCCGACTGACCGCTTCTGGGTAAACCCGGACTGCGGACTGAAAACAAGACAGCAGGAAGAAACCGTTGCGGCATTAAAAAATATGGTCGACGCCGCGAAACAGGCACGAAAAAAACAAGCTCAGCTTGTATAATGAAAACAGCCATCCGTAAATTGCGGGTGGCTGTTTTTTCTGCGCGTGCTACTTATTCTGCAGCGCTTCTGCAAGTTCATACAATGAATCATACTGCTTAATTTGATAGCCCCGCCCCTCTTTTTGCAAATACCCTTTTTGGCAGAATTGCGTCAGCACATGCAAGAGATGACGGTAAGATACACCCAAATAATCACAGACCGTTACGTGCTTCTCTTTATAAACCCCTTTATAAGCCGTCTGCAAAATAAAATCAGCAAGCCGGTTTTCAAGCGGGAACGCCAGACTTTGTGAATATTTCGAAGCCATAAGCGTTGCCTTAGCACTTAAAAACTTAGCCAGCTCACGCAGGAATTTCGCATCCTGCAGCAATTGCGCGCGGCAGCGGTAAATAGGCAGAGCAAAACAAACAGTCTTCGCTGAGGCTTGAATTCCTTTTGTGTAATACACTTCATGTAATAGTTCCATCTCTCCGATGTAATCATTTTTGTTGATAAAATTAATTAAAGAAACTTTCCCGTTTTGGTGGGTTACATATATTTTCGCTTTTCCTTCAATCACGTAAAACAGGAAGTCAGGCCTCCTGCCCTCTTGAATAATCCATTCGTCCCGCTCATATTCGCGCACTTCCATAAACTCTTCAGCGGGGAAAGAGAATAAATGCGCGATTGAGTGTTTTTTTAACTGATGCCGCTTTTTCTCGCCTTTATAAATTTCCATCGTCCACCCCAAAAATATGAGATATCTCATATTGTCTTTATGTCCTTACATGATAACATGCCAATTAAAGGAGGAACGGGAATGAAAGCATATCGCTGGATGAGTCTTCATTTTTTTAGTTTTTTTATGACATGGGGTGTTTTTCTGCCCTATTGGACGGGATGGATGGTGCATATAAAAGGGGTTTCCGTATCCGAAGCCAGTTTCATTATGAGTCTGGGCCTGGCGGCAAGAGGGATTTCCACATTATTTTTCTTCCCTTATTTATCAGGAAAATTCAGCAGCAAAGCCTTATTAAACGGTGCCAGAATCGGGACGCTTCTCGCACTTTTATGTTATATTCCCGCTGATTCTTTTCAAAGCCTGCTTCTTGTCACATTAGTGCTGCATGTGTTTTACCCGGCTTTAATGCCTGCTTTAGACAGCGCTTGCGGCGTCCTTGTACAGCATAACGAATTAAAGGCTTATGGGACTAGTCGACAGTGGGGATCCGCGGGTTTTGTTTCAGCCGGCGTCATCCTGTCCGTCTTTACAGGTATATTCGGAGACCAAGCGATTTTATGGGCACTGCTTTTGGGCGCCCTGATATTCGCATCCCTAAGCTTTATGCATGCGCCAGCTGTTCTTTCAAAACGGCCGGAAACAGACCGCGCAAGAAAAGAGGGCATGTTTGCCTTATTCCGCATCAAATATTTCGGTCTGGTGCTCGCAATCGTTATCTTACTGCAGGCGGCACATGCATCTTACTACAATTACGGTTATCTCTTTTTGCAGGAAATCGATGCGCCCGCATATGCCATCGGAATCATCATCAACATCGCCGTTATCGCGGAGATTATCTTCTTTGCAATCGCTGACCGATACTTTCATCAATTTACGGCAGGCTCTTTGCTCGCCCTGGCGGCGCTTGGTGCTACCGTACGCTGGATACTCGTATTTGCCTTTCCGCATGTCATCATTTTCTGTCTTGCGCAGACGCTGCATGCCTGTTCATTCGCGATGGGACACTATGCATTTATGAAATACTTAATTAAAAATATTTCACCCGCGCAAATCCCGAAAGCCCAAGGTATATATTCAGCGCTTGCTCTCAGCTGGAGCACTGCGGTATTTACTATTTTCGGAGGTTTTTTATATGAAATTGAACCCCGGTATGCCTTTATCGGAATGATTGTTTGTACGATACCGTCCATGCTTCTCGCCCTTTTATACAGAAAACTTGAAATGAAAAAGAGCGTTTTTGCAGGAAACGCACAAGATATATAGCCATCGCTTTATAGACGATCACATGTCCCGCTGTCATTTTGACCGATTTTGTGAATGCTGTGCGATGTATTTTCTCTATATTTAAAGTATTTCCTTCATATATGATGAAATTAATGAAGGGAATTCGTTCAGAAACTTGGACAGAATCAGTGAATATAATGATACAGTACTGCTTACGCTCATTTGGGGGAACTTTGTTCGCAATAAAATGATTTTCAGCCAACTCATAAGGAGGGACATTGTGTCACAGCCTAATTTGCCCAATATCACCCCTGTCGTTACACTGTCCAGAGACGATACCATTAACCTTCTTCTTTCGTCAATTGCTATGGAAGAGCTGGGAATGGCACATATTCTGAATGCGGAAGGGGAAAAAATCCAATACGCGCTCGGAACGATCCCCGGATTAACAGGACCCCCGTCAAGTCTTGCGGATATTCTTAACCTGAATGAGAGCGTCCGGGATACGCTTGACAGCTTAATGAAACAGGAGCTCCTTCTCGGTTCAAAATTGGACAGTATCTCAAATATCCCTACATTGGCGGGACCGACTGGTGCCACGGGGCCGACGGGGGCCACGGGTGCGGGTCTTCAAGGGATTGTTGCTTTTAATCCGCTGATCGCCCCTACTTACACGACCGGACAGGTTGTCTTGTATAACGGCAGCTCTTATGTCGCAAACGTAAACAGCCCGTCGGGAACCCCTGAAACCTCAGCTGACTATACACTTTTAGCTGCGGCGGGAAGCACCGGCGCTACTGGTTCAACCGGGCGGACCGGAATTACCGGGGCTACTGGCGTTACAGGACCGACCGGAGTTACCGGGGCTACCGGCATTACAGGGCCTCCGGGAAGCACCGGAACAAGTCTGACAGCCACTTCCGGCTATGCGAGCAATACGGGCGGCGGTGTTGTCGCAGTTATTGTCGGCGGCACGGACATTTCCTTACCGAATGAACAAAACCTCTCAGCGGATATTACCGCTAATGCCGCAAATACTGTATTCACCGTTGCTCCGGCAGGACGGTACTATATTTCCTACCATATTAATTTAACGGCCGGCCTGCTAGTAAGTTCGCGCATCTTAATCAACGGCACTCCGGCGGCAAGTTCGATTATTGCCCCGGTCGCGTCTTTGGCAAGCTTCAACAACTCCTTTATTGTGACTTTGACAGCAGGCAGCACCATTCAGCTCCAGCTGTTCGGATTATTGGGTGCGGCCACATTGCTTAGAGGAAGTGCCGGCGCAGCTTTAAACATTATTCGATTATCTTAATGGAACATGCAAAAAAAGGATCAGGCGTTTGTCCGCTGATCCTTTTTTAATTGAGACAGAAGTTCTTGCGCGGGTTTAAATTGCGGATTGAATTTCACGGATTTTTTGGCGTAAGCGATGGCCGTCATATCATGGTTTAATGCAGCATGGCATTTCGCCATATAATAAAAAGCTCTGAAATCGGCGGCACCTTTTAAAATGAAGTGATCAGCGTTTTCTCCTTCAACCTGCGTTCCGGCTTCAAATGCTTTGATTGCCGCTCTGTACTTTTCCAAATGATATAATACAAGGCCTTTATAATAATGAAGATTGCTGTAATCAGGATAAAGCTTGAGCACTTTTTCAATCCCTTGTTCGGCTTCTTCATATCGCTTGAGCTCAAGCAATATTGTATATTTTAGAAAATACAGAAGAGACGGAGGCATTCGTTTCTCACTTAAAAATTGAAATATTGAGCCGTTGACAAGATGTAATGCTTTTTCATAGTCTTTTATTCTGTAACATTCACTTGCCAGATGATAGACTAGCCACGGATCAGGATTTTCCTCTGAAAGTTCTTCATTTAATATGCTGATATTCCGTTTATGTTTTTGTTTGATTTTTTCTTCCTGCTCCAAGTAGCCGTAGTGATGAATCACACATGGGAGCGTGAAAAAAGCATTGTTTTCTTCCTCATTGGGAGCCGAGATATTCTCGTGAATTCTGCCTTGATACAGAAGGCCTTTATGATTGCGGAACAGCCTCGGCTGCATGCTTTCAAACGCTTCGTTTTCATCGAGCTGCTTCCCCGTATAATTGATGATTTTCAAAAGTCCCCGGCTCGGTAATCCGTCATGAAGCAGCGAAGTTAAAAAACGGCCCGTCTCCTGATCGAGCTCTTCATCCGCGTCAAGCACTAATATCCAATCCCCTTCGGCATGCTGCAGGGCGTAATTTCTGGCCTTTGCGAAATCATTCTCCCATTCGAAATCAAACACTCTTGCCTGAAAGCTTTTGCATATATCTTTTGTATTATCTTGTGATCCGGTGTCTGCGATGACGATCTCATCAGCGATGTCTTGTACACTTGATAAACAACGGGAGATATATCTCTCCTCGTTTTTCACAATCATGCAAAGAGTCAGTTTACATTCAGCATTTCCGCTCATTTTCTCACCTTTCCCGATTTTGGAGTTGTTGATTGAACCAAGGCGGTCCAGGAGTGCCGTTCATCGTTATGATGACAGGCCGCACCCATCTGACGGCAGGTTCGGCAGTTGATTCTGCATCCCATTCCTGAAGCTGCCTGACAGCCCGCTTCGTAATGGGATGCGCCCGGAATTCGCGCGGGCTTTCACAAATGAATTTTTTCGTTCGTTCCGTCACTGTCTTCATTTCATGAAAGTGCCGCGCATACATCTGCTTCTGTTCTTCTTCCAAGCTGATCATTAAAAACAGCCGGCCGCCTGTTTCCATCTGCCAGCGGCACAATGCGGAGAACAGCCTGATTTCTTCTTTGTAATTTGAACCCCTTCTTTTATCCACGGTCACAGATAATATATTTAACAGCGCCATCGTGAGACAATGCAAGGCTTCAAAAGATGTCTGTTTCGCTTTTGAGATGCTTGGATACGGCATATGCTTCACCCGTCTCTTTTTTTATGAACGCTCCCCGCCTTTTTTCTTCCAATCGCAGTCCTCACAATCCCCGCACTCACAGCAGCCAATACGGCCGTAAAACAGGTCGTCACACGGATCTTCCGGATCACTGGGATCGTCCGGATTCCACGGGTCATCAGGATCGCCCGGATCACTCGGATTACTTGGGTCGTCCGGATTCCACGGGTCATCAGGATCGCCTGGATCACTCGGATTACTTGGATCGTCCGGATTCCACGGGTCATCAGGATCGCCTGGATCACTCGGATTACTTGGATCGTCCGGGTCTATACAGGCTTCAGCATCCTGTAAGTAGATAATGTCTTCAAGCTTCGTCTGCAAAAGGAGTTGTGATTTCATGACGGTGCGCAGGAGCCGTTCAGTGCTTCTATTGATTGATGATAATTCCCCTAAGGAGGGATCGCCGGAAGCGCTGAGAAACATTTGAATCCTTTCCGCTTCCGCCTGCAGAATATGGGATAGTCCGATTTCTTCCATAGCCACGGATGAAAGAAGGAGGTTCAGGGTCTCACATCTGGAGAGTGTAATGTCGGGGGTGATGTTCGGTATGTTTGGAAGAGACATCGATTTCTCCCTCTTTTCTCTTGGTGTCATTATGCAAAAGTGCTATATCGTATTCTTATTCCGGGAGAGAAGAGATCATTACTGATGTTTTCGTTAATAAAATATCCCGGATATGAAATCCGGGATATTCGTTCGTTTCTTTATTTCAATTCAAGTTTGACGTCTACATTTCCTCTTGTTGCTTTTGAATACGGACAGAACTCATGAGCGGCGTGCACCAGCTTCTCCGCCGTTTCTTTATCAAGATCTTTTGTATCAATGACGAGCGTTACGCCGATTTTGTAACCCCCGTCACTCTCATCTTTTAAAAGGCTGACCTGTCCTTCAATTTCAGAGGTCATGTCGATTTTTTGTTTTTGGGCGGCGAGTTCAAGCGCTCCCCCGAAGCAGGCAGCATATCCTGCCGCAAAGAGCTGTTCAGGGTTTGTGCCGGTTTCTCCGTCTTTTTTTGCATTCGGCATGATGATGTCAAAATCCAGCACCCCGTCTTCGGATTTAATATGTCCTGCTCGTCCGCCGACTGCGGTCGCTTTTGAAGTAAATAATGCCATTATTATCAGCCTCCTCATTGTACTTACTGTATATATTGCCCCTGCTCATATTTTTAAACATGATTGCAATAGGAAATGGGCCGTTTTTCGGCTACAATAGGGGTAACGTTAACAAAAAAGAGTTGGTGAAAGAATGGCAGAAAAAGATTTTGAACATATGAAACTGGAGAATCAGCTTTGTTTTTTGCTGTACGCAAGCTCAAGGGAAATGACGAAACGGTACAAACCGCTGCTTGATAAGCTCAACGTAACTTATCCCCAGTATTTGGCGCTGCTTTTATTATGGGAGCACGAAGAACTGAATGTGAAACGGATGGGTGAGCTTTTGCACCTGGATTCCGGAACGCTGACACCGATGCTGAAACGGATGGAGCAGCACGGAATCATCATGAGAAAGCGGTCGGCTGAAGACGAGCGATCCGTGACGATCAGGCTCACAGATGAAGGACGGGCCTTGCAGAATACAGCGGCGGATATCCCCATTGCCATGCTGGAACAGACGGGACTGTCAAAAGAGGAATTAAAGCAGGTAAAACAGTCGCTTTATGAGGTTTTGAAAACGCTGCACGGCAAAAAATAAGGATGCCCCGAATGGGCATCCTTATTTTTATTCTGCTGCCAGAAGCTTCACTTCAATATTTCCCGCTGTCGCTTTTGAATACGGGCACACACCGTGCGCTTTTTGGATAAGGGCTTCAAGCTCCTGTTTCTCAATGCCGGAAGCTTTGACCTCAAGGGTGACGTCGAGTTTATATCCTTGGTCGCTTTCATCTTTCAGCAGACTGACATGCGCAGTGACCTCTGTTTCAATACTCAGACGCTCTTTTCTTGCTACGAGTTGAAGAGCGCTGTCAAAGCAGGCTGAATATCCTGCGGCAAACAGCTGTTCAGGGTTTGTGGCTTGTTCGAGCTTTTTTGCTCTTGGCGTTCCCGGCATGGCAACATCAAGATTCAGCACCCCGTCAGAAGACGTGACTTTCCCTTCACGTCCGCCTGCGGCTGAAACGGTTGCAGTAAATAATGGTTTTGTCATATAAATTCACCTCTATTATATTGTGTACAATCTAATTTTACGAAATATAATGGAAACCGTCAATCTTTCCGCATAAAAAAAGCTTACCCTTTTTGAAGGATAAGCTTAAAAGATTATACCCGGATTTGTCCGTTTCCTTTGATGATGATTTTTGTAGATGTTAACGCCGGAAGTCCCATCGGCCCTCTCGCGTGAAGCTTTTGCGTGCTGATGCCGATCTCGGCTCCGTATCCGAATTCAAAACCGTCCGTAAACCGGGTTGAAGCATTATGATACACGGCGGCGGCGTCAACGGCGGTCTGGAAGTAAGCCGCATGCTCGGCGTTCTCCGTCAGAATGGCTTCTGAATGGTTTGTGCCGTACTGCTGAATGTGGCGGACCGCCTCCTGTACGTCCTGCACCGTTTTTACACTGAGAATCGGCGCCAGGTACTCCGCTCCCCAATCGGCTTCTTCTGCTTGTTTCGCTTGAGGCTCCAGTCCGCAAATCACCTGGTCTCCTCGGAGCTCAACCCCTTTTTCTGTCAGCTGATTCAGCAGCTTTCGTCCGTGTTCTTCGGCCCATTTTTCATGAATCAGAAGAGATTCAATCGCGTTGCAGACCGAAGGGCGCTGTGTTTTGGCGTTGATGACGACCTCGCTTGCCATAAAGGGATCTGCTGACTCATCTATGTACACGTGGCAATTGCCCGCTCCGGTTTCTAAAACGGGTACGGTTGATTCCCTGACCACAAGATCAATTAAATTTTTACCGCCGCGCGGGATCAATACATCCAGCCCATCATTTAATGTAAAGAGCTGTTTGGCGGTTTCTTTGCTTGTATCTTCGATGAGCTGAACGGCATCAATCGGAAGCTTTGACAGCCCAAGTGCGCGTTTCATCACACTGACAAGCGCTATGTTGCTGTGGATGGCGGAAGAACTTCCTCTGAGCACAACCGCGTTTCCGGTTTTCAGACAGAGTGTGGCCGCGTCTACGGTAACGTTCGGTCTGGCCTCATAGATCATGCCCACTACTCCGAGGGGCACGCGGATCTTTTCAATAGATAATCCATTCTCTTTTTGAATGGTCTCCAATGATTCACCGACGGGATCTTCAAGACCGATTAGCAGTTCCACGGCGTCCGCGATATCGAGCAGGCGTTTTTCATCAAGCGTCAGCCTGTCAATAATGTCAGCTGTCAGTCCCCTGTTCCGTCCCGCTTCAATGTCTTTCTGATTCTCTGTTAAAATAAGCCGGCGTTCATTTCTGAGTCCGTCTGCAATACATTGGAGCGCTTCATTTTTTTCAGCCGTCGTTTTCATGACCATTTCGGCAGCCGCTTCTTTTGCCAAAGCTGCTTTTTGCAATACTTCACTCATTTGTGTTCCCCCTCGTCAAATAAATTCACCCAATCATCTCTGTGAATCACTTCCACCTGCTTCGTTCCTGAAAGCTGGTCGCTCCGCTTCCCTTTGGCTTCTAAAATTTCATCGGATGAGTACTGCGTCTGCCCTTTGCCGATAATGCCGCCGGGCCCTCTGACTTCCACTACGGCTCCTTTCGGAAAACTGCCGCAGACATCGGCGACGCCGGCCGGGAGGAGACTTGACCCGTTATGGATCATCGCCTGCTCCGCTCCCCCATCAATGATGATTTCCCCTGATATCGGAGAATGAAACATGATCCATTGCCGTGTATTATTCACTGAGGACAGGTCTTTATCGCCGATATAAGTGCCGTCGCCTTTTCCGTTTAAAATCACCATCAGTTTTTCACGTCCGGAGCCGGTTCCGATAAACACCTTCACCCCGAGCGACAATGCGGTCTGAGCGGCGAGAAGTTTTGACTTCATGCCTCCGGTGCCGACCTTTGAGCCTGCTGACCCGGCATATCCGAGCAATTCAGGTGTGATGTCATTCAGATAGTCAAACCGCTTTGCGTCCGGGTTTTCATTCGGATTGGCATCGTACAGCCCGTTAATGTCTGTGAGAATCATTAATTGGTCTGCATGAATCAAACCGCTTACAAGCGCCGACAGCATGTCGTTATCACCGAACGTCAACTCTTCGACTGATGTGGAATCATTCTCATTAATAATCGGCACGACGCCGCGCTCCAACAGTTCCATTACAGTGGCATAGGCATTTCTGTACCGCTCTCTTTTTGAGAAATCATTTCTTGTTAATAAAATTTGTGCCGGCGTCAGACCGTATCTTTTTAAATGGTCCATATATTGCTGCATTAAAAGCGTCTGGCCGACTGCGGCAGCTGCCTGTTTTCCTTTTATCGTAACGGGTCGCGACGGATAGCCGAGAGCGGAAAAACCCGCTGCCACCGCGCCTGAGGTAATGAGGATCACTTCATGCCCGTTCTCTTTTAATAAAGAAATGGCTTCCGTATGTTCCTTAATTTTTGCTTCATCAATACTTCCGTTACTGTTGGTGAGCGAGCTGCTCCCGATTTTCACAACAATTCTTTGTTTTTTCATCGTTTCTCCTCCGTGGCAATCAATCCAAACCGGCTCTCGTCAATAAAAAAAGCCCATTCCGTCCTGAAAAATAAGGACGAAATGGGCTTTCCGTGGTACCACCTTGTTTGAACGCGTTTTTCACGCGTCCCGCTTTCCTGTAACGCCAGGTATCGCGCCTGAGTTTTCCCCTCAGGACTCCAAGGCAGGTTCGGCAGGTTTCATGCGGCAAAATGTTTCAGCGGGCCATTTTGCTCTCTGTCACAGAAAGTTCTGCGTACTGATCCTCTTCAACGCTCAATGATTTTTTTATATTATGCAAAGAAAACAGGTTCTTGTCAAGACATTTTCATCCATAAAAAACAGCCCGCCTCCCCGGCGGACCGTCATTAATTAAATACGATCGTTTTGTTTCCGTGAACGATGACACGGTCTTCCAGATGCCATTTTACGGCTCTTGCCAACACGCTCCGCTCAATCGTTCTGCCGATATTCTTCAGATCCTCTGCGTGATCTCTGTGATCGACGCGTTCAATATCCTGTTCAATAATCGGCCCTTCGTCAAGATCGTCCGTCACATAGTGAGAGGTCGCGCCGATTAATTTCACTCCGCGCTCATAAGCCCGTTTATACGGATTAGCGCCGATAAAGGCCGGCAGAAATGAATGGTGGATGTTAATAATCCGATTCGGATGGGCAGATACAAAATCAGACGTCAAAATCTGCATGTAGCGGGCAAGAACGATCACATCAATCTTATACTGCTCCAGCAGCTCAAGCTGGCGCCGCTCAACTTCGGCGCGGATATCTTTGTTAGCTTTCATGTAATGGAATGGAATATTCAGCGGCTCGACCACTTCTTTCGCCTCTTCATGGTTGCTGATGACGACCGCAATTTCGGCCATCATATTGCCGCTTTGCCATTCCCAAATCAGTTCATGAAGGCAGTGCAGCTCTTTGGATACAAAGATCGCCACTCGCTTCAGCTCACTTGCCAGAGAGAGGCTCCATGTCATGCCGAATGTCTGCGCGATTGAGGCGAACGCCTGCTGTAAATCCTCTTTTTTCTCACGAATGCCCTTGCAGTCGAATTCGATCCTGAGAAAAAAACGTCCGCCTTCAGGGTCAGTCGTATATTGATTTGATTCAATAATATTCGCGCCGTGTTCAAACAAAAACGCGGACACAGCCGATACAATTCCCGGCTGATCGGGGCAGCTGACAAGCAGGCGCCCTTTTTCCTCATTACCGCGGCGGTATTCTTTCAGCCGCTGTGTCATATATGAATTCATCTGTTTTAATCCCTCGTATCTTCATAATTCGTAACTTATTATAGATTATACTGAAAATTTGATAAAAATCAATTTACGAAAGAATTTTCAGCCCTACGGCTGCGCACAAAATAAGCGCAATGAAAAAGATGCGCTTCGCATCCTTCTGCTCGCCGTAGAAAAGAATGCCGGCTAGTGCGCCGCCCGCCGTGCCGATACCGGTCCAGATCGCATAGGCCGTGCCCATCGCAATCGTCTCCATCGCATAAGAAAGCAGGGAAAAAGAAGCCGCAAATCCGACGATAATGAAAAAAATCCACTTGACTTTCTTTTCTTTTTGAAATTGATTCATTAAAATGACCCCGAGCATTTCACAAAGACCCGCGGCTATCAGGCTGATCCAATGCATTACGCCTTCTCCTCCTTCGTCTCAGGCTTATCCTGTGTGACCAGCTTTAATCCGATGACACCGATCAGCAAAACGCCGATCAGCACGATTTTTACCGGATCGGCCTGTTCTTTGAAAAGCAGGATTTCACTGAGCACGGTGCCCGCTGTCCCGAGTCCGGTAAAGACCGCATATACCGTTCCTACGGGCAGGCTGTCCGTCGCCTTGATTAATAGATAAAAACTGATGATGATTCCCGTAATCGTGCCGCCCCACGTCAGTGCCGAATCAGCATGTTTCAGGCCGGTGACCCATACCACTTCAAATACGGCCGCTATGACCACTAAACCCCATTTCATGTTCTTCATCCTTTCTGTTTCCGGGCAATACAAAAAGCCCGGAATAGTCGTCTCACATGAGATTGACTCTCCCGGGCTTTTTTCCCTCCGTGTGCATATGCGGGATATGTCCGCATATGTGTTTTCTCTCGGACCAGGCCATGTATGAACATGCGGAACCCTAGAAAACATGTCTGTTCGTATCATACTACATTTCGCCGAAACGTTCAACGTCAGATGTGATGTCAAATACCGTCAGCCGCCTCTCCCATTTGGTAACGGTCTCACCGGGCACCATGCCGATTTTTTCCGCGACGCGGACGGAGGCAGCATTTTCCGGATCAATCAGCGCCGCTATGCGTCCGTATTGCTGCGTATGAAAACCGTAGTCCAGACAGGCGTTCGCCGCCTCTGTCGCATAGCCGCAGCCCCAGCGGCAGCGGGCAAACATATAGCCGATTTCCATCAAAGTGTTTCCGCTTATCGTCTGCGGAACGATTCCGCATTGACCGAGAAATGCACCCGACACTTTATCCTCTGCGATCCAAAGACTGACGCCGTATCCTGCGGCCAATCGTTTGTTCCAGGCAATCCATTCCTTCGTTTCCCGTCTGCTTTTAAGAGAAGGATAATATTTCATGACCTCTCTGTCGGTAAACAGCCCGTACAAATTGTCTTCATCGTCATCCCGCATAGTCCGCAGACGGATACGCCCGGTTGTCAGGATGGTGCCGGAAGACTTATGTTTCATCATGCACGCCACGTCTCCTTTCCCTGTAATAAATTATGGACCCGGCAGGAAAAGTCCTTTTTCAGCATAAAAAAACCGCTTTTAAAAAAAGCGGTTTGACGATTACCAAGGTTTATCTGTTCCGAGCGCCTCGGCCAGGGCCTTGCTGTGTTTTAAGCGGTTTTTTCGTTCTCCGGCGCGCTGAACGGCCGTATTGTGAAGCATGATTTCTTCCTCGGTTTCCGGCACGATCCGCGGAACGGGCACCGATTTCCCGTTTGAATCGAGCGCGACGAATGTCAGAAACGACGTTGCCGCAAGCTCGCGTTCACCCGTCATCAGATGTTCTTTAATGACTTTGACAAACACCTCCATAGACGATGTGCCGACCCATGTGACGTAGGATTCAAGGCATACGGAATCCTGTTGGCCGATCGGGCGCAAAAAATCCACAGAATCCATTGAGGCCGTGACTGTTTCACATCGGCAGTGGCGGGCCGCGGAAATTGAAGCGATATCATCAATATAGCTCATCAGCTTTCCGCCAAACAGCGTATTGTGATTATTCGTATCAAGCGGAAAAACCCTGCTTGTCTTGACAACCCTTGTTTCTTTGCAAAATCTTGATTCTGGCAACTTCATATTATTTAAACTCCCCTTTGGTGTCTGGTCGTTTTGACATTTCATCTGTACCCTATTAAACAATACTTTGATCGTTTTGTCTAAAATTTTAAATATTAAGTTGGTTAGATATTCTATCAGGTATGTTTCATTATTCATCACATCCGGGAATAATAAACGCACATTGAATACCGATAGGAGGATATCACATGGACGTATCCATTCCCAAATCCACGCGGAAACCGGCTTGCCGCAGTGAGTTTGATGCTTTGCAGACAGTCATCTTATGCCGGCCTGAACACATGACCATCAAGGATATTATTAACGGAACGCAGAAACATTTCAAACAAGAAAATATTAACATACCCGTTGCCCTCAAACAGCATAGTGAGTTTATTGACATTTTAAGATCTCATCAGATTGAAGTCGTCCTGCTGCCTGCCGATCCCGCTTTGCCTGAGCAGGTATTCACCCGGGATATCGGATTTGTCTTAGGCGAGACAGCGTTTATTTCAAACATGGCGGCTTCAGTCCGGCAGGGAGAAGAAAAAGTGTTTCAAGACCTGCTTGACGATAAGAAAATCCCTTATACGCGACTGAAAAAAGCGAACATTGAAGGCGGCGACATCTTGATCGCAGACGGCACCGTTTACGCCGGGCTGAGCAAGCGTACGGATAAAGCGGCTGTCCGGGAGCTGCGGGAGGCGCTGCCGGAGATGACTGTTGTGCCGATCCCTCTCAAGGAGGATTTCTTACATTTGGACTGTGTATTTAATATGATCTCGGAAACGGAAGCACTATACTGCAAAAATGGCTTGCGGCAGAAAGAAATTGATCTTCTCGCCGAACGTTTTGAGATGATAGAAGTGCCTGAAGAAGAGCAATTCACGCTCGGCCCGAATATCCTGTCAATCGGCAATCAGACAATTATCAGCCTGCCGCAGCACCGTCATACGAACCGCGAGCTCAGAAAAAGGGGTTATACGGTCATTGAAACCGAGTTTTCCGAAATTATCAAATCAGGCGGTTCCTTCCGCTGCTGCACCTTGCCGCTTGTCAGAACATCTTAAACATTTACAAGGCAGTTTCCTTCAAGATACGTTAATATAGAGAAGACAAGACTCTAAAGGGGGAAACCGAATGGCTAAGTACATAGGATACGCGGGAACATATACAAAAGGCGGAAGCGAAGGCATTTATTGTTTTGAACTTGATACAGAAGCGAAAAGGCTCAGCCGGCCGAAGCTGGCAGCAAAGCTCGGCAACCCGACATACGTCACTCCGAATTCTGATAACAGCATGCTGTATTCCATTGAAAAAGCAGACGGAAAAGGCGGCGTCGCAGCCTATCAGATTCATCAGAACAGCGGGGAATTAACGTTTGTAAACCACCAGCTGATTGAAGGCCCGTCTCCATGCCACGTCAGCATTGATGATAAACATGAATATGTGTTAACCGCTAATTACCACAGCGGAAAAGTGCACGCCTTTCCCGTCAATGAGGACGGAAGTCTGCAGGAGCCGGCTGCCGAAGCCGCTCATACGGGAACAGGTCCTCATGAAAGACAAGAGAAACCGCATACCCATTTCGCTGGCTATACACCTGAGCATAACTACATTGCAGCCGTCGATTTAGGGACGGATACGCTGTATACGTACCAAATGAAAAACGGTTCGCTCACAGAGGTGAAAACTCACTCTTTCGCACCGGGTTCAGGGCCGCGCCACATCGTTTTCCATCCGGCGGAAAAATACGCCTATGTCATGACGGAAATCAGCAATGAAGTCATCGCGCTTGAATACAACCCGACCTTAGGTGAATTCAGAGAGCTGCAGGTCATTTCCGCTTTGCCTGAGGGCTTTACGGACAAATCGCAAGGCAGCGCAATCCGCATATCTAAAGACGGCAGATTTCTTTATGCCGCCAACCGCGGACATGACAGCATCGCCATCTTTAAGATCAACCAATATTCCGGTGAATTGTCTCTTATTGAATGGGTGCCGACAGAAGGCAACTGGCCGCGTGATTTCGCGTTTGACCCTTCCGAGACATTCCTTGTCGCGTCAAACGAAGAAACGGGAAATCTGGTTTTGTTTGAACGTGATCCGGAAACAGGCAAATTGACTCTGCTTCAATCCGACATTCCGGTTCCGTATCCGGTCTGCGTGTCATTTCTGCATCAGGTTTAATCAAAAAGAAAGCTGACTTTATATTGTCAGCTTTCTTTTTTGTATAAATGGCAGGCGACAAAACGCCCCGCCTTCACTTCTTCAAGCTCAGGCGTTATCTTACCGCAGAGCTCCATCGCTTCAGGGCACCGCGTCCTGAATACACAGCCGCTCGGCGGGTTAAGGGGGCTCGGCAGCTCCCCTTTCAGAATAATCCGTTCACGCTTGTCCTCAAGAAGCGGATCAGGAATCGGGATTGAGGATAAAAGCGCCTTCGTATAAGGGTGAAGCGGTTCCCGGTAAAGCGCAGCGCTTTCTGTAATTTCCATCATGCGGCCCAAATACATCACGCCGATCCGGTCGCTGATATGCTTGACCATTGATAAATCGTGGGCGATAAATAAAAATGTCAGCCCTTTCTCTTTCTGAAGCCTTTTTAATAGGTTGACGACCTGAGCCTGTACCGACACATCCAGCGCGGAAATCGGCTCATCCGCCACGATAAATTCGGGATGCAGAGAGAGCGCTCTGGCAATCCCGATTCTCTGCCTCTGTCCGCCGCTGAATTCGTGGGGATAACGGCTGCCGAAATCCGGATGGAGCCCGACAGCTTCAAGCAGTTCATCCGCCATCATCATACGGGCTTTTCTTGTATTGTAAAGATTGTGGATTTCCATCGGCTCCATAATAATTTCCCTTACGGTCAGGCGCGGATTTAACGAGGCGTAAGGGTCTTGGAAAATCATCTGCAGCTTGCGGAAGAAGACCGACCGCTGTTCGGCCGCGGCACGGTGTATATCCGTCCCTTCATATGATACCGAACCGGCCGTCGGGTCATACAGACGGAGAATAACTCTTCCGAGCGTCGATTTACCGCATCCCGATTCTCCGACAAGTCCGAATGTTTCCCCTCTTTTAATGTGAAAGCTGACACCGTCGACTGCTTTTACGGCTTTCTTTCTTCCTGCGTCAAAATGCATTTTCAGCCCGCTGACTTCAAGGAGCGGAGATGCCGTCATTTTCTATTCCCCCTTTTCGCTTATACAGCGGCGTACGGTGCATAATTCTTTTTCATAGATCGTTCCTTCCAAGGACAGCACTTCGATTGTTTTTCCCGTTTTCGGGGAGTGCAGCATTCGTCCGTCTCCCAGCGCCAAACCGACATGGTGAATCGCGCCTTTTCCTTCTTCATAGGCGAAAAACAAAAGGTCAGCCGGCCGGATATCGTTTACCGCCGCGCCGCACCCGGCTTTTGCTTGGTCCTTTGCATCACGGGGAAGGGTATAGCCGTTTGCTTTAAATATCGAATACATAAACCCGGAACAGTCAAACCCGAAACCGCTCAGTCCTCCCCATAAATACGGAAGCCCGAGAAACATCATGCCCGTTTCGATGACCTCGGCCGCCCGTCCTTCCGTATGCCGGCACTCGTCTGCGTCAGCTTCATTTACGAACCGTTCTCCGAGAGGCGTCACAACCCGAAAAAAGCCTTTCTCACGTCCTGATGCCGGAAGACGCGTTAAGAAACTTACTTCCAAGTCCGGTTCGCCGTTAGTGTGATATAAAAAAGCTGTCGGTTTGGTAATCCATACGGCGGGCGAAGATGAAAAAAAGCCGTCTTTTGAAAGCTGGCTTTTTTTCATCCAGCCCGGATATCCGCGCGCATCCTTGTTTGAGGGCTGGCCGGGAACGGCGACAAAAGCCCATTCCCCTTCCTCTTTGAGAATGATCACCTCTTCCCCGAAAAGCGCTTGCGTTTGGACAAGGTTGTCTGTGCATAATTGCAGCCGCTCTTCATATCCCATAGACGCTAACCATTTTCTGATCTGCGGCGGGTTTTCAAGCATCGGCGCATCATACGAACGGGGAGATGACGGCATCGTCCATACGTTGGCTGCCGCCGCTGTAACGGCTGCTCTCATCTTTTCGCCTCCTCTTGTTTCGACACCCCGGTAATGCCGAGACCCGGTTCATCGGGAATCGTAATCTGACTGCCGCTGTATGTGATGCCGCCTTTAATCAAATCATCTTTCAGCATAAGCGGCGCATCAAAATCAAACCTTGTCACATTCCGTTTGCCCGCGGCAAAATGAGCCGCGGCGGTGATGCCGAGCTTGGTCTCAATCATGCTGCCGACCATGCATTCCACGCCGCACGTTTCGGCCATCGCATTGATTGTTTCCGCCTGCTTTATGCCGCCCGCTTTCATCAGCTTAATATTGATTAAATCGGCGCTTCTCGTCTGCAGCACGTGGAAGGCCTGACGGGGAGTAAAGACGCTCTCATCCGCCATAATCGGCGTGTCTACGGCATCGGTGACCTGCTTCAGCCCGGCGATATCGTCTTTATGAACAGGCTGCTCGACCAGCTCAATGCCGAGGCCGGCGTCTTCCATCTTTCGGATCGCAGTCACGGCTTCTTTCGGCGTCCAGCCTTGGTTGGCGTCCAATCTCAGTTTGACGTTTCCGCCGACACGTGATCTGATCGCCTGAATCCGGGCAACATCGTCCGATATGTCACCTATGCCGACTTTTATCTTTAAAATATGAAATCCTTTGTTCACATAGCGGTCTGCATCCCCCGCCATCTCCTCAGGAGAATTGACGCTGACGGTAAAATCTGTTTCCAGTGTATTCCGATAGCCTCCGAGAAGCCGGTAAAGCGGCTGTCCGTGCATTTGCGCCCATCCGTCATATACAGCCATATCCACCGCGGCTTTTGCGCTTTGATTTCTTTCCAACAGCCGGCTGATATCATACAAAACAGCTTCTATGCCGGAAAGGCTCCGCCCCAAGAGAGCGGGCTTCAGCACATCGCGGACGGCGCTTTCAATACCGTCCGTGCTGTCGCCTGTAATGACAACCGTCGGCGGCGCTTCGCCCCAGCCGGTCAGACCGTTGTCAAATGTGAGCTTCACAATGACCGATTCAGCATTGTAAACCGTGCGCAAAGCGGTCTTAAACGGCTTTTTCAGCGGCACGGACATCCGTCCCGTTTGAATATCTGTAATCCTCACGCCTGATCACTCCCTTCCGGAAACCCCCGATTCAATCGTTACCGCTTTGGCCGCCGTATCCATAACCGCGCGGGCTCCGATCGGAACGGCGAAGCTCGGTGAACAATGGCCGATTTTAAAGCCTTTGAGCGCGGGCTTCCCTGATTTGACAATGTAATCGTTCAGCACTTGCTCTAAAGTAAGCGACTTTTCTTTATGCTTCGGTTCGCATTGGTGAAAATCACAGACCAGGATTCCGGCTGCGTCTGACAGTTTTCCGGCCATCTTTAATTGATTCAGCATTCTGTCGATTTGGTACGGCTCCTCATCAATATCCTCGATAAACAGCAATTTGTCTTTCGTATCAATTTCAAACGGCGTGCCGAGTGTGGACGTAATGAGCGACAGATTGCCGCCCGCAAGCTCTCCCTCGGCCCTTCCGCCTGTCAGCACCTCCAGCGGAGAAATGTCCTCCGTATAGGTGAATTCCGTTTCTGTAAAAAGCTGATGATACGACGCTTTTGTCAGAGGATCAGCATCTTCAAGCCCGACATCCGTGCTCAGCATCGGGCCGTGAAATGTGACGAGCCCCGTATTTTGATGAATGGCGGTATGTAAAAACGTAATATCGCTGTATCCCCAGAAAATTTTCGGATTGCGGCGGATTAAGCCGAAATCGATGTCGGCGGCAATGCGGCCCGTGCCGAATCCTCCGCACGCGCATATCACCGCTTTGACATTCTGATCACTAAACATATCATGGAGATCATCGAGGCGCGCCCGGTCTTCTCCCGCCAAATAGCCGTGACGGGTCTTCAGCGCCCGGCCGAGTTTCACTTGAAGGCCAAGCTCATTCTCTAAAAACAGCAGCGCGGTTTGCAGCGTCCCGCTCTCAGGCGGGCTTGCGGGCGCAATCACACCGACCGTGTCGCCTTTTTGCAGTGCTTTCGGTTTATGGTTCATGACTTTTTCAATCTCCTTTCCGGATTGAAAAGTGAAACACGCCGCTCCTTTAACGGCAAAAGAGCGGCATATGTTTCCGCTGTAAGATCAGGACTTTTCCGCCCATTTCAGATCAATGTAACCGACGGGGTGCCGGACAATGCCCTTCACGCCGCTGTTCTGCAGATGCACCTGATTGTAAAAGTAAATCGGAATGATCGGAGCCTCGTTCATGAGCAGCTTTTCCGCTTTATGCATGAGCGCAAAACGTTTTTTGGCATCGGCTTCCTGTTTTGCCTGCTTGATGCAGCCGTCGTATGCCGCGCTTCCCCAGCCGGTGCGGTTCATGGAATTATCCGTTTGGAAAGCCTCAAGAAAACTGATCGGATCTGCGTAATCCGGTAAAAATGAGCTTTGAGAGAACTGGAACTTCAGTCCTTTCTGCTCTTCTAAAAAGACGTTCCATTCCATATTGGCGAGCTTAACGTCTATACCGAGCACACTTTTGAGCTTCTGCTGAATCGCTTCCGCTATTTTCTTATGCTCCGGTTTTGTGCTGTATGTCAATGTAACGGCGGGCAGCTTGTCATAATGCTCTTCTGCCATGCCTTTTTCCAGCAGTTTTTTGGCTTCTGATTCATCCGGAGTTAGTAAACTGCCGCCCGCTTCGCGGAAATCTTTCCCGTCAGGCTGAGTAAATCCCGGGGATACAAAGGCATGTGCCGGCTTTTCACTGTTTTTGGTCACATAATCCGTGATTTCTTTCTGATCAATCGCTGCCGCGAACGCTTTTCTGATCTTTTCATTTTGAAACGGCTCCATTTTAACGTTAAAACGATAGAAATAGAGTCCGGCCTGATCCCACGTGCGGACATTTTTTCCTCCCATCAGCTGCTCGCTCAGCTCTGCCGGCACAAAGGCGGTATCCAAATCCCCCGACTGGAACATCTGATAGTCGGTATTTCGGTCACTGACCATCGCCCATGTCACTTTATCCAGTTTCACCGTCTTTTTATCCCAATACGTCTCGTTTTTGACCATCGTCATGCTGTCGTCATGCTTCCATTCCGTCAGTTTGAACGGCCCGTTGCCGACAAAAGTTTTTGCTTCAGTGAACCATTTCGGATCAGCCTTGGCGACCTTCTCATTAATCGGGAAATACGCCGGATTGGACACGGCGCTCAAAAAATAATCCTGCGGGGCCGCCAATGTGACGACAAGCGTTTTTTTATCCTTTGCCGTGACTTTCACGTCTTCTTTTTTGCCTTTTCCGCTGTTAAATTCTTCTCCGCCTTTGATCATATAGCCGAGAAAAGCGGAAGATGCGCCCGTTTTCGGATCGAGCATCCGCTTCCAGGCGTACACGAAGTCTTCCGCCGTGACGGGATCGCCATTTGTCCATTCGGCGTTATCTCGGATATTGAAGGTATATGTCAGCTTATCAGCGGACACCTTCCAGCTTTCCGCCATGGCCGGTTCGGGCTTATTATCTTTTCCGAGCCTCGTCAATCCTTCCATGATGTTATTCAGCGGCTGCCAGGAAACATTATTAAATCCGATCGGCGGATCAAGTGAGGTCGGCTCATTTTCGTTATTGAGCCGCAGCACCGTCTCTCCCCCCTGTTCTTTTGCTTTGCCGGGTTCTGTCCCCGCCTGTTCATTGGCTGTACAGCCCATCAGAGCAAACGAAACAACAGCAATCACACCAATCGCCCATCTCTTTTTCATTTCAATCCCCCTTTTTCCTCTGCTGCAGTCAGCTGCTGCTTCAGCCGCTCTGCACGGTGATCCTGAAGCCAGCAGCTGACGATATGGCTTTTGGATTTCACGGTTGTTGCCGGGTATACCTTTTCACAGACGATCATCCTGTCCGGGCAGCGGGCGGCAAACGGGCAGCCCGGCGGCGGATCAAATAAATCAGGCGGCGTCCCGTCAATCGGCGAAAGCTCACTATCTTCCATATCCAGCCGCGGCACTGAACGAAGCAGCCCCTTTGTGTATGGATGAGCCGGACGGTAAAAAATATCATGCCTCGTGCCGATTTCGGCGATTTTCCCCGCATACATAACGGCGACTCTGTCGGCGGTCTGAGCGACGACGCCGAGATCATGGGTGATCAGAATAATAGACACGCCTGTTTTTCTTTGAATCTTCTTAAATAATTCAAGGATTTGTGCTTGAATTGTCACATCAAGAGCCGTTGTCGGTTCATCGGCGATCATAATTTCCGGCTCGCAGATCAGAGCCATCGCGATCACGATCCGCTGCCGCATGCCCCCGCTTAATTGGTGGGGGTACTGCTTCAGGCGGGATTTCGAGTCCGGGATACCGACCAGATCCAGCATGGCGAGAACCTCGGATTCAGCTTGTTTTCTTGTCATGGCGCGGTATTCCAACAGCGCTTCTGAGAGCTGATCCCCTATGGTCAAAGTCGGATTGAGCGCCGTCATCGGGTCCTGAAAGATCATAGAAATATCGCGCCCCCGGATTCCCCGCATTTCCCGATCCGACATTCGGCAAAGGTCTTTCTGTTTAAATTGTATGCTTCCGGATTCAATCTTTGCCGAATGTTTCGGAAGAAGACCCATCACGGCTTGTGACGTCACGCTTTTTCCGCATCCCGATTCACCGACGATCGCAAACGTTTCACCTTTATATAAATCGAAGCTGACGCCTCTGACGGCTTTTACAGTGCCTCCGTATGTTGAAAAAGTAACATGCAGATTTTGAACGGAAAGAACTTGCTGCGCCATTTTTCCTACCTCCTCAGTTTCGGGTCTAACGCGTCCTGCAAGCCGTCTCCAAGCACGTTAAACGCGTACATCGTTAAGGAAATGAAAAAAGCGGGAAAAAACAGCCGCCACCAATGGCCTGATAAAATCGCCGGCAGCCCGTCGTTTGCCATGACTCCCCAGCTTGCAAACGGCGCCTGAATGCCGAGTCCGAGAAAACTTAAAAATGATTCCGCAAAAATCGCCGCCGGCACCGTCAGCGTCATTTGGACAATAATGGCTCCCATCGTATTCGGCAGCAGATTTTTCTTAATGATCCGAAATGTTTTCGCTCCAAATGTTTTCGATGCCAATACGTGTTCATCATGCTTCATCCTCAGCACCTGCCCTCTCACAATCCGCGCCATGCCGACCCATCCCGTCACTGTCAGAGCGACGATAATGGAACTGAGCCCCGGCCCCATCAGCACCATTAACAAAATGACAACGAGCAGATAAGGCAAACCGTAGAGAACCTCGATGATTCTCATCATGGCGCTGTCTGTCCGGCCCCCTTTGTAGCCGGCGACGCCTCCGTAGATAACGCCGATCAAAAAGTCGATCAGCGCCGCCATCACACCGACAAATAAAGAGATCCTCGCTCCGTACCACGTTCTTGTAAACACGTCCCGGCCAAGTTCATCGGTTCCGAACCAGTGTGAAAAAGACGGCGGAAGATTCTGCTCGGCGAGCGTCTGCCTTGTCACGCTGTGCGGTGATATCAGCGGGCCGAACACAGCCGCTAGAAACAGGCAGCATAATATCACAAGTCCGGCCATCGCCAATTTGTTCTTTTTAAGCCGCCGCCACGCATCCTGACTGTAAGACAGGCTCGGACGCTTGACCGACTCGGTTTCACCCTTTCTTTCCGCGCCCGGCTGAAACCAGTCATCAGGCACTTCTGTGTGTTTTACCGTTTCTTGCGGGAGATTCATCAGGATCACCCTTTCTTATGAAGTTTTATGCGCGGGTCTAACAGGCCGTATGCCAAATCAACCAGAAACAGCAGGACGATCAGAATCACACTGTAAAATACGGTCGTTCCCATGATGACCGGGTAATCGCGCTGATTGATGCTTTCTACGAAATATTTGCCCATTCCCGGTATGGCAAAAATTTTCTCGATGACGAAACTGCCCGTTAAAATACTTGCGGCAAGCGTCCCGAGTACTGTCACAACAGGCATAAGTGCGTTTTTCAATGCGTGTTTGATCACAATTTTGACGGGAGAAAGCCCCTTTGCTTTTGCCGTGCGGATGTAATCCTGAGTCAGCACTTCGGCCATGCTTGATCTTGTCAGCCGCGCGATAATGGCCATGGGACCGACGGCAAGCGCAACAGTCGGCAGAACCATGTGAACGGGACTCGTCCAGGTAGCTGCCGGAAACCATTTCAGATGAACCGCAAATTGCTGAATCAGCAGCGTAGCCATTATAAAATTCGGAATGGAAATCCCGAGCACCGCAAGGCTCATGGCCGCATAATCGAGAAAGCCGCCGCGCCTGAGAGCGGCCGTTATGCCGAGCGCGAGTCCGGAAATCACAGCGATGATGATCGCCGTTATCCCAAGCTCGAAGGAGACGGGAAATCCGCGTTCAAGCATGGCGTTTACACTGTCTGACGGTTTTTTGATTGAAGGACCGAAATCAAAGGTAAGAATGGATTTTAGATAGATGGCGTATTGAGTGATAAGAGGTTCGTTCAGATGGTAGTAGGATTCAAGATTTCGCTGGACCGCTTCGTTTGTGCCCCGCTCTTCGTTAAAAGGCGAGCCGGGTATCACTTTCATCATGACAAATGTCAGAGTGGTGATGACGAGGACGGTCATCATCATGGCGATAAAACGTTTGATAAAATACCGCAGCAATGCCGTTCACCCCTTTAACAGAATGTTGTTCTCATAGCGAGTTCTGTCATGACGAGCATGGCCTGATAGGCTTCCGGCATGTCTTTTGCCTGAAATTGAACGATTGTCGTTCCCGGGATGATTTCTGTGCCCGGCATTAAATGGGCCCATTCAGCCTGTCCGTAATTGGCAAATTCAATGCCTAATACAGGTCTTTCAGGCGGAGTCAGCGGTTTGACCTTATCTTTATTTTTGAGCGCATAGGCTGTTTTTTCCGTCAGGAGCCGTCCGGCTTTTTGAGGGGACAGGCATTTGACCGCAGTTCTTGAAATGGTTTGTTTGACGGCGGCAGTCGTCACATTCGGGATCAGCTCCTCCGCCTCTTTTGCGGCGCAATCATCTCCGGCAGCCATGATGACCGGGACATCGTAAAATCCGGCGAGATAGGCATTTAACCCCAGTTCACCGACAGGCTTATCATTTATGTAAAAGTGGCGGACGCCGAATATCATGCTGTGCGACATGACGCCCGGCATCGACGCTCTCGCATGATAGCCGATAAACATCACACCTGAATACGATTCATCAAGCCCCTGCATCATGGAAAACGGCTTGACATCCCCCGTAATCAGCTCTGCCTCAGGGTGAAGTTTTTCCGCGAGCAGATTATTCATCTTTGAGTGGCTGTCATTCACGGTCACTTCCGTGCATCCGTTATTAAACGCTTCTGCGATGCACCAGTTTGCTTCTTCGGTCATCAGAACCCTGCCGCGCTCATAATTGTGCATGCGGGAATTGACAAATGTTTCATCAGGCAATCCGGAAATCCCTTCCATATCCACAGATAGATACAGTTTCATGTAATGCCTCCTTTTTTATTTAAAATTTCGATATTAAATTATGAATATTCTAACAAATTATATTAAAAAAGGATGAAACATGCAATATACCATTCTGCCATTATGGGAAAAAACAAACCCTTTTCACCGGGAAAAGGGTTTGCTGATAGAAAAAGTTACATACCGTTTTTGTTTATAGGGTGACCCCGAAACTGTCTGACCGCACTTCTGTATTCGCGATCGGGAATGACCTGATGCCTGATCGGTCCAGGATCCTGCGGCGAAGGCTCTTCATCCGCCTGCTTACGGACGGCATGCGGTTTATGCGCCAGCTTATGTCCCATGCCGGTCGCATTCATGACAAATGATAGACACACTAAAAGCAAGCTTAAGATGAAAGCAATAAGAAACAAATCGCTGTATGTCCCCATCAGCAGGTCATGCGGCGATTGTGTGCCGCGCGCGCCCCGAAGCATGCCGGAAGCATCTCTTTTCGTAAAATACCCTATTAAAACAGGTGCGCCCATATAAATGAACAGCCTTAAAAACTGAACGGCCGTCATGCGTTTCACCAGTTCCGGAAGCGGTCCGCCCAACGCGGCGCCCATCAGTCCGGCTGCTACGATAAGCCCTGTCCCGGCCGCCAGCATCACGAAAAGCGCCGCAAATAGAATAAACGGTATATGATGACCCGACGTCATCCATTGGAAATTCACGAACACCAGTATAACAGAGCCTGTTATGCCTAGCATGCCCGGGCCGACTTTATCATATGCTAATGCACTGATAACAGCGGCGATGGCCACGCCTCCCAAAAGGCTCGCATATAAGAATATCAGTTGAGTTTGTGACATGTGATATGCGGTCTGAAGCTCCCCGTGAAATGCAGAAAGACTGACCGCTATGGAAATACTGCCCGCAGCGATCATGAAAACACCCAAAATCGGCTTTGGAATCAGCATAAGTTTAATCGAAATCAGCGCATGTTCGTTTCTGTACTGCATAATCAGCAGGATCAGCAGAATGACGATGCTTCCTCCAAATCCCGCCAATGTCTGCCATGATGAAAAGCCCCATTTCGGCAGATGAATAAAAGTATAGGCGGTCAGCACGGCTGATCCACCCGCTAACAGAAAACCGATGCCGTCAAATGGAGATTTTTCAGTATTTTTATGAGCGTCATCCCGCAGCCACATATAACTGAAAATGAGGCCGAAAAAAGACAGCAGGCCAAAAATGCCGAACAGCCAATGCCAATGGCCGGCGCTTGCCGCCGCCGTGCCTAAAACGGTCCCCAAAATGACGGACCCGTAAAATCCGCTGATTAACACAAATAAGGCGTAATTCCGGCGTTCAATCGGAAACGAAAGCACCAGCATCGGGATCATAATCATCAGCATAGTGCCCGCCGCAGCTCCCTGTAAAAAACGGCCCGCGGCGAGCGGATAAATATCATTTGTCACAGCAGCAAGCAGCGCTCCGATGACACCCGCGGCCATCGAAATCATATAGACAGGCCGGGAGCCGAATCTTTTTCTTAAATACGGCCCCGCCGGCACGAATAAGGCAAATGCCATATTACCGATAATAATCGGATGAAAAGAGTCAAAGTTTTCCCCGCCGACCGTCTGCCGGACAAGGCTTTGGACAGCCGAAAGAGCGGTATTCGACATCAGCCCCGGCCCGACAGCCAGCACAGCAAGCAGAGAAATGATCCAGTGATGTTTTTCTTTCATTTGACAGCTCCTTTCTTAACTATTTGACAAAGTGAAAAAGCTAACAGATTTCCCCCATTAGCTTGACAGAATTTTTTATATCTTTTCATGTGAAGGATTGAACATAATATCCCATTTATTATTTCAAATCCGATGGAAATTGTCAATATAAAGCGCCGCCGTCCGATTTCGTCTTTTTCACAATTTCCCACAATCTTTTCATTATTATCCCACACTTTTTGTTTAAGATGGAGTCAGTAATAATAGGCAAATCATGCTATGATGAAATAGAGAAACGGAGTGAACATGATGGATAACTATCGTGATGAAAATCGGACAGACCAAAAAGAACAGGAAGTCCTTTTAGTAAAAGAAAACCCGCAGCCGGCCGGATATTCCGAGCCGGACGAGGACAAGAAAAAACGAAGCTTCGGCTGGTTCAGACCGCTTCTCGGCGGAGTGATCGGCGGAGGGCTCGCCCTCGGCATCTATACATTTACGCCGCTTGGAGACCATCAGACTCAAGATACTTCCAATCCGGCTCCCGCTCAGGAAACGTCATCGGTAACCGCCAAGCAGACATCTTCTGATTCCGGCAGCGGCAAATCGGCAAACAGCTCATCGGCAAATTCAAGCAGCATTTCGAATATGGTGGAAGACATTTCACCGGCGATCGTCGGAATCACCAATCTGCAGAAGCAGCAAAGCAGTTCCGATTTATTCGGATTCGGATCAAGCTCGGATTCAAACTCTAATGCATCGGGTGATGATGCGGAAACGGGATCGGGTTCAGGCGTTATTTTTAAGAAAGCAAACGGCAAAGCGTATATCATTACGAATAACCACGTGGTCGAAGGCGCCTCTTCCCTTAAAGTGTCATTATATGACGGCACCGATGTAACAGCTAAACTCGTCGGCCGTGATTCGCTGACGGACTTGGCCGTATTAGAAATCAGTGATAAACACGTAACAAAAACGGCAAGCTTCGGCAGCTCATCCGCTCTCAGAACGGGTGAATCCGTCATCGCCATCGGTGATCCGCTCGGAAAAGACCTTTCCCGCACCGTCACACAGGGCATCGTGAGCGGCTTAAACAGAACCGTCTCGATCTCTACGTCAGCCGGTGAGTCAAGCATCAACGTCATCCAAACCGATGCCGCCATCAATCCCGGAAACAGCGGCGGACCGCTCTTGAATACAGACGGCAAAATCATCGGCATCAACAGCATGAAAATCAGTGAAAATGATGTAGAAGGCATCGGCTTTGCGATTCCGAGCAACGATGTAAAACCGATTGCCGAAGAGCTTCTCACGAAAGGACAGGTGGAGCGCCCTTATATCGGCGTGAGCATGATCGACTTGGAACAAGTGCCGCAAAACTATCAGGAAGGCACACTCGGCCTCTTCGGCAAACAGCTGAATAAAGGCGTTTATATTCGTGAAGTGGCGCAGGGATCACCTGCAGCCAAAGCCGGATTAAAAGCAGAAGACATCATTATCAGCTTAAAAGGGAAAGAAACTGACACGGGCAGCGAACTTCGCAATATTCTCTACAAAAATACGAAAGTCGGCAGCACCGTTGACGTGAAAATTATCAGAAACGGCAAGGAAATGACGAAAAAAATGAAACTGACTCAAAAAGAAGAAACATCTTCTTAACAAAAATCCAAGGCAGCCGCCTTGGATTTTTTATATACAGATGAAACTTTAGGCCTGGATCAGCCGTATGACTCAGTGTACAAAGGAGGATACATACACATGAAACAAACCGGACTTTTGCTGGTCGTTACCGGCCTGATCTTGCTGCAGCTGAGCATTCAGCTTCCTCAGCAAAACGCTGCTTGGGGAATGACGCTTGGTGCAAGCATTTTACTGAAATTTTTCGTGAACCGGACTGATCATGCGCTCTCTGCACACCCAGACCGGCCGCAGATGAATAAAAAAAGCCGCGGGACATTCTGTCATCCCGCGGCTTTTATTTTACATAAAAGCACCCTGTCCGCTGGCCGGACAGGGTGTTTGTTAAGACATATGCTGGTCCCGATAAATCTTTTCGTTTTTCATACCGTACGCTTTTTGCACGATATAGAGCGGACGATCTTTTGCTTCGTCATAAATTCTTCCGATATATTCGCCGATCATTCCGAGCATTAATAGAACGATGCCGCTGAATAACAGCTGTATCACAATCAGAGAGGACCAGCCCGTAATGGTGCTGTCTGTAAAAAGCTTCATGTATAAAACGATAAACATATAGAGAAAACCCGCTCCGGACATGAGCATTCCCGCATAGCTTGCCGCCTTGAGCGGTTTATGAGAGAACGTTGTGATCCCGTCCATGGAAAGCTTCAGCATTTTTTTAAGCGGGTATTTCGTTTCCCCCGCAAGCCGCTCATCTCGTTCATATTCTACAGCAGTCTGCTTAAAGCCGACCCAGCTGACGAGTCCTCTGACAAAAGGATTTTTTTCTTTTAATCTTTTCATCTCATCACAGACTTTTCTGTCCAGCAGGCGGAAATCCCCGGTGTCGAGCGGAATATCAATATCAGTCACGCTCCGCAGCAGCCGGTAAAACAGAGAAGCCGTCTGTTTCTTGAAAAAGGTTTCTCCCTTTCGTTTCGTTCTGACGGCGTACACCACATCGTAGCCTTCTTTCCACTGCTCAATCATATCAAGGATTAATTCAGGAGGGTCCTGCAAATCGGCGTCAATGACGGCGATTGCATTCCCCTCTGCATAATCCATACCCGCTGTGATCGCGATCTGATGTCCGAAGTTTCTGGAAAAATCAATAATTTTCACTCTCGGATCAATCAGACTTTGCTCTCTTAAAATCTCAATACTGCGGTCTTTGCTCCCATCATTGACAAAGATCAATTCATAATGCTCTTTTGTTTGATCCATGACTTCTTTCAGGCGCTGATAGGTTGTCTGAATGACGAGTTCCTCGTTATAAACCGGGACGACTATTGAATATTGAATATGTCTGCTCATGTTTTTTCCTCCTATTCATCAGATTGAAGTTCGTATAGTGAAGCTGACTGATTCATTCCGCCCGGCCCGCCGCTCATTCGGCTGTTTTTACCCGCGGCCTTGCTGCTTTTTGTATCAGCTGCATCATGATTTTTCGTTTTCTGATCTGTGCTTGATTGCCATTTGTATGAAGATACTTTCTTTCCGGTTTTCTCAACCCATTCAACAATATCGTTGTTTCCGCCTTTGCCCATTCCGGATGTTAAGAAGTATTTTACTTTCCCTTCTTTTACGAGCTTTTTAAATTGAGTCAGCGTAATGGCCGGGTCAGACCCGCTGAATCCGCCGATCGCCATGACCGCTTTTTTCGTTTTTATAATGTAAGGCGCCGCTGTGTTGGAATCGGTTGCAGCAAATAGATAATCCGCTCCGGCGTTATGTTTCTCTAAATAGTTGATCAGTTTTGTATTGACAGATGCGTTATCCATTCCCATGCCTTTTCCGCCTGCTGACGCAAGCTGAGGGCCTGTTTCAGGCAATGAGCTGTTGCCTCCGTACAGAAGCGGTGTGCTCGCCCAATAAATCGGCATCACCATCAAGACGAGAAGGGCTGCAAGTGAAACATAGTAACTGAGCGGTTTTTGGCGCTGTTTGAATACGAACAGGGCGATTGCCGCCACTGCGCCGAGAACGCCTGCTCCGATGCTCCAGCCTGCGCCGATTTGATCATTGTAGTTTCTAAGGATAAACAGCTCAAATCCGGTAGTCACAAGAATAGCGGCCGGCAATAGCCAAGTTTTCCATCCCGCCTGCTTGCGGTACAGATGAACGAGGGCGACCCATCCCGCACCGGTAAGAGCAGCAATCGGAGGCGCCAGCATAATGAGATAATAATGGTGGAAAAATTCCGCCACACTGAAGAATCCGGCAATCGGCACAAGCCACGCTGCCCAAAAGATCGTTTCCTTCTGTTCTGCTGATAATCTTCTTCTTTCTCTCGCTCCGGCGATCAATAAACCGGCCAGTCCAAAAATCGCAAACGGCAGGAGCCAGCTGATCTGATCAGATAATTCTTGTTGGAAGAGTCTCAGCGGACCGGGTGTTCCCGTACCGAACATTCCTGACCCTGACTGCATTTTCGAGCCGGTGCCTGTACCGCTTTTTCCTCCGCCAGGACCGCCTTTGCCGCCGTCTCCGCCGCTTGGAGGGCCTCCTTGACCGCCGCTTGGCATTTGTCCGTTAGATGGAGGTGCCGTCATACTGCCGGTTTGTGTTTTGTCTCCGCTTGCTGACTGGCCGGGCGGTTTTTGCATTTGTGAAGAACCGCCGGAAGAAGACATCTCTTTCGATGCGTTTCCGTCGGGCCCGCCCTGGCCGCCGCCGGAACTTTGCCCCGTCAGCCGCTGAATCCCGTTATATCCGAAAGCCAATTCCAATACGGAGTTTGTCTGGCTGCTTCCGACATATGGCCTTTTGCCGGCAGGAATATTGTCAACAATGAGCGGCCATGACAATGAAACGGCTGCTAATACGGCCAGCGCGCTTACCAGTGAAATGATTTTTTTCTTAATCGCGGTATTTGCCGCCATCATATAGAACAGCAAGAAGGCCGGTAAGATCATATAAGCCTGAAGCATTTTTGTGTTAAAGCCTACTCCGACGACAAAAAATGCCGCCAAAAGCCAGATCAGTTTTCCTTTTCGAATCGCTTTAAAGAGAAGCCATGTGGCGAACAAGAGGAAAAAGACCAGTAAAGCATCGACATTGTTTGTGCGCGCTACGGCTACAGCAATCGGTGTACACGCCATGACAAACGAAGCGATGCGCGCCGCCGTTTTTCCGAACGTCGGCTTTATTAATAAGTACATGAATAGAACTGAACCTACCCCCGCCAATGCCTGAGGCAGGATGACACTCCACCCGTGCATACCGAATATCAGCGCGCTGATCGTTTGAATCTGGTATGTAACAGGCGGTTTATCTACCGTGATAAATCCGGCTGCGTCAAATGAAGCGTAAAAGAAATTATGAAAGCTTTGAAGCATACTCGTTACCGCTGCGGTGTAATAAGGATTCACCGTATCGTCATTCCAGATGTTGTACATATTCAAGAATGCGGAAGCGAGTAAAATGAGGATTAAGACTGCGTCTATCTCGCGTTTTTTCATTTTCACCTGTGTTTTCACTCCTTTTGTTTAACTTTGAACAAGTGTAACAACCAAATGTGAAAAATTTATTAATAAACAAAGACAATTATTTTGCCGTTTACAAATAGGTAAAAAGAATAACAAAACGGGTAAAAAAGCAAAAAAAAGATGCCCCCGTCAAGCCGGAAGGCATCTTTCATTATTTCTGATTTACTGAATCGGTTTCAGCCGCGCTTCTATTTCAGAACGGCGGTGTTCGAGATAAGGCGGGAGCGCAACCGTTTTGCCTAGCTCTTCAGGTTTTTCATCAACCATAAATCCCGGACCGTCCGTTGACAATTCAAACAGAATTCCGTTCGGTTCCCGGAAGTACAGCGCTTTGAAATAATAACGCTCTACAATGCCTGAGTTGCTGAAACCTTCTTTCGTAATGATGCGGTGCCATAAAGCAAGCTCCTCCTCATTCTGAACACGGAAGGCCACATGGTGCACGCTGCCTTTTCCAGGACGCTCGCGCGGAAGATCGTTTCTTTCAATGAGATGGACTTCTGTACGCGCGCCACCGTTTCCGGATTCGAGCACCGTAACCGTGCCCCGGTCTTCATGTGTTTCTTTCCCGATTTCAGTGAAGCCCAGCACATCGGTTAACACACGCAGCGTCAATTCTGCATACGGGACGGTCAATTCAACGGGACCAAGACCGCGGAAAGAATATTCTTCCGGTATGCCGCTTTGCTTCACCGCTTCACCGATGTCTTTTCCTTTTTCGTCAGCTGTCAGCACAAGCCGCTGTCCTTCATGATCCTGAAAAGCGAGTGTGTCTCTGCCCGCTATTTTCACGATCTCACCGTGAGAGACCTGATGCTCTTCAAATCGTTTTTTCCAATATTGAAGCGCTTGTGCATCCGGAACACGCAGGCCGATTGAAGAAATACTGTTTGTCCCCGCATGGAACGGCGCGATCCGCGGAATCTCGAAAAACGTCAATTCCGATCCCGGATTGGCTGATTCATCACCGTAAAATAAGTGATACATCGTCGGTTCATCCTGGTTTACCGATTTTTTCACAAGCTTCAGCCCCAGGATATTTCGATAAAAATCTAAATTTTTCTGCGCATCAGCCGTCAATGCTGATACATGGTGTATTCCATTAACTTTCATTATGTTATCCTCCAGTCAATTATCTCGATTTCGAGATATTTTATATATACAATTTATGTTATCCGGATCGTAAAGTCAACCCATCTGCTTCACAGACGGTCTGCAGACTGCCGCTCTCAAAATAACGAACTTTTGATATTAAAAAAACCATTAATGTTCGCTTTTAAAACAGTATTTTTTCCTTCTCAAAAGCATAAACCTTTATCTTTTAGGCAAAACACCAAAATCAGAAAATTTATTTTATTCGTGTTTCAGCAATTAGGGTTTACAATATGGAAAATAGTTTTTTCAGCATAACGATTTTACATCTGGAGGGAAAGGATATGCAGATTGAAGAGAATGGACTTAAAAAAGAGATCGGCCTTACCATCGCCCTCTCACTTGTTATCGGCACCATCATCGGTTCCGGCGTATTTATGAAACCAGGCGCCGTGCTTGCCTACTCCGGTGATGCGAAAACCGCGCTTATCGCGTGGCTGTTAGGAGGCATTTTGACGCTTGCCGGCGGCTTGACCGTTGCGGAAATCGGCACTCAGATTCCGAAAACGGGCGGACTTTATACATATCTGGAAGAAGTGTACGGCGAATTTTGGGGCTTTTTGTGCGGATGGGTTCAAATTATCATTTACGGCCCCGCCATTATCGGAGCAATCGGCTTGTATTTCGGCTCTTTGATGGCGCACTTGTTCAATTGGGATTCCGGCTGGTCTAAATTAATCGGGATTTCAGCCGTTTTGTTTTTAAGCATCATTAACATTATCGGAACGAAATATGGCGGCATCGTACAGGGAATTACGACTGTCGGCAAATTGATTCCGATTATCTGCATGATCGTGTTCGGCCTTTGGAAAGGCGATCAGCATATTTTCACAGCCGTCACAAGCAGCATGTCGGAAATGAATTTCGGCGCCGCCATACTGGCCACCTTGTTTGCTTATGACGGATGGATTCTGCTTGCGGCACTCGGCGGCGAAATGAAAAATCCGGAAAAGCTGCTCCCGAGAGCGATGACGGGCGGACTCTTGGTCGTCACCGCCATTTATCTTTTCATTAACTTTGCGCTGCTGCACATTCTTCCTGCGACCGACATCGTCAAACTCGGTGAAAATGCGACCGGCACCGCTGCCGGAATGCTTTTTGGCGACATCGGGGGAAAATTGATCAGCGTCGGAATCATCGTCAGCATCTTCGGCTGTTTAAACGGAAAGATTCTCGCTTTTCCGCGTGTCTCGTTTGCGATGGCGGAACGGAAACAGCTGCCGTTTGCCGGACAGATTTCGCGGGTGCATCCGACATTCCGCACCCCGTGGATTGCCGTGTCATTTCAGATCGCGCTGGCCATTATTTTCATGATCGCCAGCAATCCCGATAAGCTGTCTGAGATCTCTATTTTCATGATTTATATTTTTTACGTCATGGCTTTTTTCGCCGTGTTTATCCTCAGAAAAAAAAGCGGCGGAAAACCGCGCGCCTACAGCGTGCCTTTGTATCCGATCATTCCTGTTTTGGCCATCGCGGGTTCACTGTTTGTGCTGATCAGCACGATCATTACAGATACACTGAGCTGCGCGCTGTCCCTCTTGATCGGCCTCGCCGGGCTGCCGCTTTATTTTTGGCTGAAAAACGGCAGAAAAAACTGACAAAAACGGTTCCTTTTACGGGAGCCGTTTTTTTTCTGGCAAAATCACGTGCAAAAGTTGACAGCAAATTCACATCTTTTGTTATACTTTTTAAGCAAGATGTCTGAATTCGAAGTATGTTACGTTTTTTTGGCGAAGTGGGTAACATAAGAAAAACAGGATGAGACACGTTTTTACGAAAAAATCAAGAGGCGTTTTTTTCGACTTTATCTGTTTTTTTTCGACAAAAGGCTATATAATAATTTGATGTGTGCATTGTCTCATTCAAACAATGGAGGGTTTTTAATGATAAAAAGAAAAAAAGATAAGTTCTCACTCCTTTTAACAGAAATCGCAAAAAACATAGACGAAACCGCAGAATACTTTGTCAACTTTAAAGTGACGAACCAGACGACTTTAAAGGAATTTGCCGATACGTTAAAAGAGTTTGAAACAAAAGGAGATAATCATGTTCATGTCATGATTAAAGAGCTGAACAAAGCTTTTATCACTCCCATTGAACGTGAAGACATCCTTGAGCTGACAAACAGCCTCGATGACGTGCTTGACGGAATCGAACATTTTTCAGCAATGATGGAGATTTTCTCGATCACTTCTTCAGATGAGCATATCGATAAGTTCAGCGGATACATCAGAGAGTGCGCGAAGGAAATTTTAATCACGATTGAGCTGCTTGCAGAAAACCGATTGAAGGACATTCACCCTCACGCCATTAAAATTAAGGAATACGAGCACAGCTGTGATAACCTGCACCGTAAATCATTAAAAAATCTGTTCGGCACAGAAACCGATCCGATTAAAGTGATTCAGTACCGCGAGATTTACGAAACGCTTGAGGAAATTGCCGACTCTTGCCAAAGCGTTGCCAATAACCTTGAAACCATTATTATGAAAAACGCGTAACGAGGGGTTATAATGGATACTCTATTACTTTTAACGATATTAATTGTCATATGCGCTTTGGTATTTGACTTCATTAACGGATTTCACGATACCGCAAACGCAATCGCCACCTCAGTTTCGACAAAAGCGCTGAAGCCGCGGCACGCAATCGTCATGGCCGCCATCATGAACTTTCTCGGAGCGATGACATTTACCGGTGTGGCGAAAACCATTACGAAGGACATTGTGAATCCTTATACATTAGACAACGGGTCAGTTGTCATTCTGGCGGCTCTACTCGCCGCAATCGCCTGGAACTTGATCACATGGTATTTCGGCATTCCGAGCAGCTCTTCACATGCGATTATCGGAGCGATCGCCGGAGCGGCCATTGCAGCGTCAGGTTTTGCGACGCTTAATTATAAAGGGTTCATTAAGATTATCGAAGCACTTATTTTATCGCCGATTATCGCCTTTGTTCTCGGCTTTATCGTATATTCGATCGTGAAGCTGATTTTTAAAGACAGCAATCTGGCGAAAACAAATAAACGCTTCCGCAGAGTGCAGATTTTGACGGCTGCCATTCAATCCTATACACACGGAACAAACGACGCGCAAAAAGCGATGGGTATCATTACGATGGCGCTTATGACGGCCAATTTACATAAAAGTGATGCCATTCCTTTTTGGGTGCAGCTCTCTTGCGCCCTGGCAATGGGTCTCGGCACATCCATCGGCGGCTGGAAAATCATTAAAACCGTCGGCGGAAAAATTATGAAAATCCGTCCGGTAAACGGCGTATCTGCCGACTTAACCGGCGCAGCCATTATTTTCGGGGCCACGTTTATTCATCTCCCTGTCAGCACGACGCACGTCATTTCGTCTTCCATTCTCGGTGTGGGCGCTTCCCACCGCGTAAAAGGCGTAAACTGGGGAACGGCTAAACGGATGCTTATTACATGGGTCATCACCCTGCCGATTGCAGGTACACTCGGCGCCATCGCCTTTTTCATCTTAGATCTCTTTTTCTGATGACATCCGCTTCTTTACAGAAGCGGTTTTTTTTGTGACAGGAAAATGATGTCATGACATAGAATGAACATAGCAGACCATTTTTCGAATTGTGAGGGATGCTCATGCTTTTGTTTTTTCAGATCATGGTGTGGACGATGGCGGCCGCACTCATTTTATATGTGTACGCATCCTGGCGGTATGAAGCAAAGGTAAAAGAAAAAATGTTTGCCATCCGTAAAACGTGGTATTTACTATTTGTAGTAGGCGCCATGGTCTATTGGACATATGATCCCGAATCGCTCTTTGCCGCATGGAGACAATATTTGATTGTTGCCGTCTGCTTTGCCCTTATTGATGCGTTTATCTTTTTGAGCGCGTATATCAAAAAGCTCGCCGGCAATGAATTAGAGACGGATACGCGGGAAATTTTAGAAGAAAATAACGAAATGCTTCACTCCTATCTTGAAAAACTGAAAACCTATCAATATCTGTTGAAAAATGAACCGATCCATGTATATTATGGAAGTACAGAAGCTTATGCGGAAGGCATCAGCAGACTGCTGGCCGCTTATGGAGAAAAAATGAATGTCACGGCTTCCTTGTGCGACTATTCCGCACAATCGGATAAGGACCGCTTGACGGAGCATATGCCTGATGCGGCGGACGTTCAGTCCCGTCTTAACCGTAAAGACGTCTACTATGATCAAAAAGGCAGGCTTGTGCTTATTCCGTTTACAGTCCAGGACCGCCATTACGTGATCAAACTCACGTCGGAAAACCTGTTGACGGAATTCGATTATTTGCTTTTCACATCGCTAACGAGCATTTATGATTTAATGCTGCCAATAGAAGAGGAAGGTGACGGTTAAATGGAGCAGGCATTTCAAAACGGGCAGCCGGAACAAAGAGCGAAACCGTTCAAAATGTTTAAAAAACGTTCAATGACAAGTATCGCAAGTTACCAGGTCAGCCCTCATACCGCCAGAATTTTCAAAGAAAACGAGCGGCTGATTGACAAGTATAAACAAAAAAAAGCTTGATTACACTAAGGACAGGAGACACGGCTCTTGTCCTTATTCCTTTTTTCCATATCTTTCATATAATAAAACCAACAAAGAGATGCGACAGGTGATGATGTGAAGAAAATTGTCAGACGCGTAAAGTTTGTGGATTACGGACGCTTCGGGCTTTCCGCTTATTCGCTGAGGATGCGGGCGAGGAATCTCGGGTTATTGAACCGGTTAAAAAAGAAAAAAGGCTGAATCCCGCAATGTGAACGGGACTCAGCTTTTTTTGTTAAAGCTGCATCAGAATTTTCGCTTTTACAGCGGGACCGTAGACGCCGTCAGACGTCAGTCCGTTTACAGATTGGAAGCGGGCCACGGCATCTGCCGTTTTCGGACCGTAGATACCGTCAATGCCGTTATTGACAGCTCCTTTTTCAGGATAGAAATAAAGCGCGGCGAGCGCGTTCTGCACCTGGTATACCTTTTCACCGGACGTGTACGGCTCTGTCAGCTTGATCACCTCGTCCGGAAGAGAATACAGTGCTTCAACCGGCGGGCTGACGATCAGCACTTGTCCGACTTTAATCAAGTTCGGGTCAGCGATGTTATTCCATTTCTGCAGATCGGCCACGCTGACGCCGAATTTCCGCGCGATCGCCGACAGCGTATCTCCTTTTTGGACGGTATACGTCTGTCTTTCCTCAGAACCGATTCCCGCTTTAAACTCATCCCATGTATCCAGCAGTCTTCTCGGACAAAGCTTTCCTGACCAATGCTTGTGCGCAACGACATTCGCAAGCGGGATGCCGTGCGACGTCATTAATGTGCGGATGAGCCATTGGGCGTTTGCCACAGCCTGTGAAAAGTTGCCGTCAGCGTTTTCACAAATTTCAATACCGATGGATTTACGGTTGCCGTCCCCGTTTCCGTCACCGGCATGCCAGCCGTTTTCGTTCAGCGGAAGATGCTGATAAATTTCCGTATCATCGACTGTGAAATGCCAGCTTGTCGGTGTATCGGGATTTTTCACATAGCTTGCGTGACTTTTGGCGTTAGCTCCGACTGCGGTATTGGCTGTATTGTGCACCGTAATGTAAATCGGTGTCATTGCATAGCCTGGGCGGTTATTGTTTCCTGCCGGGATAAAATCCTGTGTGATTTTTACCATATTCTCATCTCTCCTATTTCGATAAATTGTTTATTTTTAATAAAGCCTGCTGTTTTTTCCCTTTTGCTGTAACATAATTGTTTTTAAACCAGGCGGCGGCAGTCGTTATGATTGTAAAAACGGCCGACCCGGCGGCATACAGCGTATCTGCAAGCTGGCTGACCTGGTCCTCCTGAATATTCAGCGGCGATTTGCCGAACATCAGCAAAGTTTGATTCAATAAAGCAAGCAAAAGAAGCACCGTCCTGACGACCGTGCCTTTGTCCGCGAATTTCATATCGGTTTCCCCCTTACTTTTGCAGCAGATTGTACATGATGGCGATGGCTCCGCCAATGACGCCCGTGCAGATTGCTGTCACGATCGCTCCTGTAATGGTCCGCTTAATCCATGTTGTGTTTTCGTCAATTTTGTTCAGTTTTTCATTCAGCGTCATGATTTGCTGATCCTGCCGGTCTGATACCCGCTCTAATGCGGCTACCCGCTGTTCAAGCACCTTTTGTTCACCTTTGATGCCTGCGAATTCTTTTTGCACCGCTTGTTCATCCAGAAGCACTTCCGCTCCCTCCTCTTACATTGTTCTCACCTCCCTTCGGAAGCTTCATTCTTAAGAAAATGCCGTGCCTTTGACAGAAAGGCTCCCGCCGGAAATGCTCTTGATTTCCATGACGATTTCCTTAAAGCCGGCAATATCAAATGCCCACACTTCTTCTGTGCCTGACGTACCGGCGGCTGATGTCCCGTCATCAGACCTGATTCCTCTGATCGGCACATTTTTTCCCGAGATGGATCTCCCCCAAAACGCGACATGGCCCGACTCAGCCGTGCCGGTGATTTCGACGAGAAGTTTTTTCCAAGCGCCTGCTGAGAAGATGCTTCCCTCGCCCGCCTCTGCTGCATTTTCATGAAAAATCACGTCTGTATATGAAAATGCCATATCACCGCCCGTACCGACAGATTGGTATAAAACAAATTCGGACTGCTTTTGATTTCCATTTTCAAAACGGAACCGGTAATATCTTTTTGTCAGGCTGACCCACCCCGAAGCGGTCTGCACTCCGCCTTTTACTGCGACAGAATGTGAAGCTGTCCACGAATTGTTATCCTCGCTCTCTTCGATAAAAAGAGTTCCGCTGCGGTCCGAATAAGCCCACCCCTGTGCTCTGTTTATTAAGACGGCTCCTAAACGGTCTTGTCCGAATTGGCTGTAGACTTCAATCGCTTCTAGCGGCGTATTGGTAAGAAGCTCTGCCATTCCGGACAAATCAGCAACCGGTGTGACATAATCGTTTTTGTTACCGCGATAAGCTTTTACGGCGCCGGGCCTGCCAAGTTGATCGGCGGGAAATTCAAATGAATGCTTTTTCATCGGCCGTCCTCCTTTTCTCATTTATTAAAAATGACAAATAAAAAAAGCCGTTTGGCTTATGACACAGCATTTTTATAGTTTTCGTATGTTTCACCCGTTATTTCTTGAAATTCCTCAGGCGTGATATACTTCGCGGCCACACCTTCAGCCAGATCTTCGGCAGAGCAGTCATCATAGCCCATAGCCTGTTTTACCATTTCTGTTGAGGCCCACTCATAAAACAAGGCGTAAACCCAAAAGTTAAGTTTTTTCATTTTTTTCATTCTCCTTTTACGTTTAAGAGTTCCAGTTTTAAAGACGCTAATTGCCTGCCGAGTGACTGTTGCGCTTGTTCGGCTGCTTTTCTGGCCAATTTCTCATTCGCCAGCTGTCCGCCGAGGCCTGCAAGCTGGTTTGAATCGGGAGCCGTATCTTTTTTTAAGCTCTCTTTATATGCTTCGTCAGCGGTTTCCACCCATTCTTGTTTCTCTTCATCAAAAAATGGGCGCCACATCCCTTCGCCTTTTATTTCCGGCGGTAAGTCCGCAGCGTTAGGCGGCATCACATAATCTCCTGTCTTAGAATCCGGATAAAGCTCAACCGGAGTGCCTGTATAAATGTTGTCATTGTCATACGGAAATATTAATTTCATATTCTCGCTCCTTTACGTGAGTGCCAAAACAAGGTCAATATAATAGCCGTTCACGTTATTTTCTATATTGGCCATAATTCCCGTCAGCTTCATATCTCCATTAGAATAGATTATAAATTTGCTGTAACCGGTGGTGCCGCTGGCTGCAACCATTGTCACAACGCCTTTGGCCGGCGCACAAGAGGACGGCACACTCCCGAATACCACTTCTCTGTCCGTAAGAACGTGTCCGTTCAGGTGAAGGGTGTTTCCCACTTTACGGTATTGAAGCGGCCTGTCTCCTGATTTAGCGCCATTTTTATAAGGAACATTTATCCAAGGTACATTCTCAGTATCAAGTTCAGTAACGAGGCGACGCCAGCCCTGCCAGCCCAAGTTCAAATCCAAATAGTTCGTGAACATATTATTTTTATAATCGACGGCAATGACATACCCAAACGTTCCTTTCCCCTCACTGTCAAGAGAGGTAAAATGAAACATGCCGCGGGTTGAAGCGTTGCTCGGACTGTTTGCCGCTTTGCCGGTTGAATAAAAGGTGCCGAACGCCCTGCCGTTTTTAACGATTTTTTCAAGAAAGTTATCATCATCACCAATTGTCAGAAGATAGCCGCCGTTATCGTTTGTTATTTTCGAAAGCTGTGCGCCGTTCCACATATCTTTATCCGCCTGTGTGACATGAATGTCTTTTTTATTGGCGTGAGCCTCTACTTTTGCTTGAGAGCCTGAATCTGTTTCTTGTTGGCTCCATTCCGACCATACGCCTTTAGTGCTGAAACTTCGGACGTATATGGGATTTCCGGCGGTCACTGTGTCTATAAACATTTGGACAAAAGTCGGTGATGCTCCGCGGGTTCTTTGCATGACAATTAATTGTCCGTATTCCGCAGGCTTATTTTCTGTATGCTGAACTGATATATAGTAGATGCCGGACGTTTTTATATTGTCTAAGTTTGTTTCTGTTACCGTTTTAGCATTCCCGTCATTGTCAGTCAGATTGAATAACTGCCCTGCATTCCATTTGTCTTTGTCAGACTTGGTTACATGAAGATCTGTTTTGTCGGCATGCTCATTTAGTTTTGCTTGTGCTCCGGCAGCTGTTTCAAATGGCATCCATTCCGTCCAGATGCCGTTTTTCAGCGTTTTTCTCCAAAATCCCCCGTCATCTGAGAAAGCGGCCGCCTCTCCGTTATTCTTTGAAGAATAAAGGTATATACCCTCTGACGGTTTAGGCGGGGTATTTATTCCGGTTGCAGCTGCTGAGAAAGTAAAGGTCTTATTCTGGCTGGCAGCGGTCTGATGAAAATCCTGTCCGTCAGAGATATTAATAAAAGCGGAGCCATCATCTTTTGTGATTTTAGACAATTGCCCGTTATTCCACTTCTGGCGCTCTTCTTTCGTCACATGCCGGTCCAGATCTTGATTGTGCCGGTCAAAATCTTTCTTTGCTGCCTGCTGGACATTGTCCACGTTTCCGAGGCCGATTTGCGCCTTTGTCGTTTTGTGCGGGTTATTCATGTCGTTTTTATGGGCCGCCAGATCCGTGTGGGCGTCTTTTATGCCTTTTTCCCAGCGGTTGACGTCATCTTCATTAATCGGATCGTCCGGAAGCCAGTCTGTTTTTTCTTCGTAAGCCATCGTTACACCACCTCAAAGGTAAATCTTAAATCAAGCGTTCTGTTATTGCTGAGATCTAAATTTGTTTTTCGTTCTGTAATGACGCTTCCTGTTTCGTCAAGCATCTGCACGGTTTCAATGTGTTTGACGTCTTCTTCCCTGCGTGTGAGAACGGTGACTGCGGCATCTTTTACGGAAATGTCCGCAATCGGAGTTTCTTTGCCGTTTAACAGCACTTTTGTGATCCTGTTTTTCAGATCGGCTGCGGCACGCTGTCTGTAAGCGGCTGATATCATGGTAAGACCACCTCGTTATTGTTGAGTGTGACGGAATAACCGACCTTCAGTTCACTGACTTTTCGGTATCTCCGATTGTTGAGAATGACCCGGTCTTTGATTTCCAGTGTTTCGTTTAATGCGGCTCTCAGTGTATACGCCAAATGAGCGGGTTTGATTTTTTCAAGCGTTTCAATCAGCTCGTTCATGTGCTGCAGGTCATCAAGCCCGATATCGGCATAAAAACGATACTGCCCCGGAAACATCCGAACATAAGCTGACGGATGTTTTAAAAAACGGTTTAGCGCCTGCTCGATCGCTTGATGTGTGATGGGCGGAATATTCGACATCTTCGAGATCAGCCTGAGCCGTCTCATATCCTCCGTGTCACCTGATTCCCGCGGTATTTTTAATATTTTTTCCCAGCGGTCAAGCCCCCATGTCGCCGTCGTGATAAAGAGCTGATCCGTCAAATCGAAAATATCGTTATTCTGCCGCTCAAACTCAGGAGCTTCCGCCATAAGCAGTTGTGCCATCTCTTTTAATCGGGTTAAAAACGGCGGGAGGTACGCCGTCATCTCATCGAGTCTGCTCAAGGATTTTCACCTCTTTGAGTTTAGGAATTTCCACGTCACTGAGCACGAGGTTTTCTGCCGCACCGTTCATTTTAATATCGGCGTAGTCACTGACGGATGCCGAGTTATAAACGATGTTGTTAATTTGTGATAAACGGACGGTGTTTTCTTCAAAGGCCATTTTCTTGAATAAATTCAGTACGCCTTTTTCAATCTCCGCTTTTACGTCATCGATCGAGCTGTTCAGCTCAGGCAGCACGGAAGCGGAGATTTCGATTTCCTTCCATACGGCGCTTTCCACCGTTACTGCCGCTCCGATCGGCGCCTGTCCTTCTCCCTGCCCTTCGTCCGGATCAATATAATCCTTTACTTTTTTGATCAGAATATCTGATGCCGGTTCCAAATTCGCATTTGTGATGACAACTTTCACTGTTCCGTCTCCGTTCCAAAGCGGGAAGATTTTTGCCCTGCCGACGCCGTCAACCTCTTCGGCCCATTGTTTATAATGCTGTTTATTTGCGCTGACTGCCTCCCGGCGGACACGGGTAAAATAGCGCGCCCTTAAGCTGTTGTCATCTTCTTCCTCACGGCCGGGAATTAATATATCGCGCATGACTGCTTTCTCAAGCCCGGGTATCGTATCAAGCGGCAGCAGGTTCTGCCCCGAAATGCCGGCATTGCCCGCTTCACCGGCTGTTTCACATTCAAGCGTTCCATCCCCCGTATATTGAAAATACAGGTTATCAACGAAGAAACGGGAGCCTGGCGGAATGGTGATGCCCGCTGTGAATTCTCCGGCTCTAACCGCTTTAGTGGCAGGTGTTCGTTCAATTCCCGCCTCAGCAGCACGCCTGTCCAGAAATTCACCCTGAGCCGTATCGGAAAACACGAGCTCCAGCACGGTATCCAGCCAAATATAAGACTTTGCGAGCTCAGCGGCCGCAGGCGCGAGCGCATTGTAAATGACGCTGCCTTCTCTCGTATCAATATCCGCCGTAACGCGCGCCAGCATTCTGTCCATAATGTCGTCAAACGTCTGAGCTTCAAACATCCTCACCCAGCACCTCCTCTATCTCAAGCATGCCCTCATCAGTTTCAACGGTAAAAGAGACGATGAAGGCATCATCTTTTTTCTCAATCTCAAAATTGGTAACGGCCAAAATACGGTCATCATACAGCAAGGCTTCTTCTATCAGTCTTGGAATCTCCATTTTTTTATAAGCATCCGTCGTGTTCTGATCTGAAAGCACTTCCTGAAGTTCGTTTCCGATATCATGGCTGAAAACCGAATATGAATACCGTTCTGTGTGAAGAGCGATATAGACGAATTGTCTGATTGCGTCCAGTCCGTTTATCAGTTCATTGGTAATCCGGTTGTTTTCAAAGTCAATTCGGTAGGTTTGTGAAGTCTCAACAGCCTCACTCGCATCCTCCAAATCTTCAAATTCGATTTCCGGTGTCAGGGCCATTGCACCCGCTCCTTTTAGATTTGTTCATGTAAAAAAGCCCTCTTCGGCAGATGAAGCGGCTTTAATAGGCTGATATTCCCGTATATCTCCGTCCGGATGCCGGTTAAATTTTGTCCAGTACAAAGAAAGACTGTCCTCCTGTTAAAGCGGCGGTCATCACCCGATCTCCCGCCTGGAGCTGATCATCTTCTCCGGATCTCAGCCGCTTCGGCACAATGAGTGCATCAGACGGAATCAAAAGTTTGTCGTGATCTTTCAGTTTCAGCTCGAGCGGCGAAACGGAGGTCACTTCGGCCGGCATCAGCTCCACCGGCGCTTCGGCGTCAACCGCTCCGACGGCTAAATGTTTAATGGCATCACTTAATCTCATCAGGCTGTCCCCTCCGGAAGTGAATTTTTCTCCGTGACGTCAATCGTCATGGTATGTTTTGTTCCTTGGAATTCATGGCGGTCCGTATCTACATAATAGGTTTTCTTCAGCCCGATTTCCGGAATTGAAATATAGACGGGCAATCCGCTTTCCAACCCAGGAATACCGATCGCCTGTATATTTTTCAGCTCTTTCTTAATGCCTTTTTTCTCAGCCTGCTTCACTTTTGCGCGCTGTTTCAGCTGGGCTTCGTTAATGTCGTCAGAAACCGTTTCGGTATACTGCAAAACGCCGAATGTTTTCATGCCGGCGCTGTCTGAGGCGGAAGCCTTTATCGTTTTATTGTCTTTTTGCAGCCGCATGACGACACGGGTTGCGGTGTCATCAATTGAGGTGCTGTATTGATACCCTGTAATATTAACTCCTGTTTCCAGCACCCATATGTCAGACGGCTCCGGCCATTCACGCAAGCCGAGCCTGCCTTTTTCTGAATAGAGCTGATAATTGCGCCCCGTCTGGCTTTTTGTCTGCTTTAACGCTTTTAGCATCATATCGTAAAGGCTTGTATCATTTTTAAAAACGAGTGATTTAATGGTATGGCCTGTGTTGGCAATGGATGTGACGGGAATTTGAAAATCGCTGGCGATCCTTTTTAATATTTGATCAGCGCGCTTGTTGGAAAACACGTAAACGTCCTGGTTTTTCACAAGGTATTGGAGCATATCGTATGCGGTGAAGGCGACGGTATGCTCATCGGGCGTTCTTGCAAAAACAATGCCGCGGAACAGCTCTTTTCCGTTCCATTTGAACAAAACCGTATCCCCTTCTGATACGCCGTAATACGTCTGGCTGCCCTGCTTTACGACAATCGTCGCTTCGATGGAGCGGGGCGCCTGATATCTGTGTCCTTCCAGCGTTACGCTTTCTGTGACAAGCTCGAGCCACACCGTTTCTTTTATGACAAATAGTTCAATCATCTTTTCACCCGTTTCATTGCGGTATCTTCAGCTTCTGCCCCGGGAAGATCCAATGCCCCGGCTGCCGGATATTCCGTTTGCTGCGCTTAATCATGGCGGTTTTATTCGCGTTCCAGATTTTCCGCCACTCCGTGTGTTTTCCGTAAAACTTGCCGGCGATGTCCCAAAGCGTATCCCCTTTTTTGACGGTATATGTTTTGGGTGAAGCTTTGGACGGGCGCTTCGCTTTCGTTTTTTTCTTTTGTTTGATTTTTCTTGGCGAAGCGGTTTTATATTCTTTCAGTACGATATCAAAATTCCGGTCGCCGATTTCATTGTCACCTTCGCTGTAATTAAAGCTTTCAATGCTGCATGTGACATTGATTTTTGTCCCTGTAATCAAAAACTGAACGGGTTTTTTCGCTTTCATCCATGCTTCAATGGCTGAAATGGCTTTTTCCGGTGAAGGGATGCTTTGATATTCGGCAATCGGGCTGTACCGTTTCGGAAAAAAAGAAGAGAACGAAATTTCTTTCGCTCCCGGTTCTTCGATAAACGTCACCTCTCCAAGTCCGGTGATTTTCACGGAATCATTCTGCACGCTGTTAGCGATATCAATCGCTTCAGGGAGAACGGGAAGCCGGAGCTTGTCCTTCCCTTGAGACAGCCAAAATTCGTAAACAGATTTAGTCAAAAGCAACGGCCCCCTTTGCTCCGGTATAAATGTCTTTTTGCAGTTCATCAATCAGCGCCTGTTTGATTTTGGCGGCGAGGCTGTCGGCGTCCTGTCCGTTATAGAAATGCTGATCGCCGCTGAATTCGATTTTAATTTCTTTTGTTCCCGTTTTTTGAACGGTTTGGCCGCCGCCTTTAACGGCTGCGGAAACCGTGCCGGCTGAAAGCGCCGCCGGTTCCGTCCGGGACGGATCGGACACTTCCATGCCGAGCGCCTGAGCCGCTTTTTGCAGCAGATAACGGCCGCGGATGCCCCGCTCTTCAGGGATGATCCACTCCCGTTTGTTCCCTTCGCCGACACGGGCGATCTGCTCCTTGGTAATCAGACCCCCATTGGCATAACCGACGTAAGGGCCGCCATGAGCCATACTTTTAATCCCGGGGACATTGCTGATCGAGCCGTATCGGCTTTTAATATAGCCGATAGCGGCAGCGGCGTTGTGGATTGGATTTCTGATATCATTCATGCCCGGCGCTTTGTGATCTTCAAAGGTGCTCGGAATCGTCTGCATAAGCCCCTGTGACGGGTGTCCGGCTTTGGCGTTGCTGTCCCATAGATTAATGGAATTAGGGTTGCCGCCTGACTCATGCTGTGCGATCGTCATTAATCCCGGAAGCCAGCTGATCGGCGTATTGGTTGCTTTCATTGCGGCCAAAAGCCATTCTTTGACGCTTCCTTCCGCTGCACCCATGCCGGAAAAGGCTGCTGCAAGCGAGCCTGCCTGTTTTTCCGCATATTTTTTCACGTCAACTGAGCTGAGACCTTTGACGACGCCGACTGAAGCAAAGCGTCCGAGACTCATCATGACACGGGAAGGAGAGTGAATATCAAGCTCTTCCCTGAATGCGTCCTCGACTTTTTTGGCCATATCTTTGGCCGCCTGTTTGACTTCGCTTCCTTTTGCAGTCATCCCTGATACGAAGTGTCCGATCAGGCCTGACCCCCAGCCGTTCGCGGAATCTCTTGATTGAACAAACGGTTTATTGATATGTGCGCTTACGTATTGCGACGTTCCCGTATCTTTTGCATTCTGTCCGGCCGAATAACCTTTCACTGTGGCGGCGCCCCATGATGACGATTGATTAACCGCCGATTGATAAGGTGTTTTCACCTTTGTTTTTAAAAACGAATCGGTGCCCGTCGGCGATGTATTCTGACCTTTGGCATAGCCCGCAGCGACTTGCTTTCCGTAATCGGGCGAAGACGAAATAAGGGCGTTAAACGGCGTTCCGATGTTTTTCTCCTTCCAGCCGTCCATATCCACCGCTTTATTGCTGATTCCGCTGTCAAAGCCTTCAGTAAACTGTTTGCCGAGTGATGAAGCCGTCCCCGCAAATCCGGAAGCATCCACAGACGCAGCGGCCGATACAGACGCCGAAGAAGAAACACCGCCCGCTCCCGCCGGCACAGCGGAAGACTGAGCCGAAGCCGCGCCCATATCATCGACAACACGCATGCCGAGCTTAGACGCAGCTTGTGAAAGCAGCATCTTCCCGCGGCCGCGATTGTTGTCGACGGGGATGACAAATTCTTTACCGGCTTCACCGATCCAGGAAATGGTCGGCTTTGTAATGTAGCCGCCCGTGGCGTTTTTGTCCGTTTTTTTCTTTTTATCTCCGCCGCCTCCTGTGACAAAGTCCATTACGCCTGAAATCAATTTGCCGCCGGTTTTATCCCAAATCTTTTTCACCCAGTCGAATGCTGCAGAAAAAGCATCTGATATGGCTGTTCCCACTTTTACAAGAGGTTCTTTTATATGTTTCTCAAACCAGCCGCTTAACCCTTTCCATATATCCTTTACCGTATCTAAAGCAGTCGTGAAAGCGTCTGATATTCCTTTTCCGACTTTTTCCACCATGTTTTTCACCGGGTTCCAGACAATATCCATGAACCAGCCGGATACCGTACTGAAAACAGATTTAATTTTATCCCAAGCTCCTGTGATTTTACTCCAAATGGACGTCGCTACTCCGACGACAGCCGATTTTACGGGCTCCCAGACAGTGCTCATAAACCAGCCGGATACTGTGCTGAAGACACCTTGAATCGTCGTCCACGCATTCACGATATTTGACCATATGCTTGTCGCCACTCCGGCGACAGCTGATGAAACCGGCGTCCATACATTCTCCATGAACCAGGATGACACCGTGCTGAAAATCCCTTGAATCGTCGTCCACGCATTCACGATATTTGACCATATGCTTGTCGCCACTCCGGCGACAGCTGATGAAACCGGCGTCCATACATTTTCCATGAACCAGGATGAAACGCTTCCCCAAGTATCTTGTATTGTTGTCCAAGCACTTTGCGCCGCTTCGGAAATATCATTCCATGTGTCTTTCAAAGCCCCTGAATCAAAGGCCTCTCCCAAGCTGGAACCGCCTAAACTGCCGGCGATGCCGCCTACCGCGCCGCCGATTAATGTGCCCACTCCGGGAACAACGCTGCCGATTGCCGCTCCGGCCGCGGCTCCTGCAAGACCGCCGCCTGCTGAGCCGACCTTCTCTCCTGCATTATCTTTATTGATGCCGGCTAAATCAGTAAGTGATAACAATTCACCTATGCCGGGAATTCCTTTAGCGGCACCTTTTAACCCTTTCATACCGCCTTTCAGCGCCTTTGAATCTCCTAAGCCTTTCAAAAGCCCGCCGATGCATTTACCTGCCCCTTTTGTTTTCGGCGTGTTTACGGATGCCTGTTTGCTTTCCTTTACGGAGGAACCTCTTTTCGAAGATTTATTCCGCCCTTCGACTTTACTGCTTTTGCCCCTCGTCACTCCGGTACAGCAGCAGCCGCCCCCCAAAGCCCCGCCGGTTTTTTTGGCTGACCTTCCTGAAGATTTCGGTGATGGTCCCGTGCGCTGCGGACCCTTTGTCAGCTCAGGACGCTTCGGGCTGTTGGTGCCGCCGGCAGAAAGGCTCCCCTTACTCTTTTCTTTTTTCGTGCCGCCTCCTAATAATCCGCCGATATTGAGTTTGCCTAATTTTTCAGCAATTCCTGAAAATATTTTTTCTATTAATTCCCCGGCTTTTTCGATGATTTTGTCCGGGCTGAATTTCTCAAATTTTTTGGCAATCTTGCTGACAATTTTATCAACAAATGCCTCGGCTTTTTCGATGATCGCATCAGGGCTGAACTTGCCGAACTTTTTATCAATGCCTCCGAACAGTGAGGAAGTAAACTGCTCCACTTTTTCCAGAATCTTATCCGGATTGAGAAAATCGAATTTCTCAGAAATTCGGTCAATCGTGTCATTTACAAATTGTTCGGCGCGGTCAATTAGCTTATCAGGACTGAATTTACCGACAACGTCGTCGACTTTCTTCATAAACGAATCAGTAAAATGATCCAGCTCTTTCAATATGGTCTCCGGACTGAATTTGCTGACAACGTCATCAACCTTTTTCATAAATGAATCAGTGAATTTATCCAGTTCTTTCAATATGGCTTCCGGACTGAATTTACTCACGACCCCGTCTACCTTTTTCATAAACGAATCAGCGAATTTGTCCAGCTCTGCTAATATCGTCTCCGGGCTGAATTTGCTCGCGATTTCATCCACTTTCCCCATGAATGAAGTCGTGAACTTGTCCAGCTCTGCTAATATCGTCTCCGGGCTGAATTTGCTCGCAATCTCGTCCGCTTTTCCCATGAATGAGGTCGTGAACTTATCCAGCTCTGCTAATATCGTCTCCGGGCTGAATTTGCTCGCAATCTCGTCCGCTTTTCCCATGAATGAGGTCGTGAACTTATCCAGCTCTGCTAATATCGTTTGCGGGCTGAATTTGCTTGCAATCTCGTCCACTTTCCCCATGAATGACGTCGTGAACTTGTCCAGTTCGGCTAATATCGTTGCCGGGCTGAATTTGCTCGCGATTTCGTCCACTTTCCCCATGAATGACGTCGTGAACTTGTCCAGTTCGGCTAATATCGTTGCCGGGCTGAATTTGCTCGCGATTTCGTCCACTTTTCCCATGAATGAGGTCGTGAACTTGTCCAGTTCGGCTAATATCGTTGCCGGGCTGAATCTGCTCGCAATCTCGTCCACTTTTCCCATGAATGAGGTCGTGAACTTGTCCAGCTCTGCTAATATCGTCTCCGGGCTGAATTTGCTCGCGATTTCGTCCACTTTTCCCATGAATGAGGTTGTGAACTTGTCCAGCTCGGCTAATATCGTTGCCGGGCTGAATTTGCTTGCGATTTCATCCACTTTCCCCATGAATGAGGTCGTGAACTTATCCAGCTCTGCTAATATTGTCTCCGGGCTGAATTTGCTCGCGATTTCGTCCGCTTTCTTCATAAAGCTTGCAGCGAATTTATCCAGTTCCGCTATGATTGTTTCCGGATAAAATTTGGATGCGATATCATTGACTTTTTTCATGAAGGTGTCTGCAATGGAGTCAAGCATTGAAAAATCATTTTTCGGCGAAGCAGGAGCAGCAGATGCAGAAGCTTTTCCGACGTCCGGCATATTCTTTTGCATTGCAGCCAGCTGTGCTGTCACCTTTTCGTTTAACGATAATTGAATGACATTGTTTTTCCCCGTCAGCGAATCAATCCCCGCTGAAATTCGGCCGACTGTTTTCATGACATGATCTATGACGCGTATAGTGACAGAGTACCCGTTCTTTAACGCAGATTGCATGTAGCGTTTGATACGTTCCATGGCAGGAGTCACTTCGTCTGACGCATACAGTGAAACGGTAAATCCTTTAAAACCGGCAGCCAGATCCCGCAATCTCTCAAATGCCGCTGTCGCGCTGTCTTTTGCTCCTATTTTAACGGTTAAAGACGCAGGCAGATCCGCTAATTGGGCTTGCACCTTTTGAATGACGGCACTGGCTCCGTCTTCAGCTGAAATAGAGATCATTTGTGCGCCCAGCTTTCTTTTCATAGAGCGCTGGATGCGGTCAATTGTTCTTAAAACAGATTTACTCTCTTTGCGTATATCAATTTCACTTTGGCGTTTTGTCATTTTCCTGTATTTCTCAAGCGCTCTGAAGCCATTTTGGATTTTCCTTATTTTCTTTGAAACCCGATCTTCCAATTCAAAACGGGCGGTCAGCTTTGCCATGATGTCGCTCCCCCTTTCTTCGCTTGTTTTTCAAGAATGTCCAGCTTGTAACCGATTAAACCGTACAACAGCGCCTTAAAATGTCTCGGTGCTTCATATAACTCTTTCAGTTCTGATGGAGAATAATGAAGCTCATGCATCGCGTAATAGAGATACACGGCTTCCTTATTCCCATCTTTTATCAGTTTTTTGCTTCTTGCTCCAGATCTTCTAATTCATCTTCAAAACCATTGATCTCAATCGCTTTATTCAGCCAATTTGCATACTCACCGCCGACTGAAAGAACGCGTTTTGCCACCTCGACCGGATCTGCCGTTTTGTAAGCGTCGCGGAGCTCCTTAGACCGGAAATCAGGGTAAATCGTAGATTCAACCGCGATCCGCGCATAGAAGCGCTGGCTGTCTAAGTCTTTTACGCGGCCTCTGCCCTTCACATTTTTATATGTCGTGCTTTCCTTCTCCAGTTCGTCAATGCGCTCAGTCGTAATGGCTTTAAAAATAAAAGGCACGATGTTCCCTTTTTTATCGACAAAACGCTTTGAAAGCGGAACCCGGATCTCCTCAGCCTCGACTGTTTTACCCGGCATAAAGAATGACAGATCATATACTTGTTCGTTTTTTTCGCTCATGATGAAAACTCCCTTACTCTTTTTTTTATAAAAAAACAGGCCTATAAAAGGCCTGTTTCACTCACAATGATTCTGGTTAAAACGTTTCAGAAAGCTTTTCCGGCACATCGAAATCTTCAAAGGTAAACGGCACTTCTTCTTCGAGGGCTTCTGAGTCTACGTCCAGTCCGGCGATTTTTGCAGAATCAAAGTTGACGTCATACAGGGTGACGCGTTCTGTTCCGCGGCCTGATGATTTGTCGTCAAGAACGGCTTGCAGCGTAAAATACGGGTCGCTGCCTTTTTTCACGTAATCCATCATAAGGACGGCGAATTTGGATGTGACCTTATAGAATGTTGCCGTGCCCGTTCCGTTGGCGCCTGTTGTTTTATGTCCCGTCATGCGGCGGCCCATGATGTTTACTTCTGATTTGTTTTTTTCCACGTTTGCTTCAAAGGTTTTAATATGCGCCATCTCTTCTCCGTCGAGAAATAAACGGCCTTCTTTTCCTGAAATCGTGTTTTGCGCTTTTAATGCCATCTTAGTTTACCTCCACATTAAAGTAGAATTTTTCTGCCGCATCCACAGGCTGTACGGCAAGATCGATTAAAAAGCCGTCGCGGTCTTCATTCAGCCCGATTGTAATGTCTTTGTCTGAATCAAAGTTAGCGATGCCGCCCGCATCCTGGAGCGTTGTCAAATATTGAATAATCATCGTTTTGACGAATTGAAGGCCGTCATTTGTCGCAGGAAGATCGCTTCCGGTGCCTTTTTTCGATTTAATTAAGGCTTTCAGTTCACGTGTCAAATCGTTATTCACCGCATCAAGTACACGGACGATTTTGTTTTTCGCGAACTTTTTGTTTTTCTCTGCCGTAAATGTCACCAATGAGTTGATATCTTTTTCAACGCTGACTGACTTATCACGGGCATCATAAGAGAAAAGGAATTCACCTTTGGAAAGACGTTCGATCACTTCATCATGAGTCAAGCGGTGCAGCACATCGACGGCGCCTTCGTATTCAACGAATGTTAAGGATTGATTAAATGCGGCGCTGGCACTTGCGCCTGCCACCCAGGCGGTCGCATCTTCAGCTTTAATCTCAGTTCCGTCTTCCAGCAGCACACCTTCAGTCACATTGATAATGCCTTCATAATCCCCGCTGTAATGGGCGGTCACCCCTTGCACTTTCTGTCCCTGCCCATCGCGAAGGCGTTTAATGAATGCGGCAAATGTCGCTTTCAGCTGATCGTTTTCCGCGACAGGAAGAGCGATGACATCGAAATTCTCCGTTTCAGCCGCAGCTAAAAAATCCGTATAGTCTGAGTTGACCGGTGCTTTATCAGTTCCTCCCGCGAGACGGATGCCTGCCTGCGGGTTTAACGTTTCCCCGGATTCTTCCTCAGTGCCTGTCAGCGGGATGGAAGCCGACAGTTCGCCCGTTCCCGTAAATGTGACATAGCCGTTTGCTTTTAATTCTTCGGCTTTTTTCACCGTTTGTTTGTCAACTTCCGCTTCATCCATGTAAGTGGTCACATCGAAAGAGGTCTGATCAAGGACGTTTTCACTGATGCGGATGATGATGTCATTCCCTTTTGAACCCCCGTACAAAGCGGTTGCTTTAACACCTTGCGAAAGATCTGCGCTCGCTCTGATTCCCTCTGTCAGACGGTACATCAAAACGGTTTTTGCTTTCTTTTTCGCCTCACGAAGCAGAATCAGTGACGGATCTTCAATACTGAGCCCCACTTTTTTATTCAAATCCTCAACGCTTGAAATGGAAACGAATGTTTTCGCTTCCCCCCAGCCGGATGCGACGGGAAGGGCGACAATCCCGCGTTCACCGATCGATACCCGCTCCTGGGCGGTTGTTTTAAAGTTAAAATAGATTCCGGCACGTTCTTTTTCTTTTCCTTGCGTAAATGTTCCGCCGTTCATTATTGCATGACCTCCTTGGTTAAAAATGCTTCAATGTAAGACTTGGCTTGCGCTTTTGTCATTTGTTTTTGCTTCACGCCGAATAAAGCACCCTGGAGAATCTCGGGTTTTACGCCGAAAAGCTCCTTCGCGTGCTTTGTTAAATCCGCCGTGTCATAAAGAACCGCTCGTTCCGCCGTTGCGGCGTTTTTCTTTTTATATTGTTTCACTTTTGTTTCACCCCGCTGTTAATGTCCACATCCCGCAGTGCGGGAGATGTTTGTTTTTGATAGTAGTAGCGGCTCGTCCAGCGGATGGTGATCACTGCCTCGCCTTTGTCTCCGACTCTTGTTTCGATACGGCTGATGCGGACGAAATCACCGGTATCCTCCCCTGATTCCGTAAGCAGCGGAATCAGCTGTCTTGATTCTCTCACCGCATCGGCGATCCCGTCGGCTGCATAGAGGGCCTGCACCGAGTCGGCATGGAACAGCTTCACATTCAGACTGTATGTCTTCTTAAAGGTGGAGACTGTGTCATTCTCGTCAAAAGCATACGGGGGCGGGATGTAAAGTGACGGCACCTGAAATTGTTCAGGCAGTTCATTTTCATATACGGGCACGCCGCACTGCTGATACAAAAAAGCGGCGATTGAACCGGTCTCGCGATTCATCCGATATCTCCCCCCAACGTGTTAAGCCACTGATTGAAACGCTTGTCCAGCGATTCGGCGAAGAGTGTTTCATACAAAAGAAGGGCTTTGTCCCAAAACCCATTTCCGCTGATCCACTGTTTTTTGAGCGCCATTCCCGTTGAAGCTGACGGATCATAGATGAACCGGGAGCCTTGAAAATACCCGGGCACCCATCTGACATTTTCATCTGAGACGGTCCAATGTCCGTCATTTATGAATGAGGCATACTCTGCATTGGTGCCGATTTCAAGGGTCAGTCCCCCGTTTTCAATGATCCATACGTGATCCTGCGCTCCTTTCCGGAAAGAAGACAGCAGGCTTTCTGTATCAATCCCGCCCGAATGAATAAGCTCCTCCCGTACCAAGTCGAGAAAATCCTCTCCTGACTGTTCCAGCCATTCGCCTGCCTGACGGGCAAATTCTCCGGATGATGCCTTTTGCAGCGACCGATTCCATTGTTCAAGGTTTTTTATGTTCATAGTCTGTCATCTCTCACAGCGATAACCTCCCAATGGTGCTGTCTTGCTTTCTTCGGCATTTCCAGAATATACGCCTGTCCTTCCCAAATGATTTTGTCATTGACACGCACAACGGCCTCTTTCGGAAAATGAACGAGAAACCGCTGATATACCTTATGATCAGGCTCAAGCTGAATAAGCTGCTGCTGTTTTTCAACAAACAGACACGGCACGTCTTCATAATCGGGCACTTCCGGATAAGAAAAGACAGGCTGGAGCTTTTCGGCGGGAATCCCGAAGCGTCCGGCCTTCGGAACTGACACCGTCTCATGATAAATATCGCATCTGTCAGTGAGCAGCCGTTCGTAGCTCATAAAGGTCTCACCTTTGCGTGTGCAGAAACCGGAGAATAACCCGGCGTGATATATTCACAGAGCAGATGGTGCACCGCCGGTTTTCTGATTCCGCCTTCACCTGCCACCGTATACGAGTAGTCGCCTATCTTTTCAGATTGATAGGCGGAAGCGGCTGCTTCATTCTGGTTGATCAGCGCAAAATATTGAGAAAGCTTTAATAACGCAATCTTAATCTTTTCGGGAAGCGGTGAGTAAACAGGGTCAGTGAACGAATGCCCCGCCATTCTGGCCGCTTCCGCCTCCGCCTCCAGAATGTCCTGTATAAGAAGCGGCTCCGGCCTGTTTTTGACTTGATCATAAACTGAATATGAAACAACGTCAGACGGCTGAATTAACATAACTGCCACCCCCGTCTTATTCTTTAACGTTTACGATTTTGGCGCTTGCATCTTCTTCTTCAAATTTGCTGTCAAGTTTAGCCGTCAGTACGATAATAAATTTGCGGCTGCGAATATCTTTATCTACTTCGATTCGGATATTTCTTGAAAAACCGAGAATGATATTTTTCGGGTGAGTCAAAATGATGTCAGACGCATCGTACTGGGAATCACCTTCTCCGACTGAGTACGGCTGCAGATTGGACACTCCTTTGACCGGAACGCCGAATGCTGAAGACAAACCGCCCTGCACCGCAAGATCTCCCAGATTGGTCTGACGGTCAGCCACACGGTCTTTCCATTCAATCTCCATGCCTTGAGATGTGTAAAATCTGAATTCCTGAGGCAGTCGCAAATATTTTGCCGGAATGGCTTTTAAGCCTTTTTTAAATGTGGCTCTGGACAGCTCTTCCCCGTTTCCGTCAATGACGTGAGATACAGTCTGCTTACGGATTCCGTCAAGCTGTGCCAAGTACGGATCAGAAGAAGATGTATCGCCGTTTACGACTAGCTCCTCAATATCGACTGCCGCCCGCTCCGCCAAAATCTGCATGATCGTCTGCTGCAGGCCGTCTTTTTCAATATTGTTTTCAAGCGTGTCATAGGTGATATTAATTTCCGCGATGACTTCTTTCGTATTCAGCTGCACCGTACTTGTTGACGGGACGGTCAGCTGATCGTCAGTTAAGGCTTTTCCTTCCTCAGCGGCACGCAGAATACGCTGGCCGAAACCGATTTTTTCAAATTTCTGCGAGTCATTTTCCATTTGAATCACACGCGATTCACTGAAAATGGTCGGCGTGTTCTGCACCATGCGGATAAATGCTGAAGCTTGTGCGGGGTTCATTAAACCGCCGCTTTTTAAAGCGGAAAGTGACATTTCCGCCTTTCTGATGATATCTTGATTTCTCACTCTACAGTTCCTCCTTCTGACTGGGCTTAAAGCAGTCCGCTCCAAATGGATTTTTTAACAGGCTCTTGACCGCCCGTCTCTTCTTCCGGCTGCTTTGATGCGCCTCTTACTTTTTCAAGCGCTTCAATGCGTTTAATAATCGGCGCCAGCATGTCCTCAACAAGTGTTTTCAGCTTTTCTTCATCAGACGGCGCAGCCGCCCCGTCTTTGTCTTCCGTGTTCTGGTCCAAACTGTCAAGCCGCTTTAAAAGCGGGTGCAGCGCGTGTTCAATCGATTCTCTTACGTCTTCTTTTCTCATCTTGTTCAAGTCCTCTCCCTTGCGGTTTCTTGATTTGCGGTCACGGTCGAGAAATTGCTTGACTGCGCCGAATAAGCCGGCTTGCTTTTCTGCCGGCTCTTCGTAAACGTCAGCGGTTCCCGCCATGCTGTAGCCCGTAATGATACCGGCTTTAATCTGATCCCATACTTCATCGGAAGCTTTGGTGACAAGCACCCAAGATCCTTTCCGGATCACAGCATTCCCGATTTCAAAGTCATCCGGGGCGACGTACGACTCCACCACCTCGCCGGTCCCGCCTTCAAAATTATGATTTGTATCGATGTTGCGGGCGTCCGCCAAAAAACCGTGAGCGGCCTTTTCAATCTCTTCAGCCGTCATATAATCGCCATGTGCATCGGGGACATCCGGCTCGTAAACGATGCCGTAAACAAGCTTCTGCTCATCCGATTCGTTTTTTGTAAACACCTGCACCTTTTTTTCAAATGACGGAAGGCCTCCGGCTGATTTTGTAAAAAAGAATTCCGTTTGGTTCGCCGCCTTATCGACATAGCTCACAAAACTGATGACGGCATTTCTCAATTCTCTCGGCACGAGATGTTTTCACCCCCTTTCAGGATTGCTCCTATTTCCCTTTCAGCACCGGCCGGCTGTAGTACTCTTCAGGCCATTCCTCAAGCGTCTTGCCGAGCACTCTTCCCGCCAGATCACGGAGGTCATTAGGAGAGACCGCGCCGGCGGAAATAAATGGCGTAAGCACCTTCGCAATTTCAAGCGGATCGCGAAAATCAGGCCCTTTTAATGTGAGCTGTACATCGTGGAGACCCAGTTCAGGCAAAAATAACGTGTTGAGCTTATTAATCAGCGTTTTCCGCTCCGGCTGAAACACCTGCTCCTCCGTTATTTTCCGTGCCGTATCGGCTGTGGCTTTGTTGTATTCCTGCGCCTCTCCCGTATAAAGCGGCGGGAGACGGAAAGCGGAACGGAGTTTATTTCTGCTTCTGTCGTCATATTCAAGAAACAGCGCATCATCCTGCAGAATTTCCGCAAGTGATTTAATTTCCACAGACACGGGCGTAATGTCTTCGCCTCCGTGAAGGTCTTTTTCCTTCGCAATGCCTTCCGCCTCAATCAGCAGAAATTTGTGGGCGTTTTCCACCCCTTCCAGGTCATTCATATAATCCTGAAGCTCTTTGTACGAGGTTTCTGACAGCATGCCGTTTTCAACCGTAATGGCGGCCGGCACGTGACGGCCCTGCTTGAAATACATAAAATTCAGTTCTTCCGCTTTCCGGGCGCCGTACAGATTGACGATATTGCCGACCCAGCGCGGAATGCCGTAAGTGCCGCTGCCGATTTTTAAGTGAATGGCTTCATTTGCCCGGTATTCTTCAGACAGGGTCTTTACGTATTCACCGGTTCTCATGTCCATCATGCGGGGATCGCCGTATTCCTTAAAAAACACTTTCCGTCCGTTCAGCATCTGAACATATTTACGGAACCGTTTTTGCCTTTTAATCGTTTTGGATGCGCCGTTTTCTTCATATGAAAATGTAACTTCAACGGGATCAGTCACACCGCAGACGCGCATATGTTTCACATCCAGATATTCAATCCCCGCCGGTTTTCCCGCGCCGTCCCGAAGCACTTCGAGAAAACCGTTGCCCGTTTTTTCGCGGTCTTCTATCGCATATCCGAGGACCGTCTCGGCCGATTCATCAAAATGAAGACATTTGTAAAAGCTCTCCAGCTTCATCCAGTTTTTTTCGGCCCGGGCCTTTTTAGACGGTGAGCAATCTGGGCTATTTACATCAAAGGTATATTCCACATCGAACCCAAAACCCGTAATATTGACCCGATACGCGTCAATGCACTGCTGAAGAATCGTCGAGTATTCGGCGATTGTTTTCAGTTCAATGAGATTATAGGGCGGTGAAATGATGTCTTCGCCGTACAGATCGGCAAATTGATCTTCGTTCATCTGCCTTGCCTGCGGCGCGGCCATTTTTGATTTAAAGACGGTGGCTCTAACGTTTTGATAGTTAGGCAACGCCTATCTCCTCCTTTCCCGATTCGGACGTCTCCGTTTTTGTGATGCATCTTTCAGATCCGCCGCGTCATAGTCATCCAGCGCATACCAAATGGCTGAAAGTGTGTGGGGATCAATTGAAAACTCATCTTCCGACAGAACGCCGTTTTTGTTTTTTGCGTACGTTAAGTTCTGCAATTCGCGGATCGTATTTTCACAGCTGTCTGAGCAATAGATATGTTTGAACCGTTTCAGCTTTTTTGTATACTGAAGTCTTGAGCCCGGAAACTTTTTGGCCGCAACCATGCAAAATCCCTGCCTGCGGAAATATTGGATGCTTTTCGGCTCAGCCGAATCCGCTTTGATCAGCTCTTTTTGATCCGCCAATTCTTGAAGCTCCTCAGCTGTCTGATCATCGGTCATTTTGTTTTTGTAATACTCCCAGAAAATATAAAGCTCTTTTTGATCCGGATCGACGGCTAGCCGGATGACCGCATTGTATGACTCTTCAAAACCGAAATCCATGCCCGTCCGAAACAGTGGGCGCCTGATGGACGCAATCCGCTCCGTTACTTCGTTGTGCTCCATGACCTGAAACTGCGGAAACACGCGGATGCCGTTGACGCCGAACCGTCCTTTGCGGGCGATCCGGTACAAATCAGGATCGTAATGCCGTAAGCTGTCCAGCTGCTTAATATAGCTTTTCGGCAAAAACAGATTATCGCACGCTGTGGAATGGTGATAATACGTATCTCCCTTAACGACGGTGCCTTTTTCATACAGTGTCTGATCATCCAATACGAACCGTTTGTTTTGCTCATCACGAAAAAAATGCCGGTACGTCCAATTGGAGGTGCCGACGGGATTTGTGGTGCATATCATATGAAGCGAAAGCTCAGGATGGCGCAGACGGCCGATCAGCTCCTTAAAGCCTTCATACTTCACTTCAGAGCATTCTTCAATCCAAATCAGTGAAATATGATGAATGGATTTCAATTTGGCCGGGTTGTCCATCCCTTTAAACATAATCCGGCTTCCGTTTGAAAATCTCAGCTGCATCGGTGATGACACGGCCTTTACGGCATGTCCCAGCTCAAGCTCTTCGATAATGTCCTCAAACAAGGCAAAAGTAGAATCTCTGTGCGTATCGAAAACTTCCCGCACGACAAGCGCCGTCCGCTTTTCACGAAGCAGCTTCAAGATGATTTTCAGCGCGGTATGATAGCTTTTTGACGAGCCGTAGCCTCCGACGAGAAATTGGTACGTTTCATTCCAATTGAACAAATAATCTTCAAAGCGCGGGTTAACCGCTTTTTCAATCATGTCCGTTCCTCTTTCCGCGTAATGACAATGTCAATCGGCTTTTGGCTGTCTTCTGTTTTTTCCATCTTCTGCTGTGCCAGCTTTAATTTTTCATTTTCGATTTTTTGTTTAAATTGGTCAGGGAAAAGGTCAAAGTACAAGGACAGCTTTTCAAGAGCCTTCATCTTGTCGGCAAGCTTTATTGCAATGCCTTCTTTCCCTAGTTTTGCTTCCGTGACGATGGTTCCGTCCAGAAGGTGCGAATCTTTAACGTCAACGTAGCTGATCTCCTGCATAATCGGATTATCATTTTCGTCAAAGAGCGGCCCTGATTTTCCGAAGGCCTGAACCTCTTTTTTTCCGAAGGTTACATAATCGGTAATGTCAGCGAAAGCGATTTTCACATAGACTTGAAGAACGTCCATCGCTTCGACAAACACTTTATTGACCATTTCCTTTTTCATGCGGCTGATTTCTTTAGCGACTTTTTCGTTTTTTAACAGCCTGCTTCCCGTCACATGCGCGCTTTCCGGTGAATACCCGGCTTTTATCGCAGATTGGGTGGCGTTAAAGCTTTTCACATAATAAAGACAAAACAGCCGCTGGCGTTCGTTTAACTCATCACCTTCGCCCGGGTTGTTTTTTCCGCCGCTTTCCGCGTTCTTATTAAGCGCCTCGTCCCAGCGCCCTTCTTTTTTCCATCTGCCGATTGTTCTTGCGGATACGCCTGATTTGCCGGCAAGGGCGCGATTTGTGATGCGGCCTTTATGAGACTGATAGATTGTAAATGCCTGTTCTCTTTTTGCGTTTTTCATGCTACGGCATCACCGCCACCTCCGACATGATTGTCTATAATAAAAAGCGGCTTCTAATCGGGCCGCTTTTTGTGATCGTCTGTTCACTTCTAGGTGGCAAACGTATGACAACTTATGAAGCAGGCGATTGATTTCTTTGTTCCTGCTGTTTTTGAATTTTCAGAAGCGCCCGTTTGACCGTCGTTTGTACGGTTGATTTCTTTACATTCAGCAAGGCGGCGATCCGTTCATACGAAAAGCATTCCGCTTTGTGGAGCAGCAGCATTTCTTTTTCTCTATCCGTTAAAACGGCTAATGCGTCCCGCAGTCTGATTCTGTCTTCTTCAGTCACATTTGCGGACGGTTCAAACATCAGCGCCTGCGAATAGGTTTCTATGATTCTCGGATCTTTAATGAGCATTCTCTGATAAGCGTCTCTGCGGTCTATCGCTCTTCTTATGCCGGGCTGCCGGCCTTTTTCAAGCCATTCGATGACATATTCCAAATCTGTAATAATCGTTCTGATGATTTTTTTATCTTTCAGTTCTTCTGAAGTAAGCACCGTTTCATCGGCTTCCTCCAGCTGCTTGTACCACTTTTTCGTCTCTTTCAGCGTGCGTTTATATTCAAATAGTAAGTCTTCCATGTAGATCCTCCTCTTTTTCGGAACAAAAAAGGACACCAATCAATGCGCAGCATGTGCGCGATTGATCAGTGTCCGCAGGCTTTCCGTCTTGGACGTATTCTGTTTTTTTCGATTAATTCAATTTAAAGCCGATTTCATATTCGACCCGGGCCAGATCCCCTTTTCGCGTTTCGACAAGCGTTTTGCCGTGCTCCGGCGCTTCGGCGAGCCATGCTTCCTTCTTCAGTCCGTCTACTATAATCACCCGAACCTTGCCTTCTTCCAGCTGGCTTTTTAATGTTGTATGTTCAATGTCAGTCAGTTTTTTAGGATTCATGTTTTACGTCCTCCGTCTTTTTCAAAATGTTCACTTCATGTATGAGGCTTCCGAGCTCATTTATGAACGCTTCTTTTTCTTCAGAACTTTCTCCCCGGAGCAGGCGGAGAGCCGTTTCGGCCGCCTCAAAGAGTTCCGGGGCTTTCGCCATCAATGCCGCGTTGATGTGCTGTGAGTATGAACTTAAGTTGAAAACGGCCGCGATGAGCCTTCCGTTTGAATAAGGGAACTTCTCTTTATCCGCTTCGCTGTAAGCGGAATAAATGTAAATGGGTTTTTCTTCTCCGCTGTGTACGGCCCGCCATGGAGCGGGGCTGTTTTTTTCTTGCAATGGTGATCCTCACTTTCCATCAGCCTCATGCCATGCTTCAATTTGCTTTTCTATCCGTTTTGCCCTGAACAGCAGGCAAAAAAGCCATTTGATATATTTACACACGTGCATCAAGCCTCGCTTTTGCGTCTTGAACCATTCGTTCAAGCCGTTTAATGACCGGCGTTAAATCAGTGCCTGTTTTGCAGTTCGGGCAAGGGTGAAAGACAGCGCCGAAACCCGTTTCCGTCACAATGACCTTCTTCGGTCCGCACAGTTTACACATTATCTCGCCCCCTCTAATCTGTGGTTTACGTCAAATGAATTGCCGTTAATGATGACTAAATAATCGCTGCACATCTCATAAATTCTTGTGCCCAAGGCTTCATCAACCTGCACCAATCCGTCACAGGCCAGCTCGCTCGAGATAAGAACCGGCTTATGATTTAAATAGCGGTAATTCACGACGGCATACATTTGTTCAATCTGCCAATCGGTCGCCCGGGGTTTTCCGTTCAGCGGCTTGAACAGATCGTCAATAAAAAGCACATCCGCCTGTTTCATACGGCCAAGCTTTGCATCAAGCATATCAAAATCATTTTTTAAATCCGTAAAGCCCTCCACAAAAGGAAAATACAGCACCGGTGTCTGCTTCTGTCTCATGACATAATTGCTGAGAGCGGTCAAAAGATGGGTTTTTCCCGACCCCGGACGCCCTAAAAGGGCTATGCTGTTTTTCCGGCAGTTTTTCATCTTGTCGAAGTTCTCAACATATTCAAGGGCGCACTCATATGCGTCGACGACTGCCTGAGGCTTGCCCCGCGTGATAAATCCTTTGAAATCCAGCTTCCGAAAGGCATCTGTAATTTCACTTGCGCCGAGAATGCGTTCTACTTTCCGTTCGGCGGCGCAGCGGCACTTCACCCACACTTCCATTCCCAGCTGGTTTTTGAGATAACCGCCCTGATCTTTACAGAGCGGGCAGTCAAAGCGGCTTTCGTCTGATTCTTCCGGTCTGTCCGCCAGTAATGGACGTTTTCCGTTTTTCAGGTCGGCCAGTATCTGCTCGATCGTTCGTTTTGTCATGTATCGTATTCCTCTCTTTTTTTGTTGTGATTGTCCTTCCCGCAATTCGTGCATTCAAGCGGTCTTCCATAAACTTGGCGCAATAGCTGAAAGCCTTGATCGTTTCAGCTGAAAAGGTGCGCCGCTGTTCAAAAGCGGTAAAGCATTCGCCGAGCCATTTGATTGCTTCTTGTGCTGACGCACCGAGGGAAACAATCCGGGCGATGGCCTGATAATCCCGGGGCGACGGGTATACGCTCCGCCCCTCCTGTGCAGACCTTAATCTGATAAAATGGGCGGCAATTTCGTTAATCGCTTCTTCAGCAGTATGATTTTTTGTTATATCTATTTCTCTCCGGACATTTTTGTCCCGGTGATCCGCCGATATTGTCCGGTCAGTTGCTTCCGGGCGGGTTAATGTCTTTTTCGGCGTGAATCTTTTCGAGTGCTTTACGGAGACGATGAGTCCGTAAGGGGCGCGGACGGTTTTGATATACTCATGCTGTTCCAAGCTCTCGAGCCACCGCCTGACGGTTTTTTCGCTGACCGCGAATACATCGGCCATTTCTCTTGCTTTTACGGGCTTATGTCCGAGGACGATCCCCCACTTTATGCCGTCTTTTACATGTTCCTTTGTCGTTGAGCTGATGAACCATAAAAACAGCCAAATGGCGGACCCTATTTTGTCATAATGTTCAGAATTCAATAATCCGGAATATATGAAAAACGGGTAGCTTTTACGATTCATAAGGGACGTCTCCATTTTTCTTCAGACGTATATAGCGCTCATACTGCAATCGGTTATCAAATCGGAATACCGGTAGTCCGCAAGCGGTAAAAGATATCGAACCGCCTGCTTTTCCTAAACATCTCTGGTCAGCCGGATTGCTGCTGAAACGGATGATTATCGGCTGCATCTCTCACCCTCCTGATCAATTTCTTATCGTATTTTGATACATTTTGTATCTCTATGATGTTGATTATATACGATACATTTCGTATCATCAAGACCTTTTTGATACTTTTTTTATCATCCCTTTCTTTTGATACATTTTGTATCTATAATCATAAGTAACTTAGGGTGTTGAAAAAAGAGAGGTCATTTCGGATGATAGGCGGAAGATTAAAGAGTCTCAGAGGTAAGAAAACGCAGGAAGAAGTCGCAAATCATATCGGTGTCTCGCGCGCCAGATATTCTCATTATGAAAACGGCCGATCTGAACCCGATTACGACACGCTGCAAAAGCTTGCGGATTATTTCAAAGTGTCGACTGATTATTTGTTAACCGGAAAAGAACCTTCAGATGAAGACATGTTTGCCGATCCCGACCTGCAGATCGCATATCGGGACATGCAGGACTTTTCCCCGGAAAGCAAGCAGCAGGCCATTGAATTCATTAATTATTTAAAAGAAAAAGAGAAAAACCGCAGGCCGAAACATAAATAATCCGCTCTTTTCCTTTAAACTGCTTAACGTTCAGCCGATATAAAAGCTGAATGTTTATTTTTAAAAGAAAAGGGAATTGATTCAAAGTCCGATCAGGGCTTTTCTTTCTCGCTTAAAAAAGAACATATGTTCGAAAGGGTGTATTCAATTGGGCGATTTTTTAACACATCTTGAGGAATACGTCAAAAACTTATATTGCCGCATGGGAATGACCGCCCCTCTCCATATTGATATGCAGATGATTGCCAAGGAGCTTGACATTTGGATTCATTTTGAAGATACGCACAGTATGATGCTGAAGCGGGACGGCATGTACAGCATCGTCCTGAATCAAAAAAAGTCACCCGAAGAGCAATGGCAGGATTTTGCGCACGAACTGTGCCATGTGCTGAAGCATACCGGGAACCATTTTCATATGAACAAGCTGTTCAGGGAACTGCAGGAATTTCAGGCCAACCATTTTATGTACCACTTCTGTGTGCCGACCTTTATGCTGTTAAACATGGAGCTGCCCCAGCGGAGGAGCCACGCCGTTATTTTAATCGCAGCCGCTTTCCGGGTGACGGCATCATTTGCGGAAAAAAGGCTCGAGCTGTTTGAACGGCGTAAAGCAGGTATTCAATTTCAGAAGCGGCTCGCTTGTCTGTTATCCGACAAGCGGCCGAATGTGTATTATGGAAGCGGACAGACACACTTGCATGCCGCTGAAGAAAAAACGCCGTATTTTATTGAAAATTAGCGATTCTCCGCCGGCTTAGAACACAGCCGGCAGAATGTCATCATTTTGACATCGGAGAAAAGGTTTTTGCATCATGACGCTGTAATCACCGTGCTGCCCGCCAAGCACTTCATGCGCCGCATAGCTCCAGTGAATGTAAGAACGGGCCCTCTGTTCATTTATCATAAAAACCGGCCTTCACGGTTTCTACATACCGAAAAAACAGATCGGTTGGCGTGTATTTTTCTCCCCGGCAGCCAAAATTGCTGAACAGCGCGTGTCTCTGCGCCGTGCTCACTTCCAATTGCAGCCCCATTTTCCTTTTTGTCCGATTGACAATGTTGCCGGGATTTACACCTGCCAGCCGATCATTCTTCTCTGTCAGCTCGGCATCAAATCCCGCTTCACGCAGCAGATCACAAATCAGTCTTGCTTTTTCCAGATCCGCCCCCCCGACGAGTGTATTTGCCTTTTTCAGATCATGATACCCGTGAAAAGCCAATGCGTAATGATGGGCGGTCACTTTTTCTAAAGCCAGAGGCTCGTCAAAGCGTGTGCTTGTCAAGTGGAGAGAACGGTTATCGCACCGCTTCGTCCCTTCAAATAAATAAATTGAGCTTTGGTCAGAAAATGCCTGCACCAGCTCACTGACACCCGGCTCAATCCTGCCGCCGTGGGGAGCGAGGACGATACATTTACTTCCCTCTTTTTCTTCATAAATAATTCTGTATTCCGATTCAGCAGCGGAAAGGGCTGCGAAGCTGTCATATCTATCTTTCATGTGTAACATGCTCTCCTTTTCCAGTCAGCACCAGTTTACTCTACTCATCTGGGAATGGAAACCTTTTTATAGTATGATTTAAATCAGGGGGGAGATATCATGGGGTTCATCAATGGATTGCTGGGCAATGCGTCGACAATATCGACGGCTGAAGCAAAATCAGAACTGGCCCGTATTTTGCTGGAAGGCGAGAATGTCAATGCCGCATTTAAGCTTGTCCGAGATATCATTGTCTTTACGGATAAGCGTCTTATTCTTGTTGATAAACAGGGACTCACGGGGAAGAAAACGGAGATTCAATCCATTCCGTACAAGAGCATTTCCAGATTCAGCGTAGAAACCGCCGGCCGCTTTGACCTTGATTCAGAGCTGAAAATTTGGATTTCAGGCGCGGAACTTCCCGCTGTCTCAAAGCAGTTTAAAAAAGATGAAAGCATTTATGATATTCAAAAGGCTCTTGCCGCAGTTTGTATGTAAGAAGAAACGGAAGCCCGGGGAGCTTCCGTTTTCTTGATTACAGTTTTTCTTCAATTTTCGCCTTCGTTTTCGGGCCGTAAATTCCGTCTGCCGTTAATCCGCTGACGGATTGAAAACGTTTTACGGCATTTGCCGTTTTCGGGCCGTAAACGCCGTCCGCCCCATGATTTTTTGCTCCTTTATCGGGATAAAAATAAAGTGCGGATAAAGCGTTTTGCACTTGTTTTACGTTTGTCCCTTTCGTCAGCGGTTTCGTCACTTTGATCACACCGGATGGAAGCGGATATGAAGACACAGCCTGACTTTTTGAAGAAGAACCCGTCTGAGCGAGCTTGATCACTTGTCCGACTGTAATGTGATTCGGATCGGTGATATGGTTGATGCTTTGCAGCGATTTTACGCTGACACCGTGCGATGCGGCGATTTCCGATAAGGTGTCGCCTTTTTTCACATGGTATTCAGAGGCGGAAGAAGAAATAGAGGCTTTTTTCGCCGGCATACTTCCGCTTAATTTCTTTTCAATCTTCGCCTTCACTTCATCCCAGCGGCCTTCAGACAAAATACGGTGCGGGCAGTACTTTCCGTTCCAGTCCTGATGCTTTCTGATTCTGTCAATCCCCCAGCCCCGTTCTTTCAAAAGCTGCGCCGCAAACGCAATCGCCAGTTCTTCTGCGGCTCTGTACCGTTCGCCGCCTGACTTGCTGTAACAGATTTCTATAGCAATCGACTTTCGGTTTCCGGTGCCGTTCGTGCCGTCTCCCGAATGCCAGGCATTCCGGTCCAACGGAATTCCCTGGATCACTTCTTTGTCATCAACCGCAAAATGATAGCTCGTTGATTCGCTGTTTCCCGTCATATAGCTGATTTCATTTGCGGCGGATGCGTCGTTTGCCGTGTTATGAATGGTAATATACTCCGGCGTCATCGGATTCGGACATTTTAACGCATATTTATCAGCCGATACGAGCCGTTTTTTCACTTCAATCCCCACTCTTCATCTCTCCTTATGCCTTTTTCATCAATAGGTGGCATTCGTAGGACAGATAACTTGAGCATATCGACCCTGCATTCGGATAAAATTGGAATGGATACGCATGCAAAAAATAAGACCCTTCCAAAGAAGGGTCTTTATGTTATGTTTGGTTGCGTGCGGCAATATGGAACGTGCCGTCCGCTTGGTTTTCCAAATGGCTTTCATGGCCGATCACCTGTGTAAAGCTGAACCCGACAGCAACTAGCAGCAATCCTGACAACAGTTTAGATTTCATATAGACAATCTCCTCTCTGGATTTGTTTTTGGGCGTGCACCATTTTTTCATAAAACGTGAGCGCTTTTTCAGGCTGTCCGTGTTTCATGTAAAATTTGGCAGCGTCATGCGCCAATTCTTCCACATACGGATACAGCATGTGTTCTTCCAGAAAATCAAACGTGTGCCTGACGGATGCGTTATCCATTTCCTTGCCGTATAACGCATGCAAAAATTGGAACAGATTGACAAACAATTCATCATTGTATTCGCGGGCGATACTGAGCCCGAGGCGATATTGCTTCTCTGCTTCGGCTGTAGTGTTCTGTTTATAAAGAACCTGTGTTAATGAGTAAATAGAATGCGGAAGATTATCGAACTTTTCTGACCTGCAAATGGAAACGGATGTCTCAAAATATTCGGCTGCTTTAGAGAGGTCTCCCATTTTTTCGTAACAGTTTCCGAGATTATATAAGGCTGAACTGATAAGACGGGGATTGCCTTCTTGTTTTGCAAGATCTAAAGCAAGTTCTAAGTGGGGCAATGCTCTTTCTGGATACTGCATGTCATCATAATTCCCTGCAATAACGAATTCACATTGGATTCTGCGGACGTTGTACGTCTCATACGATTGGTACGTTTCAAGGGCTTGAACGGCATAACTCATGGAGACGTAGGTTTGTTTCAGGTTGTAAAAAATCTCGGCCATTTTAAAAGCAAACTCAGCTTTCTCGATGTCATCAGAAACGAGTGCAAGGTTTTTTTCAGCCCGTTTGTAATACATCATGGCGTTTAGGAACATTTTCTGTTTAAATTCGTACATTCCTCGAAAAAAATTAAAGTAGTAATCAAGCAGTCCTGTCAGTTTATACTGGTTGCCTTCAATGTCTTCCAATAATTCTGAAAACTCAGGCTGAGAAGGGTCCTCCTTTAAGGGCTTGATGTAATCCAGCATGACGCGGTGTCTGAATTCCATTAATGAATAATACAGCAGCAGATCCTGATCTTCTTCCATATCCTCAATCTCTCTCTCTACTTCACGTTTGACGCGCTCCGCCTCAAGGACGTGAAACTGCCGGATATGGGTATACCATTCATTAATTTTGAGCCCGACAAAAGAGGACGGAATAGTCTGCTTCATCCTCAATAAATCCCCCCTTTTGGAATGACCGAGATATGTCATATTTTATCATAATTGCTAGAAAAAGAAGAACGCAAAAAGACCGCAATTGTCGAATTTCGGATATCCGCAACGATTTATCTTCATCACAAGCTTATTGCTTGTTTCTTCCGTGCCGTTGATATAGCATATCCTTGCAGCTTTTATTCTGTATTAAATGGGGGTTTTCACATGACAGCACAAAATCAATTGGTCAGCCACTTTCTGTCACATCGCAACGTGACGATTGAGCTGGCGGAAAAAATCAGCCGCGAGTATTACGACTACAAGCCGGCGGAGACATCAATGTCCGCTCAGGAACTTGTAAAACACATCGTTTATTCTTTTCTTATGTTTGCAAACGTCATTAACGACGGAAACGGATCAGCTATCCAGAACAAACCGAAAGAAGAAGCGGAAACAGACCTCGTCAAACTGGCTGAAGCATGTACTGAAAAAACGACAGACATCCTGTCACAGCTGACTGAAGAGCAGCTGAACCGCGAAATTGACCTGACTGCCTCTTTCGGCAGAAAAATAACCGGCGCGGCTCTCCTTCAGCTTGCCATGGAGCATGAAATTCATCATAAAGGCAATCTTTTCGTGTATGTCAGAGAAATGGGCCACACGGAACTTCCGTTTTATCAGCAAAAATCATAATCCGGCCATCATCCGCCGATCTGCGAAATAACAGCAGGCAGGCGGATTTTTTTGTTCTGTATAAAATTTTCCGAAAATTTAATTGATTACTGCCTCTTAATCATATATAATCTGATAAAAATAGTAGGATTATTCAGGAGGCACACAGATGACTGTAAGCATTGTGTTTATGGGTTTCTTTGTCGGAACGCTGGTCGGATTGACGGGTGTGGGAGGAGCGGCGCTTTTGACTCCTTTACTGATCGTTTTGGGGATCAACCCCTCAATCGCCGTCGGCACTGACCTTTTATATAACTCCATCACCAAACTGTTCGGTGTCGTTTCTCATTGGAAGCAGCGCACCGTTCAATTTAAACTTGTCGGCTACTTGGCGCTCGGGAGCATTCCCAGCGCAACAGCCGCCATCGGTGTTCTTCACTTGTTTCCCGCTTTTCACCAGCATCAGGAGCAGATTATCAAACAGGCGCTCGGCTACGTGCTGACCCTTGTCGCCATTTCCATTATCGCCCGCCTTTTTTTCGATAAAAAACTGCGGCCGAACCGCTGGCAGCAAAAAACACTTGAAGAAAAGCGGACACTCATGATACTGATCGGCGTCATTTTCGGCTTCATCGTCGGCCTGACATCTATTGGGTCCGGCTCATTATTTGCGATCGCCATGTTATACCTGTTCAGAATGAAAACAGCAGAAGTGGTGGGAACGGATATCGCACATGCCTTTTTGCTCGTAACTGTTGCCGGTCTGTTAAACGCAAGCTTCGGAAGCGTCGATTACCTGCTTGTATTGAATCTGTTGATCGGCTCTGTGCCGGGTGTGCTTCTCGGCAGCTTCTTTTCGCCGAAATTCTCACCGCGCCCGCTGCAGTTTGTGATGGCGGCGATTATTTTAATCAGCGGGATAAAATTAATCTAAAAAAAGCGTCCTTTACAGGATCGCTTTTTTATTTGGGAAATCCCCCTCAATCCAAAGCCAATGGGGTGGGAATTTCTTTATTAACTAACCTTAAGAGTGCATATAATTGTCCGGTTTTCCCTAACATCATACCAAGTCCCGAATGATCATTTCTTATTCCATTTTGCCAGCCATTTTTCAACAGGGTCTCTTTAAAATGGTTAACCCATATATTAATTGTATTCTCAATCTCTTGCTTGCGATTTTTAAAGAGAGATAATTCCTTAATAGCGTGAAGTACATCTATATTCCCCATCGTTCCATGGCATAATGAGTAGCCCTGACGATGGGAATTTCCATTCAGCAATGTGTCATCTAAAGACTCATTAATATACCCAACGTGAATGCGCCCGTCTACATTCTCGTATATCCTGCTTCTTCCAAGAAGAATACCGCAAGACCCGTGACACCACATTGCGGAAGAATAATCCGACTCATTTTTTCTGTTATCCCTCCATTTTTTTATTTTAGTATCAAAAAATTTATCTTCGTATTTGAGAGCTGATTCAATCAGTCTAAGTACTTCTCCAGATGCCTCAATATGCGCATAATATTCAGATAGTGCATAACAAATCCCAGTAATACCGTGAGAAAACCCTGCTAAAACAACATTCTCATCCGCGTCGGATTTCCAATATGCTTCATTTCTATTTTGAATCATTCTTTTGCATATTTCTTTACAAACTGCCCTTGCCGTATCTTCCATTAATTCAGTCCGATAATACCTGCCAAGCTGAATCACAACCTTTAATATACCTGCGAGTCCGCCTATAAAATCGGTATGTGTTATTTGAGCGGTTTCCTGACGAAGTTTCTCTAAGTATGCTTTACACATACTATTCACTTCATTTTCCGAATAAAGTCCGGTACCTCTCATTTTATTGACAAAATAGATATAAGAACTTGACCCGTAAAAAGCAGAGAAATTTGTTTTATAAATACTATGCTCATATATTTGATTAATTGAATTCACTATTTTACGAAGAATCGATTTGACTTTTTCATCATTATAAATAAAATCATAAGCTGAAAAATAAAGCCCCACTCCAGCTAACCCATCGTACAGCCCAAAACTCAACGGTCCTACGGATAAGGTGCCATTGGGAGCCGAGACTATTGATACCCATTGAAGATATTTCTCCGATTCGATTGCTTGTTTTAATATACAATCTGTTTCTATTTGAATCAGCTCTTTGATTTGTATGTCATTTTCTAAATATCCAGGTACAAAATCATCAATTTGATTTTTATAAATAATATCCAAATTAGCCGCCGTGGAGCTTAAGGCCATATTTATCAAGCTCACTTGCTGATGCATGTCTTCTTCCGACATATTCGCTAAACGAGTTAAAACTTCTTGTTTAGCGCTTTGTTTCATAATCCCTGTATCCACCACATGTATTGAATTTGAATAAACCCTTTTTTCACTAATAGGAGCATTAAAATAGGGTATATCACCGATCATCATATCCTTGATCTCAAATGGACTGATGGAATCAAATACTTCATATTTTGTATAAGCATCCTTAATAAAAGATAAAACCCTTATCCTTTCTCCATAATCTTTTAAATACATAGGATGGAGGAGGGTTTCAAGAAATGAAGCGTAAACATATGTAGGTCTGACAATAATTCTAATAGGGGCATAATTTAATTCGCTTATAAGGTTCCGTATATATAAATCTTCTTTCAAAATCAAGAATATTCTTTTGAAGCCTTCAATAAATTCTCTTTCAAATTCAAAACATTCTGCTACTTTATTTTTGTAAACAGGAAGATTCCTTCCCCTTTTGAAGAGATATTGTTTCTTTCTTATAGAAATTTTATCTGTTTTTATATGAAGCACTTCTTCTTTTTCACCTTTTTGATTTTCTGTGTTTATCAAGCCTCCTATATTAGTCAGCCCATTATCTTCCGGAAAACTCATATAGTTAAAAAGTGCAGATTTTAATATTGTTTTATTTACCTGTGCTGATGCCATTAAATTAACATTTTCCTTGTTCTCCTCAGAAAAAAAGAGGCTGCTTTGAAACAGAGTCTCAAGATCAACCAACACTGGTTTATCACGACATGCTATGATATTTTCAAAATGAAAATCTGACCCTTGAAAAGCATAAATAAATCCTAAATGCATTCCAAATTGGTAATAATAATTTCTTACCTGTTCAATATTATCGCACGGTTCAGACTGTACATACTCTTGCCACCCGTACTCACCTTGATCCAAGGATAAAGGTGTTTTTAAATTAGTTTGATAATACTGATTGACATAATCAATGACCTTTTCATAAAAAACATCAATTTCAAGTGAACGGGGTTTATAAACGAGTTTGTTATTCTCAAATTCAATAATAACAACACTTTTACCGCCATTATGAACATCCCCTGCATTCATATTAACCTTTCTCATTTTTCCGAACGAAAAGTTGAATTTTTGTTGGATTTTTTTATAGTCATTAACCCAATGTTTAATAATAGATATAGTGAAGCGTATAAAATCAGAGGTGGATCTGGAGATTAAATCTTGCAATACAGGATAATTATTGAGTATTTCTTCAACAAATGCGGAGTTTTTCAGCCTTTCTGAGAATATATCATAATTTTTAGATTCATTTTTTTCATCAAACTCGTCAAAAGTTTGATGAAACTCATGGATAAGTGTTTTCCCCGCCAAATAGTATATTTTTTTCTTATAATTAATTAATATCGATTCAACAAGACATCCCTTATCCAACAGACTTTCGGATGGTATTCTATCTATTTCTTTAACAATCTGAGCTTTAAAAATACTTATATAATACTGCGCAAAACCTTCGAAATAATCCTCTTCTTTAAAAATATTCAACATAGAGTTTTCATAAACATAGTTAGCCGAATTCTGTGTTTTGTTCACAATTATCACTTCCTTATATATTCTTGACTGTCTTTGACAAAAAAGAAAAAGAATATGTACGCATATACATATTCTTTTTCGGATATGTTTAATCGTTACATGGACTGACAATGGACGCACACTTTGTCGTCGGACAGCCTGCTAAAGAGATTGGTATTGTGATGGTTGTCGGCGTTACGGTCATCGGGGTTGCATCTGAACCCCCTGCAAGGTTTTTTAATTCTTCTTCAGTCATTGGAGTCAGTGCTTGAAAATCTTTTTTCATGTTAATTCCTCCTATTGTTTGAGTTTTTTATAAATTTCAGTCGTTACATGGACTGACAATAGACGCACATTTAGTTGTCGGACAGCCTGCTAAAGAGATTGGTATTGTGATGGTTGTCGGTGTTACAGTCATTGGAGTTGCCTCCGAGCCCCCCGCCAATTCTTTTAATTCTTCCTCAGTCATTAGTTCCAATGCTAAAAATTCTTTTTTCATTAAAAATCCCCCCGATTGTTTTTTATACTTGCCTTTGCGGACATGCGCAGCCTACTGTGATAGTTGGACAAACATGATTTGTTATTGGAATTGTTGTTATTGATACTGAGTTTTGCCCTCCAATAAGCTCTCTTAATTCTTGCTCTGATGTTTCATACAACGCGCTGAAGTTCTCTTTCATATTCCATATTTCACCTCCTTTCAAGTTAATAAGTCTGCTGGAGCTGTGATTCATATTTGGTCTTAATCGTCTTTAAGTTTCCATTTTCAATCTCGTAGACAGATTCGGAGAATTCGAGCCATTCGGTTCTATGAGTAATAGAAATTACAGTGATATCCTTTTTGTAAATGTTATTTAATATATTTAATTCTGTATCCTTATCCAAATTGCTTGTTCCTTCATCTATAAATAGAATTCGCGGATTTTTCGCTAATACTCTGGCTATTGAGATTCTCTGCCGCTGTCCACCTGATAAGGTAATACCATTTTCTCCAATCATGGTATGATACCCCATAGGCATTTTTATAATATCCTCATGAATACATGCTTCTTTTGCAGCTTGTACAACTTCTTCCATTGTTATTTTTTCATTGAAATATTTTATATTATTTATAATAGTGTCATTAAACAGATTGACATCTTGAACAATATAACCTAACGTTTCTCTCAGCTTAACCATATTAACGTCCTCGATTTTGAATTCACCGTAGCAAATTTCTCCTGCTGTTTTTTGATAAAGGCCGGCAATGATTTTAATCAAAGTAGACTTTCCGCTTCCGGTTTTTCCAATTAATGTGATTTTTTCTCTCGGCCGGATCATTAAATTTATATTATTCAAAATATAATCGTTTCCGTTGTAGCTGAAATCAATATTTTTCAAGCTGATATTATGAGCGACCGGGTTAAATAGTTCAATGCTTTTATCATTTATTTCCTCATCTTTTTCATCCAGTACAGCCTCAACCCTGTCTACCATTTCTTCAACTAATTTAATAGACTCTAAACTGCCGATAATTGATCCCAGCGGAGACATAAACCGTCCGGCAATGTTAGAAAAAGCAATTACTGCGCCTAGCGTAAGGCCTATAGATACTGCTGACCAAGTACCCACAATTAAAATAAGTAATGGCAAAGATAGATTGATTGCATTGGAGACCGCACCCAGTAAAGATGAATAATTCATTCTTTTAGAGAAATAATCTAACTGATGATTAAAGTTATAATTTAATTGGCTCTCAATATTCCTGGTTTCTCCTATTGTTTTTATAAATGTCATTGATCTTAAGATTTCGATTAGCTGGCTCTGAAAATTGGATTGACTATTTACTTCCTGTTTTGTGAACATTTCAATTTTCGGAAGCAAAATTTTAGTACTCATCACCTGTATAGCTGCTCCCAATAAAACTATAAAAGATAATATCGGAGAATAAACAAACATGACTATGAAAAATACAAATATAAGACTGATATCTAATATCAAAGTAGACGCTAACCTGGAAATGACTTCACGAATTACAGCAATGTTATGGATTCTAGTTGAAATATCCCCGGCAGTATTCGCCTCAAAAAACTTTAATGGAAGACTAAATATTTTATGAATTATTTTATCAGTCATACTCTTATTAATTTTTAATTGCAGTTTGATAATAAATTTCATTCTGATTAAGGACAGACTAAAGAATAATACGATTGAAACAATTACAATCATGAAAAGCATTGGTATGGGAAGAATTTTCTCATTTCCGTCAATAAATGAATCAATAATATATTGAGTCAAAAAAGGGGTCATTAAGTTTAATGCTTGAAAAATAAAAGTGAAACTTATAATAACCCCCAACAATTTTTTATCTTTCAAAAGATATTTTCCGATCTTTCTAAATGAAGACACATCTTTTAACGACGAAGCAGTCTTATCCTTTCTCTCAAGTTCGTTCTTTCTGATTAACATAATAGAAATGCCATTATAGAAGGTTTTGAACTCTTCTAATGTGATTGTCAGTCTGCCAGACGAAGGGTCTATAATTTTAACGTTATCTGTGCCAAATGCGTCGACAACTACAAAATGATTATGATTCCAATGAACAATTAGCGGATGGTTTTTATTTAACTCTTTAAGCTGCGTTATATTGTCTGTGCGGAATGCTTTGAAATCATAATCGAATGTTTCAGAAATCCTTTTCATTTCTATTAAATCAGTGCCGTCTCTTCCGATAATTTCTTTATTTAATTTCAATTTGTTAGGATTGATTTTTATTCCCTCAGCCCTGCTCAAAACCATGGCTAAACAAGTAATACCGCAATCAAATTGATTTCTTTGAAGAATAACCGGAAGCTTTCTTTTTCTAATTTTCATAAATGTCTCCTAATGTATCTACACGTCCTATTTCAAGATTGAGAATATTCGGCAATTCTGTGTCTGCTGCATACAGCATTCCATATACGATCCCCGCTAAACCAAGCATTAAATTAGGTGTTTCAACATCCCTTCCAACTCCGCATTGGTAGAAACCTATATTTTTGTCTTGTACACTCTCCAAAATCAAGTTTTTTCCTATATTTACAAATTGACTTTCACCAGTCTTTTTTCCATATTCGATCAGTATTAAAGCATTTCCCATGTCTCCGTGACAAAGACTTTGCTCTCGGCCAAAACCGTCATAAAAAATGTTAGAAACGGTTTTATTCAGATCTTTTTTGGCCACTTCGGCAATATCAGGGTGTTTTGAATCTTTCAATTCTAATCTGCTTAATAGAATTCCAGGGGATCCATGGCACCATGCAGATGTTGCAGCTTCATTTACCGTTTTTCTCAGATCAAGCCAGTTACCGTTTACTTTTTTTGAATTTTCAAAAGCAAGTCCTTTTCGGATGTACATACTTATATCTTGATGTTTTGAATGTTTCTCGAGTAATTGAAGGGCATATATCATTCCAGCGTTTCCATGGGAAAAACCCGTTAACGGCTTATTTGCAATACCTTCCCAAGTGACAAAATCCTCATCAAGAAAGATCGCTTGTTTCATTAAAAATGAACCGCATTGTTCAGCCAATGATAAAAAGAATGTATCATTCTCTATTTCAAACGAACGTATCATTACAATAAGAGCCCCTGCTGTGCCCCCGATTATATCCAATTCTTTATCATAAGGAAGCAAGGACGGAATAAGCTGAGCGATTTGTTTTGCATTCTGTTTATATTTTTCGCGTTTAGTATACATATAGAAATTCATTAAAGTATATACTATTGAAGACACTCCGGAAAAAGCACCTACAGACATACTGCTGTCTTCGTCCGGTTTCACCTCAATATCAATAAAACGAGAGATGACATCTTTCATAATTTTTTCGGCAATGTCCAGATACTTTTCTTTTTTCGTGACGCGCCATAAAGCCAGGTAGGTGAAAGCCATCCCGGAAAGCCCGTCGTAAAAGGTATCACCCATAACGGATAAGTTCCATTGAATTTCATCAACTCCAATAGGAGTAGCGTTAAGCCAAGAATACGAACTTCCTTTATCTGTGTGTGCTTTGTAAGATTGATTATAAATATAAGCGGCCAATTCCTCTGCTTTTTCTATTAAGATACTTTCTTGGTTACTACTGAAAACATTTACATATTGTCCTGGTTCTTTTGTTATAAATTCTTTCAAAACAATTTGCCGATCATCCTCCGAAGCAAGCATTGACAGTTCGATAACATAGAGCTGAAACTTTAAATCGTCTTTTGATAAATTTGAAATTCTTTCTTTTACACTTTGAGCTGGTGTTTCCGGAAAGTAATTTTCAATTTTCTTATTTTTTGAGCTTAGTAAGTCTTTCTCATTCAATTTCACTTTGAAATAAGGTATATCATTATTAATTAAATCGTTGAACTCATATTTAACAATAGATTGATATTCATCTTCTTGCTTTGGTCTCTCCCATATTTTTGATAAGAAAATTTCTCTATCAATAGAGTTGTGTAAAAATCTAGGATGAAAACTTAATTCTAATAAAGCAGAATACTTTATTGTCGGTTTTGATATAAACCGAACATATATCTTGTTTTCGCTCTTTTCTATTATGCGAATCAGCTCCGAAGCATGTTTTAATATAGTCATATATGCTTTTGAAAAACCTTGCTTCAGTTCTTCGACATAATCTTTTGCATATACAAATTTATTCTCAAGCATAGGGTGATTATTAGCTGTATCAATTTCGACATAGTCTCGTTTGACCGACATTTCTGCTGTCTTTAGATTGATAAGCTGAGGAACTTTAATGATCGATTTTGCTTTCCCTTTCCGACCTATTCCGCTGATGTCGGCTTTGCCCGCAAAGAAAAAAGGAAGCAGCCCTAATGCTCTGACAGATTCATGAAGCTGCGTTTCAGCTTTTTCATAAGCGTCCATCCCATCCTTTTTTTTCTGGTATGCAGGATGAAATAAGGATTCCAAATCAATGAGAACTGGATAGCTGCCGTTGGCAATGAGATTTTCCGAATGAAAATCAACAGCTTTCAATGCATATAACAAACCGATTTGAGCTCCTGTACGCTGATAAAAGTTTTGAACATCTTTTAAACAATTGCATGCTTTAAAAGATATAAATTCAGTCCATCCATATCCGTCTCTGCTAAGGACATTCGGAGTGCTCAATTTTATATCATGATCTCTAATTTTCTCATTCAAAAATTCAATTATCTTTTTATATAATAGATCAATTTCTAAACTTCTCGGCTTATAAATAAGTTTACCTTCATTTAATGTTATTTTAGTAACCTTTCTCCCATCAGAATGAGAATCACCCATCCCTACTTCAATGTCCCTTATTTTGACTTGTTCTGAAAAACCAAATAAAGAGAGCAGTTCAGGCTTGTCCTTTTCAAAACGGGAGATAAATTCCAGTATGAATTTTTTAAATTTTCTCAGTTCATTTCCAATCACTCTTAATAAGACTGGATATCGTTGGAAAAAGATTTCAAGATACTCCTGACTGCACAAAAGAGTTTTATTATAATCACCATATTTTTCTTTAGGAGTCTCCCCTGCCAAAAAACCTTTTTCCCGATTCATATTCATATCCAATACAAGTGTTCTATAGGATACTTTTAAAATGATTTTTTCTAATTGATTTGAAATACTATGATAAAAAAGAGCCGGTTGTTCCAGCAGATAGTCATAAGAAGGAAACTTTGATTTTTTAAGTAGATCATTGAAGTAAGAGGACACTTTTAACGCAAAAACGTGAAACATGATTTCTTCATTTACGTCTTCTTTTTTAATAGCTTGGTGAGCGATCCCTTTTTTTAGGTTTTCGAAAACATGAACTGTAAAAGCGGATTTATGTAGTGGGGTTTGATATAAGCTTTTCACTTTATCAATTGATTGAATGGATAACACATTATAAATGCTTTCCTGGGCCATTTGAATATCATTCTTATAGATTAGTTCTAAGTTTCGATCAAACAGTTTCTCATTTTCATCAAATTGAGAGACAGCAGCTTTTTTTTCTTTACTTAATAGAATATTAGTTAGCGAATTCATTTAATATTCATCTCCTTTAAAAAAAGAGGGAGACAGCTGGATCTCCCAGAGCATTGGAAATCTATTTTCTTATTTCGGGTTGTTTTAACACCAGCAAGTGTGAGTAGGACAAAGACCGCATTCCCAAGTTAACGTACAAAGCTTACCATCATTTCCTTGAGAAATCCCCCGCTGTTCTGCGCCTCCTCCTCCGCTGAATTCACTTAAAGAAATTTCCTCAAGTTCTTCTCTTAAATCACCGGCAAAACGATACATTTTCTCATTCATTAATATTCCTCCCTTTGATTTTTGAAATATATTGGATTTTGATCCATATATTTCTATAAACCTATGATAAACGATCTTTTACCTATAGGCACCGAAAAGTCATATTCGGAAAAGCGCTTTTTTTTTGCGCGTTTCCGAAGTATAGGTTATAAAGAAAATCGGGATTAACTCTTCCGTTAATCCCGATTCATTTACTCATATATAGTTTTCATAGAAATTAATGAATATCGATTTGCTTTGATCAGTGCCTCTGTTCTGGATTTTACTCCGAGCTTGTTGTACACACCAGTAAGAATGTATTCAACCGCTCTTTGACTGATCAACAGCTTTGCTGATAATTCCCGGTTTGTCATTCCCTCCGCTACGCCCGCTAAGATATCTTGTTCTCTTTCATTTAAAGTAATATCTCTTATTCTATCTTCAAGCTTATCAATGTTGAACGTATTTGCTTCTGTTCTTCTTAATTGTTTAAAGAGATGAGTAGGAATAATGGTATCTCCCTCAATGACACTTTCAATTACTTTTATCATATGTTCTTCTGTTGATGACTTACTTATGAACCCGGAAACACCAACTTCAACCAAAAGATTGAAATGCACAGAGATATCAAAACCAGTATAAATTATAATTTTTTGATCGGGGCTCTCTCTAAGAATCATTTTTGACAATTCCATTCCATTTAACTCCGGCATATATAAATCAAGTAAAATTAAGTCATACTCATAATGCTTAAGGTGATTAAGTACTTCTTTACAGCAAGACAATATTGTTACTCCCATTTTATTGCTTTTTTCAAGAATGGCTTTTGTCCCTTGAGCAACACCAATATGATCATCAATTAATAGAATCTTTATCATGTCAGCGCTCCCTATTCATTTTTCGTACTTATTTCAAACCTTAACAGCAATCCTTCATTTACGCTTGAAGATATATTATGAATACCATTCATACAATTTATCCGCTCTTTTATCCCTGTCAGCCCAAAACTGTTTGTTTTTGAATTTACTTTATTCCAATCAATGCCGATTCCATTATCTTCGTAAACAAACATAAGACTTGTTTTTTTTTGAATCATCGTCAAAACAATATAACTGGCTTTTGAATGTTTTACAGCATTAGTAAGCAGTTCTTGAACAATCCGGTAAATGTTTATTGTGATATCTTCTGTAAAAATAGAATCATCTTTTACATCTACAAAGAATTCAATATCAAGCTGATAGTTGCTTTTATGTTTATCAATCAGGACTTGAATGCTTCGAAGAAGTCCCATCTCCATTAAAAAAGGTGGTCTTAAATCAAAACATTTTTCTCTTATATACTGGATATTGTCCAGCAAAATTTCTCTTATGTAATAAATATCCTTGTATTTCTCAACATGATACTCTAATTCTCTGCATACAAATATCAGCTCTTGAATGATAGAGTCATGAATATCCTGTGCAAGCTTGGTTCTCTCTATTTCTGAAATTGAAAATAAAACCTTAGAAAGTACAGCCGACTTACATTTATGTTGATCGTCTATGATAATTTCATCAATTTTTTTTTGAATCAATAATTTGTTCTGAAGTGCAGATGCTGTGCAGAATGCCAGCATTCGCAGCCAATCTGCCTCGTTTTCACGAATCTTTATAGGGTGTCCTCCATGTGATAAATGAATAAAAACAAATGTATCACACTTCTCCCCGATAAACAGAATTGATCCGCTGGCGGTTTCACGTATTTCTCCTATCTTAAAATTTGAAATGTTTATGTTAGGAACTTGAATGTTTTTTTCTTTCAATTTTAATGTTTTTTTGTCATAGTTTATAAGAGCAATCTGCTTTCCTGAGAGCACACTCTGTATTTCATTGGTTAGTTCTTTTATCAATTGATCTGCATCGGATCCCTCTTGACATAATTCTGAAAAACGGAACAGGCTGCGAAGATATGTCTTATTTCTGTCATCATAGGTAAAGCATAAACAACTACTGCCGAATATACTTAGAACAAAAAATAGACTATACTGTTTAAACTGTAATTGGCTGTCTGTTATAAGCAAAAGCATAAAAAACAATAATAAGGAGAAAACAAAAGCCCTTGCAAACTGCTCAATATTAAGCTTCACCCAATTATCTTTCATTTGTATCCAAGCCCCTTACTAAGGAAAATAAGGGAATCCCTTTGAATCCCCTTAAAATGAAAAAGTTACTTTACACTTATTAAAATATAAACAGCAAAGGCAACAATGTATACCAGAAATGATCCAGTCATAAATTTTACAGGTTTTCTTGAAAAGTTTAGTACGCCTCTTAATCCGTCATTCAAAATCATTCCGAAAAAGGTAACCAGTGTAACTCCTAAAGCGAGCATTGAAATCACAAAAATAACTTGCTCCATGTATACTCATCCTCCATTTACATTCTGTTTTTTTTCGAATATACGTATAATCCTGATAAGGATACCAAAACATACAGCCCCATAATCAGTAATCCCCAAACTAAAAGAATTGAATTGGTATATCCCATATCACTTTCAAAAATTTGAATACTGAAACGATAAATAAAAGAAAAAGGAAAGACTATTGAGACATCACTTGCTAACAGTATCGTCATTATTAAAAAGGAAGCTACACCGGTTATCATGACAACCACTAGATTTTTACTTAAGAAAGCAATTAAAGCTGCAATCGGAATGGTTAGCAGGCTCAAAGTAGTAGAAGTAAAAGATGTCGCTATTAATCTTAATAAGTCGCTTGCTGAGATATCTTCCCGAAAAAAGAAAAACAAGGTGGATAAGTGAATAATATGATTAACAGCTGAGATTAAAAACAAAAATAGAAAAGCTGCAGCTAGCTTTGATAATATCAATTTGAATTTATGATACGGATATGACATCCAATTCAACATTGTCCTGTTTTTAAATTCTAAATAAAAATAAAAACCTGAAAAAATAAAAATAATAGTCGGAAATAGGATCGAATACTGATTAAAAACAAACATATAAAATTTGTTCCAATCTGTATTTTCGTTCATAGTCAAAAGACCGATTCCGTTTATGAGAAATGGCAAAAAGCTTAGAAAGAAAATAACATAAATTGATTTCAGTCTTTTAAGTTTCAGAAACTCGTTACGCACTAACAGACTCATGACCTTTCTCCTTTGCCAGCAGTTTTAAATAAAGATCTTCCAAAGATAGCTTAAATCCGTCAATAGACGCCTTGTTAAATCCCCAAGAATTTAATTTCTCTTTCATTTCCGACGGATGAATTATTGAAATAAACTCGAATTGCTGTTTATTCTTTGAAATAACATGATCCGCAAATTTCTCAATATCCGCCCAATTAATACCCGCTTCAGCTGGAATTTTGTACAAATAAAGATGTTGCGTATTTTTCATAAAGGCTGACTCGAAAATAATCTGCCCCTTATTCATAATAAGCAATTCATCGGCCATGAGATTAATCTCACTTAAAAGGTGACTTGAAATAACGACTGTGGTTCCATTTTTCATTACCTCTTGGATCAACATTTCACGTACTTCTTTAATACCATATGGATCTAAACCGTTCGTCGGCTCATCCAGCAAAAGCAATGCAGGAGCATGCGCAACTGCTCTGGCAATTCCCAGCCTCTGTTTCATTCCTAATGAAGTTTGCGAAAACAGCTTATCTTTATGTTCAAAAAGTCCAACCTTTCCTAAAATCTCATTTATTTCTTCATCAGAAGCTGATTTTTTTAAATAGTTAAGATGTAATTTAATATTCTCAAAAAGATTCAAATTTTCATAAAAGCCAGGAAATTCTATAATGCTTCCTATAGACTGAATCACATCATTATTTGGATTTCCATATAAGTCATCCCCCTCAAAAATCACTTCACCTGAAGTTGGAGGAAATATCCCTAAAAGAACTTTAAGCAATGTCGTTTTTCCTGCACCGTTGGGACCTAATAAACCATATATTTTACCTTTTTCCAATGTTAAATTTATATCATGTAAAATTTCTTTCTTTTTTATAGAAACATTGATACCCTTGGATATTAAAGCTGGATCAGCCTTTCCCACTTTTCATCATTCCTCTCCGTCTTGTTCTGTTTATAATATAAACTTACGAGGTTAAAAAGAAGATATAGTCAAGGTTAATTTACGTTTAAATTTCTCAATATAAAAAATACGTGAAGCCTCTACGGCTTCACGTATTCATTGCTGTTTGGATAAATAATAAAAACCGTTCCGTTTTGATTGCTCTTTATTTTATGTTCAAGCCCCATTTGTTTAAGCATCATATTAATGATCGATAAGCCGATCCCGGCGCCTTTTCTTTCAGATTTATAATTCATTCCCGGGCCCCTATCCTCAATTATGATTACGGGTTTGTTTTCAATTAGCTTTGTCTGTACGGAAACGTATTTTCCTGAATGAGCATGGCGCAAAACATTTTGAAAAATGTTATCAAGAATTCTCTTCAGCCAAGTCTCGTCTATTTCCCATACGATGTTTTCCTTCAGATCAATATCTATTGTGAAGTGCTCTTTCTCAAAAATTGGATACCAAGCTGTTAACGAAGAACGTATTATCTTTAATATGTCACAACTCTTTTTATGAAGCGGCAATTTACCTGCGGCAAGAAGAGAAAATGATGACAAATTGTCAATCAGTTCGCCCATAAACGTTATTTTATCGTTTATGATGCCTAAAGAATGCTTTCCATTTTCACTGCTTATTTCATTCTTCAACGTAAATGTATGCCCTCTTATAACCGTAAGAGGGGTCCTTAAATCATGAGATAAATCAGCAATCAAGTTTTTTCGGATTTCGCCTTCTTCACGCTCTTTTTGTCTGCTGTTCCTTAGTTCCTCAACCATCTGGTTGAATGAATATTCCACTTGACCCAGTTCATCCTTCTGTTTAACTGTTACAAATTCCGGTATGCCGTCATTATCTTGTTTTTTCATATGATTCCCCAAAGAAATTAACCTTTTTTGTATTTTCGCAAAAAACATCCATGAATTAATCACAAAAAGTGAACAGACAAAAATCAAGGCGATAAACCATATATAGGAATACTTGGCCCTCATAACCTCCCATTGAGATCCTATAATTGAGCGCGGAGTTTCTAAAAATGCATATCCGCTGTCTTCACTCCCATTTACATAAGCACTCAGCAATAAATATTTCTTTTGGTTTTGTTCCATCAATTTAATCAATTCGCTAACGTGAATAACCTCACCCTTTTTGGCCAACCGTTCTGAGTTCGAAAACATCACCTTTCCCTTATCATTTATCCATACAATATCAGAGTGTTTATATTGCTTCATGTGCGGGAAAGCAGACGTAATTTCCCGATTGGATTTCCCTGAAAAACCTTCCACATCAGACTTCCAATCACTTTCCAACTTGTTTGGTTCATAGTGTACTTGCCCCTGGTGATCAATCAAGTATGTTAATGTGACATAGTAAAGAAAATTCACACCTAAAAAGGCTATCGGAAAAAACAAAATTGAGGCAACGATATTAATAAGGTATTTTGTTGATAATTTCATTGTTTAATCCTGTATCCAATCCCTCTGATCGTTTCAAGAATTTCCGGCTCATTTGGATTGATCTCGATTTTTTGCCGTAAATGCCTGATATGTACCATCAACGTCTTATCCCCTTCGATATAAGGCTGCTCCCAAATATTTTCATAAATTTGTTCCTTTGTTAATATTTGATTGGGATGTCTAAGCAAAAGCAAAAAAATCCTTAACTGCTTATCAGTTAAAAATATTTCCTCATGACTTTGATGATTTAAAATTCTTTTTTCTTTCAAGTGGACACTTAAGTGTTTTAGCTTCAATTCATGAATGGCAGTCTTGTCAAATCTTCTTAATAATACTTCGATTCGAGCGGCCAGTTCATCGGGATGAAAGGGTTTTGTCACGTAATCATCCGCAAATCCTAAGCCTTTCAGTTTATCTTCCAGACCCGTTCTCGCTGTTAAAAGCAAGAGCGGGATCTGCGGATGTGTTTTTTTCATCCTTTGACCGATTGTAAATCCATCTAAACCGGGCATCATTATATCAAGCACGATCAGATCAGCCTTTTCTATATATGTTTCGTAATTATAGGAAGAAGTGAGCCATATAATCATATAGCCCCGATCTTCTAAATCATCCTTTACAAATTGGCCAATTTCTTGGTCATCTTCAATGTATAAAATGTTATTCATTAGGACCCCCTCTGAAATATGTGACTAAAAACCAATCTTCCATAATAATTATATATATTATAAAAATCTCCTTTATGTAAGGCACCATTCCATTATTATAGCTCATAGATATTCACAATTCATCAAGGGGCAAAACGATAAGTGAATACGAAAAGGCGGTCTGTTGTCAGATCGCCTTTTCCCTTATAACGTCACACCGGACTTAAAGATTGCAAGCTCCCGAAAATCGTTTTTTTCGTTATTGACGTATTCTCCGCTTGCAACTTTAATAATGTATTGAATAAAATCTCTCACAATGTGATCTTCTGTTGTTTGGTCTTCCGCCAATCTGCCCCCATTGTAATCAATCCAATGAGGTTTTGATTGAAATAAATCGGTATTTGTTGATACTTTCACAGTCGGGACAAATGTGCCGAACGGCGTGCCTCTTCCGGTTGTAAACAACACGATGTGACAGCCCGCCGCAGCGAGCGCTGAAGAAGCGATTAAATCATTGCCAGGCGCACTGAGCAGTGTCAATCCCTTTGTTTTCAGTGTTTCACCGTATGTCAGCACATCAGAAACCGGTGCAAGACCGGCTTTTTGGGTGCAGCCGAGCGACTTGTCTTCGAGCGTTGAAATGCCGCCTTCCTTATTCCCTGGTGACGGGTTTTCATAAATCGGCTGCTCGTGCTTCATAAAATATTGCTTGAAATCATTGATCAATCGGACTGTTTTATGAAACACTTCTTCACTCACCGCACGCTGCATGAGAATCGTCTCAGCGCCGAACATCTCAGGCACCTCCGTTAAGACCGTACTCCCTCCCTGTGCAATCAAGTAATCTGAAAATCTCCCTAATAAAGGGTTTGCGGTGATGCCGGAAAAACCGTCCGACCCGCCGCATTTCAATCCGATGCTCAATTCTGACAGGGGAATCTCCTCACGTTTATCTCCCTTTGCCGCAAGGTGTATCTCTTTAAGAAGCGCTGTCCCCGCTTCAATTTCATCTGTGACAGCCTGTGATTCGAGAAATTTCACCCGATCTCCGTTCACTTCAGAAAGCGTTTCCTTAATTGCCGCCAGCTCATTATTTTCACAGCCTAGCCCTAAAACCAGCACACCGCCCGCATTTGGATGGCGAATGGCGTTAATCAGCATTTGTTTCGTATTCTCATGATCATCGCCAAGCTGGGAGCAGCCGTATTGGTGCTTTAAAACCAGCACATTGTCAAAGGGGGCAATGTCTTTCGCCTCTTTTACGAAGCGCTGCAGGATTTTCTCAGCGACGCCGTTTACGCAGCCGACTGTAGGCACGATCCACAGTTCATTCCGGACGCCGGATGTACCGTTTTCTCTTTTGTAGCCTTTAAATGTCCGGTTCTCATTTGTAAAAGGATTGTCCTCGAAGCGCGGTGAATACGTGTATTCTTGCACATCGGATAAATTCGTTTGCAGATTATGGGTATGAATATGCTCGCCGGCCGAAATCCGCCTTGTCGCACGCCCGATTGAAAAACCGTATTTAATGATGCTGCCGTTTTCTTCAATGGTTTGCAGCGCGATTTTATGCCCCCGCTTTACAGGGTCCTTCACTTCAATCGCCAGTCCGTCTGTATACAGCCGCTCCCCTTTGTTAAAATGGCGCATAGCGAGAAGCACGTTATCGTTTTTATGGATTTTTATGACCTCTTTCATTCCACTTCCCCCTTATTGCCGCAGCATTCATGTAACGCATGCTTCATCCCCCGCTTATGAATGACAGAGAGAAAAAAAGCAGTTCGTTCAGTCAGCCCCGGAAGATGGTTCAGATTCTTTCCCCACAATCGCTCTTCTCCTAATATAGAAAATGCCGCTTGAAACATATCATCTTTGCAACGGGACCGCGCCATTTGAAAACGGTTCAGAACCTCCTCGCCGTCTGCCGGTTTGTTCGGCCCGTTCCAGTATGAATAGATCATGGCGCTGAATGAAAACACCAGCCTCTCAGGAAGCCTGCCCTCCTGTTCGATATAAGCCTTCAGCGTCGGCAGGTTTCTTGTTTTGAATTTCGCGGCGGCGTTAAGGGTGATGTTTTGCAGATAATGTTGGATATAAGGGTTTTTAAACCGCTGTAACACATCTGCCGCATACTGGGTGACACCCTCCATTTGCAGCACGGGAAGGATTTCTTCATTGATCAGCTCTTCGATGAATCTGCCCGTCACCTCGTGCTCAGCCGCTTCCCGGACGGTTTGGAGTCCGTATAATAAAGCCACTGGCGCCAATGCCGTATGAGCGCCGTTTAAGATTCTCACCTTTTTTGTCCTGTAAGGCGTAAGATCAGACGTGATCAGTGCGTTCAGCCCGGCATCAGCAAAAGGAAGCTCATTCTGTAGCTGTTCCGGCCCTTCTATCACCCACAAATAATAATGCTCTCCGACCACAAGCAGACGGTCTTCGTATCCGAGAAAATCGGTAAGTTCTTCCGCGGTATCAACAGGAAATCCCGGAACAATCCGATCCACGAGGGTATTGCAGAAGATGTTCGCATCATGAATCCATTGAGTAAAATCAGGCTCCAGCTCCCACAGCCCGGCATATTGAAGCACGGCAGCCTTCAGTTTCCGTCCGTTATCTTCGACCAGTTCACATGGAAGCACAATGCACCCTTTCTCGGCGTCACCCGCAAATGCCTTATAGCGGAAATAAAGGAACGCCGCTAATTTCCCGGGGAATGTTTTTTGAGGCCTATCCTCAAGCCGGTCGCCTTTCTCAAACGTAATTCCCGCTTCTGTCGTATTGGAGATGATAAAACGAAGATCCTCTTGTGCTGCCAGCCGTTTAAAGGAATCATAGTCAGAAAAAAGATCAATGCCGCGGCTGATGGATTTGACAATCGTGTGTTCTTCAGCCGGTTTTCCGTCCTTTATCCCCTGCAAAAAAAGCGTAAACAAACCGTCCTGTTCGTTTAAACGTTTTATTTTCTCAGAGCCTCTCGGCTGTACAGCGACAACGCTTCCGTTAAAATCCGTCAATTGATTCAATTGATCGATCTGCCAATCTGCAAAGGCCCGCAAAAAGTTGCCTTCGCCGAACTGAAGGACTTTTTCAGGATATTGAATGTATTCACCGCACATCTTTTTATTCAGCTGCCGCAAGCTGTCCGCCTCCTTCTGCATTTATGCACACGTTAACATTTTTCCGTACGAAAACCCGGATAGTCAGACGGGCCGTTATGTGAGTTTTTTAATTGAATCTCTTATCATCACCTCGGTGTTTTCGTATATTTTTTCCGCCGCCGTATCCGGGTCGGTGATAAGCGCCAAAATTTTCTCTGCGCCGAGTATGCTGATTTTTTCAACCGGGCGTTTTACTGTCGAAAGCCTCGGCGTCATGTATTGGGAAATGCCGATGTCATCAAACCCGATAACGGATATATCTTCCGGAACGTTCAGGCCTTTGGCGAAAATGGTATTCATCGCCCCGATCGCCATATCATCGTTTGAACAAAAAACAGCCGTAGGCGGTGATTGAAGCGCCAAAAGTTTTTCCATCGCCTGACTGCCGCTTTCCATATCATAGCGGCCTTTTACACTGTATTCATGCTTAATCGGGATAGAATGATCAATTAAAGATGTCAAATAGCCTTCTTTCCGCTGAGAAGCTGACCTGAATCCTTCCTTTCCCTCAATGATCGCGATATCTCTGTGTCCGTTTGCGATCAGGCAGTCGACCGCCTGTCTGGAGCCTTCTTTATCGTTTGACAGGATATTCGTGATGCTCCGGTCATCAATGTCCCGGTTCAGCACGACGAGCGGGATGTTTTTCTCGCGGATATGATAAATAAATGAATTATCACTGTCGCTTTGGCTCATTAAAATGATTCCGTCATATCTCATGGGCGTAATGGTTTCAAAGCTTTTCAGATCGTCAATCGCGCGGACGAACAAATTGTATTCCTCACTGATTGTGCGGTTTACACCTTTGATGGTATCGGAAAAAAAGCTGTGTGAGGTTCCGTTTGTGATGCTTGTAAAAAACAGTCCGATCGTATGGGACTTTTGCATGGCAAGGCTTTTTGCATTTACATTCGGTGTGTAATTCAGCTGTGAAGCGAGCTCTAATATTTTTTGTTTTGTATGCTCTTTAATGTAGGGGCTGCCGTTAAGTGCTCGGGATACGGTTGTGTGGGATACGTTGGCGAGTTTTGCGATATCTTTTATGGTTACCATCGTTTTTCCTTTCTTTCTGTATGCTGTCATTTATTTCTATTGTATCATTAACGGACAGTCCATAAAATCACTAAAGTTGAGGTTTTGCATGATGTAAGTCCTGAACGAGCTCGGCATGCTGCCGGTCCGTCAGTTTATACATTAAACCGATAATCAGCATGGCGCACGCTAAAGCGAAAGCCGGGTACAGCAGCAGAAGCCCTTTAATCCCGATTAACGTGCCTTTTGTCTGAGACGCATTCGGGATATAGCCGATAACGCTCAGCCCGATGCCTGAAAGAAAACCTGATAAAGATTGGGCGAGTTTTCTGGAGAAGTTGAAAAGCGAATATGTCGTCGCCTCCTTCCGTTCACCCGTCTTCCACTCTCCGTAATCAATAATGTCCGACACAAGCGCCCACGTAATGCCGTTTGGTATACTGATCCCGATAAAAGCAATGCTCGCTAACGCCGTAAAGATATATACATTTGACGGGAGACAGAAATTCAGCGCATCAGCCGCGGCGCTGACGGCAAAACCGATCATCACCGTTTGCTTTTTTCCGAAGCGTTTGACGAGTTTCGGCATAAACAACACACCTAAAAATGAAGAGCCGATGATGATAAAACTCATGTAGGACATCAGCTCCGCATTGTTGAGATTGTATTGGGCGAAGTAAACAAGCATAGCGGATTTAATGTTGTATGCCGATATTGAGAAAATCGTCATGAAAACGACAGTCAGAAGCGGTTTGTTGCCGATAAAGCATTTGAAAACCGACATGACGGACAGCTTTTCTTTCGGCGCTTCACGGACGATAATTCTTTCTTTGCAGTTTCGGTAGCAGATCATAAATCCCGCGATTCCGATTACGGCCATCATTCCCATGACTGCCGGGTAGCCGATGTGAACGTTATCAAAATGAACGAGAATCGGGATGACGATGACACTTGTAATGAGCAGCGCGCCGAGAGAGCCGATCTGGCGGAATGCGGAAAGCGCCGTTCTGTCCTCCGCATCCTGTGTAATGGCTGCGCCGAGGGAGCCGTACGGAATATTGACAAAAGAATAAGCGCCCCCCCACAGCATGTAAGAAGCATAGGCGTACACAAGTTTCCAGGTGACGCTCACGTCCGGTGACACAAAAATCAATACGGTCATGACCGCAAGAATAATACTTCCGAATAATAAGTACGGCCTGAATTTCCCTCGGGGTCCGATCTTTTTTCTGTAGTCAATGGCCGAGCCGACAATCGGATCAGTCAAAGCCGCAAACAGCTTGCTGACCAAAAAAATACTGCCGGCGAACGCTGCCGGAATGCCTGCGACATCTGTGAAAAACTTCAGCAAATAGATCTGCCCGAGATCAAACATAAATCCGTTCCCAAAATCTCCGAAACCATAGGATACTTTTTCTTTCAGACTCAGCTTATGCTCCTTCACTTTTGCGGCAGGTGCTGTCACGACAGGCACATTACTCATAGGCCACCTCTTTCATTCCATTTTTTAAAAGCGGAAATATTCCTCAGCATTCCGGTAACAAATTCCCTCGACAATCCTCCCTAAAAGCTCCATATCACAGGGCGCTTCGCCTTGTTCCGCCCAGCCGCCGATCAGCGTGCAGACAAGCCGCCTGAAGTATTCATGGCGGGGATAGGACAGGAAACTCCTTGAATCCGTCAGCATCCCGATAAACCGGCTGAACAGACCTGCGTTTGATAACGCTTTCATTTGTTGAAGCATTCCATCTTTCGTGTCATTAAACCACCAGGCTGTGCCGAATTGAATTTTCCCCGGTGTTTTCCCATCCTGAAAGCTGTTGATCATGCTGGCGATAGTATAGTTGTCATTCGGATTCAGAGAATACAAAATCGTTTTAGGCAATTGCCGCTTTTTTTCGGCGGAATCTAACAGCCGGGCAAGCGGTTTTGCGATACGTTCATCATTAATCGAGTCATATCCCGTATCAGGACCGAGGCTGCTGAACTTATTTGTATTGGTATTTCTTAACGCGTTAATATGGAACTGCATCGCCCAGTCCAGTTCGGCGTAAAGACCGCAAAGATATTGCAGCGTCCGTGTTTTGAATTTCTTTTCATCTTCAAAAGACACATGCTCTCCGCTTAATCCGGCGGCAAAAATCCGGGCCGCTTCCTCTTCGGTCGTCTCGGCATAAACCATTTGATCTAATGCGTGATCCGACACTCTTCCCCCGGCATTGTGAAAAAAGCGGACGCGGGATTCCAACGCATCCAAATACGATTGGTAGGTGGTGACAGCCATTCCGGAAGCGCTCTCCAGCGACCGGACCCAATCGGCAAAACCCGGGCTGCTGATGTCCAGACCTTTGTCAGGCCGAAATCCGGGCAGCACTTGAACCGGAAAATCACTTTCTTTCAACAGTTCATGGTATGTCAGCGCATCGGCAGGATCATCGGTTGTGCAAATGACTTTGACATTTGATTTCAGAATGAGATCCCTTGCGCCAAACCCGTCTCCCTGCAGGAGCTCATTCGTATTTTTCCAAATTGCCGCGGCCGTTTTTTCATTCAATACGTCATAAATGCCGAACCAGCGCTGCAGCTCTAAATGCGTCCAGCTGTACAGCGGATTGCCTATCGCCATCGGCACCGTTTTTGCCCAGGCGAAAAACTTCTCTTCATCTGAAGCGTTTCCGGTAATGCAGCGCTCTTCAATGCCGTTGGCCCTCATGATCCGCCACTTGTAGTGGTCACCGTAAAGCCATGCCTCCGTAATGGTTGCGAAGGTTTTATTTTCATAGATTTCCTTTGGGCTTAAGTGACAGTGATAATCAATGATCGGCATGTTTTCAGCGTATTCCCGGTACAGCTTTACGGCCGTTTTACTATCCAGTAAAAAGTCATCACCCATAAAAGCTTTCACACTCTCATCCTCCCTCTTAAAAAATGTTAACGTTAACAAAATGGTTCTTTTTTATTTTAGCTTCCTCTTTCTCACATATCAATCATTTTTATTTTATTTTTCAGAAAATTGTATCCATTGACATTTTTATGCAAAAAAAAAGACATTGCCGAGAAAAGTCCGGCAATGTCTTCTGTATGATCTTAAGGATTAGTAAGCGAGGCTGAATAATCCTTTGATATGTGTTAAATAACGTACGTTACTTGCTTCTTTCATTAAAGATGCCGGAAGGCCTTTCAGCGGAGTAGAGTTCGCTCCGATGATGGCAACCGCGTCTTTACGTCCGAGGCTTGCAAGCGTACCAGAGTTTACAGGCTTGAATGTTTCAAGCGTTTTTCCTTCTAAGTAAGCGAACAGGTTGTAACCGACAAGTTCACCCATCTGCCAAGCGATTTGCGCTGTCGGCGGGTACGGACGGCCGTCCGGCGCAAAGTATACAGCGCTGTCTCCGACAACGAATACATCTTCGTGAGAAGTAGATTGTAAGAAATCGTTAACCGTCGCACGGCCGCGGTTCACTTCAAGGCCGGATTCGCCGACTAACGGGTTGCCTTGTACGCCGCCTGTCCATACAAATGTGTTGGCAACGACTTTTGAACCGTCTTTCAGATCAATAACGTTTCCTTCAACATTTGTAACAGGAAGACCTGTTAAGAACTCAACGCCGCGTTTTTCAAGACTTTTTGTCGCGCGTTCGATAAGGTCATCAGGAAGAACAGGTAGAATTTTCGGACCTGCTTCTACTAATTTCAGTTTGATTTCTTTCGGGTCTACGCCGTATTTTTTCGTAAGGTTCGGCATGATGTCAGCAAGCTCACCGACAAGCTCTACGCCTGTTAAGCCACCGCCGCCGATAAGGATCGTTGCATCAGCTTCGTTTTTCGTTTTAGAGTATTCACGCACACGGTCTTCCACGTGTTTGTATACTTTGTTGGCATCAGCAGCAGATTTCAGCACCATGCTGTTTTCTTCGAGTCCAGGAATGCCGAAATAAGCCGTAACAGAACCAAGTCCGACAACAAGCGCGTCATAAGTCAGCTTAGAACCGTCAGAAAGGGCAACTTCTTTCTTATCAACTGAGAAAGAATTGACTTCTGCGATTTTAATGTCAACGTCTTTTCCTTTCAGAAGTTTTTCCAGCGGCATAGCAACAGCCTGTTCAGACACGTTGCCGGCTGCAAGGCGGTGCAGTTCCGTAATGATTTGGTGAGTCGGGTATTTGTTCACAACGGTTACGCGTGCTTCATCTTTACTGTAATGTTTGCGAACGGTTAAAGCAGAAAGAACTCCGCCGTAACCAGCGCCTAAAATGACAATATGTTTTGACATCGTATATCCTCCGTCCTTTATATCAATTTGAATCTGAGATTATTTTTGTTTTTCGTTCATGATTTCAAGATAGCTGTTAGCAAAACGGAACAGCTTTTGAGCTTGAGGATCTTTCAGCATGCGCAGCAGGCCGAAAAGTCCGATCGTTTCATTGCTTGCATCCGCGCGGTCTTTTGCTTCGATGGCAGTAGCCGCAACTTCTTTCGCTGTTTCTTTCACCGGCTCAAGAATTTCTGTAAGCGCACCCACTGTATCGCTCTTCAATACTTCGTCTGTCGCTACAGACTGTGCAAAATCATAAGACTTCGTTAAAATATTTACTAACTCAGTCAGTTTTGGAAGCTGATCCACTAAAACAGTCAGTGATTCTTGAACTTCAGGTTTTAGCAGCTGATCAATAAGATCGCGTTGGCCTTGGCTGACAGATGCATTTGTTTGATCGATTGTTTCTGGCATATCCGATTCTCCTTTACTATAAGCAGTATGCTGATTTTTTTTGGAAAGGGTAGCCTTTCCCCCTTCATGCAGAAAAGCACGAAAAAGCAAGATTGTGAATTCATGCACAATCATTTACAAAAATAAATGTTTACTACCCAGTTTTTCACTTTGCCATATCCAGTATTATTTTTATATCAACAAAAACAATTGAATAAGTCAAAATTTCTTTTTCCTCTCTGAAAATAGCAAACATAAAAAACCCCAATTTGATTTACTCTTATATAATAACACTTTTTGAACAAAATTTGAACGTGAATTGTTTCGTTTATGAAATTATTTATATGGCGGGGGTGTAATAACGTTTCTTTTAGGCTATTTTTTTACAGACCGTCCGCTTTTCCCCTGTCATTTTTCCCACAGTTTTAAAAGCGGGCCCGTTTTTCCCGTAAAGGGGTCACATTCCGGGAGCGGGACACGGCTGATTTCTTCTGAAGTTCTATCATTTTTCTCCGTTTTTGTATCGTACTGCCGGCCGCCCGGATAAGCCCCGATCACGGTAAAATCAGAACTGCCCGACAGTTTTTTATGTCCGGTGCCGGCCGGAATGACCGCTGCGTCTCCCGTTTGAAGAACGGCGTCCGCCCCTTGTTCCCCGCCGAACCTCAAAACCGCGGTTCCTTTTACCGCGACAAGAACTTCGTGCGTGGTGCTGTGAAAATGATGATACGGAAATACTCCGCCCGTCCAGCTGTTCGACCAATCGTGCCGGCTGAGGACGGACTCTGCTTTCTGTACCGTTTCTTCATTAAATACCGCTTTATAAATAACAAGCGGAAGATTCGGGTTATTCGGAATGCGGCCGTCATCTTCGAAATAAAGCACTTGAATATCTTCTTTCTGCATTGTGTTCACCTCCGTATATGTCTGTTTCCCATTCATCATTTATTAAAACGCTATTTTCTCATATTCCATTGCGAAGCCTGCCGGTGAATAGTATAGTATAAAAAAATATGTGTCAAAATGAGGGATTTAATGAAAGCCATCGTGATCGGAATATTGGCATCTCTGTTTTTTGCAGTCACATTTATTTTAAACAGGGCGATGGAGCTTTCCGGCGGAAGCTGGATGTGGAGCTCTTCCCTGCGTTTTCTTTTTATGATTCCGTTTTTATTTTTGATCGTTTATGCGAAAGGAAAATGGGCGCCGCTCTGGCATGAAATCCGGAAAAAACCGTTTTTTTGGCTGAAGTGGAGTTTTACCGGGTTCGTGCTTTTTTATGCCCCGATTACGTTTGCGGCGGCATATGGGCCTGGCTGGCTGATCGCCGGCACGTGGCAGATTACAATTGTCGCGGGTGTGCTTCTGTCGCCGTTTTTCTGCGAAACAAAAAATTCACCGGCGGGCCCGGTTTCCGTCAGACAAAAGATCCCGCTGATTTCGCTGGTTACTTCCGTCGTCATCCTGATCGGAGCCGGGCTGATTCAGCTTCAGCATGCGGGTTCTCTGTCCGGCCGCACGATACTATTCAGCGTGGCGCCGGTCGTCGTCGCGGCGTTTGCCTATCCGCTCGGCAACCGCAAAATGCTGGAACAATACGGCGGAAAACTCGATACGTTTCAGCGGGTGCTCGGCATGACGCTCGCAAGCCTTCCGTTTTGGCTTTTGATCGCCGCTTTCGGCTGGTATAGAGACGGGCTTCCCTCAATGGGACAGACATTCCAATCCTTTATCGTCGCACTCAGCTCGGGCGTTATCGCAACAGTATTATTTTTCCGCGCCACCGATATGGTGAGGAATGAGCCGCAGAAGCTCGCTGCTGTTGAAGCGACGCAATCCGGAGAGGTTCTTTTTGCACTGATCGGCGAAATCGTCTTTTTATCCGCGGCGTTTCCGTCACTTCTTTCATTTGCCGGACTGTTCATTATTATTGCGGGAATGGTCATGCATACATTCGCTTCCCGGCAGACAGACCAGAAAAAGGCGGAGCAAACGTCAGCCAATTTCACCGGTTCCTGATTTTTTACGAAAGGTGTCATCCTATATGAAAGAAGAAATTCCGGCAATATCTTTTCTGTCAGCCGGCAAACGCTTTGAACAAAACAATACGTCCTTTGATGTCCTAAGCCGTGTAACCGGACATATTCAAAAAGGTTCTATCACGGCGTTGATAGGGCCTTCCGGCGCGGGAAAAAGCACATTGCTGTCACTTTGCAATCTGATGAATACGCCTGATGAAGGGGAAGTGCTTGTATTCGGAAAAGAAATAAGGCGCTGGGATATCAGGGAGCTCAGAAAAACCGCGGGCCTTGCATTTCAATCAGCTCCCGTCACGGAGGGCACGGTGCGGGACAACCTTCTGCTCGCAGAAAAACTCCACGGGGCGCAGCACTATACCCCTGAAGAGCTCGCAGATTTTACAGACCTTCCGCGCGGGCTTCTGGATCGGAATGCGAAAGAATTATCCGGAGGTCAGCGGCAGAAACTCTCATTAGCGCGAACTCTCGCCGGACTGCCGTCCATCCTGCTGCTGGATGAAATCACCTCGGCGCTCGACCCCTCATCCGTTCTCACCATTGAGAAACTGATTACGAAACTCCATCGGCAAAAACAGCTGACGGTCCTGTGGATCACTCATAACCTTGAACAAGCGGAACGATTATCCGATACGGTATGGTTTATGGCTGAGGGACGGCTTTTAGAGACCGCGGAAACGAAAACGTTCTTTAAGGAACCGAAACACGAAAAAGCCCGGGCGCTTTTACAAGGGAGCGGGAGCGGGTGCTGATATGAATGATCTTTCACTGTTACTAACAAGTATATTTGTCATTATCGCTGTATTCCTGTCTAAATCTTTTAAAGCCGGCGTCGAAAAGGATATGACCGTCGCAACCGTCAGGGCCGTCATTCAGCTTCTCATCATCGGCTATGTGCTGTCGCTGATTTTTCGCGGTGATCACCCGATATTTATCATATTAATGGTGCTTCTCATGCTCACGGCCGCTTCGCACAATGTCGCCAAACGGAAAAAAATGCGGATCGGCTCATTTTGGCGCGTTTTTCTGACACTGGCAATCGCGGAAACCGTGACGCAGGGACTTTTACTGACCCTTCACATCATTCCGTTCACTTCAAGATATGTCATTCCGATAAGCGGCATGGTCATCGGAAACTCCATGGTGCTCTCAAGTCTGTTTTTAAGCCGGCTCAGTTCGGAAGCAGACCTGCGGAAAGAAGAAATCCAGCTGATTCTCTCTCTCGGAGGAACGCCTAAGCAGGCCGTCCGGCAGATATTGACGTCCAGTATGAAACTCAGTATGATCCCGACGCTAGAAAGCCAGAAAACATTGGGTCTCGTTCAGCTTCCCGGCATGATGACGGGGCAGATTTTAGCGGGGGCTGATCCGATACAGGCGGTGCGCTTTCAGCTGCTGATCGTTTTTACAACGATGGCCTCCGCTCTTCTTACATGCATCATACTCAGCGCCTTGACATATCCTTCCCTTTTCACGGAACACTGGCAATTAAAAAAATTCAGCAGGGAAGCGTAAGCTTTTTTCCCTGCTGAATGGTGGTTTATGACAAGGTCAGAGATTCATAGTAACGGGATAATTCAATTATCATCGCTCCCATCCGCTCAATGTCCGGAGCAAGGACCCTCTTTACCCCTTCATCCCGGATCGCTTCAGCCGTCACTTTGCCGACTGCGGCGGCAAGCACATGTTTTTCGAATGCCTGCTGCAATTCTTTTGCGGATCCTTTTTCTTTTGCATAATCAAAGAGAGAGCGCACTTGAATGGCTGTCGTAAAACATACGGCATCGACCTCTCCGTTTAACAGCTCTCCCATCAGTTTGTCGACCGTCTCCCTTTCAGGCGGAATATGCTGATACGGCAGAACAGGGAACACCTCCGCTCCGTTTTTCTCAAGGAACTCCGTTAAAACCGGCGCTTTTTCGCCATGAAGCTGTATCATGACTTTTTTATCTTTAAAGTCAAATCGTTCCAAGGAGCGGATCAGCCCTCTTGTTGTACCGTCTTCATCTGAGGCATGCGGCGTGATGCCGAGCTTTTTTAAGGCCGCATATGTTTTATAGCCTCTGCAGCCGATTTTCGCTTCATGAACGGCCGCTAAAAATTCTTCTTTCAGACCGATTTTTTCCGATACCGACAATAACGTTTCCGTACCGATGCCTGTGGTGAATATCACCCAGTCGGCTTTTTGCTCGGCAAATGTTCTTACGTCGGGTTCCATTTGATCCTCCGCCAGGTATACGGTTCCTTGGAGGGAACGGATGACCGCCGTTCCGCCCTGCTTTTCTATTAATTTTGTGATCTCTTCTGTTTTCCGCGAACCGCCGATGGCAATCCGTTTCCCGTTCAATCCTTTTCCCATCGCTGTTTTCTTCTTCCCTTCAGATGCCGGGCGCCCTATGGCAGGCCGTCATTTATTTCTATTATTGTTACGCAATCAGCCGGGAAAATCAAGCTATGCTCCCGTTGAATCCCCCGTGCAGTTGCTGTATCATTAACCGGGCAGAACGATTTGATTCGCGGAGGGACTTTCAATCATGGAAACAAAAAAAGAGTTCGAGACAAAAGGATACGATACTTCGGTCATTTATGAGTTCAATGAATATCCTGATGTTCACAGCGGCCGATGTGACAATTGCGACTACACGCTGTTTAAAAGCTCAGTGAAGGGCGGAAAATTTTTGAGGGAATGCCGGAGATGCGGCATGAAGAAAAACATATAACAAAACAGGCAGCCGTCCGGTGCTGCCTGTTTTCCTAATCAATTTTCGACGGACGCCTCTTTCAAAAATTCTTCAATGGCGCAAACAGCCTGTTTTGGACCGCCGGTTTCTTTTATTTTCTGCTGCATGCTTTTCACGCGGCTGAGAATGTTTTTATCGCCGTATACGTTCTGAACGTCTTTTTGCAGACGGGCCACAGTGACTTCTTTCGGCGGCAGATGCACGCCAAGCCCCAATTCATCCACACGCTTTGCGGTGACCTCTTGTTCGTGCATTTGCGGAACGACAACGAGCGGAACACCCGCATTCATCGCCTCCATTGTACTGTTCATCCCGCCGTGAGATACGAACAGCTTTGCTTTCTCCAGCACATCAAGCTGCGGAACGTGCTGGCGGATGATAAAGTGATCGGGGACATCCGAAAAACTTTCCGGATCAATTGTTGTGCCGACTGACATAATAACCCGCCAGTCCGAGTCCCGAAACGCGTCAATACACATCCGGTAAAATTCAGGCCAGGCGTTAAACGCCGTTCCCAGTGAGATGAGCATAAGCGGACGGTCATCGGCTGCATCAATTTCCAGACTTCCCGTATTTGTGCGTTCCCCAAGAGACGGACCCGCAAAACAGAATCGTTCATCAAAGGTTTCCTGTTTCGGCTGAAAGGCCCTTGGCATAAAGACGATATTCAATTTTTCAGGCATGAAAAATTCTTCCATTGTCATCCGTTTCACTTGTTCATTTTCAATTTTCTCCTGATATTCTTCTATCGCCTGTTTGGCCGCTTCCATCGTTTCTTCGTCTCTTCCTAATTGAAAATACTCATTCATCGCATAGCTCGGGCAGAACTTTACGGCCGGGATGCCGCCATTATCCGCAAACAATTTTCCGGCAAGCGCTAAAAAATCAAACAGGACGATGTCAGGAAGGTCGTCTTTGTACAGCTCTTCCAGCTGCGGAAGCACTTCAACCGCTTCTTCCAGAAACATCACAAACGCGTCACTTTTGTTTACCCGTTCTTTTATCGTCTTCGGGTCCGCCTTTATGCTTGTGCGGTATAAAACGGGAATGGCACCCGTTTTGGCAACGGAAGCTTCAAATTCCTCAGTCGTAGCGAATGTCACTTTATACCCGCGATTGACAAGTTCCTCGGCTACAGGCAGCGTGGGATTGACATGACCGTGAGCGGCCACATTAATAATGGCGATGTGTGTTTTTCTCATCTTTTTTCTTCTCCCTCATTTTCGTTTATCTCGGCTTCTAAAGACTCCAGCCCGTACATGACACTGTTTCGGATCGGCTCAATCCGGACGGGCTCAAGGTGTGAAAAGGCTTTTACAATTCCTTTCAGTGCGGCTTCCGCTTCAAGTCTGGCAAGCGGAGCGCCTAAGCAGAAGTGTACGCCGAATCCGAAGGAAAGGTGCGGATTCGATTGGCGATGAATATCAAATACGCCCGCCTTCTCAAATTTGTTTTCATCACGGTTGGCAGATGCAACGTAGCAGAGAACGATCTCTCCGCTTTTCAAGCGACGGCCGCGCAGTTCAGTGTCGTGCCGGACCGTCCTTCTGACAAACGGAGCGGGAGCGCGAAAACGCAGCGTTTCTTCCACTGTTTGCGCGATGAGAGAAGGGTCCTGTCTCAGCTCTTCATAAAGGCCGGGCGTCTCTAATATGCTGTAAACCGCATTTGAAATGAGATTAGTCGTTGTTTCATTTCCCGCCACTAAAAGCAGATTGCAAAACGGGATCAGATCTTCTGGCGTGAGCTTCTCCCCCTCTTCTTCCTCTTTTATCAAAATAGAAATAATATCTTGGCCGGGCTGTTTTCGTTTGCTTTCTATTATTCCCGCAAAAAACGCCGCCAGCTCCGCCTCACATTGGTCACGTTCCTGCTGATTTTTCTCCGCCGCTTCAGGACTCGCATCTTTCGGCATGCTGACGAGAATGTCCGACCATTTTTTAAACTGATCCATACGTTCGGACGGAACGCCTAATAATTCTGAAATCACCATGACCGGCAAAGGGTAAGAGAGATCTTTAACGATATCAATCCGCCCTTTGTTCTTTGCCTGTTTCAGGAGATGATCGGTAATGTCTTTAATTCTCGGCTCCCATTCCTTCAAGACGCGGGGAGTGAAAGCGCGATTGACGGCAGATCTGATTTGGGTATGTTTCGGCGGGTCCATATTCAGCATGGACTTTGCAATCGAGCTTTTCACATCAGTCATGCGGCTTGAGAACGTCTCTTTATCACTGATGACTTTTTTGACATCATCGTATAAAAACACACTCCAAACCTTCGTTTCTTCATCAAAGTATATAGGGCTTTCCCGTCTCATTTTTTCATACCAAGGAAAAGGGTTGTATACGTCCAGGCCGTTTTTTCCTTTCATCAGGGTTCTTTGGATGGCTTGTCTCGTGCTCCTCAGCTTACTCATGTTACATCACTCCTGATTGTTTCATATTTGAATAGTTGACGTACCTTGAATTTTATCCTAGCACATATTTTCAATTTTTTTCTATTCATAGCCTTAACTATTAACATAACACAACAAAAGTCATGAATCCGGAGGTGAAATTTCTCCCAAGAAAACAGCAGAAGCGCACAAAAAACCCGAGCCTTCAGCCAGGCTCGGGAGAAATGTTCACTCATTCGTCTGCGGTTTCTGATGCTGCTTTTGGTCTTCAGGAGGCTGCGTATTTCTTTCCATATCGTCCGTATCAGTGCCCATGCCTTTCAGGAAAGAAAACAGCAGAGTGACGGCCTTGTTGATTTCCGGGTCTTTTAAAGCGCGGACGATATCAAAATACCCTGTCTTCCTGCCGCTGTCTTTTTCTTCGACGGCCTTTGTGACGCCCGCATTGATTTTAACGATAAACGGCTCAAGCTGTTTTACATCGAGCATGCCGAGAACGCCGCTTAACAGCAGGAGATTTTTCAGCATATTGGCCGTTTCCGGCGTATTCGCCTTCTTCACGAGGATATCCATCACTTTGTCTCCTTGGCCGAAGAGCCCGCGCAGAAGCGCCAAAACGCCGCGCTCGTTCATGTGTTGAAGAATGTGCAGAGATTCCAAAATCGCGTCTTTATTTCGTAAAAGAGCCGTCTCGATCTCTTCTAAGTCCTTTTTTCGTTTGTCTTCTTCTGTGACGGTCTGTTTTCGGATGCCGCTGATTGCTTTAGCCATTCTGCTGTTTCCCCCTTTTTACGGCGTCTCCCGGAAATACATAATCTTGACGCGCCCATTTCCGATCAACCCGGACACCGATCTGCGGCTGCGGGTTTCCGTAACGGAAATTGATTTTCGGAAGCGGATTAACGCCTTCTTTTTTCAAAATCTCCATCTTCGCTGATGTTTCTTTATATGCCGGTGTATCGGTATCCTTATCCGCATAGCTGCTTGTCAAAAGGTTAATGGCAGCGTCTTTTGAATCGTTCATCGGGAGATAGACTTGTTTGCCTTTTACCCTGTCTGTGATGACGCATTTGACTTTCACATTTCCGTACGGTGATGTCAGACGGACAAGCGTTCCGTCTTCCAGCCCTCTTTCTTCGGCGAGTTCGGGAGAGACCTCAAGGAACACACTCGGTGTTTTTTCGGATATTCCTTTTGATCGGTAAGTCAGATTCCCTTCGTGAAAATGCTCGAGCAGCCGCCCGTTATTCACATGGATATCATATTCTTCATCAAATTCTTTCGGCTCGGTCCACTGAACGGGATATAGAATCGCTTTGCCGTCTGAAAACGGAAACTTGTCCGTAAATAAAAGCGGTGAATCGGTTCCGTCCGCTGCTACCGGCCATTGCAGTGAATTGTAGCCTTCGATACGTTCGTAAGTGACGCCTGCGTAGAGCGGCGAAAGCATTGCCGCTTCTTCCATAATGTCTGCCGGATGTTCATAGCGCCAATCAGCGCCCAGCCGGTTGGCGATGTCCGTAATGATCTGCCAATCAGGCTTTGAATCGCCCAGCGGTTCAAACACTTCGTAAAGGCGCTGCACCCTCCGTTCCGTATTCGTAAACGTCCCTTCTTTTTCAAGGCTCGGGCTTGCCGGGAGCACCACATCGGCGAACTCGGCCGTCCGCGAGAGAAAAATATCCTGCACAACGAAGAAATCAAGCTTTTCAAATGCGGCATGAACATGGTTGATATTGGAGTCGACAAGCCCCATTTCTTCCCCTTTTACATACATACACTTCAGTTTTCCCGAGTGGATGCCCTCGATCATTTCATGATTTGTCATTCCGATTTCTTTCGGCAGGTCTGTTCCCCAGCCCTGTTCATACTTTTTGCGGGCTTTTTCATCCGTTACTTTTTCATAGCCGGGGAAGCTGTCAGGCATACTGCCGAAATCACTGGCTCCCTGCACGTTATTATGGCCCCGAAGCGGATATGAGCCTGCGCCGGGCTTGCCGTAATTTCCGGTCACAAGAAGCATGTTGGAAATGGCCGTGCTCGTATCACTTCCTCCGATATGCTGGGTGACCCCCATCGCCCACAGTGCGCATACGCTTTTGGCTTCATGAATCATCCGGGCCACTTTAATTAAGGTATCCTTGTCCACACCGGTATGTTTTTCCGCATATTCCATCGTATAAGGTTCAAGGCTTTTCACGAATTCATCTAATCCGTTCACTCTCTCCTTCAGAAATGCAGTATCCGCCAAATCGTGATCAAGCAGATATTTCGATACGGCATTCAGCCAGACAATATCTGATCCGGCACGCGGCTGGAAAAACACGTCGGAGCGCTCGGCCATTTCATGTTTTCGCAAGTCAGCAACGACGAGCTTCTGTCCGTGCAGCTTATGAGAACGTTTAATGCGTGTGGACAGGACGGGGTGAGACTCAGATGTATTTGAACCGATAATCAGCACGAGCTCAGCTTTTTCTATATCTGTAATCGACCCTGAATCACCGCCGTATCCGACCGTTCTGAACAATCCGGCCGTGGCGGGAGACTGGCAGTAGCGTGAGCAGTTGTCGACATTATTTGTTCCGATAACGGCTCTTGCAAGCTTCTGCATCACGTATGATTCTTCATTCGTGCATTTGGAAGATGTGATAAAAGCAAGCGCGTCCGGGCCGAAATGTTCTTTTATATCGGTAAATTTATCAGCGATCAGCTGCAGCGCTTCATCCCATTCCGCCTCCCGAAACGAGTCTCCTTCCCGGATAAGCGGTTTGGTAAGGCGCTTTTCACTATTGACGAAATCCCAGCCGAATTTCCCTTTCACACACGTCGAAATTCCATTTGCGGGCGCCTCAGCCTGAGGCTCGACCTTTAAAATGTCTCTTCCTTTCGTCCATATATCAAAACTGCAGCCGACACCGCAGTATGTGCATACGGTTTTCGTTTTCTTGATTCTTTCATCCCGCATGGCCGATTCCATATCCGATATGGCTAAAATTGATCCGTATCCGGTTTCGACGCCTTTTGTGATATCAATCATCGGCCGAAGCGTCTCTTGGTTAATGCCTGTTAAATACCCAGCTTCGCCTTCCATGCCTTTTTCCATCATGGCATTGCACGGACATACCGTCGAACAATGTCCGCAGGAAACACATGATGATTCATTGATCGGCACATCCTGATCCCAAATGACCCGCGGGCGTTTCCGCTCCCAATCAATGCTTAACGTTTCGGTTACCTGTACGTCCTGACAGGCTTCGACGCAGCGTCCGCACAAAATGCACTGATCGGGATCATATCGGTAAAACGGATTTGATTCATCTTTAGGATACGGTTTTTGATCGAACGGAATGCTTTGATGATTGATTTTCATTTCCTTTACGGTATTATGTATTTCGCAGCTCCCATTGTTGTAATCACAGACCGTACAGTACAATTCATGGTTGTGCAAAATGTTGTCCATGCCGATAACCTGCGCTTTTTTTACATCGGACGAAAGCGTATCAATGACATCTCCGTCCTTTATTTGCGCGGAACACGAACGCACCAGTTCCCCGTTAACATTGACGATACAGGTATCGCACGTTTCAATCGGCCCGAGACTCGGGTGATAACACACGTGCGGCACGTCAATTGAACTATTGTTCAAAAGCTGCAAAACGGTTTGGCCGTCCGGCGCTTCCATTTCAACCCCATTGATTGTAACTTTCTTTGTATCAGCCATTTTCTTTCCCCTTTCTGTACCCCTCTATACATCCTCTATGATTCCCAACCGGCCTTTCACTAAAACATCTCGTTTATCTCAGGAAACATACGGGTATGAGCGGTAAAAAGGAGGCGTTCACATGTTGAAGAAAAAAACACTCGTCACGGGATTATCGGCAGTGATGCTCACGGGATGCGCTTTCGGAGCAGAAGCATTTTCGGATACACAGCCCGTCCATGCCGCAGCCGCTTCAAAAACGGAAAACCAGCGTGCACAAGAACTGGTGAACAGCCTTTACCAATCGGCATTTAAAGGGGAAATGCCGCAAAATGTGAAAGGCCTGAAAATCAACCAAAGCACAAGACAGGACGTTTACAATAAAATCGGCGAGCCGGAACAAAAAGCAGACAGCCGCAATCCATTTGATTTATACAGCTGGAACATGGGAAACCCCGGGTATGGATTTTCCTATCATAAAAACGGAAAAATCTCGGAAATACGCTATTTCGGAACGGGGGTCGAGCGGCGCTTAAACCTCGGCAGCGTCACACCTGACGTCTTAAGCAAACAAATCGGCAGCGCTGACAAAATCCTGACAGTGCCAGAAACGGGCGAAACAGATTACGTCTACCATACGGGGCAGTATGAGCTCCGCTTCGTCATCGGCAGTGATCAAAGAGCAGATCATGTCAACCTAAAAGCCAGATAACGCAAAAAAGCGGCCTCCCGGGCCGTTTTTTTCATAGACAGCTTCTCCGTCGTTCCTTACAATACATGGGAGTACAAAAAAAGGGGAACAGTGTGAAGTGAATAGACATCCATTGACATACGGAATATGTACCGTTTTTATCATCGCCCTCGGTTTGCTGTCCAGAACCGCATACATCACCGCCCTATTACCCGGCATCATAAACGCTTATTTAGGAGATGCCTTGTGGGCGGCCATGATTTTTACAGGATTCGGGCTTTTATTTCGGCACATCCGGACGGAAACAGCCGCAATTTTGAGCCTCTCGTTTTGCTGTCTGATTGAATGCAGCCAGCTGTATCACGCGCCGTGGATTGACGCGGTCAGAAGCAGCACGCTCGGCGGGCTGATCCTCGGCTGGCAATTTGTCTGGAGTGACATTTTCGCCTATACCCTCGGGGTATGCGCTGCCGCACTTTTAGAATGGGCCGTAAAAAGAAACCGCCAGCCCTCTTCATAATCGGAGCACGCCGCCGATATGAAGGGATAAGGAGGTGGAAGCTATGGATATCCCTGCGTTATCAATCGCAATGCATCAGGCATCTCTGGCGCAGAATGTAAATATCGCTTTAACAAAAACGGTCCTGCAGCATGCACAGACTGCGGCGGAAGAAACAGTGAAAATGCTGCCGTCCCAGCACCCGACTGCCGGACATTCAATTGATGTGAAAGTGTAAAAAAGATGCCGGATGATAACCGGCGTCTTTTTTTTGCCCATTGTACATACACCGTACCGGGCATACAGGAATAAGGTAAACGGAACCAACATTTGAAAAGGAGGTTTTCCTCTTGTACGATCCTTTCGATCATGAATACACAGCCGAGAGCCACGAACGGGTGCCATATCATTATCCGCGGCCGCCTTATTATTACCCCAGACCATATCCATACTATCCGCGGCCGCCTTATTATTACCCCAGACCATACCCATACTATCCGCGGCCGTATATCCCGTTCTATCCTTGGTATTAATGTTTGAAAAGAAATGACTGCAGACAGGAGGCTTCCCCTGTCTGCTATTCAACTTTGACCGACAGGATATACGGGAGGGCTTGAACTTTCTCCATTACCGCTGCTTTCCCGCTTTTGCTTTTCACCCTTCCCTTCACTTCAAGCACCGCCTTATTCAATTCATAGGACGTAATCAGAATTCCTTTTTCCTCAAGAGAAGTTAAAATATCATGCATGACGGCTTTCTCTTCAATCCTGAAACTGACAGACAAAGAATGCGCCGCCGGTTTAAACAGAAAATTTAACAGTTCAAGCCCGATTAACGCCAAAATCGTGCCGCTGATGCCGATGACATACATACCTGCCCCGATCGTCAGCCCGATCCCCGACGTAGCCCAAATCCCCGCGGCCGTCGTAAGCCCCCGCACGACATGCCGCTGCAAAATAATCGTGCCGGCTCCTAAAAATCCGACGCCGCTGACGACCTGCGCCGCCACCCGGCTCGGATCAAAGGACGTATGGCTGTTGGATAACAAATCAAAAAAGCCGTATTTGGAAACGATCATCATCAAGGCGCTGCCGACGGCCACTAAAAAATGCGTCCTCAAACCGGCTTCCTTCGCCCTGAATTCTCTCTCCAATCCAATAAGAGCCCCAAGCAGACCCGCAACCGCCAGACGAATCACAAAATCAAGTTCCATCCGTCTCTCTCCTTTCCTTATCTTCTTACCCGCTTTTATAACCCAATCATGCGGTGTATCTTTTTTTAAAATGCACCGACTAATTGACATAAGGAGGTTTTATGAAATATATTCTGTGGTTTTTTATATTATTGTTATTTAGCTTATTTATTTTGGGAGGATATAAAGCAGCTGTTTCTCACCCTGATTTCCCGGTGCCATTATTCGCTATGCACACTAAAACAAAGGAATATGAAAGAGGAAAATACGTTTCAAACTATACATACCGTTTCGCAAAAGAAGAAGAAGGTCCGAGCGGTTTATACCAATTGGAAATAGCCGAAAAAGGCTGGAAACTTAAAGGGCAGGAAGGACTTATCAAAACCTATGAAAAGCGAGGAGAACGTGTTTCACTTTTTTTCGGTACGGGGGAAATAAGCGTCATTGAAGAATGATCCTTCTCAAAAGACAGGCTGAAATCCGCAAACGGCATATCTTTTACGACTCCCTTATCTCTGCGAATCTATAAATTCAGCCAATATTTCAATTAAGGCGAACACCTTTCGGATGCAAAAAATGCCGCCTTCAATGAGAAAATCATTATACAAAAACAAAAGCGCAACTGAAAAAGAATAAGCACCTCATAAAAAAAGCCCTCTTTTTAAAAAAGAGGGCTTGCTAAATAGGACTTTTTCTACCTTCAACACTGTAAACCCTTTTATTAAGAACAGCTGTTGAAATGTTTTGCAAAGCTCCTAAATTTTTTTGCGATTCCACCTATCCAAATCAGATTCTTATTCTAAATATATTCATTTAGCACTCCTTCTGTTATGTCCTTGAACCACTTCTTTAGTTTGACCGCCAACTAAAGAATACCCCATCAAAAACTTCGGTTTCTGTTGCATATATGAATAGGGAGCGTTTTTTAACATCCTAATTTTCGGGTATAGCATCAAAAGATCTTACATAAAGCACTCTCAATCCAACTGCATCTCTCAAACAGAATGTCCGGCAATCACCTCAAAAAACGAGGTGAAATCTGTCAGTATCCCGTCACCCGCCAGCTGTTTTTCTTCAAATAGCGCGCGGTTTTTTCCGTGCGGGTCAATGGCCATAATCTTGCCCGCACCTGCTTTTTTCGCCGCCGTGAGCCCCGAAAAGGCATCTTCAATGACCAAGCATTCTTCAGGTCTGAGGCCTAACTTTTCCGATGCGATGAGAAAAATATCCGGCGCCGGTTTTCCGGGGAAGCTCCCGTCATCAAACGTGACTTTGTCAAAATCAAACCACTGATCCAAGTGAAAGACGTCAAAGTAAAACTCGACATTTTCCTTTACCGTAGCCGTGGCGATGGTCATCGGCGTTTCAGATTTTTTCAGATGATTCAATACGCCGGTCAGTCCCTTCGTCAGCTTTAATTCATCTTTGTTTTCAAGGCATAATTCTCTGTAGTAAGCTTCTTTTTCAAAAGACAGCTTCTTGATTTCTTCATTTGTTAAATCGCCGGAAATAAAATACGTCAGGATTTCACTGTTTGTTCTCCCGTGAATGTTAACGAAAATGTCATCATCAGAAATGGTTTTCGGCGCGTATTTTTTCACCATGAAAAACCATGCTTTTTCGTGCAGATGCGAATCTTGAAACATCGTGCCGTTGAAATCAAAAATAACCCCTTTCATCGAACCGCCCGCCTTTTTTATTTTTTTGCGATTTTGACATCTACATATTGCTCGTAATGAATTTGAACATCTTTCATGACTTTATCATCCGTAATCAGATAGTCCATATCGTGCAAGTTATAGAACACGTAAAAATCTTCCCGGTTGAATTTTTTATTATCCGCCAGCAAAAATTTCGTCCGCGAATTATTCAGCGCGATTTGGTGAGCTTCCCCTTCTTCAATGCTGTAAGAAGAAATCTCATCATTATGTATGCCGTTGGCGCTGATGAAAGCCTTCGTAAAATTGAATTTCTGCAGATTGCCGTTCACGATGGGGCCGACGAAGGCACCGGTATTTTTTCGGAAGTCGCCTCCAATCAGGATGGTATCCGCAGTGTCGCCATGTTTCAAAATATCAAATACGGGATAGTTGTTTGTGATAATCCTGATTCGCTTATGCAGCAGGTGTTTCGCTAAAAGTTCAATCGTCGTGCCGGGCCCTAAAAAAACGGTATCGCCGTCATTTACATAGGAAGCTGCGAGTTCCGCGATCTTCCCCTTCTCCTCCATTTGAACACCGAGTTTTTCATTATGCGATAATTCGTGATCAATGGAATAAGATATGCTCTGTGCGCCTCCGTGAATACGTACGATTTTTCCGGCCTTATCCAGCTCGTCCAGATCTCTTCTCACTGTCATATCAGAAACTTCCAGTTCATCGATAATATCACTCACCGTAATAAACCCCCGCGAGTTTACGATATCGATGATTTTTAAAAGTCGCTCTTTTTTTAACATGTTCAATCATCCCCTCAACTTTACACACAATCTAACATACTGCGGCAATCCGGTCAACAAAAATAAACATTAACAAACAACATAATCAACATGTAAAACAACGAAAAACTTATATAACCTCTATAAACACAGATGTTATTTCTTTATGAAGCTATTGACAACAAAAATGTATGCGTTTACTATTAAACAAAAGATAACAATTACAAACATTAACAAACTCCAATTCACACATTGGCGAAGGAGGATTCAGTAATGCTCAAATTACCTCATGACTTTATTTTCGGCGGGGCGACTGCGGCATATCAAGCGGAAGGCGCCACAAAAGAAGGCGGCAAAGGGCCTGTGGCCTGGGATGAATTTCTTGAAAAACAGGGAAGATTCAGCCCTGATCCGGCAAGTGATTTTTACCGCCAGTTTCCGGAAGATATTAAACTATGTGAAAAATTCGGAATAAACGGCATCCGCCTTTCTATAGCCTGGACGAGAATTTTCCCTGACGGCACGGGCAAAATCAATCAGGAAGGTGTTGATTACTATCATCGTATTTTCTCAGAGTGCCATAAACGCAACGTCACCCCTTTTGTCACGCTGCATCATTTCGATACACCGAAAGGATTATTTGATCAGGGAGATTTCCTCAACCGCGCTGCAATAGAAGCGTTCGTCAGCTATGCGGAGTTTTGCTTTAAAGAATTCAGCGAAATCAGATATTGGAGCACGTTTAACGAAATTTATCCCACAGCCACCAACCAGTATTTACTCGGGGTTTTCCCGCCATCTGTTAAAAGTGATATCACAAAAGTCATTCAATGCCTCCATCACATGATGGTAGCGCATGCGATGACCGTCAACCTTTTTAAAGACGGCGGTTATCCGGGAGAAATCGGGGTCGTCCACTCATTGGAAACAAAATATCCCGCCAGCGGCACAGAAGAAGACCGCCACGCCTGTTTTCTGGATGACGCGTTATCAGTGAGATTCCTCCTCGATGCCACCTACCTTGGCTATTATTCTGAGGAAACCATGCGTGCTCTGGATGAAATCTGTGAGGCAAACGGCGCTTCATACGAGTTTTCAGACAGTGACTTTGACGTGATGAAAAAAGCCTCAACGCGCAATGATTATCTCGGCATCAATCATTATCAATGCCATTTCGTCAAAGCGTACGACGGAGAAACCGTTATTCACCATAACGGAACGGGCGATAAGGGCACTTCGGTCTATAAAGTAAAAGGAATCGGCGAACGAATTTACAAAGAAGGCCTGAAGCGGACCGATTGGGACTGGCTCATTTACCCTGAAGGCATGTATGACATGCTGATGCGCATCAAACGGGACTATCCGCAATATAACAAAATTTACATTACCGAAAACGGCATGGGCTATAAAGATGAGTTTGAAGACGGCATCATTATGGATAAGGCAAGAATCGACTATTTAAAAGTATATTTAGAAGCCGTCAGTAAAGCGATTACCGACGGAGTCAATGTAAAGGGGTACTTCTTATGGTCCTTAATGGATTTATTTTCATGGACCAACGGCTACAACAAACGTTACGGTCTTTTTTACGTCGACTTCGACACCCAAAAACGGTATCCGAAAGAATCGGCCTACTGGTACAAACTTGTAAGTGAAACAAAAACAATCATTTAACGATCATACATGATGAAAAGAATCTCTTTTCATCATGTGTGCCGTCTTTAGGAGGTTTTTTTCATGACAAAGGAAGAATTGCAGATGCTCGGTTTTGAAATCGTCGCCTATGCCGGCGACGCCAGGAGCACTTTATTGAAAGTCCTGAAAGAAGTCCGTGCCGGAAACTTCGAAAACACGGAAGCAGCATTGAAAAGCGCCGATGAAAATTTAACCCTCGCCCACAATGCGCAAACGAAAATGTTAGCTGAAGAAGCTGACGGCAAGGACATGGAATTAGGGTTTATTTTCGTTCACGGCCAGGACCACTTGATGACAACCCTTTTGCTCCGTGATCTTATTCAGGATTTTATAGAACTCTACCGAAGCCGCCGATAAGGAGTGGAAAAATGAACGGTATCATCAAGCAAATCGAAAAGGGAAAACCGTTTTTCGAAAAAATCTCAAGAAACATTTATTTAGGCGCGATCCGCGACGGCTTCTTAACTGCCATGCCTGTTATTTTATTCGCCAGCATTTTCATCCTCACCGCCGCTGTGCCGGAAGTGTTGGGTTTCACTTGGCCTAAAAGTGTTTCTGAATGGCTTTGGAAAGTTTATAACTATTCAATGGGCGCCCTCGGTCTGATCGTTGCGGCAACAAGTGCGAAATGCCTGAGTGAATCAATGAACCGAAAAATGCCGAAAAACAAAGGGATCAACCCCGTTTCAGCGATGCTTGCTTCAGTCGTCGGGTTTCTCATTTTAAGCGTCACTCAAATCGACGGCGGGTTCTCCACGGAATATCTCGGCACAAAAGGTCTTTTAGCCGCTTTTGTATCCGCTTTCATAACGGTGAACGTTTACAGATTCTGCGTGCTGAAAAATATTACGATTAAAATGCCTAAAGAAGTACCGGGTACCATTTCACAAACATTTAAAGATGTTTTTCCGTTCGCTTTTTCCGTTTTGGCCATGGTGATCGTTGATTTATTGATCAGGAATACGCTGAATGTATCGTTTGCAGAGGCTCTCTCCTCTCTCTTATCGCCGTTTTTTACCGCCGCAGACGGTTATCTCGGGATTTGTGTCATTTGGGGAATGATGGCGCTGTTCTGGTTTGTCGGCGTTCACGGGCCTTCTATTGTAGAGCCGGCCATCGCAGCTATTATTTACGCAAATGTGGAGGCGAACCTTCAGCTTCATAATGCCGGCGAGCAGGCGTCCAACGTGCTGACCGTCGGACTCGGGAACTTCGTCGGCACAATGGGAGGAACCGGCGCAACCCTTGTTGTTCCGTTTATCTTTCTGCTTTTCGCGAAATCCCAGCAATTGAAAGCAGTCGGAAAAGCATCCGCGGTTCCGGTGTCTTTCGCAGTAAACGAACCTCTTCTCTTTGCTGCGCCGATCATTTTAAATCCTTATTTTTTCATTCCGTTTGTTGTAACGCCGATGGTGAATGTCTGTCTGTTTAAATTTTTCGTGGATGTCATCGGAATGAACAGTTTTATGTATGTTCTTCCGTGGGCCACCCCGGCGCCCGCCGGCTTGATTCTCGGAACCGGCATGGGGCTCTCGGCTTTTGTGCTGACGGCTGTATTAATCATTGTCGATTTCCTGATATACCTGCCATTCTGTAAAGCTTATGACAAAGTATTAGCGGCGGAAGAAGCCCAACATACCGAACCTGAAACCGCGCCGCAAAAATCCCGGGAGATACAGCCAGCCATGGCCGGCGCCTCAGAAGACGCGGCCACCGTCATCAGCACAAATCTTCAGGAATTCTCATCCGCCTTGGAACACGGCACCAATGTGTTAGTGCTGTGCGCCGGAGCGGGAACGAGCGCTATGCTTGCGAACGCACTGACAGAAGGAGCCGAAGAATACAACGTGCCGATCACCGCCTCAGCAGGCGCCTACGGATCCCATTACGACATCATGAAAGACTTCGATATGATCATTTTGGCTCCGCAAGTCGGCTCTTATTATGATGACATTAAAGAAGATGCGGACCGCCTGCATGTGAAACTCATCGCAACGAAAGGAGCGGAATATATCAGTCTCACCAGAAATTCACAAAAAGCCATTCAGTTCATACTGGAGCATACCTCAAAATAGAATCGGAGGTTTACCATGGATGCCAAACTTTTGAAATCAAGATTCGAAGACATTTTCAAGAGAAGTAACGGAGAACTGTTTTTCGCACCCGGCCGGATCAACCTGATCGGGGAACATACGGATTATATAGGCGGTCACGTTCTTCCATGCGCGATCACGATCGGAACATATGCCGTATGCGCAAAACGCGAAGATCACCAGATCCGGTTATACTCAGAAAACTTTCCTGACAGCGGCATTGTCTGCCTTGATCTTTCCGCCACTGCATACAAAAAAGAAGACGGCTGGGCCAATTATCCGAAGGGGATGATCCATTACCTTCTTGAAGCCGGCGGCCAAATAGACAGCGGAATGGATATTCTTTTTCACGGTACGATTCCAAACGGAGCCGGTTTAAGCTCCTCTGCTTCCATTGAAATGTTAACCGGTTCCATTTTAAGAAAGTTATTCAGCCTGAATGTTTCCGATACTGAACTGGCGCTTATCGGAAAAAGAGTCGAAAATGAATTTATGGGCGTGAATTCAGGGATTATGGATCAATTCGCAGTGCAAAAAGGCAAAAAGAACATGGCCATTCTGTTAAACTGCGATAAGCTTGAGCACGAAATGATTCCGGCTGCTTTTAACGGATATAAAATCGTCATTATGAATACGAACAAGCGCCGGGAGCTGGCGGCTTCAAAGTATAATGAACGCCGCAGCGAATGCGACGCGGCTCTCACGGAACTGCGGCAATATCAAAATATCGCATCACTTGCGGAATTGACGGGAGAAGAATTCAACGAACTCGAACCTCTTCTCTCCCGTGAAACTTTGCGTAAAAGAGCCCGGCACGCGGTCAATGAAAACGAGCGGACCCTCTCAGCGGCGGAAGCTCTCAAATCGAATGATTTGAAAACGTTCGGGGAGCTGATGAATGCGTCGCACCGTTCGTTACGTGATGACTACGAAGTGACCGGTGACGAATTAGACGCGCTGGCTGAAGCAGCCTGGAAAGAAGGAGCACTCGGAGCGCGGATGACAGGCGCGGGGTTCGGCGGCTGCGCCATAGCCATTGTGGAAAGTGAAGAAACCGCCGGCTTTATCCGGGCCGTTTCATCTCACTACCGCGGCAGAACAGGTCTTGAAGCTTCTTTCTACATCGCGGATATAAGCGATGGCGCGGCTGAATGGAGGGAAAAATAAATCATGGCGATTCTCGTTCTCGGCGGAGCCGGCTATATCGGTTCTCATGCGGTTGATCAATTAGTAAACAAAGGATTTGAAACGATAGCTGTGGATAATCTCCAGACAGGCCACCGGAAAGCCGTTCATGAAAAAGCCGTTTTTTACCATGGAGATATCCGTGACAAACCGTTTCTTCGCTCTGTATTTGCGAAGGAGAACGTAACAGGCGTTCTCCATTTTGCCGCTCAATCCCTTGTCGGCGAATCAATGAAAGACCCTCTTTCATATTTCAATAATAATGTGTACGGTACGCAAATTACGCTGGAGGTCATGCAGGAATTCGAAGTGAAACACATTGTGTTTTCTTCATCCGCCGCTGTTTACGGCGAACCTGAAAAAGCGCCCATCACAGAAGACATGCCGGAAAAGCCGGAAAGCGCATACGGCGAATCAAAACTCATGGCAGAAAAAATGCTGAAGTGGTGCGATACCGCTTGCGGCATAAAATATGTCTCGCTCCGGTATTTTAACGTTGCCGGCGCGAAAACGGACGGTTCCATCGGAGAAGATCATCATCCGGAAACCCACCTTATCCCTATCCTTTTACAAACCGCGCTCGGTCAGCGCGAGGAGGTTTTGATATTCGGCACTGACTATGATACAAAAGACGGCACGTGCATCCGCGATTATGTTCATGTTTCCGATTTAATCGATGCCCATATTCTCGCTCTGGAATATTTGCAAAACGGCGGAGACAGCGGCATTTTCAATTTAGGATCAAGCAGCGGGTTTTCCGTATCAGAAATGGCGGAAGCGGCCCGGCAAGTGACCGAAAGAGACATAAAAGTAAGAGCGGCCGCAAGAAGACCCGGTGATCCAAGCGCCCTCATCGCTTCCAGCGATAAAGCGCGGAACATTCTCGGCTGGAATCCGAAACAAACGGACATATCGGAAATCATTGCGTCAGCATGGAATTGGCATTGGCATCATCCTAACGGATACAAGGACAAATGAAATGGAGGCGGCGGTCATTGACGTTTTTGAATCAGTGGCAGGGTTTCTGAAAGAAAGCACTGTCTTAGGCGACATAAATGAAACAGATGTGATTTATACAAGAAACAGACTTCTCGATCTGCTCGGACTGACGGATTATGCAGAACCGAAACGTATCAAGAAACAAAACAGGCTTCACTATTTGGACGAAATGGTGAAAGACGCGGTAAAACGGTCAATCATAAACGATACGCCGGCTGAAAGAGACATGCTGGGAAGCAGAATCATGGACGTAATCACACCGGCCCCTTCTCTGATCAATGCCGCATTCAGCGAATTGTTATCAGATTGCCCGAAAAAAGCAACGGATTATTTTTATAGATTGAGTCAAAACAACGACTATATTAAGACGCGGGCCATTCGAAAAAATATCGTGTACCGCTCAATAACACCTTTTGGGGAATTGGACATCACCATTAATCTATCAAAACCGGAAAAAGACCCTAAAGACATCGCCGCGGTAAAAAACAGTCCGGAAAACCGGTATCCGAAATGTCTGCTCTGTATGGAAAACGAGGGGTATGCCGGAACACCGCATCACCCCGCCCGTTCAAACCACCGCATCATCAGGCTTGACTTAGCGGGAGAACAGTGGGGTTTTCAATACTCTCCTTATGCGTATTACAGCGAGCATGCCATCTTTCTTTCAAGCGTGCACAAGCCGATGAACATCAGCCGCGACAGCTTCAGAAGGCTTCTGGCCATTACGGAAATTTTCCCGCATTATTTCGCCGGATCAAACGCAGACTTGCCGATCGTAGGAGGTTCCATTCTTTCACACGATCATTATCAAGGCGGCGCCCATGAGTTTCCCATGGCAAAAGCGGGTTCCCTCTACCCTTTTCATATGCGTCATTTTCCAGACGTTCAGGCCGAAGCCGTAAAGTGGCCGGTATCAGTGATCCGCCTTCGCGCAAAAGATCCGGATTTGCTGACAGATGCCGCTGCGTATGTTTTTGAAAAGTGGCGGGAATATTCAGATGAAACCGTCAGCATCATCGCGAAGACAAATGAACCCCATAATACCGTCACCCCGATTGCCAGACGCAGGGGAACGGATTTTGAAATCGATCTCGCTCTCAGAAACAACCGTACCTCCGAAGATCATCCGGATGGCATTTTTCACCCGCACCAAGACGTCCATCACATCAAAAAAGAAAATATCGGTCTGATTGAAGTGATGGGGCTCGCCGTTTTACCTCCCCGTCTGAAAGATGAGCTGGCAGAAGTGAAAAAGTATTTACTGAAAGAACATCATGACATCAAGGACATTCATCTTCCGTGGGCTGAAAACATCAAAGCGGATAAAGACGTGACACCGGAAAATGCAGCCGCTGTTTTACAAAGAGAAACCGCGAATGTATTTTTACGCGCGCTGACCGATGCAGGCGTTTTTAAAATGACACCCGAAGGAATTCAGGCGTTTCAGCGTTTCACGACGTTATTGGAGAATGGCAGCTGAAACATTCAGAGTGAAATCAATCAACAATCTTTTTTATCAGGAGGTATTGTGATGTTCAAAAACCGATTGAAACGTGTATTTGTAAACACAATCTGTCTTTCTCTCATTTTCACCGCTTTTACATTCTTTGAGAAGTCTCCTAAAGCAAAAGCGGATGCCCCGTTTGCCTATGGCGCGGATATAGGATGGCTGAAACAAATGGAGGATGAAGGTGTGCGCTGGCTGGATGACGGCGGGAAACAGAAAGATGCCTTGCAGATTCTTAAAGATCACGGAATAAATGCCGTGAGACTGAGAGTGTTTGTGAATCCGCCAAGCAGCTATTATTGGCTGAAAGACGGCACAACATGGACGATGCTCGGCTATAGTGACAAAGCGGGCGTACTTGCGGCAGCCAAAAGGGCAAAAGCGTTAGGAATGAAAGTAATGGTTGACTTCCATTACAGTGATGTGTTCGCTGATCCCGGCCACCAGATCAAGCCGAACCAATGGACCGGCTATTCAAACAGCCAGCTGCAGGCAGCCGTGTATAACCATACGTACGATGTCATGAAAGAACTTAAAAATCACGGCATCTCTCCTGATTGGGTGCAAGTAGGAAATGAAATGAATTCAGGAATTTTACTGCCCGACGGCAGCACGAGCGATTTCAGCAAATTGACCGGCTTACTGAACAAAGGCTATGACGCCGTGAAATCCGTCAGCCCGGCCACCAAGGTAATCAGCCATTTGGCACACGGCACGGACAACAGCCTATTCAGATGGTGGTTTGATCAATTCTTTAAAAACGGAGGGAAAACCGACATCATCGGCGTTTCATTCTATCCCTATTGGGAAGGTAAGCCGTACTGGGAGCTCACCGGCCATTTATCATCTAATTTGAATGACATCGCCTCACGCTACAACAAGGAAGTCATGGTGGTTGAACTGGGCGGAGATGAAAATAATCCGAAAGATTCCTACTGGACCATAAAAGACACCATAAAACTGGTGAAAGCCGTTCCGAACGGCAAAGGAACCGGCGTATTTTACTGGGAACCCGAAGCTCACTCCAGCGTTCTGTCAGATGCGTATCCACTAGGCGCAACCGCAAAAGTGTCTAAAAACGTCTTGAAATACACAACCGCAATTGACGCTTTTTATGATGCCGCAACAGGAAAATGATTGATGCAATTCTAAAGCAGGCTCTTTTCGCAGCCTGCTTTTTTGTAAGGCTGCAGAGTTAGCCTGTTATGAAGAGCTAATAACGAATACGGAAAGAAACATACTCGAAAAACCACATTTCGGTTAAAAATAGGATACTTCTTCTGTTCCCCCTCCTTCTTATTTCTGCGCACTATCTCTCAGTTCCTAAATAATAACTTTACGATTGTTGAAAAAGAAACAAACATTTTATAATATTGTGTAAGCACCACCGAGCAGGAGGACGGGTCATGGACAAAAAAGAACAGCTCCTCACGGATTTCAGGGACTTTTTTAACAAGATGGTGTGGCTGAATAGGCTGAAGATGGAAGAAAGCCTTAAGGGGCATAAACCTTCTGAAGTGCATTGCATCGAATTCATCGAAAAAATTGAAGACGCCAATGTGACAAAACTTGCGGAGTCCCTTTATATGACAAGAGGCGCTATAAGTAAATTAACGAAGAAGCTTATCAATAAAGGCCTTATCGAAAGCTATCAGAAGCCGCTTAATAAGAAAGAAATCTATTTCAGGCTTACCGAGCAAGGAAAAGTCATTTATAAAATTCACGAGGAATTGCACAAAGAGTTTCAAGAACGGGACAAAATCGTGTTTGAACAAGTAACTGATGAACAATTTGACACGATGCTGAGCTTCGTGGAAACATACAGCAGGCATTTGGATTCAGAAATAAAGAAACTTGGTGCAGACATGAAATCGGAATAAATATGAATAAAACCATAGGCAGCCCCGCTCCATGAAAACGGGCTGCCTTTTCATATCCTTCTTATTGTTGAAAAAGAAACAAAATCACTCTATTATTTTGTTGACAAGGAAACAAAGACAGCGATTTTGAGAGGAGAATAATATGTCAACACATAAAAGAAAGGAACTTCAGCTGCCAAAAGAAGTTCTCACAGCTGCCTGGGCTATTGCACTGGGAGCAATCGCTCCCATGCTTGACTCTACGATGGTAAACATCGCCATCGACAAACTGACCAAAGACTTCAACACGACATTGGATACCATTCAGTGGTCCGTTACAGGCTATATGTTAGCACTTGCGATTGCAGTACCCGTATCCGGCTGGCTTATGAATAAATATAACGGTAAGAAAATCTTCATCGGCTCAGTCATCGCCTTTGGTGTCATTTCTGTTTTTGCGGGAATGAGCCGTGACGTTTCCAGCTTCATCTTCTTCCGTTTGCTTCAAGGATTCAGCGCCGGCATTATCACTCCGCTTATGTCAACACTCTTGGTTAAAACGGCAGGTCCGGAAAACCTGGGAAAAGTGATGGCAATTGTCAGCACCCCTATGATCTTCGGCCCGATCTTAGGACCTGTCATCGGAGGCTTCATCGTCCAAGGTGCTTCATGGCATTGGATTTTTTACATCAACGTGTTCATCACTTTGATTGCCGCACCGCTTATGATGAAAACCATTCCAGACTTTGAACCATTCAACAAAGATCGTAAACTCGATATTTTCGGGATTATCAATTTGTCATTAATGAGCGCGGCATTGATGTACGGTATTACGAAAGCGGCGGATCATGCATCATTTAACAATAGCGACACCATTTTATGGGCGGGCATCGGTCTTGTTTCAGCAGTCATTTATCTTGTATATAATCTGATCAAGAAAAACCAAACCGTGCTGCCTATGAATTTGTTTGCAAACAAGAGCTTCTTAGCATCTTCGATCGGGTTGTTCTTAGCGAATGTTGCCATCATGGGGCCGATGTTAATACTTCCGCTGTTTTTTCAAGACATTCGTCATTTCACGGCAGTCGGAGCAGCACTCGCTTTAATCCCTCAAGGAGTCGGAATGCTCGTGACTCGTCCGCTGATCGGAAAAATGATTGATAAGATCGGTGCGAAATACGTGGTTACGGTCAGTCTTGTTCTTTCGCTGATCGGATCTATCCCGCTTATTTTTATCACCGATAACACAAGTATGATTTGGATTTCCGTCGTATTATTTATCCGCGGCACCAGTTTTGGAGGAATTATGCTCCCATTAATGAGTGACGCTTATACAGGTCTTGACAGCAAACAGCTTCCGGAAGCAGGTGTCGGTATTCATATGATTGAAAACCTCGGTTCCAGCTTTGGGTCAGCTGTGATCGCAACCGTTACCGCAACTGTCATACAAGGATTAAAGCCAACGATTCCGAACAGTTTAAAAGGCTACCATGCCGGATTCTTAGTATCCGTCATCATCCTTGCGGCCATCTTCATTCCAAGTCTGTTCCTTACCCATAAAAAGACTGCGATATAAAGAACTTTTCAAAGTAAAAAACCCTTGCGCAGCAAGGGTTTTAATGAATGAAACTGATGATTGTTGCCGGCAGAGTCAGCCAACAACATACAAAGCCTTTTACTCATTCACATTGCTTTTCATTAACCATTCTACTTCCGTTAATTCTTGTTTTTGAACGTCTTTTGTGTGCTTTTTCGTAAAATGGACTTTAACAGCTTCTTCGTTTTCCCAAATCTCCCAAAGCATAATTTTGCGTTCTGATGGTTCGAGCGGATGAGCATGGAACTGAATACAGCCTTCTTCTTTGTTCGTTTCTTCCTCAAGTTTTTTGAATTCCTTCATTATTTCATTAAGGTCTTTATCACTGATGATTTTTAAGCATGCCGTTATGTAATGCATCGAAACTCCCCCTCTTCCCATCATTTTATGGCTTTACATTATAACATCGAAACCGGCATACCGCATTCTCAACATATAAAAAACCGTCCATAAAAAATGAACGGCAATGTTTATTTAAGATCATGAAGAGCGACTTTTGCAGCCTCAGCGATAAGAGCATTATGATAATCGGCATCTTCCGTAAATCGGTTTGACAGGATTGCCAAAACAATCGGAGCTCTGTCAGGCGGCCACACGATCGCAATGTCGTTTCGCGTCCCGTAACTTCCGGCTCCGGATTTATCGCCGACTTCCCATCCTGCAGGAGCGCCTGCCCGAATCAGTTCGTCGCCGGTAGCGTTGCCCCGCATCCAATCCGTTAAGATCGTGCGCTTGTCAGTCGTGAGAGTGTTACCCAAAGTGAACGCTTTAAGATCGGTTGCCAGTGCCTTTGCTGTGCTTGTGTCACGACGATCCTCGGGAATCGCAGAGTTTAGATCCGTCTCGAATCGATCCGCTTTCGTTACATGATCCCCAATCTGTTTCAGTGATTTTTCGAAACCTTTAGGGCCGCCAAGCTGCTGCAGTAATAGGTTCCCGGCGGTATTATCGCTGTAACGGACAGCGGCTTCTGAGATTTCTTTCAGGCTCATGCCTGTATCCAGGTGTTTTTCTGTGATTGGAGAATATGTAACTAAATCGTCTTTGCTGTAGCGGATGATGGCATTAAGTTTTTCATTTGAGCTTTTCTTCAGAACAGCAGCTGCGGCCAAAACTTTATAAGTTGATGCGTAAGCAAACCGTTCATTCGGCCGATAGGCGATTGTCTTGTTTGACCCCGTATCAATCGCATAAACCCCAAGCCTGGCATCAAATTTTTTCTCAAGCTGAACAAATTTTTGATCCGTTATACAGCTTGTCATTTTTGTGTTTTCTATGGATTTTGCTTCAGCGTGCGTAGAGCCGAATAAAGGGCTGAAACCGGTAAAGCTTAAACATAAAAGCCCAATGCATATTCCAACTTGTATTCCCGCTTTATTTTTCACATCCAGACCTCCTCATTATAATGTTTTTGTATACATCTTCTAATTAACATTACAAACAGGATGAAAGTCAATATATTTCCTGTGAATGATTAAATCCTGCATTCTGATTCCTCCCCTTATTAAATGCGCCGCCCTTGCCGCGTCTGAATGTTTGCATGTCTGCTTCGTGTTCATCATCTATTTGTTATCCCTCCGTGCAAATAAAAACGGACACCAATCAGAGCATAGTGAGCTGTGCAATGATCAGTGTCCGCAGGCTTTCCGTCTTGGATCTATATATGTTTCTCTTGCAGACTATAAAAATCATAAGGTAAGTTAACAAACGCATTACCTTAATCTCGCGGTCAAAATTATATCATTTTATATATTTCAATAAGATTATTATCTGGATCTCTGAAATGAGCAACTCGTGCACGCCATTCCTGACGATCATGTGGTTCATTGACGCATGTAATCCCTTGCTTGTGCAAATTGTCATACGTTTTATCAACATCTTCTACCTTAAATTGAAGCAAAAATCTCGATTGCGCATCTCCGTCTAAAGATTTTCTTTCTTCTCCAACTATTTCAGCCATATTTTCTTGAGATAAAAGCTCTATTTTCGTTTCTCCATTATCGAAAAGTGCATATTCCATTTCCTTCTCTAACCAACTTATTGGAAGTCCTAATGAATCTCTGTAAAACTCGACGCTTTTTTTAAAGTCATTAACCAATAGTCTAATTTGCAGCAGCTTCATATTGAACGCCTCCTATCATTTTACTGGCCATTCATTTAATCATACAATAGGGACCTGACAGCATTATGTCAAGTTTCCACAAAAAAATTTCCCATACTGCACCCAAATTTCGGATGGAAAGCCTTCGAAGATTCATGAAACTGCGTTTGATCAATTCACAGTCTTAGTTTGAATTCTCCTCCTCTCCACCGTGGAGGCTCCGGCCGTGTAAGTCGCGCACCCGTAAACATCCGGCCCCCGCTCCCATAAGTAACACAACTGATAAATAATTGACTGAATAATTTTTCACCGTCATCGCTTCCCCTGCTTTTTATACTCTGCGATTTCCTTAGGGGTAGCCTTCCGGACTCCGTCTGTGTCTGTCCTGTTTGCCACTTGAGCGCCTTCCAGGTTTTTTATCTCGCTGACGACTCCCAAATGCTCTAAATACACATGATCACCAATCTTGAAACGATTCAGTTTGGCCCGCTCCTCGGTCATGCTCCTGTATTCAGTCGCGGCTTTCATTTTTAATTCAGCCAGACACATTTGACAAAGGGTTACTGTTACAGAATTGCCGTTAAAATCAGTAAACGAAACTGATCTGACAGATTCCTTTTCCGGGTGCATCGTACATGTTTTCTTCATAGGTGAAGGCCGTGTAAATTTAATCATTCCGCTTCCTCCTCAAAAAGTCGCTTCGTCCCTCTGACATATCTCCGGATGAATGGGAAGTTCCATACCCCCGCATTCGAACTGTCACAACACAGGGAGATTGCCTTTCCTTCGCCGTCTGACGGATTTTCATCCATCCTGCATAGCTGTAAGCCTATATTCCTTTATATTCCCAATGCCCGCCACACTTCCCTGTTATGATGAAGTTTTTAAAGCTATTGACCAGTTGCCCAGGTTGATTCCATGCGGAAAGCAGTTTGGGCCGCCGTATCCTAATTCATTCGGGTAAATTTCAGCCCTCTAATATGTGTGTGTATGCTTTTTAAAGGAAGTGCGTCACATGATGTTCTAACAACCGATTCAACCTAAAGCTAACTCTACCCCAATTCCCGATCATAAAATAAGTAAATTTACCCAGAACAAATTAATCATTTTGCACTTTCAAAATACTTATTTGGCTTTTCCTTCATTCTTCCATGGTAATATCTTGTTGAAGTATTTCGCATGAAAGGATATGGTCATGAAAGTTTTCGAAGCAACCACCCTCCTCGCCGCCGCCAAACAGCGTGCGGGTGAATATAAAAAACTGCGCGGTCAGATGGTCAACCTAAAAAAAGCGTTTCAAGGTATGGCTGATCTTGGTGACAATGATTTCTCAGGCCGGGGCGCTGACAACATCAAAGCCTTTTTCAAAGACCACGCCGGCGTCACAGACAGCTGGCTTGATCTGATCGACATGAAAATCGCATTTCTCACAAGCCTTCCCGGCAAGGTCGAAGATGCCGGACTTTCCAGTTCGCATGTGGAGGAATCTTTCCTGGAGCATGAACTCACCCACGCCCTCAGTAAATCAAAGGCGATTATGGAAGAGCAGAAAAAAGACATGCGCTCCATCCTCGGAGAGATCGAAGACATCATCTCGCTTGATCTCTTTTCCACCGAAAGCGTGGATCACAAGCTCCAATCAGCCGACAAAAAAAGAAGCGAAACCATACATAAACTCGGCAAGCTTGATCACGATCTAACGAAAGAATACGCAGAAACCGAAGCAAACGAACAGTTTATCCAAGCCGACTTTCAGCAGCTCCAAAACGCCACAGGCAAAGGAAAAAGCGCCACGCCGCTTCACTATAACGCCAAGGCATACCGAGAAAGCGACATCCATAAGAAGAAAGGCGAGATTGCAAGACATTCGGACGCTTATTTGGCGATTAAAAAGGAAGAAGCGAAAGAGCGTGAAATCAAGGATCTAAAGAAAAAGCTGGCTGATGGCTTCACCGACCCGGATGAGTATTTGGAAATCGCGAAGAAGATCGGCTATGAAAACCTTGAACCCGCTCAGGTGGAATATGTGCTGCAGCTCGAACAAGCAAAGCAGCTCGAAGAAGTCGGAGAAACAGCTTGGGATATCGTCAAAGGAATAGGCGTCGGCCTTTATGATGTTGGAAAAGACACAATAACCGGCGTCAAAGATCTCGCTGTCGGCGCATGGGATTTTTACCATCTCTCTGATGAACAAAAAGTCGCTAAAACCATATCGGCTGTATTGAACACGCCCTCCTACGCAAAAATCATATGGACAAACCTGGCGGATTCGTGGAATGATAAAATGGTTAACGGGGATGCGTATTCAAGATCCCATTACATCACCTACGCCATCGGGAGCATCGTCGGACTAAAAGGTTCCGGCTCAGCTGTAAAAGTAACAAGCAAGCTCGCTAAAACAGGCGCCGCCAAAGTGGATAACGTCTTGGAAGCCGGTGAAAAAGCAGCTGCAAAACATGTAAAAACCGGGATTGAAAAAGGAAAAGACTATATCAATTCTGTTTCGAAAAACAAGTACGAACCCGCGCTTGCCGGAATAGCACAGGATATTGAAAATACTCACAATGTGAAGAATACGCCTTTGTTGAAAAGTATTATTGAAGAGCAGAAAGAGAGTGTTCTCAGGCAATCTGTCAATTCAAATGGTATTAATAAGAAAACGATAAAGCACGTATATCATGGTGAAGTTAATAGGAAAAATAAAGCTGTAGGTTATCATCATGAGAGTATGATGGGTGGCAATATAATACCTGGAACAGAAGAAGTACCTGATATAAATGGGGTATATAGAGCTAAAGTAGAAGTAAAAGGAATAAAAAAAGTAGCAAGGTCAACTTTCTTTCCAAAAGAATGGGATAGAATAAAAGTTTACAATACAATTTCCGAAGCTTACAAAAACAAAAAACAAGTACGAGATAATAAGTATATCGGCAAAACATCATCAGGGATTGATGTAGAGATGTATATTAATAAAGATGGCTCAATAGCTACTGCATATCCTTTATATAAAAAACCAAGGGAATGATTGATTTTATTATGGAATATTCATTTGAATGTAAAAGAGACCATTTAGGATACTTACGAGTAGTTCTCCCCGCAGAGTTAGAATACTTTTCTGATTTCATTGAAGACATTGTTTCGGTAGATGAAGCTGATGAATACTTGAAAATGATTCAAGACGTATTGGATGGTTCCTCTGAAGAATATGAGATTCAACTAAATACCACCGTTGCATATATAAAAGAAGATCAAACGGTCATAGAACACCTTTATACAGAAAATGAAAACGATAGAAACTCCATGGAGACAGAAAAATTCAAAAAACTTATACTCGACTGGAGAGACAAGATCCCCCAAAGGTATAAGAGTGATGATTAAACTTTAGGTCCCTTGAAATTCAAGGGACCTTTTTATTACCTTAATCCCGCTTCAAGTTTCACTTTGTTTTCGATCCGCAGTTACTATCTGGAGAACTCATAAGGAACGGTCTGGCAAATTTTCGATTTTCAGTGCATAATAGCTATCAATGCCATTTCCTTGCCCTTCTTACTGGAATAATGTAAGCCTCTAGAGCCGTTTCAATAAAAAGTAAAAAACCCTTGCTACGCAAGGGTTTTGGCTATGATTCCGACTGGGCTCGAACCAGCGACCTCTACCCTGTCAAGGTATCCGCAAGTGATCCGATAAGTCAGTCGGTAAGTCAAACGTTGGTATATCAGCGTTAAGTCATGCAACTAACATTGAACGTCCTTATTCTATTATCTCCGATTATAAACTATAGCCCCTCAACCACGCAAGGTAAAGAAGAGTATAATTTTAACACTCAGTCAATCTCGAAAGAAACTTTGTTTTACGGTTGCTCTTGTAATTCGTCGTCAGCTAATTCCGCAAGCTTTTGAAAAGCTACGTTATTTTCTAACGGTCCTGCCTCGCATTCATACCCGCAGCTCTTAAGTTGTTCAACGATTTCATTTAGCGTTTTAAATTCAGACAATTTCCTCATCCTTTCGTCTAGTTTTTGAAGGTATTTTGATCTTATATGCAGAAATATATACCAAATGGAGGTGATAAAATGAACCTAGTCCCAGTTAACTCTTCAAATTTAAGCGCTGTTGGATACAATTCTCAATCCAAGGTGCTACGGATTGTTTTTAACAGCGGCACTTACGATTATTTTGATGTGCCCCAAGGTGTGTATGATGGTCTAATGTCGGCTCCTTCTAAGGGAAGATACCATCATGCTTTTATTAAAAACAGCTATAGATATGCAAGAGTTTAGAAAATTTCCTTATATTTTATAGTTGGCAAACGTATGACGAATGAAACTAAAAGGCGGCATTAGCCGCCCTGCTTCGTCAACTCCGGTATTACCACCCATCCAACAACTCCGCCGTGTTGATTTCATCCATCATTTCCCGATCAGAGTATGGAAAAGTAGCGTCGGCAACCTTCTGACTGTCTCTGTTTACTCCTGATTCAATCGCTTTCAAAACACTTCACCCCACACCACGGCAAGGCCGCTAGTCCCGTAGGCACTTTCTAAGCACCCTTGCGCGATTACAAGACTGGCGAGAATTTTATAATTCACGTATATTTTCTGCGCATCCGGGGCGATTTTCTTTATGAAGTCCGTATTTCCCATTCATAATCACCTCCCGCTCCTTAGACTTTCTATATCGAGGCCATCTTGCTGGATCGCGCTTATATGCGGCTCAATGACGTGGCCTAGTTCGTATCCATCTACGATTATGGAAGCGCCACCCTTCGTCTTAATCGCCTGCTCAATCGAACTGAGCGCGCGTAGCATATCCGACGATAAGCCGGAATCTCCTCCGAGGCCCGTCGTGTGGCCTGCGTCAATCATTCGCATAAGATTCGCTTGCTGCGCTTCAGTAAGCACCATTTCGTTACGCAGGGCCCGGATATCGACTTCGTGACTCATCGGATTAGCGAATTGAGACGCTAGGCCGCCGATGTGAAGTTTATTGATCTGTCCGAGGCCGATGACGCCGCCAGTGTGGTAAGTACCTTCGTTCCCTTTTCCACGACTTACGGCACGCTCCGTCTTCATAGAAACATCCGAAGTAATTGTCGTGATTCGTTTCGTGATGTCCTTACTTAGAGTAGCGTTCATTCTTTGGGCTTCCGACGTAATATCCGCGACCCGACCTCTTGCGGTACGAAGGTTTGCTATCTCGTCGTCAATTGCTTTAACAGACTTCCGATACTCATCCGTTTTACGATCGGCTGCTGTCGTGTTGTTTTTCAGATTCGCCTTCGCATCTTGTAAGCGCCCAATCTCCTTATCGATCACTCTCACGCCTTCGCCCTTTTTGGCGTTTAATCCAACTTGACGGAGCTCAAGGTCGATCATCTTCTGACGAATAGTATCCAGCTTAGATATTTCTTCGTTTACCTTATCAAGTTCGGTCTTTTTAGCTGAAATTTTCTGTAAGCTGGTGTCTAATTGGCTTCTTAGTGTCTTTAAGGTCCCTTTCTGAACTTCAAGGACAGTCTCTTGTGAAGCTACTTCTTTCGTGTTTCCTTCGAGTTTAGCGTCTCTTATATTCCCTTCAGTTTCTTCAATTAGAGCAAGCTGATCTGCTATCTCACTCTCGCTTTTGTGCCTCTCTTTTGTCAGATCTTTTATTTCTCCTGTAAGCTGCTTCTGCTTACTTAGGTTGTCTTCATAATTTTTATCTGCGAGGTTTTTCTGTTTTTCCAGATCAAGTCGCAAATCTTCCGCCTTTTCCTCAGTCAGCCGCTTTAACGCCTTAGTATTTTTTGCGAACGCATTACCTTGATCGGTGATCGCAGCGCTTGTTTGCGGTGCCTTCTCTAAAACCTTGTCGTTAAGCGAAAGGTAGCGATCAAATTCACTGTTTGTCAGTCCGGATTTCTTACGCAGTCCTTCCTGCTCTTCCTTCATACGCTTAATTGCGTCGGAATCCGTTTCCGTTTTAATTCGATCATTCAAATCGAGATAATGAGCAAATTCATCCGCGGTCAATTTCGTCTTAGTCTGAAGTTTGTCAAACTCCGCAGATAAATGGTTTAGCGATTCAACTTCCTTCTGTTTCGACTCGGCCGCCTCTAAACTAACGGTGTTCATCTGATCGTACCCCGCTTTCACCCCGACAAGCGCTCCCGCTAATAAAGAGAGCCCGGTGATCACCCATCCGGCCGGACCCATCGCAACGAACAAACCGCGCACTGCGATTCCGAGTTTCATCATGGAAGACGCAACTAGCGCCACCGCTGCCGCCGCACCCGCCATTTCGAGACCTGTCGTAATGATTCCCGGATTCAGCTCGCTAAGGAACTCGACCACCTTCGTACCGGTATCGACAATTTTTCGGAAAGTAGGTAAAAACTCGTTACCGATCGCGATTCCGAGGCCGTCGAGCGCAGACGTAAACTGTTCGAACGACCCTTTGAGGTTATCCATCTGCGTTTTCGCTACTTTGTCCGCAGTCCCGCCGGCTTCCTTCAGCGTCTTCGAATAGTTGCGCAGTCCCTTTTCTCCGACGCCCAAGAGCGTAACGAATCCGGAAGCCGCTTCAACTCCGACGAGCTGTGCCGCCGCGGCCGTTTTCTGCGCCGACGTCATCCCTTCGAACTGCTTCGAAATATGGCCGACGAGTTCCGGTATCGGCTTTAGATTTCCGTGCGTGTCCTTTACTTCGATGCCGTACTTTTTCATCGCCTTGGCCGACTGGCCGACCGGATTCGTAAGGTGCAAGAGTGACGCACGAAGAGCCGTACCCGCCATCGATCCTTGAATACCAGCGTCTGACATTTTCGCAACGGCCGTCGCAGTGTCTTCGATAGAATATCCGAGAGAATGCGCGACAGGAGCGACAAATTTCATTGCATCGCCTAATTGCGGCAGATCCGTGTTGGCCGTCGTCATCGCTTTTACGAGTACGTCAACGGCATGCCCGGAGTCTTCCGCTTTAATGCCGAAGCCGGTCATGATGTTCGAAACGATATCCGCGGAACGTCCGAGCCCTTCGCCTGAAGCTGCCGCCAAGTTGAGCACGGCCGGCAACGATCCGACTTGCGCTTTTACGCTGAAGCCCGCCATCGCAAGATATTGAAGACCCTCGGCCGCTTCGACCGCGGTATATTTTGTTTCGGCGCCCATCTTAGCCGCGATATTCTTCAGATCTTCGAAGTCCTGACCGGTCGCACCGCTGATCGCTTTAACTCGCGACATGGCCTCCTCGAAGTCAGCCGCTTTCTTAACAGAAACGCCGATGCCGGCCACGACTGCACCTCCGACCGCAAGCGAAGCCTTTTGGATGAGGCCCATTTGCTTCGACAAGTTTTCGGCTGATCGTCCCATTCTCGTCATATCGCCCCTGACTTGCGTCTGTCTCCGCGACCAATCATTCATATCAAGTACAAGGCGCGCCCGGATCTCACCTACCGTCGCTCCGCTCATTCTTTACCGCCTTCTTGTGAGCGATTGAAGAAAAGCACAATCTCCTCTGCGCTGTATTGATCTAAGACCTTAGTTGCTTCAACTATTTTTTCTCCCTGCTCGTCTGTAAAATTCCCGTTGCCTTTAAGGACTTTTTCTGTCACCCATTCGATAACACCAACTGCATATGCGACTCTGTCTGCTTCTTCTTTCGTTACAAAAGGAATTACTTCTCCCATCTCATTCGCTCCCTTTAGGTAAAATAAAAAAGGGCGCCCATTTCGGACACCCTTGCTTTTCGTGCTCTATTAAATTACTCTTGGCTGGAATACGCTTCTGGATTACGGAGATAGTCAGCCACCTGATGGCCAAACGTTTTAGTCGCAACATTATAATACTGATCATATTCCGGAATAAGTGGCTGATCTTTTTTACTCAATGCGGACTCCTTAATCTGTTGAGCTTGTTTTTGTTCTTCGGTAGACGCCACGTTTGTCAGCTTCGTATTTATATGGCCGAGCTTGAGTTGGCTTGATACATCTTTATCAACAAAAGAAGCTGCCAACGCCGGAAACTCAGCCATCATTTTCCGAGCAAAATACGGGTTATCAATCGTGTTGACGAAAGCTTCTAGTTTACTCAATCCTGTTTTAGTATTTGCCGCCAGTACAGTATCCGTTTTAAGGGCGGTAAGACGTCGCTCAAATTCCGCTTCTACTGCTGCGGACGGTTTTTCAGGCTCGGCGAGAAGGATTTCATCCGCAAAAGCGACCGCACTATCGGAAATCTTATCGAATTCCTTTTTAGCACTCTTAAGTTGGCCTAATAGTTGGTTTAAATATTGAGCGCGCACCTTATCTAGTTGCTGTTTTTGGCCTACATGTGTAAGGGTAACGTCTCGAAGGATTTCTGTTTCGCGCCTCTCAAAACCCTGTTTAGCCTCCCTAACCAAGCCTTTGACTGATTCACGAATTTGTTCCATTTGCGCGTAACTCTGGCTCATCTTTTCAAATCTATTCATTATAAAGTCCTCCTTTATTTTGTCTTACTGGTTGTTTATTCAGCGGGGATTTCTCCTTTTAACCATGCCCGGTGTATTTCCGGCTCAATGATCCCGTATGGGTTTGTCCCGTTAGGTCTATACGTGAAGGTCGGCTCTGTGACGTAAATTCTCGGTTTGTGCCTTTCGAATAGCCCATCGTAGGTAGCGAATTGCGCTTCGCCTATCTGTCGGCCTACATCGAAGTACGTTTGACGGCATTGAATATTAATTAAATCGTGGTAACTGGCTGCGGCTTCTAAGTATTCCATCTTAGCTTTACGTACGCGGTCAAGCGCTGCCTGCTCATGTTTGCTCTTATGTGCGGTTACTTCATCTGATAACTTCCGGAGGATGTCTCCTTTGACCGCATGTATCATTTGTTCGTGCGCCTGCTTAACGGACGTTTTCCTCTCGTATCCGCCCGAAACTTCCAGCCGCAACGATGCAACGGTTTCCCTCGCCTTACGCTCTTTCGTTCTCTTTGCTGAAGATGCGTCGAGCGCTAGTTCCATTGTGGCCGCTTTCAAATCTTCCTCAGCCTTTTGAAGCTCCTTCGCTAACTTTTCGTCGTGTTCCTGAAGCCTTTCGAGTGCTTTTTTCTTCTGCTCCTCTAGGCCCTCAAGCTCCGACAATTTTTCTTTGAGTTCATCTGAATACTTAAACTTCATCGTACCCCTCCTAAGAAATGATAATTTTATTGTTGAAAAGGCAATTTTTCAGCAGTATTAAACGCCCCTTAAACGTCCGGCAATTACCCAGAACCTCCATCGCATCATCCATTACGGAAACTTCTTCCGGACATGCTCCCATTTCGTTAAAATCTGTCGACGCAAATTCATGCGACTGGAACCGGCCGGTCAAACGTACAGAATTCTGATAGATGGTTGGGTATTTCGGACGCTCAACCTCGACCATTTCGAATGCCAAGTCAATGAGCGAATGGTCAAAGACGATCGTTAGGTCGACAACGCCCGCTAAAGCCGATGCAGCTCGTAAAGCGCGCTGAAAAGCGATATGATCGGTCATCTGGCCGTCGTGCCTGTGCTTGCCCGCAGTGATGAAATGGCCGGCGGCCTGTATGCCCTCGTAATTTGTAACGATGTAAGCGTAGGCCGCCCGTTTCTCGTCGCCCACCTTCGCGATATAGAGTGTATGCTTCATATGTCCGCCTTCTCTTCCGCAAATAATTCCGCCTCATACTCATCTAACGGCACTCTTTCCGATCCGCGTAGCACAAACGCATTCTTGGCGCCGAAGTGTATTGCGGCATCGGTGGCCGCTTCGAGGAGTACACGTCGGAAATCGGTGTCACTGGCCTTCTCATTCCTTTTGATGGTCGACATCGCTATGATTCCGCCATCGCGACCGGTTACAATATAGGTTCCTCTTTCTGTATCCAGTTCAATAAGAGCGATACGACCGGGCAGCAATCCCGTAAAGCTCCCGCCTTTTGCCTCTCGGATGTATGAGCCGCCTGATTCTCCGTAACTACCCCAAAACTCGGTCATTCTTGATACGCAATACATGCGGAATCCCCCTTTTGATAAACGATTTTCGGTAATTCATCGACACTTTGACTGTAAAGAATGGCCTGTGAAACTAGTAAATCTCGATGACAGCCGGTCACACGCCGCAAAATTTCACCCGTTTCCGCGTCTACCGTGAGCACTTCTTCGGGTTTTACATAGATGAAAACTTCATACAAGCGAAGGCCTCCTTATTAGTGGTTATAATGAACAGATTTTTGTTGTAAAACGCACGAAATTAGACGTCGTATTCACTTTCGAATAGGAACAGTAATGGCACTTTAATAAAGGCTAGTAGCCGTTTATTTTGTTAAGAATTTGATAACCGCGTCTCGAACATTCTTTCCGCCGGCCGCCGCTGCTCAATCGGTATTTTGAAGTGTACGCCGATCAGCCGTCCGTACTTGATGTAATCCGCAATAATCTTCCAGTCCTTCTTATGTCGCTTCACGCGTCGTATAAGATCTTTGTCCTCCATATATCCGGCGATCCACCCTTTATCCAGCTTCCAAAGCTCATTCACCGAGGCACCTCCGTTTCCTCGTAGAACTGAACTAGTTTGATAATCTTCTCCGGAGTGAGCTGTAACGCTTCCGTAAATCGAGTAGCAACCTTTTCAGGAAGCCGCCGGTGGCCGGATTCGATCATGGAAACCATTGGTACAGACACCCCGGTAATCTTGGCGACGTCATATTGCGATAGCCGATAAACTTTTCGAATTTGATACAGTGAAGTCTCAGTTAGCACCTTGCCTCCCCCTCGTTTTCCTAGTTAGTGAATAAAACTTCACTAAATGGCATAAAAAAGAGCACCAAGCGCCAGCCTAGTGCTTTGCCTTCATATATACTTTTTTACTGCGGCTAAAACGTACCGCCTAACGTTTTGGGGCCCGCTTGCCACCGAACTCCTTATCTCTCTGTTTAGCAGCGTCATGCATCGCCAACTTTTCGCTGGGTACGGGCTTCTCGTGCTTCCAAGACCGGTTTATCATTTCTCGCTCACTAATCCAAAAAGGGTAATCCAACCACCACACGTAAAGTTTTTCCATTTTCTTCAACGACTTATCCGAAGTAAGTAACGCCTTATCTGCGTTTTTCTTCTTTCTTCTTAAAGTATCCAGATCTGTTTTACAGAACTGTGAGCACGTCTTGCTGTTATTTGGCTTTGTTTGATCCCTATAGTAGTAGCCGCAGTACGCGCACCGTTTAATCCGCTTGTCACCCGCGTCGTGTACGTCACCTTGAAGCAAACGCTTTATTATCGGCAGAGCTTCTGCTCTCGTTTTATTTTTGACAAACCCTATCGCAAATTCGATGGCTCCTTCTCCTGGGTTTTTAAAATTTTGGCTGATATTTTTCGGCTGCCCCAATTGATTCGCCCCTTATGAAGTTATTTTCTACTGAATGCTTTGAATTCCTCATCTAGTTGCGGCGTGTTTTTGAAGATGAACACAAGTTTTTCCTTATATTTTATACTCGGCTCTATATCAATCAGCTCGTACCCTTTCTTTATTAAGCACCGTGCAATTTTCATACTCAGTACAGCTTTTGTCGGGCGTACGTCCACTTTCTCGCCTCCTATCAAATTTCGTACGAAGCCCATGCTTCCAACAACGAACGCATTCGAGAAGAAGGTAAGTATAGGCTGATGGGCTGCCCGTTTCTGATACGTGACCTCCAAACCCACTGAAGTAAGTCAGAAACCGCGAGCAGATCGTCGTCCACAGCGATGTTTCTCCCCTGCCCCTCAAAAAACTTCTTTTCTTCCGGTCGAATAAACCGGTTATACATAAACGCAAGCACTGACCTATCTGAATATTCATTGGTGGCCCGGATATTCCATTCTACGAAACTTTTTGTAAACCCCGGACCCTTCAGCGAATCTCTTTTCTGTTTTAAAGTAGTCCAAAGGATTTCCTTTCCTTTTGCCCCCATGATGTTTCTTAGGTAGTTATTAAGGTTGTTTTTTATCTCTTTTATGACACTCGGAGAATAGTTTTTAAGTCTGTTCGAACTTAGTGCGTTCCTAGACTCCCCGATATTATTTAAAGGGCCTTCATACAAGTTTATGAGATTGTAAATATCTTCGCGCTTCTCGGTTAGCCGATCATAAGTCACTAATTCCCCACCATTTAAAGACTGCTTTGAGTAAGGTATATCGAAAAGGTCAAAGTAGCATCTTTGTATCTGCGCGTCGAATAAGTACGTCATAACATACGTAGTGCTGAACGCTTTGAAGACGTGGGGCGGAAAAGTCCATACCAACATCCCCTCGCCAAACTTATAGAGGTTCCCCGCGTTGGCCAGCATCTTAATATCATTGAATCTTCCAGAATCGTATCCGCTGTCTATCCAGACGACACGGTTCGAGTCTTTCTCGATTTTTATTAGCCCACTTGTCATGAGCGCAGATATATCCGCCTTCCCGATCTCGGCCCGCTCAACCACATTCATGACCTCATCCAAAATCAGTGTATAGTCCTCTTCTTCAATCAAAGAGATCAATTCATCATCGGCCGATCTGAAGAGAGCATGCGTAGACGCTATGTCGTACCCATCCGCGATTAATTCCTTTAATGACCGGAGCTTCGATCCTTCTCCGTTCCGATTATTGGGTTCGTACATCTTCCTGCCGGTGACGCACTCTTTAATACGATCTACTTCGTTAAGGAATGGCGTAATGTAAATGAACTTCTGGTCAGCGGGAGCCTTGTTCATGTAATCGATAGCCCATGTTGTTTTTCCGCTTCCCATTATCGAGTCAATTACTGTTATGTTCATGATACACCTCTTTTTCTTTAGTGAATTAAAGCGACGATGCAGAGCTACTTATTACCGCTTTTTATCGTTTCTCTCTTTACGGAAAAAACGCGCAAACCCTTACGTATCAAGGCTTGCAGCGTTCGTTTATCACATTTGTTCTGATAAACATAGCAACTCCTTTAAGGACAGTCGTTGCGGATACATTAATCGCGGTAAAGGTATTAGAATAAATATCTGCGGACGGCGGAGCCGGGCGCCATGTTTTACTTTCGCCTTCGTTCCTCTTCTAAACATCCTCGTCGACCTCCCTCTTATTAACTGCGAATAAATTTCCAGAACAGGACGCACTTAATTAGATGCAGCCGCCGACACTTTCGCGCAATTTTTAAAACCGGCTTTTATTGCGGAACCTTAATCAATTAACTTTTCTGGAACATCGTGAACGGTTCCCGACTGTCCCTCGATCTTATAACTCCCTTTTTCGGGCTGCCGGCCGATTATCTTACCCGTCATTATTTCCGATGAGAACCACGTAAGACCGCCCGACCGCGTTCCCCAATAACGAACAGTTTCGCCCACTTTATACACGGTTTTCTCCTCCCGTGAAAAACATCCGCATGAACTGCGCGACACTCATATCTGCTATTTTGCGGCCGTCGAGCTTCTTTAGGGCCGCCGTAGCCTTAGCGAACTCAAATGAGAATGATTCCGGGTGCGCATCGTCATACAAGTGGTATCCGTCATTCTTACGCGTTAGGCCGCCCGTGTCGTAAAACGCAAACCTGCCGCCACCCCACGCATCAAAGTCGCACAATGCTACCGTATCCGCTGCGATTAAATAGGCGTCGTGGGTTTCTTCATATGGAAAATCCGCCGATCCGTGTCGGACCAAATGCACCTTCTGCGCTTGGAACTCGCTCATGCCGGCAGCACCTCCTGCTCACCAAAAAGTTCAAGTGCTCCAGTGGCAGTAATTTCTCCGCAGCCAGAACGTGCCAACTGAGACACTTGCGGTAAAAGAGTGAAAAAGTCCTCCGGCTTCAAATTGACATAACGGTCAGTTCCTGCCGGATACACGTTAAACCATCCGACAATTGTGCGTACATAGCGAACTTGCATTTACGCCGCCTCCTTTCCGTACTTACCTGCCAAGAACAACATAAGCTCGACTGCGGACATGGCTGCGATCTCCTCTAAGCTCGGAACAGATCCGCTTTCCGACACCGTATACGCTAGATCTTCGTGAACTTCCGAAAACCATCCAATCTCTGGTCCGTTTAAGCCTTCATACAGTGAGTAGAGACAGACTAGTTGCTCGTTTTCCTCAGCATTTGTCATGGTGATTACGTGACCATTCCCGATATTAACTGCTTCAATTTCTTCTTCAAAACGCTTCCCGTCCTCGACCAACCAAAGATGATTTACTTTTACTTTTTCCATTTCGTTTCCCCCTCGATTTTAGTTCCATCCACAATCTTAAATATAAGGTACAAGAGCACGCTCTAATTCAGTCCGTTCTTTTCTGAATGCTGATCTATCTTCGTGCAGTCGCTTATTATCTGTGCAAAGGTTCGCTAAACGACTGTTTAACGTCGCGGCTTCTTCGACGCTTGCGTCAATTAATTCGAAGCGCACTTTAGCGATTTCGTAACTATTTTTGTGGAAAGCGAGTTCAGCTTCGCACCACTTGCGGTGAATCTCGTCTCTTCTCGCAAACAGGGTCTTTTTAGTCGAATCCTTAAGCGATTGACGTACTTCTTCCGATAAGTTGTGCGGTGACTGTAGCGCGTAATCAATGGGGAAAACGTCCAAGACGGTGCCATTCTCAGCTATAACAAGACGGACTTTTTCTTTGTAGTTGTCATATACCGCTTGGCTGCCGCTTGTTGATTCGAGCGACCAAACGAACGCTGCGCCTTGAACATATTTCGGCAATATGTTCTGTGCTTGCGTTTTTGTAAAACCGAGACGAGCTGCCGCATTTTTTACCGCTGGTTTAGAAACACTGTATTTATTCATCGTGAACCCTCCCTTTCTATTGAGAAACCAATCCGAGTGAAATCCATAAATGACATATTTGCGAGTTCTGGAAAAAATTTTAGAAATTTCCGCACCTGAGTTCATCGACTCCCATATATTTTCCGATGATGTCGTGCCTCATTAACCAGGCGTCAGATACCTCATGTATCGGCAGCCCCGTACCAAAAGCGACTCCGTGCCAGTGAAGTTTCACCTTCTTCGGACTAAACTTTTCCGTCATGCCGACTGCACCTCCTCACCGAATAATTCTCGTGCTAACTCGGGCTTGATTTCTGTGCAACCAGCAACTGCTTTTCGGGATACTTGAGGCAATAGCGTAAAGAATTCCTCTGGTGAAAGATTTACGAACTTTGCGACCGAGCCTGCCGGATAAATATTCCACCATCCAACAACAGTTTTTCTATAGTAAATGTTCATTTCCAATTACCTCCTTTAATTTCTCATCAAGACACAACACTGCAATAAGAAGCAAATCGTGCAAAAAGTAACTTAGGGTTAGTAGACTAGAAAATTTTCGCTTCTGATCTGATTGTCTATGCCTTCACTTTTTTTACTACTGAAGTATAACTTGTTGAGTTAATAATATTACTCCTGAAGTAATACGTCAAGAGTTTTTTCCAAATTTAAAAAACACATTTTACTTCTGGCGTTTTACTTGTATAATATGGTTAAAATAAAATTACGGAGGATTAGAGAAAATGCCTTTTGAATTTAAGTTGAACGATATACTAGACGAGCTAGGAATTACTAAAAACAAACTAGCTGTTGAAGCAAAAGTAAGGCCGGCAACCATCGGGGATCTTTGCGAAGGGAAAACCAAACGGATAGAACTCGAAACAATCGAGAAAATCTTATATGTATTAAATAATCTCTCACCAACTAAGACATACACCATCGATGACATTATTCTTTACAACTTGGATATTGAGGATTGATCATAAAATGTTATTTGAAGGCGAAAAACAAGAATGGCTACTCTTTAAGGAGAGGGATCTATCGGTTAGAGTTTTTGAAGGCAATAATACATACGAAGCATACGCGACAATAGCAGGCAAAGGTACGCATGTAGCTCGCGGACTAGAAAAATGGTCCACGATATCCGACGCAATAAAAGGTATTATTCAAAAATAAGGGGGAGTTTTTTGGATACTATTATTAAACAAATAACAGATGTCTTTGATGGAGATCCGGTAACAACTTTAATAGCAACTTCAATATTTGTAGTTTCAATTTGGCTATACAAACAAATCAAAGACGGTGAAGACTCTGAATTATTATTGCACAAGGAAGGTATTAAACAATCTGAAGCAGCCTGTGCCGATATTTTAAAACATTTAGAATTAGCACTCGGAAATAAAATTAGCGACTCAGAGTTTTATGCTACGGTTAGTGGGTACCTGTCAACTCTAGATCAGAACACCTCTAAAGAGTTTCAAAATTTACTTTCTAAGGATGAACGCTCTATTACAGATTTTAAGCCAATTGCTCTTAACAACCTAATTAGACTAAAAACAGAGCATACTCCCACAAAACCTACAAAAATGAGTGAACAGTTTTCTAGGTTTCTAGAAAACTTGTTATTAATATTTAAACCTGTATGGAAAACAGCAATCATTATGTATTTCATTTTATTTGGAATAGTCTATACTACCACTCCAACAGATGCCGCAGCATTTTTCTGCACAATATCTCTTATAATGATGGTTGTAGGATTAGTTTTTAATTTCTTTGATAAAAGAATTTCTTTCAAAATATTTTTATTATGCCTAGTTATTTTAATAACCTTGTTTTTAATTTCATTTATTGTTCATAATATTATAGTCTCAGTTATTCTAATTATTTTAATTTATATCATTATTACACTTATCATGAGGAAATATATTAATAATTGATGTGTAAAAGGTTATTCAATGTAAAGACACGGAGGCGCTGACGAATAGTTGGCGTCTTTTTTCGTGGGTTCGTTTAGTCTGCGATTCTCAATTACGATAATCTAAATGATAATGAACACGACTTTATTCGTACAAATCGGGCAAAAACACGACTTTATTCGTACACCCGAAAAGTGGGTTCACGCTTAGAGCCGCAAGGGATACAGCCGTTTTAGTCCGGCAATCACTTCTTAGTCTTGTGAGTCACAAGCCTCCGGAACTACGGCTCCGCCTTCGTCCGGGGTTAACGCAATCAATATATCTATTAATATCTGCGCGTATGTAGGGAACGAAGTGACCGGAATTAGCGCTATGTTTAAGTACAAGCGGACGCACTACACCGCAAGTCCGGACTGGTGCACGTCGACCTAAAATGATTCACCACGATTTAACCGCGACTTCCAAGCCGCCTCCTAATCGGTCTAACCCACCGAGTTTAAAAATTTATGCGCTAATTAAAAACAGCAGTTGCGGGGGCCATGTTTGGGGGCTTTGGGGGGTCGGGTGATTGAAAGTATTCTTTTCGGATGATTCTGCATACTTAATTCATATAATTGAATAACGAATTTAACAGAATGAACTTGAGTTACATTCGCAATCATCGACAATCATTGATACAACAACGTTTAAAGACGTTTCGAACGCGCATTGTTTCTTACGTATTTTATGCAACGCTTAAACCGCGCCGTATCAACGTCATGCCGGATGCCCTATGCCGCATACAATGTATAAGATACTGCATACTGGTTATGCGTTAGTGTTACATGCAGTAATACACATGGACGCAATATGTCCCGAATATACTGCGGCCTATTATCCGTCTAATCGTTGATCTGACGCGGTTTGTTGCGCCTTCATTCCTGTGCTACCTACCGCATGCCTACGACTCTGTGCCGTATTGCTGGCGTAACATGCCGCCACCCCATGAGTTCGGGGCGGCCGTCCTCGGTAGGTGCGGCTGGTTACTGTAACTCCTATACTTCGATAGCCTCGTAAGCTGCTTCGGATTCTTCCGCAGTAATGCCGATATACCTCAACGTCTGGGACGTCGTATTAAACTATAATTTTCAAGGTAATTGTCTAAAATTTTTATCCGTATCGTTGTTAACTTTTCTCTTACGACCAGCCTTACTACTGATTTGCACAAGAGGCGAGAATTTATCGTGCTGTTCTTTCAACGATTTTCCGGATAAATGCGTATACCTCTTGATCATTCGAAGATCATTATGTCCAAGTATCATCTGTAAATGCCGAATGTCCCCTCCGGCTTCTAAAAACATTGTCGCTCCTGTATGACGCAACAAATGAGGATGCACGCGCTTTTTGATGCCGGCCCGATCAGCATAGTTGTTCAAACGCTGCCTAAAGTTATTGGTCGTCATCTTCTCACCGTAGTTTGCTAGAAAAACATACTCACTATCGAATTCTTCGTTCTCTTTAATTAGTTCTTTTATAAGCCTCACTGTCCTACCTTGTAAAGGTATTAGTCTTCCTTTTCTGGTTTTCGTATTTGTCCCTTCTAATATTAAAAAGTTTGAAGAAAAGTCTACATTTTCAATTTTCAACGAAAGTACCTCGCCTACCCTACACAAAGAATCGATTAAACAAGTCATAATTACGAAGTCTCGGAATTCTGGATAGGACCTTAGGTATGGTGCAGCTAGTAATTGTCTAAGTTCTGATTTGGTCAATATCTCAATAACATCTTGCGGTTCCGTAAGGAGTTTCAACTTCAAAAAAGGATTTTCCATAGCCAAATCCTCATCGATCAAAAAACGAAAGAAAGTCCGTATGGTCTTTATATAGTCGTTAACTGACCGCGGTGATAACCCTTGAGTCTTATGCTCGTCCAATTTGAAATTATGGCCGTCGAACTTTATTTTATCGTTGATCAGCCACGCGACAAACCCGCGCGCAAAGTCAACGTCAATATGACGTATGTCTGCGGACACTCCGATCTCTTCAGCATAATCCGACAAATACCGACAAGCACGCGTGTACTTATCAATCGTTTCCTGAACGACATTCTCAGCGCGTTTGGCATCGCACAGTCTATCGAATATGTATTCGAGATCGTACGTACCTTTTCGCGTTGTCTTTACTGAGGCCCTTCCGGCCTTCACACGCTTACCTTTTCGATTTTCTGAATGCATAAAAAATCGCCTCCCATTTTGAGATTACCGAAAACAGGCATTAAACATAAGAGTAATAACGAAAAACAACCCTATTTAACTAAATAAAAACAAACATATCCCAATAAAACCCGAACTATAATAGGTAATTAATCCTTAAATACCAACGAAACACGAACGAAAATATCCGCTAACAAAACGACGAATTAACGCACGAAGACGTTAACAAGGCGTTAACGAGGCGTTAACGAATCAAATCGTGCAGCAAATAGCCCATCGAGCATCCGATCCAGTACGCCGTTAAAATAGCCGGCCAAGTTGCGGATAGGCTTCCGTTTAGTCGCTATAAACGTTTGACGAACGGATTCCAGTCCGATTCCTTGAAGAATATCGGCAGCATACACGCCTTTTAAATACGACGTATGCGCAAGGTATATGCCGTACAGCTTGCTCGTTAATTTCCGATCGCTAACAAACGTATTGACCGCAGATTTAAACGCAGCATACGTATTCTGTAAGAACTTTAATTTGCTTTGAGAAATAACAGCTTCGTTTTCCGTTTTCGGTGCCTCGGTCGTTGTCTCCGTTGGCTTTTCGGCTTCTTGGCGGGGTAACACAGACGGAGTAACATCGGCCGCCGGCTGGATGACGTACATATTGGCGCCGTTGCCGCCGGATATCGGTCGGTATTTAATTTCTTTGCGGATAATTCCGAGATCGACTAAACGCTTAATGGCCCGAATCACAGTAACGCGGTGCCGGCCGATTAATTCCGCGATAGATGCGAGCTTCAGGTACGCCACGCCCGGCGTTTTGACGGCATGACGAGACAACACCTTTAGAACCTCGATTGCGGCAGGCGTTAGATCGGACTTATTGTGGTATATGTGCGTACGGATGGCGCCATTTAGCTCGTCCACTGAACGGAACGACGCCATTTTAGAGGCTTCTTTCGTGTACATACGGCTTTCTCCTCGTTAAGAGACACCGTTCCGTCGGAAAATCAGGCGCGCTTAAATAAACGTAGACAAGTACGCTTTTTTTCGATAAGATAGACGTAGGTTAGGGCGTCCTATCTATCGGAATTTATTTCCGTTGGATGGCGTTCTTTTTTTTGTGTGTTTTTAGGATCTTTTTATTTTTCGGGGCATAGCTTGAGCTTTGATAATATAGTTCATCACTGTATGTTTGGCATGCGCCTTCGCTACGGATTTATCAGCCACGTGTGTATATCTCTGAATCATTCGTAAATCTAAATGACCGAGTAGCTTCTGAAGCATTCGGCTATCTCCTCCATTCTCCAAAAACATAGTAGCGGCTGTATGCCTAAATAAATGAGGGTGCACCTTCTTTTTCACGTTAGCTTTTGCCGCGAAATCAACTAATCTCTTTCTAAAATGATTTCTGTCAAGACGAGCTCCGTAGTTTGTCAGAAAAACATAATCACTTTTAAAATCCAATTCATTTTCTGCGATTAACTCTTGAACTAACCGACATGTAGTAGGTAGTAAAGGTATATATCTTGTCTTTCGATTTTTCGCAATAGATGATCGAATCGTTAGAATATAGGATTTAAAATCAAAATCTCGCTTTTCAACATGTGTTATTTCACCGATCCGCATCATTCCGTCTAACAATACGTTCATCAATACATAATCACGAAAATCTGCAAAGTTTTTCTTATCAGGCGTTTTTAAAAGGCGTTGTAGCTCATCTGGTTGCAAAATAATAATAGGCTCTTCTATTTCTTGTACGTTCTTAACTCTGTGCATTATATTATTATCAATAAGTCCTTCGCTTTCTAAGGTGTTATACATTACTCGCAGTGTTTTTAAGCGCGTATTTATCGTGCTATCTGATAGACCTCGCTTCTTTTCCTCATCCGATATATAAACGTTCCCCTTAAATTGCACCCAATCATTGCGCATATAGTTTATGTAGTCCCGTATTGTATCTCGATCAATAGCCGTAGGAGAACGAGGTATATCGAATTCCTCAAGAAACGTAGTAAAAGATTTATAATTATCGCGATACTGTTGTAACGTTCCTTTCGCTTTCCCTTCGGCCGTCTTTATCGTGATGAACGTCTGAAATAATCCGTCTAAGTCACCGAGATCACGGAGTTTACGCCTGCGTGTTCGCTTAATCGGTTTCCCTTTTCGAATATCATCCATAAAAAAAGAACGCCTCCTATTCCGGTTTAATAGAATAAGAAACGTTCAAACACGGTAACGGCCCGCCGCTACCCTGCGCCTTAATACGCCTAAGTCATCGACTAAGTCAACGCAATAAAAAACGGCTAGAAACGTTGATATAACGCCTCTAACCGCCGTGGATGATTCCGACTGGGCTCGAACCAGCGACCTCTACCCTGTCAAGGTAGCGCTCTCCCAGCTGAGCTACGGAATCATGATATGTATGTGTTGCTGGGTATGTTGTTGTCTCTCTGACATTTATAATTATATATCCTGATTTCTCATTCGTCAACACTTTTTTTATCTAAAATAAAAAAGGGCGCGTCGCAAAATTGACGGCGCCCTTTTCGTTTATGATCTCACTTGGGCGGGGGTTATTTTTTTCAATGCCTGTTCGAAGTCGCGTTCTAAATCTTCGGCGTTTTCGACTCCGACGCTCAGGCGCAGAAGGCCGTCTGTGATGCCGCGTTTTTCCCTCTCTGATTTCGGCATGGCGGCATGCGACATGGCTGCAGGGTATGAGAGAATGGACTCGACAGCGCCGAGGCTGACGGCAAATACCGGAAGCGATACGTTTTCGACCAGCTTTTTGACGGCTTCTTTGCTTTCCAATTCAAAGGACAGGACGGCGCCCGCTCCGCTCGCTTGACGTTTATGGGTATCGGCTCCCGGGTGTCCGGCAAGTCCGGGATAGTAAACGTTTTTGACGGCGGGATGCCCGTCAAAATAGGCAGCCAGCCGCTCAGCCGTCCGGCTCGCTTTTTCCAGTCTGACCTGCAATGTTTTTAAGCCTCTCAATACGAGCCAGCAGTCCTGAACACCGAGCACCGCTCCAAACGAGTTTTGCAGCTTATACAGCTGATTGCCGAGCTCTTCATCTTTTACGGCGGCAAGGCCTGACAGCACGTCACTGTGGCCGCTTAAAAATTTCGTCGCGCTGTGAAGCACGATATCTACACCGAGATCAAGCGGACGCTGCAGAGCAGGCGTCATGAATGTATTGTCAAGGTATGTCAGACAGCCGTGTTCCTTTGCCAGTTTGACGACGCCCTTAATATCCGTGATGCCGAGCGTCGGGTTTGACGGTGTTTCCATATAAATGGCTTTCGTGTTCGGCCGGATGGCGCGGGCGACCGCTTCTGTGTCCGTCATATCGACAAAGGTATGTTCGATTCCGAAACGGGACAGAACCTCAGTCACCATGCGGAATGTTCCGCCGTACACATCCTCCGTGACGAGAACATGGTCGCCTTGGGATAAGAGCAGAAACGCCGTCGAAATCGCCGCCATACCGGAGCTGAAAGCAAAACCTCTCGTTCCGCCTTCAAGACCTGCAATCGTTTCTTCAAGCGCTGTTCTTGTCGGTGTGCCTGAGCGGCTGTAGTCATATGTCCCGAATTCTTCAAATGAAGACTGATGGAATGTGGAAGCATGCTGGATCGGGACGCTGACGGCTCCGGTGGCTCCGTCTGTTTTAAATGGATTGTGCACGAGCTGGGTTTCCAGCGTCCAATTGTGATTACTCATATGACACGGCCCCCTCTTTTACTTGCTGTAATGCCTGCTTTACATCCCGCTTCAAATCTTCTGCATGTTCAATGCCCACTGAAAAACGCAGCAGGCGGTTGCAGACGCCGTTTGCGATACGGATATCTTCCGGAATGTCCATGTGCGTCTGTGTCGCAGGGTATGTAATAAAGCTTTCCACCCCGCCGAGACTTTCTGCGAAACAGATCGTTTTCAGCGCCTTTAAAAACGGATTGACCCATTCCTCTTTTTGCAGCCGGAAAGACAGCATCCCGCCTTTTCCGGGATATAACACGTCGGCGATTTCCTCTTCCTGTTCTAAAAATTCTGCAAGTTCACGGGCGTTTTCTTCATGACGGCGCATTCTGAGTCCGAGTGTTTTCATCCCTCTCATTAAAAGCCACGAATCAAACGGCGGGAGAACGGCGCCGATCGCATTTTGGTGATTAAACATGATGTCGCCGAGCTCTTCATCCTTAACGACAGCCAGACCGGCAAGGAGGTCATTGTGCCCCGCTAAATATTTTGTGGCGCTGTGAATGACGATGTCCGCTCCCAGTTCAAGCGGACGCTGGATGACCGGGGTATAAAACGTATTATCCACAATCAAAAGCAGGCCGGCTTCTTTCGTAATCCGGGCGATTTTTTCAATGTCCGCCTCCTGCATTAACGGGTTTGTCGGTGTTTCAACAAATAGCGCTTTCGTGTTTTCCGTTATTTTGGAGCGTAAACAGTCTTCATCGCTGAAATCATCGTAAATAAAGCTCAAGCCGTATTTTCTCCATTCGTTTTCAAACAAACGGTACGTGCCTCCGTATAAATCGGAGGATACAATCAATTCATCCCCGCTTTTAAATAAAGCCATAATGGTTTGAATGGCTGCCATTCCCGAGCTGAAAGCAAATCCTCTCGCACCGTTTTCCAACACGGCGATGGCGTCTTCGACGAGCTGGCGTGTCGGGTTTTTCGTGCGCACGTAATCAAAACCTGTAGATTCTCCTATTCCTCTATGGCGGTAAGCGGTGGACAGATAAATCGGCGGACTGACCGTTCCCGTTGCTTCTTCGCTTCTATTTCCGATTTGGGCTAATTTTGTTTCAACATGCTGCGTCATCAGTAAGCACCATCCTTTTTCAAAAATAAAAAAGCCCCCTCTTCATAAGAAGAAGGAGCTTTTCTCTTCCTCTTATCTTCCAAGCGTGAATCGCTTGCTGGATTTAGCACCTTGGCACTTTGCCTTCCCGCGGCAAAGCAAACCGGTTGCTGAGGTTTCAAAGGGCCAGTCCCTCCACCTCTCGTGATAAGAATATTGTTTTGTATTTTCTGATTGTTCTATATTAACGCACTATAAAATAGATTTCAACAACTTTTTATTTATCTGAACTCTCGCAAGAAGTGCATCTGAAGAAAGAAATTTCTAATAATTCATGGTACAATAGGAAAAAACCATCAAGACAAGAAGCGGCCTGGAGGAATGCGAAGTGGCATCAAAAAACGGAATCATTCATGAGAAAACACTTTTCTCCCATGAGCTTGAAGAGGAAATGACCGTTTTGGTCTACCTGCCCGCCACCTTCTCCCCTCTGTATAAATATCATACGGTCATCGCTCAGGACGGCCATGATTATTTCAGATTAGGGAGAATCGGGCGTCAGGCGGAAGAGCTTATGTCAAAAGGGGAAATTGACCGCTGCATCATTATCGGCGTCCCTTATAAAAATGTGCGGGAGCGAAGAAACACATACCATCCAGAAGGCTCTAAGTTCGCCTCATATAAGCGGTTTATCGCCAATGAGCTCGTTCCTTTTATCGACAAAGAATACCCGACTTATCAAGTCGGATACGGCCGCACCATGATCGGGGATTCCCTCGGCGGAACCGTTTCGCTCATGACGGCGATTGACTATCCGAATATGTTTGGAAACGTCATCATGCAGTCTCCGTATGTTGACGGGCACGTGCTGGATGCCGTCCGGCAGTCGGAGGATCTCAAACAGATTTCCGTTTATCATCAAATCGGAGAAAAGGAAACCGGCGTTCACACGACGGACGGCCAGGTTCTTGATTTCACCGCGCCGAACGAAGAGCTCAAACAGCTGCTGGAAAGCAAACAGTCTGAATACACGTATGAAACCTTCGACGGGGATCATAAATGGACCTACTGGCAGCCGCTCATCACGCCGGCGCTGAAAAAAATGCTGTAACCATTCATTTAAGGAGGGAACTTTCATGAAATACGGTATTGTTTTATTTCCATCAAAAAAATTACAGGATCTCGCAAATTCGTACCGGAAACGCTACGACCCGAGCTACGCGCTCATTCCGCCGCATCTGACGGTAAGAGATCCGTTTGAAGCGACAGAACAGGAAATCGAGCAGGTCGTATCACAGCTGAGACAGACGGCGAAAGAGTCGCATCCGCTCGTTCTGAAAATCACAAAATACAGCTCGTTTTCTCCTGTGAATAATGTGATATATATGAAAGCAGAGCCGACGGAGGAATTAAAATCTCTGAGTGAGAAATGCTACTCAGGAGCATTATCCGGCGAGCCGGAATACAGCTTTGTTCCGCATGTCACGGTCGGCCAGAAGCTGTCATCAGATGAACATTCCGACGTACTCGGACAGCTGAAAATGCAAGACATTTCCCACGAAGAAGTCATCGACCGTTTTCACCTGCTCTATCAGCTGGATAACGGCTCATGGACTGTGTACGAAACATTTTTATTAGGCGGAGGAGAATAACTGCTTGGAATCCATCATCGTAAAAACTGAAAAACAGCTGAACGACGCTTTTTTCGTCAGAAAAGAGGTCTTTGTTAAAGAACAGCACGTTCCGGAAGAAGAAGAGATTGATCAATTCGAAGACACGTCAGAGCATATAGTCATATATGACGGCGGCCAGCCGGTCGGAGCCGGCAGATGGCGCTTGAAAGACGGGCATGGAAAATTAGAGCGCATCTGCGTAATGAAAAGCCATCGTTCTTTAGGCGTCGGAGCCATCATAATGCAGGCGCTTGAAAAAGCGGCGGCAGCCAAGGGCGCCGGCAGCTTTATCTTACATGCGCAGACGCAGGCGGTCCCGTTTTACGAAAAACAAGGATACCGCGTCACATCCGGCGAAGAATTTCTCGATGCGGGCATCCCCCATCTGGAAATGATAAAGGAATACAAACAATAAAATCAAAAGCACTCCTGTTGATATAGCAGGAGTGCTTTTTTTATGAAAACAATCCCGTTTCATGAATTTTATTGCATTTTTTGGAAGGTTAATGTATGTTTAGTATACGTAGTATTACAATTCATACAAAAAATACAATTCATATTTCGGAGGGATAAACATGACGGCACCAAAAGGAAAACACATATTCGGGACTGTTAAAGTGGGCACAAAAGGACAGATTGTCATTCCTAAAGAAGCAAGAGATGTTTTCGATATAAATCCGGGGGATTCACTGCTTATGCTTGGGGATGACCAGCAAGGTATCGCACTTGTTAAACAAGAACTCTTTTTCGAGTTTGCAAAAGATATTTTAAACGCTAAGCAAATCGACGCAGATAGCGAGGATGAGTAAATGCACGCGATTGAGCTGAAGCAATTAACGAAACATTATAAAGAAACCGCCGCCGTTGACCGTCTTGAGTTCTCAGTTGAGAAAGGGGAATTTTTCGCTTTACTCGGTGAGAACGGAGCCGGAAAAACGACATTAATCAATATGCTTTGCGGACTTCTTTCTCCGGATGAAGGTGATGCATCAGTGCTTGGACACAGTATTTTGACTGATTTGGATAAAATAAAACCGAAATTGAATATGTCCCCGCAGGAAACAGCCATCGCTCCTCATCTAACCGTACGGGAAAACTTAGAGTTTATAGCCGGAGTCTACGGAATTCCGAAAAAAGAAGCAAAAAAAAGAACAGATGAGATGCTCGAATTGTTTCAATTAAAAGAGAAAGAAAGAGCAAAAACCAAAACATTATCAGGAGGAATGCAGCGCCGCCTCAGCATCGCAATGGGCATGATTACGAAACCGGATATTTATTTCTTAGATGAGCCGACATTAGGGCTGGACGTCCGTTCACGCCGCGAGTTGTGGAAAAATCTTGAGACATTAAAGGGAGACATGACGATTATTTTAACGACACACTATTTAGAAGAGGCTGAAGCACTGGCAGATCGTATTTGCATTTTAGAAAATGGGACATTAAAAGCACTGGGCACGGCGGAGGATCTGAAAAAACAAACTCATTCAGCCACATTTGAAGATGCCTTTTTAGCGATTTGTGACGGAGAGGCGGGTCTTTATGCTTGATTTCGCCATTCGCAACCGCAAAGAGATTTTTCGTGATCCCTTATCTATCATCCTTGGAATCGCACTGCCTGTTATTCTATTGTTTCTGTTTACGGCGATTGAAAAAAATGCGCCGCTTGATACCTTTAAAATTCAGCATTTAGCACCCGGACTCATTGTTTTCGGTTTCGCTTTCCTTACGATGTTCTCTGCATTGCTGATCGCAAAAGACAAACAGACCGCCCTTTTGACCCGTTTGTTTGCTTCCCCTTTAAAAACAGCCGATTATGTCATCGGTTACGCACTGCCGATGCTTCCGTTAGCCATTTTACAAATCGTCATTTGTTTTATCGCAGCAGCTGCTGCCGGTTTATCCGCCGAGTGGATGAATCTTCTCGCAGGTATCGCTGTCTTGCTGCCGATTGCGATGATGTCCGTTTTCTTCGGTTTATGTTTAGGGGCTGTGTTTACGGACAAACAAATTTCAGGTATCGGAACGATTTATATTACACTCGTGCAATTTCTGGGCGGGGCTTGGATGGAGGTGAGCCTGCTCGGTGACACATTCAAACATATCGCTTATGCCTTACCGTTTATCCACTCGATCGAGCTGGCTCAGGAAGTCATATCCGGAGATTATTCTTCCTTTCATCAACATATTTGGCCGATAGCGGGATATACCGTTTTGGCGCTTGCACTTGCTTTCCTCAGTTTTATAAAAATCAGGAAGAGTTAAAAAAGCCGGCACTCCGTAATGGGAGCGCCGGTCTTCTTTTTTACGTTTCTTTCAGAAGGCTTATCGTATGCGGCAGCAGACGGTCATCCCCCGGACTGCCATGGCCCGGAACGACAATGCTGATGTCCTGATATCTTTTCATGACTTTGCGGACGGCGCGCGGCCACTGATCCGGATAAAAGCCCGGAGTTGGTATGATTTCCTTTGTTTCTAAAGCCTTGATTAAGCAACCGCCGAATAAGAGCTTATCCTCAGGCAGCCAGACGGTAATATTGTCTTCCGTATGCCCTTTTCCCGGATAAAACGTTTCAATTTTCATATCGCCAAACTGCAGCTTTGTCACGTTTTTCAAATCTCCGAGCAGCCGGTCATATCCCTGCTGCCGGGCGAAGTCGGCGGTCAGCTTTGTGCTGTGCACCTTTACACCGTATTTGTACAGTGTGTTCAGCCCGCCGATGCGATCGTCATGGGCGTGTGTCACAATGGCATCGGTCATCCTTTTGCCGGGAAACCGCTGTTTTATTTGTGTCATTAATTGCTCTGTGAGACTGTCATTCCACGGAGTATCAATCAGTACGATTCCTTTGGAAGTTTCAAGAAGCAATCCGTTCGCAGGGACGGGACTTCCGTCTGCCGTAGCGATGCTTGTATGCATCCAGACATGCGGCGCCAGCTGTGTGAGAGTGACATCTTTTGCTGCGGAGCTCTCCGCCGCGTGTGCCGGTTTCATTCCGGCAGTAAAGAGGCCGAATAGAAATAACCCCGCAATTAATAATGAAAGCTTTCTCAAATTGAATCATTCCTTTCCGCATCTTTCATATATACGGCTCAAAAAAACCCGGAGATTTCCGGGCTTTTTCACACATATTGATTTATCAACCGGCCTTTTCCCATAATTTGCGGCAGACGGGAAAGAGAGCGCTTACGTTTTTCCTCATGCATTTTCTTTTCTGCGGCTGCGGTGTTTTCCTGGCGGCGCTCCACCTCTCTGTACACCCTGTCATTGGCGAGGGCGGCCGCTTTCGTAATGCCGGCGTAATCAGGCTTATAACCCGCTGCCCGGTTTGCGTATTGAGAATACTGCTGGTTTTGAATCCGTCCTGCATAAATCATATGTACCCCTCCCCTTCGCTTTTCATTTCCCTTAATCTTACTTTTTGAAACGCGGTTCTTTTGTTATGATATTCTTTGTCTATCAAATGGATGAACACCTTTTAATGGGAGGACCCCTTTTTGAAATGCGCCCGACTGAATAACCGAACGATACATTTACATACATATTCTAGAGAACATTACCAATTCCTTTTTGAAGAAGCTCAGAAAGGAAATATTTTTTGCGCACATTGTGACCAGCCTGTCTTGATGCGGCTTTCGATTTTAGAGCAGCCGGCATTTTATCACCGGCAAAAGGGAGACTTCACCGCCTGTGAAAAAGCATGCGCCGCCGAGGAACCACAAGCGGAGAAAGAAAAAGAAGAGTATAAGGAGGCAGGCATGTTCCGCCTGCCGAAAGGAAAAGCGATTTCAGAGAATCCGAAACCGATCGTCTCAGAATGGAAAAGCCCGAAAAAAGTGCCTGCGGCCGAACCGTTTTCACCAACATCCGAGGCAGCTGATACATCTTTGTTCCCCGGCATCGGCCTGAACCGCGAACAGATGCGGGCAGTCACGGAAACGGACGGCCCCCTGCTGGTGCTTGCCGGAGCGGGAAGCGGAAAAACAAGGGTGCTGACAGCCCGCGCCGCCCATATGATTGAACACCTCGGCATTTCACCTGAGAATATGCTGCTTGTGACCTTTACGACAAAAGCCGTCGCCGAAATGAAAGAGCGGATGGCGAATGAGTACGGGCTGGCAGCCGGAAAAGTCTCCCGTCTCGTGACCGGAACATTCCACAGTTTTTTCTATAAAATACTCTATCATTATGATTCTTCAAAATGGAACGGCAGCCAGCTTTTAAAAATGGAGTGGCAAAAAGAGCAATATGTGAAAAAGGCGCTCTATGAAGAAAATTTGGATGAAAAAGAGTTTCCCGTCGACCAGGCGCTGCAGCTTATCGGCTGCTGGAAAAACACGTATCTCCCCCATGAGACCATTCCGCTTGCGGACGACTGGGAGAAAAAAGTGTACCGGCTCTACGAACATTACGAACGGCAGAAGCGGGAAAAACGGCAATTTGATTTTGATGACATGGCCCAAGGCTGTTATGAACTGTTTCAAAGCCGGCCTGATATTCTCGCGCAGTACCAAAACAGATTTTCTCATATTTTGATTGATGAGTTTCAAGATATTAATCCTGTCCAGTACAACATTATGCAAATGATCGCAAGCCCGGAGAATAACCTGTGCTGCGTGGGTGATGACGACCAATCCATTTATGCGTTCCGCGGCAGCAGCCCGTCTTTCATTCTTGATTTTCAAAAGGATTATCCGGCAGCAAAGACCATTTACTTAACGGCAAATTACCGCTCGCCGCATCCGATCGTCTCAAGCGCTCATGCCGTCGTAAAGAAAAATAAAAAACGGTATGAAAAAACACTTTCTGCCGTCAAAGACGGCGTTCACAATCCCGTGATGTTTTATCCTTACGATGAAGAAGAAGAAGCGACCATGATCGTTTCGGATATGAAAGAGAAAATTCAAAACGGGGCGAGTCCTGATGATTTTGCCGTGCTTTACCGGACAAACAGCGCCGGACGGGCCATTTATGAAAGACTGCACCAATCATCGATTCCTTATCATGCCGACCGTGGCGTGCAGACGTTCTACAGCCGCAGAATCGTACGCCAGATCCTCGCCTACTTATATGCGAGTCAGAATGAAGATGATACGGATGCGGTGAAAGATCTGCTGCCCGCCTTATTTTTAAAGCAATCCGCCCTGCAAACGTTAAAGGCGCTGTCAATCACGGAAGATTGCACGATGATTAAGGCACTGACGAAACTGCCTGACCTGAAGCCTTTTCAAATAGGAAAGATCAAGCAGATCGTTCCGTTTTTCGCAAGCATCCGGACAATGAAGCCCGTTGAAGCCATCACCTTTGCAGAAAGCAAAATGGGTTTTTCCGAGTATTTAAAAAAACGGGGCAATGAGGGAAACAAACTGGAAAAAGGCTCTGATGATCTCAGGGATGTCAAAGTGGCCGCCAAAAAATTCAAAACCATTCCCGATTTTCTTGCGCATGTCGATCATATGCGCGCCGCTGAGAATCAGAAAACCGATGAAAACGGCGTCGAACTGCTGACCATTCACCGCTCTAAAGGTCTTGAATTCAATACAGTCTATATTTTAGGCGCGGCTGACGGCTCGATCCCCCATGACTTCGCGCTTGAGACAGCGAGACAGGGCGATCCCGCTCCGCTCGAAGAAGAAAGACGGCTCCTGTATGTCGCCATGACAAGGGCCATGCAGCATTTATATGTATCTTGTCCCGCGTACAGGCGGGGAAAAACAGCGCGCAGCTCAAGATTTCTCGAGCCCCTTCTTCGGACGGACAGACGGAGCGCACTCAGGATATAAAGAACCCGGCAGATCACTGCCGGGTTCTTCTCACATAAAAAGGCCTTTTTAGCAAGGCCGGCTGACGCCTATTTATTGTTCAACATTTTAGAAATGGTGCCAAAATCAAGTTTCTCTTTACCGCTTGTAATCGATTGAACGATTTTGTCTTCCAATTCTTTCGGAACACGCTTGTTAGCCAGCTGGGACACCTTCTGAATGACGCCTCTCACCGTGTTTTCATCTTTGAAATTGGCATTTTGCAATGATCCTGCAAGGTTCATGACATCCTTCATGCTGACGCCTGTTTTCTTCTCAATATTTTTGAAAAATTGATTATCCATGGTGTGCCTCCTTTTGTGGAGTAATACGATATTGTATGAATAAAGGGCGGAACGTGTGCCCGTAAGACAAGGAAAAAATTCCGCATCTCCTTCTCTATCCTTCATACATTAGGGAAGCACGGGACTGAACGGTCCCGCGCTTATCCAAAGTCTTGCTAAGGTTTAGCCAAAAAAGGATGCACCGACAATGATCAGAAGGATGAACAATACGACAACAAGAACAAATGTTGAGCCGTATCCGCCTCCGACATAGCCGCCTCCGTATCCGCAGCCGCCGCCGCAGCCGTAACCGCCGTAGCCGCCGCCGAATCCGCCATATCCGAATCCCATATTTAAGCACCTCCTTTACTCTCTATACTCTATGTGAGCCGACTTGTTTGGCTTGGATAAATGCATAGGGCCGGTGCGGATTTCATTTCATTTTATTGAGAATGCTCATTTTTCTTCAGTTTCGCTTCTGTTTCGGCGGCAAACACATCTATCCATTCCTCAAAGCGCGATCCCGCTTCATCAAACTCAGACAGCTGTTTTTCAATAGATAAGATATAGTTGTCATGCTCCCGCTGATTTTGATTGTGCCGGCGGTATTTACCGTTTATGAATGATTCAAATATATTCATAACATCCCCTCCTCCTATGATCTATGCCGGGCAGAGGCCGGCGTTCGGCAAAAAACAAAAAAACCGGAAGCTCCGGTTTTTTTGAAAACGGCTATTTCGGTTTTTTCTTTTGGCCGCAGCCGCAGCCTTTTTTCTTAATTTTTTTTTCGTAAGGCTGATGCACAGTTGATTTGTATGGAGAGTGTTGGGAAGGTTTGCTTGATTGATTCATGGTGATCCTTCCTTTCCTTATGTCATATATGCCAGTTTATGCCGAAAGTGACGGTAAGTTGCTGGTGGAACCGCCTTATTCCTGCAGAAGACGAGAAACCGCAGCTTCAATGATCCCGGCCGCGCCGGCTATGGCTAACAGCAAAATCAGCCATTGCGCGGCCTCGGGGATCACAATCTGCACCGCAATTAAAAAGGCGGCGCACCATACGCCCGTACACCAATAGCAGCTGAGAAGTTCACCGATAAATGCCCTGATGCCTTTTCCTTTTATGACAATGTAGGTTTCTGTCGTGCCGTCGGGTGCGGTTTCTGTTTTTTCCTCGTGAAAAAGGCTCCGAAGCGGCGCCATAATGGTGTCAAATACGAAAAGCCTGGCCAGCCGGAAAACGGCAAACGATAACAGAATAAATGAAAGCCAATTGATAACCACCTGTTCACTCCTTTTCAAAACTTGACCTCTTTATACATATGCGAAAACCCTGATCTTCATGAATCGCACCTTGTCCGGTAAAAAAATAGGTGCGGTTTAGTTGTTTTTCTTATTCCGCTCGGCGTTTCATTTGCATTATATAGAGTATGAATGAGAAAGGAGTGAAGGTTATGTCGTTTGAAGAAAAAGTCGAAACACTGCAACCGCAAATATACGAACAATTATCCAACGAATTCGAGCAGACGATCGAAGTGATTGATTGCGAAAATGTCACAATAGATACAACACATATAACGGCCGCTCTTTCTATACAAGCCTCAGTTACTACGGCGATTATCCTCGCGACACAGCTCGCGATCGCAGATGAAGACACAGCCGACCAAATCGCAACCGAACTGCTGATCCTGGATGATTGCCAAATAAAAAAGAGGACCGTCATTCAAGTCCTGAACAGCCGCAATATTAAAATCACACTGACAGCAGACGATATCATGGCCTTTGTACAAATTTTGTTTCAATTATTAAATATACTTTTTGCTGAACTAGACATCCTTTAACCTTTCTTTTCAAATATTTAAATAGAGGTGAGAACAAATGGCAGATAACGAAAAATTAAAAAAAGAACTCGAAAATCTACCAGAAGTGGATCCGCTTTTAAAGGTGCTTGTCAGCAATGTCTTCAAAAAACACGGCGTGACAAAGGATAAAATGCGGGAAATCCCTGATGAAGAAAAAGAAATGCTGATCGCATTAGTCAAAGACATGCAGGCGAAAACAGAAGCTTTTCTTGAAAGCCAGAAACAGAAAAAAGAGCAGGAAAAAGCGCAAGAACAGCAGACAAATCCGCAAACCCGCAGAGAACAATTAATCGAACAGCTCCGGCAAAGACGCCAAAATCCCGGTCAATAACTAAAAAATAGTGATTTTTATCAGGATAGATGCCTGAGTCAAAATAAGGGGCCGGCTCATTTAATAATAGTAAAAGAAAAGGAGGAATAGATATGGAAAGCAGACCATACTCTTGGGTTGCACTTGATCCTGAATGCGAACATCCGCGAGAAGAAAAAGAAGAAAAAGAAGGAAGAAGATGCAGTGTTTGCTGTAACGGACATGGATTTGGCGAAGATAATGCCTTCCTTGACCAAGACCTGGCTCAGGCGAATATCAACAAACAAGTTTCTGAAGAAGCGATTATTATCAGAGACTCTTGTGATATTAACGTAACGTCAACAGACGTTCAAGCAGTCGCTTCAGTCATGACAGCGATTAATGCAGCAGTCGTAACGGCCACTCTCACTTCAATTGCTGACGGAGTCATCGCTGAATTGGTCGCACAAGACTTATTGCAGCTAACAGCTAACAAACAAATCAACCGTCAAAAATTGCTCATCGAAAACTCCCGCGGCGTAAACGTGACAACAGTAGATGCCGATATCGCAGTGTTGATCTCAACAGCGACAAATTTACTGATTGCCGTCTTAGTCATCACCCTTGTCCTCTAAAAAGAAAAAGCAGAGCTAAAAATGCTCTGCTTTTTCTTATTTTCTCCGCATATGATGAATATATAGACGTTCACCCACACCAAGTGAGGCTCGCGTACATATGTTGTTAAAGACAAAAGTCAAATACCCTAAAAGAAGGAGCTGAAATCCATGAGCTGCGGAAAACACCATGGCCGAGATGAAAGTTGTGTATGCGATGCAGTCGAGAAGATTTTAGCAGAACAAGAGGCTGTTGAAGAACAATGCCCGACTGGATGCTATACCAATCTGTTAAGCCCGACGGTTTCCGGTAAAGATACCATCCCGTTTCTCTTGTTTGATAAAAAAGGCGGTTTGTTCTCCACATTCGGGAACGTCGGAGGATTTGCGGATGACAGCCAGTGCTTCGAGTCTATTTTCTTCCGGGCAGAAAGAGTTTGTGATTGCTGCGCAACGCTTTCAGTATTGCGCCCCGTAGATGTGCACGGCGACACCCTCAGCGTCTGCCATCCTTGTGACCCGGATTTCTTCGGTTTAGAAAAAACAGATTTTTGCATTGAAGTTGATCTGAGCTGCTTCAGCGCCATTCAATGCCTTTCACCGGAGCTTGTTGACCGGCCTGAGCCGCACAAAGAGAAAAAGCATCACGGATAGTCATTGATTCGCATCTTTCCTAAAGAAGAATCCCCTTCCAACCTTCTATTACAGATGCAATCATCAGCCCGCCCGGACTTCCGGGCGGCTGACTCTCCGATATCGTTTAATCCGGTATATAAAACGTGAAGTCAGGAGGGATATTATGAGCAAGCATACAACATACTGTGTGCGTGAAGCGGTAGAAAATATTGAAGACCTGCAAAATGCGGTCGAGGAAGATTGCCCGGCCGGATGCTATTCCAACCTTTTATCGCCGGGTTTTTCATTAGGCGATACAGTGCCGTTTGTACTTTTCACTTCTAAATCATCACCGTTTACCGCATTCGGAAATGTCGGCGAGCTGGATAACGGTCCGTGTTTTAACACCGTTTTTTTCAGAGTTGAAAGGGTCTGTGACGGCTGTGCCACATTAAGCCTGCTTATTGCTTTTGACGAGCATAAGCACATTCTTGATTTTACAGATAAAGACTCTCTCTGCGATGTATTCCGTTTAGAAAAAACGAACTATTGCGTTGAAGTCGATCTCCATAGCTTCTGCGCCATCAATTGCCTGAACCCGAGACTGATCAACCGCACACATTCTTAAATCAAAAAGCATAAAAATAAGCTGCCGGATTAAAGAATTCAGGCAGCTTTTTGTATGGTTAAAATCCAAGCGGATGCAGCGAGGTAATATCGTCTATTGCGAGTTCTGCCGGCGCTCCGTTGCTTGTCGTCCGCAGGAAGATCGCATTATTTTTTCTTCCGACGATTACGCCTCTGTAGGTTTTCCCGTTGGCTTCTATCAGACAAAGGGTCCGCGGCATATTATGCGGCAGCTTCGTTAAGAAATCAATTTTTTCAAGAATGGACATTCTGCTCATCGGCTTTTTCACGCGCTTTGGCGGGACCTTTTCCTCTGGGGCGGCATTGTGAACCGCTTCAGGCTCTTTTTCAGCGGCTTCAGGCTCTTTTTTAGCGGCTTCAGGCTTGGCAGTGTCCTGCTCCGCTTGCGCCGGAACTTCTTGAACGGCTTCTTCTGAGCGGCTGTGCTGTTCAGGTACTTGCTTTTCTGGTTCGACAGCCACTGCTCCTTCAGGCTGAGTTTTACATTCTTCCTCCCGCTTTCCATGCATCGGCTCTTCTTCCGGCGGCTGCGGCGCTTTCCTTTTTTTGATTAATATGTCCTGCATTGATGATTGCGTGTCTGAATAATCCGCCTGAACAATATACATGAGCGGTTTTTTTTCCGCGTTTCTGTTTTGTTTTGACATCTTCATCCCTCCGATTCTGTCATGTTTTATTTATATGACGGAATGATTAAAATCAGAAGAAAGAAAAAAGCAATCCCTGAAAGGGACTGCTTGTTATTTAACGTGCGGTAATATGGAATCCTGAATCCACGTGAAGATTTTCGCCCGTGATGCCTCTTGACAGGTCACTGAACAAGAATGCAGCCGTGTCGCCCACTTCTTCAGGTGTTGTCGTGCGGCGCAGCGGCGCGCGCTCTTCAATTTCTTTCAGGATAGAGTTGAAATCACTGATTCCTTTTGCAGACAGCGTACGGATCGGCCCTGCTGAAATGCTGTTGACGCGGATGTTTTCTTTTCCTAAGTCAGCGGCTAAATATCTCACGCTCGCATCAAGAGACGCTTTTGCCACACCCATTACGTTATAGTTTGAAACGACGCGCTCTCCGCCGAGGTAAGTGAGTGTAACGATGCTTCCGCCTTCAGTCATAATCGGGCGCGCCGCTTTTGCGACCGCTGTCAGAGAGTAAGAACTGATGTTATGCGCAAGCAGGAATCCTTCGCGGTTCGTATTTAAATATTCGCCGACAAGCTCTTCTTTGTTTGCGAACGCGATGCAGTGCGCGATGCCGTGAATCACGCCGACCTGCTCTTTAATGCTTGCAAAGCAAGTTTCGATCTCAGCGTCATTTGTCACATCACACGGAAGGATGATGGAATCATTTCTTTCTAATGTAGCCGCAAGGTCATGAACTGATTTTTCCAAGCGCTCTCCCGCGTAAGTGAAAATGAGGCGCGCTCCGGCTTCATGCAGCGAACGGGCGATTCCCCATGCGATACTGCGTTTATTGGCAACGCCCATCACAACGATGTTGCGGCCTTCAAGTGAGAAATTCATATGTATAAAGCCTCCTGTAATCGTCTTAAAGACATAGTTTTAGTACCTGATCTTAATTTTTATCATATCATAACCTTGTCCAGATTGAAAGCATGGGAAAAAGACCGCGGATGTTGAAGCGGTCTCTTTTTTATCTCGTCTGCAGACTGTTCCTTTTAAAGGCAAAATGATTGGTCGGGCCGTGTCCCGCTCCGATGCCGAGTGTATGTTCCACGGCTTCCCGCACAAAATTGACAGCTGTCTCAAACGCGGTCTGAATGTTTTTCCCCTTTGCCGTTTCTGCCGTCAGCGCGGCTGCGAACGTGCAGCCTGTTCCGTGGGTGTGTTTCGTGTCAATATAAGCGTGGCTGATTTGGGTAAAAGACGAACCGTCAAATAATAAATCAACGATTCTCCCCTGTTCAGGCTGATGTCCGCCTTTTATGATGACATGCTTTGCCCCAAGCTTGCAAAGGCGTTCGGCCGCTTTTTTCCGGTCCTCAAACGTGCGGATTTCCATCCCCGTCAATACCTCAGCTTCCGGAACATTCGGCGTCACCGCATAGCTGCGCGGAATTAACAGCTCTTTTAACGCGGCCTGAGATTCCTCACGCAGCAGGGAAGCGCCTCCTTTGGCAATCATGACGGGATCGGTGATGAGATGATCAAGCCCGTACTGATCCGTTTTTTCCGCAATTTCCGCAATCATTTCCGCGCTCCACAGCATTCCTGTTTTTACAGCATCAGGCCGCAAATCTTCCGCCACCGCGTCAATCTGGCTGCCCAGCGCCTCCCGGGTGAGCGGATAAATGCCGTGAACGCCCAACGTGTTCTGGGCGGTTACCGCTGTCAGGGCTGACATCCCGAAAACGCCGAGCTCCTGAAAGGTTTTGAGATCCGCCTGTATACCGGCGCCGCCTCCTGAGTCTGATCCGGCAATCGTCAATGCTTTGCATATGCTCATGATGTTTTTCGCTCCTTTCACATTATCCGATCCATTTATGATAAAAAGATTTCGCTCTGCTGATATCACTTGTGCCGTGTATTAATGCTCTGCCGTCACGAAACAGTACCATCTTGAAATTGTCTGTGCAAAACGAAATTAAATACGGGTTGGCTGAAACATCAAGCCCTGCCCGTCTGAGCTGCCCCGCAAGATTTTGCAGATCAAACTGTTCGGAAATCCCCGTTCTGATCTGCACCGTGTTCCGCCCGCACAGAACCGCCGCTTTTGTCTGATTTTCATAGGATAAAAACGGAAAATCGTTTGTGCCGCAGCTTGGGCAATCAGCCGACTTAAGACGGGCGACGTTTATTTCTGACCGTTCATTTTTCCATAAATCAAAGGAACGGAGAACATGCTCGATAGATCCGCCCGTTAACAGCTTCAGCGCATCTGCTGCCTGAAAAACGGCCGTCTGCAATACAGCCGGGCTGATGATTCCCGCCGTATCGCATGTCATACCGCCTAAAGGCAATGTCTCAAGCAGACAGTGAAGGCACGGCGTGACACCGGGAATGACGGTAAAAGAGAGCCCGTAGCTGGCGACACAGGCGCCGTACAGAAAGGGAATCCCTTTCTGCACAGCCGCATCATTCACAATCAGCCTCGTTTCAAAGTTGTCGGCGGCATCCACGATGAGGGAGGCATCACGAATCAATCCGGGTGCGTTTTCCGCAGTGACATCCATGACAAATCCCTCGACCTCTACATCGCTATTTATAGACCGAAGCCGTTTTTCAGCCGCCGCGGCTTTCGGCATTTCCTGTCTGACATCGTCTTCGGTATAAAGCTGCTGGCGCTGGAGATTACTCCACTCCACATAATCTCTGTCAGCGATCGTTACCTTCCCGACACCTGCTCTGACAAGCATCTCCGCACTTGCCGTCCCAAGCGCACCTGCGCCGATAATCACGGCATGAGATGACCGGAGCTTCTCTTGGCCGGAGGGACCGATCGGCTGAAACAGCTCCTGTCTGGAATATCTGTCCGTCATACCGGAAGACCGTCTCGCGGACTGCTTGCAGTTCCGTAATCTTTCACCGGAATTCTCCCGGCTTCATAAGAAAGACGGCCAGCTTCTACGGCAAGCTTCATCGCCCTGGCCATTTTGACCGGATCATCTGCGCCTGACACAGCGGTATTTAACAGCACGCCGTCAGCCCCGAGCTCCATCGCGTAGGCGGCGTCTTTTGAAGATCCGACGCCGGCATCGACAATGACCGGCACCTTCGCCTGTTCAATGATAAAGGAAAGATTCAGCGGATTTAAAATTCCCTGACCGGAACCGATCGGCGAAGCGCCCGGCATAATGGCATGCACTCCGAGCTCCTCAAGACGTCTTGCGAGCACGACATCGTCCGACGTATACGGAAGCACGATAAATCCCTCTTCGAGCAGCTGTTCTGATGCTTTCAGCGTTTCAACCGGATCAGGCAAAAGTGACCGGCTGCATCCGATGACTTCTACTTTTATCATGTCACAAAGCCCTGAAGCTTTGGCAAGCCTTGCGATTCGGACCGCCTCTTCAGCCGTTGCGGCGCCGGCCGTATTCGGCAGAAGCGTGTATTTAGACAAATCAAGCTGTTCGAGAAAGTTAGGCTGAGACTCTTCAAAGATGTTCATCCGCCGCACCGCAAAGGTTAAAATATCTGATTCCGAGACGGCCACCGCCTCTTTCTGAATCTCAAAACTCGGATATTTTCCCGTTCCTAACAGCAATCTTGACCGAAACTGTTTTCCGCCTATTGTTAACATCCTCATCCGCCTCCTACAAAATGGACAATTTCTATGACATCGCGGTCACACAAACTTGTATTTTCATAATTCTTTTTTTCAATGATTTCTTTATTTCTCTCCACAACTACGATTCTTTGGTCAAGCTGGTACGATTCAAGCAAATCCTGAACCGTCCCCTCTTTTCGATTCCAATCAATTTGTTTTCCGTTCAGCTGAAGGATCATATATGAACAGCCTCCTTGCGATCGATTCGAAACGCTTCTTCCCATTCCTGTTTAATCTGTCTTTCCATGATCATATCCCGCACCATTTCAGCCGTTGCCGGCGCCAACAGGATGCCGTTCCGAAAATGGCCGGCGGCGAAGATGATGCCGCTGTCTTCAGGGTGTTGCCCGATAAACGGCTTTCCGTCTCTTGTTCCCGGCCTGAGCCCCGCCCAAAACCGGTCTATTTTCATATGTTCGATGGCGGGAAGCATGGTTTTCGCTTTTGCAATGACGGCCTCAATTCCTCCGATGTCAGGCGTATCGCTCCAGTCGCCCTGTTTCATCGTGGCGCCGATGACAAGCCGGCCGCTTTTTCTCGGGACGACATAACAATGATCATGGTAAAGGGTTTTGGTCAGCGGGGTATCGTCATTCCACACGGAAAGGCATTCTCCTTTCACAGGAAAAAAAGGCTGTCCCAAGCCGAGCCGGCTGAAAAACCGGCCGCTCCATACACCGCTTGCAACTGCGACTTTGTCAGCATAAACATCCCCGCCGGACGTTGTGATGCAATATTTTCCGTTCACCCGTTTTACGGAAGTGACTTGTGTATGCTCACATATGTCAGCGCCATAGCGCCGCGCTCCTTTTGCATACGCTTTGCAAACATAGTACGGTTCGACATGGACATCGTCTTTTATAAAACTTGCGCCGAGAATGTCTTTTGAAGCGTAAGGCTCTTTTTCAAGGGCATCTTCCGCTGAAAGCCAAGTGACGGAAGGCAGATCATCCATCTTCCGTAAACGGGCCATATCTTCTTCGGTATACGCCAGTTTAAGCATTCCGCCGTTATGGCGCCTGATGTCAATGCCGCTAGCTTCCTCAAGCTCTTGCCCCGCCGCTTCATACAGCCTTTGACTGTGCATGGCAAAATTAAAAAACGCATCCCGGTTTTCACATTCCGCATGAGCGCCCAGCATTCCCGCGGCAGCGCTTGTCGTTTTTCGGCCGACTTCTCCAGCTTCAAACAAGACAACGTTCTGCTGCGTCTTCGCCAGCTCATAAGAAATGGCGCACCCGATAATTCCGCCGCCGATCACCGCCGTATCATAGTGCTTCTTCATAATCGGCCTCCCTTACCGCGCGTGCATACCGTTTTGCCGCCTCCTCGGGATTTTCAGCTGAGAAAATGCCTGACATGACGGCAATTCCGTCCGGCTTCGCCTGCTTTGTGTGTCCGATCGTCTGCAGTGTCATTCCGCCGATTGCGATAACGGGGATGGAAATCGTGCGTTTGATCTCTGAAAGCAGGCTGATGCCTCTTGCTTCAAGTCCTTGTTTACATTCGGTTTCAAATATATGGCCGAACACCACATAATCCGCATCTTCCTTTTCAGCTTGGATGGCTTCTTCCAGCGAATGAACCGAACGTCCGATATGAAGATGGGGAAATCTGCTTCGCACCTGCTTTACGGAAAAGCTGCGGGACGGAAGCTGAACACGGTGTATGTTGGCAAAAAGCGCGATATCCGCCCTGTCATTGATGATCAATTTGTCCTTATCCGCACCGCCCTTTTTCAAAATGGACAAAAGCTGCATGATCTCTCCCGCTGTTTTATCCCGCTCACGGATATGGATAAAGCTTACTTCGCGCTGAATCGATAGAATATCCTCGGCCAGCTCGGCAACGGGTTTGCGATTATCAGTTACCGCGTGCAGCTCCAAAGGATTCCACCTCTTTTCCGTCCTTCTCGGACCAGCCTTCTTTTTGATAAGCCATTCCCCAAAATTGATATTCATAATAGCTTGAAATCACAAAATTCTCTTTCATTTTCGCGCGGATTTCCTCTGTGCTGTTTTCAGCAATCTCGTCAAAACGGCTGATCTGTTCTTCGACCTGCTGTCTGAACCAGTCTCCGCCGTATGTACCGATCCATTTTTCATAAATCGGATGCTCCGGTTTGCACTCTTTTAGGTGTTCGCCGACTTCATAATAAAGCCAATAACAAGGCAGAAGCGCAGCTAATATTTCTCCAAAATTGCCGCTCATCACCGACCTGTACATATGAGACGTATAAGAATAGGCGGTCGGTGCCGGTTTAAATGCCGCACGCTCTTCTTCCGTAATTCCTAAAAGCTCCGTAAACTCGCGGTGCAGCGCCATTTCCGCTTCATATGTCCCTTGAGCGTGGCCCGCCATCCTGCCCGTCGTAAACAAGTCTTCGGCATATGCGGCGCCGAACGCCTGAACTTTTGCAAAATGCGTCAAATAGTAGGAATCTTGCAGCACGTAATAGCTGAAACGGTCAATCGGCAGGCTTCCGTCACCGATTCCCGTTACAAACGGATGAACAAAACTTCCGTCCCACCATTCGGCAGCCGCCTGTCTGCATTCTTCAGAAAATGTCATCATGTCTTCCCCCCTGATAAAATAAAAAAACCACCTTCCCGCATCGGAAAAGTGGTTTGGAATTTAAATGGATAAAAGGAACCCCAAAAAAATACCGCTCCACTTCCCTACGCAGGTCTGAACCTGTTCAAGTTATGAGGGTCTAAAAGTCTCACTTTTATCTCAGCCCTTATGAAGGACACCCCTAGTGGTCATACGATTAATGATTTATTTGTTATGCCTTCTATATTATCACGAATTGCAATTTGGTCAAGCTTCAAGGATTTTTCTCAGTTCCGACACGTAGTTGCGCGAGCCTGTGACGATGAGACGGTCTCCTGTTTTCAGCCGTGTGTCTCCGTGCGGAACGATGCTGTCCACACCTCTGAAAATCCGGACGAAAATCACATCGCCCATCAGCGGAAATTCCCGCAGAATGATGCCGTTATACGCCGGGTTTTCCAGATTGATCTGATATAACGAAGACTCCTCATTCGTCAGGAGGCTCATCACGCCCGGCGCCTCAATTAACGCGCGCAGCAGCGTTTTTGTAGACAGAAGGATAGAAAAAATACTGATGCCCTCTTCTTTCAGTTTTGTTTCATGCTCAACCGAGCCGACGCTTGCGATGATACGCTCAGTCCCTTTCTCTTTCGCCAGTAAGGCGATTTCAGCGTTCACATCTTCATTTCCCGTCGCCACGACAAGAATATCCGTTTTGAAAATACCGTGCGACTCAAGCGTGCCGGGCTCGTAATCAGAAATCGTGTCAACCGAAAAAACGGATTCCGCAAGCGTTTCCCCGGCATTTTCCTGATACACATGGACGACCCGTACTTCATATTCCTCCTCAGGCAATTCCAGCGTAACCGGGAGCGTCATTTGGTTGGCGCCGATAAATGTAATGCGCTTTTTTTCCTGCGGCGCGCTTTGCCGTTTGAATAATTTCTTAAAGCCGATCGGCGTGATGATGCTGGCAATAACCGCAACTAAAGTCAGCGCGCCGGACATATTGGCGCTGATAATGTGGAGCCTTTCTCCGATGGTAGCCGCCGCGATAACAAGCGACAGCGTGGACGTCAGCAAAAAGCCCGAAGCAAACACGGTTCTTTTGTCGTACCATTTCTTTAAATAAAACACCGGGAACATTTTGCTGATAAACAGCGCAAGCAGAAGCAGCGGAATCATCGTTAATGTTTTCGGATCTTGGAAAAGCGTCCAAATATCCAATTTCACCCCGACCATGACGAAAAAGATCGGAATTAAAAACCCGTAGCCGAAGGAATCCAGCTGTTCCACCATTTCTTTATTCGGAGACAGAAGCGATACCAGAACGCCTGCCAAAAACGCGCCGAGAATATTTTCCGCCCCGAGAGATTCCGATAAAGCGACAAGCACGATAATCAGTGTGAAAATGGCTCTCGTGCCGATCTGCACAGTGCCTTTAGACATCGACTGCACAAATGAACGGTGTTTAAAGATCCTGCCGAAGAAATACAGCACGACCCCCGCGGCAAAGAGAATCAACAGAAGCCACATATTTCCGCTGTCTTCTCCGTAAAGAGAAGAGAAGAAAGCGAGCAGAATCATTGTAGCCAAGTCTGCGATAACGGCGACAAGCAGGATGATCTGGCCGATATTGGAGTTCATGATCCGTTCTTCCTTTAAAGTCGGGACCACCACACCGAGTGATATTGTTGAAATAATAAGCGTCATTAAAAATGCGTTTTGAATAAAACCGGCTAATACAAAGGCATAGGACAGCAGCAATGATAAAATAAAGATGCCGAAAAAGATAATCAGCGCGGCAGAAAACGTGTTGGGCGCTTCCTTGCCGTTCGGAAGGAATTGTTTTTTCTTCCCTTTCTCAAATGAAGAAAAATCAATTTCCAAGCCGCTTAAAAACATTAAAAAGATAAAGCCGAGAACAGACAGCGTCTCCAGCCACGTGTCTCCCTGAACGACAAGATTCAGGCCGCTTTTTCCGATAATAAGCCCCATGATGATCTCCGCGACGACGACGGGGATGCTGAGCTTAAACCGATGTAAAAGGAGCGGCGTCAAAAAAGCGACGATCAGAACGACGACTAAAGATGCGACTGATGTGTGTTCCATTTGTAAATACCTCCTTAAAACAAGGGTTATAAAAGCCCGCTTTAAGCGGACGAAACCTTACTTTTTTTAAAAACATAACGCATATTCTAACAAGGCTGAACGCGAAAAAAAAGTGATAAGGCTTTATTTCTTCAATTCTTTTTTTAATTTGTACCAAAACAGCGTAATTAGGTATAGGAATTAGCCCCATAATAAATAAAAAACCGTTAATAAGGAGGCTGAAACGAATGGCTTATGACATCATCAGCGATATACACGGATGTTATGACGAAATGATCGCCTTAATGCAAAAGCTCGGATATGAAGTGAAAGACGGAACGCCCGTCCATTCTGAAGGCAGAACGCTTGTCTTTGCGGGGGATTTAACGGACAGAGGCCCAAAATCCGTAGAAGTGATGCGTTTTGTGGCAAAAGCATATGAAAAAGGAACCGTCCGTTATGTCCCGGGAAATCATTGCAACAAACTGTATCGTTACTTAAAAGGAAACCCCGTAAAAGTGATGCACGGACTGGAAACGACGGCAGCCGAACTGAAAGAGCTGTCTCCTGCCGACAGAACGGAAGTCTCCGGACAATTTATCCGATTATATGAGTCAGCGCCGCTTTATGACATTTTACATAATGGCGATCTCGTTGTCGCCCACGCCGGCATAAAAGCTGACGATATCGGTAAATACTCGCGTAAGGTAAAAGAATTTGTTCTGTACGGCGATATTACGGGTGAAACGCATCCCGACGGCAGACCCGTCAGAAGAGACTGGGCTGCCGACTATGAAGGCAAGGCGTGGGTTGTGTACGGCCATACCCCGGTAAAACGCCCCCGGATCGTCAACCGTACGGTCAACATTGATACAGGCTGTGTCTTCGGCAATCAGCTGACAGGCTTTCGTTTTCCCGAGCATGAAACCGTCTCTGTGGAAAGCTCTATGCCGTATGATGCTTCACGATTTCGCGAGGATCACGGCAGGCAGGCATGAAATAAAGCCCGAAACCGGCAAACGGTTCGGGCTTTACATGTGTTCAATTAATGTTTTCATATCGTCAGGCACCGGAGCGTGAAAAACGAGCGTTTCTCCGGTCATGGGGTGTACGAATGAAAGCCGCTCACTGTGAAGAGCCTGCCGGGCAATTCCCTCATTTTTTCCGCCGTACAATGTATCACCGACTAACGGATGGCCGAGGTAGCTCATGTGCACCCGGATTTGATGCGTCCGCCCCGTTTCCAGCCGCAGGGCTGCAAGCGTAAACGCATGTCCCGCTTTTTCCGTTTGAAAATGCGTCACCGCTCGTTGTCCCTCCGGCGTTACCATCCGCTCAATAATACTGTCGTGTTTTCTTCCGATGGGCGCGTCCACCGTTCCTTCCTTCTGCAGCATGATCCCGTGTACGACAGCGAGATATCGCCTGCTGACAAGCCCCTTTTTCTGTGCTGCCGACAAAAGAGAATGGGAAAGCCGATGTTTGGCGATGAGCATCGCCCCCGATGTGTCCCTGTCAAGGCGGGTGACAAGATGAACCGTTGATTGCACGCCGCTTTTTCGGTAGTGGCTGATCACTCCGTTAGCGATGCTTTCCGACGGGTGTTCTCTTGATGGAATTGAGGAGACATACGGCTGTTTATTGACCACAAGCACATGGTCATCTTCATAAAGAATATCAAGCGGAACCGGCTCAGGCAAAAGCGTTTCACTCACATGCTCCTTCGGAAATTCAATCTTAAGCACGTCTCCCTCCGCTAACACGGTGCGGACGGTTACATGCTCTCCGTTCACAAGCAGGTCTCCCCCGCCGAATTTAATGTCAGCGAGAAGCCGTTTTGAAATGCCGAGCTGCGCCGTATATTCTTTTACCGTCATGCCGGCTTCCCGGGCAGTCATGTTCTTTTGGATAAAAAAGTTGTCCAATCCGTTTCCTCTTTCTATTCGCCTTTTCCGATAAAGGAATCCTGCACCCTTTTCCAAAACGGAAAAGGGCGGAATCTTGCAAATCTGACTTTTTCATTTGCCACACGGCATAGAATGGACTTGACATCCTTATGCAGCAAGGTTAAATGATCAATTGTGACTTGAAAGTCGACGTCGTTCCTCGGTTTGATGACACAGTTATGATGATCGGGAAGCAAAAGCGGCGAACCGACAGTCCTGAACACTCTGTTGTTGATAGATGCCATTTCGGCAAGCTGAATCGCCCTGATGGAAGGATGGATGATTGCGCCGCCTAACGCCTTATTATAAGCCGTGCTTCCGGAAGGCGTGGACAGACATAAACCGTCTCCCCTGAACGTTTCAAACAGCTGGCCTTTAATTTCCACGTCAGCGACGAGACTGCCTTCTATGCTTTTGATCGTACATTCGTTCAAAGCCAGATACCGCTCCTCACGCTCTTCATCATGATATGTGACAATCACCTCAAGAAGGGGATACTCCACGGTATGATACGGCGTTTTGGCAATGGCCAGAACGAGCTTTTCTATCTCCTGCGGAACCCAATCGGCATAAAAACCCAAATGCCCCGTGTGAACTCCGACAAAAGCCGTTTTATCAAGACGGTCGCTGTACCTGTGAAATGCGTAAAGAAGCGTTCCGTCACCGCCGACGGAAATAACGATTTCCGGCTCTTTTTCATCCAAGGTCATATCAAAATCGAGTAAATACGCCTGTATTTTGCTTTTCAGTGTATCTGAAACCTCGTCTCCTTTTGAAGAAACGGCAAATTTCATGCCATTCCCCTCCTTTCCTTCCTACTGGCGGTCTCCCGCTTTTTTCTTTCGCGAGAACGCGGCTTGGGCTTCCTGGATTTCTCCGCGGATTTCTGACATTTCTTCATCGAGCCGGGATGCGGCTTCTGAGGCCCGCTGCAGCCTCAGCTTTACTTTTTCGGGAATGTTCCCGCTGTATTTGTAATTCAGTGAATGCTCAATGGTTGCCCAAAAGTTCATGGCAAGCGTCCGAATCTGTATCTCCACAAGAACGTGCTTTTCACCGGACGTTGTTTGTAAAGGATATAAAACGACAAGGTGGTAAGACCGATATCCGCTTTCCTTATGCTCTGCTATGTAATCCCGCTTATCGACAACGGTAAAATCTTTTCTGGCAAACAGCATATTTTTGACGATCTGGATATCATCGACAAATTGGCACATAATACGCAGCCCCGCGATATCCTGCATCGTTTCAATCTGATGAAGCGGTATGCTTTTTCGTCTCGCTTTTTCAAGTATGCTCGCCACCGGCTTCACGCGGCCTGTCACAAACTCAATCGGTGAGTGGTCATCTTCATACTCATAAAGGGTTCTGACGCCTTTCAGCTTCACCTTTAATTCTTCAACAGCCTGGCGGTATGGCGCTAGAAATTGCTCCCATTGTTTGTCATCCATCGTACATCCCCCAATTCCGAACCTGTTCTAAAGAAATACGCTTTTCACTTTTTCTTCCATATCTCCGTAGTTTGCATTATCTTTAATATTTTCAAGAAGATAATCGAGTTCTTCATGCAGCCCTGAAAGTTCAACCGTTTTTCCGCCGGCCTCAAGGACCGCCGGTTTTCTTTGGTCTAAGGCTTCTTTCAGATCCGGCCAGATATGTTCTTTTATAATGACATATTCAAAAGAGTCAGCTGATTCAAGTATGTATACAAAAGCAAAGTGATCGGAATCAACAAGCATTTGACCTGAGGCTTTGCGTTCCGCTCCGCTTAAGTCTTCTCCGCACTTCAAGCGGAGCGCGTCTTCTGTTAATGATGCATTCTGGATTTCAATTCTCTTTTGCATAATGTTCTCCTTTTTTAACAAAGTACAGCATTTATTTTATCATATCAAGGTCGATATTGATAAACGTAACCTCTAAAGAGATAATGGGAATTATACAATTTTTCGTCCTGAAAGGAAGACTGTCATGACCCAAGAAATAGAAATTGAATTCAAAAACCTGCTGACAAAATCAGAATTTCTGAAGCTGAGTGAAGCACTCTGCATGAAAGAATATGATTTTAAACAGCAGGTCAATCATTATTTCGACACGAAAGATTTTTCCCTGAAACAAAAAAAATCAGCACTTCGCATCCGAGAAAAAGACGGCTCGTTCGTTCTGACTTTAAAAGAACCTGCCGCGGTCGGTCTGCTGGAAACGCACCAACAGCTTGCGGCGGCACCGGATCTTGACGTCTTCAAGATTCCGGATGGCCCCGTCAAACGGCAGCTGGACGGTCTAGGTATCCGTTCAGAACACATTTGCTGCTTCGGAACACTGTCGACCGCACGCGCGGAAAAAGAATCAGAAAAAGGCTTAATCATTTTAGATCACAGCCGATATTTAGAGAAAGAAGACTTTGAATTGGAATTCGAGGCTGCTGACTGGGATGAAGGAAAACGGGCGTTTGAACAATTGCTCAAGCAATTCGGCATCCCAGAGCGGATCACGAAAAATAAAATCCAGCGTTTTTATGAACAGAAACAAAAAAAGGTGGAATGACACAGTGAATATAACGAATTGGGCGGCCCTTCTCCAGCTGCAGTCAATGGCGCTGCAATCAATCTCTCATACAAGCACGGATTCAGGCGGACAATCTTCAGAAAGCCCGCTTGCCAATTTCAGCGCGCTGCTCAGCCAGTATACGGACACAGCCATCCGGCAGCAGCCAGAATCAGGGATTTTAAACGGTGTGCGGACCGCTCACGCTTCATATTCACCGAGAATTCCGGTTTCATCCGGTTCCACGGCAGCTTCACAGACCGTTTCCCCGAGCATAAAGTCTCCGAATGCGGCTTCTGACATCAGCACCGGAAACTTTTCAATAGACAGCGCCATTCAGAAAGCAGCCGAAAAATACGGAGTGGACGAAAAACTGATCCGCGCGGTTATTAAACAGGAATCAGGCTTTAATCCGAAAGCGGTCAGCGGTGCGGGGGCAATGGGGCTGATGCAGCTCATGCCTTCCACGGCAGAATCACTCGGGGTGTCAAACCCGCTTGATCCCGTCCAGAACGCTGAGGGCGGCACAAAGTACTTAAAGCAGATGCTCACGAAATACGACGGAAATGTATCTCTCGCGTTAGCCGCCTACAACGCAGGCCCCGGCAACGTAGATCGGTACGGAGGCATTCCGCCGTTTAAGGAAACACAGCAATATGTCAAAAACATAACCCGGCAGTATTACGCGTAAACCAGAGAGGCTTCCTTCGCCCTCTGGTTTTTTTGCGGAGTGAAATCTTACACATGAATGAAGGCGATGTGATATGATATGAAATACAAGCGCCTGACAGAAAGGCACTTTGTTTGTAGAAATAAAATGTTATTGCTAAAATATACAGTAACTGAAGATAGTAAAACTGAAAGATAAATTCGCAATGGGAATTATGATTCCTATTAGCCATATAAAGGAGTAGTCAACATGGGACAATCGTTTAACGCACCATATGAAGCGATTGGAGAGGAACTTCTATCGCAACTTGTTGATACTTTTTATGAGCGTGTCTCGTCTCATCCCTTGCTGAAGCCGATATTTCCAAGTGATTTGACTGAAACGGCCAGAAAACAAAAGCAATTTTTAACCCAGTATTTGGGCGGACCTCCTCTTTATACTGAAGAGCACGGACATCCCATGCTCAGGGCAAGGCATCTCCCCTTTCCGATTACGGATGAGAGGGCTGATGCGTGGCTAAGCTGTATGAGCAAAGCGATGGATCAGGTCGGGCTGGAGGGCGATATTCGTGAATTTCTGTACGGGCGTCTGGAACTGACGGCCAGGCATATGGTAAACCAGTCAGAAGCGGAGGATCGATCATATTGACGAATTATCAGCATGAGCAATACTTCGCCCATTGCCACGGACATCCAAAAAAACCGCTCGAAATTTACATGTTTGTCGACCCTTTATGTCCTGAATGCTGGTCGCTGGAGCCCGCCATAAAAAAATTAAAAATCAAATACGGACGTTTTTTCACCCTGCGGATCATTGTTTCCGCGAGCATTACATCGCTGAATAAGCAAAAGCGGAAAAAACACCTTCTTGCCGAAGCTTGGGAAAAAATTGCGAACCGTTCCGGGATGCCCTGTGACGGAAGCCTTTGGCTTGAGCAGGATCAGCCTCTTGCATCGCCCTACCTTGCCGCACTCGCTTTAAAAGCGGCCGAACTGCAGGGAAGAAAAGCGGGCATTCTGTTTCTCCGCAGCATGCAGGAAAGCCTGTTTGTCTCCAAGCAGAATATTACGGATGAAGACGTTCTTTTAGAAATTGCTGAAAAGACGAAATTGGATGTTGAAGAATTCAAGCGCGACCTCCATTCGCAAAGCGCGGTAAAAGCGCTTCAGTGCGATATGAAAATCGCGGCGGAAATGGACGTCACCGTCAATCCGACATTGACGTTCTTTAACAGCCTGCATGATGATGAAGGGCTGAAGGTTCCCGGCAACTATTCTTATGACGTATACGAAGAGATCTTATTCGAAATGCTCGGGGATGAACCGAAGCCTTCTGAAACGCCGCCTTTGGAATGTTTCATTGAATATTTCCGGTTTGTCGCATCGAAAGAAATCGCACTCGTTTATGATTTGAGTCTAGAAGAAGTTGAAAAAGAAATGAAAAAACTGGCATTCGCCAAAAAGGTCGCCAGAGTGGAAGCAAAGCACGGTCTGTTTTGGAAATCTCTGGCCGGCACCCAGGAGGATGTCACCTGTTGTGACCATTAAAAAAAGCTGATTCCTTACGGAGCCGGCTTTTTTTGTGCAAATAAAGAAACCGCGCCGGGATAAGCGCGGTTTCATATGTCTTAACGACAACAAAGGGGATGGGAGAAATTTTTCACGGTCAAACAAAGGGGTAATGTTTGTTTGTGATCAATTTCACATCCTTATCATATCAAATCTTGTCGAGTTTTGACAAGCCATAAGATTAATGTTCATATTTTTGTCACAAAGCATAACTGACTGCTTGTTTTCATAGAATATATCAATCATAAACAAGGAGGGAAATCAATGCTCCGCACCGTATTGATCATCGGAATGATTGTGTTTTTCTTCTTTTTAAACCTGCTGGCCATGATGCACATGCTGCCGATTTACATTACATCTCCACTGCTGTTTCTGTCCATATTGTTTGCCCTGTACCGGCTGAATCACCGAAAAACGTTTAAGGGGTTTTAGAAAAAGCCTGCGCATTTAATGCACAGGCTTTTTTGAATTACGAAGGGTTCACTTTCGAAAGAAGCTCTTCCATTTCATTCAGTTTCTCTTCAAACATTTTGCAGGCCGCCTCGATCGGTTCAGGCGATGTCATATCGACCCCCGCTTTTTTCAGTATGTCGATCGGATATTCCGAGCTTCCCGCTTTTAAGAATTCGGTATAGCGCTCCACCGCAGGCTTGCCTTCTTTTAAGATCTGGCTGCTCAGCGCTTGGGCCGCACTGTAGCCCGTCGCATATTGATACACATAATAATTGTAATAGAAATGCGGAATTCTTGACCATTCCAGACTGATTTCTTTATCAATCACCATGTTGTCACCGAAATACTTTTTATTCAGATCATAATAAAGTTCGTTCAGCAGTTCAGGCGTTAGCGGCTCGCCTTCCTGCGCTTTCGTATGAATCAGATGCTCAAATTCAGCGAACATCGTCTGTCTGAACACTGTGCCTCTGAATCCTTCAAGCATGTGGTTGAGCAGGTACAGACGCTGTTTTTCATCCTTTAAGCTGTTCAGCATATATTCACCGAGCAGCGCTTCATTAGTCGTTGAAGCGACTTCAGCGACAAAAATGCTGTAGTTACCGTACGGATACGGCTGATATTTTCTCGTATAGTAGCTGTGCACGGAATGGCCGAACTCGTGAACGAGCGTAAACAGATTATTGACATTATCATGCCAGTTCATTAAGATGTACGGATTCGTGCCGTATGTACCGGACGAATAAGCACCGCTGCGTTTTCCTTTGTTTTCGTATACATCGACCCAGCGGTTTTCAAGTCCTTCTTTTAAAATAGACGCGTATTCCTCGCCCAGCGGAGCAAGTCCTTTGAGCATATAATCTTTCGCTTCCTCATATGTGACCTTCATTCCCGAATCTTTTACAAGCGGTGTGTACAGGTCATAAATATGGACTTCATCAAGGCCGAGCACCTTTTTCCGCAGGTCAATGTAACGGTGTAATAACGGAAGATGTTTATTGATCGTTTTGATAAGGTTATCGTAAACTTCTTCAGGAATGCTGTTATTGGATAAAGCCGCTTCCCGTGCTGATTTATAGTTTTTCACACGGGCGTAAAAATTATCTTTTTTTACAGTGCCGCTGAGTGTAGTCGCCATCGTGTTTTTATACTGTCCGTATGTTTTATATACGGCTTCAAATGCGTTTTTGCGGACTTCACGATTGCTGCTTTCCAGGAAATTAATAAAGTTGCCGTGTGTGATTTGAGTTTCCTTGCCGTTTTCATCCTTAATCGACGGAAACGTAATATCGGCGTTATTTAAAACACTGAATGTATTGGAAGGTGACGACAGCGCTTCAGAGGCTTCCGCAAGCAGGGCCTCTTCTTGTTCGCTCAGCACGTGCGGACGCTGTTTTGTAATTTCTTCAATTGCATGGGAGTAAAGCTTAAGCTCCTCTTTTTCCAGAATAAACTGGTGCAGCTTGTCCTCCTGAATCGCCAGAATTTCCGGTTCAATGTAAGCAGTCGCGCTGGCAGCCTGAGAATACAGGCTTGCGGCTTTGTCGTTCAGCCCTTGGTAGAAAGAATTTCCCGTATCCTGGTCTGAGCGCATATGTGCGTATGCATAAAGTTTCCCAAGGCGGTTCGTCACTTCATCCTGTGCCGTAAGCGCCGCGTATAAATTATCAGCCGAATGAGCAAGCGTGCCTTTAAATGAAGATAAATTCGGAATTAATTCTTTAACTGCTTGAAATTCTTTATTCCAGGCCTCATCACTAGGAAAAATATCCTCTAGTCTCCATGTATGCTCTGCCTTTACTTCACTTCTGTCAGGCAGCTGTGCTGCTTTATTTTCCTCAGTCATGGTGATCCCCCTCGTTTTCTTTACTTCAAGCCAATTGAAAAAACGATTGTTTCTCCAAAAACTTGTGTTGTGATTATCTTCCGGCTTTTCACTGCCTTTTGTCAAATCATATGCGGCATATAAGACCGAGCATACCAATAATACAGTGAAAAAACGAAAACAAAATGCTTGTACGCCCCTCACATTCGCCACCACCTTGACGTTAGGGTGAACGAAATGAAGCATTCTCATTCCCCAAAAAAGAGCAGGTCCCGCCGGCGCAGCTCTTCTGCCGTTTGAGGGCGCTTCTGTTGAGATGAGGGCATATATACTTCATTCTCAATTTCCCTTAAAAAATCCTGCAAGCATAAGAAATCAGCATATTGTTTTACCGCCATTCCGATAAGGCTGTCTTGTGAACCATACCGCATCCGGATCTCCTTATGCCTGATTTTTTGCCGTAAATCATGAACCATGCCGGATAATCGGATCGGCGCGCCTTTTTTAGAAAGTTCCGCAAGCCGCAAGTATAAATGGCCCTGCCACACAAAAACGGGACTTGCAAACACAAAGCCTGCTGAAACGGGAATAAACACTTCAGAGGGGAGAAATGGAAATGCAACCTGATGTCTTTCGTAAAAAAGACGCCGGATAAGACCGGCATCTTCAGATAAAAACCGCCCGCCTTTGTTGCGGAAGCCGGCAACGGCACGCCCCCACGAGGAAAGTCTGACGCTGTGCCGCCCTTCCGGATGACAAATGTCTTTCAGGTTTGCTTTGTGAAGAGGAATTGCGGTTAAGCCGGCATAAGAATAGCCGGTGTAAAACGGAGTGATGGAATGCAGCCTGTAAAAGGAGCGGACGTCGGGGCAGTAAAACATTAAGGAGGAAAATGAATTGACTTCAAAGAACTGCCAGTGAAAAGCAGAAAGCCGGAAAAATTGCGCGGCCATCCGTTTTAACCGTTTTGCCCCAATGATCCAGACCGGCCGGTACCCGGCGTTTTTCAGGCCTGCCGTCCGGCTCTTTAAAGAGTCCGCCGAAAGGTTCGCACATTGAAATTCAAAAGCCAGCCTTTCTTCTCCGCTTTCTGCCGTCAAGTCAGGCCGCTGTCCAGCGGAAGTCAGATACGGTTCCAGGCTGACACTGCACCCTTGTGTCTTCAGCCAGAGAAAAAGCTGTCTTTTTCCTTCCAGATGGTATTCGCTTTCAGGTTCGGATTCCCCGGGACACAGCCTGCTTTTTTTATGAGCGAAGTGCGGCAGTTTTTCGCGTCCCAGTTTGATATCAAGCTCACTTTTGCAAACGGGGCAGAACCAGCGTTTCTTTCTCAGCTCCGCCGCTTTTTCCTTTGAATAGCTTCCGGCCAGCTGAATGAGCCGTCCGCCGGCAGTCACTGCACTGAACATGTTGCATCTTCTCCTTTCCTGAATCTTGTTGTATTCAGCAGGAAGAAGGCATAATCCTGTTTGCGGATGAGAGCCGTTATACGGTTTTCAGCCGTTCATACTGTCATTCAGAACAAAAAAAACCGATTTCTGCTGAGAGAAATCGGTTTGTTATGATGCAAAGTGCTTTTTTATTGTATATAACGCATGATCAGCGATCACTAATTTGCCGTATTCTTCAAGACGGTGAATGCTGACTGATGATTCGTGCGCGTACTCCAACAGGATGCTTAGCTGATTTTCAACCTCTTCATCAGTTTGCTCATAAAAATCTGCATATAAATAATATCGGTCTTCAAACGAATACAGGGTCGTTTTGATTCCGTTAAGATTCAATTTTGATAGCGAGATGAGATCCTCAAAATCATCGAACCGCAAAGTGAACTGAAGCTTTTGCTCCTTATCTTCCCGGCTCTCGGCCTGCTCTTCTTTCTGGAAATCATCAAGTAAAGCATCGAGATTTTCATCTGCCGGCTCTTGTTTTTTATCTTCCGGGATCGGCAGTTCGAGTTTTTGTCCGTCCTTGGAAAGCTGGGCTTTTGTTACGATTATTTCCAGTCCTTTGTCCAATGCCTGAACCTGAATCCAAAGAGGACCCTCGACAGCGAATTCCTCTTCATCATGCACTTCATCCATGACTTCCCAGAACAGTTCTTCACTGCGCTCGCGATTGTACCAGATTTCTTCTCTGTCAAAACCGCGATCTTCAATATCACCATAAGACATATAAAATTTTACAGTATGCTCATTAATTCTTTCTATTTCCATTTTGCCAACCTTCCCTTCTTTATAAGATGTTGAAGGGACATCTAAGCTCCCGATGAATAGTACTTTACTACACTTTACCCATTCCGTCCACATCTTAACCTTATAGAAGACAGCGCAAATTCTTTATATTTCTATTTTATGATAAAACAGTTATAAAAGAAATAAAAAAGCATTTTCACACCGAAAAACAGGCTTTCTCCCGGTTCCCATCATAAATAGCGCACTGCTTCATATATTAGCTGTACAAGCAATCGATCTATAAGCGAGGTGTTACCATGCCGCACGATTACCTGCTGTCCCTTCTGCTTATTATCGGGATTGACCTTATTCTCGGCGGTGACAATGCCGTCGTCATCGCGATGGCCAGCCGGAATCTGGCCCATAAACAAAGACAGCAAGCGATCATCTTCGGAACATTTATCGCAGTCGTCTTGAGAATCGTTCTGACGAGCGCTGCGGTCTATTTATTGAATGTTCCTTTTTTACAATGCGCAGGCGGGGTATTTTTATTGTATCTCGGCTATCAGCTTCTGATTGAGAAGAAAGATGCGCAGCATGTGAAAAGCAGTTCTTCTCTTTGGAAAGCCATCCGCACAATCGTTCTGGCTGATATCTTTATGTCGCTTGACAATGTCATCGCAGTAGCCGGCGCTTCTCACGGTGAGCTGACACTAGTAGTGATCGGTCTCTTCATCTCGGTGCCGATTATTATTTGGGGCAGCAAGCTCGTTCATGCCGCCATGGAAAAAATGCCTTTATTGATGTATGCCGGGAGCGGTCTTCTCGCATTTACCGGCGGTGAAATGATTGCCGGAGACAGCAAGCTGTCATTTTTCATGGCAGAACACGGCATGATACAGATGATGCTGCCGATTTTGACCGTTGTTTTTGTTATCCTCGCCAGTATGATTTACCAGCAGACTGAAAAATAACAAAAAGCCCAAACCGCGATGGTTTTGGGCTTTTTCCATGCTTATCGTAAGCTTATATCAGTTGGCAAGACGCTGTGCTTCTCTTAATTGGAAAGAACGCACTTTTCTTGGCAGGAATCGTCTGATTTCATCTTCGTTATAGCCGACTTGCAGACGTTTTTCATCAATGATGATCGGACGGCGGAGCAGTCCCGGATGCTCATTGATCAAAGTATATAAGTCTTGAAGCGGCATAGATTCAACATTTACGTTCAGTTTCTGGAATACTTTAGAACGGGTAGAGATAATTTCATCCGTACCGTCTTCAGTCATACGCAGAATCTGCTTGATCTCATCAATTGATAACGGCTCGGAGAAAATGTTTCTTTCTACAAACGGAATCTCGTGCTCTTCAAGCCAAGCTCTTGCTTTTCTGCATGACGTACAGCTAGGTGATGTGTATAATGTAACCATTAATCTTCACTCCTCTAATTAGTAGGATGAACATGTTTGTATTCTCAAATTGAAATGACTTTAAAAAAGGAATCTTTATAGGTATTATACTATAAAAAAGTAAGTGTGAACAGTCTCCTGAGAAAAAAATGTGTCAATCCGGCAAATTTACGGCTGGAGGATTTTTCCCCATTCTCAATTAGCTCAGCTGATCGAAAATGTTTTTTTGTTTTTTCTCATCAATGACTTTGAGAACTTCATCCGTTTTTTCGTATGATTCTCCGTACCATTTTTCATCTTTATAAGTGTGAATGTTTTCATATGTCTGTTTCATCGCTTCAAATATTTCTTCTTCTGATTCCGTCTTAGGTGACCAGTACAGAATCTCCATTTCGTTCACTTCATTCGTAGCCAATGACCGGCGCCGATACCCGATTGACTGCGCGTGCTTGAAATGCTCTCTTTGATAAAAACGCAAGCGTTTCTGTGTATCCGTGTCATCCTCGTCAACAGGCTCCACCTCAAGCAGAATCGGCTTGTTCTTCTTTTTCAGTCTGCCGATCAGCTTGCTTCCGAGGCCTTGTCCTCTGGATTTCTTTGACACAAACAGGTAATCAATAAAGATGAAAGAGTCAAATTCCGCATACATCAGCACGTGGTACTGCCCCTCTTCTTTATGATAAACATCGCTTTGCTCCTTTAACAGAGCTTCCATATGCGCTTTTGATTTCATTTCTTCAAAATGAAGGAACAGCCCACAGAATGTCGGCGATGCGCATCATCACTTCATCTGTGCGTCCGCCGCGGAATCCGGAAATGCTGCCCCAGATTACGCCGATCAATAAATCAAGCACGGCAGCTGCGACACCGATAAAGATGGAAATCCGCGCGCCCACCCATGTCCGGACGAATATATCCCTTCCAAGGTCATCCGTGCCGAACCAATGATCTTTCGACGGCGCTTTATCCGCATTTAATAGATTGGTAGTGGCATAATCATACCTTGAAAAGATAGGCGCAAAAATCGCCATCAGAATAATAAGAACGATCAGTACGAACCCGACCATCGCAAGCTTATTGCTGCGGAAGCGGAGCATGGCGTCTTTCCAGAGGGAAAGGCTTTTTTTATTTATTTTTTCGGCATCGCCGGCATTAGCTGAAGCTGGTTCAAACATATTTTTAGGAATGTTCTGCATGGTCTAGGCTCCTTTCTTTGCTTTGGAAAGCTTGATTCTCGGATCGATTAATCCGTACAGCACATCTACAATTAATACGCATAGAAGCAGGAGCACGCTGAAGAACACGGTAACTCCCATAATGACCGTATAATCACGGTTTGTAATGCTGTTTACAAAATGCGCGCCTAAACCGGGAATTCCGAAAATGGATTCAATGATGAAACTTCCCGTTAAAATGGATGCCGCCATCGGCCCCATATATGTCACGACCGGTAAAAGCGCGTTTCGCAGCGCATGGCGCACGGTGACTGACGGACGGGAAAGTCCTTTAGCTTTTGCAGTCCGTATGTAATCGCTGTTTAACACTTCAATCATGCTTGAACGGGAGAGTCTGGCAATGAACGCCATCGGCATGGAAGCGAGCGCAATGGAGGGCAGAAAGGTGTATGCCCAGGATTCCCACCCTGCGACCGGGAACAGTTCTAATTTAATTGAGAAAATATATTGCAAAATCGTCGCCAATATAAAGCTCGGAACTGAGATCCCAAAGATCGTTAAAATCGCAATGGTATAATCCTGCCATTTATTATGGTACAGGGCAGCAAGCACCCCGAAAAGCACACCGAACGCTAAAGCGAGGAGAATAGCTTCTGCACCGAGAGTGAATGAGACGGGGAAGCCTGAATTGATTAAATCATTAACACTTTGGCCTTTATATTTAAAAGAAGGCCCGAAGTCCCACATCGCCACAGATTTTAAGTAGCTGACATATTGAACGAAAAGAGGCTTGTCCAAACCATAGTGTTCGTTTAAGTTTGCCTCAATTTCAGGCGGCAGCTTTCTTTCGCCGGAAAATGGTCCGCCCGGCGCTGCCTGCATTAAGAAGAACGTGGCGGTCACAATCACAAACAATGTGATGATCATGTAAATGAATCGTTTACCGATATATTTCAGCAAGGTGAACACCTCCATGTTTTTTACAATTTTATACGTAATCAGTAAGAAAGGTATATGGGGACATCCTCCCCATATACCTTGGGTCTTTTGTTTTCAGAACCGGCTTTTATTCAAAAGAAGCGTTTCTGAAGTAAACTTCGCCTGTTCCTGTCAAGATCACATTTTTGAGGTTTTTATCCTGCACCCAAGGATCCGTATAGAAATAAACTGGCGCGACCGGCATTGCGTCGATAAAGATCTTTTCTGCTTTTTTCAGCTCTTCGATACGTTTATCCGGATCCGTTTCAAGCTGAGATTGGTTCAGCAGCTTTTTAAACTCAGGATCTTCCCACCCGGTATCATTGTTTCCGCCTTCTTTATCACGGAACAATTCAAGGAAGTTGATCGGATCGTTGAAATCGCCGAGCCAGCCCATACGCCCGATTTGGTAGTTTTGGCTGTGCAGCTTGTCGATGTAAACATTCCATTCGGAGTTATCAAGTTCAACTTTGACGCCCAAGTTCTTTTTCCACATTTCCTGTACGGCCTGCGCGATTTTCGCATGTGCGTCATCCGTATTGTAGGACAGCTTGATCGCCGGAAGGTCAGAGGCATTCTTGACGCCTAATTCCTTCAGTCCTTTATTTAAGAATTCTTTAGCTGATTTGACGTCATTGTCTTTGAAGTAACCTTTTGTGTTATCCTTGAATCCCTTCATTGACGGCGGCACCGCAGCCATGGCCGGGATTTGTTCGCCCTGCGTTACATTTTTCACGATGGACGAGCGGTCGATCGCATAAGCAAGGGCTTTACGGATGTTAACATTGTTCAGCGGTTTCGCTTCTGTGTTGAATTTGTACCAATACACGCCTGCGATCGGTTCAACGTGAAGAGATCCGTCTTTTTTCAATGTCGGCAGAGATTCAGTCGGAAGCTGGCCGAGCGGCATTCCTGCCCAGTCAAGCTCACCGGCCTGGAATTTTTTCAGTTCGGTGTTGTTATTGTTAATCATCACCATGTTGATTTTCTTCAATTTCACAGCGTCTTTATCCCAATATTGATCGTTCTTTTCGAGCGTGATGGAACCGCTGTGTTTCCAGGCCGTCATTTTGAACGGGCCGTTTGACACATAATTTTCGCCCGCGTTTGTGTTCCAGTTTTTATGTTTTTCGGCGATTTTCTTGTTGATCGGCATATACGTATAGAATGAAGTTAATTGCGTGAAATAAGGTGTCGGGTTATTCAGTTCAACCTTTAATGTTTTGTCATTTACGGCTTTTACGCCTACATCATCAATCTTGCCTTTTCCTGTATTGGCAGCTTCAGCGCCTTTGATGTAGTAGAGCTGATAAGCGTATTGTGATTCGTTGTTCGGGTCAAGCGCCCATTTCCATGCATATTCAAAATCCTGCGCCGTCACAGGGTCGCCGTTAGACCATTTCGCACCGTCACGAATCGTAAATGTATAGGTCTTTCCGTCTTTGCTTGTTTCAATTTTAGATGCCATTCCTTCTTCAGGCTCACCTTTGGAGTTTACGCGTGTCAATCCTTCAAAAGTCTGTCGGATTACGCCTCCTGAAACGGAATCATTCGCTAAACCCGGATGCAATGAGAACGGCTCGGTTTTAATATTGATATTAAGTGAAGTCTGTCCTTTGGTGTCTTTTTTGCCGCCGCCTGATCCGCCGCTGAATCCGCCGCACGCACTTAATACAAGCGAGAAGATAAGCATCAAACCTACAATAGACCAACGCTTTTTCATGCACTAACCCCCTAATCAAATTTTTCAGCCTTTACTACTAAATACTCAGAAATATCAGACAAAATAACTTAATATTTTTCTAAACTTTAATTGTGTTCCGTCTTTTCTGATTATTTTATGTAAAGAAGCTGTAACAATAGAGTGAACAAGTTCATTATAATGAAATGAATAATTTATTGCAATACTATTTTCTCAATTTAAAATATTTAAATTTGGTCAGTTTTTCTGTCAAAAAGGTGATACACTTCTATAGTTTAAAGCATGACCTAACTAAATTTTTTTAATGTAATTTCCAGTTCATATTGCTTTTTACATATAATATTCGTTATACGAAATGTTGATATACGTTATCATTTAAGCATTTTCAGTTCTTTTTGAGGATTTCCACCCCTAAAGTAAACTGGAAATAAGCTTGTATTCCTCTGATGACATTTGGCTATAATTGATTTATAATAGATCAATCAAATACATTTGTTGTGATTGCGATGATGAAGAGTAGTACACATTTTCATCCGTTTGAAGAGAGTCTGCGGTGCTGGGAGCAGGTAACGGGCGATGTGGAATGGACTTCTGAGCAGCTGACCGAACGTTAGTAGGCCCAGCCGGAGCAGCCTCCGTTACCAACGTCTCGAGCGATTCCATTGTAATGGAATAATCAGGGTGGCACCACGGTTCATTCGTCCCTTTTTTCTACGGGAAGAATGGGCTTTTTTTATTATGTTTTAAGAAATGAGGTAAGAACTATGAAGAAAACGATTTTTTCAGGCATTCAGCCGAGCGGTTCCGTTACCCTCGGCAACTACATCGGCGCAATGAAGCAATTTGTTGATTTGCAGCATGACTACAACGGCTACTTCTGTATTGTCGATCAGCATGCGATTACGGTTCCGCAGGATCGGCTTGAGCTGCGGAAGAACATCCGCAATCTCGCGGCTCTTTATCTGGCCGTCGGACTTGATCCCGAGAAAGCGACCCTCTTTATCCAGTCGGAGGTTCCCGCTCATGCCCAGGCGGGGTGGATGCTCCAATGCGTCGCATATATCGGCGAGCTTGAGCGGATGACGCAATTTAAGGATAAGTCAAAGGGCAAAGAAGCCGTCGTGTCCGGACTGTTAACCTATCCGCCGCTGATGGCCGGCGATATTTTACTGTACGGAACGGATCTTGTTCCGGTCGGAGAAGACCAAAAACAGCATCTTGAACTGACCCGCAACCTGGCGGAACGCTTTAATAAAAAATACAATGACATCTTCACGATTCCTGAGGTGAAAATTCCTGAATCAGGCGCGCGCATCATGTCACTGGCTGATCCGCTCAAAAAAATGAGCAAATCAGATCCGAACCAAAAGGCATTCATCACGCTGCTTGATGAGCCGAAGCAGCTCGAGAAGAAAATCAAGAGCGCCGTGACTGATTCTGAAGGCATTGTAAAGTATGATAAAGAAAACAAACCGGGCGTTTCTAATCTTTTGACAATCTATTCCATTTTAGGAAACACATCAATTGAAGAATTAGAAGCTAAATATGGAGGCAAAGGGTACGGTGAATTCAAAAGCGATTTAGCCGAAGTCGTTATCGGCGCATTGACACCGATCCAAGAGCGCTACCGTGAATTAATTGAGAGCGACGAGCTTGACCGCATTCTCGACGAAGGGGCGGCGCGCGCAAACAAAACGGCCGGCAAAATGGTGAAGAAAATGGAAAACGCCATGGGTCTCGGACGGAAAAGAAGATAAAAAAAAGAGGCGGGAGAATCCCCGCCTCTTTTTTTAGTTCACTTTTGATTCCTGTTCCATTTCCCAAAGCTTTTCGAAAAACGGCTGCCCTTTAATCAAATTTTCACAGAACGCAAGATGTTTATCCGACCAGCCTTCAATTGTTTCATTGTAAAGCATGTCCCAGATCTCTTCAAAACTCATCCGTTTGATCTGCTCATACATATGCGGATTCCATTCCGTGTACCAATACACAATTTCCGCACGGTTTTTCAGCCCTTTCAGCTGGTCGAGCGCCATAAACATCAGCTGCTTGATCTGCCGCTCTTTTCTCGTCAGACCTCTGACATGCTCCGGCGCCAATGACAAAATGTGATATTCCTTTGAAGACTCCAATTGCGACGGCTCAAATTGAAACAATTCCGGTTCTACATCCTTTACCATTTCATAAACAAGCTGCTCCTGTCTCGGAATCAGGCGGCTCTTTCTGACCGGAATGGTATACCCGATCGTATCCACGGCAATGATGCCGATCCCGTCTGTCACGACAAAACAGTACTCCAGCTTTGTCCGCTCATGATTTTTTCGCACGTATGACTTCTGGTGGACTTGGTCAAGCAGCTCTTTCGGAAGCTCTGATAAGTCGTTTTCTATGTAATGAAATAATACTGACGGCACTCTGAGCAGCGGCGTCTGATCCAAAAGCTCAACCGTGTCTTCCTTCCGCCATTCGTGAAAATGGCATACATTGTAGCCGTTTTCTTCCCCTTCAAACCAATTGACCCATACATCATGAAGAAATAACATATTCGACCCCTCACTTTATAAAAACTGTTGTCCACAGTATAGGCAAGGGATAGATAAATTATTCCATTTCAATATGAGATTTCCGTTTTACGGAGCTGGATTTCCGACTGCATTGCAACAAAAAAATCTCCCGTTCGTCCGGGAGATCATTTCACATTTTTCGGATCAAGCGCATCACGCAGCCCGTCTCCGACAAAGTTGAAGCACAATACGGTAAGAAGGATCAACAAACCCGGGAATAACGGGTACCACCAAGCCTGAATCATAAGCGTAAAGTTCTGTGCATCCTGAAGCATATTGCCCCAGCTTGCGATCGGCGGCTGAATCCCGAAACCGAGATAACTTAATGTAGATTCCGCCAAAATAACCGTTCCCACCTTTAATGTGGCTGAGACGATAATCGGTCCGAGCGCATTCGGCAGTATATGAGAAAAGATGATGTGATGGTTTTTTGTACCGATCGTCTTTGCAGCTAATACAAACTCTCTGGAACGAAGCGATAAAAACTCTCCTCGGACAAGGCGTGCCGTTGTTGTCCAGCCTGTAAGGGAGAAAATTAAAATTAATTTATCCATTCCGGGCTGAAAAATCGTAACAAGTGTAATAAGCAAAAATATATCAGGTATGGATAATACGATATCAACGGTTCTCATAAGAACCGCATCGACAAACCCTTTAAAATATCCGGCAACGGCTCCGACAACTGTCCCGATTGTAATCGCGCCGATCACAGAAGCGAATCCGACAAGCAAGGAGACGCGCGCCCCGTACAGAACCCTCGTAAAGATGTCTCTTCCGAATTTATCAGTTCCCATTAGATGTTTTAAGCTCGGCGGCTTCAAACGATTGATGAGAGATTGACTCTCCGGAGAGTAAGGAGCGATTACCGAAGCGAATAAAGCTGACAAGATAATGATGGTTAATATAACGGCTCCGATTACAGCTAGTTTATTTTGAAAGAACTTTTCGAAAAAAATCTTCGTCATTGTTTCCGGTTTGGATTGAATATTTTCCTTTAATTTCACTTCGCTGGGGGGTGTGCCGGTATTTGGCTGTAACATTTGACCTCTCACCTCTCTTTGTTAATATTCAATGCGGGGATCAACCAGCGCATATAAGATGTCCGCAATTAAATTCCCCACTACAACCAAAACTGCTGAAATGACCGTCATGGCCATGATAACCGGATAATCCCGCGAAAAGGCTGAATCAATAAACAATTTGCCGAGACCCGGCCAAGTAAAAATCTGTTCTACCACTACCGCTCCCCCGATAAATGACGGTATCATCAAACCAAAAATAGTGATGACAGGAAGAAGCCCGTTTCTCAAACCGTGTTTAAAAATCACTTTATTATCTCGGAATCCTTTCGCACGCGCCGTTCGTATATAATCCTGTTTTAACACATCAAGCATACTGGATCTTGTGTATCTCGTTATCCCTGCCATGTCTGCCGTGGCGAGCACAAAAGCAGGCAGAATCAAGTGATGCAATCGGTCAAATATGTTAAAGTCAGCATTCAAAGTGCTTACTCCGCCAGTGGGAAACCACCCCAGATTTACAGATAAAACCATGATTAAAATCAAACCGAACCAAAAATTCGGAATGGCAAGCCCTAAAAATGAAGTAACAGTTATCCCGTAATCCAATTTTGAATAAGGACGTTTCGCTGACAGAACACCAAATGGAATAGAAATCAGAAGAGCGACAAGGGTTGAGAAAAGCATAAGCACAATCGTATTCGGTAAGCGGGATAAGATAAGTTCAGAAACCGGAGTGCCTTTCTTGACGATAGAAGTCCCAAAATCCCCTTGCAGCATATTCCCCAGCCATTTCACATATTGAACAGGTTCCGGATCATTCAACCCGTATTTTTCAATGAATTTCGCCCTGTCCGCTTGACTGATTGTAGGGTCCATCATAAGTGACATCGGGTCTCCCGGCGCTGCTTTCATGATGGCAAACGACAAAATTGTAATGCCTAAGAGAATCGGCAAGGACATTAATGTTCGCCGTAAAATATATGTAACCATATTCTTGTCCCCTTTTTAAATAGGATAAGAGAGGAAAGGAACCTCCTTCCCTCTCCAGGGCTTTTGCTATTTTTGATCCAGCCACCATTTTTCAATATTGTACAAGTCATTTTTAGGGTGGAATACATAGCCTTGTAAATTATTCGGCATCGCTCTGTGGTAATTGTAATAGAATAAGAAGCTGTACGGCTGATCTTCAGCAATCAATTTGTATATCTCTTCATACTTCTTTTGGTATTCTTTTCTGTCTGTAATTGTCTTCGCTTCTTCAAGCAGCTTATCGACTTTCGGGTTTTTATACCAGATATTATTCAGCCCGTTTTTCGATTGGCTTGAATGGAAGATAGAGAATTGATCCGGGAACGTTGCAAGACTCCATCCGAGAAGAAGAGCGTCATAATCCCAATTAGGGGCACTTGTCTGTTCGATTAACGCACTGAATTCAACAATTCGCGGTTTAGCCTCGATTCCCACTTCTTTTAATTGCTGCTGAACGACAACAGCTAAATCTTCACGAATTTTATTGCCTTGATTCGTTTTAATTTCAAATGAGAATTTTTTTCCGTCTTTATCAAGGTAGCCGTCACCGTCATGGTCTTCCCATCCGGCTTCTTTTAGCAGCTGCTTTGCTTTTTTCGGATTATAATCAAATGTCGGCACTTTAGACTTCGGATAATTCCATGACAGCGGACTCTCAGGAACATCCGCTACCTTACCGTCTCCGTTCAGCACTTGATCCACCATTGCCTGCCTGTCAAGAGCGTAAGTCAATGCCTGACGCACTTTTTTGTCCTTAAAAAGCTCTTTTTTCTCATTCCAGCCGATATAGCTGTAGTTTAAGCCAAGATCAGATTTGACCTTCACGTTTCCAAACGTTTTAACCGTATCAAAATCTGTGCCCGGAACAGCGAAGAAATCAATATCTCCCGCTTTTAACTGGGCCACGGCCGCGTTAGAATCAGGAATTGTTTTGACTGTCACTGTATCAAGGTAAGGTCTGCCGCCAAAGTAATCATCATTTGCTTCCAGTTTGACATACTCGCCTTTTTTCCACTCAACAAACTTAAACGGACCGGAGCCGATTGGATTTTTACGGTTAAATTCATTCTCTCCCAGATCTGCAACCGGCACCTTACCCAATATATGTTTTGGCAAAATGCCGTAACTGTCGAGAACGACATTATAGAAATAGGCATCTTTTTTCTTCATTTTAAACTGAATTTCATATTTTCCTTTTTTCGTTACGGATTTAAGGGACTCAAAACCCGAGCCACGCTCACCGTTGTAATCCTTGTTAAGAGGGATGCTGTAAGTGAAAACAACATCATCGGCCGTCAGCTCTTTTCCATCATGGAATTTAACGCCTTTTTTCAGTTTTACATCATACGTTAATCCCCCGTCAGCTTCTGTTACTTTTTCAGCCAGCGACGGCTTGACGTTTAATTTTTCATCCGTTTTTAATAATGTGCTGTAAAGCATTCCTTCAATATCAGAACTTGCAACATCGGTAGAATAAAGTGGATTAAAAAGTGTGGGTTCCCCGGTTGACCCGACAACCAAATCTCCGCCTTTTTGCGGTTTTCCTGCCGGTTTGGATTCGGTGCTTGTGGATTTTGAGCCGGAGCAGGCTGACAGGAAGATGGCGAGCGCCATAAAAACACTTAGCATCATCAGTGCGCTTTTACGTAATTTCATATCAATTCCCCCTTTGTGATATATATGCAGCAAACTGGTTATGTAATCCGGCATACCCCCTCTCGATGCTTGTCATTTCAGGCATATAAATGGCAGGCGACGTAATGGCCGGGAGCGGCTTCTTCAAATGCCGGGATTTGTTCCTTGCAGATCGGTTTGGCCATCGGGCACCGCGTGTGGAACACGCAGCCTTTCGGCGGGTTTGCCGGGCTTGGCAGTTCTCCTTTCAGGATGATTCGTTCCCGCTTGACGGCGTCTTTTTTTCTCGTGACGGGCACTGAAGACAAAAGCGCTTGCGTATAAGGGTGAAGCGGATTGCCGTACAGCTCGTGTTTATCGGTCAGCTCCATCATTTTTCCCAGATACATGACGCCGACTCTGTCGCTGATATGGCGGACAACACTCAAATCATGAGAAATAAACAAATAGGTCAGGTTGAATTCATCCTGCAGTTCTTCCATCAGATTGATGACTTGGGCCTGAATGGAGACATCGAGTGCGGAAACGGGTTCATCCGCAATAATCAGCTCGGGATTCAACGTCAGAGCCCGCGCAATCCCGATCCGCTGGCGCTGCCCCCCGGAAAATTCGTGCGGATAGCGGTTTGCAAAGCTCGGGTGAAGGCCGACTTTCGCCAGCAGCTCCTCCACTCGCTCGTTCCGCTCGCTCATGCTGTACATATGGTGAGTCTGGAACGGCTCTTTAATAATGGAACGCAGCGTTTTCCTCGGGTTAAGGGATGCGAAGGGATCTTGGAATACCATCTGGATGTTTTTGCGGACGCTTTTTCTCAGCTTTTCTTCAGATAAGCCGGAGATATCCTGCCCCTTAAAGAGAATCCGGCCGTCTGTCGGCTTGTATAAACGGATCATCGTCCTTCCCGCCGTTGATTTGCCGCATCCTGATTCACCGACGATGCCGAGCGTCTCCCCGCGCTTCAGTGAAAAAGAAACGCCGTCAACAGCCTTTATATCACCGACTTTCCTTTGAAAAAAACCGGAGCGGATCGGGAAATATTTTTTTACGTCTTTCAGCTCTAAAATCGTTTCTTGGCCTGCAGCTGTCATTTTGATTGGGCACCCTCTTCCTCATATAAAAAACATCTTACAGAACGGCCGCTTTCATGCGTTATCAGCTCCGGCTGCCCTGTTTTGCATTTGTCCATCGCTTTTGAACACCTCGGGGCGAATCGGCAGCCTTCCGGAAGATTATCCGGTGTCGGGACACTGCCTTTGATCGCTTTTAATGTATCAATCTCTCCATCTATCACCGGTATGGAGTTTAACAGCCCTTCGGTATACGGATGAAGAGGGTTTAAAAATAAGTCCTCCACACCCGCACTCTCTACGACTTGTCCGCAATACATAACGATCACCCTGTCGGCGGCTTCGGAAACCACACCTAAATCGTGAGTGATCAGCAGAATAGAAGTATCGAATTTTTTGCAGAGGTCTTTCATCAGCTCCAATACTTGGGCTTGTATCGTCACATCAAGCGCCGTCGTCGGCTCATCAGCGATCAGAAGCTTCGGATTGCAGCTGAGCGCAATGGCGATCATCACCCTCTGTCTCATCCCTCCGGAAAGACGGTGCGGATATTCTTTCATCACTTGTTCCGCTCTGGAGAATCCGACGAGTTCCAGAAGCTCAACGGCTTTTTTAGCCGCTTCTTTTTTATTCATTTTTTTATGGTATTCAAGCACTTCGGTAATTTGTTCGCCGATGGTCAGCACCGGATTCAGGGAAGTCATGGGCTCCTGAAAGATCATAGAGACGTCATTTCCGCGGATTTTGCAATATTCGTTTTCGGTGAAGGAGGCCAGGTCCCTGCCTTCCAGCTTAATCGAGCCGTCCATAATTTTTCCGCCCGAGCTTTGGACAAGTCCCATAATAGAAAGCGAGGTGATGCTTTTGCCCGAGCCGGATTCTCCTACAAGAGCGACGGTTTCGCCTTTGTTAATGTGAAAATCAACCCCGTCGACTGCAGGGATCGGCTGTTTCTTTCTGAAAAAATAGGTCTTTAAATTATTCACTTCTAATAGTGTGCTCATGATACGCCCCTTTCTCATTCCGCTGAAGCAGAGGGAAACATACGTTTCGCTATCACAAAATATAGAATAGTCGAAAAATTTTATAGTTGTATATTATTACATCATTATTACAAAAGCAAGAATTTTTTAGGATAAATGTAATATCCTTAAATAATTTCCATTCTTTTAATCTATTAAAGCGTTGCTTCCAGAAAGGTTTTTGAAGGGATGGCCAATGCTTCTTTTACTGTTTTTTGATGGTCGGTTAAATATTTTTTTACTATATTGAATCCGACGGCATAGCCAAGCATTGAGGGGAAGTATCCTTTTCCGTATAACAGCTGGGAAAACATTCTGCTGTCTCTCGTTAAGCGGAGGTTCGGCTTGACTCTTTTTTCAAACAAAAAATCAAGCTGCTCAGGCGTATAGTAGGACGTCCATTCCGCCGTAAGACTTGAGCCGAACCGCTCATATACAGCATATTCTGCCAGCCCCTCCATCATGATTGTATCAAGAAATGTCTCATCTTTTTCGTCCTTTGTCACATGTTCTAACCGGCAGACGTGATTATATTCATGTGTCATAAGGGCGGATACAGCTGAATTGGAACTATCCGACGATAGAAAGAGGAACATTTTGTCCCGAAAGGCCAGACCGGATTTTGATCCGAATTCCTGACGGATTTTCCGGTTTCGTTCATCAACGGGCAAAACTACGATCGGCACGTCCGGCCCGTTCCACTTCTCCTTTAAATAGGCTTCCTCTTTTTGTATATGGCTGTAGCATCCTTTTTCTTTCAGCCGTTTACTGGTCCTAACGCCGTCCTTCAGATGGCGGAACATGCCGTGGTTTTGCAGCATCCCGAGTATCGGCTTCCACTCTTTCTTATCGGCCCCTGAAAAAAGCGGCAAAAGATGCGGGGCCAGGTCATTTACGGATGCCGCCTTTTCCATCCATTGATATGTCTGCTTGACGCTCATACCGGTTCGCCTCCTCTTGTTGTTATCATATGCACGCACAAAAAAACCGGCCACCTTTTTCAGGCAGCCGGTCAAAAACTGTATTATTGATATTTTTTAAAGATCAAAGTGGCATTATGTCCGCCGAAGCCGAGCGAGTTGCTGAGAACGATGTTGACATCCTGCTCGCGCGCTTTATCCGGTACATAATCTAAATCACACTCTTCATCAGGTGTTTCGATGTTAATCGTCGGCGGGATAATGCCGTCTTTAATTGCCATGACGGAGAAGATTGCTTCAATTCCTCCGGCAGCGCCTAACAAATGACCCGTCATTGATTTTGTCGAACTGACGGCAAGCTTGTACGCATGATCACCGAAAACGGTCTTAATGGCTTTTGTCTCGTATTTATCATTGTAGTACGTGCTTGTGCCGTGAGCGTTGATGTAATCAATTTCTTCAGGCTTGATGCCCGCATCTTTGATTGCTTCCTGCATCGCTCTCGCACCGCCTTCCCCGTCTTGGGCAGGCGCGGTAATGTGGTAGGCGTCACCCGTTGAGCCGTAGCCGACAATTTCCCCGTAGATTTTCGCACCGCGGGCAAGGGCATGCTCAAGCTCTTCAAGCACGACGATCCCCGCGCCTTCTCCCATGACAAAGCCGTCACGGTTTTTATCAAACGGGCGGCTTGCCGTTTTCGGATCAGGATTTGTAGAAAGGGCTTTGTTTGCGCTGAAGCCCGCAAATGACATTCTTGTCAGCGGCGCTTCCGTTCCGCCCGTAATCATCGCATCGGCATCGCCGCGCTGAATGACTTTAAACGCGTCACCGATAGAGTTCGTTCCCGTCGCACATGCCGTCACCGTACAGGAGTTGACTCCTTTTGCTCCGAGAGCGATTGAGATTTGGCCTGTCGCCATATCCGGAATCATCATCGGAACAAAGAACGGGCTGACCCTTCTCGGCCCTTTTGTCAGGAAGATTTCGAATTGGGATTCAAGCGTTTCAAGACCGCCGATTCCGGACCCGACCCAAACGCCGACTCTCGGAGCGATCTCGTCTGTGATGTTCAGACCGGCATCTTGAACGGCCATTTTCGCGGCTACGACAGCGTATTGCGTGAAGCGGTCCATTTTTCGCGCTTCTTTTTTATCCATGTGATTTTCAATATTGAAATCTTTCAATTCAGCAGCTACTTTCGCCGGATACTCGTCCGATTCCACACGTGTGATCGGTCCGATTCCGGATACGCCGCCGATTGCATTTTTCCAGCTTGTTTCGGCGTCGTTGCCAAGCGGAGACAAGGCTCCAAGCCCTGTAACGACTACTCTTTTTTTACTCATCTTGTGTGCACCTCACCTTTTTTTATCGTCCCCAGCGTAATGCTATGGCGCCCCATGTCAATCCTCCGCCGAAACCGACCATGACGATGACGTCGCCGTCTTTAATTTTGCCTGCTTCCAGTTCCTCTACTAATGAAATCGGAATGGATGCTGCGGATGTGTTTCCATATTTATGGACTGTTTTAGACATCTTTTCAACCGGAAGCTCCAAACGTTCCCGTGCCGCTTCCATGATGCGGATGTTTGCCTGATGCGGAATCAAAAAGTCTACGTCCTCTTTGGAGAGGCCGGCTTTTTCAATAACATTTACACTCGATTCACCCATTTGCCGGACGGCGAATTTGAATACTTCTCTTCCATGCATGATTGTATGCCCTTTTTCATCTAAGTACAAGTGCTGACCGCCTGTACCGTCTGCTCCGAGCTCAAATGAAAGTATGCCTCTGTCGTCGCTGACCGGTCCGATGACCGCCGCTCCGGCTCCGTCTCCGAACAGCACAGCCGTATTACGGTCGTCCCAGTCGGTAATGCTTGAGAGCTTTTCCACGCCGACCACGAGGACATGTTTGTATGTTTGCGATTCAATGAATTGTTTGGCGGTTACAATACCGTACATAAAACCCGCACATGCGGCGCTGATATCCATCGCGCACGCTTTTTTGGCCCCGAGCTTCTCTTGTATCATACAGGAAACGGTCGGGAAAGACTGGTCAGGAGTAACCGTCGCCACAAGGATCATATCAAGCTCCTCAGCGGAAATGCCGGCCTGATCAAGCGCTTTTTGCGCAGCCTCAGCGGCCATGCCGGATGAATACATATCTTCAGCGGCGATTCTTCTTTCTTCTATACCTGTTCTCGTACGAATCCACTCGTCCGATGTATCTACCATTTGTTCAAGATCATGATTTGTCAGCACTTTTTCCGGGATGTAACGGCCGACGCCAAGAATTCCAGCTTTCATTGGAAAAGACTCCTTTTTTATAATGAATTTAAAACTAATTAGTTATGATCAATTATTAGTATCAGGTACTAATTCTACCCTATTTTTTTTCTGTTGGCAATATATTCGTCTAAACTATCGGACGCTGCTCCTCATAGAATAAAAGGAAGACGAAAGGAGGCTTCACTATGGATATTTTCTCCAAAATGATGTTCGGCGATTCCAGAGACCGGGATAAAGAACCGGAAGAAAACCCGGAGCAGCCTCAGGCTGAAAACGAAGAAGAGATCGATTACAACCACGTGTTGAATCAGCTGGGGTCCATCATGAACTCCCTGGATCAATTAAAGCCCGTATTTAAAGACTTTGCGCCGATGGTGTCCGCCATAAAGAAAAAAATCATGTGAAAAGCCACTTCATGAAAAAGTGGCTCTCTTTATTTATTCAGCTCCCCGGCATCAGATCTGCCAAGCTCATACGCTTCCGCCATGACCGATGTAAACAGGTCCATAAACGGCTGAATCATTTCCATAGACAGATCTATGCCGGATTTCTCAAGCTCCGCCTTTGCTTCCGGCAAGTATTTCATCGCGATCTGCATAAATTCAAGAGACTTTTCATGCTGCATGTGTATCCACCTCTATTCATTTGACGGCAGTTCATTTGTTTGATTATACGTTTTGACAAGGTCTGAGATTTTGTCTTGAAACGCTTTGTCCACCAGCGGGCTGAACGTCCCCATTTCAACGACTCCTTCCCTGAAATCAAAGTCGTGATCTCCGCTCTTGAGCGTACCTTTATTATATTGCTCGGCAATTAATGTATAGGCTTTATCTACGTTTTGCACCGTGCTTGTCAGCACCGTGTTTTTGCCGAGATTCGATTGCTCGGCGACATAGCCGATGGCGTAAAGCCCGTCTTTTTTGATTTGCTGAATGACAGGAACATTATACCCGTCTCCGGCCGGATATACAACATCCGTGCCCTCCGCTTTTAACTTCTCGTAAAGATGCAGCGCTTCATTGCCGTTATCCCAGTGGTCCGTAAATTCAGTATTGACGGTGATATCAGGCTTTTCATATTTCGCCCCTTTGATAAAGCCGTCTACTTCAGGCTGCCACAGAAAAGAGGCGATGACACCGACCTCATTGGTTTTTGACATATGGGCGGCCGTCATTCCCCCGAAAAAACCCATTGCTTCTCCCATAAGGTGAACGCTTGTGACATTATCGCTTTTCGCCGTTCCGTTTGCGACGACGAATTCCATGTCGGGATAATCCTTGCTGATCATATTGAAGATTTCCTCGTATTCATTTCCGTGCCCGTATAAAAGATTGACTCCTTTTTTATGAAAATCATCTATCGCTTTTAAAATATCTTCATCGGATCTGATATTTTCTTTATAATAAACGTCAACGTTAAATTCAGATTGTATCGCTAATAAACCTTTGTAACCTTTTGTGCCCCATACCAAGTCACTGATGGTATCGGGGAAAAGCATTCCGACCTTCTCAATTTTTCCTTTAAACGGAGTTTGTGTGCATCCGCTCAATAAAAGGAGGACAGAAAAGATCATGACAAGCCTGGTGATCAAGCCATGTTCAACCCCTTTTCAAACTCATAACATGTATAATTGATATACGTTTATTGTAGCGGTAATGCACATAACATGGAAGGTATTTCTTAAAAAATGTCGAATATTGATGAAAATTGTCTTTTCCATTCTTTAATTTTTTCTTCCGCTTCCGTTTTTTGCGTTTTTTCTTTTATTTCCAGGGTAATAATCTGATTTTCGTCTTCTGTGCCGTCAGCCTCAAGCTTATTCATCAGCCCGCAGACCGCGTCTTCTAAAAAGATCCTGCTTTCGCCATCTTCTTTTGCTTCCGTCCACGGACCGTAAAGGGGAGGAAGGATAATCGCTTTTGCAGTATCCCGCTGACCGTTTTTTTCCCAGTCTCCGTGATCCTCACTGTAAACAATCCAATATAAAGGCTCAGCCCTTTTTTCAGGCAGACACCCGCTCCCGTATTGAACGCAGATACGATCGTATTCCTTTTCACCGATTTCCTCTATTATTTGAAAAAGCCCGTTTCTCGCGAGCCACATTAAACGTTCTTCTAAATACAGCTGCCTCGTTTTGTCCTCCGGTTCTGCCAAAATGACATCAACGTGCACACCTTCATCCATCAACCGTTCGCACAATGAAAGGCCGAGAAATTCATCTGCTCCAATGATCAGCGCTGTTTTCATCACATCTGCCGCCTTTCCGGTTTTTCATACACACACAAGCCAAACAGCCCTCTGAAAAGAGATGGCTGTTGTATTCTATTCATTACAGGTCTTTTTCATGACTGCGGAAAAACCGGCAGATGGCTCTGTACATACGAGCAGGGTTCTCAAGCAGGTGATACGTGATATCAATCTTGCTTCCGGTCTTTTCCCGGGCTTCTTTATACGCGTTCGCGTGCAGGGTGTACGGGTACGGCGCTCCGGTCGTTCTTTGCCATATATGTACCGGCGCGCGGGTGCGGCAGCCGGTAATGGTCTGATAGCTCAGTGAGCTTGCCTCTTTTTCAGAAACACCGAAGCTTTGTGCCGTTTCCCTCAGAAACTGCTTATAAAAAAACTTATTTTCTTTCTCTGATTCAAAATGGGCTTGAAGGTCCAGACAAGGATCTAACATTGCGGCTGAACGGATATGCTCCGGTGAAGACTGCAGCAATTGATCGGCGATGAGGGCGCCCATGCCTTCTGCGAGCAAGTGTATTTTCGGATTGAGGGTTTCTTGTTTCAGCACATAATGAATCAGCTGTCTGGCGTAAAGGGCGGCTTTTTCCGAACCCCAATGCCGTCCGTATAAATTGCTGTTGAAAATGGTGTATCCTTTGTCAAGCAGCGTATTTAACAGCTGGTTTCTCCCTTCATGTTCGAGCCAAAAGCTTGAGTCCCGGCTGACAAAGTGAGTTCTGTCCCCCAGAATAAAGATACAGAAGCCGTTCGGCCGATACGGCAGATGGATGACGTTCAGCTCAGATCCGAATTGGAAAAATCTTACCGTTATCCCCATGCCTGCCCGCCTCCTTTTACTCCTAATCTCTCTATTGGCTATCATATGTAAGAAGAATGAAAACGGATCGGATAAACTCCTATTTGCTGCTATGTTTTGGCTATTATCCCAAGCACGGGAACCGAATTTTCCGTCAGACGGCAAGACAGGCGGGCACATGTCAGTTTCAGGCGCGCTTTTTGATGAGAAAATGACCTTCCGCCCGCGCTTTATGTATGGTATGATACAACGTAGAATAAAATGAAGGACGAGGTGGAAACGTGCGGTTTATTATCGGTTTTATTTGGACGTTCCTTTTAACACATATGGCCTGTTATTTGGTCGCCTCCATGAACAGCGCGGCGTACAATTTCAAGCAATCATCCGTTATTGCCGTGGTTATTGCGGTGCTAGTCTTTGTTCTTGCGGAGATCATGCCTGTCAAACAGGATGCAAACCAGCATTAAATAAAAAAACCTGCTATTCAGCAGGTTTTTTTGTGTTCACGGTTTTCGTTGGTACGTCCACAATCTGTTGTGGTTTGAAGTTTCAGGGAACATTTCTCCCACCGTAAGCTTGATTTTTTGCGGATTTTTGACCATGCTTCCCGTTTCGCCGATTTCAACGTACACACCGTTATTCGGCGCTTTTTGTCCCGGGCGGAATTGATGCTGCTGTCCCACGTCATTTCCTCCTTTTTCTTTTTTATGTAGTATGCGCTTGTATGCGGAGAAATATCAAAAACCGCTGAATGAGATTCAGCGGTTTTTTTGTTCATCCTGTTTGTATAGAAGAGCTTTCAGGAGCGCTTTTTGCGCGTGAAGCCGGTTTTCCGCCTGCTGGAATACCGCAGAGTTCGGGCCGTCGATAATCTCGGACGTGACCTCTTCTTCCCGATGCGCCGGCAGGCAATGCAAAAATGTATAGTCGGGTTTGGCGAGACTGACGAGTGAGGCGTTGACTTGATACGGAGCAAACACATTCAGCCGCTGCTGCGTCTCTTCCTCCTGCCCCATGCTCGTGAAGACGTCGGAGTAAATCACGTCTGCATCCCGCACCGCTTCCTGCGGATTTTCGGTAAGGGTGATTTTCGCTCCGGAAACAGCCGCCGCTTCTTTCGCGGCATTCACCGCCTCTTCCTCTGCTTCATAGCCTTTCGGCGAAGCAACCGCAATGTCACAGCCCATTTTTGCGCAGCCGATCATAAGTGAATGCGCGACATTATTTCCGTCACCGATATAGGCGACTTTTACCCCTTTTAATTTTCCTTTTATTTCTTGTATTGTTAACAGATCCGCGAGTGCCTGACACGGGTGATACCGGTCGGTCAGCCCGTTTATGACGGGAATATCAGCATGCTCGGCAAGCTCTTCGACTTTTTCATGCTCAAAGGTGCGGATCATAATGGCATCAACGAAGCCGGACAGCACCTTCGCCGTATCCGCGACCGTCTCCCCCCGCCCAAGCTGCAGGTCGCTGCTTGAAAGAAATAGTCCCGTTCCCCCGAGCTGGGCCATTCCCGCTTCAAAAGACACACGTGTGCGGGTTGAAGATTTTTCAAAAATCATCGCCAATGTTTTCCCTTGGAAAATCGGCTGTATCGGATGTTGTTTTAATAATGAAGCTTCTGTCAGAAGCGCATTGATGTCTGACGGGCTGACATCTTTTAATGAAAGAAAATCTTTGCCGTACAAATGGGTTAATGTGTGTTCCGCTTTTATTGTGTGCATGATGCCACTTCCTTTTGATAAAGATCTTTGAGCGATACAGGCTGAGATTTGCCGGAGCCGCTTGCTAAAAATGCCTTTACGGTTTCCGGTTCAGTAAAGACCGTCACACCGTGCGTCATGGCTTCGATCCGTTGTTTACGCGCTTCTTCAGAGTGATTGAAATTAATATGGACCGCTTTATCCTTTCGCTCTGCCCATGCCGGGAACGCATCTTTGCATACGGTAAATCCCGCCTCTTGAGCCTGACGTTCCAATTCCGCATCACAGCCTTCCAGATAGATGCTGCCTTTTTTCTCCCAGACGTGCGCGTAGATTTTTTTCAGTGCGCTTTCTGCGTCAAACGCGACACACATGCCTTCTCCGGTCGACTTCATTTCCGGCCCGGGCTTTACGTCCACATCCTGAATGGCGTGAGAAGAAAAAACCGGGAATTTCACTGCCGTTCCGTGCTGATTTTGAACCTCGGGCTTGATGTCTTTAAGGGAAGCGCCGGCCAGCAATCTGGCGGCAAGCGGGATCATCGGCACCCCCATCACCTTAGACACGACAGGAACCGTGCGGCTTGCCCGGGGATTCACTTCAAGAACGAGAATATCCCCTTTGTCATCAATGACAAACTGAATGTTCATAATGCCTTTAAAAGCCAGTTTTACCGCGATTTTTTCGGCGGCCTCTTTTATATTCCGCTGCATATCAGGTGTGACAGACGGACCCGGAAGAATCGCAAAACTGTCGCCCGAATGGACGCCGGCCCGTTCAATGTGCTCTGTGTAAGTCGGCACGAATACTTCATGTCCGTCGGAAATCAGATCGATCTCCAATTCTTTTCCTGTAATGTACTGATCGATCAAAATCGGGTACGGCATGCCCGCTTCTTTTCCCAGCAGCTCTGACATTTGCGCTTCTGAATGAACGATGATCATGCCCATCCCCCCGATGACATAAGACGGACGGATCAGCACGGGGTAGCCGATTCGGCTTGCTTTTTCCGTTGCTTCTTCTTTTGAATAAGCCGTTTCGCCTTTGGCATGTTTGAGGTCAAGATCGTCAAGCAGCTGATAAAACAGATCCCGATCCTCCAGGGCATCAAGGGTTTCAAAGGATGTTCCGAGCAGCGGAATGCCCGCTTTTTCCAGCGGTTCAGCGGCATTGATCGCGGTCTGTCCCCCAAACTGGACGATGGCAAAATCAATGTTTTCATGTTCCGCCACGTTTAAAATATGTTCTGTCGTCAGCGGTTCAAAATAAAGCCGGTCGGCGATTTCATAATCCGTGCTTACTGTTTCCGGATTGTTATTGATCATAATCGTTTCATATCCCAGCTTTTGCAGGGTCAGAACGCCGTGGACGGCGCTGTAATCAAATTCCACTCCCTGACCGATGCGGATCGGGCCTGAGCCGATGATGAGAGCGCGTTTTTTCTCTTTTCGGCTGACATCTCCGTCGCTTTCCCCAAGGTAGGTGGAGTAGAAATAATTCGTCTTGGCATCAAATTCAGCGGCGCATGTATCTACGATTTTAAACGACGGGACGATGCCTGATTTCTTTCTGAGAGCACGGATGTCTTCTTCCGTTTTTCCCGTGAGAGATGCGATCATGACATCCGTGAAGCCTTTTACCTTCGCCTGCTTTAAAAGCGGGACAGACAGATGATCCCCTTCTTCCATCAGCTTGTTTTCTAATATGATGATATTTCGGAATACATGGAGAAAAAACGGGTCAATTTTCGTTTTGGCATGGATATCTTCTATCGTTTCACCGCGGCTTAACAGTTCCATGACGACGAAAAATCTCCGGTCATCCGGCGTTACCGCTAATTCCCACAGCTGATTGATCGTACAGCCGCCGAGTTCAGGCAGGCGGGTGCCGATCGTTTTCAGCTCAAGGGAGGCCGCCGCTTTTTGAATGGCCGCTTCCATATTTCTTTCGATCGCCATGACCTCTCCCGTCGCTTTCATCTTTGTTCCGAGCGTGCGGTCGGCATGTTTAAATTTATCAAACGGCCAGCGCGGGAATTTGACGATGACATAATCAAGCGCCGGTTCAAAGCTTGCATAAGTAGAGCCCGTCAGCGGATTTTTCAGTTCGTCGAGCGTATAGCCGACGGCAAGTTTCGCCGCCATTTTGGCAATCGGGTAGCCAGTCGCTTTTGACGCGAGGGCCGATGAACGGCTGACACGCGGGTTCACTTCAATGACATAGTACTGTTTGCTGAACGGATCCAGCGCAAATTGAATGTTGCAGCCGCCGACCACATCCAGCGCCGAAATAATCGCCAGGCTTGCTGAACGCAGCATCTGATATTCTTCATCCGTTAACGTCTGGGACGGTGCGACGACGATAGAGTCTCCTGTATGCACGCCGACGGGATCGATGTTTTCCATATTGCAGACGGTGATGCATGTATGATTGCTGTCGCGCATGACCTCATATTCGATTTCTTTAAATCCGGCGATGCTTTTCTCGACGAGGCATTGGCTGATCGGACTTGCTAACAGCGCCTGTTTAATAAGCGTCTGAAACGCTTCTTTTGTTTTCGCGATTCCGCCTCCCTTTCCGCCTAACGTGTACGCCGGTCTCAGAATAACCGGAAATCCGATAGACTCAGCGAAGCGGAGGGCGTCTTCTTCGTTGTCGACGATTTCGCTTTCCGGAACGGGCTGGTCGAGCTCTTTCATCAGGGCGCGGAACTGCTCCCGGTCTTCGCCTTTTTGAATGGTTTCCACCGATGTTCCTAAGAGCTTGACGTGATGCTTCTTCAGCACGCCTGCTTCTTCAAGTTTAACGGCTAAATTCAATGCCGTCTGGCCGCCCAAATTGGCAAGCAGACCGTCGGGCTTTTCTTTTTCAATAATGGCCTCAATGCTGTCGGTTGTGAGCGGTTCAAAATATATTTCATCGGCAAACGCCTCATCCGTCATAATCGTTGCCGGGTTGTTATTGACTAGAATAACGCGGTATCCTTCTTCTTTCAGAGCCATGCAGCCCTGCGTTCCTGAATAATCAAATTCAGCCGCCTGGCCGATGATGATGGGGCCGGAGCCGATGACTAATATGCTGGAAATGGTTGTATCTTTAGGCATGAGCGATTTCTCTCCTTGCTGGTATCACTTTCTCTAGAAATTCATCAAATATCCACTCGCTCTCAGCCGGACCGGGATGAGCTTCAGGGTGGAACTGGACGCTTAATACGGGAAGGCGCTTATGAATGAGCCCTTCCACTGATGTATCATTGACATGGTGAAATCTGATGGACAGCTCGTTTTCGTCAATTGACGCTTCATCGACGACATAGCTGTGGTTCTGGCTTGTCATAAACACCCGTTTCGTTTTCCGGTCAATGACGGGATGGTTGGCACCCCTGTGGCCGAACGGCAGCTTATACGTATTTCCTCCGAAAGCCAGGGCAATCAGCTGATGCCCGAGGCAAATGCCGAGTGCAGGGAAATCACTGAGTAAAGATGTAATCCGGTTCATGTACGGCGCAATCGCTTTCGGGTCGCCCGGGCCGTTTGAGAGCACGATTCCGTCAGGCTGAATGTCATAAACGGCGTTCATCTGCTGATACGGAATGACCGTTACTTTACAGCCGCGCTTTACAAGTGACGAGGCGATTGATTTTTTATATCCGAAATCAATCAGCGCAATATGCCGGTCTCCGTTCCCCATTGAAGTGATGTCTTCAGACTGCGCCAGCTCCGCCGGGTTTTGTGTTCCGGATGCTGCGGGAATTTCTCCTGCTGTTGACACGGCAGCGTTCATCGTGCCGCCGGAGCGGATGGCTTTGACGACGGCCCGTGTGTCCACTTCGGTTAAGAGCGGGATGTTCCATTTATTTAAATACTCTCTCAAGCTTGAGACTGCTTCATGGTGAGAAAAATGTTCACACGCTTCATAGACGGCAACAGCCTTGACTTGAGGAATTTTACTTTCAAGGTCTTTTTCATTAATTCCGTAGTTTCCGATCAGCGGATACGTAAAGACGATGATCTGCCCCTTATATGACGGGTCTGTAAGCACTTCCTGATAGCCCGTCATTCCGGTGAAAAAAACAGCTTCGCCAACACAGCGGGCCTCTTTTTCAAGTTCACCGCCGAATGATGTTCCGTCTTCCAATACTAAATAGCCTTTCATCTAAAGCCCACCTCTTGATGAATAATTAATTAAAAATATGAATTTTTATACTTTTATATCGAAAAAAATTACCGTTTCACTGCCGAATGCGCTTCGATCGCTGCTTTCAGCATACTGACGGCCGACAGCATTTCTTCTTCAGAAACCGTAAGCGGCGGGAGCAGCCTGATGACATTCGGTCCGGCCGGAAGCACGAGAAGCCCGCGTTCCTGCAGATCTCCGATGATGCCGGACACGGGACCTGCGCATTCAATGCCGATTAATAACCCTTTTCCGCGGATTTCTTTTACAAAAGGCCCTGTCAGTTCACGGTTCAGCTGCGCTTTTAAAAAAGAGCCTTTGTCTGCCGCCGCCTGGAGAAAGTCCGGCTGAAACACAATGTCCAAAGTTGCTTTCACAGCTGCCATGGCGAGCTTATTACCGCCGAAAGTCGTACCATGCGTACCCGGCGTAAAGGCGTCGCCAAGCTTCTTTTTGCCGATCACGGCTCCGACGGGAAAACCGTTTCCAAGCCCTTTCGCAGCAGTGATGATGTCCGGAGAGATGCCGAAGTGCTCATAGCCGAATGCCTTGCCCGTCCGGCCGATTCCGGTTTGAATCTCGTCTGCGATAAGCAGCGCCTGTTTGTCTTTGCAAAATGTCTGTAAGGCTTCGATGAATTCCGGATCGGCGGGATTGACTCCCCCTTCTCCCTGCACCGTCTCAAGCATGACGGCGGCGATATCATCCTCTTTTGAAAGCGTGCTGAATGCCGACGGGTCATTAAACGGAAGATAGTGAAAGCCTTGGAGCATCGGTCCGAAACCGGTCTTGATTTTGTCTTGTCCGGTGGCGGCCATCCCCGCATAGGTCCGTCCGTGAAAGGATTGATGAAATGTTACGATTTTTGTCTTTCCCGTTGCTTTACGGGCAAGCTTAATGGCGCCTTCATTCGCTTCGGCTCCGCTGTTGCAGAAGAAAACGAGATCCCCCGCGCTATGTCCGGCAAGCTTTGCCGCGGCTTTTTCCTGAAGATCATTTTCAAACAGATTGGAAACGTGCCATACGCTGCCAAGCTGTTCTTTCACCGCTTCTGTCACCGCATCATGACAATGGCCGAGATTGGAAACGGCGATGCCCTGAATAAAATCGAGATACGTTTTTCCGTTTTCATCCTCTGCGATTGTCCCTTTCGCTTTTTTAATATCGATAGGCCAGCGGCTGTAGGTTTGAAATAGGCTGCTCATGACACGCTCTCCTTTTCTTTGACGATTTTTGTTCCTCGGAAGACTTGATTGGTGAAAAACGCTCCTTTTCCGTTTACGATCATCACTTCCTCGACATCTTCACTCAGTGCCGATAATGCCGAGTTTACCTTCGGAATCATCCCCCCTGAAATCACGCCGTCATCGATGAGAGCCTGAATTTCTTGCGGCGACAAAGTATCCAGCCTGTTCTCTCCGTCCATAATTCCTTCGACATCCGTGACAAATAAAAGTTTATCGGCGTGTAAGGCTGAAGCGACGGCCGATGCTGCGGCGTCTGCATTGACGTTCAGCGTTTCGAAATCACTTGTCATGGAAAGCGGAGCAATAACGGGAATGATGCCTTCTTTCATTAATGCGTGGATGATTGACGGATCGGTTTTTTGTATTTCGCCAACTTCTCCGTATTTGTCTTGGTTAAGGTAAGATGCTTGAAGGAGACCGCCGTCCTTTCCTGATATTCCCGCGGCTTTCAGCCCGTTTTTCGCGAGTTCGGTTACGAAAAATTTATTGATCGTCCCTGACAAGACCATTTCCGCTGTTTCCAGCACCGGTTTGGTCGTTTTCCGCTGTCCATCGACAAATTCCGTTTCAATCTGCAATGTTTTCAGCATTCTTGAAATGTCCGGGCCTCCTCCATGCACGACGGCAAGGTTCCAGCCCGATTGCATAAGCTCTTTTACATTTTGAAAAAAATCGGCGGATAACTCGCGGATTACACTGCCGCCGCACTTAAAAACGATGGTTTTCTTCATGCCGCTCCCCTTTGCTATGTGCGATAGCTCGCATTGATTTTGATATAATCATAGGTTAAGTCACAGCCCCATGCCCGGCCGCTGCCGGAGCCTTCCTGCAGGCGGACTGCAATCGTAATTTCATCACCTGATAAGTACTCCTTGGCATCAGTTTCCGAAAACGGCTGAGGTTCGTTGTGTTTAAACAGACACTGACCGCCGAGGAAAACTTCCACTTGTTCGGCCGTTACGCTTGCCGCACTGTGCCCGATGGCGCCGATGATGCGCCCCCAGTTGGCATCTGTGCCGTAAACGGCGGTCTTCACGAGGCTTGAGCCGACGATTTTTTTGGCGATAATATTCGCCTCAAGGTTATTTTTCGCGCCTTCGACTCTGGCTTCAATTAATTTCGTCGCTCCTTCACCGTCTCTGGCAATATCTTTGGCAAGGTCTTCGCATACAAGCTTTAACCCCTTTTTAAATGCCGGCCAGTCAGGGTGCTGCTCCGTCAGGCAATCATTCCCCACGCAGCCGTTCGCCATCACAAGCACCATGTCATTCGTCGATGTTTCTCCGTCAACGGTGATTTGGTTAAATGAAACATCCGTAATCTCTCTGAGCGCGTTTTTGAGCGACTGTTCTTCCACGGCCGCGTCCGTTGTGACAAAGCCGAGCATTGTCGCCATGTTGGGGTGGATCATGCCGGAGCCTTTCGCCGCTCCGCCGATCGTGATGATGTTTCCGCCGATCACCAGTTCATAACACGTCTGTTTCGTCACTGTATCCGTCGTCAAAATGGCTTCTTCAAATGCTCCGGACACTGACGGCGCTTGACCGAGCTGTTCAATGCCCGCCTGAATTTTTTTCATGTCTAAAAGCTCGCCGATCACCCCGGTTGACGAAACCGCAACAAGCTCCGGCTCAATGCCGAGCTGGCTCGCGAAGCTGTCCCGCATTTCATAGGCGTCCTTTAATCCTTGGTCTCCCGTACAGGCGTTGGCAATCGCGCTGTTGACGATAACCGCCTGAAGCACGGCCTCTTTTTTTAAGCTCTCTTGCGTCACTTTCAAGGGCGCTGCCTGAAAATGGCTCTGCGTATATACCGCCGCACTGACTGCAGGCGCTTCGCTGATAATCGCTCCGAGATCTTTTTTTGAATAGCGCAGACCGCAGTGCACGCCCTTTGCCTCAAACCCTTTCGGCGAAGATACGCCGCCTTTTATTTTCGTGATTTCCTCACTCAGCTGAATCATATTTTCGAATCCCTCTTTCGTTCTATGGATAGACTGGCGTCATCGTAAGTCCCGTTTCTTCCTGCCAGCCATTCATGATATTTAAATTTTGAACCGCCTGCCCTGCGGCGCCTTTCATCAGATTATCTATGACAGAAACGATGGTGGCACGGTTTGTTCTTTCATCCACGGTGACACTGATATCACAAAAATTGCTGCCGTATACCTCTTTCGTCGCCGGAAATTCACCTTCCGGCCTGATTCTGACAAAATATGAATCTTTGTAGAATTCGGAATACAATTCTCTTACCTGTGCAGCAGACATACCAGGGGGAGCCTCCGTATATATCGTCGCCATAATGCCCCTTGTCATCGGCGCCAAATGTGCGGAAAACGTGATCGGACCTGTGCCGGGCTGCCAAGCCGCTAATTGCTGTTCAATTTCCGGAGTATGCTGATGCTCATTAACCTTATAAATTTTAAAATTATCATTCAGCTCAGAATAATGAGTGCCCATGGATGCTTTTCGGCCGGCACCGGATACGCCTGTTTTCGCATCAACAATCAGAAATGAATCTTGTAAAAGCTTATTCTTCGCCAGCGGGGCGAGCCCGAGCAGCACAGCCGTCGGAAAACATCCCGGATTGGCAATCAGCTTAGCAGTCTGAATCTCTTCTTTTTGCAGTTCGGCTAAACCGTAAACCGCGCTTTGAATCGTTCCTTTCGGCGCGGCCTTCCGCTTATACCACTTTTCATACACGGCCGGGTTTTGAATCCGCAGATCGCCGGATAGATCAATGACCGGGATGCCCGCCTCCGCCAGCTTGGGCGACCACTCTCCGGAAACGCCGGGCGGCGCGGCTATAAACATGACATCAATTTCGTTTCGAATCGTTTCTATATGAAGCGGCTGAAGTGATTGTGACGCTATATTCCTCAAATGCGGATATGAAGCGGCATATTCTTTCCCTTCGTCGCTCGATGAATATAATATACAATCTTCTGTATAAGGGTGATGGTTAAGAATCCTGACAAGTTCGGCGCCTCCATAACCAGTCGCGCCTATAATACCTATTTTCAACGGGTTCACCTTCTTGGTTTTTGTGAAATTATTTAACATTATAACATGAATAAAAATTAATTCAATTGTATATTTAATATTTTTTCATTCATTTTCCATCGGTTTTCGCTGACAAAAAACCCCCTCTCGATCGAGGGGGTTTCATAAGAAAAACAGGCTGATCGGATCAGCCTGTTTTTTTCAGCATCATCAGCCCGCTTATAAAAAACAGCACGGAGCTGGCGTAAAAAATAATATAAACCGTGAAGAAATCAGCGAGAAACCCGCCGAGAATAATGGCGGCAGCTGAAAATACGGCCGTCCAGAAATGATAGCTGCCGACTTTTTTCCCCCGCTCCCCGCCGTCAGTGTAATCGGCGATCATGATTTTCTCGCCGTGTTTTTGCATGGCGCCGAACAGGCCCAAAAGCACCTGCACCACATAAACCTGGTGCACGCCGGTAATGTGCGGGAGCGTCAGAAGAAGCACCGCCATCCCCCACGAATTCGCCATCAGGAACCAGCGGGGATCCAGTCTTGCCGACAGCCGGCCGAGCAGCGGATGAATCAATGCGCCGCTCAGGCCGAACAAGCCGTATGATAGACCGAATTGCGTGTAGCTGGAACCGATGTTTTTAATAAATAAAATATAAAACGGAAAGATCAGGCTGCCGGCAAAAAAGACACTGCTCTGAGACAGGATCAGCCATTTTAAATGGTTGTGTTTCATGATTTGTACCTCTGATAAAAATAATTCATAAACAAGTCATCGGGATCATATTTGTGTTTTTTCTGAAAGAACATATCGCTTTTCGGATATGCCTCGCGCATCTGCTCTTTCGTTTGATACAGCATATACGGCAGATAATAGCTGCCGCGGTGGCGCAACGCCGTATCCGTCATTTTTCTGACAATCCGCGCTGCACTCGCCTGGCTGTCTTTTGAAAACCCTTCATTGATTAAAAGAACGAGTGAAAACATGTCTTCCTTTGCGTATGACAGATCGGCTTTTTCATTTTTTTGCACGTAGCGGATCGTAATATTTACGAGATTGAGATCTTCATGTGACAGCGTCTTGCGTAAATCATGAATGTACGGTGCAAATTCGCCGACGGGCACGAAGTATTCTTGAAGCACGTCGGTGTTGTCCGTGTTTTCATATTCCAAAAATTTCGATTCTGACCGCATGACATTGTTCCTGGAGACTTTCACGCCGTTTTGACTGAGAAAATAAGACTGCTGGGTTGACCAGAACCAATTTCTTCCCCAGTCATACCGGCGGGAGAGGCCGAGCGCGAATTTCGTCAGCGCCGGATGCTCATCTTCTTTCAGTTCATTGTGCCGCTTTAATTCTTTCTGGTTGTCTGAGAGTGTGTAATCAGTCACATACATATCGTGCAAAAAGCCTTTATCCCCTGTTGCGATCCGCGCGAGATGCATGCGCACGGCGGGGTTGCGCTGAACATGCTGCGTAAAATATTGACTGTATGTATCAGCGTTCATGCGTTTCGTTTTCATTTCATAAAGCTCATCATCCGTCAGCTCAATATCCGCGTCAAGGATGACGCCGAACAGGCCGTAGCCGCCGATGACGGCTGAAAACAGGTCATCTTTCGGAGTAACGGTGATGACTTTGCCGTCCGCCTTTAAAAGATGAAACGATTTGACCGTATCAATCAGCGAACCGTACCGGATATCCCGGCCGTGGGCGTTGGCGCTCAGTGAGCCCCCGATCGTAAAAATGTTTTGCGATTGCATGACTTTTACCGCGAGCCCGTACGGATTGACATAGCGCTGAATATCATTCCACGTCGCTCCCGCCTGCACTCTGATGATTTTTTTCTTTCGGTCGAGACCGAGTATTTTGTTGTAGCCCGTCATGTCGAGAACGATACCGTCTTCATAATACGTCTGGCCGCCCATTGAGTGCTGGGCGCCTGCGATTGAGATCTTCAAATGCTTTCTCTTTGCTTCCTTAATCGTTTCGACCAATGTTTCTTTCTCTTTTCCTTTGACCGTCTGCTTAATTTTCACGGGCATGAGACGGCTGACATCCGTCATTGTCCCTGCCTGCCGCTCCGGCTCTTTGTGATAGGCGGAAACAGCGAACAGCGCCGTATAAACAAGAATGCTAAGGATAATGAGAAGTAATTTTTTCTTCATGGGTTCCTCCCTCGCATGCAGCCGGTCTATTATATCATGCCTCCGTCCGTTTTTTTCCTTTTTAACCCGATACCGCAAAAAACCCCGAATGGCGGGAAACTTGTTTTTTTAGTGACTTGCCCTTCTTTCCGCACGCCGGTCTGCAGCGACAAAGCAGACGCGTCCGGCAGAATCATGTTTAGTACAGTTCAAAACGGTCATCCGGAAAACACCAGGCATAAAAAATACACAGAAATCCCTAAAAATGATTTTTTAGTCAGTATATAAGGATATATATGCAGATGTATTACCAAAGGGATTGTTTAAAACATAGATGTTAAATGAGGTGGGGAAAATGAACATAAAAGGGATCAATCATCTTCTTTTTTCTGTTTCAGATTTGGAAAAATCCATAGAATTTTATGAGAAAGTATTTCATGCACAACTTCTGGTTAAAGGGCAAAAGACAGCATATTTTGATCTGAACGAGCTTTGGCTTGCACTTAACTTAGAGGCGGATATACCAAGAAATGAAATACATAAATCCTATACGCATACGGCCTTTACAATTGACCCAAAAGATTTTGATGCAATACTTCAAAGGTTAAAAAATCTAAATGTAAATATATTAAATGGGCGTCCTAGAGATAAGCAAGATCAAAAGTCAATTTATTTTACTGATCCCGATGGACATAAATTTGAATTCCGCACAGGTACACTCCAGGACAGACTGTCCTATTACAAAAAAGATAAACCTCATATGAAATTTTATATATAAAGGTTTGTTTGCAATCCAAAACAAGCCCTCACTGTCGCTTATATGCAGACAAAAGAAAAGCACCTCCAAACTTTAGGATGTACCTAAAATCCGGGGTGCATTTTCTTATTACTGAATCCCTAATGCGATTTTTGCGTAGCGTGACATTTTGTCTCTTGTCCACGGCGGATTCCAGACGATGTGGACCTCCGTCTCTTTTACATCCGGAATGTCGGCGAGCGCTTTTTTCACCTCGTCGACGATGATCGGAGCGAGCGGGCACCCCATTGATGTCAGTGTCATCGTAACGTGCGTCAGGCCGTCGTCATCCATATCAACGTCGTATACAAGGCCGAGATTGACGATATCGACGCCGAGCTCAGGGTCAACAACCTGCTCCAAGGCGCCCATGATGTTTTCTTTTAATGCTTCTTCCACGTTCCATCACTCCTTTTTCCTCAGTATAACGTAAAAGCGGCTTTTGTTAACACCTTTGTGCTTTATAAATGCTTATCGAACCAGGCGACGGTTTCTAAAACGGCGTATCTCGGGACTTTATGATCAGCCCGTTCGTCTTTCAGAAACTGAAGATGGTCGGGCCGGCTGCTGTAATGAGGTTTAATCGTTTCATAAAATCCGCGGGTCGGTGCATACGGAACGACTTTGTCTTGAACACCGTGCCAGAACAGCAGCGGGCGGCTGCGGAGTTTTTCCGGTTCCAGACTGAGATCGAACGGTTTGAGCCGCGCAAACAGTTCATCGACCTGTTCTTTTGTGACGTCAATGTCGATGTCCTGCTTTTGAATGTGGTCAATCTGCTGCTGAAAAAATGCCGTATAGTTCGGACTTCCCATCAGACTGACGCCGGCTTTGACCCAATCATACGCAGCCATCGCGCCGAATGTCGTAATTCCGCCCATTGACGTCCCCGCAAGACCGATCCGCCCGTCTTCAATCAGACCGCGCCCTTCAAAATCCTTTTTCAGCACGTCAAGCTCCTCGATTTCATTTAAGACAATGTCCCAAAAATGGACGGCGAGCTCTTCTGCTGACAGCTGTTCAGCGCGTTCACCGTGGTAAAGAGCTTCCGGCAGCACGGCTCTGAAACCCTTTTCAGCAAGCAGGTAAGCGAAATGAAGATTATGCTCCTTTGCGCTTGTAAAACCGTGAATAAAGAAAACAAGGGGAGCGGGACGGTCCCGATTTTCTTCTTTTACAATATGTAAAAACGGAATGCCTGATACGGTTTGATGATCAATAAGAATCACGTTGACTCCCTCCTTAGGATAACCATAATCATAAGTGTAACATGTAGACAATAAAGATGGTAAAAAGCTACACTGTACATAAGAGAAAAACAGCAAATTATATGACAAAAGGAGTTATTTATGGAGACAAAACCTTACCTCATCGCCTTAGATCTGGATGGAACCTTATTAAAAGATGATAAAACCATTTCCCCTGAAACGGCACGGACGATTCAGACGCTGAAAGAAGCGGGCCATCATGTCTGCATCTCAACCGGCCGCCCTTTCCGTTCCAGTTCGATGTATTATGACGAGCTTGGGCTGACAACGCCGATTGTCAATTTTAACGGAGCGTTTGTCCACCACCCGAAAGACGAGTCATGGGGACGATACCACACGTCTTTATCTGTCGATGTGGTCAGACAGCTTGCCGAACTTACAGAGACCTACCAAATACATAATGTGCTCGCTGAGATCATTGATGATGTGTACTTCCATTATCATGATGAGCATTTAATTGAGGCGTTTCATATGAATACGGCGAATGTCACATTCGGCGATCTGCGCGAAACGGTCCAAGAGGATGTGACGTCCGTATTGATTCACGCGAAGGAAGAGGACGTCGCGGACATACGCGCGCATTTATCCGATGTGCACGCCGAGGTCATTGACCACAGAAGATGGGCGGCTCCTTGGCATGTGATTGAAATTATTAAACACGGGATGAATAAAGCGGTCGGCCTGAAGAAAATCAGCGACTATTACCAAGTGCCGAGAGAACGGATCATCGCGTTCGGCGACGAAGACAACGATCTTGAAATGCTCCGATTTGCCGGGTGCGGCGTAGCGATGGGAAACGGCACGGATGAAGTCAAACAGGCCGCCGATCGCGTCACGGGTTCAAATGAAGCGGACGGAATCGCCGAATTTTTAAAATCCTATTTCTCCCTGTGAGGTTTTCCCGCTCATAACACAAAGCCTTCCGCCCATACTAAAACAGACGACTCATCTCGTCTAAATATGGAAGGGGGACATTGCAATGGGTAAACGAAACAAATCAAAACGGTTTATTCAGCAAGGCAAGGACTCTGTCAGTCTTCATGACGCAAGATTTCCATATCGGTCTACATTAGAGGAAGCACAGCATGATGCAGCAAAAGATTCGGCTGAAAGGCAGGTTGACTTTTAATGAGAAACGAACTGTTTTCTCAAGCCAAGTCATTTGTCCAGCAGGCCGTCATGATTGCTAACGGTTTCGAGGACGGCGACCAGGAAAAAGCTGTCTCACGCGCCAAAAATGCCGTGTCTTCCGCGTACGCCAATTCGACGGATGCAGAACGTCAGCAGCTGCACCAATTTCAGGATCAGCTGGAGAAATTGCAATAAAAAAAGGCGCCCCGTTTGAGATGAGGGCGCCGCTTTTTTATTTTACTTCAAATGTTTTTACCGTTTTCAGTCTTTTTCCGATCTGATCGGACTTCCCTAAAAACGTCACCGTCACCGTGTATGTTCCCGGACCGGGCACGTTCTTCCACACATCTGAAAAGTCATACGTTTCATTCGGCATTAAGGTCACGGTCTGAAACGCCTGGGTAAACATTTTGTCTTTTGAATAGCGGTACAGTTCTTTGTGATGTTGGTCATGTACGGTCAGTTCGAATTTCTGCCCTGAGCTGAATGTGAAATCGATCGGGCTTTCGCTTTTGTTTTTTAAAGACATTTGAAATTCGATCTGCTGATCTGTCTGCACAGGGTTTACGGCTAATTCCGCTTGCTGTTCATTCATCTCTCCGGATACCTCCTCAGTGGGCTCCTTCTGCCCGGATTGACTGCTGCATCCGATCAATAAAATGACCGGTAATAACAGGCCAAACAGCCACTTCATTCTATCCGCTCCTATCAGTCTTTTCTGAAGAAACCAAAGATCCCCGTCGTTTGCACGATGTTTGTGAAGGCTTTCGGGTCGACTTCTTTCACGATTTTCTCAAGGTCATACAATTCGTACCGCGTGATGACGATGATCATCATTTCTTTCTGTTCGTTTGTGTAAGCGCCTTTTGCCGGCACCGTCGTAATGCCTCGGACCATTTTCCCGTAAATCGCTTCTTTGATTTCATCAGCTTTTTTTGTAACAATCATGGCGGTCAGTTTCATGTGGCGCGTGTGAATGGCGTCAATCACCCTTGTTGTGACATACAGAGCGACAAGGGTATATAATGCTTTCTCCCATCCTTGCAATAATCCTGCCGTCAAAATGATAATCCCGTTCAAAATGAAGAAATATGTGCCGACCGGTTTATCCTTCCATTTGGCCAGCACCATCGACACGATATCAAGACCGCCTGTCGAAGCGCCGAATTTCAGCGTTAAACCGATGCCGATAGCTGAGATGACTCCTCCGAATACGGTATTCAGAAGAATATCGTGTGACAGTCTCATTTCCGGGAGAATCCCCATAAAGACGGACGTCAGCGCTACGCTTAATATGCTGTACACGGTGAATGATCTGCCGACTTTCAGCCACCCTAACACACCGATGGGAATGTTTAAGAGGAACATGAGAACTCCTGTCGAAATATAAAAGGGGGCGTATTGATCAACGACGCTTGACAGCAGCTGGGCGACACCGGTAAAACCGCTGGCATATACATTCGCCGGTATCAGGAATAAATTCAGTCCCGCCGCATACAGAAACGCGCCGATGACGACGATTGCTAATTTTTTTACTTGTTCTAGTACCATGGCTTGCTCCTCCGCTCATTTTCATTATTAGCTTTTCCCTTAAAATAAAGTTTTGAACACTATTTTGCCAAATTTATATGATATAGTTGGCATCACTCTCACCAACCGGAAAGAAGGGAATTATGATGACAGTTCACCTTATTGCTGACAGCGCCTCTGACCTGCCGAAATCTTATATTGAAGAAAACCGGATCGGGTTCATTCCGCTGCACGTAACACTTGACGGAAACGAATATGAGGACGCTGTCACCATTCAGGCGGATCATATCTTTCAAGCGATGCGGGAAGGGAAAGTTCCGAAAACATCCCAGGCATCACCGGATACGATAAAAAAAGTATTTTTACAATACGCGGAACTGGGAGAACCGGCGATATACATCTCCTTTTCCTCAGGTCTTTCCGGCACCTATCAGACGGCCGTAATGATCGCCAATGAAGTAAAAGAGGAATTTCCCGATTTTGATTTACGGATTGTAGATTCCAAATGCGCTTCATTGGGCTGCGGCCTCGCGGTGATGCACGCGCAAACACTCTGTGTTAACGGGAATACAATACAAGAAATCGAAACGTCTGTAAAGAACTTTTGCGCACGGATGAAACATATATTTACGGTCGATGACGTCGCCTATCTCGCACGGGGCGGCAGAATTTCAAAAACGTCCGCTTTTGTCGGGGGGCTTTTGAACATCAAACCGATTCTGCATGTGGATGACGGCAGGCTCGTGCCGCTCGAAAAATTGCGCGGACAGAAGAAACTGTTTAAACGGATTATAGAAATGATGAAGGAAGAAGGCGGCGATTGGGCGGATCAAACCGTGGGAATCAGCTATGCAGATAATGAAGAGACGGCGATTGGGATGAAGGAAATGATTGAAGAAGCGTTCCATCCGAAAGAGATCATTCTTCATTCAATCGGCTCTGCGATCGGCGCCCACTCCGGGCCGGGCACGCTCGCGATTTTTTTCCTGAAGCCATAATTTCAATGCGGGCGGGCATCCTAACGGACAGAAGGGAGGCTTTGCCGCATGAAAGATGATGACAAAAAACCGTTGGACAATAACGCCGTAAATCAGAAAAAGAACCGGCTTGCCGAAAAAAACCGGCAGGCGGGAAAAAACCAGAATTCCAAAAAACCGGACCATCTGTAAAAGCAAAACAGCCCTCTTGTCTTAGAAGAAAGAGGGCTGTTTTTTGCGCACGGATGTCTGTTACAAAGTAAACCGGCGGACCTGATCGTTTAACCGCTCTGTCAGGCTCACCAGATTATTGACGCTTTCCGCCATTTTATGAAAAGAAGACAGCTGCTCAAGTGCGGAGGCAGAAATCTCTTCGCTTCCTGCAGCCGTTTCCTGAACGACGGCGCTGATGCTTTCGGCATGATGCAGCACTTGCTCACCAAGCTGTTTCGATTCGATGATCCGTCCGTCCAATTGAGTAAGCTCCGCCTTAATATGGGCGGCTTTTTGTTCAATATGGGCGAATGATTCTGACGTTTTCTCCATCAGCTCCTGCTGTCTGTCCGCTAAAGCGACGCCGGTCGTGACAGCTCCGATAATAGATGTGATGCCGTCTTCAATTTGCTTTACCATATCGAAAATCTGCGCGGTCGCTTTGGCTGATCCGTCTGCGAGCTTCCGTATCTCCTCGGCAACGACGGCAAATCCTTTTCCGGCCTCGCCTGCTCTGGCCGCCTCGATTGCGGCGTTTAAGGACAGCAGATTGGTCTGGCCCGCAATGTCGGAAACGGTCTGCGCCATCATACTGATGCCTGCCGCATGCTCTATGAAGAGATCGGCGGCTTCGGAAATCTCTTTTGATGTCTCATTGCTTTTATCAATGGCTTGCTTGGTCTCGGCTAAAGCACCTCGCCCCGCAGCCACCGCCGCAATCGTCTCTTCGCTGCTTCTCGTCGTTTGTTTTGAACGTTCGGCGTTCGCCTTTGAATGTTCATCCATTTGTTCAATGAATTGCACCGCATGCTGCAGATCTTCTGAAATGGTTTGGGAGCCTTGCGCCATTTCTTCCGTCGATACGGACACCTGCTCGGTCATGTCCTTCAGCGTCTGGTTTTCCTTCGTCAAACCTTCCGCAAAAGTCTCGACTTCACGGCCGACCTCTCCGATCGCCTGAATTAAGGTGCGGAGCTGTTCAGCCATCATTCCGAATGAGTCATTCAGCTCTTTCAGTTCGTCCTTCCCTTTATAATCAAGCATTTCAACGGCAAGGTTCCCCGCTGCAATACGACGGGCATTTTCAGCCATGCGGCGGATCGGCCCTGCAATTCTCTTCGTCAGCCTGATGGAAGATATGACGGTGACAGCAAGTATCACGATGGTCAGCACGGCTGCGCTGTAAACGATAAACTGAATCTGGTCAGCCGTCTGCTTCTGCATGTCTTCATAATGATCCCGGCTTTTCAGATTCAGCATATAAATATCATTCAGAAGACCGTTGATGCGGGCCGCCGTCCTTGTCGCTTCAGCCGGGCTTTTCGAATCAAGAGCAGCGTCCGCCTCCGCCTGCCACGATTCGTATTTTTTGGCGAGTTTGTCATAAGCGGCTTTGTCCGCATCGTCCGTCATCGTTTTTTTGAGCGCCGCCAGTTTGTCTGAGCTGCTTTTCATATAGCTTCGTACATCTTCTTTCTGGGCGTCTGCGAGCGTATAGGAATAGCCGGTGATGCTTTCTTTTAACGTATTAAGGTCGGCTTTTGCTTCCTGGACGTTTAACAGCGCGTCCACTTCATCTTCATTTGAAGCCTGAATCTTCATCATGTTTGCGATGGTAAAGCCGATGACGGCGGCGAAGCAAATCATCGTAACGGCTGCGTTAACGAGCAGCCTTGTCCGTAATGTCACTTCAGATCGCCTCCTTGTTCAATCAGACTGTTTTTCATATCCGTGATCTTTTTCGTCAGCCCGCCTGCGTTTTTGACAACTCTGATCTTGGCTAAGTCCATGCCGTTTTCCTTCAGTCCGTAAACGATCTCACCGCTTTTGATCTCCTTGTTGTCTTTTAAATCTTTCGCCAATTCATAGATGACATGGTCGACGTTTTTCACTAAAGAAGAGATAACCGCGTGCTCGGCGGTGTAATATTGATCGCTGTCAACACCGATGGCGTATACTTTTCGCGCCTCCGCTTCTTTCAGTGCGCCGACACCCGTGAAGCCGGCCGCCGTAAACAGGACATCGGCTTTTTTTCGGATCATGTTTTGGGCGATGCGCTTCCCGAGCTTATCATCATCAAACGTACCGCTGATTTCCGACAGCACGCGGATGTTCGGTTTGACTGATTCCGCGCCTTTCAGATAGCCTTTCTTAAACCGTTTAATGACGTCGGCATCTGAACCGCCGATAAATCCGATCGTGCCGGTTTTGCTCGTCATAGCCGCGAGCGCTCCGGCTAAGAAGCTTCCTTCATCCTCTTTAAACGTGACGGAGGTGACATTATCCAGGTCTGATACGGAATCAATCAGCACAAACCGCTGCTTCGGATATTTTTTGGCGACCTTTTCTAAATCCGCCTGCATGCTGTAACCGAGCCCCACAACAAGATCATTGCCTTCCCGGACAAGCTGGGTCAGTCCTTTTTCGTACGTACCGGTGTCTTTTATTTCTCTGTAATCAAATGTGATGCCGAGCTCGTCTCTTGCTTTCATCAAACCTTGAAAGCCTGAATCATTAAATGATTGGTCGCCGAGGCCGTTGTCTGTCAGCATGATGCCGATTGTTTTCGTTTTTTCAGCCGCCGCCCCCTCGGATTTGCCGGCACATCCCGCCGTGCTGAGCGCAAGCAGCAGTACAGCCGCAAATATCGCCATTTTTCTCATTGAAACTCTCCTTTTGTTTTTTTCTATAGTTATATATCGGTTCGGATGTCAGAATATTTTATTTCAATAAAATATGTATGTTCGGCAGGGTGATAAACAAATGAGGGCATAGAAGCTTTTGAGAAAATAAAAAACACCGGTTTTGGTTCACCGATGTTTTTGCAGAAAATTTATTGTTTTTCGTATGTCCAGCCGTCTTTCTGATACACTTTGCCGTTTTTCATCAGGTGCCCGAGCGCCCGCTTAAAGGCGGCTTTGCTTAAATGAAACCGTTCGCGGATATCGTCAGGATCGCTTTTGTCTCCGTAAGGCATCGCGCCGTTTCTTGATCTCAGATAGGTCAGAATCTCCTCCGCGTCAACCGAAAGCGCATCCTGCTTTCTCGGCAGCAGGGACATGTTGACGGAGCCGTCTTCCTTCACCTCGATGACACGCCCCGTCACGCGGCTGCCGAGTCTCGGCTCTTCTTTTCTTTCTGAAGGGTGAATAAACGCGCGGATGCCTTCATCGGTAATCAGAAAAGAGCCTGATGCGATCAGTCTGTACACCGTGCCTGTCAGGTCTTTATTCATGACGTCTTCCTCTGCATCCGTAAATAATTCACTGATGATATCCTCAGGCGCCGGCTTGGCAAACATGCGTCCGCGGCTTGTCACCTTCAGCATGCAATACAGTCTGTCGCCTTTTTGCGGCCAGACGGATTTGTACGGAGGCAGGTGCTCCGTTGCGACGAGCGCGTCTTTTGACAGACCGACGTCGACGAATACGCCCATATCCTCCACAGCGTCCGTCACTTCCACCCATCCGTAGTCATAAAAGCTGATGAGCGGCTTTTTCATCGTCGCCGCGAGTCTTTCCTGATGATCGACGTAAATAAATACGTCCACTTCATCTCTGTCTTCAATATCCTCTGTAATTTCACTGTTATGTAAAAGAACCGTATCCTCGCCGTCGGTTAAAAAATAACCGAAATCGGTTTGGTGATCTATACTAAGCGTGAGCTGCTGCCCTGGTCTCATGTTATCGTCCTTCCTGATTCGCCTGTATGGGGCTGATGTTTTTCTCATTTTTTCCAATATGCATAAATTCATGCTTTATGCAGTTGGACATTTCTCTTTATTCTACTATAATCAACTCATAAGTGAAATGTTATAGGAGGTTTTCTCATGGCAAAAGAAAGTTCTTTTGATATTGTATCCAAAGTTGAATTTCCCGAAGTGCAGAATGCGATTCAGATGACGCTGAAAGAAATCGGCACGCGCTATGACTTTAAAGGATCTAAAAGCGATGTAACTTTAGAAAAGGAAGAACTTGTCCTGATTTCTGATGACGAGTTTAAACTGAATCAGCTCAAAGATGTGCTGAGCGGCAAGCTGATCAAACGGGACGTGCCGACGAAAAACATTGAATACGGCAAAATCGAAAATGCCTCAGGGGGCACGGTGCGCCAGCGCGCGAAGCTTGTACAGGGCATTGATAAAGACAGCGCCAAAAAAATCAACGCGGTGATTAAAAACTCCGGCTTGAAGGTCAAGTCGCAGATTCAGGACGACCAAGTGCGCGTCACCGGAAAAAATAAAGATGATCTGCAGCAGATTATTGCAGCCGTCCGCGGGGCAGACCTGCCGATTGACGTCCAATTTATTAATTTTAGATAAATTATGTGATTCCTATTGATTATTGTCTCTATTTTCGGTAAATTTGGAGAAAGGGATTTTCACAGTTAAGTTTTGGAAACCCATGACAATTACATGAACGTTCTTATCAAGAGAAGCCGAGGGACTGGCCCGACGACGCTTCAGCAACCGGTGTAATGGTTTAACCCAAACCATGACCAAGGTGCTAAATCCAGCAAGCTAAAAACAGCTTGGAAGATAAGAAGAGAGACAAATGATTACAGAGTCTTCTTCTTAAGAAGACTTTTTTTATTTCTCTTTTTTCCTTGCTGAATGTGACGAAGGAGGCAAACAATGGGACTATTACAAGACTTAAAAGAACGGATTTTAATCGGAGACGGCGCGATGGGCACTCTCCTCTATTCCTACGGCATTGACAGATGTTTTGAGGAACTGAACGTATCAAAGCCCGAGGAAATCAAGCGGATACATAAGGCTTACGTCGAAGCCGGAGCAGACATCATCCAGACAAATACGTACGGCGCGAATTTTATTAAGCTCTCAAGATACGGACTTGAGGATGAAACGAAAAAAATCAATCAGGAGGCGGTCAGAATCGCGCGCGCTTCCTCAGACGGCGCTTATGTATTGGGAACGATGGGCGGCATCCGCACATTTAACAAAAACGCCTACAGCCTGGAGGAGATTAAACGCAGCTTTCGGGAGCAGCTTTATTTATTGCTTCACGAAGAGCCGGACGGTCTGCTCCTGGAAACATACTATGATTTAGAAGAGGCGCGCGAAGTGCTGAAGATAGCGAGAAAAGAAACGGAACTTCCGATTATGCTGAATGTATCCATGCACGAACAGGGCGTGCTGCAGGACGGAACGCCGCTTCGGGAAGCCCTCAGGTCAATTGCCGATCTCGGCGCTGACATAACGGGAATCAATTGCCGGCTCGGCCCGTACCACATGATTGAAGCGCTCACCGAAGTGCCGATATTCCGTGACACTTATTTATCGGTCTATCCGAACAGCAGCCTCCCGTCTTTAGAAGAAGGCCGGCTTGTTTATGATACGGACGATGCCTATTTCCGGGAGAGCGCCGTACAGTTCCGCACTCAGGGCGCGCGCATTATCGGCGGCTGCTGCGGTACGACGCCAAACCATATCAGAGCCATGGCTGAAGCGGTCCGCGGACTTTCCCCCGTCACTGATAAAGAAGTGAAAATCAGACGGGAAGAAGAAGTCATCTCCGTCCGGAATGAACGGACCGAGCCGGGTTTAAACGAAATCGCCGCTCAAAAACGGTCAATTATCGTAGAGCTTGATCCGCCGAAAAAATTGAATTTTGACAAATTTCTGCAAGCGGCGACTGAATTAAAAGAAACCGGCATAGAAGCGCTGACGCTCGCCGACAATTCATTGGCGACACCGCGGATCAGCAATGCCGCCTGCGGTTCATTGCTGAAAGAACGCCTTGATATCCGTTCTCTCGTTCACATTACATGCAGAGACCGCAACATCATCGGCCTTCAGTCACATTTAATGGGGCTGGATACGCTCGGGCTCACCGACATTTTAGCCATCACGGGTGATCCTTCAAAAATCGGCGACTTTCCGGGGGCTACCTCCGTCTATGATTTAACGTCCTTTGACTTGATCAGGCTGATTAAACAATTCAACGAGGGCATTTCTTTATCAGGGAAACCGCTCGGCAAGAAAACGAACTTTTCCGTAGCCGGAGCATTTAATCCGAATGTCCGCCATCTTGATAAAGCGGTAAAACGGCTGGAGAAAAAAATCGAGTGCGGAGCTGACTACTTCGTGTCCCAGCCTGTCTACTCGGAGCAGCAGCTCATTGACATTCATCATGAAACGAAACATCTCAAAACACCGGTGTATATCGGAATTATGCCGTTAACGAGCAGCCGCAACGCAGAGTTTATTCATCATGAAATCCCGGGCATTAAGCTGTCAGACAGCATCCGGGAAAAAATGGCGCTCGCCGGCGAAGACAAGCAAAAGCAGAAAGCCGAAAGCCTCGCCATCGCCAAGTCGCTTCTCGACACGGCGTGCGAACTGTTTAACGGAATTTATTTAATCACCCCGTTTCTCCGTTCTGATTTGACATCAGAACTTGCAGCTTATATTAAGCAAAAGGATGAAAAGCGGGCTGATGTATATTTGCATTGACGCGGAAGATGCCGCCTGATACGACAGGCGGCTTTTTCATGGTACGATACAGAAAAAGAATCAAGCAAAGGAGGATTTTTTCATGGTTGAAGTAAAACCCATCACCGCAGAAGACACATACGCGATCAGACACAGCGTGCTGCGCCCCCATCAGACGATTGAGGATTGTAAATATGATCAGGACAGCGTCAAAGGAGCATTTCATCTCGGAGGTTTTTACGACGGGACATTGATCAGCATCGCTTCTTTCTACCCGAAGAACCAGCAGGCTTTACAGGCGGCGCCCGCCTACCAGCTGCGCGGCATGGCAACGCTTGAAGAATACCGGACGCAAAAAGCGGGAAGCACGTTAATCGCCTATGCGGAACGAAAACTGGCAGATATGGGGGCGGCGCTTGTCTGGTGCAACGCCAGATGTCACGTGAAGGGATATTACGAAAAGCTCGGCTGGAAAAGCACGGGCAGCCCCTTTGACATACCCGGCATCGGCCCGCATGTGATCATGTATAAAGAACTCGCCTGAAACAGACAAAAGCCCTTGGCATCCCTTATAAGGGCTTTGTTTTGTTATCTTTCGGCGTGCCGGATGACGTTCAAACGGAATGAAGCTTTTATAAGCGCCGCTATTGACGCGATCCCGCTTTGATATTAACCTTTGTTCAGTAAACAACACGCAATTCGGCAAGGGTGGGCAGGGGCGAAAACGATATCTGCCAATTGCCGATTTCAGCTATTATGTTTAGAAAAGGGAGTATGAGATGAATACGATCCAAAAACCGAAAATCCCGAAAGAATTGCCGGTGCTTTCTTTCACTGAAGCGCTTCAGGATGAGGAGCTCAAAGAAGTCATCATTGAAAACGGCATCGTAAACGGCAAACTGGACGGCCTGCGCGCCGAAAAAGTCATTTTCAGAAACACCGTTTTTACGGATGTCTCTTTCAGACATATGGAATGTACGGATGTCCTGTTTGACAAATGTGATGTCTCAAACGCTGATTTCAGCGGAAGCATCATCCATAGAACGGCGTTTCAGCATTCAAAACTTCTCGGCTTGAATCTGGCGGATTCCGCCATGCGTCATGTACGGTTTGAAGACTGCCTCGCAAATTACAGCTCCTTCAGCTATTCCAATATGAAGCATGTCCGTATTGACTCGTGCGGCCTTTCAGAAAGTGAGTGGAATGATGCCGTTCTTGAATACACAGATCTTGACGTCTGTGATTTGAACGGCGCAAACTTCATCGGCACGTCTCTTTTTAATATGGATATCAGCACGTGCACATTTGATCATCTGCATGTCTCGCTTGATAAGCTGAAAGGATGCCGCATCTCTCCGTCTCATGCCGTAACATTCGCAGAAGCGCTCGGCGCCATCGTGACGTGATCTTTTATTAAACGAAACGGCGGATACAGGCGGCCGGCTCCTCGGCATCCTGAATCAATGCTCGGCATTAGTGATGTGGGGTGCTGCTTTTTATTTTGCGGCGCTTTTGTTTCGATAAAAGGAATTCGGCCAGGTCATGTTGAATGTACCGGAAGGAAGAGGGGGAATTGGAATGTCAGATATTTTAAAGCTGTATCACTACCATAGATGGGCAAATGAGCAAGTTATTCAGCATCTGAAGACCCTGCCCGCGGCAAGCTTACAGCAGGAACTGGATAGTGTTTTTCCGACTTTGAACGCCGTGCTTGTGCATATATGCCGGGCTGATTACATTTGGCTTCACGTGCTTTACGGAGAAACTTACGAACAAATCGTCTCGCAGTTTGATCAATTTGAAAAGCTTGACGGAGATTTTGAGGCGATTGAACATAGAATGACTGAACTGGACAAAGAATACAGCGAATTTTTAAGAGAAATGGAGAACACGAAAGGCCCGATCTCCATTTCTCATCCGCGCATGGGAACGCTCCGGACGACATATGCCGATGTGATCCGGCATATTGTGAATCACGGCACATACCATCGCGGCAATATAAGCGCGATGCTTCACCAAATGGGCTATAAAGGCGTGCCGACTGACTACATTTTTTTCTCATATGAATCATAAAAAAGCAAAGGCATGCCGGGCCTTTGCTTTTTTACTTCGAATCTATCATAATCCGGCATAGCCGGGGGCGCCCGGGGTAAGCTTTACAGGCCTTCCGGTTTTAAAAGATTCCGTCGCGGCGATCCCGATTTTTAAGTTAATCGCGGCATCGATGTCTGTCACAATCGGCGTTTCCCCTTTTTTCACACATTCGGCAAAGTGCTCAAGCTCCAGACGGTAAGCGTCTTTAAAGCGGGCTTGAAAATCCGGAATAATTTCGTAGCTGCTGCCTGACTCCGTTAAAATGGTGACATGGCTTTTCCGCAGCGTGCCGACTAAAATGCTTCCCTCCGTCCCGATAATTTCCGCGCGGATGTCATGGCCGTACGGAGAATTTCGGCTTGCCTCCACATCGCCGGCCGCGCCCGAATCAAACTCAAGATACGTTAATGCCTGATCGACATCGCCGCACTCCTCCATGAACGGGTGCTTTAAAATCCTCCCGTGCCCGCTGACAGACGTAACCTCGGCATTCATGAGATATCTCGCGATGTCGTAATCATGAATCGAGCAGTCAATGAAAAGCCCTCCGCTATGTTTGATAAATTCCGCGGGCGGTGCGCCTTGATCTCTTGTAAATCCTTTATAATAAATGGGTCTGCCGATTTCCCCGGCGTCGATTCTTCTTTTCGCGTCGGCGTATGCCGGATCAAACCGCCTCATAAAACCGACCTGGCAGATGACGTCCGTTTCTTCGATTTTTTTCATGACTTTTATCGATTCCTCAAGACTCAGGGTGAGCGGCTTTTCAACAAAGATGTGCTTGCCGTTCTCAGCCGCCTTCATGATCATTTCCGCATGTGTGCTTGTCGGCGTGACAATGATGACGGCGTCAATCGTGAGATCTTCCAGCAGTTCATATGGATTCTCCGTCCATTTGGCGATTCCTAATTCTTTCGCACACGCTTCCGCCTTCCCCTTCATCGGGTCACAGACGGCCGCAAGCTCGGCTCCCCGCACTTCGCCGGCTAAATGCTTCGCATGAAAATACCCTAATCGTCCTAATCCCAGCACCGCACACCTGACTTGATCTGTCATCTATCACCGCTCCTTTTTTCTTGAGGCCGCATGCCGTAATGGCGCAAGCGGTTTCTCTTATTAAACAGAAATCATTATTTTGAAAGCGCTTTATTTACAACTCAAGCTGTTTGCTTTCTTTGCTTGCAATCCGCAGTATTTGCGCAAGCGCTTTCTCAAAAGCTGTTTTAATTTTACAATGCTTTTCGCTCGTTTGACAATGTTTTTCACAGAAAAAAACGCGCCTTATCGCTGAGGGCGCGTTTTTACCGGTGCCGTAGAATGCCTGATGACGAGTTCCGGAGATAAAATGATTTTGCTTTTTGTTTTTTTCTTCCCTTGAATCTCATCAATGAGAAGTTCAACGACACGCCGCCCCATTTCGCGGATGGGCTGAGAAATCGTCGTGAGCGGCGGTGCCGTCATTTCAGCGAGAATGGTATTGTCAAAGCCGATGACGGACAAGTCTTCCGGCACCCGAATGCCCCGGGAGCGCGCCGCCTGTATCGCCGCGCATGACAAGACATCATTAAAGGCGAAAACGGCGGTCGGAAGGTCTCTGTCAAACAGCTCGCCCGCTGCCTGTTTTCCGCTTTCCAGCGAATATTCCGTCGGTATGATCAGCGATTCATCTAGTGTCATCCCCGCTTCCCGCAGCGCTTTTTGAAAACCTTTGATTCTGTCTCTTTCACCCGTGGTCGAACCGTTTCCGACGATACAGGCGATTCTTTCATGGCCTAAAGATATGAGATGCTCAGCCGCCGTATAGCCGCCGAGAAAGTCATCGATAATGACGACGTCCATCGGCGCGAGCGGTTTATCCTGCGTAATCATCGCAAGCGGGATGCCCGATTTCACAATATCATCAAGCGCCGTGACGCTGTCATCATGATCAAGTCCCGTCGCGAATATAATGCCGTCCGCCTGCTTCTGCCGCAGCATCGAAAAATACTTCGTTTCTTTTTCAGGCTGATAATCGGTGCTGCAGATAATGATATGAAACCCAAGTACACCGGCGCTGTCTTCAATGCTTTTCGCCAGTTCCCCGAAAAACGGGTTTGAAATGTCCGGGGTGATCAGGCCGATCATATTCGTCTTTTTGCCCGTCAAAGCGGATGCGTGAACATTCGGATGATAGTCCATCTCCTCCATGACACGGAGCACCATCCGGCGGGTTTTGTCACTGATCCTCCCCGTATTGTTGATGACCCGCGAGACGGTCGAGATGGAGACGCCCGCTTTTTCGGCCACGTCGTAAATTGTCATTTTCATGCTTACCGATCCCTCTTCTGTTCTCTGGTATTAGGTCAGTCCGTTTTCCGGCTTACGAATTTGCGGTATTCAAGCGGCGAAATGCCTTCAATCTGTTTAAACAGTTTGGAAAAATAGGTTGGGTCCTCCATGCCGATGGCGTCCGCGATCGCCCCCATTTTGTCATTGGTTGCGGACAAAAGACGTTTCGCCTCCGTCATTCTGACTTTGTTCGTATACTGGCCGGGCGTGACGCCGAGCACCTGCTGCATGCAGCGGGTCACGTAGTCTTGGTTGTAATGAAGAGCCGAAGAGAGCGCTTTGATGGTTGTTTTCTCCTGATAGTGCTCCTGCAGGTACCGGGCGGCCTCCCATGCGACTCTTTCCTTTGCGGACGGGATTTGGAACGCTTCTTTCTGAAGATGGAGCAGCAGCTCTTCAAACAGAATCTGCTTTCTGAGCGGCAGGTCGGAGTTCTCGGCGCTTTCATCTGTCAGCACACTGAATTGCCCGGCCATAAACTGCGGGCGTCTCACCTTCCCTTTTTGCGGCAGGGACAAGCGGTAGCGGGACGGCTCTTCAAAGCTCCCTTTTTTTCGCCTCAGCTCCGACCAGTTGTTCCCGGTGGTTTCCGTCACCTCATAATCCGCTCCTTCAAAATGAAGCCACGAATAGGATGTCGTTTCTTCACTGCCTTTTGTTCCGTAATGTTCAAGCCCGGGAGAAAGCAGAATATATTCTCCCGCTTCAACGGAAAAGGCGTTTTCGTCTTCTGTAATGTAGAGGACGCCTTCTTTCACATACAGCAGATCAAACACCGGGAAGACCCGTCTCACATGGGTTTCGCCTTTTTTGAACACTCCTTCTCCCGCAGCGATAAAGACCGGGAACGGAGGGACTGTGAACTCGAGAAAGGACATATTTCCGGCCCTCCTTTTTAAGTCGGATTTTTGCAAGAAGTTTCGTTTCTCTCCCTTTTTATTATAAGAAAATGGAGGTACACTTTTAAACGTTGATTTTTTCAGGAAAGGGGTTAAAAGAAATGAAACAAGCGATTTTAAAACGGGCTGCATTCAAACAATCCTCTGATCACAAACTCTCATTATACGCGCTGACTTGGCCGATATTTATTGAGGTTTCATTATATATGTTTATGGGAAACGCCGACACTCTTATGCTTAGCCAATACTCTGACAACAGTGTGGCGGCCGTGGGTGTCAGCAATCAGATTTTAAATTTAATTATCGTGATGTTCAGCTTTATCGCAACGGGTACGACAATTGTGATTTCACAGTTTTTAGGATCTAAACAGAAAAAAGAGGCGCAGGAAGTGGCTTATGTATCAATAGGAGCGAACTTTGTCATCAGTCTCGCCATCAGCGCCGCCATATTTTTTGCGGCCGTTCCGCTGCTTCATGTGATGGGTCTTTCCAATGAATTGATGCCGGATGCCAAAGTCTTTTTGCAGGTGGTCGGCGGGCTGTCCTTCATTCAGGCTTTGATTATGACGTTCAGTGCCATTTTAAAAAGCTACGGTCATACGAAGGATACGATGTTCGTTACGATCGGGATGAATATTTTAAATATTGCCGGAAACTTTCTTGTCATTTTCGGGCCGCTCGGCCTTCCGGTGTTAGGCGTCGCCGGTGTTGCGATGTCAACGTCCTTTGCGCGGATCATCGGGCTCATCGCGATGATTGTGATCGTCAAAAAACGCATCGGACTCGGTCTGACATGGCAAAAGATTTTTCACGTCCATAAAGAGCACTTGCGGAAACTCCTGAAAATCGGGATTCCGTCTGCCGGCGAACAGCTGTCTTATAACATTTCACAAATGGTTGTCACTTATTTTATCGCCATTATGGGCGCTCAGGCGCTTACAACAAAGGTTTATACACAAAACATCACCATGTTTATCCTGCTGTTCGGAACAGCGATCAGCCAGGGCACACAGATTTTGATCGGCAGATATATCGGCGCCAAACGGTTTGACGACGCTTATGACCGCTGCATGAAAAGTCTGTACTGGGCGCTTGGCATTGCCGCTTTGACATCCGTGATCATGACCTTGTTTTCAAAGCAGCTGATCGGAATTTTCACAAGCAGCCCTGACATTATTGCGACGGCGAGCATGCTGATCGCCATGACGATCATTCTTGAGCCCGGCCGTTCATTTAATGTCATTATCATCAACTCGCTGCGGGCTGCCGGAGATGCAAAATTCCCCGTCTACATGGCGATGATTTCCATGTGGGGTATCGGACTGCCTCTCGCTTATCTGTTCGGCATCCATTTCGGATTGGGGCTTATGGGCATCTGGATTTCATTTATCGCGGATGAATGGGTCAGAGGCATTCTTATGTACAGAAGATGGCGGTCGCGGATTTGGATTCAAAAAGGGATTGCATAAACGCCCGGAGCTTCGTTAAGAAGCCGGGCGTTTTTTTATGCTTGCGAAAGCCGTTTTCTCATGTCACCGAGCTCTGACCGGTAATGTGCCAGCAAACCGGTAACGGCGGGCCTTGAGTATAACGGAAACAGCTCCAGCTCTTCAGACGCCTCCTCGAAATACGCCTCAGCCTCGAATGCGATGTACTCCCATACATTCATAAAAGCTTTGTTGACGGTATGGCTCTCCAGCTCTTCTTCCGTATAGCCGAATTGCATCATCACCTGGCGCGGGAGACGCTTTTTCGACCACTCATCCGTATGGACCCTCAGAAGCACCCGGGTCAGCTGAATGGCTGCTCCTAATGAAACGGCTGCATGGCGGAGTTTCTCTTGGTTCCGGCGCGCGCAAACCGGCAGCAGAAGCAGGCCGAGGGCTCCGCCTGTTTGGCCCGCGTACATCAGCAGGTCATCAAACTCTTGATACGTTACTTTTTCTCTGTCAGAGATGTGGCCGGCGATAAACTCACGCAACGGCTCTTCTTCAAGCGCAAATTGCTGCCGCACATCAGTGAGCGCCTCCCACAAAAAGCCGTCGGCGCGTGCCCCGTTCAGAAAGTCTTGTGCCGCCTGTTCAAATCCCCCAAGTTCCTGCATATCAAGCCGATCAGCTTCGTGAAACAAAGCAAGCACCGCCCATGCGGCCCGCCTGTTTTTTGGCGGCAGGGATGAGAAAGTCCGTTTATATAAAGGAAAGTGCACCTCGGCAAGATGGGCGCATGTTTCGTATTCGGTCATGGTATCACTCCTCTGTTTTTTAGTGTACCATATGTTTCACAATAAAAAGACCGATATCCTTCAGCGGAAACCGGTCGCGGCACTGTTATTCTTCTATATCGATACGGTACGCCTCAAACCATGTATGGATCTGGGCAAGATGGGCGATCAGCTGCGGGCCTTTCATCAGCTGGCCGAACCACGGCACCTGAAAAGATGAACCTTCTGTCTCCAGCAGCATTTCCAGCTTCTTTCTGTCAAGCAGGGTGTGAAGCACGGAATCTTTCTGTTGTAAAATCGTTTTCAGCCATTCTGTGACCCCCTGCGTGTATTTCGGGTGATGCGTTTTCGGATAAGGGCTTTTTTTGCGGTACAAAATATCTTCAGGAAGCAGTCCTTCAAGCGCTTTCCGCAAAATGCCTTTTTCCCGGCTGCCATGCATTTTCATTTCCCAAGGAATATTCCAAACGTATTCCACAAGCCTGTGGTCGGCGAACGGCACCCGTACTTCAAGACTTGCGCCCATGCTCATGCGGTCTTTGCGGTCGAGCAGATTGGTCATAAACCAAAGCATATTTAAGTAGAACAGCTGCCGTCTCGCTTTATCTGTTCCCGTCTCACCGTCTAACAGCGGCGTTTCCGCAATGGTTTCTTCATATCTCGCATTCACGTATTCTCTAAGATTCAGCCGTTTTTGCCACTTTTCATCCAAGAGCGTGACCCTCTCCTCAGTCGACCTCATCCAAGGAAATCCGTCTTCTTCTGCCGCGGTGTGAAACCACGGATATCCGCCGAAAATTTCGTCCGCGCATTCTCCGGAAAGGCTCACGACAAAATCTTTTTTAATTTCCCGGCAGAACCATAAAAGCGATGAATCAACATCAGCCATGCCCGGCAGGTCTCTGACGAGAACGGATTCCTCCAGATGTTCAACCAGCTGATCCTGCGTAATCACGCATTTATGATGCTGTGTGCCGAATGCATTTGTCATTTTATCGATCCACGGGCCGTCATCATTCGGCTGAAAGGCGCTCGCTTTAAAAAATTTGCTGTTCTCCTCATAATCAATTGAATAAGTATGAAGGGGATCTCTTCCTTGTTTCTCAAAATGAGCGGCGGCTATCGCGGTTATCGCGCTCGAATCAAGCCCCCCTGATAAAAACGTGCAAATCGGCACGTCAGATACGAGCTGGCGTGTCACTGCATCCTGAAATAAGTACCGAATGTGAGCGGCGGTTTCATCGAAGCTGTCTGTATGCTTTTCGCTCTTTACATTCCAATAACGCCATATGGACAAACCGTCCTTTGAGAAAGTGAACGCATGGGCGGGACGCACCTCGTGAATTCCTTTAAACACCCCGCAGCCCGGAGTTCTGGACGGCCCGAGTCCGAATACTTCCGCAAGTCCGCCGCTGTCTGTGCGGGCTTTCACATCAGGATGAGCAAGGATGGCTTTCAATTCCGACCCAAACAGAAAGGAAGAGCCGTGTTCTTTATAAAAAAACGGTTTGACGCCGAGCCGGTCTCTTGCCCCGAAGAGCCGCTTTCGCTTTTCATCCCAGATGGCAAAAGCGAAAATACCGTTCAAGCGGTCCACGCACTCCTCCCGCCACTCAATATAGCTGTGCAGCAGCACTTCTGTATCAGAGGTCCTCTCAAAACGGTGGCCCCTCGCCTGAAGCTCCTTCCGCAATTCCTCCGTGTTATACAGCTCGCCATTATAAATGATGGTGTACGTTTCCTCTTGATGCGTGCAGGCCATCGGCTGGCGGCCGCCTTCAATGTCAACGACCGAAAGTCTTTTATGTCCGAATAAAACATGGGGCTCTCCCCAGACGTTTGAATCATCAGGCCCTCGTTTTGAAAGAGTGTCTATCATATTGTTCATAATATGTTTCTCTTGGACGAGCTGCTTTTGAAAATCGACCCAACCCGCAATTCCACACATGTGATATCAGCTCCAATCCCGTTTCTGTCGGTTTCAAATTCGTTTCTATCAGCACTTTACCCAGTTTATGCAAAGAAACGCAGATAGTTGATTTGTCCCACTAAGAGTTGTATGAGACAAGCCCGATTTGGAAAGAACGGAAGAGAAGAAACAAACAAAGGAGACGGGCACGGTTATGAAACGAAAACAGCTTTTCTCAGAAAAAAACAAATGGGGGCGCGGCACACTGATGATAGAGGACGGCATCTGCCTCGTCGAAAACGATGAAGGCGATATCCTGCTTGCAGACAGTCTCGGAAACGCAGACGTATTGATGAAACGCGACGGCAGATGGCAGCCGGCACGGATTTGCGGCGGTTCGGCCGAAATCGGCGCAGACACCATCCCCCTGCTCGGCGGGGAAGAAATCCGTTATGAAAAGGCGGTCAAACGGCCGCTGTTAACCTTGCTCGATTCGCTGGACGATGAAACGTTTCTGCTGTTTCTCAGCCATCTGCACGGGTTCGGCCTGTCTGTATATGATTGCGTATTTTCCTATAATCAGGCGCTGTTTTCCGGTGAAGGCGTTTCGTTTTATCACTTCTCGGCGGATGACGCACAATGCGCCCTGCAGCATCACCGCGGCAGCTCGGGTAAACACGACAGATTTGAATGGACGGCATCTGACGGGCGGCGCTCCATTATGTATTCAGCGGCAAGACAAGACGGCACCGCATAACAAACAGGCGGCACCTTTTAAATAGGTGCCGCCTGATGTATTCAGCTTTGTTTTTCACGCTGATTGACGGCCGGCGTTTGCTTTTACCCATCACAGCCGTAGCTTTTGCGGCAACAAGAGTGATTGACGCTTTTGGCATCCTGCACATCTCTTTCGCCTCATCAACACGGCATTTCTCATTCAGCGGCCCAGTTGCGCAACTAAAAAAAACCCGGATGCATCCGGGTTTTTCAAGCGATTGATTAAAATACGTGAAAACCGATCGGCAAGTGAAGGCCCAGCAGCACCGTCAGGACGAGCACGATAATAAAACCGATCCACAGTCCGCCGGTTGATTTGCCTTTTTTCTTGCGGATGACGAGCATTTCCATCAGTCCGATGGTAATGATGCCGAGCAGCATTTTTCCTGCGTACTCTCCGTTCCAATTCGCAAAACGGACAAAAAGCTCAGCTCCGGTCAGAATAATAATAATGTAGAATAAGCGCAGAATCATATGCGTAATTTTTGCGCCCTTCGCTTTTCCGGCACCGTACAGCCCGTAGCTGACAAACACCAGGATAAGCGCAACGACCCATGAAGTAATATGCCAATGTGTCATTATGTTCAATTCCCCCTATCAGATCAATCTGCCTCATTTATGGTACCACAACAAGCCGCTCGGAGCATTATCAATCGTGCGAAAGACACACAATTATCCGATTTGGTTCGACAGCGTGCCGATCGGTTCAATTGTAATGTCAATGCGGTCCCCCGGCTTTAAAAATTTCGGCGGCTTAAACCCTTTTCCGACACCGGACGGCGTTCCCGTCGCTATAATGTCACCGGCTTCAAGCGTCATCCCTTTTGACAGCGTCTCAATTAATTCAGCTATCGGAAAAATCATGTCACCCGTTGATCCTGATTGGCGCAGTTCTCCGTTCACCCGCGTTTCAACTTTCAGGCTTTGCGGATCACTGACGGCCGACTTATGTACAATGACCGGGCCCATCGGGCATGTCGTATCGAGGCTTTTGCCGATAAAAAACTGTTTATGTTTTTTCTGCAGATCGCGCGCTGTGATATCATTTACAATTGTATAGCCGAATATATGATCAAGCGCATGTTCTTTGGAGATGTGCGACCCGCTTTTTGATATGATTACCGCAAGCTCCCCTTCATAATCAAGCTGCTCCGTTACATCCAAGTGGCTCTTCACTGTTTCTCCGTGTCCTGTAACGGCAGCCGGGGCTTTCGTAAAAACCATGGGATGCTCCGGTATATCCGCCTCACTCCCCATTTCAACGGCATGATCACGATAATTTTTCCCGATGCAGATCACGTTCTTTGAAGGTCTCGGAATAGGCGCGCAAAGCTTTACGTCAGACAGCGCATACATAAATGAACCCGACTCGTCATTCGGTTTTTTCGCCCATTCCGCAAGCTGTCCGGCATGCGCGACGAACTTATCTCCTTTTTGAATGCACTCGATCAGCGAACCCGGAATCGTCTCAAGTTCAAACAATTTTTTTTCAGCCTTTTGCAGATCTAAGATTTTGTCATCATCAATAATCAGACCGACAAATTTTCGGCTGTTCAGTTCCCCTGTCGCAAATTTCATGTTAATCCCCCATCATTTTTAAATGGCATTCCTTTATGTATTCTTCCTCCGGGCGGGAAATCCCTCTTTTAAACAGGCTGAAAATAAGTGTAAAAGAGTATCAAAAATTGTCACTTTTTTAGTCATATTGACGAAATAAAACCTTCTTGGCCAAAATGGGTTATACTATTATCATCCTATGTTTTCCAAAATAATCGAGAATTGGAGATCACACGATGAACAAAATTGAAGAAAAAAGATTAACTTTATTCGAGACAGCGCAAAAATTCGGAATCAATGCGACGGAGACCATCAGGTGCAGCCAGGAGCTGGACAGCCTTTTAAACGGGTGCCGGGGCGGGCTCATCCAACAAACGAAAGACAGCGGGCCGAACCCGGCCGCACAGATTCAGCACGGCCGCGAAAGAAAAGAGGCTTTCTCATAAACGTGATATGTATATAAATCTGTATCATTTATGTATAAGACCCGGCATGTGTAAAGTGCCGGTGTTTTTTACGTCTAAAGTTTTTTCCGCTCACAAAAATGTGCATTTGTCATAAGCTATTTTAGGCAGGCAGCCCAGATAAGCTCCTGGAGTGCAGTCATGAAAATCTTCACGAAAAGGATGTGCTCGTATGCCCGCAATTGTCGGAGCGTTTAAAATTAATGCCGTCGGTACGAGCGGAGTCGTTCATATAGGCGACTGCATCACCATTTCTCCAAAAGCAGAGGTTAAGACATTTGCCGGAGCGGGCAGCTTCAATACCGGAGACAATCTCACACTGACGAATTACAGGAATTCAACGAATGTGTACGATAATGATGTAATCGATCAGCCGATGGCAGGAAACGCATAAAGGAGGCGCCGTATGAATTTTTACGTCAATCAGTCGATCCATATCAATTACATGCGTGTAGAATCTGTCAGCAATTCCTCCATACTGCAAATCGGAAGCGCCGGTTCAATTAAATCTCTTTCCAATCTGTACAACACAGGGAGTTATGTTGAGCCGGCGCCGCCTGTCACCGCGGGGCAGCAGGCTGTAACAACAGGGGGAGGTCCCGGCACCTCATCATTTGTACCGCTCCAGCCGCCAAGCCGGTAGTTTTAATGAAGGAAACGAGACGCGAGGTGAATGTCATGTATGATCAATCCGTTTCATCCTACCTGCAGAATTTAAATTCTTTCGTCCAGCAGCAGGCGCAGCAGATTCAGGAGCTCGAACGGCAGCTGAAAGAATTCCAAAATGAAATTTCAACGCTGAAGCAGCAGCCTTCTACAAGAATCGATCGGCTCGAGTATAAATTTGATCAGCTGAAAATTGAACGGCTGGAAGGAACGCTGAATATCGGATTGAATCCGACTGATCCGAATGCCGTGCAAAACTTCGAAGTCGGCCAGACATCTCCGCAGGTCGGAATGATGCAGCAGGAACAGGCGGGCCAGCAAATGCAGCAAATCCGTCAAAACGTCGATATGTACCTGAATGAAGAAATCCCCGCGCTTTTAGAGCAGCTCGAAACTCAGTATGAGAGCAGGCTGGACGAAACGAACAAATATCATATTATTGAAGATATCAGAAAGCAGATGGACAGCCGGATTCAGTATTATCTGTCCCATGTCCCGAAAGAAGAAAATACGGCGCCCGCGCAATATGCCGAGCAGATTGCCGAACATGTGAAGCGTGATATTGTCAGGGCCGTCGAGCACTTTATTAAACACATACCTGGTGAAATGAAAGGTGATGATCCGTCATGATTTTTACAGTGATTAACCGGAATATTGAAGTCGGCGACATCCGGTCTACCGGTGTATCCAGTTCTTCCTTATTATTAATCGGCGACACCGATTCCGTCTATCTGTCTTCCATCTTTGACACGCCTCCGGAATCTCTTATTATCGGGCCTTATGTGCCGCTGGCGCCGGAATAATGTTAAAGCGCATTTCACGCCTCCGGAACGCCAAAATCAATTCAGTCGGGATTGCGAGTGTCTTTCAAGCAGGCGATACGAATGAAATCAATATGCGGATCAAAGTATTGGCCGATCAGCGCAGTCTTGCTGTATACAGAGATGATGAAGGCTCATTTAACAAAAAAGAGTACCAGATCTTTCGGCAGCCGGCCGTCATGCCGTTACCGGAAACGGGAGTCCAAAGCGCATTCTGCCATGAAAATCCTTCAATTCGGGTAAGGAATGTGAAAGTTCAAGGGGTATCGTCAGCGTCCGTGGTTCAAATCGGATCGACGTCGGTCGTTCTGGGAGATTCGCGGCTGAAACATATTAGGCAGATCTTCACGCCAAGCTCACAATCACAGCAGCCCTGACATATAATGACGGTGAGACTTCTATAAAGGGTGTCGTTTATGCCAGCAATTACCGGACCTATAGCTATCAATTCCATATCGGGCGGAGTCGTAAACTTTGGTGATTCCTTTTACCTTTCTCCAAAAAGCTCTTCTAAATCTGCGCTCGGTTCGGGAGCAGGCAATACCGGAGATTTCCTGTTATTAAACAACGTTGTCAATGCGACAAACTATATAGACCCCGATGTCAGCGATCAAAATGTGGTCGGAAACGCCTAAAAAGCAGCCGCTCTTTCAGAAGAGGGCTGCTTTTGGTTCAGCGTTATTTTCGTTCATTTGCTTTTTTTGTTTTTACAAGCTTTTCCGGCGGCTGTTTTCTGATCCATTTCACAAACCGCGCGAGTTTCGGGTCACGCCGCAGCTCTTCTATTCCCGCGAGCCTTGCCGCAAGCTCCTGATTCGTATAGAGCGCGTGAACCTGTTTATGACAAGGGATGCAGAGCATTGCGGTCGGAAGGAATGTGCCGCCTTCTTCCTTAGGCGTTAAGTGGTGCTCCGTCAGCCGCACATGATGGCGGCCGCATAATTCACATGTGCCCTCGGCAGAATCAGCCATAATTCCTTCTCCTTTCTACATGATCTCTAATGTGACCCGGGTGCCTTTCCCGCCCGGTTCGGACGGATGAACGATTAATTTTTTCGGCAGACGCGCTCTCAGCTCCTGCACATGGCTGATCACTCCGACGGATAAGTTGTCCGATTGCAGCTTTTCGAGCGCTGTGACAACGGTGTCTAAGAGCCCTTGGTCAAGAGTCCCGAATCCTTCATCTAAGAAAAAGAATTGCAGCGGGTATTGCCCCCGCAGCTGAATCTGGGCGGACAAGGCCAGCGCAAGCGACAGCGATGTCAGAAACGTCTCCCCGCCGGAAAGGCTTGATACGGGCCGTTTGACGCCTCCGTTCGCGTCATCACGCATGACGAAACCGCCTTCTGAATCGACTAATATGGCATACCGCTGCCTTGTCAGCGCTCCGAGACGGGCAGAGGCGTCCCGAGCCACGCTTTCCAGCTGTTCTTCCGCTAAAAATTCGACGAATGTATTGCCTTTACATACAGACTGGAGCTTATCAAGCCTGTCAATCTGTGTCTGCCAGTTTTTCAGTTCGGCTTCAATCTCTTTAAAGCGCTTATGCTGTTTTTGCATAACCGCGAAGGCTTTTGCCTGTGCTCCTTTTTCCTCCATGGCGGCGCCTGACTCAGCCTCTGCCTGCTTCAGCAGAGAAACGGATGCTGTCCATTCTTCCTCCGATATCCGGCGCTCGGCTAATTTATCAGTAACACGGCTGATATTTGCCGATAGCTGTTTTGAGGTGTCCAGAAACTCATCAATTTCTTTTTTCATTTCCTCTGCACGCCCTTGCGGAAGCAGACTTTTTTTAACTTGGTCCGGTTCGGTAAACCCGGTGTCTTTTGACCTCACGCGCCAGTCGTTTTGCGCTTTCTCAAGAGAGGCCTCAGCATCCCTGAGTGACATGAGACTCCCTGATTCCCGGCCTTTTGCGTCATTCAGCGATTGCTGCGCCTGCTTCAGCGCATCGAATAGGGACTGTTCTTTTGATTTTAACAGCTGTAATTCCTGCCGCACCGCTTCAAGCTTTGCGGAAATTGATGTTTCTTCAGCTGCTGTTCCGAGCTCTTGTTCATATCCGTCAATCACCTGCTGCAGGCGCTCAGACGCATAGTGAAGCTCGAGCCGTTCCCGTTCAAGCCGATGCTTCATCTCCTGCAGGCGTTCTTTCTCCTCTTCATGTTCCTTGAGGAATGCGATGCTTGTTTCAATGCGCTTCTCACATTCTTCTGCCTGCCTGTCCTTCTCATCTATCGAAGCCTGCCAGGCGTCAATCCGGTTTGGCGGAATATGACCGCAGACTTCGTTGTACTGATTCAATCGGCTTTCTGACAGCGATTCAAGCTCTTCTAATGAATGTCTGAGACGGTCGGCTTCTTTTTCCTCGTAGCGGATTCGTTCGGCAAGCTGCTCAGCTTGTTTTACCGTCTGCTGATGCGCGCTGATCAGTCTTGTGACCTTCTCTTTTACCGACAGCATATCCTGTTTCATTTGTTTCCATTCCAAGCGGACGGCGCTGAACGCTTCATCAAGCGGGCGTCCGCTGATGGAAGAAGCGGCTTCCAGCTCCGGAACCCGGGCGCTTTGCAGAAACGGACATTCTTCGGTAAAACGCCCCGACTGTTCTTCTAATGCAACCTTGGCTGTCAGCACTTCCTGAGAAAGAGCCGCCGCCTCAGAAAGCAGTGCTTCCACCTGCTGCAAATGTTCCTGCACAGCGGTATCAGGCGAGAATGTTTCATGAGCGGAACGCGGGCGGTCATGCTGCGTCGAGCCGCATACAGGACAAGGCTTTCCTTCGATCAGTTTTTCCGATAATTCTTTTGTTAATGCAGCCGTTCTCGCTTCCTCTGAGCGCCTGCGGAGATCGGCTTGCGTTTTTTCAGCCCGTTCGGCTGCGGCTTTCAGTGAACGTTCCGTTTCACAGATCATATGGTAAACGGTTTGCAGCGTTTGATAAGCGCGCGTAATGTCTTCCTCTTCCGTTTTCGCTTTCGCTGTGAGCGACTCGCTTTCTCCGTTGAGCTTCTCCACGTTTTTCAGCTGCGTTGTCAGATTGGCCCGCTCTTTCGTGATTTGTTCCTGTGTCTGCTGAAAGCCCGCCGCCAGCTGTGCTGCGGTCTGGCATTTTTTCCGTTCATCGGCGGTCACTTGAACTGCTTTCAGCTCTTCTTTCAGCTCATTCTGCCTGTTTTGGCCGCGGGTCAGGCGGTCTTTCACTGCGGCCAGCTGTTTCGAGGCGGCTTCGTATTCTTCCTCTTTTTTGCTGTGCTCCGCATTTGTTTTTTCCGCTTCTTTTTTCGCTTCAAGCAGTTTTTGTTCAATGGCTGAAAGTCTTTGATACAGCTCTTCTTCCTTGACAAGTTTCGGCTCCTGTTCGGCCTTATGGGCGCGCCATGCTTCATAGGCTTCATTTTGCCGGGTAAATGAAACGGTTTCCGCCTCTGATTTCCGTTTGGCCAGTTCGTGTTCCTGTTCGGCTCGCTGCTTCCGGCGGACGGCTTCGGTGCAGCGGTCTGCGTACGGCTCAAGGGCGAGAGCTGTTTCCGCCTCTTTAAGACGCTCAGTCAAATCCGTGATGTACGGGCGTCTTTCCTCAAGCTTTTTCTCCCGGCGCTCATATTCATCTCTTTCTGTCTGCAAGTTCCAAATTTCCTGGTGATTTTCAAAACGCTCTTTTGCCCGGACCCGTTTCTTCTCAGCTGCTTCAAGCCGTTCGTTCGCTTCGTGAAACTGCTGTTCAGCCTGCTTCAGCGCATCTTCTCCTGCGTCTCCGAGGCCGGATTGTTCGGCCAGCATTTCATTTTTTTTCGCTGCCGCTTCCTGCGCCCGCCGCCGCAATTTTTTGACAAGCCTGTCCCCGTACTGTTCCAGATTAAACAGACGCTGGAGCATATGTCTTCTTTCCGCACCTTTAAGCGACAGAAACTCGGCAAACTTTCCTTGCGGCAGCACGACGGCTCTTGTAAAGTCGTCAATGGTCAGGCCAAGAAGCTCCTCTACCTTTTTGTTCACTTCATTCGCTTTATCGGCCAGCACCGTTTGTTCGTCTTTGATTTCAATCAGCCGGCAGAGGGCGGTTTTTACTTTCGTTTCATCCGTTCTCTTAAAAACGCGCTCGACCTTGTAGGAAACCCGGTGGCCGGATTGAAGCGCGAATGTAAATGAGACGGCAAGCTGATCTTCGGCATGATTCAGAATGCCGTGCGTATTATTTGCGGCGCGCTCCACTTTTCCGTATAAAGCGAGTGTCATGGCATCAAGGATCGACGATTTTCCGCTTCCGGTCGGCCCGAAAATCCCGAACACCCCGGCTCCTGACAGTCCGGCAAAATCAATGGTCTGTTCCTCCCTGAAGCTGTGGAGCCCTTTTATCGTTAACAGAATCGGCTTCATGTCGCATCCTCCTCATCATCTGCTGACGCAAGCTCTAAAAACAGCTTGACCATCTCCTCATCCGGCACGCCGCCGCCCGTTTGTTTTTCATAAAACTTCTTAAATCGATCCTCAATTGATGTGTGTTTCACTTCAATCCGGTCATTTTCGGTCTCTTTTTCTTCAAAAACCGGCCTGATATGGATAAAGCCGGGATGCGCCTTTCTCAGCCGATGAATTTCCTCGAGGGAAAGCTGATCCGTCAAATGGATATCAAGATCGATCCAGGCATTCCGGTCACGCCCTTCATCAAGCCAGCCGTGAACCTCGCTCAGCCCCTGCGCTTTCCATTTGACGAGCGGTTTACCGGAAGACAGGAAAATCTCTTCCCACTTCGCTTCTCCGCCGGGCTTCGCTTCTACCACTGTCACCGATTTGGCATAACCGGCTTCCGAAAAGCTGTATGCGAGCGGAGAGCCTGAATAACGGGCAGCCGTCTTGGCGCGCTTGATCGTTTGCGGACGGTGGAGATGGCCGAGAGCCACGTAAGCCGCATCAGCCGGCAGGCTGTCAGCGGCGACCGTGTAAGCGCCCCCGACTTCAATCGGACGCTCTGAATCGGTCTGATTTCCCCCCGCGACATAAATGTGGCTCGCCGCGATTTTCACGGCATCGTTCCGGCACAGTCCGCACATGTGAGCAAACGCCTCTCTGATTTTCACATCGTAATGATCGCGAAGAAGCTTTTCCTCAAACGTATCAGAAAGCACTTCGTTTAATCTCGCCTCTGACGGATATGCCAGCGCGGCTACGGCTAACAGCTCGTCCGCCGACGGCACCTCAATATGGACGGGTTCTGTCCGCGGATAGCCGATTAAATGAATGCCGCGCTCATTTGTTAACGGAGAAGCCGCCGCCAGCCTGTCGGGATTGTCATGGTTTCCGGCAATGACGACAACCGGGCGTTTTCCGCCGTCAGAAAGCGCGGAAAGACTTTCGTAATACAATTGTTCAGCGAGCGCAGGCGGGTTGACCGTATCGAATACATCCCCCGCCATAATGACCGCATCAATGTTTTCTTCCTTGACAATGGTATTCAGCTCTTCCAGTACTTCGGCCTGCTCGCTCAGCCGGCTTCTGCCTTCCAGCGTTTTGCCGAGGTGCCAGTCAGCTGTATGTAAAATGCGCATACCGCATTCACCTCACTTTTTGATAGAAAAAAAGATCCGCTCCAAAAAGGAGCTTCGGATCTCGTTACAGTGTAAGAACGTGACCTCCATCGAAGAAATAGAGCGCACGCCCTTTCACTTTCGTTTTTGTAATTTGTTCCACCGCTTTTGTATACAATTCGATTTGTGTTTCATATCTTTTTTGCAGAATCGGAGCCGCGCCTTCAAATCCATTCCGGAATTTCCCCTCTATCCGATCTGTTTTATAGTCCAGCAAATAGAGACCGTCCGCAGTTTCGTAGAGGCAGTCAATAATCCCTTGCACGAGCAGCGGTTCACCGGCCGTTTCGGCATCCTTGTACACCTCGCCGGCCGGAAGCGCCATACTGAACGGCACTTCCCGGTCAATCCGCAGCGCCCCGAGAAGGTCTTTACCGATTTCAGTTCCGAAAAACCGGACAATTTCTTCTATATCAATGGCTTCCTGCTGCTCTTCTGTCAGCAGCTCTTTTTCGTAAAGCATCCGGACCGTCCGCTCTGCTTCTTCGGCAGTCGGAACGTGCGTCAGCGGTATGTGCTGCATCACCGTATGCATCGCCGTCCCTTTTTCGGCGGCTGTCAGCCCTTTTTTCATCATAAAACCGGGACGCCTGTATAAAAGCGTGTCTCCTGACGGTTTGATGAGAGAGCGGCCGCTGTATTCATCCTCGTACTCTTGCTTTCTCTTCAGCTCAGAAACTGACTGCTTCGTTCTGATAGCCGTCAGCTCTCGGTACGGATATTCCCATTTAAGCAGACGGCGCGCCTGATCATCAAATGAAAACGAACCAGGAATCGGCTCGCCCTGCTGTATCGCCTTGAGACGTTTGCTCTTTTCTTCAGCACGTTCTTTTGGATTCTCTTCCAGCAATTCACTTTGCTGAAGCATCCGGATGTGAAAACGCGACGGGTCGCGCAAGATATCCTCAGTCGAAGAAAGTCCCGGCGTCCTGTGCGCCTCCATGTCACGGTGGCGGATGAGCGCCGGCCCGATAAAGTCCAAATAAGATGACGCCTGATAGCGGTCGAATTCAGAAAGAAGCCAATCAGCCCGGTCTGCTTGCGCCTGCCATTTGGCCAGCTGTTTTTCCCGGTTTTTGCAGGAACCGACGAGAAACAGCTTTTCCTTCGCTCTGGTCAGCGCCACATACAATACGCGCAATTCTTCGGATAAGAGCTCTCTGCGCATCTTTTTCTTCATCGCCACAAGCGGAAGAGTCGGATAGCTGATTCTGAGTTCCGGATGAATATAATTCGTGCCGAAACCGAGCTCTTTATCAAGCAGGTATGATTTGTTGAGATCCATCATATTAAAACTTCTGCCGAGTCCGGCGGTGAAAACGACGGGAAATTCAAGTCCTTTGCTGCTGTGGATCGTCATCAGCCGAACGACATCCTCCTGCTCGCTGAGCGCACGGGCGGTCCCCAGATCATCGCCGCGCTCCTGCATCCGTTCAATAAACCGCAAAAAGCGGAATAACCCGCGGAACGCCGTCGCTTCGTACGAGCGCGCCCGGTCATACAAGACGCGCAGATTGGCCTGGCGCTGCTTTCCGCCGGGCATGCCGCCTGCATAGTCAAAATATCCGGTATCGCGGTATACTTCCCAAATCAGCTCAGACACCGAATGATTCGTCGAAAATGACCGCCACTTTTGCAGACTGTCATAAAAGGTTCTCAGTTTTTGATACAGTTCATCATGCCTGTCACCGTTCGCTATATATGCTTTCAGCGCTTCATAAAACGGCGCTTTTTTCTTTTCAAGGCGTATCAGCGCAAGTTCATTTTCGTCACAGCCGACGATGGGCGAGCGCAGCACGGAAGCAAGCGGAATATCCTGATACGGATTATCAATCACCTTCAAGACTGAAAGCGCCGCAGCCACCTCCACGGCTTCAAAGTAACCCGACGTCAAATTGGCGTACACCGGAATGCCCTGGTTTTTCAGCTCTTCCATTAATTGCGGCGCCCACGGCATGGAGCGCAGCAAAATCACGATATCCCGGTACTGGATATTCCGGTGTGTTTTTGTTTTCCCGTCATAGACCTTAAACGGAGATGAGACAAGCTTTCGGATCTCCCCGGCTATCGCTTTCGCTTCCCAATGCACGGTTTCAAAGTCTTCGGCATCCTCGGAGCTGTCTGCGTCATCAGCGCTGTCAATCAGCAGCAGTTCCGTTTTTGCCGCGTCATTCGGCGGATACGATGCGCCGAGCTTCAATGCCGCCTGTTCATCGTAGTCCACTTCGCCGATTTTTCCGCCCATCAGCTGCTTAAACAAGAAATTCGTACTGTCCAAAATATCGGAACGGCTGCGGAAATTTTGGTTCAGGTCAATTTTCTGCCCCGCGCCTTCCCCGCTTTCTGTAAACCTTTTATATTTCCCGAGAAACAGCAGCGGCTCAGCAAGTCTGAAACGGTAGATCGATTGTTTAACGTCGCCTACCATAAACAGATTTCCCGCCTCTTCATCCCCGCTTTTCACAAGCTGCAGGATAGACTCCTGCACAAGATTGGTATCTTGATATTCATCAACCAGAACTTCATGAAACTGGTCTTGATAATAAACGGCCGCTTCGCTCGGCACCCGCCGGCCTTCTTCATCAACCGCAGTTAGAATCGCCAGGCAGTAATGTTCCAAATCTGAGAAATCAATAATTGATTTTTCTTGTTTCGCCGCTTCAAATCGTTTTCCGTACAATATCACGAGCTGAACGAGCGTTTCGATGACAGGCTTCATATCTGTTAAACTCTTCAAGTGATCTTGCGGACTTCTTGTAAAGTAATCGGTCTTTAACTTTTCGATCAGTTTCTTCGCGCCGTTTCGCAAATCGGTCGCTTCGTCCAAAAGCGCTTTGTCAAATTCATCACCCTTTACCGGCTTCGCCCGCTTAAATGAGACTGCGGGAACCCGTTCATACAGCGCATCGAAGTCATGCCGGCAGCTGATCAGCTCTTCTATCTGCTGAAGGTCATCCAGAAAATTACCAGCGCGCGGGGCCGGCCCGCCGGGCGCTTTTGTCAGTTCAAGCGCCTTCTCAAGCTTTTGTTTTGCCCCGAAGAGCGCCATTTCCGCATCTTCTCTCACATACTGGTAAAACGGAAGCTCTTCCATTTTGCTTTCTTCCGTCACGTCATACAGGCGGACAAAGCTTTGCAGCCACGCTTCCGGGTCAGGATGCGACCGGGAATACTCGTACACCCGTTTGACAAGGTCTTGAAGATCCAGATCATGCCTGTCTGTCGTATATCTGTCTGCAAGCTCAAAAAACGCCTGATTCCCTTTTGCGTATTCATCTTCAAACAGCTCATCAAGCACTTCGTCTCCGAGCAATTCGCCTTCCGTCTGGTCAGCCATGCGAAAACCGGGGTCAAGATCAATCATATAATAATATTTTTTAAGCACTTGCAGACAGAAAGAGTGAAGCGTCGAAATGCTCGCCCGATTTAATAGAGAGAGCTGCCGTCTGATATGCAGAGATCCCGGATTTTTGGCGAGCTCTTTTTCTAATGCTTCAGCGATCCGATGCTTCATCTCCGCTGCTGAGGCGTTTGTAAAGGTCACCACAAGGAGCCTGTCAACATCAACAGGATCTTCCTCCGCGGTTATCTTTCTGATCATCCGTTCCACGAGCACGGCCGTTTTACCTGATCCGGCTGCGGCAGCGACAAGAATATCGCGGCCGGAAGAAACGATGGCGCTCCATTGGTCATCCGTCCATATGCTGTCTTTCGGTTTAGGAATTTGCATCATCATCCGCCTCCTTTTTCAGCCAATCCAGTATGGTGCCGTCTTTTTCCGCTTTCAGGCTGCGGTATTCATTTTCCTTAAGCGACTCATCAAACTGGCACACCGATTTAAACGCACAGTACGTACAAGGCGTCTTATCTTTCAGCTTATACGGGGTAATGGACACAAGCCCGTCCGTTATCGCTTCGCCCGCCTGTTCAAATGTCCGCCGCACATGGTCTGTCAGCAGATGAAAGTCCTGTTCGCTGACCGCCGCTGAGTCGGATCTTAAAGACCCGTCCTTTTTCAAACCGGCATTGACGATATTTGAACGCCCTTCCTCCAAAGTCGTGTCCATCAGGCTGATCGCCTCCCGGTCACCGAGGAGAAGGCCTTTCATTTTAAATTTCTTGAAAATTTCCTGCTCGATTTCATCAAGCCCCATCGGCAGACTGGCCTGAATCATCGGATCATGGATATGGAAATACAAAACGCCTGCCGGGGTCGCTTTCATGCCGAGCCAATCCGCAGAATGTGTAATCGATAAGTCAAGATATGTGAGCATTTGCAGAGCGAGCCCGTAATACACCTCAGCCAGATCAAGCCCCCTGTCGCTTGATTTATAATCAACGATTCTCAGCAGCAGGCCTTTTGAACTTTCCGCTTTATCCACGCGGTCGATCCGTCCGACGAGTTCCATCGTACAGCCGTTTTTCAGCGTGAAAGTGAGCGGAGGCAGCGGTCCGCTTCCGCCGAAACCGAGTTCAAGACCGACCGGGACGAAACCGCTCGCCTTCGCATGCTCGCTTAATATGCCAGAAACACGCGTGACGATCTTCTGCAGTTTTTCCTTCACGTAAAAGTGTCTGTTTGAGCTGAGCAGAATCTCTTTTTGCAGCTTTGGCGCAAGCCGTTCCACCGCTTCATAGGAGAAATGCCGGCACTGATCTTTCGTCAGATCGCGCCATTCCAGCTTCTGCTCACGAAGCCGGTCTGAAATCAGCTTCAGACTGGAGTGAAACAGCTGGCCGATATCCGGCGCTTCCAGCTTGAAAAACTGCCGCTCTTTTAATTGCAGCCCGTGAGATGCAAAATGAGAAAACTGGCAGGCATTAAACGCCTCCATCCGGGAGACGCTTCCTTTAATATGCTCGCCGTAAAGCTGGCGCGAAACAGGCCGTTCAAGACGCTTCGCCTCATTGCGGAAAAACAGGCTTGAAAACAGCTTTTTCGCACGCTGGTGATCAGACTCTTTCATCAGCACATTGTATGCGCTCCACCATACGTCACTGATCTCGTACTCTCTTGTCCACAGCCTGAGCTGACTTGCCGTATACGTCTGAGCCACCTGTTTATTGACGAGATACTGAAGCTGCTCTTCTTCGCTTACCTGCTCGGGATCAGCCGCTGACAGCTTTTCCTGATGATCGGGAAACAGCTCGCCAAGCCTGTTTACAACGATTGACGGCAGGAGCGTTTTTCCTTCCGCATCGGCAATCGGGTATGACACATAAAGACGGTCAGACGGACTCGACAGCGCCATATAGATGAGAAAATGCTCATCAAGCAGCCGCTCACGCCCCGCGGAAGACAGCTCCACTCCGACCGCTTTCAGCCACTCCCGGTCATCATCAGACAGCACGCCGTTTTCATCCGGGCGCGCCGGAAGAACGCCGTCATTGGCCCCGATGACGAATGTGCAGGACGTGCCGTACATTCTTGAGAGATCCATATTCCCTACAAATACTTGGTCAAGCGCAGGAGGAATTAAAGAAAAATGAAGCGATTCCGTTCCCGTTTCAAGCATTTGCTGGAACAGCGCCAAAGATATTTCATCTTCACCCATCATGCCGGCAAACTCCTCGAGAAGCTGGATAACGGCATCCCACGCCTGGCCGTGCTGCTGCGCTTCGATCATGTTTCCGGCCTCTTCGGCCCGCTGCCTTTTCCGGTCCAGCTTCAGGGGAACATCGGTATCTTCCAAAAAGAGATAAAGAGCCTCCGCCATGCTTTGAACCGTTTTCGCTTTTTTCATCCGGTTCTGCAGCCGGACAAGGGGTGCAGCTATCCACTCTCTCGTCTCATTCAGCATGTGTTCCATCTCGATTTCCTGATCCGTCTGCGCGAAATCCTCATCGAGCGATACGAAGCGCCTGTATACAAACCGCTCGCCGTTCGTCCAGCGCTCCCCTTTAATGCCGTAGGCGATACAGTAATTTTCAAGCTGATCTACCTGCTCTCTTATTTTCTGCTCCGGCTGATCAAGCGGGAATAACAGTTCGGTTTTCGCACAGCGGAACACCGCTTCGTATCTCCAGTTCCCCTTCACGACATCCAGGCTTGAACGGATGAATTCAATAAGCGGGTGATGCTGCATAGAAGCTTTTCCGTCAATAAAATAAGGAAGCCCGTAATCGGCAAACACTTCCTTCAGCAAATCTTTATAATCTTCCGGCTGACGGATGAGAATCGCCATATCTTTGTACCGGTATCCTCCGTCCCGGACAAGCGATTGAATTTCCCGGGCAATACCTTCGAGCTCAGCTCTTCTGTTTTGCGCCTGCATGACGGTAAAAGCTTCCTGTCCGCCGGTATACGCGGCGGCGGGACGCACATCGTACTGCGACTCTATACAGGCAAGCTCCGGCACATGCCGATGCCGCTTCGTGCCATGCAGTTCCTTGCAGGAAATATCGGCATTCAATTCCTTTGCCGTCTGATAAAGCTTATAGTATGTGCTTCCCGTCATTCTGAACAGATCGAGCTCATCCGGTGCCTGTTCCGCCGAAGGGCTGTCCGCCGTCAGCGAGAATGTGACATGTTCAGCATGCATGATCAGCTGCTCCAGCACCCTTAATTCCTGCGGCGTAAATTGATAGAATCCGTCGACGTAAACACGGGCGCCTTTTACAACGTCCGCCAAAGGAATCTGCTGAGCGAGCAGCGTCAAATAGTCCTCCGAATGCAGATAGTGTCCGGCGAGGCTTCTTTCCATCTGCTGATATAAAATGCCTAAGTCATGAAGTTTTTCAGACAGCATCCGCTCTCCGCGATACTCTGACGCCGTTCCGCTTTCCGCCATGCGGCGGACGTCTTCAGGCTCAATACAGTATCGCTTAAACTCTGTCAGCATCCGTTCCACCTGCTCAGTGAATCCGGCTTTGTCACTCGCTTTTTGATACACTTTAAAATCGTGCTTATGTTCTTCAATCAGTTTCCTTAAAAGCATCTGCACACCCGTCGTCGTCACAAACGGACGGTTCATGCCCCCGGTATGCTGAAGCACGCGCCACGCCAAACGCGAAAAACTGAACACTTGAGCGCGTATCATGCCGCCGATATCCGGCGTTTTAGCAAGCTCATATTCCATTAAAAACGTCATTTGATCCGGGACTAGAAAAATGATCGGTTTCCCGAACGGCTCCCGGCGCAGTTCATCTTGAATGCTGTCGATAATCAGCCTCGTTTTCCCACTCCCCGATCTGCCTACTAAAAACTCAACACCCAAATTAGAAGACCCCTCTCTTTTTATCTTTCTACATTTTATCGAAAGTTGACGAAAATGACCAATCTCATCTGCTGGTAAAAACGGGATGACTGTTTTAAAACATATCGTTTTTGACCAAATTAAAGAAAAAAAGGATTAAATATGATGTCAGAATATCCCGAAGTGATTGTGCGAACGATTCTGTCGTTCAGCATTTTGTTTATCGGCGCCCGGATACTCGGAAAACAAACCATTTCACAGATGACGCTTTTTGATTTCATTGCGGCCATCTCGCTCGGCGCCATCACGGCAAATCTGTCGTTTAATACAAAACTGCCGATTCATTTTACTGTCAGTGCTTACACGATTTTTGTGGTTATCATTTATCTTGTCGCATATCTTTCTATGAAAAACAGAACTGCCAGGGGTTTCTTTGCAGGCAAACCGACCATTATCATTCAAAACGGAAAAATACTTGAGCATAATATGAAAAAGATGCGCTATACCCTCGACTACTTGAACCAGCAGCTTCGTGAAAATGATGTATTTGACATTTCTCAGGTTCAGACTGCCATCATTGAAACAAACGGCAGCATGTCAGTGGAGGTCAAACCGGAATTTGCGCCCGTTACAAGACAGGATCTCGGCATCTTTGCCGGACATGAAAAGAACTTTGCCGTTGAGCTGATTATGGACGGCCGGCTGGTAATGAAAAATCTGGAAGAAAACCACGTATCGGAAAAATGGCTGAGAGAAGAATTGGATAAGAGAAACCTCAAACCGGAAGACGTCGTATACGCTGTGCGCGGAAGCAACGGCCGGCTTTTTGTCGACACATACGACGACCATATTACATCGCCGCTGGATCAAGAATAAAAATGACATCCGCACATGTCACGGGCTGCCGCCGTATAATACCCTATAAACATCCGGGGGTGAGTCCAATGCACGAGAATTTTTTTCATTATACAGCCATCTGCAGTGACGATTCTGTGCTTATAAAGGATCTGGTAAAATCCATAAACGGTGAATACAGCGCTGTGATTTGCTACTCAATATTAGCCGAAAAAGCGCCGACCGCAGAAATCAGAAGACGAATCGAACATATCAGAGAGGAAGAAGTGCGCCACATGCACGCTTTCTCTTCACTGTATACGTCAATTACCGGAAAACAGTTGACGCCGAAACAGACGGAGCATTGTCCGCACACATACAGAGAAGGACTGAGGGCGGCGTTTTATGATGAGCAGAAAACGAATGATTTTTATTTACAGGCATCCGATAGAGCGGTGCATCCGGAAGCGAAACGGTTATTTGCCCGCACGGCATTTGACGAGCAGCGTCATGCCGTCTGGTTTTTATACGATATGGCCCACTCTCCTTTCCACCATACAGGGGGAACGGTATCAAACTCGCCGAACACAAGCTACACCGAGGTAAATACCGGAAAATAACGATTCAGACGCTCCCCGCTGGGAGTCATAGACGGCAAACCCCGTTCTTTCAACAGGAGAGAATGGGGTTTATTTTTCGAGCCGTTTTTATACTTCCACTAAACAATGGATAACTTCTTCATTGTATAGTCAGCAAAAACCCTTTATAATAAAATAAACCAACTGGTCGGTTTTAAACGAACCGAGCCCCGCTTTGCCGGGACAACGATATGAATGAGGCGGAAAGGATCTGTGTGAAGTGACAAATACAAAAGGCGGTGCCGGAAAGAGCGAAAAGACGAAGAACAGGCTCGTATCCGCTTCGCGTGACTTATTTGCAAAAAAAGGATATTCAGAAACATCGATTCGGGATATTTTAGAGGCGGCCGAGATCAGTAAAGGCAATCTTTATCACCATTTTAAAGGAAAAGAGTTTCTGTTTCTTCATATCATGGAAGAGGATCACCGCGTGATGATCGAGACGTGGAGGGAAATGGAAGCTGATCTGAAAGATGCTGCCGAAAAGCTGACGGGCTTTGCGGAGCTGCTCAGCCGGATGAGCATCAATTACCCGCTTATGAGAGCAAGTGAAGAGTTTTATGCGAGTGCGTTTACGTCAGAGGAGGTCGTAAAGCGGCTCAACAAAATTGATATTGAATATGACGATGTGATGAGAGAGATCTTAGAAGAAGGAAATCAAGACGGAAGCTGGTCCATTCCTCATGTCGAATCAAAAGTAAAAATCCTGCTATCCGTCTTCTACGGTTTAGATGTGTTATATAAAAACGATACCATTCAGCAAAGAATCGAATTGCAAAAAGAAGCCATCTCCGTGTTTATTCACGGGTCGATCAACGCTGATAAACTGAATGACAGCTGACAAAGGAGAAACAACATGCAAAAACCGATCAGAGAACAAAAGGCTGTACTCATCATCTTATTAAGCAACATATTTATTGCGTTTTTAGGCATCGGATTGATCATTCCCGTTATGCCGCTGTTTATGAATGTGATGCACTTGACGGGCAGCACAATGGGATACCTTGTCGCTGCCTTCGCCGTCGCGCAATTAATTGCATCTCCCATTGCGGGGAGATGGGTTGACCGTTTCGGCAGAAAAATCATGATTCTCGCCGGACTGTTTTTGTTCGCATTATCCGAGCTGACCTTCGGATTGGGCACACATGTCTCCATTTTATATTTCGCAAGGGTGCTGGGGGGCATCAGTGCCGCTTTTATCATGCCCGCCGTTACAGCGTATGTCGCAGATATTACGACGGTGCAGGAAAGATCGAAGGCGATGGGCTATGTATCTGCCGCCATCAGCACAGGGTTTATCATCGGGCCCGGCATAGGAGGATTTATTGCCGATCACGGCGTTCGTATGCCGTTTTTCTTTGCGGCGGGAATTGCATTTATCGCAGTGATTTCCTCTGTCTTTATGCTGAAAGAGCCGTTAACTAAAGAAGAACGCGCAAAGCAGATGGAAAGCGCCAAAGAATCAACCTTCTTAAAAGATTTGAAAAAGTCGATTCATCCAAGCTACTTGATCGCCTTTATCATCGTTTTTGTTTTGGCATTCGGGCTGTCGGCGTACGAAACGGTATTCAGCTTATTTACAAACCATAAATTCGGCTTCACGCCAAAGGATATCGCCATTATTATTACGTTCAGCTCCATTGTGGCAGTCCTCATTCAAGTGCTCGCGTTCGGCAGACTTGTCAACTTCCTCGGGGAGAAAAAAGTCATTCAGCTTTGTCTGATCATCGGCGCTGTGCTGGCTTTCGTTTCTACGGTGATGTCAGGGTTTTTGCCCGTGCTCGCTGTCACCTGCATCATTTTCCTTGCGTTTGATTTACTGCGCCCGGCACTGACTACTTATCTATCGAAGATCGCAGGAAATCAGCAGGGGTTTGTTGCCGGTATGAACTCAACATACACGAGTTTGGGCACCATTTTCGGCCCGGCTCTGGGCGGTATTTTATTTGATATGAATATTCACTTCCCGTTTCTGTTCGCAGGTGTGGTTTTATTTCTCGGTCTGGGATTGACGCTTGTGTGGAAAGGAAAAGCGGGCGAGGTTTCGGAGTAGGGTGCACTCACCCATCTCCGGAGCTTTTTTTATGTTTTCGATAAGAAAAATGAATGGATTATGAGAAATAATTCATTATTTATTTATCTCAAAATCTATACTATAGTAATAGTAAGGTTAACGAGCTTAACAATTTAATATGAATGTTTCAGGAAGAAGGGTTTTCATTGAAGAAAGACAAACATCTCCTTACGGATATCTGGTTTATTCTCATCAGTGCGGCAGGGGGGTTTCTTCTTTCGCTTACAGGGATGTCGATCGCCTGGATGCTCGGAACGCTTGCCGCCGGCTGCATCCTCTCCATGACGAGGCCCGGCTGGCTGTTCATGGCGCCTGACAGAAGAGGGATTCACCGCAGATGGCTTGCGGCGGGACAAATGATCCTCGGCATCGAACTCGGCCAGAAATTGAACCTGTCCGTTCTGTCGGTTTTACGGGAGCATTGGCTTCCGGTAGGCTTCATGCTGATTTTCTCTATCGTGATGGCGCTTGTTTCCGGATATGTGCTCTTTCGGTTCAGCCGGACGGACATGATGACAAGCTTTGTAGGAACGGCGCCGGGCGGTTTATCCGCCATGCCGGGTATCGCCCAGGAAGTCGGCGCAAACACCGCGATTGTAAGCCTTATTCAGCTGACGCGCGTCCTTTTGGTCGTCATGACAATACCGTTTCTCGTCATTTTCTTATTTACCAAACAAAACGGTGCGGCTCAGACATCAGCCGGAGCCGTTTCAGCAGGAGCTTCACATCCGGGCCTTATTCCCGTCTTGTTAACGGCCGGATTTATTTTAGCTGCCTGGCTTGCAAGTAAAGGCGCAAAACGGCTGAAATTCCCCGCCCCTTGGCTGCTCGGCAGCATGATCGGCGTTGCTGCTGCGGAAATCGGCGTGTCCGCCTTGGCGGGCAAAGACATGCTGGCCTGGTGGCCGCCGGAAGCGAACCAGCTGTCACAAATTTTTCTCGGCGCCACAATCGGATCAAAAATGTACAAAAGCATGTTCACCGGTGTGACGAGAGTGCTGACCGTCGGATTTATTTCTTCCGTCGGATTAATCGCCGCCATGATTCTGAGCGCGGTTGCGGTTTCTAAATTAACGGGCATCTCCATGATTACATCTGTTCTCGCCTTTTCTCCCGGCGGGATCGCCGAGATGGCGGCGACTTCGATCACCCTGCACGAAGACTCGACTTTCGTCGTCGCGGTTCAGGTCATCCGGATCGTTCTCGTCATCGCCATGCTTCCGCCCTTCTATCGGCTGCTGCACCACCTTTCTCAGCTGAAACGGGCACACGGCGAAAGAGGCCGGGCAGAAAGAGGAACATGATCCGAATAAAAAAACACGCATCCATATGCGTGTTTTTTATTTGAACAGCTCTCCGCCGCCATTTACAGACCGCCAGTTTGCTGACAGATCACGGAACAGCCGTTCAGCAAATAACAGTTCTTCATCTGTATAGCGGTCTAAAAACGCCAAGAGCCGCTGTTTTATCAATTCATGATATTCATGATGAAGGGAATGCAGCTCTTTCCCGGCAGGAGTCAGCCGGAAATAGACTTCTTTTTTATTGTCACTCAGCCGGGTTCTGCGCAGAAAGCCGGCTTCCAAAAACTTCGCGCAGCTTCTCGACACGGTCGGCTTTGTCGTCTTCATTTTTTCCGCTATTGACGTGACATTGATCGGTTCATGATCTCCGATACACGACAAAATGTGAATTTCCGTCAAGGTCAATTGTAATTTTTTCCCGTTTCCTTCGCGGAGTTCATCCATCCGTCCGGCCAACGACGCCCTGATATCCTCCTGACACCTCTCCTGCTCGTGAAAAATATCGGTCAGCCCTTCAAGAATCATGTGTTTTGCATGGTCTGGCTGTCTTCTGTCCAACTGCTGAGTCACCCTTCCGTATTGATTGTTTCTTTTACTATAACGTTTTGTTACATAAGAAACAATCACACAGGCGCATAAAAAGGTTATTAGATGAATAATCCCCATCTCTCCAAACCGGCCAGAACGGCTTCTTCCGCTTCACGTCCCGAGCCGCCGGCTGCCCATGCCGCATGGCCGTCCGGCCGGATTAAAACGGTGTGGACGTCATTCCAATCGGCACGTGTTTCAGCAAGCTCCGCCCTGACTGCCGCCACGCTGTCCGTATCAATACCGGCGGGAATGCTCCCTCTTAATGACAGAAGCACAAAGCCGCCCTTGCGGAGAAAATCATACAGCCGGGCCGGCCGCCCGTCATGAAGGGTCAGTTCGATATCCGGCAGGCGTTTTCCGTTCAGGGTATGCGGCGGCAGCTCCGCATCCGGTTCATAATGCAGATCAAGCGCGGATACTTTTCCCGCCAATAAACGGTTGGACTCCTGAAAATCCAGCAAAGCGGTCATCGTTTCTCTTAATGCCATCCCCGACTCGGTAAAATCCATGAGCTTTATCTGCGTTTTGATATTGTGCAGCACTTCTTTTCCTGTGCTGTGCCTTTCCTGATGATAGCTGTCCAGAAGATGAGGCGCCGCTTTTCCCTTCATTTGCGCCGCCAGCTTCCAGCCGAGATTGACGGCATCCTGAAGCCCCGTATTCAGGCCTTGGCCGCCTGCGGGAAAATGAATGTGCGCCGCATCCCCGGCCACAAAAATCCGGCCGGAGCGGTACTGCTCAGCCTGACGCTCGGCATTGCCGAACCGCGACATCCATACCGGATCACTCAATCCGAAATCAGTGCCGCATATCCGCCGCAGGTCTTCTTTCAGCTCATCTTCGGTGACCCGCTCTTCCTTCCGCTTTTGCGGGACGTGCGGAGAAACGATGAGGACGCGGAAAAGTCCGTCCGTAAGAGGGATAATCACAACCGATCCCTCCAGCCGGCACGTTGAAAAAAAGGAAGATTCGGGCGGATGTTTCAAAGCGGCATCACAAAGGGTTCCTGTTAAGTCGGCATCAGTGCCCGAAAAAGCGATGCCCGCCTGTTTCCGGACAATGCTCCCCGCTCCGTCTGTACCCGCGGCATATAAGCTGTGAAGAGTGCGGATTCCGCTTTCGTCCCGGAACACCGTCTCCACTCCGTCATCCGTCTGGGTGACAGCCACCGCTTCCGCCCCGCGGATGATGTCTGCGCCGAGACTTGATGCATACTCCTCCAACATCCGCTCCGTTTCTGCCTGTGGCAGCATTAACGAATAATTCTGCTTCGTATCCAGCCGAGAAAAATCCAGCCGTGTATCCAGCATGGAAAAATGGCCGGAAGACACCTTCGTCCCTTTTTCCAAGAAGCGTTCCAATATGCCTCTCATGGCAAAAAGCTCAAGTGTGCGCGGATGCATGATAAGCGCTTTGGAATACGGCACCGTCTTCTTCAATCGTTCAATGACAGTCGTTTTCACTCCGGCCAGCGCCAGTTCTGATGCAAGCATAAGCCCGACCGGACCTCCCCCGATAATGGCAGCCTGTGTTTTCATTTCATCAGCCCTCTTTCATATTTTTGTTGTGCGCGTAACAAAAATATGAAAAATAAAACGCCTCCTTTTTTGTTGCGCGCGTAACAATTTTCATTATAGTCTTTCCTCCGCTTTTTGACAATCATTTCCGAAAAAAAGACGCCGTTCACTTGGCGTCTGATTCACTGATGACTCCGACAATGTCTTTATCCTTAATCGGACCGAAATGACGGCTGTCGAGGCTGTATATGCGGTTGTCGCCAATAACAAAGTATTGTCCCTTCGGTATGCTTTTGCGCCCGGTCGTTTCCTTCAGCGTATAATCACCGGTCACATGGCTCCCGGCGGACAATGATGACTTTAACGGTTTTAAAAACGGTTCCGCCACCCGTTTTCCATTCACATACAGCTGATCCTCCCTGTATGCGAGTGACTCGCCGGGGAGCCCGATGACACGTTTGATCAGCACTTTGCGGTGCGGGCCTTTAAACAGAACAATATCGAAACGGCGGATCGTTTTGTAACGATGGGAAAACTTGTTGACCATCAGCTCATTTCCTTGTTTAAAGGTCGGATTCATGCTGATTCCTTCGACTTTATAATCAATAAAAATGGCATTCTTTAATTGTATGGCCAAAACAACGATAAGCACGCCGGCTATAAACCAAAATCGTTTTTTCAAGATTCCTGTCTCCCTCCGTCTTTCTCATGCTGACTGATTCTTGTCTGTAAACGCCGTTCGATATGCTTTCCGGCATACCACAGCACCGCGATCACCATTATGGCGCCCGCCATCCTGAAAGGCTGTGTAATGAGTGCGTGAAGATCATACCCGATAAAACTGATCATAAAGATCATAACCATTTTCCCCATCGCGGCTGCTGATATAAACTGCAGCGCCCCCACCCGTGACAGACCGGCAACGATATGAACCGCAGCGGACGGCGTAAAGGGGAAGCAAAGTAAAATAAACAGCGGACCGAAACCGTGCCGCTCAACCCAGAGCATCATCCGCCTTATGGTCTGATGCCTGCGGATGAAACCGAAAGCTCTTTTCTGTCCGAAACGGCGGACGGCATAAAACATCAGCATCGATCCTGACGCAGACCCGAGCCATGACAGAAAAAAACCTTCCCACAAACCAAATGCATTCGTATTCGCCACCACAAATACAACGAGCGGCAAAAACGGAAGAAACGCTTCAATAAAAGGCAATACAGCCGCAGCCGCCGGGCCGAAAGCTCTATAGCTTTGGAACCATTCCGTCAGCTGTTCCTCAGTCAAATATGATAAAAAATGCTCCAACGTTTATACTCCTTAACGAGTTTGTCTATCCTTATTCTACACATTATCTCCAAAAAACGAAAATGTTTACGGGATTTTCCGTCTTGAAATATCGTGTAAGCGAGTATAAAATAAGAACAAACGTTCTCTTTTTTAAGAAAGAAGGAGTATTTATGCCTGACATTCGGAGCGGCTCCCGCGATCTCATCGAAAAAGGGCTGTTTCTGCCCATGGCGGCCGCCATCCTGAACCGGGACCTCGAAGCGCTTGATTCGTGCCCGTTCAAATTAAAACAACCCTATAAACAGCTTATCAGCTGCTCTTTAAAATTAGCACAAAAGGATTTGAGTGATGTTCGAAAAGAGTTAAGAAAGCGTAAAATTAAAATATACGAAGCGGAAAGAGACGAAGCATTTACGCTTTATATATGCACCATTAACGGCTATGAAGAAAAACACCGTTATTTCAACCCGAGAATACGGGAACAGGTAACCGCCTTATTGGAATATTACCTGTCTCTTGCGACCATTTAAAAAGCAGCCGGGACTGCTTTTCCTTTTCAAAAAATAAAATTCAGACTATTCACACTATACATTCGACATGATTTTCTTTATAATCGGGACACGCTGTTTTCAATGAAAAGGAGGAATGTTATGAAACTGATTCATGTTCTCGCCGCCCTGCCCTTTTTCGGAATTCTCGCCGGCATTCCATTTGCCAACCGGGTGACGCCTTATGTTTTCGGAATGCCTTTCATTCTCGCATATGTCGTCATCTGGGCGGTGCTGACTTCCGTTCTGATGGCCGCCGTTTACAAATTGGACAAAGAAAACAAGGCGGGTGAGACGGAATGAATGCAGCATTTCCCGTAATGGCCGCCGTGCTCCTGTTTTGTGTATATCTCGGAATCCGGGCCCGAAAAGGAAAACATATGGACCTTGAACAATGGACGGTGGGCGGACGCGGCTTCGGCACGATGTTTGTCTTTTTATTAATGGCGGGAGAAATATACACGACCTTTACATTCCTCGGCGGAAGCGGATGGGCTTACGGAAAAGGAGGCCCGGCCTTTTATATTATCGCGTACGGCTGCCTTGCCTACATTTTGTCATATTGGCTTCTGCCAGCCGTGTGGACTTACGCCAAACAACACAAACTGATGTCGCAATCAGATTTTTTCATTTCAAAATACAACAGCCCGCTCCTCGGCATTCTCGTATCGCTCGTCGGCATCGCATCCCTCATCCCCTATCTCGTCCTGCAGCTGAAAGGGCTCGGATTAATTGTTTCAGCAACGTCATACGGACAGATTCCGCCCTCCGCCGCTGTCTGGATCGGCGCTGTCTCCATCACGATTTATGTGATGATTTCAGGAATCCACGGTTCAGCGTGGATATCCGTCGTCAAAGATATCATGATTTTAGGCATCGTCCTGTATTTAGGTATTTATCTGCCCATTCATTATTACGGCGGGTTTACGGAGATGTTCAAACAAATTGACGCCGCAAAACCCGGTTTTCTCACGCTGCCGGAAACCGGACAGAGCGTTTCCTGGTTCAGCTCAACGGTTTTGCTGACCGCCCTCGGCTTTTATATGTGGCCTCATACCTTTGCCGCTTCCTATTCGGCGGAGCATCCGCGGGTGTTTCGGAAAAACGCGATCATCATGCCTCTTTATCAGCTCGTCCTGCTGTTTGTCATCTTTACCGGATTTGCGGCGATTCTGCAGGTGCCCGGTTTAAAAGGGGCGGACACGGATCTCGCCTTATTAAAGCTGTCTGTGAAAACCTTTGATCCCTGGTTTGTCGGGCTGATCGGATCGGCGGGCATCCTGACGGCGCTTGTACCCGGTTCAATGATATTAATGGCCTCAAGCACGCTGTTCGCCAAAAATGTGTACAAAGCCATTCTGCCCGGCACGACTGACGAAAAAGTCTCACGGCTCGCAAAATACGCCGTACCCGTTATCGCGCTGATTTCCGTATATTTTACGCTGAAAGGCGGAAATACCATCGTCACCTTGCTTTTAATGGGCTACAGCCTTGTCACCCAGCTTTTCCCCGCCCTCTTATTCAGCCTGCCGAAGCGGCGTTTCATCACAAGCCACGGCGCTTTTGCCGGCATAACGGCCGGGGTCGGAACAGTGGCCTTCATTACGCTGACCGAATCAACCGTCGGAACCCTCTTTCCGTTTCTTCCGCAGATCGTTAAGGATATGAATACAGGCATCATCGCGCTGGTTCTGAACATTGCCGTCATGTTTGCCGTCAGCGCCGCAGTCAGAAAAAAACAAATCAGCGCAGCCGAAAAGGCGGCTTAATGATAAAATAGCGGTAAGACACATGAAGGGGGAAAGCCGCATGATCATGACAACGACCGAAACCGTCGCCGGAAAACAGATTACGGAAGTAAAAGGCTTGGTGACAAGCAGTATCGTCCAGTCCCGTCACATCGGAAAAGATTTGCTTGCAGGCTTAAAATCTGTCGTCGGCGGCGAATTGAAAAGCTATACCGAAATGCTGGAAGACTCCAAAAAAGCGGTGAAAGAGCGGCTGATCAGAGAGGCGGAGCAGCTCGGAGCGAACGCCATCGTCGGCCTGCGGTTCGAACTGACCGCAGGACAGAACACATCCGAATTAATCGGATACGGAACCGCCGTCACCGCCGAATCCATTTAAAAAAACAAGCCTCTTTAAAGAGGCTTGTTTTTTTATTTCTCACATGCGATATAGTCTTTATCCTGGTCAAGTCTTTTATTTGCATTATAAAGCGCTTTTGATACATACGGCTTGTACTTTGTTCTGCCGCCCTTGTTTTTCACTTTCGACGATTTGGCCACGCCGCCCTTATACACCTTATTCAGCGCCTTACAGTTTTGATACGTTTTTACCTTTGTTTTCGCTTCTGCCGTCTGCCCCGCTCCGTATGAACAACCGAACACCAGGCCGAAAGACAAAAGCACAGCTGCCGTCTTTTTCATTTCTATCCTATCCCCTTTCCTGAATCATGTTGTATGACTGAACATATCATAGTTCAAATAATCTCCATTTACAAGATAAATAGGAAAATAGTTTTAATTTACGTCCGCCCGTATATCTTTTATGGAATTTTTCCCAAAACCTTTTATAATATGAATTGATAGCGCTATCTGACTATGATGATAGGAGGAGAAATGATGATGAAAAAAGGGCTTGTTGCGGGTGTTCTCACTACAGCCGTTCTATTCGGCGCATGTACGGCGGATATTCCGGGGGTGATCAGTCCCAATACGGCGGAAGCGGCGTCCCAGCTCAGTAAAGGAATCGGCGGAAGGGCCTATCTGAACAGCACGGGCTCAGTTCTCGTCACGAAAATTCAGCTTCCAAGCTCGATTCAGGTGTCAAATGGGACAGCCTATATTTACTCAGGATTTACCGGAGGCACAGAGGCTGATATCGGGCTTCAGTACAGTGACACCTATCATGTATGGAAACCGATCATGAAAGTCGGTTCAAAGGGACAAGGCCAGGTCCGGTATCTGGAAGGAGAAAGCCAATTCACTTATACGAAAGGCTTCCGGCCCGGCAGCACCGTACAGCTGACCATTTACAAAAATCTGAACGGCAATACCCGCGCCACATATTGGGGCACGAATAATGACGGATACACCGGCCGCATCATCTCAGAACTCGCCCAAACCAATGTAGGCTCTGTCTCAAAATGGAAAGCGCTCGCCACCGTCGCGGTCACATCAGAGGATCAGCGCCCTTACATCAAATCAAACTTCTCGACAGCCTTTACGAACATCACGATCGACAATAAAGCAGTCACACCTGTGATTGATACACAGGATTTTGCCAAATTGACAGTGTCAGGAAGCAGCGTCAGCATGTCTGTCGTCAAATAAAGAATTTTGAACGCACGATTTCTGTCATCGTGCGTTTCGTAAGGGTCTGCCGGATACGCAAATCCCTTATTTTTCGGATTACGTTTAATAAAAAAACAGCCCTCCTCAGGGTTGTTTTTTTAACATTTCTTTCATTATTTCCGCCAAAACGCTGAGCAGTCCGCCTTATCCTTGATATTAAATTGAATCATGCGTTCAAGCAGCTCATAATACACCGGTTCAGTCCATTGAATTCTGAACAAACGGGAAGTAGCGCTGTAGCCGGCACGGGCAATGCCGTCGGCAAAATGCGCAATTCCAGCTTCTTCGGGAGAAACACTTACATGATGCTTTGCTGCCGCAAAGCCGATAATAAAGGTGCCGTGATCGGTAAACATCGGCGTGTTCCACTTGATCTGCGGTGTTAAACCCGGGAATTGCTCAGACGTCCACGACAGGATTTCCTCCATTCGCAGACGATGGTCAGGGCTGTCGATACTTGATAAATAGTCTTTGAAAACGTCCATGTCTTCCTCCTTCAACATCACGTCCGCTAACGCCAAAACCCCGGATTTTCAGCTTTTTCCTTGATGTTAAATTCGATGATCTTCTTAAGCAGATCATAGTGCACCGGATCAGTCCACCGAATTCTGAACAGGCGTGAAGAAGCGCTGTACCCGGCTTGGGCGATGTCATCGGCAAAATGCTCCATCGTCTCTTTTTCAGGTAAAATGCTCAAATGATTTTTTGCCGCGGCAAACATAATGATATAGGTGCCGTGATCGGTAAATGTCGGTTTGTTCCACTTGATCTGCGCTTCTAAGTTCGGAAATTGGTCAGCCGTCCACGACAAAATTTCTTCTGCTTTGAGACGGTGATCCGGGTTATCGATTTCTGATACATATTTTGCAAACACATCCATGCCCATCTCTCCTAAAATGAAATATCATTACTCTTTACATCATCATAGCCAACAGACGGACACGATACAACTCTATCCGGGCATGTAAATCGAAAAAGCCCTTCCCAAAAGGAAAGGGCCCGTCCCTTCACATCACAGCTTTCTCTAATATCTCTCCCCCAGCTCCCGCAAAATAAAGTCGTAGATCATTCTTGTCCGCTCTTCTTTCGGATACAGCATGAATTCCTGCCGCTTCGGGATATGACTGCCCATCCTGTCCTGAAAAGTGGTTCTGAGATAGGCGGTTCTGTAAACCTGATTTTCAAAAGAATGATAGGATACTTCCAGTTCCATCGTTTTGCCGTTTGAGAACGTGACCGCTGTGTCATCAAATGCCGTCGGTTGAAAATCTTTAACGTGCACATGAGATATCCAGCCGCATTGAGGCCTTGCAGAAGAAAGTGTAGGGAATAAAAAGATGTGATTTGAAGGGTCCACCATAATCGGCGGCTTGTGAGAAATTTTAATCGCTTCATATGTTCCCGCTTTTCTCCCGGCATAGCTGGAGCCAAAGTAGCGGCAGCTTCTGTCGATGATGTGAATCGGCTTCATGCTGACATACAGAATGCAGTCTTTTTCAATGACCTTCGACCCCATTTTACCGTCTATTTCCTCAGGCAAAACAGCGATGGTTGAACGATTTACTTCGTAGCTTTCTAAGGGTGCGTGTGTTTTCTGGCACATGATGTGCAGCCTCCAATCCTTTTCTTGAAAATTTATACTAATAATCTATCATCTGTCATTGGAAAACGACAGGTTTTTTTTGAATATAGCTAAAAATCACCTTTTAAAGCTGTAATTTAGTCTTAAATTACTATTTAAATATTATTTTTCTTTTTCATTTCACCTCATTTATACAATGATCATTTTCGTTTTTTCGTCAATTTGCAGGATATGTCGATATATTTCCAAGTATTAGTTGTCTAAAGATTATAAAAATTAATTGATTTTTCCGGCCGTTATCCATATACTATAAAAAAGGCATTGGGGGGATTCTTTATGAAAGAGAAAAAGTCGTACACTGAGCTCATGAAGTCCCGCAACACGGAAAAAGCAAACGAATTCGATGTGACAATGGCCGATATTTACATTCAAATGGTGCTTGATGAATCCTTGTATAAACGCCGGATCGCCATGCTGACAATGCAGATTAATAAGGCGCTTGATGATAAAAATAAAGAAGCGTTCCTCACGCTTTCAAAAGAATATGCCGCTCTCAAACAGAGTGAATAAGCCAATCCATATGGATTGGCTTTTTTTACATTATCCGTTTACGATGGTGCCGCCGTTCACATGAATCGTCTGTCCCGTGACATAGGTAGAATCATCGCTTGCTAAGTACAAATAGCTCGGCGCCACTTCAACAGGCTCTCCCGGGCGCTGCATCGGCACGTCTGAGCCGAAGACTTCCACTTCCTTCGCCGAGAAGCTCGCCGGGATCAGCGGCGTCCAGATCGGCCCCGGCGCCACTGCGTTTACCCGGATGCCCTGAGTGACAAGAGATTGGGAAAGAGATCTTGTAAACGTGACGATCGCCCCTTTTGTCGCTGAATAGTCAATCAATGTTTTGTGGCCTTTATAGGCGGTAATGGAGGCCGTATTAATGATTGAACTTCCTCTTTTCAGGTGAGGGAGCGCGGCTTTCGTCAAGTAAAACATTGAAAAAATATTCGTCTGAAACGTTCTGATGAGCTGGTGGCTCGTGATTTTCTCAATCCCCGGCTGCACGTGCTGCTCACCCGCGTTGTTGACCAGGATGTCAATGGAAGGAAAGGCTTGGCCCGCCTGGCGGATGACATCGTTGCAAAAGGCTTCGTCGCCGACATCCCCTGCGATCAGCAGACACTTCGCCCCTTCTTTTTCTACATATTGCTTCGTCTCTTCGGCATCCTGATGCTCATCAAAGTAAACGATGACCACATTAGCGCCTTCCTTCGCGAATAAAACGGATACGGCGCGGCCGATCCCGCTGTCTCCGCCCGTGATGATCGCCGTTTTCCCTTCAAGTTTTTTCGCCGCTTTCGGTTTGTCAAAAACGGGGCGCGGGTCCATTACATATTCAAAGCCCGGCTGCCGATTTTGATGCTGCGGCGGCAAGGTTTTCTTCTTCTGATTCGCCATTTTGATCACTCCTTTACATTAATTACTATATTATGAGTAATTTGAGCATCTTATACGAATTTCATGTATGAACAGAGTCTTATTGGAAAAATTAAGAATATACAACAGAGGAGGTAAATCTGAATTGACTACTTTTTCAAACGAGGAACCGGCTTCCTATTGGAAAGCAACAGCTGACATTCCTTCCTTTCCCGCCCTCACTGAAGATACGGAATGTGACGTTGCGGTGATCGGCGGAGGAATTACGGGCCTGACAACGGCATACGAACTGACGAAAAGAGGTTTCCGTGTCGCTGTCATTGAAGCAGACCGGATTTTAAACGGGACGACCGCGGGCACGACCGCAAAAATCACCGCCCAGCATGATTTCATCTATGCCGATCTTATTCAGCAGATCGGCCTGACCAGCGCAAGGCTGTATTTCGAAGCCCATCTCCGCGCCATGGAAGACATGAAGCAGATCATCAAGGACCTTTCGATTGACTGCAGACTGATTGAACAAGACGCATATCTTTACACCAATACAGAATCAGGCGTCAAAAAAATGCGCAGTGAGCAGGAAGCTTATACCAAGCTCGGTATTGAACACGAGCTTGTGAAAGAACTTCCCGTCCCCGTTGATTGCAGGCTCGGCCTCGCCATGAAGAATCAGGCGCAATTCCATCCGCTTTTATATGGTGCGGCGCTCGTCAAAGAGATCGTTAAAAACGGGGCGCGGATTTTTGAACAGACGGCTGCGATCGACATAAAAAAAGAACCGCAGCCGGAAGTGGTCACGAAAAACAGACACGGCATCAAGTGCAGCTACATTGTCTGCGCTTCCCACTTTCCTTTTTATGACGGAGGCGGGCTTTATGCCGCCAGAATGTATGCCAGCAGATCCTACGTACTCGCGGTAAAACCGAAACAAGCGTATCCGGACGGGATGTATCTCAGCATAGACAAGCCGTCCAGATCACTGCGATACACCGATTTGAACGGTGAAAAACTGGTGCTTGTCGGCGGTGAAAGCCACAAAACAGGCCAAGGAAAAGAAATGTCCGGGCATTACGAAGCGCTGAAACAATTTGCGGAAGACACAATCGGAGTTGAAAGCATCCCATATCATTGGTCTGCACAAGACCTTGTCACCATTGACAAAATTCCGTTCATCGGTCCGATCTCAGGCGATGAAGAACATATTTTGGCGGCGACCGGTTTTAAAAAATGGGGCATGACAAGCTCAGCGCTCGCCGCGAAGCTTTTGGCTGATCATATTCAAAACAAAAAGAACCCGTTTTCCGGCCTGTTTATTCCGTCACGCTTCCACGCAGATCCCGGACTGAAAAAACTGATTTCCTATAATGCCGACGTGGCCAAACACCTTATCTCGGGCAAACTTGAGAGGCCGGACGCTTCGCCTGAGAGTCTTGGGCCCGGGGAGGGAAAAATCGTAACGGTAAACGGCAAACGGGCCGGCGCCTATAAAGATGAAAAAGGCTGTCTGCATCTTGTCGATACGACATGCACCCATTTAGGCTGTGAGGTTGAATGGAATGACGGCGAACGGACGTGGGACTGTCCATGTCACGGGTCCCGGTTCACACCCGACGGCGGGGTTGCCGAAGGTCCCGCCATCAAGCCGCTGAAACGTCTCGCCCAAGATTGACTAAACCATTCTGTACGAATGGTTTTATTTTTTTCCGCATTAAAATATTTTTATCAGATTCCTTCATTCAAGTTCCTTCCAAACCGATAAAAAGAAAAAGAGAATATCTGGGGGAACTAATATTGTTATTTAAAAAAGACCGCAAAAAAGAAACAGCATATTTTTCAGAAGCCGATGGAAAAAAACGCATCGCGCTTTCAAATCAATATGCAGATGTCCAAAAACAGCTGAAAATGGTCAGGCTCGGAAACGAAGAACTTCATGTGCTTGAAGAGCTGCAGCCGTTAATTAAAGAACATATCTCAACAATCGTCGATTCCTTTTACCGAAACCTGGATCACGAAAAATCATTAATGACGATCATTAACGACCACAGCACGGTCGAGCGCCTGAAAAAAACATTACGGCGTCATATCCATGAGATGTTCGCCGGCACAATTGATGATGAATTCATTGAAAAAAGACAGCGCATCGCTTCCATCCACTTGCGGATCGGCCTTGAACCGAAATGGTATATGGGAGCGTTTCAGGATCTGCTTCTGTCGATGATGAACATATATGAAGCAACCATTCCGGATTTGCATGAGCTTTTAAAAGCGATCAAAGCGACGACGAAAATATTGAATCTTGAACAGCAGCTCGTCCTTGAAGCATTCCAGACTGAATATAACTGCCAGCGTGACGAACAAGAGGAAAAGAAAGCCCGTCTTCATCAGAAAATCCAGGAAACATCCGGATCACTCGCTGATTTGTTTTCAGAAACGAGCAGAGCCGTGCAGGAGCTGGTCGATAAATCCGAGGGCATTTCCGAGGCGTCAAAAGCCGGCACCGTCACTTCCGTACATGTCGAAGAAAAATCAATCGGCGGGAAAAAAGAGCTTGAAAGCCAGCAGCAGCAGATGAATAAAATCGACGCCAGCCTTCTGCAGATTGAAGAAGAAATGGACAAGCTGAATGACATCGCCCAGCAGATCGAAAAAATCTTCGGCATCGTGACGGGGATCGCCGAGCAAACGAATCTCCTGTCACTCAACGCTTCAATAGAATCCGCCAGAGCCGGAGAGCACGGCAAAGGGTTCGCCGTTGTCGCGACGGAGGTAAGGAAGCTTTCAGAGGATACGAAAAAAACCGTTTCCACCGTATCAGAGCTTGTGAACAATACCAATACACAAATCAACATTGTGTCCAAACATATTAAAGATGTAAACGGACTTGTAAGCGAAACGAAAGAAAAAATGACGCAGATCAACCGTCTGTTTGATGACATCGTCCAAAGCATGAAAACGAGCAAAGACCAGACAGGCAAAATCGACGTTGATTTGCAGGCCTTTCTCGGCGGCCTTCAAGAAGTCAGCCGCGCCGTTTCCCACGTTGCATCATCCGTTGATTCACTTGTTATCCTTACAGAAGAATAAAGATAAACCGACCGGCCTTTTTCATAAAGGGCCGGTCTTTTTAATGTTAACTTAAAATATAATAGAGTTGACATATATAAAGACTCGCTTTATTGTATAAACATATTTTGATAAGCTGGAGGAATACATAATGAAATTGACAGAAATGATGCATATTGCCGTGTTTACCGCCATTATGGGACTTTTGGGGCTGCTTCCGCCGCTTTTCTTATCCTTTACGCCGGTTCCGATTACGCTCCAGACGATCGGTGTGCTCTTATCAGGAAGCATCCTGAAACCGAAAGCGGCATTTTTAAGCCAATTGCTTTTTTTGCTGATTGTGGCATGCGGAGCGCCTCTCCTTTCAGGCGGAAGAGGCGGGTTCGGGGTTTTTTTCGGGCCGAGCGCCGGATATCTCATCGCATATCCGCTGGCGGCATTACTGCTGAGCCTCAGCATCCAAGGCCTTCGCTCAGCTGCTGTCCCCCATTTGTTTATCAGACAGTTCTTGTTCGGCGTGCTGTTTTTGTATGTCATCGGCATTCCCATTCAAGCTTTTATAATGCACATTGATATCTTGACTGCCGTAAAGCTCAGCCTCATCTATGTGCCCGGAGATCTGCTTAAAGCGGCCGCAGCCTCATTCGCAGCCGTAAGAATCAGAAAAACTCTTCAAGCAAGCCGGCTTTTGCCGACGAAAGGAAGCTGATTTTAGTCACCATGATTACATCATCATATTCAGATACAGCCGGACAAGCGCCGGAACAGATCGCAATTCAGACAGAAACAGAACAGATCACCTATCAAACTTGGAACAGGCTAGTAAACCAAACCGCAAACTGGCTTGGCAGCCTTTCAGATAAACCGGAAAACCTTGCGATATTACTGCCGAACGGCATCCCATTTTTACAACTTTTCGCAGGGGCGGCGCATGCCGGCTGCACGGCGGTTCCGTTAGATCCCCGCTCGGCTGCGGCGGAACTCGCGGACCAGCTGCACATCAGCAAAACCGACCTCGTCATCTGTGACCGCCGGCTGAGCGGCAGACTGGACGGCATCAAAACGCCTGTCATCCTGTGGGATGAATGCAGGCCTTTGATCGAGGCGGAAAAAACGGAAGGCGCTTTTATCAAAAACACCGGCCTGCCCTTTTATACCGGATTCACCTCGGGATCGACCGGTAAGCCGAAAGCCTTCACCCGCTCTCACCGTTCGTGGCTGGAGAGCTTTTCTTGTACGAAACGTGAGTTCGGCATTTCCCCTGATGACAAAGTGCTGGTACCGGGCACGCTTCGCTCGTCACACTTTTTATACGGCGCCGTCAGCACTTTGTTTATCGGCGGAACCGTCCTCCTTCAAAGAAAATTCAATCCGGCCGGAATGAAAGACCGGCTCAGACAAGCTGACGTTCTATATACCGTTCCGACAATGACGGACGCCCTGCTCTCACTAGAGGCGTTTCCGGATACACCGCTCAAGGTGATTTCTTCCGGTGCAGACTGGCCCGCTTCGTCTAAACAAGCGCTGTCAGAGCGCTATCCCCATTTACGGTTGTACGATTTTTACGGAACGTCTGAGCTGAGTTTCGTGGCGTTCTTATCGCCTGAAGACAGCGTCCGGAAGCCTGACGCGGCGGGCCGTCCGTTTGAAAATGTTACAATCGAAATCCGCCGGCCCGGCGGAGAACGCTGCATGCCGGGCGAAACGGGGAAGATTTTTGTGAACAGCCCGATGAAATTTTCCGGATACATCAACGGCGCAAAACCTGATGATTCCGGCTGGATGACGGTTGATGACATGGGATATATCGATCGTGAAGGCTATCTTTATATCGAAGGACGTGAAAACGGGATGATCGTATCAGGCGGCCTGAATGTATTCCCGGAAGAGATAGAACGTGTGCTCAACCGCTGTCCGGGCGTCAGAAAAGCGGCCGTCATCGGCATTCCTGATGATTATTGGGGCAGCATCGCCGTTGCGGTGATCGACGGACATGCAAATGTAAAGGAACTGAAGAAACAGTGCCGCGAGCAGCTGGCGGCATATAAAATCCCGAAAAAATGGCTGTTTTCAGAAATACCGGAAACAGCCGGCGGAAAGATCGCCCGTGCCGCCGTACAAAAGCTGGCAAAGGACATGATGGAATGGAAGCTGTAATTACGGATGCGAAGCGGACGATTTTCGCCCGGGAAAACGGCCTGTTAAAAGACTGTCTCCCCGAAGATTTGGCAGCTCCGCTGATCCGACATTTGAGCCGGAACATGCCCGAAGACATTGATGAAGTCCTGATCGGAAACGCGACGGGCCGCGGCGGGAACCTCGCCCGGCTGTCAGCCTTGGCCGCCGGGCTTCCTTTGAGCGTGTCCGGTACGACCATCGACAGGCAGTGCGGTTCCGGATTGGACGCCGTGAGGGTCGCGTGCCACTTTGTTAAAGCCGGCGCGGGGAGCACATACATCGCGGGAGGAGCGGAGAGCAGCAGCCGTTCCCCTTTCTCATCCCGGGCGCGCTTTTCTCCTGAACACATCGGCGATCCTGATATGGGCATAGCGGCCGAGTATACGGCACAGGCTTACGGCGTAACGAGAAAGATGCAGGACGAATATGCCCTTCTCAGCTATGAACGGAGCGTCAAAGCGCACGAAGACGGCTTGTACCGCCGGGAAATTCTCCCCTGTCACGGATTCGCCGCTGACGAAAACATGCTGAAAAAGCGGAACATGGAGCCTCTCATCGCCCGCGCCAAACCCGTCTTTCAGTCCGGAGGCTCTGTCACCGCGGCCAACAGCTGCGGAATTTCTGACGGGGCGGCGGCAGTTTGTGTGATGGAAGAACAAAAAGCGCGGTCTCTCGGTTTAAAGCCGGGATTGCGTTTTATCGGAAGCGCGGTAAGCGGCGTCCATCCGCATTATCCGTCAGCAGCTCCGGTTTATGCCGTCAAAAAGCTTTTGAAGGAACGGGACCTGTCACCGGATGATATTGATATATACGAAATCAACGAGGCGTTTGCCGTCAAAATATGCGTTTTTTCACAGCAGCTTCAAGTGCCGTATTCTAAAATAAATGTCCGGGGCGGCGCTCTGGCCGTCGGGCATCCGTACGGGGCTTCCGGGGCGGCGCTTATCACCCGGCTTTTTTATGAAGCAAAAAGACGCCCGGATGCCCGCTACGCAGCAGCAGCGATCGGCAGCGGAGGCGGAGTCGGACTGGCGCTTCTCTTTGAAGTGTTAACGTAACGGCAGTATAATAGATGATATCGATAAAAAATGATCGGAGTGGAGACTTTATGACTGCCGTTTGTTTAGTAAGACATGGAGAGACTGATTGGAATGCCCAAAAGAAGCTTCAAGGCAAATCGGATATTCCGTTAAATGCGACGGGAGAGCGTCAGGCGAAAGAAACAGGAGAGTACTTAAAGGGGTCCGAATGGGATGTCATCGTCTCGAGCCCGATGAAACGGGCCAGAAAAACAGCTGACATTATTAACGGGTTTTTGAATCTTCCCATTGTCGTCATGGAAGATTTCAGAGAACGGAGCTACGGTGATGCGGAAGGAATGTCTTTGCCGGAACGGTCGAAGCGCTACCCGGATAAAAACTACCCGAACATGGAGACCGCAGAAGAGCTGACAGACAGAATGCTTGCCGGTTTAGTGAAAGTTCAGGAGCGGTTTCCTGATCAAAAAGTACTGATCGTCGCTCACGGCGCAGCCATTCACGCCCTCTTGTCCGCTATTTCTGACGGTGATACCGGCATACAAAACGCAAAGCTTGTCAATGCGTGCCTGAGCAATATCGAACGAATTGAAAATAAGTGGCGCGTCAAAGATTACAATGTAAGCAGCCACCTATCAGAATCATAACAAAAAGGCCCGAATTAGTTTTGGGCCTTTTTGGCGAGCATTTTTTTCTGAAGATCATGTAATACGGCGTCCGCACCGTCAATGCTCCGGCGCTCCGTCCATACCGCCCTGTCCGCGCGGTAAACGCGGCCGTTTTTTACGGCAGTCAGCTGTTTCCAGAGGTGATTTTTTTCGAGTTCTTTCTCACCGTCCAATAGTACGATGTAATCAGGATCGATATGCAAAAGCTGCCCGGGCGTCATTTTGATAGCGCCTGATTTCCCGCCGGAATCCGTCTGGACCGCATATGTAAACCCTGCGAGCGTCATAAGCCGGGATGTGAAAAACCGGTCATCCTTTACGGAAATGCTGCCATTTGCAGCGTCAATTAATAAAATCGTGCCGCCTTCTGCATCCAGCTTTCTTTTGATGTCATTCAGCTTTTCTTCCTGAGCCGACAATTGTTTCTCTATGATGCCCTCTTTACCGACCGCCTTTTCAATGGTAAGGGCAGCATCAACCGCATCCTGATAATCCGCAGCTTCATTTTTCAAAGCGATTGTCGGAGCGATCTTTGTCAGCTCGTGGTATATCCCCCTGTGCAGGCTTGAGTCAGCAATGATGAGATCGGGCTTTAACGAAGTGATCTTTTTCAAATCGGGATGTGACGGGGGCCCGACGGACGGACTGCCGTCGTTTCGCTCTTTCCGGTTATCCGCCGCGGCCGCCGGCTTTATACCGAGATCATGGAGGGTGTCAATAAAGCCCTCATTCAATACGGCGATGCGCTGCGGGTGCGCAGCCACATGCGCCGTCCCCAGATCATGCCTGACGGCGGTTTCATGTTCCTGTTCTGAGCATGCCGTTATGAAGAGAACGGATAAGATCATCAGCATACTGAAAATTGGTTTCATCTGTTCCCCCTCTTTCGTTTTTCCGCAATTATATCATTGACAATATGAGTATCAATGATATTCATTATCATTATTTTTATAAAATGGTTTCACAGCTTTTCTCCCTCAAGAAAGCCAAAGACTGATTCATGCCGGCCGCTTTATTTCATTCCGCTTTCGTTTCCATCAGACTTCTGCATTCAACAAAAGGTGACATTTATCCTGTTTTTGCCTCAGCTTCCAAAAATGGAATCAAACCGTTCGACCCAGTAAACAAGAGAGCGATTGCGGCTGTGTACAAATACTCATGTCCTTCCATCGGTTTTTTCCATTAAAATTTAAATATTTCGGGTTCCTATTAAACGAAAGAGAGATGATATACCTAAATAGAAATAAAACAAACTGAAAAAAATTGGGTCTACTAAAATATTATTCCATACTATACAATTAATCCACAGAATAATCTGTCTATTGGTTATTCTGCAAATGAAAAAAGGAGTGGATAAAGAGTGAGAGGCAAAAAGGTATGGATCAGTTTGCTGTTTGCTTTAGCGTTAATCTTTACGATGGCGTTCGGCAGCACGACTTCTGCCCAGGCTGCAGGGAAATCAAACGGGGAAAAGAAATATATTGTCGGATTTAAGCAGACAATGAGCACGATGAGCGCCGCCAAGAAAAAAGATGTCATTTCTGAAAAAGGCGGGAAAGTGGAAAAGCAATTCAAATATGTAGACGCAGCTTCAGCTACATTAAATGAAAAAGCTGTAAAAGAGCTGAAAAAAGACCCTAGCGTCGCTTACGTTGAAGAAGATCACATTGCACAGGCGTACGCGCAGTCCGTGCCTTACGGCGTATCACAGATTAAAGCCCCTGCTCTGCACTCTCAAGGCTTCACCGGATCAAATGTTAAAGTAGCGGTTATCGACAGCGGTATCGATTCTTCTCATCCTGATTTAAAGGTAGCAGGCGGAGCCAGCATGGTTCCTTCTGAAACAAATCCTTTCCAAGATAACAACTCTCACGGAACTCACGTTGCCGGTACAGTTGCGGCTCTTAATAACTCAGTCGGTGTATTAGGCGTTGCGCCAAGCGCATCTCTTTACGCTGTAAAAGTTCTCGGCGCTGACGGTTCCGGCCAGTACAGCTGGATCATTAACGGAATTGAGTGGGCGATCGCAAACAATATGGACGTTATTAACATGAGCCTCGGCGGACCTTCTGGTTCTGCAGCGTTAAAAGCGGCAGTTGACAAAGCCGTTGCTTCCGGCGTCGTAGTGGTTGCGGCAGCCGGTAACGAAGGCACTTCCGGCGGCTCAAGCACAGTGGGCTACCCTGGTAAATACCCTTCTGTCATTGCGGTAGGCGCTGTTAACAGCAGCAACCAAAGAGCATCTTTCTCAAGCGTAGGTTCTGAGCTTGATGTCATGGCACCAGGCGTCTCTATCCAAAGCACGCTTCCTGGAAACAAATACGGCGCGTACAATGGTACGTCAATGGCATCTCCGCACGTTGCCGGAGCGGCTGCTTTGATTCTTTCTAAGCACCCGAACTGGACAAACACTCAAGTCCGCAGCAGTTTAGAAAACACCACTACAAAACTTGGTGATGCTTTCTACTATGGAAAAGGGCTGATCAACGTACAGGCGGCAGCTCAGTAAAACATAAAAAACCGGCGTCGGCCATGGCCCCGCCGGTTTTTTTATTATTTTTCTTCCTCCGCATGTTCAATCCGCTCCATGATCGACGGGTGGCTCCCTCTGAAAATTTTGACGAGAAACGGCGGGTTGACCCGGCTCAGTCCCGTATCGGCCAAGTCCTGAAACGTCTCAATCGCCGCTTCCCGGTTTCCGGTCAGCTCGATGCCGTAACGGTCGGCGGCGTTTTCCTGATACCGGGAGACGGCGTTCGTAATCGGATCAGAAGCAAAACTGAGAACGGATATGAGCAGCAATAACAGCGGGAGGGCGGCCAGATCTTCAGGCCCCTTTATATGAAGCATTCGGCCGAAGAATTTGGACAGCCGCTTATAAAGCTTGTCAATGATATAAAACCCGGCTAATGACAGCAGCAGATACCCGGCCAGTCCGATGTACACGTGCTTCATCACATAGTGCCCCATCTCATGCCCCATAATGAACAAAATTTCCCGATCCTTCAGTTTGTTAAGCGTCGTATCCCACAAAACGATCCGCTTATTCGAACCGATGCCCGTCACATACGCATTCAGCGCATTCGTTTTCTCCGACATATTTACTTCATACACATGGCTGGCCGGAATGTCGGCCTTGTCGGCAAGCGACAAAATTTTGCTTTCCAGCTCCTTGTCTTTCAGCGGATAGAAATCATTGTATAAAGGATCAATCACGACCGGCTGCAGGAAAAACAAAAACAGGGTAAACGGCACAGTAAGACACCAAGCGTAAAACCACCATTTTTTTGTATGCTTTGTGATCAGCCAGTAAAACACAAGCACACACACGGCAAACAGCGGAAAACTGATCCAGAAATCAATGACATGGTCTCTTATCCAGCTTGCTGCTGTCTGCGTCGAAATATGATACGCAAGCGAAACCCGATATCCGATCCACTCAAGCGGAAGCGATGCCGCCGTAACGATGAGTGAAATCACAAATACGAAGCTTACGATTTGCAGCACCCGAAAGCGCACCGCTGCTTCCAGCCAATGCTTTATTTTTTTTGCAAGCCCCGTAATGAGCAGCAGAAAAAATAAAAACCAATCTAACGGCGCTCCGATGAAAAATAAAAAATCCTTTACATTTGAAAAGTTTTCAGCGGCTGCCAGGCGGCCCGGGTCCATGAACGAGGACGGATCGGCTTTCGTTCCCTTTACAGCCTCCGGGACGGCGGAGTCTCCTGTCATAAAGAAATACCAATAGAAAAAAAGGCCGTACAGCACATAGGCAAGTCCCGCTGCCGCTATCCATTTGCGCATGGAAGTCTCCCTCCTTAGCCTTATGACTTACTCCTATTGTAAGCATAAATGCAAATAAATAGAACCAAGCCTCCGAAACGGATGTTAATCTTTTCACAACAGAAAAGAATGGAACAACAGGAAGCGGGAAAGACTAAAAGACGGAGTGATGAATATGAAAAAAATAATCGCGTTTATTGTAGTAATCGCCCTTTTGGTTATTGCTTTCTTTTATGTATACAGCCGGACCGGCGATGTGTTTCCATCAAGCAACGCAGATCTGATTATTCTGTCAGAGCACGGAAAAAAAGAAATCAAAATTAAAGACAGGCAGAATGTAAAAGATATGCTCGATATCTTGAACCAAGGAAAACAAGTCAAACTGACCAAAAGCGTGTCTCCCGATTACGACGGAACGGTCAAATACCATGAAGACCGTTTTGATTCATTCAGTATGTGGCTCGAAGGCGGCAATTATATGATGTACAAGTATAAAAACACGTATTACAAACTGACCCGGCATGATACGAAGCTTGTGCAAAGCATCATTAAGGAAGAATCGCAGAGCTGACCGGATCAGCATGTAAAAGCGAAGCCCCCGGCTTCGCTTTTCGTCCGTCATTTCGGAAGCATGTCCCGGACCGCCCTTCTCAGCAGCTTCCCGGTCGCGTTCTTCGGAATCTCATCAAGAAAAACCACTTCCGCCGGCCGCTTATATTTTGCCAAATGTGTTTCACAGTAATCGAAAACCGCCTGCTCTGTCAGCTCACCGTCCGCAGGCACTATATAAGCATGCACCGCTTCCCCCGTTTTGGCGTCAGGAACGCCGATGACCACGGCTTCTTTAATGCCCTCATGGCTGTAGAGCACTTCTTCTACTTCGCGCGGATAGACATTGTATCCGCCGACGAGAATCATATCTTTTTTTCTGTCGACGATATAAAAATAACCGTCTTCGTCGCGCTTCGCCAAATCACCCGTGTACAGCCAGCCGTCTTTCAGCGCGTGCTCCGTCTCCTCGGGCATCTTGTAATAGCCTTTCATCACATTCGGCCCTTTCACGATCAATTCTCCCACTTGATGGTCGGGCAATTCGCGTCCGAGCGTATCGACGACTTTATTTTCGACATGTAAAATATTCGTCCCGATCGAGCCGGGCTTTCTCCCCCGGTCAAACGGATTAAAACAAGTAACCGGAGACGCTTCAGAAAGTCCGTACCCCTCCAGAATGGTGACGTCAAAGGTTTGTTCAAACGTCTGCAACAGAGCGACCGGCATGGAGGCCCCGCCTGAAATGCACAGTCTGACGGACGCAAAATCCTCCGCCTTGCCGTGCTCGTATTGATACAGATAGTTATACATCGTCGGAACGCCGGCAAAAATGGTTGCCTGACGGCTTTTAATCAGTTTAAACACAGAGGCCGGGCTGAATTGCGGCTCGATTAAGACACACGCTCCGCTCATCAGAGGCGCATTCATACAAACGGTTAAACAAAAAACGTGAAACATCGGCAGTGCCGCCACAATTTTGTCTTTCTCATTCATTCCTAAGTATCCGGCGACATCATTTGCATTGGAGAAAAGATTCTGATGGGTGAGCATGGCGCCTTTCGGTTTTCCGGTCGTCCCTGAGGTGTATAAAATGACGGCAGTATCGTCTTTGGACAATGTCGGATAAGTTCTGCTGCGCTCCACCGGGCGGAGCATTTTTGTAAACGTTGTCATTTTTAAGCGCAATTGAGGGTCTTCTGTCGATGGAGCGTTCTCTGCTGTCTGGCTGATAATGATATGCTCCAGCAGCGGCAGCGAGCCGTGCAGGCTTTCAAATACGGGAATTAATAGGTCGATGCCGGCGATCGCTTTGACATCGCCGTTTTTCAGCATGTATGCGATTTCTGAAGGTGTGTATGCCGGATTAACAGGTATGACGACAATTCCCGCTTTTAACGCGCCGAAAAACGCAATAACAAAGTCAGGCGTATTTCCGAGCAGCAGCGCGAGATGATCCCCTTTTTTCAGTCCCCTGTCCTCCAAGCCGTTTGCAAATGCTTTGATTTTACCTGCCAGCTCCTCATACGTCATGTACTGATCTTGAAACAGACAAGCTGGTTTTTCCGGTTTCTGCGATGCCGTTTCTTCCAATTTGGAAACCAGATTCATTTTCCCACCCCTTTAAAAATATAATGAATGAATAGTCATTCATTTATCCGGAATAAACGTTCACTTTTATTATAGAAAAATATAGAAAAACACTCAAGGGCAAAAAGCCCCGAGTGCCGTAAAACCGGAAACTATAATTGTTTCAGCGCTTCACTGACCGGCGTGCCGCCCGCTGTCAGATCGAACGCTTTTTCATACGTATTCGGTTCATCAAGGGATACGATAACGGTCTTGGCGACATCGTCTCTTGAAATGGAGCCTCTTTCTAAATCGGCCGCGGCTTTGATATTTCCCGTGCCGGGATCATTTAATAACCCGCCCGGCCGGATAATCGTATACGTCAGACCGCTCGCTTCAAGAATTTTATCCGCATAATGCTTTGCGGCATAATACGGCTTCAGTGCTTCATTCCAATTGTCGCGGTTATGAGCCTGAAGGGCGCTTACCATAATGAACCGCTTGATGCCGGCTTTCTTTGCCGCTTCTATCGCTTTCGCCGCTCCGTCAAGATCAATCAGAAGCGTCTTATCGTATCCGGTGCTTCCTCCTGATCCGGCGGTAAATACAATCGCGTCACAGCCTTCAGCGGCTTTCGCGATGTCTTCCGTGCTTCCTTCCAAATCTGCAAGAACAGCTTCTGTTCCCGCGGTTTGAAGCGCTTCTTTCTGCTCTTCTTTCCGGACCATCGCCCGCAGCGTATGCGTGCCGTCTTTTTGAAACAGCCCGGTCAGACGCTGTCCGATCTGCCCGTTTGCTCCGATGAGAAATACTTTCATCATGATCCCTCCCCATTCATTATGGTTCTATCATTTCACAAAAACGGGCGCTGATTCAAATCATGCGTTCGGCAAATGTTCTAATAAATCAGCTCGAGGAAATCTTCCAGCTCTATTTTGCCGAAATACTGTTTCAGATCGATTCCGGCCAGCGCCTCCCTGATAGCGGTTCTGTCATACTGTTTTCCGGTCAGCGCCTGTTCGACTTCACTCACATCTTTCGCACCGAAGAAATCACCGAAAATTTTGCAGTCCTGAATGATTCCTTTTTTCACTTCAAGACGCAGATCAATCGATCCGACCGGATAACGTTTCGAATGCTGAAGGTTGAATGCGGGCGACCTTCCGAAATTCCAGTCCCAGTTTTGATAGCGCTCTTCGGAAATCTTCCGGATCGCTTTCCAGTCTTCATCGGTCAGTTTATATTCCGGCACTTCGGAAAGATCATTTGTATTAAAAATATGGTGAAGCAGATGCTTTTTGAATTCGTCCGCCGTCATTTTGTCATCAAGAAACTCGCTGATATTGGCGACACGGCTTCTGATTGACTTAATGCCTTTTGATTCGATTTTGTCTTTTTTCACTTTCAAGGCTGACACGACATGATCAATGGCGGAATCCAGCATTAATGTTCCGTGGCTGAAAATACGCCCTTTCGTCGAAAATTGAGCATTGCCGGAAATTTTTCTGCCGTCCGCGACGATGTCGTTTCGGCCGCTTAATTCAGCTTCCACACCGAGCTGGCGCAGCGCCTGAATAACGGGTTCGGTGAATTTTTTAAAATTGTGGAAGCTGTCGCCGTCATCCTTGGTGATAAAACTGAAATTCAGATTCCCGAGGTCATGGTAAACCGCGCCGCCTCCTGACAGCCTGCGGACGACGATGATTCCGTTATCTTCTACGTATTTCGTATTGATTTCTTCTATTGTGTTTTGGTTCTTCCCGATGATAATCGACGGCTGATTGACATAAAACAGCAGGTATGTCTGTTCAGGGTCGAGATGCTTCACGCAATATTCCTCGATTGCGAGGTTGATCCTCGGGTCGGTTATGTTTTGGTTGTCGATAAATAACATGGTGCTCCTCCTTTATTTCTCCCACTTCAATCCGGAAGCGGCGATTGTCACTTCGCCCCCGAACACGGATTCCGCTTCTTCTTTCAGCTTCCGGTGCTCGCCGAAATGAGGCAGATGTGTGAGAATCAGTTCCCCCGCTCCGGCCTCCTCCGCGATACGTCCGGCTTCCAAACTGTTCATATGGCCGGCTGACGTGCCGTCCTGGTCCGCGTAAAAATTGCACTCGCAGATCAGCAGATCGGCATTTTCCGCAAACGGGATAAACGCGTCCTGGTAGCTTGAATCAGCCGTATACACAACAGAAGCTGAACCGTCAGTAATCCGCATCGCATAACAAGTGACCGGATGCACCGTTTTCAGGAAGGTAATGGTGAACGGCCCGGCAGAAAGCGGGCGGTCCGGCTGATAGGCCACTCCTTTCGTATGCGTTTTATATGTAAGACGCTCAAACTGTTCTATATCAGCATCATGCCCGTAAATCGGCAGTGCATGCGTCCCTTTTCCGAGAAAGGAGCCGACCTGTTTGGCAAATTGAAGCGGCCCGATATCAGCGATGTGATCATGGTGATAATGGGACAAAATGACGGCATCAAGCTCTTCTGCCGGAACATAGGCAAACAGCTTTGATAATACGGCGCTTCCGCAATCGACGAGCAGAGAATAGCCGCCGGACTGAAACAGATAGCCTGAAGTTGCTTCGTTTGCGGCCGGAAACCCGCCGCAGCATCCAATGACTGTAATTTTCATATGGTCCTCCGAATGTTTATGATAAAAAGATCCTTTCCTCCAATATACCTATTTTTCGTACAAATTGCATGTTTTAAACATTGTGCCAAAACAGCCGTTGATTTTCCGAAACTGTTATAATACAATGTAGAGACAAAACAATGAAAGAGGGATGGGTATGTTAGAAAAGATGTCGGATTTTTTCAGAAATTTACCCGGTAAGAAATGCGAAGAATGCGGAAATGAGATTGTTGAGCAGTATGAGTGTCACATTAATTTGTGCAATGACTGCTTGAAAATTAAGGATATGTGACAATAGGGCGCCGCACAATTCTAAGTTGTGCGGCGCCCGTTTTTTCGGCCGTCATCATACTTTCTGAATAGGGCGTTATTCACCATTATTAGCAATTATCTGTACGTTTTAAAAGATTCAGTATTTTCAATCTATATTTTTCTATAGACGGATTGTTTTCTTTTCTATTATAATTTGTTCTAATAGCTATCTTTTTAGATACTTATTGCACTTTTTTCTTCGGGAGGTAATCTATGAAAAAATTACGCTTTGGACTAGCGACGCAAATTTTCGTCGGACTCATACTAGGGGTTGTAGTCGGTGTCATCTGGTACGGCAATCCCGCCATTCCAACATATTTACAGCCTATCGGCGATTTGTTTTTACGCTTAATCAAAATGATAGTGATTCCAATTGTCGTCTCCAGCTTAATCATCGGCGTTGCCGGCGCGGGAAGCGGAAAACAAGTCGGAAAATTAGGCTTCAAAACGATTTTGTATTTTGAGATCATTACCACTTTTGCCATTATTCTCGGGCTGGCTTTGGCGAATCTGTTTCATCCGGGAACAGGCGTTAATATACATGAAGCTCAAAAGACAGATATCAGTCAATATGTTGAAACAGAAAAAGAACAAAATAACAAATCTATCGCAGACACATTCCTGCATATCGTACCGACAAACTTCTTCCAATCATTAGCCGAAGGAGATCTGCTTGCCATCATCTGCTTTACCGTGCTGTTTGCACTCGGCATCTCGGCAATCGGTGAAAAAGGAAAGCCTGTCTTGGCCTTCTTTGAAGGTGTTTCTCATGCGATGTTCCATGTTGTGAACCTCGTCATGAAAGTTGCGCCGTTTGGTGTTTTTGCGTTGATTGGTGTTACCGTTTCCAAATTTGGGCTCAGTTCCCTGCTTTCACTCGGTAAACTGGTCGGTTTAGTGTATGTAGCTTTGGCTTTCTTTCTCATTGTTGTATTCGGAATCGTCGGAAAGCTTGCCGGAGTAAACATTTTCAAATTCCTCGCCTATATGAAGGATGAAATTTTATTAGCGTTCAGTACGTCAAGCTCCGAAACCGTACTCCCCCGCGTTATGGAAAAAATGGAGAAAATCGGCTGTCCGAAAGGTATTGTTTCCTTTGTTGTGCCGATCGGATATACCTTTAACTTAGACGGATCTGTGCTGTACCAATCTATCGCCGCTTTATTCCTCGCTCAGGTATACCACATTGACTTGTCCATTTGGCAGCAGATTACCCTTGTGCTTGTCTTGATGGTCACTTCCAAAGGAATGGCTGCCGTGCCCGGGACTTCTTTCGTCGTCCTGCTTGCGACATTAGGCGCATTCAACATTCCTGCAGAAGGCCTTGCATTCATCGCCGGTGTTGACCGGATTATGGACATGGCCCGCACGGTCGTCAATCTGACCGGAAACGCGCTGGCATCCGTTGTGATGTCAAAATGGGAAGGCCAGTATGATCCCGTTAAAGGCGCGAAGGTCATGAGCCTCGCCAAAACAGAACAAAACACAACCATTTCAGGTTAAAATGAAAACCCTGCACGGAATGATTTCCGCGCAGGGTTTTTTATGCCATCGGCGATAGAACGTACCGGTGCAAAAGCTTCGCCGTATTAAGAAGCGATAATTCATGCGTGCGTTCAAAAGCGTGTGAAGCGTCAATTCCCGGGCCGATCAGCCCGTGAACGATGTCATGGCCCGAACGGATGGCTGCTGAGGCATCAGAACCGTAATACGGATAAATATCAAGCTGATAATCAATGCCATAGCGCTCCGCAAGCCCGGCCAGATGTTTTCTGAGCTGATAATGGTACGGTCCGCTCGCATCCTTCACGCAAATGGAGACGGTATATTCATCCGTAGACTGGCCGTCGCCGATCGCTCCCATATCAACAGCCAAGTATTCGACGGTCTCAGGAGGAATGTTGGAATTGCCGCCGTAGCCGATTTCTTCATTATTAGAAATCAGAAAATGCGTCGTATACGGAAGTTCGATTTTCTCTTCCGTGATGCGGCGGATTAAATTCAAGAGCAGAGCCACGCTCGCTTTGTCATCAAGATGCCGGGACTTAATAAAGCCGCTCGGCGTAATCTGCACGCGCGGGTCAAATGAGATGAAATCGCCGACCCTGATGCCGAGATCGGACGTCTCTTCCTTCGTCCGGACAGGCTCATCAAGGCGGACTTCCATATTCTCCTGATTCCGCTCTGCCTTGCCGGCGTCCTTGTAGACGTGCACTGAAGTCTGATGCATTAAGATGGTGCCTGTATAGGTTTTGCCGGAAGAAGTTTGGATCTCGCAATATTCCCCTTCAATCGAGTGATATCGGAAGCCGCCGATCAAGTCAATCTTCAGCCGGCCGTCCGACTTTATTTCCTTTACCATCGCGCCGAGCGTATCGACATGCGCCGTCAGCAATCTGTGTTTCTTGTCATCACGGCCGGGAATTGTGACAAAAAGACCGCCTTTGCGGTTTCTGTAAGAGGAGACGCCCCATTCTTTTAAAAGACTTTCTGTATAGGCGATAACCTCGTATGTATTGCCCGTCGGACTCGGAATCGACACCAGTTCTTTAATCAGTTCCATCGTATGTTTCATATTTTCCACAGGTCATTCCTCCTATCAATTTTATTCTTCTTAAAATATACTCTTTTGATCCATAACCCGTCCAATCTTTTCCTGCTCTTTTTTCATAGAATGAAGGGAGCATGAGCATAGGAGGGAAATGTATGATCAGCCGTAAACCGCACAAGCGGAAAAGGTTTCATAATGATTGGTTTGAGGATTGGTTTGAGGATGATTGGTCTGGTGCAGCCTTCTGGTGCTGTAAAAAAGAAAAAGATCACTGTAAAAAGAAAAAAGAAGACCCTTGTAAAAAGAAGAAAGACAAAAAGAAGAAAGACAAAAAGAAGCATCATCATTCATGCCGCCGCTGCTGCCGTCATTGGTAATCGTTCACACAAGCCCGTTTTACAAATAAAATTCTCATGCTCCCCAAACAGCGGATGCTGCTTGGGTTTTTTTATTAAAATTAGTATCAAGTAATAATATCAGGTGTTATAATCTGATATAAAGGAGTGATTTTTTCATGTCAAAATCTAAAATTACAGCAATCGGTACATATGCTCCGGCACGCCGATTAACAAACGCGGATTTGGAGCGCATCGTCGATACATCTGATGAATGGATCGTCCAGCGCACCGGTATGAAGGAAAGACGCATTGCCGGCGAACATGAATTCACATCGGATTTGTGTGTGGAAGCGGTGAAAAACCTTGCAGAACGATACAGCGGAACTCTTGATGATGTCGATATGATTCTTGTCGCCACAACGACGGCGGACTATGCGTTTCCAAGCACCGCGGCACGCGTGCAGGCTTACTTCGGCTGGCCACACACGGGAGCGCTTGATATTAACGCCACATGCGCCGGACTCACTTACGGCCTTCAGCTCGCAGACGCATTAATTACCGCCGGTTCCCATCAAAAAGTGATTGTCATTGCCGGTGAAACATTATCAAAGGTAACGGATTATACTGACCGGACGACCTGCGTTCTTTTCGGAGATGCTGCAGGCGCCCTATTGGTGGAACGCGACGAATCAGCGCCGGGCTTTTTGGCAGCCGTGCAAGGAACAGCGGGAGGAAGCGCGGACGTGTTGTATCGCACGGGACTGAGCGCAGAATTAAACGGCGAGCCGCTTAAAGGCGGAGGAAATATGGTGCAAAACGGGCGCGAAGTATATAAATGGGCGGCCAGAACCGTGCCTGAGGAATGCAATGCCCTTTTAGAAAAAGCCGGCTTTTCAAAAGACGATCTGGATTGGTTCGTTCCTCACAGCGCCAACATGCGGATGATCGAATCCATCTGTGAAAAACTGCCCTTCCCGCTTGAACGGACATTGACAAGCGTTGAATATTACGGCAACACTTCATCGGTTTCTATTATTCTCGCTTTGGATGAAGCTGTGAAAGCAAAAAAACTGTCGGAAGGCCAGACGCTGGTATTGTTCGGGTTCGGCGGCGGATTGACGTATACCGGACTTTTGGTGAGATGGGGATTTTAATCGAAATCAAAAAAAAGAGGCCCTGAGCATCTGCTCAGCGCCTCTTTTTCTTATGCTGTTATTTCTTCTTCCGTTTTGTGTTCTTTTTTGCTTTGCACCGTAAAATACACGATGGTCAGCGCGATCATGACAACGGCGATACCCAACAGAATGGATGCCTGCTGCCACATATAGCCGTAATCGCCATTTGAAATGACGGCACGGAACCCGTTGATGCTGTAAGTCATCGGCAGTGCCCCGTGAATCACTTGATAGAATCCCGGCAGGAGTTCAAGCGGGAAGGTTCCTCCGCTTGCCCCAAGCTGGAGCACCAGAATGATGACAGCGATAAAGCGTCCCGGATTTCCCATCGTTGTCGCCAATAATTGAATCATCGACAGGAACGCGATGCTGGTAATCATCGTAAAGAGATAGAATCTCCAAGTGCTTTCCACATCAAGCCCGATTCCTTTTAACAGAACCGTGGCGACTATAACGGATTGAATCAGTCCGACGAGCAGAATGACGCTGAATTTGCTGAGGAACCATTCAAAACCGTTTCTCGGACGCCCTGAAGCTTCACTCAGAGGGAATACGACCGTCAGCATCAATCCGCCGACATACAAGCCCATAGAGAGAATATAAGGCGTCAGTCCGGTACCGTAGTTAGGCACGGAATGAATCGCGTTATCGTCCGTTTTTACCGGATCGGCAAACATGCTGTACGTTTTGTCATCTGTCTTAATGTCCCCGGTTTGATCAGCCGCATCTTTCAGCTGGCTGGACAATTGTCCGGTGCCGTCTAAAAGCTTGCTTAAACCGGTGCCGAGAGACGCTTGACCCTGCTCAATTTTGGACGAGCCGTCATGGATTTTGTTTTGCGCGTCCAGCAGTTTCGTTAAGCCGCCAGACACCTGGCCGCTCCCTGACACTAACGCTTCTGATCCTGTTTTGAGCTGTCCGAACTTGCTGTTGTATTCGCCGATACCGGCCGTCAATTTGTTTTGGCTTTCAAAGACGGTCTGCGCTCCGCTGTACAATTTATCAGTTCCAGCCGTCAGCTGGTTAATCGCGTCTTGTACCGCCGCCGCGCCGTTATACAGTTTCGATGTGGACTGAGGCAGTGCTTTCAGCTGATCAGCCTTCGCTTTTACATCTGCCAGCGCGCTTTTTATGACTGACATATCCGGAAGCTGGATATCTCCGCCGGACGGAAGCTGGCTGACGATATTGTCTAAATCCGGAAGGTCGGCCTTCGGAAGCTTCTCATTCAGAAGCTGAACAAGTTTCGCTTTTTGCTCATCCGTTAAGAAATCACTGTCCTTAATCACCTTTTTGACCGCGTCATCCCGGGCATCCAGGCTGTTTTTCAGATCAGAAAGCTTTTTCTTAAACTGCTGCAATTCCTTTTCAGTCTGCTCAAGCTCCCCAACCGCTTTTTCAATATCTGAGAGGTTGACTGAATTGATCGCATCTTCAAATGCCGCCGCTTTTTGCGACACTTCCTGCGCCTTGCTGTTTAACGCGCTTAATCCATTCGTTAAATCCGGAAGCTTTTGCTGGAGCTGCTTTTGTGCGTCAAGGCTCGTTTTCAGCCCGCTGGCCACTTGGCCTCCTCCTGAAGCAATCTGTCCTGATTTATCTTGAATTTCGGCGCTTGCGCTCTGAAGTTTTGCGATAGAGCTGTCAAGCGTTTGAATTCCGCTTGTCACTTTCGCCGCTCCGTCTGCAAGCTGCTGCGTTTTATCGCCGATGGTGGCGGTGCTTTCAGTAAGCTTCGCTAAATTTTCCTTCAGCTTGGCGCTGCCGTCTTTCGCGTTTTTCGTGCCGTCGTCTATTTTCTTGGCGCCGCTGCTGGCTTTGCCGAGTCCTTTGGCAATATCTTTAAAATTGTCAAAAATGACTTTTGCGTATTGCTCCGTCACTTCTTTCGACACGGAGGCTTTCAGCTTGTCGATCGCCTTTTCGCCGATTGTCGCGCCGACATAGTTTGATCCGGCATTCGTATGATATTTCAGATCCAGCTTCTTCGGATTTTTATCCATTACCGTGCTGGCGTTTTTAGAAAAATCTTCAGGAATCTCGACCAATAAATAATATTTAGCATTTAATAAGTCCTTTAACGATTGATCAAGATCGTTTGAAAAATGCCAATCAAAATTATCATTTTTCTTTAACTCTTTCACAAGATCGTCACCGATCTGAAGATGTTTCCCTTCGTAGTCCGCCCCTTTATCCTGGTTGACAACGACAACCGGCAGCTGATCCACCGTGCCGTACGGGTCCCAGTACGCCTTCAAAAACACTCCGCTGTAGATCAGCGGAACGAATAATATGGCAATGATGGGGATTAACAGTTTCTTGTTCGTTACAATGTCTTTCCACTGGCTTTTTATTGTATTCAACCCTGTTGCCTCCTTCCGCAAACTGACTCATTTGACAAAACGGTCACGGCACCTAAAAAGTGAAGGATCATCTATTATTTAGATAATCCTTGACCAACATACATTTCCAGCAATTCGGCGATCGTCTCTTTTTCAAGAGGCGGATGGTTTTTTTCCCAGTCAAATATCAGCGCGATGTAGAGCTTGAGCATCACAAAAGCGGTCAGTTCCGGATCACACGGTTTAATGCTTCCGTTTTCAATGGCTGTTTCTATCTTTTCTTTAATGTATGACAGAATGGCCCGCTCCATTTTCGCAATGACATCCTGAACGGCTATTGTACCAATCTCGGCGTTCTCCTGAAAAATTTTAATAGTCAGCTGGTGTGTTTTTCTGAATTCCAAAATCGCGACAAGCGCCCGGTGAACATTTTCGTGAAATGAAAGCTCCGGTTTCATCGCTTCGTCTGCGTGTTCCTTCATTTCTCTTAAAATAGTGGTGAAAATATCATCAAACAGTTCTTCTTTGTTTTTGAAAAACGTGTAGATGGTTCCCTTCCCCACATTTGCAAGCTTTGCCACCAGATCCATTGTCGTTGCTTTGTAGCCGAATTGTGTAAAAGACTTCGTTGCCGCTTCCAGAATGAGCTTTTTCCGATCGACGGACATGTTTCCCACCTCGTTAAATTGACCGTTTGAACGTTTTAGTCATTTTGTACATAAGATAACTTATCACAGTCGCAAAGAAGATTCAAATGTTTTTTCTCTTTATTGGTGTTCCCTTTACAGAACGGGAACATGCAAAAAACCTCCGTTTTACGATAACGGAGGCTGGTACGTTTCAAATAAATAAGCGAGTGAATCATATACGGCGGCTTTTCCCTGGTCGATACAGTCGGGGATGCCCACCCCTTCGAAAGACGCGCCCGTCGCGTATACGCCCGGATAGGAAGCTTTCAGCGCATCTCTGAACTCTTTGATGCGCTCCTTATGGCCGACATGGTATTGCGGCATGCTTTCGTTCCAGCGGGTCACACAGGTCATTTCCGGTTCGCCATTTATTTTCATTACTTTTTTCAAATCTTCCATTACGATTTTAATGATCTCGTTATCTGAAAGATCTACGATGGATTCATCTCCGGCCTTTCCGACGTACGCCCTGAGAAGTGTTTTGCCCTCCGGCGCCGCGTGCGGCCATTTTTTATTCGTCCATGTGCAGGCCGTGATGGAGAAATCGCTGTTTCTTGAGATAACGAATCCCGTACCTTCATGCTCCATTTTGACGGCTCCCTCAGGAAAACCTAAGGCGACGTTGGCAACGGACGTAGAATGCATATCTTTGAGACATGAAACCGCCGGCAGATCAGAAAGCATTTTCGCCGCGGCTTTATGCGGGGCTGTCACTATGCATCCTTCCGCATAGAGCACTTTGCCATTATCAAGCGTCACGGAATATCCTTTCTCCTCGCGGCCGATATGGGTGACTTTCGTTCCTTTCATCACCTTTGTCAGCGTAAGCTGCTTTTCCAGCTCCTCCACCAACGTTTGAAGTCCTGTCGTCAGCGTTAAAAACTGGCCCTGCTTTTTGGCCGTCAGCTGCTGTCCCGAAGGCTGCGGACGTGATTTTTTCATACCGAGAATCAGGCTTCTGTGCTTTTGCTCAGTCTGATAGAATTGCGGAAACGTGGACATGAGGCTCAGCTTATCAATATCTCCGGCATAAATCCCTGATAATAGCGGTTCTATTAAATTCTCAACGACTTCGTCACCGACGCGTCTGCGGAAAAATTCACCCAGAGACTGATCCTCCTTCGGTTTGCTCGCAGGCAGGACAAAGTCAAGCGCCGCCCGCGCTTTTCCGGGTACAGAAAATAAACCGGTGGAGATGAACGGAGCGATTTTGGTCGGAATGCCCATCACCGCGCCCTTCGGCATCGGATGAAGCGTCTCATTGACGAGCACGTAAGACTGGCCGGTCGCATTGTTGACGAGCAGATGCTCAAGCCCCAAATCCTTAACGAGCTGCGGCGCGCTTTTTTTCCTTTCCAAAAAAGAATCCGGCCCCCGCTCAATGATGTAGCCGTCTTTATGCGCCGTCTGAATTTTACCGCCCGCTCTCGGGCCCGCTTCGATCAGGGTGACCTCAAGCGGCAGCTGTTTTTCCTTGATTTCTTTTTCCATGTAGAAGGCGGCGGCTAATCCCGTTATGCCGCCGCCGATGATGACCAGATGTTTTTTATCGCCACTCATTTTTATCGCCTTCTTTACCGTTTAATTCTACTTGTCCAGCTCTTTCAGCACGACCGCTGCAAGCGCGTCGATAAATTCAGGCTGTGCGTTCGGCATGGCCGGACGATAGTAGCTTGCGCCGACTTCTTCGGTCACAGCTTTGCATTCATAATCATTATCGTAAAGCACCTCTAAATGATCGGCAACGAAGCCTGCGGGCACGTATACAAATGCTTTATAAGGATGCTTTTGATACAGCTCGCGCGTGAGATCCTGCACATCCGGCCCGAGCCACGGATCAGGGGTGTTCCCTTCGCTTTGCCAGCCGACTGCGTAATCGGTAATTCCGGCGCCTTCGGCAATCAGTTTTGCGGATTCCTCCAGCTGGTCAGGATACGGATCGCCGTATTCTTTAATTTTTTCAGGAAGGCTGTGCGCTGAGACGATCAGCATCGCGTCATCCCGTTCTTCTTTCGGCATTGATTCATACGTTTTCTTCACCTGGCCGACCCAATAATCAACGAATTTCGGTTCATCATACCAGCTTTCAACAGACTTGATGGTCAAGCCGCCGAGCTTCTCCGCTTCTTCTTTCGCGCGTTTGTTGTATGACTGGACGCTGAATGTTGAAAAATGAGGGGCGAGCACAAGGCTGACAGCTTCTGTAATGCCGTCTTTATGCATGTCCGCCACCGCGTCTTCAATAAACGGTTCAATATGTTTTAATCCGATGTACACTTTGAATGTTACGTCGTCCTGGATTTCATTTAAACGCTGTGCGAGCTTCTCCGCCTGCTCCTGCGTGATTTTTGCCAGCGGAGAAATGCCTCCGATCGCTTCATATCTGTCTTTTAAGTCTTGAAGCATGTGCGGCTCCGGCTTTCTTCCGCGTCTGATATGTGTATAATAACGTTCTATGTCCTCTTCTTTGTAAGGCGTTCCGTAAGCCATGACGAGAAGTCCCATTTTCTTTTTGCTGCTCATTTTGTTAAACACCTCTTTTGATGGTCTGTCTACCTTGATTTTGACAGGAAAATCTTCTTATAACCAACGATCTGCTCAGGAAGATTGTTCCGTTTTTTTGGCCGCGGAATATTCATGTACAAACGCCGTCAGCTTTTTCAGCGTTGCCGGATTGACATCAGGGAATACGCCGTGACCTAAATTGAAAATAAACCCGTCCGTTTTCATGCCTTGATCAAGTATCGCTTTCGCTTTTTTCTCGATGACTTCCCAAGGCGCAAGAAGAAGCGACGGATCAAGATTGCCCTGAACCGTTTTTGTAATGCCTTGTTTTCTGGCGTCATCTATGCCGAGTCTCCAATCAAGACCGACGACATCAAGAGGAAGGTCATGCCAATCCCCGGCCAGGTGGCTTGCGCCTACGCCGAACATGATCAGCGGAACTTGCTCTGCTGAAAGCTCCCGGAATATTCTGTCCATCACCGGTTTTATAAACTGCCGGTAATCTTCGCGGTTCAGCGCGCCGACCCATGAATCAAAAATCTGAATGGCTTTTGCGCCGGCATTAATCTGCGCTTTTACATAAACGATAATCATGTCCGCGAGCTTGTCCATCAGCATTTGCCACGCTTGCGGCATACTGTGCATAAACGCTTTTGTTTTGTTGTAATTTTTAGAAGGCCCGCCTTCAATCATATAACTGGCCAGCGTAAAAGGCGCTCCCGAAAAACCGATGAGCGGAACATTCAGCTGTTCGTTTACGAGTAATCGGATCGTTTCCAGCACGTAAGGAACATCCTGTTCGGGATTCAGTTCGCCGAGCTTTTCAATATCCGCAGCAGAGCGCACCGGCTGATCGATCACCGGGCCGATTCCGTTTTTTATTTCAACATCCACTCCGATATAAGGAAGAGGCGTCATAATATCTTTATATAAAATGGCAGCGTCCACTCCGTACTGCTCGACCGGGAGCCTCGTCACATACGCGCACAGCTCGGGCTGATGCGTAATTTCGACTAAGCCGTACTTTTCTTTCAGCTTGCGGTATTCCGGCTGAGACCTCCCCGCCTGCCTCATGTACCAGACAGGGACGTGATTTGTTTTTTCTCCCCGTGCCGCTTTTAAAAACGTATCATTAAACGCTTCTCGTTTACTCATCTGAATTTCCACCTTTCCTCCTGCAACCATACGTTCGTGTTCTTCGCCCATTACACTATACCTTGTTTTTTCTGAATGGTATAGAATTGAGGCTTAATGTTCAAAAAATCGCCGAATTCATGATTAAGAAGAAAAAAGCTTCGGCTGAACGTATTCCGTTCCCTCTCCTTCTTGATTCGTCTGCGAATTAAATGGAACGACTTTGTATGAGGCCCCTGAAAACAGATTGGCGTACGGTATGTCAAAGCTGCCTTTTCCTTTCACCGAATCCAGAAGCTTGTCTTTTCCGTCTTTCTTCTCATATATTCGGTAAACAACCCGATCATCCTTTTGAATATCCCATTTTAATTGAACCGTAATCAGTCCCATCGCCTTAAATGTATAACGGGCCGACAGGGATTTTACCGCCTCCAGCTCAATCGGGCTGCCCAGTTCCTTCACATTTTCAGGCTTTTTGAATGTCCGGCCGTTTTCACCCGCTTTTGTGACGATATCTTTAAAGAGTCTGACCGGGTACTGGCTTCCGCCTTTCAGGTAATGGGTTTTATCCGTTTTGTCATAGCCCATCCAGACGGCTCCCGTCAGTCCGGGAGTGTATCCCGCAAACCAGGCGTCCTTTGTCGCGCCGGGGATGCCGGTAAATGTGGTCGTGCCGGTTTTCCCCGCCAGGTCACCTCGATAGCTGCCTTGTGAAGCGGTTCCTTCTTTTACGACCTGCTGAAGCATTCTCGTCATATTCCATGCCGTCTGTCCGCTGAAGACGCGCGTTTTGCCGTTTTTAGGCCCGGATAGCGTTTCTCCGTCTTCGTCCGTGATGTTCTCTATAAAAAATGGCTTCGTATACATTCCGTTTGCCGCAAAGGTATGATAAGCTCCGGCAAGCTGAAGCGGAGTGACGCCTTCAGACAGACCGCCCAGCGCAATCGCGAGTCCGTTGTCAGAAATGTTCATGCCGTTTTTCTCAAGATACGATTTTCCCGTATCCACGCCGATCTGCTTCAATGTCCAGACAGCGGGCGCATTTATGCTGTAAGTGATCGCATCCTGCATCGTCACTTCCCCCTTGTACTGTCCGTCATAATTTTTCGGTTCATACCCGTCGTAGGACGTCAGTTTGTCTTGGAGAAGCGAATACGGTTTGAACTTGTCTTCCTGCATGGCGGGCCCGTATACGGCAATCGGCTTAAACGTTGAGCCCGGCTGCCGCTTCGCCGTAACCCTGTTGTATCCTTTTGTCACGTAGTCGCGCCCGCCGACCGCCGCGCGCACGCCTCCGGTTTTATTATCAATAAAGACGGCGCTTCCCTCTGCCGCCTGATCCGTCCCCGGAAAATAGCCGCTTTCCTTCATGAGGGTATATGCCGTTTTCTGCAGCTTGGAATCAAGTGACGTCCGGATCGTATAGCCGCCTTGAAGCAGCTGTTCTCCTGACATCGAATAACGGTCTTCCGCCTCCTTGATGACAAGATCGATATAACTGTCAAACCAAGGCGTTTCTGATGTTTTCTTGACATTAAGCCCCAATGTCCGGCCCTGGGCTCTGACGGCTTCCTTGGCGCTGATATAGCCTTGATCGTTCATCATTGCAAGAATCGTATCGCGCCGTTCTTTATTTTTATCCGGATGCTGAATCGGCGAATAAAGAGATGGCGCCTTCGGAATCGCTGCCAGAACGGCTCCTTCTGCAACGGTTAAATCTTTTACTTCTTTATTAAAGTAGTAGTGGGACGCGGCTTGAATGCCGTAAACGCCATGGCCGAAATAAAGCTGGTTCAGGTACATTTCAAGCAGCTTGTCCTTGCTGTAATCACGCTCAAGATTGATGGCGATAATGACTTCCTTCGTCTTGCGCAAAAATGTTTTATCATGAGTCAGAAAAATGTTTTTCGCCAGCTGCTGGGTGATCGTGCTTCCGCCCTCCACCTTGCCGCCTGCTAAAACATCCCGGAACACCGCCCGGCCGACAGACTTCACATCAATGCCGTGATGTTCGTAAAACCGTTTATCTTCAACGGCGATAAAGGCATCTCTCACATCTTCCGGAACCTGCTGAATGGATACCGGCTCACGATTTTCCGTATAGAGGCTCGCGATTTCATCACCGTCTTGATCGACGATTTTTGAAGATGCGTGCAGTATTAATTTCTTTTCATCGATGACATAATGGCCGAGAAATATAATGATAATGTATCCGATTAACGCGAGAAAAGCGGTTGCCGCCGCAATTACAGCCGGAATAAAGAATCTTTTTTTCTTTTTCAGCATAAGTCACCTCGCCTTTCTTAACTTGTAGTATGGGAAATATTGTTTCGAATTATGTCAGAATGAGTCGCCAATAGAAACTTATACCACTCTTTTGATATACTAGCAAGCAGGAGGTGGCTGATATGAAGGTTTATATTACATACGGGACAGCCGATTTTTTAAAGACGATTGCCAAGAAACACCCGAGTGAGAATATGGTGCTGATGCAAGGGGAGGATAATGCGGTTTTAATTCATGAAACAAATGGAGAAACCGTTTTTCAGGCGCCCCATTCCTATGAAAGCATCGACAGCGTCGGGGAAATCAAAAATCCGGGCTACGCCGTCCTCAACAACATCGCCGTTACCCAGGAAGGCCGTCCGCTGTTTGAAAACCGGTTTAAAAACCGCGCCGGCAAAGTGGAAAATGAACCCGGTTTTAAAGCCATCCGCGTATTAAGACCGCTCGAAGGCGATACGTATGTCATTTTGACCCTGTGGGAAGAGGAAAAAGCCTTTCAGGATTGGCAGCAGTCAAACTCTTATCAGGAAGCTCATAAAAAACGCGGAACATCTGCCGGTATCGACACGACGTCTATTTTTTCCCGTCCGTCTTATGTAACCGCTTATTACGCAATAGACTGAAAACCGCCGGAGATACTCCGGCTTTTTTGATGTCCCGATTTTACGCATCCTTCTTTGCACCTTCCGCCCGCCTATGAATACCCTGTAGCAATCCTATTTATAAACGGAGTGGTTCAATTGGGGATCGGCGTCTACTCGGTACATCTGCTTTATGTTGCTTTTATCGCGGCCATTATCGTTTTTATGCTTCTCAGAAAAGATACAACCTTTATTTCACTCGCCGGCATTTTTGTGATTGCGCTATGGACGACGCATTCATTCTCCGCTTCGGTCAGCAGCCTGTTTCACAGCTTTACGTATGCCGCCGGAGAATTGCTGCCGACGATTTTTATCATTTGTTTTATCGTGGCGATGAGCGGCCTTTTGACCAAAACCGGTATTAATGAAGCGATGATTTCTCCGTTTGCAAAGCTGATGAAAGGGCCGGCTGTCGCGTATTGGGTTATCGGCTGTCTGATGTTTGCCATCTCTCTTTTTTTCTGGCCGTCACCCGGGGTGGCGCTGATCGGCGCTGTGCTGCTTCCCGCAGCGATCCGGGCGGGCCTTTCTCCGATCGCTGCGGCTATGGCGATGAACCTGTTCGGCCACGGATTCGCTTTATCGGGGGATTACGTCATTCAGGCGGCCCCGAAATTAACGGCCGATGCCGCGGGCATCCCAGTGAGCGATGTCATGCAGGCAAGTATTCCGCTCGTTTTGATCATGGGGTTAACGACGACAATCACCGCTTTCTTCCTCATCATGCGGGATCGAAAAAAAACGAAGGCCCCCCTCTCCTTGGACAGCTCCGGTTCTTTGGACACAAGTATGTATCTGCCGAAAAAACTCAGGGTGATCCTGGCGGTTTTCATTCCGCTTGTTTTTCTCGCCGATATTATCTGCATGATCGTATACCGCCTCCAAGGAAACGATGCGACGGCACTCGTCGGAGGAACCGCGATCGGCATTCTCCTGATCATTCATTTCATTGTATATAAAGAGCGGCATTTAGAAAAGATCACCGAGTATTTTATCGGCGGTTTTCAATTCGGCTTTAAAGTATTCGGCCCCGTCATTCCGATCGCGGCCTTCTTTTATCTCGGTGACGCGGGGTTTAAAAATATTTTGAACACCCCGCTGCCGAAAGGGTCTGCGGGAATCGTCAATGACCTCGGACTGGCCCTGTCCCATTCTTTTCCGATGTCCGGAGAATTCGCCGGCATCGCCCTGGCCGCAGTCGGTGCGATTACCGGGCTCGACGGGTCAGGGTTTTCCGGTATATCTCTTGCAGGCTCGATGGCAAAGCTGTTTTCTGCCGCGCTTCATACGGACCCGGCCGTTTTAACGGCGCTGGGCCAGATTTCAGCGATCTGGGTCGGGGGCGGAACATTGGTCCCTTGGGCACTGATTCCCGCTGCGGCTATTTGTAAAGTTGACCCGTTTGAGCTTGCCAGGAAAAACTTTATCCCTGTTGCGGCCGGACTTATCGTCACGACCATCGCCGCCATCATCATTCTCCCGTAGCAAAAAGATTGAAATCTTCTGACATTTTCTATACAATCATGGGAAAAGCAGACGAGGGGGCATCGCTTTTGACGTTAACGACACTTCAAAAAAGCTTAAACGCTCAGCTTGACGGGCTGTATGAGGAAATGGTTGAAATCAGGCGTCACCTTCACATGAATCCCGAGCCATCCTTTAAGGAGAAAAAAACACCGGCGTTCATCGCCTCATTTTATGAAAAGCTCGGCGTCCCCATCCGGACGAATGTCGGGGGCAACGGTGTCACAGCCTGTATTGAAGGCGGTGAACCGGGACCGGTCGTGGCACTCAGAGCTGATTTTGACGCTTTGCCGATACAGGATGAAAAAGATGTGCCCTATGCTTCACAAATTCCCGGCGTCATGCACGCCTGCGGGCATGACGGCCATACGGCGGCTCTGCTCGCGGCCGGAAAAGTGCTGTACCGCAACCGGGAAAAACTGAAAGGGTCATTTGTGATGATCCACCAGCACGCTGAGGAATTATCTCCCGGCGGAGCAAAAGCAATGATTGAGGACGGCTGCCTCGAACATGTCGATGCCATTTTCGGCACACACCTATGGGCGACTGAACCCGTCGGAACGGTCTTATGCCGCCCGGGCCCAGTAATGGCCGCCGCTGACGGCTTTACGATTAAAGTCATCGGCAAAGGCGGTCACGGTGCGATCCCTCACGATACGAAGGACGCCGTTTTAATCGGCTCACAAATCGTCACGGCTCTTCAGCATATCGTCAGCCGGCGGGTAAATCCGGTGCAGCCGGCCGTCATCTCAGCCGGCTCGTTCACCGCTGAAAATCCGTTTAATGCGATTGCCGATCAGGCAGTCATTTCAGGCACCGTCCGCTCGTTTGACGAAAGTGTGCGCGGCCTGCTCGAAGCAGAAATAGAAGCCGTCGTAAAAGGAATCTGTTCCATGCACTACGCTTCCTATGAATATCGTTTCAAGCGCGGTTATCCCGCCGTCGTTAATCATCCTGAGGAAGCGGCGCACGCGGCGGCAGCCGCAGCTGAAACAGACGGCGTTACGAAAGTCGTTGAAGGAGATCCGCAGATGGCGGGAGAGGATTTTTCCTATTATCTGCAGCATACAAAAGGCGCTTTTTTCTTTACGGGCGCCGCTTTAGAAAACGCGGAAACCGTTTATCCTCATCACCACCCGAAATTTGATTTTAATGAAAAAGCGATGCTGACGGCCGCCAAGGTGCTTATCGGCGCCGCGGTAAGCTACCCCCGCTGACATAAAAAAAAACAGCCGGTACATTACGTACCGGCTGTTGTAATTCTTAAATGAAAAACGTGCCTTGCCGTCTCACCGAGCTGTGACAGCAGTTTATAATTGGCCGCTCCGCCCACGGCGGCTCCGACGACCGGCAAAAGCTGAAACAATTTCACCACGTCCAGATAATCGCGATATTCCTGCTGAAAAACTCTCCAATCGACATCATGCTTTTTCGAATCCCACTGTTCAATCATTGAGTATATGCGTTTCCGCTGTTCACCGCTTGAGAAAGCCAGCTGAAAAATAAACAGCAAAAACAATCGCTCATCCCTGTCTTTCACATCATAGCCGTAAATGGAGGCAAGATCGAACAGACATTTCATTTTAATGGATAGCAGCAAAGGAAAATCAGCCATTCCTAAAAAAATTCCGCCGGCCCCCGTACCGATACCTTCAGCTGCCGCGACCTTTTGGTACGATGCGATGGTTTGTCTGGCGAGAGCATCTTTTTCAGCAAGCGTCATACCGTTTGTATCCCGCTTGCTTTTCACCAGATTTGAACCCGCCATTGTTGCTTCGGTCATTTTTTTAATGCTTTCTGTGATGACGGCATGAATTTTTTCGGGAATCCGCTCATTTATTTTCGCCTGCATTCCTTTAGAAAAGCGTTCAAGCATGGAATCTTTGCGCAAAAAACGCGCTTTCCATTGCAGTGCTTCCTGTACCAGCTGCTGATCGTCGGTCATCTGTGTCTCCTTCTTTCATTGAGGTTTCAAAAACCCGATTGATTACAGCTTGCCGTACTTTTTCAATCTTCCGCCCATATACGATGGCATGATCACAAAAATCAGAACGGCTGAAGCAACGGCCGCATACAGCGCCCCGCTGACTCCCGCGGCATAGGCTGACGCTGCGCAGAACAGCAGCGCCTGCACGGTTAATGCCGATTTCATCAGCGAAAAGAAACTTTGCAGCTTCGCTTTCTGATTGACCGGGTAAAGCTCCTGCAGAGAAAGATGATGAAAATGCCCGAACAGCGGAAGAAGCTGTATTCCCGTAATAAAGACGGTAAATACGGTTAACGCCGCCGTGATCCACGGATTGGCGGAAACGAGCATAATAATCAGGATAAAAATAATCGTGAGCCTGACCTGAATGCCGAGATAATCATTTGAACGCAGAAAGGCCCGCGCATACATATAGGAGAACGTTTTCCGCTGCTCAAACGGAATCATTCTGAGCAAAAAGTCGAGATACGCCCGGCGTTTTGCCTGTTTTTTCAGGTGAGGCACATCGGTAAACAGATTGGCGATTCTGTAAAACCGCTGCTTCCTTCTTAATTCATATTCAATATGAGCTTCCCATTTTAATGATTTATGTTTTGCGGCCGATGTGAAATACACATAAAGGCCGGCCATCACAATGTAGACGGCGGCAGCGTACACATAAAACGACTGTAAGACGAAGTATAAAAGCAGCATATTGCAGATAAAGCGTATGACCGCATCCATCATTTTCATGCTTCTGTCATTCATAAACGTCATCCGCCACTCCATGGCCTGATTCCACGCTTTTACCGCCAGCATCTGAATAAATACGGCGGCATACGACGCAAGCGACGCCCCCGGACTTACAGCGAAAAACAGAGGCATGCATACAAGAGACAGAGCAATAAGCGGAAACAGCTGTGACAGATAGCTGTACTTAAATGAATGCTTAAAGTATGTCCCCATTTTCGGTTCAAGCGGCAGCAGAAACACGAGGTCCGCTTCCTTTAACAGCGTCCGGACGTATGAACCGGTCAGCACAAATGAAAAGAGCACCGCCATCACCCAAAAAGAGGGAAAATGAACGGGAATGTCTTTGACCCACTTGCTGTACCAGCTCGCCGCGCCGGCAATAAAAAAGATCAGCACAATGACGAGATGATCATTGAGCATATATTTCATATACATTCTGGTTTCCTTTATATGCTCTTCAAGCCGGGACTGCCAAATAGTAGACATATTATTCATGGCCGGCGTCTTCCTTCGTCAGTTCAATATACAAGTCATCAAGAGCTGCGTCTTTCATGCCGAACTGCTCTCTCAGTTCTTCCAGTGTGCCGCTTGCCCGCACTTCGCCGTTATGTAAAATAATGAAAGCGTCACAGTAGCGCTCTGCCGTAGCCAGGATATGCGTTGACATCAGCACGCTTGATCCGGCTTTTTTCGCGGCGTCCATCCGCTCCAGCAATGCATTGATCGCAAGCGGGTCAAGGCCGAGAAACGGCTCGTCAATGATATAAAGCGAGGGCTCCGCGAGAAACGCGCACATGATCATGACCTTCTGCTTCATCCCCTTGGAAAAGTGAGCGGGAAACCATTTCAGCCTTTTTTCCATTCTGAATTCTTTCAAAAGCGGAGGAAGCCTTTTTTCAAGCGTTTCTTTGGAAAGGCCGTACGCCATGGCCGTCAGCTCCAGATGCTCTTTGAGCGTCAGTTCTTCATACAGCACCGGCGTTTCGGGGATGTACGTAAATTGCGAGCGGTAGCTTTCCTTATCCTCCGAAAACGTCTTGCCGTTCAGCTCGATCGAGCCTTTATGCGGGTCCATTAATCCGATAATATGCCGGATCGTCGTGCTTTTGCCCGCGCCGTTTAATCCGATGAGTCCGACAATCTGGTTCGGCTCAAGGGTGAATGAAACATTTTTTAAGACCGGGTTTCTCGTATAACCGCCGGTTAAGTCTTTTACCGATAGCAGAGACATAATTTCTCCCCTTCTGATTCGTTTTTCTTCATAGTACCAAAAATAAAGTCTGATTTGAAACGATTCCCTTTTTTTCTCACGTGAAAAGCGTGCATAGTTATCGTTTTGGCGGACATCATAATGTATGTAGAAGGAAACAGCTTTAATCAACTGAAAATGAGGTGTTTATAAAAGACGTCTTAGAACAGTTGGATGAAAATCAACATGTCCTGTGCTTACAATTTCTTCACACACTGCTTTGATGATGTTCTTCATTCATGATGAAATAATCAAATGAGGTGTTTGTCCCAGGAATGATTAAGCAGACCCATAAGTCTTCATTTTAAAAACAAATGAGGTGCTTACAAAAGGCATATTTAATTTTCTGTGATAAAGCTCGTACTTCTGCATCAGGGTGAACGCGCAGCCGTTCATCCTGTTTTTTGTTTTGACCGTTTTTGTGGTACGATGAGAATATACATATATTTCTTTTCAGGGAGGAAACCCATCTATGCACAAAGCGGACGATTGTATTTTCTGCAAAATCATTGCCGGTGACATTCCGTCTTCAAAAGTATACGAAAATGAACATGTTGTGGCGTTTCTTGATATCAGCCAAGTCACAAAAGGCCATACGCTCGTGATTCCGAAAACACATATCGAAAACGTGTACGAGTTTACGCCTGAGCTTTCTAAAGAATATTTCGAAGCGGTGCCGAAAGTCGCACGCGCCATCCGCGATGAATTCGAGCCGATCGGGCTGAATATTCTCAATAATAACGGTGAAAAAGCGGGCCAATCGGTGTTCCATTTTCACATGCATATCATTCCGCGTTACGGAAAAGGCGACGGTTTCGGGGCTGTCTGGAAGACCCACGCCGAAGACTATACGCCTGACGATCTTCAGGAGATCGCTTCAACCGTCAGAAAACGGCTTGCCTCATCTTAAAGATGAGGTTTTTTTGCGTCCGGCAACACAAAAAACATAAAATTATATTTTTTCATATCAAAAAAATCAAAAAATTGTGATAGGATAATTGTATTATTTCTTACACTAAAGCGGAAAACAGGGAGAGATCGTAAACATGGAACGTACAACGAATTTCAATGCAGGACCCGCAGCCCTTCCACTGGATGTGCTGCAAAAAGCACAGAAAGAATTTGTCAACTTCAATGACACCGGCATGTCCGTCATGGAGCTGTCCCACCGGAGCAAAGAATATGATGCGGTGCATCAAAAAGCAAAAAGCCTTCTGAAAGAACTGATGGATATTCCCGACGATTATGATATTTTATTTCTTCAAGGCGGCGCAAGCCTTCAATTCTCCATGCTGCCGATGAACTTTTTAACGCCGGAGCAAACGGCTCACTTCATCGTAACGGGCGCATGGTCTGAAAAAGCACTCGCCGAGGCGAAACTGTTCGGAAACACATCCGTCACGGCAACAAGCGCAGATTCAAACCACAACCATATACCGGAAGCGGACCTCACAGGAATCAAAGACGGCGCCTACCTGCATCTTACGTCCAATAACACGATTTTCGGAACGCAGTGGAAAGAGTTCCCGAATTCACCGATCCCGCTCGTAGCCGACATGTCAAGCGACATCCTGAGCAGAAAAATTGATGTCAAAACGTTTGATGTCATCTATGGCGGCGCCCAGAAAAACCTCGGCCCGTCCGGCGTCACGGTCGTCATCATGAAAAAATCATGGCTTGAAAACGAAAACGCCAACGTCCCTAAAATTTTGAAATACTCCACTCATACAAAAGCCGATTCACTGTATAATACGCCGCCTACATTTGCGATTTATATGCTGAGCCTCGTCCTTGAATGGCTGGCTGAAAACGGAGGTGTCAAAGCGGCTGAACGGCGCAATCAGGAAAAGGCCGACGTCCTGTACGGCACAATCGACGCAAGCGGCGGTTTTTACGCGGGGCATGCCGCAAAAGACAGCCGTTCTCACATGAACGTCACGTTCACCCTCCGCGACAGCAGTCTCACGAAAAAATTCGTTGAAGAAGCGAAAGCGGCTAAAATGACCGGACTCGGAGGCCACCGCTCAGTCGGAGGATGCAGGGCGTCTATCTACAACGCCGTCAGCCTGGCTGATTGTGAAAAACTGGCTCAGTTTATGAAAAAGTTCCAGCAAGAAAACGAATAAATTTCTTCTAACATAACGGTTCCTTTGATATACTGTTTGCATATCAATTTTTCCGGCCATCGCAATAAATGACGAGCATATTATTGGATGGCGAAAAAGCTTAGCAGAGGAGAGCTTAGTATGAAAACAAAAGAATTAGTCATTATGGCCCTGTTTGCGGCAATCGGAGCGGTGCTTCATTCCATTATGCCGCCGGTATTATTCGGAATGAAACCCGATATGATGCTTGTGATGATGTTTATGGGTATTCTGTTATTCCCCCGTGTGCAGAACGTGCTGATGATCGGGATTGTAACGGGAATCATTTCCGCACTCACGACATCTTTTCCGGGCGGACAGCTTCCGAATATCATTGAAAAACCGGTAACGGCGTTTCTGTTTCTCGCGCTGGCGCTTTTGGTGAAAAAGAGCGTGAAAACAGCGGCCGCCGCCGTCATTACAATAGCCGGCACCTTCATCTCCGGTCTGCTCTTTCTGGCGCTGGCCCTTCTGATTGTCGGCCTGCCGGGCGGATTCACCGCCTTGGTGCTCGCGGTCGTCCTTCCGGCGGCTGCGCTGAATGCAATCGCCATTATCATTATGCATCCGATTGTGCAGACGATCTTAAAACGATCCAATATGATTGAAACGGTGAAATAACCGCATACCGAAACCTCTTCCGGCCGGAAGAGGTTTTTTAATGTGTTTCAGCATGTTTTATACGAGAAGTTTTGTGAAAAAGATAAGGAACAATGCGAGGGCGGTTCCTGCTGAGCAGACGATGGCCTTTTGGCGGACGACCCGCTTCGGCGGATAAGAAGCGGCCTGACCGAGCAGTTTCAGGTAATAAACGGCGCCCGCCGCAAAGACAAGAGCCATACAAGATAAAACAATCATAAAGACAGACAACCTTCTCCCTCCTTTTCCCTTAAAAAATATGCTAAAATAAAGCAAGCTATGTATAGAAGTTTATTCTTCTGAACAAAAATGATAAAAGTTATGAGAAAAAAAACGGGGTGATTTTAAATGGCTGACGGACGTTCCCTTTTAACAGGCCTTTTCGTAGGCGGATTGATCGGAGGCGCAGCGGTGTTACTTTCGGCTCCTTCATCCGGAAAAGAGCTGCGGGGCAAAATCAAAGCGAATTGCAATTCAATTGAGGACACAATCAAACGGTTAAAAAAAGACGGAATGGCGCTTAAGGACCAGCTTGTCCAAACGGCGAAAGAAAGCGCAGAAGTCATTAAAGACGTAGGCGGAGAGCTTCAGACCAGCATTAAAAGGTGGCAGGAGGAAATCAAGCCGCACCAGCAGGATCTCCAAAAGGAAATCGCTGATATTGAAGAGAAAATCAGACAGCTGGAGAAAACCTTACAAAACTAATATCCTATACAACCAAAAAAAGTGCGGGCATATTGCGTTCCGCACTTTTTTTTGCGGTTTAAAGCCTTTCACAGCAACGGATTAAGAATTTATTATAAAATTCTTAAATTTTCATCTTTATTAATCTTTATTTTATTGGCATAATAGAGGAAAAGAAAATGTGAAGCAGGTGATCTGTATTGAATCGTGTTGAACCGCCTTACGATCTAAAAGAAGCTTTAATCTATACCCAAAAAATGGCGCAGCTGTCCAAAGCACTCTGGAAATCTATCGAGAAAGACTGGCAGAACTGGCTGAAGCCGTACGACCTTAATATTAATGAGCATCATATATTATGGATTGCCTATCAGCTTAAAGGAGCTTCTATTTCAGAAATCGCCAAATTCGGCGTTATGCACGTATCAACTGCATTTAACTTTTCAAAAAAGCTTGAAGAACGGGGATATCTGAAATTTTCCAAGCGGCTGAATGATAAACGGAACACGTACATTCAGTTAACAGAAGAAGGGGAAAATGTATTCGAAAGCCTGCTTGAGGAGTTTGACCCGTCGAGAAACGCGGTGTTTAAAGGCTCACAGCCGATCTACCACTTATTCGGGAAGTTTCCGGAAGTTGAAGAATTAACCTGTGTCATCCGCCACATTTACGGCGAAGATTTTATGGAGATATTCGAGAAATCATTGACAAACATAAACAATGATTTTGATAGTGAAGACGGAAGGCTGAAGAAAAAAACGGACGAATCGGCTGTCCATGAAACGGCTGAAGAGCTGGAACCGATCAACAGTTAATCAAAGTGCTTCATTATCTCAATAAATTCTTCCATCAGCGCTGTATAAAGCCCCTGCTCATACAGAGCAAAAATCGTTTCATGAACATCTAATTTTTCGTTCAGCTGTCCCGCAAAAAGCGCAAGGAGCTTGTCAAACGTCACAAAGCCTTGCGCTTTTTGCGACTCCAGCTCGTCCTCCAATTCGCGGCAGATCCGCCCGACCTCTTCTCCTTCTTCTTCGGTCAGCCCTTTTTCAATCATCATCGCATAAAAAGGGTACTTATCCATATCCACCGTTTTCACCAGCAATTGTATGTAATATTCTAAACGCCCGATACGCTGATCCATTGAATCCATCCGTTTCACTTCTTTCTATCTTTAATCTTATTTTAGCTGATAATGAATGGAGAAGAAAGGTTAAACCGTACATTTCCATGTTTCACCGAGCTCTTCTGTTCTTCCCTTTCCGGGGTTATTTTTTTTCTTTAAAAAAGGATTGATTTTTTCTCCTGAAGAGAGTAAATTATTTTGAGATTGTATTCCATCTTTGTACGGAAGGATGACTCTGATGAATTGCTGGAAAACCATTAATCTGATCAAAGATTATGGTGCGGTTCGTTTATTATTGACTGCTGTAGGTTTTATGATCCTGTTTTTTATATGCAACTTCTTGGCATTCGGGCTGCTGCGTCCGAATATCAGTTTAAGTGACGGGCACGTGTTTGCTTTTTGTGTTCTGCTCGTTGTTACTTTATTTGTACATAAAGTCATACATGTCCTGCCGATGATCTGTAAAAAAAGAAAAAAGGAAATGAAAATGTACTTCTTGCGGATGCCGACATGGAAAGGCATACCGAAAACGACGATGCTGATTTCTACGATCAGCCCGTTTTTATTCATTACGCCGCTATTGTTTTATGCCGGACTGGCATTTCCGAGACACGCTCATTACTTTTATATGATTTCGAGCATTCATGCGGGTTATTGCCTGCCTGATCTTCTGTTTGCGCTGCACCTGGTCAAAGCGCCCAAATCATGTCTGATTGACCAGGAATCCGACGGTTTTGATATTTTAGTAAAAAAAGTGCCGGAGTCTTGATATCCCGCTGATTTTTCAGGTTACATTCTATCTTTTTTAATAAATATTTGGTAATGTAATATGGGAGCAGTTCAGAGAGAGGGGGAATCTCCCATCATTTTATTCTATTTTATCGTGGCTGCCCTGTTTATTCTTTATTTCATAAACAGGCTCACAAATACATTATGCCTTGTCAGAGAGATTCCTGAAGACCGGCAGGATAAGGTATTCCGTTTTATTAATGTATCTATTTTAATTTTACTGATCTCTTCATTCGTCGAGATCTCCTTTACTGTGTAAACAGGCAAAAAAATATGGCTGACGGAGGTCTGACCCCCGACAGCCATATTTTTTTCTTAATAAAGCCAAGAAGCGCCGATGATGATCAATAAGATGAACAGAACAACCAATAATGCAAAACCGCCTGCAAATACTTCACCCATCTCCAAAAGCACCTCCTACAAAACGTTTTATTTTTCCAATTACATCATATGCAATTTACTTCTGAAACGATTAGGCGCCCGGGTAAGAAAACGGACCGCTTTTAGAAAAAGCGATCCGTTTCGCTTAACAAATGTAAGCTGCACCTACGATGATAAGCAATATGAACAGTACTACGAGCAGTGCGAAACCGTTTGAATATCCTCCGCCCATGGTTCATTACCTCCTTTTCATGATCAATATATTTGTATGTATCAGGAAAAAGTTTGACTAGACGAATGCCCTTTATTTAAAATCTTTTTACAGAAAGCCACAATATGTTATGATACGCATATGCAATTTAATTTGGATGATTAGGAGTGTTTAAAGGAATGAAGAAAATCGCGATAGCAGCTATTACGGCAACGAGCGTCCTGGCTCTCAGCGCTTGCAGCAGCGGCGACAACGACGTGATTGCCAAGACGGATGCCGGAAATGTAACAAAAGGCGAACTCTACACGAATATGAAAAAAACCGCGGGCGCAAGTGTGCTGACACAGCTCGTACAAGAAAAAGTATTAGCAAAAAAATACAAAGTATCGGATAAAGAAATCGATAACAAGCTGAAAGAGTACAAAACGCAGCTCGGCGATCAGTACAGCGCCCTTAAACAGCAGTACGGCGAAGATTACCTGAAAGATCAGGTGAAGTACGAACTGCTTGCACAAAAAGCGGCGAAAGACAACATCAAAGTGACTGACGCTGATACGAAAGAATATTACGACGGCTTAAAAGGTAAAATCCGCGCGAGCCACATTCTTGTCGCTGACAAAAAGACAGCTGACGAAGTGGAGAAAAAACTGAAAAAAGGCGAGAAGTTTGAAACGCTTGCGAAAGAATATTCAACTGACAACTCAAAAGACAACGGCGGCGACCTTGGCTGGTTCGATAAAAAGTCAATGGATGAAACATTCAGCAAAGCTGCATTCGGTCTGAAAGTCGGACAAGTCAGCGATCCGGTCAAAACAAAATTCGGTTATCATATCATCAAAAAGACAGAAGAACGCGGCAAATATGATGACATGAAAAAAGAGTTGAAAGAAGAAGTTCTTAAACAGAAATTAAACGACAACTCAGCTGTACAGGCGGCAATTCAAAAAGTCATGAAAAAAGCTGACGTAAAAGTGGAAGACAAAGACTTAAAAGACACGTTTAACACTTCAACTTCTTCTGAATCTAAATAAAAAAAACTGTGCGGGCTCTTGGCGAGCCGCACAGTTTTTTTATGCGATGGAATGATTGGAGTTTTCTTCTGCATCCGTGTTTTCACTTGCGGGCGCCGCCATACGGCGCTCGCGTTCCTGTTCCATCCGTTCAATATACACCCTTCCTTCTTTTTCAATAAACGACTGGTCAAGCTTTTCCTCTTCTTTAGCTGTTGTGAAAAGCTTATAGGCGCTGAAAATAATTCCGATAATGCAAAGGTATACCCACCAAGGAAAAAATAGCACGTCGGTTTCCTCCCTTTTTCACCCAGAGTCTTTATTCTAAGCTATGCTTGATAAAGACAAGTTATGAGAGCTGAACGTAAAAAAGACCGATCATAGAGAATCGGCCTTTTTATCTTATTGATGGAACGTCGGTTTGTAGAAAGAACGGTTTTCCAGCGCAAATACACGCTCTGTGTATTCGCCCGGCTTCACCCGTTCCAGCGCTCTGTCCATCATGATCATTTTTGCATCCAGATTGTCAATGTAGTGCAGAATTTCCGCTTCTTTCACCATCGGCGGTTTCGGGCTTCCCCATTCTGCTTTTCCGTGATGGCTTAAAATCAAATGCTTCAGAATCAGCACTTCTTCAGCGTCAATCTGAAGCTCTTCGGCTGCTTTTGAAAGCTCTGTCACCATGATCGAAATGTGCCCGAGCAGATTCCCTTCCACGGTGTACGTCGTGGAGACGGGGCCTGAAAGCTCTTTTACTTTGCCGAGATCATGCAGAATGACCCCGGCATACAGTAAATCCCGGTCAAGAGACGGATACAGATCGGCAATCGCTTTTGCCAGGTTCAGCATGGACACTACATGATACGCGAGCCCGGAGACGAACTCATGGTGGTTTTTAGCCGCCGCCGGGTAATCCATAAACTCAGCCGCATATTTTTTGACCAGATGTCTTGTGATCCGCTGGATATTTGGATTTTTCATTTCAAAAATGTATTGAGTGACGGTTTCCATCATTTCATTTTTCGGAATCGGCGCCGTTTCCAGAAAATCATCAATGCTGACATTTTCGTTCTCGCCGGCCGGCCGGATGTTTCTCAGCTTAAGCTGGTTTCGTCCGCGATAGTGATGGACATCTCCGATCACCTTCACGATCGTCTGCGCCGCGTACGTTACTTCATCAGTCGGCTTGGCATCCCACAGCTTCGCTTCGATATCTCCCGATTGGTCCTGCAGCATTAACGTCAGGAATGGTTTTCCGTTGCTTGCGATTCCCTTAGTCGAAGATTTAATCAGAAAGTACTGATCGACCTGCTCGCCGACCTCGTGCAGCATAATACCTTTTGCCATTCTATTAAAAGCTCCCTCCATATCTTACATAATACCAGTATAGCACATACCTCTTTTTTGAAAATAAACTCTTTTATGACAGGAGCCGCATGACTTGTCCGCTGTGAAAAGACCGGCTGACATGCTCATGGCAGGTGAAATAAAGTATCTGCCGCCCGCCTTCTGAAAGCTGATTCAGCACATCAAACAGCCGCTCCAGCCGCTGCCTGTCAAAATGGACAAAACTGTCATCAAGTAAAAACGGAAGTGATGCCGCAGATTCCCTCTCTGACGCAAGGGCAAAACGGATCGCCGCATAAAGCTGCTCGCATGCCGCCTGTGACAGTTCGCCTGCTGAAAACACAGTTCCGTCTTTCCGCATGACCATAATGGAATCATCCGCCTCGGAGAAATACAATTTATGGTAACGTCCGTCCGTAAGCGGTCCGTATAATGCACCGGCGGTTTCTAACAGACGGGGAAGCGTCACTTTTTTATGCCGCTCCATTTTTTCCCTGATGATGTGTCTGACCGTCTGTAATGCGGCCCACTCTTTAGCGGTTTTTTTCACGCGCTCCTTCTGCATTTCTGTCTGCTGTTTTAAATCGGATACAAGCCCCGAGGACTCCAGCTGCTCTTGTTTCACCATTAATAAAGCGGTTTTCTCACGGAGCTGCGCGCTTTTTTCCTCAAGCGTTTTTTTCTCTGTTTCCTTCTGAACGACTGTATGTTCAAGTTCGGACACTGTGCGGCTCATATACGGCTCAAGCTGTTTTCCGCCTATGCCGGACAAGTGCGTTTTGATTTCGCGCAGCTGCCGCTCTGTTTCCCGGCGGCCTTCATTCAGCCTGGCGAGTTCACAAAAGTGTTCGCGATTTTTTGCGCCTGCCGCCATGAAAAGCTGTTTGACCTGCTGTTCGTAGTAATGGACTTCTTCGTTTAATTCACGCATTTGCTCTTGTGCATGCAGCAGATCCGTTTCGAGCGCCTGCTTTCGTTTTGCTTCCTCACGGGCCCGTTCCGCCTGTACCAGCAAAACGCGCAGTCTTTCTTTTACGGACAGCTCCCTTCCGTCTGAAGGACTCAGCTTTTTGACCCGGTCCTCAAATGCTCTTTGCAGCTTTTGCAGCCGGCCCGCTTCAATGGTCAGCTCATGCTTATTAAGGATTTCTTTTTTGACATCTTTCATCACATGATATGCGTCAAGAAGATGGGAAGGACTTCCTGAAAAACCCAGTTCCTTCATAAAAAGTTCCGCCTGTTTTTCAGACGGCGCCATTTCCGCCTCCCATTCTTCATATTGGCGGATGACTCTTTCATATGCCGCTTCTTTCTGTTCAAGCACGGCTTGATCCGCAATCAGCTGCTGCCGGTGCCGGCCGTCACGCCAAAGCTCTTCCTGCAGAAGGTCAGCCGCTTCTTTGGAGATCGTCGGCTTCTTTTTCTTGTGACCGGCCCCTCCTCTTTCTGACGGCAGCGGTTTTTGCATGCCGGACAGCATATACAGCAGCAGAGCGCCGGTAAAAAGGGCGGCGGGCAGCCATTCCTTTAACATAGCGAAAATCGCAATGAACAGAATGCCCGCACCGAGAAAGAGCTTTTTTTGTTTGGCGCGCTGTTTTTCCAGCTGCTGTACATGTGCCTGCCATTCGTTTCCTTCTGTATCAGCCGTTTGCTTATATGATTGTAAAGCGGCTTCTTTTTCTTTCCTGACAGCGGGGTCCAAAATGTTTTCCGACGTCAAGGCATGTTTTCGTTCGGCTTCTTCCAGCTCCAGCCGCGCTTGTTCGAAAATCGCATCAAGCTGTGTCTTTCTTTCTCTTGCCTGTCCGGCGCTCTGCACGGCTTCCTGCAGCCGCCATTCATATTCATAATCGGTGTTCAGTGAAAGAATGCCGTCTTCCTCATGTCTTCCGAGCTGCTGCAATCCTGACAAAACGCGGGCAGATGTCTGCCGGATCTGTGATTGGATGGCGGCAAGCTGTTCGCCGCGCGATTCGTACATATGCTGCTCGCCGGAAAGCTCCTGCAGCTGCCGCTCTGTTTGCAGCAAGTCCTCATTTGGAACGAGCAGCTCAGCCTGCCGCCTGAGTTCAGCCGCTTTTGCCCGAAGTCCCTCAAGACGGGCAGCTTTCGGATGGAGATGCGATTCGTATTTTTCAAGCTGATGCATCCCGTCCTTCGGGAATTGCTTCAATGCATCCGGATAAGAAGAAAGTTCGCTTTCCAAGGCTGTTTTTTTGTCTGCGAGCGGCTTTGCTTCTATCGCCGATTTTACTGTTTTGATTTCTTCAGCTATGTCTTTCAATCGTGCTTCGGCATCCTGCAAACGGCCGCCGGCGCTTTTTTTCTCTTCCAGAAGGCTGTGATAGCCCGCTTCCGCAGCTTCCGCCTGTTTCAGCTGGGCGCTGAGCCGCTTTAATGTATCCAACTCCTGATTTAAGCGGGGGTTCCGCCCGTTCGGCTTATACATCCTGTCAAGTTCTTTTGCCAGCCGCCCGTCAAGCTTTGCCGCCGCTTCCGACCCGAATAAGCTCGAATACAGGAGAAACTCGCCGATTTTGTCCCGGTTAAAAGCTTGAATCTCCTGCAGTCCGAATACATCGAACGAATAGATCGCCTCGTACAGCGCCCGATCTGTATCGGAAAGAAGCTGTTTGAGCCATTCTCCGTCCTTGATTTCGCCTGAAGCCGTATACACTCTGACTTTTTCGGCAGCGCCTTTTGTCCGTTCGATTTTGACGGCACCGTGATCGCCATGCTTCAATTCCACAGTGCCGCCGTAAACCCCGCCGTTTTTCGGTTCGTATTTTTTTGATTTCGGAAAACCGAACAGCACGCTTTTGATGAAGGACATCAATGTTGTTTTACCCGCTTCATTTAATCCGTAGATCACTTGCACGGGAGAATCTGACAGCTGAAAACTTTGGTCGGAAAATTTTCCGTATTGGTAAATATGCATTGCCGTTATTTTCATCGCTGAAGCTCCTTCATCTGGCGTCTTAAAACGGCTTGAGCCTGCCGCTTAATATCCAGTATCTCTTCATCTGTAAATGAAGTGATCTGACGCCGATATACGGGATGACGCTCAAGGGCTTCAAATACACCGCTCATGTCCGCGCATTGTTCTATGTCCTGAAGCAGCCCTTTAAAAAACGGATCGGGCGGCACGCTGTCTGTTTCATCCGTCCGATCCTCAAGCGCAAGCGGCCAGACGAAACATTCCTCTTCGGCCTCTTCCTCCTGTAAAGCGGAAAGAAACTCCTCTGCGATGCCTGCGGGCGCCTCCGTCCAAAAGCGGGGCGCCGCGCCGCGAAGCACCAGCCTGACACATGCCGGGCGGCCCGCCGCGCGCAAGCCGGAGAATGTATCCGATGCGGCTTTCAGAAGTGAAGTCATATGTTCAGCTCCTGAGATATCAAGATCAATTTCCTCCCATAACACATCATGCGCTTCTTTGAATTCCCAAGACATCTCACCGTTTGCCGCCCGGACGAGATAATATCCCTTAGGCCCGGTTTCTTTTAAATGCCGGGCTTGAATATTCCCGGGGTAAATAGCGGCGGGATGCTGGGCGGACAGAACCTGCCGTTTATGAATGTGTCCGAGCGCCCAGTAATCCATGCCGCTTTTTTCAAGGTCTTCTTTCGTAAACGGGCAGTACGGGTCATGCCCTTCCGCTCCTGATAACATGCCGTGGAGCATGCCGATATGATAAGGCGCGCCGGTCATTTTCCGGTAACGGGCCGCCTGATTGACCGTTACGCTTCTTTCCTGATAGCTGCATCCGTATATGCTTGCCGCAAGCTCTCCGTTTTTAAAGAAAGATTTTTCCTCCGGTGTACCCGAGGTGAATATATGTACATTTTCCGGCCATTCAATCGGCGTCCACTTACCGCCCAAATGATCATGGTTGCCGAATATGACGAACACTTGGATACCCGCTTCCTGTAATCTCGTAAACTGTTTTCTCAAAAACAGCTGGGCTTTTAAACTTCTGTTGGCTTCGTCAAACAGATCCCCCGAAAGCAGCACGAAATCTGCCTGCTCCCGGAGTGCCCCGTCCGTCAGACGGCGGACGCTGTGAAATGTGCTTTCTTTAATACGCGCATATACCGGTTCAGGCAGATTCGAAATGCCGTAAAACGGGCTGTCCAGATGCAGGTCAGCGGCATGAATAAACGTCAGATCAGCCATCTCGCCCTCCCCTTTCTGCAGATTGAATTACCCTTATTTTAGCACCGTTTTTATACGAATGCACGTTCTGTAAAATAAAAAAACAGCCCGGCTGTTCCGGGCTGTTTCATTTATTTTTTGGAGATGCGCAGCGCTTGTTTGATCGCTTTGAATCCGCTGGCGTTTCCGTAAATCAAAACGCCGCCTTTGTAAATTTTCGCGCCGACCGCCGCAAAGATCACGATAGTGACCAGTGTCAGGGCGATCCCGGCCGCAGCCTGCCAAAACGGGATATCGAGCATCCCGACGCGTAAAAACATAATCATCGGCGTGAAAAACGGAATGTAAGATGTAACGGTAATAAAACCGGCGTCAGGATTGCCGATGCCGAACATGGCGATCATAAAACCTGCCACGACCAAAAAAACCATCGGCTGAATCGTCTGCTGTACATCCTCTATCCGGCTGACAACACTGCCGAGAAACGCGGCAAGCGTCGCGTAAAGAAAATAGCCGAGCAAATAGAAAATGACGGCATAGACTATCGTCGAGACGGGAACATCCGTAAAATTGAGGAATGCACTGATCGGCGACGACGCATCATTTTGAGGGTTCAGCTTCAGTGAGAGATAACCCGCTGCAATCAGCACTGCAAACTGTGTGATCCCCACGAGCGCGATACCGAACAGTTTGGCAAACATCTGCTGAATCGGCGGCATGCTTGAAATTAAAATTTCCATGACGCGGGACGATTTTTCCGTCGCCACTTCCATCGCAATCATGCTTGCGTACATGATAACTGAGAAGTAGATGACAAACAGCATGATGTATACAAGCCCCATTACCTGACCGAGCTCTTCCTCAGATTTCGCCCCTTTTTCCAGCGCGTCTTTACTGACTTCCGGCGGAGTGTAGAGGCTGCTGACTTTTTCTGCCGAAATGCCGAGCTTGGCGGTTTCGACAGCGGTTTTCGTCTGGGTTAAAGCCTGCTTGAGCAGTTTATACGCTGATTCATCAGAAATGGTCAGCGCCTTGTATGCTCCCGTTATCGTTCCTTTTTGATCCTGTCTGATGATAAACAGTCCGTCCCATTCACCGTCTTTGACACGCTTTACGGCATCTTTTTCGGACTCCTTCGTCTCCATTGCCTGCAGATCATTGTCTGTATCCGCCGCTTTAAGCTGTTTTGCAAACGCCGGGTACAGCCCGCCCGTTTCATCAATCACCGCGATTTGCTGCTTGCCGTCATCCGATTGAAACACGGAAATAATCGATTGCAGGTTGGTCACCGCTAATACTAATAAAACGGTAATGGCGGTCGAAATAATGAATGACTTTGTCGCGATTTTGTTTTTATATGTATGAAACAGCATAATCCAAAATTTATTCATATACGGCCCCCACCTTTTCTATAAAAATATCATGCAGTGACGGCTCTTCCAATTCGAACTTCCGTATAAAACCTTTCCCTTGCAGCGCCCGGAAAATATCCTGCGAAACCGGTTCATTCGCGACCTGCAGTCTGATTCCGTCATTTGTTTCCTTCCATTTCACGACACCTTCATGCGTTTTTAAAAAGCTGAGGTCATCATCTGAATGAACGGTGACATTTTTTTTGCCGAAAGACCGCTTAATGTCTTTCAGATTGCCTTGAACGACGGGTTTTCCCTTCTGGAGAATGCACAAATTCTCGCAAAGTTCTTCCACATGCTCCATTCGGTGGCTTGAAAAAACGATGGAAACGCCGCTGTTTTTCAAAGAAATAACCGCTTCTTTCAGCAGCTCGACATTCACCGGATCAAGACCGCTGAAAGGTTCATCGAGAATCAGCAGTTCAGGCTTATGCAGGACGGCCGAAATGAACTGGATTTTCTGCTGGTTTCCTTTTGACAGCTCTTCGACTTTCTTATTCTTGTAATCTGTAATGCCGAAGCGTTCGAGCCATGTCATGAGCTCTTTTTCCGCCTCTTTTTTGCTCATTCCTTTTAATCTCGCCAGATAGACAAGCTGGTCACTCACCTTCACTTTCGGATACAGCCCCCGTTCTTCCGGGAGATAGCCGATTTTTTCACTGATGGAATAATTGACCGGCTTCCCTTTCCAGGTGATATGCCCGTCAGTCAGGCTTAAAAGACCTAAAATCATCCGAAAGGTCGTCGTTTTTCCCGCGCCGTTTGCGCCGAGCAGCCCGAACATTTCCCTTTCAGGTATTTGCAGGTTCAAATTGTCAACAGCGGTAAAGCTGCCGAATGTTTTCGTTACATTTTCAATTGTAAGCACGAATCCAACTCCTTCCTTGACCCATTATATACTAATAATGGGTAAAAATTAATGGAGGATTTTAAATTCTTTATCCGAATATCATTCTATAAAGGGGGTGACATGATGGGACAATATGTATTGACCGCATTCCATGCGTCGGGAGAAACGCTGCTGGATGAACGGATCGAAGCAGATAATGAGGCGGAGGCGAAGGCCGCCGGAGAGGCTTTGTTAAAGGAAAAAAAGCTTGAGAACAGTACTCACCGCTTGGTAAATGAAGCCGGAAAGCTGATTTTATTCCACAGATAACAGAAGCTTTCCGGCTTCTGTATTTTACCGGTTAAATTGCGGCGTCCGTTTTTCTAAAAAGGCGCGGATGCCCTCTTTATGATCATCCGTTTTTCTCATATTTTCCTGGGCCTTTCGTTCAAGAGATAAAACGTCTTTTAACCGGCTGATATGGAGGCTCTGATAAATAGCCTTCGTTTCAATCATCGCTGACAGCGGCGCATGCAGCAATCGGTCGATATACGGTTGTGCCCCCTCCGCAGGGCCGCCGCTGAACAGCCCGTCGGCAAGCTTGAGCCGCACCGCTTTTTCAGCCGGCAATTTTTCACCGCTCCAAATCAGTTTTTTCGCTTCGATCTCACCGACGCGTCTCATTAATAAATAATGGCCTCCTCCGTCGGGAACCAATCCGATGCCGATGAAATTCATCGCGAGTCGGGCGTTTTCTTCGGCGAGCACCACATCGGCGCACAGCGCGAAACTCAGCCCGAGCCCCGCCGCGGCTCCGTGGATGGCGGCTATCACAATTTTTTTCATATCATAGAGCGTCAGCGTAATGGATTCAATCATTTTCATGAGCCGTTCATATTCTCCCGAATCATGATCCGACGTCATCATCTGGATATCACCGCCCGCGGAAAATCCCCGGCCTTCCCCCCGCAAGAGGACGATAAGCGCTTCGCTGTCGGCTGCCATAACGCATGCATTTTCCAATTCCCGGAGCATTTGTTCATTCAGCGCGTTGTAACTGTCAGGACGGTTCAGCACAATCTCTGCGATCTTTCCCTTTTCTTCATAACGAATATACTGCATGTTTACTCCCTCCTTGAATCCGCTTACATATTTTGTTCAAATGATATATTCCTTCCCCCGAAGCGAAACTCCTTTATTTTTCAAGGTCAACAGATACCGAAAAATGCATATCATTTGAAACTGAACATACATTTTTATATAGTGAAATTGATATACAAAACAAAAAGGGGGGAAAAACACCGATAATGAAATATGTGATACTCAGCTTGTTACTGAGCTTTTTTATGGTGCTGTTCCCCCCTTCGGATGTCGCTCTTCCTTCCCAATTGGTGACAGAAACAGACAGCCATGTACAAATTTCGGTCTACCCGCAGGAAACGGAATCGGCAAAGACGCCGGTTCAAACCAAAACCGCTCCGCAAGGCCTGTCAAAAGGATACGGTGCGTTATCCCGGATGATCTCCCTGTTATCTGTCAAACCTCTTGATCAATTCATTGATTCCACAATGGAAAGGACATGCGCCATTCCGATACAATACCAGTCAAATTACCTCCGGCATCAGACCATTTCTCATTGCCAATCTGTATTTACGGTGTAAAAACAGTATATTCCGGAGGGATTTTTTATGAATATTAAAGAAAACGATCTGCCCGGCATCGGGAAAAAATTCGAAATCGAAACGAGAAATCATGAAAAAATGACGATCATCATTCATGATGACGGCAGGCGGGAAATTTACAGATTTGATGACCGCGACCCTGATGAGCTTCTGGCAAGCATTTCACTTGATGATGCGGAAGCAAGACAGATTGCCGCGATTATCGGCGGGATGGTGTACAAACCGCAGGCGCTTGAATCGATTGAAATGGCGTTCAGCGATCTGATTATCGAATGGTTTAAAGTTGAAAAAGGGGCAAAAGCGGCAGGGCGGACGCTCGGCGAACTGGATGTGCGCCAAAACTATGACGTGACGGTTATCGCCATCATAAAGCATGACCAGAAAAAGTTTTTAAACCCGGGGGCTGATTCGCTCCTTGAAGCAAACGATACACTCGTCCTCTCAGGTGAAAGAAAGCATCTGAAAAAACTGATCCAAGACTTCCTCTCCAGAGACGGAGTGTGATCTGTTTATGGACCATCTCGTATTTGAAGTCGGTACGGCGTTAGTTCTTGTAGCCATTGCGAGTGTCATCGCCAATAAAATTAAATTCTCGATCATCCCCTTCCTGATCATTTTAGGAATGCTTGTCGGGCCGCACGCGCTCCAGGCGGGCATCATTGACCTGACGTTTATCGAAAGCCGGGAAGTGATTGAATTTTTCGGACGGATGGGCGTCCTGTTCCTCCTCTTTTACCTCGGGCTTGAATTCTCGGTCGGAAAATTAGTCAAATCCGGACGTTCAATCGCCGCCGGCGGAACGATTTATATTCTGATTAATTTCAGTTTAGGGCTGATCTACGGCTTTATCACGGGCTTTTCCTTTTTGGAAGTGCTTGTATTGGCGGGCGTCATCACGATATCATCAAGCGCCATTGTCGCAAAGGTGCTTGTCGACTTAAAGCGCACGGCCAATCCGGAAACGGAGCTGATTCTCGGCATCATTATGTTTGAGGATATCTTTCTGGCGGTTTACTTGTCCGTCGTTTCCGGGCTTGTTCTGGGAGACGCGACGTCTGTCGGGGGCGCGCTGATGTCAATCGTGATCGCTTTCGGCTATATGCTGCTGTTTTTCATTGCCGCCCGGAAATTGCCGCCTCTGCTGAACAAGCTGCTTGATATCCGTTCAAACGAGGTATTTGTCATCGTCATTTTCGCCGCGCTCTTTTTCATTGCCGGCTTTTCCGAAACGATTCATGTCGCTGAAGCGATCGGCGCGCTCTTGCTCGGGCTCGTGTTTTCGGAGACGGCCCATTCTGACAGGATTGAGCATCTTGTCGTGCCGTTCCGTGACTTTTTCGGGGCCATGTTTTTCTTCAGTTTCGGCCTCAGCATTGATCCGTTTTCACTCGGAGATGCGGTATGGCTCGCCCTCGGCGCCGTTCTGCTGACGATTGCCGGAAACTTTATCGCCGGCATGATCGCCGGGCGCCGGGCGGGGCTTTCTCATAAAGCATCGTCCAATATCGGGCTGACCATTGTGTCCCGCGGCGAATTCTCCATTATCGTCGCAAATCTCGGCATCGCCGGCGGCCTGTCCGCTTCACTTAAACCTTTCGCCGCCTTATATGTTTTGATACTGGCCATCTTCGGCCCTTTGCTCACGAAAGAATCGAAGCGGATATATCTCCTGCTGAACAGCGTATTCAAATGGAAGACGCCTGAAAAGAAGCCGCAGAAATCATAAAAAAAAACTGACCTCTTCATAAGAGGTCAGTTTTTTTGAGCGGGAAGAAATTGCTGAAAAGCCGTTTTTTTATTAATGGAGAAATGCTCTTTTCCCAGAATGGTATTGATGATTTTTTGGTTTCTGTAAACAGACAGCTTCAAATTCGTAGCGCCCGTTCCGTGAGCATGATCAAGATTCGTTAATGTGAAAAAATGATGCCGTCTGTCGTCCTTAAAGACAAGACGGGAATCGGCCGTCACTTTAAACCGTTTCTCATCCTCCCATTCGATATCGGGGGCGATTGCCGTAAACCATTCCGGAATATGAGGTTTAAAGCCGGTCGCCAATATCACTTTTTCTGAATCGGCCGTAAAAGTTTCATCCATCTGCCATTGATGAAAGCTCAGTACACAGCGCCCGTTTTGCTTTTCAATTTTTTCAAGCTCCGCCATCGGCTGAATATACACGTCAGGTGAACCTCCGCTGATCGATCTGTGATACAGGGCGTCGTAAATGGCGGCAAGTGTGTCAGAATCAATGCCGTGGCGCAGTCCGTCCAGCTCAGGGAGTGTGTTCAGCCGTTCTTTAAAAGGCAGGCGGTTAAAATATTCCACATAATCAGGTGTAAACATTTCCTGCCCGAGCTTGGCGGTTTCCAATTCTCGAAATCCGGCGGAGCGTGTCACCCATTGCAGCCGGCTGCGCCGGTATTGTTCATCATGCAATAAGTCAGAAAAGATCTCCGCGGCGCTCTGTCCGGAGCCGACCACTGTAATTGATTCGGCGCCGGCGAGCTCGTCTTTCCGGAACAAATATTCCGTGCTGACCATCGTGTCCTGACGCGCCCCGTCATCAATCTCTGCGGGAATAAGCGGTTCAGACCCCGTCCCCATGACGAAATGCTTCGTCTGATAGACACTGATGCTTCCGTCCTCAATGTTCTTGACGCTGACTTCATAATGTCCGCCGGCATTTTTCACGCCGATTACCTCTGAGCCGAAACGGCATGATTTGATTTCTGAAGCCGCCCAGCTCAAATAGTCGTTAAATTCCCGTCTCGGAATATCAAATTCATTAAACGTATAAAACCGGTACAGCCGGTCATGTTCATGGAGAAAGTTTAAAAACGTGTAGCGGCTTTTCGGATCGGCGAGCGTGACCAGGTCCGCCAGAAACGCCACCTGTAAATCCGTTTCTTTAATTAATAGACCGGGATGCCACGCAAATTCTTTCTTTTTATCGAAAAAAAGAGCGTCTGTTCCGGGTATATCCTCTAACAATGCGGCAAGCCCTAAATTAAACGGCCCGATTCCCGCTCCTATGACATCATACATTATTATGCACCTCTTGCGAATAACAGTCTGATGATCTTTTCCCGTTTTTACAGACGGTTAAACATAAAAAAACGGCACGCTGATTCCGTGCCGTTTTTGATATTATAATGCAGATTTGACGAACATCTCATCTAAGTATTTGATTTTCTCTTCTGTATAATGCTCGAATCGGTCATTATATGATTTCGGGTCTTTCGGATTGGCGAAGTGCGTGATTTTTCCGGTTTCCGGATGAATGAATTTGCTTGCCGCGCCGCAGCCGATACCGATAATCGTCTGCACTTCTTCCATAATCATAATGTTGTAGATGCTTTCCTGACCCGGGAAGGAGTAGCCGACATTTTCAAGGTTTCCGAGAATGTTTTTCTGCCGGTACAAGTAGTACGGCGTATAGCCGTGCTCTTTTGTCCAGCGGACGGCGTCATCCATCATGCGGGACACTTCCTGTCTGTCGGCAACTTTATACTTATGCTTGTTTCTCGTCATTTCTGACGCCCGTTTAAAAGAAAGCGTATGAACGGTCAAAGATTCAGGCATGAGCTTTTCCGTTTCTTCAAGACTGTGCCTGAACTCAGCCGTCCCTTCTCCCGGCAGGCCGATGATCAGGTCCATGTTGATATTATTCATGCCGTGTTTGCGGGAAAGATGGTATTTTTCGATGGTTTCTTCAACGGTATGGTGTCTGCCGATGGCCTTAAGCGTTTCGTTTTCATAAGATTGCGGGTTGATGCTGATTCTGTCAATCTTATACTTATTTAAAACGGCAAGCTTTTCCTCCGTAATCGTGTCGGGACGGCCCGCTTCAACGGTAATCTCCCTGATATTCGCGACATCCGGGAAAGAGCGGACCATTTCTTCATATAAAAGATCCATTTCTTCAGCGGTAATGCTTGTCGGCGTGCCGCCGCCGAAATAAATGGTCGTCACTTTGATATCATGCCGCTTCAGCCATTCTCCGATTTTCTGCATTTCATAGTGAAGCCCCCATAAAAAGGAGCCGACTCTTCCCGCCTGTCCTTGAATGGCATAAGCCGGAAACGTGCAGTAGGCGCATTTTGTCGGGCAGAACGGGATGCCGATATATATGCTGACTTCATCTTTGACCCGGTACAGATCGGGAACCGCAGCGAGCTGACGGTCGACAATCTCCTGCATCAGATTGATTTTTTCATCATGGATCAGATAATCTTTTTTCAGATCGGCATGCGCCTCTTCTTTTGTCAGGCCGCTCTGCAGCTTTTTATGAAGAAGTTTAGTAGGCCTGATGCCGGTTAAGATTCCCCATTTTTGTGTCATGCCCGTATGCGATTGAAGAAGATTTAAGTAGACATATGACAGCGTGTTTTTCACCTGTTTAAATACTTCTTTTTCGCTCCATCCGGCAAGAAGCGGTTTCGTGTGATGTTCCTTTTCGCCGGTTCCTTTGATTTCTCCGGATACCGACACGCTGTCTGCATCTTGAGAAATGGCAAGTGAGATGACGAGATCAGAGGGTTCCTCCGTTTCGCCGTACGTAAGAACACACTCTTCAAAAAATAAATTCGCGATGTTTTGCAGCGGACGATGCAGCCTGTCATCCGTTATGCCGTCTATTTTTATTTGCAATGTGATCACCTTATTTTTCAGATTCAAAACTTTCTTTAGTGTACAGAAAGAACAGGCTAAAATCAATCCGCGAAAAAGCCGCAGACCGGCCTTTCGCGTCTGCGGCTCTTGATTACGGCCGTTTCATATGGAACTTATCGAGAAAGCCTTTGCGGTGCTGCATGCGGAAATATTCCTTAATCATATAGGCGACTCCCTGTTCATCATTTGACCTTGTCACCCAGTCCGCTTTTCTTTTTAATTCATTTGAGGCATTCCCCATCGCGACGCCGAGACCGGCCAGCTCGATCATCGGCAGATCATCTTCCTGATGGCCGATAGCCACAACCTCTTCCATTGAAAGCCCGAGATCAGCGGCGACCATCGAAAGTCCGCTTTCTTTTGAAACCCCTTTAGGCACGATATTCAGTTTTTCTCCGTTGACGCGGATCACATCGACGGCCGGGAATGCTTTCATTATCGTATCCGTTATATCAGCCTGCAGGCCATCTTCAGCATGCACTTCAATGACGGGCGCTGAAACCGGCTCATCAAGGAGCAGGTCACTTAATGATTCGACAAACTGCACCGGATAAAAGATCGGGTCGGACGGATGAATCATCGTTTTCCCGACCAGATTGGAGTTCACTTTCTTCTTGTTACCGATCGAATATTTTTCGTGAAGAAGCCGGATATTGCATTGATAGCTTTCGAGCACCTGAACGATATTAAACGTGTGATCTTCTGATATTTTCTTTTCAAAAAACGGCTCATCTATTTTTTCAGAAATGTATGCGCCGCTGTGGGTAATCAATTTTGCATTCAGCTTTAATATTTTCGCCACTTTTTGAGCGGAGCGAAAATGGCGGTTTGTGACCAGTGTGACGTAAATCCCTTTTTTCTTGACGTATTCGATGGCATCCTTTGTCGTCTGATGAAGTTTGCCGTTGGAGCGAAGAAGCGCTCCGTCTATATTTAACGCCAGCATTTGTTTTGACACAGAGAAGTCCCCCTCCTTGATGACTGTACTTGTCATTAGGATATGACCCTGTCTCTTTGTTTAGAACAACCTTTTCTCCGCAGCAAAAAAGCCTGCCTCAAGCAGACTTTGAACTGTCGTTTTGTTGGGATACGATCGATTTGCTGCCTTCTCCCCAATGTGCATTTCTATTAACGAAATATATCAGGAACCCCTTATTTGACCGTTGATGCGCTCGTTTCACTTACTCTCTGTTGCTACCCCTTAACATACCAGGCAGTATAGGCGACCGTATCCTTAGATCATCTGTAAGTGTAGGCGCTTTCAGAGTTATTATCTCAATAATATTGTTAAAAAACAAGGGTTTTTTTAACTAAAAAAATCAGGGGAAATATCTGTGCTGAATGTATGATAAAGTTGAAAGGGAACGTATATTCGCATATAATAAAAGAAAAAAAGCGGTGACTGTCATGTCTCTATTAAAAGATATTTATAACGAAGAATTTGCAGAAGCACTTCTGCACAGAGTCAAATCGGCGTATCCGGCTTTTGAGCGGGACAAGTGCCGGGCGCTGATATTTCAGGAAGATTGGCCCGGACTGACGTTAAAACAGCGGATGCGCCGGATCACAGACTCTTTATATGAAACACTGCCGAAGGATTACATACGGGCGCTTGACGTCTTATATGAGACAGCTCCCCATTTCACAGGGCTCGCCGGGATTATTTTTCCCGATTATGTCCAACAGTACGGAACGGATCACTGGGAAGAATCAATGAAGGCGCTTCAGTTTTTCACTCGTTTTTCCACTTCCGAATTTGCGGTCCGCCCGTATATCAGGCTTGACCGGGAGCGGATGTTCAAAGAGTTCCTTTCCTGGACGGAGCATCCGGACGAACATGTCAGAAGGCTTGCCAGCGAGGGCTCAAGACCGCGCCTGCCGTGGGGAATCTCCATTCCGGCTCTTCTTGAAGATCCTTCTCCGATTCTCCCTGTTCTGGACCGCTTGATGCAGGATGACTCGTTATATGTCAGAAAAAGCGTGGCGAATAACCTGAATGACATCTCCAAAACCCATCCGGATCTTCTGGCACAGACCGCAGCCGAGCGGTTCGGAAGCTGTCCGCACACGGATTGGATTTTGAAGCACGCCTGCAGGACACTGTTAAAAAGAGGAGACAAACAGGCGCTTGCGATTTTCGGGTTTGAAGACGCCTCCCGGATTTCATTGGAACGTTTTACACTGAATTCGGAAACGGCCGCCATCGGAACAAGCATACATTTTTCTTTTCAGATCCGCTCAGCCGCCCGGCAAAAAGTCAGGGTTGAATACGCGATTGATTTTGTAAAGAAAAGGGGGCACCGCAGCCGCAAGGTGTTTAAGATGTCGGAGTCCGCCATGGATAACGGAGACGTAAAAGCCTTCAGCAAACATCATTCCCTTAAAGATTTAACCACCCGCAAGCATTATCGGGGAATTCACACTCTTTCTGTCATCATTAACGGAACGGTAAAAGGTTCGCTTGATTTTTCTGTTGAATAAAAAAACCCCTCCATTTCATAGATGGAGGGGTGTGGAGCTTATTGCGGGCTGCCGTAAAGCTCTTCAAGAGGTTTCATAATGATTTTGTTTAACTCGCCGATCAGCATGCTCATGCGCTGTTCCGCTTCCATCAGCTGAGAAATCAATTCATGCTGCTGTACGAGAGCAACCGTTTTTTGTGCCTGCTCTACCTCTTCCTGAGTGATTTCTTCACCTGACATCTGTTTCTGCTGCAGCTGCATCTGTACATTGCGGAAGTTATCAAACATGCGTTTTGCGGATTCATCTGCGTTTACTTGATCATAAAGCCCTCTCAGACGGCTGTATTCATCACTGTTTCGCAAAGCTTTTTCAAGATCATATGCTGCATCATAAAAATGAACTGCCATAGTAACCGCTCCTTTCTTCCTTTCGGACATACCACTCCACTATAACAGACTGCGGAGCGACTTTCATCATCGGCGTATGTTTTCCTTAGAAAAGAATGACAAACAAAGCCTGAATTGCTCCGATTATCCCGCCGAGCAGACCGCCTAAATACGTTATCATCTTAAATTCTCTCTTGGAAATCGACAGCACCATTTCTTCCAGCCGTTCAACGGGAAACTGATCAACCTGCTCTTTGACCACTTCCTCAAGACGCAGCCGTTTCAGCACATCCTCCAAATGAGCGGCAATACTGCCGAGTGCCGCATCAAGCAGCTTCGGCGCGTACGTCCCCGTAATCTCCCCTTCATAACGGGAGATGATGTCACCGAGCCGGCATTCGAAAAAGGGCGCGGTTTGAAGTGCGGCCAAAGCCCGCTTTTTCATGCTGAACAGCAGATCTTTCGCATTCCACTTTTCATCGGCCTCATAAAGTGTATAAGATTTGAGCTTGCCCCATTCTTGAGAAAGCAGATCAGCCAGAAGCTTTTTCGTTTCCTCATTGCGCAAAAACTTTAACAGCTCAGGCAGCACACGGTCTGCCAAGCTTGAATTGCCGAGGAACATCTGCACCATGCCGCCGAGCATCCCCCGGGAATTCAAAAAGTCGTCAATCATATTTCCGAGTCTGTCTTTCCCTTCTTCGCTCTCAAAATAATCAATGCTACGCTTCAGGATATAATCTGCGGCCAGCGGGATTTTTTCATCCAGCTTTTCCTGCAGCTCATCAGGAAGCCAGTCTTTGATGGCGCGGTGCTCATATTTCCGGTACAGGTCCGAAAGCTTTTCATCGGTAAAACGGTCAATCCAGGCATCCGTCTTTTCCTGCGGATTCCGAATGCCCGCGGCGGCCAAAGCTTCGTGCACCGTCATTTCGGAAGCGGCCATTTTTTGCGTGAATTGTTCGGCGAAAAGAAGCGCCTGGTTTTTAACGTTATCTGATAAAAGCCGCTTTTTTATTCCTTCCGGGGTTAAAAGGTGGTTCGTCACCATGAGCCCCATTTGTTTTGCCAATTCATCCCGTCTTTTCGGGATCAGCCCCGGCGTAAACGGAACCCGTTTTCCGAACAGGTAATACGGCCGGTACGGACGAAATAACATCTGAATGGCAAGATGATTCGTCACCGCGCCGATCGCGGCTCCGATCACGATCATAAATAGAAACGTTCCTGCTATGCCCATTCCTTTTCTTCTGCCTCCATCTTATGTTCTATTTTCTTGATGATATATCTATTCGTATTATAGAGGCTGGCGGGCATGCGGGCAAATGAAGAACCTGAATTGTTGTTTGTGAGGAATAAGGCAAGATGCTGTTTCGTACTCTTTACAGTAGATCATCTTTTATGATGCGCTTAGCATATTTATTGGATGGAAGGGCCGTTCCATCAGCGGCTTTTTGAATAAAGGGGGAGTAGTAATATGACAACACTCGGTTTTATGTCTGTATCCCGCCGGCACGAAGAAGATTACGCCGGGGAATTGGCTGAAAGAGCGCCTCAATATAATGTGCGCTTAGCCCGCTTTACACCGTTTGATATATTTCCGGATTCTTTGCGCGTGAAAGCGCTCGTCTATCACCCGCAAAGCGGAAAGTGGAACGAAACGGAAATCGATATTCCCGAATATATTTACGACCGCTGTTTTTACGGAAAATCCGCTGAAGCGCAAAAAGCCAAACCGATCGTCGAATGGCTGAAAAAATATCCGAAAACGGAATTTATCGGGCGGGGGCTTCCTGATAAATGGACGGTTACAGATGCGCTCCAAAAGCATCATCTGATCAGTCCCTATATTCCTGAAACGGCCGAAGTCAGCCGCTATGAACAGGTGCAATTATACTTAGCCAAGGAAAAAGCATGTATACTTAAGCCCGCTTTCGGCGCGGGAGGCAGAGGCATCATCCTGCTTGAAACAGGCAAAAAATCAATTACCGCCACTTACTATATCGGAAAAAACAAACAAACAAAATCATTTTCCAATCACGTGTCTTTTAAGTCTTGGTGCAAAAAAGTGCTGCAGCACCGCTATTTGCTTCAATCCTACTTAAATATCCAGGATAAAGAACGGCATCCGTGCGACATCCGCATTTTCATGCGCAAAACGGAGTCAGGCGTTTGGGAAACGGTCGGAAAAGCGGTCAGAAGGGGTTATCAGAACGGTCTTTTATCTCATTTGCCCGGAGGATCAGAACCGATTAAGTTTGACACATGGTTTGAGGAAATTCCGAGAAAGCAGCAGGCCGTTTTATTGGATGATGTCTTTTCGATCACCCAATCCGTTCCTTATTTCCTTGATGAACGGTTCGGACCGCTGTTTGAGCTGGGGCTCGATATTTGTTATGCCAAAGACGGACGCATCTGGCTTTTGGATGTCAATTCAAAGCCGGGACGGAAAGCTATTTTAAGCGTGGCTCCGGAGGCGAAAGAGGATTTGTATACGGGTCCGCTGAGACGCTTCCGCGAACTTCAGTCACAGGACAGCAGGAAGGGAGTATTACCGCGTGAATCATAAAGGGATGATTGTCGGCATCGATAAAAAAAGCAAAAATACGCTGTTTCTCCCCTCCTCCATGAAACGGGAAGGGCTTTTATCCGCTGCCTTCGGGACCAAGGTTGTCAAATGCCGTGTAGCCTTTTCTCAATCACTTGAAAAAAGCGCGCTCCTTTCTGAAGATTTGTTTGAGGAGCTGTTGATACCGTATAAAAGCCGGGCTGACTTTCTCATACACGGCCAGACGGTGCACATCGGACCGCTGATCGGCGTTTTCACAGCCGGGTTCACATCATCGCCGTCCCGCCCGTTAAGAGACCGTACAGCCTTCTTTTCCAAGATGCTCTCACTTCATGAACAGGCGAACGGATATTGTTTCGTTTTCGGAGCTCATCAGATCAACTGGGAAGAAGGCACCGTCCAAGCGCTGATTTATAAAGAAAACAGCTGGAAACGGACGTCCGTCCCGCTTCCGAATGTCGTATATGACAGGCTCCCGAGCCGAAAAACGGAAGGAGTTCCGCTTTTACAGCAGACAAAACAGAGGCTGATGAATGACTATCAGATTCCGTGGTTTAATCCGCAATTCTTTAATAAATGGGACATTCATAAGCTTCTGGAAAAAAACAGCCTCACCGCTTCACTCCTGCCAAAATCTGTCCTGCACCCGAATGCAGAGGCGTTAGAGACGTTATGCAACACATTTGACACCGTCTATATCAAACCTGCAGACGGCGCACTCGGAACGGGGATTTACAGGGTGGAAAAAACAGATGCCGGCTTATCTGTCAAACACACGAATGAGGAAAAAACGGTGGTGACGGCAGAGTATTCAGATGCGGCATCCTTCATGAAATCATTTAAAGAAAACAATGACCCGTCCGCATTTTTAATTCAGCAAGGCATTGACCTGATCCGGCTGGATGGACGCCCCGTCGATTTCAGGGTGCACACGAATAAAAACGCCGAGGGGAAATGGACAGTGACGGCCATTGCAGCAAAAATTTCCGGTGAAAACAGCATCACGACGCATCTGGCAACCGGCGGAGAAGTCAGGACGTTAGCTGAATTATACGGCGATCCGCGAGAGAGAGTCGGCATGATGCGGAAACTTTCCAAAGCCGCCTTGGCGGTCAGCCGCGTGTTAAATGAGCACATTGAAGGTTTTATCGGCGAAATCGGTTTTGACCTCGGCGTCGATCATTCAGGGAAAGTTTGGATGTTTGAAGCCAATTCCCGCCCCGGGCGCAGCATTTTTTCCCATCCGAAGCTGAGATCGGTCGATTACCTGACAAAACGGAGAAATTTTGAATACGCGTCCTATTTATCAGAACGGTCCATCACCGCCCCGGAAAAACTTTGGCGGTGAGGCTGTCTTTTTTGGGTTTTACCCGGGACAGGCACAGAATGATGAGCTACAATGAACAAGATCAACATTTCCTACAAGGAGCGTGAACGTCATGATTTCGCACTTCAGCTGGAAACCGTTATTCAAAAAAGAGAAACTGCCCGGATGGCGGATTTCATTTTACTGGCAGGGTACGCATTATGAAGGGATTTACCATAAGTCCGGTGACATTGAATGGGGACACACACATCCGGGAAAAGAAGAGCCGGCTCTCGTAAAAGAGCTGCACGAATTAATGCTTTATCACATATATGACTGAAAGCTAAAAGCTCAGCCGCATCAGGCTGGGCTTTTCTTTTTCCTTCCGCTATTTACCACCCGGTTTTCCGAATGAGATGCCGTTTGATTCACCATAATACGTAGTACAAAGCGGCAAACAGCATTGGGTGAAGCCGAGCTGGCAATGGTTTTCATTCCGAAAATCATCGGCTGGTGCAATTCCAGCAAACCCAACCATACTACTTAATAAAGGAGATCATACAAATGGCAAACAACAACTCTTCAAACCAACTATTAGTACCCGGCGCTGCTCAAGCAATCGACCAAATGAAATACGAAATTGCTTCTGAGTTCGGCGTAAACCTTGGCGGAGAAACAACTTCTCGTGCAAACGGTTCTGTCGGAGGAGAAATCACGAAACGTTTAGTATCTTTCGCACAGCAGAACATGGGCGGCCAAGGCGTACAATAACTCAATAAATGGCTTACAGAAGGCGCGGGATACCGCGTCTTCTTTTATGCCGTCACCCTTTTTTCCTATTCCACATACCCTAGGAAAAAGGAGGGAAAACATGTCATTCATTGCCTCAGTCAATTGGGAGCTGTTTCAGTTCGTAAGTGTTTCTTTGGTCAATGAATATGTTGCCCACCATTTCCCGTTTATTCACAGGCATTCTTTTCCCCGCTGCTTTGAATGATATAATGAGCGGCGAGGAGGTTTTTTACATGAACATCGCTTTACTCGGAGCAACGGGAAGAGTCGGACAGGCTTTTATAAAAGAAGCGCAGAAACATGGACACATGGAAATATTCGCTCTTGTCAGATCAGCCGGAACAGTCCTTCCCATTCCTGAAAAACAGATCATAACAGGGAATGCGAGGCGGCGGGAAGATGTCAGCCGATTGATTTCCAAAGCGGACACAGTCGTGAGCTGTCTCGGCACGGACGGTGACGATACCCTTTCAGCCGCTATGACCCATATAATAGACGGCATGAAACGGCATCATGTTCAGCGTCTGATTACGATCGGCACCGCGGGTATCCTTCAATCACGGCTTATGCCTGATCAATACCGTTTTGAATCGGCAGAATCAAAACGAAAATCAACAAGAGCCGCAAAGGAACACGCCCGCGTATACGAGATGCTGCTGGCAGAGGATCTTGACTGGACGATCATCTGCCCCACCTACCTTCCTGACGGAGACGCTGCCGGAGTTTACCGGTTCGAACAGGATCGCCTTCCTGAAGACGGCGCCGAAATCACAGTCGGAGACACGGCGCATTTTCTGTACCGCGAGCTGATCAGCCCGCAGTTTGTCAGAAAACGGGTGGGACTGGCTTACTGAATGAAAAAAGGGCGAATCTTTTGATTCACCCTTTCCGATTACACCGCGGATTTCGCCGTTCCTTTCTGTAATTCATACATTTGATGGTACTGCCCCTTTTGCGCCATTAATTCGTCATGGCTTCCCTTTTCAATGATGCGGCCCTTTTCCAGCACGAGAATCTGGTCTGCGTGTCTGATCGTGGAAAGCCGATGGGCGATAATAAATGTCGTGCGCCCTTCTTGAACGACTTGCAGCGCTTTTTGAATGACCGCTTCTGTTTCGGTGTCAATGTGCGCCGTCGCCTCATCCAAAATTAAAATGGCCGGATCGAACACAAGCGCTCTTGCAAAAGAAATCAGCTGACGCTGGCCTGAGGACAGTGTGCCGCCTTTTTCGGTGACGGACTCTCTGATGCCCTTCGGCAAAGATTGCAGAAGGCTTGCGGCGCCGACTTGGCGAAGCGCTTCTTCCGCCTGCTCCAGAGAAATACGCTGATCATCGAGTGTCACATTGGAGCCGATCGTGCCCGAGAAAAGATACGGGTCTTGCAGCACAATGCCCATATGCGACCTCAGCTCCTGCCTTGACATGCTGTATATGCTTTTACCGTCCAGCAGGATATCCCCTTTTTGGGCATCATAAAAACGGAACAGAAGATTCAGGATGGAGCTTTTGCCGGACCCCGTATGGCCGACGAGGGCGACCGTCTCCCCTTTTTCAGCTGTAAAGCTGATGTGTTTCAGCACCTCTTCTCCCTTTCGATATCCAAAAGAAACATCGCGGAATTCCACTGTCCCTTCCGCCTTTCTGTCTGCGGGAGCGCCTTCTTCTTCCGTTTCCTCCTCCTGTAAAAGCTCGAATACTCTGGCGGCAGAGACACGGGCCAATTCAAGCTTCGAAAATTGGTTGACAATCCCCGTAACCGGCTGGAACAAACGGTTTAAATAATCAACAAATGCATATAAAACACCGATCGAAACAATTCCGGCCGCACTCAGACTCGCGCCTCCGAAATACCAGATCAGCCCGACAAACGCCAGATTGCGCAACACATTGACAAGACTGTGGGACATGAGGGAATTTAAGGACAGCATTTTGTTTTTGTAGCGGAAATGAGCTTCATTCAATTCTTCAAATTCCTTCATCGTTTCCTTCTCGCGGCGGAACGCCTGAATAATCGGCATTCCTTGAATGGACTCGTTCATTTTCGCATTGATGTCACTGTTAATGGAACGGATTTTTTGATTGAAGACGGATGCGTATTTGCGGTACACAACCGACCAGATCATTAAAATCGGAATAATCAGAAGGCAAACGGCGGCCAGCCTGACGTCAAGCATAAACAGCGCCGTAAAAATGCCGAGCATATAAACGCCGCTTGTGATAAATGTCGACAGCACCGTTACATATAAATCCCTCACCGCTTCTGTGTCATTCGTAATACGGGCCACGACTTTTCCGGCAGGCAGATTATCAAAGTAGCGGATCGGCATTTTCTGAATGTGTGAAAATACATCCTGCCTCATGCGCTGTATGATCCGGTTCGCTCCCATCTGCAGCAGATAATGCTGACCGTAATGAAAACATACGGAAAACATGAGCAATCCCGCATAAATGGCGGTCAACGTCAGCAATCCTTTTATTTCCGGACGGTAAAATTCAAAAATCTCCTGTCTTGATAACGTAATGACGGGATATGACCTGCTTTCTTTACCGTTTGATATTGTCAGCCGGCCGTCAGACACCGAACGGTTTCCGTCAAAACTGACGGGACGGTCAACAAAATAGTAGCCCGCACCGACTTGATAAATGTGCGCCTCTCCGGTTTTATCCGCCCCCGGTTTGAGCCGGTCCTCCCTGACATAATCATGCCCCCGGAACCTGACGGCGCCCGGATCGTCCGCAGAGGCTTTAACCCATGTTTTTTCAATGCCGAGAATGTGGTCATCAATCATTTTTTTTCCGATAAACGGACCGGTCAGCTCAGTGCCGACCGCAATAATGAGCAGGACGACCGCCCATATCAGCAGCTTCTTATATTGAAGCGCGTAATTCCATAATCTTCTCCCGGTCTTCATGCGCCCGTCCCCCCTTCTTCAAGAGAGGACAGCTGCTGCCTCTCATATTGTTTTCGATACCAGCCGTTCTGCGCCAATAGCTCCCGGTGCGTGCCTCTTTCAGACACCCGGCCTTCGTCCATGACGAGAATGAGATCTGCGTGTTCAACTGCCGAGAGCCGGTGGGTGGTGATAATCGTTGTTTTATGCCGCCGTTTTTTACGGATGCTGTCAATGATGGCGGCTTCCGTTTTCGCGTCTACGGCAGAAAGCGAATCATCTAATATGAGAATATCAGGATCGGTCAAAAGCGCTCTCGCAATTGAGATGCGCTGCTTTTGTCCGCCCGAGAGCGCTACGCCCTTCTCGCCGACAAGCGTCTCAAGCCCGTCGGAAAGCATGCCGATATCGTTTTCAAAATGCGCATCTTTCAGCGCGCCGCCGATTTCCTCTTCGTTTGCATCCTGCCGTCCGTAAAGCAGATTCTCCTTTACAGTCTTAGAAAATAAAATATGATCCTGCGGCACATAGCCGATCCACCCGCGGAGCTCCTCAAGAGGGATCTCCTGAATCGGAACGCCTGTAAACGTGACCTCTCCCGCACCGGGCGGATATTCACGCAGCAGCTGCTTAATGATCGTCGTCTTTCCGCTTCCCGTCTTCCCGACGATGCCGAGTGTCTGCCCTTTTTCTACGGAAAAAGATACATCGGAAACCGCCGGTCCCGCTCCGCTCGGATACGTGAAAGTCACTTGTTCAAAAACAAGACGCCCGGGCTCCTTGATGCCGGCGGGGCGCTTGGGCCCGATCACGTCAGGCTCATAGGAAAGCGTCTCATTGACACGATCCAAGGAGGCATTGCCGCGCTGCATGATATTGATTAATTCTCCGATCGCAAACATCGGCCAGATCATCATTCCGAGGTACACGTTAAACGATACCAGCTCTCCCAGCGTCAGCCGGTTTTGAAAAACGAGATAAGCGCCGTAGCCGAGACCTATGAGATAGCTGAGGCCGACGAGAAGTTTCACAGTCGGTTCAAAAAGTGAATCGATAAACGCCACTTTCATATTTTTCTCATATACATCCGCCGTCATATCACCGAACCGGCTGACATCATTTTTTTCCTGCACAAATGCCCGGATGACCCGGACGCCGGATACCGACTCCAGCACCTTGTCATTTAATGATCCGAAAGCATCCTGCGCTTCCGTAAACCGCTCATGGATCTTTTTTCCATACAGGCTGACCGCAGCCGCCATTATCGGCAGCGGAATAATCGCGGCAAATGTCAGCTTCCAGCTGATGAGAAGCCCCATTGTCAAAAATATCGTCAGCATATACATCGTCGAATCAACGAGCGTTAAGACCCCGAAGCCCGTCGTCATACTGACGGCCTGCAGGTCATTTGTCCCCCGCGCCATTAAATCGCCCGTTCTGTATTTCTCGTAAAACGGCGGTGACATTTGAAGAAGCCTTCCCATCAGTTTTGACCGGAGAATTTTCTCCATGACATTCGCCCCGCCGAAAAGCTGATACATCCAAAAATAAGACAGTAAATAGACGGCTGCCGTTAATGCGAGAAAAACACATATGTAAAACAGCATCCCGCTTTTCGTAAACACGCCCGCCTTCATATCGTCTATCGCATTACCGAGAAGTTTAGGCGGAAACATCTCAATGACATTCACAATCAATAACAGAACAATCGCTGTCGTATAGCGCAGCCAATAGGCTTTAAAAAACCACGCGAGCTTTTTTAATACAGTAAACAAATACCGTCATCCCCTTTCATCAATCAGCCGCCCTCAAGCTTTTCCGGATTGTTTTTCATTGTTTTCGCTAATGCCGCCACATGCATCACACCTGTCTTTCTTTCATTTTTTTGTATAAAAAAAGACATGAAGCCTCAGCTCCATGCCTCTTATTATTATAAATAAGGTACAGACCCGCCGTTTATGCGCGACTGCCCCGTTTTTAAGCAAATGTTCAGAAAACGGAAGCTGTATGGAAGTCACGCCGGTATTCAGCTGAAGATGAGTTGACAAGCTTTAGTTTTGACATGATCCATACCTCCTTTTTCCTATATTGTTCCTTCATCATATAAATAAATCCTTTTTTTGTCAATGCGGGTTTTACATTTCTGCCGCACGGGTATTGTAAAACAAACCTTTTTTACTGAAAGGATGAGGCTGATGTTTCACGCAGACCGGTTGATAGCAGCTTTTGACGGAAGTGATGATAGTAAAAAAGCGCTTCAAAAAGCCATAGACCTTTCAAAGACGTTCCACGCGGATTTAACGGTCGTACATTCCCACAATGCAAAAGATACCCAGACGATTGTTGATCCCCCGAGGCCGGGAGCCGGGGCAACGTATATCGGCGGCGGGATTGCAAGCGTTCCTGACCCGCTCCAGGCGGAAAGAATCTCCCCTGATCCGATGATTTATGAAGACCGTACGGAAGAAATCGTGGCGGAAGCGAGAATGCTGATGAACGACAGCCAGATTGACGGGGATATCGACATTTTAGAAGGTGATCCCGCTGATGCCATTATCGAGCATGCCGACCGTATATCGGCGGATTTGATCGTCATGGGGAGCCGGGACCAGAACAGGCTGAAAAAACTTTTATTCGGAAGCGTCAGTGAAAAACTGTCATCGAAATCCGATATTCCCGTGCTGATCGTAAAATAATTCTTTCTGTAAAGCAGCTTAATCAAAAGCTGCTTTTTTTACAGCTCCCGGCTGTTTCTTCTTTTTTTCGGCATTACAAAAAAACTCGCCATGATCAAAAAATCGATGCACAATACGACAGACCAGCCCTTTAACAGTCCGCTGAGCGCTTCGGTGCGGGAAGCGTCCTGAATGAGAAATACCGTTCCGGCTAAAAGAACGCCGCCGATGACAAATGCTAATACATGTCTTCCCCATCCTTTTGCATAATGTTTGGCATAATCCAGTCCGTACCGCTTGACCGGTTTTGCCCCTTCCTTTACCACATAATAGCGGAACCGCTCATCCGCCCACTGAATCATGCTTTTTCCGAAGGCGACAGACACTCCGATATAAACGGCCGCCACTGCATGCGCCATAGTCGCCGCCGCCCCTCTGTATAAATCAGCTGCGGCCGCCAGAAACAGTACGGCATCCAATATAGGAATGAGAGCGAAAAAAAACATTCCGAGCTTTTGCCGCCTGAATATATAGCGCGCAGCCAATCCGAAGATGACAGCCGCCCAAAAAGCAGCCTCACAAATGACAATCAACCAAGCAATCGCGTTCAATCCGGTTCCCCCTTATCGTTTTCTAAAATGCATTGTATCACTGCTTTTTATTTAATACAACTGTATTACAAAATTGCAAGAAAAAATATTTCCTGTTACACTGGAACCATGCCTAAAATAATCGATCATGAAAAAAGAAGAAAACAAATAGCCGAAGCCACTTGGCGGACGATTTTGGAGCGGGGAATGGAAGGAGCGACAGTGAGAAACATCGCCCAAGAAGCGGGTCTTTCTTTAGGCGCGCTGAGGCACTATTTCACCACCCAGGATGAGCTTTTAGGGTATGCGATGACACTCGTAAAAGAAAAAGCGGCCGCCAGAATTAACGAAGTTGCCATGAAAGATCTGCCGCCGAAAGAAAAAGCGGTGCGTCTGATGCTTGAAATTATCCCGACAGATGAAGAAACGATGGCTGAAATGGAGGTGTGGTTCGCTTTCACAGCTTATGCCAGACATAAGGGAGAAGAGTTTCAACCCCAGCAGGACGGGATCTTGGCATATATCCGCGGCCTGATTGACTGGCTGGATGAAAATAAGCTTCTGAAACCGAATCTTGATAAAGAAACCGAAGCGGAGAAAATGTACGCTATCGCCGACGGATTGGCGCTGCATGCCATGCTTGAACCTGATCGTCTTTCAAAAGAGAAGATCTCCCGTGTACTCGTTCAGCATATCGAATCTCTTTTTATCTGACTGGAGCAAAAAGGCCGGATGTGTTCCGGCCTTTTTTTCAGCTTATGACTGAACGCCGAGCTCCTGCTGAATGTGCGACTGAAAAGCCTCCTGAATCGTTTTGGCTACAGGTCCCGGCGATCCGCTTCCGACCGGTTTTCCGTCAAGGGTTACGATCGGGATTAATTCAGACGTGGTTGACGAGATGAAAATTTCATCCGCATCTCTGAGTTCCTCTTCGGTAAGAGCCTTCTCCCGCACCTCAATCCCGTTTTCTTTCATCAGCTCTAACAGTTTCATCCGCGTAATGCCGTTTAAAATCAGCTCATTTGCAGGATGCGTCCGGACGGTGCCGTTTATGACGGCGTATACATTGGATGAGGTTCCTTCCGTGACCGCCCCGTCCCTTATCAGCACGGCTTCATAAGCGCCTGCTTCATAGGCTTTTTGTTTTATCATCACATTATACAGTAAATTCAGACTCTTAATGTCACACCTCAGCCAGCGTTTGTCTTCCGCCGTGATGGCCTGCGCTCCGGCTTTTTGTTCATTTTCCGGTTTTTTCACTGAAAAGGTGTATGCCGTCGTCTGCGGCTCCAATCCTTCGTCATACTGGTGCTTCCGCGGCGCCTTCCCTCTCGTCGTCTGTATATAGACCCCGCCGTCAATGAGTTTGTTTTCCTGTACGAGCTTTTGCAGATCCCATTCTATGTCCTCTGCGGAGAACGGCAGGGTGATGCCGATTTCTGCGGCGCTTCTGAAAAGACGGGCGATATGCTCACGCAGACCGAATAAGGCGCCGTTATACACTCTGATGACCTCATACACACCGTCACCGAATTGATATCCGCGGTCCTCAATATCAACTGCCGCTTCTTCACGATCAATCAACTGGCCGTTTACTAATGTCTTCATGTAAACCCTCCTAATCGTTATCTGCCGTGATGTGCATTCTCAGCTGTTATTGTCAACTATTCTATCATACTGAACGAGCCGGCTGCGGAGTTTATTTTTTTCTTAAAATCTTATTATTCGACATCTTTTCTATGTCTTTTCCAGTTTTGTTCCTGTATACTTGATTCGACATACATATGCTGTTAACTTATGGCACTTCGCAAGCCTCCGCTGTTATCGGCATTATGCAGAAACTTATGCTACTGGAGAGATTGTTATGCGCAACACAAAAGAAGGTGCTTCCCCTTCTCTGTTTTCATTGGCTTTTAAACTTACGAGTTTAGCAGTTTTGTGCGGACTGCTTCTGGTAATCGTCATAATGGGATATTCCGCTTCCGCCGCAAAAAACAAACAGGTCACCGTGACCGCAAACGGGCAGCTTCGGGATGAAGCAGAAAGCCTGCGGCTGAAAAATGATTCTCCCGACGTCTTAATGAAACATTTGCAGAAAGAGCGTGACCCAGGGAAAAAAACGGTATATTTAACCTTCGACGACGGGCCGTCTCCATATACTGAACAGCTGTTGAATGTATTGAAGGCAAATGGCGCAAAGGCCACTTTTTTTATGCTTGAACCGCGGATGAAAGCCTATAAGCATTCCGTGCAAAGAGCGAAGCAGGAAGGGATCGCGCTGGGCCTGCACGGCGTGACGCACGATAATCACCTGTTTTATCAAACACCGACATCACCGCTGAACGAAATGCAGCAGGGACGCGATACGCTCGAGACAATCACTGGAGTAAAAACGGATCTTGTCCGCACGCCTTACGGCAGTAAACCGTCATTGACGGATGCCCAGATTAAGAATCTCGAAAAAGACGGATTCGTGTACTGGGACTGGACGATAGACAGTGAAGACTGGAAGTACAAAAACGCGCGGTACGTGCCGGAAGTATTGAATCAGCTCGCATATTTGGAAAGCGTTCATACGAGCAGGCCGCATGTCATTTTAATGCACGATCTGCCTGCGACGGTGCACGCTTTACCGAGCCTGATCCAAAAACTGAAAGCTCAGGGCTACTCCTTTGATGTTCTGACGGATCAAATGATTCCCGTCCATGAATAAGAAAAGCCGGATCTGTATATGATCCGGCTTTTTTTATGTCGCGGCGCTGATCCGTTTTGCAAATTCACCGATCTTCTCATGGATGACAAGATCAAATAAATGGTCGCAATATGTCGGCTCTAGGTTAATGATCACTTGCTTCAAACCGGGAATCCGGCCCGCATCCTCAGGGACAAACCTTGCCGGCGCCACTTCAAGCGAAGTGCCGATCACAAGAAGAAGATCAGCTTTATCAAGCTTTTCATAAAGGGTTTCAAAATGCTGAACGAGATCGCCGAACAGCACGACATCCGTCTTTAATACGGTGCCGCATACCGCATGATCACCGATTTCGGCCGTACATTCCGGCACTTCGTCCTTCAGCAGATGAGAAAGCCCGTAGCGCGCTCCGCAGCGGGGGCATGCGGCGGTCTGAATTGAACCGTGAAGCTCATAGACACTGCTGCTTCCCGCTTTCTTATGCAGTCCGTCAATGTTCTGCGTGAAAATGTCTACCTGCTTTCCCCGCTTTTCAAGATCCGCCAAATACGTATGGCCGGCATTCGGCTCATAGCTTCCGCTCATTTTCATCTGAAAGAGCTGTTTGAATTTAGGCCAGAATTCACGCGGACGGCGTTCAAAGTATTCCCTGCTCATCGCTTCCATTCTGGAGGTGTCTTCGGTCCATATACCGCCCGCCGAACGAAAATCGGGAATGCCGGATTCCGTGCTCATTCCCGCTCCCGTCAGCACCAGGATACGTTCAGCCTGATTGATCAATGTTATAAACGCTTCCACTCTTCCACCGCCTTTTCTTTTTATCATATCATGAAAAAAGAACGGCGCCTGTTATGCCCGTTCTTTTTCTCCGGAATGATCCTTCACATGAACCGGATCATCGTGGCTCTTCTGTTTTACGAATACATTCTGGCCCGGATAGGCGAACTCCACGCCTTCCTCAGCAAAAATATCAATAATCCGGCGGTTGATATCCTGCCGCACGTCCAGGCTTTCCGCCCAGACGATGGTCTTTGTGTAAAAGTTGAAAAACAGATTGTAATAGCTGTCCGCAAACACGTCAAAGTTAACCATAATCGTATCATCATGCACGCCTTCATGTTCACGAAGCATTTCCCTGAGCCTTGTGATACACCGCTCTAAACGATCAATCGGCGTCGCATAAGAAACACGAACGGAAAACGTGACCTGGCGCTTCGTCATCCTCGTCCAGTTTGTGATGGCTTCCATGGACAGCGTTGAATTGGGTACGGTAACAAGCGCCCCCTGCGCCGTCCGGAACCTTGTGCTTCGGAATGTGATATCTTCAACGCCCCCCGTCACAGATGACGTCTCGACCCAGTCGCCGATCGTAAACGGCTTTTCCGTAATGATGATAATGCCGCCGAAAAAATTGCTGATCGTATCTTTAGCCGCAAGCGCGAAGGCCAAGCCGCCAAGTCCGAGTCCGGCCACGAACCCGTTTACATCATAATTGAATTCCTGCGCGATCACACTGACGCTGAGCGCGAGAATGACAAAGCGCAGCACCTTGGATAAAAACGGCGCCAAAATGTCATCCATATCAAGCTCAAAGCGCTGATTGACTTTATGAAATAAAAACGAAGACGCCGATGTCAGATTGCAAAGCCCCCAGGCGATCAGCGCTATGATCAAAGAGCGGTACATTTTTTTGACAATGTCCATCTGCCCGTCTAAAAACGGCGAATACTCAATCGCCAAAAACAGACCCAGCGCCACGAAAAACCATCTGGCCGGCTTGTCAAACGCTACGGCAATCTGTTTGAATATGTCGGTTTTCGGCTTGTTCGCCAATTTGTAAATGAGCTGAAAAAAGTATTTGACAAACAGTTTTCTCAAAACGAGAAAAGCCGCTAAAATTCCGATGCTGATACTGATCTGCAAAATATGGTCAAGAGTAAAAAAGCTCTGAAATTGTGTCATCATGGCATATGCTCCTTTGTCTTGTCGAAAATCTATTATACTAAAACATTCGGACATCAGCTTGTTTTAATGTCTTTAGGCAGCCTGAAAAACCCCGGCCTCAGAGCACAGCCGGGGTTTTTCACACATTCGTTCATCTTTCAGCCAGATACAACAGGGTCAGGCACTATTTCTTCTTTGATTGTGTCTGTTTCAGGAGAGTCGCTTTTTGGATTTCAGCATCGGTTTCGGCCTTAATTCTTTCTTCCACTTTCAATCTCCCTTTTCCCATGATCTCGCCTCCTTTTTGCCATTATAAATCATCACTGCGGATTGTAAACCGAAAAAAGCACTATCTTTATTCCAAAAAAATACTGTTTTGCACATTCACCAGTTTGAATCGCTGTGCATATACGAATCTGATATAATAACAGAAATGCCCATGAGGGGAGCTGACAAGCTTGTATACCATCGCTCATCGCGGCGCATCCGGTTACGCGCCCGAAAATACATTTGCGGCATTTGATATCGCTGCCGAAATGAACGCTGATTTCATTGAGCTTGACGTCCAGCTCACAAAAGACGGCCAGATTGTCGTCATCCATGATGACAAAGTCGACCGGACGACGAACGGCTCCGGTTTTGTAAAAGATTTTACGCTGAAGAAGCTGCAGTCTCTGGACGCCGGCAGCTGGTATGGGGCTGAGTTTAAAGGGGAGCGGATTCCCCTGCTCGAAGAGGTTCTGAAGCGTTATCATTCTGAAATCGGATTTTTAATTGAACTGAAAGGGCACGTTTCTCAAGTCGGTCTTGAAAAAGCAGTCGGCCAGCTGTTAAGCAGGTTTACCTTTTCCATTCACCCTATCGTTCAATCATTCAGTCTCAAGTCGATTCAGACCTTTCACGACATGTATCCGTCCGTTCCGACTGCAATTATCGCAAGACCCAGCTTCGGGATGTTTTCCAAAAGCCAGCTGGCCGCTTACAAATCAGCCGCAAATTATGTCAATATTAAATATACCCGCCTGAATCGGTTCTTGATTTCCACCGCTCACAAACACGGCCTGAAAGTATTTGCCTGGACGGTCAGAAATCACAAGACGGCCGAAAAGCTGCAAATGATGGCAGTTGACGGCATTGTAACTGATTTTCCGGATATTATTTCTAAGGATGGCTGATATGAAACAATACATCGCAATTTTTATCGGAGGCGCGCTTGGCGCATTGCTCCGCTTTGAAATGAGCGCGCACATTCACAGCGGATCTTTCCCGGGTGCCACTTTCCTCGAAAACGCGGCGGGAAGCCTTTTACTCGGTCTTATTACGGGTTATTTCATCATTCGGGCTAAACGCCCTCTTTTGACCGCCTTTTTAGGAACCGGTTTTTGCGGAGGTTTCACGACGATGTCAACCTTCGCAAAAGAAACCATTTTTCTGCTGCAATCGTCTCCCGCAGCGGCTTTTTGTTATGCTGCCGCGACTTTATTCGCTGGTCTTGCCCTTGCATACGCCGGCATTTTTTTGGGACGGCGGATTGCCCTTCACGCAGCCGGAAGGGGGGCATGATACGCCATGACGATTGTCCTGATGGTTATCGCGGCGGGTATCGGAGCGGTATTACGGTCTCTGCTGGGTAAGACAATTTCAGAAAGAACAAAAGGTTTTCCGATTCCGCTTGGAATGGCTGCGGTCAACCTGCTCGGCTCCTTCGGCCTCGGCATATTCACCGGCTTGGGTCTGGATAATCCTTCTGCCGGCGTCATCATCGCGACGGGCTTTTTCGGTGCGTTTACGACCTTTTCCACCTTCAGTATTGAAGCCGTGCAGCTGATGATGAACAACCGCATAAAGGAAAGCCTGCTCTACATCGCTGTTTCAGCAGCCGGAAGCCTTTTGGCGTTCTGGTGCGGCTTTGTAATGATATCCATTTAAAAAAACCTTGAGCTTATTTTTCGCTCAAGGTTGCGTTATGAAGCATGACCGTTTCCGGCACGGGCAGCGGGCGGTTTATTGTCCCCTGACCGCCCGGGCGGCCCTGTTCTTCTTTGAGTTCAAGCTGTTTAATAAACCGGCCGTCCATTTCTAATATGAGGGCAGTGTATCCCCCGATTTGTATCGACTCACCCGCACAAATGTCAATATTCCGTTTCAGCACAAGACCGCCGATCGTGTCGACTTCCTCTTCAATCTCTGCGCCGAGAAGATGATTCACCTGATCGATCCGAACCTTTCCGTCCAGCACATAATGGCGTTCGGACAGCTTTTGAATCTGCGGCTGTTCGTCCTCATCAAATTCGTCTCTGATATCGCCGACGATTTCTTCAAGTATGTCTTCGGTCGTCACAAGACCGGACGTTCCGCCGTATTCATCAGACAATATCGCCAAATGAATCCGTTCTCTCTGCATTTTTATCAGCAGGTCGTGTATCGGGATCGTCTCGATGACTTCAATCACCGGGCGGACGTAAGACATGATGGATACTTCCGCTTTTTCATCTTCTGTCATAAACAGCAGATCTGAAAAGAGATGCTTCGTATTGATCATGCCGATGACACTGTCTTTGTCCCCGTCCGTTACGGGCCAGCGCGTATATTTGTCTTTCAGCATCATATCAAGCATTTCCGGCACGTCCATATCAGTGGAAACAGCCGCGATTTCTTTTCTCGGGATCATGATCTCCTTGGCGATCCGATTATCAAAATCAAAAATTTTATTCACAAATGTATATTCAGACGGATTGATTTCTCCGTTTTTTAAACTTTCTGACAGCAGGATCCGCAACTCTTCTTCAGAGTGGGAGCCTTCATGCTCAGATGCCGGCTTTAATCCGGCCAAACCGGTCAGAATTCTCGCGGAGCCGTTCAGCACCCAAATAAACGGGAACATGAACACGTAAAATAACCGAAGCGGTCCGGCAATCCATAACGTCAGCTTTTCCGCTTTTTGAATCGCAACCGTTTTAGGCGCAAGCTCACCGACGACGACATGTAAAAACGTAATCAGCCCGTACGCCGCAGCAAAAGCAATCACATGCTCGGCTGAATCCGGCAGCCCCATACCTTGAAACACAGGATGAAGCATCCGCTCAAATGCAGGCTCTCCCAGTACGCCGAGCCCGATGGATGTGAGTGTAATGCCAAGCTGCGAGGCGGATAAATACTCATCAAGATCCGTAATGATACGCTTTGCGAGCACCGCCCGTCTGTTTCCTTCTGAGATGAGCTGATCGATTCTGGATCTCCTCACTCTGACGATCGCAAATTCACTCGCCACGAAAAATGCCGTTAACGCAATGAGCACACCGATTAAAATCAAACTGTCAATATCGTCCATTTCACCTTATCCCGAATTGAAGGATAAGGACGTCACCTCCTGATTTCATCGTTTTTTCTTAAGCGAGAGGAACGAAATGGGTGATTGACTACACAGAGGGCCCCATCCTGCCACCTCCTAAGTCAAAGCATGATTGTCATTTGTATAGTTTATTGTATCACAACTCCATTCTTTCATCATTTTCAGATTTTTCATCATATAAAAACAGCCTTCAAAAAGAAGGCTGCCGTTATCTGCTTCGGAAATGATTTTCTAAACAAAGCGCCGTATTAATCCCCCCGAATCCCATGCTTAAGCTTAACGCATGGTGTACGGTATGGGCGCTCGGCCCGTCGGTCACCCACTGAAATGAATCGTCAATCGGCTCCGTTAAGTTTCGGATCGGATGAAGCTTGTTTTCCCGCATTTGCAAGAGAACAGCAATGATTTCCACCGTTCCGGCCGCACTCAGACCGTGTCCGGTAATCGATTTTGTCGCATTAATCCGCGCGTGCGACAGGCCGCTTTCAGAAAGCGCCCGGCATTCAGTCTTATCTCCGATCGGCGAACCGGTGCCGTGCGGGTTGATGTAATCGATCTCTTTCGCTGAAAGACCGGCCCGCTCCAGCGCCTGGCGGATCACCGTCATTTCGCCCTCTGCTGAAGGATTCGGGTTGCGGTTCGCATCGGAAGCCATCCCCCAGCCCTTTAAGCCGGCCCACGATCGTGCGCCCCTCTCTTCGGCAGATTCAGCGCGTTCCAGCACAATCGCCCCGCACGCCTCTCCGAATATAAACCCGTCCGTATGCCGGTCAAACGGGCGGCAGGCTGCTTCAGGCCGTTCAGCGTATGTATCAGTACCCATCGCTCCCAAAGAACGGAGAGCGTGACACTCCATGTACGACAGATCGGCCAGCGCCCCGATCACGATGCACCGGTCAAACAGGCCTCCTATGATTCCTTGAGCAGCCTGGATAACCGCCGCCTGGCCGCTTGCCGACGCGCCGCCGACCGTAAAGGCCGGCCCTTTTATCCCGAATTGCTCCGTGCAAAGCCCCGACAAATCACTATCCATAAAAGAAAGCCCGTATGTCGGATTTACAAATTGCGGCGTTTCACCGTTTTTCTCAAAGGCCTGCAGCAATTCGCGCTGCGTCATATTCGACCCGCCGATGATCAGACCGGTGCGGCTGTGATCAGCGCCGTCTAATTGAGCGTCATGCCACGCTTCATATAAAGCGATAAGCGCCGTCTTTCCTGATAATGCGGCCCTTCGGTACAAGCGCTTCGACAGCGCGTCCGGCGGCGTTAATTCGCTAAGCTCCGCGCCGATAAACGAACTGCCTTTCTGCCGGCCGGGACGTTTCATCACATCAAAGGCGTGCCGCCCCTCCATGAGCGCATCGAGAAACGCCTCCTTGCCTTGTCCGACCGCGGTTAAGACTCCGATTCCTGTAATGCTGATGTCTGATGTGCCATTATTTCTCCTCGACATTTGTCCGTTCTCCCATCTTTATGTATTGGAAGCTATGAAGAAAAATCTTGATACAGTGCTTTGAAAATATCGCGCGACTGTCTGATCTGTTCCGAAGGCACGCTGAAAGATAATCGGAAATAGCCGCTTTTTCCAAATCCGCTGCCGGGTACGATCAATAGTCTGTATTTCTGTGCGGCATGCATGCAGAACGCCACCTCGTCTTCAATCGGTGATTTCGGAAAGACGAAAAAGCCTCCTTTCGGCATTTCAAATTCGAAGCCGGCTTCTGTGAGGATGTCCACCATAAGGTCTCTCCGCTTTCTGTAAGGTTCAGCGTCAATCGAAAGATCATCCATTTTCGCCACGGCGCGCTGCATCATGACCGGAGCGTTCACAAAGCCGAGCGTCCGGTTGCAGAAAACGAACGCATCCGTCAGAAGATCGCCCTCAGGCATTTGGGCGTCCGCCGCGATATACCCGAGCCTTTCCCCCGCAATGCCGAGATCTTTACTGAACGAACTGACTAAAATCACGCGGTGATACGCCTGAAACGGATTCGCCTGCTCTTCTCCGTAGATCAGCTGGCTGTACGGTTCATCAAATAAAATAAATATGCTTTGGCCGTTCCGCTCTTCGGCTTCTTTTAATAAGGCGCCCAATTCGTTAAGGTTTTTCTGGCTGAGCACAGTCCCCGTCGGATTATGCGGCGTATTAACGATCAGTCCTTTCGTACGGGGGGTGATCGCACCTTTAACCGCTTCAATATCAATCTCAAATGAGTCAGTCAGCGGGCAGATGACGGGTCTGCCGCGGTAATTTTCAACATACGCTTTATATTCCGCAAAATAAGGCGAAAGAAGGATGACTTCTTCCTCCGGGTTTAAAATGCTCTTCAGCGCGACATTCAGCGCCCCGCCGGCTCCGACCGTCATAACTGTATGCCTGGCGGAAATTTCTGTCTGAAACCGCTCTGACAAAAAGCGGGCAACCTTTTCTCTCGCCTCCGGAAGCCCTTGGTTTTGTATGTATCCGTGCCGTCCTGTTTCAGCCGCTTCGCATAGCGCCTTTTTAAATGTTTCAGGCGGCTCCGCAACCGGATTTCCTATCGAAAAGTCAAACACCTTATCGGCGCCGAACTCTTTTTTCAGCCGAGCGCCTTCATCAAATAGTTTGCGTATCCATGAACCTTTCTCCAGGTTCTGTGTCACTTCCCTTGATAAACCGGCCACTGTCATCTGTCCCTTCTGTCTTTTTCTGCCGTTTCTATTTACAATGATTATGAAAGATTTACATGGCGCAGTCAACGCTTTTTCAGACAGCCTGCCGCCCCGTTTCAGGAGAAAGACGGAAAACAATAAACTTGTGCAAACTCCCCTTCATATATTAAACTATTCTCATAACTATAACGTGATGGTTGGGGAGGGATTTAGATGGGGCTGAGACTTATCGCATCAGTGAATTAGCAGAGCTTGCCGGTGTAACGAAACGCACGGTGGATTACTACACAAACCTCGGGCTTTTAAAGCCTGACAGGTCTTGTTCGAACTATCGTTACTACGATACACTTGCACTTAATCGGTTAAAGTTTATAGTCGCTTGTAAAAAGCAGCGATTGGCCCTGTCTGATATAAAAGATCGACTGGAGAACCAGTTTCCCTCTTCAGCCCTGCCTGACGATGTTGGAAATCTGGCATCGGAAATTGATCATATGAATCAAAACATCTCCGGGATCTTGAATCGGTTTGAAAAGCTTGAACCAGAGGAGCGCGCCCAGCTGAAAAAAAGGCTGGCTCCTGAAAAGCTTGCAGTGCTTCAATCATTTATGCTGCTGTTAAGTTAAACCATTATCTTACTAACAGGAGGTGTTACCTTCATCTTCCCAAAAGGAGTGAAGGTTCTAATTGGACATTGTGAATTTGATTTTAGTCGCGGTTTTAATCGCGCTGACGGCATTTTTCGTAGCATCTGAGTTTGCGATAATCAGAATCAGAGGCTCACGGGTTGACCAGCTTATAGCAGAAGGAAATAAAGCCGCAATCGGTGTCAAAAAAGTGACCACGCATTTAGATGAGTATTTATCGGCGTGCCAGCTCGGCATAACATTGACTTCCATCGGTCTTGGTGTCTTAGGCGAATCAACGATTGAACGCTTGCTTCACCCGCTTTTCACAAAGATAAACGTACCAAGCTCATTATCGCATATTATTTCATTTATTCTCGCCTACGCGATCATTACATTCTTACACGTGGTCGTGGGAGAATTGGCGCCGAAAACAGTCGCCATCCAGAAAGCGGAAGCCGTTTCAATGCTGTTTTCGAAACCGCTCATTTGGTTTTACCGCATCATGTTCCCGTTTATCTGGCTTCTGAACAACTCCGCCCGTCTTTTAACGAAGACGTTCGGTCTGGAGACGGTGTCTGAAAATGAGCTTGCCCACTCTGAAGAAGAGCTGCGCATCATTTTATCGGAAAGCTATAAAAGCGGTGAAATCAACCAGTCTGAATTTAAATATGTGAACAAAATCTTTGAATTTGACGACAGACTTGCAAAAGAAATCATGATTCCGCGTACGGAAATCGTCAGTCTGCCGCATGATATCAAAATTTCTGAAATGATGGATATCATTCAGATTGAAAAATATACCCGGTACCCTGTCGAAGAGGGTGACAAAGATAATATTATCGGCGTTATTAACATTAAAGAAGTGCTGACCGCCTGCATCAGCGGCGAAGTATCAGTCGACTCGCCGATTACGGATTTTGTCAATCCGATCATCCATGTGATTGAGTCGGCACCGATTCACGATCTGCTTGTAAAAATGCAGAAGGAACGGGTTCATATGGCGATTCTGTCGGATGAATACGGCGGAACCGCGGGGCTTGTCACCGTTGAAGACATTATTGAAGAAATCGTCGGGGAAATCCGTGATGAATTTGATATCGATGAAATCAATGAAATCCGCAAACTCGGCGACGGCCATTACATGCTTGACGGCAAGGTCCTGATTGATCAAGTGAACGAACTCCTCGGCATCCATTTGGAAAATGACGAGGTCGACACCATCGGCGGCTGGTTCCTTACCCAGAAATACGACGTCGAACAATACGACTCGATTATCGAAGAAGGCTGTGAATTTATCATTAATGAAATTGACGGCCACCACGTCGCATATATCGAAGTGAAAAAACTGGCGTTTGATGAACTGCTGGAAACCGCCGAACAAAAAGAAGCATAACAAAAAAGCTTGCGCGTCTGATACAGACGGCAAGCTTTTTTCGTTTTACAGTTGTTCAAGTTTTTTCTCAAGCTCTTTAATTCTGGCATTCAGCTCTTCTGTCATGGCCGCAAGCCTCTCCTTCGGCGCAAGATCGGAAAAGTCCTCCAAAAAAATCGGCTCGCCGATGATAAGCCGCATTTTTCCCTTTTTAAACAGCGCTTTTCCAGTAGACGGCCCTTTATATGCGGCCGGAACGAGCGGCGCTTTCCCCATTTGGGCGATGGTCACGGCCCCTCTTTTCAGCGGGACGTCTTCAGAAGTTCTCGTGCCGCTCGGAAAAATCCCGACAATCTTCCCTTCCTTCAGAAGCTTAATCGGCGTTTTAATGCTGCTCGGACCCGGATTTTCACGATCAACCGGAAACGCGTGAATCTTCTTTAAAAAACTTCCGATCCACTTTTTCTGAAACAGCTCTTTTTTCGCCATATAATGAATCTGATGGGGCAATATCCCGACACCGAGCGTGAGGACGTCCACCCAGCCCGCATGCGTGCACGCGATAACGAATCCTTTATCAGACGGAAGATTCTCTTTATTGTATACTTTGACTCCTCCGCGCAGAGAAAGAATGAATTTGATGGCATTTGCACAAAACTTATACATAACGCACTTCCTTTGTTGTAATGATCAAAAGTGTTCTCTCTCTATTATAACAATATTTTTTATTACCTGGTACTAATAAATATATTTTTCCTCCGCCGATCTCTATCTTTTATGACGGATTTTGGGTACTATAGAGAAATGGTGTTTGATGAGGTGAAAATGAATTTAAGCCGTTTGCATGGAACGTGCAACTTTAAACCTTTCTTATGCGTGTATAACATAGAGGGGAGAAAAGGCAGTGACGATCGATGAAATTTACCAAATGTATATGAATGATGTTTACCGGTTCCTGCTCTCCATGACAAAAGACAAGCATCTCGCTGAAGATTTGCTGCAGGAAACCTTTATGAGGGCATACATACACATTCACTCCTACGACCACAGCAAAGTAAAGCCATGGCTTTTTCAAGTGGCGAGAAATGCGTTTATAGATTATGTCAGAAAACATAAAAAGGAAGTGACCATTTCCGATGACTTAATTGGGAGCCTTTTTCAGACGGCTGTTCAAAGCCCGGCTCATCAGATTGAAATCAAGGAAGTGCTGACAGGGTATATGTCCGAACTTCCCGACAATTATCGGGAGGCCTTAACACTGTATTATTTAAAAGAACTGAATTACAAAGAAGCATCCCATATTATGAATATTTCAGAGGCTAATTTTAAAAGTGTTTTATTTCGTGCCAGACAGCGGCTGAAAGCACTTTATAATAGAGGTGTTAATGATGAATGAAGAATTTAAAAAGCGTTTTTACCAATACAAAAATGGAGAAATGAGCGACCGGGAAATGGCCGCCTTTGAAGAAGAGCTGGAAAAGCTTGAAGTCTATCAGGAGTTGATTGAAAGCGAAATGCAGGACGACCGGGAATGGGACGTCGGCATCAGCCCGGAAAAACAGAAGGCCATTTTGTCATACGGAAAACGCAAATCGTATTTGCGGATTTCAGTTCTCGCCGTCATCTCCACCTTGATGATTTTGCCGCTTTGCACTTTGGGAAGCTACCTCTATTACGGTTTGGGAGGAAAAGAAAGCACCGGCAATCAATTAATGGAAACCGCAGCCGTGACGGTGGCGACCACCATGCCGAACGTACTCGTCGATACCTCCGGACTGAAAAGCCAGGTGAAGCTGTTTGGGATGAATACAGAGTTTCCGCTGCAAAAGCAGATCGGCACAAAAACGAAATCCGTCGGCGGAGAACGGATTGAAATGTTTTTAGATACGGTCAAATCGCCTGCCGTTAACTACTATGATCTAGACGCGGCACAGGCAAAGCATTATTTTGCCCATCCTTCCGGCTTAAAGGAACGCACGATTGACAAAGCCGGACAGACATTGAAAAAATTGCCTGAAGGAAGCGTGGCGGAGGTCTATCTTTCTTATGACCGGGCCTACCCTTCTTCTCAAGTATATTCAACTTTTAAAAAATACGATGTGAAGTTTTTATGGAACGCGGTCGAAACGGAGAAAAATCTGAAAGACAGTCCTTATGCCGAGCCGTTAGGATTTCCCGGGAAAGATTCCAAGATGGTGTCCTCTTTCGAAACGCAAGGACAGACAGACCGTGAACAATTTATCAATGCCCTTGAATTTATGTCCCGCCATAAAAAATGGGCGCATGCAATATCGAAACGCAAAGACATGAATCTTGGCAGCCGAATCGACTATGTTGAACATCACGGAATGAACGTATACGGCTCTGTCGTGACGGGGCCGACAAAAGAAATCGAACGTCTGCTGAAAAATAAAACAGTAAAAGCAGCAAACATCGGTGAGGTGGAATTATGGAATTGGTAAGAATTTTTAAAGAGCATAATGTTTTCGGCTGGATATCAGTCGGTACCGCGATTTTGTCGCTGCTGCTTTTGAACGTGGCAATCATCAGCAATGTGACTTTCTATTCTTATCAGATGCTGCCGTTTGCGATGGCCGCCGTGCCGTTCGGCATCATTGAGCTGTTTATTAAAAAAGGACGGACGGGCCCGGGACTGCTCGGTGTCATCCTCAACCTTTTCGTCATTGTTTGTGTATATACGATTGTTGCCGTTGATACGAATCTGCAATTCGGTTTTTAAACATAAAAACAGGCCCTTTTACGGGGGCCTGTTTTTTTAAAATGAAAGAACGCCGATTAAATGCAGCAATACGACGATGATAGCCAGCGGCACGAGATATTTCAGAAGGAAATACCACACCTGAAAGAAACGATAGCCGATGGCGGAACCGCTTTTCATCTCGGCGAACAGCTCCCGCTTCGGTATTTTCAGCGGGATGAAGATTGATATTAATAAAGCGCCGAGCGGAATCAGCACATTGCTCACTGTGAAATCCGCTAGATCAAAAAACGTTTTTCCGAACAAATGAACATCACCGAGCACACCGTATGATAAACACGACGGAATTCCGACTAAGAAAATGAGCAGACCGCTTGTCCACGACAGCTTCTTCCTTTTCGTTTCATCACCTTTCCCGACAGTCGCTACGATAATTTCCACCATCGAAAAGGCCGAAGTCAGCGCGGCAAAGAAAAAGACCGCCAGAAAGCTGATAAAAAACAGCGAGCCGAACGGCAGCCGGTCAAACACAGCCGGCAGTACGGTAAACAGCAGTGTAGGCCCTTCATCCGGTTTAAATCCGAACGAAAAAACCGCCGGAAAAATGGCCAGTCCCGCAAACAGCGTGACGAGCACATTCATCACAACAATGGAACCTGCCGATCCCGGAAGGTTTTGGGTTTTCGGCAGATACGAACTGTATGTCACCATGACCGAAACGCCGAGCGTTAATGTAAAGAACGCCTGTCCTAAAGCATATAGGATGGATTCCGGCGTCAAATCTTCAAAGTGCGGAACCAATAAAAATCTAATCCCCTCAACGGCATGATCGAGCGTGACTGATCGCAGCACAAGCAATAGAAACAGCACGAATAAAACCGGCATCAGCACCGCACTGACACGTTCAATCCCTTTCTGCACGCCTTTTGCGACGACCGCCACTGTCAAGATCATAAATACAAGCTGCGCGGCGAGAGTCTGGATCGGATTTTCAATGACCGTCCTGAACACCGTTCCGTACTGCTCCTGAGTGAGCCCGGATAAAGAACCCGTAACAGCTTTTAACACATAAAGCAAAATCCACCCGCCGACAACACTGTAAAAAGACAAAACTAAAAAACAGGCCGCCACACCCACATAACCCGTGAGGTGCCATACCGACTTCGGCGCGGCTTGTTTGTAGGCATCAATCGCATTTGTCTGGCTCCGTCTTCCGAAAATAAATTCACCGAGCAAAAGCGGATAGCCTAAAAGCACGGTAAAGAGGACGAATACAAGAAAAAAAGCGCCTCCTCCGTTCGTACCCGCTACGTAAGGGAACTTCCAAATGGCTCCCAGGCCGATCGCCGAACCGGCAGCGGCCATAATAAATCCTATTTTTGAGGCCCATTGAACCCTTTTTTGGTCAGACACGACTTTCCACTTCCCTTCCGCCCTATATTATCCCTTATTCACTGCGATAACTTAAGCCCATTTCAATATGTTTCATTATTCCGAAAAATAAAAAGGAGCGGCGGGTGCCGCTCCTTACAAATCCCCGTTTAATTTCGAATGCTTTCTCGAATATAAGAAATAAATCACCAGACCGATGATCAGCCAGATAAAGAAACGGAATATGGTGGTGGCGCCAAGGTTAATAATCAAAAATACGCAGAACAGAATGGACAATATCGGAATAAAGGGAACCCCCGGACATTTAAAAGCTCTCGGCAGATCAGGCTGTTTCTTTCTCAATACGATAACCGCCACTGAAATCAGGACAAACGCGGCAAGCGTGCCGATGTTCACCAGCTTCGCCAGCTCATCAAGCGGGACGAGCGAGCCGAGTAATGCCGACAGGATGCCGAACACCCATGTCACCACGTGCGGCGTTTTATGCTTCGGATGGACTTTTGAAAGCGCCCCCGGCACCAAACCGTCACGGGACATGGCAAACATCACCCTCGTCTGGCCGTACAGCATGACGAGCATCACCGTTGTCATTCCCAACACTGCGCCGATATCAATAATCCCGGCCACCCAATTCTGTCCGGCCATCTGCAGGACGAGAGACACGGGATGGTCAACGCCTTCAAAGCGGGCAAACGGAACGACGCCCGTCATAATCGCCGATACGGTCACATACAGCACGGTGCAGACGATTAATGAAAAGATAATTCCTTTCGGCAGATCCTTCGCCGGATTTTTCGTTTCTTCAGCGGCGGAAGAGACGGCGTCAAAACCGATAAAAGAGAAGAAAACGAGTGCCGCGGCACTGAAAACACCGCCGAACCCCATCGGTATAAACGGCTGCCAGTTGTGAGGTTTGACATATACGGCCGCAACGGCGATAAACAATAGAACAACCAGAACCTTCAAAATGACCATAATATTATTGACCCGCTTCGATTCCTTAATGCCTAAGTAGAGGAGGAATGTAATCGCAAGCACGATAACAAATGCGGGGAGATTAAAGAATGTGACCGTGCCTTTAATGGATCCCGGCGCGGCCGTTAATGCAGTCGGAAGATGAATGCCGAAGCCCGCCAAGAATGATTGAAAATAGCCGGACCAGCCGACCGAAACCGCGCTGACGGCGAGCATATATTCCAAGATTAAATCCCATCCGATGATAAATGCGAGAAGTTCACCCAGTGTCGCATAAGTAAACGTGTAGACGGAACCGGAAACCGGGACGCTTGAAGCAAATTCGGCATATGATAAAGCCGCAAATAAACACGCAAGAGCGGCGATGACAAATGAAACGGTCAGCCCCGGCCCCGCCGTGACAGCACCTGTTCCGGTTAATACAAAAATTCCCGTTCCGATGATGGCCCCTATCCCCAGAAGGGTCAAATCAAAGGCCCCTAACTCTCTTTTCAGCGACTTTTCCCCGCCCGTTGCGGCAAGCAGGTCCTGAATGCTTTTCTTTCTGAATATGCTCCCCTTCATCTGCTTCACTCCTTGTAAATCAATATATGTTAGAATATTCAGATAACAATAGCAATAATGACTAAATTCTTATTTTTCGCATGAAATGTTTCAGCACATCATTCCTTTCTCCTACATCATATTATAGCGAAAAATATAAAAATGAAAATAACTTTTTTGAAAATTCTATATATTACTTCAGTTTTCATAAAACAGAAATCAGCGGATTCTCCGCTGTGAAATATTAACATTAGTAATTCAGCTGGCGGCTTCTATTTTTTAAAAATCGTATTCATATGTAATCAAATAAAAATCCCGCCCTTTTTAAAAGTGCGGGATAAAACTTGCGTATTATGTTGAAATAAACCTGCCTCCATTTACGTGAATGGTCTGCCCAGTCATATAGGAAGATTCGTCTGAAGCCAGAAGCACATAAGCTCCTGCGTGTTCCGCAGGCTGTCCCGGTCTTCCCATCGGAGTGTCCAGACCGTGCTTTTCCACCTTTTCTTCAGTAAACGTTGCCGGAATCAGGGCGGTCCAGATCGGCCCGGGTGCCACCGCATTTACTCTGATCCCCTGATCGGCCAATGACATCGCCATTGAACGCGTAAAGGAAACGATGCCGCCTTTCGTGCACGAATAGTCGATCAATGATGTGTCTCCCTGATAAGCGGTAATCGACGTTGTATTAATGATGGCGCTCCCTCTTTTGAGATGAGGCAGCACGGCTTTTGTCATATGAAACATGGAAAACATGTTTGTACGGAATGTCTTCTCCAGCTGTTCAGCCGTAATATCAAGAATCCCGTTTTGCGGATGCTGCTCAGCCGCATTATTAACGAGAATATCTATTTTTCCGTAGTGATCTAAGACTTGCCGGACCGCCTTCTGACAATGCGCCTCATCACCGACGTCTCCCGGAATTAACAGGCAATCGGCCTGGTATTCTCTCGCACGCTTTTTCGTTCTCTCGGCATCGGCATGTTCGTCTAGGTACAGGATGGCAAGATCCGCCCCTTCCTTCGCGTAAGCGATCGCAGCCACTGCGCCGATGCCGCTGTCTCCGCCCGTAATAACGGCGACTTTTCCTTTTAATCTGCCCGACCCTTTTACATCCGGATCCTCCAAGAGCGGTTTTGGCTCCATGTCTGACTCAATGCCGGGCTGGCGGTTTTGCACCTGCGGCTTTTGTCCTTCCGTCTGTCTGTCCATCGGATTCATATTCTCACACTCCTGCAATTGGTATTACTGAGACGATACCACGCAGTGCGGGGAGTTAAACGGACAAATATGCCGGTAATTAAAGCTGCTGAGCCGTTTCGGGAAAAGCGCCGGTGTATTTCGCAGACGGTCTGTAAATCATGTTGTCAGCGGACTGTTCAAGCACATGTGCGCACCAGCCTGCCATTCTGCTTGCTGAAAAGGTCGGCGTAAATAAATCATTGTCGACATCAATGGCCTGCATCACAGCCGCTGCGTAAAACTCCACATTCGTATACAGCTTCCGTCCGGGCTTATATTGCTCTAACAAGCGGATGGCTTCCTTCTCCACATAAAGCGCCAAGTCAAGCGACGGATCATTTCCCGCCACTTCTTCAGCCTTTATGCGCAGCGCTTCCGCCCGCGGGTCTTTTGTTTTGTACACCCTGTGCCCGAAGCCCATCAGGCGTTCTCCCCTCATAAGCTTCGCTGTCAAATACGCTTCTGCATTTTCTTTTTCCCCGATGTCTTCAAGCATTTTCGTGACGCCTGAAGGCGCGCCTCCGTGCAGCGGCCCTTTCATCGTACCCAGTGCGGCAGTGACGGCAGACACTAAGTCCGATTCAGTCGAAACCGTGACTCTCGCTGAAAAAGTCGATGCATTCATCCCGTGTTCCATCGCCAGAATCATATACGTCTCAAGCGCTTTCTTTTGGGCTGCGGACGGCTGCCTGCCTGTCAGCATATACAAATAGTTTTCAACGTGTCCGTATCGCGCCTCGGGTGACAGCGCTTCCTGCCCTTGTTTACGGCGGTATCTGTACGCAATAATCGTCGGTGTGACGGCAATCAGTTTAATCGCTTCTTCCGGCTTGGGCGGATATGTAAATGAATCTGTGCCCAAACCTGAAACAGCCGTTCTCAGCACCGCCATGTCGTCCATTTCATCCGGAAGCGTTTCCAGTAAGCCGATCAAATGTTTCGGAAGCCCGCGCTCGGCTGCAAGTTCTTCCTGAAACGCAAGCAATTGCCGCTCATCAGGAAGCGCCCCGTTCAAAATGAGATACGCCGCTTCTTCAAAACTGAATTGCAATGCGATATCCTTCGCGTCATAGCCGCGATATATTAAATGCCCCTTTTCTCCGTCAATGTGGCTGATCGCCGTTTCTGCACAAGTAATCCCTTTCAATCCACGATAAATCAATTTCATTCCCCCTTATCCTCTTTCTGTTATTATAGTAAATATAATATTTAAAAAATAATGAATATTTTTAAGGGAATTAATTAAAACTTTTAATCAGAGGAGTGCATCTATGGATTTTAAATGGCTTCACACCTTCGTCACCGCGGCAAAATACGAGAATTTCAGAAAAACGGCGGAAACGCTTTTTTTATCTCAGCCGACCGTCACCGTTCATATAAAATTATTAGAGAAAGAAATCAGCTGCAAGCTGTTTCAGCGGAGCGGCCGGAAAATACAATTGACGGAAGAAGGAAAAGCATACGTGCCGTTTGCCATGAGACTTTTGGAAGACTATGAAAACAGCATGGCGGAGCTGCACAGGGTGCGCCAGGGCTACTCGCACACGCTGACACTCGCTGTTTCGCCGCTTATCGCCGACACCGTTCTCCCGTCTGTCATGAAGCGTTATACAGAGGACAATAAAGAAACCGAAATGACGGTTACCATTTTCGAATCGGAAGAAATCGCCTCTCAAATCAGAAACGGCTCAGCCGATATCGGACTGAGCTGCTTAAAGGTGCAATCATCTTCCCTCACTTGCCTCCCCCTGTACAATGACCCCGTTGTCCTCGTCGCGCCACCCGGCCGAAAACCCGGGACAGGGAAGGCGGATGAAGTGAAAGACCTGTTCGGACAATATCTGCTTTTGACCCATAACCATCCTGACTATTGGGATGATTTGCTCCGCCAGGTCAGAATACAGTTCCCTTTCGTCAGGACAATGAAGGTGACACAGACGCATATTACGAAACGATTTATTAAAGAGGGGCTGGGCGTCTCATTTCTGCCGCTGTCAGCGGTACGGTCCGAACTCGCCGCAGGCAGCATGATTGAAATTCCGTGCGAATTCGCCCAGATGCCGAGCGCGGGCGCGTACGCCATCGCCCTCTATGAAAATGAAAAAAAGAAAACCTTTTTAGATTTTTTATCCCATTTTCATTTTTAGGTGAAACAAATGGAGCTCTGCCCCGTCTAAATAAAAAACCCGTTCGGATGAACGGGTTTCTCTCACTGCTAGAATCTTTTCGCGCCCAGGTAGCGCGGTTTCCAGTAGCTGTTATTCAGATCACTTGTTGTGACGCCGTCAGAACCGGCATGGATGAACTTGTTGTTTCCGATGTATACACCCATGTGTGAAGGACCGGCTTGATATGTTGTAAAGAAGACGAAGTCTCCTCTTGACGGGCTGGACACGCTCTTCATTGAGCTCCAGTATCCCGCAGTGCTTGTTCTGCCGACACTCGTCTGTTTGTTTAACAGGTACCAGATAAATCCGCTGCAGTCAAAGCCGGAAGTCGTAGTTCCGCCCCATACATACGGCGTGCCGATTAAAGATTGCGCATCAGAAATCAGCTTGTTTACATTCAGGCTCGTCTGTGCAATATTATGGCTGGATGAAGGCTTCTTTGATGACGAAGATCCTGAAGACGCTGAACCGGAAGTTGATCCTTTTACTTTAAGCACTTGCCCGATGCGGATCAGGTCCGTTTTTAAACCGTTTAAACTTTTTAATTGGTTTACCGTCATTTTATATTTATTCGCAATTTTCCAAAGGCTGTCGCCTTTTACGACTTTATATGTAGACGATGATGACTTGCTGCCCGAATTTGAACCTGAAGATGATTTACCGTTGATCGAAAGCGTCTGACCGATGTAAATGATATCCGATTTTAATTTGTTCTCAGATTTAATGGAATTAATTGACGTTCCATACCGATTTGAAAGTCCCCATAATGTATCGCCTTTTTTTACCTTAATCGTTTGCGCAGACGCCGCGCCCGCAAACAAAGTCGTCCCCAAAACCACTGCCGTTGTTGCTGTAACAAGTTGCTTTTTCATATTTTCCTCCCTGAATGATTCTATCTATTTTATGTGTCTCTTTTTTAAAGTTTTTATCTGTTTCCTATTATAAGGTTCAATTTCCACTAGAAATAGACTTGACTTCCCGTGACAAATTTCTTACTAATTCGTTTTTGAAAAAAGTTTTTAAGGGTATTAAATATTTCAATTTGATTTCAAACGTGACGAAAAACGAGTCAATTTGTCATGTTTTTTTCCTGTGATCCTCGTATTTTGGAAAAACAAAGCAGTTTGCTTTCCAAATAACTCCTTGTTAAAAAAATCCTCGTCTTTTTCAAAAAAGTGAATGGTTTTCACTCTTTCTTGAAAACATAAGTTACACCGGAATTTACATTTCTAACAATGTTTCACCTGAAATTTACAGGAGGAACAGGCGCTCTTTACAAACACCCCCTACCATTAGACATGCAGACACGATTAAAGGAGGACGAGTGAGAATGAGTCTATTTAAACAGGTTCGATCAAAACTTCTGCCGGCGGCAGCCGTATCCGTGCTGACAGCCGGTCTGATTGCGGGCGCGGGGTTTCAGCACTCTGAACAGGCTGCGGCAAAAAAACAGCCTGACAAAAACGAGATCAGAAACGTCATCTTCATGGTCGGCGACGGAATGGGCGCACCCTATATGAACGCCTACCGTTCGGTCATTAACAAAGGAAAGCCTTCGGATGGTATGAAACTGACGGCATTCGACCCCAATCTCGCCGGTATGATGATGACTTATCCTGACGATCCTGATTCCAATATTACCGATTCCGCGGCGGCTGGCACGGCAATGGCTACGGGCGTGAAAACGTATAACGCGGCGATCGGAGTCGATAAAAAAGGAAAGCGGGTCAAATCTGTCCTCGAAGAAGCGAAACAAAGAGGGAAATCCACCGGACTTGTCGCAACTTCGGAGATTGCCCACGCCACCCCTGCGGCATTCGGAGCCCATAACAAATCCCGAAAGAATATGGATGAGATCGCAAGCAGCTACTTTGATGACCGCATCAACGGAAAACAAAAAGTCGATGTGCTCCTCGGAGGCGGCAAATCAAACTTTATCCGTAAAGACCGCAATGTAACAAAGGATTTCAAAAAAGCGGGATACAGCTATGTGACATCAAAACAGGAGCTGAAAAAGGACCGTAACAAGAAGGTTCTCGGCCTGTTTGCCGATGGCGGACTCGACAAAGCAATCGACCGGTCAAACGCTGTCCCTTCATTAGAAGACATGACAACAGCGGCGATCGACAGGCTGAACAAAAATAAAAAAGGGTTCTTCTTAATGGTCGAAGGAAGCCAAATAGACTGGGCGGGACATGACAACGATATAGTCGGCGCAATGAGTGAAATGAAGGATTTTGAAAAAGCGTATAAAGCAGCGATCGCATTTGCCAAAAAGGACAAACATACGCTTGTCGTTGCCACGGCTGATCATACCACCGGCGGATTGACGATCGGCGCGAATGACGATAAAAACTGGCATGTTGAACCGATTCTTGCCGCCAAAAAAACCCCGGCATTTATGGCTGACCAAATCAAAGCGGGCAAATCCGTATCTTCCGTGCTTGCGCGTTATACAGACCTGAAATGGTCAAAAGCGGAAATTAAACAGATCGAAACGGCCGCAAAACAGGATGCTGACAAGAGCGTCTACAAAGCGATCATTAAGCTTTTTAATGCGAAAACAAACAGCGGCTGGACAACCGGCGATCATACGGGCGAAGAAGTTCCCGTTTACGCATACGGTCCGGGAAGAGAGTCATTTACGGGGCTTTTAAACAACACGGACCAGGCCAAAAAGATCTTTCACATCCTGAAACACGGAAAATAAAAAAGGATGCGGGGATTTCCCCGCATCCTTTCTTCTTTTACAGATATCTCCGGTGCACTCCTTTGCCGTCATACGAAAACATCACTTCTCTGTCTTCAAGAACAGATTCGATGTGCACGCTCCTGCCCCACAGCTGGTGCAGATACGGCAGCACTTTCTCCAAATATTTCAGATCAAGCTCAATTCCCTCATACCAGTGTTTAATATAAAGCTCATTATTCTTCAGGTAATCCCCGTCATTGACGGTCAGATAAGGAAATCCCCCGTTGACCCGCATGTTCACGAGCTGGTCGCGCACGGCCTTCCATTCTTTGTCGATCACTTTATAGTCCCTGCCCTGCTTTTGGAATAAATACAAATCCTCACGCATCACGAGATCTTTCGTCAAATAATTGCGGATAAATGATATATCCGATTCAATTTCCCTGACCTCAAACATTTTCTCGCGTCCGGAACCGGGCTTTACTCCTGTTTTTTTCATTTCATCTGTCGGGTTGTCATAACGCTCTTCGATGTCTTCAAAAATTTTCAGCCCTAAATAATACGGGTTGATTCCCGTTTTTGACGGCTGAACGACGCCTGCGTTCAGCTTCGCAAATTCGATGGCTTCATCTGAAGTCAGGTCAAGCTCGCGGATAATCCGCTGATGCCAATAGGATGCCCAGCCTTCGTTCATGATTTTCGTTTCCAGCTGAGGCCAGAAATACAGCATTTCTTCTCTCATCATGGTTAAAATGTCACGCTGCCACGGTTCAAGCTCCCGCGAATGTTCCTCGATAAACAGCAGAATATCTTTTTCCGGACGGGGCGGAAACGGTTTTTTCCCTCTTTTCTTTTTCACCTGTTTCGGCTTATCCATTCCCCATAAATCATCGTAAGGCGATGGCGCGGTTTCTTCTTCGTCCTCCTCTTCGTCATCGACGCTCCACAGCAGCTTCGGCCTGACGAGCGACGGATCGATATGCTCCTGAATCGCCAGAATGGCATCTAAAAAGGACTCCACCTCTTTTATCCCGTGAATTCTTTCATAATGCTTAATCCGCTCCGCCGCAGCCGCCATACTCTCAACCATGTCCCGATTCGTATTTTGAAAGCGGCAGTTATTTTTGAAAAAATCACAATGGGCAAGAACATGGGCTACAATTAATTTATTTTGGATCAGCGAATTGCTGTCCAGCAAAAAAGCGTAGCAAGGGTTGGAATTAATGACAAGTTCATAAATTTTGCTCAAACCGAGATCATAGTGGAGTTTCATCTTATGAAATTGTTTGCCGAAACTCCAGTGGCTGAATCTCGTCGGCATGCCGTACGCGCCGAATGTATAAATAATTTCAGCCGGGCAAATTTCATATCTCATCGGGTAGAAATCAAGGCCGAAACCCTTCGCAATGTCGGTTATTTCCTCAATTGCCCGCTGTAAACCTTTTGTCTCCTCCGCGTTCAAGCGAATCCCCCCTACTTGGACTTATTTATAATGTATGACCCCTCCTCTCAAAAGATGAAATAACAGACCGGTTTCCGACTGAAAACTTTCGGCACATCCGCCCTGTTTGCTTTATATGTAAGTGGGTAAAACACACACCATACCCCAAAAAGAAAAGGAGCGATTCTACTTGAATACAGCAGACATGCTTACGACGTATCTCAGCAAACTCCCGAATCTGATCATTGCACTGCTCGTCCTGCTTATCGGCTGGGGCATTGCCAAAATCATTGAAAAAGCCGTATACAAAGGCCTGCAAAAAACCAAAATCGACGACAGGCTGTTCGCCGAAAAAAAGCCGGCGCGCTATTCCTCAGAAAAAGTCATCAGTAAAGTCATTTATTTTATCGCATTAATCATCGTTTTTATTCTATTCTTTAACATTCTGCATCTGACAACCGTGGCTTCGCCTTTTGTCAGCATGCTGTCGGCGATAACGGCGGCTGTGCCGAGCGTTTTAAAAGCCGGCTTGATTCTGCTCGTGGGCTGGGCGGCCGCTTCGCTTTTCAGCTATCTCGTCAAAAAAGCGGGCATGAAACTCGCTGAAAACGGCCGGCTCAGAAAATGGACAATGATGTCTGAAGAAGCGGAGATGAGCAGATCCGTTACGGCTGCTTCACGAATCGTTTTTTACTTCGTCTTGCTCTTGTTCCTGCCCGGCGTCTTGTCCGCTCTCCAGATCAGCGGAGTGTCAGGGCCGTTTACAAATATGATCCAAAGCGTTTTGTCCTTTATACCGAAATTATTCGCCGCGGCGCTGATTGTTTTAATCGGCTGGCTTGTTGCCCGTCTCGTCCGTGATATCGTCACAAACTTTCTGGCGAGTATCGGAACGGAAAGGCTCGCCGCACGTATGGGGCTTTCCATTTATCTGAAGGATACGAGCCTGTCGGCAATCATCGGAACGATTGTCTACGTGCTGATTTTCATTCCGGTGATCATCTCTGCGCTTGACCGGCTTAATGTGGCGGGTATTTCTGAACCGGCGTCAGCCATGCTGCACACGGTCTTCACAATGCTCCCTAATATCATCATCGGTATTGTGCTGATCATCGCCGGCATCTGGGTCGGAAAATGGGTCAGCAGCATTGTATCCGGGCTCCTGCACCGGGCCGGTTTCGACTCTCTTCTCGGTAAAATGGGCTTTGAACAGGCGGGCACCCCGAAGCTGACGCTTTCTCAGACGGTCGGCATGATTGTTCAGATCATCATCGTCCTGCTCTTTACGGCAGAGGCGCTGCAGCTTGTTCATCTCGAATTTCTCGTCGTTATCGCAACCGGTATTATCGCTTACCTGCCTAATGTTCTGGCCGCTGTATTTATTCTCGGAATCGGACTTTTGGCCGGACAGCTTGTCAGCAGGCTGCTTGCCGGCATGCTGAGCGGAAAGGAATTCAGATTCCTGGCGCCGCTTGCGAAATATACCATTATCACTCTCTCAATCTTTATGGCGCTGGATCAGCTCGGTGTCGCCGACACGATCGTAAATGCCGCGTTTATTCTGATTCTGGGCGGTTTCGCGCTTGCCTTCGGACTTTCATTCGGTCTTGGCGGAAAAGAATTTGCCTCCCGTTATCTCGCAAAATTGGATCGCAAAATTGAAAAACATCAATCGGCTGACGATCGTAAGCCGCCGATGTCTTAACGAAAAAAACGTGTGCTCAGAAGGAGCGCACGTTTTTTTTGAGTTAAGGGGGCAAATTCCTTTTTTTTCATTTTAGATTCATATATGATAGACTGTAACAGAAGCAAAATCTCTTTTTTCGAGGTCATTCTATGAAATTAACGAACTATACCGATTACTCTTTACGCGTTTTGATTTTTTTGGCTTCCAGACATTCCGACGAACTTTCCAACATAAAAGAAATCGCAGATACTTATTCCATCTCTAAAAACCACCTCATGAAAGTCATTTACCGTCTCGGCCAGCTCGGGTATGTCGAAACGATCCGGGGCCGGGGAGGCGGAATTCGATTAGGAATGACACCGGAAGACATAAACATTGGAGAAGTCGTTCGACATACAGAAGACGACTTTAACATCGTAGAATGCTTTGACTCCAAAAAAAATCTCTGTATCATATCTCCCGCCTGCAACTTAAAGAACCTTCTGAATGAAGCCCTGCAAGCTTACCTGGCCGTTTTAGACAAATATACGTTAAGGGATCTGGTCAAAAACAAAGAGGAGATTATGAGACTGCTCAGAAGCTGAAGGAATGTCCGCATTCCTTCTTTTTTTATGCCGGCATAAGAAAAAAGGACTATTTCTATTAATATGATAAACGATTGCAGACAAGTGCCGATATAAAGATTATCATTACTGATATCCTCACCTTGCGGCTGCAACGAATGGGGATAGAAAAATTATCGCAGGAAAAGGGAGATTCACTATGAAAAAAAAGGTAGCGGTCGGTTTGACTGCATCTGCGATCGTCGGGTCTGCGTTAGCTGTAACACCGGCAGAAGCACAAACGATTAAGGTCAAAAGCGGAGATTCATTATGGAAGCTTGCCCAAAACTACAATACAAGCGTGGATGCCATTACATCAGCGAATCATCTAAAATCCACCGTTCTTTCTATCGGGCAGACGCTCAACATTCCTAACGGCAAATCAGATTCCGGCAGCAAAAAGCCATCTTCAAAGAACAGCGGTACGACTAAAAGCGTCTATACAGTGAAAAGCGGAGACTCGCTGTGGCTGATCGCATCTGATTTTAAAATGTCCGTACAGGAACTGAAAAAATTGAACGGTCTGACAAGCGACTTAATCCGCGCCGGACAGAAGCTGCAAGTGACGGGGAAAGTTTCCTCAAGCACCGATCAGAAAAAAACCGCTCCTGGCAGTAGCTCAAACAGCAGCAAAAAGCAGTCATCATCTTCCGGGACCTATAAAGTAAAACTCGGCGATTCACTATGGAAAATCGCAAACAGCGTCAATATGACCATTGCGGAACTCAAAGTATTAAACAACTTAAAAACGGATACGATCTACGTAAACCAAGTCCTGAAAACAAAAGGAACGTCTTCTTCGGGAAACACGCCGTCAAAAGACAATTCAAACCAAAATCAAAACCAGACGCAAACGTCCTCCTATACAGTAAAAAGCGGAGACTCACTCTGGAAAATCGCAAACGCATACAATATGACGGTTCAGCAAATCAGAAGCATCAACAAACTGACGTCAGACATGCTGCGGGTCGGACAAGTGCTGAAGCTGACCAAAACGTCTTCTTCCGGCTCTTCGTCTTCACCGTCAGCTCCGAACCAGTCCGGAAATACAGGGAAAACCACTACATATACCGTGAAAAGCGGGGATTCTTTATGGGTGATCGCCCAAAAGTTCAATGTGACAGCCCAGCAGATCCGCGAGAAAAACAATCTGAAAACAGATGTTCTTCAAATCGGACAGAAACTGACGATTACCGGGCAGCAGACAAACACGACACCGAATCAGTCCGGCAGCACAGGCGGCACAGGTTCAACAAGCGCGAAGATTAATGTAATGATCGATGCCGCAAAAGCTCAGCTGGGCGTACCGTATGTATGGGGCGGAACGACGCCGAGAGGCTTTGACTGCAGCGGTTTCATTTATTACGTTCTCAATAAGGTCACTTCTGTATCCAGACTTTCAGCCGCAGGCTACTGGAATACAATGACATCAGTCAGCCAGCCGGCGGTCGGTGACTTTGTCTTTTTCTCAACTTATAAAGCCGGACCTTCCCACGTCGGTATTTATCTCGGGAACGGCCAGTTTATTAATGCCAACGATTCGGGTGTCGTTATTTCCAGCATGAACAATTCCTATTGGAAACAGCGCTACCTCGGCGCAAAACGTTTCTTCTGATATCTGATAAGCTGTACGGCCTCATAAGGCTGTGCAGCTTTTTTACAGTCTGAAAATATTGATGCTGATCACGTGTTTTGTTACGGGATGGAAATACACTTCAGCACGGGATGAAAACGTTTCTTTTGCGGTTTGCACCGTTACGCGAAACACGTCTTTCGTCTGTTCCCGGTTCACTTTTGTACGGCCCATGTACGAATAATCGGTAAGCTCGGCCCCTTTGTATTCACGTTCAAGCTGGTTCCATGCGAGCTGTTCCCATTTTTCAACTGACGGATCGAGGTGTTCTGTATGCCCTTTTTCAGCGATAGAGGCAATGAGAATGCCGCAAAACAAGAGGGCAAGCGCAAATGGAAGGGATTTCATCTTTATGTTCTCCTGAGTCGTTTTTTGTCAATCTTAGCGTGTCCAAAGAAGAGACGGATATGCGGTTTTATTTTATGTCTCCCTCATATTGCTATGCCGCAGTGATAAGGACACCAAGTTTTCCCCCGTTGCATCCGGGCTTCGGCGGCATAAACTAACGGAGAACTTCTCATTGAAAGGAGAAGCGTAAGATGGATCATGCCGATTATGATAAAGCCTTGTATTACACACACCGGTCTCAATGGGACAATTTATTAATTCTGATGGTTCGTACAAAAGATGATTTATTATCAAAGCGTATTGAGCACTTTCTGCACGCGTATCATTTCGAATATGATCATGCCGTGCTTGAAAAAGAGCTGTATTCCCTTCTCGGGTATATTGATCATGCGACAGAGCTCGCTTATGAAGATCAATTAGCCATGCTGACATAAAACAATCCCGGCGTCAGACGCCGGGATTTCTTGTGTTTGTGAACATATTCAGCTCTTCGATCATGTCTTTCAGGCTGACCGCCATATCCTCAGATACGGTCCGGCGCTCCATGTCGATGTGAATCGGGTCTAAGACCAGCTGTTTCGGGATGACATTTGCATAGACGCCCCGCATGACCGTCCGCATATTCGCCAGCGCATTCATGCCTCCTTTTCCTCCGCCCGCCGCGGCAATGATGGCCACCGGTTTGTATGCCCAGTGATCGCTGCTTAAAAAATCGATGGCGTTTTTTAAAGCGCCGCTCATGCCGCTGTGATACTCGGGAGATAATAAGACGACGGCCGCTGACTTTTTCACCTGCCGCCTTAACTTTCGCACTGAAGGCAGCTCGTTCTGTTCTTCTTCACCGTTATAAAGCGGCAGTTCACTTTCGCTCAAATCAATAAAATCGGTATGAAACCGATCTCTGATATAAGAAGCGGCAATTCTCGTCCGCCCGTTTTTTCTCGGTGTGCCGCTGATCACTAATATGCTCATGATTTTACCGCCTTTCCCAAAACATTATATTTTACCGCATACAATGCCGCCTGCGTCCGATCGGAAAGATTCAGCTTTGACAGCAGATTGGACACGTGGGTCTTCACTGTTTTTTCTGAAATAAACAGGGCCGCCGCAATTTCCTTATTGCTTTTTCCTTTGGCTATTTCTTGAAGAACATCTTTTTCACGGGGGGTCAGCTGATAATATTTTTCCTTATCCTGATCATCCTGAACCATATGGGTCAGCACGTGAGGCACAATATCCGCCGACAGCCGGTAACGTCCGGAATACACTTCCCGGAGCGTTTTCACTAAATCATCGGGCTGAGCGTCTTTCAGCTGATACGCTTTTGCGCCGGCTTTAAGGGCGGGAATGACGTGCTCCTGATCAGAATAGCTCGTCAAAACGACGATACTGATGTCCGGAAATCGTTCAGCCGCAATTTTTGCCGCTTCTATGCCGTCCATATCAGGCATTGATAAATCCATCAGAATGATGTCCGGCTCCGTCTTTTCAGCTTGCTGAAGCGCTTCAGCACCGGTGGACGCCTCACCGACAACTTCAATGTCTTCCTGAGTGGCGAAGAAATAGCGCAGTCCTTTGCGGACAACATGATGATCATCAGCAATCACAATTTTCATCAATCAGACCTCCCGTCCCGAAACGGAAGCCGAACGGAGACAACCGTTCCGGCGCCAAGCTCGGATTGCAATGTAAAGCGGCCTCCGATCGCTTCAGCCCGCGCTTTCATGCCGGCCACGCCGAGCGATGGGAGCACAGCATGCGTATCAGCGCTGAAGCCCGCTCCGCGGTCGCTAATGTGAAGCTCAGCGTAACCCGGCTTTTTAACGGCGGAAATGATAACCCGGTCCGTTCCCGCATGCTTTTTACAGTTATTCAAGGCTTCCTGGGCGATCCGCAAAAGCGCGTGTTCCTGTTCATCCGTAAGCTCCAGCTCATCCTCCGCTTCACAAACGGCTTCCAGGCCGATAAGAGCGGCGTAGCTTTTGATCGACGCATACAGCCCTTTCGTTAAACTTTCCGGCTTCAGCTGCCAAATGAGCGCCCTCATTTCTGTTAGCGCATCCTGAGACAGCTCTTGAATAAACGTAATCATCTGCCGGAGCCGATGATCATCTGTAAAGCTCTTTGCGGCTTTTGCCGTTAAGCTCACGGAAAACAGCATCTGATTGACGGAATCATGCAGCTCTTGCGCAAGTCTGCTTCGTTCCATCAACAGGGCGTTCTGCTGCTCAAATTCGGCCAATTTCATCCGCTGAATCGCCGTTCCGATTTGAAATGCAACCGCTTCAAGCAGATGCAGTTCTTCTTCGTTGAAAAATGTCTTTTCGCTTGCGGCGACGTTTAATAAACCGAACTTCCGGCCGCCGTCCTCAAGCGGTACGGTCGCATGATGGGTAATGCCCTCCGTATCGCGGCAGTTCGTCGTCTGTTCCGCAAATTCAATCCGTTTACAATTCATTATGTTTACGGCCTTTGTCAATCCGCCATTGCTGAATTTGGTCAGACAATAGCATTCCCCGCTGCACATGAGTGCATTTTCCCGCTGACCGAGAGCAGGCGGTAAATAAGCGGATGCTGCGAGCGTATAAGACCCGTCCGGCTCAATCAGAAAAATCCACCCTGTCTGCAGCCCGGTCAGGCTGAGCAGTTCGCGGAGCACTTTATCAAGCGCTTCCTTTAAATCGTGGTTTTGGTTTAACGTTTCCGCAATCGCTTTTAACGTTTTTAACGTTTCTACCGTCGTTTTCGTCAATTTCCCTCACTCCGGCCAATCAGAATTATCCATATTATATCAATTCTTTTCTGTATATTCCTTTGTTTTCAGCATGAATTTTCCTCATACTTTCGGATGAGGCGTATAAAAAAACCGCCGGATGTCGCTTCCGGCGGTTTGTTGTTTATTTCGTTTTTTCCACTATGTCATCCACCGTTTTCATGACTGCTTCAGATAATGCGGCAAGACGCTGTTCGCTGTCTTGTAAAGAAGTTCCCTTCACGGCGAAATAGAACTTCACTTTCGGCTCCGTTCCTGATGGACGAAGGCAGAACCAAGAGCCGTCTTCAAGGAAATATTTCAAGACATTTGACTTCGGCAGATCAATATCTTCTTCATGATGATCGGCAAATACAGTCCGTTTTCCCGTTGAATAGTCTTCAGCCTGCATGATTTGTTTTCCGGCCATCTGCTTCGGCGGATCGTTTCGGAATGAAGTCAGGATAGCGGAAATCTGCTCTGCTCCCTGTTTCCCTTTTAACGTCAATGACTTCAAGCCTTCACGGTAATATCCGTATTCTTTAAAAATGGACAGCAGCGCGTCATAAAGCGACATGCCCTGCTTTTTATAAAAGGCGCATACCTCGACGGCTAACAGCGCAGCCTGGATCGCGTCTTTGTCACGCGCGAAATCGCCGATTAAGTAGCCGTAGCTTTCTTCATACCCGAACTGGAACGTGTATTGGCCTGATTTTTCATATTCTTTGATCTTTTCACCGATAAATTTGAAGCCTGTCAGCGTGTCAACCGTATCTAATCCGAACGATGAAGCGACAGCGCGGCCCAATTCGCTCGTGACAATCGTTTTCATGACGACACCGTTTTCAGGAAGGGTGCCCTGTTTTTTCTTCTCGGAAAGCAGGTAATGCAATAAAAGCGCGCCTGTCTGGTTCCCCGTCAGCACTGTGTACTTGCCTTCGCTGTTTTTTACGGCAATGCCGAGACGGTCGGCATCCGGGTCCGTAGCGACAAGAATATCGGCATTTTGTTCTTCTCCGAGCTTAATGGCATATTCGAATGCCGCGTGCTCTTCCGGATTCGGCGATTTGACGGTTGAAAAATCCGGGTCCGGCAGCTCTTGCTCCTTTACGACGGTGACGTTTTTGTAACCGAGTGCTTCAAGACCGCGGCGCACCGGTTTATTTGCCGTGCCGTGAAGCGGAGTAAACACGACGCTGACATCCACTTCATCCGAAAGCTCGGGATGTACGGAGATGGAAGTCAGTTTTTCAGTATACGGTTTATCAATTTCTTCACCGATTATTTTAATCAAACCTTTTTCTTTCAGCGACTGTTCATCTTCAACTTGAATCGTTAATTCATTTTCTATGGCATTCACTTCCGCAATGACGATGTCCGCTTCTTTCGGCGGCAGCTGTGCGCCGTCATCGCCATACACTTTATATCCGTTATATTCAGGCGGGTTATGGCTGGCCGTCACGACGATGCCGGCATAAGCGTTCAGCTTTCTCACCGCAAAAGACAGCTCAGGCGTCGGGCGGAGCTCATCAAAGACGTATGTTTGAATGCCTTGGGAAGCAAGGGTTTTTGCAGCTTCCATCGCAAACTCAGGAGATTTATGACGGGAGTCGTATGCGATCGCAACCCCTCTTTTTTTCGCGTCTTCCCCCTGTTTCGCGATATACGCCGCAAGTCCGGCGGATGCTTTGCGGACCGTGTAAATGTTCATTCTGTTCGTACCCGGCCCGATTTCTCCTCTCATGCCTCCTGTTCCGAACTCAAGATTTTTGTAGAAAAAATCTTCCAGCATCTGCTCGTTTCCTTCTGCGTCCGCCAATAATTTTTTCAATTCTGAATCTAATTGTTCGGCCTGATTCCAGCGTTCGTAACTCTTACTCCAACTCATGTTCGTCCTCCTATAATTTCAGCTTATGACCATATTTTAATATGAAGCGGCTGCCCGTGTCACTTGATAACTTAACCAAATGCTTTATGTAAAAAGATAAAAGAAGGGCTCATGCCTTTTCGGCACAGCCCTCCGGTTATTATTGTTCGAGCGGAACAACCGCGTCGTGCAGCAGCGTATTTAACCACTCAGTGTGTTTTTCTTTCGTTTCGTCATTCCATTGGAATCGGTCGCTCATGTAATCAATCACGGCCGTTTTATACGTTTGCACCCATTTGATGTCGAAGAACAGTCTTCCCGTTCTGCGGACGAAGAAATCGGCAGGTGTCGCAGCCATTTCTTCTTCGATGCTGTAAGCTGCTTCAGCCAAAATGTGAACCGGAATCTGGCGTTTTTCCGCTTCGTCTTTCAGTCCTTCAATCCGGCTGAATACATTTTCAACGTTAGAGCCGTATCTGATGGCTAACTGCTTAGCGGTTTCCTGTGATAAACCGATTTTCAAGCCGTCTTTTGTCTTTGCTTCCACAAATGACTCGAAGTTTTTAGAGCCGCCGACATGTCCGCCGGAAATCGGCATCGTCTTCGTCTTGCAGCCGCCGAAGTCCTGGCCGCCCTCTTCTTTCAAGCGGTCGCGGACAAGATCGACAATGTGCTCAGCCATTTTACGGTAGCCCGTCAGTTTTCCTCCGGCGATCGTAATCAGGCCTGATTGAGATGTCCAGATTTCATCTTTACGGGAGATCTCAGACGGGTCTTTCCCTTCTTCGTGAATAAGCGGTCTGAGGCCGGCCCAGCTTGATTCAATATCGTCCGCCGTAATGTTCAGTTCCGGGAACATATAATTGATGGAGCTGACGACATAATCGCGATCCTGCACCGTCATGCGTGGGTGCTCAAGTTTTTGTTTGTAAACCGTATCGGTCGTACCCACGTATGTTTTTCCTTCACGCGGAATGGCGAACACCATCCGGCCGTCCGGCGTATCAAAGTACACCGCCTGTTTAAGCGGGAATACGGATTGGTCGAATACGAGATGGACCCCTTTTGTGTGCTGGAGATGTTTTCCGCTTTTGCTGTGGTCTTTTTCTCTCAGCTCGTCGACCCACGGACCTGTCGCATTGACGATTTTTTTGGCGTACACTTTGTATTCCTTGCCTGACAGCAGATCTTCAATTAAAACGCCGACAACTTTTCCTTTTTCATAAAGCAGTTCTTTCACTTTAGAATAGTTGACAGGCTCAGCACCGAATTTAACGGCTTCTTTCATGACTTCAATCGTCAGTCTCGCATCGTCCGTCCGGTACTCTACATAATAGCCTCCGCCTTTTAAGCCGTCTTTTTTGACGAGCGGCTCTTTTTGCAGCGTTTCTTTAGCAGACAGCATGCTTCTGCGCTCTGATTTTTTTACTCCCGCTAAATAGTCATACACACGCAGGCCGATTGAAGTAGAGAATGAACCGAACGTGCCGCCTTTATGAAACGGCAGCAGCATCCATTCCGGCGTCGTGACGTGCGGGCCGTTTTCGTACACGATGGCGCGTTCCTTACCGACTTCAGCCACCATTTTGACTTCAAATTGCTTCAGATAACGCAAACCGCCGTGGACAAGCTTTGTGGATCGGCTTGATGTGCCGGCCGCGAAATCCTGCATTTCGCTCAAAGCGACTTTCATTCCCCTTGAAGCAGCGTCAAGCGCCGTACCGGCACCCGTAATACCTCCGCCTATAATAAACAGATCGTATGTTTTTTTAGTCATGTCTTCCAGCATATGATCCCGTTCCAAACTTGAAAATTGGTGATTCATCATTACGCTTCCTCCTTGTTGTCACGGTATAGAAAAAGAGACCACAACAGCCAAAGCGCATGTCATCACTTTGGTGCTGTGGTCTCTCCTCATCTCAGGACCGTTCCTATTAACTTGTTTTCAGTATACCATAATTTTATCTTATTTAAAAGCCATAGCTGCATTTACTGCTTTTTTCCATCCGCCGTACAATTCAACGCGTTTTTCATCTTCCATTTCCGGTTTGAATTGCTTATCAAGGTTCCACTGATCGGCGATTTCAGTGCTGTCCTTCCAGTAGCCGACAGCGATTCCGGCTAAATACGCGGCACCGAGCGCAGTCGTTTCATTAATTTCCGGACGTTCGACCGGCACATCAAGCAAGTCGCTCTGGAACTGCATGAGGAAGTTATTTTTTACCGCTCCGCCGTCTACACGCAATGTTTTTAAAGAGATGCCTGAATCAGCCTCCATGGCATCAAGCACATCTTTCGCCTGATATGCGAGAGATTCAAGCGTGGCACGGATAAAATGCTCCTTCGTCGTTCCGCGTGTCAGGCCGAAAACTGAGCCGCGCACGTCACTGTCCCAGTACGGTGTGCCCAATCCGACGAAAGCGGGCACGACATAAACACCGTCAGCGGAATCCACACGCTCTGCGTATGTCTCGCTTTCTTTCGAATCCTGGAACATCCGCATGCCGTCTCTCAGCCATTGGATGGCAGAACCTGCGACAAAGATGCTTCCTTCCAGCGCATACTCGACTTTTCCGTCTAATCCCCAGGCGATTGTCGTCAGAAGGCCGTGATCAGAAGTGATGGCTTTTTCTCCGGTATTCATCAGCATAAAGCAGCCTGTGCCGTATGTGTTTTTCCCCATGCCTTCTTCAAAGCACGCCTGACCGAACAGCGCAGACTGCTGGTCTCCGGCCGCTCCCGCAATCGGAATATTTTTACCGAAGAAATGATAATCAACCGTTTTCGCGTACACATGAGAAGACGGTTTCACTTCCGGCAGCATGGATTTCGGCACGCCTAAAATATCAAGCAGCTCGTCATCCCATTTTAATTCATGAATATTAAACATCAGCGTTCTTGAAGCGTTGGAATAATCCGTTACGTGCGCCGCGCCTCCGGACATTTTCCAGATGAGCCATGAATCAATCGTTCCGAACAGAAGATTTCCGTTTTCCGCTTTTTCCCGCGCGCCTTCTACATTGTCAAGAATCCATTTGACTTTCGTTCCTGAGAAATAAGGGTCGATCAAAAGTCCCGTTTTTTCTCTGAATGTATCATTATATCCTTTTTCACGAAGCTCTTCGCAAATGCCGGATGTTTGTCTCGATTGCCACACAATCGCATTGTATACCGGCTTTCCGGTATCTTTATCCCATACGACCGTCGTTTCCCTTTGGTTCGTGATGCCGATGCCGGCAATTTGATCAGCGCTGATTCCGGACTCGGAAATCACAGTCGCAATAACGGCGAGCACCGATCCCCAGATTTCGTTCGCATTGTGCTCCACCCAGCCCGGCTGAGGGAAATGCTGTGTGAATTCCTTTTGAGCGGAATGCACGATTTTTCCTTCTTTATTAAAAAGAATCGCTCTTGAACTTGTTGTGCCTTGGTCAATTGATAAAATATAGGTCTCCATGATGCCGCTCTCCTTTTTAAATATATTCAGAATTTGATAATGTTTTCTGTGATTGAGATTTCTTGGTATAAATATAGAGTATGAAAAGCACTACAACCATTATAACGCTTACAAACCAAAAGCTAGGTGTCACATTTCCTTTAAACGCGGCATTGTAAAATACGCCGCCGAACGCACCGCCCATGATCGGACCGATTACGGGAATCCAGGCATATTTCCAATTTGACGGCCCTTTTTTCGGGATCGGCAGAAAGGCGTGAGCGATTCTCGGCCCCAAATCCCGCGCAGGGTTGATCGCATATCCGGTCGTCCCTCCAAGAGAAATCCCGATGGCAACGATGAGGAATCCGACAATCAGCGGGTTCAGCCCTTTTGTAAATTCATTCGCTCCGATTGCCAAAATGCCGAGCACAAGCACAAACGTACCAATGACTTCACTTATCATATTCCCAAATGTATGAGGAATACTCGGGCCGGTCGAGAAAACGCCCAGTTTAGCGGCCGGATCATCCGTCGCCTTCCAATGCGGCAGATAATGAAGGTACACAACAACCGCACCGATCATTGCTCCGATCATCTGTCCCGCAATATAAACAGGGACGTCTTTCCAAGGAAAGCTGCCTTCAAGCGCAAGGCCTATCGTTAAAGCCGGATTCAAGTGAGCGCCGCTGATGCTGCCGACGGCATATGCCGCCATGGCTACTCCCAATCCCCAGCCGAATACAATAACAATCCATCCGGATTGGTATGAAAGCGATTTCTTTAAGTTGACTCCCGCACAAACGCCGCCGCCGAAAATAACAAGCAGCATTGTACCGATTACTTCTCCCCAAAATGCTGTCATCATCATTCCTCCTAAATGACAAAATAGCAGGTTTGACAGAGTTATAGAGAATAAAAAACCCACAACAAACCGCTTTACGCTTTATTGCTTCCGTAAAGAGCTGTTGTGGGTCTCCGGGTCTCCATCACATAGTATTAACCTAGGTCTATTGTAACAATGGGTGTAAGCGGTGTCAATCTTTTTTTGTCATAGAATGTTCATATTTAGCCCATAGTTCGGTGTCTGAAGTCGTCACGGCCGTTGCTCCTGCCTGCAAGGCGTTTTCAACGTCCTGCTCCGTGCGGATAAAGCCGCCGGCAAAAATCGGAATCCCCGTCATTTCTTTAATTTCTCTGATTAAAGTCGGAACGATGCCCGGGAGAACCTCGATAAAGTCAGGCTTATGCTTTCCGACGAATTCCATGCTTTTCTCCATGGCGCTCGTATCCAAGAGAAACAGACGCTGGATCGCGTATATTTTCTTTTGTTTCGCTTTGACGATGACGGCGGATCTCGTCGAAATGATGCCCGCGGGCCGGATGTCCTGACAAATAAACTCCGCACCGTATTCGTCATGCTTAATGCCGTGAATTAAATCGACGTGAACCATCAGAAGTTTTCCGTGTTTTTTCGCTTCATTCACGACACCTTTTAATTGACCGAGGTGTATATCTAAAATGACGCCGTATAAGAACGGACTCTCTAAAAATGCATCGAATTGCTTCATGTTCCGGATAGCCGGTAGAATCTTCTGGTTGTGAAAACTCATGTTTTACTCCTTTACTTTAAAAATCAATGCTCAGCACGCTTTCCTTGACGGTCGAAATGATGAAAGAGAGCTCCTCGTCGGACAGGCAAAAAGGCGGAGATAGCTGAATGACATTATTATATCCCGCTACAGTATCACCATTTTTCCCGACAAGCAGGCCTTTTTCTCTGCACGCGGTGATGACGTGCTGCACAAGAGCGGCATCAGCGGGTTCCTTCGTGATTTTGTCCTTGACGAGCTCAATGCCGGCAAGAAGGCCTTTGCCCCGTACATCGCCGACCGCCGGATGTTCTTTGAGCGGCTCAAGCTCACGGAGCAGCCGTTCTCCAAGCTCCCGGGAGCGGGCGATCAGATTTTCGTCCTCCATCAATTGCAGGTTTTTCAAAGCAAGGGCGCAGGCTGCCGGATTGCCTCCGAATGTATTCACGTGCCGGAAGCGGCCGTACGGCTCACCGCCCGAATACGCCTCAAAAATCTCCCGTTTTACTGCCGTTGCCGACAGCGGCAGATAAGCGCTCGTAATGCCTTTTGCCATTGTGACGATGTCCGGTGAAACGCCGTAATGCTGAAATCCGAACGGCTCTCCCGTGCGGCCGAAACCGCAAATGACTTCATCACTGATCAGAAGCGCGCCGTGGCGGCGGCAAATGTCCTCTACCTTTGCCATATACCCGTCCGGGGGCATCAGTATCCCTCCGCCTGTAATAATCGGTTCCATAATCACGCCGGCAATCGTTTCGCTTAACTCCCACGTCATGATCCGGTCGATTTCATGCGCGCTTTCCAATGTGACGGCATCGCCGGGATTCCGATAAAGATCAGGCGGCGCCGCGTGCAAAAAACCTTGTGAGAGCGGCTCATATTTATATTTTCTCTGCGCCTGGCCGGTAGCGGCGAGCGCCCCCATCGTATTGCCGTGATAGCCTCTGTACCGGGAGATGAATTTGAAGCGGCTGTGATCGCCGTTTTCAATGTGGTATTGGCGGGCAATTTTGAACGCGGTTTCATTTGCTTCCGATCCGCTGTTGGAAAAGAAGATTACATAATCGCCGCCGAGCCATTCATTCAGTTTTTCCGCAAGCTCAATCGCGGGTTGATGGCTTTGGGTCAGCGGATAATAAGGAAGCTCCTTCAATTGGCTGTAAGCCGCATCGGCAAGCTCCTTTCTCCCGTATCCGATATTGACGCACCACAATCCTGACATGCCGTCCAAATACCGTCTGCCGTCAATGTCCGTAACCCAGGCGCCTTCCCCTTTTTGGACGATTATGCTGTCATCCGGCTCCGCCCCTTTCATCGCGTGCCAAATCAGCTCTTTATCCTTTTGTTTGAGTGACTGATTTTTTTGTACATGTTCCACACCGCTCATCTCCCTTTCAATATCATTGCACTGTATCGAAAGCTGCCCGGCTTCTGACGCCGATTCTCATGGTGAAGTTTTCCTCTTAATAAGAATATAAAGGCGCGGCATGGGCGAGTCAATAAAGCGGCGGCAATTAAAAAAACGCTTTCTCCCAGAAAGCGAAAGGGCTACAAGAGCATATCCCGAAACCGGGGCCGGTGCAAGTGTTTTTATAAAAAAACCCGCCCTTAAGCGGAGCGGGCGTTTTTTTATTTCAGATGCGTAATCCGGTAAATGTCTTTGCGCCGGTCTTTCAGCTGGCGCACGGTTCCGTTTTCACGCTGCCTTCTTAAGATTTCAAGGTCCACGTCCCCGATCACGACCATTTCGATATTCGGATTCGTTTCACCGACGATTCCGTCTCTGGCGAATTCAAAATCAGACGGAGCAAAAATGGCTGACTGCGCGTATTGAATATCCATATTTTCTGTTTGCGGCAGGTTTCCGACCGTACCTGAGATGACGGTGTAAATTTGGTTTTCAACCGCTCTCGCCTGAGAGCAGTACCTTACGCGCAAATAGCCTTGGCGGTCTTCAGTGCAGAATGGCGTAAAGATAATTTTCGCCCCTTGATCCGCGGCAATTCTCGCAAGCTCCGGAAATTCGATATCGTAACAGATCTGAATGGCGATCTTTCCGCAGTCCGTATCAAATACGCGCACCCTGTCTCCGGCGCTGATGCCCCACCATTTCCGCTCATTCGGCGTAATGTGAAGCTTATATTGTTTTTCAATCGTGCCGTCACGTCTGAATAAGTAGGCGATGTTATAAATTTTCCCCTCTTCTTCAACGAAGTGGGAGCCGCCGATAATGTTCACATTATATTTCACCGCGAGATCTGTAAAGAGGCTGATATAGTCCTCGGTATATTCGGTAATCCTCTGAATGGCCAGACTCGGAGAACGCTCCTCGAGAAATGACATGAGCTGCGTCGTGAAAATCTCCGGAAATACCGCGAAATCAGATCTCGCGTCGGAAGCCACATCGACATAATATTCAACCTGATTGGCAAATTCCTCGAAGGAGTAAATCTTTTTCATTTCATATTGAATGACGCAGATGCGCACCGGAAATGCCGATTTGTAATAGCGCTTTGACTGCGGCAGATAATCGACATTGTTCCATTCCATTAATGTCGCATATTTAATGGACGCGGTGTCATCCGGGAGATAATTCGGATTGATCCGCATGAGCGTAAATCCGTTCATCAGCTGGAAAGAAAGCACCGGATCATAAATCTGATGGCGCGTCACCTGTTCGACATAAGCTCTCGCCGTCATTTCTTCCGCGTACTTATGATAATTCGGAATCCGCCCGCCGATAATGATGCTTTTCAGATTCAATCGTCTCGCCAAGTCTTTTCTCGCCTCATACAGCCGGTGTCCGATTTTCATCCGCCTGTATTCCGGGTGAACCATTACCTCAATCCCGTACAGATTCAATCCGTCCGGGTTGTGGTTCGTGATATAACCGTCGTCTGTAATGTCCTGCCACGTGTGGCGGTCATCATATTCATCGAAATTGATGATCAGGCTTGAGCATGAACCGATAATTTCCCCTTCATACTCGGCGCAAAACTGACCTTCCGGAAAGTGCGCGAGATGGCTGATTAAATGCTCAGGCTCCCACGGCTCCATCCCCGGAAAACAATCCTTTTGCAGCTCAATAATTTTGTTGATATCTTTCTCTTCCATATTCCGTATGACCATTTTCTTTTCAAAACGGGTCAGATCAAGTTTCTCAGACAATGCTGCTTCCCCCTGCCGGTTCGTTTTGATCGTTCAATCGCTGTAAGAGTAATTCAAGTTCCATTTCCGCCATCGATTCCAGTCTGTGATCGTATTCTTCAAATAACAGGGCGCTCGTTACCTTATTCGGCACGATGACACATTTCATGCCGGCGCGTTTGGCTGCGATTGAGCCGTTGACCGAATCCTCAAAGGCAAGACATTCAGAAGGTTCAACGCCTAAATGTTCCGCAGCTTTCAGATAGAGCTCCGGATTGGGCTTCACTTCTTCTACGTCGTCAGCCGTCTGAATCACTTCAAATTCATCAAACAGGCCTAATTCCTTCAGATGGCCCGACACCCATTTAAAATCTGAGCTGGAAGCGAGCCCCACCTTCAATCCTAATTCTTTTGCCGCGGCTAAATAAGCCTCCACTCCGGGACGCGCCGTTTCCGTCTTCATCCGCTGTTCGAAGCGCCCGCGCCTGATCGCCGTCAGTTCATCATGATCGAGCTTTCTTCCCAGCTGCTCCTCTAAATATGCGAACGGCTTAAACCCCGCCGCCGTTCCGATCACTTTTCCCCAGACGGATAAAGGCAATGTTGAACCGTGTTCCTCAAACATTTCCTGCAGCACTTCATATTCATGGGTTTCTGTATCTAAAATTAACCCGTCAAAATCAAAGATTAATGCTTTTATCAATGGTTACAGCTCCTTTAGCTAAACGTACTGACCTATGTATACACTATACCGTGAATTTCTTTTGCATTCAAAATGTAACATTCTCACGGAAAGAAGAGCCTGCATGAGTGCAAGCTCTCTTCATCCGTTACTGTGTGTTTTGACTGGAAATATTGGAAAGAGCCGCTCCCGCAGACTCATTTGAACGCTGATCGACCGCTAAGTCTCCAAGCGCAACGATCCCGACCAGATGATTTTGATCGACAATGGGAAGGCGGCGGATTTGGTGTTGGGCCATCAGATGTGACGCCTCTTCAAGACTCATTTCCGGGTTTCCGGATACAACTTGAGAAGACATCACGTGTGAAACAGGTGTTTGGCCGTCGCGGCCTTGAGCCGTTGTTCTCAATGCGATATCACGGTCTGTCAGCATTCCTTTTAATTCCCCTCCGTCAACGACGGGAATTGCTCCGACATTATGCTGGTGCATCAGCGCAGCCGCTTCCTGGATCGTTTGGTTGGGAGAAACGGTAGCCACGTGGGTAGTCATTGATTGTTTGATTGAACTCATTGTAAAGCACCCCTTTCGCATTTTATTATGCTCGGGGATTTGACTCATTATAAAGGGAGTTAGAGGAAAGAAATTGTGGTATCATGTCAAGGAAGCAAAAAAGAGCCTGTCAAAAGGCTCTTTATACCCGTCAGATCAGCCTTCTGTGACCGCAGGCTTCTGATCCGGCCCCTGTCTCGAAATCATCATAGGTAAAGGGAAAATTCATTCCGCATTCATTCAGCAAAGCGCAATTTTTATCAAACAGCGCCCGCTCTTTGACGTCATATACGGGGTGCGGCTTTGACAGCATGATATGTACCGTTTGCAGACAAGCCATAATTTGAAACGCTTCTTTTAAAGTTCCTTGGTAACGTTGGTTTTGTAAAGACAATACGCCCCTTTTTTTAAAGCGCTGAATTTCCAGTTCGGAGAAATAAAGAGGAAAGACATTTTGAAACAATTCAGAGGAAAGCTCTTGTATCGCGCTTTCTTGTCCGTCAGTCGCTGCGTTCACAATTCTCACATCAATCACCTTTCTTGCCATGTGAATATCCTTAATCTTTATCAAGAATAGCATAGAAAAAAACGCGAAAGCTAAGGTAAGTGTTTCCTATTGAAACAGCCGCTTTCCGCTTGAAAAGGAGCTTTATGATATGAAACAAAATGACCGCGGTCTGGAACTCCTGATTACGGAAAAACACGCCGGACAATGGCTGTTTTCAGTCCTGAAATCTGAATTCCAGGCGTCAAAACCCGTGATAACGGAATGGATGAACCAAAAAAGCATTCAGGTGAATCGGACATCCCCGAAAAACAACATCATACTGAAAACCGGAGACCGCTTATTCATTGATCTTCAGGAAAAAACGGGTTCTTCGGTAATTCCTGAATACGGAGAGCCGGACATTTTATTTGAGGACAGTCATATGCTGATTGCAAATAAGCCGGCGGGAATGCCGACTCATCCAAATGAAGAGGGTCAGACCGGAACCCTCAGCAACCTGATCGCTTACCATTTTCAAATCAACGGCGAACAAGCGAAAGTGCGCCACGTTCACCGTCTTGACCGTGACACGTCAGGCGCGGTCGTTTTCGCGAAACACCGCCTGGCCCATGCAATCCTTGACCGTCAGCTCGAAACCAAAACATTAAAACGCACCTATATCGCCGCGGCGGAAGGAAAAGTCACGCCGAAAAAAGGCACGGTTGACTCGCCGATCGGCCGCGACAGGTCACATTCCGTCAGACGGCGCGTCTCACCCGGCGGACAAGCCGCCGTCACCCATTACAAAGTGAAAGGCTATCATCCCGGTGCGCAGCTTACATTGGCAGAGCTTGAACTGGAAACCGGGAGAACACATCAAATCAGGGTGCATATGGCAAGCATCGGCCATCCGTTGGCGGGCGATGACCTGTACGGCGGAAGCAGGGCGCTGTTTCACAGGCAGGCGCTTCACGCCAAAAAAGTCAGTGTCGTCCATCCGATCTCAGGAGAAGAAATCGTTGCCGAGGCGCCGATGCCGGCTGATCTTGCTCATTTTACCGAAACGTATTTTTCTTAAACCGGGTCGGCATATATAATATATCGTTTCGGCGCATTTCCAATGTAAGAAAACGGATAGCAAGTGGTCAGGATCAGTTCCTCCCGCTTGTGTTGAAGGGTGATGACAGACGTATCATCCCGGCTGACGATTTTTGTACGGCTGATTTTATAAGAAAACGTGCCGTAAGACAAAATCACGTTCAGTCTGTCTCCTTTTTTCAGTTCGCCGGTCCGGCGGAACACCGTGTCCCTGTGGCCGGATAACACAATTTGGCCGTGATCGCCAGGATAATAGCTGTCCTTATAATGTCCGACGCCTTTTGCTAAATCATCTGCGTCAGTCCCTTCGACGATCGGGAGCTCAGCGTCAATTTCAGGGATTTCTAAAATGCCGCTTGCCTCACCCGTTTCGGGGTGAAATTCTTTTTTGCGCTGTGCCTGCACAGCGCTTTTTGTTTCGTTCTTTTCCAAGACAGGTTCTGTTGCTTTTTTTGCTTCTTCAAGCGATTGGTTCGTTTTCATATGTGAATCAATGATCTTCCAGCTACCGTAACATGTGATGATAACACCTGCGATGATGACGAGAAGCGGAATATGTTTCAGTTTGTTCATCGTGTGCGGGTTCCCCTTTTCTTTCTGAAAAGCCAATATACGCCGGCACCCGTGATCACCAGGCCGGCCAATGCCGTCTGATGGCTGCCCGCTGAAGTATCAGGCAATGGGCGGCCTTTTTGTGTGCCGCTTTCAGTCTGTTCTGTGCTTTGTTCCGAATCTGCGGCAGACGCCGTATGGGATTCGGGAATTGACTGCACTGTATCAGATGCTGCTTCTTTTACGACAGGACGTTCAGGTTTTTTGGTTTGATCAGGCTGTTCTGCTGCATCCGGTTTTTTAGCGGGTTTTTCCGTTTGAGGTTTTTCTCCTTTATCAGGCCCGGTGCTGCCCGGTGTTTCCCCGCTTCCCGGCTGATTGCCGGTGTCATCAGGTGTTTCGGCGGCTGATGCCGTGCGGATGCGGCCGTCGGTTTGATAAGAAATCGGTGCGGAAAAGCTTTTGACATAGTCTACTGTCGCTTCCAAATCCTCAGGCCCCGTCACCGGATTCTTGCCGAGTTTCCCGATCGGACCGTATTTTGCCCCCGATGCCGTCGCCATAAATTGATTGACTGTTACTGTATATCCTTTTTCGGGCTGTATGTCTGTACCGTCCGCCATTTTCATATCCGCCGCTTGTCCGGTTTCCGGGTTCCATGTATAGGAAAATCCGCTGATGCTGTAATCCGGTCCGTACACCGGAGAAATTTGCGCGTTGATGATCTCCCGCAAATCTTTTCCTTTGATTTCAAGCTTCGTCAGCACATTGCCGAACGGCTGTACATTATAAAGATCTCCCCATGTGATCGGCCCTTTTTTTATGCCGTCCCGGATGCCTCCCCCATTCATAAGCGCAAAATCGGATTTCATCTTCGCTTTCATACCGTCGGCAATCAGATTTCCGAGCGCCGTGTCGCCGTCATTTGAATACCCGCCTGTTATATCATGGGCCGCTTCCCCGACCGCTTCGCTGATAATCGGTTTCACTTTCTCTTCATATTTGCTTAATTTGCCTGCCGCATCCGGATCAGGCTTGATTTTACTTTGATCGATATATTGGATTTCCGCTGATTTTTTCACGATATCCTTCGACTCTTTATCTAGTTCGAGATCGGCGATTCCGATTGCTTTTCCGTATTCAAATGCCTGCACGATCAGCTTGCCGTTGATTTCTCCGTTTACGACTTTATGATTGTGCGCGGCGAAAATCACGTCAATCTCTGAGTCTGTTCCGCTTGCAAGCTTTGCGGATTCTCCCGTGATGGCTGAGCCATTTTGTTCAGCAGACATATGGGCGAGCACGGCGATTGCTTTAATTCCTTTTTTCTTCAGGTCTGCGGCGGCGTCATTGACGGCCTTTACCTCATCCGTAAACGTAATATTTTTAATTCCGTCCGGGATGACCATGCCTGCCGCCGATCTGGTTACAACCCCGATAAATGCGACCGGAATTCCGGAAACGTATTTGATTTTATACGGCGGCAGAAAGGACTCCCCTGACTTCAATTTACAGTTGGCGCAGACGAGCGGGAAATCTTGGCCGTCATAACCGCTTGTCCCCTTACCGTCCGGATGCTCTCCTCCATTGATGATCCGTTTAAGCTCATTCGTTCCTTCATCGAATTCGTGATTGCCGACAGTTCCGACATCAAAACCGATGTCTTCCATCAATTCTACTGTCGGTTCATCCTGAAAAAGGGCTGACACGGGAGAGCTGCCCCCGATCATATCGCCCGCATGCACGACAAAGGCGTGTTCTTTCTCGGCCTTCGCCTTTTTAATGTACGCGGCGGCGTAGTCCATCCGTCCGAAAGTGCCATCCGGTTTACCGTCTCCGTTAAGGTCAAGCTCATATTGCTGATCAATTTTTCCGTGCAGGTCATTCATGCTGATGATTCTGAGCGGGATACGGCCGGAGTCTTCAGTCTGCCGTTCTTTATACGCTTTATCCGTTCCAGCTTCATTCAGTGATCCGGCTTGTCCGATTGCTTCCGCATCTTTCACGCTGAACATCATAAAACAAACCGTCAGCAAACAGCACGAAAGACGCAAACCCCTTTTTTTCTTCATTCATTCCCCCCCCTGTCTTCTAAGAAATACGTTAGCTTATTTTCTTAAAAATCACATCACTTTTTTGTAAAGATTGTCTTCGCTGGCGCAAAATAGTAAATAATCCCCACGTAACGAAATAAGTCTTGATGTATAACGGATCGGCTTTTTTCACATCTTAAATGTGATTTGACATGAAGGAGGAAAACAACCAGTGGAACAGCAGCAGAATCAGCAGCAGCCGCCAGTAAATCAGGGGATTCCGGGTTCACCGCAAGTGAATCACGGAGGACATGAGCTTTTCGATATGCATGAAGTGCTGGCCGGAACAGTCGGCGTTTTGGATCAATTTATGATGCTCAGACAGTTTATACAGGATCAGCAGCTGGCCGACATTCTTGACCGCCAGTATCAATTCATTCTCGGACTCTATAATCTGACGGCAGAATGCTTTAAGACCGGCCAAAAGCCTTCTCAGGAAACGTCGACATATATGATGGAGGAACAGAACCAGGCCGTCTACGGTATAAAACCGACTCAGCCGAAAAAACCGAATCAATCATTAAATGATGTCAAAGATCTCGGAATAAGCGGCCATATGCTCGGCCTGATTAAAGCTCAAGCTTCTCTCTTGACGATGAGCTCGCTTGAAATGACCAATCCCGTCACAAGAAGAGTGCTCTCCGCCCAAATTCAGCAATATGTCGAAATGGCGTATGAAATCTTCTTATACCAAAACAAACACGGTTATTATCAGGTTCCTCAGCTCAATGCACAAGATATGCAGACCATGCTGAATTCATTTGCGCCGGCGCAGGGACAGCCGCAAATGCCTCCGATTAAAGGACAAATGGGACAGCAGCAGCAAAACCTCCATTAATGAAAAAAACGGCGTTGGAAAGCTGACTCTCCAATGCCGTTTTCTTTTTTTCATATGCTTTTGTGAAATCATGTTCAAATTGTTTCAGGCTTTCTTTCGTAGCTGCTTCAAAGCCTTTTTCAAAATCCTGTGTTTCGGCGGTTTTATTGATAATGGTTAAGATAATGCCTTCTCCGAATGTTTCGGTTAAATCCTTTATCATATAGAAACTTTGCAAATAAACATCCGTTTCATATTCCATACGCGATTTCTGCCATTTTCGGTCGGTCGTTAATTGATCAAACGGCACGACGGAAAATGCAATCGGATCAATGACCACATCATAATGCGCAACCCACTCGCTCAGCCCCTCATGAAACCAAAGCGGAAATACAGACGTATCCGTCCCCAATTGCCGCGCTTTTTGATGAAATGCGTAGTGTGTATATTCATGTATAATCAATTGCTTATACATGAAAACGGCCAGCTCATCTTTTTTCAAAAGCTGTTTTTTCTCTTCTGGCAAGAGCCCCATCATCTGCTCCTGCTCTGAATAAAAACCGACTACATTTTTCAATCCTGAGTATTGCTCCATTTCAGCTTCATCCGAAAAGAAAATGAGTTCAAGAGGCGCCGCTCCTTTATAACCGACAATGATTTGGTTGATACGCTTTGCGTGGTCCAGCGTAAGCTTGGTCAGATCCAAGAGCGGCTTTTCATCCGCCGTATAGTAAATCGCTGTATGTTTGTAAATTTCTTTATTCATGTGTTCAGTCACTTGTTCCTTCGTCGGAACAGAGCGGCTGTTTTGGCCTGACAGGACGTACATCATACTTACTGAAACGGCTGAACTGACAGCCAATATGACAAGGACTCCGCACAGGATCAGAGTGAATGCCGCCCGTTTCCCCATGCCGTCACGCAAACAAGCTCCCCTCCCCGATCCTTTAATTTTCATCTCATTCTTTACTTTATGCTCAGGAGCGCTGGGTCGTGACGGAGATAAAATAAAAAAGCCGCAGCAAATGCGGCTTTTCCATTCATTTATTTATTGGGGTTGGGGAATACACGCTGCACCATTTGGCCGAATTCATCAAACAGTCCGGATACCGGGTGGCCGTTTTGGATTCGTTTTCCGTAGCCTTGCATACGTTCAACGAAGTCCGGGTTTGCTGATACATATACAGTCCGGACATTTTTATCGGCTGATTTCACCTTATCGGTAATCTTATTTTTCAAATGGTTGGCGATGGCGCCTTTTTGTCCGTTTGTCAGAACAACGGCTACATAAGCGCTGTTTCCGGCAACGATCACAGTCGCATTTTTAACTTCTTTTAAATCAGTCACCTTGTCGGCGGCTTTATCAGCCACTCTCAGGTTACGGTTGTCATTGTGATCGGTGTTTTGGTTATGACGGTTCACTGTATTCATATTTGTCGCACCGTCGTTAGGCGTGTTGCGGTAATTTACATTCTGGGTGCGGTTGTCATTTCGTTTTCCTTCTCCCTGGTTCCCCATACTGCACCCTGCGGTAATCAGCATCGGCAGAAGAAGGGCAGAAATAACTGCTTGTTTTTTTATCATGTGAATTCCTCCTTTCTCACTTTACGTATAGGTTTTTCTATTCGGCGGGATTTATGCACGCCGTTTGCATTCTGAACGGTTTGGATAAATATCAGAAGGATAGGGAAAGGTAAGCGTAATCAATTGAATGAGGAGGGATTTAACTTGTTCAGACAAAAAAGCGGCATCAGCCCGACAGCGCTGCTGATCGGATCATCGATTCTGATTGCAGCTTTATCACCCGAAATCCGCCGGAAAATCTCCGGAATGGTTTCAGGCCGAATGCAGCATAAAGATGGTACACACTCCATGCAGCCTGCTGACCTGATTCAACAGGCTTTCAGCGGGGAATCCGGCGGACAGCAGCACACGGACAAAGCACGGCATTCACAAACAGGCTCCATGCAGCCTGCCGAGCTGATCAAACAGGCTTTCGGCGGGGAATCCGGCGGACAGCAGCACACGGACAAAGCACGGCATTCACAAACAGGCTCCGTGCAGCCTGCCGAGCTGATCAAACAGGCTTTCGGCGGGGAATCCGGCGGACAGCAGCATGAGCAGACTTCCCGCAATCACTCCGGCTCATCCCATACGGACGGACAGGCAGACAGCAGTAAAGAAACTCCGCCGAAGCTTCACTATACCGAGCCGATTCACTTCGAAGAAAGCGCGGTAAATGTTTTAAATGACAGCACCGTGATGAATATGCTGGAAGAAATTGAACCCGGAAATCATTAGAAACGAAAAAATCCTTCATTCGTTCAACGATGAAGGATTTTTCGTTTTAGCGCTATCTGCTTTTTTTATTAGGCCTCTTCAGCTTCAATGACGATTGAGGAATCATTGTACACCGCGGTATCGGTTTCCTTCGTCATTTTACTTGTTAACAGCCCTGCGGTCATACTGCCGCTGACATTTAAGGCGGTACGCCCCATGTCAATTAACGGCTCAATTGAAATGAGCAGCCCGGCAAGCGCGACAGGCATGTTCAAAGCGGATAGGACGAGCAGAGCCGCAAATGTCGCGCCGCCCCCCACGCCTGCTACACCGAATGAACTGATTGCCACGATGGCGATGACGGAGATGATAAATCCCGGTTCAAACGGGTTTTGCCCTACTGTCGGCGCAATCATCATCGCGAGCATCGCCGGGTAAATGCCGGCACAGCCGTTTTGACCGATCGATAAACCGAATGAACCGGCGAAGTTCGCAATTCCTTCAGGGACGCCCATACTTTTTTGCGTTTTAATATTAAGCGGCAAAGCCCCTGCGCTTGAACGGGACGTAAACGCAAACACCATGACAGGAAATGCTTTTTTCACGTATGTGATCGGATTTAAACCGCTGAACGTAATCAGCAGCAGGTGAATGATAAACATGACGATAAGCGCGGCGTATGAAGCGATCACAAACATCCCCAGTTTCGCAATGCTGTCGATGTCGCTTGTCGCGATCGTCTTTGTCATAATCGCCAATACCCCGTAAGGCGTCAATCTTAAAATTAACGTCACGACGCGCATAATAATCGCGTATACCGCATCGACAATTCCGCTGAACGTCGCAGCGTGCTCCGGCTGCTTCCGTTTCACGCCCAGAAAAGCGATGCCGAGGAAAGCGGCGAAAATAACGACTCCGATGGTGGAAGTCGGTCTGGCTCCCGTGAAATCAAGAAACGGATTTCCCGGCAGAAGCTCAACGATTTGCTGAGGCAGCGTTTTGGCCGTCATATCCTCAGATTTTTGCTGCAGCTCCTGGCCTCTTGATAACTCGGTGCTTCCCTGGTCGATATGGACGGCTTTCAGATCAAAAGAAAGCGCCGAAACAATTCCGACTGCCGCGGCAATTGCTGTCGTGGCGATCAAAATTCCGATGATCAGTCCGCTGATTTTCCCGATGTTATGGGTCAGTTTCAGCTTCGTAAATGCGCCGAGAATAGAAATAAAGACTAGCGGCATGACGATCATCTGAAGCAATTTGACATAACCGCCGCCGGCGATATTAAACCAATCGGCCGTTTGTGTCACGATATGTGATGCCGGCCCGTAAATCAATTGCAGTGCAAAACCGAATACAATGCCTAGTCCGAGCGCGGTAAAGACACGTTTAGAAAAGGAAACGTGTTTTTTTTGCATGACAAACAGACCTGCTATAAGCAAAAGCATAATAAAAACATGTAAGACTACAAATAAATTCTCCAAAACAGGTAAACACTCCCTTGCTCATTATCCTTTAACACTATATTATATCAATTCCGATCGGTCAAGTAAGGATTGACAATATATGTATTTTTATTGATTTTTCTCTTTTCTTTCCACCCTTTCTCTAGTAACTTATATAAGGGTGATTGTTATGCTGAAGGAACTGTTTCTTAATTTAACGATTTTAATCACATTTAATTATCTGTTCACCCTTCTTTTTAAAGAGTCGCTTTCGTATAAAGAAGACCGTCCGATGTTTCAATTACTGAAGGGGACGGTCTGCGGGCTTTTAGGGGTTTTTCTGATTGCTTTCGGCTTTTCTTACTCCGATTCCATCATTGATCTCAGAAATATCCCCATTATCATCGCCGCTCTTTACGGAGGCTGGGTGTCTACGGCAGCCGCCTTTGCGATTATCGTCGCAGGCCGTATCCTGATCAATTTCAATGCAAGCGCCATTTTTTCCATCGCCGCCGTCGGGGTTATTGCGATACTTTCTGCGGCCGTCCTCAGAGGAAAAAAGCCGGATCATAAAATGGCGTTCGTTATGCTGCTTTTTTCAAATGTTATTTTCACCTTGACGCTGCTGTTTCTTATGCCTGAACAGCCTGCCGGGGCCCTCGTTTATTATTGGCTCATTTCCATCTTGGGCGGAATGCTGTCACTGTATATCATCAAACACGAAGCCGATGCCCGCGTTTTGTTCAAGCAATACAAGTTTCAAGCGAATTATGATTTTCTGACGGGGATTTTTAATAAGAGAAAATTCGAGGAAGTCTCGCGCGTTCTGTACGATCGGACGTCTCAATCCCCCTCGTCTCAGCTCGCGCTTATTTATTTGGATATTGATCACTTTAAGCAGATCAATGATCAATACGGCCATTATGAAGGGGACCAAGTGCTGAAGGAACTGGGGGCGCGCCTGAGGTTCTTACTCAGCAGTTCTCATACGTCAGCCCGCATCGGCGGGGAAGAATTTGCCGTGCTTATGCCCAATTGCACGTATACAAAAGGGCTTCACCTCGCAGAGGAAATCAGGCACACGATTGACGCGAACCCGATTCTGCTGACGAGCGGAGATACAATTCCCGTGACCGTTTCCCTCGGCATCGCGCATTATCCGACAAATACACCGGACCCTCAGACATTGCCCCTGATCGCGGACCGGATGCTGTACAAAGCGAAAACATCAGGGCGCAATCAAGTGTGCAGCACTGAAAAAAAAGAATGATCGCCCGAAGAGGAAATCATTCTTTCTTTTCAGTGAGAAAGCCGCCCCTCAGGAAAACGGGAATCAGGCTGCCCTCATATTCTTTTTCAATCAACGCCGCGGTATCATCTGATTGATACAAAGACAGGAGTTTTTGCATCCGTACATCATCTTTATCCTCAGCTCTGACGGCGATCAGATGAATATACGCTTCCTTCATTTGCGCCGATCGGATCAGCGCGTCCTTCTCCGCATGAAATCCTGCTTTTTTCGCCTCGCTTTGACTGAGAACTGCTGCGTCAGCATGTTCCGCCGCCTGATAGGCGTTCTTTTTTGTTTCCGTTTTTAAGGTCAGATGCTTCGGGTTGTCCTTGATCATATCCGTTGAACCCGTACCGCTGAATCCCTTTTTCAATGTAATCAGTCCGGCCTCCTGCATGAGAAAAAGCGCCCTGCCGAAGGCCGCCGCTTCATCAGGCACGGCAATGACCGCTCCGTCCGGTATATCCTTCAGCCGTTTATGTTGCTTGGAATACACCCCCAGCGATGCCGCATATGTCGTTCCTAAAGGAGCCAGCTTCTTTTTCACGTGAGGCGGCAAAGATTTAAAATTAGTAACGGATTGAAACGCATTGGCGTCGAGATCCCCGCCGGCAAGTGCCAGATCAGCCTCAGCATAATCCGAAAACGTTACCAAAGAAAGCTGCAATCCTTCCTCACCGGCTTTTTTCGCGACAAACTCCCAGATCGATTGATCAGATTCATTGATTCCGATAGTAATGGTCCGGTTCCCGTCAGGATAATCGCATGAAGTAAGTGACATGATCAAAATGAAAAGAAACAGACTGTTTATAAGCCGCAGATTCAAGTTGACCTACTCCCTATCTATTTTTATGTACAGAAGCTGCACCATGGTATTCGGGCTCATGATTACATACAATACCGATTAAAAAAAGGGTTGTCAATTGCTTCCTTAAGAGGCTGCAAAGCGGTTTTTATCAGCTGCAAATGGGCTGTTCTGGTCTCAAATCAGATTTCCGTATCAGAGCGTTTTCCTCTTAAAACATGTTATTTCGAAAAAAGTTACATTTAGCAGTTGTTTTTTCTTCGGATTACTGGTAGAGTAAAGGTAATTATTTTTGTTCGAACTATCTTTAAGAAGAAAGTTTTGTAAGAGTTTTCGTCTTGGAAGTTTGTTTTAGAGCAAGAATAGTGAATTTAAGCGTTTGTCGCTTTAGGAGGAAATTTCATGTTAGAAGGTAAAGTAAAATGGTTCAACTCTGAAAAAGGATTCGGATTCATCGAAGTAGAAGGTCAAGACGATGTATTCGTTCACTTCTCTGCTATTCAAGGCGAAGGCTTCAAAACTTTAGAAGAAGGCCAATCTGTTTCTTTCGAAATCGTTGAAGGAAACCGCGGACCACAAGCTGCTAACGTAACAAAAGCATAAATTGTTTAAAAAACCTGCCGGTGTACGCCGGCAGGTTTTTTTTCATCTAAAACGAAAAGCTGTTTTGCAAAGGCAAAACAGCTTTTATATATCAGGTGGCAATATCCCGTTTTAAGAAGACGCCGAATGCAAGCGCCAGAAAAATAACGAAGTAAATCACAAGCATCACAACCGAAAATGTCATCGTCATCCCCTCTACTAAAGGAGTCCCGTTCATATATTGCGACAAATCCGTGTTCGCAAATAAAATATATTTGGTCCATTCAAATTTCGCAGCAAGAAATACCGTCGCCGTGTTCCCCATAACCAATAGAAAAATAGAAAATCCGACCGCTAATGAGCTGTTCCGGAATACCGCAGACAGCATAAACGCCATCGTCGCAAGCATAAAAGCGGAGACAGATTCATAGACATATGTTTTAGCGAGGAAAGCGATGATATTTTGCTCAAAAACATGGCCGTCTTTGTATACGAGATGAACATCAGCCGCAGTATCTCCGCCTGTACCGAAAAAGACCAATCCCAACAGAGCGGAGCCGGCAAATAAAATCACAAGCATCAGCAGTCCGAACAGCAGCACTGTCATATATTTAGAAAGCAAAATCTGAAAACGGCTGAGCGGACGGATGGCCAGCAGCTTGATCGTCCCCCAGTTGAACTCATTCGCCACGATGCCTGCGGCAATGATAATCGTAAACAGCCCGGTCAAAACAGTCATCATCGAAGAATCAGATACGTATGACCACACTGTGTACCCTGTATCCTCGGGGATGTTATGATCCATACGGTATTGATTTATCGCGACATTCTGTTTCAGGTTATCAATGAGCGTCTGATTTCCGGTTTCCTTCATCTGCTGTTTCATTTCTTTGTTTTCAGCCTGGAGCTCCTGTTTCCAATTCGGATTGGCTTCGTTCGAGGTGAAATGGTTTGACAGAAGCGCAAAACCGATCATCGAAACGCCTAAAATCACAATCATAGCCCACGTCCCGACGCGGCTGAAAATTTTAATCCATTCATTATAGATCAGCTTAAACATATTGAACCTCCTCTTTCGTCCCGCCGGTAATTTCCAAGAAACGGTCTTCCAAAGATTTTGTCATGATTTTCACTTCATATAAGCGGATTTTTTCACGGACGAGCAATGATATCACATCAGGCACTTCCTGTTTGGACAGCTGGATCTCAATGCCGTTTGTCTTCTTCACACAGTCAAACTGACTCAAAACGGCAAGAGCCTCTTCTCTTTGTTCAATATGGAAGAAGTATGTATCTTTATCCTCTTTTCCTTCATCCCTTACTTTTTGAATATCGACAAGCTCTCCTTTTTGCAGAATGCCGATTCGATCGCACATTAGCTCCATTTCTGACAGAAGATGGCTTGAGACGATGACAGCCATTCCTTTTTCACGTGTCAGCTTTTTCAGATGGTCCCTGATTTCTCTGATGCCGGCGGGATCGAGGCCGTTTGTCGGCTCATCCAGAATCAGCACCTTAGGATTATGCAGCAGGCTTTGGGCGAGGCCGAGACGCTGTCTCATTCCGAGAGAGTAGGTTTTTACTTTGTCATGTATTCTGTCCTGCAACCCGACGAGCTCGATGACCTCATCTATTTTTTCTTTCGTAACGCCTTTTACCATCCTTGCGTACTGCTGTAAATTTTTATAGCCGCTCAGGAATTTGTACAGCTCCGGGTTTTCCACGATGGCTCCGACGTGCCTGACCGCTTTTGCATAGTTTTTCGTAATGGATTCCCCGCAGATTACGATGTCTCCCTGAGACAGTTTCATTAATCCGACCATCATTCTGATCGTAGTGGTTTTCCCCGCTCCGTTCGGCCCTAAAAATCCAAACACTTCGCCCGCCCGGACGGAGAAGCTCAAGTCATGAATAATCGTTCGTCCTTTTATCGTTTTCTTTACCTGTTGCAGTTCTAATACCGTTTCCAATTAGAATCCCCCTTCTATTTCGTGCGCCTGCATGACGTTTCTATACCATTGCAGCACGGACATTCCTTCCTGTTCCCGAATTTCTTCGACCTCGCGCCGTTCAGCGATTTTCCCTTTTATGAAAACCATCACTTCGTCTAACAGCGTCTCAATCTCGCCGATCTCATGCGTGGCGATGACGACGATCTGGCTGTCAAAATCAATATAAGATACGAGACTGTTGACAATCGACTCCCTGACCGCCGGATCAAGACCCGAAAACGGCTCATCCAGCAGAATGACCGATGCTTTTCTCGACAGGGCCAAAACGATTTTCAGCCTGCCCCGGCTGCCTTTGGACAGCTCTTTTAACTTCTGCTTCGCTGAAAGATTCATTTCCGCTAATAGGTTATGTGCTTTTTCCAGCTGAAAATCCGGGAATTGCGAATGATAAAACGTGAGCATATCACCGACGGTCGTCCGGGCGGAAAACATATCATGTTCGGTTAAATAAGCCGTACGAAACAGCATGTTCCTGCTTACTTTGCACTCTCCCATCCGGACGGCGCCCGATGTCGGAAAAGCAAGCCCTGCAAGCATTTTAAGCGTTGTTGATTTACCGCTTCCGTTCGGCCCTAAAATTCCGTAGATTTTACCCGGAGACAATGAAAATGATACATCGCTGACCGCGATCCTGCGGCCGTATTTTTTTGTTACGCGTTCAAAATCAAGATTCATCGTTTGCTTCCTCCGCATATTGTTTGATCCCCTCGAGCATTTCCTCAGGAGATAACCCCAGCTCCGCCATTTCCTGAATAAAGCGTTTGAAAACGTCTTTTGTCAGCCTGTCTTTCAGCTCGGCTTTCAGATCGGATCTTTCCGCTATAAAGGTTCCCTGTCCTCTTCTCGTCTCCACGATCCCCAGCCTTTCCATTTCACTGTACGTTCTTTGTATCGTGTTCGGATTCACTTTCATCTGTACGGCCATCTCCCTTACGGACGGCAGTTTGTCCCCCGGTGAAAGCTCACTTCGGATCAGCCGGTAATATATACGATCGGCAATCTGCAGATAAATGGGCTTGGATGACTGAAATTCATTCTCCATCATTACACCTCAACCTTTCGATTCAGCAGCATAGAGGCCAGCGCGAGACAGAGCGCTGCAAGCACGATCACTGCCAGAAAGCTGAAAAGCGAAATGTGGACGGCTTTCAGCTCCATCGTCCATCCGGACAATTTCGTATAATGAAAATGAAAATTCGCATACACTTTTACCGGCCATAAATCATGTTGAGATGAAGTGAAAGGCGTAATGATTTTATCGTCAATATAGGTCCAGACAAACGCAAGCACGATGCAGATCACCCAACGGAGGACGGGAAAATGTTTTAATGAGTGAAAAACAGTCCAAAATACGGCCACGATCACAGATAAGTACGCTGAACTGATCAGCAGGTAAGCATTCAGCCCGGTTAATGTGCCGGCCAGGGGAATGGTGTGTTCCAGCACTCCTTTTGCAGAAAGCATCCGGTACATCCAAATGCCGTAACCGGTCAGCGCCAGCTGCCCGATCAACTGATACAGCAGTGAGGCCGTCAGCTTGGAAGCCAGCAGATAAAATCCCCCATTCGGATTGTAAAGCCACAGCTGGTTTTTTCCTTCTTTATGAAGGTGATAATACATAAAAAGCGGCGCTACAAGAAATTGAAAAAACCCCATTGCCGTAAAAAAGCCGAAAATGACGAGCGGTTCTTTCTGACGGGCAGCGATGACGTGGGCTGCAAACGCCCAGCAAATCATGCCGCAAAGCCACACCGCGAGCCAAATCCATGAAACTTTCGCATCTTTTTTCAGCAAACCTAAAAACGATGTCATTCTTTCTCTCTCCATTCGGATCAAGTGTATGAGTAACATAGTACACTAGATCATCACGTATTACAATATCTTCAATAAAAAAAGACAAATCCGCTCTTACGCGGATTTGCCTTTTAAATTACTTCTTTTTGTTTTTTAAGGAGAGCAGCGCATCACGATAGCTGCTATCCTGCATTTTGCCGCCGCTATCAGGATCGTTTGGTTCCTGATCCGTCTCAGAAGTCTTAAACTTCTGAAGCGCCTGACGGTACACATCATCGCCCATTGTATTCTTTTTCTCACGGGGAGATTCAGATTTTACAACGACGGGAGCATGCTCGGCTGAGCGCTCCTCGGCCGGATCATGCTTTTCCGGCTGTTCGGCTGTAGTGCCGATCGCTTCTCTCTTTTCTTCTTTGACATCCTGTCCTGCAGAAGTGCTGCGGACATTGAATGTGATAAGAAGTGCAATCACAATGACAGCAGCAATAACCGCTATAATAATGGCCATATAACCCTCTCCTTACTGTCGTCCGGCAGTTAGATTACCAGTGACCTGGCTGACACGTCTGCCAAGCGCACGGCCTAATTGAAGGCCTTCTTCCGTCATCAGCACATCGCTGTCAACCGGGCATGTGACGCCCGCGCCGTAGTAAGAGCCGTACAGCGCGTTTTCAGGAACGTTGCCGGGAAGACCGACAACAATCATGCCTTGGTGAAACATAGGAGTGATCAGATTGTGCATGGTCATTTCTAATCCGCCGTGTGTTGTCGCCGTCGTACAGAATACAGCGCCGACTTTATCAATCAGCTCGCCTTCAGCCCACAGATAGCCGAGCCTGTCGATCCACGCTTTTAAGCCTGAACTGATGGTGCCAAAGTGACCCGGGCATCCCCAGATAATGGCATCCATGTCTTTCAGCTTGCGGATGTCTGCTTGATCGACATGGTCGATCAGGACTTCAGCCTCAGCGTTTTCTCGTGCGCCTTCGGCAATGGCTTCAGCAAGATGTTTTGTGTGTTCGCCTTCACTATCGTACACTACGTAAATTTTCATTCAGGAAACCTCCCATTCAGATGATTAAGATTCCTTCACTTCTTTAGGGGCCGGAAGCAATGACAGCTCCTCTTTTTTCTTCGCCCGCTGTTTGTCTTTCCGTACGTCACGCAAGAACAGGCTCAGGACTACGCCGATAACCGCAAAGATCGTCGCCCACATAAACGCGTCATTAATCCCCATAACGTTGGAATTAAGTGAAGCTGTTTTGTAGAGATATGAATAAACGGTTTGTTTCGCCGCATCAAGCGACATGTTCATGTTGACCATTAAATTCGAAACCGCGCTTTGGAACGACTGCATGAAGCTTGGATCAGCCGTGCTTGTTTTATCCGCAATCTGCGAATAATGCATTGTCGTACGGTTCGTATAAATCGTTGTGATCAAACTTGTTCCGATTGATCCGCTGATCTGGCGGAGCGTGTTGCTCATCGCCGTGCCGTGGCTGTTCAACCGTGCCGGAAGCTGGTTCATTCCGGCTGTCATAACAGGCATCATTAACAGTGACATACCGAATGCGCGGATGGCATAGACAAGCATGATGTGCGTGTAAGGTGTGTCAATTGTCAATTTTGTGTACTGGAATGTCGTTGCGACCGTGATGACCAGCCCGATAATCGCAAGCGGTCTCGGACCGATTTTGTCAAACAGAATACCGGAAATCGGCGACATGATCAGCATGACAATCGCGCCCGGCAATAGCAAGAGACCCGATTGCAGCGCCGTAAAGCCGACTAAGTTCTGCAGGTAAATCGGAAGCAGGAACATTCCTGTGTAAAGCGCAACGGTAATAATGATATTAATGACACTGGAAAGTGAGAAAATATCATATTTAAATACCCGGAAGTCAAGCATCGGTTTTTCAGAGCGCAATTGCTGAATGACAAACGCGGCAATCGCGATGACACCGACAATGACGGTAGACAGCACGATCGGATCTCCCCAGCCGTCGCTGCCCGCTTCACTGACTCCGTAAAGCAATGAGGCGAATCCGACAATAGATAGAATCGCACCCAAGCTGTCGAGTTTGATTTTTTGCGGTTCCACCAAGTTCTTAAAGAGGAAAAACGCTATGATAATAACGATTGCCCCGATCGGAACAAGGCCGTAGAACATAATGCGCCATGTGTAATGCTCGATGATCCAGCCGGATAGAGTCGGTCCGACCGCCGGAGCAAACATCATCGCAAGACCGAAAATCCCCATTCCTTTCCCCCTGCTTTCAGGCGGGAAGATAAGCAGAATGGTTGTCATGACCAGCGGCTGCAGGATACCGCCGCCGACCGCCTGAATTAACCGGCCGATCAGCATGGTTGAGAAGTTAGGCGCGATTCCGCAGACTAACGTTCCCGCTGTAAAACAGAACATGGCTACGAGAAAGAGGCTTCTCTGTCCGAACCGGGTGATTAAGAACGCAGATAACGGAATCAAAACACCGTTGACCAGCATGTATCCGGTCGTAAGCCACTGAATCGTCGTCGCACTCACACCGAACTCGGTCATTAAGTGCGGCATCGCCACGTTAAGAAGCGTTTGGTTCAAGATCGCCAGGAATAACCCGGCCATAAGCACAATAAGCAATGTTTTAGGACTTTTTACTTGATTATCTGATTTAGCCACCTAAGACAACCTCCCTTCATGGTTTGATGACTGATCTGTATTATTCAGAGATTTTTACAGATGCGTTCATACCAGGAAGCACCTTGTCAGATGGGTTGCTGAGTGAAATTTTAACAGGAACTTTTTGCGTTACTTTAGTGTAGTTGCCGCTTGAGTTTGAAGAAGGCAGCATATCAAATGTTGAATTTGTCGCATAACCGATTTCTTCTACTGTTCCGTCAAATGTTGTATTAGGATCGCCGTCAACAATTACGTCTACTTTGTTTCCTACTTCAATGTCTCTAATGTCTGTTTCTTTAATGTTTGCAGTGATGTAAAGGTGTTTCATGTCAATTTCCTGGGCAATTGTCGTACCGGCTTGCACCATTTGGCCGTTTTTCACTTCGTTTTTCACGATTGTTCCATCCATGATGGCTTTTACGTCAGCATTTTGCTGTCCTTTAATTTTTGCAACAACGTCGTTTTTGCTTACTTCTTTCCCCTCATCAAGGTTCCAGTCAGTTACTTTACCCGCAGCAGGAGCTGTGATAGCAGCCATGTCGCCGGCAACTTTCGCTTCATCGGTTTTTACATAGTGTGTGCTTTGATAATAGTAGTAAGCACCTCCGCCTATAATTGCAAGAACAACAATCAAACCGATAATGTTGGTCAGAATTAAACGTCCTCTGTTCATTTTGTTTTCTCCTTTCGTTTCTTCCTCTATCATTTTGTGGAATGATGATAAAAATATGTGGGGATTTTTTTATTTTCCGTTTTTCACTGCACATCCGTTTGCAAGCTTCGTTAAACTTTCCGCAAGCTTGCGCAGGTACTGCAGTTCAGCGGTATTGAGCTGCCGGTATAAGACCGCCGCTTTTTCGGCATATTGAACAGCAGCTTTCTTTAGAAGTTCTTCCCCCTCTTCGGTTAACTGAATCATAACAACACGCCGGTCGTCGTGATAGTCGCTCCGAACCATTAGGCGGCGCTTATACAGAATATCGGTCATTCTCGTGACAGACGCCGGTTTCAGATCAAGCGACAAAGCCAGCCTTGAAAGCTGCGTGCTTTTGCTCTTATGTATTTTGAACATCAGCAGATACTGCAGCACTGTAATATCAAAAGGTTCAAGCACTGTCTCCAGAATCATTTTCTGCTTTTTGTAAATCGATCTGGAAGTATCAAACAGTTGTTCAAAACTGAGCAAAGCGAGCTCTGATTCAATCACCGTATTTTCACCTCATTCCCTTAATAATAGTTCACAAGATAAAATATTAATAAATGAAAGAAGGTTTGTAAAGAGAAAAGTTTCATTTTTTAAGGATTTTTTTTATGCCGTTTTTTCTCTTTATTTTTAATTTAAAAAAGCCGGATGAAGAACCGCGGCCGCACGATTCTTCACTCGGCTTTATATTTAATACGATGCTTTGCTTATACCGGCTTCCTCATTTTTAAAAAAGCTTTTCAGCGCTTGAAATACGTCCGATTTCTGTTTCAGGATGTAGTATTTAAATTTATCATCTTTGACATTTTTATAGGCGGACATGAGAGTGGAATGCCTGTTATATTGATTGACCTCACCGTAACAGAACAGATTCGATTTTTTCATGATGTCATTGACGAGCTTTACGCACCGGGCGTTATCCGAAGTCAGGTTATCCCCGTCTGAAAAATGAAACGGATAGATGTTGTAGCGGGCGGGGTCATATTTTTCATCAATTAATTCAAGAGACTTCCGGTAAACGGAGGAACAGATGGTGCCTCCGCTCTCGCCTTTCGAGAAAAAATCTTCTTCCGACACAACCTTCGCTTCCGTATGGTGGGCGATAAATTCGATATCAACCGTTTCATACTTTGTCCGTAAAAATCGTGTCATCCAAAAAAAGAAACTCCTCGCCATATACTTTTCCCATACGCCCATCGAACCGCTTGTATCCATCATGGCTAAAACGACAGCTTTCGATTCCGGCTTCGTCACATCATTCCATGTTTTGTATTTCAGATCTTCCGGATAAATAGGGTAAAACGACGGCTTGCCTGTCATGGCGTTTCGTTTATAGGCCGACAGCATCGTCCTTTTCTTATCGATATTCCCTGTCAGCCCGGTTTTCCGGATATCATTGAACTCGATATCGGTATGGACGATATTGTCCCTTTCCTTTTGCTGCAGATTCGGCAGTTCTAATTCCTGAAACAGCGCTTCTTCCAGATCCATCAATGAAACTTCCGCTTCATAATAATCCTCGCCTGCCTGATCGCCTGCTCCCTGGCCTTTTCCGGCGCCCTGCTTTTTATCTGCGCCGTCTCTTGCGACGATATCGCCGACTTCGCTGTCGCCGTCGCCTTGGCCGACATGTTTATTTTTATCATAGTTATAACGGATTTTATATTCATCAAGCGAACGAATCGGGATTTTCACAACATCTTTTCCGTTGGACATAATAATGCTTTCCTCAGTGACAAGGTCCGGAAGGTTGTTTTTTATCGCTTCCTGCACTTTCTTTTGGTGGCGCTGCTGGTCGTCAAAGCCTTTGCGATGGAGGGACCAGTCTTCCTCTGAAATCAAAAAATTTCCGCTGTCATTACGGGACATGAATTCCCCTCCTTAACCGTTATGGTCGTTTTACATGTGTATTCCGGCTTGGTCCTGTTTATGAAACAAGTCCGGCGAAAAGATTTATTTTTATCTTATGCCGGCCGGACTCTCCAATTGACAAACAATTGCGAAAAACAGACAAAAGAACCCGTCCTTTTACAGACGGGCCTCTCAATGAAATCAAATATCAGCGGTTTAACAAGCTTCCGACATACTTCAGCAGTTCATTAGCGCTAGTCGAATTATAGCCGTGTTCATCTATTAACCTTGCCACTACCTCATTGACCTTTTTAAGCTGCTGTTCATCCGGCGTTTTGGTGGAGGTCGTAATTTTCACTACATCTTTTAAGTCTGCGAACAGCTTTTTCTGAATCGCTTCGCGGAGTCTTTCGTGCGAATTATAGTCAAAGCGTTTTCCTTTTCTTGCATAGGCGGATATGCGGATTAAGATTTCTTCGCGGAACGCTTTTTTGGCGTTTTCTGAAATGCCGATCTGCTCTTCAATGGATCTCATCAGTTTTTCGTCAGGATTCATTTCTTCACCCGTCAGCGGATCGCGAAGCTTATTTTTATTGCAGTACGCTTCCACATTATCTAAATAATTGTCCATGAGAGTTTTCGCGGATTCTTCATATGAATAAACGAACGCCTTCTGCACTTCCTTTTTGGCGATGTCATCGTACTCTTTCCTGGCGGCGGAAATAAAATTCATATACCGCTCTTTGTCCTCGGCGGAGATGGACGGATGCTGGTCGAGTCCTTCTTTTAAGGAACGCAGCACGTCAAGCGAATTGATGGATTCCATATTTTTTCTGATAATCGTTGAGGAAATGCGGTTGATGACATAGCGCGGGTCGATACCGCTCATTCCTTCATCATGGAATTCCTTCTTCATATCCTCCAGATCAACGGAATTGTAACCTTCAACGCTTTCTCCGTCATAGAGCCTCATTTTTTTGACGAGATCAATATCAGAGCGGTTCGGTTCCTTCAGCCGGGTCAAAATAGAAAACATCGCGGCCACTTTTAATGTATGGGGGGCGATGTGTACGTCAGAAACATCACTTTCAGAAATCATTTTTTCATAAATCCGTTCTTCCTCTGACACCTTTAAATTATAAGGAACAGGCATCACGATGATCCTGGAGTGAAGGGCTTCGTTTTTCTTATTGGCAATAAACGAGCGGTACTCCGTTTCGTTCGTATGCGCAACAACCAATTCGTCGGCTGAGATGAGCGCAAACCGTCCGGCTTTGAAATTCCCTTCCTGCGTGAGTGACAGAAGGTGCCACAGAAATTTTTCATCGCATTTCAGCATTTCCTGAAATTCCATCATTCCGCGGTTCGCTTTATTTAATTCACCGTCAAACCGATAAGCGCGCGGATCTGATTCCGAACCGTATTCGGCAATCGTCGAAAAATCAATGCTCCCCGTCAAATCGGCGATATCCTGTGATTTCGGGTCAGACGGGCTGAAGGTTCCGATTCCGGTACGTTTATCCTCCGAGAAGAATATACGTTCAACTTTAACATCCTCAATTCTGCCGCCGTATTCTTCTTCAAGCCGCATGACATTAAGCGGAGAAAGGCTGCCCTCAATTCTGATGCCGTATTCTCGGTAGAAGTCGTCGCGCAGATGATGGGGAATGAGATGGAGAGGATCTTCATGCATCGGGCAGCCTTTAATGGCGTAAACAGCGCCGTTATCTGTCAATGAGTAGGCTTCAAGCCCTTTTTTCAGCATGGTGACAAGAGTTGACTTTCCGCCGCTGACAGGTCCCATCAACAGTAAAATCCGTTTTCTTACATCGAGCCGCTTGGCAGCCGGGTGAAAGTATTCCTCCACGAGCCGTTCCAGAGATTCCTCAAGGCCGAACAGCTCCCTCGAGAAAAAGCTGTATGTCTTTTTCCCGTCATCCTCCTCGATTCCGCTGTCTTTTATCATATTAAAAACGCGAGAATGAGCAGACTGCGCGACCAATGGATTTTCTTTTATGATCTCCAAATAATCAGCGAACGTCCCTTCCCATTTGAGACGCTGCTCTTCCTCTCTGTACTTTTCAATTTTCTTTAATATATCCATAAGAACCTCCTCTATCATGGTTAATGCACTAGAAATAAGGTACTTTGTTACAATCTATGCGGTGACGTGATAATACATGCTTTTCGTTTCTTAAAAATAAAGACGTTATAAGGCCGTCATTGACAAGGGTCCGGTGCACCGTTCATAATGAAAGAAATACAGTTTCATCCAGACTCGGACATCAAATGGAAAAGCAAAGAGGAGGAGACATGATGAAAACGATCATTTTACTTGGGGTCATTCTCACTTTTTTAGTATCCATTTTTACTGCGGGTTACGACAGCAAACCTGAAAACAAATAACGGCAAAAGGGTGCTCTTTATGAAGAGCACCCTTTCCTGTACAACATAACAATGTTTCATATTTGAATATGTTCTTGGACAGTTGATTTTTCATGAGACTTGCAGCTTGTTTGATACTCGATTTTTCCGATTTTGCAGCCCGGGCCGATTTCCACACGCTTCCCTCTGACGATGTCCGCTTCCGTGTATTCGAGGTAAATTGCGTCTCCTTCGATCAATTCAGCAGAAAGCATGCCGGCTTTCCGTTTAAGAAAACCGGGTTTCCGTCTGACGGTGATCGATGTGCCGCCGATTTCTTTCACGCGGCTTCGGTCATAACGCAAATGGATGTTTACGTCCCCTGCGTTTAACAATCCCGCCACATTGATACATCCTGTTACATGAAGCAGCTCCGTCTCGCAATCGCCGCCGACGGTGAGACTGCCTTTTATATGACACTGTTCCCCCGCGGCCCCGCCGCCAATTTCAGCAAGTCCTTTCAGCCTCATCCTGGCAAAACGCATGGAGCCGCCGACTTTCAATGTGCCGATCACATTTGCTGAATGTGCTGATAAATCTCCTGCAACTTCATGCTCTCCGAAAATTTTCAGCCTGTTGATCTCGGCATCTCCGAGAAAAAGTCCCGTGCCGAATATCCGGCAGCGTTCGCTTTGAAGTCCTTCGCCGACAGTTCCTTCCCCTTTAATGCTTACATTTTGGTAGGAACCGCCGGAAGCGTGTCCGGCTCCGTACATTTTTAAATGACTCAATTTTTTTGTCGTTTCCATTGCAGCTCCTCCTATCGTTTCACGACTTTGTTAACCAAAGCGGTAGGATCACATGTAAAATCGCCGCTGTATTCCACCGTCCCAATGGTGCAGCCCGCGCCGATCCGCACATGATTTCCGCGGACTGTCTTCGCGTTCGTGTCCGCCAATTCAATGATGTCACCCTCAATCAGCTCTGCTGTCAGCACCGGGGCCGGCATCAGCTTAAAACGCGTAAGCACGCTCTTTCTGCTCATCACTTTCAAATGGCGGCAGCCGATTTCTTTCACATGGCTTTCTCCCGCCGCCAGCTTCATACTGACTTCATCGGCATTCAGCAGGCCGCCGATCTTGCATTTGCCTTCCGAACGGAACGTCTCTGTCTCGCAATCGCCTTCAATCCCGGCTTTCCCGGATATGAAAATATCATCAGCTTTCACACCGCCGCCGAAAGACGAAAATCCCGCAACGTTCAGCCGCTCCGTTTTGACATCACCTTTAATGACACCCGTTCCGTTGATACGGATGGATTCAGCTTCGGCACTGCCGGAAATTTTCCCCGAACCGCTGATTGTCAGCGTTTGCGTCTTGACATGTCCGTCTGTTTTTCCGCTGCCGTTAAACAAAAGGCTCGTGCACTCCACATCACCTGACACCGTGCCGCTCCCGTTGATCTCCACTGTATGAAAACGGCCTCCTTTTGAACTTCCCGAACCGTTAATGATTAATTTATCTGTTACTTCCATTGATGGTCCTCCTGCATCCATTTCGCTTTTAATTCTTCCGATGCCGCAGCAAGCGCCACCCGTTCAACCACTTTGACAGTCGGTTCAAATAAAATATGTTCCGCGTCTGCGATGAAGCACGTCGTTACGCCGAGCTTTCGGAGCATGACAAGCTCCGTATTCGCTTTCAGCTCGGAAGCCTCATACGTCTTCAGCACCCCCGCCGCCAATTTTCCTTCCTCAAGGCTGATATTGCCCGATTGCAAAAGCCCTTCAAGCACATATAAAGACAGCAGCGCGCGGGACGTGAATGTCACGCCGTCTTCGCCATAAACTTGCAGCGCGGCTTTTGAAATCAGTCCCTTTTGAAGCAGTTCCGCAGACGTTATATTGACATCAGTCATTTGCGGAGACAGCATTTCTCTCATTTCATCCAGAGACAGATTTTCTTTCATTTCCTGTATTTTTGAGATGCGTTTTAATATTTCCGCTCTCGGAAAAAATGTTTCCTGGCCTGTAAACGTCGATTTTCGGATAAACCATTCTTCAGGAATTAAATTTTTCCGTTTCCACCGGTACAGCTGCCCGTATGAAATTGATGTTTCTTCCAGCAATTCTTTTTTAGAAATCAGTTGTTCCTCCATGAATCCAGCTCCTTCGATGAACGTATTGTAACATAACACTGTTACGTTGTTAAGCCTGGAAATATAAAAATGCCGTAAACCGCTGCTGCCCGTCCTTTTTTATTCAATAAAAAAACGCCCGGATGCGGGCGTTTTTTCTCACGTCAAATCTCTGTAATTTTGCTGGCGCAGCGCTTCATATACAAGAATCGCGGCCGTGTTGGACAGATTTAATGATCTCACATGCTCGGTCATCGGCAGACGCAGGCAGCGGTCCATATTGTTTTCGATCAATTCTTTCGGAAGTCCGCTCGTTTCTCTGCCGAATACGAAGAAAAAGTCTTCCTCCGTATTTGAGTAATCAAATGATGTGTGCGGCTTTTGACCGAATTTTGTAATGAAGAAAAACTTTCCGTTCTCATATGCTTCAAATAACTCTTCCAATGAATCATGATATACGACGTTGACGAACTCCCAATAATCGAGTCCGGCGCGCTTCAGCATTTTATCATCGGTTGAGAATCCGAGCGGGCGGATCAAATGAAGCGTTGTGTCTGTTGCCGCACAAGTACGTGCGATATTTCCCGTATTGGCCGGGATTTCAGGTTGATATAAAACGACATGTAATGCCACGATGTTCACCTCTGTTTTTTATTCCGCCCACCATTATATCATTAATTACTCTTTTGTCGTATCATCCGTAATATGAAAAAACGCATATCTGATGGAAGGAGTATACGCCGTTGAATCCTCATATGACCAATATCTCATCCTGCTGTCATACGTTTGGGCATTGACGAGCGGCATATTGCTTTTATCTTTTGCGACCACGATCGCCGTATGATTAAAACGGCCGTCTCCTTCAAAATCATAGCAAATGATATCTCCGGGCATCAGTTCTTCAGCTCTTGATACTTGCACCGCGCGAAGTCCTGCCTTGGATTGGGCCAGATACATCTTCATCGAATGCGCGACCGTCCAGCTGTAACTCCACGAGCTTGCCTTCATCCACCAGCCTGAGCCTCTGTTCGGATGCCCCCGCATCGGTGCTTTTCCGGCATGTAAACATTGGGAAATAAAATTGGTGCAATTATCGCTGAAATTTTTATAAGCGGGGTTTCGTTTATTCCAAAACTTCTCCGCGTACTGCACGGCAGCCAGACGGTCGTATTGAAACGCCCGCCCGAGATCTTCCCGTTCACTCCGCTCATATTCAATTACGCTGTTTCCGTCAGAAAATCCAGCCGGTTTTTTCTTTACTTCCCGGTCTTTAATCAAAAGCTCATCATAGAGAAATGCAGTCCGTTCCTCAATCTGCTCTTCTAAGTAAAGGTGTCCGTCATGCTCCTTGCACAAATATTCGAAATGAATCGTGTACATGACACATAACGTGCCGTCGTCCTCAAGACTGCTTTTGACAATGACGGCCTTTGCCTTCGCTTTCACGATATCAACTTTCCGTTTTTCAAACAGCTCTTTTTTTCTCGTCAGGACCTCAAGATCGCCGGCCTGCCCATTCTGCCTCATCTCAGTTCCGTTGATTAAATAATGAAGCCGGGCCTCCGCTAAATCTTCAATAATATGCTTCAAGCGCTCCACCCACCATACGATTTTATAAAGAAAAAACACTTGAACTCCGGCCAAGTGCTTTTTCTCTATACATATGTCAGGACCGGCCGGTTTTAGTCTTCTCAGAAACCGATAACAGCTCCAGTCCCTTTTCAATTTCCCGTATGGCGTCCTCATCCTGCTCCTTTTGAAGCGCTTTTTCTAATTCCTCCGTATAATCAGGATCACCGATTTTCCCGATGGCCCAGGCGGCCGTACCCCTGATGACGGGGCGCGGATCTTGGTGCATCAAGGCCGTTAATTCCGGAAGAGACGAGGCATCTTTAAAATGAGCCAAAGCTAAAATCGCATTCCGCTGTATCGGCTTCTTGCCGCGCCATGATCCCGATACATGTCCGAATTTTTCTTTGAATTCGCGGTTGCTTATGGTCAAAAGCGGCTTTAACAGCGGCTTTGCGATTTCCGGATCAGGCTCCATCTGCGGATGAAGATGAAAATCTTTCCCCTTATTAATCGGACAGACCGTCTGGCACGTGTCACAGCCATACAGACGGTTTCCGATTTTCGTGCGGAACTCATCCGGCAAAAATCCCTTTGTCTGGGTCAGGAACGAAATACAGCGCTGGGCGTTAAGCTGTCCGGGATTGACGAGGGCGCCGGTCGGACACGCGTCTAGACATTTTGTGCACGTACCGCACATATCTTCAATCGGCACATCCGGTTCAAAGGGCAGATTGGTGATCATTTCAGCCAGATAGACGTAAGAACCGTATTCAGGCGTGGTGATCATGCAGTTTTTGGCGCTGAAGCCGATTCCCGCCCGTTCAGCCACGGCCCTGTCGGACAATTCTCCTGTATCCACCATTGACTTTGTGCGGATATCCTCATGTTTGCTTTGGAGAAAATTCTCCAGCAGATCAAGCTTTTCCCGCAGCACATCATGATAATCCTTCCCCCAGGAAGCTCTGCAAAAAATGCCGCGCCGCCCGTCCCTCGTGCTCCTCGGCGCATCTTTCATTTTGGAAGGATAAGCAAGGGCGATGGCGACGATTGATTTGGCTTTCGGGAGAAGCAAAGACGGAGTAACCCGTTTTTCAATATCCGGCTCTTCAAAACCGGATAAATAGCCGAGTGATTCCTGAAGAATCAGCCGGTCCCGCAGACTGTCGAACGTATCAGCCGTTGTAAACCCGATTTTGTCGACTCCGATGCTTTTGGCGTATTCGATTAATTCCTCTTTCAGTTTATGAATATTCATTTTTTGCACAGCCTCCTTTCTTTGTGATCAGGCTCCCGCACGGGTATAATAGAGTTTTATCATCCCGAAATGGAGTGAACACACTTGAACATCAGTTTAGATCCACTTATTGCTGAACGGGTGCCGGGGATCAAAGCGGCAGCCGTCTTATATGAACAGATCGAAGTCGGGCCCGCTCCGCAAATGCTGAAAGGCCGCCTCCGTTTATTTCAAGAATCTCTTTACTTTGATTATGCTGACGGCGGTATAGATGAGCAGCCTTTTGTTAAAGAGTGGGCGCGTATAATGGAACAGCTCAGTCCCGCCTTTTCAGGACAAGAAACGCCGATGGAGCTTATGCTCGGCGATATTTCCCGGGAACGATTCATTGAAAGTGTGAATTCAGCCCATGATACCATACTTTTTTTCTCCTTGAAATATTCATTGCCTATCATGGCGTATGACGCCGCAGAAATAGATGAACCGATTTCGATTACAATCGGAGAAAAAGAACACGTACTTGCTTTTTCCGACTTTGGCGGCATTTTCGGCGGCCTTACCGGACATATCAATACCCGCCCTGTAACAACCGGCACAAAGAAAATGCTGCAGCTGATCTTTTTCCCGCCTTCATTTCATGCCGACGCGGCGGATGAGCTGCTATCATCCTTAACCAAAATGTTTGAACAAATTCACGGAGGCACACATACCGTCTCTTGGCTTTCATAAAAAGACACGCCTTCGTGTCTTTTTTCACATAAAAAAACGCAATACTTCGTTTATCAGAGAAACGAAACACTGCGTTAATAACGTATGTATGGAGCGGGTGATGAGAATCGAACTCACGACATCAGCTTGGAAGGCTGAGGTTTTACCACTAAACTACACCCGCATCAAAGTTTTTGTCAGTACCGATTTGATGTTTCTAATATTACATGTATATTTTTTTTTCGTCAAGGGAATGTTAAAAAATTTGTCGAAAAAAATTCTTTTTTTGTCCACATGTTAAGTTGGGTTTACATTTTGTTAAGAATCTCATACAATATAAAAAAGAAGAAAACTTGAGGTACGCCCTGATGATGAAAAATAAAGTAAAAGAGCTGAGAGCCAGATTCGGCTATTCTCAGGAAACGCTCGGAAAAGAAGCCGGAGCCACCAGACAGACGATTGCAGCGATTGAAAAAGGAGATTATGTGCCTTCACTCTTATTGGCGCTTAACATCTGCCGGGCTTTCTCACTGCCGATGGAGGAAGTTTTCTGGCTGGAGGAGGAGAAAAAATGAGTTTGAAAAGAAAAGCGTGTTTTCACCTTGCACTCTACGGATTGGCCTGCTGGACGCTTATTTCCTTTATGGAAGCGGCGCCGCGGATCGCTCAGTTTTTCCAAACGGAGGGGAGCGGTGCATTTGAGCTGAATATCACTCCGTTTCTGCTGTTTACCGTTTGTGCCGCATTGTATATCTATGCCGAAAAGAAAAAACGAAACGGCAAAAAGCATAGGCTAGTCCCCGATGAATTTGAGGAACAGGATGAAAGAGAACGAATGATGACGGCTAAAGCTTGCCGTTCCTCGTATATCGCCGTTTACTTTTCATTGCCGGCCGCAGCCGTTCTGCTTTTGTTTTATCCGCTGATTCAGCCGCATCTTCCTTTTTTTCCGATTCTTTTGATTTTTATTCTGATGATGATTCAGCATTTGGCTTATGTTTTCACTTTTCATAAGCACGGCAAAAACTCCGGTTCATGACAGATCCGGAGTTTTTTACATTACCAGCTCGCTTTTTTCACCCCGGGAATCCGGCCTTTATGGGCCAGCTCCCTGAATGCGATTCTGGACAGTTTAAATTTTCTCATATATCCGCGGGGCCGCCCCGTCACCGTACAGCGGTTATGAAGCCTGGCCGGAGCAGAATCACGCGGCAGTTTGCTCAGCGCTTCCCAGTCGCCTTTTGCCTTTAATTCTCTTCGGATGTCCGCATATTGTTCAACAAGCTTCTGCCGCTTGAGCTCTTTGATTACTTTTGATTTTTTTGCCATTTCAGCACTCCTAACAAATCGTAATAATTACGTTTTGTATCATATCATCCATATGAGCATCGTGCAAGCTAAGCGCTTAAAAAGGCGGGTGAATACCCGCCTTCACTGCCGGCATTTCCCCGGAAATGAAACCGCAGAAAGCACCCGCCGTCAATGATCCGCCTTGCGACGTCATCAGACTGTCGCTTTATTTCCTCTTGCAAAATGGTCGTTTCCCATTGCTTCACCCAATCTGCGCTCAAGCTTTTTAGTCCGCTCATTCTGAAACGGCAGAAGCGGAAACACGAGTTCAGCCAGATAATAAGCTTCTTCCAGATGCGGATAGCCTGAAAAGATAAACGACTCAATGCCGAGTGCCTGATACTCTAAAATTCGATCAGCGACAGTCTGCGGATCACCGACAAGCGCCGTGCCCGCTCCGCCTCTGACCAGTCCGATGCCGGCCCAGAGATTCGGGCTGATCTCAAGCTTCGAGCGGTCACCGTTATGAAGATCGGCCATCCGTTTTTGTCCCGATGAATCAGCGCGCCGGAGCGCAGCCTGCGCTTTCGCAATTGTCTCTTCGTCTAAGTGGCTGATTAATCGTTCAGCCGCTTCCCATGCCTCTTCCTCAGTCTCCCGGATAATCACGTGAAGTCTGATGCCAAAACGCATCGTCCTTCCTTCCTTCGCAGCCTGTTTTTTAACGGTTTCAATCTTTTCTTTTACCTGCTCCGGCGGCTCTCCCCATGTTAAATAGACATCTGTATGTTTCGCAGCAGCCTCAATTCCCGCTTGTGATGAACCGCCGAAATATAATGGCGGATGCGGAGACTGTTTTGGCGGAAACAGGAGGTTGCTGTTTTCCACTTTGATATGGTCCCCTTCATATGTCACCGTTTCGCCCCGCATGAGTCCGCGCCAGACGGTTAAAAATTCTTCAGTCGCCTTATAACGTTCATCGTGGCTGATAAACATGCCGTCTCCCGCCAGTTCATAAGGATCTCCGCCCGCTACGACATTTACGAGCAAACGGCCGTCTGACAGCCGGTCCATTGTCGACGCCATTCTCGCGGCGACAGACGGCTGCATCAGTCCCGGACGGACCGCCACTAAAAATTTCAAGTCACTCGTTTCCCCCGCTAAAGCGGCAGCCGTCAGCCACGGGTCTTCACATGATCTCCCCGTCGGTAGCAGAACCCCCGTATACCCGAGTCTGTCCGCCGCCTGTGCCACTTGCTTAAAATAAAGATGATCCGCCGTTCTCCCTCCCGTTTGCGTCCCTAAATACCGGCCGTCACCATGCGTCGGAATAAACCAAAGAATCTCCATATGAATCTCTCCTTTTTTAATAGGTTACCCTTCATAACTGTTCCGCCATTTTAATAGTTTCCGTTCGAGCATTCTGACCAATGCATCTGTCAGCTTGCCGACAGCCGCAAAAATGATAATGCCGACAAACACCTTATTTGTCTGTGAGAATTGCCTGGCATCCATAATCATATAACCGACGCCCTCGCTCGATCCCATCAGTTCCGCCACCACGAGACCGAGCCACGCAATGCCTAGGGAGAGCCTGATACCGAGCAGGATATTCGGCAGAGATGCCGGAAGAATTAATTTCGTCATCTGCTGATACCAATTAAATTCCAGCACCCGCGCGACGTCAAACAGCTTCGCGTCCACACTGCGGAGTCCGAGAAACGTATTAATGTACACGGGGAAAAAAGCCCCCAATGCGATCAGCAGAATTTTAGATGTCTCATCAAATCCGAACCACAAAATGAACAGAGGAGTCACGGCCAAGTGCGGAACCGTCCTGAGCATTTGCAGAGACGGATCAAGATATGCTTCCGTCCGCTTTGAGAAACCGACCAGCAGCCCGAAAACAAGTCCGAGGCCCGCGCCAAGCAGAAATCCGGCAGCCGCCCGGTATAAACTGATCTCTAAATGACCCCAAAGCTCACCTGAAAGAAGAAGTTCCTGAAACGTCTGCAAGATGACGACAGGCGACGGGAGCACCGCGGCCGAGACGATGCCCAGACTTGCGATAAACTGCCATACTGCGATGACCGCAGCCGGGAGTACAATCCCTTTCATCCATTGGTATGAATACTTCCGGGATCTTGCCAGAGCTTTCTTTTCTGATTGGCTTATTGCGCCGGCAGCCGTTGATGCTTCTGCTTTCATTACTTGCCATCCCCCGTTTCAAGCGCTTTTTTAATAAATGAATTGTCGACAACGTCTTTTACATGAATTTTCTTATGAATCGCTTTTGTTCGATATTGAAAATCAGCGGTTTCCTGCTGGGCTTTGACAATATCATCATCGATCGGTTCATTGAGAGGCTCAGTATTGTTAAGCACGTTTCTGACGACTTTCGGATCAAGATGTTTGATTTTCGCATATAAGGAGACGGCTTCATCTTTGTGTTCCTTTTGCCATGTAACTGCTTTATTGAACACTTTCAGAAAACGGACAACCTCATCCGGGTGTTCTTTGGAAAATCCCGTTCTGACTAATGTGAAACCGGGAGAATATAAATCTGTGCTTTCTCCGTTCGCCAATATTTCCGCCCCGTGCTGCAGCGTTTCAATCGACAAATACGGCTCCCAAATGGACCATGCGTCAACTGATTTGTTTTCAAAAGCGGAAACCGCCTCATCGGGCTGAAGCTGGATGATGGTGACGTCATCGGCGGAAAGCCCCGCTTTATCTAAAGCTTTATAGAGAAAATCAAAGCCGCTGCTGCCTTTGGCTACGGCGATTTTTTTACCTTTCAATTCTATCAGGCTCTGAATCCCGCTGCCCTTGTTTACGAGAATGCCGTTTGCCTTTAACCCGTCCTGAGACAGCCCGATCTCTTTAAAATCAATTCCCGCCGCCTGACCGGAAATGACCGGTGAATTGCCGACCTGGGAAAAATCAAGCTTATCGGCGGCAAGACCTTCAAATTGCGGAGGACCGCTTTGGAATTCGACCCATTTTACTTTTATTCCGTCTTTTTTGAAGGCCTCTTCAAACCAGCCTTTTTCCTTGGCAATGAGAAGCGGGCTTAAACTCTGCTGGATGCCGATCCGGATTTCTTTCACCGTTTTCCCGCCCCCTCCTGTCCCGTCTGCACTGCATCCGGCTGACATCATGACTGCTGCGGCTAAAAGAATGATGATTTTTTTCACTTCGCTTCGTCCCTTCTATATTCCGGACCCATCCGCAAACCGGAGGTTTTCCGTTTTCTCAAATTCAGAAAGCACCTTCTGCCGGACGGCCTGAAAATCCGCTGACGTCCGATTGCGCGGATGCGGAAGCTGAATCGGCATCAGGCTGTGCAGCCGGCCGGGCTTTGCCCTGAGGATCGCCAGCTTATCGCCTAAATAGACGGATTCATCAATATCATGCGTGACAAGAATCATCGTCGTTTTTTTCTCGCGCCATATATCAAGCAGCACATCCTGCAAATGTTTTCTCGTAAAAGCGTCAAGCGCCCCGAACGGTTCATCTAAAAGCAGCACCTCCGGCTCACGCAAAAGGGCTCTGGCGATGGCAACCCGCTGCGACATGCCGCCGGATAATTCGCGCGGATAAGCGTTCTCCGCTCCCTGCAGCCTGACAACCTCAATCAGATCATCCACTTTTTTCCGAACGGCCGGGTCGTTCATATTGAGATCGGCAGCGATGTTTTGTTTTACCGTCAGCCAGGGAAACAGCCGGTGCTCCTGAAAGATAAATCCCTGCCGGATGCCCGGTCCCGACACATTGCGGCCGTTTATTGCGACAGAGCCTTTATAATCGGTATCAAGACCGGCAATCAATTTTAAAAGCGTGCTTTTGCCGCATCCGCTCGGTCCGATGACAGTCAAAAATTCTCCCGATGCAATTGACAGCTCAATATCATTCAGCACCGGCGTTTTCCGGCCTTCATGCTCAAAAGCTTTTTCTTGTATGCTGATGGTTACAGCCATCTGTCTTCCCCTCTCTTTCTGCCGCATGCGATCGAAAAACAAAAAGGCCCCATCTCCGATTGCTTGCAGAGATGGGAGCCTTCGGCGGTCCGATCGGCAACCCGTTTGTTTTTAAATTTGAATATCATGTTAATTCAAATTATTCCGACTTGTCAACTGTTTTTTGTATGAATTAAAAATGCGCCTTCCGGCATAAACCTGCCAAAGAGCGCATCGGCTGTATCACGTATTTACTTCCTTTTCTTTCCGGGCGATTTTCAATAATGTCCGCGCGTTGTTGCCGAAAATGTTTTCTATATCTTCTTCCCGCATATTGATTTCCCGGCAGGTCCTCACCTGCTCCTGAAGATATCTGTATACATATCCTCTCGGAAATCCGTTCGAATCCGTCCCGAAGATGATCCGTTCAGCACCGATTAATTCAGATGTCTTTCGAAACAGAATTTCCAAATCAAGCGGGTACGGCATCCACCTCATCCACTGATTTGAGCCGGACGTGTCAATATACACATTCGGGCAGCTCCAGCACAGCTGCAGCAGTTCCTGATAATATCCGGCGCCGAAATGCGGAATGATGAACGGTATATCAGCATACTCTCTCGCGACGCGATAGATGGAGAGCGGGTTGATGTTGCGATGGCTGACAATGCCACCCGCTCTCCCTAAAAGTCCGAAGTGAATTAATACAGGCAGTCTTTTGTCAGCCAGATACGTCCACAGCTTTTTCAGCGACGGATCATGAAACTCGATGTCTGTCAGCGGCCCGAACAGTTTATATCCTTTCAGACCGAGCTCTTCAACCGCTCTTTTCAGCTCCTCATACGCATCCTTTTGTTCCAAAGGATGATATGCAAATCCGGTAAACCTCGCGGGATTGGCTTGAATAAACGCCGCCATCCGGTCATTGCTCTCTGCTGTTAAAAAATTCAGCACGTCAATGCCGTACTTATCTAATTCTTTCTCCCATCTTGTCATCAAAGCGATTTCGCCGTCATCGCCATCAACATCATGCGGATCAGGAAAATCCCAAGTGAGATTCATTCTTTCCGACCGCTCCCGGTTATAATCGGAAAATGTCTTATCGTTTTTGCCGAAATTAAGGCTGTACGGCAGATGACCGTGAATATCGACTGGTTTAAAATGCTGCCTGAAAAGCATACAATCGCCGCCTCCCTTACCGCCTGACAATAAAAAAAGGCCCTTATCCAGTGAAGAATAAGAGCCTCTTGTGTCCAAGTCAGCGGTTTCTATTTTTTCTCATATTAAACCCATTATTCCCGTCAGTCAAGTGTGTTATTAAACCCATACCTTCTTTTCGATAATAAAAATAATTATTTTATAATCATTATAAAATAATATTGACTTTTTACTGATAGGTGATATTATGTTCTTATAAATTTAAAGAGGTGATCACATGAGTTCAAATAAATTGACAACCAGCTGGGGCGCTCCTGTCGGAGATAACCAAAACTCAATGACGGCCGGCGATCGCGGTCCTGCTTTAATACAAGACGTCCATCTGCTTGAGAAATTGGCGCACTTTAACAGAGAACGCGTTCCGGAGCGTGTCGTTCACGCAAAAGGCGCGGGCGCACACGGTTATTTTGAAGTCACAAATGACGTTACAAAATATACGAAAGCTGCATTTCTGTCAGAAGTCGGTAAACGCACGCCGCTTTTCATCCGTTTCTCAACCGTTGCGGGCGAACTGGGCTCTAGTGACACAGTGCGCGACCCGCGCGGATTTGCCGTTAAATTTTATACAGAAGAAGGAAACTACGACATCGTCGGAAACAATACACCCGTGTTCTTCATCCGCGATGCCATCAAGTTCCCTGACTTTATCCATACACAAAAAAGAGATCCGAGAACACATCTGAAAAATCCGACGGCCGTTTGGGATTTCTGGTCTTTGTCACCCGAATCCCTGCACCAGGTAACCATTCTGATGTCAGACCGGGGCATTCCGGCGACTCTTCGCCATATGCACGGATTCGGAAGCCATACATTTAAATGGACAAATGATAAAGGCGAAGGCGTCTGGATTAAATATCACTTTAAAACAGAGCAAGGCGTGAAAAACCTTGATGTTAATACAGCCGCAAAAATCGCAGGCGAAAATCCCGATTACCATACGGAAGATTTGTTCAATGCGATTGAAAACGGCGATTTCCCCGCATGGAAATTATATGTTCAAATCATGCCGTTAGAAGATGCAAACACATATCGCTTTGATCCGTTTGACGTCACAAAAGTATGGTCTCAAAAAGACTATCCGCTGATCGAAGTCGGCCGCATGGTTCTGAACCGCAATCCGGAAAATTACTTTGCGGAAGTAGAACAGGCGACGTTCTCTCCCGGCACATTAGTGCCCGGCGTCGACGTCTCACCTGACAAAATGCTTCAAGGCCGGTTGTTCGCATACCATGACGCGCATCGCTACCGTGTCGGCGCGAACCATCAGGCGCTGCCGATCAACCGTTCCCGCAATGAAGTGAAAAACTATCAGCGTGACGGACAAATGCGTTTTGATGATAACGGCGGCCGCTCCGTCTATTACGAGCCTAACAGCTTCGGCGGCCCGAAAGAGTCACCTGAAGATAAACAGGCGGCATACCCTGTATCAGGTTTCGCTGACAGTGTAAGCTATAATCATCATGATCATTACACACAAGCCGGCGACCTGTACCGCCTGATGAGCGAGGAAGAGCGCGCGCGCCTTGTCGCCAATATCGTCAGTGCGATGAAACCTGTGGAAAAAGAAGAAATTAAGCTGCGCCAGATCGGCCACTTCTACAAGGCTGATCCTGAATACGGCAGACGCGTTGCCGAAGGACTCGGACTGCCGTCACCAAAATAACATCAAAAAACCTGCCGGTCTGCCCGGCAGGTTTTTTATGTTCATTATCAATAAAACCGTTTTTTTCTCAATTACACGAAGTGGCATGCCGCAAAATGATGAAGCCCTTTTTCTGACAGCGCCGGACTTTTCTCAGCACATATCTTCTTGGCTGCCGGACATCTCGTTCGGAATTTACAGCCTGAAGGCGGATCAGAGGGGCTCGGTATATCACCCTTTAAAATTATCCGCTCCCTTTTCGATCCGGGATCAGGAACAGGCACGGCTGATAACAGCGCTTTCGTATAAGGGTGAAGCGGCCGTGAAAAGAGCTCCTCCTTTGACGCATATTCCACAATCGTCCCTAAATACATAATGGCGACCTTCGTACATAAGTGCTCCACCACGCTTAAATCATGAGAAATGAACAAATATGACAGCCCGTGCTGTTTTTGAAGGCTGCTGAACAAATTGATCATCTGCGCCTGGATGGAGACATCTAACGCCGCCACGGGTTCATCCATAATGATAAATTGCGGCTTGAGCGCCATCGCTCTTGCAATCACGATCCGCTGCCGCTGCCCTCCGGAAAATTCATGCGGATATCGGTCGATAAAGTTTGCGGAAAGTCCGCAGGCTTCAAGAACCTCCGCCGCTTTATCACGCGCATTCCGCTTCACCGCCAATTGATGCTCGATCATCGCTTCACCGATGGCTTCTCCAATCCGGCGCCGGGGATTTAAAGAACTGAACGGATCTTGAAAGATGAGCTGCGCTTCCGATCTGAAAGTTTTGAGCTCGCGCCGGCTCATCCGAAACACATCACGCCCCTGAAAAAACACCTCTCCCCCTGTTTTCTCATGAAGCCTCAAAATGGTCTTGCCGATTGATGACTTTCCGCTGCCCGATTCTCCCGCTAAGCCGAACACTTCTCCCTTTCCTATCGTAAAACTGACACCGTCAACCGCTTTTACGGGTTTTTTATGAGTCTTTCTCATCCCCCCATGCTCCTCGTAATATTTTTTCAGCCCCTTGACCTCCAGCAACACATCACTCATCTGCTTTCTCCTCTCTGTAAAGCCAGCACGCCGCCTGATGCCCCTTCCCGAATTCAGTAAAATGCGGGCTCGATCTCCGGCATATTTCCGTGCTGTGTTCACATCGCTCCGCAAAATAACAAGACGATCCCGACAGGTCCGCAAGCTCGGGGACCTGCCCCGGAATGGTGTACAGCGTCTCCCTTTTTTGACCGATAACCGGCTTGGCCGCGAGCAGCCCTTTCGTATACGGATGCTTCGGATCAGAAAACAGCTCTGCAACCGGTCCTTCCTCCACAATTTTTCCCGCATACATGACAATCACAAAATCAGCCATTTCAGCAACCACGCCAAGGTCATGAGTAATGAATAAAATAGACGTGCGAAATTGCTTTTTCATATCCCGCAATAAATCCAATATCTGCGCCTGAATGGTTACGTCAAGCGCTGTCGTCGGCTCGTCGGCAATGATCAGTTTCGGATCGCAGCTTAGCGCGACAGCCGTCATGATGCGCTGCAGCATGCCGCCGCTCAGCTCATGAGGATATCGGTGCATAACCTGCTCGGCATTCGGGATCTCCACTAACGTGATCAGTTCAACGGCTCTCCGCCATGCCTCTTTCTTACTCAGCAACAAATGTTCGCGAATCGGTTCGGTCAGCTGCTCACCGATTGTAAACACCGGATTCAAAGATGTCATCGGTTCCTGAAAAATCATCCCGATTTCGCTTCCGCGGATTTTCTGCATGTCTTTTGGTTTCAGTTCCAACAGGTTCTGTCCGGAAAAATGCACCGCTCCCCGTTCGATTCTCCCCGTCTCGGGAATAAGCTGCATAATGGACAATGACGCCATGCTTTTCCCGCAGCCGGACTCTCCTACAATACAAACCGTTTCCTCCTCATGTATCGTAAAGCTGACATCGTCCACGGCCTTTACCGCGCCCTCCTCTGTATAAAAAGCCGTTTCCAAATGCCTCACTTCTAAAAGCGGTTTTTTCATTTCATTTTCACCTGCCGTTTTACCTTAGGATCAAAAGCGTCTCTTAAACCGTCTCCAAGCAGATGAATCGCCACAACGGTCAGAAAAATGGCCGTTCCCGGCGGAATCCACAGCCACGGGCGGAGTGTAAAATCCATAAAATGATTCGCCGCTTCCATCATGTTTCCCCAAGAAGGTGTCGGCGGAGCAACGCCAAGCCCGAGAAAACTCAGCGCAGATTCACTCAGCATCGCTCCCGCCACATGCAAAGTCGCCGCTACCAGTAATAACGGCAATGTGTTGGGAAGCAAATGATAGAGGATTTTCCGTTTATCACTAAGCCCCAAAACTTCCGCGGCCATCATAAACGGCTGCTCCTTCAGCGACAAAATCTGTCCGCGTACAAGCCGCGCCAAACCGGGCCATCCGATCAGGCTTAACATCATCATAATCAGGTACATTCTGTATTCAGAAGGCACTTTCCACTCCGACATCACCGCAGCCAAAATCAAAAGCAGCGGCAGGCCCGGGATGGACATGAGCATATCAGCAATGCGCATAATGATCATATCAGCGGCTCCCCGATAAAACCCGGCCGCAGCCCCGAGTAAAGAGCCGATGACAAGCGACAGCACCATTGAAGCAAGCCCCACGGTCAGAGAAATCTGCCCCGCCAGCATCAGCCTCGTCAGCACATCTCTCCCGTACTGGTCGGTGCCCAGCCAGTGATGGATTCCCGGATGCTGATTGGCATTTGAAATATCCGTCCGATCTGTTATGTACGGAGAAAAAGACGGCCCGATAAAGCACAATAAAAACATAAAACATAAGAAAAGAAGACTGATGACCGTCAGCTTATGCTGCAGCAGGCGGCGGTACGTCTGCTTCCAAAGAGAAGGCGGCACCTCTTTTTGTTTTTTCATTCCGAACACCCCCTATTTCAGTCTGACCCGCGGATCAACCGCGGCATAAGCGATATCCGCCAAGAAGTTCCCTACAATCGTTAAACAAGACAAAAACAAGGTAAACGCCATCAAAACCGGATAATCACGATAATGCACAGATTCAAGCTGAATACGTCCGACACCCGGCCACCCGAAAATCTGTTCAATAATGATGGCTCCGGAAAAGAGTCCCGGCAGTTCAAAAGCAAGCAGGGTGATGGCCGGAATAAGCGCGTTTTTCAACGCATGTTTCCAGATGACGGTGCGCTCTTTCAATCCCTTCGCTCTCGCCGTTCTGATATAATCCTGTCTGATCACGTCCAGCATGCCGGAGCGGAAATACCTTGTCAGCGAGCCGATGCCGAGCATAGATAAAATCACGACCGGAAGAATCATATGTCTGGCGGCTTCAAGCACATACGAAAAACCTGTACTCGTGCTGCCGGTATCAATCATCCCGCCGACGGGGAATATTTTCAAATCCACCCCAAACCACTTAATAAACAGAAGGCTGATAAAAAAAGACGGAAACGCCATGGAAGCAAAAACAAGAAACGTCACGATCCCGTCAAACCATGAGTATTTCCTGACAGCGGATATGACACCCGTTATCATCGCGGCTGACCATGTGACAAGCAACGCCAAAGACGCGACAAAAAACGAATTCCAGACATATTTCCGAAGCAGTGACAGGACGTTCTCCTGATATTTCAAAGAAAACCCAAAATCTCCGCTGAGCACATTTCCGAGCCATGTCACATAACGCTGCCAAATCGGCTGATCCAGCCCGTAAAGCGCTTTTAACTCCTTCGCTCTTTCCGGAGTCAGGTTTACATTGGAATCAATATAGTCGCCCGGCAGCATGGCGAATAAGAAAAAAATAATAAAGGACGTACCGAATAAGATCACAAGCATTTGAATGAATCGTTCTGCGGCATACCGTTTCATAAAAAGCCCCTCCTTTCCGCTGAAAGGGCAAAATTCCCAGGATGCATCGGGTATTTTGCCCAACCGTTCTATTGAATTGAGACATTTGAGAGACTTGAACTGATTCCAGAATAATTGTCAGACTCAAGCCCTTTTATTTTTCCGCTGACCGCCCTTGCGCTCTGACGGTAATGAATCAGAATGTAAGGCGGGTTCTCCCCGAGCTCCCGGTACAGCTGGTGATAAATTTCTTTTCTTTTGCTGATATCAAGCGTGCCGGCTCCTTTCTCTATCAGCCGGTCCGCTTTCGGATTGGAATACCCCGTCACATTATTGGGATGGCCGGAAGCCAGCTTTTCCACCGTGTCATTCGGATCAAGGATCTGCGAGGTGGAAACGGCGGCAAGGTCATATTGTTTGTCATTGATTTTCGCTACTTCTGTATTAAAATCCATCACTTCCGGTTTTAATGAGATTCCGATGTCCGCATAATTTTCTTTCGCTATCGGGATGAAATCATCATCCGCTTTAGATGTGTAATAGCTGATTTCAAGCTTTTTGCCGTTTTTTTCACGTACACCGTCTTTGCCCGTTTTCCAGCCTGCTTCATCAAGAAGCTTTTTGGCTTTTTCAGGGTTAAACGCATACCGATTGACACCTTTGTCATCATAAGCCCACGAAACCGGAGACACCGGAACATTCGCGACCTCTCCGTAGCGTTTAAAGCGGACATCGACGATTTTTTGACGGTCAAGTCCGTAAATAAGCGCCTGGGACACTTTCTTATCTTGAAAAGGCGGACGCTTGTGATTGACGTACACAAGCCCGTAATCATTCACGACAGATACGCTTATATTCGCAAAACCGAGACTTTTTAAATGCTGAACCGTATCATCATCAGGTGAGAAAGAAGCGTAATCAAGGTCACCCGTTTCAAACAGCTGAAGGGAAGTTGACGGATCGATAATTTTATAAATCAGCTTTTCCGTTTTCGGTTTTCCGGCATAATAGTGTTCATTAGCCTGATAGCGTATTTCCTGTCCCGGAAGGTATTCTGTAAATTGATAAGGCCCCGCTCCGAGCGGTTTGGCATAAAGCTCTTTTAAATAGTCCAGTTTGCCGAATTGATATTTCTTCCCGTAGTAGGCTTCTGACAGCATCTGCCCGCCCAAAAGAAGCAGCGACTTCGCACTGACTTTCTCAGTCGTGATTTGAATGGTTCTGTCATCAAGGACGCGAATGCCCTCTATCGTCTTTGCCTTTCCTTCTTTGTAAGCCTTACCGCCTTTAATATAAGCCGTGGTGATATCTTCATAGCCCGCGTATGCAGGATCATGCAGCAGTGTTAAAGTGAATGCGGCATCCTTTGCGGTCAGCGGTGAACCGTCGCTGAAAACGAGATTTTTTCTTAAACGGAACGTGTATGTAAGCTGATCTTTGGAAATTTTCCAGCTTTCCGCAAGAGCCGGGGCAGGCTTCCCCGTTTTATCCAGTTTGACTAACGGTTCAAAAATAGGATCTGTCGCATTTCCATCCCAGCCGTTTTCGTAAAAGTACGGCAGAAACACGCCGCCCGGCGCGGAAATCCCAGCAACAAAAGTGTCAGTTCTGGCTTTCGATTTAGCGGGAATCGCCGCCGGATGAGAAGCTTTAAATTCCTTTGTCTTGACATGAGTGATACGTGTTTCTTCCTTTTTATCAGCCGCAGATGACGGTTCTTCCCCGGCACTCCCTAACGCGCACCCTGATAACATGATGGATACCGACAGCGCGATTACCGTTGTTTTCAACCTCCATTTTCTCTCCTTCATCTTTATCGAACCCCCGCATGCTTTTCATCTATCTTTATATAAATCTGCTCCATCTGTTCCTCATTTCTCATAATCTCCCGTTTGTTTTTCTCTACAAGCAGTTCGAAATTCAATGTGTGTTTTCTGTACTTTTTCCGCTTTTTTCTCTTTTTGCGCACATGTGATACCTTTTTTAACGCCACTTTTCATCCCTCCGCTTTTCATTTAATGACTTTCACGCAAAAAAGGCCCTTATCTGTTTAATAGATAAGAGCCTTCGGTGATCCGATCAGCCATCGTTTGGAAATATGTAATGATTATGTTAATTCATACAATCCCTACCTGTCAACTATAATTTAAAATATCGTGTCCTTCCGGGGGTTTTCCTCATACACTCTCTCATTTTTCCGCATATGCTAGAAAACATAGCAGATTACAAGTGAAAGTGAGTGAGAATGTGGAAAAGACAACATTGAGCGGTCGCATCGTCAAAAAAGATGACCCGGACTATAATGCCGCAAGAACCAATTTCAATTTAAGCCTGCAAAGATATCCAGACATCATTGTGTTTTGCCAAAACAAACATGACGCCCTCAATGCGGTGAGATGGGCACGTGAGAACAATGTGCCTTTCCGTATCAGAGGCGGAAGACACAGCTACGAAAATTTTTCCCTGTTAAATGACGGACTAGTCATTGATCTCAGTGAAATGAAGAAAATAAGAGTAAATGAGGATAAGCGGCTGGTCTCGATTGAAGCGGGAGCCGAATTAGGGGAAGTCTACCGGACACTCTGGCGGTACGGCTTGACCCTTCCTGCGGGAACCATTGCGAATGTGGGAATCACGGGGCTGACGCTCGGGGGAGGAATCGGATATTTAACAAGGACTGCCGGACTTACTTGCGATCGTCTCCTCCAGCTCGAAATGATCATAGCGGACGAAAAAGCGGGTGCTGACTTGATCACAGTCAACCGCTCAAAGCACTCTGATCTATTTTGGGCATCTCAGGGCGGAGGGGGAGGCAACTTCGGCATTGTCACATCCATGATGTTTAAAGCCGTGCCGATCTCGTGCGTGTCTGTTTTTTCTGTCACTTGGGGCTGGGATGATTTCGAGGAAGTATTTAATACGTGGCAGCGCTGGGCTCCATTTACAGACAACCGGCTTACCTCATCAATTCAGTTTTGGCCTAAGGAAGTCAACCGCATAGAAGCGCTCGGTCAATTTACCGGGACAAAAGAGGAGCTGAAAGAACTGCTGGCTCCGTTAATGAAAGCGGGAAAACCGACAAGCGGCATGGTCAAGACAGTGCCATTTATTAAAGCGGCAGCCTTTTTTAACAGCCCGGGAGGCAATCAGCCGCAAAAGATGAAGCGGTCAGGATCCTTTATTGAAAAACCATTATCAACACGCGCAATATCCACTTTAAAGCGCTATTTAGAGCACGCTCCGAACGAAAACGCCAGTGTCTGGCAGCAATCTCTCGGCGGGGCGGCCGGACGGATCGCTCCAGACCAAACGGCATTCTACTATCGCAACGCAATCATTGCCCAAGAATATATTACAACTTGGACATCTGCTGAAGAAGAAAGACAAAATGTCCGCTGGATCGAAGGACTGAGAACGTCCCTATCAAGAGAAACGATGGGAGATTATGTGAATTGGCCTGATAGAGAAATCAGAAACTGGCTGCAAACGTATTACGGAGAAAATGTTCACCGCCTCCGTCAAGTCAAAACGAAATATGATCCGGAAAATATATTCCGCTTCGAGCAGAGCATTCCGCCGCTTCGCCGTTCACCGTTTTTCTAAAAAAGATGAAGATGGATACACTCCATCTTCATCTTTTCTTTTATTGATATAAGCGGCTTCCCTTCTCTGCAAACTCTTTTGCTTTTTCTTTCAGCCCTTCATTGACGGCCTCGTCTTCAGTAAGTCCGTTTTCCTTCGCATAATCACGAATATCCTGAGAAATTCTCATGCTGCAGAACTTCGGGCCGCACATCGAACAGAAGTGAGCCGTTTTTGCGCCTTCAGCCGGCAGTGTTTCATCATGATATTCCATTGCTCTTTCAGGATCAAGCGACAAATGAAATTGATCACGCCACCGGAATTCAAACCGCGCCTTAGACAGAGCATCGTCACGGATCTGTGCACCCGGATGCCCTTTAGCAAGGTCTGCGGCATGTGCCGCGATTTTGTACGTAATGACGCCTTCTCTTACATCATCACGATTCGGCAGCCCCAAATGCTCCTTCGGCGTGACATAGCAAAGCATCGCCGTCCCGTACCAGCCGATCATCGCCGCGCCGATTGCTGAAGTAATGTGGTCATAGCCCGGAGCGATATCCGTCGTTAATGGGCCGAGCGTGTAAAAAGGCGCCTCTTTACAAATTTCCAGCTGCTTGTCCATGTTTTCCTTAATTTTATGCATCGGCACATGACCCGGTCCTTCGATCATCACTTGCACATCGTGCTTCCACGCAATCTCCGTCAATTCTCCGAGAGTCTCCAATTCCGCAAACTGCGCTTCATCATTGGCATCCGCAATTGAACCCGGACGAAGCCCGTCACCAAGTGAAAAAGCGATATCATAGGTCTTCATGATTTCACAAATTTCTTCAAAATGCGTGTACAGAAAGCTTTCCTGATGATGAGCCAGGCACCATTGCGCCATAATCGCCCCGCCGCGGGATACGATTCCCGTCGTGCGTTTAGCCGTTAACGGGACGTAACGAAGCAGTACGCCGGCATGGATGGTGAAATAATCCACGCCCTGCTCCGCCTGCTCAATCAATGTGTCACGATAAATGTCCCACGTTAAATCCTCGGCAATGCCATTAACTTTTTCAAGCGCCTGATAAATCGGCACCGTCCCCACAGGCACGGGGCAGTTGCGGATAATCCATTCACGCGTCGTATGAATGTCTTTTCCCGTGGATAAATCCATCATCGTATCGGCGCCCCAGCGAATCGCCCACGTCATTTTTTCGACTTCTTCTTCGATAGAAGATGTAACAGCCGAGTTGCCGATATTGGCATTAATTTTCACATGAAAATTCCGGCCGATAATCATCGGCTCGCTTTCCGGGTGGTTGACGTTAGAAGGAATAATCGCCCGGCCGCTGGCTACCTCGTCTCTGACAAATTCGGGAGACACATGCTCGCGAATTGCGATAAACTCCATTTCCGGCGTAATGATGCCTTTTCTCGCATAATGCAATTGTGTTACATTTTTCCCCGGCTTGGCCCGAAGCGGTTTCCGCTGCAGGCCGGGGTATTCGGCGGTACTGCCCTCTTTTTTATAGCCGTTGTCTTCAGGTCTCACGGTCCGTCCGTTATATTCTTCTACATCTCCGCGCCCGGTAATCCACTTTGTGCGGAGCGCCCCCAGACCTTCATGAATATCAATCTGTACATCCGGGTCTGTATACGGTCCGCTCGTATCATAAACACGGACCGGCGCATTCTCCTCTTCCCCGAATGCCCCCGTAGTCGCACTCAGGCTGATTTCCCGCATCGGCACTCGTATGTCGGGCGAAGAACCTTCTGCATAAACCTTTTTACTGCCGGAAAAACTCGACATAATGGAAATGTTCGCTTGCTGTACTGATTGATTTTGCATACAAATCTCTCCTTTATCATTTGAATAACAGAACCAAGCTCAGCACCAGCACAAAAAAACCGGGTTCAAAGAAGAACCCGGTTTTGCAGTCAGAAAGAAACTATTATTGTTTTCCTCAACAATAATAAAACCTTTACTTCCCCACGCTGGTACGAACCAGATCAGGTCCAAAGGGTTAAGAAGCCGCCGCTTCTCTCTCAGCCCGCTCAGACGGGCACCCCCAGTAACTATTGATTTCGCTCTCATCGTAACATAAGTTGTGTACAAAAAAAAGCATATTATCAAAATTCAGATAACGGAATGGTCATAAGCTCTGTTTCCCGAACGCCTTCTTCGGTATTAAAAACCCGATAACCCTTTGCGGTTTCCCGGGATGAGACAGCCCGGAACAGCTGACCGTCTTTATAATGAAGCGCAGCGCCGTCATCAGCGGCATAGCCCTCCCTGAGTTTCTTTTCAGAAATCAGACGGTGATACACCGGCCGGCGCTCCGATTCTCCGTCATAGTGCGGACAAAAGCTGCCCGGCAAAAATCCTAAAGCTGTTAACTCTCGCAAATCCCCCGCTGAATCCGTCACCCCTTCTTCATACCAGCAAATCGCTCCAGCGCTGAGACCCGCTAAGATGATGCCGTTTTCCCAAGCCTCACGAAGAATAAGGTCAAGCCCCCACTCTTTCCATAAGACAAGCATATTGCGCGTATTTCCGCCGCCGACATATATAATATCTTTCTTCATGAGAAAGGATCTGAGATCAGAACCCGGCGGTTTAAACAGCGACAAGTGATCCGGCTCACACCGCAGCTTTTGAAAGGCCTGATAAAACCTGCCGGTATATTTCTCCGAATCTCCGCTTGCCGTCGGCAAAAAACAAACTTTCGGCTTTGACCGCGCCGACTGCTCTAAAATATACTGATCCAGCACAAGATGATCCGGCTCCATGGAAAACCCCCCGCCGCCCATTGCAATAATCTGCTTCAATGTCATCACTTCTTTTTTCTCAAGTATAACAGCTCATTAAAAAGGCGTTATCCCAATTTCGGATAACGCCTTCAAAAAGTATTTGTTATCTGAAAAATACGCACCGTATAACACAACGGAGATCCCCCCGGCGTTAATCGCCGGAACAAGCTTCGAACGGGCATACTTCACAACATCGATCCCCAACACCGTATTATCACTGAGGGGAGAAGCAAACCAAATGTTCCGCTCGCTAATAATAAGCTGGTATGTAATTGAACCGCCAGCGTTACGCCGAGCGCCCCAAGTCCCCCAGAATGAACCGATAAAATGAGATATAACAGCCCCCAGTATAAAAAGAGACAGCGCAATAAACATATGAGGGATCCATGATTAAATGAAAAGTAACATATTTCGATAATCCCAGATTTTCAGCTACTGCTGTTACGGCCCAAATCAGCGATAACATAATAATAACATTGATCAATTCGTTTCCGCCCTTAATAAAATGGGTAACAAGCTCGCCTGCAGGAAAGCGCTGAAACATAAAAAGAGCAAATACTGCAATAACCGCTGCTAATAATGCGCGCTTTTGAATGGCCGCCCCACCAGCTGAGAAACAGTGTTAATCCCGATCGGAATGATTTAACTCCACGGCCGAATCGGTGTTTCCTTTTCAGCTCCTCCTGCTGCAGGTATCATGTTTTCACAAGCCTTGGAGATATTTTTATACAACAAAAAAGGCTTCTACAATATGTAGAAGCCTTTGTATACCGGTGGCCGGGGTCGAACCGGCACTCCAGAAGGAACACGATTTTGAGTCGTGCGCGTCTGCCAATTCCGCCACACCGGCATATAATGCGTCGTGTTCAACCGACGTATATAAATATAACATGCATTCTATAAAGAGTCAATGGTTTTAGTAAAGTTTTTTCAAATGGTAATGCAGTATATACGATACAAGCAAGAAACTTATATTGATAGTCTTCACGCTTTTATTATATAAAAAAAGCGACCTGCAATATGCAAATCACTCTCATATATGTTTTATAATAAGAAAATTGATGACCAATTTAACATAATTCGCTCAAAGTTAAATTGGTGCCGAGGGCCGGACTTGAACCGGCACGGTAGTCACCTACCGCAGGATTTTAAGTCCTGTGTGTCTGCCAATTCCACCACCCCGGCAATAGAAAGGCGACACCCGGATTCGAACCGGGGATAAAGGTTTTGCAGACCTCTGCCTTACCACTTGGCTATGCCGCCGTAATTTGGAGCGGAAGACGGGATTCGAACCCGCGACCCCCACCTTGGCAAGGTGATGTTCTACCACTGAACTACTTCCGCAACATGTAAAAGAACTTAATACATCTTATGCTGTTGTTTTCAAAAAAATGCAACTGGGCTAGCTGGATTCGAACCAACGCATGACGGAGTCAAAGTCCGTTGCCTTACCGCTTGGCTATAGCCCAATGATAATATGGGGCGATTGATGGGAATCGAACCCACGAGTGCCAGAGCCACAATCTGGTGCGTTAACCACTTCGCCACAACCGCCATAATCTGAAGATGAATAAATAATATAGTGGCAGGGGCAGTAGGAATCGAACCCACACCGGAGGTTTTGGAGACCTCTGTTCTACCGTTAAACTATGCCCCTATTTATAAAATGGTGGAGGGGGGCAGATTCGAACTGCCGAACCCTGAGGGAGCGGATTTACAGTCCGCCGCGTTTAGCCACTT